>NZ_BMPM01000023.1 GCF_014647595.1 Paenarthrobacter histidinolovorans | reverse complement strand
GCCCGGTTCGTGCCCGTCGTCCCTGACGAATCACGCACCTTCGGCATGGACGCGTTCTTCCCGACCGCGAAAATCTACAACCCCAAAGGCCAGAACTACCTCTCCGTGGACCGCGACCTCGTCCTGGCCTACAAAGAATCCCCCGCAGGCCAACTGATCCACCCCGGCATCAACGAAGCCGGCGCCGTCGCAGCCTTCACCGCCGCCGGCACCTCCTACGCCACCCACGGCGAACCCCTGGTCCCGATCTACGTGTTCTACTCCATGTTCGGCTTCCAACGCACCGGCGACTCGTTCTGGGCCGCCGCGGACCAAATGACCCGCGGGTTCATCATCGGCGCCACCGCAGGACGGACCACCCTCACCGGCGAAGGACTCCAACACGCCGACGGACACTCCCCCCTCCTGGCCTCCACCAACCCCGCCGTACGCACCTACGACCCCGCCTACGGCTACGAAATCGGCCACATCATCCGCCACGGCCTCGAACAAATGTACGGACCCCACACCGAGGGCACCGACACCGGCGAAGACCGGAACGTGATGTACTACCTCACCGTCTACAACGAACCCATCACCCAACCCGCCGAACCCGAAAACCTCGACATCAACGGGCTCCTCAAAGGCATCTACCACCTCGCCGAAGCCCCCGAACCCACCAACGGCAACGGAAACCGGCCCACCGCGAACATCCTCGCCTCCGG
>NZ_BMPM01000022.1 GCF_014647595.1 Paenarthrobacter histidinolovorans | reverse complement strand
TGGTACTGCACCCGGGAGGGTGTGGGAGAGTAGGACACCGCCGGACAACCATTAGCCAAGAGCCCCAACCCCCCAAAAGGGTCGGGGCTCTTGCCATTTAACAAACCAACACCACTAACACCCAACCGCGCCCGGACAGGCCAGCGCCCAACCGTGCCTGGCAGGCCCCAACCCCAGGCTGGCATGCCCCAACCCCAGCCCAGGGATTGGGGCCCTATTTGTGTTTGACCCCCCACCCCACACAACCCACCCCCAAGGGAAGGCCTAGTCAGATGGCGGCCGTTCAGGCGTTGCTTGTCTTGGCGGCCTTCGCTGCGGCTTTTGCTGCTTGCTTGCTGGCGCGGACCTTGGCCAGTGAGGTTGGGTCCACAATGTCGGCTACGGACAAGTAGGAGCCTTCTTCTCCGTAGTGGCCGGCGGACTCCCGCCACCCGTTGGCTTTGAGGCCGCACTGCTTGCCCAAGAGCGCCAGGAAGATCCTGGCCTTTTGCTCTCCGTAGCCGGGGAGTGCCTGGAGCCTGCGGAGTACTTCGGGGCCGTCAGGGTTTCCTCGCGTCCAGATCGCTGCGGCATCGCCGTCCCAGTCGCTGCGCACCGTGGCTGCGAGGGCCTGGACCCTGCCCGCCATGGAGCCCGGGAAGCGGTGGACTGCCGGCCTCTCCTTGAAGAGCTCCACGAAGGTGGCTGGATCCTGGTCGGCAACAGCGCCGGGGTCCAGGGTCCCGAGGCGTGCACGGATCTTCTCCGGGCCCGCAAAGGCGGATTCCATGGTGACTTGTTGATCGAGCAGCATGCCCGTCAACAACGCAAAAGCGTCTTGACTGAGCAGTTGGTCCGCGGCGTCGTCGCCTGTGATGTGGAGTTCCATGCGTCCCATCCTCCCACCCGCCGGCGGCGTCGTCACGGCGCAAATTCGGGCGTGGTTGTGGGTGGGGTTCGGTGGTGGTTGTGGGGGTTTTGGGGGTTGGTGTGGGGGTGTGGGGTGGTGGATTTGCGTTGGGGTTGTGGGGCGTGTATTGTTTTTTGAGTCGCCGGGTGCGAAACGGAAAGCCGGAAGGTGTGTACGGTTCGGTAGGCGGCCA
>NZ_BMPM01000021.1 GCF_014647595.1 Paenarthrobacter histidinolovorans | reverse complement strand
GGAAGGAACCAGCCGCAGGAACAAAAAGAAACACCAGAAGTGCCCCCCTTGCATTGCTGCAAAAAGGTCCTGTTGCCTCAGGACCCAACAGTGCGCCAAACACAACCCCCACCAGCCACACCCCGGACACGTTCCCAACAACCCACACCCCCCACAAAGAGAGAGCACAGACCGCCGTACTAGCACCAGGACACAACCACGAAAGCCATGCCAAAAAATGATTCGTTGATATTCCACCCATGAGCACCCACCGCAGAACAAACGCCTGCGCAATGGGCAACACTAACAACCCCCACCACCCCATGCAGGGCAACAGAACGCTGTAAGCAGCTCCTTAGAAAGGAGGTGATCCAGCCGCACCTTCCGGTACGGCTACCTTGTTACGACTTAGTCCCAATCGCCGGTCCCACCTTCGACGGCTCCCCCCACAAGGGTTAGGCCACCGGCTTCGGGTGTTACCAACTTTCGTGACTTGACGGGCGGTGTGTACAAGGCCCGGGAACGTATTCACCGCAGCGTTGCTGATCTGCGATTACTAGCGACTCCGACTTCATGGGGTCGAGTTGCAGACCCCAATCCGAACTGAGACCGGCTTTTTGGGATTAGCTCCACCTCACAGTATCGCAACCCTTTGTACCGGCCATTGTAGCATGCGTGAAGCCCAAGACATAAGGGGCATGATGATTTGACGTCGTCCCCACCTTCCTCCGAGTTGACCCCGGCAGTCTCCTATGAGTCCCCGGCCGAACCGCTGGCAACATAGAACGAGGGTTGCGCTCGTTGCGGGACTTAACCCAACATCTCACGACACGAGCTGACGACAACCATGCACCACCTGTAAACCGACCGCAAGCGGGGCACCTGTTTCCAGGTCTTTCCGGTTCATGTCAAGCCTTGGTAAGGTTCTTCGCGTTGCATCGAATTAATCCGCATGCTCCGCCGCTTGTGCGGGCCCCCGTCAATTCCTTTGAGTTTTAGCCTTGCGGCCGTACTCCCCAGGCGGGGCACTTAATGCGTTAGCTACGGCGCGGAAAACGTGGAATGTCCCCCACACCTAGTGCCCAACGTTTACGGCATGGACTACCAGGGTATCTAATCCTGTTCGCTCCCCATGCTTTCGCTCCTCAGCGTCAGTTACAGCCCAGAGACCTGCCTTCGCCATCGGTGTTCCTCCTGATATCTGCGCATTTCACCGCTACACCAGGAATTCCAGTCTCCCCTACTGCACTCTAGTCTGCCCGTACCCACTGCAGAACCGGAGTTGAGCCCCGGTCTTTCACAGCAGACGCGACAAACCGCCTACGAGCTCTTTACGCCCAATAATTCCGGATAACGCTTGCGCCCTACGTATTACCGCGGCTGCTGGCACGTAGTTAGCCGGCGCTTCTTCTGCAGGTACCGTCACTTACGCTTCTTCCCTACTGAAAGAGGTTTACAACCCGAAGGCCGTCATCCCTCACGCGGCGTCGCTGCATCAGGCTTGCGCCCATTGTGCAATATTCCCCACTGCTGCCTCCCGTAGGAGTCTGGGCCGTGTCTCAGTCCCAGTGTGGCCGGTCACCCTCTCAGGCCGGCTACCCGTCGTCGCCTTGGTAGGCCATTACCCCACCAACAAGCTGATAGGCCGCGAGTCCATCCAAAACCACAAAAGCTTTCCACCCCCCACCATGCGATGAGGAGTCATATCCGGTATTAGACCCAGTTTCCCAGGCTTATCCCAGAGTCAAGGGCAGGTTACTCACGTGTTACTCACCCGTTCGCCACTAATCCCCCAGCAAGCTGGGATCATCGTTCGACTTGCATGTGTTAAGCACGCCGCCAGCGTTCATCCTGAGCCAGGATCAAACTCTCCGTTGAAAACAAAAAA
>NZ_BMPM01000020.1 GCF_014647595.1 Paenarthrobacter histidinolovorans | reverse complement strand
TGGCCGCCTACCGAACCGTACACACCTTCCGGCTTTCCGTTTCGCACCCGGCGACTCAAAAAACAATACACGCCCCACAACCCCAACGCAAATCCACCACCCCACACCCCCACACCAACCCCCAAAAACCCCACAACCACCACCGAACCCCACCCACAACCACGCCGCTTGCAGCGGTTCCGACACTGCATCAAGGCATCGCAGCCGGCGCACCGAAATGGCGGTGCAGCCCGTCATCCAGGACTCGCAGAATGGACTGAATCCTGAGTCCATCACGGGAAGGCTCGATCACCAGAAGCCCCCGGGCCCGCCCCTGCAGATAGCAGACGAACGCCGGCCGGCCGCCTGCCTGCACAGGGCGCAACGTGTAGCTTCCACCCGGGCGTCCGGATGCACTGGCGCGAAGGAAGGACGCCACCGCCTCCCGCCCAACGTAGCTTTCCACGGCAGGAGGCATGGCCAGCCAACACTCATCCGTGAGGAGCGCAAGGACAGCATCCACATCATCCCGCGAGAAGGCCTCGGCAAACTTCCTGGCCAAGTCTTGGTGATCAGTTTCCTTTCCCGGCGCTTCAAACGCGGGCCGGGAGGAGCGGGCACGCTGAAGAAGCCCCTTGGCCGCCGTCGAACTGATGGAGAGCATCGCCGCCGTCTCAGTGAGCGTGAACGCCAGGACATCACAGAGGATCAGTACAGCCGCCTGCCGCGGTGGCATCCGTTGCAGTGCCACAACAAAGCCGAGCTCGATGCTCTCCCGCGCCACCAATTGAGCGGCCGGATCCAGCTCGCTGAGCAGAACATCGGGGTACGGCTGCAGGTACGCCAGCTCGAAGCGGTCATTCGGAGACGGCGGATCGAAGGGTGGCGGAGGCGCCAGACGCGGACGGCGGCCTTGGTCCCTCCGCATGTTGAGCGAACGTGTAGTGGCGATCCGATACAGCCAGGCGCGTAAGGACGAGCGGCCTTCGAAACCAGGCAGGCCTTGCCAGGCAGCGAGCAGCACCTCCTGCAGGAGGTCGTCCGCATCGTCAACTGACCCGATGATCCGGTAACAGTGCACATGAAGTTCCCGACGAAACGGCGCAATCAAGGACGCGAAGGCCGACTCATCGCCGGCCTTGGCAGCCTCCAAATCCCTGGACGTCACCACCCCATCTTGGCACTTACCGCTGAAGCGTTCCGATGGGCCTGGTTCCGGTGTCTAAAAGCGTGCAACATCCGATGAAAGGAACCGAACAATGTCAGAAGAAGAGACAAAGGTCATCGAAATCGCAGTCGCGTACCATCGCGCATGGACCACCGGAGATTGGGACAGTGCGGAAGAGCACTTGGCCGGGGATATTCTCTGCCACGCACCCTCCGGGACCATGGAGGGAAAGGATGCCGTTAGGTCATTCATGAAGCCGTTCGCTGACTCGCTCACGGCATCCACACTTCTGGCCGCATACGGCGCTGACCACCAAGCACTGATCATGTACGACACGGCCAATCGGTCTGTGTCGAGCGCCCCGGCTGCGGAACTGTATCGGATTGAGAATGATCACATCGTCCAGATCCGTATCATCTTCGACCGGCTGCCCTTCGCCCTGGCTCGAGGTGATGTCGTGGCTGTGTGAGGTGGTTTGTTAAATGGCAAGAGCCCCGACCCTTTGGGGGGTCGGGGCTCTTGCTAATGGTTGTCCGGCGGTGTCCTACTCTCCCACACCCTCCCGGGTGCAGTACCATCGGCGCTGTGGGTCTTAGCTTCCGGGTTCGGAATGGGACCGGGCGTTTCCCCCACGCTATGACCGCCGTAACTCTGTTACCCGTCCCGGGTGGTTCCCAGTGGTGTGCTGGGCTGTTTTCCGGGTGGGAAGTTTTGGGTTACAACTGTGGTGCTTGGTTGTTATGTAGTTATGTGTTGGTTCCTGGGAACAATGGTTGTTGTTCGGGAACCACATAGTGGACGCGTGCAGTGTTTTGTGTGTG
>NZ_BMPM01000019.1 GCF_014647595.1 Paenarthrobacter histidinolovorans | reverse complement strand
TTGGGTTACAACTGTGGTGCTTGGTTGTTATGTAGTTATGTGTTGGTTCCTGGGAACAATGGTTGTTGTTCGGGAACCACATAGTGGACGCGTGCAGTGTTTTGTGTGTGGTGTAAGTTGTTGGCCTATTAGTACCGGTCAGCTTCACGAGTCTTTAGTCCTCGCTTCCACATCCGGCCTATCAACCCAGTGGTCTGGCTGGGGGCCTCTCACACATAATGTGTATGGAAATCTCATCTTGAAGCGAGCTTCCCGCTTAGATGCTTTCAGCGGTTATCCCATCCGAACGTAGCTAATCAGCGATGCACTTGGCAGTACAACTGACACACCAGAGGTTCGTCCGTCCCGGTCCTCTCGTACTAAGGACAGCCCTTCTCAAATTTCCTGCGCGCGCAGCGGATAGGGACCGAACTGTCTCACGACGTTCTAAACCCAGCTCGCGTACCGCTTTAATGGGCGAACAGCCCAACCCTTGGGACCTACTCCAGCCCCAGGATGCGACGAGCCGACATCGAGGTGCCAAACCATGCCGTCGATATGGACTCTTGGGCAAGATCAGCCTGTTATCCCCGAGGTACCTTTTATCCGTTGAGCGACGGCCATTCCACAATGTACCGCCGGATCACTAGTCCCGACTTTCGTCCCTGCTCGAGATGTCTCTCTCACAGTCAAGCTCCCTTGTGCACTTACACTCGACACCTGATTGCCAACCAGGCTGAGGGAACCTTTGGGCGCCTCCGTTACTTTTTAGGAGGCAACCGCCCCAGTTAAACTACCCATCAGGCACTGTCCCTGACCCGGATCACGGGCCGAAGTTAGATGTCCAAAGTGACCAGAGTGGTATTTCAACGATGACTCCACCCGAACTGGCGTCCGGGTTTCAACGTCTCCCACCTATCCTACACAAGCCACTCCGAACACCAATACCAAACTATAGTAAAGGTCTCGGGGTCTTTCCGTCCTGCTGCGCGTAACGAGCATCTTTACTCGTACTGCAATTTCGCCGAGTTTATGGTTGAGACAGCGGGGAAGTCGTTACTCCATTCGTGCAGGTCGGAACTTACCCGACAAGGAATTTCGCTACCTTAGGATGGTTATAGTTACCACCGCCGTTTACTGGGGCTTAAATTCTCAGCTTCGCCCACAAGGGGCTAACCGGTCCTCTTAACCTTCCAGCACCGGGCAGGAGTCAGTCCGTATACATCGTCTTGCGACTTCGCACGGACCTGTGTTTTTAGTAAACAGTCGCTTCCCCCTGGTCTCTGCGGCCCACACCCGCTCACGGAGAGCAAGTCTCCATCACGGGGCAGGCCCCCCTTCTCCCGAAGTTACGGGGGCATTTTGCCGAGTTCCTTAACCATAATTCTCTCGATCGCCTTGGTATTCTCTACCTGATCACCTGTGTCGGTTTGGGGTACGGGCGGCTAAAACCTCGCGTCGATGCTTTTCTTGGCAGCATAGGATCACCGGATCCCCCCTTACGGGAGTCCCATCAGATCTCAGGAACGTGCTCGAAGCACACAGGAACGGATTTGCCTATCCCTGACCCTACATCCTTAGACCGGGGCAACCATCGCCCGGCCCGGCTACCTTCCTGCGTCACACCTGTTAATACGCTTACCTCCCGGGATCAGGTCCCGCGCTCGGCCAAAACCCACAACACCACAAGGGTGAGCGGGCAGGCTCCGGGCGGTTAGTATCCCCCGCTTGGCATGGGCGGTTTTTCGCCGGTACGGGAATATCAACCCGTTGTCCATCGACTACGCCTGTCGGCCTCGCCTTAGGTCCCGACTTACCCAGGGCAGATTAGCTTGACCCTGGAACCCTTGATCATTCGGCGGACGGGTTTCTCACCCGTCTTTCGCTACTCATGCCTGCATTCTCACTCGTGTAGGCTCCACCGCTGGTTTCCACCGCGACTTCACTGCCCACACGACGCTCCCCTACCACTCCACACCCCTGAACCACGAAGGCTAGGGTACTGTGTGAAATCCACAACTTCGGCGGTGTACTTGAGCCCCGCTACATTGTCGGCGCGGAATCACTTGACCAGTGAGCTATTACGCACTCTTTCAAGGATGGCTGCTTCTAAGCCAACCTCCTGGTTGTCTTCGCAACTCCACATCCTTTCCCACTTAGCACACGCTTAGGGGCCTTAGTTGGTGGTCTGGGCTGTTTCCCTCTCGACTATGAAGCTTATCCCCCACAGTCTCACTGCTGCGCTCTGACTTACCGGCATTCGGAGTTTGGCTGACGTCAGTAACCTTGTAGGGCCCATCGGCCATCCAGTAGCTCTACCTCCGGCAAGAAACACGCAACGCTGCACCTAAATGCATTTCGGGGAGAACCAGCTATCACGGAGTTTGATTGGCCTTTCACCCCTACCCACAGCTCATCCCCTCCATTTTCAACTGAAGTGGGTTCGGTCCTCCACGACGTCTTACCGTCGCTTCAACCTGGCCATGGGTAGATCACTCCGCTTCGGGTCTAGATCACGCCACTACACTCGCCCTATTCAGACTCGCTTTCGCTACGGCTACCCCACACGGGTTAACCTCGCGACGTAACACTAACTCGCAGGCTCATTCTTCAAAAGGCACGCCGTCACAGTAACAAGACTGCTCCGACGGATTGTAAGCACACGGTTTCAGGTACTGTTTCACTCCCCTCCCGGGGTACTTTTCACCTTTCCCTCACGGTACTGGTCCGCTATCGGTCATTAGGAAGTATTTAGGCTTATCAGGTGGTCCTGACAGATTCGCACGGGATTTCTCGGGCCCCGTGCTACTTGGGATACTCTCCAGGCGGCACACAACATTACGGTTACGGGGCTCACACCCTCTCTGGCCGGCCTTTCAAGACCGTTCACCTATGCACGCACTCTCACCTCACTGGCCCGGCAGAACCAGAACGGAAAGTCCCACAACCCCGCCCATGCAACGCCCGCCGGCTATCACACATGGAAACGGTTTAGCCTGATCCGCGTTCGCTCGCCACTACTAACGGAATCACTCTTGTTTTCTCTTCCTGCGGGTACTGAGATGTTTCACTTCCCCGCGTTCCCCCCACGCACCCTATGTGTTCAGATGCGGGTCACACAATCACCATGACAGCGTTGTGCGGGGTTTCCCCATTCGGACATCCTGGGATCAACGCTCGGTTATCAACTCCCCCAGGCTTATCGCAGATTCCTACGTCCTTCTTCGGCTCCTAATGCCAAGGCATCCACCGTGTGCCCTTAAAAACTTGACCACACAAACATGATCAAAAACTTACTCGAGAGAACCACGA
>NZ_BMPM01000018.1 GCF_014647595.1 Paenarthrobacter histidinolovorans | reverse complement strand
TTTCCCACACCTTGCCCAAGGGTAGACAGGCCTCCGTCGGCCACAGCTCCGCAAGCTTCGCCAGCAGCCAAAAAACAACGGGGGGAGAGGGGAGCTGGCCGGTCACCTAAGCCGCCCCACCCACCACATTTCTCGGCAAAAGAAGGAGCAACACCATGCTTACCCACCTGATTGCGCTGTACATCCCAGCGCGACTGAGCGAAAGCGTCACCGTCCACACCCTTGACGCCCGGCACGCGAGCCTTCAGGTCATCGTCGGCGGAGAACTCGAAAGTATCGCCTGCGGTGACTGGCAGGTCTACCTGAATGCGGAAATGCAAACCACCGGGCCATCGAACGTCCGCGCCGCGCAGCTGCTCCACGAAACGGGCCTTGACCTACCGGTGACCGGAAACGCGGTGTTCCTGGGCAGGGAAGGACTCAACCACGACACCGATGTACCGGAGTACCTGATCCACCGGGCCGAACGCCTGTTCGACGTCCGACTGATCCAGCCAGCGGCCTAGCTGCCCACGGTGGCCGGGAACCAGACGTTCCCGGCCACCCCACCACCCACTTTCTCGGCAAAAGAAGGAACACACATCATGATGGAAAAACTGACTCTCACCGGACCCGCTGACCTGCTGGCTTACATCCCGCACCTGCTCGGAGGAACTCCGACGGAATCATTCGTCGTGCTGACCGCCACTAGCGGGGCCCTTGGCGCTACGCTGCGTGTGGACGCACCCATGGACGCGGCTCCCCTGGGTTTCGCCCAAACGGTGACCAGCCTCGCAGCGGAAGACGAAAACGCCACGGCATGCTACCTCGTCGTCTACACCGACGAAACGGGCGAAGATGACCGGTTCCCTTACGCCGCGCACGTCGCCGCCCTGGGCAACGAACTGGCCACCGCCCGGATGCCCGTCCGCAAGGTCTATCTGGTCACCAGCACCCACTGGGCTGCTTACGGCACCACGGAGTGGAACCCGCTGGATCAGGTCAAGGACAGCAACGCCAACGCCACTTTGACCTTCATGGGAAGCGCCTCGACCGTGGATGTCTACAACCCGGCTTTGCTGGGCAAATGGGTCGAACCGGTACAGGTGCCCGCCCGCACGGAGGAATCCGTGGAGCAGGCACGCCGCGGCTGGGTCGCCGCACTGGAGGAAACCGGCACACCGGACACAGAGACCGCCCGGAAACTGGCGGCATGGTTCCAAGATGAGTACATCCGCGACTTCCTCATGGCCGACACCATCACCACGAACAACGGCGTCATCATTGACATCATGCTGGGCAAGTTCGACGGCCGCCCCGACTGGAAGCGTGTGGACCGCGCCGAAGGCCTCGCCTTTGAACTGATGAAAGTAGTCCCCGAAGGACAGCGGGCACCCATGCTGACCCTGATGGGATGGCTGCAATGGCTCAAAGGCTCCGGAACACACTCCGCGCGTTACCTGAAGCTGGCAGCTGAGGACGTACCCGGCTACCGGTTCGCTGAACTGCTGCGCGAACTGATCGGCAACGTCTACATCGCAGAGGTGGCCAAGAACCCGGAAACCGCCTACAAACGCCCCATCAACTAGCCAAGATGGCCGGGCAGGATCAGCGACGGTCCCGCCCGGCCATCCAGGTACCGGGGCGGCCTCCGCCGCTGGCGTTCCCCCGGCCGCCATAACGCTGGCGCGGGCGCAGCCTCGACCCAGCCAACGCAAAGGATCCACGGTTACAGTGAACTCCAACGAGAACACTGCACCAGGAGATCCAGCATGGGAACCGAATACATCCTGACCGAGGACGACAAACCAACACCAGGCGCGAGCTTCCTTGAAGACGTCATCGAACTGCAGCTACTCACCGCCAATGAGTCCCTGGGACCGGTCGACTTCACCCACCCCCAGGAACACCACGACATCTAACACCACTGCATCAACGACGCTGCGCCATTGATTTCCTTTTTGCCGAGGAACAACGAAGAGCCGGCCCCACCAGGGTGCCGGCTCTTCGGCTTTCAAGACCAGAACGGGCGTCCTCTCCGCTTCGCTCCGTGGCCGGCTGTTGGGTGCTGCCGGTCCGTCGCAGAGCTCCTGCCCGTCATCACCTCTGTGTCTACGACGTTTTCTGGTTGCTGTCCTCCGGATTGTAGGCGTCCACTCCACCCCGTCTAGCCCCTCCGCGAGCTCCGGGGCCTGCGGTGCAGGAATTTCCCTACGGCGCTCCTGCGTCGCTTATTTCCTCCGGGAATTTCCCACACCTTGCCCAAGGGTAGACAGGGCTCCGCTGGCCGCCGAGCAAGCAAGCTTGCCAGCAACCAAAAAACAACGGGGGGAGAGGGGAAGCTGGCCGGTCAACTAAGCCGCCCCACCCACCACCTTTCTCGGCAAAAGAAGGAGCAACACCATGAACGACCGCATCGCACGCGCCGCCCTTACCCGGCTCTTTGACCCCCAGGACACAACAGGCCGCGCTCTCGTGGGAGCCTTGGGCGCATTTGCGGCCCTGAGAGTGGCCACTGGGGATCAACCGCCCCACACTTTCCGCCACATCAGCGGAGAGGACTTGAACGAAGGTTTGCGCCGTTGGGCGCAGCGGATCCCGGACGTGGACGCGGAAAGGGATCTGGCTACCATCGAACGCCTGGGCGGGGGTTTCCTTATCCCCGGGGACGAGCGTTGGCCCGTCGGCCTTGATGACCTGCCGGATGCCCCGTATGGGCTCTGGTACGTCGGGAACATCGCCCAGGGGATCCCCGCCCCGCAGCGCTCAGTGGCTTTGACCGGTTCCCGTGATTCCACCAGCTACGGCGCTGATGTTACCGGCGAGTTGGCCTATGGACTGGCCCAGCGTGGCATCTGCGTTATCTCCGGTCTTGGTTACGGCATCGACACCCATGCCCACCGTGGCGCTCTTGCTGGCGGCACCGGCAAGGGACCGGCGACCATCGCGGTCGCAGCCGGCGGCCTCGACCGGGTGTACCCCTCCGGTAACGCCGACCTCGCGGCCGCGATCAGGGCCAAAGGTTTGATCGTCTCCGAGCAGCCCCCGGGAAACGCGCCGACGCGGCACCGCTTTTTGCAGCGCAACCGCATCATTGCCGCCCTTGCAGGGGTGACCTGTGTAGTGGAGGCCCGTTGGCGTTCAGGTGCGTTGAACGCCGCGCACCACGCCGAAACCATTGCCCGGCATGTGGCGGCGGTGCCCGGAAGCGTTCACAGTGCGAACTCGGCGGGCTGCCACAGGCTCCTGAAAGAGGGCACGGCGGCGCTGGTTTCCGACGCCGCAGAAGTAGCCGAACTACTCGCCAGCTAGAGAAACCGGTGGCCGGGACGATCGTCCCGGCCACCGCCCCATTCATAAAGGAGACAGGATCATGACTGAAAGCCCCGAAATCCGACAAGACGCCGATGAGATCGCATGGTTTCCCGCGCGTGAGCTGGTGGACGCGATGAAAGCTGAAGGTCTGGAACTTCACGTCGACCAGACCGGCGGAGGCACCGCAACGCTCTTTCTTCAGCGGGAAGGCAGCCACACCTTCACGATTGGCCCCGGTTCATATAGCTGGAACGCACCTCTGGAATCGGAGTTCACGACAGCAGAGCTCCACTACGGCCCGGACCACTACGACGAGGACGGCGAACCAGTTGACTTTCCCGGTGACGAAGAAAAGACCATCACGCCAGGAACACCGATCGCGGACATCGCCAAGGAAATCGCCGCAAACTTCCGCCGATTCAACACCCACACGACCCCGGAGAGAGACAGCGCCACGTAAGCCCGGTGGGCCGTTCGCCTTGTGTGGGCGGGCGGTCCGCCGCGGGTGGCCCGCTTTGGTGGGTGGTTGTCGGCGGCGGACCGCCGTTCCCGCGACGGGTCCGGCTGTGCTTACCTGGTGCGTGCGGCAAGCCCGGGCGGG
>NZ_BMPM01000017.1 GCF_014647595.1 Paenarthrobacter histidinolovorans | reverse complement strand
CCCCCAAACCCGCCGGGCCTGATCGGGCGCCCCCCTGCCCGATCAGGCCCGCCGGCACACCATCCAATAACGATCGCCCCGCTGAACGATCGCCCCGCTGATTGAAAGGAACGCCAGGCATGAGCGCACTGAGCACGATCACCACTCCCGCAGTCCACGGCCGGCGTTCCGCTGCGAACACCTCAGCGTCCACGGCCGCCGCATCAAAGCTGAGCGCCGTCGCCGTCGTCGAGAGGTCCGCCGCCGCAGTCGAAACCCCCGTCGCCGCAGTCGAGCCCGCCGTCGCCGTCGTCGAAACCCCCGCCGCCGCAGTCGAGTCCGCCGTCGAAACCCCCGCCGCCGCAGTCGAGATTGCCGTCGCCGCAGCCGAAACCCCCGCCGCCGCAGTCGAGATTGCCGTCGCCGCAGCCGAAACCCCCGCCCCCAAAAGCGCCATCCGCCGCGTGGCCGGTACCGTGGCCAAGATCATCGCCGTGGCCTTGCTGGTTATTGGCGCTCTCGTGTTCTTGTTCCTTGCGATCGGCCCGCGCGTTCTGGGCTACCAGACCTCCACCATGCTGACCGGTTCCATGGCGCCCCTGATCAACCCCGGAGACGTCGTCGTCACCGTCCCTACTCCAATCGAGGACGTCAAAGTCGGCGACATCATCACCTACCACATCCCGGTGGAGGACCAGNGGATCGATCCCTGGATCGCCACTCTCCAAGGCAAGACCGTAGACAAGCAAGTCGCCACGATTCCCTACGTGGGCAACGCGATCCGGGCAATCCGCGAACCGATGGTCCTGAACACCTTGATGTACGGCGCACCCGCCATCCTGGTCATCGGAATGCTCGCCTCCATCTGGACCAAAGACCCCAGCAAGTCGGCGCCGGAAGGCGTTGCACAGACCCAGGCAGCAAGCGGTGAGTGACCGGGAGGTCCCGCACCCGGGGCCGGGTCCGCTGGAACAGTGCGAGCTGCAGGTGCTGGCCGAGGAGTTGGGAGACTCCCGGCTGGCGCTGCGTTTCCTCTCCACGTATCTGGCTATGCTGCCGGGACGGCTCCTCAGGATTGCGGACGGACTTTGCCGCCATGACCCCGACGCCAGCATGGACGCCGTCCTGAGCCTCAAGATCTCCTCGGCCATGGTGGGCGCGGTGGAAACTGAAACCCAGTGCCGGGCCATCGAAATGATGATTCGTGAAGATCATTTTGACTCCGCAGTTGCGGCGCTCCCGGAGCTGAGGAAGTCAAGCGACCGTTGCTTCGCTGCCGTGCCGCCCTTGACGGGAAACACGGAATCCTTCTGCCGCAATCCCTGGAATCCACAGACCGGTTAGCGGTCAGCTGAGACGGTTTCCTCGGTCTTTCGGACCTCGTGCGGGACCAGCAACAGAGCCACGACAGCCAACACGCCGGCGGCCGCGAACACGTAGAAGCCTGCCGGGTAGGCGATGTTCGCTGCCACCAATGTTCCCGTCACGGCCGGGCCCACAATTGCACCAAGCCGGCCTACTCCGGCGGCGAACCCGAGGGCCGTTCCGCGGAGCCGCGGCGGGAACAGCTGGGTCACCCAGGCGTAGACCAGCACCTGCGAACTGAACACGAAAATACCCGTAACGAACACGGCGGCATTGAGCAGGAATTCGTTCTGGATCTTGACGCTCAGGATGGCCAGGAACACCGCTGACAACCCAAACCAGAGCAGCACGATTTTCTTGGTCCCATGCTTGTCGGCCAGGACCCCGGCCAGGAACAGCCCGGCAACAGCCCCGAGGTTCAGGACCAGCAGCAAAGTGAGGCCCGTGCTCACCGGATACCCTGCGGCAGCCATGAGCTGGGGCAGCCAGGTGTTGAGGCCATAAACCAGCAGCAATCCCATGAACGACGCCACCCCGATTCCCAGCGCGACCACCGGATACGGCTTTTGGAGCAGGTCCCGGAAGCCGGTCTTGGGTGCGGGATTTGCCGGACGCGCGACGCCGGTTGCGGGCTTGGGAGCCCTGCCCTCCCGGGCCGGGGCTGCTTCAGGCAGCGACTCGGGCAGCTTAGCCCACAGGAAGGGCAGGAGCGCCAGTCCGGCAAGTCCACCAATGATGAACATGAGGCGCCAATTCGGGACGATGATGATGGCCAGGAGGGCGGTGGCCACGGCGCCCACGTGGTATCCGGTCATGGTCCTGGTGGTGGACTTTCCTGCCGTGCCGGAAGGGGCGTAGTCGTTCATGTACGCCAGGGCAGCGGGGAGGCATGCGCCGAGGCCAAGACCTGCCAGGAGACGCATTGCCGAGAACACTGCGACGTTGGGGGCGAACGCCACTGCGATGGTGAAGATCGAGAAGCCTGCGACGCATGCGATCAGAAGTTTGCGGCGGCCGAACTTGTCAGAGAGCGGCGCAATGAAGAGTGCGCCCAGGCCGACACCGACCAGTGAGATGGTGGCCGCGAACGTGGCTCCCACGGCGTCGAAACCGAGTTCGCCGGTCTTGATCAGTGTCGGTATGACGGTACCGAGGACCACAAGGTCGAAACCGTCCAGGACCATGGCCAGCCAGCAAAGCCACACGGGCCATTGGGAGCGGCGGGCAGATGACATCGTTGGCATAGCGTCCTCGTTGCTAGGGTGCCGATCGCCTGAACGACCGGTCGGTTACGAGAGTTGTATCACTCCGCCTTGTAATGCGGCACACGTTCTACCATTGAATGGAATCGATAATTCTGCGGACGGTGCTTCATCCTGTCGTGCCGTTGCGCAGTTTCCGCGTTTTCCCTGATGCGTTTGCGAAAGGTGGTGAATGGTGGCCAACTCACCATCGGGCGACTCCGTGGTGGAACGCGTGGTGCGACTAATCGCCGCGTTTCCCGAGGGCGCCACGTCGCTGCAGCTGACCGCACTTGCTGAACGGGCGGGCCTTCCTTTGTCCTCCGCCCACCGCCTGGTCCGCCAACTGTCGGATCAAGGGCTGCTGGACCTCGGCGCAGGCGGGACTGTGCGCCTCGGGCTGCGTTTATGGGAACTCGTCAACCGCAATTCACCCACGTTGGCTCTGCGTCAGGCTGCCATGCCGTTCATGGAGGACATCCAGCAAGTCCTGAACCAGAACGTCAACCTTGCCGTTCTCGAAGGCTGGGAGGCGCTTTTCGTGGAGCGACTTTCCCGCCGCGGGTCGGTGGCCAACCGGGCCAGGGTCGCAGGGCGGATGCCCGTCCACATTTCTTCCGCAGGGCTTGCCCTCATGGCCAACCAGCCGCGGGAGCTTCAGGTGGAGTACCTCCAGCAGTTCCGGGACCCGGCCGGGAAGGTTACTGCCGACGTCGTGCGTCATCTTCTGGCCGAAGCCGCGCAGCAAGGTTATGCGCAGCTGGCGGGCGTTGTTGATCCGGATACCTGGGGGATTGCGGTGCCGGTGATGGACAGCAAGCGCCGGACGGTGGCGGCCCTTGGCGTGGTGGTTCCCTTGGCCGAAATGCGCCTGCAAGCACTGGTGCCCGCCCTGCAGACGGCGGCGCGGGGCATAGGACGCCAACTGGGCGACGCCAATCACAACTTCCGTTCAATGGAATTGGTGTAACGCCACTCACTTGATTCGAGCCACACTGATTCCGGACTTATCCCAACCGTTCGAAGCGCGGGGATCCGCAACGAAGCGAGGAATCATGGCACGCACACCCATCACCACCCAGGTAGCCATCATGGGCGGAGGCCCTGCCGGGCTCATGCTCTCCCATCTGCTGGCCAAGCAGGGGATCGACTCCGTGGTGGTTGAAATCCGCAGCCGCAAGGACATCCAGGAAACAGTCCGCGCCGGAATTCTGGAGCATGGCACAGTAAACCTGCTGGTCGACTCGGGAGTGTCGGACCGGGTGCTCCGCGAAGGCGACCGGCACGACGGCATCGAGCTGCGCTTCAACGGTGAAAGCCACCGCATCAACTTCAAAGAACTCGTTGGTGAGTCCGTGTGGCTATACCCCCAGACTGACGTTTTCATGGATCTCGCCGCTCGCCGGGAGGCCGACGGCGGCGACGTCAGGTACAGCGTTTCGGACACCACAGTGCATGACCTCGAGGGCAAACCGAAGGTCTGGTTCACTGACTCCGAGGGGCAGGAGTTCGAGATCCAGGCTGACTTCCTCGTGGGTGCCGACGGGTCGCGCAGCCACTGCCGCTTCCAGATCCCCGAAGCTGACCGCAAGTGGTATTTCCACGAGTACCCCTTTGCGTGGTTCGGCATCCTCGCAGAAGCCCCCCGCAGCGCCGATGAGCTGATCTACGCCAACTCCAAAGACGGCTTCGCCTTGATCAGCCAGCGCACCGAGACGGTTCAGCGCATGTACTTCCAGTGCGACCCCAAAGAGAACGTGGCCGACTGGGACGACGAACGTATCTGGTCGGAATTCCGCAAGCGCGTCAACGGCAACGGTTTTGAACTCAAGGAAGGCCCCGTCCTGGAGAAGATGGTCCTCCCGTTCCGCAGCTTTGTACACACACCCATGCGCCACGGGAACCTTTTCCTCGCAGGCGACGCCGCACACACCGTCCCGCCGACCGGGGCGAAGGGCCTGAACCTGGCCATTCATGACGTCAAGGTCCTATTCGAGGGACTCGACTCCTTCTACTCCAACGGCTCATCCGCCCTCCTGGATTCCTACAGTGCTCGAGCCCTGGACCGTGTCTGGAAGGCGCAGCACTTCTCGTACTGGATGACGTCCATGCTGCACACGGTTCCGGGAGCCGACGACTTCGACCGTGCCCGCCAACTCGGTGAGCTGCACTCGGTGGTGACGTCCGAGCACGCGAAGGCCTACCTGGCGGAGTCCTACACGGGGTGGCCTGCCTCGCATTGATTCCAACTGCCTCGCATTGATTCCAACTGGGCGTGGTCCCGCGGCCTGCGGTGTGACGCCCGGATCCTCGAGGTAGCCCGCCATGCTCCGTCCTGAAAGCGATCACCGGCGCAGCAAACTTCCACAGGCAGCGTGGCTGCGTCCGCGTCAGGGGTGCTCGGGGGGTACTTCAACCCGGGTGCCCCTGGGGCTGGGGTGGCTGCTTCCGGTGGCGGGTGCTGGAACCCGGGTGCCCCTGGGGATGGGCTTGTTGCTTCCGGGGTTGTGGGTGCTGGAGCCCGCGTGCCCCTGGGGATGGGCTTGGTGCTTCCAAAGTAGTGGGTGCAGCACCGGAGTCTCTGGAAACACGCGTGCCGGTTAGAGTCGCTGCCTAGCAACGTCAGGTTCCAGCCAATCCAGGTCCGGCCACGTCAGGTTCCAGCCAGGTCTTGCTCCAGCCAGGTCGCGCTCGCGAAGGCCAAGCTCGCGCACACCCACATATGTACCGACGGTCCCCACATTTTGTTTATGTTCTGTGGGGTGTGTGGTGGTGGTTGCGTCGTGGTGTTTGGTGGGGGTCGATGTGGGGTGGGGGGATGAACCAGGGGACTCCGGTGTTCATGGTGATGGTCCATTGTTCTTTGTGGATGAGGTGGTGGTGGTGGGAACAGAGGAGTGTACCGTTCTCTGTTCCTGTGGTGCCGCCGTGTGACCAGTAGGTGATGTGGTGGGCTTCGCACCAGGGTGCGGGGAGGGTGCAGTCGGGGAAGGCGCAGCCGCCGTCGCGGGCGGTGATGGCTTTGCGGATGTGGGGTGGGAAGATCCGGGTGGTTCGGCCGATGTCGAGGATTTGGGAGTCGGTGCCGAGCAGGACGGGGAGGATTTCGGCGTCGCAGGCTATTTTGCGGATGGTGTTGGGGTGCAGTGGGCCGGTGAAGGTCGCGGTGCCGGTGCTGACGGTGCTGTTGGTGTTCCTGGTGCCGGGCTGGGTGGGGGTGCTGGCTTGGTTCGGGTCTGTGCCGGTGAGTTGGTTGTAGAGCTCGTGGTGGTCGATGGTGACGGTGAGTTGGGGTCGGAGTCCGCCGTTGGAGGGCAGTTTCCTGGTGGTCATCGCGACTGCGCAGGCGCCGACGAGGCCGTCGAGGAGTTTCTGGGCGCGGGAGCGCCGGTCCAGTTCAGGGCCGTGTGCAGTGTCTTGAACGGTGCCGCCGCTGGTGGCGCCAAGAGTGTTGGTGGTGCCGCCGCTGGTGGCGCCAAGCGTGTTGGCGGTGTTGGTGGTGTCGCCGCTGGTGGTGGTTCTTCCGGGGGTGGTGGTGAGTCGGGGGTTGGTGGCGGCGTTCATGGCGGTGGCGAGGGTTTCGTATTGTTCGGTGGTGGCGAAGATTTCGAGGTGGTGCAGGCCGTAGCGGCGTCGGCGGCGGAGGAACGCGCCTTGGGTGTGGCGGAGGGTTTCTTCGGTGGGT
>NZ_BMPM01000016.1 GCF_014647595.1 Paenarthrobacter histidinolovorans | reverse complement strand
CCCCTACACCTGCGCCGGAACCAAAACCACCGTCCTGGCCAACGGCCCCGTCATCGCAGCGAACAAAACCCTGAACAACCTCACCTCCCTCACCAACGCCAAAACCGACAACCTCAAAGTCACCACCACCTTCCCCACCACCGCCAACGACACCTTCCAAGGCGCCACCTCAACCATCGCCTTCGCCTTCACCGGCACCCAACGCACCGAAACCACCAAATAACACCACCCCCCAAACCCCGGGAACCGGCCCGTCTTGCCCTTCAGGCCGGTTCCCGGCCAGTCCTTGTAATCCACCCCATCGAAACGGAAGTGACAAAGAATCATGAAGGTCAAGCTCATCCTCTGGCGGGTGCCGGCCATATTTCTGGCCGTCCTGCTGATGCTGATGGGCTTTTCGTTGTCGCCGGCCCATGCCCAGTTCCACGGCACCGACAGCGCCGGGATGGCTGTATCCGCAGCCCGGATCCCGGCGCCGGCGGCCAACACCGTTTCCGTGACCAAGAGCTGTGATTCCTTTTTGTGGTTCGGCCAGGCCAAGATCAGTGTGGGAAGCTACACCGCCGTCACGTACGCGAACTACTACGAGCTCAAAGTCATTGATCCTGACGGCGTTGTTCAGTTCACCGGGGATCTGAGCAAGTCGTCCGGCCGGTCCTACAGTTCGGGAATCCAGAGCGTGGGAAGCCTCAGCGGAACGTGGACATACCAGATCCGCGGTTACTACAAGGTTCCCAACTCCACCAACAGCTGGGCAGGCCAGCCCCTGACCGGCACGCTGAACTGCCCCTGAGCCGCAAATCCCCGGTGCCTCGAAGATCGCCTAGATCGGGGTGCCGAACTCGCGGATGGTTATTCCCGTGAAGGTGGCAGGACCGCCGTCGGCGTAGAGGGAAATCCCGGTGTCGCCGTCCGTGAAATGCACCTGTTGCGAAACAACAGTGTGTCCGGAATTCACGAAGACCTCCACACTTTGTGTGTCCACGAAGATGCGCAAGTGGACGGACCGGGCGTTGGCATCGATGGGTGCAGCGGCACGCGTGTACGGTACCAGCGAGTAGCCGGCCAGGTCGGAGGGACTGCGGTCAACGTACAACTCATTGCCGTACTTTCCGATGTTCGTGTGCCGCGTCCCAGCGGCCGAACGGCCTACCGACACCCCAACATTCGCTGCTGCGTCCCAGGCAATATCGAGCTCCAGTTCATAGGCGCGGCCGTTCCATGGCAGGACGGTGCTGCCATTGACAGTACGATCCGGCAGTGTCGTGGTGGCGCTGACATAGCCCTGCAAAGCAGCAACCGGGGCGCTCAACAGGCTGTACCAGCCTCCTGCCTGCCGCTCCAGCCTCAGCTCCCGGACAATCGAGTTTTGCCCGTTGTACCCATCCGATGCGTCGGTGGGAACGTCCCGGGCGGCGTACTTCCAGTTGTTCATCCAGGCAACGGCCAGACGCTTGGTCTCCGGTGCTTCCACGGCCGGCCACGTCACCCCGGCATACCAATCCCAGCCCCAATCCAACCACTGCGGCGTGAGGTCATCGGCAATGAAGGCCGAGCCATTCCATGAGCCCGTCCAGTAGGCATACGTCATGGGCAAGCCCACGCTGTAGGCATCCATGCTCGCGGCGAAGATCCAATGCCGGGTGCCATCGCCTGCAGTCATTTCAAACAGGTCCGGGCACTCGATCCCGCCCAGTGCGTGGTTGGGATAGTCGAAGTTTGATTTCCACTGCCAATCCCGCAGGTTCGCGGAGGTGTAGAAGGCTGCGTAGCGGGCACGGCCGATGACGCACACCCACTCACTGCGTGCCGCGTCCCAATGGATCTTGGGATCGCGGAACCACTCAGCGTTGTCGATCTCGGCCTGGGTCGTGGCGGTCCGGCCATCGGTGTTCACGATCACCGGATCCGGCAGGGCCGTGAAGGTGAAGCCACCGTCGGTGGACCAATACAGGTATTGCTCCTGGTACTTGCGGATTCCGTCGGTCGGCTTTGTGGCCAGTACGACCACGGCTCCCGCACCAAAGCCTGCCGTGTTGGCCGTATCCACCACCCCTGACCCGGACCATACGGGGAAGTTCGGTTGGAGTGGCAAGACGGCGCCGTGGTGGGTGAAGGACACCGCATCTGTGGTGGTGGCGTGGTCCCAGCCACCCTGGCCGTTGTTGATGCTGGAGTGCAGGTAGTAGAGCTGGTAGCCGCCGTTTGTGTACACCGGCCGCTGGGGATCGCACAACCAGCCTGAAGGTGGAGTCATGTGATAGACCGCCCGTTGGGAGGTAGCGGCTTGGGCGGCGCCGGTGGCGGCGCCGCCCATCAGCAGGGCCAGGGCGCCGGCACCGGTGCCTTGCAGGAGTGTTCGTCGTGGAAATTCGGGCGTCATGAAGTGGTTTCCTCTCAAGCATTCATTGGTTGAGAACGCGGTGGCGGCGCGGGCACGTCTATGCATCCGGGCACGCCAAAGTGCGCCTTCAAAGGAGCTGGATTACTTCGTCCGGAGCGCGTGAGCCCAGATGTCCGCTCGGCGTCGAGGGGACGTGGGTATGCCTTCGGTAGGAAGGACGTTAGCGGCCCTGGCCTCAGCTGGTCAAGCGTTTTAGCGTAGAAAAATTCTCCGCAGATTAATTTTGCTAAAACGCTTGATCAACTGACACTTCCACGCTAGCTTTCTAGTGATCAAACGCTTTAGCAGAATGGACATCAGCGCAGATGAAACGCTCAGTCTTCTTCCAACCCGCCGACGGCTGGGTCGGCGACCTTATCCCCTTCGAGAAAGACGGGGAGTTCTGGCTCTTCTACCTCCATGAAGTCCGGTCCCAGCCGAAACCAGGCACATCATGGAACCTCATCACCACCAAGGACCTCACCCAGTTCGAGGACCACGGCGTTGCCCTACCGCACGGAACCGAAACAGAACCGGACTTCAACGCCTACACGGGCAGCGTCGTCGTCGATGACACCGGCGTCCACCACCTGTTCTACACCGGTCAGAACCCCCGCAACCTGGGCATCGACGGCGCGCCGCTCCAACTGGTCATGCACGCCACCAGCACCGACGGCATGCAGAGCTGGACCAAGCACCCCGAGCTCACCTTCGGCGCTCCGGATGGGTACGAGTCCGGGGACTGGCGTGATCCCTTCGTCTTCAGGGATGAAGCCAAAGGCCAGTGGCGGATGCTGCTCGCTGCACGGCATTCGGAAGGACCCGAGCGGCGCCGCGGCGTCATCGCCCAGTGTGTCTCCACGGACCTGATGACCTGGGAGCACACCGAACCTTTCTGGGACCCACGCCGTTACATCACGCACGAATGCCCCGACGTTTTCCAGTGGGGTGACTGGTGGTACATGGTCTACTCGGAATTCTCGGAGTCATTCACCACCCGGTACCGGATGGCCAAGAGCCCCGATGGTCCGTGGACCGTGCCGGCACTGGACACCATCGACGGCCGCGCGTTCTATGCCTCCAAGACCGCCGCCCGCGACGGACGCCGCTTCTTCTTCGGATGGATCGCCAGCAAGGAAGGCAACAAGGACCACGGCCCTTGGGAATGGGCCGGCACCATGTCCGTCCTGGAGGCCCGACAAAATCCGGATGGCACCCTCGGGTTCTCCTTCGCGGATGAACTGGTGGAGAGCTTTTGGGAAGACGTGCCCGTGTCGCTGGCGGCCAATCTGCCGGCATCGTTGGACGTACCCGACGGCTACACCGCCCAGGTTTCCCGGGAAGAGCTACCCTCGCAGTTCTACGCCAAAGCCGTGCTGGACATTGGGCCGGACACCACCGAATGCGGTCTGCTCCTGCGGGCAAGCCACGACGGCGACCAGTCCTACATCCTGCGCCTGGAACCCAAGCGCGGCCGCCTCGTCTTTGATCGATGGCCCCGCGCCATCACCGGGGACGCCCAATGGCATGTTTCCGGGGACGTCCCCTTCGACATCGAGCTGGAACGCCCCTGCAACCTCACCCCCGGCGAGCACCTTCTTGAGGTGATTGTCGACGGCGACACTTGCGTCGCCGTCGTCGACCGCCAGGTTGCGCTCAGCGCCCGGATCTACGACCTGACAGCGGGACGGATCGGCGTCTTCGCCGGTGAAGGCTCCGTCACCGTCACTGAACTCGAAATCCGTCAACGCACCGAAAACTAAGCACCCCAACCCCAACCTCTGTTCCAATCAAGGGAGATTGCCGCAATGAAAAAACTACTCCGCGTTGCCGCCGTCGCAGCCGCAGCCGCACTGGCATTGACAGCCTGCGGCGGTGGAGGAAACACCGCCGACCCTGCCAACGTCAGCCCCACCGGCGAGATCAAACCCCGTGAAATCTCGTGGCTGCTCTCCAGGCCGGCCGACGGCGCAGTCATCAACATCATGAAGAAACTCGCCGATGACTACGCCAAGGACCACCCCGGCTTCGCACTCAACCTCATCACCACGCCGGACCGGCCGTCCTACATCCAGAAGCTTGAAACCCTGGCCGCAGCGAACAAGCTTCCGGAACTGTTCGATACGGATGCCACCCCCTTCGCACAGCAACTCGCGAAGCAAGGCAAGATGGTGGACGCCGACAAGCTGCTGAAGTCCTTGAACCTCTACGACAACTACCGCCCCGGGGCCTTGGACTACCAACGGTTCGACGACGGCTCCCTCTACATGATTCCGTTCCAATTCGAGCTGGAATTCATGTGGTACAACAAAGCCCTCCTGGAGAAGGCCGGGGTCTCTGTCCCGAAGTCCCTCGATGACGTCCCGGCCATGTGCACGGCATTGAGGAAGGCCGGGATCACCCCGATCGCCATCGATGGACAGGACCAGTGGCCGCTGGAACGCTACGTCGCGTACCAGCCCTTCCGCGAAGCCGGCCCTGATTTCGTCCAGAAACTGAAGAAGGGCGAGGCATCATTCTCCGACGCGGCGGGGCAAAAGACCGTCAAGTGGATGGCGGAGCTCGGCAAGGCCAATTGCTTCCAGGACGGGTTCTCCTCACAGGGATACTCGGATGCGCAAAACCAGTTCACGTCCGGCCAGGCAGCCATGTACAACATCGGAACGTGGGAGTTGCCAAGCCTTGCCACGGACAAGCTGAACCCGGCAGTCCGGGACAACATCGATTTCTTCACCCTTCCCACCACTGAAGGGGCCGTGACCGCGGCCAACGAATTCGTCTCACCGTCCGGCATTGGCATGGCCGTGAACTCGAAGACCTACGATCCATTGGTCAGCGACTTCCTGAAGTTCGCCCTTGAAAAGTACCCGGCCGAGTACGCCGCCACCGGAGCCCTGTCCCCCACCACCGATGTGCAGACCGCAATCCCCGCCAACGCCACGCCGCTCTATAAGAAAGCCCTGGAAACGGCCAACGACCTCGGGGACAAGCAGACCATGCCGTGGGATACGCAGTTGGACCCGACCACCAACGGCAGGCTCCAGCAAGAGCTGGTCCTGCTCGTCCAGGGCGACATCACGCCCGAACAGTTCACCAGCACCATGAACGACGCCATCAAGCAGAACGCGCCCAAGTTCTTCAAGTAAACGTAGCAGCGGGGGGTCGCAAGGCCCCCCGCCCGAAAGGCCCCGCCATGCTTCCCAACCGGTCAAGGACGTCCGTCCTGGTCTTCCTGCTCCCTCCACTGCTGCTGTACTGCGCAGCCGTCCTGTTCCCCATCCTGCAATCCTTGTTTCTTAGCTTCTTTTCCTGGAATGGCATCAGCGACATGGAGTTCGTGGGACTCCAGAACTACGTCCGGATGCTCACCGCCGATGACGTTTTCTGGCGCTCCTTCTTCAACGCACTCCTGTATCTGGCCATCTGCCTGGTCCTGCAACTGGGCGGCGCCCTTGTTGTCGCCAGCCTGTTGACCTCACTGCGCCGCGGCAGGGAACTCATCAAGACCCTGTACCTTCTGCCCGCGGTCATCTCCACGGTGGCGATCGCCTTCCTGTTCGTGCGCATATACTCCATTGATCCCGTTGGCCTGCTCAACCAGCTCCTGCACTGGGTGGGACTCGGTTCCTTTGAACGCGCCTGGCTCTCCGATGTGAATACCGTGCTGGCCGCAGTTTCCGCCCCCGAGGGGTGGCGGTTCACCGGGCTCTACATGCTCATCATCTACGCCGCACTGATCGCCGTGCCCAAGGAACTGGAAGAAGCGGCAGTCCTGGATGGCGCCTCCAAGTGGACCCTCTTCACCAAGATCCGCTTCCCGTACATCCGCCCGGTCTGGATCACCACCACCATCATGGCCACCACCTACGGCCTGCGCGGGTTCGACATCCCCTACCTCATGACCAACGGCGGTCCCGGCCAGTCCTCCGAGTTGCTCACCACGTACATGTACAAGACGGCATTCACCAGTACGGACTTTGGCTACGCAAGCACCATCTCCGTGTTCATCGTGATCGAGTGCCTCGTCGCCGTCGGCCTCATCCTTTTCATGCTCAAGCGGAAGGCAGACTCATGATCGCCCAGACAGCCCCGGCTACCCACTCACCTGCGGCCCCGCCGTCGCCGGCTGTGCCCAAGCGGCGACGCCGCAAGCCGAGCCTGTACCGGACGCTTTCGCGGGTCCTGATCCTGCTCATCGTGATCGTCCAGGTGTACCCGTTGGCCTGGCTGTTCCTGACAAGCCTCCGCACGGAACAGGACTTCGCCACCGGAGACCCATTCGCGCTGCCAGGTTCATTGACATGGGACAACTACGCCAGGGCCTTCGAAACAGGTGACCTCGGCCGGAACATCCTGAACAGCTTCATAGTGACCATGGGCGCCAACCTTCTCATTGTCCTGTTCGGCATGATGGCCGCCTACGCCATCCAGGTCCTGGGATTCCGATTCAGCCGCTTCGTTCGGGGCCTGTTCCTGGTGGGAATCATTGTTCCGGTCCAGATCGCACTCGTGCCCTTGTTCATCGACTACTCCACCGTGAATCTCCTGGACACCTACCAGTCCATGATCATCCCCCTGGCCGGTTTCGCCCTGCCCATGTCCATCTACCTGTTCTCGTCCTTCTTCGAGTACATTCCCCGCGAAACCTATGAAGCTGCCTCCCTGGATGGTGCCGGGCCCTACCGGATATTCGGACTGATCACCCTGCCCCTGTCACTGAACACCGTGGTGACCGTGGTGCTGGTCAACAGCATCTTCATTTGGAACGACTTCATTTTCGCCAACACCTTTGTCCTCTCCGAGGACCTCAAGACCATTCCCCTGGGACTGCAGAACTACATCGGAGCCATGGGCAAGGTGGACTGGACGGCAACATTCGCTGCTGTGTGCGTGACCATCACACCATTGCTGCTGGTCTTCCTGGTGCTGAACAAGGCCATGATCCAGGGCCTGGAGAGCGGGGCGACCAAGGGATGACGACCACAGCGGATGGATATACTCCTGATGGAGGACAGATGATTTCGCAGGAGAAAAATTCAGGCAGCGCGGCCGACGTTCCAGGCATCACCGACCGCGCCCATCCGGTCACCCTCCGTGAAGTTGCTGAAGCAGCCGGTGTTTCAACGGCAACAGTTTCGCTGGTCATCAACAAAAAGAAGAACGCCCGCATCGCGGCTGACACCCGCAAACGCGTCCAGGAGGCCATCCGGCAACTGGGCTACCGGCCCAATGCGATGGCAAAGAACCTGGTCAGCGGAACCTCCAAGTTCATCGGGCTCGTAGCTGACGGCGTAGCCACCACCCCGTTCGCGGGCCAGATCATTCATGGCGCCCAGGACGAAGCCTGGAAGCACGGCTACGCCCTGCTGATCGCCAATACCGAGGGCAACGTGGATCTGGAAAAGGACGCGATCGCCATGATGCTCGAGTACAAGGTCCGCGGCATCCTGTACTCAACCTGGTTCCACCGTGCTACAGAAGTGCCGGAGACCCTGCGTGAATCCGACTTCGTCCTGGTCAACTGTTTTTCGCCGGATTCGTTGACGTCCCGCGCCGTCGTCCCGGACGAGGCGCAGGGCGGGAAGTCGGCCACGGAGATCCTGTTGCGCGGCGGGCATCGTCGTATCGCCTTCATCAATACCACCACCCCTGCTCCAGCCAAGGACGGACGGCTCCAGGGCTACCGGGACGCGTTGGAAGCGGAGGGAATTGCTTTCGATCCGGAGCTGGTATTGGAGGCCTACCCGGATCAGGAAGGTGGCTACGGCGCCACCGGGGAGCTGCTCAAGCTCAACGTTTCGGCCGTTTACTGCTACAACGACCGTATGGCCATGGGCCTTTATGACGGTCTGAGGGAGAACGGGCTCTCCATCCCGGAGGACATCGCCGTAGTTGGTTTCGATAACCAGGAAGTCATTGCCGCACACCTGAGGCCGCCGCTCTCCACCGTTTCCCTGCCCCACTATGAGCTCGGCGCGGCAGGCGTCCGTATGCTTCTGGGTCTGGACCGGCCCTCCGGTGAAGGCCCCGTGAAAATCGCGTGCCCCGCTGTGGAGCGCGCTTCCGTGGCGGTGCACTCGGCAGCTTGATCCGGCCGGTTTGGCAGAGACACCCCCACATGCCTAGGCTTGAATCATAAGCTTACTTAGCTTTTCGTGTTCCATGCCAAAGCAACCGGAGGACCACCATGACTGACCAGTACACCTTCCGCAACCCAGTCACTGCCTACGAGCAGATCTCCCCGCCAAAGCAGCACCAGCCCGAACCCGGCCTCGACGCCGAGCTCACACCCAAGGCAGACCTCGGCGAGGAAAGCTACCGCGGCACCGGACGCCTCGAGGGCCGCAAGGCCATCGTCACCGGCGCCGACTCGGGAATCGGCGCAGCCACCGCCATCGCCTTCGCGCGCGAGGGTGCCGACGTCGTACTGTCCTACCTCCCCGAGGAAGAAGAGGACGCCGCGCGGATCGCCGGGCTCATCGAAGCCGCCGGCCGCAAGGCCGTGAAAGTCCCCGGTGACCTCAAGGACTCCGCGACCTGCCAGGAAGTGGTGGACACCGCCGTCGCGGTTTTGGGCGGCGTGGACATCCTGGTCAACAACGCAGGCAAGCAGGTTGCCCAGGAAGACCTCGCCGACATCACGGACGAACAATTCGACCACACGCAGAAGACCAATGTGTACGCAATGTTCTGGCTGACAAAGGCGGCACTCCCGCACCTGCCGGCCGGCTCCACCATCATCAACACCACGTCCATCCAGGCGTACAACCCGTCGCCCACTTTGGTGGACTACGCCACCACCAAGGCGAGCATCAACAACTTCACCAAGGGACTCGCCCAGCAGCTCGCCCCCAAGGGCATCCGCGTCAATGCTGTAGCACCCGGACCGATCTGGACTCCCCTGCAGGTCAGCAGCGGCCAGCCCAAGGAGGAGCTCCCTGAGTTCGGCCAGTCCACTCCCCTTGGCCGCGCCGGGCAACCGGCCGAGCTGGCGCCCGCCTACGTGTTCNCGGAATCCAGCTATGTCGTCGGCGAGACCCTCAACGTCAACGGCGGCAGCCCCACGCCATAGGCGCCCCTGGCACCATCACGACGGCGACGCCTCCACACGCTGGGGCGTCGCCGTCGTCGTCCCAGCCGCGCAGCCCTCGCGTCAGGGCCGGACAGCACTTCTGGGAGATGCGTCCGGCCCTGCGCCGCGGATCCATTGGGCAGCACCGGCCGACGAGGGGGGTCATGGGCCGTTGCTTGGATCCGCTGGATACAGTAAATGCCCACCGGCGGGCAATGACACGAGTAGTTTGTACTCGCTTTTTTGATCCCCGGGAGACACCCGCTACTTGGACCCCCTCACCGCGGAACTACTGTGACAGCAGCCGTTCGCGTACAGCTTGGCGGTC
Source organism: Paenarthrobacter histidinolovorans (assembly GCF_014647595.1). GTDB lineage: Bacteria > Actinomycetota > Actinomycetes > Actinomycetales > Micrococcaceae > Arthrobacter > Arthrobacter histidinolovorans. The sequence goes on along the minus strand of NZ_BMPM01000016.1, from coordinate 5,162 downwards.
TACTTTGAGCTCCTTGAGGAGGGCAGACACGGGGTCGAGTTCCTCCCGTCCCAGGAGGGAGATCAAAAGGCTCGAAGCGGTGATCTTCCGGGATTTTTGTTCCACGGCCGATTTCACCATGCTTGCCATGACTTCCTTGGCTCCGGAGCTGAACGGCGGCTTCCTTCCGCGGGTTGGCATGGCCACCCGCACAGGATCCTTGCTTTTGAAGCCGATTGCCTCCAAGGCAGAAGCATCAAGCCGCGCCGCCGCCTTCCGCGCATCGTCCAGGGAGACGCCCAGGACCTCGGCCGGGCCGCGTTCATGAAGCGCCCCCAGGAGCAGGTGCTCCGTTCCCATTCGCTTGTCGCCCAGACTGCGCGCTTCCTCCATGGCATACCCGACGATCCGGCGGGTGTCTTGGGTAAATTGCTCAAACATTGCCCAACTCATTCCCTGTATTTGGTCATTCCCTGTATTTGGCGTGGACCGATTGCCGAGAAACGCCTAAAGCGTCACCGATCTGCTCCCACGTCCAGCCTTGCTCGCGTGCTGCCCGGACGTGGACGGCTTCCACTTGCTCGGCCAGGCGATGAAGGGCACCCACGGCCCGCAATCCAACTGCGGGGTTGGTGGAGTGGATCTGCGAGGACAGTTCATCGGCTTCCATGCTGTCAGGCTAGGCTTACAGGAGTCAGGGTGTCAATGCAGACTGACAACTAATTTATGCGCAGTTAAGACCACAGGACGGAGGGCTACGAGCGCGGCGTCGGCATCCCCGGCGTTTCTGCCTGAGGCGTTTCCTGCAGTGCCACGGACGCCGAAACCGCTGCAGGCTTCAGCCGCAAAACGCGGACGGCCTGCACGATGACGAAGACTTGCAAAGCGATCACCATGTAGCCCTGCAGCCTGCCAGTAGTCGCCAAATTGTCGACAATCGATACGGCGTCGAGGATAAGACTGAAACCCGTTACGACCAAGGCAACAACAAGGGGTGCCTTTAAAGTTGTGCCCTTCGTAGCGAGGTTCCACACTCCGACGCCGAGCAGGGCGAGAATGAACAAGATGCCGAGGGCCACGCCGATGAAAAGTTCGATTCTCTCGCCCTCGGTGATCAAGGCCAGGTACCTGCCGTAGGTGGCAAATGCCACTATCACTTGAATGACGTTAAAAACCGCAACGATAATCAGCATGATTCCAATACCCTTGCGCCCCTTGCGGGATATTCCGGCGTTGTCAGCCGAAGCTGCCTCCCCGGGTGGCAGGTCAGCAGGACGCGGAATTTGAAGGCTCATACAGGTTCCCTTTAAGAATGCAGGGAGTACCCAGTGCGCCCCCGTCGAGAACAATGTAACAGCCGCCGTGGGCACTGGGTTGAGCACATCGTTGAATGCAGTCATTCGTTACTGGACGGTGGTTTCGAAATCATCGGTTTCGAAATCATCGGCATCCGGGAAAACGGAACCTGCCGCCTGCGTGGTGCACCGCCGAACCGTGAGTCGCTAGGCTGACCGTATGCCCTCGCCGTGGACTTTCTTGATCGCCCTGCACGCCATCGCAGCGGGCTATGCCCTGATCTTCGGCGCCGTGAACCTGCTTCGCCGCAACAAAGGCAGCGCAGCACACAAGATCCTGGGCCGAATCTGGGCGGTAGCCATGTACGTCGTCGTCCTCACCTCGTTCGGGATCCGGACCATCGACGGCGGCTTCAACTGGCTCCATGCCCTCTCCGCGCTGACGTTCTGCACCCTGACCATGGGCCTGTGGTCTGTCCGCAAGGGCAACATCCGGGCACACCAGCGCTTCATGACCGGAAGTTACTTCGGTCTCCTGGGTGCGTTCATCGGCGTCGTCGCTGTGCCGAATCGGCGGCTCCCCCAGATGGCCATCCACGACTTCGTCGGCTTGAGCCTCTGGGTGGCAGCGCTGGCTCTCACCGCAGGGGTGACCATCGCCGGGCTGATGCCCGTTCGCCGGAAATCCACGCCCGGGATCAGCATCCGGCAGTAGCACAAGACAGCGTCCCGCCATTTTCAATAACATAAACGTGCGCCCGCTGGTGGACCTCCAGCACCGGGCGGCCCAGCCACGGCCACACCCGCACAAAAGCCGATCGACCAGACCGACCAACGAGAAACGAATATGGAACTTTTTGACGCCCCCACTGTAGTGATCCCTGCCGTCCTTTTAGTGCACATCACAGGCGTGATAATCGTAGCGGCGTCGGCTGCCGGCCTGGCGATTTCTCTGTTTACGGTGGTGATGGCCGTGCACTTAACACGAACAACATGGGGACTAACGCAAAACTGGCGAAACAAAGAGCCATTCCTCGGCAGCAGCAATAAGGTTCGTGGCACTTTGAAGGCAGGCGCCGTCGCAGCCCGGCCCCTACTCGTGGCGGCAGGGCAGAAGATCAGCCAGTTAAGGTCCCACAAACCTCAGTAGTTTCGGTTACATTCACGCGCGCCAGCACTCATTCTTCTCATGGGGCACGCCCGCCCGCCCGCACGCGGCGTAGGAGGCCCGCTTTGATGCGTTCTGTCCGCTCACATCGACCCGCACAGCATCATGCTCGGCTGTCGCCGCTGTGCAAATCAGGGTTCTGCGCCATCCGGGCCGGCCCCGGAACGCAGGGCTCTCGCCGAGTCCTCGAGCCCGGCCTTCCGCGTCCGGCGTCGCACCAGGAATGCAGAAACAGCAAAAGTACCCAGTGTCGCTACCCCACCCACAACTGCGCCGATCCACGCTCCAGCCACCAGTCCAGTCCCCCTCAGGTCCAGTCCCCGGCCACCAGCGAAATACGCGTCATAGGGCGGCGGAAAAATGGCCAACGCTACCGTGCCACCGAAAGCAAAGAAGGCAATACAGCCAAGAATTCCGGCGACCAGATACCGGTGCATCCACCGTCTCGACAGCTTGGCGTGGATGAGCGCTCCGGCAATGACCAACAGCACGGCAGGAGCGGCGGCAAGCACGCAGAACAGGATGCGTTCCAGGTGGTTGTAGTCCACGTTGACTAGCCGCGTCCGCCGAACTGCTTGTAGACAGCGCCGGCCAGCACCGGAATGAAGTCGCCGTCCTCGCCCAGCGCCCACCGCTTCTCGACGGCGTTCAAGGGATAGACCAGCATGTTGTTCTGATCGGCATGCAGCGCCATTTCACGACCCAGGGAGTCCTCGGCAATGACCCACCGCAGCGGTGTCGTCCGTACCAGCAGCTCCCCGTAGGCGACGCCGGCCGCGTTGCAATATGGCTCCTGGAGCTCCGCATGCGTCCCCTCGGGCGAGGTCTGCCAAGTAGCATAGACGAGCTCGTAGAAATCACCCACGCTGCGAGGGTCTTCAAGATTTACTTCCGCCTGGTCTGCCAACTTTATGTGGTTGGCCAGGAACGCCTTGTGCTCGTCGCTGAGCTCGGAATATACCGGGCGCTCCACGTCCTCGATCGGAATGGCGGCAGTCCTCTTCCTAAAAAATCCCATGCCGCACAGCTAACCAGCTTTTGGCCTCACCTGCCGAATCGGTCTCTCACGGCCACAGACAGCATGGTTCAGCTCCGGATAACCTTCCACAAGGTTGCAGTCGCCCGCCAAATTGTCACTCCTCGTCCGCCAACACATCCCGGCCCCCGCTGGACCATAAAGTTGTACGGTGCGCTTCAGGCACGGAGTAGTCCGTTGATGACGCGATGGCCGCCACCGATGCCCGCTCGTCGCTGAAGGGTTCATTCAGACCGGCCTCATGACCGATGGCGTTGCCGATCGGTCTCTGCCGAGAGCCGGGTACCTATATCTTGCTCGCGACCACCATGTAGTTCTCGGCCTCAAGATCGAACGTGCTCACTTCCGTCCGGAGTCCTGCCCGGTGCAGTTCGAGTTCAAGTTCCTCGTAACGATAGGGCCAGCAGGACAGCAGCTCCGAGCGCACAAGAACCAGCCCAGAGGCATCAACTTGGGCGACCGCAATCTCGATGTGATGCTCATCCTCCCAACGCGGCGCAATCTCCCAGCGGTAGACCACGACGGCATCGCGGCCGTCCCGCCGGACGAGTCGGTCCCAGATGTCCAGCCGGGAACCTCTTGACCTCACGAGTTCCCAAGTGCGGGATGTGAGCACCAAGTGCCCGCCGGGACGCAGAAGCCGTGACATCGACTCCAGCGCAGCACCCCTCCCTGCCGCACCCGCGGCATGGTGAAGCGAGTTGCCAACGCAGAACACCATATCGAACGTGGCGTCCTCAAAATGGACGGGCAACTCTTCCCAGCTCGCCTGCACAGCCCGGACGGAAGTCCCGAACTCCTCAGATAACTCTGAAGTCCGGCGAACCATCGCTTCGCTGGCGTCAGTTGCAACAACCTGCATGCCACGACCGGCGAGGCCAACCGCCAACTGTCCAGTTCCGCACGAACAGTCGAGGACGTGAGCGTTCGACGGCAGAAGACTGAGGACGTCATCGAACGACGCAGCGAACTCAGCGGGAGGCAACTTTGCATCCGAGATGAGCCATTCGTAAACCTCGGCAAGCACGTCATATCCGGTCACAACCACTACCTCCGTCACGCAGCAGACTCACGTCGGGACGACAGTCCATCAACGGAGCAGGCCGGGCACTAATTTTGAAAGGATAACCTGTCCCCGCAAGCCCCGGATAGCACGGGCTGATCCACCCGCTCATTCGCCGTGTCCGGAACTATCCATACGTCCTGACCTGCTACGCAACGTGCCCAGTAAAGGCTAAGAGGGGTGCTTGTCAGGGGCCCGTCATGGTACTCAAACCAAGGATTTTGCCGGTGTGGTTTTCTTGAGGTTTTCCTGAGGAAGTGTTGCGGGTTTGCAGGGTTGGTTCTTGATCCAGGCCCGGCAAAGTCGTTCTTGTCAGCCACACAGGCTGAGGAAACGGCCGGCCGGTCTCACGGTGGCCCCACGAAAGGACACTGATCCCCATGGCCATCAGCCTCAAAACCACCTCCGGCAAAATCCTCGCCTCCGTCGCACTGGTCGGCACCGCAGCCGCCGTCGCCGGCATGGGAACCTACGGCGCGTTCACCTCCTCCACCTCCGCCTCCCAAGCCGTCACCGCAGGCACCGTCACCATCGCCCTGGGCGCCCCCGGACCAGCCAACACCCTCAACGTCCCCATCGCCGGGCTGCTCCCCGGCGACAAAGTCGAAAAACTCGTCACCC
>NZ_BMPM01000015.1 GCF_014647595.1 Paenarthrobacter histidinolovorans | reverse complement strand
GGTGTTGGTGGTGAGCCATTCGGTTTCGGGGATGGGGTATCCGGTGGTGGGGGTGGGGCCGAGGGTGGTGCCGTCTCCGAAGGTGTAGGTGTGGCTGGTTGGTGTGGCGGTGAGGTGGACGGTTTGGCCGAGGATGGTGAGGTCGAAGGTTTGTTGGGTGGCGGTGGTGTAGAAGTTGGTGGGTCCGCCTTTGAGGGTGTGGGGGAAGGGTTGGGTTTCGAGGGTTCCTGGGTTGATGGGGAGTTGGCGGAAGTCGTTGAGGATGCGGGCGGCGATGTCGGCCAGGACGTTGCCGGGTTCGACCCCGTAGAGGCAGGTCGGGCCGGTGACGGGGATCCAGTCGGTCCAGCCTGGGTTGGTGATGGCTTTGGGGGCTTCTTTCCAGATGACCGGTGCGCCCTCTTGTCCGCCGGGGGTGGTGGCGGGGCAGTCGAGGGCGTCGCAGCCTGGGTCTTTGGTGTCGGGTCCGTCGGCACGGCAATGGGTATCGGCCTTGTATTGGTTCGGGTCCTCAACGGCGGAGGTGCTGCCCTCGACACGAGGAATGAACTCGCCGCTGATCGGGTTTCTCGACCATTGAGTTCCCGTCAAGTTCAGCCCGTTGTCAACGTATCCGATGTCGATCTTCGGGTCCTTCGCTACGGCTGTTTGGCATGGCACAACAAACAGGACGCAGCATGTTCCCGCGAGCAGTAATGCGATTCTTTTTAGCTTCGCCATGGGCTAGCGGATCAAACCGAGATCGATCATGGTCCAGTGATTCTCATCAAACCGCAGACTGGCCCGACTCGCCGAGTTCGTTGCCGCAGTTGGCTCTTGATAGAGCGAACCGCCCGGCATCCTTAGCTCAATCGATTCTTGAATGACTTGAACTGCGGCGACCTGCGTGGATGCGGTCAAATTGAAATCCGTTTCAATAGCTGCGGATCGGATTGTTCCGCCTTTGATCCAGCGACCTTCCTGCCAACCTGCTTCGATTCCCTTTTTTAGGGATGCACAGAGAGCGCACGTCGGGCTGCTGAGAGGCAGGAGATGTTTAGTTTCGCCTGTCTCGTAGGCGTAGCTCATCGTCGCGTACCAGTACCCAATAAACGCCTCCAGCCCCGCCTTTGAGTTCTCCCTCGCCAATTCCGGCATCACGGGCACCGGAACGTTCTGCGCCTTCCCGCTCGCATCTGCCGGTTTGTACACGGCCAAAGCTGACTGGGTAGCCGAAGCAGCAGGCGACGAAACGCTTGAGGTGGGCGACGCCGTCGTCGGGCTTGTCTCCGAAGGGCCCGCACCGGGCGTCCCGCCCTGGCAACCGCTCAGAAGCACCGCCGCAAGGATGGACGACAATATGGCAGACGAAAGGCGTGACATGACAAGCTCCCCAACAGCTGTTCGGCGGTGTGGCGGCCAGTCTAAGCAGCGGGCGGGAGGAGATTCACGTCGGAAAAGCGGTCCTGTGGATAACACCCGGCACCAAGGAAAGTTACCCCCGCAGCTTCTCCATATCCCTGCGGTCCTTCTTTGTGGGTCGGCCGGCGCCGCGGTCGCGCTGGGGCAGGCCAAGCTTGGGTGCCACCGGGCGCGGCGGAGTGTGGTCGGTGAAGCAGTGCGACGCGGCTTCGGCTCCGACGCGTTTGGCGATGAGTCGTCGCACTTCAAGGATCCGTTCCCAGCCGGATTCGCGGACCCGGATGGTGTCGCCGATAATCACGCTTTGCGACGCCTTGACCGGGTTCCCATTGATACGGATGTGCCCGGCGCGGCAAGCGGCAGTGGCTGCGGAGCGGGTTTTGTAGGCGCGGATCGCCCACAACCAGGCATCAACGCGGACGTTCGCTGGGGATGACGACGGAATACTCATGATCTGAACGAGTCTAACCGGGCGTGACGCGCACTACGAGAACGCTGGAAGAAGTCCGGAACGCGGGAAAGGTGCCGGATTCGCTGGAACGCTCCGCCGTACTCGCACCGCTCCGGCGAACTCGCACCGTTCCAGCGAACTCAGCGACAGCAGCGGCGAAGGCACCTACCGCACCGTCACCTCAACCCGCTGCGCCATGTTGTTCCCGATGCCCTGGTAGTTCCACACCTGCTCCGTAGGCTGCAGTGCCCCCGAGGTATCCATCGCCCGGCACCGCAACACGTGGTCGCCCGGGCTCGCGACCCACACCATGGACCACGAGCGCCAGGCGAAGTCCCCCAAAGGCGCATCCAGGTGCGCAGGCATCCACTCGCCGTCGATCCCCACTTCCACCCGTTCCACGTCGCCGTGACCGGACCATGCGCGGCCGTGCAGCATCACCGGACCGGCATCCACCACGCGGCGTCGGGTGAAGAACTCCGGGATCCCCGGCGGCACCATCAAGGAGCGCACGCGGATATGGGTGACAGGGATACCGGGGCCATCCGGACCCTGCAAATAGTGATAGGCAACAGACTGCTGCCATCCCATGAATCGCGACGTCACAGCTTCGATCGACGTCAACCACTTCACGCTGGCCATCCCGTACCAACCCGGGACAAGGAGCCGCAACGGGAATCCATGCTGCAGGGGTAGAGGCTGGCCGTTCATGGCGTAGACCAGCATGACTTCGGGGTGCATGGCCTCTGCGACGGAAAGACTGCGGGCATACGGCTCTTCGGCGCCGCCCTGGATGCCGTTGTCCGCACCGGTAAAAACAAGTTCGACGGCGTCACTCGCCAACCCTGCCTCCTCCAGCAGGGGTGCCAAGGGAGTTCCGGTCCACTCGGCGGTGCCCACCGCGCCAAGCACCCACGGCTGACTCAAGGGCCTCGGCTGGAGGAGTGAACGCCCGTTGCCCGCACATTCAAGCGTGACAGGCATGGTGACGGCTGGCCGCGCTTTGATGTCCTCAAGGCTGAGTTCAAGGGCGCGGTCGACAGCCCCGCCCAGGCGCAACCGCCACGTATCAAGTGACAGGTGCGGGATGTCGAAGTGGATCAGCAGGTAGTGCAGGCCCGCAGGAGTGATGTCGTCGTGCAGGGCCTCGAGCGGCATGGAATGGTTCCGCCCGGAAAGCTGCAGTTCTTCGGGGGTCAGGGGACCTTCGGTCGGCTGCCCGGTGACTGCGGCCTTCGCAGCCACTTGCTTGAGGTGATCGTTGGACATGGGACGGCGGCGTTCTACTGGAAGCTAAACGCTGCGGAGTGCCGCAGCACTTAGGACAAGGATCACGCCGGGGGCGAACCTGCGTCAATACCTCGTTGCGAGGCCCGCTCTGCGCGCTAAAACAGGCCCAAAGAACGCAAAGCGGGCCCCACAACGGAAGGCGGCTACCGGCGTCGCAATTCCGGGTACTCAAGGTGCGGCGCTACGGTGCCGGCGTCGCGCTCGAGAAAGTTGACGGCGGGGGCAACAATGTCGTCGATTTCGTCCAGAATGGCTTCGCTGAGCACCACATCCGCGGCCTTCAGATAATCGGTAAGGTGGTCCTCGGTGCGGGGGCCGATGATGACGCTGGTCACGGCGGGGTGGTTCAAGGCAAAGGCGACAGCCAGCTGAATAAGCGTCAACCCGTGCCGTGCTGCGAGCTGGGCCAGCGCATCGGCTGCGTGCAGTTTGCCCTGGTTGAACGGCGCGTTCACATCAAAGCGACCGGGGAGTGCGGAGAAGCGCGAGCTCTCCGGCTGCCCGGCCCCGACGCGGTAACCGCCCGCCAGCCAGCCGCCGTCGAGCGGCCCGTAGCTCAAAACCCCGACGCCGTACTGCTGGGTGATGGGGAAAACGTCGCGTTCGTTGGCACGCACCAGGAGCGAATACGGCACCTGGTCCACCACCGGCGGGGTCAAGTGGTTGGTATTCGCGATCCACTGGGCCTCAACAAGTTGGGCCGGGCTGAAAACCGACGTGCCGTAGTACAGGATCTTGCCCTGGCGGATGAGGTCGTTGAGGGCGGTGATTGTTTCCAGCAGGTCCGTGTTGTAGTCCGGGCGGTGTGCCTGGTAAAGGTCGATCCTGTCCGTGTTCAATCGCCGCAAGCTGTCCTCCACAGCCCGGACAATCCAGCGGCGGGAGTTGCCCGCGTGCGCCGGGTTGGACCCCATTTGCCCGTGGAACTTGGTGGCGAGGAAGACGTCGTCTCGCCGGCTGTGGATTGCCTGGCCCACCACGGTTTCGGCTTCCCCCTGGGAATAGATGTCCGCGGTGTCGATGCTGGTGATACCGGCATCGAGCGCGGTCTTGATGATGCGGATGCTCTCTGCGGGACCTGTGGGTGCGGCGCCGGTGCCGAAGTTCAGGGTGCCCAGGGTGAGCGGGCTGATCAGGGCGCCAGTGCGTCCAAGCGTTCGTAGCTCGTTGAGGCTCATGTCGGCTTCCTGTGGATGGATAGTGCTGGTGTCCAGGCCGGGGCGTTGGCCTTGGACGGGATGTTCAATCGAGGCTACACACGGCTGGGAGACGCATAAACGCAAATGGTAGAACTTCTTCGTTTTTCGTCTTGCGGGGTAATGGAAGCGGCCTTACTTCGCGACATTTCTTGACACACGGCAACACAAATGTCTTGCGGATCAACAAATATTGCCGTTCTTGCGGGCGGGTGAATTATGGGAAAGGAACTTAGGAAACGCACGAAAGGGACAGCGGGATGACACAGACCACAGTGGAAGAAACGGCGGCTATCAAGGCGGCTTTTGCGCAGTTCCCCTCCGGAGTTGCCGCCTTCAGCGCGATGGTGGACTTCACGCCGGAAGCGTTGGTGGCGTCGTCGTTCACCGTGGGTGTTTCACTGGAGCCGCCGCTGGTCATGTTCGCAGTGCAGAACTCGTCCACAACCTGGCCCAAACTGCGCCAGGCCCAGCGGCTTGGCGTCTCTGTCCTGGCAGAGGGGCAGGAAGCTGCGTGCCTGCAGCTGTCGTCCAAAACCCGGGACCGGTTCGCCGGGCTGGAGACGAGTGTCAGCGACTCGGGCGCCGTGCTGATCGACGGCGCCGTGTTGGGTTTCGAATGCGAAATAGTTTCCGAAACGCCCGCCGGTGATCACGCGATCGTGGTTCTCGAGGTCAAGGCGACCACCGTCAACCTCGAGTCCAAGCCGCTGATCTACCATGGCGCGGCGTTCCGTCAGTTGGCCGCGTAGTCCAGCACGCCCGTTTCAGGAGTTTCGGGCAGCACCGCTGAGCGATCCCTTTTTTGCAGGGCCCTGGGACTTCCCCTTTGGGGACGTAACGGGGTCCTGCTTCCTGGGTGCGTTGACCGGGGTCTGGTTGACCGGGGCCTGGTTGTTTGGGGCCTGGTTGTTTGACGACGGCGCGGGATCGTCGAGGTCGCGGACCGTTACCTTGATGGGTGGCGGCTGCTGGGCCTTGGCGCGTTCGGCCTCGCGCCGGTCAGCCTCGGCAACCGCATCAGCCCAGTCCTTCGCAAGGACCGGCGGTTCTTTGGTGGCGGCCACGACGATCGGGTGGTGCGCGGTCTGGTGTTCGACGGCGGACTTGACCTCGGCGGGTTTGGGCAGCTTCCGGGGGTCCACCTTGGATTTCCACGCGCCGTCCTTGACGGCGGCCGACGCACCTGAGATCCGGCGTCGGGTCCCTCCGAGCAAGTCCCGCTTGGGCGCGGCGGGTGCGGCGGGCGCGGCGGGCGTGGCGGGTGCGGCGGGCGCAGCCGGTGACTGCGCAGCCGAAGCTACAGGTTCCATGGTTGGCGCCGCAACGGGTGCAGACTCCTCAGCCCCGCCGATGACCGGGTCCGGTACGTATGCGGGCCGAGGGGGAAGGTGCACGATGGGAGTGGTGTCTTTCTTGGGGAAGATTCCAATCAGCGCCAGGAGAATGACAGAGACCAGCCGCCCCACTCCGGCGACCACCAGAGTGATGATGACAACCAACCCGAGCCCCAGGAACATCAGCACAGCAAGGCCCAGCGTCCCCAAATACGTCAGGTTGATGGCGAGTGTTGTCGGATCCTCCACGTAGCCTCCCCTGGCTGTCGTTTTGCGATGCGCGCATTGCCCACCCAGCTTGCTTATCTAGCGTAAGGTCCCGCACCGACGGAATCACGCGCCGCAGCCCACTCTGGCAGGGTTGTTTCGAACCTGTTATCTCGCATGGGAAAATATGTTGCCCAGCTCTCATTTACAGCCCAGATTGGCGCGTCGTGACCCCTGACCACACCCGGCTCCGCAACGGCGCTTGCCCCTGCCTTTCCGGCGAACAGTACGACCAATGTTGTGGCCGGTTCCATCGCGGTGAAGCTGATGCGCCCACCGCTGAACAGCTCATGCGATCCCGGTATTCGGCCTTCGTGGTGCTGGAGCCTTTGTATCTGCTGCGGACCTGGCATTCCTCCACGCGGCCCGCATCAATGGACCTTGACCCGGACCTCCAGTGGCGCCGACTGGACATCCTTGGCACCTCGAACGGCGGCCCGCTTGACTCGTCGGGCACTGTTGAGTTCGCGGCGCACTACAGGTCCGACGGCGAACGCGGCGTCCAGCGCGAACTCTCCCGTTTCGTCCGGGAAGGCAAGCGTTGGTACTACGTGGACGGGGACGTTCTCCAGTAGCTCACCGGTACTTGCGGTGGAGCGTCTCCTTCGTCGAAGGGCCGGGGGAGGCATCGCCGATCCAGGGGCCAGTTCCTTCGGATTGGTCCAGGACTCCGGCCTCCAGCCAGGCGTAGTCGCCGTCGAGGACTTTCCGTGAGAGATCATGGTCGCCGTCGTCGGTGTTGCGCCACAGCTGCTCGAAGTACTCATCCACCCGCACACGGGCCTGTTCGCAGAAGGCCTCGGCCAGTTCGAAAGCGGCTGCACCCCGTTCAGGGTGGGTCCGCAGGAGCGACTCGGCCCGGGAGCAGCAGGCCGCCATGGCGAAGAGTTCCGCGCCGATGTCCACGATCCTGCCCAGGAACGCCTGCTTGTGCTCGAGCTTGGCCTGCCACCGGCCCATCCCGTAGAACGTCTGCCGGGCGAGGCGCCGCGAGGACCGCTCAACAAAGCGCAACTGCTTGGCCAGCCGCCCGAATTCGGCGTACGACCGGGGGTCCATCCCGGCGCCCGCAACCAGCTTGGGCAACCAGCGGGCATAGAACCCGGAAGCCCCGACGGCGGCCCTCGCCTTGTCCTGCAGGCTTGCGTCCGCCGAGGCGAGGTCGCCCGCAGCGGCGAGATGGGCGTCCACGGCCTCGCGCGCGATCAGGAGTTTCATGATCTCGCTGGACCCCTCGAAGATCCTGTTGATGCGAAGATCCCGGAGCAGTTGCTCGGCCGGCACCGCCCGTTCCCCGCGGGCTTGGAGGGAATCGGCGGTTTCGAAGCCACGGCCGCCACGGATCTGCACCAGTTCATCGGCGATCCTGCAGCTCAGTTCAGTGGACCACAGCTTGGCCAGCGCCGCCTCGATGCGGACGTCCTTCTGGCCGGCGTCGGCCATCTCGGCGGAAAGCTCAAACACGGCCTCCAACGCAAAAGTGGTGGCTGCGATGAAGGCGATCTTCTTGCCCACGGCCTCGTGCTGGCCCACCGGGCGGCCCCACTGCGTCCGGGCGTTGGACCATTCGCGGGAAATCTTGAGGCTCCACTTTCCAGCAGCAACGCAGAGGCCAGGGATGGAAAGCCGTCCGGTATTGAGGGTGGTGAGCGCGATCTTGAGCCCCTGGCCCTCGCGCCCGAGCCGGTTGGCGGCAGGCACCCGCACCTGGTGGAACCGCGTTACGCCGTTCTCGATGCCACGCAGGCCCATGAAGGCATTCCGGTTCTCCACTGTGATGCCGGGGGAGTCCATCTCCACTACAAAAGCGGAGATGCCGCCCTTGTGCTCGGTTCCGTCGGCATCCGTGTGGGCAGGAACCCGGGCCATGACCACAACAAGTTCAGCAATGACACCGTTGGTGGTCCAGAGTTTCACGCCGTCCAGCAGGTAAGACTCGCCGTCGTCGGAAAGTACGGCCGTGGCGCCCATGCGCGCGGGGTCGCTGCCGACGTCGGGCTCTGTCAGGAGGAACGCGGTGATGGCGCCGGCGGCGCAGCGCGGCAGGTATTCCCTCTTCTGCTCCGGCGTGCCGAACTCCTTGACGGGCTCCGGTACACCGATGGACTGGTGTGCGGAAATCAGGGCGCCAAGGCTCGGGTGGACGGACCCCAGGAGGGCGAGGGCGCGGCCGTAGTACACCAGGGAAAGGCCCAGCCCGCCGTACTCGCGCGGGATCTTCATGCCGAACACGCCGAGGTCGGCGAGCCCTGCCAGGTACTCGTCCGGAATCCTGGCGTCGCGTTCGATCTGCCGGCCGGACATGGTTTTGGCAAAGGCCAACAACCGGGCCATGAACTCTTCGCCCCGTTCCACATCGTCCGCCTTGGCTTGTGGCCACGGGTGGATCAGGCTGAGGTCGAAGCTTCCCAGATACAGGCCTTTGGCGAAGCTTGGCCGGTTCCATTCAGTTTCGCGGGCAGCCTCGGCGACAGCGCGGGCTTCTTCTGCTGTGGCATTGACGCTTGCGGCGGTGAGGCTGCTGTCTGTAGCGGACGTCATGGGATAACTCCTCTAGCCGGTTGTGCCGGATGGAGCCAGGGTCCGCCGTGGGTGGGAACCCTTCAGCTGTCCCTCAATGCTACCCGTGGGTAGCTACCGGTGCCAGAGGAAACCTGGGGCTGGAATTCCGCCGGAATCTCCACCTGCCCGGCGTGGTGGACCAGGCTGTCCCACGCAAAATTGATGCCGTGGACAAGGCCGCCCAGGACGGCTTTGACGATGTACCAGGCCGTCCCCATGGCGCCGATCAGAACAATCGTTGCCATTGCTGCGGCCGCAATGAAGGCGGCCAGAATTACAGCGAAGAACAGCGTTCCAATAACTACATACGTGCCTGTTTCCAGCGCAGTGACATCGAAATCCATGGTCCCCCCCGGAGCGACATTGCGTGATTCGACGCGGCGTGCCTGCGTCGATGATCTGACATTAGGGGCGGCGGTGTTTTCCGGCCAGTGCCGACGCGTGTCATTGCGGCGTTGATATCCGATCGAAACCGTACCGGAGGGTAAGTCACGGAATGGTTGCGGCCAGCCGGCCAGGAAGCTCCCGACGGCGGTACTTCCGGCCCGCTCGACGCCCCCGCGACGCTCTGCGTTAACCTTGTACGGGGCAGTTTCCGCTGCCAGCCAGGTTTCGCAGCAGCTGAAGGAGAGTAGTTGTCCCGTTCAGCCATGTCCTCCGCCGAGGCAATCGGCGCGAGGCTCCGCGACCTCGAACAACTCACCAAGGGCCCGGCGTGGGCCCTGACGCGCTCCGCGCCGTGGGTCATCGCCGTCCTTCAGGCGTCCTTTACCCGCACCAGGCCGCAGCTTCCGCTCGAAGAGTTCCACGCCGACGTCGACGCTTTCCTTGAGCAGCTCCGGCGCCAGGATCCGGCGCTGGGCGGCCAGCAGAACGGCAAGCTTTTCGGTGACGAATGGACGCGCAAGCAGTTCCTGACCCGCCGCAACCAGTCCGGCCAGATCGTCTACGAAGTCACCGAACCCGCTGCCCGTGTGCTCGCCTTCCTCGACAGCCTCTCCAGCGAGCGGTCCACACTGAACGGTTCCAGGCTCGGCACGCTGCTCGGCGATGTGGAGAAGCTTGCCAACGAAACCAACCCGGACCAGAGCGCACGCCTGGAAGCCCTGGAGGAGGAAATCCAGGAGCGGCAGCAGCTGGTGGAGGACATCAGCTCCGGCGAATTCGACGGCCTCCTGGATGACGAAGAGGCTGTGGAAGCTGCTGGAAACATCCTGGACCTCGCCGCAAGCCTGCCAGCCGACTACAAGAAAATGCGTGACCGCATTGAGGAGCTGGTGGGCGAGCTCCGCAACCAGATCATCGAGGAGTCGCTCAGCAAGGGCGCAACCATGGCCCAGGTGCTGGAGGCTGACAAACGGCTGCGCCAGAGCCCGGAAGGACGTACCTTCCGATCGTTTACGGCCTTCCTGGAGGATCCGCAGCAGCAGCTTCGTTTCCGCTCGGCCATCGGCGAGGTGCTGAGCAGGCAGTTTGCGGACGACCTCTCCCACGAGGACCGCGAAACGCTGAAGAACCTCGTCGCGGAACTGCGGTACCAGCACAGCCAGATCCAACGGATCTACGGAAAACTCTCGGAAAGCCTCAATACGTACATCCAAAGCGACGACGTCCGGCAGTCCGTCAGCCTCCGCAAGGTGCTGGCTGAAGCCGAACAGGCCATCCGATCCCTGCCCTATGAACGCGACCGGCCCGGACTGGTGCCTGGACCTGTGCTGTTCAACGCCGGTTTCGAGTCCCTGGCCATGGTCAAGCTCTTCGACCCGGACGAGTTCGCCACGCCCCCGCGGCTTGCCGATCCCATCGCGTTCAGCGACTCGGACAGGGTCCGCTCGGCCCGCACCGGCAAAGCGCGGCCCGATGTTGTGCGGGCGGCAATGGCCGGCTCGTCCACGTTGGGTGAGGCCTGGGAGAACCTGCCCGCGGAAGAGCGGCATATCAACAGCGTCCGGACCCTCCTGTCCATGGCCTTGCACAGCGGTGCGGCTTTCGACCGCGCCGCCTGGGAACACATCGACTTCGAACAAATCGACGGCAGCATCCGCACGGCGTACCTGCCTGTCGTCACGCTGAATGAGGATTCCAATGACTGAGGACATCACGACGACGGACATCACCGAAGCGGACGACGTCAACGAAGCGGAGGACGTCACCGTGGAAGATCAGGCTACCGAGGAGCCTGCGCGGGTCTCCGAGGAGCCCGCGCACCAGCCGGACCCGTTCCGGATCACGCCGCGCGATACTTTCGTGGACGGCGCTGCGCTCTTCCCCGGCGACACCGGCGTGCTCCCGATGAAAGTCCGCCACGCCTTGGTGAAGCTCCTCAAAGGTCCCTACATCGATGGTGGCCGCGACGAGAAGCTGTGGACCACCCTCCTGGACAACCAGTTGATTCTCCGCAGCCGCCTCTCGGAACTCTTCCTCACCCTCCAGCTGGACCACGATCGCAAGATCGCAGTCCTTCGACCCGTTGATCCGGAAATTATCGGGGCAGGCTCCCGCTCCAGCATCCTGCGCCAGCAGCGGGCTTTGAGCCGGGTTGAAACCATCGTTCTGCTGCGCCTGCGCCTCCTCCTGGACCGCCACGTCACAGCCCAGACCGATCCCACGATCACCCGCGAGGAGATCTCCGACCTCGTAGCGAACTACACCCCGTCCGGCCAACAGGACGCCCTGCGCGACTCCGACGTGGTCACCCGCACCATCACCAAACTCCTTGCCCGGCAACTCCTCCTCCCCACCCCGCTGGATGACACGTACACCATCAGCAACGCCCTTCCAATGGCTCTCCCCTTCGAAAACATCGGCGACATCCCCGCCCACATAGAAGCCCTTGTGGCAGTGGCGGCGGACGAGTCCGGCACGGAGCCTTTACTGGAGTTGGATTCTGAGAGCCCCGACACCTCTGCTGACGAGGACGACGACACAAGCGGCGATGCCGGAGACATGCGGCAGCATGCGTCCAAGCGAGGAACGAGCGGGCACGCAGAGCATGTGTCCGGTACCGCCGCGGACAGCGACGCGCAGCCGAACGCAACAGATGCTGAAGGGACACAGAAGTGACGATCGCAAGCATGCTCCCCCTCGGCGAACTGACGAATCCGGGCCAGATGCGTTTGGCCCTCGTCCAGGTGGTCAACTGGGGCACCTTCCATGGCGCCCACACCATGCACGTGGACCGCAAGGGCACGCTGCTGACCGGTAATTCCGGTGTGGGCAAGTCGACGCTCTTCGATGCCATGCTTCGCGTCTTTGATGCGCGCCCGCGCTCGAACGAGGCTGCTGCCCAACGCTCCGGCGGGGCTGTGGAGGACAAGAGGACCACCTTCACCTACATGCGCGGCAAGGTCGGTGATAAGGCAGTCGGGGACAGCTCGGCCAGTGCCTTCCAGCGCCCTGGTGCCACCTGGTCCGCCGTCGCGCTGACGTTTGATAACGCTGCCGGCACGAAGGTGACGGTGTCGGCGCTGTTCGACCTGCCGAAGAACGGCACGGAGTCGAGCGTTGGGCGTTTCTATGTGATCGACAGCAAGCCCTTGGACCTCGAAGCGATCGAGGGGATCGCGCAGAAGCGGTTTACCAAGGGCGCGTTGGAGGGCATCTTCCCCGACGGGCAGGTTTTTGACGTTCACAAGGCCTTCGCCGAGAGGTTCCGGCGGCTGCTTGGCATCAACTCGGACCAGGCGCTCCCGCTGCTGCGCGTCATCCAGGCCGGCAAGGGCTTGGGCGGCAGCGTCAACACGTTCTTCCGGGACCAGGTCTTGGATGCCCCCGCCACGTTGGCCGCTGCTGACGACGTCGTGGAGGAATTCAGCAACCTGATGTCCATCCGGCAGCGGCTGGAGGATGTTCGGCTGCAGCGCGACCAGTTGGCTCCGGTTCCGGGACTGAACAAGGAGTACGCCCAGGCCTTGCTTGACGCCAACCGCCTCCGCGAGCTGGCCGGCGAGGAATTCGAAGCCTATAAACAGCAGCTCGCGGTTACGGTGCACGCCAAGACATTGGCCCGTTTCAAGGAGCTGGCGCAGTCCAAGGCGCAGGAACTCGCCGCCGAGCGTGTGGTCCGCGATGCCCTGGCCAAGGAGCTGCGGGACCTCGAACTGGACTACAACAACCGCGGCGGCAATGCGATTTCGGCCATTGAGCAGTCGTTGGAGAACGCAAAGGTTGGCCTGAAGCTGCGTCAGCAGGTTGAGGACTCAGCCAAGAAGGCGTTGGCTGATGCCGGGCTGAACCTTGAATGGTCGGCCGAAGGCTGGGATCAGGCCCATGAACAGGCAGCCGCCCGATCGATCGAGTTGAAGGACGATTCGGAAGCCCTCAAGGAACTTCGTTTCGAGGCATTCGATGGCCATGCAACCAAGAAGCGTGAGCTGGCTGCGGCCCAACAGGAATTGTTGTCGTTGCGGTCGCGCAAGTCCCTTCTGCCGCCGTCGAGCATTGAAAACCGCGCCGCCATCGCAGCCGCGACCGGCGTCCCGGAAGAGCGGATGCCTTTCGGCGGCGAATTGATCGACCTCGCCGAGGGGCAGGACCAATGGCGGCCGGCGGCTGAACGTGCGCTGCGGAGCCTGGCCACCACCTTGCTCGTTCCGGGGGAGCACTTTGCCGCCGTCACGCGATACCTGAATGACAACACCGTTCGTGGCGCGCTGCGCGCGGTGGACGTCTCCAAGCCGCTCGCCGGCGGGGCACTGGCTGTGGAGGACGTGTCCGACGGCGATCTCTTGACCAAGTTGAGCATCCTCACCTCGGGCGGCAACGCCGACGCCGGGGAATGGATCCGCGAGCGGATCGCCCTGGACTTCGCATATCCATGCGTTGAGGACCCGGACGAGCTTGCCTCGATGGACAAGGGCTTGAGCCTGGGCGGCGTGGTCAAGCGCAACCGGCACACAGTTGAGAAGGACGACCGCTTCACCAGCCGGCAGGATTATGTCCTCGGCTTCGACAACGCTTCCAAGCTTGAACTCGTTGCTGCCCGCGTGGGCGAATTGGAGAACGAGCTGACCAAGGCTGCCGAACTGGCCCAAAGCCGTGAGGACTCGCACCAAGGCATGGCGCGCCAACTGGAGGCCCTGCGACGCGTGGCTGAAGACGAGCGCCCCTGGGAGCAGGTTTCAGCAGCTGTCGCGGCGGACGAGCTGGCCCGGATTGAGCAGCGCCTGGTGGATGCATTGGCAGCCCAGGCGGACCTCGAACCGCTGCGCGCCAACATCGAAACGGTCCGGGAAAAGCACCAGTCCTCCACAGGAGTGGCGGCCGTGCTGCAGAGCGAATACAAAGCGCTCGACCACAAGATGACCACGGCTGACGGCCTCCTGGATGCGGCGAGGCTCAAGCTTGAGCAATCACCGCCGTCGGCCTCAACCGTCACTGCGCTGGAACCGTATTTTGACGGCGTCGCGGACGTCTCCGAACTGTACGAGCTCGACAACCTTGCCAACAGCGTCCGGAACAAACTCCTGGACGAACTGCACGCGGCGGAATCGCGCAGCCAGGCGACCGCCGAACGGCTGACGCGCATGTTCGAGGCGTTCGTCCGCGACTGGGGGAGCGCCATCAGCGCCGACCACGGCACCTCAATCGGTGCCGCAGGCGACTTCGAAGCCCGCTACCACGCGATCGTGAGCGATGGGCTGCCCGCGCAGGAGGCCGAGTTCCGGTTGTTCTTCAACCAGCGCACGCACGAGTCGTTCAGCACGCTCCTGCATCTTCTCGATGAGGAACGCCGCAGCATCACCAGCCGGATCCTTCCCCTGAACGGCATCTTGTCCGAGGTCAATTTCCACGAGGGCAGCTTCCTGGAGCTGGACATCAAGCAGACGCTGCCGGCGACGGCCAAGGTGTTCAAAGACGCCATCCAGAACGCCTTGAAAACCAAGCACACGCGCTCTTCCCGCGCCGCTTCTGCCGCTGGTTTGGCCGAAACGGACGACGACGCCGAGCTCACCGCCCGGTACAAGTCGCTGGAAACCCTGGTGAAGCGGCTCGGATCGCAGACACCGGAAGACCGGCGCTGGCGTGCCGAAGTGCTGGACGTCCGCGGGCACGTCTTCATCCAGTGCAAGGAACACCGCGAGATCGCTTCGAAGCCGGGCAAGACCGGAAAGGCCGGCAAGAAGAAGACCGAAGTCTTCATGCACGCCGACACCGGCTCCATGTCCGGTGGTGAGCGCCAACGGTTCACGGCCTTCATCATGGCTGCTGCGCTGAGCTACCAGTTGGGCATTGCCGAGCAAGGCTTTACGACGTACGGCACAGTGATGATGGATGAAGCCTTCGTGCTGGCCTCGGAAGAGTTCGCCGGAGCGGGCATCAAGGCGCTTCACGAATTCGGCTTCCAGCTGTTGCTGGCCGCGCCCGAAAACGTGATCGACCTGTCCAGGCACCTTGGTTCGGTCACGGAGATCCTGCGGGACAAGCGAACCAACCGCTCGGGCGTGCTCACGGCTCCCGTTATCGCGGGGCCCGCCGAGCCTGGGGCGTGGCGGTCGGAAGCCAACCCGGTGGACATCATCTTGCGCTAGAAAAGCAACGCGGGGTCACTTATGGCCCTTTGGGAGGCCCTTTATGGGCCATAAGTGACCCCGCGTTGCTCCAGGGTGCTAATTGGAGCCGCGCACGCGGTCCAGGAATTGCTCGGTCCGGGACTCCAGCCCTGCGATCTGCCGGACCACGACGGCGGCGGGGTCCGGGTTGATCTCGTTGGCCGGCGGTTCTTTGCGCACGTTGGCGCAGCAACCGAACTCGGCGCAGATCAAAGTGCCCACGGTGTTCCCGTCCTTGCCGGATTGCCCGGCCTTCCTGGCAACCCACAAGTAGACGTCGTCCTTGGAGAAGACATCCCGGCACAGCTCGCACAACACCACACGCTTCTTGCCGGAACCTCCCTCGGGAGCGCGGAGCATGATTCCCGTGAGCTTGCCCCGGTAGGGAAACACGAGGTATCCGCGCTGGGGCATTTTCTCGTCGCGCCATCCCAGGAACTCAAGGTTTTCCCAATCGATGGTGTCGAAATCGCGGGGGAGATTCGCCTTGGCTGCCTCGGAGCGGCTGGCATTGATGAAGGATGAACGGATCTGTTGGGCAGTGATTTTCTGCATGGCAAAGCTTCTTTCGGAAATGGTCGACGTCGGCAGCGCGGCTGGCGCTGCCTGGTGGCACTGGGGCGTCGGTCACCGAAGATGTTGCCAAGGCACAACAAAGAAGCCAGCGGTTGCGCTGGAGCTTGATTCTTTGGTGCTACTTGCTTGGTGCCGACGTGCGGGGGAGTGCCAAGCAGGCCAAAATGGCCACCTCGCCAACCATGGCTGCAGCAACTGGAACAGTGCGCACGCTCATCCCCTCGTCGTTTCCTGAAAGCGGTAGTCCGCCATCACCCATCCTAACCCCACAAAAAAGGGGACGCAGGCTTGGATAGGGCCCGTAAACGCCCGAACAAGGACCAGGTTTGACCCCGCGTTGCTTGGGTGGGGTGATTAGGTGACGCAAACGTTTCGTAATTATCGGGAGGGTAGGCTAGCCTTACTTAGGTTCGCATCACTTACCTAAGGAGTACCGTGGCATCCCTTCTCCCACGCCGCGCCCTGCTGAAAACTGCAGGTACCGCGACGGCCGCCCTGGCCGCCGTCGCCCTTTCCCTCACTGGCTGCTCCACCGGACCGGCCACGTCGACGCCGGCAACCGAGCAGGCCGAGTCTGCCGCATTCCCCGTGACCATCAAGAACGTCTTTGGTGAGACCACCATCAAGGAACAGCCCAAGCGCGTAGTCACCGTTTCGTGGGTCAACGACGACGTCGCGATCGCCCTGGGCGTTGTGCCGGTTGGTGTGCCCAAGAACGAATGGGGCAACAACGACAAGGGATCCACCCCGTGGAAGGACGCAGCGCTGGAGAAGCTCGGTGCGGGCTTTGGCACCGACAAGGCTCCTGTCCAGTACTCCGAGGCAGACGGCATCAACTTCACCGAGATCGCCAAGCTCAGCCCCGACGTTATCCTTGCTGCGTACTCCGGCCTGGAAGAGGCTGACTACAAGAAGCTCAGCGAGATCGCCCCAGTGGTTGCCCAGCCCGAGCTGGCCTACGGCACACCGTGGCAGGAAAGCACCACCCTGATCGGCAAGGCACTGGGCAAGGAAGCCGAAGCCAGGAAGCTGGTGGAGGACACCGAGGCCACCATCAAGGACAAGGTCTCCAAGTACCCGCAGATCAAGGACAAGACCTTCATCTACGGCAACCTGGAGCCCGCCAAGGGTGACGGCGCCAACGTCTACACCGCCATCGACAACCGCCCCCGGTTCCTCTCCGAAATTGGCATGAAGCTGGCCCCCGTCGTCACGGACAACACCAAGTCGAACACGGAATTCTTCATCCCGTGGTCCGCGGAAAAGGCCAACGAGCTTGAGTCCGACATCTTCGTGACCTGGGTTCCCGAGGCTGCAACGGCCGACGCCATCAAGGCCGACCCGCTGCTTGGCCAGATCCCGGCCATCAAGAAGGGCGCCCTGGTTGCCGACTCCGACCAGACCCTGACGCTCTCCATTTCCGCTTCGTCGCCGCTGAGCCTGCCGTGGGCGCTGGATACGTTCCTGCCGCAGCTCGGTAAAGCCGCAGAAGCCGCGGGCAAGTAACCGTAATGAAGCTGAGTACGACGACGACCGTCCAGGGGCGGGGCAGCGGCACCTTGGTGCCGGCTGGCCCGGGAGGCATCTCCCCTGACGCTTCGGCACCCGGAAGGGGATCCGGGTCCCGCGGCACCGCAGGCAGGCGCACCGCCTGGCTGCTGGCGGCCGTCGTCGTACTCGCCGTTGTAAGTGCCGCATCCTTGGCGATCGGCGCACGAGGGCTTCCCCTTAACACCGTGTGGGACGCCCTCACCAACTTCAACCCGGAGGACGGCAACCACGCTGTTGTCATCGCCCGGATTCCCCGCACCGTCCTGGGCCTCCTCGCAGGCGCAGCACTTGGCCTCGCAGGCGCTGCCATGCAGGGCGTGGCCCGCAACCCGCTGGCCGACCCCGGCATCCTTGGGCTCAACGCCGGCGCCGCGCTGGCAGTCGTCGTTGGCATCTACGTCTTCGGCATCGGCTCGCTGACCGGCTACATTTGGTTCGCTTTCATCGGCGCCGCAGCTGCCGCCGTCGTGGTTTACGCCATAGCGTCCCGTGGACGTGACGGTGCGACGCCGGTCAAGCTCGCCCTGGCGGGCGCGGCGCTGAGCGCGGGTTTGTTCTCGCTGATGAACGTCATCCTGGTTTCCAGCCAGGACACCCTGGACCGTTTCCGCTTCTGGCAGGTGGGCAGCATCGGTGGCCGTGACTGGTCTGTGCTGTTGCCCGCGCTGCCGTTCCTGGCCGTTGGCGCGGTCATCGTCCTGGGCGGCGGGCGTGTCCTGAACAGCCTGGCGCTGGGTGATGACATTGCCCGCGGCCTGGGTCAGAATGTTGGACTTGCCCGGGGAATCACGGCCTTGGGCATCGTCTTGTTGTGTGGCTCGGCGACTGCACTGGCCGGACCCATTGGGTTCCTCGGCCTGGTAATCCCGCACGCCGTGCGCTTGCTGACCGGCCCGGATTACCGGTGGATCCTGCCGTTCTCCTTGGTCTCGGCTCCCATCCTGCTCATCACCGCAGACATTATTGGCCGCGTGATCCTTCTTCCGGGTGAAGTTCCCGCAGGCATCATGACAGCGATCGTGGGAGCGCCCGTATTCGTCTGGCTCATCCGCCGCGGAAAGGGGGCAGGACTGTGACTGCCCTTAAATCCGCGCCCGAGACGGCATTTGATGCCGATACTTCGCCCAAGCACCCTGATCATCTGCCACTTCGGCGGGTGCTGAGCCGCACGTTCTTCCTGCGCCCCACGTTCTTCCTCGGGCTCGCTGTCGTCGTCATGTTCGCCGTGTACGTACTGCTGGGCAGTTACACGGTCACCATCCCGGACTTCTTCACGATCGTCATCAACCACCTGACCGGCGGCGAGAAGATCCCCGGCGCAAGCTTCATCGTCATGGAGCACAAGCTGCCCCGAGCAGTGGTGGGCACGATGATCGGCGTAGCCTTCGGCCTGGCCGGCGCACTCTTTCAGACCATGCTCCGCAACCCCTTGGCCAGCCCCGACATCATTGGCATCAGCTACGGTGCCAGTGCGGCGGCCGTGACGGCAATCGTGATTTTCGGAGCTTCCGGAGCCGTTGTCTCCGGGGCCGCACTTGGCGGTGCGCTCGGAGTGGCAGCCATCATCTACGCAATTTCCCGCGGCGGTTCCGGTGCGGGCGGCGGCAGTCGGGGCAACGCTGCCGGCAACCGCCTCATTTTGGCCGGCGTGGGCATCGCCGCGGCACTCCACGCAGTGGTCAACTTCCTCATGACCCGCGCGGACATCCGCACTGCCGCCGACGCCCTCATCTGGCTCAACGGCTCCCTGAACTCCGCCACTTGGGACCGGGCAGGCGTCCTCGCGGTCTCCCTCCTGGTGCTGGTGCCCGCCGTGATCGCACTCGCAGGTCCCTTGCGCATCCTTGAACTCGGAGACGACGCCGCTGCCGGCCTGGGAATCAGGGTCAACGCCGCCCGGCTGGGACTGGTGCTGACCGCCGTCGCACTTGCCGCCGTCGCCACCGCTGCTGCCGGTCCGGTTGCGTTCGTCGCCTTCCTCGCCGGCCCGATATCCCGCCGGATCGTCCGCAAACCAAGCCTCCCGGCGTCGGCCCTTACCGGTGCGCTGATCGTCCTGCTTGCCGACTTCTTCGCCTCCAACATCGCTCCCGTCATCCTCGACGGAACCGTCCTGCCGGTCGGCGTCATCACCGGCGCCCTCGGTGCCCCCTTCCTGCTGTGGCTGCTGGTCACGTCGAACCGAAAGGAAGCCTGACATGGCCATCCTTAATGCCAAGGACCTGACGCTCCAATATGAGCAGCGCAAAGTGGTGGAAGGGCTCTCCACGGAGATTCCCGAGGGCAAAGTGACCATGATCGTCGGCGCCAACGCCTGTGGCAAGTCCACGCTCCTCCGCGGCTTGTCTCGGCTGCTCAAGCCTGCGGGCGGCGCTGTGACGCTCGACGGCAAGGACATCCATACCCGTCCCGCACGGGAACTGGCCCGCACGCTTGGCCTGCTGCCGCAGCACCCCACCGCTCCGGACGGCATCACCGTCCGTGACCTCGTGGGCCGCGGCCGCTACCCGCACCAGGGCTTCTTCCGCAGCTGGAGCGTAGCCGACGACGCCGCGGTGCAGCGCGCGCTCGAAGCCACCGACACGTTTGGACTCGCTGAGCGGAGCATCGACGAACTGTCCGGTGGCCAGCGCCAGCGCGTCTGGATTGCCATGGCCCTGGCGCAGGAAACCGATGTTCTGCTGCTTGACGAGCCCACCACCTACCTGGACCTCGCACATCAGGTTGAGGTCCTGGACCTCGTCACGGACCTCAACCGCAGCCGCGGCACCACGGTGGCGATCGTGCTCCACGACCTCAACCTGGCAGCACGCTACGCAGACCATGTCATCGCCATGAAGGGCGGGCGCATCGTGGCTGAAGGACCCGCAATCGATGTGGTCACCGAAGAACTCGTCTTCAACGTTTTCGGCCTGGAGTCCCGGGTGGTTCCGGACCCCATCTCAGGCACACCGCTGATCGTTCCCATTGGACGGCACCACGCAAGCCCCGTTTCAACCAACGAACTGGAGATCGCCTCATGAGTGCACAACCCACACAGGCCAAAGCGAACGCCGCAGTGGAGCCCATGACCCTCGCCTTCGACGTCACTGTGACGGCCGTGCAGGAGTTGAGCCCCAATTTCCGGAGGATCACGTTCGGCGGCTACTCGCTGCGGGACTTCGGTGTTGCCGGCGACACTCTGGACCTGCGCGTGAAGCTGATGATTCCGTCCTTCGACGCTGACGGCAACGTCATTCCGTTGCCTCCCTTCAAGATGGAGGAAGCCGGCTGGTATCAGGAATGGCTGGCCATGGATCCCTCTGTCCGCGGTGCGATGCGCACGTACACCGTCCGGTCGGAGCGGCTGGACGCTGTGTACCCCGAGATCGACATCGACTTTGTCATGCACTTTGACGATGCCGGTCATGGTGGCCCCGCCGCCAACTGGGCCCTTGCTGCGAAACCGGGTGACGTCCTCACCATCATCGGCCCCAACAACCGCGCTGCCCAGTGCACCACTGCCGGCGCCTACGGTGGCATCGAATGGCGTCCGGGCTTGGCCCAGCGCATCCTCCTGGCCGGCGACGAAACCGCTGTTCCCGCCATCAGCGCCATCCTGGAAAGCCTGCCCGCCGACATGACGGGCCACGCGTTCCTCGAGGTCCCCGAAGCCGGCGACTTCCAGGACATCTCTACGGCAGCCGACATCGAAATCACCTGGCTGGCCCGCGGTGCAGCCATTGGCCGCTCCCGTCCCCACGGCGAACTCCTCAAGGAAGCCGTGGCCAAGGCGGTTCCCGTGCCGGGCTGGGTGGGCCTCAAGGGTTCCGGAACCGCGGCAGGTCCCGAGCCCGAAGACGTCAACGTGGACCAGGACATCCTCTGGGAAACCCCGCAGCGCATGGATGCAGCAGCCATCGAAGCAACCAAGAACCCCACCCTGCCTGCCGGCGCCCTGCCGTTCTACGCCTGGATTGCCGGCGAAGCGTTCGTGATCAAGGAAATGCGGCGCTACCTGGTCCGGGACGTGGGCATTGACCGTAAGCAGGTTGCGTTCATGGGGTACTGGCGCCGGGGCAAGGCGGAGGGCTAACTCTCCTCAGTTGTCGCGCTTCGGTGAGGCCGCTGGGCGGCCATCCTCGGCGTGCTGCTCCTTCGTCGCTTTGACGCACGCTGCCGGATGCCCGCCAAGCAGCCTTGTGCGAGCGTCACCTTCCGGTTGCCCCCGCCTTCCCCGTCGGCTTTGGGGTGGATTCTGTGTTCACCTTGGGTTGGCTCTGGTGTAACCGGGGCCGGGTAGCGTCGGCGGGGTGCGGGACGACTTCGGGGACGGGAACAACGCTCGACGGCGGTATGTCGCCATCGGGGATTCCTTCACCGAAGGTGTGGGGGATCCGAGCAAGGTCCTGCCGAACGGGGTGCGCGGCTGGGCCGACCGGGTGGCCGAGAAGCTGGCGAAGGCGCAACCGGGGTGGGAGTACGCCAATCTGGCCGTCCGTAGCAAGAGGCTCCGTCACATCATCGACGAACAGCTTGAACCCGCGCTCGCCATGGAGCCAACACTCATCACGCTTTACGCCGGTGGCAACGACATCCTGGACTTCGGCACGGACATGGACGCTCTGCTCAACGACTACGAACTCCTGGTTGCGCGGCTGAGTGGAACCGGGGCCACGGTGGTGCTGTTTACCGGGTTCGACGTCAAGGTTTCAGCAGTCCTGGAGCCGTTCAAGAAACGCAATACCTTGTACAACCACAGAGTCCGGGAGATAGCCGCCAAGTACGGCGCCGTACTGGTGGACTATTGGTGCTTCGATGCTTACAAGGACCCGCGGATGTGGTCCCCGGACCGCCTTCACATGTCCAAGGCAGGCCACAAGTACTTGGCCGCGCAGGTCCTGGACCACCTCAACGTCCCGCACAAGATCGAACGCAAGGAATGGGAACCCCCCACCCGTTTGACCCTGCGTGAGTGGGAGCGCCGCCAGCGCCGCTGGGTCAACGACTGGGTGGTGCCTTTGTTCGGGCGCAAACTGCGCGGCGTCACCCTGGGGGATTCGCTGCAAGCCCGCTGGCCGGACCCGGTCAAAGTCCCCCGCAAGGGTGGTCTGAAGAAGCTCATGGAAAACCGGGAGGCAGCTCAATGACCATGACACGGAGATTCGTAGCCCTTGGTGATTCCTTCAGCGAAGGCGTCGGGGACGACGACCTGAGGCTTCCCAACAACTGCCGTGGCTGGGCGGACCGGGTGGCCGAGGAGCTGGCCCGGCACGATGACACCACCCTGTACGCCAACCTTGCAGTTCGTGGCCGCCGGCTCCAACGGATCATCGACGAGCAGCTGGAACCCGCGCTGGCCCTGGATCCCACGCTTATCAGCTTTTACGCCGGCGGCAACGATCTGCTCATGGCCCGGCTCAATCTGGGCCGGCTCATGAGGCAATACGAAGATGCCGTGATGCGCCTCAAAGCCAGTGGAGCCACCATCGTGCTCTTCACGGGCTACAACGTCCCATTGTCTCCGTTGCTTGAACCACTGAAGGTGCGTACGGCCATTTACAACCGCCACATCCGGCGGATCGCCGCGAAATACCAGACACTCCTGGTGGATTACTGGTGCTTTGAAAAGTTCCAGGACCCGCGCATGTGGGCTCCCGACCGGCTGCACATGTCCACTCCGGGCCACCGGTACATGGCCAGGAAAGTCCTGGAGGTCCTGGGAGCGCCGCACTCGCCCGCGGAGCCGGCCATGGCGCCTTGGCGTTCGAAATCCCTCACCGAAAACATCGCCGACGACGTCGCCTGGCTGAGGCGCGACGTCGGACCTTGGTTGTCACGCCGTGTCCGCGGCGTTTCGAGCGGCGACCACTTGGGGGCCCGCTGGCCGGAACTCATGCCGGTGGTGTTGCCCGAGAGGCTCGGCACCAGTCGGGCGAAAGCCGTGAAAGCTCAGCTGTCCAGCAGGTTTTCGTAACCCTCGGCCACGCTGGTGGCGGTGAATTCGATGATTTCGAAGTCGGCCACCCCGTTGCTGTAGAAGGGGTCCTCGGCCAGCGAGGCATCCAGCGTCGCCCTGTCCACTTTGGACAGCAGCACGCCGCCCGTGGCTGGGACGCGACGTCCGGACGCAAGGAAGACGCCGTCGTCGAAGGCTGCTTTCAGCCACGCCATATGGCCCGGGCGGTGAAAGTCGACGATTTCGTCCGGAACTTTGTAGGTCAACGAGACTACGAACATGCAGCCAGCCTATCGCCAGGGCCGCATGCCGGGACCCGGAAGGTCCGTGGATTCTCATAAGATGGACCTATGACTCAACCCCGCTGGCTGAACGCCGACGAACGCCGTGCCTGGCTGGCCCTCCTGAGCATCAATACCTTGCTCCCTTCGGCGTTGGACACCCAGCTTCAGGCAGCCGGGAAACTGTCCCTGTTCGACTACAACGTGCTTGCCATGCTCTCCGAAACCGAGGGCCGGTACCTGCCAATGAGCGAGCTCGCTGCGCGGACAAGTGCCTCCTTGTCACGGCTTTCGCACGTGGTCACCAAGCTGCAGAAACGCGGTTGGGTGGAACGCCAGGCCCACCCCGGCGACGCCCGCGTCACTGTCGCGCACCTGACCGACGCCGGCATGTCCACCATTGTTTCCCTGGCGCCTGGCCACGTGGAGTCAGTACGGACCTTGATGCTCGACTCACTCAGCCCCGACGACGTCGCCGACCTCGCGCGGATCGGCGAGAAAATTGTTGCCCGGTTGGACAACAACCATTGGATCCTGCGCGATTCCTAGCTCGTCCTTCAGACCGGAACAGCGGCTTTGTGGCTGTGAGCGGTGAAGTGGCAGACTGGCGGCATGGATTTTTCTGCCCGTTACGTTGCCCTGTGGGATTCGTTCACTGAGGGTGTGGGCGACGACGATCCCACCCGCCCCAACGGGGTCCGCGGCTGGGCCGACATCGTGGCCGGGCAACTGGCCCAAAGCAACCCGGGTTTCGGTTACGCCAACCTGGCCATCCGTGGACGTAAACTCCGCCAGATCATGGCCGAGCAGGTGGATGCCGCCGTCGCCATGAAGCCAACGCTGGTGACGCTGTACGCAGGGGCGAACGACATCCTGCGGCCCAAGATCGACATCGACTCGCTGTTGGAGGAGTACGACGCCGGCATCGCCAAGTTGAGTGCGACCGGCGCCACGGTGCTCCTCTTCACGGGATTCGACGCGAAGGGCTCGAAAGTCTTCAGCGCCATGCGTGGCCGCACCGCGATCTACAACGAACTCGTCCGTGAAATCGCCGAGGACCATGGCGCTTTGCTGGTGGACTACTGGCGGTTCGACGAATACGACGACTGGCGGCTGTGGGGCGAGGACCGGATGCACATGTCCACGGCGGGCCACATCAACATGGCCAAGCGCGTTCTGGACGTCCTTGAACACGAGCACGTTATCGAGGTCCCCGAGCTTGCTCCCGTGCGGCTTTTGGGCAAGGTAGAGGCTTTGAAGGCCAACGCGCGCTGGCTTCGGGAGTCGGCGGCGCCGTGGGTATCCCGCCGTATCCGGGGCGTGTCATCCGGTGATGGCCTCAGCCCGAAGTACGCCGAACTGATCAGGCCGGTTTCCTGATTAGGCCGGTTTCCTGAACTCAGGCCGGTTTCCGGAACCCTGGGGTGGCCAGGAGGGTTCCGTCGGGACGTGCCGCAAGGACTTCCACCTTCCATTTTTCAACGGCTTGATCCAGGGTCCTTGTCCCGCCGGCAACGATGGCTGTAGCAAGGACGTCGGCGGTGACGATGTCCGTGGCGGCCACGGAAACCTGGTTGAACTCCGGGGCCGCGCC
Organism: Paenarthrobacter histidinolovorans; assembly: GCF_014647595.1. Lineage (GTDB taxonomy): Bacteria > Actinomycetota > Actinomycetes > Actinomycetales > Micrococcaceae > Arthrobacter > Arthrobacter histidinolovorans. The sequence goes on along the minus strand of NZ_BMPM01000015.1, from coordinate 4,449 downwards.
GCCAACAGACCAAATGTGCTGGCCGCGTTCAGCCGTGCCGGACGTCGCAAGTGCCGGCAGGGTTGCCATCGGATACGCACCCAGCAACGCTCGCCGATCCTGTGGATCAACGATGCCGGCGAGCCACGGCTCCTCCGTCCCCGGTCCGGGGGACCCGCTCACCAGCACGTCACCGCCGGCGTTCAAGCACCAGTCCCGCAAGCCGAGGGCTTCAAGGGACATCGCTGCTTCACGCACCGCGCGCGCCTTCACGATCCCGGAAAGATCCAACGTGCCATCGGCTCGTTCCGCCGTGAAAGCCCCGTCGGTTGCCAGACGCCATTCAGCCGCCTCGGCGTAGAGGGCCCGCATGGACTCTGAGGCGTAAGCCAGGGTCAGCTCCCCTCGGGCCAGCCTGCTCGCTTCGGAGCCGTTCCGGTACAGGCTGAAGGCCAGGTCCAGTTCCGTGAACTTATCCTCGACGACGGCGGCTGCTGACTCGAGCTCGTCAACGGCTGTTTGGGCGTAACCACCGCTCGCTACGGTAAGGCTCACCACGGTGCCCATGCTGCGGAAGGTCCGGGCACGCAGCTGCGTGCTGCTAGAAGTGTGCGGCATCGAGGGCTGCCTGGAGCGATGTGAGGTAGGCGTCGCTGGTGACCGTTGCACCGCCAACGGTTTGCACGTCCGCGGATTGCGCCTGGAGGACCTCGGACCGCAACACGGGGGCTGCCCGGCTACTGATCTGGGCCGACTTCCGTTCGGCGTCGGTGAGGTGGAGGGCCGTGACTTCGGTGATTTTGCCGCCCTGGATGGTTACCCGGACCTGGACTGTACCGAAACGGGTCTGGACGGCCGTGCCGTCGTACGTTGCCGCCGTCGAGGTTGTCTTGCTGGAGCCGGTGCTTCCAGTGCTTCCGGTGTTTCCGCTTCCGCCGCTGGTTGCGCTGCTGCTGAGGCTGGTTGTGGTGGTCGTGCCGGTATCGGCGATGTGTGCGCCGGACTGCCAGCCGGCCAACAGGATGCCCGCCGATGCCAGTGCGGTTGCCATGGCTGCTCGAATTCTCACCAGTCGAACCTTTCGTAGTGGACTTGTTCTGCGGGGACACCCGCTGCCCGTATGTCCCTGATCACGGAGGCGGTCCAGGGGGTGGGGCCACAAACGTAAACGTCGGCGTCTGCGATGCCGGGTGCGTAGGAGCCAATGGTGAACCTGGCCGCCGTCGCGGATTGGGGGAGCCACGAGTGCGCGCCCGCCGAGCGGGGCCCCGTGAGGTGGAAGAGGGTGGCGCCCCGGGCCTGGCACAGTTCCATGATCTCTTTGCCGAGGAAAAGCTCCGCTTCATCATGTCCCCGCAGCAGGACCGTGGCATCGCCAGGTTCGAACGGGGTGGATTCCAGGAGCGACCGCAACGGCGTGATTCCGATCCCTGCGCCGATCAACACCACTTTGTTCCGGGTTCGTGCCGCCGTGCTGAACATTCCGTACGGGCCCTCCAGGGCGACCCTGGTGCCCGGCTTGATCCGGGCAAGCCGGGCCGATCCGTCGCCCAGGTTGCGTACGGTGATACGCAATGCGCCGGCCTTGCTTCCGCCGCCGGGCACGGGCTCCGCCGACAAGCTGAACGGGTGCGGCTGCCACCAGTGCCCCGGAGCCAGGAACCGCCAGAAGAAGAAGCGGCCCCCGGTCCCGGCGAGGCGTTCCAGCTGCAGGCCCGTCATTTCGATGCTGAAAACATCCGGCGCGACCCGGACCACGCGGCTGACGGTGAGCTGGTGCCGGAGTGTCGCTGCCACCGGCATGTACACCCTGTAGATCAGAAGTGCGGCACCGGTCGCGATGCAGACGGCCAGCCAGTACCAGCGCTGCCAGGTGCCTTCGGCGAACAGGCCTCCTACGCTGAACTGGTGCGGGATGGCGGTGCCCACGGCCACATACGTCAGCAAGTGGATCGCGTACCAGAATTCGTACGGGAACTTCCGGCGGACGGCCACCAATGAGGTCACCACCACGGCGATAAAGAGTGCCATGGAGACGAAGGCGAGCCACATGTCCGGGACGTTGACCCAGAGCGACACCGACTCGCTGACCGGATCCAGGCCCTCCGCCGCGCCGTAGCCGACCGCGAGCAGGAGCCCGTGTGCCAGCAGCAGGTACAGCGCCGGCTTGCCAAGCTTCTTGTGCACCTCCAGGGCGCGGTCATGGCCGATCGTGTTGTCAACAAAGGGGATCCGGGCCGCAAGAAGAAGCATCAACAGCACCAGGTCCATGCCGATCAGTCCGGCCACAATTCCCAGTGATGTTGTGGTGGCCGCAAACGACGAGAACCCACTGGCGCCGCCATCAGCCAGCCACAGAGCCACCGCCGCAACCGGCGACAACCACCCGACGAAACTGAGGACATCGGCCCGGGCCAGCCGCCGTCGTGCTTGCGGACGGAAGCGCTCGACGGCGGCCGGTGCCGTCCGCCGACCCGGCAAAGCGGGGTTCTCCGTGGGAGAATCAGGGGCTAGTAACGAGGTCATGTACCAAGACTCGCCAAGCTACCTTTCATTCTGCTGTGAAAGAGCTTTTGAGGGCGTATGATGCCGGATTGGTCTTAATTTGGCCTGGCCCGTAGAATAGTTAGGCGCTAGGTAGTGCGGATCGTGTGCAATTGCTCCGGTTGGTGGTGAGGTCAGTCTGACTGACTCCCCGTTGGCCGGTAGTTAGGGGCTCAAGTTGCGTGCATTCCTGTATTCGCCCGGAATCCCAAGACCCGATTTATTGCGGTCCTGAAGCCCGCCTTTCTTCGCCGCACTTGCTGCGGAAACCATCGAAATGGTGTGGACCCGGATGCGGACACTGCCTGTCGCACGGCAACGCAGGAACATCTGTACGCCGTTACATTCAATCTTTGGAGGAGAGTCATGGCAGCACACTGCCAAGTGACCGGAGCCGAGCCGGGCTTTGGACACAGCATTTCGCACTCGCACCGTCGCAACAAGCGTCGGTTCGATCCGAACATTCAGAAGAAGCGCTACTGGGTTCCGTCCCTGCGCCGCAATGTCACGCTGACCCTGTCAGCCCGTGGCATCAAGACCATCGACGTACGCGGCATCGACTCAGTCGTTGCTGACATCCTGGCACGAGGAGTAAAGCTCTAATGGCAAAGGACAAGGACGTACGTCCGATCATCAAGCTGAAGTCCACCGCGGGCACCGGTTACACCTACGTAACCCGCAAGAACCGTCGTAACGACCCGGACCGTCTGGTCCTGAAGAAGTACGACCCCAAGATCCGCCAGCACGTCGAATTCCGAGAGGAGCGCTAAACACATGGCAAAGAAGTCCAAGATTGCTCGCAACGAGCAGCGCAAGGTCATTGTTGAGCGTTACGCTGCCAAGCGTCTCGAACTGAAGAAGACCCTGGTTGACCCCAACGCGACTGACGAAGCACGCGAAGCTGCACGCCTCGGCCTGCAGAAGCTGCCCCGCAACGCCTCCCCGATCCGTCTGCGTAACCGCGACCAGATCGACGGCCGTCCCCGCGGCACACTCCAGAAGTTCGGTATCTCCCGTGTTCGCTTCCGCGACATGGCTCACCGCGGTGAGCTCCCGGGCATCACCAAGTCTTCCTGGTAATCACGAGCTCTGAAAGGGCCGGCAACCGTTATGGTCGCCGGCCCTTTTTGCGTTTAAGCGTTTTGTTGGGTGGTCAGCCGGATGCGGCGGGCGTGGCGGTGGTGAGGGGTGCCCGGCGTGGTTGGCGGCTTTGGGTGAAGGGGGCTGGATGGCGTGGCGGCGGAGGTCATCCTCTGCGCGCTCGGTCGTTCCTCCCTTGGACGCGCGCTGCCGGACAACCGCCGCCTTCTTCCGACGCTTGTTCACGTTCCGCGGGTTTGTGGCTGATGCTTGCTCGCTTCTTCAACGCTCTCTCACTTTGGTGGGGGAGCGTTGTTGTTTGGTTTGGGGTTCGACGGCGGTGGTTGGGTTTGGTGTGCGGCGGTTTTGGGTGTGACGGGCTTCACGGGGCGGGTTTTTGGGGGTTGTGGGGCTTTTGTCGGCTGTTCAGGGGTGGTTTTCGTTGTGTTTGCGGGGTTTTGGCCGGGGTTGGGGGTGGATTTGTGTCGGGGCCTGGGGGCGTGTAATGTCTTCTGAGTCGCCGCGAGTGAGACAGCCTGGAGCTGGGAACCGCGGAGACCAACCCCCTTGTAACAGCCTGGAAATGGCATGCTTTTGAGCGTGCAGCCACCGGGTGGGGCCGAGGACTGGATGGAAGATCGCGGAAACGTTGATTTGCCAAGATCTGGTTGTTCGGGTAGGTTTGGAAAGTTGCTCCGGAGCGATCCTGGACCCCTTGTGGGTGTGGGTGGTGCCGGTTAGTGTCTGTTGTTTGAGAACTCAATAGTGTGCCAAGTTTGTTGATACCGATTGTTTTTTGATTGGTTGAAATTATGGCTGGATCATTGCGCACCCCCGTGTGTGGTG
>NZ_BMPM01000014.1 GCF_014647595.1 Paenarthrobacter histidinolovorans | reverse complement strand
CCCCTACACCTGCGCCGGAACCAAAACCACCGTCCTGGCCAACGGCCCCGTCATCGCAGCGAACAAAACCCTGAACAACCTCACCTCCCTCACCAACGCCAAAACCGACAACCTCAAAGTCACCACCGCCTTCCCCACCACCGCCAACGACACCTTCCAAGGCGCCACCTCAACCATCGCCTTCGCGTTCACCGGAACCCAACGCACCGAAACCACCAAATAACACCACCCCCCGGGGTGATCCGATAGGCCCCGGGGGCCGGCCTGTTTGCCCTTCAGGCCGGCCCCCGGCCATTTCCTGAGCAAGTCTTGAGGCTCTCCCACACGCTGCCTTGAGCCGGGATGGACAGACTGAAGTCAACAAATACTTGAAAGGAACGCCAGGCATGAGCGCACTGAGCACCATCACCACTCCCGCAGACCACGGCCGGCGTTCTGCAGCTAAACCACCACAGCCCACCGAGGCCCCCGCAGTGATGCAGCCCGCAACGGCCACAGCAAGTGCAGCCGGTCCTAGGCCGGGCGCCTTCCGTCGCGTGGCCGGTACCGTGGCCAAGATCATCGCCGTGGGCTTGCTGGTTATTGGCGCTCTGGTGTTCCTGTTCCTTGCGATCGGCCCGCGCGTTCTGGGCTACCAGACCTCCACCATGCTGACCGGTTCCATGGCGCCCCTGATCAACCCCGGAGACGTCGTCGTCACCGTCCCTACTCCAATCGAGGACGTCAAAGTCGGCGACATCATCACCTACCACATCCCAGTGGAGGACCAANGAAGGGCGACGCCAACAACGGGATCGATCCCTGGATCGCCACTCTCCAAGGCAAGACCGTAGACAAGCAAGTCGCCACGATTCCCTACGTGGGCAACGCGATCCGGGCAATCCGCGAACCGATGGTCCTGAACACCTTGATGTACGGCGCACCCGCCATCCTGGTCATCGGAATGCTCGCCTCCATCTGGACCAAAGACCCAAAAGAGTCATTGGCGGGGCAGGCGGCCGGTGAGAGCGATGAAGCGGCAGCGTAACCCCGCCGCCGAGTTGGATCTGAGAAGGCTCCGGTCCCTCGCCGACGAACTCGGCAGCCCGGAACCTGCCTTGCGATTCCTGGACAAGTATCTGGCGATGCTCCCGCAGCGGGTGGAGCGCATTGTTCACGCCGTAGATGTTCATGACGCCAAAGAGACCACAACAGCCCTGCTCAGCCTCAAGATCAGCTCCGCTATGGTCGGTGCCGTGGAAACTGAACACCAGTGCCGGGCTATCGAATTGATGATCCGCGAAGACTACTTCGAGGACGCCGCCCAAGCACTGCCTGCCCTCCGGCAGTGCACGGACCGTTGCCTGGCGTCACGTTCCGAGCTCACCCACGCAGCCCACAGCTCCCTGACCCGCCGTGGTGGATTCTTCCGTTAATGACCTGTCCCATCCAAAGGAGACCGCCGGCGTCGTCTGCCTTGTTGAAAGCGTGCAGTAAGCGTGTAGTGCCCTGCTTCCAAGACAAGAAAACCCCTCCATTCCAGGCAAACAGCCGGAATGGAGGGGTTCGTGGAGCCCCCTGTCGGATTCGAACCGACGACCCCCGCTTTACAAGAGCGGTGCTCTGGCCAACTGAGCTAAGGAGGCACGCTCCGGCTACCCGGAACCAAGCGCAAAAGAGCGCTAGATAAGGTTAGCCCAGACCATCCCCGTCAACGAAATTTGCCTGAACAACAGCGGCCGGCCACCTCAGCGAAGAGGTGACCGGCCGCCGTCGGGAATTCAGGTAGAGGCTTAGCCCTTTGCCGTGATGGCGGTCTGGATCTCGGCGTTCAGGTCGGTGGAACCGTCCCACTGCTTGCCGTCGATGAAGATGGTAGGCGTTCCAGTGATGCCGATGGCGGCAGCTTCCTGGGTGGCAAACTTCACCCACGGACGGTACTGCTTGCTGTCCACGCACGAGTCAATGTTGGCGGCGCCAACCTCGGTGGCCATGGCCTTCAAGTCCTTGTCCGAGATGCCCGCGCTGCCTTCGGCCGGCTGGCGTTCGAAGAGGAGGTTGAAGAAGTCCGCGTACTTCTCCGGGGACGTGTTCGCTACGCAAGCTGCTGCGTTGGCCGCACGGGAGGAGTAGTTGGTGGTGGACTGCAGGTCCAGGAACCCGAGAGGACGGTACTCAAGGGAAATTTTGCCGTCGTTGCGCAACTGGGTCAGCGAGTCACCGTAGGTGGTTTCGAAACGCTTGCAGACCGGGCAGATGAAGTCGATGTACGCGATCACCTTGACGGGCTTGCCCGCCTCGGCCTCCCCGCCGGGCACGGTCACCGTGGCGGGCTTGGTGGCGGGAGCGGAAGGGACATCGGCGACGTTGACGGAGCTTGGCTCGGACTTCACGACTTCGCTGCCTGCCAGCAACGTGACGCCGCCGTGGACGTTGCCGTTGGCCGGCGTCGGCCCCTGATCGGCAACCGGTGCGTTGTTCTGGATGTTGCCGATAACTACGGCCGCAATAATTGCAATGATCACGACGATGGCAACCACGATGCCCCAGCCGACCAGAAGCTTGTTGCGCTTCTCCTTCTTCAACTGTTCTTCGCGGATTGCTCGCGCTTTTTCCCGTGCCTGGGCGGTGCGTTCAGCCTTTGACAGGCGGGATTCGTTTGCGGGGCTCATCAGTTCCTCGGGTTACTCGACGTCGTAGTGAATAGCTAGGGCAACGGGGACAGTTTACGGGAGCCAACTTGGAGCTCTACCGCACACCCGTCCGCCCGCTAGTTGAACGATCAACCGCCGGGGAAGATTCCGCTAGTAGGCTGGGAGTTGAGTCACAGCAACCCCAGGGAGCATTGATGCAGGATTTGGCAAGCGAGAAACTCACAACCGAAGAAGGCGTCCGGGCTTCTCCCGTCAAGAAGCCCACGGCGACCAAGTTCGATTTTATGGTGGTCTCCAACAGGTTGCCCGTCGACCGGATCAGCGACGACGGGGATGAGAAGGACGGCTGGCGCCGCTCGCCCGGCGGTTTGGTCACAGCCCTGGCGCCCATGATGACCAAGTCCGACGGCGCGTGGGTAGGTTGGCATGGCGCCCCGGATGAAACTGTGCGCCCGTTCAGCCACGAAGGCATGGACCTGGTCCCGGTCCAGCTGAGCAGCCATGAGGTTGAGCTGTATTACGAAGGCTTCTCCAACGCCACCATCTGGCCGCTCTACCACGATGTCATCGCGCCCCCGGAGTTCCACCGTACGTGGTGGGATTCGTACCGCTCCGTGAACAAGAAGTTTGCCGACGCCGTCATCCGCCACGCCGCGGACGGTGCCACGGTTTGGGTGCAGGACTATCAGCTTCAGCTGGTTCCGCGCCTGCTGCGTGAGGCCCGCCCGGATCTGAAGATCGGCTTCTTCAACCACATTCCATTCCCGCCACCTGAGATTTTCGCGCAGCTTCCGTGGCGCCGGGAAATCATCGACGGCTTGCTCGGCGCCGACCTCCTTGGCTTCCAGCGCCCCAGCGATGCCGGCAACTTCATGCGCTCGGCACGCCGCTTCCTGGGCGCCAGCGTCAAGCAGCAGCAGGTCCATGTCAAGGGACCGGACGGCGAGGTCACCCACATCGCCAGGGCCCAGGCCTTCCCCATCTCCATCGACGTGGACCAGATCCGCGAGCTGGCCGCCAACCCGGACATCATCGAACGCGCAAAACAGATCCGCCGGGACCTGGGCGATCCCAAAACGATCCTCCTGGGTGTGGACCGCCTTGATTACACCAAAGGCATCGGCCACCGCTTGAAGGCTTTCGAGGAACTCCTGCGCGAGGGAAGCATCAAGGTAGAGGACGCCACGCTCATCCAGGTGGCAAGTCCCAGCCGTGAGCGCGTGGAGCAGTACCGGCTTCTGCGGGAGGAAATCGAGGGCACCGTCGGCCACATCAACGGCACCTACGACACCATCCAGAACACCGCGGTGCGCTATTTGCACCACAGCTACCCGGTGGAAGAAATGGTGGCACTGTATCTGGCTGCCGATGTCATGTTGGTGACGGCGCTGCGTGACGGCATGAACCTGGTGGCCAAGGAGTATGTCACTGCCCGTTCCGATGACGACGGCGCCTTGGTCCTGAGTGAGTTTGCCGGTGCGGCAGATCAGCTCAAGCAGGCGTTCCTTATCAACCCGCATGACATCGACGGTCTCAAGTCCGCCATCTTGCGGGCCGTCAACCTGCCGCCCAAGGAAGCACGCCGGCGCATGAAGCTCATGCGCAAGCAGATCCTGGACCACGACGTCGATTACTGGTCAGCAGCGTTCCTGGCGGCATTGGAAGAAAAGGTGGTTCGAGATGACAGCTGAGAACCTGGCCCTGTCGCCGGAACTGCTGGAGGCGGTCCGCCGCATTTCCGGCACGGAGCACCTGCTGGTAGCACTGGACTTCGACGGAACACTCTCACCGATCGTTGATCGCGCCGAGGACGCGCGGCCCCTTCCGCGCTCGGCTGCGGCGCTGGCGGAACTCGCCGAATTGCCACGCACGACGACGGCACTCATCTCGGGCAGGGCCCTGGACAGTCTGCGGCTGGTCGCCTCTCCCCCGGCCAACACGCTGCTGATCGGCAGCCACGGCGCCGAAGTTTGGCTGGGCGAAGGTTCCTTGGGCCTGGAACTGGACGAGGACCAGCGGAAGAAACTGGCGGCCGTGCGCGAGGTTCTTGCCGAAATCGTGAACATCGCCCCCGGGACGGTGCTCGAAGACAAGCCTGCCGGCGTGGTCCTTCACACCCGGATGGCCGACGACGACGTGGCGGAGGACGCCGTCGAGGCCGCCACCCGGGTCCTGAGCGAGCATCCAGGCGTGTATCTGAAGACGGGCAAGCGGGTGCTGGAAACTTCCGTGGTCCACGCTTCCAAGGGCGAAGCCGTGGAGTTCCTCCGCCAGGCGACAGGTGCCACGGCCATCCTCTTTGCGGGGGACGACGTCACGGATGAGGACGCCCTGGGCAGGCTCATGGGTGACGACGTGGGAATCAAGGTGGGTTTGGATTTCACCCAGGCGCAGTACCGGGTGGAGGCTCCCGTCCACGTGGCGGAGTTGCTGGAAGCCCTGTTGCGGGAGCGGCGCCGGGTCACCTCGCCCGCATAATGCGTGATGAGCGCAACATGTGATGTTCGTAACATTTAGGTAGTTAGTCAAAAAATCTGACATACTCTTGGTTGTGATGTGACGCACAGTACCGTGCGGCGTTACACGATCCTCCCCGGCCTCAGGCCGGGGAGTTCAACTGAAGAAAATGAACCATTCACAACGGATCGTCCGGCACGTACCTGCCGGTGAAGGGATTGATAACTGTGGCTACAGTTACTTTTGATAACGCTACGCGTCTGTACCCGGGCACAGATAAGCCCGCCGTCGATAAGCTCAACATCGACATCGCCGATGGCGAATTCCTGGTCCTCGTGGGACCCTCCGGTTGCGGTAAGTCCACCTCCCTGCGCATGCTAGCAGGTCTTGAGGATGTGAACGCCGGCCGCATTCTGATCGGTGACCGCGACGTCACGGACGTTCCCCCGAAGGACCGCGACATCGCAATGGTCTTCCAGAACTACGCCCTGTACCCGCACATGACGGTTGCGGACAACATGGGCTTCGCACTGAAGATCGCCGGCGTCTCCAAGGAAGAGCGCGCCGAGCGTGTTCGCGAAGCTGCCAAGCTCCTTGACCTTGAGCAGTACCTTGACCGCAAGCCGAAGGCTCTCTCCGGTGGTCAGCGCCAGCGTGTTGCCATGGGACGCGCAATCGTCCGTAACCCGCAGGTCTTCCTCATGGATGAGCCGCTTTCCAACCTTGACGCCAAGCTTCGCGTCCAGACCCGTACTCAGATCGCATCCCTGACCCGCCGCCTCGGCGTCACCACGGTGTACGTGACGCACGACCAGGTCGAGGCCATGACCATGGGTGACCGCGTCGCAGTCCTGAAGGACGGCCTGCTCCAGCAGGTTGACACTCCGCGCAACCTGTACGACCGCCCGAAGAACGTCTTCGTTGCAGGCTTCATCGGCTCCCCGGCCATGAACCTGCTGGAACTGCCGGTCGTCGACGGCGGCGTCCAGTTCGGCGGAACGATTTACCCCGTGCCGCGCGACGTCCTCCAGGAAGCCACCGGCCAGACCGTCACCGTCGGTTCCCGTCCGGAAGACCTTGAGACCGTCGGCAACGGCGAAGGCCTCCAGGTTGAGGTTGACGTGGTGGAAGAACTCGGCGCCGACGCTTACGTCTACGGCCACACCACCCTTGATGGCAAGAGCCACGACATCGTCGCACGCGTCGATGGCCGCCGCCCCCCGATGAAGGGCGAGTCCATCTTCGTTCGTCCGCAGTCCGGCCACGTGCACCTGTTCGACACCAAGACGGGCCTGCGCCTGGGCGACTAATCGCGTCTGTACGTTCCGCATTGTGATGGCGGCCCGACCCTCCCGGTCGGGCCGTTATCACGTTAACCTTCTTCCCGGAAAGAACGGCATGAACACCACAGATAACCTGATTCCCCGGCCTTCCCACGTTGCGCCCCAGGACGGTCCGTCCTTCACTCTCTCCCCCGGCGCCAGGATCGCGGCCGGCAACACCGCCGCGCAGATTGCCGAACAGTTGGCCGCGCTGCTCCGCACCGCCACGGGCTTTTCGCTGCCGCTGGTGGAAGAACACCGCCCGGGGGATATCTCCCTGGATCTGGTGGACGCGTTCGACGGCGGCCCTGAGGCCTACACCCTGACCGCCTCCGAGGATGGAGTCCGGCTCACGGCGTCCGCCCCCGCAGGCCTCTTCAACGCTGTGCAGACCCTCCGGCAGCTTTTCCCCGCGGCCATCGAGGAAGGCGGCGCCTCCGAAGAAGGCGACGCCGGCACCTGGGTGGTTCCCGCCGTCGAGATTCTCGACGCACCGCGCTTTGCCTACCGCGGCCTCATGCTGGACGTCGCCCGCAACTTCCTCTCGGTGAAGGAGGTGAAGGAGCAGATCGACGTTATGACGCAGTTCAAGTTCAATGCCCTCCACCTGCATCTGACCGACGACCAAGGCTGGCGGATCGAAATCCGCCAACCGGAAGAGAACCCTTCGGGCTTGGACTACGCCAAGCTGACCGAAGTGGGCGGGAAGGGTGCGGTGGAAGTCGCCACGGCAGTTCCGCCCCGCGGCAACTCCGGCTTCTACACCCAGCAGGAGTTCCGGGATCTTCAGGCGTATGCCGCCGCCAGGAACGTCGTCGTGATTCCGGAGATCGACCTTCCCGGCCACGTCAACGCCGCCCTCGCAGCCATTCCGCAGCTGAACCCGGACGGCGTGGCCAAGGACATGAGCACCACTGCGGACGTCGGCTGGTCAACGCTGGACGCCTCGCTCCCGGCCACCTATGAGTTCGTGGCGGAGGTCCTGGGGCAACTGGCCGCGATGACTTCGGGCCCTTACCTGCACGTCGGCGGCGACGAAGCTTTGGTCACGGGACACGCGAATTACATCACGATGATGCAGGAATTTGCCCGGCTGGCGTCACTGACCGGAAAGACCGTGGTGGGCTGGAATGAGTTCGCCGAGGCAGAGCTTCCGAACGGGTCCGTAATCCAGTACTGGTTCGGCGACCTGGATCCGATCGTCCGGCAGGCTGATGCCACCGCTCCCACAGTGATCATGTCCCCGGCGGCCAACACTTACCTGGACCAAAAATACTCCGCGGAGAGCCCCATCGGCCTTGAATGGGTCAAGGGCGGCCCCTTCACCTGGGCCGAGTACTACAACTGGGACCCGGCCCAGGGCGGTTTGACGGACCAGCAGATCCTGGGCGTCGAAGGCCCCCTCTGGACCGAGACCGTCCGCAACAACCAACAAGCACAGTGGTTGCTCTACCCACGGGCCATCTCGCTGGCCGAAGTCGCCTGGACAGGCCAGGAATTGCGCAACGCCGGTGACTTCCGACGCCGGTTGGGCGCCTTCGGTGAGCGACTCACCAAGCAGGGGGTCGTCTTCCAGGAAGCCCCCGACGTCGAATGGTCAGCCCCGCCGCTGAACCCCTTCACGGCCGCGGGTGCGTCCGCTTCCCCTGAATACGGAACAATTGAGGCATGAGCGAGCAAAACGAAGCCCAGTGGCACGACGAACCCACCGACTACGGGCAGATCGGCAAGCTCCCTCGGACCGAAGCAGCCAGCGCGCAGGACGCCGCTCCTCCGGCGAGCGTCATCGGTTCGCTGAATATCACGGCAGCAACGGCGGATCCCGAGCTGCTGGACCTGCCCTGGCATATTGCTTTGGAGGATTGGCCGGCTGAGAACCTGGCCGCGCTCCCCCGCGGTATCTCCCGGCACATTGTCCGTTTCGCGCATTTGGGCGGTTCGGTGATCGCCATCAAGGAAACCTCCGAGCACGTTGCACGGCACGAGTACCACATGCTCCGGAAGTTGGCCCGTCTGGATGTTCCGTGTGTGGAGCCCGTGGCGGTTATTACCGGCCGCACCACGGCAGATGGCCGGCCGCTCAACCCGGTGCTGGTAACCCGGCATTTGAAGTTCTCCATGCCGTACCGCGCCCTTTTCTCGCAGATGCTCCGCAAGGACACGCTCACCCGTCTGATTGATGCGCAGGCGCTGCTGCTGGTCCGCCTGCACCTGATCGGTTTCTATTGGGGCGACGTTTCGTTGTCCAACACGTTGTTCCGCCGTGATGCGGGCGCTTTTGCTGCGTATCTGGTGGATGCGGAAACGGGCGAACTTTACCCCGACCTCTCCATGGGCCAGCGCGAATACGACCTTGAGATCGCCCGCGTGAACATCGCCGGTGAGCTCATGGACCTGCTGGACGGTGGGCTGATCGAGGAGAAGGTGGATCCTGTAGCCACCAGTGAGCTGATCATGGGCAGCTACCGGCGCCTCTGGACTGAACTCACGGAGAAGGAGTCCTTCGAACTGGGCGAGCGGTGGCGCGTGGGTGCACGCATCCGCCGCCTCAACGAGCTCGGCTTCGATGTTGAGGAATACGCCATCAAGACCACGGCGGACGGCTCCACCATCCAGCTCCAGCCAAAGGTCGTCGACGCCGGTCACCACCAGCGCCGGCTGCTGCGCCTGACCGGCCTGGACGCCCAGGAGAACCAGGCCCGCAGGCTCCTGAACGACATGGACCAGTTCCGGGCCGACAACAACCCGGACCTGGATGAGGAAATCAGCGCGCACATCTGGGTCAGCCAGATCTTCGAGCCCATTGTCCGCTCCATCCCACGCCATTTGGCGGGAAAGCTGGAACCGGCGGAAGTTGTGCACGAGGTCCTGGAGCACCGCTGGTACATGAGTCAGAAGCAGGACAGGTACGTGCCTTTGGCTGAAACCGTGCAGTCCTACCTGGACACTGTGCTGCAGCACCGCCGCGACGAGGCCGCCATCATGTTGAACCCGGACACGGAGCTGCTCAAGATCCTTGAGGTCGAAGTGGAGGAATCAGGCCGGTACGACGACGAGGCCGAGTACCCGGACGCCGACGACTAAGGTTCCAGGGTTTCCGCGAGCCCGCTAAGCACGGGCTCGCGGCCCAGCTCGATATGCGAGTACGCCAGTGAATACGCCAGGTCCGGCTTGCCCCTGAGGATCGCGTTGCAGAGTTCTGTGTGTTCGTCGCGCTGAAGCTCGTTGCTGCGGTTGTGCGTGAGCCCGAAAATCCAGCGCATCCGCCCGAACAGCGGCTTCACCGATTCGATGAGGAGCCGGTTCCCTGACAGGCGCACGATCTCGGCGTGAAGCTCGGCGCTGATCACAGCAACGTCCTCTGTCCTGCCCTCGTCGATGGCCGCGTTGGAGGCCTCCATGAGTTCCTCCAGCCGGCCGCCGTCGCTGCCCTCGGCCACCCGGGTGGCAGCCATCCTGGCGGCGAAGGTTTCCAGGCACAGGCGGATATCAAAGAGCTCATTGACGTCGGTGAGCGTCAGTTGGCGGACCACTGCACCACGGCGCGGGAAGGTCTCCACGAAGCCGTCCTGCTCCAGGCGTTGGATGGCCTCCCGGACCGGGATGCGGGAAACGCTGTAGATCTCCGAGAGCTCACGTTCACGCAGCCGCCCGCCCTGGGCATACTTGCCCGTGACAATGCCCTCCAGCACCAATTGGTAGACGTTCTCCGCGCGGGCCTCGTCATCGCGGCCATTCCCGGTTTCCGGCATCGCCTCAACCACTGTGGAACTTCCCTTCATCACTGCGTACGCTGCCGCCGCCGGGCGGCGCCGGTCAGCGTTCCAACCGAGCATACACGGGAGGAAACAGCTCATCGGCCGGGCGGTTCCCGATGTCACGGCCGCTGTAGGCGCGGCGCATCTTGTCGAACAATTCCTGCCCCTTGGACCGCCAATATTCCAGGTCAATTCCTTCGATCGCCCCGTCAACCATGATGGTCCGGCCAGCCACGACGGACAGCACTGCCTGGCGGGCCGTGCCGTTCAGAAGGAGGGTCCTCAGCGGGTCTTCGTGGACGCCGTCGCGGAAGTCTCCCAAGGAGAAGGCCACCAGGTCCGCCTGCGCGCCCGCCTTGAGCCGGCCGAGGTCCGGGCGCCTCAAGGCGTGGGCGCCGCCCAAGGTTGCGGCATCGAAGTATCCGGCGACGTCGCCGGCGTCGTTGCTTCCGGCGAGGATCTTGGCGAGCTGCACGCCGGCATCGATGCCCCGGATGAGGTCCGGCGGGAACGAGTCCGTGCCCAGGGAGATATTGATGCCCGCCTCCTTGTACGCGTTGAAGGAATCCAGTGTGCTGCCGTAACGCATGGAGGTGAGCGGGCAGTGGATGATGCTGGCGCCACTGTTTGCCAGCCGTGCGAGGTCGCCACGGTCCTCCCCATGTACCGCAGGATTCCTGTCCGTGTAAGTGGCGTGCGGGATCAAGAGCCGCTCATTGAGCAGGCCCACTTGCTCGAGGAGTTCCAGGGGCGTTACCCCGTGCCGGTCCAGGATGAGCTCCCGCTCCACGAGCCCCTGCAAGGAGTGCAAACGTACCAGCACGTCCCGTTCGCTGGAGGCCGCTGCAGTGGCTTTGAGCAACTCAAGGTCGAGTGTCTCAATGCGGCACGGGAGCAGGACGCCGTTGACCAAGGGATCGTTAAGTCCAGTCGCATGGTCAATGAAGCGCAAGGCGCTGGCCAGCCCCTCACGGCCGCGGTCGTCGTCGAACATTACTGAACGTTCGCCGTTTTCCAACACGACGTTCACGCCCGAGCGGTACGCCGGGCCGAGGTAGCCGCGCAGGCCCAGTCGCCGACTGGTCTCCGCCATGCCCACCAGTTCCTCGAGGGGTTCGGCCCATTCGGAGTGCACTTCGGAGGCGATGGGCATGTAGGTGGTGATGCCATGCAGGACAAGTTGGATCAGCGCGTATTCGCGGATCTGCTGACGTTCTCCGGCCGTGAAGACATCGGTCCGGCGGTTGCGGAAGTAGTCCTCGGACCATTGATGTCCCTTGGCCTGCTCCGGTCCGGCCCAGCTGTCCAGGATGAGGTGGTCGATGTCTGTGAGGGCGTCAAGGTCGATCAAACCGGGCATGAGCAGCGCATCCCCCAGGTGCCGTTCCTGGTCCACTGGACCCGTGAAGTCATGGCCTACGTAATCGATGGTGTGGCCACTGTAGACCACGCACCCGTTTTCCAGCAGCACGTGGTGTCCGTTGAGATGGCCCAACACGTAGCGGGCGGTGACCTTGGTGCGCACGGCGTCTCCTGTTTTCTGCCCATACGGACAGCTCGTATTACTCTCTGGTATTCCAAACAGTACATTATTTGTGATTTACATCGCATGAATCCTGCTCTAGTCTATTTTGGTATACAAGAACTCCGGAGCCAGCTCCTGATCACGAAACGAGCAGAACCGTTGACCCAGATACAATCCGTCGAACCAAGTACCGGCAGCCCGCCGCTGCCTCCGGCAACGACGCCGGAACGCAAAGCGGCGGCACCTGCCGAAGCCCGCTCACTGCTCGCTACCGCATGGATGAGGATCCGGCGCAGCAAGGTGGCACTTCTTAGCCTGTGCGTTGTGGTGGCCATTCTGCTGTTCGCCATCCTGGCCCCGGTGCTCAGCGCCATGTCAGGCAACGATCCCTACACGTCAAACACCAGCCCTGAAGTTCTGGACGACTTCCAGACACCCGGGCTGCCGCTGCCGGGCTTCATGTACCCGTCGGCCCAGCATTGGTTGGGTGTGGAGCCCGGTCTGGGCCGGGACCTCTTCGCGCGGCTTGCCTACGGCGGCCAGGTCTCACTGACCATTGCGCTGCTGTCCACCGCGGTTTCCGTGGTCCTCGGCACGGTTCTGGGCGCAGCGGCCGGCTACTTCGGCGGCAAAACGGATGCCATCATCAGCCGGATCATGGACCTTTTCCTGGCGTTCCCGCACCTTCTCCTGGTGCTCTCGCTGACGCCCATCCTGCAGTCACGGCTCCGCGATACCCCGCTGGGCGAAGGCAGCTTCCTGCCCATGGCTTCGCTGGTGATCATCCTGGGCTTCTTCGGCTGGGCCTATCTTGCACGCATTGTCCGCGGCCAGGTGCTGAGCCTCCGCGAGCGCGAATTCGTCGAAGCCGCCCGGTCCTTCGGCGCCTCACACCTCAGCGTCCTGTTCCGGCAGATCATCCCCAACGTCATGGGTGTTGTCCTGGTGTACGCCACCATGCTGATCCCCACCAATATCTCCGCCGAAGCAGCCCTGTCCTTCCTGGGCGTCGGCGTCAAGGACCCCACACCGTCGTGGGGCCAGATGCTCAACGCTGCCCAGTCCGGCAACTGGTACCTCAGCGACCCATGGTTCCTGGCAGTGCCGGGCATCATGCTCATCGTCACCGTGCTGGCCTTCAACCTCCTGGGCGACGCCGTCCGGGATGCCCTGGACCCCAAAGCCTCACGTAGTTGAATTCAGCCACTCATCCCCCGCACCGCCCTTCACCCTCTCCAAGGAGCATCATGAAAACCCCCGCAAGAGCCCTTGCTCTTTCCGTCCTGATTGCCATGGCAGCCACTGGCTGCGGCGCAGGCCAGAACCAGCCCAGCAGTTCCAAGCCCGCCGAGTCGGTCACTGAACTGGCCCCCAACGTGGTCAAGTCAGGCTTCAGCGGCAAAGGCGGCAACCTCAACGTCCTGATGTCCTCGGACTTCCAGACCCTGGATCCGGGCAACAGCAACTACGTCCAGACTGCCAACGTCGGCCAGCTCTACTACCGCACGCTGACCATGGCCAAGGAAACGGCGGGCCAGCCGCCAACGGTGGTCCCGGACCTCGCCACGGACACCGGCAAAGTCTCCGACGACGGCCTCAGCTGGACGTTCACCCTCAAGGAAGGCGTGAAGTACGAAGACGGAACGCCCATCACCTCGGCAGACATCAAGTACGGTGTGGAGCGCACCTTTGCGCAGGACGTCTTCACCCAGGCGCCGCAGGAGCTCAATGCAGCGCTCGACGCCGGCGGGTACAAGGGGCCGTACAAGGATCCTGCCGCTGTGCTTCAGGCAGTTGAAACGCCTGATGAGCGCACCGTGGTCTTCCATCTGAAGAAGCCGTTCGCGGAGTTCCCTGCCCTGGCATCGCGCTCCAACACTGCTCCGGTCCCCAAGGCCAAGGACACCAAGCTGGATTACACCAACCACCCCGTATCCTCGGGACCGTACATGGTGGAGTCCTACAACCGCGGCAAGTCGCTCAAGCTGGTCCGCAACCCGCATTGGGATCCGGCTACGGATCCCAACCGTTCCGCCCTCCCGGACACCTTCAGCTTCTCGCTCTCCACGTCCCAGGCCACCATCAGCCAGCAGTTGCTTGCCGACTCGGACCCCAACGCCATCACGCTCGACTCCAACGGCGCCCTCCAAACCTCGGACTCGGCCAAACTGGCCGACGCCAAGGTCAAGGACCGCGTAGCGTCGGGCCTGCTGGGCTGCAACGACGTCCTGAGCCTGAACACCCAGAAGATCAAGGACCCCGATGTCCGCAAGGCCATCGCCTTGGCCCTGGACCGCCAGTCCATCCTGGTCCAGTACGGCGGACGCCGCTTCGGCGAGATCACCCAGAGCCCACTGAACTCCAAGATGCGCGGTTACGTGGAAACCGAACTGGAACTGGATCCCACCGGCAAGCCCAAGCTCGAGGAAGCCAAGAAGCTCCTGGAAGGCAAGGACTACCCCAAGACCCTGACCTACGGCTACGCCAACAACCGGGACGCCTTCAAGAACACCGGCACCGTGGTCCAGCAGAACCTCAAGGCCCTGGGCATCGATGTGGAACTGGTTCCGATCCCCGCCCCGAACTACTACTCGGTCCTTGCCAGCGAGCAGCTCCCGGACATGGGCCGTTCCGGTTGGTGCGGCGGCGCTGACCCGGCATCTGTCCGTACCTCCGCCGACCCGCTGCTGGGACCGAACAACGACGGCACCAGCTACGGCTTCTCCAACACCTCCCGTTACTTCGACCCCGTTGTTTCCAAGGCCATGTTCGATCTGCGCAACACGGATGGCAGCTCCGAGGAACTCGGCAAGAAGTGGTCCGAGGCCTTCGGTTCGGCTCTGAAGACCTACCCGATCGTCCCGCTCATCCGCAGCCACACCAACAGCGTGGTCGGCTCGAATGTCCGCAACGCCCAGGTGGGCTACTTCTTCGGCGGCATCGACCTCTCCATCGTCGGCGTCGAGCAATAACCGGGCTTCGATAACCATTCGGGCATAGTCCAGAAGGAGAAGCGGGCCGCCTGCCCCGGCGGGCGGCCCGCAACCACCACCATGATGACTTTCATTCTTCGCCGGACCGGATCGCTGGTCCTGCTGCTTGCCGCCGTCAGCTTTATTACCTTCACGCTTTTCCAGCTCGGTCCGTCCGATCCCGCCGCTGCAGCCTGCGGCCAGGAGTGCACTCCCGAACGCGTGGCTGAAGCCCGCGTTGCCCTGGGCATGGACCAGCCGTTCCTTGTCCAATACGTCGACTACGTCCGAGGCTTCTTCTCCCCGCGCATGATCGGCGCCCCGGGAGCCCAGACGCTCTGTGAATGGCCGTGCCTGGGCAAGTCATTCCAAACCAACGAGAACGTTGCCGACATCATCGGCCGCTCATTGCCTTACACCTTCTCCATGGCCATCGGCGCACTGGTCTTGTGGACCATCACCGGCGTCGGACTGGGGCTGCTGGCCGCCCTCCGCAAAGGTTCTCCCGTGGACAAGTTCATCGTGGGCGCTGCCTCGGTGGGAGTCTCGCTGCCGATCCCCGTCACCGGCCTGTTCCTGCTGCTCCTGTTCGTCAACCAGCTGCACGTCCTGCCGTTCACCACGAACGAGATCAGCAGCCCCTTTGGACCGCAGGGTCCGGGAGCCTGGGTGGCCAACTACCTGTTGCCGTGGATCGCCCTGGCCGTCCTGTTCAGCGCCTCCTATATCCGGGTCACGCGAACCAACATGATCGAGACGTTCGGCGAGGACTTCATCCGGACCGCCCGCGCGAAGGGCCTTGCACCCCGGACCGTCACCTTCAAACACGGTGTACGCGCAGGCATCACCCCGGTTGTCACCATGCTTGGAATGGACATCGGCCTGCTGCTCGGCGGCGCGGTCCTCACCGAGCAGATCTTCTCCGTTCCGGGCCTGGGCTTCACCGCAGTACATGCGGCCATTTCCGGCGACCTTCCAGTCACCATGGCCATCACCATGCTGGCCGCGTTCTTCGTCATCGTTGCCAACGTTGCCGTGGACCTCGCCTACGCCGCCATCGATCCCCGAGTGAGGCTCCAATGACCCAGCTGCATACCAACACCGCGAGCGCGAGTGCCGGAGGGACGGCAACCGTTGCTTTCCTTGAAGTCCGCGACCTCACCGTGAAGTTCCCTACGGATGACGGCGTTGTCTCCGCAGTGAACGGCATGGACTTCGCCCTTGAACGTGGCCAAACCCTGGGCATCGTGGGCGAATCCGGTTCCGGGAAGTCTGTCACCAGCCAGGCCTTGATGGGCTTGCTCAAGGGCACCTCCGCCCAGGTGACAGGGCAGGCCATGTTCCAGGGCAAGGACCTGGTCACTCTGCCCGAGTCCTCCATGCGAAAGCTCCGCGGCCGCAACATCGGCATGATCTTCCAGGATCCACTTTCGGCGTTGCACCCCTTCTACACCGTGGGCCACCAGATTGCCGAGGCCTATCTGGTCCATAACAAGGCGAGCAAGAAGCAGGCCCGGGCGGCCGCCGTCGACATGCTGGGAAGGGTGGGCATCCCCAGCCCGGAGCAGCGCTTCGACGAGTACCCGCACCACTTCTCCGGCGGCATGCGCCAGCGTGCCATGATCGCGATGGCCCTGATCTGCGAGCCCGAGCTGCTGATCGCCGACGAACCCACCACAGCGTTGGACGTGACCGTCCAGGCCCAGATACTGGATCTGATGTCCGGGCTCCAGGAGGAAACCAACTCGGCCCTCATCCTCATCACCCACGACCTCGGTGTGGTGGCCGAGGTCTGCGACAACGTGCTGGTCATGTACGGCGGACAATGCGTCGAGTCCGGTCCGGTGGACGACATTTTCTACGAGACCCGGCATCCCTACACCCTGGGCTTGCTCAACTCCATGCCCACGCTGAACAGCGCCGCGGGCCAGCTGAACCCGATACCCGGCCAGCCGCCGTCGCTCCTTGACCTGCCCAAGGGCTGCATCTTCAGCGCACGGTGCCAGTACGCCGAACTGGTCGGCGACGGCGTCTGCGCCAGGCAGCGGCCGGAGCTGACAATCGACGACGGCCACGGCAAGCGTTGCCACTTGAGCGGCCCGCAGATCATCACCATCCGGAATTCGCGTTAGGACCGTCCATGGAACACGAACCAATTCTCCAGGTGGAGAACCTGCAAAAGCACTTCCCGCTGAAGGGCGGCCTGCTGCCGGGCGCCCCCAAACGCTCGGTCAAGGCGGTCGACGGCGTGTCTTTCAGTCTCGCCCGCGGCCAGACTTTGGGGCTCGTGGGTGAGTCCGGTTGCGGTAAATCGACCACCGGCCGCATGGTTGCCCGCCTTATGGATCCGACGGGTGGACGGATTGTGATCGACGGCGTTGACATCAGCCAACTGCGGGGCCGGGAGCTGTACAACTTCCGGCGCAAGGTCCAGATGATCTTCCAGGATCCTTTCGCCTCCCTGAATCCGCGGCAGACCGTGGGCACGGCCATTGCCGCTCCCATGGTGGCGCAAAAGATCAACCCTCCGGGCGGCCTGAAGAACCGGGTCAAGGAACTCCTGGACCAGGTGGGACTGAAGCCGGAACACTACAACCGCTTCCCGCATGAATTCTCCGGCGGACAACGGCAGCGTGTGGGCATTGCCCGGGCGATTTCCCTGAACCCTTCAGTCATCGTGTGCGACGAGCCGGTGTCTGCGCTGGACGTCTCCGTGCAGGCGCAGGTGGTGAACCTCCTGCAGCAGATCCAGCGCGAGACCGGCGTTTCCTACATCTTCATCGCCCACGACCTCTCCGTGGTCCGGCACATCTCCCACCAGGTTGCCGTGATGTACCTGGGCAAGATCGTGGAGCAGGGACCCCGCGACGAACTCTTCGAAAACCCCCTGCATCCCTACACCAAAGCTTTGCTGTCTGCAGTGCCCCTGCCGGATCCGCGGGCGGCCAGGGAACAGGTGAAGATCCGGCTTCGAGGCGACCTGCCGTCCCCTGCCAATCCGCCCAGCGGCTGTGTGTTCCGGACCCGTTGCCCGCTGATCGGGACACTTCCCGAGGAACAACGCCAACGCTGCATCAACGAAATTCCAACACCCGCTGCGTCCGCTGCACCGGCCTGCCACCACGTTGGTATGGCCGCATCGGCCCTGGCAGGCGTGAAATAGACGCAGGCAACAGATTCACAACCAAAAGGAGTAACCATTGAATACCCTGATCCGTGCCGTCCGCCCCTGGGGGCAAGCGCTCAGCGATGTCACCATTGTGGCGGGCGAAGCAGGCGGCAAGATCACCGGCGTCGAACCTCATGACCCGGACCGTGCCGTTCCAGCAGACGTAACCGTAGTGGAGGGCCGCGGACGCTTGCTGCTGCCGTCGTTCTCCGACGTCCACGTGCACCTCGATTCCACCCGCATCGGACTGCCGTTCCGCGAGCACACCGGCGGCCCGGGCGTGTGGACCATGATGATGAACGACCGGCAGAACTGGCGCAACGCCGAGGTACCCCTGCAGGATCGCGTGAACGACACGCTCGGCAGGATGATCGCCCGGGGCACCACCCGCGTCCGCTCCTACGCGCAGGTTGATGTGGACTGCAGGCTGGAACGCTTCGACGCCGTTGCTGCCGCCAAGGAGAAGTTCGCCGGCCAGGCCTCGGTAGACATCATTGCTTTCCCCCAAGCCGGGCTGTTGCTGGAGGAAGGGACTGTTGAACTCATGGAGGAAGCGCTCAAAGCCGGAGCCAACGTGATGGGTGGCATCGATCCCTGCACGCTGGACCGGGACCCGGCGAAACACCTCGACATTGTGTTCGGCCTCGCCGAAAAGTACCAGGTACCCATTGATATCCACCTTCACGAACCCGGCGAACTGGGAGTCTTCAGCACGGACCTGATTCTGGAGCGCACCCGGGCTTTGGGTATGCAGGGCAAGGTCACCATGTCCCATGCCTACCAACTGGGCAGTGTCAATGAGGCCACCACGCGCAGGCTGATCGATGCCTTCGCGGAACTGGATGTCTCCTTGGCTTCCGTGGCACCTTCTGCTGCGGGCCAGCTGCCCATCCCGTTGCTGACCGAGGCCGGAGTCCGGCTTGGCCTGGGCGAGGACGGCCAGCGCGACTACTGGTCCCCCTACGGCAACACCGACATGCTGGACCGGACATGGCAGCTCGCCTTCACCCATGGCTTCCGGAAGGACGAGTTGATCGAGCACTGCCTGGCCATCGCCACCATCGGTGGGGCGAGCATCCTCGACCCCGGCGCGACCCGGCTGAAGGACACAGCCCACCGTCCCGGCGTCGAAGTTGGCGATCCCGCCGAACTCCTCCTGGTGGACGGCGAAACGGTGGCGTCCACGGTGATGGACCGTGGCAAGGACCGCACTGTCATTCACGCCGGCAAGGTTGTAGCCGACCAGCTGGAACTGGTCTAGCCGCAACGAAACCCGCCCCTTGACCGACCCCTCTCCGTCCATCGGTGAGGGTGACGATCAGGGGCGGGTTTTCGCGTTGGGGTCTACTCCCCGGCTGCCCTGGGTGCGTCATCCAGCGGCGTCCACCAGGTCACGGCAGGCGTCACCGTGAAGCGACGGCCCGTCACCTCGCTGGGCGTAATGCGGATAAACTGGTCCTTCTGCCCGGCCTCCCACGGAAACAGCAGGAGACCGACGGTATCGAGCACGTCCTGCGTCAGCTTCACGGCGGACGCTCGGCCCTTGACCACCACGCTCCATGCCACGCCCGTTTCGGCGTTGACCCCGTCGGCTTCGATGGCCACTGGTGTGTCACTGAGCGCAGCGTGAAGCTTGGTTCCTTCACCGGTCCGGAACACCATGGTTCCGTGGTCAACCTTGTAATTCACAGGGAAGATGTCCGGGTGGTCGTCCACCCACACGGCAAGCCTGCCCACTGAGACACCCCGGAGGAGCTCCCAGCATGCGCTGGTTTCAAGGATTTCGGTGGCGGGTGTTGCTGGCTGGTTCGTCCCTGATGAGTTCGTCATATGGCCGAGGATACGCCGCGGGGTTGCGCCCCGACAGGCCCGGCCGGCTCCGGGGCTGACTCGGCTGATCCCACGCTGACCACTGGTCCACGGATTGCGAAGAATCCAGCACCGGCCAGCACCACCGCTTCCGCGGCAAGCACGCAGAACGTCACTGCCCACCCCCCTGTCATCGCATGCAGCAGACCTGCCAGCAGCGGGCCGAGGGAAGCCAGGGCGAATCCGAATCCCTGGCTCATGGCCGATAGCCGCCCGGCAGACTGCGGACCGGCTGACCGGATCACCACCAGGGCCATGGCCAATCCGAACCCGGCGCTCTGGACAACACCCAGAACCCCGACGGCGACGAACTGCAGTTCCGTAGGCGCCACGAGCACGCCCAGGAGGGCAACGGCCACCGACAATCCCAGCCCCGGTGCCATGATCCGCAGGATACGCGGACGGCTGGCAAGGACGGGGGCGAGCAAACTCGCCGGAAGTCCCGCCAGGCTGAACCAAGCGAGCAAGGCGGCGGAGTCGGCCGACGAAAGACTCCGGGATACCAGGTACACGGCCAGCCAGGACGTGATGGCGAAGTACAGCATGGCCTGGAGACCAAAGAACGCCGTGACAGCCCACGCAGTGCGCTGTCTCCGCAGCGGCGTGGCTGTACCGGAGGCGCCGGACACCGTGCCCCCGGAGGCGGGTGCCGCCGTCGGCCGTCCTCCGGGGCGATGGATCAGGAACGCGCCCATCAGGGCGGGGACCGCCCACGCCGCCAACGCTGACGGCAGGCTGCCGCCGAAGGCGTGCTCCAACGGTTGGACCAGTCCCGCCCCGAGGGCCGCGCCAAGACCGAATCCCATGGTGCACAGGCCCGTCCACCAGCCGGTGCCACGATTGGCTTTGACGATCTGGGGTACCAGCACGCTGGCGGTCATGATGGCCATGCCCGCCACGAATGTGCCGGGCAACAGCAGCGCAGGCACGGTCGCCCGAACGATCAAGGCCGCAGCCAGCACCAACAGGGCCACCGCAACGGCACGCCCGGTTCCAACCCGCCGGGCCAGCCAAGGCCCGATCGGACCCGAAATACCAAAGGCCAGCACCGGCAATGTCCCCAACAGGGGAAGCAGCGCTGGATCCAGACCAAACACCCCAGGCACCTGGTTCATCACCCCGGCGACGGTGGTAATGGCCGGCCGGAGATTGATGGAAACCATAATGAGTGCAATCAACATCAAGCCCGTAGAGAGCCGGCCCCCACTCCCCGAAGGTCGGACACCAGCTCGGTGCTGTTCTTCCACGTCAATCTCCTCATAACAACTTTGGTATACCAAGTAAGACTATGAGGAGATTGGCGGAATGTAAATGCGGAGAATCAGGGGCGCCTCTTGTGACAATCATCGCCACTCTGGAATTTTGGAATACCAAGGCGCGGGCCTAGGAGCAAGTCAATGCCTGGCATCCGCAACGGTCTTCGTGACCGTACGCCCGGTTGCAAGGATGACAACAAGTGCGATCCCCGTCAGCGCCGAGGCGACCCAGAACGGTGCAGGCAACCCCAGTCCGGCGTTGAGTCCGAAAGCACCGAGCACCGGCCCCGCGGCAGCTCCTGTGTTCAATGCTGCGGTTGCATAGGAACCTCCCATCGTTGGTGCATCCGAGGCGGCATACAGCACCCGCGCGATCAGGGTGCTGCCGACACCGAACGACAAGAAACCCTGGACAAGGACCAGGACCATAAGGGCAACGGGATGCGATGCGAGCAACGCCAACACGATCCAACCCGTCAGCAGCAATGGTCCGCCGACTGCGAGCACGGCTGCGGGGCGCCGGTCTGATAATTGTCCTGCGACCGTGACGCCGAAGAAGGAACCAATGCCATACAGCACCAGCGCCACGGAAACCCACTCTTCGGTCAGAGCGGCGGCCCCCGTCACCACCGGCGCCAGGAAGGTCAATGCAGCAAAGGTCCCTCCATTGATCAGGCTCCGAGTCCCATGGCAACGACGAGTCCCGGCTTCGCCAACTGGCTGAGTTCGGCTCTGAGCCTCGGCGATGACGCGTCGGTCACTGCTTGGCGGGCGGTGTTGGTGGTGCCCCTGGCGACTCCAAAAATCGCGGGAACACAGAGGATGGTGATGGCCCAGAACGTCGTTCGCCAGCCCAACGCTGTACCAAGCAGCGCTCCGGCGGGGACGCCCGCGACGGTGGCGATCGTCGTACCGGAGAGCAGGACCGACAACGCTCGTCCCTTCTGGTCCGCTGGCACCAGTGTTGTGATGGTACTCAGTGCCAGGGCGAGGAACCCGGCGTTTGAAAACGCGCTGAGCACCCGGGTGATGAGGAGCAACGGGAACGCGGACGTCATCGCTCCGATGACGTGGCATCCCGCGAACACAGCAAGGCAGACGATGAGCGCGACCCTGGGCGGCCAGCGCCGGGCAAAGGCCGCCATGACCGGCGCGCCGATGACCATGCCGGCCGCGAAAGCTGATGTCAGCAGGCCCGCCGTGCCGATAGGGACGTCAAGTTCGGTCGCAATCGCAGGAAGCAATCCCGCGAGCATGAATTCTGAAGTGCCCATGACGAAGACCGCCAGGGCGAGCATGTAGAGAGCAAAAGGCATCGAGTACTCCGAGGTGAGAGATCAAGAAATGGTTCTTCTTGTCGACACTCGGCCAGCGCCCCGGCTACGCCAGAGATACACCCACAGAACGTGGGCGCCGCAACTAGTGGATCAGTTGCAAACAGTGGATCAGTTGCAAACAGTGGATCAGGGGGCTGGCGGTGTGACCGACAACCCCTGACTTGTCTGACTCGGGACTCGACATGTCCCACACTCTACAGCGCTCAACAGAATGCGGCCCGGACGTCACACCTAGATGGCCTTCCCCGGATTCAGGATCCCCTGCGGATCGAACAGCTCCTTGATCCGCCGCTGCAACTGCCGCACCGGCTCAGGCTGCTCAAGCCCCAGCCAGCGGAGCTTGTACTGCCCGATCCCGTGCTCGCCCGTGATGGTCCCGCCCATCTCCAGGCCTACCCGGATGGATTCGTCGAGGGCGGCGTTGAGACGAACCAGTGCGTCGGCGTCCGTGGCGGGGTCTACCCGGTCCATCCAGAACGTGGGGTGCAGGTTGCCGTCGCCGGCGTGGGCCACTACTTTGAGGCGCACCTGGAAGCGCGCGGCCATGGCTTCGAGTTCGGCGACGAAGTCCACCAGGCGTGAACGCGGCACCGCAATGTCCTCCCCTACCCTGAACTCGTCGTCGACTTCCACGCCGCGGCTGTTGCGGCGGAGTTCCACCAACATTTCTGCCTCCGCGCTGGCTTCGGTGGTGACCGTGGCGCCGCCTGCGGCGAGAACCTGCCGGACGACGTCGGCTTCCGCAGCGGCGCCGAAGCCGTCAGTCTGGATGAGGAGCAGGGATTTGCCGCGCTTTTGCAGGTCGCCTCCGTGCAATTCGTCCAGTTGCTCCAGGGTCCCGTTGTCCAGCAGCTCCATGATGGCGGGTTGTACCCTGGCCCGGCCAACGGCCAGCACGCCGGCCGCAGCGTTGCGGAAGTCCTGGTAGAACGCAGCGATCGTGTGGACTTCGCGCGGGAGGTACTTCAGCCGGACGGTAATCCCCACCACGATGCCCAGGGTTCCCTCCGAGCCCACCAGCAGCGCGGTCAGGTCATAGCCGGCCACGCCTTTGAAGGTCTGGTGACCGGTATGCAGCAACGAACCGTCCGCCATGACAACATCCAGCGCCAGCACGGAATCGCGGGTCACACCGTATTTGGCGCAGCGCAGGCCGCCGGCGTTTGTGGCCACGTTGCCGCCGATGGTGGACATTTTGTAGCTCGCCGGGTCAGGCGCGTACATGAGTCCGTGCGGGGCGGCGGCTGCGTTCAGGTCGGCGTTGATGACGCCCGGTTCGACGACGGCGGTTTCGTCATCGGCGTTGAGGTCCAGGATGCGGTTCATCCGTTCCAGGCTCAGGACGATGCAGCCTTCGGTGGCGTGCGCTCCTCCTGATACGCCGGTGCCCGCACCACGGGCGACGATCGGCACCTGGTGTTCGGCGCAGCTGCGTACCACGTGCTGGACGTCCTCCACGGATTCGGCCCAAACAACGGCCAGGGGAAGGTGTCGCTCCACCATGGGCCCTTGATCGATCGAGTAGACCGTGAGGGTTTCTTCATCGCCAGCCAGTTGGCGGGCGTCAAGGCCGTTGGCCAGCTCCGCCAGGAAGTCCCGTTGCGCGGCCGTGTGCCGCGTAGTTTCTGTTCCGCCGCCCGTGCGGCTCCTGATGCTTTCTCCTGATGTTGCGGCGATAACCGTTTCGTCCGACAAGACATTCCCTCCACATGTGCACCGCGGACACGCCAAACCGGCAGTCTTCGCAGTGTTTTCTGTGCTGACAGTCTAGCCAGAGCGGCGGGTGCCGGCACTGCGCCTGACTGTTCTTACCGGCCCGGCACCGCTGTCCCAGGGAGCGCCCAGACGCCGGCTGATGGTCCTTCCGCCCTCAGCCACACGCCGTCGACGCCGGACGGTCCGGCCTGTGACGACGTCACCTTTCCGCAATGGTGCCGTGGCGCGGCCCCCAGAGCCTGCAATTGCGCCTCGGAGAGGACGGAGGAATCCACGATGACACTGGCGTCGCTCCTCGCCGCGAAGACCAGCGCTGAGCTCCCGGAGAATTCGCGGATGAAGACCAAGGCGTCCCCTTGGGCGTGAAGCCAGCGGACCCCGCCACCGGTCAGTGCCGGAAGCTCTTTGCGGAGCCGTCCCAGGGTGGCATAGGCGGACCGCAAGTCGTTGCGGACCAGGTCCGGAACATCCCAGGGCATGGGGGTCCGGGAGTCTTCCCCGTTGAACCCCTCCAGGCCGAACTCATCACCGGCGAACATGACGGGAACGCCCGGCAGGCAAAAGGCAAGCACTGCGCCCACTGCCGGGCCGCCGTCGATCATGACCGTTGCCGCCCGGGCGGTGTCATGCGTGTTCAGGGCGTTCATGTTGTTTTGTCGCACACCCCAGCTAAATCCCGCGGCCAGGTCCTGGTGGGTGGCCAGGAAATCCTCGGCGCCGATCCTGTTGGGCCCTGTCTGGGGTGAGCCGAAGAAGTTCACGTCAGAAGCATCCTTGGCGAGCCAGGACCACAAGGGGCGGGTGAGGTTGGAGTACGTCATGGCGCCCTGCCAGTGTTCGCCGGTGACGTCGGGCGCTGCGTCGGAGGTGGACTCGGCCAGCAGGGCGGCGTTGGGGTTGATCCCCCGCACCCGGTCGGCTATGAGCCGGGCCACCTGGTGGTTGAGGTCCACCGCTCCGAGGCGTCCGGTCATATTGCCGACGTCGATCCGCCAGCCATCGAGACTGAATGGTGGCTTGAGCCAGCGCGCCACCACCGAGTCTTCGTCCGTGATGAAGCGTCGGCGCAGGGCCTCCGAGGACCAGTTGAACTTGGGCAGGGACGGCACTCCCCACCAGGACTCGTAGCTCGAATGGTCAGCGCTGAAGTAGTAGTAGCCGGCTTCCTCCGAGCCGGGATCTGCGAGCGCTTTGACGAACCACTCGTGCGCGGCGCCCGAATGGTTCGCGGTGAGGTCCCCCATGACTTTGATCCCACGTGCATGCGCGGCCGCAACCAGCTCCACCAAAGCCTGGTCCCCGCCCAGGAGCGGGTCCACCGAGTCGAACGTGGACGCGTCGTAGCGGTGGTTGGAGCGGGCC
The DNA here is from genome assembly GCF_014647595.1 of Paenarthrobacter histidinolovorans. Classification (GTDB taxonomy): domain Bacteria; phylum Actinomycetota; class Actinomycetes; order Actinomycetales; family Micrococcaceae; genus Arthrobacter; species Arthrobacter histidinolovorans. The sequence goes on along the minus strand of NZ_BMPM01000014.1, from coordinate 8,878 downwards.
GGGAAGAACGGAGTGAGGTACAGGACATCGACGCCGAATTCTTGGAGATAGTCCAGTTTGCCCGTGATTCCGGGCAAGTCTCCGCCGTAAAACTGCGTGGCGGCCCGCTCGCCCGTCCCGACTACCGGCTCATCCCAGGAACATTCGACGGCCCAGTCGGGAACCGGGTGGCCATCAGCCTGCTCCGAGCGGGCAAACCTGTCCGGAAACACCTGGTACATGGTGCCTTGGCGGAGCCATTCGGGCGCCGGGGCGAACGTCGTCAACCTGAAATCGGCGGCGTCGGACACATCCCGCCGGTAAAGGCCCTGGGCGTTGAGGTTCCAGTAGCTCCGCCCGACGGTGCTGCCCACTGCTTCGCCGGCGGGAGCGCCGGCGTCGTGCGTTTCTGTGACTTCCAGCAGGAAACGGTACTTGGCCACGGGGTTGGCTACCAGCATCGCCGCCTCCCACCAGTCCCAGCCGTCGGCCGCGCCCAGCCGGATGGCGGCGTCGTAGCGCGGCTCGCCGTCCTGCACGGAACGGACCCAGACCTTCGACGCCGGCCCCCACCCTTGCGGGACGCGGACCCTGAGCCGGACGGTATCGCCAAGGGAGACGGCCTCGGGGGCAGGTTGGGAAACGAAGAGGCTGGAGCCGTCGTGGTGCGGAAGGGCGATGGGCATGGTCAGCCTTTCACTGAGCCGGCGGTCAGACCGCTGACGATGTATTTCTGCAGGAAGAGGAACAAGGCCATCACGGGGATCGCGGCGATCACGGCACCTGCCGCGAAGACGCCCCAGTTTTCCGAACGCTGCTGGGCCACGTAGGAATAGAGCCCGACGGCGAGTGTCTGGCTGTCAGGATCGGTCAGCACCACGCTGGCAATGACGAACTCACTTGAAATGCCGATGAACGCCAGCAGTCCCACGACGGCCAGGATCGGAGTCACCAGGCGGAGGATGATGCCGAAGAAGATCTGGACGTGGCTGGCGCCGTCGATCTTGGCGGCCTCGTCCAGGGACTGCGGGACCGTGTTGAAGAACCCGTACATGAGGTACGTGTTCACGCCCAGTGCGCCGCCGAGGTACACCATGATCAGGCCCAGTTGGCTGCCGAGTCCCAGGGCGGGAATCACCTGCGAGATACCGCTCAAGAGCAGGAAGATCGCGACGACGGCCAACAGTTGCGGGAACATCTGCAGCAGGAGCAGCGTCAGCAAACCCACCCGGCGTCCCTTGAAGCGCATGCGGGAGAAGGCATACGCGGCCATGGCACCGAGGAATACCGTGGCGGCCGACGTCACCACGCCCACCACCAAGGTGTTCACGAACCAGCGGCCGAACGGACGGCCCGGATCGCTGAAGAGGGCCACGAAGTTGCCGGTATCGAACCTGGAGAACAGCCCGTTGGAGCCCACCAGTGTGCCGTTGGAATCCAATGCCGCGGACAGCACGTAGAGGAGGGGAAACACGGCGAAGATCGTCGTGACGACGCCCACCACGTGCCGCCAGCCCTTGTCCTTGAACCAGACCCCGAACGGACGGCGCATGGGCGCCAGCGGCGAGCGGCCGCCGTCGGACGCTGTTTCCTTGCTGGCGGCGGGAGTGCGTACGCTCATCAATTCACGTCCTCGAGTGCTTTGGTCTGCTTGAAACTGATGGCCGAAATGGTGGCCACGATGATGAAGATGATGATGGCCAGTGCGCTGGCCAGTCCGTAGTCGCGGCCGGTTCCCTGGCCGAAGGCCACCTTGTAGACCAGCGTGATCAGGATGTCCGTGGCTCCAATGTCGCGGTCAGTGTCGGCAAAGCGCGGACCACCGCCGGTGAGCATGTAAATCACGTTGAAGTTGTTGAAGTTGAACGCGAAGGACGAAATCAGCAGGGGTGCCACGGACACCAGCAGCAGCGGCAGCTTGATGGAGCGGAACACGCGCCAGGCGGAGGCGCCGTCCATGCGTGCGGCCTCGTCGATTTCGGAGGGCAGAGACTGCAGGGCGCCGGTGCAAACGAGGAACATGTAGGGGAAACCGAGCCACACGTTGACCACCAGCACGCTGATCCTGGCCAGGACGGGGTCGGTCAGCCACCCGATGTCCGCCCCGCCCAGCAGGGTCTGGTTGAGCCAGCCGAACTCGGGGTTCAGGATCCCGGACCATACCAATCCGGAGAGGAACGCCGGGAACGCATAGGGCAGGATCATGAGGATCCGGTACACCTTTTTGCCGCGGAGGTCCTCACGGTTGAACGTGATGGCCAGGAAGAGGCCCATGACGAAGGTCAGTGCCACCGATGCCACGGAGAACGTGAAGGTCCAGATGATCACGCCAAGGAGCGGTCCGCGAAGGCTGGGATCGGTGAAGGCGCGGGCAAAGTTGTCCATGCCCACGTCGATCTTCCAGCCTGTTGCCAGCGTTTCACCCTTGGAATCCGCGAACGCACCTTTGCCGTTGTCGGTGTACTGGGTGCCGGTTTCAGTGTCCGTGAACGTGTCCGTGCCGGCGTCATAGTGCAGGGCCGGCTTGAACTGGTAGGCCGTGCTACCGTCTGCAGTCCGCAGCGTCCCGTCGGCGGGGTCGTTGGAAACCGGCACCGCAATCTTCAGGATCTCCTGTTGATTGGCCACGATCTCCTGGAACTTGAGGGTCTGGTAGCCCGGCAGGGAATTCGCCTTGCCCGTCGAGTCCTTGCCCGCGCCTGTGGCGTCAGTAAGTGCTTGCCCGGTGCTCCCGATCTGCACTTTCCCGGAGGGGTCCGTGAACAGCAGGTAGAAATCGTCGCCCTTGGTGAGCACGGAGGCTTTGTAGGCAGGCGAGTCCGGGACACGCTTCTGCGCCGTCAACTGGATGGCCGAAATGGCATCCTCCTTGGTGCTGTTGTGCCCGTCGCCGTAGTTGGTGAACGCGATGTAGCCGCTGAACACCACCACCAGAACCTGGAAGACCAGCAGGAACAGCACACCTGGAGCGAGGTACTTGGCCGGCAACCCACCCTTGCGGAGGTAGATCCAGTTGATGGCCAGGACCACCAGCGCGGACACCCCCAGCGCAGCCCATGACTGGCTCAGGAAGAGCATCATCAGGACGTAGACGGCGAAAGCATCCACCAGGCCCAGCAGGACGATCTTCAGGATGGTGCCTTTGAGGGAATCGGGGTGGTGTTTGACCGGTGCATGGCGGGTATTGCCGCGGCGCGGCTGCCGCGGTGCGGGGCTGGCTGCAGTCGCCGGCAGTTCTTGGAGGTCTGGGTTTGGCATTGTGGATCCTTGCGTCAAGCGGTTGGCGGCAGGCACGGGCCGGGCGGTGGGGTGCCGCCCGGCCCGTGCCGGTGGCGTTATCCGGTTGCGGTGCTAGCCGCCGATCTTGGACTTGATGCTGGCGGCCATCTTGGTCCAGGCCTCGGCAGGGTCGCCCTGGCCCTTGATGATTGCCAACTCCGTAGCTCCCCAATCAGCCCAAACAGCGCTCATTTCGGGGATGGCCGGCATCGGGACGCCGGTGGCGCCGATCTTGCCGAACGCCTCCACCACGGGGTCGCTGGCTGCCTTTTCGAAAGATGCCTTCAGGGCCGGCGGGCGGCCACCGGCTGCGTACATCGAGTCCTGGGCAGATTCGGAGGTGAGGTAGTTGGTCACGAACTCGTTGGTGGCCAAGGCGTTGGCGCTCTTGGCGCTGATGAAGAAGCCGTTGACGCCGATGAACGGCTGAGCGGGCTCTCCACCGGCGGTCGGCAGCTCATCCACGGCGAACTTGAGGCCCTTTTTCTGGACATCCGGAACGTTCCACGGTCCGGTCAGGAAGTACGGGGATTCGCCGGCAAGGAACTTCTCTTTGGCGATGTCGCCGGTGATGTTGGAGTTGATGATTTTCTCACCGGCATCGCCCCAGGCGGCCAGTTTCTTGGCGAATTCGACGCCGGCAGCGTCGCCGATCAGGAGCTGCTTGGCGTCATAGCCACCATCGGCGTTTTTGCCGAAGACCTGGGAACCCATGGAGGACTGCAACGGGTAGAGGTGGTAAGGATCGCCCTGCTTGGGGTCCATACCCACCAGGAACGGGAACGTGGCCTTGCCGTCAGCCACGGCCTTCTTTCCGTTGGCCACAACCTCGTCCAAAGTGGCGGCTTTGCTGTCCACGATGCTGGTGTTGCGCAGGAGCGCGATGTTCTCGATGGCGTACGGGACACCGTAGACGGCGCCGTTGTAGGTCATGGCCTTGATGGAGGAATCCTGGAACTGCCCGGCCTTGTCGCCGAGTTCCACGGGGGCAATGACGCCGTTCTGGACGAATTTGCCGATCCAGTCATGGGGTCCAACAATGAGGTCCGGCCCCTGGCCGGTAGGCACTTGGGTAATGAAGTCGTCACGGACCGCAGCGAAGTCCTTGACCACGAGCTTCACTTCGATCCCGGTGTCCGACTTGAATTTCTCTGTGATGTCCTTCAGTGCCGGGGAGCGTTCGGCGTCCACCCACATTGTGATGACGCCGGCTCCGGAAGCCTTGAGGTCGGGTTTTGCGGCTTCGGAGGTGGGCGAAGTGGAAGCGTTTCCGCCACAAGCGCTCAAGGCCAGGGCTGCCACCGCTGAGATGGCTCCTGTGGTGAAAACGCGGCGTGTGGTTCGAGTCGCGAGGGTGTTATGCACCTTCATTGGTGTCCCTTTCGTTCTTTTTCCTTCGACGGCAGGGGCTCTGGGCCCGGTCGCATCGCCGGTGACATGGCTCACAACTGCAAGCGCTTCCACACACTACAGGGCTAATGCTTCTTTTGAAAAGCCAGCATGCTTGCAAGGCTGCAATGACAGCCTCCTTAGGACTGGAAACGTTTACAATTCTGCGTTTTCTCTTCTACGATGACTCCATGTCCGTTGATTCTCTGCTCCAGGTTGCGGCCCACGAGCCCCCTGCAGCCTTCTCCCAACTCACCCCGGTCCACGAAGCCTCCACGGCCCACGGATGGTGGCGCTCCGCTGTGATCTACCAGATCTACCCGCGATCCTTCCGGGACTTGAACGGCGACGGCGTCGGAGACCTGGCCGGCATCACCGCCGAACTCGAGCAACTGGCGCGTTTGGGAGTCGACGCCGTCTGGCTGTCCCCGTTCTACCGCTCACCGCAACGGGACGCCGGATACGACGTCAGCGACTACTGCGACGTCGATCCTCTGTTCGGGACCCTGACGGACTTCGATGCCCTCATCTCCGAAGCCAACAGGCTCAACCTGCGGGTCATTGCCGACATCGTTCCCAACCACTGCTCGGATCAGCACGTCGCCTTCCAGGCTGCGCTGGCCGCCGGTCCCAACAGCCCGGAGCGGGATGTTTTCATCTTCCGGGACGGCCTGGGACATGACGGCAACGAGCCACCCAACAACTGGCAGTCGCACTTCGGTGGACCAGCCTGGACGCGGATCATCGAAGCGGACGGGCAGCCGGGACAGTGGTACCTGCACCTCTTCGATTCCTCGCAGCCCGACTTCAACTGGGATAACGCCGCAGTGCACGCCGAGTTTGAACGCGTGCTCCGCTTCTGGCTGGACCGCGGCATCTCCGGATTCAGGGTCGACGTCGCCCATGCGCTGGTCAAGGCCCCCGGCCTCCCCAACTGGGGCGGCCGTCCGGACGGCAACAGCACAGAAAATTTCCCCGGCCAAGACGCGCCCATGTTCGGCCAGCCTGCCCTTCACACGATCTACCTCCGCTGGCGCGCCATCCTGGAAGAGTACGGTCCGGACCGCATTCTGTGCGCTGAGGCCAACGTGGATCCGCTCCCCCGGCTGGCCCACTGGGTACGCCCTGACGAAATGCACCAGGCCTTCAACTTCCCGTACCTGCATGCCGGCTTGGACCTCAACCGCTTGCGCCACATCATCACCGACTCCCTGGTCTCCCTGGACGCCGTGGGTGCCCCGAGCACCTGGGTGCTGTCCAACCATGACGTCGTCCGCCACGTGTCACGCTTCGGCTACGACGGCCCGGGTCCCCGCGACGGCGATGGCATCGGACCCGACGACGTCCAGCCCAACGTGGAACTCGGACGACGCCGGGCTGCCGCGGCCACCATGTTCATGCTCGGCCTCCCGGGCGGCGCCTATCTCTACCAAGGCGAAGAACTGGGCCTTCCCGATTCCTCCACCATCCCCGGAAGCCTCCGCCAAGACCCTACCTTCGCCCGCACCGGCGGAGCCAGGATCGGACGCGATGGTTGCCGCGTGCCACTGCCGTGGCGTTCCGCGGAGCCCCATGCAGGATTCGGCCACGGTCGGGATCCTTGGCTCCCCCAGCCCGAGTCCTGGCCCGCGTTGGCGAGGGATCAGCAGGAGTCCGATCCGGCGTCGCACCTTAACCTGTACCGGGCTCTGCTTGCCGAACGGGCCCGGCTCCGGCTGGGGGCAGGATCCCTCGCCTGGGTTGAGGACTACTGCACCGGCTCCGCACTGGCGTACCTCAACGGGGAAACACTGGTGATCATGAACGTCGGTGAGGAACCACTTCCGCTCCCGGCGGCCGCGGTCATCCTGCGGAGTTCCGGGGCGGACGCCACCCATCCATTAGGCTCAGGGGAGACAATCTGGCTGTCAGCCAGCTAACCTTCCCTTCAAGGAGCAGCATGACCGGCATCAAGGACGTAGCCGAGCGCGCAGGCCTGTCCGTTGCCACGGTTTCACGAGCCTTGAGCGGGAAGGGCCACGTGTCCCCCTCCAGCCGGGAACGCGCGCGGGCAGCAGCCGCGGAACTCGGTTTCGTGTTGTCGTACCATGCCTCCAGCCTTGCTTCCGGCCGCACGCACAACGTTGGCCTGGTGGTGCCCTCGGTCCACCGCTGGTTCTTTTCAGCGGTGATCGAGGGCGCTTCGGCCGCGCTCCTCGAAGCCGGCTACGACCTCACCCTGTACAACATCGGCGAAAACCCGGCTCACCGGCACAGCGTCTTCAGTGACTTCCTGCTCCGTAAAAGGGTGGACGCGGTGATCGCTGTTTCCCTGGAACTCAGCGAAGCCGAAATCCAGCAACTCCATGCGATGCACCGGCCCATCGTGGGCATCGGTGGTCCCCTCCCCGGGGCCTCGACCATCCGGATCAATGACGCGGGCATCGCGATGCAGGCCACCAACCATCTGCTGGGGCTTGGCCACACCAAGATTGCCCACATCACGGGCAGCGAAACCTACGACCAGGACTTCCAGCTGCCCGGAACCCGCCGCAGCGGGTTCGAAAAAGCAATGCACGACGCCGACTGTCCCGTAAGGCCCGAATGGATCGTTACTGCGGACTTCACCATCGAAGGCTCCTACGCCGCTGCTCGGCAGTTGCTCGCCAGTGCGCCTGAACGGCCCACCGCCGTCTTCGCAGCATCCGATGAAATGGCGATCGGTACCATCCTGGCCGCCCGCGATTTTGGACTGCGCATTCCCGAGGACCTCTCCGTGATGGGTATCGATGGACACGATCTGGGGACTGTCATGGGCCTGACCACGATCGACCAGGATGCCAAGGGGCAGGGGGCATTGGCGGTCCACACTCTGCTGGGTGCCATCAATAACGGCCTGGTCCTTGAGCCGGCCGACGCCGAACACCCCACCAGGCTGGTGGTGCGGACAAGCACGGCCGTGCCCAAGGTGGGTGCCGTCTAAGCTGGGCCCAGCCTGAACCGGGCACGGCACATCCTAGGGCAGCCGCCGCTCCATCACGAGTTCACGCTTGGAGATGTCCTGCGGATAGGGCCGGCTTGCACCCGTAGTCTCGAATCCGTGGCGGCTGTAGAAGGCCTGTGCACGGGAATTGTCCTCATGCACGCCGAGCTCCAGGCTTGCGGCCGAGAGCTCCTCCGCGGCCGCGTGGCACGCCTCCCGCAGGAGTTCGTCGGCCAACCCCAGTCCACGATGCTCAGGAGCGACGTAGACACTGATGAGCATCGCCTGCAGTGGCCGTTCAGGATCCTGCGGATGTTTGACCACTACCCTCATCAGGCCGCACAGCCTGGAACCATCCCTACCTCCATCAGCAACCAGCGTGACGCTGGCGTCACCTGACATTGCTGCCGCACGTTCCTGCCACTGAGTGTCAGTCTGCCGGCGGGCAGCTTCCAGGCTCTCGATGTAGGCCATGGGGGTGTCTGTCAGCATCTCCAGCCGGACGTTCTTCAGCAGCTGCCAGTCCCCTGCATGGAGCCTGCGGACCCTAGGCAACGGCTCCGCCCATGAACCGGGCGTAGCGCTGGAGCACTCGGGGCCAGCCTTCGGCATAGGATGCCCTGGACGCCGCGGGATCTTCCGCGCCCTCCCAACCGTCGTGGATCAGGCGCACCTCCGTACCGCCTTGAACGGCGCTGAACACCACCCGGATTTCTGTGGACCACAGGGGTGTGCCGGCTGGATACCAGCTGGCGTGGAATGACAACGGGGGCTGCCAGTCATCGATTGTTCCCCACACGGAGGTCCGGCCGTCTTCAGCCGTCTCCAGGATGAGGTTCTCCTCGAACTCAACGTGGGAACCTGCGCCGTAGACGCTCTCCTCTTCCAGTGGCCACCACAAATGGGGGTGGTCCGTAAAGCCTTGGAAGGCGTGCGATACGTTGCTGGGGACCACGACACTAACAATGAGCGGCTCGAGGTCATTGCCGCCCCCTTGGGACGACTCGGGCTCCGACTCGGGGTGGCTGAAGAGGTTTTCCATGACCACCAACTCTACCGGTGGCCGAAGCACGCAGTTGCGCCAGGGAGACAACTTAAATGCGAAGAGCCCCGACCTGTGGTCGGGGCTCTTGCGTAATGTATGTCCGGCGGTGTCCTACTCTCCCACACCCTCCCGGGTGCAGTACCATCGGCGCTGTGGGTCTTAGCTTCCGGGTTCGGAATGGGACCGGGCGTTTCCCCCACGCTATGACCGCCGTAACTCTGTTA
>NZ_BMPM01000013.1 GCF_014647595.1 Paenarthrobacter histidinolovorans | reverse complement strand
AGGATTTTGCCGGAGGTGGTTTTGAGGCTGATGGCCATGGGGATCAGTGTCCTTTCGTGTGGCCACCGTGAGACCGGCCGGCCGTTTCCTCAGCCTGTGTGGCTGACAAGAACGACTTTGCCGGGCCTGGATCAAGAACCAACCCTGCAAACCCACAACACTTCCTCAGGAAAACCTCAAGAAAACCGCACCACAAACAGGACGGTTATCCACAAGCGAAACTCCGTGAAGGGCGCAGGACCCGGCCTCGCGCTAGGCTGGTCATCTCGGCTGATGCAAGTGGCCGCAGGAACCACCAAGCGGAGCCACCTTTTCGATGTCAGCTGACCTTGCCCTGACTGCCCTTGCGGCGTCCTCCTTTTCCCTTCCTGAGTTGCGCGATGGTCAACTCGCCGGCATGAGCGCCCTTGCCGGGGGCCGTGATGTTTTGGCCGTCATGCCAACCGGGTACGGAAAATCCGCCACCTACCAGGTAGCGGCACTTTACCTTCACCAACAAACCCAACGCCCCGCCGTTGTGGTTTCTCCCCTCATTGCCCTCCAGGAGGACCAACTGGAGGGCCTGGCCGAAGACCTGGGTGAGGGCGCAGCCGTCGCAATTAATTCTTCCCGGAGCGACTCTGACGTGGAGGCCGCCTGGTTGGCGGCCGAATCCGGCCGGGCGATCTTCCTGTTCCTCGCACCGGAACAACTGGCCAAGCAGGAAACAGTGAAGCGGATCGCCGCCATGGAAATCTCCATGTTCGTGGTGGATGAGGCCCACTGCGTCTCTGCCTGGGGCCATGACTTCCGCCCGGACTATCTTGAGCTGGGCAATGTCCGTGAAGGGTTGGGGAATCCGCCGGTGATAGCCCTGACGGCAACTGCGTCCCCGCCGGTACGCGATGAAATCGTGCAGCGGCTGGGCATGAAGGAGCCTTTGGTCCTGGTCCGGGGTTTCGACCGGCCCAACATCAGCTTGGAGGTGGCACGCCACCAAGAGGACAAGGCAAAGCGCAAAGCCGTGGTGGAACGGGTGCTGGCGCTGTCCAGGGAACAAGGGATGGGGCTGCTGTACGCGGCAACTCGAAAAGACACCGAGAAATATGCTGCCAAGCTCACGGAACAAGGCCTGCGGGCCGAGGCCTATCACGCGGGCCGGTCGGACGCTGACCGCGAAAGCATCCATGAGCGCTTCCTGGATGACCAACTCGATGTGGTGGTGGCTACTACTGCTTTTGGCATGGGCATCGACAAGCCCAACGTCAGGTTCGTGGTGCACGCGGACATCCCGGAATCATTGGACTCCTACTATCAGGAAATCGGCAGGGCGGGCCGTGATGGCAAGCCTGCTGCGGCCATCCTGCATTACCGGGCCGAGGACCTGGGCTTGCGCAAGTTTTTCGGTACCCATGCGCCGGACCCCGAGGCCCTGAAAACGGTCCTGAAGGTGATCAGGAACGCTGGCGGCCCGGCCCCGAAGACCGCCATGGTGGAACTGACAGGGTTCCCTGCCCGGCGAATTACAGGGCTGGTCAACCAGTTGGAGGAGGCCGGCGCAGTGAAAACCGGCAAGCGCGGAACCCGGCTCATTTCCAAGGCAAAAACGGCCACGCTGGTCAGCCGCGCAGTGGAACTGGCTGAGGCGCGGCAAAGGGTCGACCAATCCCGGCTGACCATGATGCGGGCTTACGCCGAGACGGATGCCTGCCGGCGCCAGTTCCTGTTGGGTTACTTCGGGGAGGACCTGCCGGAGCCCTGCGGCAACTGCGATGCTTGCGCTGAGGCCCGCCATGACGCTGCGGATTCCGGAAACCCCGCGGCCCCGGGCTCTGAGGAACAGTTCCCCCTGCAGTCCACTGTCATCCACAAGGAGTGGGGTCCCGGGCTGGTGATGCGGCACGAGGATGACGTCATTACTGTCCTGTTCGAACAGGAGGGATACAAGACCCTGTCCCGTACCGCCGTCGTGGAGCATGAGCTGCTGAAGCGGGCCTGAGCGGTGGCGCGGGCCGCGCTCAGGTATTCAGTTCCACCATCAGGGCCGGCAGTTCATCGGCGAGCTCGCGGGCCAGGAATCCGAGGGGACCCAGCTTGCTGGCCAGGCGGTCCGCGGCGGCTGCATGCAGATGGGTGCCCCAACACGCAGCCTGGGCGTGGCTGGTTCCGCGGGCCCTGAGTCCGGCAATCGCACCGGCCAGGACGTCCCCGCTGCCCGAGGTACCCAGCCCTCCGTAGCCTGTAGTGATCTTCCAGAGTCCGGACCCTTTACCGGAAACCCCCTGCGGACCGGCGATGAATCCCTGGCAGCTCACCACGGCATCGAATCGTTGCGCGATCTCCACCACGGCAGCTTCAAGATCCTCGACGTCCTTCCCCAACAGGATCCCGGCCTCTGGGGGATTGGGGGTAAGGAGCAGGCGCCCACGCCATGGTCCCAAGAGCCCCTCGACCTTCCCAAGCGCCCCCAGGGCATAGGCGTCAAGCACGACGGCGGGACCACCTTCAGCGTCGGCGGGACTTTTGGATTCCTCCCGCTCCAAGAGTGCGCGCAGCATCGCCTCTGCCAGCTCCAGGTCATCCAACCCCGGACCAACCAGCAAGACGTCAGCCCGTTCCAGATCTGATGCGATCCGGTCCAGCCCTTCTCCGGTCAATGACCCTTCGGCTGTCTCGGGCAGCCCGAGCGAGCCGCATTCCGGCAGGTTTACGCCCACCTGCACCGCAGCGGATTCGGCCACAGCCAACGTTATCTTGCCGGCCCCGGCACGCAGCGCGGCAGTCCCGGCGAGGATGGCCGCCCCGGGGGTCGCACGTGCCCCGCCGATGACCAGCACCGCCCCGCGGGAATATTTGTCCGCGCCGGGCGCCGGCAGTGGCCAGTCCCGGAGAAGGGACGGAGTTACCAAGGTGGGTTCACTGGGGGTGGACACTGGCATCTCCGGCGTGTTCGGTGACTGTGACGCCCTGCTCCGTGAGGTGGTCGGCAACATTGAAGCTCTCCAATTCCCAGGGCCCCGAACCGGTGGGACGCACGTAGCGCGTGATCGAGGCATTCAGCACGGACGTGGTGGAAGCAAGGTCCAGGATGTCCTCTTCGGACATGCCTTCCAGAACGTAGCGGACCAAAAGGATAACGGCGTCGTGGCAGACCAGCATCACCCGGCGGCCGGATCCCAAGGTGTTGAGTTCGTCCAGTACGGAGCGAAGCCGGAGGGCAACATCTGCCCAGGACTCACCGCCGGGCGGACGGTAGTAGAGCTTGCCAAGCCATAGGCGCCGCTCGGCCTCCTCCGGGTAGCGGTTTTCCACACCCCGGCTTGTGAGTCTGTCCAGAATGCCCAGTTCCCTGTCGCGGAGGCGTTCGTCGGTGAGTACCTTCACGGGCCATCCGGCGGTCTCCACCGCGATTTCCGCCGTCTGCCTGGCACGGGCGTAGGGGGAGGAGACAACAGCGTCCGGTCTCATGTTTTCGGCGATGCGGGCCAGCGCGGTTCCGAGGGCTTTTGCCTGGTCCTGACCGGTGCCGGAGAGGTTCACGTCGGGGTCCCGGGCAGGGACCGCGATGACTTCCGCCCCTGCCAGCCTCGCCTCAGTGGCGGCCACGTTTCCTTCGCTCTCCCCATGCCGGACCAGTACCAATTCCACGGCACCGGCCTCCTGTACGGCGTCCGTCAGACCGTCCTCGTTCACAAAAAGCCACCCCTCCGCGTGCGTTGCCGAATGCAGAACACTACTCACTGCGTACCCACCGGTCCAGAGAATAAACGCTCGACGGCGGATCGGGAACCTCTGTTGCCGGGCCATTCAGTGAAGTATGTTGCTCGCATGAAGGACACATACCAGGTCATTGTGGTCGGCGGCGGATTTGCAGGCGTTGCAGCAGCCAGGGAACTCGGCCGCAAGGGTGTAAATGTCTTGCTCATTGACTCGAACAACTACCACCAGTTCCAACCGCTGCTGTATCAGGTGGCGACGTCCCAAATCGGGGTATCGGCCATTGCCCGGCCGCTCCGCTCCGTGTTCCGCCGACTCAAAACTGTCAAGGTCCTTACCGCCAAGGTGGAGTCCGTGGATGCAGCCCAACGGTCCGTGACGACGGCCGACGGGCAGACGCTGCGGGCCGGCATCCTGGTTCTTGCCGTGGGGGCGGTCCCTAACTTCTTCAACACCCCGGGGGCGGAAGAGTTGGCGTTCCCCCTGTACTCCGTCACAGATGCAACCCGGCTCGGTGCCGGACTCACCCGGTTGCTGGACCAGGCTGACGGAAACCCCGACAGCCACGTGGATGTGGTGGTGGTCGGCGGCGGTCCAACAGGTGTTGAGACGGCCGGAGCAATGGCTGAAAACGTCAAATACGTGGTGGGCAAGTACTTTTCGCCCGAGCTGGCGGCCCGCTGCCGGGTACACCTGGTGGACATGGTTCCCAGCGTGTTGAACATGTTCTCCCCGAAGTCCCAACAGTATGCGACCGAACATCTGAAGAAAGTTGGCGTTCAGCTTCACATGGGTGTGGGCGTCACCGAAGTCAGGCCTGATGGTGTCACCTTGGCGGACGGGAGCTCCGTCCCGGGACAGATCGTCGTCTGGGCCGGGGGCCTGAAAGCCGGCGGCATTATTGCGGGATCGGGACTCACCCAGGGGAGGGGCGGACGCGTCGATGTCCACCCGGACCTGACAGCGCCGGACGTGGATGGCGTTTACGTCCTTGGGGATGCTGCCAACATCACGGATTCAACGGGAGCCAAGCTGCCGCAGCTGGGATCGGTGGCCCAGCAGGCAGGAAAATGGGCGGCCAGGAACATCCTTGCTGACCTTAACGGCGGCAGTCGAACGCCTTTCCGGTACGTCGACAAGGGTTACATGGCGATGGTGGGACGCGGTGCAGCGGTGGCAGAACTTGGCCGGAAGCGCATCCAGCTCCAGGGCATCTTCGCTTTCTTGTCGTGGCTGCTCGTGCACCTCGCTCTGTTGTCCGGGCTCCAGCAGAAGATCCGCGCACTGTTTTCCTGGCTCAATGGATATCTCCTGCACAGTCCCGCCCAGGTGGTGGTCAGCGGACCCGCGGAGAATGAACGTCCCGGGCAGGCTCCGCCGGGAGCCTGAGCAGGAGAGGGATATACCCGCAGCACTTCAGGCGCAGGGCCAGGCCACGCTCATTCGGCTGGGTTCCTGGTCCCCTTGTGCATCCGCAGCTCGGTGAGCTCATCAATTGCCTGGCCATCTGCTTCGCCGGCCGTCGGCCGGCTACAACGGTTGGCCTCACGGCCCGGGGCCATCTGCTGGGAAGATAGCAGGAAGAATCCCAAACAAGGAGCAACAGCATGACCCTCAAAGAACGCTTGAAGGCAGACGTCGTCGACCACATGAAAGCCGGTAACAAGGTTGCCCTGACCACGGTGCGCAATGTCCTCGGTGAGATCACCACCCGTGAAAAGTCAGGCAAGACGCCCGTGGAGCTCGACGACGCCCAGGTCACCTCGCTGCTCCAGAAGGAAGCCGCCAAGCGCCGGGACACTGCGAAGATCTACACCGAGGCGGGCGAAGCTGATCGCGCAGCGGCGGAAGTTGCAGAAGCGGAGATCATCGAGGCTTACCTCCCCAAAGCGCTCACCCGTGAAGAGGTAGAGGCAATCGTGGATGAAACCATCGGTGCCCTGACAGCAGAGGGCCAGGAACTCTCCATGCGATCCATCGGCGCTGTCATGAAACCCGTCACGGCAAAGGTTGCAGGACGCTTCGATGGCAAGACTGTCAGCGAGATCGTGCGCGGTCGCCTGGCCTGAACACCGCCGAAGGCCGCGTCATTCAACCCCCAGCAGCCACCGCAAAGTGTCTGCGTTGCGCACGGCGTTACCACCGCCGTCGTTGTTGAAATACGCGTAAACGTCCTTGCCGGAGCCGCTCCACTCACGGATCCTGTCCGCCCACCACCTCAAATCGCCATCCGAATAGGAACCTCCGTAAAGGTGCTGGTGGTCCGGTCCGTGCAACCGGATGTAGACAAAGGGGGCGGTGGCCCGGAGGATGCAAGGCAGATTGGCGCCGCTCATGATGCAGTAAGCCGCCTGATGGCGTTCGAGCAGTGCGTATGTGTCCGGGTGGTCCCAGCTGTCATGCCGGAATTCGACGGCGACGCGGATCCAAGGGGGCAGTGCCGTCAGAAAGTAGTCGAGCCGGGCATCGTCGCGGGCAAAATCAGGCGGCAGCTGGACCAGGAACACCGCCCTTTTATCGCCAAGCTCATGCCAGCAGCGGACGATTCGTTCCACCCACACCTCGGGGCTGTACAGCTTCTTGGCATGGGTAAGGCCACGCGGCGCTTTGACCGACATCGCAAAGCCTTCCGGCAGACGGTTCCGCCAACCTGCGAAGGTGGTGTCGCGGGGCCAGCGGTAGAAACTCGCATTGAGTTCCACGGTGGTAAACCGTGCCGTGTAATGGGACAGCCGCTTGGAGGCGGGCAGGCCCGGGGGATAGAGCACGTTCTCCCAGTGGTCGTAGCTCCAACCCGATGTTCCGATGTGGATGGCCATGGTGAGGATGGTAGCGGGTCAGGCAGCCCGGGTGTGGAATCAGCGGGGCATGGTTCTGGCCATCAGTGCCTGAAGGTCTTCGGCCACGCCGGCAACTTCGCGCTGGCGGCTGCGGCTCGGCTTTGACCTGCGGCCTTCGTGCCGGGCAGGGGTGCTGGAGGTGCGGACAGGGCGGTGGACTCGTGGATCACGCACGGGCTGCGCGTCGCCAATGACGGTGCCCTGCAAAGGATCGTGGAACAACGGGAGGTTCATGATCCCTGATCCTGACATAGCCGGACCACCGCCGATATGGACAATTGCATACCTTCTTCGCGGGGCACTATGCACCTGTCCATGCGGGCGAATACTCTCCCAAAACCAAGCAGCCCCGGTATGCGCGCAGGCAGGTATTGCCAATACCCCGCATCGCGGTCACTCCCATCTTCAGTGTTGGACTGCTTTTCTTGTGAAGTCCCTTATTGCTCCAAGAAAGGCGAATCCGTGCGGCAATTGCTCCCGTCCTCCATGGCGTTGTTGTGGGGCCTGCAGTTCGCGTTCCTTACTCCGGCGCTGGCCCTCATGCTGGTGGACCTTTTCGGCGCCACGCCGGCCGACGTTGGCTGGGTTCTGGCGCTGTATAACGGCGGGGGCTTCCTGGCCTCCTTGATCATCCCGGCGCTCGCGGACCGGAAGAGGGACTACCTCCGCCCGATGCTCTTCTGCGGTGTCCTTGCGCTCGCACTTCCCGGAGTGTTGGCCCTGACGTCGTCTTTGCCGCTGGCGGTTGTTGCCCTTCTGGTACTTGGGGGGCCTGCCGGCGTGGGGATGTCCCTCTTCTTCGCCCACCTCAAGCAGTCGGGCGCCGGTTCGCAGGATGTTGTCACCATGCGGGCGATTGTTTCGTTTGCGTGGGTTGCCGGACCGCCTCTTGCCACGGTCATCATCGGATCCTTCGGAAGTCAGGCGATCCTGCTGGCTTTGGCTGCCGTCGCCCTCCTGAACCTGGTCACAACGGGCATTGCTTTTCGCCGCAACAGAACCCTCCCGGGATCCGGCGCAGGGCCGGCAAGCGGAACGGATGATGGCCCGTTGGCCTCAAAGCTTGCCGTGATCGGCGTCGTCATTGCTTTCACGATTCTCCAGGCGACCGACAGCAGCGCCGTGACCATCATGGCCCTTTTCGTGGACCAGAAAATGGACGGTCAACTCATCTGGGCTGGAATTGCCCTGGGTGTTGCCGCGGCTCTTGAGATCCCGGCGCTGCTTGCGATTGGACGCCTCAGCCGCTCCATCCCGGAGAAGAAACTCATCGCATCGGGATGCATTGCCGGGGTCCTGTACTACGCAGGGATGACCTTTGCCGCCGACCCCATTGCGCTGTTGAGCCTGCAGATTCTCCACGCTTGGTTCTTTGGCGTGATAGCCGGAGTTGGCCTGACGCTGTTTCAAAAGGTCATTCCCCGGCCTGGACTGGCTGCCGGGCTGTTTACCAATACCCGGCGGATCGGCGCGATAGCGTCCGGTCCCATCATTGCGTTCGGCTCCATGACAGCGCTTGGATACCAGGGCGTCTTTGGTATCTGCGCGGTGCTGACCCTGGCAGCCATGGTTGTCATCGAACTGACGTCACGGAGCAGCAAAGCCTCCGCGGCCAAGGAGCAAATCCCGGCTGCCTCGCAGTCCTAACCCCACAGCGCCTTTTTCAGCAGTGCCCGCAGCTGCGTGTTTTCGTCCTCGCTGAGCGCCGCCAGCTGTGTCTGCTCGCACACCTCAAGCGCGGCCCGGGCCTTGTTATGGATCCGGCGGCCCTCGGCGGTGGAAACGATGATCTTGGCCCGCCTGTCCTGCTTGCCTTGGGCCCGTTTTACCAACCCGCGGTGTTCAAGATCGTCAACCAGGCTGACCACTTGGCTGGGATCCAGGCTGAGGAAATCGGCGAGCTCGCGCTGCGTAGGTTCCAGCCCACTGCAGGCCAGTGTCAGCACGGAGAAGGACCGTTCACGGAGCCCGTAATCGGCCAGGGCCTTGTTGTTCAGGAGGGAACCTGTCGCGTGCAGTTTGGCCAGCAGGAGGCCCACATCGTTGCCGATTTTAGCCTCGGCCAGGCGCGGGGTTTCCACTTCGGTGCTTTGCGGGCCCATGACAACTCCAATAGTAATGAAAAACAATCGTTGACTTTTTCAATGATCCGTATTCTCATTGATCATGACAAGGATCTCACGACGCAGTGGGATCGGCCCCACCGGCATCGGCCGGTTACTGCATGCGAAGGAGCACGCCATGAGCTTGAACGGCAAGGTTGCAATCGTCACTGGGAGCGGGCAGGGTCTTGGACTCGCTTACGCCAGGGAGCTCGCCCGCCAGGGTGCCGCCGTCGTGATCAATGACGTGAACGCTGAGACGGCCGAACAAGCCGTCGCGCAGATTGAAGCCGACGGCGGCCGGGCCGCCGCCGTGGTGGTTCCGGTGGGCACCACGGATGCTGCCAAGGCCCTGGTGGCCGGTGCCGTTGAGGCGTTCGGTGGGCTGGATATCCTGGTCACCAATGCCGGAATCCTTCGCGACAAGAGCCTGCTGAAGATGACCGACGAGGATTTCGACCTGGTCATCAACGTCCACCTGAAGGGCACGTTCACGTGCGTCCGTGAGGCTTTCGCGTACTTCAAGGAAAACAACGTGGCGGGCCGCATCATCACCATCGGCTCGCCCACCGGCCAGCGCGGCAACTTCGGCCAAACCAACTACGCCGCCGCGAAGGCCGGCATTGTTGGCATGGTCCGGACATGGGCGCTGGAAATGAAGAAGGCCGGCGTGACGGTTAACGCCGTGATTCCGGTGGCTGCCACGGCCATGACCAAGACCGTCCCGTACTTCCAGAAAGCTGTGGAGGCTGACGAGCGCGGCGAGGCAATGCCTGCATTCTTCCGTCACGACCTCGGATTCGGAACCGCCGACGACGTCTCCGGACTCATCGCGTTCCTCGCCTCGGATGAAGCTGCCAATATCACCGGCCAAGCGATCGGCGCCGGTGGCGACCGGCTGCAGGTCTGGACCCACCCGACGGCGGCTACCACCGAATACCGCGACGGCGGCTGGAACTACGAAGCACTGCGGGAGAACGCCGGGTCCCTCTTCGGGCCGGGCGTGCTCCAAAGCGTTGGTGAGGAGTTCCTCCCGCTGCCTGAAGAGCTGCAGCCTGAACCCGCCAAGGCTGAACCCGCACAGGCCCGCTGACATGGCTGACCGTTACGAATCCGGCATCGACGCCTCCAACCTGGAGGCGATCGATATGCACGTCCACCTCGAAGTGGACAGCTGCGGCCACGGCTCGCTCCCGGACGCCCTGACGGAAGCCTCGGCGAAGTACTTCAAGGCCGAGGACCGAACCCCGTCGCTGGACAGGATCGCCGAGGTTTATCGCGAACTGAACATGGCCGCCGTCGTATTTACCGTCGACGCGCGGACGCAACTGAAGCACGAACCCAACAGCATCCCGGAACTGATCGCCGGAGCCGCGCGGAACAACGACGTCCTGATTCCGTTTGGCAGCGTCGATCCGCGGACGGGAGAGGATGCGATCGCCGGGGCCAAGCACCAGGCCGTTGAGCTCGGCGCGCGGGGATTCAAGTTCCACCCTTCGCTCCAGGGCTTTGACCCGTCCAACGAGCAGTTCTACCCGCTCTGGGAAACGCTGCAGGAACTGGGTCTGCCGTGCATTTTCCACACCGGCCAGAACGGCATGGGTGCAGGGCTTCCCGGTGGCTACGGCATCAAGCTCGCGTACTCAAACCCGCTCCTGCTCGACGCCGTTGCCGCTGATTTCCCGGGCCTGCAGATCATCATGGCCCACCCCTCGGTGCCGTGGCAGGAGGAAGCGAATTCGATCGCGACACACAAGTCCAACGTTTTCATTGACCTCTCCGGCTGGTCGCCGAAGTACTTCCCGGAATCCCTGGTGAAGGCGTCGAACTCGGTGCTGCAGGACAAGGTCCTGTTCGGCACGGACTTCCCGCTGATCACCCCGCAGAAGTGGCTGGGCGCGTTTGCCGACCTGCCATTGAAGGACGAAGTCCGGCCGAAGATTCTCAAGGACAACGCGGTTCGGCTGCTGGGGTTGGGCGGCTGAGATGCTCACAAGCACGACGACGGAAGCTGGCCTGGGTGCCCGGCTTTACGGAACGGCTGATTGGTACGACGCCGAAGCTCTCCTCACTTGTGACGAACGCACAGTGCTGGCCCGTCTGAGGGAGTTCCTGGACGCCGACGCGAAACCTTTGCTCGCCGGGTACTGGGAACGGGGGGAGTTCCCGGAGCAATTGGCGCAGCCTCTGATCGACC
This sequence comes from Paenarthrobacter histidinolovorans, assembly GCF_014647595.1. GTDB lineage: Bacteria > Actinomycetota > Actinomycetes > Actinomycetales > Micrococcaceae > Arthrobacter > Arthrobacter histidinolovorans. Next base: position 26,565 of record NZ_BMPM01000013.1, on the reverse strand, counting down.
TTGACCTGATGGAGCCATTCGAAGAAGCGGCGCGGGGAATCTTCCACGGATTCCGGATATTCGAGCTCGCCCGGACCGATGCCTCCCTGGCCACCTGGTACACGGCACAAGCCGGCTTGTTCCGGACGGCAATCCGGGTGGGGGCTTCAGCTGAGCAGCAAGAAGAGTGGATGCCGGGCGTCGTGGACTTCTCGCTCAAGGGCGTCTTTTCGCTGACCGAGCCCGAGCACGGATCGGACATCGCCGGCGGCTTGGCAACTACCGCCCGCTTCGAACCAGGAACAACAGCCGACGGCGGCACTTGGGTTCTTGATGGCGCCAAGCGGTGGATCGGGGGAGCCTCCACTGCGGACGTGCTGTGCGTCTTCGCCCGTGACGTCGCCGACGGACAAGTCAAAGCCTTCCTGGTGGACCGCACTGCGTCCGGGGTCAGCCTGGAGAAGATCCATGGCAAGGCTTCGCTGCGGATGATGCAGAACGCCCACATCACGCTGAGCGGCGTGCGGGTGCCGGAATCCATGCGCCTGCAGGAGGTGAATTCGTTCAAGGACGTGGCGGCAATGCTAAGGGCCATGCGTTCGGATGTCGCCTGGATCGCCGCCGGTGTCCAGGCAGGTGCCTTCGAAGCCGCTTTGGCATATGTCCGCGAACGCCAGCAATTTGGCCGCCCGCTTGGTTCCTTCCAACTGGTACAGGAGAAGCTGGCGCGAATGCTCGGTAATACCACCGCGTCACTCTCCCTGGTGACGCGCCTGAGCGAACAGCAGGCCAAAGGCATCTACCGGGACCAGGACTCCGCCCTGGCCAAGATGCAGACGTCCCTCATGATGCGCGAAACCGTCGCCTTGGCCCGTGAAGTGGTGGGCGGCAACGGCATCACGCTCGCCGCCGACGTCGCGCGTTTCCACGCCGACGCGGAGGCTGTCTATTCGTACGAAGGCACCCACGAAATCAATGCACTGATCGTCGGACGCGCCCTCACGGGCGAGAGTGCTTTCACCCACTGAACAACGCTCAAAACACAACAACCAGGAGGCAATGATGCCCAATCTCGTCGTCGATTTCGACACCCTGCTCACCATGTCCGGCAAGGACCTGGGCACCACCGATTACCGGGAGATCACCCAGCAGCAGATCAACCTGTTCGCAGACGCCACGGACGATCAGCAGTGGATCCACGTTGATCCCGAACGCGCCAAGGATGGTCCCTTCGGTGCCCCGATTGCCCACGGCTTCCTCACCCTTTCCCTGATCATCCCGTTCTGGGGCGAGCTGTTCGACGTCGACGGCGTCACCACCAAGGTGAACTACGGGCTGGACAAAGTCCGCTTCACGTCACCGGTCAAGGTCGGCTCCAAAGTCCGCATGAACGGCAGCATCGCCGAAGTGACCGAGGTCAAGGGCGGTGCCCAGATCAAGGTCAACGCCACCATCGAAATCGAAGGCCAGGAACGCCCGGCCGTCGTGGCCGAATTCCTGGCCCGTTTCTACAAGTAAGCCGCTTCTCCAAATACAACCCCATTTCCAGCACCTTCCCTCCTCTTCCAAGGAACAGCCATGTCAGGACACACTGCACTCGCACAGTCGAGCACGGCCGCAAAGCGCAAAGAAGCGCGTACGGTCATCCTGTCCAGCTATCTGGGCAGCACCATCGAGTTCTACGACTTCCTGCTGTACGCGACGGCGGCAGCGGTTGCCTTCCCCAAGGTGTTCTTCGCCGGAACGGACGAATGGGTGGGCGTCGTAGCGGCCTACGCAACGTTTGCTGCCGGTTACGTTGCACGGCCGTTGGGCGGCATTATCTTCGGCCATTTCGGCGACAGGATTGGCCGGAAGGGAATGTTGATCGTCTCCATGGCCATGATGGGCGTCGCGTCCACCCTCATCGGCCTGATCCCGGGATCCAGCGTGATCGGTCCTTGGGGAGCTGTGCTGCTGGTGCTCCTGCGCGTGTGCCAGGGCATCGCCGTCGGCGGTGAATGGGGTGGCGCAGCGCTGATGGCGTTGGAACATTCGGATCCGAAACGGCGCGGTTTCGCGGCTTCGTTCGTGAACGCCGGTGCGCCCACAGGGGCCGTGCTCGGCACTGTTGTCATGGGCATTTTCTCTGCCCTCCCGCAGGACGCCTTCCTGGCGTGGGGCTGGCGGGTCCCGTTCCTGCTTTCCTTTGTCCTGCTGATCGTGGGCATGTTCGTGCGGTTGCGCGTTTCCGAAAGCCCGATCTTCGCCGAAGCCGTGGCCAAGGAAAGCGCCCAAGGGACCAAGCGCAAGATCCCGCTGCTGGAGGTCCTGAAGCGTCCCAAGGCTCTGATCATGATCATGTTTGCCGGTGCTGCCGGCTTCGGCCTTCAGGTAGTGCTTCCCACGTTCTCCGTCACTTACGCGGTTTCCAGGGGTGCGCCGCAGCAGGGCGTGCTCTATGCCTTCGCGGGAGCTTCGGCAATTTCCATCCTGTTCGTCCTCCTGGGCGGCCGCTTGTCAGACCGCTTCGGCCGACGTCCCGTGATGGTCACCGGCTTGGCCCTGTTCATCCTGTACCTGTTTCCCATGTTCGGGATGCTCAGCTCCGGCAACATCGCCCTGATCTTCCTGGCTTTCACGGTGGCGCTCGTTCTGCACTCTTCCCTCTATGGACCGCTTGCAGCGTTCGTTTCAGAACAGTTCGGCACCACCAACCGCTACACAGGTGCTGCTGTCGGGTATCAGCTGGCTACCTTGATCGGGGCGGGTTTCACTCCCGGAATCGTAGCCGGGCTCTACAAGGATGCGGGCCAGAGCATCGTCCCCGTCGTGGTGTTCCTGTCCATCATGTCGCTGGTGTCAATTGTCTTCATCCTGCTGACGCGGGAGTCTAAGAACAACGACCTCTCCACGGTCAGTTAGGAGTACGCACAATGGACAACAACGGAGTTGGATCCTGGCTGCACCGTCGCCGCAGCAAGTCCGGAAACGCAACGGCACTTGTTTCCGGTGACCGGAAGCTCAGCTACCTCGAACTGGCTGACCGGGCCGATCACCTGGCCAATGCCCTCAAGGACAGGGGAGTAGCCAAAGGGGACCGTGTGGCCTACCTGGGCGAGAACCACCCCTCCTTTGTGGAAACATTCTTTGCCTGTGGCGTGGTCGGTGCCATCTTCGTGCCGCTGAATACGCGCCTGGCGGCACCTGAACTGCAGTTCCAGCTACAGGATTCGGGTGCCCGCATCCTCATCAATGCCGCCGCCCTGGACGGTGTCGCGGCCGCCGCCGTAATCGACACCGCCGTCACCCACCGGCTTGTGGTGGCTCCCGACGGCGGCCCGGACACCGCCGCTGTTACGCCGCCATCCGGCGTCGAACATTACGAGGACGTGATCGGCGCCGCGGACGGTACAGCGATGGATGTCGCAGTGGTCCTGGACGACGCCGCCATGATCCTCTACACCTCCGGCACCACGGGCAAGCCGAAGGGGGCGCTGCTCACGCACGGCAACATCACCTGGAACTGCGTCAACACCGTGGTGGACATGGACCTGGGCCGGAATGACATAGCGCTCATGATCTCGCCGCTCTTCCATGTCGCCTCCTTGGACATGGGCCTGCTGCCGATGCTGCTCAAGGGCGCCACGGTGGTGCTCGAATCCAAGTTCGACGCCGGTCGGGTCCTGGAATTGGTGGGCCGGCACCGGGTCACCACCCTTAACGGCGTCCCCACCACCTTCCAGATGCTCTGCGACCACCCTGGATGGTCGACGGCGGATCTCAGTTCCTTGGACAAGCTCACCTGCGGAGGGTCTGCAGTTCCGCAACGGGTGCTGGATGCCTATGAGGAGCGCGGGATCGGGTTTACGAGCTGTTATGGCATGACCGAAACCGCGCCAGGAGCCACCATGCTGCCGGTCTCCGCGTCCAAGCAGAAGGCCGGATCAGCCGGTTTGCCGCACTTCTTCACGGACGTGCGGATCGTTGACCCGTTGGGGAGCGTCGTGGGCGCGGGCGAGGTGGGTGAGATCCAGATCTCCGGGCCGAACGTCATCAAGGAATATTGGAACCGTCCCGAGGCAACCGTGGAGAGTTTCGCGGACTCATCCTGGTTCCGTTCCGGAGACATGGGCTATCAGGACGGGGAAGGCTTCTTGTTCGTCTCGGACCGGCTCAAGGACATGATCATTTCCGGCGGGGAGAATATTTACCCCGCCGAAGTGGAAGCAGCCATCGCAGAACTGCCCGCCGTGGGGAGCGTGGCCGTCATCGGAGTGGCCGACGGGAAATGGGGTGAAGTGCCCCGCGCAATCGTCACGTTGCGGGAGGGCTCTGTCCTGAGCGAGGAACAGTTGCGCTCGCATCTGGAAGGCCGCCTTGCCCGGTACAAGATTCCCAAGTCCGTGGTGTTCGTTGAGGAGATGCCACGCACGGCTAGCGGGAAGATCAGGAAGACGGATCTCCGCAAGCACTACGCACAATAACCCTGCCGACGCTCACTCACGTCCCGCGGCCTTAAACGGCTCGAAAGGCGACATAATCCGTCAATGTGCTAAATCCCGGTTAACTTTGTCCATCGAACTGCCTAAATGGCTTCCGGGGCATTACGATTGGGTCGACTCGTCTCTGAGTACGCATTCATTACAACGAACCCCGGGGGATATTCCAATGAGCTACCCGCAACAACCGCAACAGACCCAGCCCTACGCTGCGCAGGCCGGCGAGCCGCCGCTGTGGGCGCCCTACTATGGCGCTCCGATCGGTGCAGCCGTCAAGCGTTTCTTCAAGAAGTACACCGCGTTCTCGGGCCGCGCCAGCCGCAGTGAATACTGGTGGTGGACCTTGGTGAACGCGATTGTCCTGATCGTGCTCAATATCCTCATGACCTCAGGCCTCTCTATCGATTCCGCCGGAACGCCGGTTCTTGGCCCGGTCTATGTCGTGGGCCTTGTCCTTGCAGTCGTCTGGGGCCTTGCGACGTTGGTCCCAAGCATTGCCTTGATTGTCCGTCGTCTTCATGACGCCAACCTCAGTGGATGGCTTGCACTGCTGGTTGTCATTCCTGTTGTTGCCATCGTCTTCGCCCTCCTGCCGTCCAACCCGGCAGGCCAGCGTTTCGACCAGCCGACGGCGTAGTAACCCACGCACCACGCAAAAAGGGGCGGCACCCAGTGTGCCGCCCCTTTTTCGTGCCGCAAACCCGTATGACTTGCATGACATCAGCGGAGTCTGAATACTGGCACCCGTTCGAGCGGGAAGCTTCCCGCTGCAAAACGATTGGGGGAACTTTCTTGAAAAGCAGAACAGTAGTCAGCAGTATCGCAATGTTTGTGCTGCTCGGATCCACGGCGGTGGCTACGCCAGCCGTCGCGGCCGTATCCTCGCAAGAAACGGCCTCTGTGGTTTCCCAAAGGGAATCCTGGGATCCGCTGGCGTCCGTACAGCAACTCGGAAATCTGGCTTCGGTCGCCGACCAAGCGGGCACAACGAAGTCATTATCGGTGCAGGTAAACCCCGGTTCATTGAATGCCGGGCGAGAACTTGCCGTCACGCCAATTTCGGACGCTACAGAGGGCCCTGTCGTTCGGGAATCAAATGGACTTCCAGTCACCGTCTATTCAGCCGGCAACCATGGCTACGTCATAGGCAGGAATTCCGATGGGAGCAACGCGGGTTTCGTGTCCATTAAGGATTCATCGGCGCCGTCCAGCTTCAAGTTTTCCGTTGGGGATGTCCGTGGGGCAGTCTCACTGGATCTTCAGCCCGACGGCTCCATCCATGTCCTGGGTGCTGACGGAACCATCATCAATTCAGTGCTGAAGCCTTGGGCCAAAGACGCATCGGGGAAAAATCTGCCCACGAGCTACGCAGTTGAGGGCAACGTCATCACACAATCCGTGGATCATCGAGGCGCTCAGTACCCAGTGGTGGCTGATCCCTCATTCGGGTGCGGCGTCGGATGGTGTTCGATGTACTTAAACAGGAGCGAGACGAACAATATCGCTAATTTTCCTGCTACCGGAGTAGGCGTTGTCACTGGCGCTTGTGCGAAGGCCCCTGTAGAAGTGGCATTTATCTGTGGCATTGCCGCGGGCCATGTAGTTGACATGGCAGTGAACGCTCAGAGGCAGAACCAATGCGTTGGTCTGGTCGCCTACGGAGTCCCTCCGATTGTTAGCTGGAACGCCTTCATCCACGGCGAGGAACACTGCCGGTAGTTAATGGGCAATCGATAACCTGGACCGCGATGTGAAGAGATGCCGGATCCAGCACTGCTGGATCCGGCATCGTACTGTGAACAGCTTGACAGAGAGTCATTCTCAACCACGCGACCACTCCGTGAAATGCTGTCCTTGACGCGGACCAACCCCGATGACGAGGAGTGCCAGCCATGAGGACCATCAAACGCTGCGCCGTGGTTGGTGGCGGGATCATCGGCGTCGCGGTTGCGCGCGAGCTTTCCAACAAGCTCGACGGCGTCCAGGTCACCATCTATGAAAAGGAAGCCCGTCTCGCCGCCCATCAAACAGGCCACAACTCAGGAGTGGTCCACGCGGGGTTGTATTACGAACCCGGCGGCCTAAAGGCAAGGCTATGCCGCAGGGGCGTTGAACTCCTGCAGGAATTCTGCGCCGCAAAGGCCCTCCCTTACGAAGCCTGCGGGAAGTTGGTCATTGCCCAGACGACCGAAGAACAACAACGCCTGGACAACATCTTTGTCCGCGCCATAGCCAACGGGGTTCCTGGAGCGCGGATGCTGAGCGGTGACCGGATACGCGAGGTGGAGCCGAACGCCGTCGGGCTTTCTGCTTTGCACTCGCCGGAAACGGCGATCGTTGACTATTCGGCCATCACCGAAGCGCTGGCCGACGACGTCCGGGTCTCGGGAGGGACCATCCGGCTTGGGCAGGAGGTCACGTCGGTGGAACAGCAGGCGAGTGGCGTGGTTGTCCATACGAAGAATGACAGCGAACACTTTGACTTGGTGGTCGCCTGCGCCGGCTTGCAATCGGACCGTCTGGCGAAAGCAGCGGGTGAGCCTCCAAACCCGAGGATCGTGCCGTTCTTCGGGCAATACTTTCTGTTGGACCGTGCGGCCCGCGGGCAGGTGAAGGGCCTCATCTATCCCGTCCCGGACCCACGGCATCCATTTCTGGGCGTGCATCTGACCAAACGCATCGACGGGGAAATGATGCTCGGACCGAACGCGTTCATTTCCTTTGGCCGGGAATCCTATGGCTGGAAGGACGTCAAGATTGGGGACGTTCTGGATTATGCGCTGTTCCCGGGTTTTTGGAATTTTGCGCGGCAGAATGTGCCGTCGGCCGTTCGTGAATTCCAGACTGTGGTGAGCCGCAAGAAATTCATCCGGGAAGCTGTCCGCTTTGTTCCTTCCCTGGAGGGCGCCACCGTTCTTCCCGGCACCCGTGGCGTCCGCGCCCAGGCGATGAATGGTGACGGATCGCTGGTGGACGACTTTGTTATCGCACGACGCCGGGACACCGTTTTGGTGCGGAACGCACCGTCGCCCGGGGCTACGTCGTCCATGGCGATCGCCGAGTACATCGTGGAGCAGGCGCTGGCAAACTAGCAGGCCCTGGTGGACCAGCAGTCGGAAACCGCCTGGCTGGGAGGGGGCCGGCGGGAGTTAACAAGCCCGTGACGATCCGGAAACGGCGCCAACATGCGGGGTGGATAGCTTTGCCCCATGATCACATCACTGGCCGCACTGGCTACCCGCATCGGCCATTCCCTGGGCCGCTGGATCGAGGCAGCGTACGTCCTGGATTGTGCCGGTCCCGAGTCGGACGGGCAGCATGGGGCGGCGTCTGATTGGACCTGGCTGCCTGCCCTGAGCGGGGTCACCGTGGCGGGAGCCCAGGCCATCCAATCCCACGCGGGACGCCCGCCGATGGCCAGGTAGGAACAGTCTCGAAAGCTGCATGATGTTGCGTTCAGCACACTATTCGTTGATGCCGGGTACTATGCCCTAAACTGCTTCACTGAGGTGCCGGAATAGGCACTATGCAGCAACGAAAGCGAACCCTCAATGGCTACTGATTACGACGCCCCGCGCAAGACAGAAGAAGAGTCTCCCGCTGAATCGCTTGAGGCTCTTCAGGCGTCCCGCGGGGGCGGTGCCCAGACAGCTGTCATCGACGTCGAGGACGTCGACACTGCCGAAGGAATTGACCTTCCGGGCGCCGATCTTTCGGGTGAAGAATTGACCGTCGTTGTGGTTCCGGAGCAGTCGGACGAATTTACGTGCGGGTCTTGTTTCCTGGTCCGTCACCGTTCGCAGATTGCACTGGAAAAGAACGGCCTTAAGTTCTGCAAGGACTGCGAAGGCTGATAACACGCTGATCACGTTATCTTCGGTCACGAAAACGTGGTTGAAGCAGGCTGAAAGGGCCCGGAACCGCCGCCGTAAGCGGCCTCCGATGACCCTCCCGTAACCTGCCGGGGTGCCCCTTAACGGTTGCGCTCCGAAGCGGCCACAACCCGCCCAAATCCCTGCACGCACTCCTACAGTTGAAGTATCAACTTCGCCTGAAGGGGGCACAAAAAATGAGGAAAATTGGAGCGGGTTTGGCGGCTGTTGTTGCAGCGGCCGGGCTCGGTCTGGCAGCGCCGGGGCCAGCCTCGGCGGCTTCTTATTGCGGCATAACCTGGGGCTCGCTGGCCAAGGCCGACCCGGATATGAGTGCCGCGCAGGTCACCAATGTCCGCACAGGCCAACAGCCCTGTTACGACCGGCTGGTGATCGACATGGCCGGAAAAGTGGCCGGCTATTCAGCGCAGTACGTGCCGGTGATCACTCAGGACCCAACGGGCTTCCCTATCCCGGTGCTCGGTGACGCCGACTTGCAGGTGGTGGTGACGGCGCCGTCGTACAACCAGTACAGCCAACCTACCTATGTGCCTGCAGCCAAGGCGGAGCTCTCGAACGTATCGGGCTACCAAACGTTCCGTCAGGTGGTCTACGCCGGGAGTTTCGAGGGAACCACAAGCATTGGCCTCGGCGTCCGTGCCCGCCTTCCGTTCAGGGTCTTCACGCTGGACGGGCCCGACGGCGGTTCGCGGCTTGTGGTGGACGTCGCCCATCACTGGTGAAACACGGCCAGAACGCGCGAAAGCGGCCAGTTCGCCGGATAGCTCCGGCGAACTGGCCGCTTTTCGGCGTTCTCGCTGTTGCCGTGCTACTCAGGAACCACCAGAGCGGGAGTGTCTTTCCGAATGGTCTCGCCGCGGAAGAACCCGGGCCGCATACGGGACTGGATGAGCATGACAACGGCGCCCAAGGCCAGGATCCCGATACCGAGGATGAACACGAGTCCCACACCGAAAATCTCCGAGCCACTGCCGAACTCCGGATCCCAGCTGTCCATTGCGGTCTGCAGGAAAACAACGAACAGGCCAACACCACCCAGCACCGGGCACACCAGCCGCAGGAAGAAGTTGCGGGCACTGCTGAAGACGCTGTTGCGGAAGTACCAGGCGCAGGCAATGGCCGTCAGTCCGTAGTAGAAGCAGATCATCAGGCCAAGGGCCAGGATGGTGTCGTTGAGGACGTTCTCGCTGATCACGTGCATCACGGCGTAGAAGCCCGCGGACAGGACGCCGGCCGCAACGGTGGCGAAGCCCGGCGTCGAGAACTTCTTGCTCATGTGGCTGAAGCGCTCCGGAAGGGCGCCATAGTGGGCCATGGCAAGCAGGCTCCGGGACGGCGAGGTGAACGTGGACTGCAACGAAGCCGCTGAGCTGGACAGCACCGCCAGCGACATGAGGATCGCGAACGGGCCCATGACAGGCGAAGCGAGAGCCGTGAACACGTTGGCGTGGTTCTCAGGGTTGTTCAGGCCGATCCCGGTGTCGCCCACACCGGCGAACATCATGGTGGCGATGGTCACCAGCAGGTAGATCCCCAGGACGATGACTGCCGTCAGGGTCCCGGCCGCACCTGCGGTCTTCTTGCCGTTGGCGGTTTCCTCGTTCACGGTGAGGCAGACGTCCCAACCCCAGTAGACGAAGATGGACAGCGAGATTCCGGCGGCGATCTGGCCGAACGTCTCAACTTTGGTGACGTCGAACCAGTCCCAGCTGAAGGGAACGGCCGTTTCGGACGTGGACCAGTTGGCGAACGCCATGGCCACGAACAAGCCCAGAACCAGCAACTGGAATCCCACCAGCCCGTACTGGACGATCTTGGTGGTGTGCAGGCCGCGGTAGCTGATCCACACGGCCAGTGCCACGAAGACGAAGCAGGTGGCTACGTTCAGGAGCTTGTTCGATGCGAGGTCGGCCAACTCGGGAGAACCGGTGGCCTGCGCCAGGAACAGGTAGAAGAAGTCCACTGCCACACCGGCCAGGTTGGACAGGACGATGATGTTGGCTGCGAGCAGGCCCCAACCGCCCATCCAACCCACCCAGGGCCCGAACGCCTTGGTAACCCAGGTGAAGGTGGTGCCGCTGTCAGGGGAGTCAGCATTGAGCTCCCGGTAGGCCAGCGATACCAGGATCATCGGAATGAACCCGATAAGGAAAATGACGGGCAACTGCAGCCCGACTTCGTTGACTGTTGGACCGAGCGCACCCGTGAGGGTATACGCCGGGGCGATGGTTGAAATGCCAAGAACGACGACGGCGAGGAGCCCCAACTGCCCCGTCTTCAGTCCCTTGCCGCTGATGTTGTGCGACTCTGCAGCGGCGGCGGTGCTTTTGGAAGCACCGGCGCGGATTGTCTGGCTCATGAAAGGCCCTTTCTAGATGGCCGTAGGCTGCTGCTGCGTGATGCAGTGGATGCCGCCGCCCCGGGCGAAGAGTTCGCGCGCGTCGACACTGACAACACGGCGTCCGGGGTAGGCATCGGCGAGAATGCGGAGTGCTTTCTCGTCCATGGGGTCGTTGAAGCTGCAGGCGATGACTCCGCCGTTGACTACCAGGTGGTTGATGTAGCTGTAGTCCACGTAGCCCTCGTCGTCAGTGAGGGTTTCAGGGGCAGGAACTTCGATGATGTTCCAGTCCCGTCCGGCTGCGTCATGGGTGGTGCGCAGGAAGTCGATGATCTCGCGGGAGACCTTGTAATCAGGGTGCTCGGGGTTCTGCTGGGAGTGGACCAGCAAGGTGCCCGGGCTGGGAATCGCTGCCACGATATCCACATGGCCACGGGTGCCGAATTTCTCCGAGTCGCGGGTGAGGCCGCGCGGCAGCCACACCACGTGGGTTGCACCGATGGTGCGGGCGAGTTCTTCCTCGATGTCGGCCTTGGTCAGGCCGGGGTTGCGCCCTTCGTCAAGCTGTACGGTTTCCGTGACCAGGACGGTGCCTTCGCCATCAACCTGGATGCCGCCGCCTTCGTTCACGATGCCCGAGGGGAGATGCGTGGCGTCGGTGCGGCCGGTGACGGTGGCGGCGATCTGGGAATCCTTGTCCCACGCTGCCCAGTCCTGGCCACCCCAGCCGTTGAAGATCCAATCCACGGCGCCCAGCTGTTTGTTCGCATCCAGTACGAACGACGGACCGATGTCCCGCATCCAGGCATCGTTCAGCCCGGCGGTAAGCACCTCGACGCGAGGGTCGAGGTAGCGCGCGGCCGTTTCGACGTCGTCGGGCGCTACCACCATGGTGACCGGCTCGAACTCAAGAATGGCGTTCGCGACGGCAGCCCAAGTGGAGCGCGCTGCGTGTGCCTCTTCCTCGGTGTCGCCCAGGGTGTAACCGCCGGTAGGGAAGGCCATCCAGACGCGGTCCTGCGGGGCAGTCTCCGACGGCATGCGCCAGGCGCTCACGCGGAAACCGCCTGGTAAGCAGCACCCAGTGGTGCGCTGGGGTCCACCGGTTCGGTGAGGCGGCCGTAGGTTTCAGGGCGGCGCGTGGCCAGGAACGGGAAGAGCGTAAGCCAGTCCTTGCGTTGGTCGAGATCGAGGTCGGCCACCAGGACGGCGGATTCGTCGCGGGGCGCCTGGACCAGGATGCGGCCGTAGGGATCGGAAATGAATGAGGAGCCGTAGAAGTTCAGGGTGCCTTCATTGCCGTAGCGGTTGGGCGCGATCATGAACAGGCCGTTGGCGATGCCGTTGCCCACGATGACCTGCTGCCAGAGGGGCTGCGTGTCGAAGTCGGGGTGGTCCGGTTCGGAGCCGATCGCGGTGGGGTAGACCAGGATCTCGGCCCCGCCCAGGGAGTAAACCCGGGCGAGCTCGGGGAACCATTCGTCCCAGCAGGTAGGCATGCCCAGGCGTGCGCCGCCAAGTTCGGCCGGTGCGTGTACTGCGTAGGCATCCTCGGCTTCCGGGCCCTTGCGGAAGAACTTGTCCTCGTAGTAGCCGGCGGTGACAGGGATGTGCAGCTTGTGGGTGCGCGCGATCAGTTCCCCGGCGGGGGAGACCAGGATCGCGGTGTTCAGGCCAAGGCCGTCGTCCGTGCCGTCCGGGTTCTCTGCACGCTGGTACAAGGAGGCATGGACGGAGACGCCAAACTTCCTGGCAGCCTCAGCTGCGAAGGTGAAGGTGGGGCCCGTGAGGAGGTCCTCGGTGATGTCCGAGGGGCGGATTCCCGCGGCCGGGTTGTTCTCCGGCTTGGTGTCGGCGGGGTAGCGGGAGAGCGTCAGCTCAGGCAGGAAAACGACAGTGGCTCCCAGCTTGGCGGCGCGTTCGATGCCTTCGGTAAGTTCAGCGTGGAGGGCGGATTCGTCGGCATGCCAGCGGTGCTGGACAACGCCGACGCGCAGCGGCGTCCGCGTGGAGGGCTCGGTGCGGGCCAGGGAAGTGGGGGCTTCGAGGCGGGTAATTTCAATCATGGTGGCATGTACTCCGATGAGACGACAGTCACTAAATGAATAGCGTTCATTTAGTATGGCGCGTGTCACGCTGGAGCGCAAGAGGAAAACGAATGCCAATCATTTATGACAGCGCGAGCCTCCGGCCGCCGTGTCCCGAGGGCCCTGCACCAAGGGGCCTCAGCCGCCCCGCCTGGCTGCCCTTAGCTGCCCAGGGTTGGCAAGGTAAGAATCTCTGCACCGTCCTGGGTGATCGCAATGGTGTGCTCGCTATGGGCGGTCCGGGAGCCGGTGACGCTGCGGAGTGTCCAGCCGTCGGGATCGGTCACGAGCTGGGCGGTGTCTGCCATGACCCACGGTTCCAAGGCCAGGAGCAAGCCAGGGCGCAGCTTGTAGCCGCGTCCGGGGCGTCCCATATTGGCCACATGCGGTTCCTGGTGCATGGTTGATCCGATTCCGTGGCCGCCGAACTCCGTGTTCACGGGATAGCCGGCCTCGCTGAGGACGGTGCCGATGGCGTAGGACAGATCGCCGATGCGGGCGCCGGGCCGCGCTGCTGCAATGCCGGCCCGCAAGGCGCGTTCGGTTGCCTCGATCATGGCCACGCTCTCTGCGGGCTTCGTGTCGCCGACGATGAAGCTGATGGCGGAGTCTGCGGCGATTCCCTCCAGGGAGACGGCCAGGTCAAGGGTCAGCAGGTCGCCGTCGGCAAGTGCGTAGTCCCGCGGCAGGCCATGGAGGACGGCGTCATTGACGCCTGTGCAGATGTAGTGGCCGAAGGGGCCGCGGCCAAACGATGGTGCATAGTCCACGTAGCAGGACACCGCGCCCGCCTCGAGGATCATGTCCTTGGCCCACGCGTCGATGTCCAGGAGGTTGGTGCCTATGGTGCAGCGGCTCTTGAGCGTGTGCAGGATGTTGGCCACCAGGGCCCCTGCGGCCCGGGCCCGGGTCAGTTCGCTGGCGCTGAGGATCTCGATCATGGGGGACCTTTCCGGGGTTTATGCCAATAACTATCCCGGCCATATTATCCCGGTATTACAATTGGAGCCATGGTCAGGTTGCCGCTCACACCCGCAGAGGCCGAACGCGGACAGCGTCTCGGTGCTCTGCTCCGCCGCGCACGGGGCACTCGCTCCATGCTGGAGATCGCCCTCGATGCCCGCGTTTCGCCCGAAACGCTACGCAAAATCGAGTCGGGGAGGGTTGCCACTCCCGCCTTTCCCACGGTGGCGGCGATTGCCGACGTTCTCGGCCTCTCTTTGGACGAGGTGTGGGCAGAAATCAACCGGCCCGACGTCGGAATGGACCCCGCCGTGCCGCGTCGCAACGCCAGGGAGTTCCTGGCTTCCTAGCTATCTGCCCGTTGGTCCTGCCGCCGCTGGTTACGACTGCCGCTTGGGCCGGGCCCGCACGTGCAGGCGCTCGCCTTGCTGGCCGAACAGGGTCAGCAGTTCCACGGGTTCGGACGTGGCACTGGCGAACCAGTGCGGGGTGCGGGTGTCGAACTCCGCCACTTCGCCGGGTTTGAGGATGAAGTCGTTCCCGCCCAGGACCAGCCGCAGCTTGCCGTTGAGGATGTACAGCCAGTCATAGCCCTCGTGGGATTGTGGCTCGGGAGTCTCCTTGCCCGTGCTGCTCTTCAGCACCATCTTGAACGCCTGGATCCCGCCCGGGCGGCGCGTGAGGGGGAGCACGGTTCCCCAGTGGTGGACGTGCGGCTTGAGGTGGATGCGGGGGTCGCCGGTTTCGGGGGCGTCAATCAGTTCTTCAAGGGGTACCTGGTGGAGTCGCGCTATTGGGAGCAACAATTCCAGGGTTGGCTTCCGCTGGCCTGACTCCAAGCGGGACAACGTGCTGACGGAGATGCCTGTTTCCTCCGAAGCTTCGGCGAGGGTCAGGTTGCGTTGGGCCCGCATCGCGCGAAGGCGAGGGCCGACGGCGTCGAGCATTGCGCTGAAATCCTTGGTCATTGATCCAGTTTGCCATAGCAGCAATTTTTCTTGCCGCTTTTGCCAGCCCTGTCGAAACATGGAAGGAGCGGCGTAGAGCCGCTCTGAATCGATGGAGGCGCAGTGAGCAGAGTTGAGAGCAAGCAATCGGGCAACGAGTACCAGGTTGTGGTGATCGGTGGTGGCGCAGCTGGGTTAAGTGCCGCTGTGACGCTTGGCAGGGCCCTGCGGTCCGTCTTGGTGATCGACGCCGGCGAGCCGCGCAACGCTCCCGCCGCGGGAGTCCACGGCTTCCTGTCCAGGGACGGCATCAAGCCCCAGGAGCTGTTGGAAAAGGGGCGGGAGGAAGCCCGCAGTTACGGGGTGGACTTCCTCGCCGGCGTCGCCGTCGCAGCGCGCTCGACGGCGGCGGAGGGCTCGGAGCTCTCCTTCGACGTTGAGCTGGCCGACGGGAGGACGGTGAAAACCCGCCGGATACTGGTGGCCACTGGGCTGACCGATGTGCTGCCCGGCATCGATGGCATCCGGGAGCGCTGGGGCCGTGATGTCCTGCATTGTCCTTACTGCCATGGCTGGGAAGTCCGGAACAAGGCGATCGGCATACTGGGCTCCGTTCCCATGGCGCTGCACCAGACCATGCTCTTCAGGCAGTGGAGCCCGAACATCACGCTGTTCCTCAATGACGTGGTGGAGCCCACGGACGAAGAATTGGAGCAACTGGCCGCACGCTCGATCAGCGTGGTGGAGGGCAAAGTACAGTCACTCGACATCCAGGATGATGCGTTGAGCGGTATGGTCCTGGCCTCCGGAACAGTCATCCCGGTGGAGGCAGTAGTGACAGGAACGCGGCTGGAGGCGCGGTCTGCAGTGCTGGAGTCCCTGGGCGTTCCCGTGGTGGAACACCCGATGGGAGTGGGGCGCCATGTGGAAGTGAATCCCATGGGCGGGGCCACCGCGGTTCCGGGCGTCTGGGCTGCGGGGAATGTCGCAGACCTCATGGGACAGGTCATGGCGTCGGCCGCTTCAGGTGTCATGTCAGGGGCGGCCATCAATGCCCACCTGGTGGCGGAGGAATCCAGGGTGGCGGTGCAAGCGGCACGGTTGTCCACGCTTCCGGACTGAAATGGAAATAGTGGTCGACGTTCGCCCGGAGTGCGAGGACTATTAAAGGATCGCCACAAAAGGAGGTTGGCATGTGCTACGCGTACTATGACGACTTCGAGCGGCGCACGAAGAAGGACTCCGCGCGCAAGCCCGAGACCCGCGTTCCAGAGACAACAGAGCCTGCTGCCCCGGCGGAGACCCGCCGCGGGACGGAAGGAACAGTATGGTCTTTCCTGGCACGTCGTCGCAGGGAGCCTGAGGTTTACGAACCGAAGGTTGACCGCATCCACGAGAAGGTCTAGGAAAATCCAGACCGGAACGAACATCAGATCCAGAAAAGGCGCCGGACATCCGGCGCCTTTTCCACGCCGGCGAACGGCGGATCGAGAGTCTTTTTAGTGGCCCTGTTCCTTTGAGCCAAGGTATTCCAGGGCGGCCGTCACCAACGCTTCCGTACCCTTGGCCAGTGTGGGCTGGATCAGGGGTGCAAAGTAGGGTGAGTGGTTGGATGGAATGTCCTCCGGGAGCCTGCCTGTGGTGGCCCATTCCCTGAACAGGGCAGGGTCTGCGCCCCCAAGGAACCAAAACACCAACGGTGCGTCTGCGCCCTTCGCCAACGCTCCCACGTCTTCGCTGCCGGATACGGGTCCGGGATCGATGACCTGTGCCTCCCCGAACCTGGCCTTGAAGGCCGCCGTGATCCTGCCAGCCGCTGATTCGTCGTTGACGGTCAGCGGGAAGTGCTCTTCGAAGTGGATGTCCGGATCCTTCGGGGCGCCGGAAGCCGCTGATTCGCCCTGCACTATGCGCTCAATCGAACCGAGGATTTTGTCCCTGGTGGAATCGCTGAAGGTGCGGACGCTGAGGCCCAGGGTTGCCGTTTCGGGGATGATGTTGTTCTTTGTCCCCGAGTGGATCTGTCCTACGGTGACCACTGCCGAGTCGCTGGCGGCGAGTTCACGCGAAACGATGCCCTGCAAGCGGACGGTGGCAGCGGCGGCCATCAGGACCGGATCAATGGTGGTTTCGGGGCGAGATCCGTGCCCGCCACGGCCGTGCAAGGTGATGTTGAGGGAGTCTGCGGAGGCCATGGTGACTCCGGACCGGATGCCGAACCATCCCGCGGGGAAGGGGGCCACATGCTGTCCGAGCACTACATCCGGCTTGGGCACGACGTCGTAGAGGCCGTCGCCAACCATCGCCTGGGCACCGCCTCCCCATTCCTCGGCGGGCTGGAAAACGACCACCAGTGTGCCTTGCCATTGGTCACGCTGCCCGGCCAGCGTTTCAGCTGCTCCCACGAGGCAACTGACATGGACATCGTGTCCGCACGCATGCATGACCGGAACATCGTTTCCGTCGTGGTCGACGCCCACTGCGGTACTTGCGTAGTCCAGTCCCGTGGACTCTTTGACCGGGAGGGCGTCCATGTCTGCCCGGAGCATGGCTACCGGCCCGGCTCCGTTCTCAAGGATGCCTACCACTCCGGTCTTGCCGATGTTGCGGTGAACCGTGAATCCGAGGTTCTCCAGGTGTGCGGCTGCGATCCCGGCGGTCCTGGTCTCCTGGAATGACAATTCCGGGTGGGCGTGCAGGTCTTTGTAAAGCTCTTCGAGGTCAATGGTCATGGTTTTACCCTCTTCGTTCGACGCCTTCGGTCTGGCCAGTGTATCCATCGGTTATGTGCGAAGACTGAACAGTCGCGGCACACTGGATGCCATGACAAACTCCCAACCCGCAACCACGCAGCAGTCCACAGTTGAGGACTGGACAAAGGCTCTGGCGGAGTCCAGCGGTTCGCCCGGGGGCGGCGCCGGGACGGGTGTGATGCTTTCCATCGCGGCCGCGCTGACCTCCATGGTGGCCGGTTACACGGAGCCTGGGGAGCATCAGCGGGACGAGCTTTCGGGCATTCATGCAAGGGCCCACGAGCTCAGGAACAACGCCCTCCGACTCGCGGACGAGGACGCTGCTGCCTCCAACGCCTTTGGCGCTGCTTTCCGCCTCAACCCCGGACCGGAGCGCGACGAAGCCATCCACCAGGCTTCCGTGGAAGCGGCCAAGGCCTCTGCCGTCCTGGGTGAGCGGGCCATTGACGCCATTGAGGACCTCGGCTGGCTCGCTTCCCACGGCAACCCGGCCCTCATTGCCGATGTCGTGGTGGGTTTCGGTGCCCTGCGGGCCGCCATAGCCGGGGCCAGGACCAACGTGAGCTTTGACCTGGCTTCCCTGACCTCCGCGGGGACTCCCCTCGAGGAGGTCAGGGAACAGCATCCTGAGCTATGGACAACGGTCAGCAGGCTCAGTGACGCCCTGGAGCGGATAGACCAACTGACTGCCGGCGTCGACAAGAAGGCGGCACCCACCGAAGCCCTGTGAGGCCCGCTTTGCGTGGCAAATCCCTACGGAACCACGCAAAGCGGGCCTCACAACGGCATTACTGCGCTTTAGGAACCTTGCGGAGTACGACGGCGGCCATCACTGCTGCTCCGGCCATCAGTACCAGCCCAATCGCCGCTGTGATGTGGACGCCGGAGTCGAAGGCTATCCGGGCGGCGGTAGTGAGTGCCTCGGACAACTGGGCGGGGAGGCCGGACGCTGCGTCGACTGCGCCGGCCAGTGTTTCTCCGGACTTCCTTGCCGCTTCGGTTGGCACGCCCTCGGGAATGACGAGGTTGTGCTGGTAGGACGCGGTGAGGATTGAACCGAGCACTGCTGTTCCCAGGAGTGAACCGAGTTCGTAGCCGGTTTCGGAGATGGCAGAGGCCGCTCCTGATTTGTCTGCCGGCACGGACGCCAGGATGAGGTCGTTGGAGATGGTCTCCGCTGCACCCACACCGACGGCCAGTACGGTCAGTGCGGACAGGAGGAACACCGGTCCGCTGCCGTGGTCGCCCAGCACAGCTACCAGATAGCCGACGGCGCTCAGCGTCAGTCCGCCGGCCACGACGAAGCCGGGCCGTACTTTCTTGACGAGCGGTACCACCAACAGGCCGGCGATCACGGTGGCCAGGAGTGCCGGGATCATGGCGATGCCGGCTTCCATGGGGGACTGCCCTTCGACCAGTTGCAGATGCTGGGCGAAGAAGTAGATGAACCCGGTCATGGAGAACAGAGACAGAACGTTCGCCACGATGGCGGTGCTGAATACCTTGTTCTTGAACAAGGCGACATCCAGCATGGGGCTATCGATCCTTTGCTGGCGGCGGACGAACAGAATGCCCATCACCAGGCCGAAGCCCATGAAGGCGACTGCTGACGCCCCGAAGCCGTGGACCGCGAATTCCTTGATGCCGTAAACGAACGGCGCCATGGTGACCACGGACAGGACAATGCTGGGCACGTCCACACGGCCGGGGTTGGCGTCCTTGGATTCGGGAATGAGTACCCGGCCAAAGGCAAGGAGCGGCAGAAGCAGGAATGCTGCCACCAGGAAGACGGCGCCCCACCAGAAGTGCTCCACCAGCCAGCCGCCGAAGATGGGGCCGAGGGCGGCACCGCCGGAGAATCCGGCAGCCCAGACTGCGATCGCGAGCCGGCGCCGGTTGGGGTCGGTAAAGATGTTCCTGATCAAGGACAACGTTGATGGCATCAGCATGGCGCCGAAGACGCCGAGTGCAGCGCGTCCGGCAATGAGCCACTCTGCCGACGGCGCGAATGCCGTAGCAGCCGACACCGCCGCGAAGCCTGTGCTGCCGATCAGCAGCAACCGGCGTCGTCCTATCCGGTCGCCAAGGTTGCCCATGGAGACCAGGAGTGCGGCAAGCACCAGCGGGTAGGCGTCAACAATCCAGAGGAGCTGTATGCCGCCCACATCCAGTGAGCGGGCGATTTCCGGCAGGGCGAAAGTGAGCGCAGTGTTGTCGACGGCCACCAGCAGCACCGGGAACATCAGCAGTGCCAAGGCCGTCCAGTCGCGCCACGGTGCAGCCGGGCCCGTCAAGGGGGCGGCGGAACGGGGTGCTTGGGTTGAGGACGGCGAGAACATGCCTCTTACTGTACCGTCCAGACGGTATAGTTACAAATTCAACCCCCGCAATTCTTTAGGGAATGATGTACACATGCCACGAAAACCAGTTGCCCGGGACGCCGTCCTGGATGCCTACGAATCCCTCCTGATCGAGGTAGGGGAGCGGGCGGCCACCCTGGACGCCGTTGCCAAGAGGGCCGGCGTCTCCAAAGGTGGGCTGCTGTATCACTTCCCCAACAAGGAAGCGCTGATCAGCGCCTTGCTGGAACGCCTGGACGAATTGGCGCAGGAAGACATCGAGCAGATGAAGGCCGCGCCCGATGGTTCGGCGGCGTACTTCATCCGGTCCTCCCTCTGGGCCGACACCCCCATGGACAGGGCCTTCGTTGCTGCCACCAGGCTTGCTGAAGTAGCCCATGAGGAAACACGCCGGCGTTTTGCCGGGATTCAGCAGCAATGGCTGGATGTCCTGGCCGAGGACGTGGGGCCGGAGATCGCCAAAGCCGTCAGCTACATGGGCGACGGCCTCTATTTCAACGCGATGTTCGAAGGCGGCCAGGGCGCCGGCAACGCCAGCCGGGAGGCCGACGTCGACATCCTGCTCGGCGTCCTGGACCGCCTGCGGAAGTGACGCTTCACCCATTTGCCGCAAGGCCCTGCACGTAGGACAATTAACCCTTGTGGCGTGCCCAGTGCGCGCCCATAGACAACTGAACATGCCTTTGATCTGCGGCGGGAGAGTCCTGCAGGCACGTGATGCAGGCGCCGTAGGAGCAAACCCTCCCCAGGAATCTCTCAGGCCCACGCACCGCCGCGGCGAGGCAACTCTGGAAAGCAGCAGGCGCTCTACGCCACCGGCGTAGGATGCTGTGCTCACCGACGGTGCAAGCGATTCGTTGTGCGGACAACACGCGGAAACTCTCAGGTCCAATACAGAGCGGGGAGGAACCCGAGCCGCTGTGGCGTACCCAAACGCCGCCCAAGTATTGGAGTTCCTTCGTGACGGTTAGTTCTGCCTCCACCACCTTCGTCGATCGGCATATCGGCGCCCGCCGCCAGGCCGACATTGAGACCATGCTCAAGTCCGTCGGCTACGACTCTGTTGACTCGCTTGTCGACACTGCTGTTCCGAACGACATCCGCCAGGACGTTGCCCTCACGCTGCAGGCCGCGTTGAGCGAAGTCGAGGTCCTGGCCGAGCTGCGCAAGCTCGCGTCCAAGAACAAGACCGCGGTCCAGATGATCGGCCAGGGCTACTACGACACCATCACCCCGCCGGTCATCCGCCGCAACATCCTGGAATCCCCGGCTTGGTACACCGCTTACACCCCGTACCAGCCGGAAATCTCGCAGGGCCGACTTGAAGCCCTCCTGAACTTCCAGACCATGGTCCAGGACCTGGTTGGATTGCCGATCGCCAACGCCTCGCTTCTTGACGAAGCAACGGCTGTGGCCGAGGCCGTCCTCATGATGCGCAGGGCCAACAAAAACAAGGCCGCCCAGGACGGCAAGACAGTCCTCGACGCCGACTGCCTCCCGCAGACCATCGCCATCGTCAAGGGCCGCGCTGAAGCCCTCGGTTTCGAGGTTGAGGTAGCTGACCTGTCCCTCGGTCTTCCCGAAGGCGCCATCAACGGCGTCGTCCTCCAGCAGCCCGGCGTTTCCGGCCGCGTGTTCGATCACTCCGCTGTCATTGCCTCAGCGAAAGAGCGGGGTGCGTTGGTCACCGTCGCTGCCGACCTCCTTTCCCTGACGCTCATCACCCCTCCGGGTGAGCAGGGCGCCGACATCGCCGTCGGTTCTGCACAGCGCCTGGGCGTTCCGCTGTTCTTCGGCGGACCGCACGCCGCGTACATGGCCGTGCAGAAGGGCCTCGAGCGTTCCATGCCGGGCCGCCTCGTGGGCGTTTCCAAGGACGACGCCGGTGTCCCCGCCTACCGCTTGGCGCTGCAGACCCGCGAGCAGCACATCCGCCGCGAAAAGGCCACGTCCAACATCTGCACCGCGCAGGCGCTCCTGGCCATCGTGGCGTCGATGTACGCCGTCTACCACGGCCCCGAAGGCCTCAAAGCCATCGCCGAAACCGCCAACGGCCACGCCCGCACGCTCGCAGCATCCCTGAAGGCTGCCGGCGTCGAGGTCCTCCACGATTCGTTCTTCGACACCGTCACCGTCCGCGTCCCGGGCAAGGCAGCAGAGATCGTCGCCGCCGCCGAGGCCAAGGGCATCAACCTGCGCGGCGTCGATGCTGACACTGTTGGTATCTCCGTTGACGAGACCACCACGACGGCGGTAGTCGCCGACGTCGCTTCGGTCTTTGGCGCTGCGGTGCTTGAGTCCGCTGAAGGCTTCGCGCTTGAGGCTTCCGTTGAGCGCACCAGCGGGTTCATGCAGCACCCGGTGTTCAACACGCACCGTTCCGAAACCCAGCTCCTGCGCTACATCCGCAAGCTCTCGGACCGTGACCTCGCGCTGGATCGCACCATGATCCCGTTGGGTTCCTGCACCATGAAGCTCAACGCCACCGCCGAAATGGAAGCCATCTCCTGGCCGGAGTTCGCGTCCATCCACCCGTTCGCACCGGATTCCCAGACCGAGGGCTGGCGTGAACTCATCACCGACCTCGAAGCCCAGCTGACCGAAATCACCGGCTACGACCAGGTCTCCATCCAGCCGAACGCCGGTTCCCAGGGTGAGCTCGCAGGCCTGCTGGCGATCCGTGGCTACCACCTCTCCAACGGCGATGACCAGCGCAACGTCTGCCTCATCCCGGCCTCGGCCCACGGCACCAACGCAGCCTCGGCTGTGCTGGCCGGCATGAAGGTCGTGGTGGTGGCCACCGCTCCCGATGGCACCATCGACCACGTTGACCTGAAGGCCAAGATCGAAACCCACCGTGATGCCCTCTCGGCCATCATGATCACGTACCCGTCCACGCACGGCGTTTACGATGCTGATGTCCGCGAAGTGTGCGACGCGGTTCACGAGGCCGGTGGCCAGGTCTACATCGACGGCGCCAACCTCAACGCCCTCGTTGGCCTTGCACAGCCCGGCAAGTTCGGCGGCGACGTCTCCCACCTGAACCTGCACAAGACCTTCTGCATCCCGCACGGCGGTGGCGGACCCGGCGTTGGCCCGGTCGCAGCCAAGGCACACCTCGCGCCGTTCATGCCCGGTGATGCAGCTTCCTGGACCGAGGGCAAAGATGTTCCGATTTCGGCATCCCGCTTCGGTTCCGCCGGTGTCCTCCCGATTTCCTGGGCCTACGTAAAACTCATGGGCGGCCAGGGCCTCACCGAGGCCACCAAGTCCGCGCTGCTTGCTGCGAACTACATCGCTTCCCGCCTTAACGACCACTTCCCGGTGCTCTACACGGGCGAAGGTGGACTCGTGGCCCACGAATGCATCCTGGACCTGCGCGAACTGACGGCCAAGACCGGCGTCACCGCTGAAGATGTGGCCAAGCGCCTCATCGACTTCGGCTTCCACGCACCCACCCTCGCGTTCCCGGTGGCCGGTACCTTGATGGTGGAGCCCACCGAGTCCGAGGACCTGGTGGAGATCGACCGCTTCATCGAGGCGATGATCACCATCCGCAAGGAAATCGACCAGGTGGCCAACGGCGACTTCTCCGTGCAGGATTCTCCGCTTCGCCGCGCGCCGCACACTGCTGCCGCCGTCGTCAGTTCCGATTGGGACCGCGCGTACCCGCGCGAGCAGGCCGCTTTCCCGGCCCACCACCTCAAGCAGGACAAGTACTTCCCGCCGGTGGGTCGCATCGACGGCGCAGCCGGAGACCGCAACCTGGTGTGCTCCTGCCCTCCGATCGAAGACTTCGAGAACTAGGAAGGTCCCGCAAATGACTGAGAACTACACCGCTCTTTACGAGGAGCACAAGAAGCTCGGCGCGTCCTTCACGGACTTCGGTGGCTGGCAGATGCCGCTCAAGTACTCCTCGGAGTTGGCTGAACACCACGCTGTCCGCAAGTCCGCAGGCCTGTTCGATCTCTCCCACATGGGTGAAGTGTGGGTCACCGGTCCCGATGCTGCTGCTTTCCTGGACTACGCACTGGTGGGCAAGATCTCCGCCATGGCCGACGGTAAGGCCAAGTACTCGCTGATCTGCCAGGAAGACGGCGGCATCATCGATGACCTCATCACCTACCGACGTGGCGAGGACAAGTTCCTCCTTGTCCCGAATGCCGGCAACGCTGCGGTTGTTGCTGCGGCGCTGCTGGAGCGAGCTGCCGGTTTCGACGTGGTGGTGGAGGATGCCTCCGCTGAGACCTCGCTGATCGCAGTCCAGGGTCCACTTGCTGAAGCTATCCTCCTGCGCCTCGTGCCCGCGGAACAGCACGCACTGGTCACGGAACTGAAGTACTACGCCGCCGTCGAGGTGACCTTCCTGGTGGCAGGCAGCGGCCAGGACCTGCTCCTCGCACGCACCGGCTACACGGGCGAGGACGGTTTCGAGATCTTCGTACCCAACGAATCCGCCGCCGCGCTGTGGCAGGCGATCGCCGCCGTTGCCGAGGAGGGCGAACTGGTCCCCGCCGGCCTCGCCTCCCGCGATTCCTTGCGCCTGGAAGCCGGTATGCCGCTCTACGGAAACGAACTCTCCCGCGAGGGCAACCCCTTTGCTGCAGGGCTCGGAGCTGTGGTGGCGCTGTCCAAGGAAGGCGACTTCGTCGGCAAGGACGCACTGGCTGCGTTGAAGGCCGACGGCGCCGGATCCACCACGGGACGCAAGCTCGTGGGACTCAAGGGTCTGGGACGCCGAGCAGGACGCGGCCACTACCCGGTCCTCAAGGACGGTGCCGTGGTGGGCGAAGTGACCTCCGGCCAGCCCAGCCCCACCCTTGGGTACCCGGTAGCGTTGGCATATGTCGACGTCGAACACACCGGGCTTGGAACCGCGCTGGACATTGATCTGCGCGGAAAGAGCGAGCCGTTCGAAGTCGTCGCTCTGCCGTTCTACAAGCGCCAAAAGTAACTCACCGGTTTTATCCACCTACGTAAAGGAATCAGAATGCCCAAAGTAGCGCCCGAACTTCAGTACTCCGACGAGCACGAGTGGGTTTCCCGCGGGGAAGGGAACTCAGTGTCCGTTGGAATCTCCGAAGTTGCCACCGACGCACTGGGTGACATCGTGTATGTTGACCTGCCCGAGGTCGGTTCGACTGTGACTGCAGGCGCGACCTGTGGCGAAGTTGAGTCCACCAAGTCCGTCTCCGACCTGTACTCGCCCGTCACTGGCGAGGTCACGGAAATCAACGACGCCGTTGTTTCGGACCCGGCCCTGATCAACAACGATCCCTACGGTGCAGGCTGGCTCTTCAAGGTCGCCGCTGAGTCCGATGGCCCGCTGCTCTCGGCTGAGGAATACGCCTCCAAGAATGGCGGGGACCTCTCCTAGGTTCCAGGGCTCGTCCTCCCGCCGATTCGTGGGCTAGCTGCCGAACGTGCCGTGCGCACGGCACGTTCGGCAGCGAAGCCCCGAAACGGACCTCGCGGGCGTAGCGTGGTTTGTAGTAACTGAATAACTCGCGACGCCGGGTTGCCGCCTTTGGGGGCCATCCGGCGTCGTGCTTCGGGCCTCTTCCGCCACAAGCGGAGGAGCCCATCCGGCAGGACCATCTGCCGGACCGTTTCAAGCTGTATAAAAGGGATCCCGGCTATGGCTGTTGGTGTTTTCGATTTGTTCTCTGTGGGCATTGGTCCGTCGAGTTCCCATACTGTGGGGCCGATGCGGGCTGGGGCGGTGTTTGCCCGTGAGTTGGGTGAATCGGGGGTGCTGTCTGCCGTGGCTGGGCTGCGTGTTGATTTGTATGGGTCCTTGGCTGCGACGGGCAGGGGGCATGGCACCTTCACTGCGACGTTGTTGGGCCTGGAGGGCTTTGAGCCTGAGTTGATCCTGCCGGATGAGGTGGAGGAGCGGTTGGCTTCCATTGCGGAGACGGGAAAGCTCAACCTTGCTGGCGGTGCTTCCGGTGAAGGGGTGGAGTTGCCGTATGCGGTGGAGGATATGGTGTTGCATCCGTTGACGGTGTTGCCGCGGCATACGAATGGGATGAAGTTCCAGGTCTTTGATGCTGAGGGGGAGGTGTTGCAGGAGGCGACGTTCTTTTCGGTTGGTGGTGGGTTCATTGTCCGTGAGGGTGAGGAAGACGCTGCCCGGCAGGAGTTGGAGGAGACCAAGGCGGAGTTGCCGTTGCCGTTCCGGACGGCGGCGGAGTTGTTGGGCAGGTGCGCGTCCAAGGGGTTGGGGATCAGCGACATCATGTTCATCAATGAGCGGGCGTCCCGGTCGGAGGAGGAGATCCGGGAGGGTCTTTTGCATATCTGGTCGGTGATGGAGGCTTGTGTTGAAACCAGTCTGAAGCGTGAGGGTGTGTTGCCTGGTGGGTTGCGGGTCCGGCGTCGTGCTCCTGATTGGTTGGAGCGGTTGTTGAAGGAGGACAAGGACCGGAACGATCCGAAGTATTGGCAGGAGTGGGTGAATCTGATCGCGTTGGCGGTCAATGAGGAGAACGCTTCTGGTGGGCGTGTGGTGACGGCGCCGACCAATGGTGCTGCGGGGATTATTCCGGCGGTGTTGTATTACGCGTTGAATTACGCGCCGGGCATGGATCAGGCGAGCCAGGCGGACCGGGATGATGTGGTGGTGAAGTTTTTGCTCGCTGCTGGTGCGGTGGGTGTGTTGTATAAGGAGCAGGCGTCCATTTCGGGTGCTGAGGTGGGGTGTCAGGGTGAGGTGGGGTCGGCGTCGTCGATGGCTGCTGCGGGGTTGGCTGAGGTGA
>NZ_BMPM01000012.1 GCF_014647595.1 Paenarthrobacter histidinolovorans | reverse complement strand
CGGCCACAGCTCCGCAAGCTTCGCCAGCAGCCAAAAAACAACGGGGGGAGAGGGGAGCTGGCCGGTCACCTAAGCCGCCCCACCCACCACCTTTCTCGGCAAAAGAAGGAGCAACACCATGAACGCAGCACCCACGCTGGAAATGCTCGATCCCACCACCTTGACCGTGGACATCAACGTCCGCAAGGAAGCCGGACTCACCAAAGAGTTCGTAGCCAGCATCAAAGAACACGGCGTGCTCGTGCCCGTCGTCGCGCACCGGACCGAGGACGGAACCGTGCATGTCCTGATGGGCCAGCGCCGCACCCTCGGAGCCATAGAGGCAGGGGCCGCAACCATTCCCGTGCTCGTCGGCGACTCTCCCGAGGAAGCCGAACGCCTCGCCACGCAGGTAGTCGAGAACGACCACCGCAGCGCACTCACCGACGGCGACCGCGCCGAAGCGTTCCACCAAATGTCCCTGCTGGGAGTAAGCGCCAGCGTCATCGCCCGGAAGATGGGAGCTAAGAAAGCACTGGTGGATACTGCGCTGAAGGTCAAAGCGAACGCCACCGCAGCCCAAGCACTGGACCAAGGCCTGACACTGGAACAGTCCGCCGTGATCGAAGAATTCGCAGACGACGCGGACGCAGTGGCCCTACTCGAACGCCTCGCCACCGAGAACCCCGGCAACTTCGCCCACCGGGCGCAGCGGCTCCGCGACGAGCGCAAGAACAACGCCCTGCTCGCCGAGGCATGCGCCGAGGCTGCCGCCAAGGGTCTGACCGTGCTGGACGAAAACCCCAGCTACTACGACTACAAGGGACCCGCCGCGACAATCTCCGCACTGACCACCGCCGAAGGCGAACGCCTCAATGACGCCGACGCCGACGCGGTCTACATCGGCATCGGATACAGCGGCGTGGTGACAATCCTCGCCGTCGCAGACTGGAAGGCCCGTGGACTGCGGAAGGACGGCAAAGCCCCCGCAGGCGGGATGACCGACGAGGAAAAGGCCGCACGCCGGGAAGTCATCGAGAACAACAAAGCCATGGACTCGGCTGAGGTGGTCCGCAGGGAGTTCGTCAAAACCTTGCTGTCCCGTAAGGCCCTGCCAAAGAACGCCCAGAAATTCATCGCCCACACGATCGCCCATGCCAGCTACATCCTGACCAAGGCGCTGAGCAAGAACGAACTCACGGCCGAACTTTTGGGCACCGGCACCGGGTACGGCGAATTCAAGGCCTACGTCGATAGGCCCACCACCAAACCCGAAACGGTCACCCTCGCCATGATGATCACCGCCTACGAGGCAAACATCGATCGCACGAGCTGGCGGAGCCGCTCCGCCGACACCCGTTACTACCTCACCCAGCTCACGGCATGGGGATACGAGGCCAGCGACGTCGAAAAGATCATCCTCACCGACCCCGAGACGGAAACCGAGGAAACCACGGAAATCGCGGACGAACCCGAAGCCGCCTAGACCCCTTGCCGGGCGGAACCCCCACCGCCCGGCAAGGCCCCCGGCCACTCACCACGAACAGGGCCAGGAACCTCCCAAACGGCGGGCGGTCCGCCGCCCAGGGCGAACCACAGCAACCAATCACCAGCGGCGGACCGCCGTTCTACGCCACCAGGCATCGACCCGCCGAAAGCCGCGCATCGCCGGCTGCCTGGCTACACCACCGACCCACCACCGGGAGTTTTGTCCGCCGTCCCCGTTAGGCTCATCCCAAAGCACCACAAACAGGAGTCACCATGACCAAGCCACCAATACCGGATAACCCCATCAGCGACTTCATGAACAGTACCTTTACCGGCTCCCCGGAATCGTCGTTGCTGGCCATGGTCCTGGTCAGCGCCCTGCTAGTCGGCGTGTACCTCCTAGCCGCTGCGATCATCCGACGGAAAAAGGGCTCGTCAGGACTCAAGAACAAGGACCTCGCCTTCGCACTGACCATCGCTACACCACCCACGAGCCTTATCGTGCTGGGCCCCCGCGGACTACCAGGCGGACTGATCTGTGCAGGATTCACCCTGGTCATCGGCCTGTACCTTACGGCCACATCCAGGACCGGCCACAACCAAGACCGAAAGACAGTCACAGACAAGATCCGCTAGACTGAATACAGATTTCCTTTTTGCCGAGGAACAAAGCAGGACCGGCCCGCGCCGGTCCTGCTTTGTTTAACCCACAAACACCGACCACCTTGCCCACGGGCCAGAAGGTACAACAAAGGAGGGGCCAATGGCCCCTCCTTTGTCTGTCCAGAAACCTTGGGGGAATAAGGACGACCCAACCGTAGCAACCCACCCTGGCAAAACACCGCGAGAGTCCCCCATGGACCAAGCCCAACGCCGGCGACCCACCCAACGCCTGGGAACAGTTCTTTTCAGCCGGGACGACACACTGGGAAATCCTTTGGGAACCTGACAAGGGCACAGGAACCTCTACGCCCAGGGCAGCTTTTACAGCGGCCGGGGGAGTTCCGCAGGGCTACTACCCGCGATCTTCCAAAACACACCAACCGCCGAAATCACCAGAAAAAACAATACCAAAACAGGGCAAAAAATCTCTAGAATACGCGGAAAACACCTAGTTATTCAGGTGAATAATTGCTAAAATATAAGTATCAAGTCAAGCAGACGAACCGCACCACAAGTGATACGAAACCGAGGACTGAAAATGACTACTTCCACCACCGCAACCGCCGCCCGGGACTTCTCCATCGCAGAATTCTTCCTCGGACTCGCCGCCGTCGCACAGATCGCAGTCGCCGCGCTCGGGATCTGCTCCATCACCGGACTGGACGTCATCCCCACCATTGCTATCACCGCCACCGCAGCCTTGGCAGGTGCCGCCAGCTTCGTGATCTTCCTGCGGAGGAAGTAATGAGCACCGCATACACGATCTACACCAAGCCCCAGTGCCCGAACTGCGACCGGACCAAGGAATACTTCGACTCCAAGGGCATCACCTACACGACCGTGGACATCACCGAAGTGCCGGCCGCCTTGGAGTACATCACCGCCGAGCTGGGCTACTCCCAGGCACCGGTTGTCGTGAACAACTCCGATGACCAGGACCACTGGTCCGGCCTGCGCCGTGACAAGCTCGTCCAAGCAGCCATGACCCACAAGGCAGCGTGAGGACCATGACCACCCCGCACCCGGTGGACGGGTTCACGATCAGCCCACGGATCCCGCTGGAAGTGGACCTGTTCCGGCAGACCAACCCCAGCGGCACGATCACCCCCGACCCGGTAGAACCCGACGTTATCGACCTGTACGACGGCTTCTACGCCGTCCCCTACACCGGAGGGGATGACCGGTACCTGGACGCGATCAGACGCGCACCTCTTGGTCCCGGCGGTCTGTGGGACGAACACACCGCGGACCAGTACCAGCCCAACGACCTCACCCATGATGAACCGGGTGGGACCGAACCTCAGAACGAAACCACAACAGACACCGAGAACACCAGCAGCGCACGAGGAAAAGGACTCATCATGGCCGGCGAAACGACGATTACTGTCATTGGAAACCTGACATCGGATCCAGAGCTGCGTTTCACGCCCAGCGGGTCGGCGGTCACGAATTTCACGATCGCTTCAACGCCCAGGACCTTCGATCGCCAGTCCAACGAGTGGAAGGACGGGGAGACACTTTTCCTCCGGGCCAGTGTGTGGCGGGAAGCAGCTGAGAACGTCGCCGAGTCCCTGACCAAGGGCACGCGTGTCATCGTCTCGGGCCGGTTGAAGTCCCGGTCCTACGAGACCAAGGAAGGCGAGAAGCGCACCGTGATCGAGCTCGAGGTAGACGAGATCGGCCCGTCCCTGCGGTACGCCAACGCGAAGATCAACCGCACCCAGCGCGGCAACAACCAGGGCGCAGGAAGCGGGGGAGGGTTCGGCAACCAGGGCAACACCAGCCCGCCCGCCCAGCAGGATGACCCATGGGCGGCGAACCAGCCAGCCAACGCCGGTTCCTGGGGCAACGGCCCCGACTCTGAGCCTCCCTTCTAACCCAGGACTGTTTGATGAAGTCGCGCCAGAAGAAGGGTCCTTACTTCACTGAAGAGGATCTTGAGCAAATCAGGGCTGCGGTCCAGGCCGTGGGACCGCTGGAGGGGTACGCGTCGATCACGGACTTCGTTGAAGCAGCTGCACGCAGGGAGTTGCGGCGGCTGCAGCGCAAATACAACGGCGGTAGGAAATGGCCGGGAGTTGAAGCCGGGAAGCTCCGCCCTGGACGGCGGACGCGTGCCGAAACGGCAGCGTGGGAGGACCGGTCAATGAGGCGTTCGAAGTCCCCGCGCGCCGTTTCCGAATCGATGGAACGAGTCCTCATTCGGGACGTCATCCCGTACGAGGTGCCCGATAGGTTCAGTGATCTGCGGGGGCCGGCAGAAGGGCGCCTGACTTTGCCGCATCACGTGTATTGGGGACCAGTGCCGGAATGCGATCTGAGCGAGCCTGAAGGAGTTATCAAGGCGTACCAGGCGGTGCTGCGCGAGGGAACACGGAAGGACCAGGTGGAACTTCTCAACGCCGGGCTTCTCTGTAGGATGTGGCCGCTTTTGATGCTCCCTGTGAGATGCCGAAACCTCTGGGAGGGCAAGTTCCCGCACTTGGGTCAAGGCTCAGGGGAAACGCCGTAGGACCCGGAGCCGAGTACGCCGTTGGCTTCCGGCGATAGGGCCGTGAATCGTTGCCGGCGGCCACTGTTTAAGGTGGCGGAGCCGGCCATGGGATGGCCGGACGTCACGAAACGAAGCATGGGCGCACTGTTAGAGCAAAGCCCTCACGACACTAAGGATCATGGATGCCGTTGATGACAAGGACCGTGCTTCGGGACGTTGCTGCTCTTGTTGTGCTGGCTGCTCTCGCTGTGGTTGCTGCGATGTGGTTCCCGGCCAACGGTTTCATGGCCGCCGCTTTCATTGGTACTGCAATCATGTGCGTGCTCATTCTGACGGCCGCGGCACTGAACAGGAGGGATCCGACGGTGTGGGGTCCTCGGGTTAACTCGCGCGAGGCGACGGTTTTCATCAATGCCCTGAGCATTGTCGTCATCGCCCTCTACGTTTTCGGCCTGTTCTTCTAAGCCAGTGCTGTGCCTAGCTGCGTCGTCATGAGGCAGCAGTGCGCATGACGAAGGCCCGCATCTTTTGATACGGGTCTTTTTCGTGCTCGGGCGCGGCAGCTCGACCGCCGCTCTTACGGGATCTGGCAGGGCTGCGGGGTTTCCCAGCGAGCGAAGAACTTGTTGATTTCGTTTGTGGATGTTTGGTCGATGGCCAGCCATTCGGTGGCTGCCTTGCGTCCCATTTGTGCGCAGGCTTCCTCTGACGCCGGGCCGGCGGGGTGGTCGTAGAAATCGCTGACCTCCATCCAGAGGGCGTATGCAGCGCCGTCGTGGGAGAACCCAGGAGCTCACGGATGAACTGCTGGGCTTGTGTCATGACGAGGTCGTAGATTTGTTCGTCCTTGGCCTGCAGAACCTTGTGAGCCACGTCTGTCATTGCCCTCAGGAAGCGCGACTCAAGAGTGGTGTCGTCCATTGAGTGTCCTGTCGTGTCTGGTGAGGCCTGGGCGGTGGCTTGGGTCATCGCTGGGAGCACCCGGCCGTAAAATTCCCCTGCCGCTTGTGAACACTTCCGGCGCTTTTGGTTCCTGCGCCTGCACGCCCCGACCCGCGTGAACAGTGTGTGTCGTCAAGGCTGAAAAGAACCTGACCCCGCCTCCACGGTGCGACGGCAGCGCGGCGTCTTGGACCATGGGAAGCGGAGCCGGTTGTGTGCAGGCGGTCAGGTGGGTCCCGTCGTCCACATGTGTGCGGGAGAAGCCCGGAGGATTTGGCTTTTGCCGTGCCCATGTGGGCGAGGGGCTTAGTTGTTTTGGGGGCTTTCGGGGGTGGTTTCCGGCGCGGGGTCTTGTGTCTTGTTTTGTGTTTTCCGGCGTCGTGTTGCTGCGGCCGGTTCTAGGCCGAGTTTTTTGAGTTCGTCGGGGTTCCAGCCGTCTCGGGTGGCTTTGACGTAGGCGCGTTTGTCATCGCGTTCGGCGTCGGCCAGTTGTTCTTTGAGGTCGTTGACTTTTTGGCGGGCTTTGACGAGTTCTTCGACTGATTTGATGCGTGAGTTCAGGAGGGCTCGTGCTTGTTCTTTGGTCTGTTCGATGTCGATGGTCATGGGTTTGTGATGCCTTTCTGGGGTGGTGGCTTAGCGTTCGTGTCCGGCTTGGCGGTGTGCGGTCGGGCCGGTGTTGCTGGTCGTGGCTTGGGCAGCTTCGAGGCTTGGTGTCAGCGCCGTTGAGGGGTGCGCAGGGAATGAGCGGCGGAGGGTCTTCATCGGGTCCCGCAGTGTTGCTGTTGTCGCGGATTCTGCGGGCTCTTGCCGTAATTGAGGGTGCCGTGTGTCGTTGGTGAATTCCCGGACCGCGTCGGTGACCGTGGTGCGCTGAAAGGCGGCTGTGACTTCAGCTTGGCTGGGAATCTGGGCGGCCGCGTGGGCGGCTATGGTGTCGGCCTGGGCGCGCATTTCCTGCGGCACGACGTCGCGTATGGATGAGCGCAGTGCGGGAAGCAGAGCTTGCTGGTGAGGGGCTAGATGCGCGGAACCGGAAGTTCTTTTGTCAGCGCGTGTGAAGTCCAGGGGCAGCGGGACGTGGATCTGTATCTGCTGGGCATCGCAGGTAATCAGCGCGGATGATTCGGTCCGCTCTTGGAGGTGTCGGGTGATAGCCAGGTCGATCATGAGTGACGCGGTGAATGGGTCACCGTCGAATTGTTCGGTGACGTGGTTCCAGAGGTCCCAGCTTGTGGGTTGCCGATCGGCATGGAGGGCGATTGTCAAGGTTCCGTGGTCGGTGCCGGCGGTTGGCTGGTAGGTGACGGTGTCGGAGTAAAGATTGAGTGCCTGGTTGATGTCGTGACGCATTGTCTCCCCCTGGAAAGTCGTCTTCGTGGCATCAGCCTACCGTCCACGGCTTCACTTGTCAGCCCACCTGAGGTGAGAGAGATACAAAACTGTCTACGCGGAGCAAGCTATACATTTACACGGGTGTAATTGGCTTGTCGTCCTCGACACTGGCCGTCGAGTGCGGCACACTGGTCAGTGTGGTCCCGGTTCCGGGGTCGCTGCGCTGGGCTTTTGAAGGGAGGGATTGGGATGTCGGATGAGGAGAGCAATCACCGTCCCAATCTGTCCCGCCGTCGTCGTGCCAACACTCCGGCAGGGACGAAGAAGCGCCGCGACGTGTGGGTCACGGCCGAAGAGGAAGCCGCCCTCGTTGCGCGGGCCGAACGGGAGAAAGTGACCATCCCGAACCTGTTGGTTTCGGCGGCCCTGGCCGAACGTACTGATTCACCGACCGAGCGCCGTGCCGTCATCGCGGAACTGATGCAGCTGCACAACCTTCTGGCGCGTTCTTCGAACAACATCAACCAGCTTGCACGGCAGGCCAATGCCACGGGTGAGTTTCCTGTTGAGGCCCGGGAAGGGTTGAAGCATCTTCGTTCTGTGGCCATGAGGATTGATCGTGCCATTGAGGGGCTGATGTAGGAATGATTCCGAACATCACTCGCGGTTCGCGCATGGGCGGACTCATGATTTACCTGGCGTCGACCGACGCCGACAAGACCAAGAACGCACACACCGACCCTCACCTGGTCGCCGGGGACGCAGCGATCATGGCGTGGTATGACGACGGCGTTCTTGACCGCGATGACGCCGTGGCTATCGCGAAGCATCTTGATCAGCCGCATAAGGCTTATGGGGTGTCGGTTCAGGTCAAGGACTTCGCCTGGGACGCTGCCAAGAAGGAGCGAGTCCACGTCGGTTACAAGGACGCCAGCGTCTGGCACTGCTCCCTGAGTCTGCGGGCCGAAGAAGGAGCGCTGACGGACCAGCAATGGGGCGACATCGCCAACGACTTTGTGGATGCGATGGGCTTCACTGCCTCCAGCGGAAAAGCCCAATGCCGTTGGGCAGCCATCAACCACGGCACATCCGAAAACGGCAACCACCACATCCACATCGCGGTCTCACTCGTTCGTGAAGATGGCACCAAAGCCTCCACACACGGGGATTACAAGAAGGCACAACAGACCTGCCGCGAACTGGAAGTGAAGTACGGCCTGGAACAACTCTCCACCGTGTACGCCACCCGTGGTTACGACCGGGCAGAGAAGGCCACAGCCGTGCGGGATGAACGGGAAATGCACCGTATGTCGCTGGCCCGGAAGGTGCGTGCCAGTGCCAGCGCCTCAGCAACCGAAGGGGAGTTCGTTCGCCGCGCCCGTGACACTGGGATGCTGCTCCGTCCGCGCTACGCGAAGAACACCACCGACGTCATTGTCGGCTACTCGGTAGCCGAACGCCCCAAGGCCGGGGAACGGCCGATCTGGTTCGGCGGCGGCACGCTTGCATCGGACCTGAAGCTTGGTGCGCTGCGTCAAGAGTGGTTGGATTCACCACACGTTGCCACCGAAGCAGCAGCCGAATGGAACGCCGCTGCACGCAACAAGCGCACCGTCTCCAGGACCGGTCCTGAGAGAGCGACTCCCTCGCCGCAAGTATGGGTGGAGTACACGCGCAACGCGACCGCCCTGGCGGAGCAGCTGCGTTCCATTCCACGTGATGATCACGCCACGTGGGCGAAGGCTGCTCGGGATGTTTCCGGCGCTTTCGCCGCATGGTCTCATCGGCTGGAAACCACACCGGGGCCGTTGGCGGCCACCGCAGCTGAGCTGTCCCGCACAGCCCAGCTCCGCGCACCCAAGGCGCACGGCAAACCCGTTGTGCTGCCATCCATTGCCGGTACGGCCATGTTGTTCATGGCAGCGTCGAGTAAGAACAAAACTACTGCGCAAACAGCTCTGATGGTGCAGCTGATCAACACCGCCTTCGCCGTATATGAAATGCATCAGCAGTCCGGCCGGACCCGGGAAGCCCAGCGCATCCGTTCAGTGGTGGAGAACCAGCTCGCACCGTTCACAGGGACCATGCCCAAGGCGGCACGCGTGGAGGCCGGTCAACAGCAAACAGCTGAGGCAACGGTGCCTCCAAGGGCAATTGATATCGCACGCCGAGGCATGGTTCCCATCCGACCTGGATCCGCACTGCCCACCACACCAACCGCTACTCCGGCAAAGACCTATCAACCCAGCCAAAGCGACCCCGGCCCGGGCCTCGACCGATAAGAATCACACCACTAGTGCAAGGGGAACACCATGAGTGAATCAGACGGAATGGACGATGTAGTAGACGGCGGCCTGCGGCAATCACTGATGATCGCATCCCGCATCGCAGAGACTCTGGCCCGCAATCGACAGGAAGCCCAGCGGCAGCAGGAGCACCTTGAATTGACGGCCGCTCACGAAGCCCAAGCACGCTTTGCCGCCGAACGCGGTGCAGCCCACGCAGCACTCGCACCGGTCGAGAAGGACCAGTGGTGGGACAAGGCCCAACCGTCCGACATAGCTACCGCACGCGCCGTTGCGGAGGGCTGGAAGGACCACGACCCGACAGCCTTGGAAGCCTCGGAAAAGATCCGCCAGGAAGTCCTGGCGCGGTACGGCATCGACACGCACGACGTCGGCGCGGACACCGCATATCTTGAGTCAGGTATCCAAACGGTCACCACCGAGAAGGCCCGCCAGGACGCCCTGGCACTGAGCCAAGAAGAAGCCCGTAAAGCGGCTGCTGAACACGAGAAGGCCATGCAGCTCCTGGCGGCCGCCCGCGCCGAAGAACTCCGTACCCAGGCCGCGAAACTCGCCCCGGAGATGGAACGGCACCAGGTGCCCGTGGAGTATCTGGCCAACCCCGAGCTGACTAAAGCACTCCAGCTTGCGCACAACGCAAAGACTCCGAAAGCGTTGGAGGTAGCGGATGCCGCCGTGAAGGAACGCATGTTCCTGATCGGCAAGGACGGCGTCAACGGACCAGACATCGGCCAGCTCCGCAAGGAAACGGCCGCGAACGTCAACGGTGCGGGTGAGGAACACTTCAAGGACCCTGCGTTCGTGGACGCAGCGAAGAAACTACACGAAGCAAAACTGTTGGCAGAGGGCGGCTTCAAGGGCGACAAATGGTCAACCCAAGAGCAGCGATACGAGCTGGCCGAGAAGGAACTCTTTGCACGCATGCACGACGTAGGCCGGGAGATCGAGAACCGCGCCACCGGCAACGAGAACAGCAGGCTAAAAGATCAGGGACTGAAGACTGAAACCGCTGCACAGGCCGACTACGGATCAGCCGAACACCATCAGAAATTCGCGGATTCACTCGCTGGCGCCGGCGCCAACGAAACGCAGATACGCGGCCGCCTCGCAGCCGCCCGCAGCGAAGGTACACACCCCAGCACCGCCGTAACAGCAGGGAAGGCCACAAAAGCCCGGGAATCCCGTTCAGGTGCAGCCGTGGGCACCCAACGCGGCAAAAGCGGGTTGTCCCGTTAATCTCCAGCAGAGCTGAAGGTTGTCACCTTTTCACGTGACACCCTTCAGAAGACGCGTATCCTGCCGAAATCCCTCCGTATGTGCACGCTTTGCCAGCTATCATGAGCTGTTCTTGGGCGGCGGGGCTATGTCTTTCGCGGTTCAGGATCGAATTCAAGATCGGGCCCATCTAACGGACCTCAATGAGGAACTCGTCAACGCCTGGATCGCTGTCCGCGCGCACCAGGACGAACTGCGCCCTTTGCTTGCCTGGTACAAAGACCATGACTCGAAGCAGTTCTACTATGAAGTTCGGTCCGAGATTCCCGAAGGCAGCGGCGCCGGCAAGACCGTTCTGCTCGCCGGCGCCGAGGACCTGGGCATCAACAACGAGGACTGTCATATCCGAAACAGTCGCCTGATTATTTGGCCGGATCGACAGGCCTACTGCTTACGGAAGATGTCATGAACGTCGCAAGAACTCACTTGGGCTGTTGGATTGGGAATGACGTTGCATTTCAGGAGACCGTCCTCAACGGTCACGAGGATGGTTCTTGGGCTGACCACACCCGGGACAATGACTTCGTTCATACCTGTAAGCGGCACCTTCAGGTCGCTGGTTTGGTCGCCGACCGAAACACTGGTGACGACCTGACCCTTGAAGTCCGACTTGGCAGTGAGAGAAAGAACAACCTGGCCGGTTTCTCCAGGCCGGAGGTTGTAAGCAAGAGGGGTGTTTGGTTGGCCGGAGCCTGCTGGTCCGAAGGCCGTTTTGTCGAAGAAGGCACCTTCGCCCGAGTCTAGGAGGAGCCGTCCGGGTTCAGCGACTACCCCTCCGTCCCCGGATTTGTCGCACTCAACTATGTATGCAGCATCTACGGGAGACGTTGCATCAGGCACGCCACGAATGTTTCCTACCGCGAGCGAGCTGCCACCACCGGCCGAATTCCTAAGGTCTAAAATGTAGTCTCTTTGGAAGCGGACACCATACTCGCTGAGCCAGGCCTCTTGACCGGGTGTGCAGAGCGGCCCGCCTGCTGGAAAGGAATCAATAGGGGCCCCTGCTGGAAGGGCGAAGTGGGACACTGCGTCTGGTCGGAAGGGCTTCATCGATATTTTGAGGGATTGAGTGTTGGATTCGTCCTTGAACAAGATGGGGAAAACCGAAATGACACCGGTAATCAGGGTTACGAGAGTCACAGTCAACGCCCAAATGCGAGCGGTTCGAGATTTCAACGCCGACCCTTTGGATGAGGTTGCGGTTGCATCCCTGGGCGCGGCTTCGGCGACACTCTCTGCAGAGGGACGTAGCGGCTTCCCTTGGGAGGCCGGCTCCCCCAATTTCGTTGTCCTGTCATTTTGCTCGACTAACGGAGCCGCCGTCCCTGCGGATGAAGGTTGTTTTTCCCTCGTTCTTTCAGCAATGCGTGCTTGCTCTTGGGTGGCAGGCGCCAGCGGGGGCCCTTCTTTTCCCGTCTCAGCCAAGGTGGTTCTCCGACTTCAGTTGCTGAATCGAGCAGATGGTACGAGAGGCATATTTCGCGCTGCCTTTGGGGCAAGTTGCCCCTCCACCGACGGAAAGAATGGGCATGGGCATGGTGATGAATACAGCCTGCCCGCCATCCAATATTGGCAAGGGGATCTGGACTTCCTGCTCCCCGTCGGATGCACTTACCGTGGCGAGTACGCGCCCAGTGATGGTCGCTACCTTGTGCGTGACTTTGAGGTCCAACCCGGCGCGGGAAGTCTCACCGGCCGCTAAGTTGAAAACTGCGGGGCTTCCAGCAGGAATTTTCCGAGTTAGATCCTCGCCGTACAGTGAGGGCCCACCGAAAATTCCAGTCCCTGAACCCGAGGGCAGGAGGACTTCCCGAGAGTTTGCAGACCCTGCTGTTGCCCCTCCGGCCCAATCGTTGAAGTTCGAACACATGATGCCGTAACCGGCGTCATCAACAGGGGCGATGGCACCCTCCCAGCGGAGATCCTTGAAAGCCAGAGATTGACTTGACTTCGATGTGTTCGACAGCGTTACCTGTCCTATCCCCAGCTTGCCGTCTACCGCGAAAAAGTTCTCTGTCGCTAGTACCGCGTTCTTCTCCAGCCAGGCTCGTTGGACAGGCGTGCAGCCCTTGCGAGAACCCAGGCAGTCTTCGTGGGCCTTGATCGTCGGAAAGTCCTTTCGCATGCAGCTCAGGGACGTCAGCGGTGCCGCCTCTATTGGAAACTCTTGAGCATTCGCACCCGATCTCACGACCCATGTCTCACTCGTGATGATCATTTCTGTCCGTGGGACGACCTCAATTGAAAGACCGTCTGCAGACGCGGATGACCCAGGCGTTGCCACAGCAGCCTGAGTCTCGAGAACAGACGACGGCCCCGTCGAAGACGAAGCAGATGGGGATTGTTGTACCACCCTCCCGGCGTAAACTGTGGCTTTCTGCGTCGTGAACCACGTAATGCCCCCAGCGCCCGCTGCGACGACCGCGAGTGTCGCACCTAGTCCGCCAAGAATCTTTGTAACTCGTCCAACCATCGATATGCCTCAAATCAATAGCCTGAACCCATTTAATTTTGGGTTGAGCTGATGCGAAGTAAGGGAAGTCTTCGTGGTCGGAGCCTACAGTGTAAAAAACGGGGAGCACCATACGTTTGCCAAGAATTATTCCTAATCGAATCGTGGACGCATCGTATATCCTGAGCGCAAATCACCCTCGCTATTCGGGCGCCTGACAGGGGAGACAGTGAGTAGAGTTGGCGGGACCGCACAGCATCACCAGTCGATAGTTGGAGTGGCACTGCTCATCTTGTGCCTTTTACTAGCTTCATGCTCCTGGCCGTGGGATAACCCCAAGGCCCAAAACGCCAACGGCTCACCGCGTGTGAGTGTCACCTTTCCGAATTCCCCGCCGGGGTTGAGTGCCAAAGTCGAGGCCCTCGAAATTACTGACACTATGCGGGACGCTCTGCCGTCAGGGGCCACTCTCCATGAGGCGGTGACGTTGACGATGGTCGAGGGTTCGCTTCCTGCAAATGGAGCGTTGATAGCCTTCGAACTTGACGTGCCAGTGGCACAAGATCGCGAAGCGAACATTGGCTACTGGAACACCAATACGGAGGAATGGGAGATCAGTCCCTCTGAGATTTCGTCGAACCGGAGAGTAGTTTCCGCAACGGTCAACCACTTTTCCCCATATAGCCTGATCGAAAAGGCCTTCAACGGGATCGGTAAAGTTCTAGGTGACAAGACTGATCCACCAAACTGTTCAGGGGGCATTCCTCCTTGGGCGGATCCACAGTTCTCAGAGGACAACATCAACGCCCCTGTGCTGTGGTGTGTGGGAACGGACGGAAACGACCCGGACATTATGGAAGTCCGGGTTGTCATGAATCGGCCAAACGCCGGCTCAATAGCCACGGCCATCAAGCCCGCCTGGGCGTGGAGTGACATGTGGGAGGAGGCTGCGCCGGCGACGTGGACGCAGGTCGCCGTCGGAGCAGCGCTGAACGGAGGGTGGGGGGATAAGTACCTCATTCAGCCGCTTGGAGAGTACCGCTTCGGCTTCAAGCGTGCAGAATTGCTGGACTTGTGGGGGAACAACACTAACCAACCACTCGTAGAAGTCGATTCCCAGCTCCCCTTTGTGATTGGAGGTCTCATGTACCAAGCAGTCGAAGGAAACGCGGCTGGCGGCCTGGCTGGTGCCTTCATCATGATGTCCTTAATCGAATGCGGCGGGAAGCTCAACTCAGCTGCAAAGGATCAGTCAGTAGGCGCCGCCTTCAAGGAACTTCTGCCTTGCCTGAATGATCGCAAAGACGCCATAGCGGTCGCTACGGCGAAAGCATGGTTGAAGATGAAGCCTGGAGCAAACTGGGAGCAGTCGATCAATGCGGGAAAGACGATCGGAAAAGCAATAAGGGCAGCGGGCCAAACCTATGCGGTCGCGAAACTGACGCTGACGGCGGGAACCATCATTGGAGACAGCCTGCTTGATCCCATCCTGCGCCAATTCTTCTTCCTTCCCGCAAACGAAGAACTGAAGAAGTACCTGAAGGCGAAGTACGCCACTAAGACCGAAATCATTGACCTGACGCCTTGGTCTGATTCGGGTACTCTCCAGAAATCCAAAACAGAAAATGGTGGCTCGACAGCCGCTAACAAA
Organism: Paenarthrobacter histidinolovorans; assembly: GCF_014647595.1. Classification (GTDB taxonomy): domain Bacteria; phylum Actinomycetota; class Actinomycetes; order Actinomycetales; family Micrococcaceae; genus Arthrobacter; species Arthrobacter histidinolovorans. Next base: position 107,403 of record NZ_BMPM01000012.1, on the reverse strand, counting down.
GGCATGTGCCTGGGATCCAGCGTCTCGTCTCGGGCCGACGCCTTCAGGTGTTTCCCTGCCAGCGGAGGCGTCTACGACCCTTGCCTGGCCAACCCCGGGGATACCACTGCGCTGGCTTGCATGGACGGTGAACCGTCGGCTTGGAAGATCTTCACGGGGATGAAGGTCACACAACGACCCAACGGCGTCAGCGAGGTTGCCGGGCCCTTCTACCTGGAGTTGGCCAACGGCATGGCTTGCCGCCTGAGCTCCGGAGCGGGTCCAATCCCGCCTTCTGGATACGACGGATGGGCGGGCACCTGCAAGTCTAAGTCGGGCTCTGGGGAGGTCGAAGTGTTGTGGGCGAAGTTCGCGTCGACGACGCTGTACGGGAGCTCCGTCTACGCCGGAAAGAGTCCCCAAGGCTACCTGCAGACGGCCGTTGGTCCCGAGGGTTCCCAACCTGTCTTGGTAGATGCGTTACGCATTTACAGATGACAGTTGAAGTCCCCTCGGGGGTTTCGAACAAGGACTGGTATCCGGACGTCGAACGCTACGAAAATCGAGTTACCTAGGACTACGATCGCAGCACTGTGACAGGCGTAAAAACCGAGGTCACTGGCGCAAACGCGTATGTGTGCAAACGGGGCTGTCAAGCTTCTCTCTGGAAGAATCAACTACTCAACTACATTGAAAGCAGGGTGGCGTGGCGGAGTACAGATTTGAAGATCTTGGGGATGACGCATTTCAGCTCATGGTTCAAGCTTTGCTACTTCACCTTCACCCGGATCTCTCGGTGCCTCCCATCCGCCAACCCGACGGCGGCCATGATGCCTTTGAACTACAGGACGAGACCGGTGTAAAGGTGTTCTCATACCAGGTCAAGTGGGTTCGAGACCAACGCCAAGAACGCGATCCTGTGAAGTGGCTCAAGGAGATCATTAAGCTTGAGGAGGGCAATCTTCGGAAGATGAAGGAGCGCGGGACTGAAGAGTGGCTCTTGGTCACTAATGTCCCCGGCACAGCGCATGAGGATACGGGAAGAATCGATCGACTTAATTCACATCTCCTCAGTGAAAGTAAGCGCTTCGGTCTGAAAATGAGGGCATGGTGGCGAAACGAATTAAGTCGTGCCTTGGATAGTGCACCGACGGAGCTGAAGTTTGCCTATCCGGACATGCTGTTAGGCGCGGATATCATCCGATCTATTACGCACACACAGTTTTTGATCGAACGGAAAAATAGACTAACCCAGACTTTGCGAAGCGTTGCTAGTTTTCAACGCGGGCAGGATAGCGAAGTTCGCTTCAAGCATGGCGAACTAGATGGGGTGGAATTGAATAACCTTTTCATCGATGTTCCCGCCGCACCATTGATTCATCGGATGGGTGCGGACGTCCGGACTCCTGGTTTCACCACGGGAGTGGGATTGCTGACTAAGCCAGGACAAAATCTCAACTCAGTGGTTCTGGGCGCGCCTGGTCAAGGGAAGTCAACCTTGGTGCAGTTTATTTGTCAGGTTCATCGCGCAATCTTTCTAGGTGGTAAAGAAGACCCAATGAGAGCCATCGGCTCACCTCCGTTAGCAGACATACCGCGAATACCATATCGGGTGGACCTGCGGATCTTTGCTCGTTGGGTTGCAGGTTACGACCCCTTTGCAGGCGGCGATGGGGGCAGTCGACGTGATGCCACCGAACCTGTTGGGGTCGAATCCTTCATCGCCAGGACTCTGCGAAAAGACAGCGGTGGAGCTGACGTCACAACCGACGATGTGTTATTTCTGCTGGATTGGCTACCGAGCTTTGTGGGCTTCGACGGCTTGGACGAAGTGGCCGAGACTACCAACAGGGAGAAAGTGGTCGACGAGATCCACGCCTTTCAAGAGAGGTCGCGCGCCTACCGCGGATCTACCCGGATTGTTGTGACGGCTCGCCCAAGTTATGCGAGTGCAGCCGAGCCACGAGACGACAAGTTTTCCTACTTCGAGCTACTCCCGCTCACCAATGAACTCCGCAACACGTATTTAGATCGATGGGTTTCAAGTCAAAAGCTAAGCGGCCAAGATGCGATGGACGTCCGCAAAGTCTTCCTTGCTCGATCTGCAGAACCTCACGTGAGTGAGTTGGCAACTAATCCTATGCAGCTCGCTATACTACTGTTCTTGATCTATAGGCGGGGTGAATCGGTTCCTACTAACCGAACTGCACTTTATGCCAGCTATATGGAGCTGTTCCTGGACCGTGAAACATCCAAGAATGATGTTGTAAAAAGACACCGTCATACGGTTGAGCGTATAACGGCATACATCGGATGGCATTTGCATGCAGACGCGGAGAGTGATGGGGGCACTGGACGAGCCACGAGACAAGAATTAATACGGCTGGTGAAGTATCGCTTGGTAGACCTGGGCGTAGAATCGTCGCTCGCTAATGCACTGTTCACTGCTGTAACACAAAGAGTGTGGGTTCTAACAAGTCGGACTGGCGAATATTTTGAGTTCGAAGTACAGCCTATTCGAGAATACTTTGCTGCCAAGCATCTATTTACAACCGCGCCAGCTGTCTCACGAGGGCATGGTGTGGACAGATTTGAGCGCATGCTGGCGCTGATGCACCGACCGTATTGGCTCAACGTTACCCGCTTCATGGCAGGCATGTTTGACGATGGGATGATATCGACACTGGCGGACAAAGTTGAAGATCTCTTCGAGACTGCAGATCGTCCCTTCTGGAGCAGGAGAGTAGGGAAGATTCTGTTGGAGGACGGCGTCTTTGACGCAGCGTCACGTCCTAGGAAGCGCGTTGCGGAGGGTGCTTTTGACGGCGTGGGAGTTGTAGAGTCGGTGGCCCGTAGCAGGCCGCGTAGACCGGAAAATCGATCTATTTTCGGCAAACCAAGTGCAGACATCTTGACGGATTTCCTCCGATCGTGCATCGCTCAAAGAGTGGATGGGCCATTGAGTTTCAAAATGGCTAGGGTCTTGGCGTCAATTTCGACCTCATCTCGTGAAACCTTGACGTGGTGGAATGAGCAATTTGAATTAACCGTACGTGACGAGTTACGAAATTCTTGGTTTCGATTGCTTGGCCCTTTAGGCATTGCCCGCTTCCTAGCAGCCGACCGGGCTGAGGAGCTGATCGGTGGCACTCCACAAGCGTCGGTCTTGCTCCTTGAAGCCGGCGTGAGCGCAGAAAGTGGATCATTTGTCCACTCGGAGTTCATAAAGGTCGCTGTGCACGGTGAGACTTCGAAGCCTCGAGGGAACTCCCTTGCCGCCGATCTGTTTGAAGTTTGCGACCCTCTATTTCTTCTGTCAAGAGGTGCTAAAACTGATCAAGTGGGTGATGGTGAACCAGACTACGAGGATTATGATCGCCCAAATTTTCCCCGCCAGGCGAATGCCCTTGGCCGAATGAAGAAGGCCTCGGGCCTAGGACAGCGTGTGCAGGAAGTTCTCAGAATTACCGCAGGTCGACGAGGCAGCACCCTTATGTGGAGTCAGTTGGCCAACGTACTGGAAGACGAGTACGGACCTAACTGGCTTAGCGTCCGAGTCGCCATATCTGCGGCCACCCAAAAGGTTCTAGCTCGTGGTATTGCAACTCGTGCAGAAGAAAGGAACCCGGCCGCATTTGGTGGGCGAATGGCCTCAAGTGGTTTACTGTCCGAGCTTCTGACCGGTCGGAACGACGTGTCGTGGTGGAGCCTTGCGTTTCGAAGCGTTGCGTCGCCCCTAGAAGCTGAGGCTTGGGTTCTAGCGCTTGTCACCTGCGCTGACGACGAAGTGATCCTGCAGTTGCTGGATCAAGCAACTAGTTTGGTTGCCGAACTACCCACGGATTCGTTGGAAAGAATTGGCATGGCTATCAGGGGTATCGCGAGAACTAATGTTCAGCGTTCACCGTATACGGTGGCGGTAGCTGTCAAGGCCCTGCCTCAACTTGCGGCATTGATGCTTCCTTTGTGCCATTTGGGCTCATTGGGATTCGACGTAAAGGCTGTGGAAATTATATCCGGTGACAGGTTCCTTCTTGAAACCTACGCCAATGCCTATTGGGCTGTGCGGGATCAGGGTACCCCAATGACGGAGGAGGAATTGGGGATCATTGCAGCTTGCGGTCCTAATTTTCACTTCCATGCCAAAGAGTTAGAGTTCGATGAGCACACCGCTGAATATGTCTTGTCAGAACCGGCGGTTTACCCAACTACAGCCCTGGTTCAGGCGGACCGTGTGCTCAGTTCGTCTTCAAGTGTCATCCCTCTTAAGGAACTCGCTGACCGCGAGGAGTGGTTCATAGTCCCTGAATAGCTTGGCTTGGGGTGAGCATAATGCGACCGGAGCTTCGGCCAACCGCTATTTGACCGGAATTCGCCAATTATATCGTGACACTTCGTGGCTCTACGGGCGACGTCGGGCGGTTTGCGACGCCAAGTCGGAGCTAATTCAGGGCCACTAGGTGGAGGAGGTGTGATCGCGCAACAGATGCAGTGATCATTGCTTGACTCTACATAACATCGGTTATGGGCTTTATCGGACAGCAGTTGGGGGAGTGCGCTGGAGTAGTCGAAATGATTCAATCTTCAGCTCTCACTGCGAAGGATGGATGAAGCCTTGAACTGAGCGTTCGGTGGCGTCTGCGCCGTCTTGAAGTGCTTGTGGCATGAGGTGGCCGTAGATCTGTTCGGTTGTCCGCACGGATGCGTGACCGAGCCGGCGTGAAATTGTGAACAGAGGCATTGCGCCGTCCTGGATGAGCCAGGAGGCGTGCTTATGTCGCAGGTCGTGGATCCGTGGGGACTCTGTCAGACCGTTGATTTGGGCTGGATGTACGGCTGGCACCCAGTAGTGCTGCCAGAAGGGCTTGTGGCCTATGTGGCCCCCTGCGGCGGTGGTGAAAACCAGATCGGTGCCCGTCCTGGCAGATAGCAATGGGCGGAGCAGGTTTGCAAGGCTCGTGTTGATCCCGATTGTGCGTCTTCCCGCCCCGGTTTTGGTGGGGCCTAGGTAGTAGCCCGACTCTCCGTCCCGTTTCCACGCCTTGTTGATTCGTGCGGTTGGCACGCGCGAGGTCAGGTCGATGTCGGCGGCCTGGATCGCGGTTGCTTCTCCGAATCGGGTTCCTGTCATGACGAGGAACTGCACAAATGCTGTGTAGTTCCGGTTCATGCCGTCGAGGAGCAGGAAGAATTCTTCAGGTGTCAGGAATCGGGCGCCGTCGTCCACGCGCTCGAGAGCTGGCAATGCGACGCCGCGGCATGGATTTCGGCTGATGTACTGGAGTCGCTCGGCAGTATTCATGGCCGCCGATAGCAGTCCATGCATGTTGTGGACGCTCTTAGGCGCGATGCCTTTGGAGCTCAGGCCCTTGATCCACTGGACGATATCGCGGTAGCCGAAATCCTCGAGCGCGATGTGGCCTATGGCATGGCGAATGTGCAGTTCCAGAATCCGCTGGTACGTGGCGATCGCCCCGGAGGCGGGCCGGATAAGAAGATCGATATGTTCCTGGACCACGTCGGCAACAGTCAGAGAACCGGGCCGGCCGCTCGGCGACTCGGTTTCTGGAGGTCGGCCGTGGCACTGAAGATGTTCGACCAGGCTGAGGGCTTCCTGCTCGGAGCCTACGCTTAGGCGACGTTGGCGTCGGGTCCCGAGTTCGCGCCAACGCACGGAGTATGCGATGGAGCCGTCCCAGCGGAGGCGTGTGTTGATGCTGACCACGAGGGAAGGCTACGCCCGGCTGTCCTGGCTTCCAATAGCTGCTCGGCGGCTGACGGGTCGTTCCCTGGTCCCGAGATGACCGGGAAGCCTTCGCTGATAAGGAATACCGTCGCGTGCTTCTGGAGCGACTCTTGGGTTCCATGCGTGACTAGCGAGGCACCAGGTGCTGGGAGATCAAGCTGGCAGCATCCCGCAGCTCGATGGTGCCTGCGGCGACACCGACGACGAGCTCGAAGCCCTGACCGGTGGTGAAGTCGTGCCGGTATCCGTTGACCCAGAGCAGCAGCACCATGAGGGTCCATGCGGTTCGTTTGTTCCCGTCGAGAAGTGGGTGGAACCGGGCGACGGACTCCAGCAGCGCAGCTGCCTTCAGCGAAAGTTCGGGATAAGCTTCTGCGCCCATGACTGTTGTGGATGGCCTGGTCAGTGCCGAGGCCAGCAAGCCAACGTCCCGAATGTGGAAGCCGTACCGGTCAACGACCTGGAGTGCGTCCTCGATATCCAGGTATGCTGTCACGCGTCCTCAAGCCGCGTCAGCAGTTCAGCATCATGGCTCAGGACGAAATCGAGGCCTTGGCTGATCTCGCGTCGGCGGGCATGCCGTTGCAGAACCAATTCCGCCCCTTGCAGCAGGAGCGCGGATTTGGACGTGTGCTCCTCGGCGGCCAGCTTCTCCAGTCGTCGATCGAGGTCTTCCGGTACCCGCAGATTCATAGCCATACACCCATGGTACCAAAACGGTACCAGGAAAGCAGATGAAGCGGTTCCTAGATCCGGCTGGCGGGGCGCCCAACAGGCGATCTCAAGTCAGCTCAAAAAGGGCTCTTTCTCATGGGGAGTACTTTGCGTTTTCTGTTCCGAATCTTCTGGTGCGTTTTCCTTTTTCATAGCTAAAGTCGTTCTCCGGATAGCCTTCAACATACGAATTCCAAACGGTGTAAGTATCCAGTAGTTTTTGACGTCACTAGGAGCATGCTCGCGCTCCGAGGGGTTCACTAGATCGAGCGTCATGAAGTCAGCCATGAGCTCATTGAACTGGTTATAGGCAACGATATCGGGATCCCTGCTGGTATCCCCACGAATGTCCATCGCTAAGAGACGAGACATGTCTTCAGTTGAGGCTTCTGCCATCATCTCCGGAGCCAGACGAAGAAAAATAGAGAAAAGCGAGCAGTCCTCCGCTATATGCCAGTCAGATGCCCCCGTGTATCTGTAGGAAGGTTTTCGCTCTGTATCCATCAAGATGTGGAGAGTGCTCTGGAGCTGCTCCAACTCTTCGCGCTCTGCAGCACCTTCTGAGATCTCGAGGCGACTGCGAAGATCGGCGTTTTCGGCGCTGAGCCGTGATAACTCGGCGGTAACCTCCGGTCCTGCTCCCGCTGATGAGGCACGAATCCATCCCTCGCGCGGGTTCGCCGTGATCGCCTTCATTAGAGCAAGGGAAAACTTTGCGTATAATTCATCGGCTGTGGACCAGTAGCCCACAGGCTTCTCCTGGATTAGCGCCTTGAACGCTTGTAGCTCAGTTTGCTTAACTGAATCCTTGTCAATCCTATCAGAAGGCCAAGGGGCCTTCTCATTGATTACAAATCCTAATGCAGGTATTCCAAGCTTCAGCGCATATTCATATTCCTTGCGCGTATAACTAGTTCCCTCATGCGTCAAAGAGCCCAGTCGGTGCGCGGCTATGACGGCGTAATAATCACTCTCTTCAATGTGTTTCGCAATGATCTGCCATTGCTCATTATCCGCCGCACTGAACATCTCCATTCCAACGGGTATGTGCCCCATCTCAAGAACAGCCTTGATCACTTGATCGCGCTCTTCTTTCAAATCCTCAAATGTTGAGCTAATAAAAACTTGGTATTTCGCTGTTGCGGCCAAGGCGTCCACCTTTTGTCATATAGCTTCTGAGTGCTGGAACTCTCATATATCTTACTCGGCTGCTCTCATGAAGAACGGGAGGGAGACGCTTACCTCCTGCTGATATCAGGGGTTCTGCACCTATTTCCCCAAGCGCGGCAGTGATGGCGTTTACCGGCTGTTCGTGAAGACGGGCGACGGAACGCTGAGCCATTTTCGCCGTTCTGGTGCCGCCTTGGGCAAGGATCACAGCCTTCGGAAGCGCTAGGTCGGTATTGGATAGGAAAGCTCCCAAGTTCATGATTGAGCCCGCAGGCCGTGTTTTGTGACTAGGCGGTCCACCCGTTGCTGCGCTTTGATAAGGGCGCTACGGCGTCTCTCCATCTCTTCGCCGTATGCATCAACATCTTTTCCGAACCGACTGCCGATCTCCATGTACCCACAGTCTTTGGTTGAAGGTACGAGTACGTTGGTCCAGTAGTAGAAGTGCCGAGCTGCTTCATCGAGCTCAGTATTGCGGAACCCCGAGGAAGCAAAACTCCATGTATTCATCTCATCTCCTAAATGGCGCAACAGGGACTGACCAATGGAATAGGGCGCCCAAAGAGGTTCCAGCAGATGCCTGAGTTCCGACTGTTTCAGATCTACTTGATAGGCAAAATTAAGGAAGTGCGCTGCGTCCGTTTCCGACACGGGGGAACTGAGCCGCTCGAAATCCTTTTTCAGCTCTTCGATCTCGCTTTTGGTCTGATCCAGCTGGATGTGGTGGTCACCAGGAAGGCAGACGCAACAGCAATCCCAACCAATGCAATCGCCCAACCCAGGAGGGGGGTGCTTATCGCAAAGTCCCGGATCTGGGGCACGAGCCAGCCGATAAATCCAATGATGGTACACAACGAGGCAATGGCCGTTATAGCGAGCCCAGCGCGGTCTCGAATGAATTTATCCATGAGATAACTATGCATTTGTGTCGCCTGCCCTCAAAATAAAGGCACAGCTCTAGTCGGATCAGGGTAGCTGGGCGGCTTATTGTGCAGGATCGCAAGACCATCGTAAGTAGTCTTTGCCGTCTACCTGCGCATCCCACTGACGTCGTTCGGGCGGGCGGTGGTCATGACCCAATCCTCATGCAGCCGTGGTACCGCCCCAGAAAAGGCACGGTGAGCCGACTTCTTCATCTACTTCTACTCATCCCGCTCATACGCCGAGAACCCCGATCTGTTGGCAGCTGCCTTAGACCGAGCAGGGTAGGTCATATGCTCTCGTACTGGCTTCTGAACGGAAAGCTAGGTCGTTGGCCACAGGAAGGTGACTCTTCTCTATGAGTCCTCGGAAACACTAGCGACAGCACCGGCTGTCGCACGAATGAGCTCACTTGGGACAGCTTGTTTGTGGTCACCAATAGGGCCTTAGCGGCAAGGGCTGACGAACTCCTACGCCCGCAAAGACAATCCTGATATCGAGGACGCATCCTTGGCGAGGTCCACGCCCGCGCCAAGGCAGAGCAATAGAGGGCGGCCTGAACATTGTAGGTATGACCGATGCCGTCGGTGCACCACTCCAACCACTACACCAAAAAAGCTACAGACCTGGGATGACCTCGGACGGGCTTTTGCTGCTCCAATTGCGCGAACGAACATGTGCAACTGAGGGGACGGAGAATACGGGCCTAACCGGACGCACGTGACGGACTGGCCGGATTGGTCGTATTGACCGGATGGGCAGAGTGGGCCCGCTGTGAGCGCCCTGGATAAAGGCGAACGCGTCACCTTCTAGTCGAAAATACCCATCAGAGAACTTAGACCTCTCATGTCCATGAAGATCGAATATGGTTCCGTTCTTGTGCCAGGCGACCACGGCCCCATGCAAATTCCGGACCATTGGATCTTCAAGCCAACCGATGACATCGCCTCGCGAATCGTAAATAGCTTCCATGCCTCAAGCGTGTCACAGACCCCCGACATTATGAGGAGACCACCCATGACTGTGGACTTGGGAACATACGGCCCGCACGTTCGAGCCGGACACTCTGAAGCGGGCGCCGCGCCGAATCGCTGGCGTTCCTGCAGGATGCCGCGGAAAGCCCCGCCGAGCAGAAGGCCGTGAAAGCCCTCGGCGGGCGCCCCACTCTTGACCCTGACGGCGGCCGCTCGTTTCTGTGGCGCGGTCAAGATACCAGAAACCATGGACCTCTTGCTCCGCGCCCAAGCCGATTCCGAAGGCAGGAAATTTCCTGACGTACTGCGCTCAGCAGTGAAGGAATACCTGGACAACCACACCCGCAACGCCAGTGGCCCAACATCAGGCACAGGGTGTCCGCCTCCGCCTAGACGGACCGCCACATGCCTCATCGGTCCAGTGGAGGCCGTGAGCAGACGGGAAGCCCCCATTGCTTTGTGAGCTCGTCCCGCGTATGCCAGAAGACTGTGTAGCGAGTTAGTCAGTTCCTCGTCTTCGCATGATCGGCATAGTGAACCATGTCAGGTTTCAGCTCCACGACAAACAGGTTACCCAGGTCCGTCCAGTCCTGGGTCGAGGCCTGTTCGTCGGCAAGAAGCTCAAGGCATACCTGCACGCTCCAGTGCTCGAACCCGTTCAGGAGATACGGGTCAGAGTGGTTCTCCCATCCGGCACGGACGCAAGCCGCACTCGTACCCCCAGGGACTGGTTGATCGACAACGAATGTAGTTTCCCACGAGAACCGGCCGTAAAGACACCGAACCGCCTTGCCCGATGTCTTCGCGTTCGCAGGCCCCGAATATGGGTAGGGCTCAAATTCGTCCGCCGCTGCTGCCGGGGCACATCCCGATCCATCGGTGACGTCATAGCGCTGCTATCAACATCTGGTAGCTGCCCGACATGAGACCTCGTGCAGCGTTTCAAACACAGGTGCTGAAGGGACCAGGCGGAAACATGACACCGCCTCAACCACGTCGCCGCCCAGGTGCACGCCTCCGCACAAGACCCAGAGGCGCAACTGAACGCCCGCCGACGCGAAGAAGAACAAGAAGACCCCCAGCCCGTGCAGAGCTCAGAAATCGATGGCTCGGGGCGACGGGGCACCACGCTGTAGGACCTCTGTGTCACCTGGCTGAGCCCACTATGGGTCAGCTGTTACTGGATACGCGATAGAGGCTCCGCGTGGAAACGTTTTGATGGGGACCCCTCAAATAGCGTTGACAGGAGCGTGGGGCGCAAGGCTGGATGGTCTTCCCGGAGACAACTTCCAGGAGTACCGTTGATCCAATACAAAATGAATAAGTGTGTTGATATCGGCGGGAAGGGGCAGATGTTGCAGACCATTCAGGAAGAGCTCGCCCGCGTATACGCGGGTCGGGAGTTGAACCGGCTTGAGGTTTTGCGAGCATGTGCGGCGGCACGGAGCGTGGGTCTGAAACAGGCTGAGATCGCGCGTCGTCTGTCTATTTCACAACCCGAGGTGCACCGTATTTTGCGGAAGATCAAGAGTTTCCCGGACTTGTTGGACAAAACGCCTCGGGAAGTCATCCTGGAATTTCATGCCGGGCGCATTGAGCACGAACTGATGCTTAAGGAACTCAAGGCATGGAACTACACCTACTCGCAGGACGCTGAACCGGCCAACCCGGAAGGTCAGTTGACCGGCGGCACGTGGGACGACATACCCGATGCTTTTCTTCGGGACCTGATCACCGGGGAAGACTACGAGGCCATCGTGGAAGCCGCTCACCCCACGGTGGACTAAATGGACGAGCAGACGCTACGCCTGGTTGAAGCCGAACTGAATACCCTGACAAGCCCGGGAGCGGAACTGCACCGCAACGCCGCTTGGGCCACGTACGTGCCAGAACAGCCTCTGCCCACGGACCGGCTACGGTATCAACGCGTGCTGCTCGATGAACTTCTCGCCGAAGGCGCCGATGAAATCGAAAAGAGCGGCCTCGCGGCTATCATCACTGCAGGTCCACCTGGTGCCGGGAAAACCACAACACGGAAATCCCTGGACATGGGAGGGCCCGGGTGGCGGGTAATCGACGCAGACGAAATCAAAGTACGCCTGCTCGATGATGCGGTTCAGGAAGGCCGGTTCGACAGCCTCTTGACCCGCAGACTCGCAGACGGGTACTCCATCATGCCCAACGAACTCTCGACTCTCGTCCATAACGAATCTGTTGATCTGGCCAGCCGGCTCATCGAACGCTGCCTTGAAGCGCAAGAGAACGTCGTCATCGAGGGAACCCTCTCGTGGGAAGGGCTGCCCAACCGTTACCTAAAATGGCTGGAACTCAACGACTACAACAGCGTCACTCTTCTGGACATCGAAGTAGACCAAGCCACTGCCCTTGAACAGGCATATCTGCGATGGTCCGAAGGGAGAATCGGAACCATCAACGGAACCCACATCCGCGGAGGACGCTTCACCCCAAAGGACGCCATCACAACGCTTTACGACTCCACCGGCGGTTTCTCCAAATGCAACCGAAACGCCGTGGACTTCTTCAACAGCCGAACGACAACCGGCTTTGATACTCTCGAACTCCTCGTCAAAACCCAGGAAAACACTGAAATCCAGACCTACCGACGACTCGTAGGCAAGCACACAGGCCCACCACCCCAGTACCTCCAAGACACCTACGCCAGAACAACCGGCCCTGACGACCGCGCCCGCAAGGACTAACTCGTTGCACGGCCAATGGGCAGTTATTGATGGCCGCGTTGCGGTGCTGCGGCAGTTCGCGACAGGATCAGGGATGGGGCGGATTGATTCATCTGATGAGATACGCAGGGTTCAGGTTTACATAACGTCCATTATCGGCGTTCAAAGTACGGGAGTAGAAGTAGACGAGAATTCCGTCCATTCAGCATCCGGCGCTTCCAACAGAGCCCACCAGCCAGTCCGCCGCAGCCCGCACTAAGCATAAATAGCGATGGCTCTTTCCAAGGCAGCGGCGACTGCGATGATCGCATGATGGCTGGCGGAAGTTTCGCGGCATGCGAGAAGAGCTTGGCGGCTTTGGATGCCTGGAGCGGTCGGGAACTTCCGTAAGTTGGGACCCGTCGTGGAGTGCGAGCCCGGGCAGGGCCGCTATTGCCGTTCCTGCCTCCACGAACCGCAGTTGAATGGTGAGGTCTTCAGTGGCGCAGACGATCCGCGGGTCGACGCCCGCTCTCCGGCATGCGTCATTACCAACGTGCGGGGTGCCGAGTCGTCAGCGTCCCCAGCAGCCGGCGCCGGCCAACTGCACGATGATTTTCTTCTAGTGGACAAGGTTGTCCCTGTCGCCGCGTAGATTGCGAGCCACAAGAGTTCTCGACGAGTTCTGTGAATGTAATCCAGGCGTGGTCTGGACTGGGTTGCCGGGGTTGGACTCCGTGATGACGAGGCTATACTGCTGTCAGGTTGGTTCTACCCTGAATGTTGGAGGCTTCCACTGGCAGGCGTGAAGGGTTCAGTTCGGTGCAGCTACCGTTTCCATGATGAGCAGGTGGCCGCCGTCGATTTCGGCTATCGTGAGCGATGCGTTGATGGCGGACAGTTCTGCAAGGTCCTGGATGTGGGTGCCCCCGCATGGGATATTGATGCGTCCGGTTGGGAGCTCGCAAACCCAGGTTCGTCGCGCGGAAAGAGCTGCCGCCTCTCGGTCGATCCGCACGGCGCCTCCGGCCTGGATCCACTGCGATAGCTGGGCGTTGACACGTTCAGCAACGGACGCAGGGTCGTCGAGCGAGGTGGGAGAAAATCCCTTTTTCCGGAGGGATTTTCCGATGCGGTAGGTGTCCGTGGATCGGTGCGCGTCGATGCGCGAATGCTGGATGGCCAGTGAGTCGAAGGCAGGGTTTCCCAGTGCATCCTTGACCACGGGTTTGGTCCATGCTGCTGCCAGTGCGGCGTCGAGGGCAAGCGCGGCGAGGTGACAGGCGGTATGTCCGGCTGAGAGAGCGGCACGAAGGTCATCTTCAACGTCGATCTGTACCGATTCACCGACCGCTGGGGGCGGTCCTTCGATGAGATGTGCGACAACGAAAACCCACCCATCGGTTCCCATCCGGACCGGCATGTCCGTGCCCAGATGAAGTTCGCCGTCGCGGATTCCGCCGGTGACGCACCCGAGGATCGGCTGGGTACCAGCTGTAGTGGTCATCGTTCCGCGGTCGGCTGGCTGGTCGGGCCATGCCATTTCGACGGGATGGAATGCCGTGATGTCGAGCAGGACCGCTGACCGCCCGGCAGTCAGCGACTTGACGTGGAGGACGGTTCCTATCGAAACGATCGCGCCGTCCGGATAGGTAACAAAGGTGTCGTTAGTAGGCAGGGGCATGGGTTAGTCCGTTCGCTCGAGTACGTCGTTAAGGGGCGAGATTTGTCATGAGGCACTGTCTGTCCTTCTGACTGCGCTTGCTCGAGGAGGATATTCCGTCCGGAATTAGGCTCACCCCAACCAGAGCATAGGTGGCGGCTGGCATTGCTGTCAGAGATCACCGCACCTAGCCTGATCCGGTGGGTGCACGCGGTGTCATAGCTTGGGCCAGCCATGACACCGCGTTCTGTCGGTACAGTATGAAGCACGGCCAAATTTGGGTTGTGAGGAGGAAACCCTTCCCAACCCCTGCATGTTCAGAGCCGTAGTTGATCCACCGCGGTTTTCGTTTCAGTTGGTGTGTCTTTTTCCTGAAAGCTGCGCGCCACAACGGAATGCCGGCGACCGTATGCGAGGTAAATGCTAGCCCCGAGCGCCATCCAGATCACGAAAACTATCCAGGTGCTTCCCCCGAGGTTCAGCATCAGAACCAGACACATAACAACAGCAAGTATCGGCGTGAACGGGTAAAGAGGGACCCGGAAGGTACGTGGAATGTCGGGCTGGCTGCGACGCAGGGCGATGACCGAGATGCTGACGAGCGCGAACGCGAACAAGGTTCCGATACTGGTTGCGTCGGCCAGTTCGCCGAGAGGGATCAGCCCTGCGGCGGCAGCGATGGCGCCACCGGTGATGAGGGTGTTGGCGATCGGGGTGTGGGTGCGGCGGGAGACCTTGGCGAATACAGGCGGGATCATTCCGTCGCGTGACATTGACATCAGGATACGGGTCTGGCCATAAAGCGTGACCAGGACGATGCTGACGATGGCGATGACAGCTCCGATGGCGAAAATCAGGGAGACCCACACGGTTCCGGTGACTTCTTCAAGGATGCGTACCAAGGCCGATTCCTGACCGTCGAACCAGCCCCAGGGTCGGGCGCCGACGGCGGCAACGGCGACGGCCACGTAAAGGACCGTCACGGCAGCCATCGAGATCACGATGGCTCTGGGCAGGTCACGTTGGGGGTTTTTTGCTTCATCGCCGGCGGTGGAAGCCGCGTCGAAGCCAATGTAGGAGAAGAACAACCTGGAGGAGGCAGCCGTTATGCCGGCCAGACCCATGGGGGCAAGTGGTTCAAGGTTCCGTGATTCGAATGCGCTGAAGGCGACGACGATAAAGAGCAGCAGTACAGCTACTTTGAGACCTACGAGGATGGTGTTGACGACGGCGCTTTCACGGGATCCTCGAACGAGCAACACAACGGCGAGCAGTACGACCACGACCGCTGGAACGTTGAACACTCCCCCATCGCCCGGTGGTTGTATCAGCGCTTGCGGAAGGTCAATACCGAACGCTTTGGTCACTTCGGATAGGTATTCACCGGCTCCGACAGCCACGGCGGCTACGGAGACTGCGTACTCCAGCAGCAGGCACCATCCGCAAATCCATGCCAGCCCTTCACCCATGGTGACGTAGGTATAGGAGTAGCTGGATCCCGAGACGGGTACGGCCCCTGCCATTTCCGCGTACGACAGGGCTGAGAGCATGGCCGCAACGCCTGCTATGACGAAAGAAATCCAGATGGCGGGCCCGGCAATGGGTACAGCATCACCCAAAACGACGAAAATTCCAGTTCCCAGAGTGGCGCCCACACTGATCATCGTCAGTTGAACCAGGCTCAAGCTCCGCCTAAGACCGGTTGTCTGAGTGTCTGATTCCTTTTTCAGCATGTGCAGCGGTTTGCGGGCTTTCACCTGCTGGATGAGACTCAACCCCGTCTGGGGCGGCCGTGTGCCACGTGTTGGAGAATTCTCCATTATTGCCTTTCAATCTTTTGGAGGTGCGCACCCGGCTGCAGGACGCACTGATGAGCGCTGCGAGGGCGGGGCGGTTGCTTCATCATGGATGGCATCGAGGAGCCAACGCGCAGGAGTCGTCTTCGACCCTGAGCCTGCCTAGGCAGACCGCGCAAGCCATTCTCAGTCATTCATGGTTGAGGCCGTTCCTGTTTCGAGCTTTCAGTCCCCGCCTCGGTGCGGGTGCCTCTCGAGCCTAGTTTTTACTTAGCTGTGAGCGGCATCACCGTAAGCCGGAGTGAGCCATACGCCCGCAGGCTCCCCCCTAGGCGCAGGAAATATGCATCATCTTGAGGCCGGTCGCGCACTTAACGTACGGGGAGCCATCGAAATGTTGGGCATATAACCCACTCCGGGGCCGACGCGGCTGTCCGTAAGAAATTCTCGGCCTTTGCAGGCGAATTCGTGGCCAGAGTGCGGTCCTTCTTATGGCCGATTGCTCATCCTCCCGTGAACCGTAGCGTTACCACAACGTTCCCAAGAACGGACATATGTGCCTATAGAAAGTGCAAATCATGCAGAAGAGAACTGGCTTGGCCCTTGTTCTGGCCGCAACGATCGCGTTGTCTGTCGCCTCTTGTTCAACGTCCGAGCAGGCCGGCGGAACATCGTCTCCCGAGAGCCTCAATCCCGCCAATGTCAGTCAGGACGAGCAGATCGCGGCGAGCGTTCCCGCTGATATCAGGGCTGACGGCACCCTGACCGTGGCGACCGACCCTACCTATGCTCCGGCGGAGTTTCTTGGCGGCGCCGACGGCCAAACGCCCATGGGCTTCGATATCGACATCGCCAACGCCGTCGCCGCGCGCATGGGCTTAAAGGCGGAATTCCAGAACGCCGACTTCGCCAACATTCTCCCTTCGCTCGGCCCGAAATATGACGTGGGCGTGTCCTCCTTCACCGTGACGTCCACGAGGTTGAAGGCCGTCAACTTCGTTAGCTACCTCGCCGGTGGCACGCAGTGGGTGGTGCAGAAAGACAACCCGAAGAAAGTTGACAGCAAGAATGCGTGCGGCTTGAAGGTAGGGGTCGAAACAGGAACTCTTCAGGAGAGCGCCGTCAGAAAGCAATCCGATGACTGCGTCGCCAGTGGCAAGCCTGCTATTGAAGTACTTACACTCACCAACCAGACGGACGTCACAACGCGGCTCATCAATGGCGGCCTCGACTCGTTCGTGGCCATGTCGGCCGCTGCCGGATACGCCGTGTCCGAAACCGGCGACCGGCTTGAAACCCTCGGGGACGCCGTGGACCCGAGCCTTGTCGGAATCGCAGTCGCCAAGGACAACGAACCACTGGCTACCGCCGTCGCAGCCGCTGTCAACAGCCTCATCGCCGACGGGACTTACGAGAAAATCCTTAAGTCCTGGGGCCAGGAAAAGACCGCTGTGGACAAAGCCGAAGTGAACCCGGCCACCAACCTCGAGTAGTCCGGGACCGGCACGGTGCAGGAGCCGGATACGTCAGCAGAACGCTGACGTATCCGGCTTTCCGGCGCCGTTCGGCAGTGCTGGGGGTGGGGTGTCCTCCACAGGTTCCGGTTCCACCAGCAGGGTCGTATCATCGGCGGAAAGCAGCCGTCGACCTGCCCCGTCGTCCAGCCACACCCACAACAGGGTGCCATCAGGCATGACAACATCGATGATCCCCCTTCTGAAAGCTCCGTTCAGATGGAAACTCACCCGCTGGCCAGATCGGTATAGAAGCGATTCTTCGGCCTCGCCGGCGTGAAATGGCGGCATCCAAAAGAGCTTCCCGGACGGGTCGACAACGATGCGTTTGGTGGTCGGTTCTTCGGTAACCGCTGTCAACTGATGGCCGTTGAAGGTCGCGGCTAGGTGTTGTCGATCCGTCATGTGTCGGTCCCTGACTCGGCGTAGATTCGTGCGGATGCCATTGATTCCCGGAGTTCCCTGCGGCGGCGCAGTGGACAGAGACCCACGAGCCAGGTCAGCTCTGATGCGCAGAGCAGACCCGTCTGACTTGGTGCTGTCCGTTGACCAACGGCAGGTCGCCGGTGCTTAGGCTTCCATTGGGAAATGTAATTCCCCGGTTCGGACGCCCGCGCACAGCATCAGGGATCGTGGGGCTTCGCTGACTTGTCAGCGGCAATGCCGCATTGGAGCTGATCGTTGTTGACGCCGCATCGAACACCGAGGCTTACCGGGGGCCTTCGAGTGCTTCCCTGAAAAGCCGGATGAGCGCCTGCGGCCGGGACCCGGGCCGCTCCCTGGAGGTCAGCGCAATGATGTTTCGACTCATTTCCAAGCCGTCGACGCGGACGCGGACCAGGCCTTCTGCGCGTTGAAGTGAGAGTTCGGGAAGGAAAGCGCCGCCCATGCCGGCCCCGACCAAGGCCGCTGTGGCATTGAAATCATCACTGACACCTACGACGCGGGGCCGGAAGTTATGGCTTCGCAGGTGCTGTTCTATGACGATCCCGTCGCTGCCGCCGGGGTACTGCATGATCCACGGCCTGGATGAGAGATCATCCACGCTCATGAGCGTGTTGGAGGCGATCCCCCACGTAGCGGGAATGACCACCTTGAAGGAGTCCTCGGCTATGTGGTCCCTGGCGATACTCGGCGGCCAGGACGGGCTGGAGTCTCCGAGTTGGAACACGAAAGCTACATCAAGTCCGCCAGACCTGAGTTCATCGGCAGTCTCCCAAGGCTCGGCTACGGACACGCGCAGGTCCACCCCTGTTTCCTCCCAGTCCGGATGCCGCAACACCAAGGGCAGGATCCTTGCTGCAAGGCTGGGAAATATCCCCACCCGCAACAGGTCCTTACCTGCACCCTGAACCGCCCGTGAACTGGTAATCATGACGTCCACCCCGGCCAGGATACGTGCGGCCTGCTTGGCCAGCGCGAATGCTTCCTCCGTGGGCGTGACGCTCCTGGCGTGGCGCGTGAACAGCCGCACTCCTGTCTCCTGCTCGAGTGCCAGCATCTGCTGCGAGACATTCGAGGGCGAGTAACCGACCTCTTCTGCGGCGGCAGCGAAGGAGCTTGTCTTCATGACAGCGAGCAGTGTTTGCAGTTGGCTGGAACTGATGGCCATGATCTCTTCCTTAGCGTCGCTGTCCCTATCTTGTCCTGTTTCGCCGGCCGGGTCCCACTCTGTGACCCCCAATCTACTCGCAGGCCCCGAAGCGGGGAGCACGGCCCCGGGGAGAGGCTTCTGCGCTGAATCGGCGAAGTCTGAACCATGCAACACGGACAGCTAATTGTGCACCCAGTCCCGTGATTCTTGGGGGCTCGTGGAGTCCCGCATGCAGCTGAGCCTCGGAATCTCTTATGCTCGACGGACTCTTCAATTAGTTCCGCTGTCTTCGCTGTAGCGTCGGTACTCACCCGAGCGTTATCCCTTGAAAGGAATGCCATGTCCACGACCACACGTTCCGCCGCCGTGACGTTGTCCGCCACCGAACTGCGTGAGCTTCCCGCATGGTTGGCCCTGAAGCAGGCCGCTACAGATTTCCAGCTCATCCAAGCCCGGGACGGGTCCGTGCCGGAGCCGCAGGACAAGGAAACAGCCAAAAAGCTGTCCGCGACGATCCGGAAATCCATCGCAGAACTGGCCCCGCAGTTTTCCCACGACGCAGAGTACCTGGAACGGCTGCAGGACGATTTTGCAGGCTGGGAGAAAGCTGGTTTCGAAGTACCGGACTTCCTTGACGCTCTTCAGGCCTTCCAGCCCCAGCAGCACCGGGCCGACGGTCTGCGCCACCTGGTGGTCTTCCCGATGTACACGCAAAACGGCAGCAGCAACCGTTTCGTGGAAGCGGTGCTAATCGAGGTCGCCTGGCCGGAGTTCATCGACGAACTCGAAACCGGAGAGTACTCCAACGCTCTCTTCCTGCCGATCCGGTTCATCGACTTCACCCCCGGATACGACACCAACTCCGCCGTGCTCTTCCCCGAATCCGTCGCCGTCCGCGAGACACCGCAGTTCACCTGGGGTGCCATCTTCGCCGACCGTGAAGCAGCAAGGTTCCGGCGCGTCCTCCGCTCAGCAGCGGAGATCACTCGGTTGGATCTGCCCGAAGACGCTGCGGGTCTGTTGGATGACCAGCACCTGACTGAGTCCACCTTCGTGATGTGGGACCTGATCCATGACCGGACGCACATGCGCGGTGACCTGCCGTTTGACCCGTTCATGATCAAACAGCGGATGCCCTTCTTCCTGTACACCCTCGAAGAGTTGCGCTGTGACCTCACCGCGTTCCGCGAGTCCGTGAAGATCGAAAAAGACGAGAAAGCTTCCCCAGAAGCACGAAAACACGCCAAGCTCGTCCAGTACGCCGTCATCTTCGACAGGATCTTCCGGTTCGCCATGACCGGCACCCGCGTGCGTAACTATGACGGCCTTGGTGGGCAACTGCTGTTCGCCTGGATGCACCAGCACCACGTCCTGCACTGGACGGACACCAAGCTGACCATCGACTGGGATAACGCAGCTGAAGTTGTCATCGCCCTCGGGCAGGAAATCGAAGATCTCTACTGGCGCTCCATCGACCGTCCCAAGACCGCCCACTGGCTGGCTGCCTACGAGCTGATCTCGGCGACGGTAACACCTCACCCTGCCTCGATCTGGGCAAAGGGACCGGAGGCCCTTCCCCTGGATGGCCCGCCTCGCGGACTGACGGATCTGGTCCTCGACGACGAATTCCCGTACTCGATGTTCTACGAGGCACTCGAGAAGAAGATCAGGGACGTCATCTCCTCCACCTCCGGCATCACGGGCCAAACAGCTCAGACGACGTCCGAAGAGACTGCTGCATGAGCACCACCACCATGACCCGGACCGCCCTTAACATTGTGGTTGCCGGCTCCACCAGCGCCGCTGGCCGGGCTGTCGTGAAGTCACTCGCCAGGCTAGGGGCCAGGATCGCGGCCGTAGACGTCAACGAAGCCGGCGTGGGAGCCCTCGCCAAGGAGTACCCGGAAGTCACACCGTACGTCTGCAACCTGGCGGACCCCGCAGAGGTCACCGCCCTCGCCCAAACTATCCGTGCCGACATCGGCCCTGTCGATGGGCTGATCCATCTCGTCGGAGGATGGCGTGGCGGGGACGGCATCCCTGGCCAACAGGATCAGGACTGGGACGTGCTGCACACCAGTGTGCTCACCACGCTCCGGAACACCTCCCGGGCATTCTACGAGGACCTCGAATCATCAGACAAAGGGCGCTTGGCGATCGTCTCCTCCGTAACAGCGTCAAAGCCGACCGCTGGTGGTGCTTCCTATTCTGCGATCAAGGCTGCCTCCGAGGCATGGGTCTTGGGTGTCGCCGATGGCTTTCACCAGAGCCAGGCTGGCCACAAAACCGCCCCTGTGGGCCAGAAGTCAGCTGCAGTGGTCTTCGTCGTAAAGGCGCTGGTTGATGACGCGATGCGTGAAGCTGCACCACATCGGGCCTTCCCTGGTTAC
This sequence comes from Paenarthrobacter histidinolovorans, assembly GCF_014647595.1. Classification (GTDB taxonomy): domain Bacteria; phylum Actinomycetota; class Actinomycetes; order Actinomycetales; family Micrococcaceae; genus Arthrobacter; species Arthrobacter histidinolovorans. The sequence continues at coordinate 86,264 of NZ_BMPM01000012.1, read as the reverse complement.
ACCGATGTCCAGGAACTCGCCGAACACGTCACGGCACTCTTTGACGCGGACGCCGAAGGGTTGAACGGGACCCGGCAGCACCTGATCTAGCCTTTGGCCGGTACACGGAAGGACATTCATGTCAGCTACAGAACTCACCACAGCCGCCCAGGCGGGCTGGCCCCTGCATGATGCCGGTCTGCGCAACTTTGCCTCGGACAACTACGCCGGGGCGCACCCGGAAGTGCTGGCGGCCTTGATCCAAGCCAATGAAGGGCACCAGCCCGCCTACGGTGAGGACCTCTACACCGAACGGCTCCAGCACGTCATTGGACAGCATTTCGGGCCAAAAGCCCAGGCCTTCCCTGTCTTCAATGGCACCGGAGCGAACGTTTTGGCACTGCAGAGCATGCTGCCCCGCTGGGGAGCAGTCATCTGTGCCGCCTCCGCCCACATCAACACCGATGAAAACGGGGCACCTGAACGGATCGGGGGGCTCAAGCTGTTGCCGGTACCCACCGGCAACGGCAAGCTCACTCCTGAACTGATTGAACAGGAAGCCTGGGGGTGGGGTGATGAACACCGGGCCCAGCCCCTTGCGGTGTCCATCACCCAGACCACCGAATTCGGCACGGCGTACCAAGCCGGGGAGATTAAGGAAATAGCCGATTTCGCCCATGAACGCGGAATGATGTTGCACCTGGACGGTGCCCGTTTGTCCAATGCAGCCGCCCATTTGCAGCGCCCTTTCCATGACTTCACCACCGATGCCGGAGTCGATGTGCTCTCTCTGGGCGGGACGAAGAACGGAATGGTCTTGGGCGAGGCCGTTGTCGTCCTCAACCCTGACGCGGTCAAGGGGGTCAAGTACCTCCGGAAGCTGAACATGCAGCTGGCATCAAAAATGCGGTTCGTTTCGGCACAACTCATCGCACTGTACGAATCCGACCTCTGGTATCGGTCAGCAGCGCACGCGAACACTATGGCCTCGCGGCTACGTGAAGGAATCGAGGGGAACCCGGCAGTGCACCTGACCCAGTCAACACAGGCTAACGCTGTTCTGGCTGTGCTCCCACCTGGTGCAGCCGAGGCTCTGCGGCAAAGATACAGGTTCTACGACTGGGATCCGGCACGCGGAGAAGTACGGTGGATGACGGCGTTCGATACCACCCCTACTGACGTCGACGATTTGCTCGTCGCCATTAATGCAGCAGTCGGAGGTCACCAAGAAACCGTATAGGCATCTGTCCTCCACCGCGGTGCAAATCCAACGCAAAGCCCACGGCCGTAAACCGGCCGTGGGCTTGTGCGTCTAATGTCGATCGCTCCCCCGCGTCCACAGGAAAGGTGCCTGACTGTGTCTCTGGCTCGGCCTTAAGGGCATTCGCTGCCCGGGTGGTCAAGTCTGGAGCAGGCTATGTCGGCTCAACGGACGTGGGGGTACGAAACAGGCGGCAGCCGATGACTCGGCCGCCGCCCGGTTGCCAACAGGGGCTGGCAGAAATCGGGTCAGGAGTTGCTGTCCTCACCGCTGGTGTCGCGAAGACCCATGAGCGTAATGAGTTCCCAAGCCGTGTGTGCTGCGGCCAGACCGGTGACGCCTGCATGGTCGTACGCCGGCGCGACTTCGACAACGTCTGCGCCGACGATGTTCAATCCTCGCAGCTGCCGCAGGACGGCGAAGAATTCCCGGGTGTTGATGCCGGCCACCTCCGGGGTCCCGGTGCCTGGTGCATGGGCAGGGTCGAGAACGTCAATGTCCACAGAGATGTACACGGGCCCGGTGCCGAGACGGCCGCGTACCTGCTCGACGATGCTGGGAATCGAACGCTCCTGGAATTCTTCACTGCGGACGATCTCGAACCCTGCTTTCCGGTCGTCGTCCAACTCGCTCGGGTCGTAGACACCGCCACGGATGCCAACGTGCTGGCATCGGTCCAGGTCCATCAGGCCTTCCTCCGCCGCCCGGCGGAAAGGAGAGCCGTGCCAGATGGATTCTCCGTGCAGCACATCCCACGTGTCCAAGTGCGCATCAAAGTGAAGCACTGCCAACGGTCCGTGCTCCGCCGCGGCCGCCCTCAGCAACGGCAGAGCGATCGTGTGGTCACCACCAAGGGCCATGATCCTGGTGCCCTGGCTCGTGAGCTTCTGGGCTCCCGCCTGGATCGTCGTGACGGCCCGCTCAATTCCGTACGGTCCGACAGGGATGTCGCCGGCATCGACGACCTGCTGGTCCCGGAACGGGTAGGCATCGTGAATCTGGTGGTAAGGATGCAGCTGGCGGGAGTTTTCACGGATGTGGGCCGGGCCGAAACGCGCTCCGGGGCGGAAGCTCGTACCGGAATCGAACGGGATGCCCAACACGGCAACATCTGCCCGCTGGACTTCTTCCAACCGGGGCAGCAGGGCGAACGTCGCGATTCCTGCATACCGGGGCGCCTCGGGGTCGTGTCGTTGTCCAACGATGTCTGATGTGCTCGCCATTGGTTTTCCTCTCTTCTTCAAGCCACGGCGCCCGTCACTGGGTGTGACCAGGAATCAACCGCCGGGCATGCTGCTGAATCGTGGCACGCCTGAAAGGAACACCGCTTCCTGTCCCCGCAATTTCTGAGGCTGAACCCAGCCCTGAGCCGTCGAGGCTCAGAAAATCTAAGGCTTACGTGAGCTGAGCCACATTCTTTTTATGGTTGGGATCAGGCAATAGGCAGGCCTCCGGCCCGGCCCGTTACTACGCGATATGTACCCTCCTAACTAAGGCAGAGCATGATTCCATCCCATAGGCCCTTCGGTACGGTTCCGGCCATCCACGCGCTGAGCGTACCGGCGATAGCGCCTTGCATGACAGCGCCCCTGGCCGGTTCAGCCATCGCCGTTCGCGCGGACCGCCACCAGCAACAATCCGTATCCTCCCCCCATCACGATACGGAGGACGCGGCGTGAAAACCCAGACAGCTGAAACCACCGCGCCCGACGGGACCAAGGCGCCGGCTCTGATCGACGCAATTCCCGTAAGGCACCCTGGACGGTGGGTAGGTGCGGGGATCCTCGTTCTCCTCGTGGCGCTGATCGGCCAAAACCTTGCAACAAATCCCCAATTCCATTGGGATACTGTCGGGCTGTACCTCCTGGACATCAACGTGATCCGTGGCGTGGGGTGGACACTGTTGCTCACAGTTCTGTCCATGGCTTTGGCCGTAGGCTTGGCCATACTGCTGGCGTTCATGCGCCAATCAGATAACCCGATCTTCCGGTGGACCTCGTGGTTCTGGGTCTGGTTTTTCCGCGGAACTCCCGTCTACACGCAACTCATCTTTTGGGGGCTCGTCGCCGTCCTCTACCCCAAAATCGCAGTCGGCGTCCCCTTCGGACCGGAGCTGTTCAGCTTCACCACCCAGGACGTCCTCACAGCCTTCTGGGCGGCAGTCCTCGGACTCGGACTCAACGAATCCGCGTACCTCGCTGAAATCTTCCGAGCAGGTTTGAAATCCGTGGACAAAGGCCAGATGGAAGCGGCAGAAGCCCTGGGCATGAGGAAAGGGAAGATCATGTGGCGCATCATCCTTCCCCAAGCGATGCGCGTCATCGTGCCGCCGACAGGCAACGAAACCATTGGCATGCTCAAAACGACGTCGCTTGTCCTGGCCGTTCCATTCACCCTTGACCTGACGTTTGTCACCAACTCGCTCGCTAACCGCACCTACCTTCCTATTCCGCTGCTCATCGTCTCCGCCGCCTGGTACCTCTTCATCACCAGCCTCCTCATGGTCGGCCAGCACTTCATCGAGAAGCACTACGGCAAAGGCATCGACAACCTCGCACCCGCCGCAGTGAATCCTGCGGCACTGAAAGCAGCGAAAGCCGTCACTGCGACTAAAACCAACGAGATCCCTGAGGAGAGCGGACGATGAGTTCAGCCACCACCGACACCAATCTGTCACCGACTCCGACAACCAGTCCCTTAGTAAGAATTGAGGGACTGCACAAGTACTACGGGCACCACCACGTGCTCCAAGGCATTGACATGACCGTCAACGAAGGCGAGGTCGCTGTTCTTATCGGCCCCTCGGGCTCCGGGAAGTCAACACTGCTGCGCTGCATCAACCAACTCGAAACCATCAGTGCCGGCCGAATCTACGTCGACGATGAACTTGTCGGATACAAAGACAAGGCCGGCCGGCTCCATGAGCTGAACGTCAAGGACATCGCACGCCAACGCCGCAACATCGGCATGGTCTTCCAGCGCTTCAACCTATTCGGGCACAAGACCGCGCTGGAGAACGTCATCGAAGCGCCAGTCCACGTCAAGGGTCAGCCCAGAATTACCGCGAAGCGCAAGGCTTTGGAACTTTTGGACCGGGTCGGGCTGGCCTCGCGAGCCGATTACTACCCCGCTCAGCTCTCCGGCGGCCAGCAGCAACGAGTAGCCATCGCCCGGGCACTAGCCATGGAACCCGAACTGATGCTGTTCGATGAACCCACTTCAGCCCTGGATCCCGAACTCGTAGGCGACGTCCTGACGGTCATGAAAGACCTGGCGAAGTCCGGAATGACAATGGTCGTCGTCACCCACGAGATTGGCTTTGCCCGGGAAGTTGGCGACACCCTGACCTTCATGGACGGCGGCGTGGTCGTCGAATCCGGCGACCCCAGGGACGTCATCGCAAACCCCCAACAAGAACGCACGATCAACTTCCTCAGCAAAGTACTCTGAAACCGCGCTTGAGCTGACGCTGACCCCAATGACAATCTATGTGATCCCGGCGCAGAGCTGGGATCACATAGGCCATCTACCGCAGCGGCAACCCGACGCGCATCATCCCAGCGCTTACTACGACTTGTTACTAACAAGGCATGCCGCGGGACGCTCCGCACGATTTAGCGACGCGACCTGGCTTCCACCGTCGACGTGGCTGACAGCACCGAACCCAAAAGGCCACCACATATTGGAGACGAATGACCCACGAAACATTGGATGCCGGCGCAACGCTGCCCGCTGAAGCCATCGACGCCATTGAGCGGGCCGCCACGGCCGCCCACCCGCACGAGGAACTGTTCTCCGCGCGGGCCGCCAACATCAAGCAGTCTGCCGTTCGCGATGTCTTTGACATCTCGATGCGGCCGGGGCTTGTCTCCCTTGCCGGCGGCAACCCGTACTTGCAGTCCCTGCCCCTGGACAAACTGGGCCAAACGGCAGCCCGCATCATCGCGGAAGAAGGCATGACAGCCCTGCAGTACGGCGGCGGCCAAGGCACCGAAGAGTTGCGCGCCCAGATCTGCGACATCATGGCCGCCGAGGGCATCGCGGATGCGCTCCCCGAAAACGTGGTCATCACCGCAGGATCGCAGTCAGCTCAGGACGTTGCCACCAAGGTCTTCTGCAACCCCGGCGATGTTGTGATGGTGGAGAACCCCACATATGTAGGCGCCCTGAACACGTTCGAGGCGTACCAGGTTCAGGTGGAACCGATCGAAATGGACGACGACGGCCTGGTACCGGAACTGCTTGAGGCCAGGATCGCGGCACTCCAGTCAGAGGGCAAGAACATCAAGTTCCTCTACACGATCCCCAACTTCAACAACCCCTCCGGCATCACCTTGGCCGAGGAGCGCAGGCAGCGGATCGTCGATATATGCCGCGACGCGAATATTATTGTTCTCGAGGACAACCCCTATGGACTGCTGCGGTTTGACGGGCACCCGATCGCGCCCATGCGGGCGGCCAACCCGGACGACGTCATATACCTCAGCTCATTCTCCAAAATCTTCGCCCCGGGACTACGCATCGGCTGGGCACTGGTTCCTGCGCATCTCCAGCGGCGTTTCTACCTAGCTTCAGAGGCTGTGGCACTCTGCCCGCCGCCACTGAACCAGATGCTCGTCTCGGCATACCTCCGCGATTATGACTGGGAAGGCCAGATCGACACCTACCGCAAGCTCTACGCAGAGCGCTGCGAGGCCCTCCTGTCCGCGCTGGACGAGTACATGCCCCAAGGCCTCACCTGGACACGACCGGACGGCGGCTTCTTCGTGTGGGTCACCCTTCCCGAAGGCGTTGATACTTACCCACTGCTCGCGAAGGCCATCGATACGGGCGTGGTATTCATTCCCGGCGCGGCGTTCACACCGGCAGACGGACCCTCCAACAAGCTCCGCCTCGCCTTTAGCGCAGTCCCCCCGGAAACCATAGCCGAAGGCGTTCGCCGACTTACCACGGTCCTTGCAGATGCAATCCAAACTGCGGACCCGAATAGTCCTACCTCTATGTCAAAGTGATTTTCGAGGTTGTGGCTCTGGACCACAGTGCCTCTCACAGTCAAAAAGACACTGATCTCATAATCAAACCCGCACCCAGCGGGGGAGACGCAAACGCCAACAGGAACAGCCACACCCAGGCCCCTCCCGGCACACCAAGGGGAGGTATTGACCGTCGAATAAAGGACAATGAAAGTGCACGAGAGTATCAATTTCAAGGGGGAAGTTGCAACCATCGAGCCCCGGCTGATCGCCTTGCGACGAGAGTTGCACCAAGTACCTGAAATGGGCAACGACCTCCCCCTGACGCAAGCCCTCGTACTGCAAGCACTCAACGGTCTGCCATTGGAAGTACACACAGGTCGTTTACTGACCTCCGTGGTGGCCGTACTGCGTGGTCGTGGCCAAGTGCCCAACGATACCCGCCGGCCAACGATACTCTTGCGCGGAGACATGGACGGACTGCCCCTCACTGAAGAAACCGGCCTTCCGTTCGCCTCCACGAACGGATTCATGCACGCCTGCGGCCACGACTTGCACACCGCCGGTCTTATCGGTGCCGCGATACTTCTGTCCGCGCATTTAGACGACATTCCCGGAGACGTGGTCTTCATGTTCCAACCAGGAGAAGAAGGCCCGGGAGGGGCCGAACCAATGATCGCCGAAGGGGTGCTGGAGGTCACAGGCCAACGTCCCGATGCCGTATACGGTCTCCATGTCGTCGCCCACAAAACCGCCGGAGAATTCTCCATTCGGCCGAAGACCATCATGGCCGGCGTTGGGGAGTTGGAAATTACCGTGACCGGCCGTGGAGGGCACGGTGCCGAACCCCACAAGAGCATGGATCCGGTACCTGTAGCCTGCGAGATCGTGCTGGCCTTACAAAGCTACCTCTCGCGGCGCGTCAATGTCTTCGACCCCATTGTCATCACCGTCGGTGAAATCCATGCCGGATCGGCAGTCAACATCATCCCGGATTCGGCCACACTCAAAGGCTCTGTCAGGGTTCTCTCCGACGCCGCCTTCGATCAGCTCGCAAGAGACCTCCCCTTGCTTTCAGACGGTATCGCCCAAGCTCATGGGTGCCTCGCTGAAACGAGAGTAGAAAAGTTCTATCCGCCCACCGTTAACGATCCTGACGAGACAGCCTTCGTCGTCGAGGAGCTGACAGCCATGTACGGACCAGACAGGGTAAAAATCCTGGAACATCCCTGGATGGCTTCCGAGGACTTTTCCTTGTTGCTCCAGCAGGTGCCAGGAGCCTTCATCCTTCTTGGGGCCAACCCGGGCCAGCTGGCGAAAGAACCACTAACCAACCACTCCCCCGAGGTCGTGTTTGATGACGTGGTCTTGGCGGACGCGGCAGTGATTCTGGCACAGTTGGCATACGACCGAGTCGTCTCCTACATCCGACCAACGGCGGGAGTTAAGACGCTCTGATCGAATGCCCCCACAGCTGCGGCCATTGATCACCTTGAGGCACTGACAAAGGTATCCGAATACCTACGAACCGAGTTATGCCAGGGGCTGGACGAACTAACCCGACGCATACCCCCACCCCGCGTAGAAGAGAAATGGGGCGCCTAAGCGCAGTCAGTAACCACAGGTGGATTCCGAGATGCCGCACCTGTCGAGGATCCACCGGAGTTCGGTCCTGACGGACGCCTGAATTCGCGTGCTTGACGCAGCAATTTCTCAAAAAGTAATCATTGAGTACATGAGTGCCGCTCTCTCGGCCACACCCTGACAACGGAACAGCGCCAGCACTCCGTACCTAGGCCCGATCAGAAAAATTTCGCAGGACTACATATGGGTGCTTATCGGCCCTGCAAGCATGGGAGTAGAAGTCGCTGCGACAGCTCCGTTCCTCAACGAATTGAACATCTCCGTTGGTCTGGGCAGTTTTGCTGGAGTCACTCGTCTCTGCACCAATGACCCGCGCCCAGGCAGCGGCCATCTGTGCAAACTCGCTGTCCCGAGGCGCACCCCACCGCCTTCCCTGCCCACTCCTAGGGTTCATGAAGGGCCACAACGGGACCTGAATGAATACAAGTTTGGCGGCGATGATGGCCGCACCTCTGCGAATCAGTCTTGAGGTGTCCAGAGCCTCCCTCAATTGTTGCGAGAGAGGGAGGCTCTGGGGCTTATTCCTCGCTACCGGACTCTTGGTACTAAGCCAGGCGTGATCGCCCTGGGCTTCCCACTCGGAGACCGGCTCTGAGAGCGTGTATTCAACGAAGACTCAAATCGCCGTGGTGCCATCGCTGCTTGAGGCCCGGGCGAGCAGTTGTGCCAGGTGAATACCTTTTCTGTCGGTGAGGTCCGCCAACTGAGTGCGGCACGAATAGCCATCTGTGAGGATTACCGTCTCCGGCTCAGCGGCTTGTACAGCGGGCAGCAATTGTTGTTCTGCAACGGCCACGGAGACGTCGTAATGTCCTCTCTCGACGCCGAAGTTGCCGGCAAGCCCGCAGCAACCCCCGAGTTTCTGTACGTTGGCGCCGGCTGTCTGAAGGAGTTGCGCGTCAGGGCTCCACCCCATGACGGCGTGGTGGTGGCAGTGCGGTTGGGCCACGATCTTTTGGCCGGTCAGCGATGGGGGCGTCCAGTCCGGATCTGCGGTCAGGAACTCAGCAAGAGTCCGTGTCATCGAAGCGACCAACGAAGCGTTGCTCGTCTGCAGCAGCTCCGATGCTTCGGACCGTAAAACGCCCGTGCATGAGGGTTCCAAGCCCACTATCGGAATGCCTGATCCGGCCACATGTGCCAGTTCCTCGACGGTATTTCCGACGATACGGCGGGCAGCGTCAAGTTGCCCTGTCGAAATCCACGTCAATCCGCAGCATAGTGGCTGGTCCGGTAGCTGTACTGTGTAGCCGGCGTTTTCGAGGACCTGGACCGCGGCATGCCCCACTTCGGGCGAAAAGTAGTTGGTAAATGAATCTGCCCACAGCAGTACTGGTCCCTTGCTGCCCCGCGGAGGATTCTGCGGTCCAGCAGGATCTGCGGTGGTGCGCCTTTCCCGTGCCCGGAACCAGGCGTGAAATGTCGTCTCAGCGAACAGGGGTATTGAGCGCCTGCTGTCGATGCCCGCCAGCCTGAGCCCAAGGCTGCCTGCACCGGGAATCCGAGCAAGGGTGTTCACTAGTCGAGGAACCAGAGAGGCGAGCTTTGCCCAGCGGGGCAGCCATCCGAGGGAGTAGTGCGTGACGGGCCGGATGCGTCCTCGGTAGCTCTGATGGAGCGTCTCAGCCTTATACGCCGCCATATCAACGCCGGTAGGACAATCTGAAGCGCAGCCCTTGCATGACAAACACAGATCCAGAGCATCATGGACCTCGGGTGACCGCCAGCCCTTCCCGCCCTGGTTGATCATTTCCTGGAGGACCCTTGCTCTCCCCCGGGTGGAGTCCTTTTCTTCACGGGTGGCCAGGTAGGAGGGGCACATTACACCGGTCCCGTCCGTGTTGTCAGCGCGGCACCGCCCGACTCCTGTGCATCGGTGAACAGCCTGGCTGAAGTCCCCGCCGTCATGAAAGTAGCTGAAGCCCAGTCCGGCTGTGACGGGTTTCGCCTCAGCGACGCGGATGTCGGCATCGAGTGGCTGCGGATCGACAATTATTCCGGGGTTCAGAATGTTTTCCGGGTCCAGAATGCCCTTGACCTTCGTGAAAAGCTCAATGGCGTTGGACGAATACATGTAGGGCAGAAGTTCGCTGCGGGCTCGCCCATCCCCGTGTTCGCCGGAGAGTGATCCTCCGTATCCAGCTACGAGCTTCGCGGCGTCCGTCATAAATTGCCTAAAGATCTGGGTGCCGTCGTTTCCGCCGAATGGAAAGTCCAAACGGACATGAATGCATCCGTCGCCGAAGTGGCCGTAGGGGAACCCGTCAAGTTTGTGGTCCAAGAGCAGCTGGTCGAAATCACGTAAGTAGTCGCCGAGCCTGGCCGGCGGGACTGCCGCGTCCTCCCATCCTGAGTGGGCTGGAGCCCCTGAAGGTGATCGACCGGCCAGGCCGGCGCCATCTTCCCGGATCTTCCACAGCGCTGCGGATTCCTTCCGATCTGTGACGATGCGGGAAGAAGAGGGCCTGAGCTGGCTGAGCGCCTTGGCGCGGTCCAGAACCTCTGATTGGTCATCGCCTGCAAGCTCTACGAAAAGCCAGGAGCTGCCCGTTGGCAGATCCGGCACAGAGGAAACTCCGTGTTTAGCGCGGACAATGTCGACAATTCGTGAATCAAGACCTTCGCAGGCGATGGGGTGGTAAGGAAGCACGTCCATCACTGCATCGCCTGCGTCGCCGATGGTGGGGTACCCCAAGACCACCATTACCCGGTGGCCCGGTTCGGAAACGAGTCGAACGCCCGCTTCCAAGACAACGGCCAGTGTCCCTTCGCTGCCCACCAAGGCACGGCGCAGATCGAATTTGTGTTCAGGCAGAAGGTTTTCCAGAGCATAGCCAGAGACTTGGCGGCCAAACCGGCCGAGTTCGGTTCGGATGGTCCCCAATTCTCCTTGAACGAGTCTCTTCAAGGCATCCGTTTCACCTGTTGATGGTGTTCCGTTTTGGTCCAGGAGAAGGCGGGTTCCCGTTCCCGTTATGACGTCCAGATGCGTCACGTTGTCGACGGTTCGACCATACGCCAGGGTTCGAGAGCCGCAGGCGTTGTTTCCAATCATCCCGCCGATGGTGCAGCGGCTGTGCGTTGAGGGGTCCGGGCCGAAGCGAAGTCCCAGAGCCAGGACTTGCTTTTGCAGGCCTGCGTGCACCGTGCCTGGCTGAACGACGGCTGTGCGGGTTTCAGGGTCAATGCTCAGCACCTTGTTCATGTATCTGCTGAAGTCGAGAACGAGCCCTGCACCGACAGCATTTCCTGCCACTGATGTTCCGGCACCACGGGAGGTAAGAGGGATTCCCCTGGTTCGGCACACGTCGAGGGCCGCCATGACATCGTCTGCCCGTTGAGGAAAGGCCACGACGCTCGGGCGGGCACGATACAAGGATGCATCGCTCGAATATGCCGATCTCGTAGTTTCATCGTCTCGAACGTCTACGATTCCGGCACGGCGGAGTGCCGTCGCCAGCGAGCGGGGGCTTTCCAAAGCTGTCATGACTAACATGCTACATGTTAGTGCGGTCGTCCAACTAGACTGACTTTATGGAAAGCCCCACCAGTTCGGTACTGGACGCCCTTAATCGAAACCCGTCGTCACTGACGGACCTAACAATCAGCGCGGTACGACAAGGTGTAGCGAACGGAGCCTTGCAGCCCGGTGAGCTCTACTCCGTGTACAAGCTTGCCGAAGACCTGGGCATCTCAAGGAGCCCCGTTCGGGAAGCACTCTTGCGCCTGGCCGAGACCGGCATGGTCAAAATTGAGCGCAACCGAGGTTTTCGGGTAGTCCTGCCGAGCCCTCGGGACATCGCCGAAATCTTCTCGATCCGTTTGGCTTTGGAAGTGCCGGCGGCTCGACGGGCTGCCAATCACTCAGAACCTGCCCCCCGCTCAAAGGTGAGGCAACAATACAAATCGCTGGAACTTGCGGCAGAATCCCAGGACATCGCGGCTTTCGAACAACACGATCAGCAACTTCATGCCTTGCTCATCGCCGGGCAAGGGGGACATCGAACGGTGCGTCTGGTAAACAGTCTCCGCGACTCCACCCGAATGCTGGGCGTCTCGACAATGGGCCAGGAACGGACGCTGGAGGAAATCTCGCTCGAACACCTGCCCATCGTCGAGGCTTTTGAAGCGGGCGACGGAGAGGCTGCAGCCGCATCTATGAAGGAGCACCTAACGGCGACTGGCCGCCTTTTGATTCAGAAAGCACTGAAGGCGACCGGTAGCGGTGATTCTGTCGATCAGATATGGTCCGAGTTCGCCGATTAGGACTTCACATGGACCCAATGAAGAAATACTTGGCCTTAAGCATGTTCTTGCATGTGCTGGCCTCCGGCACCAACCTTGAGCGTGAGGGGCTTTCCGGTGCAACTTGGCTGGCAGACTCCTTTGCGCTTAACTAATCCTTATGCTCAATCCCCAGCATTTGAGAACTCTGATTGTGGTCGTTCGAACTGGATCTTTCGCGGCGGCTGCCCGGCATCTCGGCTATTCGGGATCAGCAGTGTCCCAGCAGATGTCGCTCCTTGAACGTTCCGTGAAGATGACCTTGTTCGAGCGGGATGCAAAGGGAATTCGCCCTACACCCCTGGCCGGTTTCTTGGCAGAACAGGCGCGTGAACCGCTGGCCGCGTTCGGAGCGTTGGAGGAAGAGGTGCGGTCCATCTCTGCTGGGACCACCGGCAGAGTGCGCTTGGGCAGCTTTCCAACGGCCAGTCAGCATCTTCTGCCCGGAGCCTTGGCCACTTTTATTAAGTCCTACCCAAAGATCGACATCGAATTGGATGAAGGCGAACCGGCTACTCTCGTGCCGTTACTGATGGACCGAGAGCTGGATCTGGCCCTTGTCTACCACTATGACCTTGTTCCGGCCGCCTGGCCGAAGGCACTCAAGAGCACGCCTCTGCTGAGCGAGGAACTAACGCTTCTGCTCCCGGAAGGACACCCCTTTGAAGACACTCAGATCCGCCTCGAAGATCTACGGTCCCAGGTTTGGGTTGCCACCGGCGAGAGCACCTCGGGGGCCCGGTCTCTTCGGAGAGCCTGCGCCTCAGCTGGATTTGAACCGAACGTAAATTTCCGCAGCGACGACTACGATGTGGTCCGAGGGTTCGTCCGTTCGGGATTGGGCATTGCTCTAGTGCCGGCACTCGGCCATGTAGCCAGTGACGGCATCTCATCGGCGAAGGTTACGGATCTGACGGTTCAGCGGCACGTGGTGGCGCTTTATCCTCCTACGAGCGTGAACCCGGCCCTGCACGTTGCCGTGTCGGCGCTCTTGGCGGCTGCTGCCGCCGCCGCGGCCGACATTGAAGGAGTCCAGGCGCGTTAACTGCGGCACACCGAGTGAGTTTGCCGCCAAGGCTAAGGAGTTCTTGGCCAAGGTCCATCAAGTGTGGGACTCGACCTATGGCATCCGAGGTTAAGTCAGGCAATCCTGAAACGGATTGATACTGCCGTGGAAGAGAGCGATTTAGGTGGCTGAAGACGTGTTTGAGATGATCGACGAGTGGGGACCGGAGAAAATCGTAGTGGTTTCCGATCGCCGGACAGGAATGCGCGGTGTCTTGGTACTGGACAACACCGCCCGAGGGTCCGGAAAAGGGGGAACCCGGATGAGCCCCAGCCTGACAGTTCGCGAAGTTGCGCGTCTGGCCCGCACCATGACATGGAAGTGGGCGGCCGTCGATTTGTTTCATGGAGGGGCGAAAGCCGGAATACTTGGCGAACCGAAGGACCCAAACAAGGAAGCCATATTAAGGGCGTTCGCCCGGGCCTTATCCAATGAAGTTCCATCGGAATACGTCTTCGGGCTCGATATGGGACTCAGTGAAGCAGACGCCGCCGTTTTCCTGGACGAACTTGGTGATCGAGGCGTGTCCACTGGCCTGCCCCGCGCCCTCGGCGGGCTGCCCTATGACCAGCTGGGTGTCACCGGCTACGGCGTTGCCGAGGCCGCAGAAGCAGCGGCAGAAAACCGCGGAATGGAGATATGCGGATCCAGAGTTGCCATCCAAGGGTTCGGTGCCGTGGGTCAGGCGGCCGCGGCAAGACTCGTCGAACTCGGTGCCGTGGTGGTCGCAGTCTCAACCGCAGTCGGAACGGTCCACGATCCGGACGGCATTGATGTATCCAAGCTCATAGAGTTGAGGTCGGAGCTGGGCGACGAATGCGTCCTCCATTATGGGAAGGTACTTCCTGTGGGATTTGCTTTGGCTGTGGAAACGGACATTTTGATCCCCGCCGCCCGAGAGGATACAGTCACGGATTTGATCGCGGCCGCGACCAGCGCGAAGTTGATCGTCGAGGGCGCCAACCTGCCGACCTCGCCAAGTTCTCGTGCCATCCTTCACGGGCGAGGCATCCTGGTGGTTCCGGATTTCATAGCTAACGCCGGCGGTATCGTAGCGGCAGCTCATTCAATGGCTGCGCGATATTCACCTTTCGTTCTCGAACCGGCCGACATATTTGCCATGATCTCTACGAAACTACGGTCAAATACTGCTGCAGTTCTGAACGAGAGTGCCCGCCTGGGTCTGACGCCGCACCAAGCTGCGTATAACTTGGCGCAGAAACGCGTCGGTGAAGCGATGCGGCTTCGCCGTCAAACGCCCATCCCGACCGAAACAGTGGACATGTTCGTCTAGAAAGCCCCGCATGAAGAACGCCTCGCCGTCAGTGACTGCCGGAGAGGCGTTTTTGCTGCGCCGGGAAAACCGTAAGAACGAACTGATCGAGCCAAGCGGCCCAGCGCGCCCATGCGTCTGTTTGCTTTCCCGTAGCGGGCAGACACCTCCCCGACTCTTTGTCCTGCGGCACTCCAGACTCTGAACATCTAGGGGCCATAGTTGCCGCCGCAGCACATGATTCCCAGGGGAAATTCAGACGAAAAAACGTGCGGCCCCCCGAGACAGTAAGTCTCCAAGGGCCGCACGTTTCAGTCGGTTTCTGGACTCATGCAGTAAAAGCAGTTCCCATCGCAGTCCTCTTGCGGGGGGACGCTCACGAGCACAGTTCCGGACTGCCCGTGCTCGGGGAAGTATTCAGACTGCCCGTTCATCACTTCACATGCCTTATAGGAACTTAACGCCCTGGGCAAGCGGCAGCTTCCCGGAGAAGTTAATGGTGTTGGTGGCCTGGCGCATGTATACCTTCCAGGAATCAGATCCGGATTCACGTCCGCCTCCGGTTTCCTTTTCACCACCAAACGCGCCACCGATTTCAGCCCCGGACGTTCCAATGTTGACGTTGGCGATGCCGCAGTCGGATCCGCTGGCCGAGAGGAATCTTTCGGCCTCAGTATTGTCCTGGGTGAATATTGCCGAGGACAGGCCTTGCGGAACACTATTGTGAATTTCGATGGCTTCGTCCAGCGTGTCATAGGTCATGACATAGAGGATGGGAGCGAACGTCTCGTCATGGACGACTGCGGACTGGGAAGGCATGCGCACGACCGCAGGCTGGACATAGTATGCCTCCGGCTGGTCATCGGCGAGAACGCGCTCCCCGCCGTACACAATTTTTCCGCCTTCTTCCTTGGCCTGGTTCAAGGCACCTTGCTGGGCCTTGAAACTGTTGGCGTTGATCAGTGGTCCCACCAGCGTTTCCTCGTGGGTGGGGCTTCCGATGTTCAGGGTGCGGTATGCATCAACGATGCGGCTGACCAAGGTGTCCGCGATAGAGGAATGAACGATCAGTCGGCGCAGTGACGTGCATCGCTGACCGGCGGTCCCTGCGGCGGCGAAGACGATGCCGCGCAGGGCCAGATCCAGGTCGGCTGACGGCGCGACGATGGCTCCATTGTTGCCGCCCAATTCAAGAAGGGCGCGCCCGAAGCGTTTGGCGATCACGGGCGCAATTTCCTGTCCCATGCGCACGGATCCCGTAGCCGAGACCAGAGCGATACGGGGGTCTTCGACCAGTTTCTGGCCACCCGTACGATCCGTCAGGAGCAAGTGGTGGATCCCATCAGGGGCGCCCACGTCCTTGGCGGCACGAGCCAGGAGTGTGTCGACCGCCAAAGCCGACAGGCGAGTGGCGTCTGCAGGCTTCCACACAACGGTGTCGCCGGCCACGAGAGCCAAAGCCGTGTTCCACGCAAAAACGGCTACTGGGAAGTTGAATGCCGAGATGATGCCGACCACGCCAAGAGGGTGCCAGGTTTCAGCCAAGCGGTGCCCCGGCCGTTCTGAGGGCATGGTTTTGCCGTACAGCTGGCGGGACTGTCCGACGGCCAGATCAACGATGTCGATCATTTCCTGCACTTCACCCAGAGCTTCCGAGTGAATCTTTCCAACTTCTGCAGTAACCAGCGTGGCAATGTCTTCTTTGTGGTCGGTCAGCAACTGACCCCAGCGCTTTACCAGTGCGCCCCGAACCGGGGCGGGTACGGTGCGCCACGTCTTGAAGGTCTCCGTGGCCTGCGCGACGGCGCTTTCGATCTCGTCATCGGTGTGGAATTTCGTGTGCGCGATGACTTCGCCGGTGATCGGCGATTTTGTCTCCCGACTGCCATCGAGAAGTTGGGGGTCCACTCCGATGGAGTGAAGACTCTTGCGGACAGTTTCCGCGATTTCGGCTGTTGTTGGAATTGATGCGGTAAAAGTAGACATTTTTCCTGCTTTCGGAGCGTTTTCTGCTCGTGGGTTTGTTAGGCCGGGAGGTCTGTGATGGTGATGTTCAGTTCGCGCTGGGCAAGGTCCACCGATGCCTGCTGCTGAGCTGCGTAGAGGGTGTTGGGGTTTAGGATCTGCGTCCCCATGACCTCTGACAGTCGATCGATGTCGTAGGGTGTGCCCATTTGCGCGTCGTCGCGGGAACCGTCTGTGGTCAGGTTTGACTGGAAGATTCCAGCGGCTGAGCGGGGTAGGAAATCCTCGTACACGATGGGCTCCGGGATGAGCACGCCCGTCTCGACGAGTTCACGCAAGGTCGCGGAATTCTTCTGAACAGCGAGGTTTCGTTCGGCGACCCGGTAGGTGAAGAAGCCCAGGCCCTGCAAAGCGAGTTCCACTTCGGTGACGGGCAAGTACTTTGACCAGACCTGGCGGGCCACTTCCGTCCGGGTGGTGCCGACCGGGGAGGCCGCCAACCATGCGTCAACTTCGGCAACCATGCGATCGTAGAGATCGCGGCCCTTTTCTGTCAGCGCGATTCCCCGCTGCTCTACTTCGCCGAAACGAACCCGAAGCGATCCGGGACGAATTGTGCCGTCGGCGTGGCGGAATAGCCGTTCTTCGGCAAGCGCACGGAAAGAGGTTTGCCGGAGCAGCACATCAGGTCCTTTCCAGGCCGGGGGGCCTTGGACCTCTTCAATCATGGCGATGCCGCGTTCCTGCATGCGCGTGTACAGGTCGTCAATGTCCAGTACACGTGGTGTGAGGTGATTTATGTGGGTAGAAGGCACTCCGCCGATGTCGGCGGCCACGGCTGAAATCTCTTCCAATTTGTAGTACCAGTCGTGGTCCACTGCTTCGGGAGAGAGCTCGAAGACTGCGGTGGCCAGTTCAAGGAACCGTGCTGCCTGCTGTGGCTCCAGCTCCTGATTCTGTGCCGCTGCGTCAGCGAGTTCGAGCAGTTCGGGGCCGAACAGGGTCCGGGAACCGATGAAGTCCTCGAGTCGGTTTTCGGTCTCCTCGTCGAAGAAGCGACGGTCATCGTGGGTCAGCATGGAGGTGAAGACCCGGAACGGATTCTTCGCGAGCTCCTCGGCATCGATGGGTCGGAAAGCCGTGGAAACCACCGGCACCGAACTCTTAGATGCGTCCCGAAGGTCGTAGAAGCCCACAGGGTACATCCCGAATCCAGCGAAGACACGGGCAACCTGGGAAAGTTCCCGCGCGGAGCCTACCCGAATTGCCCCGTGACGCTCTGCAGTCACGCGTTGGATACTCCCCAGCCGCTCGGCATCTTCGCCGCGCGTCTTGAGGAAGTCTTCGTTCACTTCGCGTGAGACGTCGACGAGTGTGTTGTACGCGGGTACTTCACGTCCATAGAGCTCGGAGAGGCGCAGTGCGAATTCTGCGCGCAATTCCCATAGCTTCAGTTTTGTTGCCGTCGGCACTATCGATTCCTTTCAAGATGTTGTTTGGTCTTAGGTCAGTGTTTGGTCAGATGATGTGGACTTCTCGGACGGTCGCAGCGTCTCCAGCGAACCTGTCCGCAGCGAAGGGGGCGAAGTCCATAAATGCCTCCCGGTCCAGCCATATGTCCCGCATCAGCTCACCGACTGCGGGAGCCTGGAGAAAGCCGTGACCGGAAAACCCGGTGGCGTAGAAGAAGCCGTCCACGTCGTGTGACTTACCAATCAAGGCGTTGCGGTCCGGGGTGTTCTCATACAGTCCAGCCCACCCGGCCTCCAGATCGGGGTCAACGAGGGACGGGGCGGTGATCGCGGCGGCCCGGTTGAATGAATCCAGCCACCCGTAAGTAAATTCGCGACAGAAACCGGGTTCCTGGTCCTGGTTTGAAATCCCTAGGAGAAGACCGTTTCTGTAGTTGTGGAAATATAGAGTCGTGGCGAGGTCCAGTGTAAAAGGGACTTTGGGCAGCGGTTCGGGTGACTGCCGGGTAAGGCCGATTTGCCGACGAACGGGTTCGACTGGCAGATACACGTCGGCCATGGCGCCAAGTCGTGCCGACCAGGCACCTGCGGCACAGATAACGCTGCTCGTCCCTATCGCACCTCTGCTCGTGTGGACCGTCCGGACCTGGTGTCCGGTGGCATCGATGTCAAGGACTTCGGTGTCCTGAAGGATGGTTACCCCGAGTTGTTGGGCGGCTTGAGCATATGCGTGGACTACCTTCGAGGGTTGGGCAAAGCCATCGCGGGGCGAGAACGAGGCGCCCAGCAGAGACGACGTGTCGATGAATGGGTTTATTTCGCTGATCTGCCTGGGTGAGAGCATCTGGCTTGATCCGCCGAGGTTACGTTGGATTTTGCTGCTTTCCTCAACGTCGAGGAGGGCATTCTCATCGGAGCAAAGGAACAGGTAGCCAACTTGCTCCAAACCTATGTCCGTTCGAAACTTTTCACCGAAGTTCTCAAAGGCTTCAAGACTGCGCTGACCCAACATGATGTTCCCCGGATCGGAAAAGGTCGCTCTGACCCCTCCCAAGGGTTTGCTCGATGAGCCAGACCCCAACAGGTTTCGCTCGATCAGGACGACCCCGGTCGCCCCTGCCTCGGCCAAGTGAAAAGCGATGCTGGTACCGATTACTCCCCCGCCGAGAATGACTACGGAGGCGTCCGAGGGCACCGAGCCCTTAGGGGTACTCAGCGAAACCACACTGTCCGGAGGGTTTGTCTGCACTTTGGTTCCTTCTGGGTTGTTCGACGTATCAAGACTTCCGGGCTGGAAGCTTAAGGTCAATCGAAAGATTCTGAAAGATCTATATAGAATTGCTATATGAAATGGACCTTCGAACAACTGAAGACGTTCAAGAAAGTTGCGGAGTTGGGGACGATGACTGCTGCGGCGGAGGCTCTGGACTTCACGCCCGGAGCGGTGTCGCAACAAATGGCCGCCCTCCAAAGCGGCCTTGAGCGCCCTCTGTTCGCCAAAGATGGGCGGGGGGTTAGTTTGACTGACACGGGCCTTACGCTGTTGGGCTTTGCCCGTACGCTCTTGGAAGAGGAGCGCAAGGCAGCCGCCGCCTTGAGTGGTCCTCAATCTGAGCAGCGGATGGTGGTCTCTGTTGGAGTCTTTGGTTCCGCGGCCGTCTGGGCAGTGAGGCCCGCCATTGAGAACCTGCGGTCGTCAGCGCCCCAACTGCTGATTCAGGCCGTTGAGATCGACGTCGAAAGAATGCCGGAGGCCGTTCTGGACGGTCACGTCGACATCGCCCTGGGACTGAGCTACCCGGATGCGCCGCACCCTCCGCAAAGAGGTTTGGTCTCGCGGATACTTCACACCGAGCCCTTTGTCATGGTCTTGCCTTCTGCCGCGGGGGGTCAAGCGCTCTCGGAAAACCTTGTGGATTTCGCCAACGCCACAGACTGGATCCTTCCTCCGGTTGACTCTTATTTCGGCAGGGCATGCAGATTTGCATGCGCGAAGGCAGGGATAGAACCTAAGGTCCGGCACATCGTGACCGATACAGCCGTTTCAATCGCTCTCGCCGAATCCGGCGTCGGCATCACGCTGGCATCCCCACTGATGATGGTCCTGCGCCCAACGAGCAGTCAGCTCTCGGTCCTACCCGGAGACTCAGGTAGAAATGTCATCGCCATGATGCGCTCCTCGACCACCGCCCGGGTGAGCGTCTTGACCGTCCAATCAGCACTGGCGGATGCCTTTGCCTTGAGATCGGGTTCGACCCCTCCGCCGCTTCCGAGCGGGTAACCACGCTTGCTGCAAGGGATCTCCCTGAGGGGTGTTAAGCAGCAAAAGCATTTGTGGGTGTCCTAGCAGTCCACTCTGTTTCGTCCAGGCAACTGAGCCACTTCTGGCCCGGCTTGCCAATAAAAACCTTCAACCGCTCCGTGACGCCCGGCACATCGGAGCATAAGGGACTCTTGCCCCCCTCGTAAGAAATGCGGTTCGTGATCTTCGCCGCAGCCGCCCGCAGCGCGGCTATGCTGAGTGCTTGACACCAGCTTTCGTCTTTTGAAGTGGACCCGTCATCTGCGAGAGCGAGCGGCTCCAAGAAGGAATTCACGTGAAAACACAACGCATCGTTAATTGCTGGGACTACCACCATGGTCAGTCCACCAGGATTCTTGTTTCGGGTTTCCCGGCCGTACCAGGTGAGACCATGCAGGACAAGCAGGACTATTTTGAAGCCAACCTCGATGGTCTGCGCGCAGCCCTCTGCAGGGAACCACGTGGACACCGGAATATGTTGGGTGCCATCATCACTGCCCCGGTCAACGACGATTCGTTGATTGGTGTCCTGTTCACCTCACCCGACGGCTACTTCGACATGTGCGGGGACAGCTCCTTCAGCCTTGGCGCGTACCTTGTAGATTCAGGTGTGGTTCAGTTTGAGGATGGCGAGCAGACCCGCAAGGTTCTGGTCGACACCGTGGCCGGCCAAATCTTCCTGGAACTCACCTCCCGCGACTCCGAACTTGAGAGCGTTGCGATCGGCAACGTTCCGTCCCGGTACCTGGGGACAGCTGAAATCAAGGTAGACGGGTTCGGTCCCGTCACGGCCGATCTCGGCTACGGCGGGCTGGTTTACGCTTTTGTGCCGGCCAAAACCTTTGGCATCAACTCACTGCAATTCACTGAAATCAGCGGCGATGAGCAACGCCGGGTAATTGAAGCCGGCACGGCTTTCTTGGCAGCCGCCAAGCGGACTGACACCGTAAACCCGATCGAACTCGTCGTCTTGACCGAAGAAACCGACGACCCTGCGGTCTCCCGGGTATCCAACTTTTATGCTCCGGGAACCATGGGACGCACGCCCTCCGGCACAGGCCTGTCGGCCCGGCTTGCCGTCGAACATGGCAAAGGTCGCTTGGAAGTCGGCCAGTCGTTCTCCCAGGAGTCGGCTCTTGGCCTGCAGTTCCACGGAGTGATTGACGACGTGGTGACCGGCGAGGAAGGCGAGCTCGCAGTGATCCCCCGTCTGACGGCAAAGTCCTACCTCATGGGTATCTCCCAGATCGTGTTCAAAGAAGACGATGTCTTCAAAGACGGATTCTCCATCCACGGCTAGAGCCGTTTCTCCCCACTGACCCAGTGTGGCTTTCTCCTCTACTCATGAACAGGACATTCCCAAGATGTCCGAAAAGGAAGAATGACATGGCATTAGGAATGAAAAAGCTTATGGCGGCCGTCGCGGCTGTTGCGATGGCTTCGACGTTGGCGGCTTGTAGCGGCAACGAGGCCGCCCCGACCCCCACGGCCGCCGAAAAGCTGACAGTTGGCTACCCAACAGACATCACGGGACGGAATGTAGATCCCGCGCTGACAGTTGGCGGCTCCGCGGCGCCCTTCCTCTACAGCGTTTACGACACTTTGTTCAAGTTCGATCAAGACGGTGTGCCTCAGCCGAATCTGGCCTCCAAATCGGAGCTCTCGGCCGACGGCAAGACGATGACGCTGACCATCAAGGAGGGCGTGAAGTTTCAGGACGGAAGCCCACTGACCGCGAAAGACGTCGTCTTCAGTATTGACCGGTCACGGGGCGCCGACGCCACGTTGAAGGGTCCGACACAGGCGAGCTCACTCGCGGCAGTAGCGGCAGTTTCGAGCCCCGATGACAAGACCGTGGTCATCTCCATGAAGCAGCCCAACCCGATCCTTCCTAACGTTTTGGCCTACTTCCCCGGCATGGTCGTTCCTGCCGCCTACATCGCCAAAGTGGGAAATGATGGCTTCCTGAAGGCGCCGATCGGCAGCGGACCGTACAAACTGACGTCAGCAACGCAGGGCCAGAGCCTGGAACTGGCAGCATTCGCTGACTACACAGGTTCACCCAAACCGGCCTACAAAGACGTCACGCTCAAGGTCCTCACCGATGGTTCAGCCCGACTGGCAGCTCTCCGCTCCGGCGGCATTGACTTTGCCGTTGATGTCGACGTCACCCAGTCCGCTTCCTTGGAAAGTTCTGGTTTTACCGTGAAGGGGAACCGAGCCGGCGCCCGCTTGTCCGTTCTGCTCAATGGCAAGACCCCGGGACTCAGTGACCCGAAGGTAAGCCGGGCATTCAACATGGCAGTGAACATTGAAGCCATCCGCGACAGCCTGTTCAGCGGAAAGGCCACACTCGCGTCGACGATTGACCCGACTGTTTCTGTGGACAAGATCGAGCCATACAAGCAAAACGTCGAAGAAGCCAAAAAGCTGCTGGACGAGGCCAAATTTGACCGCAGCCGCACCTTAATTTTGGACTATCCGGCCGGCAATTTCCCACAAGGCGAACTCATTGTCCAGGCAGTCCAGTCTGATTTGGCGGCAGTAGGGGTAAAAGTCGATCTCCGCCCCATGGACACGAACACCTGGTCGGAGAAGCTTCAGAGCAAGTCTCTGGATGACCTGTCCTTGTTCCGCAGCCGGAACACGACCTACGACTCCTTCCAGTCCATCAACGACGCCTTCACCTGCTCCGGCCCCTATTCCATGTGGTGCGACCCGAAATTGGACGAACAGCTCGTAGGGCTTTCCACTAAGGGTGGCGCAGAGCGCGTCTCCGGGTTCCTGGATTTCAACAAAGCCGTGCACGAGAACCCTCCGTCCATCTTCCTCGTTGACCCAGACCAGATCTGCGCAATGAAGAAGGGCATTGAATGGCAGGCAACTCCTGGGACAACAAACTTCACCTTTGCTCAAATTCAGCCCGTAAGTTAGCGGGCGCCCGAGCATTCAAGAATTGGACCGTATTTTGCTAAAATTCATTGGCATCCGTGTCTTGCGCGGAATCGTGACAATGGCGCTGGTCACCCTTGTAATATTTGTGCTCACGCACATGATTGGAAGCCCAGTTCTGCAACTGCTGCCTCCAAACTACACGCAGGCGGACTTCGACACTCTCAACACGGCATTGGGCTATGATCGGCCTCTCTACGAGCAGTTCGCCTCCTTTATTGGCCGGCTGCTGCGAGGCGATCTTGGCAACTCAACGTCGTTCTCCCAGCCTGTGGCCGCTGTAATTGGCTCACGTTTGCCGATAACTCTGACCCTTGCAGGACTGGCATTGGCCTTCGGCGGGATTCTCGCTCTGCTCTCGGGCTTCATCGCTGGTTTTACCGGCTCCCGGGCAGGCGAAGCCATAGTAACGTTTATCGCCACCCTGGGCTTGGCAGTTCCGCCGTTTGCGGTGGGCATCATTCTGATTGTGATATTCGCGGTGAACCTGCGAATACTCCCGTCGGGAGGATGGGGACAGGCAAATCAAATGATTCTGCCGGCGCTGACCCTGAGCCTTGCAGTTTATGCTGGCGTCGCCCGAGTCGCACGTTCCTCGATGAGGGAACGTGCGGGAATGGAATTCGTTGTCCTGGCCCGCACGAAGGGCCTCACCCCATCGCAAATATTCTTCAACCACACCGTCAGGCCGAGTTTGCCTCCCGTCATCAGCTATTTCGCTGTCTTGGCAGGATCTTTGTTCTCCGGTGCTGTTGTAACTGAAGCTGTCTTTGGCATCCCCGGTTTGGGCACCCTGGCTGTTCAATCTGTCGAAACCCGAGATCAGAACCTTGTGATTGGAATCGTCCTGTTTTCCGCTTTCCTGTTCGTTTTCCTCAATGTCGTCGCCGACCTGGTGGCCGCGGCTCTTGACCCGCGTATCAAACTCTCAGGGGGCGCAGAATCATGAGCCAAAGAGTACTTGTCCCAACACGTCCGTCAAGGATGTCCAAACTGCGCAAGATTCAGGAAGGTCCGCTGGTTTGGGCTAGCGCAATTGTGCTTGTTCTGGCAGCAGCAATAGCTATCTTCGTTCCAGTCTTCGTTGACGCCTCGCCCGGCACTGTCGACCTGACAAACTCTCTCCGAAAGCCCATCTGGATGGGGGGATCATGGGATGCGCCTCTTGGTACGGACCAGCTGGGCCGTGACGTCCTCCTTCAATTGTCGCTGGCCATCCGCATCTCAGCACTCGTGGCGACGGTATCGGTCCTACTGGCAGGCACCATCGGCGTCATGCTCGGTCTGGTCAGCGGCTACCGCGGCGGCTGGATGGACTCAATTGTGAACCGTTTGAGTGAGACACAAATGGCTCTCCCGTTCCTGGTCGTGGCCATGGTCCTGGCCGTGGCATTGGGACCCTCCCTGACGACCATTGTCGTCGCCATTGCCTTGAGCGGGTGGGTTCCTTTCGCCCGGCTTGTCCGGGCAGAGGCCCTAGTACTACGCAACCGCGAGTTTGTGCTCCTCGCCAAGGTAGCCTCGGTCAGCAGCGCGCGAATTGTCTTGCGCCACCTCCTGCCCAACGTTCTTCCGTCGGTCGTCGTTCTCGGCACCCAGTCGATTGCCATCGCGGTCCTGGAAGAGTCTGCTCTGAGCTTCCTGGGCTTGGGTGTTCAGCCGCCCATGATGTCGCTGGGCTCAATGATCGGTCAGACAAGACTGCAGCTGCAGACTGACGCGTGGCTGCCACTCACCCCAATTATCGTCTTGGCCTTGCTGGCTCTGGCGATCAACATCCTGGGGGATCGCTTCCGCAGACGACTGGAGATCAAGAAATGAGTTTTGCACAATCTCGCGCCGTTGAGGGTCTCACCGAACCTGACAATAGTGCCCCTTCCTCCAAAGTTGACCTAGCCCTCTCGGTTCGTGGGCTCCGCGTCAAGTTTGAAGGTCAGACCGGCGGCATTATCGCCGTGAATGACCTGTCGCTCAGCATCGGCAAGGGAGAAATGGTCGCCGTCGTCGGTGAATCCGGCAGTGGCAAAACCACCCTCACCAATGCCATCCTCGGCCTCCTGGGCTCGAATGAAGTTGACGGCTCCATTAAGTTGGGGCCGGCAGAAGTTATCAACGCGAACAAGGAACAACTGCGTAACCTCCGCAGGTTCGAACTTGCGACGATCCTCCAAGACCCGGTCGGTTCACTGAACCCGGTTCGTACCATCGGATCGCAACTGGCCGAGTCCGCGCGTGCTGCCGGGATCGCAAAAGGATCACTATGCGACGAGGCCGTCGCGAAAGTACTCGCAGACGTCGGCCTCGACAAGGCTGTTGTGTCCCGACGCCTCCCGCATGAACTCAGTGGCGGAATGAACCAGCGGGTAGCAATCGCCATGGCATTGCTGAAGCAGCCTCGGTTGCTCATTGCCGATGAAGCCACGAGCGCATTGGATGTCCGTACGCAGGCGTCAGTTGTTGCGTTACTGCAGAAGGTCAGCGCAGAGCATGGGGCCGCTGTCTTATTGGTTACCCACGACATAGGTTTGGCACTGCAGGCGTGTGATCGGGTGGCCGTCATGTACGCAGGCAGACTCGTTGAAGTCGGCCAGGCCAGTGCTCTGCTGACAGGGGCCAGACATCCCTACACCCAGGCACTCCTTGCAGCCACGCCGCGCTACGAAGATCGCCACCAACGGGCGACGGCGATTCCTGGCACCTTCGAGGTGTCCCGGCCCGGCGACCAGGGATGCCCCTTCAGGAACCGGTGCCCAGTGCGTCAGGACCGGTGCGATACGTCGTTCCCGGCCCCGAGCCGAAGCGGTGTTGGGGATGTTTGGTGTTGGAATGCGAGTGAAAATGCCTAGCCTTTTGAATCCAGAAAGCAAGGATAAAATGATCGAACTTCGTGACATTAGCTTCCGCGTCGGCGACAAGGAAATTCTCAAGTCCATCTCGATGCAGGTTGCTCGTGGCGAATCGGTAGCAATCGTTGGTGAAAGCGGTGCGGGTAAAACCACTCTCGGCCGTGTCCTGCTCGGCACCCAGCGGCAGACCAGTGGTGAATATTTGAGCCAGGGCCAGGACATTCATTCGCTGCCGAAAGCAGACAAGCTGAAATGGCGAAGGAAATGCCAGGCTGTTTTCCAGAACCCGACAGCGTCGCTCAACCCGCGCCTCAGCATCGAACGTTCCATCACGGAACCTCTTGAGGTCACCACGAAGTTCTCCAAGAGGGCGCGGCGGGCAAAAGCTGTGGAACTCTTGGCAAAGGTCGGGCTTTCCCCCGACCTCGCCGGTCGGCTCCCTCACCAGTTGAGTGGAGGCCAACGCCAGCGCGTCATAATCGGCCGCAGCATCAGCACAGACCCGGAAATCCTGCTCTTGGATGAACCCGTATCGGGGCTGGATGTCTCTGCGCGCGCACAGGTACTCAACGTCCTGTCCGATCTTCGACGCGAGAGCAATCTCACGGTCGTCTATATCACCCATGACCTTGCGACAGTGGGTTACCTCTGTGATCGAGTGGCAGTCCTGTACAAGGGCGAACTTGTCGAAATCCTCGACGTTGACCAGCTCCATGCGGAACCGGACCACCCGTATACCAGGGCCCTGCTGTCGGCCGTTATTGCGCCGGACAAGACAACTACCTACACTCCCACCAACGAACGCATCCTTGAGGGCTCACCAGCATGCCCGTTCGCAAGTTTCTGTCCTAACGCGCAGGAACGCTGCCTTACCGACGCTCCACCACTCGTTCAGCTGGACACGGGCTGGTATTCACGATGCCACTTCGCTGGCCAGACCAAGCCCGCAGCCGAACTGGCTGCGTCAGCGGCCATCATATGACCTCCGAGTCAGCAGATTTAAGAGAAGCGATCCCCATGAAAAACTCTGACCTCTTCCAGCGTGTTGCCGCCTACAGTCAACGGCCTTTGCACATGCCGGAAAGAGACCTCATCCTCCTCGAAGGCGGAGAGCCCCACTTCGCAACCCCGCCGCACATCATTGAAGCCATGACAAAGGCTCTTCAGGATGGTTACACACACTATCCACCGGGCGCCGGTGACAGTGAACTACGCGAAGCGCTGGCAACCCGGGTCGCCGCTATCGCGGGGACACCATGGACCGCCAACGGCATCTACATCACCCATGGCGCCGCAGCCGCGTGCAACGCGGCCATAATGGCCTTCGTCAACCCCGGAGACCGGGTCGTTCTGCCGAATCCCACGTACTCGCTGCACGCCGACCAAGTAATCGCCGCTGGCGGGATACCCGTTTTTTGCACGCTAGCCAAGGACTTCCACCTGGACCTGGCCGAGCTTGAGAACGCCGCAGAAGGTGCCACCATGCTGGTTCTGACCAACCCGTCGAATCCAACAGGGGTGGTGTACAGCCGCGAGGAACTCGCGGGGCTCGCTGAAATTGCCAACCGGCACGATCTTGTGGTGGTTTCCGACGAGGTCTATCACAATCACGTCTTCGATGGCTTCAAGTACACATCCGCTCTGGCCATTCCCGAGCTCCGTGACCGGCTCATCTATACGCAAACGTTCGGAAAGTCCTACGCCATGACCGGCTGGCGTATTGGCTACATGGCGGGCCCCGTTGAAATGATGAAGGCATGCCGCACTGTGCACCGCACACTCGCTGGTTCCGTTAATACTGCTGTGCAGAGAGCGGCTTTGGCTGCTCTGGATACCCCCGCTGAAGTGCTTGAGGAAATGCGCTTGGGATATCAAGCCAACCGTGACCTGGTACAGGAACATCTCTCCGGCCTCCGCGGCGTCAGCATGCAGTTGCCGGAAGCGGCCTTCTATACGTTCGTAAAGGTGGACTTGGGTGTCACCTCTGCCGAGCTCGTAGAACTGGCAGCTTCCAAGGGAGTAACAGTCCGCTCAGGCGCAGAGTACGGTCCAGATGGCGAGGGCTTTATCCGCATAGCGTTCTGCGTGCCATCAGAGGTCCTCCGAGAAGGACTTATCAGACTGCGCGAGCTGTTTGAGGAGCTAGCCAGTAGCCGCACCGGGACAACGGAAACCATCCTGGCCTAAAGAGTCGCCCCCGCCAGCCAGAACCAGCGGACAGCCGCCTCTGAATCCAGCCCTTCGCATGACGAAGGGCTGGATTCAGGCTGCCGCCGACGGCCACCGAAACCCCAAGCGAAACAGCACCCAGTCTTTATCAACTACGGGCTATCCAGGCTGCACAAGAACCCCGTGATGGTCCCCAGCGGGCGGCCACCATGAGCCAACCCGCACTGCCGACCCACCCGAAACCTTGATGCCATCTGGCAAACGACATAAGAGTCCAACAAATGAGATGCCGCAAGGCAGTTAGCAAAGGAGCCAACTCATGATCATCGGTGTCCCCAAAGAAATCAAGAACAACGAGTTCCGCGTAGCCATCACGGCCGCCGGCGTCCACGAGTTCCGCACCCACGGACACACCGTTCTGGTTGAGCGCGGCGCAGGCCTCGGCTCGGGCATCACCGACGAGGAATACTCGATCGCCGGCGCCGAAATCGTCAACGAAGCTGACGACGTCTGGGGCCGCGCGGACATGGTCATGAAGGTCAAGGAACCCATCGCGGCCGAGTACCACCGCTTCCGCAAGGGCCTGATCCTCTTCACCTACCTGCACCTCGCCGCAGAGCCCGAGCTCACCGCAGAGCTCATCAACTCAGGCGTCACGGCCATCGCCTACGAAACCGTGCAGGAAGGCCGCACCCTTCCACTGCTCGCCCCGATGTCCGAGGTCGCGGGCCGCCTCTCCGTCGTAGTCGGCGCTTCCTCCCTCATGGCTCCGGCCGGCGGTAAGGGCGTCCTTCTGGGCGGCGTACCGGGCGTCCGTCCGGCCAAGGTTGTTGTCCTCGGCGCCGGCGTTGCGGGAACCAACGCCGCTGCCATGGCGCTGGGCCTCGGTGCTGATGTCACCATCATGGACATCAACATCAACCGGCTGCGCGAACTCGATGCCCTCTACCAGGGCCGCCTGAAGACCGTTGCCTCCAACGCCTACGAGATCGAGAAGTCAGTTATCGACGCAGATCTCGTGATCGGTTCCGTCCTGATCCCGGGCGCCAAGGCTCCCAAGCTGGTCACCAACGACCTCGTATCCCGCATGAAGCCGGGCTCGGTCCTGGTGGACATCGCAGTGGACCAGGGAGGCTGCTTCGAGGACACGCATCCCACCACCCACCAGGAACCGACGTACAAGGTCCACAACTCGATCTTCTACTGCGTTGCCAACATGCCTGGCGCCGTTCCGAACACCTCCACGTACGCACTGACCAACGTCACCCTGCGCTACGCCGTGGCCCTGGCCAACCTGGGCGTCAAAGCCGCCTTCGACCGCGACCCCGCACTGGCTTCAGGCCTCAACACCGCTGCAGGCCACGTGGCACACCACTCCGTTTCCGAGGCGCATCACCTGCCCTTGGTCAACGACTGGCGCACAGTGGTGACTGCGTAGTTGAAAAAGATGTGGGACGCGAAGAACATCAATGCGGGCAGGTGGCAGCTTCAACAGGGCGAAACTGTTGAAGTATGGATTGACGGCAGCCAGTACAGAAACGGCGTCGTGGACGAAGTCTTGCCTGATGGCTCAGCTTTCTGGCTGGCAGGGGATGGACCGAGCACACGTGAGTTCATTGAGAGGTCCCGCGGCTTCCACCTATGGCGAGATACGGCGTAACCGGTACCCCTGTCCTGCAGGAGGTTCGTGGTCACCATGACCGATCCAAAGGGTGACCGTGTCACCAGTTTCCTGGAGGGCGTGGCGCCCACCTCTATACCCGCAGCACAACGCTGCCCACCATTCGACATTGTTATACAAGGAACATCAACATGACCAAGACCTCGATTCTTCCCGACCCGCAGACGTTCTCGCAAGCCGTCAACAGGCTTCACCGCAGCTCCCTGCGGCCTGCATCCTTGGGCATGACAGAGCCCGGATCCGTAGCGCTCTCCATGGGCGAACCGGATATCGGCACTCCTGGGGCGGTGGTGCAAGCGGCCATTAGCGCACTAAAGAGCGGCCGCACACGATACACCGCTCAATCAGGACTTCCGGAACTGCGCCGCGCATTGGCCGAAACGTATTCCGAACGTTCAGGTCGCATAATCCAACCTGAGCAGGTCGTCATCACTCACGGGGGTAGTGCCGGACTTGCAGCATCGGTGTTCGCTATGGTTAGCCCTGGCGACCGAGTACTGATACCCGAACCCACATATTCCCTCTACGCCGACCAGCTGGCGATGGCCGGTGCCGACGGTATCTGGATCTCCAACCATGCCGATGGGAGGTTGAACCTGGAGAGCCTTGAGCGAGAGGCCCCGACCGCGAGAATGATCATTCTGTGTAACCCGGGGAACCCGACTGGGCGTGTGTATGCAGCTGACGAGATGCTCGCACTGGCTGCCATACTCGAGAAGAATCCTCACCTTCTACTGCTGGCCGATGAAGCCTACGCCGACATTGTTTACGACGGGTTGCCCTTCCTCTCCTCCTTGTGCCTGCATTCAATCGCCGACCAGGTCATCTACTCGAACACGTTCTCCAAGTCCTACGCGATGACGGGATGGCGAGTGGGCTTTGTTGTTGCTTCACCCGAACGGGCCGAGGCCATCAATTTGGTTCACCGATCCATCAATGGATCGCTAAACACTTTCGTTCAAGATGCTGCCTTGATCGCACTGCAAACTCCGGAGAAGGATCTTGCCGCCCTGACCGAGTCCTACCGTGAGCGAAGGGACGCCGTGGTTGATGTTCTCAGCCGTATACCGGGCGTGAGCCTCCTGAAGCCCCAAGGCGCGTTCTACGCCTTTCCCAAGATAGCCACAAAGTTGAACTCGGTTCAGATGGCAGAGCGTTTTGCGGCCAACGGTGTGATCGTTCGCGCAGGCAGTGAGTACGGACCCTCTGGAGAGGGACACGTACGTATTTCGTTTGCAACGGACATGGAAAGCCTGAACGAAGGTATGAAGCGCTTCGCGGAAACCGTTCAAGCCATTGCCTGACAGTCCTGGCAGTCCTGCGGCCCAACTCCGTCCTCGGATCCAGACAGCGGGCAAATGGCCAAGTCAGCAGCGAGTACAGCTTCGAATTCGGGAAACGAAACGGCCGTCCACCCGCACTTCGTGGACAGAGGTCACCTGGCGTCCGTCGTCCTCGCGTGGAATCGGCTGCAATCCAATTTCAAGGTCTTGAAGAAGGGATCAACAATGCCGAATGTTCGCTCCCGCTATCACCAAGCCGCAGAAACCGCCGCCGCCACGGGCCATCACGCGCCGATCAGTGGGTGGTGGGTCTCCCAGGATGAAGTGGAGCCATACAGGTACTTCCAAGCGGGAGAAATCATGCCTTCACTAAATGGGGCCGGC
This sequence comes from Paenarthrobacter histidinolovorans, assembly GCF_014647595.1. Classification (GTDB taxonomy): domain Bacteria; phylum Actinomycetota; class Actinomycetes; order Actinomycetales; family Micrococcaceae; genus Arthrobacter; species Arthrobacter histidinolovorans. The sequence goes on along the minus strand of NZ_BMPM01000012.1, from coordinate 54,730 downwards.
ACGATTTGGTTACTTGTTGAGGATGTACCACCTTCACGTGTAGTCCGCTAAGGTGGCTTTTCGGCCACTGGTAGGAGTGCTGGTCGTCCCTCGCTTCAAACAGCTCAGCTGCGGGGTGGTACTCAATCCGGTTCCGGCGGTCAGGACCAACTGGCCATCAGGAACATCGATCCTGAGCCGCCGAAAGAACTCTGAGGTGAAATAGAGGCAGCCGCCGGCGGTCGCAAGGTTTGCCCGTCCTGTCCATCAGTGGGAGCTCGCGGGTAGGTTCAGGCCCGGGGTTCTCAACATTGCTGCACGCTGGAGCAACCGAACGATCGGAAGCCGTTACTTGGGTTGCGCCATCTCCAGCGGCTCCCGGTCATCCACTACCGCGATTTCTCCGGTTCCACGTCTCACCAAGTGGCTGGCGAGAGTAATCGTGCGCGCTGGCAGCTCCGGCTGAGCAATTCTATCGATGGCGAGTTTCGCAGCCTGTCGTCCGACTTCCTCGGGATCACGGACAAGAGCCGTGACGTGCAGACCAGAAGAGAGCTCGCTTTCATCGAGGGCTATGAAAGCGAGCTTGCGGTTGTTCTCGATGCGGTCCAGCAGCACGCCTGTACTGATGCCAAGGTTCAGCGCCAAAACCGCTGTTGGCGGCGAGGCAAGGTTCATGAGATCGGCCATAGTCGAGCGTGCCTGCGCCGGGGTGATGAGATTCTCGACGACGAGGTCCGGCTCCTCCTTTAGGCCCCGATTGGCCAACGCCGACCTGAACCCACCTAACCGTTGCTTAGCGCGGAAGGAGCTGTTTTGCCCGGCAAGAGCCGCTATTCTGCGGTGGCCCAGGTCGAGCAGCTGGTTCGTTGCTTCTTCGACGCCGCGGTCGTCATCGGTCATGACCACGTCCGCATCGAGACCACCGGCGGGCCGGCCGACGAGAATGACGGGCGTGCCGAAGAGATGGCCGGGGCTGAGGAACTCGCGTTCATTGCCATCAGGCATCACCATGAGGGCACTGACTCTACGGTCGATCATGGCTCGCGCCAGTTCCGGCTCGCGCGTTGGGTCCTCATCTGTTGAGCCGATGAGAAGTTGCAACCCAGCGTTTCTCAGTTCCTTTTCCGCACCGGCGGCGACACCGGCCTGATACATGTTAGTGAACGTGGACATGACGAGGCCGACCGCTCCCGCTCGGTTTCCGTGGCGTAGATCTCTGGCCATGGGGTTGGGACGGTAGCCCAACTGCTCGACGGCCGCCATAACTCTGGCCCGCGTCTCAGGGATGACTTTCTCGGAGTCTTGCAGAACCCTTGTCACTGTAGCGGTGCTGATCCCGGCAAGCACAGCAACGTCTTTGACCGTGACCCGGTGTTGCCCAGTCCCTGCCATTCCAGCCCCCTCGGTTTTTTATGGTTCCTCCAGTGTAATCGTCGACATGAAATTCAATGTAATCGTTGACATGCTGGCTTCTTTGGTCCAATACTGATGATGTTGACGTTTACATTGATCAAAGGAAATCCCAATGTCCCATCGGTTAAAGCCTGAATCCTGCGGCCCGGCCGCGGCACCCGAAGCCGCAGGGCGACCATGAGGGCCACGCTTACCGACGGCCGCCTTGGCGCCCGTCCTTCAGCGGCTTTGGTGGAACACGTGAACGGGCTGGAACTCACAGATGAGCTGGCGGGGGCTGAGGAATACGTCCTGATGGACATCGCCCACGCCGTAATGCTGACCCACCAGAGAATTTTCACCGAAGACCACGGCCGGGCACTTGTAACCGCTCTGCTCGGCTTGCTCGATAAAGGTCCCCGGGCGATCCTGGCCGGAGATCCAGAAATCGGCACCATCACCCTGCAGATCGAGCGGTATCTCGAGGACCAGTGCGGCCCGGGTGGCCTGGACATTCAGCGGGCCCGAAGCCGTATCGACCAGAAGGCGACGGGCTGGCGCTTGATCAACCGCAAGGCGTTCCTTACCGTAATGGCCGAGCTCATCGTGCTTGGCGAGACTCTCCTGGATGCCGCTGAACACTACGACAGTGTCCTCATCCCCGGATACACTCACCTGCAGCACTCCCAGCCGAGCACGTTAGGGCACTATTTCAACGCCCACTATTGGGCCGTCTCCCGCAATCTCAGCCGCCTTGAACAGGCCTATGAACGTCTGAACGAAAGCCCGCTCGGCGGGGCCGCTTACAGCGGAACGTCATGGCCCATCGACCGCGAAGCCACGGCGTCATATCTGGGGTTCGATCGTCCCATTCCCAATGCGCGGGACGCGGGCGCAGCGGCAACCGACATGGGAGCCGAGTTGGCCGCAACCCTGGGACTGGCACTTTCCGGAATCAGCAGGCTTGCCTCTGACCTCTACTACTGGTCCTCCACAGAAGTTGGGCTGGTGCGGATCCACCCTTCGCTGTGTGGCACCTCCAGCATGATGCCGCAGAAGCGGAACCCCATGGTGTTCGAGCGGATCCGGGGCCTGGCCGGCAGCGCGGTGGGGTGGAGTGCCAGCCAACTGGGTGTGATGCACACATCCACGTCCACCGACGTGGATCAATGCTATGTACACAACCTGATCCCCGGCTACTGCCAAGAGACAACCGGGGCAATCACGCTTCTCACCGAGGCCATTGCAACCTTGGAGGTGAACGTCGAAGCAATGAAGGCGTCCGCGGGCAGACATTGGTCCACGGCCAGTGCCCTCGCCGACGATCTGGCACTGAGCCACGGCTTGAGCTTCCGCCCGGCTCACGACCTTGTCGCCCGGTTCGTTACCGCGCACGAGACCTCCGACGTTCCCGACGGCACACTGAACCCGGAGCTGGGCGAAGCTCCCTTGCAGCACTACAGCGCGCAGCGTCTTTCATCAGTCCTGGATCCGGAGGCCTTTGTAGAAAGCCGGATCAGCCGTGGCGGGACCTCCAAGGTCAGACGACAGGAACTTGCTGCTGAAGCCGGGACGGACCTGGAGGCTCACCGCAGGCTCGTGGACTCGCTGGCCGCCCACCTCCTGCAGGCACGGGAACGCCTCCTGCATGACGCGGCCCTCATAGCTGCCGACGGCACTGAGCACACGCCCTAAGGCGCCCCCGGAACCTAACTGGAACGTCGCCCGACCGCGGCAAAACCCTCAAAGAAGAAGGAAGATCCTCATGTTTTCTGCGTTATCGACGAAACGAAACCGCCAGCGCCTGGCAGCGGTGGCTGTCGCTGCGGCGCTCGGCGTTACAGTTGCCGGCTGCGGCAGCGGTGGCCCTTCACAGTCCAGCGGAGCCACCGCCACCATGTGGTCCCTGACCAGCGGAGACCAGCCCGTCATCAAGGATGCGGTCGCTCAGTGGAACGAAAAGAACCCCGACCGGAAGATCAATGTCGAATTCTTTGCCTCAGACGCCTATAAGGCAAAGATCCGCACCGCTGTTGGCGCAGGCCAGGCCCCGACCCTGATCTTCAACTGGACCGGCGGCGTTCTGCAGTCCTACGTCGACAACAAAGCCGTCGAAGACCTCAGCGACCTTGTTAAGGAAAAGCCGGAAGTCGCTGACCGTTACCTTCCCAGCGTTCTCCAAAACGGTGTGATTGATGGCAAAACGTACGCCTTGCCGATGAACAAAGTGAACCCGGCAACCATGTACTTCAATAAGGACCTTCTGGATAAAGCCGGTATTGAGCCTCCGAAAACCTGGGACGACATCCTCGGCGCGGTCCCCAAACTCAAGGCGATCGGTGTCGCCCCCTTCGCGCTGGGAGGGCAAACGAAATGGCCGGAGCTGATCTGGCTTGAATTCCTCGTTGACCGCCAGGGCGGAACCGGGGTGTGGGAACGAATCCAAAAGGGCGAACCCGGCGCATGGTCAGATCCTGCCGTCCTTGAGGCGCTGAAGAAGATTCAGCAACTCGTCGACGCCGGCGGTTTCCAAGACAGCTTCGCGTCCACTGCCTCCAACTCGGGTTCGGAATTGGCCCTGCTCTACACCGGCAAGGCTGCCATGTGCCTGCAACTCTCCTCCCAGTTCCAAGCCATCAAGCAAGGTTCACCGGAATTCATTGCCAACGACAAGCTTGGGTACGCACCGTTCCCCACCATTGAGGGCGGCAAGGGCGACCCGTCCTACACCGTCGGCTCCCCCGCAAACTTCTTCTCTGTCTCATCGACCGCGTCCGAAGCACAGAAGAAGACTGCGAAGGACTTCCTCGCAAGCGGCCTGTTCAACGACTCCTACACCGAGGGCATCATCAAAACCGGCGCCGTACCTCCGCTGCAGGGAGTGGACAGCAAACTCGGCACGGCCCCGGACAGCGATTTCCTCAAGTACACCTACGACCTGGCAGCGAAAGCCCCCACATTCCAATTTTCCTGGGACCAGGCCGTGGACCCGTCACTGGCAGACACGCTGCTGACCCACCTGTCACAGGTGTTCCTCAAACAGGAAACCCCCCAGCAGTTTGTTGACGCTATGAACGCTGCGAGCAAGAAATGAGCACTCCAACACTCAGCCGGGCCAGGAAAACCGGCGTCAAAAGCATTGATGGCACCAGGGCATCGCTGGCGTGGCTGACCGTCCCCGCGCTGGTCTTCTTCGTAGCCTTCGCCATCATCCCCCTCGGCGGAGTTATCGTCCTTAGCTTCATGCACTGGGACGGAATCGGTGACATCAGCTGGGCAGGCTTCGCCAACTGGGCATCCGTACTATCGGACCCATTGACCGGTGGATCACTATGGACCACCGTCAAAGTCATCCTCATTAGCTGCGCCATTCAGATCCCCATCAGCTTGCTCCTCGGAGTCTTCACGGCCGGATTCCAACGCTACCGGGCCGTCCTGTCGGTCCTCTTCTTCGTCCCCATCCTGCTGTCCTCGGCCGCTGTCGCCCTGACCTTCACAGCACTTCTGGACCCCAACTTCGGGCTCAGCGGAGCGATTCCCATCGAAGCCTTGAAGCAGGACTGGCTCGGCAACCCCGACTTGGCACTTGCCGTGGTGGTCTTTGTCCTGTCGTGGCAGCACATTCCGTTCCACGTCCTGGTCTACCAAGGCGGCGTACGACAGATTCCACAGTCCCTCTACGAAGCGGCAAGCATCGACGGAGCCAATGTGGTCCAGCAGTTCTTCACCATTACGGTCCCCCAGTTGAAGTACACCTTCATCACGTCCACAACACTGATGGTTGTCGGCACGCTGACCTACTTTGACCTCATTTTCGTCCTGACCGGCGGAGGCCCCGGCCACGCGACTACCGTGCTGCCACTGTTCATGTACCTCGAAGGCTTCCGTGCCAATGACATGGGCGGCGCAAGCGTCCTCGGCGTGATCCTCGCCGTCTTCGGCCTCGGGCTAGCCCTCCTCATTCAACGACTCGGCGGTAAGAACCGCCAAGCAAGCCAACTGGAAGGTGCATGATGAGCCTCCGAACAGCATCAGCCCCACGGTCAACGACTGGACCCACCTCAACGGCACCACTGCGCAAGTCTCGGAAGCCGCTCAACGTTCCAGCCGGGGCCGCAGGCTTCCTCTGGCTCACCGTCGTGATCCTGCCGATCTACTACGTCGTCATCACCAGCTTCAAAGACCAACAAGGCTTCTTCGCCTCGAATCCTTTCCTTCCCGCGGAAAACCCAACACTGGCGAACTACCAGCTCGTGCTCGAAAACGACTTCTTCCGATACCTCGCCAACAGCCTGATCGTCACCGCAGGGGCTGTGTTGCCAGCAGTGCTGATCTCTTTCATGGCCGCGTACGCCATCGTCCGCGGCAACGGACGCCTGCTCACCGGAGTCAGCCGACTGTTCTTGCTCGGGCTGGCCATACCCCTCCAGGCAACGATCATCCCGATCTACTGGGGCATCACCAAGCTCTACCTCTACGACAGCCTCCTGGCGCTCATCCTGCCCGGCATCGCCTTCGCCGTGCCAGTTTCAGTGCTCATCCTGGCCAACTTCCTCAGGGACGTACCCAACGAACTCTTTGAATCCATGCGCCTCGATGGTTGTTCGGACTGGTCCATGATGTGGCGCCTGGCATTTCCCCTCATCCGCCCCGCCATTGTCACTATTGCCATTTACAACGCCCTCAACGTCTGGAACAGCTTCCTCTTCCCCCTGATCCTGACCCAAAGCGCAGAAAACCGTGTCCTACCGCTCTCGCTTTGGGCCTTCCAAGGTGAGTTCACCATTAATACTCCAGCGATTCTCGCTGCCGTCGTGCTTTCCGCGCTCCCACTGGTCTTCGTCTACATCGTCGGCCGCCGACAACTCGTCGCAGGCCTCACAGCAGGATTCAGCAAGTAGCAAATGCACAATACAGAGGGGCGCGCCAGATCTGGCCCGCCCCTCTGCCGTTCGTCGATAACTAGCGCACCCGGCGTCGTTCAGTCCTCGGATTCTATGCTTGCTTCTGCCCAATCGAGTGCGGCGACAACGTGCCCTTCGTTAGGCAGTGCGACTTTCTCGTCTGCGGGCAGTTTGTCGTAGGTATAGGCGGCGACGGCCATGGGTGAGGTTGAGCGGCCGAGGCTGTACCGGACGCTGCGGTCGTTCTTGGTGCCACAGATGAGGATGCCGATGGTTTCGTTGTGGTGCTCACGGCGGAGCATGTCATCGACAAGAGCGACATAGAAGTTCAGCTTGCCGGCATACTCAGGCTGGAACTTTCCTGTTTTGAGCTCGATGACCACATACCGGTTCTGGTCCATGTGAAAGAACAGCATGTCGATGTAGTAGTCATCGCCGTCAACATCGAAGTGCACCTGCCGGCCAACGAACGAAAACCCAGGGCCCAGCTCCCGCAGGGTTTCGGTAATCCTGCTGGTCAGCGCCAGTTCAAGTTCCCGTTCGGCAACTTCCCCCGACAGGCCTAGAAATTCGAAATTGTATGGGTCCTTGGCGACTTGCTGGGCCAGCTCGGAATCCTGTCCAACAAGCCGTTGGACAAAGTTCGACGGCGCCGCGCCGGTCCTCTCCAAGGTCCGGTTCATGATCATGTTCAACAGGACGTTGCGAGACCATCCATGCTCAACGGCCGCACCCGCGTACCAGTCCCGCTGACGCCGGTGGTCCAACTTGTCCAACAGCACGGTGATGTGGCCCCACGGCAATTGTCCAACAGCCTGTTGGACAATTGGGTCCGGCCAGGCCGCGGCGAAACCCCGCATGTAAAAAAGATTGGATCGAGACAGCCCCTTCATCTCGGGAAACTCGGCCCGAAGGTCTTCGGCCAGACGCCCCATAACCCCGCTCCCCCATTCCTCGACCTCCTGACGGGCCAAGACAGCCTTGCCAATCGACCAATACAACTCGATCAGCTGCGTGTTGACAGTTCGCAGGGCGGTCGAACGGGCGGTCCGGACCCGTTCCTTGAGCGAGGCCAAGAAATCGGAATACCCTGACGGCAGGGCCAAGGAACGCGAGTCAGTCATACCATCAACCCTAATGGCCGCCACTTCGGGACAATTGCGCCACAGCCAGTGGCGCAATTGGGAGCTTCATCTCAATCGGAAGCTGTTTGGGATCGGATTGTGTCCTTTGTTGGGGCCTCCGGATGCACAGCCAATAGTGCAACAGCGTGTTGCACTATTGAGCCCGAACCAGTGCGTTGTCGATTCGCCCTGCTGCCGCGTACGTCGCTGCCGGGAGCCTAGGGCCACATCCCTCTCGCATCGGGAAACCAGCCTGCGGGTGCCTTCTTGGGTTCCAGATGTTCGGGGTCGCGGTGTTTTTGCATGTCGCATTTGTGAAACGGCCCCCGCGGGTCCAGAAGGACGCGCATGTGGTGGTCTGCATGATCCCTCCACCACACGCTCATACCGGTGGCCCCGTCGAGCCTGAGGTGTTCCCAAGCCCGCCACAGCGCTTCGACGCGGGAGACGGCCTCGGGGTGGAAGTACCAGTCGAGACACCACTTCGCGGCCCGACCATCTACGTCGCGCACGTACGTGGGGAGCAGCTGCTCGTGCAGGAACTCCTCGGCCGACCCGTACACCAGCTCCGGTGCTTTCGGTTCCTCCGCTGCTTTCTCCGTAGACACCCCAGGGTCTCCGCTGCCAGGAGCCGGGGCGAACAAGCCAATGTCGTTTGTCATCGTGGGCGCTCCTACTTTGTAACCCAGGGGTTGACTGTCGATGCAGCTGGCACAGTCTCAGTGGGTTCTTCAGGACGCGGGCTGTACTTCTTGATGGATGCCTCCACGGCTTCTTTATGGGGTCCGGTGTACCAGGGCATGGTCCGGACAAGGGTGGCGGGGGCGCCGGAGGCGAGGACGACAGCCCGGCCACGGTCGAGTTCGGCGAGGTTGGAAACGTCGAAAATGCGTTCCTTGCTCTGTTGGCGGGACCGGCTGGAACCGGACTTGCCGGAAGACGTGGAGACGTTGATGTAGCTGTAGTCCCCGATCAGGTCCATGAGCTCGCGGAGGAAGCCTGCCTCTGCCACACCACCGCCGTAGACCTTCACGTTTGCCGCTGACCAGATTTTCCGCATTCCTGCCTCGCCCCACAACTCCACGCCCTGGGACCAGGACTGCAAGATGCCCATGACGATGATGCCTTTGGATCCGTAGTGGCTGAAGAGGTCCGGCAGCGCTGCCCATCGCACCACGTTGGCCAACTCATCGAGTGGCAACACGGCGGGCTGGGGAAGGCGACCGCCACAGCGCTCAGCGCGTTCCTCCATCGCCTCTGCAATGGCAACTGTCAGGGCTGTGGTGAGAGGGGCTGCGGAGCCGGCACCTTCCTTGGAGAGGATGTAGATCGTCTCATGCGAGGCAGCGAACGCGTGCGGGTTGAACTGGCGGCGGGCATCCGTGGCCACCGTTGCCCCACCGGTCGGTGCGACCCAGCGCAGCGTGTTTCGGCTCTTGAGGCACTGGATCATTTTCTCTGCCGTGCCGAAGATACCGTCGCGCTGCTTATCGGCCAGCTTTAGCGTGGATTCAAGGCCCTTGTACTGCAGCTCGTAGTCATGCTCCCGGAGAATTTCAATAGGCTCTTGGCTGACCTGTTCGGTGACCCAGATGTAGACCTGTGTGATGGGCAGATCCCCGAGTGCGGCCGCGAGGAAGTACGAGGACAGAATGTCCTCGGCTTTGGGATCGAAGTAGGCGTCGGGCTTGGACCCGGGGACGCGGGAGCCGATGGAGAAGTGTTGGGTGAGTTTGTAGGCCTTCTCTTCGTCGGTGACGTAGGAGAGCGGGTTCCACCACCAGTCCGGTTCTTCCTGGGCGATCTTCTGCGGGTCGAACACCCACGCTGGGGCCGCTTGCTCGCGGACGCCACGGGTGCCGTCCACGACGTCGCGCTTGTTAGATGTCGAGACCACGGCGCCGGGTGCGTTCAGGATGGCGGGAATGACCCGTGAGGTCGATTTACCGGTACGGGGTCCCCAAATGTCGATGCTGAGGTCTTCCCACGACTGGATGAATTTCTGGCCTGTGGAGACGACCTTGCCGACCACGATGCCCGCAATATCCTTCACGCCCAGGCGCTCGGCGGTCGCTTTCGCTCCCTTCTCGGAGAACGCGGCCAGCGACTTACCTCGTCCAAGGTACCGGGCGGCCTTATCGACACGTGCGCGCTTTGAGGCACCCTTTTTCCAGGCTACGAGGAGAACGATGGTCAGGGCCAGCACCACACCGGCCATGACACAGGCAGCGACCGTGGCTTCGGTCGGCCACGGCACCCGGCCCTTGACCAGGCCGGCGATCAGATCAATCGGATGGGCTGGTGGCGCGTCGATGCCAGCCATCCACGAGCCGAGGTGTAGGGCGGTGTAGGTTCCGCCGCCGAAGACGACGATGAAGCCTATGGCTAGCCAGACCAGCACCGCATCGCCCATCCCGATTCCCTTGCGGTTTGGTGCACTCACTGTGTACCTCCATCACTGGGCAGACTTGGGGCTGCCGGTTCAAGCAGGGTTTCGGGGGCTGCATGCCATTTGCCGTCGGTGTCATTGACGCCCTCGGGGCCTTTCTCCAAGGACGTGAGACCGACCTGGACAGGGATCCCAGGACGGCCGCCGACCTTGATGAGGAACTTTCCCCGGCCCGGAGGTTCGACGTCGACGCCGCGTGAGTCCCACGCGGGCGGGTCCTGCCAGCCAATGAGCTTTTGCTGCTCCTGCCAGGACAACGGAATAGCCGAGGTCAGCAGCGGCATCTCCGAGGCCGGAAGCCCGCCGCAGATCACCATTCCGGAGCGTTCGACGAATCCGCGGGCTTTCATCCGGTCCTCTTCTGCCGGCAGGGCCAACAAGTCAGACATCGTGTGGGAAATCATGATCTGCCCAACACCCACGGAACGGTTCAACCGGGTCAGGGCGTCCACACGGTCCACCATGCCCTTACCGGCCCGCAGCGCCCGCCACAGCTCGTCCAGGACCACGAAGTAGTTCCGGCGCGGTTCCAAACCTGCATCGGCGAGGGCGTTGGCGACGTTGACCGTACCGAAGCCGTAGGACCAGCACGCGAGCAGGACGGCGGCCTGCAGGTCCGTTTCGGTCTCGTCAATGCTGGAGACGTCGAAGACCACGGCCCGGTCACGCTTCATAGGCTGGCTGGTCTGGCGGGAGAAGATTTCCCCCAGCTTCCCGCCACCGGTCAAACCGAGCAGGGTTGCCTCCAACGCCCGGGTTTCCTGCAGGTAGACGTTCAGGTCGCCGCGGTCCAGGGCGACCTGTCGCAGCTCGTCGGGGGCGGAGACGATAACGTCCAACAGGTCCTTCAACACCGGCACACCGTCAAAGCGGTCATCGAGGACCCGCAAGGCGCGGTCCAGGATCGTTTGCTCCTGGTCTGTGGGCGGGTTGTTCCGGCTGATCGTGATCAGCGAAACCACCATGGTCAGGCGGCGGCCGTGCGCGTCGGCCCGGACGCGCGCCGCGTCCTCAGGGTGGCCGTTATCTTCAAGAAGCTGCGCGGCTTCAACAGCCTGACCCGGGTCAAGGATGTTCAAGTACCCGACACCTCGACCAAGCCGGATAACCTGCCCACCGAGGGCCCTGACGGCTTTGACGTGCTCGCCCTTGAGGTCACCCAGGATCAACGGGTGAACCCCTTGTGCGGAGAGTCCGATGAACATCCGCCGCACGACCGTGGACTTCCCCAGCCCAGGCTTGCCCAGGATGAACGCCGAAGGGTTCGAAATCAGGCGCGCGCGCTGGAACCAGCTGATCGGATCGCAGCAGACCGTGGCCTGTGTTTCCTCGTGGCGGCCCAGCGGGACACCGACCATGGGTGAGGACGCCCCGGAAGAGAACGGCCACAGGCCGCAGACCTGAACCGTTGTACCCCGGTACTGCTTCACGGAAGGGACGAGCTGGGCCATGCCCCCGCCACGACCCGGCCAGCCACGGGCACCAGGCCCAGCCTCACGCGGCTGCTTCTCAGCTTTCTTCGGCGCAGCCTTAACCGGGGAGGTGCTGTGCTTCGAGGAACGGGTGAGTTTCGGGAAGGCCATTACAGAGCATCCTTAATCTCGGATGGGACCATGCTGTGCTCGGGCAGCACCAGGCCCAAAGGCAGAGATCCGGCGAACACGGTGTCCTGTGACCCGTAAGCCCGGCGCAGCAACAACCTGGCGCTACCGGAACTCTGTTCCACAGCAGCCACAGCGTCTGGAAGGCGTTCGCGGTCGGTCACGGTGGCCGTGACGACCACACCGAAGTTCACCAACCCGGCACCTTGGGCTTCTTCCTGCGCGGTCTGTTGCGCTGACCGGGCATCCACCAAGGCACGGGCTGATGGCCGGTTTCCGGAAGTGATACGGACGTTGGCGTTGTTCTGGTCCTGTTCGACCACGGCAGCGGCACGGGCCGAATCCATCGGACGGTACAGCAACGAGACGCGCTTGCGGTCAATGTCCCCATGCGGAGCCAGCAACCGGGCCAGGACCGAAGAATTCACCGATCCACGCGGGGCACCGGTCATGGTCCAGGAAACTGAGAACGCGGAATCGTGCCGGTAGTTCTCCCAGTTGGACTGGTGCGCGGTGGGTCCGACCTCGCCCCAAGTCAGGGACACAGGGGACCCGGCAGCATGGGCTTCATCAATGATCAGCGCTGCGGGAGGATCGTAGGCGATCCTCACGACCTCGCAAAGCTCCTGCGCTGTCGTTGGACGGGCGATGCCAGCACCAGTGGACTGTAACCGTGCCGAAAGGCCGGGGATCCGTGAGGCCAGGTCACGGGCGACTTCTTCCGGCGTCCGCTTTTTGGCCCCGGTACGGATGGCGGACTTGAACGTCAGCGATACCCAGGCGCGGACCGTCGCCGATCCTTCCGGATAGGTGTCTACGACCTCGTGGAGCATTTCCCGGGCGAACTCGGGTGCGTTCGGGTCGATGTTCATCAATACTTCGTTCCGGAGCCGGTAGCCAGAATCCGGGGCGGTTTCTACCGTTACCGCTGCGGCGTCCAGCCCTGCCTCATCGGCCAGGCCGGCGAGCCAGCCGCCCCAGTTCGCCACCCACGCATCGACCTGCTCCGGGTCCACGAGGGAGGCCCCGTCGGGTTCGGTGGAGAAGATCACGGTGAAGTGGCTCGTGGCGGGCACGTGCAGCAGGGCGAACGGGCGCTTGTAGGAGTCGGTGAATTCGTAGAGGGTCGACTTCGCGGCCAACCCCGGGAGCTGGTACATGCCCCACGGCGTTACACCGAGCGGACCGGAACGGTAGAGGTTCGTCCCGGAGGAGCGTGAGATCTTGAAAGCCATCCGGGTGCCAAAGCGGTCAACGATGGACTGGCCGTGCTTGTCCTTGACTGTCAGCAGCAAGGCGCTGACACCGGCAAAGGCAAGAACGCCCAGGCCGACGAACAGGCCCCAAATAGCGAAGCTGACGATGCCAGCCAAAAGCCCGGCAAAGACGATCGCGGTGCCGATCGCGCCGAGGTTGGCCAGCCCGGCTGAGCGCGGTACGCGCCAGTTGCCGTAGGACGGTTCTTTGTATTCGGTGTTAATTGCTGCCACTGGGGCCCTCCCCGGTTGAATCCTGTGCGGTCTTTTCGATTGCCTGCGACGTCGCGGACGCCACCTTTGCTCCTGTAGCTACAGCCACACCAGCCGGACCAGCTGCCGGTACTCCCCCGCTGGCTGCGGCCGCCCCTGCACCGGCACCTGCCGTCGCCCCAGCAGATCCGGCACCGGCCATTCCGGCCTTGGCAGCTGCGTCCATGCCAGCAGCTCCACCGGGCCCCGTAGCGCCGGGTGTTGGCTGTCCTCCCCCTCCTCGGGGGCCGGGCGTTCCATTACTGCCCTTTGGCGAACTGCCCATTTGGGTGCTCGATGTGTTCGTTGATGATGAAGGGGTCGGTGAAGCGTTGCCCCTGCCGCTACCGCCACGACCAAGTGAGACCGCACCAGTGGCGATCGCGGCCACAGCGGCGCCAGCTCCTGCGCCACCCCCTCCGGAGGCGACGGCAGCAACCAGTGGCGTCACGAAACGCATCAGGGCGGGCAAAGCGAACAGCGCCACGATCATCAACGTGAAACCCGTAATGGAACTGATCAGGGCATCCTGGCCTTTCCCGCCCATGAGCAGGAACGCGACGGAGTAGACGATGGCGGCGGCGGGTTTGTAGGCGATGAAGGCGATGGTCCAGCCGACGGCCTTTTGAAACCATTGTTTGCCCATCTCAGTGTTGGTGAACGAGGCTGTGGTTGGCATGATGCCCGCAAGGACCACCAACATGCCACTGCGGACGACCATAAGGACTATCTGGATAAGGGACGCGAGCAGGCCGATGAGACCCAGGACGATGAGGATGAAAACTCCGACGCCTGTCTGGTTGGTAAGTACCAGGAGTTTCATCGATTCTGCGAAGCCCTTGCCGTCCGTGGACCGCTTGATAATCTCGGCTGAAAAGACGTCGGCTGCGATCACAAGGATCGAAATTGTCCCTAAGCCCAGGCCGCTTACCAAGGTGAGCGTCAATAGTGACCTGAGTAGGTCTTTTAGAGGTGCCCCGCGCTGCTCCCAGATCAACCGAATGCCACCAAGAATGACAGCTAGGACTGCCAGTGCCAGTGTCCACGGCATCAACTCGCTGTTGACGGCGGAAACAACAGGGCTTGCCGTCGAACCGTCTTGACTCGTCAGGTTCACCGTCGGCGTTGAAACCCAGAAGGTAGACAGAGTCGTCACCATCTGGCTCATGCCCTCCATGATGGCCTTGGCCAGATTGTTGATGGCGTCATCGGCAATACCTGCGGCAACATTGCTGGCACCCTGCCCGGTCCAGCAAACGACGTTCCAAACTTCGCATTCTTTCTCTGCCATGTCAGACACCGGCCCAAGGGATGAACGAACTTAGATCGCTGATCTGCCGGACCGTTCCTCCGCCTGCAGCGGGAATATCCAGTTTCCAGTCGCCGTCTTCCCACACCAGTGACGTCGAGAAAGCGCCATATCCCCCGTCGCTGCTCTTAATCGCCAGCTCTACCACCGCAGCTTCGGGCGTATAAGAGTGCAGGATGAAACCAGCGATCTGGACCTTGGGAGAGCTTCCACCGCTGACGTCCTTGCCCTCCTTGATTGCCTGGACTGCTTTGTCACGTGAGGGACTGTCGGCGGCAAGTTCCAGGTAGACCTGTTTCGCATAGCCGTTGAATGAAGCAGCCCAGATGTTGGCCGTTGCGTAGAGCGCCCCTGTAGGCGACTGCGCAAAGCACGACCTCAGGCCGTCCTTGCCTACAGTTCCAGGCCCTGACGTTGATGGATCGGTCGGAACGGCCATGGCTCCCACCAGCTCCCACTTGGACTTGGGCGGGGTACCAAGGGCTGTTTCCTGGCTGGCAGGTAGCCCACAGACGCTCTTGCCGGCTGGAGCGCTACCGATGGGCTTGGCGGTGGCGGAGTTACTGGATTCTGCGGGGGATGGTTGGGCGTTTCCTTGTCCTTTGGGGAGCAGGAAGATCACGACGGCTGCTGCGATCAGCGCGACCACCAGCGCGGCAGCAATAATGAAACCGGGCTTGGTGAACGGATTGGCCTCGGTGGTGCTCTCTGTTGACTGGCTCAAAGTGAACCTCCCGTTGTTGGTGCTTGGCTTAGACGAAGGCGCGGACGATACCGGCGGCACCAGTGATGATGATGCAGCCGAGCAGGACCCAACCCAGCTTGGCGATGGACTGGGCGCCTTCGCCGCGCTGGAGCTGGATGACCATGGTGATGCCGACGATGATGACGCCGAGAACACCGAGGACGAGGCCTATACCGGAGGCCCAGTTCAGGACGGTAAGCAGGCCCCCTGCTTGCGCGGGGACGACGGGAGTCGGGTTGGGAATGACGCTCGTGGCGATTGCGGTGATCGAGTTCATGGTGAGTGGCCTTTCAGTGGTTGGTGTTTGGGTTGGTTTCAGTGACCAGTGCGGTTACGTCGGTGATGAAGCGTTGGTATTCACGGGCTGTTGGTGTGGTGGTGGAGTCGCCGTGCCGCCATGCCTCGACCCACGGAAGGGTCCAGAGCCGGGGCGCTCCCCCGCCGATGATGGCTGTGAACTCGCGAAGTGCTTTGGGTGTTTTGCCCGGCGCATCCGCGAGGACGGCGAGGCCGAGCAGCTCCACCGCGGGTGCGGCGCCTGATGCCCATTGCGTCAGGGCGCTTTGAGCTGTGGTGAGCCCGCGCATGTCTGCCCGGCAGACCAGCAGTACCCGGGGCTTGCTGCCGTCCGGCAGGACAGGCCAGCAGTGACCGGTGGGGCGTGCCCCTTCCAGCAGATCAGCGGTGCGGCTTTCACCGGCCCCGCCGTGGCTGCCGACAACCCACAGCGCTGCGGTGCCGGACATGGTGCGGCTTGCCAGACGATCTGCGGTGTCGGGTTCGACCATGCCTTTCAGCGGCGTGCTGATCACGGCAGCCGGCGGGACGTGCACGTCAGGTGTTTGTTCTTCGATGCCCTCGGCAGGGCTCGTGATCCAGGGGTTCAGTGACAGTTGCATGGTTCCTCCTTTCTTCAGTTCCGTGTGGATGGATTAGAAGCCTTTGGCGACGGCGGCCCCAGCTGCCAGCCACGCCCGCTGGGTGGCGGGCTGGAGAGCTTCGTAACGGATGGGGCCGTTGACCAGGGCGGGATCATAGGGAATCCGCACAACAGCTCGCACCAACGGGGCAAATCCGTCTGCGATGCGCTGTGCTTCGTCTTTGGCTCGTTTGAGGGCATCCCCGGCCATGCCCCGCCTTGAGTCGGTTGCTTCCGAAACAATGACCACAGCGTTCCGGGCCAGTTCGGCGTCGTGGCCACCACGGGACTCGAGGGTCTGCAGCGTCAACCTCGCCGCCTCTGCACGGTCTTCCATGGCAGTTACCGGGACTACGAGCTGGTCCGTGTGGTGGATCATCTGGCGCCAGTTCGCAGATCGTGCGGTGTTACCGGAATCCATCACGATCATCCGGTAGTACTTGGTGGCCACGCGGTGCACGATGTCGACTTCCTCGGCAGTCACTTCATGGTCACCCTCGTCGTTCTCATCCGAGCGCAGAACGTCGAACTTATCTGCTGTTTGGTGGTGCACAAAGTGAGCCAGGTCGGCGCTGTTGGATTCGGGGGAAAGAAGCCGCGTGGAAGAGTCCACCAAGTCCAAAACGCTGGCATTATGCGGCCCCTGCTCGGTGCGCCACCCCAGCGTTCCCTGAGATTCGTTGTTGTCCCACGCCAGCACTGGTCCCCCACCGAAGCGAGCGAAAACCGCGCTCAGGCACACTGTAGTTGGTGTCTTTGCGGTGCCGCCCTTGCGGTTGA
The DNA here is from genome assembly GCF_014647595.1 of Paenarthrobacter histidinolovorans. Classification (GTDB taxonomy): domain Bacteria; phylum Actinomycetota; class Actinomycetes; order Actinomycetales; family Micrococcaceae; genus Arthrobacter; species Arthrobacter histidinolovorans. Next base: position 38,017 of record NZ_BMPM01000012.1, on the reverse strand, counting down.
CGACCCCAACCACGCGAGGGCCCGGCCAGTGCTGGCTTACCGTCCGGATGTCTTCACGCTCTGCAAGTTCTTCAGCCGAAGGTTCCATGCGGAATCCAAGGCTGGTGAGGAACCCCCGCCAGCCGTTCTTTGCAGGTTCTAGGGAAGGTTCGCTTACAAGGAAGGAAGTCTCTTTCAAGCTGCGCCGGGTCAGTGGAGCCTTCGACGCAGGCGCAGCTGCCTGCGGCACTTGGGCATCGGTGACTCGCTGCCCCTTCGAGTCCGAGAGCTGAGACGCGCCCGGGCCGTCCGTGTTCGCTTCGGCTTCTACAGGGGTGGGCGGCCACGGCTGGCGTTCCACTACCGCTGCTCTTTCTTCGACCGAGGCTGGCTGTGAGGACACGACTACCGGTTGAGGTGCGGCCATCGGGACTGTCTCAATGACGGCCGGTGCTACGGTCTCTGGCGTGGTCGCGGGGGCCTGTGCCCGGCGACGGGCCGGGCGCGGTTCGTAAGAGACGGATTCGATCTTGTTGTCCGGGTGCACGATCAGTTCTCCGTGTCCTTCGGGATCCTCGATCTGGACCCGAACCGGGCGCTGCAGAGTTTGGGCCTCTCCCACGACGAGGGCGAGTGCGTTGTTGCGGAGGTCCTGCAGTGTGTCCCCGTCGGGGACGACGCGTGAGTTACCGGCCACAACGACCTCAGCGGTGCCGTTGTCGCGGACGATGGCCTTGATGCTTGGAAAGGCCAGGACCTCAGTTGATGCAGTACTCATGAACTTTCTTCCTTTACGTATGTGAGGTGAAGAGGGGTTAGGCACTCTAGGACGCTGGCGGTGTGAGCCGGTTGACCTTCCACGGGGCGTCCTTGCCCGTGCGGAGCAACTGGAGCGTGTAGGTCCCGGCGTTGGTCGGGACAGTGGCTGTGACGCCGTAGCCGTTGGATTCATCGACGGTCAGCTTGGCCGGGCCGGTGACCCGGTTGGCTGGGATGTTGGCCGGATCCACAGCGGAGTAATCGGCGGTAGCCTGCGGGGTGAGCCAGCGGGCAAGATCATTGGCCCACTGTTGTTCCTCGGCCTTGGGGCGGGCGAAGTCGGCCATGGCCTTCTGCGCGATATCCACGGCCTGATCCTTGCTGGCCTGGTCCCAGGCGATCCCAATCGTGGCAGGGACGATTCCGCCCGGTGCCTGCGGGCCGCTGTCAACGCTCAGGGACACCGGGGCTGAAGGCGTCGGTGTCGTCTGCATGGGCGCTGGCGTGGTGTTCGAGGCCGGTGCGCATCCGGCGCACAGCAGCCCTACCGCTGCGATGAGGGCCAGGGGCTTATTCACTTCTTCTCCTCTTGGTTGGGCAGATACAGGAACGCGGACGGGACACTGCCTTTGACGGTCCGGGTGTAGTAGTTGTGGTCATCCGGGGGCGGATTGCCGTTGTAACCCTCTTCGACGTAAGTCCCGTCGTCCTTGACTTCCTTGACCACGGCCACGTGACCGAAGGTCGGGTCCGAGCCGCCAACACCGGGCGAGTACCAGACCACTGCACCGATGTGGGGCGTTTTACCGGAGGGCCAGCCCTTGGCGTCCCAGCCGGCCTTCCACGTCACCGCAGAACCAAGGCCCTGACCGTCCGGGCGGAAGTTGCCGTTGAGGACCTTGAACGGGGCACTGGTCGAACCCATCTGCTGGTTGACCCGCCACAGAGCGAAGTCCACGCATTCGCGGTAGAACATCCCCAAAGGCGAAGCCGCCGCCGATCCTGCCCCGACCTGCAACCAAGTCGGAGAGTCCTTCCACGGGTAGTCATCCCCCGCACCGGACTTCCCCGGTATGCCACAGCTACCAGCGTCAACACCGACTTTGCCGTCCGAGAGTACCTGGACGATCTTGACCGCTTCGGGCCAGTACTTCTGATAGTGGTACGGGTCGGCGTTGCGCTGGACCTTGTTCCCGGCAATGGTCGGCTCCAACTGCTCCCAGCCCGGGACGGCCTGCAGCGCCTTGATGAAGTTCGTGGCACTGATGGTCGGGTCCATGCGGTCCGTGTAGGAGCCCCAGGCTCCGTTGTCGCGCTGCTGGAACAAACCACGGGAGTCCGGGCCGGGACCGTCCCCGTAATCCAGCACACGCAGGCCTGACTCCCCCAGGGCCACCATGATGCTGATGGTCTGACCCTTCACGGAAAGATTCAGCGCTTTACCGGCTCCCACGACAGCGGCAGCGTTCTTCAACTGCTCAGCGGAATACCCCTCAACCTTCGTGCTGCCGTCAACGACAACCGAGACCGGGCCGCAATCAGCTGCAGCAGTTTTCGCGGGTGCCAGCAGCAGGACGGATGAGAAGATCAGCCCCAAGAACAGGCTTGGGACGGCAATGAGAGCCAGGAGGCCCAGCGACTTACGCCGCATCAGGGGCTCCAGCTGCAGGCATCCAGAGACGGAAGTGCTCCAGGCCGTCCTCGTCGTGTGCAAACAGCAAAGCATTCACGGTCCACACCGCACCGAACGTGTTCTTCACAATCCATCCCCCTGGGTACTGCTTCCATATCTACTGCCCCCAGCTGCACTAGTAGTGCCTGTCAAACTGCCCAGTTGGGATGCCGCGGCCGGGCTCGTATTTCTTGTTCTCGTAAAGGAGCCTGGGCGCGCTTCCCATTCACTGGCATCTCTACAGCTACGCCGTCGAACGGGTGCCTGGGATCTAGCAAGTGAACAGTGGGCCGCATAACGCCTCCTTAGTGATGAGGGCCGGAGATGAATGTGGGTGAATAGCTCCAGATTAGCGAATAGTTTAACTAACCGCTAATCTGATGAGGCCTCTTGGGTGGGGATGCGGCAAAATAAGAACCATGCCCCGCTACTCCCGCCCTAAAATCCCATCCAGTACAGAGCGGGCAATTAGCGTGTTCAGCAACTCAACAAAAGTGGCCATTGTTGGCTACCTTGCTAAATCGGGGCCGGCCACCAGGGGTGAAGTGGCCAAGGGGCTGGAAATTGGGGTACCGACGGCGCAGAACAACCTGGTGCAACTGGAGGCCGAGGGGGTACTAATGGCGGATCCGCCGGCCTCAGAAGAGCGGAATGGCCAGCGAGTCAGGTACACCGTCGACGCCGATGAGGTGGCCCGACGCTACTCCATCCTGGGTCGGGCACTTGGCCTCGACGAAGACCAACCTGAGGACTAGCGGCGCGAGCGAATCCCAACCACAGGCAAGGCATCCGCTCGCGCGAGAGTGCCGCCCCCTGACCGCCGGGTGGGGGTAAATCAAATTGCTGGATCGTAGGCACGCCAATAGCCTACCTTGATCATGCTCAAGATAAAAAAAGCATGCTCAACATCAGCGTGCCGTGAGTGTTCTAGTCGTCTTCGTCCAGGATTCTGGCTATCGCTTGGAACTTCTCAGGTGAGACGCCCTTAAGGCTACGGGCAGCGAATTTCTTCACTCTCTTCTCGCGGAGCGTCTTTAGCGACTTGAGCTGCTTTTCGATGCGTTCGGGAATCTCGGTTTCGAAGTCGTTGAGGTACGCGGGGTTCACCCCGAAGAAGTTGGCCAAGGCCGTGAGCAGTCGTTCATCCGTCACGGTGGCTCCGGTGCCGTCACGCATGTACAGCCAGCGCGAGCGAGACAGAGTCACGCCTTGCTCTTGCAGGCCTCGCCGGATGTCTTCAAACTCGTAGGGCTCTCCCCCACTGGCCACCATCACGTCGAGCAGGAGATTCAGCCGCTCCGACAGGGTCTGACGCCAGGCGTCCCGCGCTTCGTTGAGGTTGGGCGCCACCGTTATGCTCCGAGCAACGACAGGCTAAGCAGGTATGCGAGCCATGCGACGACTCCAATGGCGCTTCCCCAGAGCGACTGGGCAACGTTCTGGCGCTTCAAGGCTGCTCGTGACCAGATAAGGGCCGGCAGCACAATCAAAGCCGCGAACCACAGTGGAGACAGCGATGTTCCGAGGCCCAGCACGATGCCGGTGAACATGGCGGTGTGTACAGAAATGTTCCATCGTGACCGGCCCAGAGCGATGAGCGTCGCTCCGATGAAGAAGGCGATGCCGTTGGCGATGAGCAGCGCAGGGGCTCCCAACAGGGCCGTCACGATCAGGCCAAGGCCAAGCACGCCCGCGCAAGCCATGAAGCTCCTCGTCTTCCTGCGCTCTTCAGGCCAGCCCAAGGACTTGCCGATCCGCGGAAAGACCAATACGCCAAGGAGGATCACGACTGCCAATGCCGCCAGGGTGGCGACGAGGGCGGGAACGGATCCTGGAGCGCTGATGGCCGTTGCAACCGCTGCCACCAGGAGCAAGACCGCAGGGTGGAGAATCCGGCTAACGGCTTCTGCCGCGCGTCCTGGGCTGGTTTGCTGGTCAAGCATGTGTGTTAACTTCCATCGTTCGAATTGTCGCCAGTTCGGCTTCAGAGAGTCTACCTTCTAGGGTTGCATCCGATTCAAAACAGTCACGTATTTCGACGCCCCTTCGATGCCTTCGCATGGCGGGGTCCCGGCTCATGATTTCCATCAGCCGGCCGCGGTACGGCCAGATGACGTACTGGTCAATTTCCGGTTGCAGCTTGGCCCACACCGGGCAGAGGTTCCAGAGCTCCCGCCGGGCGATGAAGTCCTTCCTGGCGGAGCCCAGCCACCGGGGAAACGTGGGGATCCCGATGGCCAAAGCGAAAACAATGGCGGCGCTGGCTGTGAAGATCCGTTCCAGCGTTCCGAGGATGTCGGGTGGGGATCCAACCAGGTCGGTCAAGGTGATTGTGGCGTGGATCAGCGCGACGGCTAGGGCAAAGCCGGACCCAAGGGCTACGAATGCCAGCGACCGACGCCGGCGCAAAGACTTGAGACGCGGTCTGTAGCGCACACTCAGGCGCATCGCGGAAAAGGCCACTGTGGCAAGGTGCGCAAGCATCAGAAGGCTATAGGTGGCGACCAGCGGATTGCTTTCGTATTGCCGCATACCCGAACTGCTAAACGACGGAGCTGCCAGGATGAACAGCATCACTTGGCCGCCATAGCTGGCCGCTGCTATGACGCAAGCAAAAATGACGGGACGCTTTAGTTGCGAAGGGGCCATGGCCCGCCAGATGCCTATATGCATTGAGAGCAGGGTCGCCGTCAGGAAAGCCCGCTGGGCCAAGGCAAGGTAGTTGACACCTCCCAGGGCTGCGTCCACGGCATAAAAAATCGGCTCGACAAGGAAGATGGCGGTGAGCGAGCCCAAGAAGCTGCCGTAGATCCACGAACCATGCATCCGGCGACCCCGGGAAACATACATCGCCACGGACGACAGCAGAAGAACGACGGCGGCAATGATCAGGACAACACCAGCGAGAGTCAACCGATTACATCTCCAAAGCCCAAAATCTCTTCTTCCCTCTTTCCGGAGCGGATTTGGGCATAGAGGTGGTCCGCCAGCAGCTCCGCCTCTGCTTCGATCCCGGTCCGGAGCTTGGTGTGCCTCCACCCATGGAGCACCTTCCGCGGGTCTAGATCCGGGAACACGACAGCCAATTCCTCCCCCGTGAGAGGCTCAGGATCATGTTGAAGCAGAACGTGCGAGATCTCGTGCAGGATGTTCATTTCGCCGGCGAATTCTGATCGGTCGCCCACATGAAATAGACGGTTTACGTCGTCGCCCTCATGCCAAAAACCTGACATGTCCACATCCAGCAGGTCATCCCTCCGCGAGAGCTGGATGGGCCTCTCCGTAACCAGTTCAACAAACCGCAGGAGCTTGTCCAGGCTTAGAGGCGACGGCAGTTCCAGTATCCGGGTGAAAGCGGATACTCTGCGGGCTGCTCGACGCCTATCCAGCGCACAGGAGGCGAATCTCCCGAGGCGGCCAAGGTGCCGCTCTGCAAACTGACTGGATGATGCAATAGGATTTGTCTTGAGCATGCTTAACTCTTAACAATCATGATCAACTTAGTATGGAAAAGAGGAAGTACATATGTCACATCCTAACTACGGCAAAAGCAGGCTGGATTGACGCGTATGGGTTTGCCAGCTTTTCGAGCTAGCAGAGTGGCCACCACGCGCCTCACGCCTCACATGAAAGGCAATGAGGCATGCATTTTTAGCATCAGCGATCGTCGGCGACCGCGGTTTAGTCACCGTCACGCGCTCCGTCGCATGGACGATGGCGGTGGCATGCCCAATGCGGGTCCGCATCCCAAGCTGTCCATCATCGGGCACGCCGACGCTCTGGCGTCATGGCAAGCCTCCAGGCAAGGGCTCCGCCACTAAACTCTGTTTCTGTTTCAACACGCCGGAGGGTGTTTCTGTTTCAATGCCACTGCCTGAAGGCACGCGATGGTAGTTTCAGTTTCAGAGAAGGCCGGTTGTACAGCAGCCGCCAACTTAGGACCAGGTGGCACTTGGTTCGACCAATCTATTGAAGTAGCGGCGGCTTCCGCGGCCGAGTTCAAAGGACAGGGATGATGGCTCCAGTTACACGTACAGGCAGACGCTCCAAAGGCGACCGCAAATTCGTCGGATTCCGCATCGCAACTCCCAAAGCGGATGCAATGGACCAGATTGCAAAGGCAGAGGGTTACCAGTATGTAAGCGACTGGCTGTCCGATTTGGTTGAGGAACGCCTGGCCAATACCAAGCTGCACGCAGTTCCCCAGCAGGAGGAGTTCCCGCTAGGGCGCTTAGCCTCATAACGAGGAAGGCCCGCACTAGGCGGGCCTTCGAAGCTAGTGATTTACATTCTGGATTGCTTCCCGGCGCTCAGATTGTAAATCGTGAAGGTTGATCCTTTCAGATCCACCTTTGTCTTGCTATGAAACCGGTCTTGGCGGGCCGGTCCTTTGTTGTCCCTCTGACAGGACCTCCTCGAAAGGATTGTTCTCATCGTACAACAGCACGCTCGCGTGCTGCCAGCAGGCAAACCTGCTGGCGTGTCCCGCGACCAGTCCTTGGCCTCCGAAGCCGCCCAGGCGTGGGCCGCGCTTGCGCCTCTTCTCGCAGGTCAACCCCGTATTCGACTGTCCCGAGACGGCGGTAGGACCTATCCCCAAAAGCACGAACGCGCGCTGACTGAGACGCTCCCCACTTTTCCTGCGGCGGTCCGGATCTTCGGAAAAGACGGCACCTGCTCGGCCATCTTCCTTGACTTCGACTCCTCTATTGCAGGAATCGACTGGGTAGAAGCGGATGTGAAGTCCCTCCAATCGTGGCTTCACAACTGTGGCGCCCGGTGGATTGAAGATCACTCCCCCAATGGTGGCCGGCACGTTTATATACCCCTGGAGACAAAGGTTTCCTTTTCCGAGGCCCGTGACGTTGTCGAGGCACTTGGCACGCGATACCGGACATTGGATAAATCACCACACCAAAACCTTCTCCACGGGTGCATGCGCACACCAGGATCACCCCATAAACGTGGCGGGCACCAAGAACTCGCCATGAGCCTCAGCATGGCGTACGACGTTGCCCGACGCCCAAACAAGGTTCAGGTCTGGGAAGCAATACGCCAAGACTTGAACGATGAAATCGCCAGCGTACGGGCCCTGAGACTGGAGCGGCCGTCATCCCCGGACAATGGAGATCCGGGAGCACCGCAGATGATCGGGCGGATGTCCAGGGCAATGCAGCAGATGGCGCTGTCGGGCCTTTACGACGCGAACCGGTACGCCTCCGACTCAGAAGCCCGTCAGGCTATCCTGACAGCCGCGGCCGCCGCAGGAATGAAACTCGTCGACGTACAACGACGGGTCCTCCAAGGTGTCTGGCCCGGGCTGGCATCGTTCTACGCGCGCTACACCTCCCATCACCGCCTCCCATCCTTGAAACGGGACTGGAACAACGCGGTCGACCACCTACGAAAAAACCAAGGCTCAAGGACAGAGAATAACAATGCCCGTAAATCCCCCACAAGCCGGCCAAATACACAGCCCCCACTAGGAACATCCACAGACTTAGATCCCGGCAGCGAGCACCGCTACTTGCGATCCTGGAGAAACGCCCTGCTATTGAGGGAGCCCGCCTACGCGAGCTCCCGCACTGGTCTGGCACGTCGGATGGTTCTAAGAGCTCTGGGAGCGGCTGCCCATATGACAGCATCCCGATTTGTTGAGTTCGGTGACCGCTCAATTGCCGTGGCGACAGGTCTGGATCATACGACCGTCGGCTCTCATTTGAGGGCTCTGCGTGCTGAGAGTGATCCGTTGGTGACGTTGGTAGAACGTGGCCGGGGAACCAAAGGTGACCTGTACATGTTGACGATCCCTGAAGGACTCCGTGCAGCAGCCGAGGATCTAACGTGGCGAAAAGGCAAGATTCACTCGCTCAGGCCGGTTTTCAGGGAGCTAGGCTTGCCCGCAGCGTTCGTCTACGAAGCGCTGGAGAGCACGCCAGGGCTCACAACGACGGAATTGGTCGTTCAGACAAAGCTGTCGAGAACTGCCGTGAGCGAAAGCCTCGAGGTCCTGGCAGCTTGGAACATGATTTCCAGGAACGGCGCCCGAGCCTGGATGATCGTTGCCACGACCTCTCTCCAAGAGCTTGCAGAATGCTTCGGTGTGGTGGACGCTGTAGCTGCCCAACTCCAGAGATATCGTATTGAACGAATCGTTTGGCGGGAGTGGCTCTCAAAGAACGTGAACACAGTCGCGGAGCTTCTCTCCCCCACGGACGATTACCCATGGGAAACCTTTGAAGGGCCACCAGATGAGTGGAGCCTAGCCGACATGGCCTTCACGAGAGCGACGTGACGCAGGCATCGGCTCCTGTTCAGGAAAACAAGACGGTAAAGCTGCTCGTACCCCAGTATTTTCGTGCCATAAGGGACGCCATATGTTCCATTGGAACGCATGCCATAATCGAAGCAGGATAGAAACGTAGGCCGGTCGGCAGAGCGGGTTGTCCCTTCCCTGGCGACCGGCCATGAAGCTAGTCGTTGAGATAGAGTCTGTAGACGGTGGAAACGAGCGCACTCCTAGACGGCGCATTGAACTCGACGACCTTCTCATCAAGCCAAGCAGTCTGATGCCCATCCAGTCGCACTTGGATCTGGATACCGGCTTCCCCGCGTCGGCGAGGCACCCGGCGGGGCATGCCTGACAGCGACGGAATAGTTTCAGGCCTGAACTCCTTAGCGATACTCGCTTCCGACACAGAGTCGAAGGCGTCCAGAAGAAGATCTGCGTATGTTGTTCGCTGTGAGTGCAAGGCTTCTTTCACGGTGGCTAGGAGATCCGGGGCCAGATATACGCCCACATTGCGCAGGGCGCCCAAAACGACCTCGGAGGCTTTGGTACCTGAACTTGACGAGACGTCCTTGCGTTGACTCGTCGAGGCCTGGCTTGTTTTGGATGCTGGTGCTTGGGTCCGGTTCAATCCTTCGATCGCACCGGCAGGATCCGTAGACATGAATTCCGAGGAAGGAGCGGTTGATTCGGCCTCGGACTCCGGGGCTAGTTCGGGAACTACCGAAATGCGCGTCGACTCCAGAGACCGGTCTGGAATTTCTGGCGGATCCGGAGCTTTCCGCCGCTTAGGGGCGAGGATTCCCTCGAGCTTCGCGCCGCGAGGTGCTGAGGGCGCGAATGCGCTTGCGAGGTTCGGCCGATTGCTGCTCATACGAGCTCCTCGCTTTCGATCGTGTTCAGTCGTGCCAGGATTTCGCCTGTCAGCTGCTCGAACTCTTCTGCCAGTCCCCCAGCATTACGGGAAAAGAAACCATCCGTGGGCTTCTCCCCCGCCCGGAGTGCCTTGAGGCGTTTCTTTTGAGCATCCGTAACTGCTCCCTCAAGTTCGTGGAAAAGTAACCCCTTACGCCTGGCGTCTGCACTTGCACTTTCAAGACTACGGATCCTTGTTTCGAATACTGGGGCTACTTCTCCAAGCATCTCAGCGAGGGTGTCTCTTACACTGCGCTCAAGTCTCATCGACCGTGGTCCGACGCCAAAGAGCACAATGCCGGCTAGCTGCAGCGCTGGGTTCCGGTCCCGCACGGCCATGAACCGCCGCGCGATACGTTCTACCCCGTCAATGCTGGCGTCATCTGACTTCGTTGGAATCACGACGGCGCTTGAAATGGCGAATGCGCCCTCGACCAACACCCTCTCCCCCGGTGGGGTGTCAATCAGGATAAGGTCATAATCGTCGGCCAACGGCGCCAACACTGCGTAGAGCATGTCACCGAAGTCGGCTGCGTCCGAGCGACTGGAACGGGAAACCATTAGACCCTGGATGTCTTCTAGTTCTTGACCACCCGGTATAACGTCGAGGTTCTCTCGGACGTTGTGAAGTACAAGTGGAGTGGTGCCTGCGATCAACGCTTGGAACAGCTCGCGTCCGTTCTGTCGCTCATATCCAAGGTCCCTGGCCAGATCTCCCTGCGGGTCCAGGTCCACCATTAGGACTCTTGAGCCTGCAAGCGCTACGTAGCCACCGACGTTGGCCGCGGTAGTAGTTTTGCCTACTCCCCCCTTGCCGTTGGCGAAAGAGATCACACGTTCAATTGCCCGTGCTCGATTCTGTGTCAAGTTTGCCGGTGCGTGTAGCGAAGATCGTGGCATTTGTTCTAACTCTCCTACTGGTCTGGCACTCTGCTTTCCACTCTATGGGTTACACCCTGTTGAGCAGGGCAGTGACACACGCGTTTTACCCAGTCTGTCGTTCTGTTGTTGCTCCTGCGATGTCAAAAGCTAGTAGCACTATCTTGCAACACATGATGCACTCCCTACTCGCACTCATTTTGTGCCATGTGGATTTACCAGCTTGTCGTGCAACTAAAGAATCCATTGATGAATCTATTTGGGTTTATGCTGTTTTGTCTGTGGGATGACATGCCGTAGAACCCGTTATAGGTTCATCTATAGATCACATTGCTCGCCGCATAGGTTGCTGGCTGATATTAACAATTTGTCTGGCTGCAAGTATTTAGGTGTGATGAGCAGCGATGGTTCCAATAGGGGTTATGGCAGTCGTTATGGCATGACTGCTCATGTACACCCGGATGGCCCGTCAGGCTACGTAGTCAGTAAGCCCGCTTCGGGTGCCAGGAAGAGAGGTCTGACTCCCTAGAGACGATCCAGATCAGTCGATAGGCAAGGCAGACCCCCGATTAGTCTGAACCTCCCTCAGACGCGAGGCGAGCATTCCCATAGTCTTTATGGCACGTGTTATGGCATAGCGGATCGGGGGCAGCTTTTCCATACCTGCCCATTAATTATTGGGTAGTGAAAGACAGCCGTCTTCTCTCTGTGGGGATCCAACTTGGACTCAGGGGTCCGTCTTTCCCCATCTGGCGTGAGCCGACTGCCGGGTGATTTCCAGAGTGGAAGCAATTGCGGACCAAGGAAGTCCCACGGCGCGACTCTTGCTCACAGCGTTGTCCAGCCTTGCTTTGGCCGTTCGAATAGACCTTTGGGCAGCCAGCAATTCATCGATGGCCGACGACGCTTCAGCGTGAGCCCGCCACTCCACCTTCATGGCATCTTCGACGGCGACCGGGGGAGTGGCGAATCCCAGGAATGGGACGTAGGCGCTGTGATCAGCCAGATTCGCTTCCGACCTGGTCGCGACTCTCGTCCAGAACCTGCCCTTCCACCCGCAATTGCAGGACGCCTGCCATCCAACAACATGGTCGTCATCGATAACTTCATGGTCGCGCTTTTCGGCGTCTCTTGGAAACCTTCCGGTGATGCCTGAAACGAGAAGGCCGGATTCTCCCACTTCATGGGACAGACGTCCGTCTGGCGCGACCATGGAGGCCGTACCCTCGTGGCGGCCATCGCCTAAGTCCCACCGCACTGCATGTTCTCCTCCTGTTGCTTGCCGTCAGGATATCCTGACAGCGACCCAAGTCTTCTCGGCGCAACGCGGGGGGACTGTTGTCTTGGAAATCTAAGGATTTATGAGGCATCAAGGGGAACGCGCAAAGATGTCCGGGATGCCAGGGTTCAAGCGGTCCGCCCGCGTCTCGTAAAGTTGCCTCACCAGGAAATGTCTTAGATGTGGTGATGTGGGGCTTTTTAAAAGCAAGATGAGCGGATGAGGTTGCTCGGGTACACACCAGAGCTCGGGTACACCAGAGTCAGTACAGCAGCCCAGGATGCGCATCTGCGGTTGGACTCACTCCTTTCCACTGGCGTGCAAAACCGCGGCATCTTTTCTGATGTGTGACACCGGGGAGCAAGGCCGCAGCTGAGCGGACCCGGGATGAAGAACCTGCTCGACTAGGCCGAGAGCGGGGACATCATTATGGCGTGGCGTGTGGACCGCTTGAGCCGTTCCCTGATGACGTGCTGAACACGGTTACTTTGCTGCGGGGCCGCAAAGGGCGCTTGCTAAACGGGATCAGAGGATTCGCATGAGGGTGCTGCAGGAGCCTGTTCACTGATAGCGAGTCGGTGTTCTTCTAGACGGGCAAGGGGGGATTAGTGGAGGTCGGGACCACCGGCCTCGACGATTTCGTTGATCACGCTGATCGCTTCGTCGGCGTCGTCTGCGACGACATCAGTGAATGATGGCGATGCTTCCCCGGTGTTTAGGTGCGGATATTTCTCAAGAAGGAAGCGCTTGCGGTACTCGTTGTTAGCAACATCAAGAATCGATTCCAAGGTTGCCCAGTTGAGTGTTATTCCAACGAAAACGCCCCAAGCCGGAACGACCTTTCCAAGTCCCTGCTTTGTAAGGCGTTTACCGAACGCGGTGGCGAACTGCTGGGAGACCTGGGACACAAGGGACTTATCCAAGACAGCCCACGTTTTCCCCCGGAAGAGCGCTTGGGTGAGTCGCGAAATATCGGACAACGCGGCGGTCTTTGCGCCGGCAGACATCGCGGTTCCGGCATTGACTACAGACATGACAAAAAGCTTCTCAGCTGGATCCTCGGGATCGTAGCCGTAAAGCAGTGATACCTCCCCAACGCAGCGGGAAGCGAGTCCAAGAACGACTGCGGCGTCGCCTAGGAAAGCACCAGCAATTACTGCACCGGAGGGAGCGGCTGAAGCACCTGCCGACGCGACGATGGTACCTTCGCCGCCTGAGATCAACACTCCTGCGACCCCTCCTGAGGCTGCGGCAATTATCGGATAGGCCCAATTCGCGCCCCGTCCACGGACCGCATCGAGATGCTCTAGATCGAGACGGCGAACGTCGGCGAGTGATTTGACGTCGTGCCCTCGCTTCTTGTGTTTCTTCACGACGCCACTGGGGGAGAGCCCTACCCGCGAGATCCGCCCCATCGTAGACCGCGCCGATCCAAAAACAGCGCCACCCCAATCGGATAGGCCGTTTGGAATGACATCGGCAGTCCGGCGGGCTCCGGACCCGATCGTGCGAACGCCTTTCGCGACCATCTGTTGTCCGCGTGAGACAGCGGACTGGGCGCTCGGGTGAGTCTCCAGGTATTCCGTTGCACGCTCGTTGAGCTTGGAAGCGCCGTTGGCTACTTGTTCACCGACGCTCCTCATTCCCCTGGACAGCGGCCGGCCCTTGAACAGTTGAATATTGTGCCAGGCATCGAGTTCGTAGGCCGAGGGTTCCGTCATGCCGCAAGCTTAGTGGTCAACCACAACAGGCTGATAAATGGTTCGGCAGGGATACCGCGGAGAGGCTTCCTGCGCGCACTGGAAATTTGGGAGGACCGAGAGAACACCCCTGACATGCACACGCCGTTCCGTTCAGGTTCGGACTTCATACGATTGCTTATGGGTGCGCAAACATTTGTTAGAGGCGGTGCCCTCGATGCGGCTCCTATTTGAGCCCCTGCTACGACCGAACTGGCAGCCTCCACGTCGTCTCGATGAAAACCGTGGCCATCTCCGTTAGACGACTGATACAGACTGAAAAGGGCGCGTCCAGACCCTGCAGGCGGCGGAGGCCAGCTCTTCGGAGCGGAGATGAATTGCGGATTCATCCCATTGCTCGGAAGCGGCCACCGGCTTGTTGAGCTGGAGGCTGGACTGCAGAGAGAACTCGGGGCGTTTGGCGTCCCAGCCGAAGTTGGAGACGCCCTGGTTGAACCTTGGGGTTACGAGGGTTAGGTTGCCGATCCGTTGAACAACTGAGCGGCGATGCTGCGCGGCGAGTTCCAGCTGTGCCGGATCGGATGCTTTTAGGGGCCAGTGTGTCTGCCAGGACTGCGGCATGATGTGCTCAATCTGTAATTTCTCGTAGTCGAACTCCGCCGGCTCGGTGCGGGGATTTTCGGTTTGCAGCTGGCGGTCGATGGCCCCGAGGATCACGCGAATTCTCTCTTGGGTAAATGAGTTGTAGAACCTGTTGGTGGCGAAGGCTACGGCGACCTCTTCGTCGGTGGGCCAGGCGAGGGCTCCTTGGGCGGAGCCCAAAGCGCCAATGACTGCCTGGGCCACATTTTGTCCTGCTCCCCTTGCCGCCCGAGCGGACTTGAGGAGCTCGACAAAAAAATTTCCGTAACCACGGGTATTCGCGCCAGTAATCATGCGGCGCATGACCCAGGACTCGACGGCCGCGACGGCGGCCTCGTGATCGGCCAATGGAAGGGTTTCGGGCGGCAATATCCTAAGCCACAGGAACAGCGGAACTGCCGTGAGGACCCGGATGCGCTCGATCCGAGAATAAGCCCGAGACAACACCGGGGACTCCGCCCGATCGGGGTTGTAGATCGTAATGTACGCGGACGCATAGTCGTTGAGTTCCTTCAGAACCGGCTCCGTCGCCCTGGGGTGGGTCGCCAAGTAGGAGCGGACCTGGGCGTAGAGATGCCCTACGCTTGCCTCCTGCCCAGATACCGCGGTGAGCCAGGCGGAGAGCAGGACATCCCGGCGCCCGCGGGCAGCGTGTCCGGTGCCTACCGTGGCCTTCCACCAAGGTTCGTCCAACGGAGCCCAGTACTGGTCGTAAAGCTGGTCGAGTTCCTTCTCGCCGCTGAGATCGCCCCGGAGGAAGAGGAGGTTCTTGACCAGGTCGGCGGCCGAGAGCGGTGTCTGGCGCCCATTGAGGACTTCAAAAATTACCTGTGCCTCGTCGTTTTCCTCCAGATCGATGACGACCAGCTTGAACAGTCCCAGAAAAGCGTCCACGATGGCGTCGAGCAGTTCAGTGTCGGGTTCGGCCTGTATCGCGAGGCGTGTCTGGTCCGCAAAGAATGCTCGGGCCTCCAAGTACAGGTGCCCTGATCCGGGCGGGATTTCATCTGCAACAACGGAGGGCCATACCTCACGGTCCTTGCGCCGGGGCCAGAGCTTGTATCGGTCGAGGGGTTCGATGGCAACGTCGGCAGGATTTTGGATCAGCCGGCGTACCTGGGGCGCACGCTGCGATCCCGTTTCCAGCAGGACATCCAGAATTCCGCGGGCCAGCAACTGCAAGGTTGTCAGCCGCTGCTGCCCGTCGATGACTGCTCTCTGATCCACGCCCCCCGTGGATGAGGGCAACTGGTCGCAAACGATGGCCCCAAGGAAATGAGGGGTGACCTTCTGGTCCGCGCGCGCCCTTGGCTCATTGAGGGCGTCCGCCTGCGCCCTGGCTTTCTGCAGCCTTTCCGCCGCTGACAGCAGGTCCTCATAGAGCAGCTTCCATTGCCCCTCAAGGGTCCACTCGTAGTCCCGTTGAAAGGTTGGAATGACATATCTCCGGTCAAAACCAAGAACGGACTTAAGCGCCAAAGTGTCAGCCTGCAATGTTCCTCCAACGTCTAACGGAAAAGTATTCCTTCTTCAATTACCTTATTCCGTTGTGTGTGATTTCCTTTGGTTCGCCTATGTCTCATAACCAGCGAAAGGACGGCTACTGCAGGAGCGGAACATGCGGGACGGGATGGGGATCATGAGCGGGGGTGGATCTTAAAGCGAGAACTTCAGGAGCCTTCCGTTCGATCCAGAAGACGGGCGACTCCTCTCGGATGACTTCGATTGGACTCTGCCATCGAAGCCAGTTGATGACGATAAAGCGCGTTCGACCGTGGTGCAGCGGCATCCGCTGCAACGACTGTCTCATAGGGAGGAGGAGCACTTGGATGGCCACCCGCACCACTTTGACGGGACTGCTCGGACACAGACGCCCGCGGTGGGTGTCCCTTGAAGATATTGGGTGCGGCGTGTCTCCTCAAGGTGTCTCATCGGGGATTCCCGGCTCAGCATCCTATCGACGTTTGATGAGACTCGCTGGACCTAAGTAACTCGGCCCTTGGTCATCGCCTCAGTGCGGGCATGTTAAGCCCGCTCTGCCGCGTAGGTTCGCCCCATCTCGGCAGCGCAGCATGACCACGGCCAGTTGCGCCATCGGACGGTCCGGGTCGGAGTCGTCGTTGGGCAGCGGATCGGCCAAAGTCCGCACACCTATCCCACGCTCTTTGAACTCGCGAATGAGGTTAGTGTGTTCGCGGACCGTTCGGCCCAGTCGGTCCAAGGGTATGGCCGCACTCACGTCGCCTGATCTTTACGCTTTGAAGGTCGGACCTGCCCTCCTGGCGCCAACAGACCGCAAAAGAACGCCATCAAAAGGGAACGCAATCAAGAGGACACACTCACGACGCATGTAGCCCGCACTCGATTGCTGGTTCGTCTAATCCACCCCGCGTTGCGTAACCTGTGAGCAGCCGCCAGCTAATTGAAAGAGGCGGCACGATACACGGCGTAAGGGGAGTAATGGCGGATCTTTTCGGTCGTAACCGAGTTAAGGAACTCGCAGAGGCCATAGAGACGTCGGATATCGCCGACAGGATCGAGGTCTTGAAGAGGTGGCATCATGATCTTCACTTCGGAACGCTCTTGCGGGACAAAGAGACCAGCCGTGAGCAGCAGTACAACCAGGACATTTTCAAGTCGGTCCTAGGCTACGTCGAGAAGCCTGCAACGCCTTACACTCTTGTACCCAAACATTCAACGGACTATGGGCAGTATCCTGATCTTATTCTTGGAGAATTCGGAACAGGGGCCAAGTCTGAGGACATCGCGGCGGTAGTGGAGCTTAAGGGTGCCGGCGTGGACCTCGATCGGCCCCAACGGCGCGAAGGGAACCTGAGCCCTGTCCAGCAAGGATTCAAGTACAAGCCTCAGTACCGCAACTGCCCCTTCGTCATCGTCAGCAACTTCCGCGAGTTCCGGTTGTATAACGACAATCAGCGCGACTTTGAACGCTGGACTCTGGATGAACTCATTGATCCGACCGGGGACTACCTAAACTTCAAACGTTGGTATGTGCTGCTGTGCGCAGAAAATTTTGTAGGTTCCGGCGGGCCGTCGAAGACGGAAAAGCTTCTCAGTGAAATCAGGATCGAGCAGGAACGCATTGGGAAGCGATTCTACGACCAGTACAAGCAGATCAGACTCGATCTCCTTCGCGATCTGTACAAGAACAACTCCGTGATCCAGGAAAACATCGACCTAGGCATCGAGAAGGCACAGAAGCTCATTGACAGGGTTGTCTTCTGTTGTTTTGCGGAGGACAGGAATCTGCTGCCCGACAACACACTCGCCACCGTCCTCAGTTACTCGGACAGGGGCTTCAACAATCTTTGGGATGATTTACAGGCATTCTTCCGAGCGGTTGACAAAGGCAGTGCGAAGCTAGGGATTCCAAAGGGCTACAACGGTGGTCTATTCCGTGATGACCAAGTCTTGAATGGCTTGGAAATTAGCGATAAGGCCTTGCGAGGACTCCTTGCTATCAGCGGGTACAACTTCGCAGTTGATCTTAGTGTCACAATCCTTGGGCACATCTTTGAACAATCCATCACTGATCTGGAAGAAATCCGCAACAAGGTTGCGGTTAGCAAGAACCTCGACGGCATCGACATGTCTCGGCGGAAAAAGGACGGCATCTTCTACACACCCGACTACATCGTGTCGAACATCGTCGACGCCACGCTAGGCGAGTTCCTACGGGAGAACGAGGCTCGATGCGCCCAGGAAGCAGGGCTGCACGAGGACATCCTGGACAAGACGTATGCCCAGCGGGAGAGGAATGCCTACCTGGCCTACAGAGAATGCCTGAGCGCCGTGACCGTTGTCGATTGCGCGGCCGGTAGCGGCGCGTTCCTGGTTCACGTGTTCGACGTCCTGATGGCCGAACATCAGCGTGTTGGATTGATTCTCGGTGACCTGTTCTCGCAGACAGAATACGTAAACCACGTCCTGAAAAACAACATCTACGGCGTGGATCTCAATGAGGAATCTGTCGAAATAACGAAACTGAGCTTGTGGCTCAAGTCTGCGGCTCGCAACGAACGCCTAACATCGCTCGACGACAATATCAAAACGGGCAATAGCATTTTTTCCCATCCCCAAGTGGCGGGTGACAAGGCATTTGATTGGCAGGCGTCCTTCCCCAAAGTTTTCAAAGAGGGCGGATTTAATGTCGTCGTTTCCAATCCTCCTTATGGAGCGAAGCTAGCCAAGAACGAGATGGACTATCTCAAACTGAAGATCAAGCCTGAGGTTCTCAACGTCCGGCTCACTGACACGTACTTCGCCTTTTACGTCGTTGCCCTTGAGAAGCTACTCAGGACCGGCGGACTCCTGGGGTTCATTGCCCCCAATGCATGGTGTGTAACGCGGGATGCCGCACCCTTCCGTAAGTTCCTGCTGGCCACTGAATTCACGGTTGAATCCATTGCTCAACACCAAGAGAAGGTCTTCCCGGACGCGACGGTTGACACGAACACCGTTATAGTCAGGGCCGCCACTCCCGCTGCTCATCACCTTACGACGGTGTCTGTGAGGAATAGAACCGATGTCGTGTACGAGGCGGAACTGCGTCAGAGCGATCTCGCTGAGATGCCCGCAGTGAACGTTGAGATGACCGAATCCGACATCGCCCTCGTTAAGAAGATTCTCCGGAACTCGTCAGCCGTCGGGGGCCTTGTTGATGTCTACAACGGAACAAAACCGTATTGTTCCAACAAGGGAACGCCTCCGCAGTCGAAGGAGATCCTCGCCACGAAGCCCTACACCTCGACGCGAAGGGTGGATGAATCTTTTACCCCGTTGATTGGCGGGAGCTCCTTCCATCGATACCGCCTGCTGTGGAACAGTGATTCATGGATTAAGTACGGACCCTGCCTTGCGGAACCTAGGGATCCAAAGATATTCGAAGCTCCGGAAAAACTCATCTTCAGACAAACGGGCGATTCGATCATCGGAAGCTACATCACCAGCGGTTACATCATGAGGGATAATACGCACATAGTGCTTCCCAAGGACGATGTCGACGTAGACCTGAAGTTCCTCTTGGGGGTCCTCAACTCGAGATTGTCTAACTACTTCTATTGGACTCTAAATCCTGAAAAGGGCGAGGCTCTCGCTCAGATCAAGCTCTTCCACATTAAGGGTCTGCGGGTTCCAAATGTTGACCAAGCCTCTCGCCAGGTTCTATCGAAACACGTTACCCGGATGCTCGAAGTCCAAGCAGAGCACGTCAAGCTTCGGCAGCGCTTTGAGGCCCTGGTTAGGTCGCATTTTGGGTTGGATAAGTTCCCGGCGAAAGCGGGGCGATGGTGGGACCTCAGCCTCTCAGACGTCGTGCGGGCGATTAAGCCCAAGATGACTATTGGCGAGCGTGATGAATTACTGACCTTAATGGAGACATACGCCGATCGAGTTAGGGCTCAAGTCCAAGAAATCCAAAGCCTCGAAAACTCGATTGACAGCTCCGTATACAGCTTCTTTGGTCTAGATTCAGAGGAGATATCGATCATCGAATCAAGGATTGATTAGAACTCTCCCGTTCTGGCCCGACAGCCACGGAAGTGTTTGGGAAGGGAAGTCCCACATCAGGCGATTCTCTCACTCGCCCGACGCCCACTCAACGGCTTGTGGCTCCGCGACGGCACCGCTTACCCCCCGGTTCTAGCGATGTCCCGACCTCTGGTTGCTTGATCCGTAGAGGAACGAGGCGGCAGGTGCCGGTACAGAGTAGTGCGCGCCAGCCCTGTTTTCGTGACGATCTCCCGGATGGTGACTCCCTTATCACGAAGCATTGTGGCATGTTCGAGCTTGTCGGGATCCACTACGGAGGGTCTTCCGGTTCGTCGACCGTTGGCCGTAGCCACAGCGCGGGCATGAGCGGCCCGTTCTGCCGCGTAGGTCCGCTCCATCTCAGCGAAGAGCGCGAGCATGACCACGGCAAGCTGCGCCATCGGATTGTCTGGGTCCGAAGTATCGATTGGTAAGGGATCGGCTAGAGTCCGCACACCTATCCCACGCTCTTTGAGCTCGTGCATCATGTTCAGGGTGTCGCGGACTGTCCGGCCCAACCTGTCCAAGGTATGCACCACAATCACATCTCCTGCCCTTGCGTGGTCCAGGGCACCTTGAAGGCCGGGTCTGTTCCTGGTGGCTCCGGACTTCTTGTCGGCAAAGACCTTGGTGATGCCGGTAGCGGCCAAGGCGTCGAGCTGTCGGCCTAAGTCTTGCTTGGCCGTAGAGACCCTCGCATAGCCAATGTCCATGCTCGAACCGTACCGAAAGTCATCTCTGTGACCGTGGATTGTTGCGCTTGTTTTGGAATAACAAACGGCACATCAAAATTACGAGGTTTCTCGCGGGTGCTGAACTGATGGGGGAGTGTCCCGACTGAGTGTCCCGGTTCTAAGGAAATGGGACACCACGTCATCGAATACCTCTGTTCCAAAAGGTGTCCCTGTTGATGACCCTCGTCGAAACCGTCAGCCGCCCTTGGAGGTTCGATGAAGGACTTCCTTCGGGGGCTGCACTGGTCGGCTTCCGGGGGTCCGCGCGCAACTAGTGTGTGCCCCGATCCAGCTCGGTGTCTTGACAGTAATCCTGATCACTTGTTTAGATTGGGATCAAGTTCTGAACTTTTGTTTAGTTTCGGAGTCTGAGTAAGACATCGTCGTCTGCCGGATTCCACGCAGGAAAACAAATATTTCCTATCTATGCTGCTGCCCCCACAGCGAGAGGACGCAAAGTGTCTCAAATAGCCCCATCACAGAACAAAGAGGACGTTCCGGCAGTTCAAAATCTCAGGAAGAGCCTGGGCCGACTGGACATGATCTTCCTTACAGTTGCCGCAACTATCGGTATCGATACGATTGCCCAAATCGCTGGCCTCGGAGGGGCCCAGGCTTTCACCTGGGCCGTCGTCTTGGTAGTGACATTCATGTTCCCGTACGCCTTGGTCATGGCCGAACTGGGCAGCACGTTCTCGCAGGAGGGTGGCCCGTATGTATGGGTCCGGCTGGCTTTCGGCAAAGCTGCCGCGGCCATCTCCACAATGTTTTACTGGATCACGAATCCCGTGTGGCTTGGCGGTTCGCTGGCCTTCATTTCCGCCGCGACCTGGAGCACCTTCATCCAGCCGCTGCAGGAGGGAAGCTTCGGTGACTACCTGTTCAAGTTCATCTTCATCTGGGTAGCGATCTTCATATCAGTCATTAGCCTGCGACGGGGCAAGGTTCTGCTCAACATCGGTGCCATCGTCAAGGTCGGTTTGCTGGTGTTCTTCGTTATCTCGGTGGCCATCTACGCGTCCATCAACGGTATCCAGGGGTACGCTGCTGGCGACTTCTCACCGACGGTCCAAGGCTTCCTGGAAGTCACGCCCGTCCTGTTGTTTGCATTTGTCGGGTTCGAGGCGCAGAACGGTGCCGCAGAAGAAATGCGTAACCCGAAGAAGGATGTTCCCAAGTCCATCGCCGTTTCAGCGGTCGTCTCAGCGCTGTGCTACCTCGTTCCGATCTTCGCGATCCTGGCGGTACTGCCCGAGTCCGAAATCACTGGCGCCGGGGGACTCCTGGACGCCATGGGTACGGTCTTCAGCGTCTACGGCGATGCCGCGCCTGCGATGATCGCCGTCGCAGCCTTGTTGTTCATCTTCGTGGTTCTCACCCAGGGAGCTGCATGGATGATCGCCTCGGATCGTGTGCAGGCTTCGGCAGCTGCCGATGGTGCGTTTCCGCGATACTTCGGAGTCTTCAACGCCCGTTTCGGGACACCGGTGCGGGTGAACATCCTCTCCGGGATCGTCGCCACCGTCTTCATGGTGTGCGCGTCCATCTTCCTGCAATCCGATGGTGGTTCAGCCTTCGCTGTTGTCCTGGGCATCGCGGTTACGACACTGTTGATCAGCTACCTGTGGATTTTCCCCACTATTATCCGTCTCCGCAAGGTTCAGTCTGAGGTCAAGCGACCCTACCGTGTTCCCGGTGGAAAGCGTGGACTGTGGTTCTGCACCATCCTCATTACGGCGTGGGTGGTGTTGGGTACCTGGTCTGCGGTCTTCCCCGGAACGATCCAGATGGCTTTGGGCTTGCCGTATGACTTCGAGGAAACCTGGAGCATGTCTCAGCTCGAGTTTGAAGTCTTCACTCTCGGCACACTCGCCGTAATTTCCCTTATCGCTATCGGCGGCTATCTGATGGCCCGCAACCGTCCTCGTGACTAGTCTCTGCCCAACGTTCTATTCGTTTCATCATTGCTTGAAAGGCTCTTCCCATGATTTCCCTTACCGACCTGCGCGGCATCGAGTTCACCAACGACCTGCTTCCACGTGCCGACGTAGATATTGAAAGCACCGTAGACGCGGTCCGCCCCCTGCTCGAAGAAGTCCGGACCGGCGGACTAGAGGCCCTGCTCAATCTCTCTGAACGGTTGGACGGAGTCCGCCCGCCGACACTGCGCGTTCCTAAGCACGTTATCGAGGCGGCCGAAGCCGCGCTGGACGAGGGTGTTCGGGCGGCGCTGCTGGAATCAATCAAGCGAGCACGGGTTGTGCATGAGGACCAGATCCGCCGTGATCACAGCACGGCGGTGGCCCCTAATGCCGTCATCACTGAGCGTTGGTTCCCGGTGGACCGGGTCGGCCTTTATGTTCCCGGAGGCCGTGCTGTTTACCCCAGTTCGGTGGTCATGAACGTAGTGCCCGCCCAGGCAGCGGGGGTGCCCTCCATCGCCATCGCGTCCCCGCCCCAGAAGGAATTCGGTGGATACCCCCACCCGTCAATTCTTGCTGCTGCGGCATTGCTGGGTGTGGAGGAGGTCTATGCGGTCGGCGGGGCGCAGGCAATCGCAATGTTCGCCTACGGCGCCGCGGCAACTGCTGATGAAGCTGCCGTCAAACCCGTGGACCTGGTCACAGGCCCCGGCAACATTTGGGTCGCGACCGCCAAAAGACTGCTTAAAGGCCGTATCGGCATCGATGCTGAAGCCGGCCCCACCGAAGTGATGATCGTTGCCGACGGAGAGGCTAACCCCAGTTGGGTCGCTGCGGACCTTATCAGTCAGGCAGAGCACGATGTCTTAGCAGCCGCGGTCCTGGTCACCGACAGCGACTCCCTGGCACGAGAGGTCGTCGCCGAACTACTGACCCAAGTTCCAGAAGCAAAGCACTCTGAACGCATCAAAGAAGCACTGGCCGGACAGCAGTCAGGAATTCTTCTGGTGGAGAACCTGGACAAGGCCGTGGAGGTAGCCAACAGCTACGCCGCTGAACACTTGGAAATCCAGACCGCCGACCCGCAAAGCGTTGCGGCTCAGATCCGCAACGCCGGGGCCGTCTTCGTCGGCGGCCACGCGCCTGTCTCCTTGGGCGATTACTGTGCAGGATCCAACCATGTCCTTCCCACCGGCGGAACCGGCAGGCACTCCAGCGGGCTTTCGGTGCAGAGCTTCCTGCGGGGCATCCACTTCATCGAGTACACACGCGAAGCTCTGAACGAAGTCGCCGGGCACGTGAAGCTCCTCTCCGAGACCGAAAATCTCCCGGCCCACGGGCGTGCTGTGACCATCCGCGAAGAACGCCCGACGCGTACGGCACAGCAGGATACGCAAGAAGCCATCTTGCAGTGACCGCTCCCGCCACAGTAAGGGGAAGTTCCCACTACAGCAATCTGAGAAGATGACACACGTGACCAGCTCATCCAGAGGAACCAAGGCTCGACTATCGCTGATCGGCGCTGCCGGAAGAGTCGTCAGCGAAAAAGGCCTGGGAGGGGTGCGCATCCGGGATATCGCAGCCGAAGCGGGGGTTTCCCCTGCGGCGGTTCTGTATCACTACCCCGAAACTGATGCATTGATGCTCGACGTTCACCGTGCAGCCGTGGACGAGTACGTCGAGGCCCGCAGGGCTGAGCAGCAACGAAGCTTTGACCCGCGTCACCGGCTGGTCTCAGCAGTCATTGCCGGGGTGCCCCCTTACACCGATCCAGGGGTCATCAAGCAGCTCTACGAAATGCACGGCCTGGCAAGACGGAGTTCCGAACATGCCGAGCTGATGTCATCGCTATGGCGACGCGAACACTCCCAGTACGTCCAAGTCATCGAAGACGGCATCAGGCTCGGATACTTCGCACCCACCCGCAAACCGGCCGAAGTGGCTCGAATGTTGCTGTCGATGGAAGACGGCCTGGTCTTGCACCTGGTCAGTGAGAACAAGCACCTCAACCCTGACAAGGTAATTGACACCTTCATTCATTTTGCTGAGGATATCCTCCACTGCAGCGGCCTGGTGCGGCTGTCCCGACGCCTCATCAAAGACCGGGCAGACGCCGAGCACGAGGACGCATAGAGATCCGCTGTGGGGCCCGGTGATTCAACATTCCCCGGGCCCATCGGCATACTGAGGCGGCGTCTTACCCGGCGGCTTGATGCCTCCGAGTAAGAGCGCGACTACGCGCTTCCGTTGTTGTACGAGATTGCAGACGCCAAGACTCTGGGGACCTTGAGTGGCCTCATCCGTGCCAAAAATTCTGAACTGACCCTACATTCTCCGTGGGTTAGTCACCACCACTCGCCCTGATACGACGACGTATGTAAGAAAAGGCCATGACCCTGAACCCACCCCAAACAATTTCAGTCAGCACACGCACAGGAACACCGGAAAGCGCTTGGCGTACCAGGCGTGATGCTTGGGAGTTCCTTGGCTATGCCCTCAATGAGCTGGTCCAAAACCGGCTCCACGGGGAATCCGAGGGGTCCATGCACGACGTCGACCACGTTCTGGAGTTGCTGGCATCGCTCGAGCCCTACTGGGCGCTGCCGGGGGCCCAGACGGTCCAAACGATTGCGGACCTGGTTGCCCAGGGGCGCCGGCGCGACGCATTGGAACACGTCGAAGCAGTCAACGACCTCCTCGGACGGCCTGAAACGCCATCACAGCCCAGCACCACCACGGAACCAAACGGCCGTACTTCCTCTATAGCCAGTCCTCGACCTGCCATTGAGGTCCTCGTCATTGACGACGGACCCACTGAGGAAACGGAACATTTCAAACGCTCCATCACCGAGCAACGCCGCGATACCGACGGGTTCAGCTACGAAATTAACGTCGTTCCCAGCGTCGAGGATGCCCTCGTAGCCCTCACCATCAACCCAAACATTCAAGCCTGTATTCTCTGCCCCCGGTTCTCCCTGAGAACAAACGGGAACCTCAGCGCCCCGTTGCGCACCTTCGTGGAGAGACGCATGGCTGGAAAGTTCGCACTTAGACGACCAATACAGCGCATCCTCGAACTGGCTGACGTCATCGCCGCCATCCGCCCCGAACTGGACGTTTACCTGGTCGCAGGAGTCGCAATGGAGTCCCTGGCAGGCTCCCTCACCGGCAGATTCCGGCGCATCTTCGCCCGGACAGACGCCGCCGATCTGCACCTGTCCATCCTTGGCGGGATTATGGAACGGTATGAAACGCCGTTCTTCACCGCCCTGCAGGAGCACAGCCGTCGACCTGGGAGTGTCTTTCATGCACTCCCAATATCCCGCGGAGGCTCAGTGCAAAACTCCCCGTGGATCAGCGACCTCGTCGACTTCTATGGCACCAATTTGCTTATGGCCGAGACGTCAGCAACCTCCGGTGGGTTGGACTCACTCCTTGACCCCCACGGGTCAATCAAAGAAGCGCAGCAGCTGGCATCCCGGGCATTCCGCAGCCACAGAACCTACTTCGTCACCAACGGGACTTCAACTGCGAACAAAATCGTCCACCAGTCGATCGTCGCCCCCGGTGACATTGTTCTCGTCGACCGCAACTGCCACAAGTCACACCACTATGCACTTGTCTTGGCCGGCGCCTCAGTCACGTACCTCGATGCTTATCCTCTCGATGACCACTCACTGTACGGGGCTGTCCCCTTGGAAGAGATCAAACGCAAACTGCTGACTTTCCGCCGGCAAGGGCAGCTTCACCGTGTAAAGATGCTCACCCTGACGAACTGCACCTTCGACGGAATCGTCTACGACCCACGCAAAGTCATGGAAGAATGCCTGGCTATCAAACCGGACTTGGTTTTCTTATGGGACGAAGCGTGGTTTGCCTTCGCTGGGGCTCATCCGGTCTACCGGCAGCGAACGGCCATGCAGGCAGCTGCCGATCTTGAACATGAGTTCGCGAACCCTGCCTATGCGCGACGACATGACGAGCAGGCACGTTCCTTGGCCGCCGCCGAAGCAGACGATGACACGTGGCAGGACACGCCGCTGATCGCCGATCCCAGAACGGCCAGATTGAGGGTCTACGCCACCCAATCGACGCACAAGACTCTGACGTCACTTCGCCAAGGGTCCATGATCCACGTCTTCGATCAGGAATTTGTTGCCCTTAACGGCGAGGCCTTCCGGGAAGCCTTTATGACCCACACCTCCACATCCCCCAACTACCAAATCCTTGCCTCCCTCGATATCGGCCGCAGACAAGTCGAGTTGGAAGGCTATGCGCTTGTCCAGAAGCAAGCTGACCTGGCGGTAACACTGTCCACCTCCATCAGCCGTCACCCACTGCTAAGGAAGTACTTCAAGATCCTGACCACTCACGATCTCGTCCCCGCCCGGTTCCGGCAGACACACAGCCGAAACCCTGCCAAAGATGGGCTAGGAGCTTGGGACGAATCCTGGACTGAGGATGAATTTGTCGTAGACCCAAGCAGGATCACTCTCGACATTCGTGCCACGGGCATCGACGGTGACACGTTCAAGCACGAATACCTGATGGACAAGCACAGCATTCAGGTCAACAAGACCAGCCGCACCAACGTTCTGTTCATGACAAACGTTGGCACCTCGCGAAGCTCGGTGGCGTACCTCATCGAAGTGCTCGTCAAGATCGCAGAACAACTCGAACGAGAAAAGAGCGGCGCCCTTTACACCCGCCAACTCAAGGTCGTTACTCAAGGAACACCAACACCAACGCTTCCCCACTTCAGCCGCTTCGCGGAGGCATTCCAGACCGCCGGGGAACTGGCCGGCGACATGCGGTCAGCCTATTATTTAGCCTACAAACCAGGGACAACCGAGTATCTTCGGTCTCCGGAAATACGCGAACGAATGCTTCAACAGGACGTCATCTCGGCGCGATTCGTCACTCCATACCCGCCAGGATTCCCGGTTCTCGTACCCGGCCAAATCTTCAGCGCTGAAATCCTCGACTACATGGATGCCCTGGACACCAGAGAAGTCCACGGATACCAACCCCAACTTGGGTATTCCGTCTTCACCACCGCTGCCCTGGGCCAACACGGATTCCAACCATGACCGACTTAGTCTCAACGACCACTCCGCCAGACGAACTCCCACAGTCACATGCCCCATTCACGGCAAGGTTCAATATCCATGCCAGAAAGGACCTTGAAAAAGAGCTGGACGTCATCGTTGGCGATGCCATTACGGAAGCGCGGCGCCTAGGTACCCACGGCATACTCGTTACCAGGAACAGCCCCTCGACCTTTACCGTTGAGCTCTCGAAGGCAGTCCCATACGGGACTATCACCGAACGTTATCTCCGCTAAGCAGCCGGATTTCCCGTTTACTCGGAACACGACACGTCTTCCGCTCTGGCCTCGAACTAGGGGCGAACTCAACCCTCCGGCGGAGGCGCGCTTGAAATCCTCCGTCAATGGTTAGCCTTGGCGTCCCACTTTTAAGGAAATGGAACGGCATTGCAACGCCCCCAAAGTGCCCCACGAATGGGGCACTTCTGGTACGCTCTGAAACATGACAGATGACCTGAACATTGAACGGACCGCAACCACGGCGGTCGCCCAAGCGAGGCTTCTTGCCCATCAAGCCAGTCTGGCCGCGGAAGTGGCTATCGCTCAGGCTGTCACGCTTCTGCTTGACTCGGGCATGTCCCAGCGCGCAGTCGCGCAGGTAACAGGAGTGAGTAAGTCCAGTGTTGCCCGCATGGCCAAATCTCGGCCGGCGCTTGGCGTGGGGATCGCCCAGCAGCAAGACGATCGCGTCTACAGCTTCGCGAATGAATGGATTTGGGGCAGTCCAGAGAACGCGCGGGCGATGGTTGCCCTTTTGATGGCTGGTGGTGGCCCCCCAGCTCATCAGCCGTAGTACCAAAGTCGAGGAAGTGGGTCGCCGCTGGACTGCCAGCGGAGATGACGGCCGTGGGAGGGATGCCCGCATAGGGATTTTTGTGAACGAAAACGTAGAAACGCGCCTTCCCCCCGTGGGCAGCCGTGCTCAGCGATCGTTCGGAGTAGCCCGTAGCAACCCCGCGACGGCACTCTCTAATGAAGGACTCTGATGACAGCTCTCTCTTACATCCCCGAGATCGACGTTCAATTCGGTTGGATTTGCATTCTCTTCCTCGTTCTCCTGCATGAACCTGCGGCGCAGCGAGCGACGAGGCTTGTTCGCTCGCTGCGCCGCAAGTAGACGAGCTGAGGTGCCCCCTGAGTTTTTCCCTGGCGGGGCACCTGTACCGCTCTACGACGGACGGATGTCCGATGAAACCAACAAGTACCGGTTCCTAACCGTTGAGCAGGTCGCCGAAGAACTAAACGTCTCCGTGAGCCAGATTAGGGCGTTGTTGAAGTCCGGCGAACTCCGCGGGATCCAGGTCGGGGGCCGGAACGTCTGGCGTACTGCTGCCAGCGATGTTGAGGACTACATCACCGAGGCCTACCGGCGCACCGCCGAGCGGATCGCTGCGGGAGAGCTGCCCGAGTAGGTGGCGAGACCACCGTTGCAAGCGATCCGAAACCGCGCACCAACGGCACTTTGACGGTTTTATGGGCAGAATGGGCTCATGTGCGGCAGATACGTGATGTCCAAAGCAACGAGTGATCTTCTGAGCCATTTCGAGACCAAGGAAGTTGAGGGCAGCCCTCCAGAGCCGAGCTGGAACGTCGCCCCGACCCAGAACGTGCCGATCGTGGCCGAACGGCTCGACGAGGGCACCCTTGACCGGCGCCTGCTGATAGCCAAGTGGGGTCTGGTGCCGTCCTGGTCAAAGGACGTCAAGATCGGCTCCAAGCTCATCAACGCCAGGAGTGAGACGATCCTGGAGAAGCCGTCGTTCCGTTCAGCTGCGGTCAAGCGCAGAGCTATCGTTCCCGCCGAGGGCTACTACGAATGGCAGAAGACCGAGGACGGCAAGAAGATCCCGAACTATCTGTTCTCCGAAAAGGAACCATTGCTGGGCTTCGCCGGCCTGTACGAGTTCTGGCCCGATCCGGAGCTGCCCGAGGACGATCCCGAGCGGTGGTTGCTGACCTGCACAGTGCTCACCACAACGACCCAGGACGCGCTGGGACACGTCCACGACCGTTCACCGGTCATCATCCCGCAGGACCGCTATGCGGAATGGCTCGACCCTGACCTGACCGACAAATCCGATGTCCAGCACTTGTTGGACTCCTTGCCGGAACCAACGCTGACGCCCCGGATTGTCAGCACCCGTGTGAATAGCGTCCGGAGCAACGGACCCGAGCTGATTGAACCAGCCGAGTGAGGTACCCACGCGGTTAGGATGGCCTCGTTAGGGCAGTTCCCCGTATTGCCGCCCGTGGGGGTGGGCATCATGAAGGAGGATCACTCATGGCAGGAAAGTTCGAAGTCTACAAAGACAAGTCCGGTGGTTTCCGGTTCCGGCTGAAGGCCGGCTACGGTGAAGTTATCGCCAGCAGCGAGTCGTACACCACCAAGGCCGCCGCCCTGAATGGCATTACGTCTGTGAAGAACAACGCCGGTTCCGACGTGGTGGACCTTACCGGCTCCTGATTCACACGGTCCGCCAGGTAACCACGAAAGGCCCCCGCTGCCGAGAGCAGCAGCGGGGGCCTTGCCGCGTCATGTTCCTGGTTCCTGGTTCTGGTTTTTGTCGGTGGCTCCTGCAAGACTTCCTGTCAGGAAACCTTGACGGGAAGGCGTGGAGCCATGGGCTGGACATCCAACGACTACAACCATGAGGGCTGGGTTGCTGCGGTCGCGCCCGACGGGCGGCTCACGGGGACTTCCAACGGTTCGGGAATGATTGTCCACGGAACCACCGGCCACTACGAACCGGCCGGGGAGTTCTTCCCTGATCAGGAGATCGTCCCGCACGACCTCATCATGAGTTGGCGTGGTGCTTGCACCTGTGGGTGGCAGGGAGAGCTCTGGCACAGGGTTGCCTCAGCAGCAGAGGCTGATTTCGCCTCCCGCAAAGAATACTGCCCTCCAGGGAAGGGCGCTTTTGTCTCAGAACGCGTGGAGGACGCCGTCCAGGACGAGTGGATGATCCACATTGCGCCATCCGAGGCGATTCTGGGTGTGGAGGCAGCGGCGAAGGAGCACCGCCAGGCCGGGCACCGGCTGGATAAAACCGTCGCGGCCGCCAAAGCAGCAGGGGCTTCCTGGACAGACATTGGCCGCGCTGCCGGCATCAGCCGCCAAGCCGCGCACGAGCGCTGGGCCGACAAATAACCCTGGCCAGCGCAGTATTGCTAGCTGGTGCGAAGGACGATGGCCTTGGAGCCTTCCGGAATCAACGCTTCGGCGGCGGCTTTCGCTTCGTCGTATGTCTCGCCTTCGCCGTCGACGTAACTTTGTTTGCCATCGGCAGCTTCTACGGTCAGGGTCACTTTCACTCCCATATCTTAGGCTGCCAGGTCAGCGCGGACCCGGCCCAGTGCCGCCTGCAGCGGGGAGGGGTCTTGGATGTTCCGCAGGTCCACCGGGCGCCGCCCGTCCAGGGCGGGGGAGGGGACCATCATCCACAGCGCGAAATAGTTGTGGGGGATCCGCAACAGCATCGCCTGTTCGTGCAGTCCAGTCACCACAGGGTTAAGGGACAGATCGGCGCGGAATTGGTACCCAGGGCAGTACGTCCCTTCACCGATAAAAACGCGGACCAGCTGCCTCATCGCCGGTTCGGGGTCCTCGTGCACGGAGGCGAAGCGTTCCCGGACCTGTTCCAGGGTGGGGAGGTGGAACTCGTTGCGGATCCGCTCCCACAGTTGTTCCGGGACAGGGGAGCGGTACAAGTCAGTTGGCACTAGCTGATGGATTCCAGCTGCCACGCGGTAGCCAAGGGCTCCCGCCGCAGGGTGAAGGTGCGCAGCTCGGCGCCGGCTGTCGGGAGTGTGGCTTGGACCTGCCAGTGTTCGACGCTGACCAGGTCACCGGTGCCGATCGCTGCCCGGTGACGGGTTTCCCACCATGCGTCCCTGGTAAACCAGTGCGCAGTGTGGACGTCGAGGTCGACCATCCAGATCCGGCCGTCATACCGGATCGCCATGGGCATCCCATCCGGAGTGAACCGGACATCGACGTCATGGCCGGTGGTGGGGCGTTCGGGTGCAAGAGTCATGGTGGACTCCTTTCTGTTGGGCGCCGGTCAGGCGGCCTTAACTAGGGGGAGTTCGTCCCAGTGGGTGGTGTATCTGGGGGAGAGCATGTCGCGTTTCATGGACCAGTCCGGGCCGCCTTTGATCCCGGCATGTCCCAGGCCGATGGAGCCGCGGCCGTACCGTTTGGCGACGTCTTCGAGCAGGATCCCTATGCCGCGTTCTTCGTGCGGGTTCTCGAACAGTTCCAAGGGTTTCTGGTTCCCGGACGGGCGCAGGTCGGTGACCATGATCCCGGCCCTGACGTACTTCACACCCTCATGGACCTGCGGGAGCAGTGCATGGGCAGCCCGGGTGAGCAGCACCGGGTCAGCGGTGGGCATCGGCAACGCCAGGCAGACCGAGGGAAAGGACTTTTCGTTCGGGTTGAAGTGCGACGTCGCCGCGAACGCTGTCAGCACCTTCGCTTGCAGGTCGTGTTTGGCCAACCTGGCGGAGGCCATCTGCGCGTACACGCTCATGACCTGCCGCAACCCTGCCGTTGTGATGATCGGTGTGGAGAAGGACCGGGAGAAGATCAGCTGGTCCCGGCCGATCCGTTCCTCTTCCATCGGGATGCACGGGGTGCCTTGCAGTTCCAACACGGTGCGCATCATGACGATGGAGAATTTGTCCCGGATCGCTACCGGGTTCGCCCGGGTCAGGTCCAGGATCGAGAAGATTCCCATCGCGTTCAGGCGTTTGGTCAACCTGGTGGCCACGCCCCAGATTTCGATCACGGACAGCTTGGCCATGAGCGCTTCGCGCTGCTCGGCCGGCACTGATTCCCACCGGCACACCCCACCGAAGGCTGGGTTATTCTTGGCCCACTTGTTGGCCAGCTTGGCGAGGGTTTTCGTGGGTGCGATCCCGACGCAGACCGGCACGCCGACGTTCCGCCGGCACGCGGCCTTCATCTCACGCCCGAGGGCCAGCAGCTGATCGGGTTCGCCTTTGACGCCAAGGAACGCTTCATCGATGGAGTACACCTCCAACCACGCGGAGTAGCGGCCCAGCAGCTCCATCACCCGGGCGGAGATGTCTCCGTACAGTTCGTAGTTGCTCGACAGGGCCACCAGGCCCCATTCCTTCGCCCGGGGCCGGAGCTTGAACCACGGCTCACCCATGGCAATGCCCAGGCGCTTCGCTTCCGGGGAGCGGGTGACAGCGCAGCCGTCATTGTTGGACAGCACAATGACCGGCTTGCCCTCCAACGCAGGATTGAACGCGCGTTCGGCCGAGGCGTAAAAACAGTTCACGTCCACATGCGCTATCTCCTGCATCCGGCGCATCACCGCGGGCTTAGACATCACGGCCGCCGATCGCCCGTTTAACGGGAAGTGAGCTAAACATGGTGGAGGCACCTCGTGGCCACGCCCCAGATAATCAGGTCTGACAAGGCCGGAACCTCGATATCAGGGAAGCGTGGATTGTCGGCCTGCAGGATCACCCCAGTGGGCGTGATGCGCAGCCGCTTGATCGTCAGTTCCCCGTCCAAGACTGCGATCACCACGGAACCGTTCTTCGGTTCCAGCGCCCGGTTCACCACCAGCTCATCGCCGTCACTGATCCCGGCCTGTTCCATGGACTGGCCGACAACGCGGACAATGAAGGTGCTGGTCACATCCTTGACCAGGTGTTCGTTGAGATCGATCCGGCCATCAAAGTAGTCCTGGGCGGGCGAGGGATAGCCGGCGGCCACCGCTACCGGCGCCAGCAAAGCCGTCACAAGGGAAAGTCCCGCATCTATCACACGGGGGCCAACTATCACGCCCACAACACACCTTTTATTCGAAACTATGTTCGATAAACGAGTGTACCTTGATGCTCGGACAAAGTAGCGTCGCAATATCCAATGGGGTTCGCAGGGAGCCGCGGTTAGCCTGGTCTTGGACTGTTGAGTAGCTGCGCCCACGGAATCGGGAGCGTACTTGTCACTCGCGGCTACAAGAGGGGGTGACGGGGCGCGAGACTAGTACACTTGTTCATAGGGCTCCGGTCCTGCATTGGAACCAAAAAAGAAGAACCCGGCTGCAACCGGGTCCTTCTATAAATTCTGATGCTCCTTTTGGTGCGATCACAAGGGCATTATCCTTGCTGTTGCAACACCTCAAGACTAATGCCCCTGGCCAGATTTTCCTAACCAAGGTTAAGAAAAGACGGCAGATTGCGCCTCCGTTCTAGTAGAAGGGAGGCCTCACTATGGCTAAGCGAAAGCAAAACCAGACCTGGGGTATCTTGAGCTGCGTCATTGGTGCGGGGCGACTTATCGTCACGCTCATTGACTGGCTTGGGGATCTGTAACTAAAAGGCGGCGGTTGTTGAGCGTAGGCTCAACAACCGCCGTTCACGTTTCACGGCCAATCGATGTAGACCCGTCCTCCAAGGAAGGTCCGAAGCCGTTGCGTCAGAGCAAAAACTACGGCTTGCACACAATGGGGACAGCTTTGAGCTGTGCGGAGGGCTCCACCTGCCCGCCAGTGTGCACAACCCGTCCACCGCGACTGGTAAGAGCTACCATTCCAGGTGCGGTGGGAGTTCGACGTCGGCAGGGTCAAGCTCCGGTCTGGACCGGAGCATGGAAAGCGGATGTCTGAAGGATTGGTCGCTCCAAGCGACGTCGGCTGACATCTCAACCACGATCGGCTCCACCAATGTCAGGTGAACCGGCCCTTTGTCTTTGCTGAATCTGTTCAGCGAGGTCTCGCTGATCTCTTCCGGCCATGGGTGCCCGGGCAGGGCAGGGCGGAGCTGGCGGCCCAGCTCACGCCCTACCCTGGTGGAAAGAACCGTAGAGCGGCCGACAATCCGCAGCTGCCCATCGACCGGCAAGCCGGCGATGATGGCCTGCGGTTGCGTTATCGGACCGATGACGGCTGCACAGACCGCATCGAACGTGCTTTTTGTCTTCAGCTTCAACCAGGCGCGCGAGCCATCATAGGGCTGCGCCCCTCCCTTGAACACCAGCCCTTCCACTCCTGTGGCCGGCAGGTCCTTCAACCAGGTCTTGGCTAGGTCCATGTCCGCGGTGGTGGGGGAGAGGTTCAAAGGAGCGGCCCAGTCCCGGGCCAGTTCCTCGAGCAGCTGGCGGCGGCCCGCGAACGGAACACTCCGGATGTCCTGCCCGGCAACGGCCAGGACATCAAACGCCGCGAACGCTGCCGGCAGCTCGTGGACCAGTACGGGCAGGGCCGCCCTGGAGCTGACCATGCGGCGCTGCAGCGCCTCAAAGTCCAGCCGGTCCCCATTCCAGATCACCGCTTCGCCGTCCAGGACCACCCCGGGCGGGACGTGGGCCCGCACCGCCGCGCACAGATCAGGAAAGATCCTCGAAAGTTCCTTGCCCTGCCGACTCCACAGTGTCACCCCGTCCGAATCGTTCAAAACGATGGCCCGGTAGCCATCCCATTTGGGTTCGGCCCACATTCCTCCCGGCAGTGCGCCCGGGCCGGGGAATGTCTTGACGAGCTTTGCCAGGGCAACAGCAACCGGTGGTTGCAGTGCCCGCGGAATGGACTCGTCCATGCGCCCAGCCTAAGGGACCAGGACCAGAACGGACCTTCGCTTCGCTTCGGCCTGTAAAAGCCTGTTTTTGCCTTACATGTGGCTGGGTTGTTCTCCGGACAAGGCCACTGATCGTAGCCGTCCGGGGGCCCGACCCGTCAACCCACGCAACCGGGCAATCCCACGCGGTCGCTGCGCTCCCTTATTTCGCGGGATTCCCCGGCCACTCTTCGGGGTTGACGGCCCACCCTCGACCGGCTGGACCAGTGGGGGCCTCGCACGGCGGGGCAGAAAGGAGGTGGCTACATGAGCATCGACGACGCGATCAAGCTCGCGACTTCGGTCGTGAGCTTGATGACAGCTGTCATCGCTCTACTCTCCACGCGGAACGCGCGCTTAACAAGCAAACGCTCCCGAGCGGTAACTCGGAAGCGTAAGCGTAAAGCGAGGAGGTAGTAGTCACACAATCCGGTGGTCGTGACCGCTTGGTTGCGGCCACCGGTCTCCTTTCTCAGGATATGACCACCTCACCGATAAGGAAACCCTCATGGAACCACTGACCATCGTGAACTTCGTTCTCTCACTCACAGCGCTGGGAGCGGCGATCATGGCCTACCGCGCCACCCTCCCCAAGGGTGACGGAAGCTAAACCGGATCCGGGCGGGTCTGCCACGCGGCGGCCCGCCCTACCGGGCCGGTCAGTCGCCCGGCATCTGCCAGCAGACTGAGCAAAAAGGTCGTCGCTCGCTTTGCTCACCTTTCCCTGGCACCAGCCGGAAAGCCGCAACAAGAAACAGCCGGTGTTTACCCCGCGCACGGCACACGAGGCCGCCGAAGTAGTTGTGGGCTCTTGCCCTCAGTGGAACCAAAACCACTCCTTCATTGTCGCTGTAGGTGTGCCTTCTAGTCTGGCAGGGACGTCTGACAATCTATCTAGCGCGTCGGCCCGTCGTCTTCCGCGCAGGTCTGCTCGGCGCGGTGACTCTCCCTGATGAGCGCCGTTATGGTCCGGACGGTCACGGGATCGTCCTGCCACCGGCTCCCGTCCCGGGGGCAAGCATTGAGGCTCCTTACCCCGACTTCGGCCGCGACTTGCAGCAACTCAGCGCGTGCAGCGTCGAGGTCCGCCAGCTGCTCAGGTGTCAGGGATGCCGAATCGGCAGGGGCTTGCACCGCCACATGCGGAGCCTCGACCTCAGCCGGACGGCTGCGCCTGTTCAGGAAGTTCCGTAATCCCACTGCCTACCTCTCCTTCTGAAACAAGTGATCCCGCCTGGGATTGGGGGCTACCAGGCGGGACTAAAGCCACGCTACCCGGCCACGCTGACAGTTCCAGCAACGACACATGCTCGCTGGGGCTCGCACCCCTTTTGGGCGGCCGCTGGCGCGGCCGGCTGTTGGGTCCAGGGCGCGCCGTCGCAGAGCTCCGGACACCCTGGCCCTTTGTGTCTACGACGTTTTTTGGCTGCTGTCCTTCGGATTCTATNGGCGCTTCGCTTATTTCCTCCGGGAATTTCCCACACCTTGCCCAAGGGTAGACAGGCCTCCGTCGGCCACAGCTCCGCAAGCTTCGCCAGCAGCCAAAAAACAACGGGGGGAGAGGGGAGCTGGCCGGTCACCTAAGCCGCCCCACCCACCACCTTTCTCGGCAAAAGAAGGAGCAACACCATGAACGCAATCAGCGTCCAGACGATCACCACCGAGGACACCGCCGAAACCATCGGCGGCGTCACTGTACTGGGTGATTACCACATGAACGACGGCTACGACTGGATGGAACTCATCGGAGAACACGGTTGGGCTGTCATTCCCAGCTGGGGCTGTGACGGCTGGGACCTCGGCCAGTGGCCCTACGTCATGGTCGCCGGAATCCGCACCGCCGATAACATCGGCAACCTGTTCGGCATGGCCACCTACTGCGAAGGCGATGTGAAAACCACGTTTTACCGGACCAAGGCCCGGTTCTGGGACGCGATCACCGAAGAGGCGTTCTGCCATTGGAAGAGCGGACAGGCCGACGGCCCGGCAGACCTGCCCCTAGCCGCCGCTGAGCTTCCCAGCCGCTACCGGATTCCCTGCAACCTCGCCTACGCCGCCTAGCCAGCATCACAAGCCGGTGCCCCGCCACACGCAGGCGGGGCACCGCAACCACCAACAGCAAAGGACCATGAACAATGACCGGACACCGCACGATCGCCCAAACCCCGGCGCAAGCCGTGGTTTTCCTCGAAACCCTCGCCGCGATCGTTGAGAAATCGCCCGTGGCCTACAGCACCGATTCCGCCGCTGACCTCGCCGCGCACCTGCGTGGCATGGCCGAAGCCGTCACGACCGAGGCGAACGTGAATCCCGGCGAGCTGACCACCACCCGCCAATATGCCGGATTGGACTGGCACAACGAAGCCGTAGCCGTCCTGTTCGCCCCGGAACACCGCCCCACGTTTCTCTAGCAGGAACCGAAAAACCGCTGTGCTGCCCGGCCAGAGCCGGGCAGCACAGCCCCCCCACCACTTCAAAGGAGCCAGCACATGAGCAACGAAACCACCGCCCCCAAAGGCATCACCGCACTGATCTACCGCGACGCCCTGGGCACGGACTTTTCCAATCAAGGCATCTCCGCCCGCGTCATGGAGGTAACCGTCATCGGCGAGGGCATCGACCCCATTTTCGAAGCCACCGAGGAACGGCCCGCCGTCCGGCTCGTCAAAAACGAGAACTTCCACCGCGAAACCGTGATCCACGCCGAACCGGTCACCCCGGAGGACGAACCCGCCCCGTGGTACATGTTCGGCGGCACATTCATCTTCAGCAGCGACTCACGATTCCGGCGCGCAGCCGGACAGTACGGAGCCATCCCGCTCCACGACCGCCGCGAATAGACCTGACGGCGGCCGGTCCCTCGGGGCCGGTCGCCTTGTGTGGGCGGGCGGTCCGCCGCGGGTGGCCCGCTTTGGTGGGTGGTTGTCGGCGGCGGACCGCCGTTCCCGCGACGGGTCCGGCTGTGCTTACCTGGTGCGTGCGGCAAGCCCGGGCGGG
>NZ_BMPM01000011.1 GCF_014647595.1 Paenarthrobacter histidinolovorans | reverse complement strand
CAGTCGCCGAAGCCGAATCAGCCGCAGTCGCGGAGTCAGCAGCAGTCGCCGAAGCCGAATCAGCCGCAGTCGCGGAGTCAGCAGCAGTCGCCGAAGCCGAATCAGCCGCAGTCGCGGAGTCAGCAGCCGTCGCCGAAGCCGAATCAGCCGCAGTCGCGGAGTCAGCAGCCGTCGCCGAAGCCGAATCAGCAGCAGTCGCGGAGTCAGCAGCCGTCGCCGAAGCCGAATCAGCAGCAGTCGCGGAGTCAGCAGCCGTCGCCGAAGCAGCATCAGCAGCCGTCGCCGAAGCGGAATCAGCCGCCGTAGCAGCATCAGCACCCGTCGCCGAAGCGGAATCAGCCGCCGAAGCAGCATCAGCAGCCGTCGCCGAAGCAGCATCAGCAGCCGTCGCCGAAGCAGCATCAGCAGCGGTCGCGGAATCAGCAGCCGAGGCAGATTCCTCGAAGGAGACGCTTACGGAGTCATCGACCACAGAACCCTTGGTGGAGTAAAACGATGCGTAAGTCTGGCAGTGAATCTTGTCGGTGCCAGGGCTCTGGTTCCACTGGATATGCTCCGTGGAAGCGTTCGTCCCAGACGCAGAGACGTTGACTACACCTGCAGATGCGGCAGTGAGGCAAAGTGTGACCGTCGTTGAAACGTTAGGGTCATCCCCTGCAATTCGAAGTTTTCCGTCTTCGAAAGTGACGCCAGGGTTGGAGCCGCACAGCTCCAGCACGCCGCCGTCTGCCGAGATCGGAATTTCCTGATCGTGGATGTTCGTCGTCAGGGTAATTTCCTGGGCGGTACCCACCGAAACCGGAGTCGCCGGGTTCGAGAACGCCAACTTGATAGATGGTGCTGTGGGGATCGAGGCAAGGATCTTTGCCTGATCCTTATCAGTCATATTGCCCGCACAGAATGACTGCCGCAGGGCTGAATCCGCACCGGCGGGGTCACTGACACACCAAATGAGATTCTGGAGCGCCCAGCGCTGATCGCTTGTGCCGTCCGCCTTGGCCTTCGTTACACCACCCAGGTCACTGTAGTTGGTGGGATTGAGCCTGTACCCGTTCTGGATGAGGTATGCAATGACCTTTTCCTGCGAAGCGTTGAGCCTGGCATTTCCGGATTGGGGCTCAAGCGTACCGACGGGGGTGCCGTCCTGCCCGAGCACGCCGTTCTTGTTCGTTTCGCCACAGGACTTTGATTCAATGTCGGTGCAGAAGAGCCATTCGGCAACTGCTGTCCCCGTGATTTCGTCGTACCTCACGCCGCAGAGGGGCGGGGTTACAAAAGTATCGGGGTCGTTCTCGCCCCACATGTCATAGAGCGGCACTACCGCACCGTTGTTGTAATCGGTCAAGCGCTGGCCAAAGACCTGTGTGAGGTCACGAACTTCACCAACGGCCTGACGTGGGTTGCTGTGGGTCGAGCCGGGACATGCAACGCTAAATGTCGTCGCAGGCGTCGAAGGCCCCGCTGCCTGGGCGGGGGCGGCTATCGCTACAAAGGACAGCGCGAGCGTCCCCAAGGCCAGCGCAGTGCTGGCCCGCCTTCCCACCAACCTTCGCGGGCCGTGTTTTCTAACTAATTTCACAGTAATTTTCCGTTTCTCTCGCGTCCTCGGGGGCACCTCAAATTGCAAAGGCCAAGGAGCCACCTAACATGGCCCCGTATACAAGAGGCGCGTTTGTGAGATTCGTGACGCAGATCTGAAAAAAGTCTTCCGCGGACACGGCAGCGGTCGACCTCAGCCTGACTGCCACCAGCAACGTGGAGATGAATGCCTGCGATGCCTTCTGGATCGCCGGTAGTGGGCCCAGTGCAGTTGCGCGCGAGGATGTTACGGGACGTCGACCGACTCGAAGGCCCCCTGTCCCGGTGGGCGGCGCCTCTCCCCGGGAACGTCGGCAACGGCCGGAACGCGAAACGGCCACAAGCGGCCACTGCTTTGGTGCCTCGATGCTCCCAGGGACGTACGTCGTCTACGATCCTTGGGGCTCACGGCAAGCTAAAACGTTCGACGGCGGCACGAACCTGAGGTGGGAACCGCCGTCGTCGATGCAGCGACAGTCAGCCGGCAGGCTGCGGTTCCGTTTGCGCCCGGACGCTCCAGGCCGACCAATCGAGCGGGTGCACCGAGGGACGACCCAGGAGGTATCCCTGCGCCGCGGTGACTTTCAGGGCTGTGACTTCCTGCAGTTCTTCGGCTGTTTCGATGCCCTGCGCGTGGACATCCGCCCCGATCTCGCGGGCCAGTTCGACGATGGCCTTGGCACGGAGCTTCTGGCCGTCGTTTCCGGCGATTCCTTCAATCAGGTGGCGATCCAGTTTGATGATGTCCGGGTGCAATTGCTCGATGCTGTCCAGGGAGACCAGCGCGGCTCCCGAGGCACTGACCGCCACTCGCAATCCCAAAGCCCGCAGCTGTTCGAGGCCTTCGCCGCCCGGCTGGGCCGTCATGGATTCCAGGCTCCCTGTCAGCTCGATGATGATCCTCTCCGGGGCCAAGGCAGCAGCGGCCAGAAGGTTCCGCACCCGGGGGTCGTGCGAGGTCGCCGGGGTGAGGTTCAGTGTGACGAACATGTTTTCCGGGACGTCGTGCGCGGCCATCAGTGCGCAATGCAGCGCTGCTATCTCCAGCTCAGTGCCCAGACCGGCAGCAGCTGCTTCGCTGAACCACACATCGGCGCCCGCGCCGTCCTCACCGATGAACCTTGTCAGGGCTTCGACGCCGATAGGGTCGCCGTTGGGAAGGGAATGGATTGGTTGGAACGCAGTGAGGAGGAGTTTGTCGGCCAGGACCGACTGGATGCCGGCACGGACGTCGTGGCTGACGGGGACCAGTACGGTTCGTGAGGCGTCGGATGACTCCAGATGCAGGCTGGCGTGTTCCAGGTGAACTGGCACGTTGTACGCCGTCTGGGATGTTTTGCGGGTGAGGAGCAAATGCTTCAGCAGTGCGCCCTCGGGGTCGTCAGGGTGCTCGTCAAGGAGCTCACGGAGCTTGTTCCTGGCTCCTTGGCTGCGCGGTTCAGAGTCCTCAAGAATGGACTCGATGATGTCCAGGACCTGGGCCCGCATGGTCACTTCGTCCGTAAACGGCGTGCCCCCTGCGCCTTCCTGGTTGCTGCTGTCCGCGTCGTTACCCGGTGATAGAGAGCCCGCTTCTTGAGCCATCAATTATTCCTTTGTGTATCCCCCGCTGGCCAGGCCAGACAACTGCCGCCCCCCGCATGAGGGCCTTGCCTCGCATCTTACAGAGAAAAGTGTCACTTGGCTCACACTTATCACTCGAATCACAGGAAGCTTTCAGTGGGGAACCGCAGCCCACGCCTCGTCTGACACTTCGATCTCACGTGCCATGTCGTCGAGGAAGCGCATCACAGTCCCGCGTTCCCCGGGAGTAAGGCGGGCGGCAGCCAGGAACCGTTTGGCCTGCTGCTTGCCCACAGTGCGCATCGCAGCTTCGTGCGTTTCGGGCGTAATGGCGATGGCGAGGGCCCGACGGTCTGAGGGGTGCGCCTGCCGGGTTACGTGGCCGGCACGTTCCAGCCGGTCCAGCAGCTTGGTGGTTGACGCCGTCGAGATGTTCAGGTGGGAGGCTATCGCTCCGGGCGTGGCGATGACGCCATGGTTCGCGCAGACAATCAGGTAATGCAGTGCCCGCATGTCCGATTGGTTGAGTTTCATGTACCGGAGCGAGGCGTCGGCGAGGCGCTGTTCGGCGTCGCGGAGTCTCCCGAACGCTGCCATGAGTTCGTTGATCTGTTGGATGTCGGCGTCGGAGAACCGTGAGCGGTCAATCAACTGCTGATGCGGATCATTGGCATCCAGATGATAAATGCCGGCTGAGGCCGGGAAGCCGGCTTCTTCAGGCATTTCTTCAAGACTGGACATGCTGAGTATGTTACACCTAACTTCCTACATGGTAGCCTTTCTTCTAGCTTGTCTAGCAATATTAGGGCGGTTGTAAGACTCGGCTGTTTAAAGACTCAGGGTGCAGGAGGAAGGCGCAAAATGAACGCTACAGAGATGGTTGTCCTCCTTGACGACGCCGGCACACCCATAGGGGAAGCCCCGAAAGCGGGGGTGCATACGCGGGAAACACCCCTCCACCTCGCGTTCTCGTGCTACCTCCTCAACGATGACGGCGAGATCCTCCTGACCCGCCGCTCGCCGGAGAAGAAGACCTGGCCAGGGGTGTGGACCAACAGCTTCTGCGGGCATCCGGCCCCGGGCGAGGATCACCTGGACGCAGTAGCCCGGCGGGCGCAATTCGAACTGGGAGTGGATGCCAACCAGGTTGGACTGGCACTCCCCCACTTCCGGTACAGGGCCGTTGATCCCACGGGCATTGTGGAAAACGAGATCTGCCCCGTCTACATCGCCAGGATCGCCGGCGAGTTGAAACCCAACCCTTCCGAGGTAGCAGACTGGGCGTGGATGTCCCCGGCGCTTCTGGCCGACTCCCTGGAGCGCA
This sequence comes from Paenarthrobacter histidinolovorans, assembly GCF_014647595.1. Lineage (GTDB taxonomy): Bacteria > Actinomycetota > Actinomycetes > Actinomycetales > Micrococcaceae > Arthrobacter > Arthrobacter histidinolovorans. The sequence goes on along the minus strand of NZ_BMPM01000011.1, from coordinate 155,422 downwards.
CCCCAACCGCGTTCAGCCCATGGTTGGGGCTCCAGTTCCCCCAGCTGCTTGAGGCCCGGGTACTCCAGCCCGGGACCGGAGCGAAAGCATGACCGTCACCTCCGGCTCTTTGCGCAGCCGCACCGACCTTTGCGCGGCGATCGAGAACGAGCTGAGCGGGCTCATCGGCAAGCGGGCAGCCTCCGCAACAGCGTACGGGGCCCATTTCACCAGGCTCTGGGAACTGGCCGGCCACAACGTCCTGGGCGGAAAGTTCGTGCGCCCCCTCCTGCTGATGGAGACCTACGATGCCCTCAGGACCCGTCCGCAGCAAAAGAATCCAGCCGCGACGGACCAGCCCCGAACCAGCCCGCCCAACACCGACAACCGCGAAACCGCCATCAGCATTGCTGCCGCGATCGAACTCCTCCACTACTCTTTCCTGCTCCACGACGACGTGATCGACGGCGACCTCGTCCGGCGAGGGCACCCCAACCTGATCGGCTCACTCCTTGCGGAAGCCCAGTCCCTTCCCCGGACCACCAACGCCGAAGGAGCCCGTGAAGGCAGCGACCTCCACTGGGCCCAAACCGGCGGAATCCTCATGGGGGACATGCTCCTCGCGGCAACCCACCAGGCCTTCGCCAGGGCAGACCTCCCCCACGCACTGCGGCTGCGGCTGCTGGATCTCCTGGAACACACCATCAACGAAACAGTGGCCGGCGAGCAGCTGGACGTGGGCCTCGGGGACGGCATCATCGACCCCCACCTCGAGACCATCCTGATGATGTGCGGCTATAAAACCGCCACTTACACCTTCGAACTTCCCCTTCGGGCCGCAGCAGCGCTGGCAGGTGCCGACTTCGCCGTCGAAAATGCGCTGGCCAGCGCCGGCCGGCATCTGGGGCTCGCCTTCCAACTCCAGGACGATCTCCTGTCCACCTTCGGGGATCCCCGCCGGCACGGCAAGGACCCATTTTCGGACCTGCGGGAGGGCAAGGAAACGGCCATCATCGCCCACGCCCGGACCACGGCGGCGTGGCCGGACATGGAGCCCTTCTTCGGCAGGCCGGAGCTGAACGGCGCTGAATGCGAGTACGTCCGCCGGCACCTGGCAGACTGCGGTGCGGAAGATTTTGTCAACGGACTCATCGAGGAACAGATGCAGGCCTTCAACGACCTGCTGACAAGCACCATCCCGGACGGCGTCTGCAGTGTGTTGCTGGACCTCGCCGGGCAGCTGGAAGGGCGGCAGTCATGAGCCTCGCCGCGGATACCTCTTTCACCCATTTCACCCGGACGGCCGAGCGGGCTGCCAACCAGGTGATCGCCGCATATTCCACATCGTTCGGCCTGGCGTGCAAGCTGCTCGGGCGGCGGCACCGCCAGCATGTACGGAACATCTATGCCCTGGTACGCGTCGCGGACGAACTCGTGGATGGCGTCACCGCGGAGGCCGGACTCAGCTACCAGGAACAGTGCGACGCCCTGGCCCATTTCATTGAGGAAACCCATCGGGCCGTCAAGCTTGGCTACAGCAGCGACCTCATCATCCACGCCTTCGCCCAGACTGCCCGGGCAGCCCGGATTGACCACTCCCTCATTGATCCGTTCTTCGATTCCATGCGCACGGACCTCGGCGAGCGCACGAATGCCCCGGGCACTCCCCTTCGCTTCGACGCCGACGCCCACCAAGGTTACGTCCACGGCTCTGCCGAGGTGGTGGGGCTGATGTGCCTGCGCGTTTTCATGCGGGATGAAAACATCGACGACGGCGACGCCGCGGCTCTGCAGCATGGCGCCGGCCGGCTGGGGGCTGCTTTCCAGAACATCAATTTCCTGCGCGACCTGGCCGACGACACCACCCGCCTGGGACGCAATTACCTGGGCACGTCCGAGCATCTGGCGGACGGTGACCGCATGGCCTGGGTGGGCACCATCCGGGCCCAGTTGGCCGATGCCAATGCTGTTATCCCCCTGCTGCCGCGCGATGCCCGGGCCGCTGTCCGCAGCGCCCTTTCGCTCTTCGCGGCCCTGACGGACAGGATCGAGCAGACTACCGTGGATGAGCTCTACCGTTCACGGGTTCGCGTCCCGGACGCCGTGAAAGCCGGCCTTGCCGCCCGGGCAGTCGCCTCAACCTGGATGGAGTTGCACCGATGACCCGGACAGTAGTGATCGGCGGTGGCATCGCTGGGCTTGCCACCGCTGCGCTCCTCGCCCACGAAGGACACGAGGTGCAGCTCCTGGAGCAGCGCAGCCAGGTCGGCGGCAGGGCCGGGAGCTTGGCGCGCGATGGCTTCCGCTTCGATACGGGCCCGTCCTGGTACCTCATGCCCGGCGTTTTCGACCACTTCTTCGAGCTTCTGGGCACCAGCACCGCGGAGCAGTTGGACCTCCGCACGCTCAGTCCTGCGTACCGCGTGTTCAGCGAACCAAACCTCGACGGCGTCCGGCCGGACCCGCTGACCGTCCCCTTGGGCAGCGAGCAGGTCCTGGAGACGTTCGAGGACGTGGAACCCGGCAGCGCCAAGGAGCTGGCAGCCTACCTGGCATCGGCACGGCACACAACGGATATGGCGGAGCGCTTTTTCCTCTACAACCCCTTCACCAAACTGCAGGGACTGCTTCAGCCCGAGGTGCTGCGCAGCCTGCCCAAGCTTGCGCAGCTTCTGCTGACTCCCCTGGACAAGTACGTGGCCCGGCGATTCCAGCATCCGGTACTGCGGCAGGTCCTGGGTTATCCGGCCGTCTTCCTGGGCACCAGTCCTTCCGATGCTCCCGCCATGTACCACTTGATGAGTGCTCTGGATCTCGGTGACGGGGTGCAGTACCCGATGGGAGGTTTCTGGGAGCTTGTGGGCCGCCTTGAAGACTTGGCCGTCCAGGCAGGGGTCCGGATACACACCGGTGCCGAAGCCCTCAAGATCACTACCCGCGCAACCACCAGGACCAGGAAGGTGGGCCGTTTCGACGGCGTGAAGCTTCCGGCCGCACTGACCGGCAAGGACAGCCGTGAAGTCACCGGGGTGACCTGGCGTGACACCTCCGGGAACGAGCACTACAGCGTGGCCGACCTCGTGGTCTCCGGTGCCGATCTCCACCACACCGAAACCCAACTGCTGGGCGTGCGGGACCGCAGCTACCCCGGTTCCTGGTGGCAGCGGCGCACCAGCGGCCCCGGAGCAGTTTTGGTGATGCTGGGAGTCAAGGGCAAGCTTCCTGAGCTGCCGCACCATTCTTTGTTCTTCACCCGCGATTGGGAGGCAAACTTCGCCTCGATCTTCGGTGAGAAGCCGGCGATTCCTGATCCCGCGTCAATCTATGTCTGCAAACCCAGCGCGACCGATCCCGCTGTAGCCCCCAAAGACCATGAGAATCTCTTCGTCCTGGTCCCCATCCCTGCCGATCCCTCGTTGGGAGCCGGCGGCCCGGACGGAACGGGCGACGGACTCATAGAGCGAACTGCCGACGCCGCAATCGACCAGATCGCCCGATGGGCCGACATTCCGGACCTTCGCGATCGGATCGTTGTCCGGCAGACCATAGGACCTGCGGACTTCGCCCGTGACTACAACTCCTGGCGCGGCGGCATGCTGGGACCGGCCCACACACTGGGACAAAGCGCCATGTTCCGGCCACAGAATGCCTCCAAGCGCGTGCAGGGCCTCTACTACGCCGGCGCCACCACCGCCCCTGGCGTGGGTGTGCCCATGTGTCTGATCAGCGCGGAGCTTGTCCTGAAAAGGATCCGCGGCGATCACAGCACCGGCCCTGTCAGTGTGAGGCCCGTAGCCAGCAGGATTGGCTGATGGGAGTTCTCTACTTGGCCTCATTGCTGTTCGGCATCAGCTGCATGCTGCTGCTTGATCACAGATTCCGTTTGTTTTTCTGGCATGACGCGAAGGCAGCGGCGATGGTGACCGCCGTCGGGGTGTTGTTCTTCCTCGGCTGGGACGCGGCCGGCATCGGGCTGGGGATTTTCCTCCGCGGCGAAGGAACCATCGCCACGGGCCTGTTGATCGCTCCGGAGCTGCCCATTGAGGAGCCCGTGTTCCTGCTCTTCCTGACCCTGTGCACCATGGTCCTGTACACGGGCGCACGGCGGCTGCTCGAACGGCTGCCGGCGAGGCAAGCGGAGCGGGAGCGGGAGAACGCATGACGTACCTATGGCTCGCGCTTGCCTTCATCGCCGCGGCCGCCGTCGCGGGGGTGGTCTTCGCCGGTCGGGGTGCCCGGCAGGGCGAGGCCTCCAAGCATTGGAAAGCCGTGGGGCTGGCCTTCGCTGCGTTGGCTGTGCTGACAGCGGTGTTCGACTCCGTGATGATCGGCATGGAGCTTTTCCACTACGATTCCTCGCACATCCTTGGGCTGAAGGCAGGGCTCGCCCCCATCGAAGATTTCGCCTACCCGTTGGCGGGTGTCGTGGCGCTGCCCGGACTGTGGATGTGGCTGACCCGGCGCCGGAATGCCGGGGCGCAATCCAACCTTAAGGGCCTGGTTCCGCAGGCAATACTCGCGTCCCGTCCGGTCAGTTGGATCAACACCGCGTACCCGTTCGCCGCGGCCATGCTCCTCACCACCCGCGAAATCGACTGGGTGCTGATCGTGGGAACGTTCTACTTCCTGATCCCCTACAACCTGGCCATGTACGGCATCAACGACGTCTTCGATTACGAATCGGACCTCAAGAATCCGCGCAAGGGCGGCATCGAAGGGGCGCTCCTCAAGCCGCACCTGCACCGTCCCATGCTGTGGCTCGCGGCGATCACCAACGTGCCGTTCCTCCTGGTGCTGGCTTTGGCGGGCGGGCCTGCGGCATGGATCAGCCTGACCGTGAGTGCCTTCGCCGTGGCTGCCTACTCCGTGGCGGGACTCCGCTTCAAGGAACGCCCGGTCTTGGACTCGTTGACGTCCAGTACGCACTTCGTAAGTCCCGCCGTCGTCGGTTTGGCGTTGGCGGGCGCCGACGTAACGCCCGGTCTCCTTATCCTGTTGGCCGCGTTCTTCCTCTGGGGCATGGCGGCCCATGCCTTCGGCGCCGTCCAGGACATCGAACCCGACCGGCAGGCCGGCATCGGCTCCATCGCTACAGTGATTGGCGCCCGGCGGACGGTGCGGCTCGCCGTCGTTCTCTGGCTGGTAGCGGGCCTGGCGATGCTGGCCACGCCGTGGCCCGGGCCGCTGGCGGCGATCATCGCGGTACCGTACATCGTCAATTGCGCCCCGTACTGGACCGTCACGGATACGACGGCGGCACGCACCAATGTGGCATGGCGGCGGTTTATCTGGCTCAACTACGGTTCAGGATTCCTGGTGACCCTGATCTTCATCCTGCAGTGGGGCCTGACGTCATGACGCGGACGGTTCCCCGGGCTCTTCGTCGATTGTGTCCAACGCTTCGCGCATGTGCTGCAGGAAATCCACCACGATCCTCGACTCGTCCGGGCTCAGGGCAGAAGCTGCGTCCAACATCCGTCGGTGCATTCCGCCCAAGGTGTGCCGGACTTCCTGGTCCGATCCCGGGGTCGCCTTCAGGATCAACGCGCGACGATCGCTCGGATGGGGTTCGCGGCGAATATGGCCGGACTCCACCAGACGGTCAATCAAGGTGGTCATTGACGCCGACGTTATCCCGAGCTTGTCCCCCAGGTCCTTCGGCTTCATCACCTTGCCGGCCGCTTCCGCTTCGAACAGATACCGCAGTGCCAGCAGGTCCTTCTCGCCCATCCCCATGGACGAGCGGGTCCTGCGGCGCATCGCTTGTTCGGAGGCCCGATAGTCCCGCAACGCGTTCAGGACATCGATGGCGATGGCCTTCTGCCCCGGGTCTTTCCCGTACCAATAGCCCTTTGCGTGGCCTTCCGAATCCATCCGATGTTCCTTCGATAAGCGTAAAGCTCGCTTCACTAGCAATTTGATACTAAGTCACGGACCCCGTGAATGCATGAAACCGCACATCCCATCAGGAAAGAGGCGAAGTTTATGGCAACCGGAAGCCAGGATCTCAAGCGGCAGATCGCTGTAACGGCCAGTCTGCTCGTCTGCATTGTTGGCTCGATGATCGGCGTCGGAGTCTTTGGCGGCACGCCCATCGCGCAGGCTGCGGGCGGTGCCTTGGCCGCGGATTCCACCCTCCTGGCGCCGGCCACGCCCGCCTTCTCCATCTGGTCCGTGGTGTACGCCGGTCTTGTTGCCTACACCGTGTGGCAGTGGCTGCCGTCCCAGCGTTCCAGTGCACGGCAGCGGGCCTTGGGTTGGGTGGTTGCCGTGTCCATGATCCTCAACGCGGCTTGGATCCTGTCCGTGCAGGCGGGATGGCTTTTGGTCAGTGTCCTGGTGATCCTGGCGCTGCTGGTGACCCTTGTGATGGCGTTCCTTCGCTACAGCCGGACCCGCGCTTCCTCGTGGGTTGAGGCCGTCGTGGTGGACGGAACCTTGGGCCTCTACTTGGGGTGGACCAGCGTTGCCGTGTGCGCCAATATCGCCGCCGCTTTGAAAGCTGCCGGGTTCTCGGGGTTCGGCCTGCAGCCCGAGGTGTGGTCCGTTGCCGTGCTGGTGGTGGTGGCGATCATTGGCGTCGCGTTGGCCATCAAGGGCCATGGCCGTCTCGCCCTTGCTGCGGCCATCGCGTGGGGCCTGGTGTGGATCACGGTTGGCCGCAGCTCGGACGCACCTGAGTCATTCCCGACGGCGGTCGCGGCCGCCGTCGCGGCCGCGCTCGTCCTGGGTGCTGCGATCGCGGTGCGGACACGGGTGGCGTTGCTTGGGCCGGGCGCCCGGAGTGCATCCTCCCCGCTGCAGTGACCGGGTGGCCCTAGCGTTCGCTGAGCCGGTACACCGACACGTGGCTCCGGGACTCTGCGGTGAAGTCGCTGCGGTCCCAGTCCGCCCACCTGGATTCCAGCTCGAACCCGGCTATCCGCGCCATGAGGTCCAGTTCGCTGGGCCAGATGTATCGGTGTGGGGTCCTGCCGATCCGTGCCTCCCGGCCATCGGACAAGTCCGGTCCGAATCGGACGTGGTGGGAGATGACGTGCTGGCGCAGCACGTCGTACGTGTCCACCAGCAGGTATCCGGGTTGGCTCACTTCCACCGTTCCGCCATGGCCCGGCGGGAGGGAACGCAGTTGCGGTACCCACAGCTCAATGACGAAGCGGCCGCCTGGGGCAAGGTGTCGTGCAGCGTTCTGGAAACACCGGACCTGCTCGTCTTGGGTCAAGAGGTTGGCGATGGTGTTGAACACCAGGAATACCAGTGTGAAGTCCCCGCCCACCCGGACCTCGGACATGTCTCCCTGCACCACAGGGATGGTGGCCGCGTCTGCCTTCGACCGCAGCCGCCGGATCATCGCGTGGGAAAGTTCGATGCCGCTCACGGGCACGCCGGCTTCGGAGAGGGGCACTGCCACCCGGCCTGTACCAATGGCGAACTCAAGGGCCGGACCTTTGCCCGCGAGTTCGGACAGGGTCTCCACGGTGGGGCCGAGTACTTCCGGGGAGAACATGCCCTCGCCGGGGGTGTCGTACCGGCTTGCGGTTTCCTCGTCCCACAGTTCCTGCTGGTCGGTCATCCTGCCACTATTGCAGGTGCCGGCAACCTCGCGTAACGATTGACATGACATAACTCACATTCTGTAAGCTGGATTCTAAGTCACGCAGTCGGCTTCCTTCGCTCTCATCAGGGAGGTCCTCATGGCCCCCAATTCCTTCAAAGCCAACATTCTTCTTACCCATGGCGTCGCAGCTTCCGCGGCCTCCGTTGCTCGACGAAGAGCAGCAGTTACCCAAGGAACGCACCGCGCACCAACCGACAAACCCGATGCCCTGCTGGGTGCCATAGCTGTCAGGCAACTGTTTCACCGCTGGCCGCTGGTGCCCTCCCGGGAACTGGAACGGATCCGCCACGTCCTCATCCATTGCGATCAACTGGGCTCCCCGGACACCCACCACCTGTCCGAGCCGGCCCAAGCGCTGCTGGAACTTATCAACAGCGAGTTGGACCGGCGTCGAAACGCTGCGGAAAATCGCGGCGGTGGCGTGATTGAAGACCACACGTCGCAGGCTTCGTGAACGGCCTACCGGATGATCGGAAGTCCCGCCGTCGGGAAGACGCTGGGGAAGATCGACGGCGGCGGTACGGGTACGGTGTCCAGCGGCACCGTTACGGTGTCGGCGCCGACGGTGACGTCGTAGTCCCGCACCTTCACCTGCAACGGCTCCGCGCTGTAGCCGGGGCCGGACACGAGGGTCAGCGCGATGGACCCCTGTTCCAGCTCCACTGCCAGCAGGCGCCCCTGCACCTTGAGCCGGAAGGACAAGCCCTCCCATTCGACGGGCAGCCGGGGATCGAAGCGCAGAACGTCGCCCTGGTCCCTCATGCCCGCGAAGCCGCAGACCAGGGAGCTCCAGATGCCACCGGTGGAGGCAATATGGACACCGTCGATGGTGTTGCCGTGCGAGTTGTCGAGGTCGATGAACAAGGCCTCGGTGAAGTGCTGCAGCGCGACGTCGCCGTACCCCACTTCGGCCGCCATGATGCCCTGCACGCACGCGGACAGGGTGGAATCGCCGGTAGTGATGGGGTCGTAGAAGTCGAAGGCGCGCTGCTTTTCTTCAGCGGTGAAGTCCTGCCACTGAAGGAACATGGCCAGTACCGTGTCTGCCTGCTTGAGCACCTGGTGCCGGTAGATCACCAGCGGGTGGAAGTTCAGCAGCAGCGGGTACTTGGATTTGGGCGTGTTCCAGTCCCAGGGTTCCAGGGTCATGAAGTCGTTGTCCTGGCTGAAGACCTGCAGGTGTGGATCGTAGGGAAGCGACATGCGCTCAGCAGCCTGCCTCCACACCATGCGCTCGGTTTCGGCGATGCCCTCGTGTTCCAGCGCGGCCGCTGCACGGAGGTTGAAGCGCGCCATGACGTTGGTGTACAGGTTGTCGTTGACCACGGCCGTGTACTCGTCCGGGCCGGTGACACCGTGAATGTGGAACATTCCATCCTTGCCGAAGAAGCCCAGCGAGGCCCACATGCGCGCGGTCTCAAGCAGCAGATCGGCGCCCAGCTCTGCGCTGAACGTGTCATCGCCGCTGGCCCACTGATAGCGGTTGGCAGCGAAGGCTATAGCGGCGGCGATATGGAACTGGGCTGTTCCTGCCGCGTAGTAGGCGCTGGCCTCGAGGCCGTTGATGGTTCGCCACGGGAACAGCGCCCCGTCCACACTGAGTTCCTTGGCGCGCACCCTCGCATCCGGCAGCATGGCGTGGCGTGATTCGAGCACTTTCCTGGCGCCGGCGGGATTGGTGTAGGTGAGGTAGGGCAGGAGGTAGATCTCCTGGTCCCAGAAGTAGTGGCCTTCGTAGCCGGAGCCGCTGACACCCTTGGCGGGGATCCCGGCCACTCCGGCGCGCGCAGTGGCTTGCGCGAGCTGGAACAGGCCCCAGCGCACGGCTTGCTGCATCTCTGCCTGGCCGCCGATGGAGACATCGGCCGTGGTCCAGTACTCGTCGTAGTGCGCCTTGCTCTGCGCCAGGATGTCGGCAAAGGAAACCAGGTTCGCTTCCGCTTCCACAGCGAGGCTTTCGCCACGGTCTTCGGCGTCCCCGGCAGATCCGGCCACGACGTAACTGACCGTTTTCTCCAAACGGAAAGTGTCGCCGTCGTGGATTGCCAGGACGTAGCGGACGGAGGACTCGTCCTCTGCCACCAGCGTTTCGAACGGCTGGCCTTCGGCCGAAATCCAATGGTCCACAGCCATCGCCACGCGCTGGCGCGACTCCGAGGTTTCCCATGCGAGGCGGAGCGAACCATCGGCGCCCTGGAGGTGAAGTGGCAGCAGTACCCGCCCTGCGTGGCGGCCTGAACGCCGCGGGTCATGGACCGAATGGTCCTCCACGGGCTGGTCCTGGCGGTTCACGACGCCGGACGTGATGTCCGCGGACACGTCACGGTCCGCGGACAACGACAGTTCAAGGCCAAGACATCCGCGGGAATCGAACCCGACCGCCCGGCGCTCCACCGTGGTTACGGTGGCCCCCGACCGGCAGGACCACACGATGCGTTCCTCGTAAACGCCTGTGGAGAAGTCCACGCTGCGGTGATAGTCCAGCACGGTGGACTCGGCAAGGCTCAGGGCTTCGCCATCAATGGAGACCGTGAAGTTGTTGGCATCCGGGACGTACACAATCCGCTGGCCTGTCCGCGCAAAACCGTAGGCATTTTCGGCATGCTTGATGTCCCAGATCTCATGGAAACCGTTGATGAACGTGCCGGGAAGCTCGCTGTCTCCCGCAGTGGAATGGGATCCGCGGATGCCAAGGTGGCCGTTGCCAAGCGCGAACAGCGTTTCCAACGTTCCCTCGTCACCGGGCACGTGAATGTTTTCCACAAGCTTCCAGGGCTCGCAGGGGAAACGCAGCCGATCGGAGCTGATGAGTGCCATGGGCTGATGAAGTCCTTCGAAAAAGTAGGGTCAGAGAAGTTCGTTGAGGTCGTCGACCACAAGTGTGGCGCCTGCGTCGAGCAGGGTTTGCCGGCCCGCTCCGCGGTCCACGCCGATCACGGCGTAGAAGGGAGCACCTGCACCGGCCTGCACACCGGACACGGCATCTTCCACCACGATGCATTCCTCCACCGGCACGCCCAACAGGCTTGCACCGTAGACATAAGTGGCCGGGTCAGGTTTACCGGGAAGGCCGACGCCGGCGGCCACCTGGCCGTCGACTACTACCTCGAAGTGGTGGTCGATTCCCGCTGCCTTCAGCACGGCTGGGGCGTTCCTTGAGGAGGAGACGACCGCGACCTTGAGTCCCCGTTCCAGGGCCGCATTGATGAATTTGACGGAACCTTCATAGGGCTCCACACCGCGGGTGTCCACGATCTCGTTGAAGATGGCGTTCTTGCGGTTGCCCAGCCCCTGCACAGTCTGGTTCGTGGGTGAATCGTCCGTTGGGCCTTCAGGGAGGGTAATGCCCCGGGAGGTCAGGAAGTCCCGGACGCCGTCAAAGCGCGGCTTGCCATCGATGTGGTCGAAGTAGTCGCTCTCCTGGTAACCCTGCTGGTGCCCGATCCCGGCAAGGTAACCGTCAAACAGTTCCTGCCACGCCTGCTCGTGCACCACGGCAGTGGGCGTCAGCACGCCGTCGAGATCGAACAACAGCGCCGAAGCGCCTGTCCAGGCATTACGAAGATCAGTCATGTGCATAGTTCCGTTCAGCGCTTGTGGCGCGTGGTTTTGCGTTCGATGAGCTTGGTATCGAGCAGGTGGTTGGAGGGTTGATGGGGGGATTCGTTATTCAGGAGTCGTTCGCACAGGAGGTTCGCGGCGAAGGCACCTTGGTCAGCTACCGGCTGCGCCACGGTGCTGAGGCCCAGGAACCAGCTCATAGGGTGGTCGTCTATACCGATCACGGACACGTTTTTCGGCACGGACAAGCCGTATTCCCGGAGCGCTGTCAACGCACCAAAGGCGGCCTCGTCGCAATGGGCGAACACTGCCGTGGGCTTCACGCCACGGGTGATGAGCTCAATCATGGCCCGCCGCCCGTCGTCGATCCCCGGACCTGCCGCCACCACAAGGTCCGGGTGGACGGTGAGGTGGTGTTCATCCAGGGCGCGCCGGAAGCCACGGAACCGAGGAGTCTCAGTCACAACGGAGTGTTCATTGCTCGAGAGAACGGCCAAGTCCCAATGGCCCAGCCCCAGCAGGTGTTGGGTTGCCTGCCAGGCAGCGTGTTCGTCATCGATACCTACATTGTCCCACGGAACATTTCCCATGCCCACGCTGGCCGTTGCCAGTCCGCAGGCTTCCAACGCTTCCATCTCTCCGGGGTCGAGGTCAACATTGAGCAACAACAGCCCGTCCACCCGCTGTGCGAGGTTTTCCAGGTCCGCGAAGAACTGCTTCCGGACACTGGCCTTGTTGCGGAGGCTGATCAGGACCGTGTCGTAGCCACTGTCCCCCAGAACTTCCTCGGCGGCTTCCACAGCCTGGGAGAAGAACCACGAGGTGGCGGTGGGGGCAACAATGGCCACCGACCCTGTACTTCCGCCAGCCAGCCGGGATGCGGCGGCCGAGGCTTTGTAGCCGAGTTTGCTGGCGGCCTCGGCCACCCGCGCCTGGGCTTTGTCGGAAACGTTGGGGAGCTTCCTGAGTGCCCGCGATACCGTGCAAATCGACAATCCGGAAAGAACGGCTACGTCCTGGATTGTCACCCTGTGAGTCCTAACCATGCAACACGGCCTCAACCCTTTCCATGCTCGACTGACGCCTTGGCGTGTGTCCCGAACCGGGTCATCAGCCAAAAGTGTAAGCGCTTACAATTTTGTCATTCAATAGAGTGCAGTCGAATGCGAAATTGTGACGCGAATCTCACCATCGGTTTTGATTCGAGGGTGCGGATGCCTTCTAATCCAGCGCTAACCCAACACGTAGTACTTCAGGAAAGCACTGACATCCACCAGCTCGGCGGGCTCGATCCTGTGGCCCATGCCCGGGTAGGTCCGCGCCGTCAGTGCCGTGTTGGCGTTCAGCCACTCCTCCGTATGGGCGATCGCGTCCTCGTTGATCACGGGGTCCGCTTTGTCCCTCCCCCAGAAGAACGGCGGTGGGGTGTCGAACGATTCGCTCAGGGCAAGCAGGTCATTGTCCAGGACAAACCCGGACAACCCGACGGTGGCTTTGAACGATGTGGGCCGCAACCGCAGGAGCGTGCTGGCCATGGCCATGCCCTGCGAATAGCCAAGCAAACTGACGCTGCTGTGGTTGTCCTTTACGGAGTTGATCCAGTTGAACACCGCATTCGTGGATGCGATCACATCCGCGAAGTCGTTCGTCAGGAAGTAATCCAGCAGGAACCAACCGTAGTCGTCGCCAATGACTTTGGGCCCCCGCAATGCAGCACAGGTGAACTCTGTGGGCAGCTGGTCAAAAAGATTGACCATGCGCTGCTCGCTGGTGCCGTAACCATGGAGCATCACCAGCAAAGGGGTGTCCTTGCGCTGGTTTTCGGGCTTTGACCAGACCACTGATTCCATGGGCATGAGCCTAGTAGACTGACGCCATGACTCCGCAGGAATTGGCCAACCTGGCCCATCTGCGGCGTGCCCGTGACTTCATAGACCGCGAGTACGCGCGTCCCCTGGACGTGCCCACCATGGCCGCCGGAGCGCTCATGTCGCCGGCCCACTTTTCCCGCCAGTTCAAGGCCGCCTACGGAGAATCGCCGTACAACTACCTGATGACCCGGCGGATAGAACGGGCCATGGCGCTCCTGCGCGCTGGATCCAGCGTGACGGATGCCTGCATGGAGGTCGGCTGTACATCCCTTGGCTCCTTCAGCAGCCGCTTCACTGAAATCGTTGGGATCACGCCCAGCGAGTACCGTTCCCGGGAGCACCACGCGGTGAAAGCGATGCCGAACTGCATTGCAAAACAGCAAACGCGGCCGGACAGGAACCCCGCCGCACGGGCAACAGCAACTTGAGCAGGATTGAAGAAGCGCGGGCTCCCGGGCTGCAATAGCGTGTGGTTCATGAACATTTCCTTGAAGTACGCACACGTCACTGTCAACGACGTCGATGAGTCGCTCGCCTTCTATCGCGACGCCCTCGGCTTCCAGGTCCGCAACGACGTCGGATCCGATGGCCAGCGCTGGGTGACTTTGGGCAGCGATGCCCAGCCCGATCTCGAACTGGTCCTCTCCCCGCCGCACGCCGGCCGCTCCCAAGCTGACGGCGACGCCATCCAGGAGCTCCTCACCAAGGGCGTCATGCCAATGCTCGTCTTCGCCACGGACGATCTCGATGCCACCTTTGAGAAACTCCGGGCCTCCGGCGCAGAGGTCCTCCAGGAACCGATCGACCAGCCGTGGGGTCCGCGCGACTGCGCCTTCCGCGACCCCTCCGGCAACATGATCCGCATCAACCAAGGCTGACCGTCCCGGCATTCCACCACAAGGCACAGCTATCGCAAGGCGCGACGACGGCGGGTCACCGGCCCGCCGTCGTCGCGCCTTTGGCTGCTAGTGGCTTAGCAGGCCGGCGTCTGAAAGTTCCCCGTACTCGTGCGTGGAGGCGATGGCTGCGGTCACGACGTCGGACAGCCGGCGCCGGCGCGCATAGGCCTGGCGCTGCAGCCGCTCGCCTGAGCCGCGGCGGAGGATGTTGGCCACCCCGGTCCGCGCCAGCGACAGGTCTCCGGCCTTGGCCAGGGCAGGCTTGATGTGGCGCAGCAGGGCGCCGGCAACTTCCGGGGCAGCAACAGGGCTCTGGTCCTGCGGGTGCAGCAGTTCGCTGTTGATGCCGAAACGGCTCGCCTTCCAGTTGGCCATGCGGATGACATGCGTCAAGGCACTCGACGGCGGATCGCCCCGCCGCCATTCGGCCGCCGAAGTTTCCACCAGGGCTCGTGCGATCACTGCCAGGGTGAGCGCGTCTTCAGCGTAGAGGCAAACATCCGCGATCCGGAGCTCAACGGTTGGATGGCCCCTCGAGAGGCGGGCATCGAAGTAGATCATGCCCTCGTCCATCGGAACTCCGGTACCCAGCAGCGTCCCCAGGACTGCACGGTACCCATCGGCCGAACCGAAAATGTCCATGGGGCCGGCCGTGGGCCAGCGGTTCCAGATCTGCGTCCGATAGCTCGCAAAGCCAGTGTCGGCCCCCATCCAGAAGGGAGAGTTGGCGCTGAGAGCGAGGAGTACGGGAAGCCAGTGGCGCATACGGTCCAGGACTCCGACGCCCTCATCGGGCGACTCGATGGACACGTGGACGTGAAAGCCACACGTGAGTTGCTCACGCGAAATCAGGCCGAATTCCGTGCCCATGGCGGCGTATCGCTGATTCCCCAAGGTGGGCGTCGCGTGAAAAACCGGCGGGGTAGCCAAAGCCGCCACCCGCGCACCCAAGGTCCTGGCCGCCTTGTCCGATAGGGCCCGGCCCGTACGGATTTCAGCCCTGAGCTCAGCAGCCGTCCGGCAGGGGCGGGAGTTGACTTCGATCTGCTCCTGCTTGAATTCCGATTTCAGGGAAGCGGCATCGCCGTCAGCATCCCCGCCGTGGATCGCCACGTCAAGAATGTCCGCGGCGAGGGCCAATGGCATGCCGTCCGAAGGATCGGCAATCAGAAGTTCCTCCTCCACACCAAACGTTCGCACAGACCCACCCCTCCCTCTATGGATTATTCAGAGTCGGCGGTTACCCAACGTGGCGCGGAACCTCCATTTGGAAACCACAACGGCAATGCAGCACCTGGGTCTGCAAGTAGACCTCAAGGAGATTGGGGCTTTCAGGATCTTCAGTGCTCCGGGGGGCCTCAATCACGTGTTCGGCAGGACGTCCCAACGTCATGGGATCGCCGCAATGGGTGCAACTGAACCAGAGTCCTGCTGCGGCAGTGGAAAGAAATTCCTGTTGGATCTCCGGCACCAGCGTGGCCAGGCGGACGGGGTGGGCGTAGAAGGTATCGCATTCGCTGCAGGTGTAGCTGACGTCGACAACTTCCGTCTGGTGTGGTTCGGCTTCCACCACGGTCTCAACAAAAATGTAGGAATCAGTGCCGCAGACCGTGCACCATGGCCGTACTTCGGCCTTGGCAGGTTCGGACCCCTGCGAGGGTTTCGGGACAGGAAGGGAACCAAGCGTCATTGCCATTCTCCTTTTACAACTCCAAGGAGCCGCATGCATAGACGCTGCGAGCCGGCCGATAATGGCCACGGCTGAAAGTGCAGTTCTTGGACCATCCGGGATGGCTCCACGTCATGAGACTCCAAGGGCTATCTGCTTAACCCACCTAAAATGTAGTTCACCAGTGGCTTGCGTCACAAGTCATCGGCTTGCCGCGGCTCCCCGGGGCTCTTTGCCTCAGGCTTCGAAATGGGCCACGGGAGACTCCTTCGCCACGCTCTTGACCAAGGTCTCGGCGACGTCGCGCAGCTTCTGGTTCCGGGCGCTTGATGCCTTCTTGAGGATTTGGAAGGCGTCGTCCTGGCTGCACCGGTTCTGCCCCATGATGATTCCGCAGGCGAGGTCGATCACGGTCCGGGACTGCATGGCATCCTGGAGGTCGTCGGCGTGCTGCTGCTTGACGCCGATCCGGACTGCCAGGCGCAGTGAGCGTTCAGCCTGGCTGGCGTAGAGCTCACAGTCCCGGATGGTGGCCGGGTCAAAAGCGTCGATCCGGGGAGCGAAGAAGTTGAGGGCCGCGGTAGCACCTTCATCCAGCTCCAAGGGGACGCAAAGCGCCGAGAGATGGCCGCGATCCGCGATGACCTTGCAGTAGTCGGGCCAGCGCCCTTCCGTGGAAGTGTCGGGCACGTGCACGGTGGCATGGCTGCGCATTGCTTCCAGGCAGGGACCATCTCCGTACGCCTGCTGGACTTCGTCGATCAACCTGGCTTCAGGGGTGCTTCCGGCGACCGTGGCCGTCCGCCTCCGCCGGCTCAGTGTGATACCGCAATGCACGTTCACACCGACCGCGTTGGACACCGCCGCAGCCGAAAAAACAGCCAGTTCTCCGAGGAATCCACCGACGTCTTCGCTGTCGATAACGAGGTCCTGAAGCTGCTCAGGCACCGAAACTTCGTCGGGCGCCGAGGCGGCATCAGGCAGCGCCAATTCAACGTTCATTTCGTCCATGCCTTAGTTTACGATCGCCGGGTCTGTCCCTGTCACCCCTTTAAGGAATGACAACAGAATCCTTGCATATGCCGTGCACCTATGTGCACAATCTAGCTACAGTCCCGCATTTACAGGACCAGGCTTTACAGCTCATGCAGACGGGCGACCCGCATTTTTGATGCCGAGGTACAGACCCATGCCGGCCCAGCCAGCGTCCAGAGTCCCGGACGAAGCCCACCAACCGCCCGACGAGCGTCTTTGGTGTACCCGGTGCAACACGGACAAGCACCTCGTGGTGAATTCGATCCAGTCCCGCTATCCCCCCGTGCCCAATCTGGTGGACGTGGCGTACGAGTGCCACGTCTGCAGGTATTCCTACCAACAGATCGCATCTGTCCAAAAGGTTGCCGCGGTACTCAACCGGCCCGGCATTTCGCAAGGGGTACTTCAGTTCGGCGGTCAGTATCTTCACTGCGGCGAACCAATGAAGACCAGCAGCTGCGAGCTCCGGAGGATTCAGACTCCCCTGGTCCTGAAACCCGGAGCCCAGCTGCGGATGTACGAAGTTCTGATCAACACGCGGATTCTTGGCTGCCACTGCGGCTTCCGGATGGAAATACCGGACTGAACCTGGCAGCGCAGCCATGAGGAGCGGCACTGAATCTGAAGCTACCGGAAGGGATAGCATGCACGCAGAATCACAAAAAAGGGAGTCCTCCACCACAGCCCGGGGCCTTGGCCAACGTGGCCAGCTTGGCCAGCCCGGCAAGCACAAGCTGCCGGATCCGCCGGACCCGGACAACCTGCCCATCGACTACATGCGAACCGGGTGGGACTCCAGCCGATACCCTTCCAGCACGCCACAAAGTCTCCGCCCGACGCAATCGTCCCGGGAAAAGAGCGCTTGACGATGAGCGGTTTTCCCTCGGATCCGTCGCACCCCGATCCAACCAGGGAGCCAGGACCTACGCCTGAACCCGTACCATTGCCGGAACCTGGCCCGCCGCCAGTCCCGGAACCCACTCCCGGCCCAGCGGTCCCACCGCCTCCGGGCCCAGGGAACCCGCCACCACTTTAGGGGCTGTTCCTTACCTACAGGACCGGATCCCGGCAGATCCCCCAGTCAGGATCCGATAGAAGGGCATGTCGCGCTACAGGGAGCGCGACATGCCCTTTCGCCGTTTCCGGGCATTTCCCGGAACCCGCGCGTCCGAACCACACCCGGCCAGAGCGCTGATCTTTGTTTATGTTGGTTTCTATTGACTTACCAACATAAACAAAGATAGAGTCAAGCAATTCCACATCGTTGTGACAGCAGTCACGGACGTGGCCGCATCGAACTTGGCTTTACCGCAATGGAGGGTAAGTGTTCGCAGAAGAACGCCAGCAACTGATCTCCGCACTCGTCGCAGAGCGCGGACGGGTGAGCGTCACGGACCTCGCAGACCGTTTCAGCATCACCACTGAAACAATCCGCCGCGACCTCGCGGCCCTCGAAGTTTCCGGAAATCTCCGCCGGGTACACGGCGGCGCGGTCCCCTCTGACCGCCTGAGCACCCGCGAGGAAAGCATCCTGGAGCGAGCAGTGCAGCGCCAGGCCGAAAAACTCCGCATAGCAAACGCCGCGCTTGCCCTGATCCCGGAACTCACCACCGGCAGCATCCTGCTGGACGCCGGTTCCACTACCGAGACCCTGGCTGACCTGCTGGCCCAGCGGACTCCTTCGGCCAACGGAAACGACGAACTGGTGGTCATCACCCACGCCATTCCCATCGCCGGAAAGCTCTCCTCCACACAGGGTGTCGCTCTCCAGATCCTCGGTGGCCGTGTCCGCGGACTCACCCAGGCCGCCGTCGGACAGTCCACTGTGGAGGCCGCCTACAGGCTTCGGCCGGACATCGCCTTTGTGGGCGCCAACGGGATCCACGCCGTCTTCGGGCTCAGCACGCCGGATCCCGAGGAAGCCGCGGTGAAAGCCGCTTTCGTCAAGTCCGCCCGCCGCGTTGTAGCCCTGGCCGACTCGTCCAAGCTGGATGCCGAAACCCTGGTCCAGTTCGCCACCTTAAAGGATGTTGACACCTTGATTACTGACCAGCAGCCCTCGGCTGAACTTGCGGCGGCTTTGGCCGACGCGGGCGTCGACGTGGTGATCGCATGATCGTCACGCTCACCGCCAACCCCAGCCTGGACCGCACGGTTGAGCTCCCGGGAGCCCTGGCTCGCGGCGAAGTTCAGCGGGCCGTCGCCGTCCACCAGGAATCCGGCGGAAAGGGTGTCAACGTTTCGCGCGCACTCGTGGCCTCCGGCCTCGAAACGTTGGCGGTCCTTCCCGGCGCGGATTCAGATCCCGTTCTTTCCGGACTGCACGACGGCGGCGTGCCCTTTGCCGCGCTGCCCATCGGTCAGGCGCTGCGCAGCAACGTCACGCTCACCGAACCGGATGGGGTCACCACCAAGATCAACGAACCCGGCCCGGAGCTGAGCGGTGAACAGCAGGAAGCCCTGATCGGGCTGCTGCTTGAGCGCTCCCGTGGCGCCAGCTGGGTGGTTCTCGC
The DNA here is from genome assembly GCF_014647595.1 of Paenarthrobacter histidinolovorans. Classification (GTDB taxonomy): domain Bacteria; phylum Actinomycetota; class Actinomycetes; order Actinomycetales; family Micrococcaceae; genus Arthrobacter; species Arthrobacter histidinolovorans. The sequence goes on along the minus strand of NZ_BMPM01000011.1, from coordinate 136,277 downwards.
AGGTTCCCTCCCACCCGGAGTGCCCGCGGATTTCTACGCCACAATCGCGCGTCGGCTCCGGTCGAACGCTGATGGAACGGCCGCCCCCGGCATCGCCATCGACTCTTCCGGGGCTCCGCTTGCGGCAGCCCTGGCAGGCGATGCCGCAGGAAAGCCCGACCTCCTCAAGCCGAACGCGGAAGAGCTTGCAGAGCTCGCCGCCGCCGCCGGTTTCGCCAACGTCTACACAGCTGACCAACTGGAAGCGGATCCGGCCAAAGCCGCCCAAGCCGCTGCCGCCGTCGTCCACAGCGGTGTAGGCGCCGTTCTCGCAACACTCGGGTCCAAGGGCGCAGTCCTGGTGACCGTGGACGGAGCGTGGTTCGCCACGCATCCGCCGATCAAGGCAGTCAGCACAGTGGGCGCAGGGGATTCCTCCCTTGCCGGCTACTTACTGGCCGCAACCCAGGGCGGTTCCGCACAGGACTGCCTCCGTCAAGCCGTGGCACATGGTGCCGCAGCTGCTTCGCTGCCGGGCTCCACTGTCCCGGCAGTCCACCAGACAACCCCCGACGCCGTAACCATCACGGCCCTCCAGAAGGATTCACAGTGACCCAGCTGATCACCCCCCAATTGGTCACCCTCGACCAAAACCTGGGCGACTCCCCCGCCGACGTCATCCGCGTCCTGGCCGGCAAAGTAGCCGCCTCCGGCCGTGCTTCCGAGGTTGAAGGGCTCTTCGCCGACGCCTTCGCCCGCGAGCAGAAGACCGCCACCGGCGTCCCCGGCGGCATCGCCATCCCGCACTGCCGCTCGACCGCAGTCACGGAGCCTGCCCTTGCCATGGCCCGACTGTCCCACAAGGTGGATTTCGGCGCCAAGGACGGCCCGGCTGACCTCATCTTCTTCATCGCAGCCCCGGACGGCGCAGACCAGGAACACCTGAAGCTGCTCTCCAAGCTGGCCCGCTCGCTCATCAAAAAGGACTTCACGGCAGCACTGCGTGCGGCAGCCACCGAGCAGGACATCGTGGACCTCGTCGATGGCGCCCTGGCGGACAAGCCGGCTGCAGCTGCTCCGGCCGCCGACGCTGCGGCCACTGGCTTCGCAGCGCCCGGACAGGCACCTGCCCCCATTGGCGGCAACGCCCCCGCCGCCCCCAAGCGCATCGTGGCCGTCACCGCATGCCCAACCGGCATCGCACACACGTACATGGCAGCTGATTCGCTGGTGGCCGCCGCCAAGGAAATGGGCGTCGACCTTCAGGTCGAAACCCAGGGATCCTCAGGCGCCAAGCCGCTGGACCCGGCAGTGATTGCCGCGGCTGACGCGGTGATCTTCGCCGTCGACGTCGACGTACGCGGCAAGGAGCGCTTCGCCGGCAAGCCGGTCATCAACGCGCCGGTCAAGCGTGGCATCGACGAGCCTACCAAGATGGTGGAGGAGGCCCTGGCAGCCGCCACGGACCCGCACGCACGCCGTGTTCCGCATTTCGGTGCCGAAGAGCAGGCTGAGCGCGCCGAGGAGGAAAAGGGCGAGCACATCGGCCAGAAGCTGAAGCGCGCACTCCTCACCGGTGTCAGCTACATGATTCCGTTCGTTGCAGGTGGCGGCCTGCTGATCGCCCTCGGCTTCCTCTTGGGCGGCTACGACATCACGGCCTTCGCCGACAAGATTCTCGTGGACAACAGCATCTTCAACCTGCCGACCGAGTTCCCGGATCGAGCGTGGGGTCCTCTCGGCGCCTACCTCGGCGCGGTCCTGTTCAAGATCGGGGCCCTGTCCCTCGGGTTCCTTGTTCCCGCGCTGGCCGGTTACATTGCCTACGCCATCGCCGACCGTCCGGGCATTGCTCCCGGGTTCGTGGCCGGTGCAGTATCCGGGTTCATGGGCGCGGGCTTCCTCGGAGCAATCGTGGGTGGTTTGTTGGCCGGCTACATCGCGTATCAGATCGGCAAGCTCAACGTTGCCCGCTGGCTCCGCGGCCTGATGCCCGTGGTCATCATTCCGCTGCTCGCCTCGCTTATAGCCTCTGGCCTCATGTTCTTGATCCTCGGCGCTCCCATCGTGGCGCTTACCAAGGCCCTCAACACCGGCCTTTCGGGCCTGACCGGTGCTGGCGCAATCGTCCTCGGCATCATCCTGGGCCTCATGATGTGCTTCGACCTCGGTGGTCCCGTCAACAAGGTTGCTTACTCCTTCGCCGTCGCCGGCCTCGGCGCCGCAACTGTGGCAAACCAGGCACCGTGGCAGATCATGGCCGCCGTCATGGCAGCGGGCATGGTTCCGCCGCTCGCCATGGCCCTGGCAACCGTGCTCGACAAGAAGCTGTTCTCCCTGGCAGAGCGTGAAAACGGCAAGGCAGCCTGGCTCCTCGGGGCATCCTTCATCTCCGAAGGCGCCATTCCGTTCGCAGCTGCTGATCCACTCCGTGTGATCCCGGCCAGCATGGTGGGTGGCGCCGTAACCGGCGCACTATCCATGGCCTTCGCTGTCACCTCCAAGGCACCGCATGGTGGAGCGTTTGTGTTCTTCGCAATCGACAACTTCTGGCTGTTCCTCCTATCGATCGCTGTCGGCGTGGTCATCACCGCACTGCTGGTCATCGCCCTCAAGCGTTGGGCTGTCAAGAAGCCGGTCGAAGCAGAAGCCACGCCCGCAACCGTCAGCGTTTAGACTTCCCACAAAGCCACCCACCACCACAAAGGAGCACCAATGCCTGAACGTACAGCCACCATCGCAAGCCGCGTCGGCCTCCACGCCCGTCCGGCAGCCATCTTCGCCGAGGCCGCAGGAGACCTGGACATCGATGTCACCATCGCCCGCCCGGGAGAGCCCGCCGACGACGCCATGGACGCCGCCAGCATCCTTTCCCTCATGAGCCTGGGTGCTGCCCACGGCGACGTGGTGGTGCTGCGGGCTGAAGGTGCAGGTGCGGACGAAGCACTGGACACCCTGGTGAAGATCCTCGAAACGGACCACGACGCCGAGTAGGGCAACACAAACCCCTCAGACACGCAAAGAGCCTGGTGACACCCGGATATGGGTGTCACCAGGCTCTTTGCATGTCTGAGGTACTCTGCTTGCCTGAGGTGCTAGGGACCCGCGAGCTCGTCCAGGTGGCGCGAGAGCACCTGGAGCATCGGACCCGCCTCCGGCAGTTCGCCGCTCCACAATCCGTGCATCGCGATTCCATCAAGGAGCGCACGCAAGCGCTGGCCTTCATAATCGGGGTCACGCCCCTGGTTGAACTGACCCGCTTCGGCCAGGATCCGGAGGGCAACGTGACATACGCGGCCTACTCCCTCGCTGAGCCTGATCGCGGCAGGACGAAGCGCACTGTCGGTCAGCGAAAGGACGCCCAGCTGGACCTGCGCAACGAGTTCCAGGCGCCGTTCCTTGTCGAGAGGAAGCAACTGCAGGAGCAACCCATCAACAAGGGGCCTGCCAGTGAGCTCAAGGGCAGCGATCCGGGCGGTAACCCGGTCCTCAATGAGTTGCAGGCAGAACTCCCGCAGGGCATGTTGCGTGGCAAAAGCGCGCCTCAGTGAAGCAGCGGCGATGCCCGCTTCCGCTGCCACCCCGCGCACGGAAAGGCCCGCCAAACCATCACGTTCGAGTACACGCAAGGAAGCTTCCGCAATTGCAGCACTGCGTGCCTCTGCATCGATTCTCCGGGGCATGGATTCAGCGGGACGGCGTAGCAGCGGGCAAGGCACGGGCAGCCTTCTTCGGCCAGATCGTGTAGCTCAAAGCCCAGAGGAAGTCGATGGCGAAGATGATGCCCAGGATGCGGAAGAAGTCCGAGAGCGCTGCGGTTCTTTCGGCGTCGTTGACGAGGAAGATAATTGCTCCAAGTGTCGCCGCTGCGATGGCAACCGCCGCCCCGGTAAGGAGCACATCCCGCCAGCATTTGATGGTGTAGCGGGTTCCAGCGAGTCGTTCCGGCGCAGGTCCGCCCGCGAACCGGTGCTGGAAGTGCGCGTCGGCCCAAGCCACCATGCGCTTGCCGTAGGCGACGGAGACACCGATGTAGATCGCAGCGAGTCCGTGGTGCCAGGAGGCTGTACCACCGCCCAGCAAATCGACGGCGACCAAGGCAAGCAGGATGGCATCGATAACCGGAGCAAGGATCAGGAGGGCTCCGCCCAGGCGGGGACGGCGCAGCAGATACCGTGCTGCGAGCCCGGCAAGGATCGCCACCCAGAACGCAACCTCACACACCACGATTGCCAACAGAATCATTTACGGCCCCCAAATGCCATGCCCCAACACTCTTTATTAGTACGAGTGTACTCATAAAACTTTGGGGACCGCTCTGACCGGATGGGCCTGACTCGGGATACCTTGCCTAATTCGACGTTTCGCCGTTCAAGTAGGCGGCAACCGATGCTTCCGTTGGCTTGACGTCCTTAAGCTCCTCCGAGAGATAGCCCTCGATAATCCGTGGATCCACGTAGGATGAGCGCGCAACGGAGGGCGTGTTGCCCAAGAGTTCCGAGGCCTCTTTGATGGCCCGCACAATGGCTTGCCTGGGAGTTCCCTTGTGCCCGGACTTGATGAGGCAGAGGGCGGCGGCCGCAGTGCCTTTCCAGGTACGGAAATCCTTGGAGGTGTAGGCCTCCCCCGAGATACCCCGGAGATATTCATTGATCATGGCCGCGTCCACCGATACCCAGGCCCCGTTCGCCTGGTAGGCCAGGAGCCGCTCCTTGCCGGGACGATCCGCGAGCGGTTCCAGAAAGGCTGCCAAAGCGGGGTCGTGGATGGAGGTATCCCAGAGCTGGCCGCTCTTGCCGGGAAACTTCAGGAAGACGTCGGGCCCCTCCACCCGCGCGTGGCGACAACGCAGGGTGGTGAGTCCGTAGGAGCCGTTCTGCTTCATGTAGACCTCGGAACCCACGCGCAGCGCGCCAAGGTCCATGAACCGCACTGCCGCTGCGAGCGTCTGCTGCCGGGGGTCGGTGGCGTCCTGGAGGTGGACCGTCACGTTGCGTCGGACCGTAGGCAACACCATGCCAAGCTTCGCCGCACGGATGAACTTCTCGGTGTCCTTACGCTCCCGCCAACCAGGGTGATAGATGTACTGGCTCCGCCCAGCGGCATCCACCCCGGTGGCCAGGATGTGGCCATGCTCGTATGGGCTGATCCACACATCGGTCCATGCAGGCGGGATCGCCAGCGCATTGATGCGCTGGCGATCCTCCTTGCTGACCAGGCTCCCGTCAGGGTGGCGGTAGCTGAAACCCGTCCCGACCTTCCGGCGGACGATGCCGGGCTTGGAAAGGTCACTTCTCTTCAGCCGCGGCATGATCGGCGGGCCTTCTCTGTCTTCAGCCGGTCCGGTGGATGCTCAGGCCTCGTCCGGATCGGTGACGGCAGCGCCGGCGTTCATGATTTCTGCATTGATCATCCAGACCAGCTGCTCAAGGCGGGCGATAAACGCGTGCAGCAGGTCCGCCGTCGTGGGATCTTCCTCGTCCACCTCGTCGTGGACGTCGCGCATGGTCTGGACAGCGCGTTCCACGCGGTCGGTGACAAGCTTGACGGCGTTCTTGGTGTTGACCAGGCCCGCAGGGAATTCCTCAAGTCGGGTGCCCTTGGCGATGGTCGAACTCCGGCCGTCCGGCAGGGCGTGGAGGGCCCTCATGCGCTCGGCGGTGTCATCAGCGAATTGGCGGGTGGCCAGGACGAGTTCGTCCAACTGGAGGTGAAGATCGCGGAAGTTCGGTCCCACGATGTTCCAGTGTGCCTGCTTTCCCTGGAGCTGCAGCTCGATGAGGTCTGTCAGGACGATTTGAAGGTTGTCTGCAAGCTGCTGTGACGCTTTCATGTGTTCCTCTCATGGACTTTCATGTGAGCCAAAAACGCCGCCGCAAGATTTCCACGGCGACTGCCCAATCATCAGGTGACGACTGCAATAAGCCTTTCATAAGGGTGCTTAGTAGTACAATGAGGAGTGTTACTGTTCACAGCTGGCGAACTTCATGCCCCGATTGGACGCCGGCTGACAGGGGTAAAGGCACTTCGAGGTGGCGGAACGCCTCCAAGTACCGCCATAACTGAATCGAAGTAAAACCGGAATGCATAGTTGGGAATCGGCGATTCATCAACGATTCCCCTGAAAGGAATGTGCTGACCATGAATACGCTTCTGATCATTGCTGGTGTAGTGGCAATTGTTCTCCTTCTCGTGGGCGGCTTCTCGCAGGCCCTGAACTGGCTGCTGTGGGTAGGCGTTGTCCTTCTGGTCATCGCGGCCATCGGGTGGCTGCTGAGCTTCATGTCGGGACGCCGGGGCCATACGGTATAAAAACGCCACTGACGACTTCCGACAGGTCAACGAGGGCTGTACCCCGCGCCATCATCTGCACGCGGGGGCGGCCCTCCGGCGCTCTTACTCTTCCCCGGGCTCCTGCCCAGTTGCCGTTGGCGGCGGCGCGGCATCGGGATCCTTGGGCGTGGGGAACTCGTCACCCGGCATTTCAGGAGCTCCTTCAGCCGGCCGCTCCGGCGTTTCGCGCCCGTCGCCACTGCCGGGCATTTCCTGTTCGGGAGTGGGCGTACCGTAGCCGCCGGGCTCGCTGTCCGGGTCCACGCGGTGCTCGTCCTGGCTCATTTACTTCCTCCTTGGAAATCCGTTGAGGCCCCGACAAGAGTTCGAGGAATGCTGACAAGTCCGACCGTAGTCCGGCACATCCCCGGCGTCCACCACACAGCTGCGGAGGCACGCGAATGGCAGAGCAGGAACAGGTTCCCAGAATCGGCAGGAACGAGTCCACGGAAGAACGCATGGACCGCAACTGGATGGAACTCATCCAGGAACTGCGCGTGCTCCAGACGGGAGTCCAGATCCTGGGCGGCTTCCTGTTGACGTTGCCGTTCCAATCACGCTTTGGGGAACTGGACGACTGGCAGCGCGGCCTCTACCTGTTCAATGTGATGGTGGCTGCCCTTACTACCGTGCTCATCGTCATTCCCGTCAGCGTGCACAGGCGACTCTTCCGCCGCGGGCTCAAGGCCACCCTGGTCTCCAGCGCCGACGCCGTCACCAAATGGGCACTGGGAGGGGTCGCCCTGCTGATCGTAGGCTCAGCCACGCTGGTCTTCGATTTCACCGCCGGGAGGACCGCCGGCATTGTGGCCGGTGGCTTCATCGTCCTGACGTTGCTGTTGCTGGTGGTCGGGATGCCATTGCGGCTCTACCGCCAGGGAATGAGCAGCAACGGACATACCAAGGAGGAGTGATCGATCCCGGGACCTGTCGCAACGAAGTCCGAACCTATTTCGATGCTGCGGAACCACTGACCCCGGAACGACTGACAGCGTCAAGCCGCACCGACCCCGGCAACGTCAAAGCCGGGGCTCCGGCCTGAGCTTCCTGAGCCAGGTTTCCGTCTGGGCGATATGCGCGGCCGTCGCCGTCGCCGCCATGGTGGGATCACGCCGGGCGATCGCAGCCACGATCGCGCTGTGACCGGCGGTACTGTCCCTGCGCACCGCCGCGCCGTCCTCGCCGTCGAAAATGTGGAAATGGCCGCCTCGGGAGCGGAAAAGCCTCACCAGCGCGTTCAGCGTCGAGTTGCCGCCGGCGCGGCAGATTTCCTCGTGGAACTGTGAATCAAGCTCGGAGTACTCGCCCGGGTCGACTGTGGCCTCCATGCTTTCGACGAGCGTGGTCAATTTCGCCAGTACTTCGGGGCTGGTGTTGGCGGCCGCCGCCGCAGCGGCGTGGGATTCCATGAGCCGGCGGATCTCGAAGAGTTCCAACAAACCATCCAACGGCAACAGGTCCACCAGCAGGGCGAAATTCTGCAGGATCACCGTCGGCTCCAGGGACGAGACGTACGTTCCCGAGCCATGCCTGGACTCCATGACGCCCAATGCCGACATGGCCCTTACTGCCTCCCTGAGGGAACTCCGCGACACACCCAGCTGCGCGGCCAACTCCGCTTCGGGAGGACACTTCTGGCCAGCGGCGAGTTCACCTGAGGCAATCTTGTTCCTCAGGCCCTGCATAGCCGTTTCGACAGCACCCAATACGTCGCCTCCTCCAGATTCCGGTATCACGCTACCGCACTGGACCGCCCGGACAGCTAAGTGAAGGTATTGTCATGCCTCCTGATAAAGACATCGTACCTCTTGAGCTTCCATCGCTCTCGATGACCACAAAACTGCCATATAGGGCAAAAGTCATCTTATGACTATTTGAGATTGTCCGTTGTCTTGGCCGAAGCTGTGATGTAACTTACAGAACGTTGACCCACTCCACCGACAAAGGACGCCGTGTTCCCAGCACCCCTCACAGTCCCCCGCCCGATGTTGACCCCCGAGGGCCAGCCCGCAATGGCCGACTGGAGCCTTACCCCGTCCAAGGTCCACCTCAACCACGGTTCATATGGGTCCGTTCCCCGCGCGGCCCAGGCACATCAGCTGAAACTCAAAGAGCTCATGGACCAGAACCCCTGTCCTTGGTTCATGGGCCAATTCGAGCTCGTGGCCACGGCGAGAACAGAGATCGCGGAGTTCCTCATTGTCGACCCGCGACACCTCGCTCTGGTCCCCAACGCCAGCGCGGGTGTCAGCGCCGTGTACAACTCGCTGGTCTTCGCACCCGGTGCCGAGATCGTGACCACCAACCACGCGTACGGCGCCGTTTTGCAGGGCGCAGAGCGGGTGGCCCGTAAGGCCGGCGGCAAGGTCCGGATCGCAGAGATCCCGCTGGCGGCGGGTGCGGAGGAGGTTTGTGCGCTGGTCATGGCCGAAGTGAATCCCAGAACGGCCCTCATTGTGGTTGACCAGATCACCTCCGCAACTGCCCGGGCCTTCCCTGTTGAGGAGATTGCCAGGGCGGCTTCCCTTCTGGGTGTACCCGTGCTGGTGGACGCGGCCCACGCTCCGGGAGTGCTGGAGTCCCCGGTTCCCGATTTTGAGGGCTTTTGGGTAGGCAATCTGCACAAATTTGCCTGCGCGCCCCGAGGTACAGCAGCGCTGGTGGCGCGCGGACCCCAAGCACAGGCACTGGAACCCTTGATCGATTCATGGGGCTTCCCGTACAGCTTCCCGGAGAACTTCGATCACGTGGGAACCCAGGACGTGACCTCATGGATGGCAGCCCGAACCGCCTTCGACACCATAGAAGAGCGATACGGCTGGGCGACGTTCCGCAACTACGCCAGAGAGCTTTGTGACTACGGACAAGCACTGATCGGCGAGGCATTTGCCAATGCCACGGGCCAGAACCCGGCGGTCGACGTCGGCATGCCGATAGGGCCGCTGCGCCTGATCCGCCTCCCCGAGGGCCTCGCCACTACCCACGAGGATTCCCACGCTGTCCGCGGCTATATCTCGGACCAACTGGATATTGAAACTGCCATCACAACCTTCAACGGACAGGGCTATCTGCGGCTTTCGGCCCATCTGTACAACTCCCCCAAGGATTACGAGATATTCGCGGAAAGGGCGGTTCCGGAACTGGTCCGGCTCGCCCATTCTCTGTAGACCCCACCCGCACCCGCTAAGCCGGTGCAATCACTTAACCAATCAACGGAGGACCCACGTGAAATCCAGAATTATGGCGTCTGCGGCTGCAGGCCTGGCGGCTGTTCTTGCACTTGCCGGGTGTGGAGGCGGCCAGACGGCGGCCGATGGCAAAGTCACCCTGAAGATGGTGGAAAGCCTCACGAACCCCACCCGGACGGAAACCCTGAAGAAGCTCATTTCCGGCTTCGAGCAGGCAAACCCCGACATCAAGGTGGAACTTATTTCGCCTCCCACCGATCAGGCGGACCAGAAGATCCAGCAGATGCTCCAGTCCGGCAAGGGCATCGATGTGGTGGAGGCCCGCGACATCACAGTGGGGTCCTTCGGTGCCAACAACTGGCTCTACGACATGACCAAGGACCTCGATGGTTGGGACGGCTGGAGCAACCTGACAGACAACGCGGTGACGTACTCGAAGCAGAACGGCAAGACCTACTACATCCCGTACGGTTTCTACGGCCTTTCCCTCTTCTACCGTTCGGACCTGGTCAAGTATGCCGGGTTTGACGGCCCTCCGGGCAGCTGGGAGGAGATGGCGAAACAGGCCGAGGCACTCAACAAACCCTCTGAGAATAAGTTCGGTTACGCCTTCCGTGGCGGCAGCAACGCCAACTCCAACGCCGTTGCCATCATCGAGGCATATGTGGCGGACGAGATCGATCGGGAGAACGCGTTCAAGCTGACGAACGGCAAGACAATCTTCTCCTCTCCCAAGGCCCAGCAAGCCATGGATCTGTACATTGACCTCTTCAAGAAGGGTTCCCCGCCGTCGTCAGTAGCTTGGGGCTACCCCGAGATGGTGCAGGGCTTCAGCAATGGCTCCACCGCTTTCCTGCTCCAGGACCCAGAGGTCATTGCCACGGTCAAGGAATCGCAGGCCATCAAGCAGGACCAATGGAACGTCGCACCACTGCTGGTGGGACCGGGCGGCAAGGCAATCCAGCCTGTGGCTTCGGCCGGTTGGGGCATCGCGGAGTCATCCAAGTCCAAGCCCGAAGCAGTCAAGCTCATCAAGTACCTGGCACAGGGAGATGCTGCCACCACGTTCAGCAAGGACAACAGTCTGGTTCCCACGCTGAAGTCCGCCGCCCAAGACACCTTCTACAGCACCGGACCTTGGGCTGCCTACGTGAAGATGACGGAGAACCCTGACACGTACGTTTCGGCGATCCAGCCGCGCAGTGTCTCCTGGTGGACGGAGTGGATCAAGAAGGCCGACGGCGAACTTCAGCGCGTCCTCACCGGGCAGATGTCCACGGCTGACCTGTTGTCCAGTTGGGACAGCTACTGGACCGAAAAGATGAAGGGATAGCTTCCGGTGACTCTCGACGTCAAGCAGGCCGCACCGCCCCCTTCGGGGCGGAAAGCCGCGCTGTCGGAACCCGGCAGGGGCAGCTCGTCCAAGCGGCGGTTCAGCGGCCGGACCGCGTTGACCTTGCTGGCTTTCCTGGCGCCGGCTGCGGTTTTCGTGGGGATCTTCACGTACTACCCCATGATTGCCGGCAGCCAAATGGCGTTCCGGAACTGGAACCTGAACGACCTTTCCGATACTTCCTGGGTTGGCTTTGGGAACTTCCAGAGCCTGTTCGATGCTCCCGAATTCGGCACGATCGTCCGCAATACGGTGGTGTGGGTCGTTGGCTCGCTGGTCCCGCAGGTTGTCATCGGCTTCGCGGTGGCACTGTTCCTGAAGCGCCGGTTCCGGATGCGTGGAGCGTACCAAGCCATGATCTTCTTCCCGTGGGCTGTGTCCGGGTTCCTCATCGGCATGCTCTTCCGGTGGATGTTCAATGCCGAATTCGGGGTGGTCAATGACCTCCTGATGAAGGCGGGGCTCATCGGCTCACCTATTCCGTGGCTGTCCGATCCCGGCTTCGCGATGACAGCGATCATCATTGCCAATATCTGGTACGGCGTGACCTTCTTCGCCATCATGATCCTCGCTGCGCTGCAATCGGTGTCCGATGAAATGTATGAGGCCGCCGCCTTGGATGGTGCGGGCAAGGTACGGACGTTCTTCAGCATCACGCTCCCGAGCATCTCCACGACGCTGGCGCTGACTATCCTGTTGCGGGTGATCTGGATCTTCAATTTCCCGGACATCATCTTCGCCATGACCGGCGGCGGACCGGCGGACCAGACCCACATCATCACCACGTACATGATCAAAATTACCCAGGAAGGCGACTACGGCAAGGCGTCCGCACTGGGGTTGATCGTGATGGTCACCCTCATGCTCTTCGCAGCCTTCTACCTCATGGCTGTGCGCTTTCGAAAGGCGGACCGATGATCAACAGTCCCACCCTTATTGGCCGGGTTTCCAAGGTCGTCTTTTTGGGCCTCTGCCTGATCGTCACCGTTTTTCCGCTGTACTGGATCGTGGTGACTTCCCTGAAGGAACCGGGGGCCATCTATTCGCTGCCCTTGGATTACTGGCCAAAGCAGTTGTCCTTGGACAATTACATCGGGCTGTTCACCAAGTCGGATTTCGGCCAGTACATGCTCAACAGCCTGGTGGTGGCGCTGGTGGCGTCCTCGGTGGCCACCCTCATCTCGCTGCTCTCCGCGTATGTCCTGGCGAGGTTCCAGTTCTCCGGACGCGGGGCTGTTCTTGGTGCGTTCCTCATCACGCAGATGATTCCCGGGTTCATTGCCTTGGGCCCGTTGTACCTGATGATGACCGATTTCGGCTTGGTTGATTCCAAGACCGGCCTGATCCTCATCTACATCGCCATCTGCATTCCGTTCTGCACCATCATGCTCCGTGGTTTCTTCGAGAACGTTCCCGACGCGTTGGAAGAGGCGGCCATGATTGATGGCTGTTCAAGGCTGAGTGCGCTTTTCAGGGTGATCGTTCCGGTGATGCTGCCGGGAATTGCGGCGAGTTTCGTGTTCAACTTCGTCAATTGCTGGAACGAGTTGTTCCTGTCCGTGACTCTCATGAACAGCGACAGCAACAAGACCATCCCGACGGCGTTGGCCGGCTTTATCTCCAGCTTCAACATTGACTGGGGTTCCATGTCCGCTGCCGCGGTTTTGACGGTGGTACCCACGTTGGTGATTTTCGCTTTCGCCAGCAAGTTCATTGTCCAGGGACTTACCGCGGGCTCAGTCAAAGGCTGAGCGAGGCACTCAACAGAAAAGCAGCGCCGGTACCTTCCGGCGCTGCTTTCCTCTTGCGTATCAAGCGCTCAAAATGCCCGACGCCGGACTCACGCCTTTTTCTTCGCCCGCGCCTTGGGCTTACTGGCAGTCTTGCTGGCGGCAGCGTCGTCGTCGGACGCTTTTTCCTTGCCGCGCTTCTTGTCCAGGCTGCGTTTCAGGGCCTCCATGAGGTCGATGACGTCGCCGCCCTCTCCTTCGCCTTCAGCGTTGCCGAAGGTGGCTTCCGTGTCCAGAGCCTCGCCCTTTTCGAGCTTCGCTTCGATGAGTGTCTTCAACTGGGCCTGGTAGTCGTCGGTGTATTCATCCGGGTCGAAGTCATGGGCCATGGATTCCACCAGGGCGGAGGACATTTCCAATTCCTTGTCCGAGATTTTGATGTCCGTCTCCAGGGACGGGAACTTGGCCTCGCGGACCTCGTCGCCCCAGAGGAGAGCCTGCAGCAGCAGCACGTCGCCGCGCACCCGCAGGGCACCCAGCCGGGTCTTCTGCCGCAGCGCATACTGGACAATCGCGATCCTGTCCGTGTCTTCCAGCGTTTGCCGCAGCAGCATGTAGGCCTTGGGCGACTTGGAATCGGGCTCCAGGAAATAGCTGCGCTCGTACATGATCGGGTCCAGCTGCTCGGCAGGAATGAACTCCACCACCTCTATTTCGCGGCTGTTCTCCTCCGGCAAGGACTTCAACTCGGCTGCCGTGAGGACCACGGTGCGGCCTTCTTCCTCGTAGGCCTTGTCAATATCCTCGTAAGCTACGACTTCGCTGCAAATTTCGCATTTCCGCTGGTATCGAATGCGCCCGCCGTCCTTATTGTGGACTTGGTGCAGGCCAATGTCGTGATCCTCCGTGGCACTGTAGAGCTTCACTGGTACGTTGACCAGACCGAACGCGATAGATCCCTTCCATATAGCCCTCATGCACCCAGTCAACAGCACAACACAGCGGAGGAGAAGAGGTGGCAGGCAAGCAGCAGGAGCGGGTGAACGTGGAAGGCCACGAACTCACCCTCACCAACCTGGGCAAAATCATCTACCCGGAAACCGGGACCACCAAGGCTGAGGTCCTTGAGTACTACGCCACCGTGGCTCCCTTCCTCATCCCCGCCGCGGCCAACCGCCCCGTCACGCGCAAACGCTGGGTGAACGGCGTGGGCACGGCCGAACATCCGGGAGAAGTGTTCTTCCAGAAGAATCTGGAAGACTCCGCACCACGATGGATCCCGCGGGCCGCCATCCAGCATTCGGACCACAGCAACGTGTACCCCATGGTGAACAACCTGGCCACGCTCACCTGGATGGCCCAGATCGCCTCCCTGGAAATCCACGTTCCGCAATGGCAGGTGAATGCTTCCGGGAAGCCCCTCCGGCCGGACCGGTTCGTTCTGGACCTGGACCCGGGGCCCGGCGCCGGGCTGCCGGAGTGCGTTGAAGTGGCCATGCTGGCCCGCTCCATCCTGCAGGACATGGGCATGGAACCCGTCCCTGTCACCAGCGGAAGCAAAGGCATCCACCTCTATACAGGGCTCGACGGCACACTGAAATCCGAGCAAGTATCCGCGTTCGCCCACGAGCTCGCGCGCGCCCTGGAAGCCGACCACCCCAGCCTTGTGGTCAGCGACATGAAGAAATCCCTGCGCCGGGGCAAGGTCCTTGTGGATTGGAGCCAGAACAGCGGGAACAAGACAACCATCGTTCCGTACTCCCTGCGCGGCAAAGCCCACCCCACGGTTGCGGCTCCCCGGACGTGGCAGGAGCTGGATTCTCCTTCCCTTGACCATTTGGACTATGCGGAAGTGATGGAACGGGTCAGCTCGGGCACGGACCACTTCGCGCCTATTTCCGACCGGCACCTGCCGCCCCACGGCGAGGACGAGAATGACGACGGCGGCACTTCCGGTACGTCGTCCGGTGGCCGGGAGCGTGTGGTGACGGTGGAGAACCGTCTCGCCAAATATGTCGGGATGCGCGATCCCGGCAAAACCCCGGAGCCGTTTCCGTCGTCGTCGGCTGTTTCTGCGGTGCCGCAGGTCCCCGCTCCCACCTCCGCGCAGCCCAAGCCGGGTGATCCTGCGCCGCCCGGCGGCATCTTCGTGATCCAGGAACACCACGCACGCCGCTACCATCTGGACCTGCGGTTGGAGCACAACGGCGTCCTGGCTTCGTGGGCGTTGCCCCGCGGCGTCCCGGAAACATCCGAGCGGAACAACCTGGCCGTCCACACCGAGGACCACCCCATGGAGTACGCAACGTTCGCCGGGGTCATTCCGAAGGGCGAGTACGGGGCGGGAACCATGACCATTTGGGACCGCGGCGAGTTCACGTGCGAGAAGTGGCGCGACGGCAAGGAAGTCATCGCGACGCTCACGGGCGAGCCGGGTGGTGGCCTTGGCGGCACCAAGCGTCTGGCCCTGATCAATACGGGCGACCGCTGGCTGATCCACCTGATGAAGGAGCAGCCGGGCGCCAAGCGGACCACCAAAACTGCGGCCGCAGCACCGCGCCAGGCCACACCGGAACCGGAGCAGGATCCCGGGTCCAAGCAGGAGGTTGAGCCGCGGCCGCTGCGCGACTACGCGCCGATGCTGGCCACGCCCGGGACCACAGCTGATCTTCACGGCGACAACTGGCTTTACGAACTCAAATGGGACGGCATCCGGGCCATTATCACCGGCACCGAGGGCCGGATCCGCCTCATGAGCCGCAACGGGAACGACCTCACGGCCGCCTATCCTGAACTGACGGACCGCGCTTGCTGGCCGGACGGGGATTTTGTGGCGGACGGCGAAATCGTGGCCCTTGGCAAGGGGTCCAGGCCGGATTTTGGCAGGCTGCAGCTTCGGATGAACCTGGTGAAGACGGCCGACATCGAGCGGGCGCGCGTCTCGGTCCCTGTGCAGCTCATGCTTTTTGATTTGTTGTACGACGCCGGCACGGACGTGAGCGGCCTGCCTTTCGTCGAGCGTCGCGAAAGGCTGGACGCGTTCGCCGAACGCATGCCCGGAGGCTGCCCGGTCCATGTTTCCGCCGTGCTGGACCACGACGTTGACGACCTCATGACCAGCGCCGCGGATCTGGGCCTGGAAGGTGTCATGGCCAAGAAGGCCGACAGCCGTTATGTGGTGGGCCGCCGCAGTGCGTCGTGGATCAAACTCAAGCTGGAGCAGAGCCAGGAAGTGGTGGTCGGTGGTTGGCGGCCCGGCGCCGGAGCCCGGAGTGGCACTTTCGGGGCGTTGCTGCTGGGCATTCCCGACGGCGACACCTTGCACTATGTGGGAAGGGTGGGGACGGGATTCAAGGACTGGCAGCTGCGGGACATCATGGAGCAGCTGGAGCCCCTGGTGGTGGACGATTCCCCGTTCAAGGACATTCCCAGGGAGGACGCCGCCGGGGCCCGCTGGGTTAAGCCTGTGCTGGTGGCAGAGGTGACTTTCGGCAACTGGACAGGTCCTGGCAGGCTTCGTCATCCGGTGTGGCGGGGGTGGCGTCCGGACAAATCCCCTCAGACGTGAGCCAGCCCAACTAGGTCGCAGATGACGTCGTTTTGAGCGCTCAGAACGACGTGTGCTGCTACTCAGTTGGGCTGGCTGCGTTAGTTGCTGCGGCTAGGAGGAGTGTGGCATCTGCGGACGGCTGGTCCGGTGGATCGCAGTCACAGCAGCGGCCTGGCCCATGCGGCCGTGGGCCTGGTCGCGTTCCTTCGGGTGGCGGCGTTTGCCGTTTCCGTCGGGCCACTGCTTGCTTGAGTCCGCACCCAAAGCAACCGCAACGGTTGTTGGCTCAGGCATGGGGGCCATGTCCATGGACTCCACCAAGTGGCTTGCCACCTCAGGATCGATGCTCTCAGCGTTGTGATTCGCAGTCATGGTTCTTCCTTTCCAGTGCGCCTTTATTTCCGGTGTGCCTGTCCGCCGGAATTACCAGCGGACCTTCTTCTCGGTCTTGGCTTGCTTGCCGCTGGCGGCCGTGGGCTTGTGCCCCTTGCCTGTGCTTTGCCAGCCGGCCGGGGCACCACCGCCGGACTTGCTGGCGAGCATGGCCCGTTGGGCTTCGGTGAGTTTGGACTTGATGCCGCCGTTGGCCGGGGTCTTGTTGTTGTCGGAAGGGTTGGCAGTCATAAGGACTCCTAAAGTGTGTGAGTCCTGAAGAGACACGTGTCCCGTGGCGTTCGGTTCGAGAAAAGGCGTCGACAACGGGAACGGCTTGGAGGCAAGCCTCAACAGGCGCGGATTTTTGTCTTCTGTTGCGCAGCGGCGGGCTCATGCAGAGCACGGGCCGGTCTACTCAAAAATCAGTGTTCCCATGCGTCATACCCTAACCGCGATCCTCCATATTTGTGAACCCCTGGACTAGCATGACTCTCGTGATCCGGAGTACGACGATCGTCACCGCCCTCCGCGATGCCGGTTGCGTTTTTGCCGAGGACGAAGCGCGGCTCCTCATGGATGCTGCCCAACATCCGGACGAGCTCGACCGGATGGTGGACCTGCGCGTTGCCGGGCTGCCGCTGGAGCACATCCTGGGATGGGTGGATTTCTGCGGGACCCGGATGGCCGTTGATCGTGGGGTTTTCGTGCCGCGGAGGCGCACGGAATTCCTGGTACGGCAGGCGGTGCCGGCAGCCCGGCGGCCAGCCGATGGACGCCGCCCCGTCGTCGTGGATCTGTGCTGCGGCTCCGGAGCGATAGGTGCGGCACTCAACGACGTCCTGGGCGGTTGCGAACTGCACGCAGCCGATATTGATCCTGCCGCGGTGGCCTGCGCCCGGCGCAACGTCGAGCCCCGGGGAGGCACTGCTTACCTGGGCGATCTCTTCGATCCGCTCCCCCGCCGGCTGCTGGGCCGCGTTGATGTGCTCCTGGTCAACGCTCCCTATGTCCCCTCGGAATCGATCAGTCTGATGCCTCCGGAAGCGCGGCTGCACGAGCCCGCTGTGGCGCTCGACGGCGGCGCTGACGGTTTGGACGTGCAGCGTCGGGTTGCGCTTGGGGCGCCTGGGTGGTTGGCGCCGGGTGGGCGGATCCTGATCGAGACGTCGCGGCAGCAAACGGGTGAAACGGCCGCACTCCTGAGGGCCTCGGGGTTGATGGCCGACGTCGTGACGGATGAGGATCTCGAAGCCACTCTGGTGATCGGATCGCAGCGAGGGACAATTCATCACTCTTAGGACCCGAATCCCCAAGGCCCGGGCAGCGGAGATCTCGTCGGCCAGATCCATGGTCATGGCTTCCCGGAGGACCATGCGGTGAGCTGGTTGAGGTAGTAGCGGGTGTCGGCGGTGTGGCCACTGTACTTCTGGTCGTTCTTTGGAGGGAGCCGTCCTTCCGCAGACCACGGGCCTTCCAGCCTGAAACGGCGAACCTCTTCACTAAACCGCCGTAGCCGACGTCGATGTAGACCGCGTCGGCATCACTGAGGCGTTCGCCTTCGGTAGTGGTGAGTGCGGTGATCATTGCGGCCGGTCTCTTGCAAAAGCGGCCCGGTCGGGCAGGCAATGGTTGGCGTGAAAGTGTCTGTGCCCCGTGAGAGCGTTTCGCTCATGATGTTTGAAGATGACCGGAGGGCCGTCCCCAGGGTTGTCGTGGCGCGTCCTCACGACCACCTCTACGAGGACCACGAGCTGGATCTTGCTGCAGCCATCGCGTGGTGCCTGAAACGGGCTGCCGGAGACGAACGGGGGTCGGGCCTGAGCATCATGCACGGCGCTTCGGAAGGGATGGTTGGCGCCCAGCCATGGATCACGGCATTCAAACCAGAACACCTCAGTGGCCTCGTGATTGAGCCCAAAGTACCTACGATCCCGGACCCGGTCGTCGCTGCGGCGAACGATACTTTTGCGAACCCCATCAATTCTTCGACCGGGTTGTCTCACAGCAGTGATCGCTCGACCGTTACCGCGGGCAACACAATAGAGTCGTGTCGCGTACTAGGCCAAACGTTGTGGAGATCTGGCGCGAAATGGCCGCATAGCGTATTGCATGCTCCCGCTGTTGCGTGGTTGGCGTGTCGGCCCTGCCCAGCTCGTCAGGAATATCCGCCACGCCACACATATAGGTAGGGCGCATCGGACATTCGCCCGCGGTCGGAGGTTTGGGGCGTCTTTGTTGATTCGAGATTTGGGGGCAGCAGTGAATTTGAATGGCTACGCATCCACTACGGCGGTGTCGCGCAGACGGCGCGGCGTGGACTGGACAGTGCTGGTGAAGCTTGTCGGTCTGGTCCCGTCACTGTTGGTCGGCCTGATGATCCTCATCCTTGCGGGTTCCATGATTGTGGGGGCTATACCGCAGGTGCCCGCGTGGGCCGGCTGGGTGCCGTTTGGGTTGGCCACGGTGTGGTTTCTGCTCGGTTTCCTCTGGTTCGCACCGTTCGTTCAGGGGTTTCTGGCCAGGTGGTTCTTTCAGTTCCGCGAGCCGGTGAATGCCGAACAGTTGCACTTGGATCGGTCATGGCATGAGGTTCTGCGGCGGGCCGGCTTGAGCGGCCGGGGCAGGTATCGGCTATGGGTTGAGGATACGGATGCGCTGAATGCCAGCGCTGCCGGGGGAAACATTGTCGCTGTTACCCGCGGTGCTTTGCGGTATCACGGTGATCATCTGGGCGCGGTGCTTGCCCACGAGTTAGGCCATCACCTTAACGGGCACACTTATCCGGGTCTTTTGGCCTGGTGGTACAGCCGGCCTCTGGCGGTCGTGCGTTACGCGGTCCGGGTCGTGCTGCGTGTCGGGTTGGGTATCGTGCGGTTCATCTCCTACCTCAACGTTTTGGTGGCCTTGTTCGCCTATATCTTCATCGGGGGAACCTACTTGATGGTCGCATTCGGAGTCATCCGGTTGATCCTCTGGGCATGGGAACAGTCCTGGGTCGCCATGGTGGTCCTCGCCCTGGCCGTCATTCTGGGTCCGGTGATGAACAGGCAGGCTGAGTTCCGGGCCGACAGAATGGCAGTCTCTCTCGGCTATGGACCAGCCCTGGTAGAGGTTTTCCGGGAGTGGCAATCTTTCGGGTTCGACGACCAGGGCGGCCGCCGGGGGCTCCGCGCCTTGTACCTGGCATCGCATCCTCCGTTGCACGCCCGGATCCGCCGAATCGAAAAGCAGCTTCCTCTGCGGGCCTGACCTTTGGCGCCGCCACACCATTCCCGGTTGGTTCTGAAGGCCTGGTCCAGTATTTCTGCGCCAGGCTCACGGCAGGCGTGCTCGTTGGAAATGATGCCGTGAAAGCCGGCCCGTTTTCGGCAACCGCTTCGGCCGTTCCTGTCTTGCCTCCGACGCGGTAGCCAGGCAACGGTATGCCCGTCTCTCGCCAGTGCCGAATTTCCGCAGGTACTCATACCGCTGCTCGCGGGAGAGCTTCTCGTGTCCGTTGAGCCGCCTTCTGGCCGATACGCTGGAATCATCAGGCAAGAGCCTGCTGTGCCGTTAACGAACAAAAGACCCGAGTGCAATCGGGTCTTTGTTCAGCGCGGTGCGCTCATTGGTGCGGTCAGAGGGTCATATCCTCAAATCCGAACACTTTGAGTCTATGGCCCTACGCACGGAGGGCGCAACGTTGTTGTGCCCACAGACACGTGCAGGCCGTGCCCTGTTCCTCCGGGAGGAGGTGCCGGCATGGAATCCAAACGGAAACGTGAAGAACCATGGGGCGCCTGGAACCTGGAGGTCAACATCATCCGACTAGTCGTTGATGTCGTCCGCTTGTTCTGGCACAACATCCCCTAACCGGGAGCGGTGGCCATCGGCGCAATGCTGGTGGCCACCGTCAATGTGACATCGGCTGGTTCTACTCGGGCGACTGCCCGGCCCGTATTTGGGCACGATGATCGGAGCGAGACTCCCAAACAGTCAGCTTTTAGGCCCGATTCGGCCGTGTTAAGTGGGCATAGCTAAACAATTTGGTAACAACGAGCCTCGCGGGGCAAAAACCACCCGACTTCCGCGTCCTTACAGGGCAAAAGCCGGTAATGAGATGCAACACACCTAGGCAATTTGCACCCTCTCAGGTGCCAAAAATCGGATCTCAACTCGGGTTTTGGGGCTGAACCGCGTAAAATTGAAACCCTGCCCAGAGCGGGGCAGCAGAAGTCGCAAGCAAATGACCTCCCTAGGAGAAGCCCAAATGCCCACAGACCAAAGCAACACCGTCTCTCCGGATGGCGCAAGGAACGCCACCGGGAACCAGGTATTGGCAGGCCACACCCCGGCCGCCACAAACGCAGTAAAGAACGCAACGAAGAAACCCAAGCTTCGCCCGAAGCGCCGGCTCAAAGAGTCCGACGTTAACGTGGTGGATAAGCCGATGCTGCGCAAAGCACTCGGCGGCACGATCGTCGGCAACACCATGGAATGGTACGACGTCGGTGTCTTCGGCTACCTCATCACCACCATGGGCCCTGTCTTCCTTCCGGAAGCAGACAAGTCCGTCCAGACACTCTTCCTTCTGGGCACCTTCGCCGCAACCTTCATCGCCCGCCCCCTTGGTGGCGTCGTGTTCGGTTGGCTCGGCGACAAGGTTGGCCGCCAGAAGGTACTCGCAGCAACACTGATGCTGATGGCGGCAAGTACGTTCGCCGTCGGCCTCCTGCCCGGCTACGCGCAGATCGGCATCTGGGCCGCCGCGCTGCTGGTGATCCTGAAGCTCATCCAGGGCTTCTCCACCGGTGGCGAGTACGCCGGTGCCACCACGTTTGTCAGCGAGTACGCCCCGGACAAGCGCCGCGGATACTTCGCCAGCTTCCTTGATATGGGCAGCTACATCGGCTTCGCCCTCGGTGCCGCCCTGGTGTCCGTCCTCCAGCTCACGCTGGGACAGGCAGCCATGGAGGAATGGGGTTGGAGGATCCCGTTCCTGATCGCCGGTCCGCTGGGGCTCATTGCTGTTTACTTCCGTAGCAAGATCGAGGAATCCCCCCAGTTCCAGGCAACCCTGGATGCGCAGGAGGCTTCCGCCAAGGACGCGGCCTCGCAGGATGCCGCCGTCGCCAAGGGTCCCATTGGCATCATCAAGGCCTACTGGCGCCAGATTGTGCTGGCCATGATCCTCGCGGCCGCAGCCAACACCGTTGGCTACGCACTGACCTCTTACATGCCCACGTACCTCACGGACTCCAAGGGTTACGACCCCGTCCACGGCACCCTGCTGACCATCCCGGTCCTGGTGATCATGGCGGTGTGCATCCCGCTGACCGGTAAGCTCTCGGACCGCATCGGCCGCCGCCCCGTGCTGTGGGTTGGCGCAGGCAGCACCATTGTCTTCGCCATCCCGGCGTTCCTGCTGATTGGCATCGGCGAAATCTGGTCCACGCTGGCCGGCCTGGCGCTGATCGCTTTCCCGGTGACGTTCTACATCGCCAACCTGGCTTCGGCCCTTCCGGCCTTGTTCCCGACGTCCAGCCGTTACGGCGGAATGGGCATCGCTTACAACTTCTCGGTTGCGATCTTCGGCGGAACCACGCCGTTCATCGTGCAGGGTCTGATCGAGGGCACCGGCGATGACATGATGCCGGCGTACTACCTGATGGCCACCTCCATTGTTGGTGCGATCGCCATCTACTTCCTGCGTGAATCCGCCCAGCGTCCGCTGCCGGGCTCCATGCCCAGCGTGGACACGCAGGCTGAAGCCCGCGAGCTCGTGGCAACGCAGGACACCAACCCGCTCATCAATCTGGACGAGATGCCGTTCGACGGCCAGCCCATTGATGACGCAGTGTTCGGTAAAGGCAACAAGGACCTGACTTCCGCATAGGACCCTTTGCCTGCAACTTCTGCACAGCGATTCCGATAGTTCGCGGCATCGTGCCGCCCACCGCAGCCACCAGCCCCAAGGCGCTCTCCTTGAGGTTGGTGGCTGCGGCTGTTAAAGCCCCAATTGTGCGGCCACGGCCCCGCCAATGACCCTCGCGCCCTCGGGGAAGCGACCGGGGTTGGGGCCGGCGTAGTTAAGCCGGACGTAGGGGCCTTCGGGTTCAGCGGGGAACCATTCCGTTCCGGCAGCAATGAGCACCCCGGCCGCTTCGCAATCCTTGGTGAGCCGTTCGACGTCGAACCCGTCAGGCATCCGCAACCACAGGTTCAAGCCGCCTTTGGGCAGGTGGCTGAGGTGCGCCTGCGGAACGTGCTCGCGGAGGCTGGTGACCAAAAGGTCGCGCCGCGATTGCAGTTGATGGCTGAGGCCGCGAAGGTGCGTTTGCCACCCGGGCTGCGTGACGACGTCGAGCGCTGCCGCCTGCAGCAGCCCGCTGACGTACATCGACTCGGCTGCCTGGGCGCCCATGATCCGTTCACGGGCCGGGCCGCGGGCGATGATCGCCGCCACCCGGACGGATGGAGAGACGCTTTTGGTCAGGGAACGGATGTAGACGATGTGGCCGGAATCGTCCTTAGCGGCGATCGGCACCGACGGCGCTGTGATGCCAAAATCGTGGGCCCAGTCGTCCTCCACAAGGAAAGCCCCGTGGCGCTGCACAATCCGCAGCACTTCCTCGCCGCGCTCCGCGGACCACTGGGCACCCGTAGGATTCGCGAAATTGGGCTGGGCGTAGAACAGCCGTGCGCCGGATTCCTCAAAGGCGCGGTCCAGCTCGTCCGGGTCCGGCCCCTCCGGGCCGCTGGGAACGGGGATGACGTTCACGCCGGCCTGCCCCGCAGCGAGCAGCGCACCCCAGTAGCTTGGCGACTCCACCAGCAGCGGCTGGCCGTGCCCCACCAAGCCTCGGAAAATCGAGCTGAGTCCGCTCTGGCTGCCGGGCAGAACGACGACGTCGCTCGGCTGGGGCGGCGCGACACCCACCGGCGTGGAGGTGCTGAGCTCGTGCGCGAACCAGGATTGGAGTTCCGGAAGGCCCTGCGCCGGGGGCCGCGACAACGCGGCATCGCCGCGGGCTGCGCGTGTCAGAGCGGCACGGACCAGCCTTTCCGGCAGGAGTTCGCGATCGGGATATCCGGAGTGGAACGCTATGACGTCGTTGGAGGCGCTGCGCATGGCAGCGGAGTTCAGTGGCCTGGCGGTTTGGGCCGATCGCAGGGCAGCCGTCTGCCAGCCGTAGTCGGAGGGCCTTGCCGTGCGGTAGGCGCGAACGAAGGTGCCCACCCCCGGCCGGCTCTCGATCAAGCCTTGGGCGGTGAGGGTCCGCAGCGCCTTTTGCACGGTCACGGGACTCGCCTGGTATTCGGCCACGAGTTGCCTGGTGGATGGCAGTTTTGCTCCGGGAGCAGCTCCGGCGATCCAGTCTTTTACTCGCGAGACGATCCGGGAACTGCTATCGTTATTCATGAGTCACAATAGTAGCGCTACTACGCTTTCGCGGCCAGTGATATCCACCAAGACTTCTACGGGCATCTGGTGGGGGCTCCTGGGCGTCCTAACATTCTCCTTCACAGTGCCGCTGACCCGGGTGGCCGTAGAGGGCATGTCTCCCCTCTTTATCGGAGCAGGTCGCGCCGTGGTGGCGGCAACCCTCGCAGCACTCGCCTTGGGCCTGACTCGGCAACGATTCCCGCGCGGGGTTCAGTGGCTCCGACTGGCCGTGGTGGCCGGAGGAATCGTTGCCGGTTTCCCCTTGCTGACGACCTTCGCCCTCACCAGCACCTCGGCAAGCCACGGAGCCGTGGTCATTGCGCTACTGCCCGCAGCCACCGCCACGGTAGCGGTGATCCGCGGCCGGGAACGCCCCCGTCCGTTGTTCTGGATCCTGACGGCAGTAGGTGTGGTGGCCGCCCTGGTTTTCGCCCTGGTCCAATCCGGCGGTTTCGGTTCCCTGCACTGGGCTGACCTCCTGCTGCTTGGCGCTGTCCTGGCCGCCGCCATCGGCTACGCGGAGGGCGGACTGCTGGCCCGCGAACTGGGCGCCTGGCAGACCATCTCCTGGGCATTGGTGGTGGCCTCACCCGTGATGATCGTGCTGACACTGGTCTCGCTGGGCTCCGGACTGCCCGCAGCGTCACCGGTCCAATGGTTGTCCTTCGCCTATCTGGGGGTCGTGAGCATGTTCCTGGGATTCTTCGCCTGGTACCACGGCCTTGCGATCGGACCCATGGCCCAGGTCAGCCAAATCCAACTGGTCCAGCCCGTCATGAGCATCGCGTGGGCCGGGCTGATGCTGGGCGAGTCGATGACGTGGACCACTGTTGTGGGCGGGCTGGCGGTGATCCTCTGCGCAGGTGCCGCTGTCCGCGTAAGGCTCAACCCGCCGTCGGACTCATGACAGCACTGCTCCTACGAACACACTGAAAAAGGAAAGCTGACATGTACACCCCAGCGCATTTCGCGGCCTCCGACCAGGCCCTGAGCAACCTGCTCAACAACGGCGGGGCGGCCAACCTTGTCACCATGACTCCCGACGGGCTGCTCGCCACGCTCCTGCCCTTCGTTTACGAGCCGGACGTCGGTGAACACGGAGCCCTGCACGCACATATGGCCCGGAACAACACCCAGTGGTCCTCCCCCGTCACCGGTGAAGCCCTGATGATCGTCCAGGGCGCCGACGCCTACATTTCGCCCTCGTGGTACGCATCGAAAGCCGAACACGGCCGTGTGGTGCCCACCTGGAACTACTCCACCGCACACGTCTACGGTCAGCTTGTTGTTCATGACGACGCCGAATGGCTGGGCCGGCACGTCCGCCGCCTCTCCGACCACCACGAGGCCGGCAGGCCCCGCCCGTGGTCGGTGGACGAAGCACCCGAGCGCTTCATCGCCGGACAACTGAGGGCGATTGTCGGCGTCGAACTTGTGATCACCCGGGTGGAGGCGAAGACGAAACTCAGCCAAAACCGTGCTCCAGCGGATGTTGACGGCGTGATTGCCGGGCTCCGTGCCTCCGGCGACCCGGCGAGCGCAGCGGATGTGGAACGGGCGCGGACCTCGTAGACTCGGCAAATGCGTGAGGAAACTGCACCATCACCCGGGCCAGTGGGCGCGATCCACCATCTTGAGATTTGGGTGCCGTTCCTCGAGCGCGCCCGGGAAGAATGGGGTTGGCTCCTGGGCCAGCTCGGCTACGAGCCATTCCAGGAATGGCCCACGGGCTGCAGTTGGAAGCTCGGTGGGACGTACGTTGTGGTGGAGCAAACCGACGCCATCACCGGCACGGCCCACCGCCGGACTGATCCCGGGGTCAACCATGGCATTTCATGCAGGCACGCGGGAGAACGTGGACAGGATCCGGTCACTCGGCGCGGACGCTGGGTGGTACGAGATGTTTGAGTCCAAGTACCCGCATGCCGGCGGGCCGGACCACTACGCCGCGTACCTGCTCAACACCGACAGCTACGAGGTTGAACTGGTGGCGGAATAGCTACGCCGGAGGAACTGCAGGACGCCACATCGCCACCCGCGGCCAACGGGTCAGCCCCAACTCGGCCTCGTGCTCCATGAGGTGGGCGAGCTCCGGGCCCCAGGTACCGGCGTCGAGCACTTCAAAACCAAGGCGCCGATAGTACGGAGCGTTCCAGGGCACATCCCGGAACGTGCTCAACGTTTGACGCTGCATGCCGTGGCCGCGTGCCCAGATGCGCGCTGCATGCAACAGCTCGCGGCCGATGCCCTGGTGCGCGTAGTCGGGGTGGACGCTGACCTGCTCCACGTGGCCGTCGCCATCAACAACGTCCGCCAGCAGGTACGCCACCGGGTAGTCGAGGCCATCGACGGATACCCAGGCTCGTCCCGCGGCTGCGTAGGCACCCAACGTTTCCACGGGAAATGGCTCGTCGTCCGCGACCTGGTCCATGCCGAGTTGCCTGAAGGTCTCCCCCGCGGCGCGCTCGATGTCCTGCATCATCTGCAGGTCGTCCGAGTGGGCGAGGCGGATCATTCCCGGGAATCCTTGGCTGGCGGCGCTTGGTCCACCAGGAACCCGTTGCGGCTTTCGATCAGGTTCTGCATGTACCGGCCCAGGACCAGCTTCTCCACGAGCCGGCCCAGCGGTCCGAACGGCGCAGCGAACTCCACGGTGTCCACCATGAGGGTTCCGTTGCCGTCGGGCCGGAACTCGTGAGTGTGGCGGAGGTACTTGAAAGGGCCCTTCACCTGTTCGTCAGTGAACGACGCCGGAGCCTCCATCCGCACGATGCGGCTGGTCATGCGGAACCGGACTCCCAGGTGCCAGGCCTGCCAGGTGACGGTCTCGCCTTCCGAGATCAACCCGGACGTCACCCCTGCGATGGCCTTCTCGCGGCTCTTGGTCATCGACCCCACGTGGGCATCGATGTTGCGCGAAAGATCGAACAGTTCCTGGGGCGGCAGGCTGGAACGGGTGCGGCAGACGAATGCAACGGGCATACCTTGATCTTCGCAGAGTTTCCGGGCCCCAAATGTCTCACTTCATGCTACGGGTTGTGACCGGGCTTATGGCGGCGTTGACAGCGCACTGATAATTTCGGAAACAAACCCTTTGAAGATTGGTGGTGTTCCCTGTGCCCGCATTCTTGATGCATGCCCGTGAACTCCACCGTCTTGGCCCGGCGAACAACGATCGCCTGTCCGCCGTACGGGTAGCCCTGGGGGTCGCGCTCCCAGGGCTCTTCCTGATCGTCGTCGGCCGCCCGGACCTCATGCTGTATGCCGTCTTCGGCGCACTGACGGGGATGTACGGCCGCAACGAACCCCACCAGCTCAGGCTCAAGCACCAGGCACAGGCGGCGTTGATCCTGGTGGGCGGACTCACCATCGGTGTATTCCTCTCCGTGAACCACATCCATTCGTGGTGGCTGGTGCTGGTGGCTACCCTGTTTGCCGGTGCCGGATCGCTGTATTCGGACCGGGTCCGCCTCAAACCGATCGGACCGTTCTTCGGCATCCTGGCGTTGGGCGCCTGCGCTTCGGTCCACACCAGCGTTCCGTTCACGACGGCGGTACTCATCGGAGCTGCCTCGGCCGCCTTCTCGATTCTGGTCGGGTTCGCAGGCTGGTTCCGCCACCGCACCTGGATGGTCGGCGCTGCCCGGGATGTACCCTCGCTGCGGGGACCGCTTCGCCAGGCGGCCCTTGTCCACGCAGCCCGCTACTCCTTGGCGGTAAGTGCCGCCGGAGCCATTGGAGTGCTGAGTGGGAGCGGCCATCCGCACTGGGCCATGGCCGCAGCCGCAGTGCCGCTTGCCGGTGCTGACCTCCCAAGCCGCGTCCACCGCGGTATCCACCGCATTGTGGGAACTTTCCTCGGGTTGGTGGTGGTCGCCGTCGTGCTTTTCCCAGGTCCGTTGTCGCCGCTCCAGTACTTTCCGGGCCAAACCGCAGTGGTCCTCGCGGTGGTGGTGATGGTCTTCCAGTTCCCCACGGAGCTGTTCATGGCCCGGCATTATGGCTGGGCGATGGTGTTCTTCACCCCGGTGGTCCTGCTGATCGCGCAACTCGCGGCCCCCATGGATCCCGGCGTGCTGGTGATGGAACGCGCCATTGAGACCTTCGTTGGAGCGGTGGTGGGAATCGCGGTCGCGGTGTTGGTGAGGGCGCCGCGGGCAAAGGGAGTGGCTGCCAAGGAGCAAGGAGCCTAGTACATACTGGTTCCATGCAGGCGACGACTGTCTTGGTCGAAGGCGAGAGCGACCGGCTGGCGGTCGAGATGCTCGCCCTTCGCCGTGGCCATGACCTGACCGCGGAACGAGTGTCGGTGGTGCCGATGGGAGGGGCCACAAGCATAGTCCGTTACCTGCAGATTTACGGCCCGGCCGGGGCAAACCACCGGCTCCTTGGGCTATGCGACGAGGGCGAGTCCCGTGGCGTTGCCCGCGCGCTGGGCCGGGCCGGACTGGGTTCGGGCCCCTTGGACGACCTCGGATTCCAGGTTTGCCGCGCGGATCTGGAGGACGAACTCATCCGCTGCCTTGGCGTCGATGCCGTGCTCAACGTCATTGACGCCCAAGGTGAGCTTGCCTCGTTCCGCCTCCTCCAGCGCCAGCCCTCGCAGCGCGGGAAACCGGCACCGGCACAGCTACGCCGCTTCTTCGGGGGTCGCAGCGGGAACAAGATCCGCTACGCGCCCCTGTTGGTGGCGGCCCTGCCGCCGGGGCAGGCGCCCGAGCCGCTCACACGGCTTGTTGAAGCATTTGCGCGTGAAAGTTAGGGTTCCAACGGCCGACGCGGGGGCCCGGAGGTCAGCTTCGCCGGAAGAATGCGCGCGAAGAAGGTAACCACTTTGTACCGCTTGGTGGGGATGGAAACGCCTTTGCCCCTGGCGTTGTCCTCCAGACCTTCCCGGACAACCCGCTCTGCCGTGAGCCACAGGAAGCGGGGGGCCACGGTCTTGTCCATGCCCATGCGATCGTGGAATTCGGTATGCGTGAAGCCCGGGCACACGGCGGTGACCTGCACCCCGGACTTGGCATAGGTGGTGTTGGCCCAACGGCTGAACGTCACCTGCCACGCCTTGGCCGCAGAATACGTGCCGCGGTTCGCGAAGGCCGCGACACTGGCCACATTAATGATCCGGCCCTTGCCGCGGGGCAGCATCACTTCCAGGGCAGCGTGGCACAGTTCCATGGGCGTTTGGACGTGCAGCCTCAAATGGCGGCGTTCTTCGGCCAATTCGTTGTTCTCGAACGACTTCAAGAGCCCGATTCCGGCGTTGTTTACCAGTACATCCACCGGTTTCGCAGCGTCCCGGAGACGGTCCGCCACCGCTGAAACCCCGACGTCGGTGGTCAGGTCCGCGGGCAGGACCTCCGCAGAGATACTGAAGTCGCGCTCGAGTTCCGCGGCTTTTTCCTTAAGGCGCTGCTCGTCGCGTGCTACCAGGACCAAATGGTGCCCCGATTCGGCAAGCTGACGGGCGAACTCGGCACCGAGCCCGGCAGTTGCTCCAGTAACAAGTGCGGTGAGTTCATTGGCTCGAGTCGTCATGGCCCCAGACTAGTCCCCCGTCCCGCGCGCCGAGGGGTTAGCTCTCACCCCTTTGGCCACCCCGAGGGGTTAGCTCTCACCCCTTTTGGCCTCGAGAGAGTCCCGAGAGCTAACCCCTCGCTGCGAATGCTTAGGCGAACGCGGCCAAGGGGTTCGCCAGGCGGCCCGCCATCTGGAGCCCGCCGGAGGGATCCGAGATGTCGAGCATCTGCTGGTTGTTCCGAAGCTGGAGCCGGTTGAGGCAGGACAACTCGAAGTCAGACGCGAAAAGGTCGTGCATGGCGAACTGGTCCGCGAGCTCGGGGTGGCGCTGCTGGTAATCGCGAAGCACGGCGGCGGCGGTCCCCCAGAACTCGTCTTCACGCAGCGTCCCGTCCTCAACAAGGATCGCGGAGAGGAAGCGGAAGATGCAGTCGAACACATCGGTGAAGATGGCCAGGACCATTTCCTCGGCGGGGATCTCGGCCTTGATGCGGGAGACGTCCTCCGGGAGTTCCAGCCGGTCCCCCATGACAACGATTTCCTCGGCGATGTCCTTCATGATCGCCCGGACGGGCACGCCGTCCTCGAGGATCAGGATGACATTTTCTCCGTGGGGCATAAAGGCGAGCTCGTACTCGTAGAGGCAGTGGACCAGCGGGACGAGGTAGGCCTCAAAGTAGCGGCGAAGCCACTCGGTGGGAGCCAGGCCGGACCGGGATATCAGGGCCGAGACCACGGACTCGCCGGAGGAATCCACATGCAGCAACGACGCCATGGTAGCCAGCTGCTGCCCGTCCTCGAGCAACGGCAGCGGACTTTCCCTCCACAGGGCCGAGAGCATCTTGCGGTAGGGCGACCCCTTGGCCGAAGCAGCCTCGTAGTAGTGGTTGTGGTACCCGATGGCCGCGGTTTCACGGATCATGGCCAGGCCCCGGTTCTGGAGCTCCTGGTCCTTGCCGATCAGGTTCTGCAGCCAGTCGTTGATGGCCGGCGTTGCCTTCATGTACTGCGGAGACAGTCCTCGCATGAAGCCCATGTTCAGCACGGACATGGCCGTTTTGACGTAAGCCTTCTCCGGGGAGGTGGTGTTGAAGAACGTCCGGATGGACTGCTGCGCCTGGTACGAATCCTCACCAGTGCCAAGGTTCACAATGTGGCGCTGGGCGATTTCTGCCGCGAACGTCACGGTGAGCTTGTTGTCCCATTGCCACGGGTGGACCGGCATGAGGAGGTATTCCTCGGGATCCAGGCCGGAGGCGGACAGTTCCGCATTGAACCAAGCCAGAGTGGCCGGGCCTAATTCGGCTTCGAAGTGTGTCCGGTAATCCAGCCCTGCGCTGGACGTGAACACTGCCTTGCTGCGGTGGACGGCAATCCACTGCAGCTTCACGGTTGCACCGGTTTCCGGGGCGAACGCGTGGTAGTCGGCAATCCCGAATCCCAGCCGGCCATTGTTGGCCACGAAGCACGGGTGCCCCTCGGTCATGCTGTGCTCAATCGCTTGGAAATCCGCGGCGCGATCAGTACCGCCGGTGATACCCGCAGCCAACTGGGCAGAGGTGAACGGCTTACCCTGCTTGTAGGCGTGACTGGCCAGCGTGCTGCTGATTTCCTCCAGGTACACGGGCAGCATCTCCTGGCGGATCGCCAAGGCCTCGTGGAACTCGGCGATGAAATCCAAAGCATCTATGGGCAGTTCCTCACCGTCGCGCAGGCGGGCTATGGAATCCGCGAAAACGGACCAATGTTCGAGCTGCAGAACCCGGGCGCGGAAGTGGTATTCGGTTGCGTCATCGTCGCTCACAACCTTGTAAAGCCCAATGCCCGCACCTTCATCGCGGATCAGCTCCGGGACAAGGATGCGTTCGTGCGAGAACTCGGCAATCGCCTTGCGGACCAGATGGCGGTTGGCAACGGCCCAGCGTTCCGGGGTCAGGTGCGATACAGAGTCAACGGCGGCGGCAGTCGCGTTGTCAGCAATGGTGGTCACAGGGATTCTCCTCTGGTCGCCGCGACGGGCGCGGCCAGAATCGGGGTCAGGGTGGCGAGGAATTCCTCGCGGGTGCAGAAGCTCAACAGCGCCTTTTTGTGGTCTTCGGCAGGGTCGACGGCGGGAAGGGTCACCACGCCGTGCGGCTGGAAGCCCACCTTCTCGTTCAGGACATGGATCTTGTGGTTGCGGGCGTCAGGCTCGACGACGATCCGCTGGGTTGCGGGGTCAGCGAACAGTTCGGCCATGACAGCCTGCATTACGGCGGTGGTGAAGCCTGGCTGCGGATCAGCGGGGGGCGGAGACACCAACAGGTGCATGCCAACATCGCCGGGCTGAACCTCGTAAACGTCCGCCAATGGCGATGACTCAGGGCGGTACCGCTCCATCAGGAAGGCGGGAACGCCGTCGTCGAGCCCCAGGAACGCTTGGTGATGACCGGATTCGGCGATCTTCGTGTATTCCTCCACAACGTCCTGCCCGGTGGCCGAAACCATGCCCCAGAATCGGGCGTACTCCTGGCTCACCCAGCCGTGGAGGACGGGTGCGTCGGCCACCGGGTCTACGGGTCGGAACGTGAAGCTCATACGGCGGCTCCGGCGGTTTCCGGGGCCGCAGCGGGAACGGGTGCGGGCGCACCGAACTGCTGGAAGGCTATGCTGCGCTCGATCGGGTAGACCTCGCGGCCGGTGATTTCACGAAGGATGACGGAGTTGCGGTAGGCGGCCATGCCGAGGTCCGGCGTGACGAAGCCGTGTGTGTGGAGTTCCGCGTTCTGGACGAAGATTTCGCCGGGTTCCACACCGGTTCCATAGTTGCGCTCCACATCGAAGCGGCCCTTGGAGTCGCGGCGGATCCGGTCATGGATGCCGGCCAGGAAGTTGGGCTCCTTGTAGCTGTAGCCGGTTGCCAGGACCACAGCTTCGGACTCAAGGCTGTAGTCGCGGCCATGTTCTTCGTGGTGCAACTGGAGCGTGTGGGTGCCCGTGGCGGGATCCCAGTCCGCGGCGGTGAGTGACGAGTGCGTGTGCAGCTGCGTGTCCACCATGCCGGAAAGGCTCTTGGTGTACAAGAGGTCGTAGATGTCGTCGATCAGGTCCGAGTTGATGCCCTTGTACAGGTTCTTTTGGCTCTTGATCAGCGAATCCCGCTGCTCGCCCGGGAGTGAGTGGAAGTAGTCCACGTACTCCGGCGAAGTCATCTCCAGAGTGAGTTTGGTGTACTCCAGCGGGAAGAAGCGGCCGGAGCGGGTGACCCAGTTCAGCTGGTAACCGTAGACGTCGATTTCCTGGAGGAGTTCGTAGTAGAGCTCCGCAGCACTCTGGCCGCTGCCCACGATTGTGATGCTGCGCTTGGACTGCAGCTCACTCTTCCGGGACAGGTAGTCGGCGTTGTGGAGGACGAGTCCGCCAGCTTCCACTATTCCTGCACAGGAGTCCGGAACGTACGGGGAGGTTCCCGTGCCCAGGACCAGCTTGCGGGCGCGAAGAACCTCAGCGCCGTCCGGGCCCTGTACCAGAAGGCGGTACACGCCGTCGTCGTAGGTCACATCCAGCACATCCGTGCTAAAACGAACAGACTCAAGCTGGCCGGCCACCCACTGGCAATACTGGTTGTACTCGGCGCGCAGCGGGTAGAAGTTCTCGCGGATATAGAAGCGATAGAGCCGGCCCGTCTGCTTCAGGAAGTTCAGGAACGAGAAAGGCGACGTCGGGTCAGCCAAGGTGACCAGGTCCGCCATGAACGGAACCTGCAGATGCGCCGGCTCCAACATCATGCCGGGGTGCCAGTCGAAGGACTCGCGGCGGTCCAGGAACACACAATCGAGGTTCTCCACTGGTGCGCTAAGCGCTGCGAGGCCCAGGTTGAAGGGCCCGACGCCGATGCCTGCTACGTCGTAAATCCTGGCGTTATCCTGGGTGCTCACGCGGCGGCCTCCGTGGTGTTTGCGAGGAGGCTGGCGCCGGTCCTGCGGATCAATTCGATGATTTCCTGGATGTCCCTCAAGCTGGCTTCAGCGTTGAGGAGGGTGAATTTGAGGTAGTGGCGGCCAGCCACCTTGGTGCCGGCAACAACAGCTTCCCCGGAGGCGAAGATCGCGGCGCGGATGGCGGGGTTGAGGGCATCTGCTGCGTCTTCGTCGAGCCGGGCACCATCAACCTCGGGGCGGTAGCGGAACACCAAGGTGCTCAACTGCGGTGCAGCAGCGAGCTCGAACCCGGCGTCGTCAGCCAGCAAGGTTCCCACCCGGGCGGTGAGGTCGATCGCTTCGTCGAAGAGCGCACCAATGGCGTCCGCGCCCATGATGCGCAGCGTGAGCCACAGCTTCAGGGCATCGAAGCGGCGGGTGGTCTGGATACTCTTGTCCACCTGGTTGGGGATCTCGGCCTTCGCGGCACTCTCCGGGTTGAGGTAGTCCGCGTAGTAGGTAACGTGGCCCATCATGGACCCATTGCGGACCAGGACTGCACTGGAGCTGACCGGCTGGAAGAAGGTCTTGTGGAAGTCCACGGTGACGGAATCGGCCAGGTGGATCCCGTTCAGGAGGTGGCGGTGGCGGCCGGACACGATGAGCCCTCCGCCGTAGGCGCCGTCCACGTGCAGCCAGGAATCGTAGGCGCGAACCAACGCGGCCATTTCGGACAGCGGGTCAACCGAACCGAAGTCCGTTGTCCCTGCCGTTGCTACCACCGCCATAGGTACCAGGCCGGCGTCGTGCGCTTCTGCCAAAGCAGCCGCCAGTGCGGTGGGATCCATGCGGTGGTCGTCGGCAGTGGGAATGGCGATGACGGCGTCGAAGCCCAGGCCCAGCATGGAAGCGGACTTCTGGATGCTGAAGTGGCTGTCCGCCGAGGTGAAGATCCGGAGCCGGTCCAGCAGGTGCGGCAGGCGTGCGTCCCCATTCGCTGCCCGCAGCTTGGCGACGGCGTGATTACGGGCAATCAGCAGCGCCTGGAAGTTCGACTGGCTGCCGCCCGAGGTGAACACACCGTCGGCATCGGCATCAAAACCGATGCGCTCCGCGGTCCAATCGATGAGGCGGCGTTCGATCATGGTGGCGCCGGCGCTCTGGTCCCAGGTGTCCATGGACGAGTTGACGGCCGAGAGTACGGCTTCGCCAACCAGTGCAGGGATGACCACCGGGCAGTTCAGGTGTGCGGCGTAGCGGGCGTCGTGGAAGTAGATGGCGTCCTTGAGGTACAACTCGTCGAGCTCCTCCAGGGCAGCGGCAGTATCGGGCAGCGGACGCTCGAGGTCGACGGCGCCCACCTTGGCCTTCAGTTCAGCATGCGCGACGCCGGTGAAGGGCTGGGCTGTCCGTTGGACCTTGGTGGAGACGGCGTTGACTCCCTGAAGCACCTGCGCCACGTAGCTGGGCGAATTGCGGGCGTTGAACAGCTGGTTTGTGGCAGCGAGGGCCAGCTCCACCTTGGAACCAAAATCCGGTTCCTGAGCGATCCGCTCTTCGACACTGGGTGACGTCACGTCAGCTTCCTTCCGTTTGCGTTGGGGCGCTTGTTAGCAAGGTAAGCCTTACTTAGGTAAGCCTTTCCGTCAAACTTTTGTGACCTATTTCGCTTGGAAGGCGGTTTCTGGGCAAACAACCCCGGGTTCAGTCCGTCATTGACTTTCCTGGATGGCGTTTTGCATGGAGAATACGGTCGCTCCCGGGGCGGAAGTGATGGGCCGCTGCAGCCCTCCGGTGCCGGGCCCCGTTCCCGGTCCCCGGCCCAGGGCCGCCAGGAGTAGAGTGCAGGGACAACGACAGTCCGAGGTTGGGGGACCCATGACAGACCACGTTCACGAGCGGCTCGGTTTCCGCGAAATCGACGAGCATGGCAACGCCGTGCAGGCGGTCAGCCCGCACGTCCCCGAAACGGCGGACCCGCCACCAAAGCGCCTGACCGTGAACCCCTTCATCATCGCCCTCTGGGTTCTCGACGCAGGCTTGATGTGGGTGGGGATCTGGGCCATAGCCACGGCAGCCGGAGCCTTGGTCGCCCCCGCGCCGTATCAGTCTGCCTCAACGGCCCAATTCACGTACATGATGTTGTCGAACGCGCCTTACGCGCTCTTGGGCGCCATTCTGCTCACCGCAGGACTTCTCTTTTGGCATGCCGGCCAGTGGCAAAAAAAGCGGCCAACCGGGTAGTGGTACCTGGTTGGCCGCTTCTCCAAAGGAACAGCGGTCCCGGCTGCTTGAGACCTGCTGCTGGAGCCCGGGCGCTAAAGCACCGTGGCCCCGAGGACGCACTTGACGTCCACCCCTGGCTTTGAGATCTCTGCGTTGATCACCCAGTCGAGAGACTCGTCTGCTGCGGCGTCCATGAAGGTCTGCTCTCCGTGGGCAAGCACGGCAGAAGTCTTTGAATCCACCCAACTCACGGTGATCTTGACTGTTCCCTTGGCACCGGCCGGCGGAGTGACAGTCCCCTTCGCCGTCACCTTCCCGGGCGCCGTGTCGCAGGAGGTCATGGTGGTGGCCTCGATGATGCCAGTGCCCGGGTTCGCCGGCTTTGCCTGGCCCGTGGTGGCGGCTTGGGTCGTGGTTGACGACGGCGGATTGCCCGCTTCGCTGCTGTGCGGCGGAGAACAAGCTGACAATGCTGTGGCGGCAACCAGTATGCCCGCCAGGTACGCTACTGAAATGTTCATGGGATGGTGACACCGCCTGCTGTCTGGGTCCCGAAACGCTTCCGGCGTCCGGAAAGGAACAGGAAGATGCCAGCGCCCACAGCCAGGAGGCCAATGGGCAGCGCGGTGAGAACAACTCCTGTGCGGACCAGCGACCTTCCTTCCGGGTAGCCGGGCACCGGCCGGATCGCCGGGGGGAAGCTCACTACCGCGGTTGCATGAGGCGTGCTCAATGGCGGTCCCGTTGGGGGCGAGGCGGTTGCACTGGCAGTGTTGGCCACCATGCCCGACGTGAAATCCGCCTGTCCGATGACGTATGTCGCTGTAGCGGTCACCGTCTGACCGGGCAGCAGGGTTCCGACTGCGTCGGGCCAGCTGTAGGCCACGGTCGACAACCCGGGGATGGGATCGTTGACCCGCACGCCGTTCAGTGGAACGGTCCCCGTGTTCTTCACCGTGAACGTGTAGGTGATGAGGTCCCCCACACTGAAGGGGTAACTGACAGCCGACGTGTCAGCCACTTTGGTGAACTCCATTCCAACCGACGGAGTCAGTGTCGTATCGGTGGCGCCCGACGGAGGTGCTACCGGCGGACCGCCAGGTGGGGTTCCGGTGACCGTGGCGCCGTTGGCGACATGACCGGCGTTGATGTCCGCCTCTTTGATGGCGTACGTCGCGGTTGCGCTCACTGTTTCACCAGGCAACAGGGTCCCTGCAACGCCGGGCCAGTTGTAGCTCAGGGCAGAGAGTCCGGCAAGGGGGTCGTCAATGGCGACGTTGGTCAATACGATATTGCCGGTGTTCTTCGCCGTGAAAGTGTAGGTGATCCTGTCGCCGGCCTTTGATGGTGACTGCACGGCGGAAGCATCGGCCGTCTTGGTGAATTCCATGCCCGGCGACGGCAACACGGAGGTGTCCGTTGCTGCCGGGGAAGGCGTTACCGGCGGGCCGAGTGGCGGAGTGCCTGTCGCCGTGGCCGTGTTGGCAACGTGACCGGCATTGATATCGGCCAGGGTGACGGCATACGTTGCAGTAGCCGTCATCGTCTGGCCAGGGAGCAGTTCGCCTGCAGTCCCCGGCCAGGCGTAGACCAGTGCCGAGAGGCCTGCCAACGGGTCATCGATGAAGACGTTGGTCAACTTCACGTTCCCGGTGTTGCTGACAGTGAAGGTGTAAGTGATCTTGTCGCCCACGGCGGACGGGTTCCGGATGGCGGAGGCATCGGCCGACTTGCGGAACTCCATGGCGGGTCCATGGGTCAGCGGAGTGTCGGTGGTGCCGGGCGGCGGGGTCACCGGCGGACCGGTCGGAGGATTACCCGAGGTGGTTGCCGAGTTGGCCACGTGTCCTGCGTCAATGTCAGCCTGCGCGATGGCGTAGCTTGCCATCGCCGTGACAGTCTCGCCCGGCAGCAAGGTGCCCGGGGTTCCCGGCCAGCTGTACGTCAGGGTGGAGAGGCCAGCCAGGGGGTCGTTGATGACAACATCCGTCAGCGCCACATTTCCAGTGTTGGTGGCCGTGAAGGAGTAGGTGATCTTGTCACCAACCACGGAGGGCGACTGGACCCCGGACGCGTCAGCACTCTTGGTGAATGTCATCGAAGGAGCCGACTGTGCGGTGTTGGTCAGCACGCAGTTGATGTCTGCGCCGGCAACCGGTACCAGCGCCAGGGAGCCATCAAACGCAGCGCCGGCCGGCAGGTTGGTCTGCAGTCCGTTGGCGTCCGTGCAGGTGATGGACTTGTTGTAATCGGACAGGTTGGACCCGCCTGACTCGGTGAGGTAGTAGCTGGTACCCGCATCGGCAAGGTAAGTGCCCGTGGTACCGGATCCGACCGAAACTGTTGAACCGGAGCCACTGGTAGTGGCGTTCGAGGTGTTGCTGACAACCTGGCCGGAGGCAGAACCCGAACGGATCTCCATGGTGAACTGATCCGCATCAGCCAGTCGCGGAGCGTCCAGGGCCTTGCTCAAGGCAATACGGGGAGCGCGGACAACAAGCGTCGCGTCTGCCGGCGGATTCAGGTTGGTGACAATGTTCGCCGGACCGTTGACATACGTTCCCTCGGTATCCGACGTGACGTCAACCGTGATGGTGCAGGACTCCATATCGGCCGCCAGGTCGCCACCACTTACGGAGATGGAATCAGCGCCGGCGACCGCTGTCTTGACGAACGGAGCAGTGCCGGCAGCCTGAACACAGGTCCCGCCAACATTGGGGCTTCCTGCGACTACCAGACCGGCCGGAAGGGTGTCCGTGATGGACCAGTCGCTCTTGGACTTGACGTCGTCAGTGTTGGTGACGGTCAGGGAAAGCGTGGACGTTCCGCCCGGTGCGATGAGCGCAGGAGAGAACGACTTGTCCAGCTGCGGCGTTACATCCACAATCCGGGGCAGGTCGAACGCTACGTCGTTGCCGATGCCCGTCGTCGCTTCGTTGCGCAGTTCAAGGCCAAGCGAGGGCGCGGTCCCCGCAGGTATCTGATACGCATCCGACTGCAGCTTGGTGACCTGGACTTCCGGCGAGGTACTGGTCCCACAGGGATCCAAACCCTTCGCCAGTACCACCGGAGTCCCGTTGAGGAGCAAACTGAAGGTTTCCTTGGCGTGCGCTGCGTGGCAATTCACCTCGGCGAAGTAGGCAGACACCGCATAGTAGTGCCCGGCTATCGCGGGGATACTGTTGGACTGCGTTCGGAATTCAGTACCCGCGGTAATCCGCCCATCAGAACTGTTCGTGTATTCGGACAGCGCCTGGTTTCCGGAGGCTTGGGCTGGCGTCATCCCTTGTGCCTGGCCGAGAGCCGACGACATCTGCTGGATCTGTTGCCACCCGCCTTGGTTTCTTTGGCATCCAACGTCCGAGGATGGCAAAGGAGTAACCGAGCTGAGGATCCACCCGTTGCACTGCCCACCGGCCGGCGTATAGGGCTGGTCGGCAGCGTAGGACTCACCGGCAGCGGCCGGGCCTCCTGTGTAGTTGATCAGGTTGATGGCCGCTGTGGTCGCATCACTGTTTGAGAAGTCCTCGGTATAGACCGCTGTTCCAGGCTGGGCAATGCCCGGACTACCGGATGTGGTAGCCGAGGCATGCTGCGCCGAAGCGGGGTATATGCCAAGAACAATGACGGCTGCCGCAAGCACGGTCGCCAACAGTCTTCGTAAGTATGAAGACTTCATTGAATCTCTTGTCTGTTTGGACCACACCAAGGACGTAGTGGAGGCACTGGGTCCCTTTCATGAGGCGGCGGATGCGGGAACGTTGCTGCCAAAAAGCATGCGCACCGCACAGCGATTCATGACGCGCAAAGGCGACTGTCCCTCTGTGTAGCGCCCAGGCAAAGGCATCTCAACTGCATAGTGTGCGAAAACCGCAAATCGTGACGCAAAATCAGAAAAAAGTTTTTTGGGCCCGCGAATTGAGCTCTTCGGACGACTTAGTGGAAGGTGCTGATGAAGGATTTCGGCACGATGTCCTGCCCTCCGAGTTGGTAAGCCACGGTGCTGCTCGTCGCGCCCTCCTCCATGGTTACGGGAAGAACAAACGCCAACTGGTCTGCGTCCAGGTCCGCGGCGGTGCATCTGATCTGATGGGACTCTGAAATATCGCAGCCCCATCCGGCCGGCACCACAGCTTGATCCGCAACGAACGTGGATTCTGCTGGCAACGAGAAGATCGCTTCGGCAGCGCCCGGCGATCCATCCCCGCTCAGCGAAAACCGGATGTAGAGGTTTCGATGAAGGGGCCCTGGGCCCTCACTTGCCGCCGTGAACGTCGCTTCGACCGTTTGCCTCGGGGGTGCCGCTGGAGGGGCAGCCTGCGGCGCCGTCGTCGAGTAAGTGATCCCGGGGTCCACGACGACCGCGCGCCTTCCCGGCGGCTCTTCCGGCGGAATCACGACGGCGGGAGGTTGGCTGGCGGTCTCGGATGGCACAGCCGTTGGCCCAACGACAGGGAGGAGCGGTGGCTCCGCTGTGGCACTGGGTTCGGGCGCCGCGCTGCTGCTTGGAACCGGGTTGGGCGCCTGTTCTTTGGTTGTCGGAATACTGGCAGGAGATTCTGCAACAGTCACGGAGGCGGGACCGGGGACGGGTTGCAGGAACCAGGTGAGGACCCCGGCCAGGGCTGCGACACCCATCACGGAGGCTGCCGGGATTTTCCAGGACTGGCTGACTCCGTGAAAGCCAAAGGCGGCGGCTTTACCTCCCACCGCCCCGGCACCGGCGCCCGGCCAGCCGACGGCTGCGGCAGCCGCCGGGGTAAAGGCAACGCCCGCAACCAAGGGGAAGAGGATGGCGCGCATGCCGCCCTGGATGTCGTTGAGTTCCATCAACAAAGCAGTGCACTTGGCGCAGTCTTCAAGGTGGGTTTCCACCTTTTCCTTGGAAGTACGTTTGAGGGCGTTGCGCACATATTTGCCGAGCTGGCCGGCAAATTCGTCGCAGGCCTGGTCAACGCTGCGGCTGATGTGGTGTTGGAGGTAGGCCTGACGCAGGCCTTCCCTGGCCCGGATGGCCAAGGAGGAGACGCCGTTGGGCGTAAGGCCCACCAGCGGGGCGACAGCGGCCGGCTTCAAACCCTCGATATCAAGGTGGAACAGGACAGCCTGCCAACGTTCGGGCAGTGATTTGAAGGCACCTGCCATGATGCTCGACTCAAGATCACCCACCACAGGATCGTCATCATGGACAGCTGAATCCAGGATGGCGTCGTCCGCTGCGGTTTGCGTGAGCCTGGCTTTCCGGTTGCGTTCGTGCGCTGTGCGCCGCACAACCGTCAGGAGGTACGAACGGAAAAACTCCTTGGGACCTTTGCCGTCTTTCAGGGATTGGAAGATGGTGGCGAAGGCCTCCGCGACGACGTCATCGGCGTCGCTGGGGTTGTCCGACTGCGTGCGTGCGACGTAGTGGGCGATCTGGACATGCCGCTTGTAAAGAGTGTCAAAGGCGTCCGTGACACCTTGGCGGACG
This sequence comes from Paenarthrobacter histidinolovorans, assembly GCF_014647595.1. Lineage (GTDB taxonomy): Bacteria > Actinomycetota > Actinomycetes > Actinomycetales > Micrococcaceae > Arthrobacter > Arthrobacter histidinolovorans. The sequence continues at coordinate 95,188 of NZ_BMPM01000011.1, read as the reverse complement.
AGGTTCAGGATTTGGGGATCGCTGTCATTTTCGGCAGCCAAAGTTGGGGACGCCCCACCGGCCCCGGACGTCAATACTTGATCCATAAACAATAGTGTGACATCAGGTTGCAAATTGACTTGAATAACAGGTTACTTAGGACTATAAGGGGCGAAAATTTTCGTCGAATTGGCGACACAAAACCGCGCCGACCACCACTAACAAGCATGAAGTTTTTCAAATCCGGCCGCGGGCGGGCGCTCAGGGGTTTCAGAGGGCGGTCTTCGTTGACCAGGATGGTTCGTTCCACGCGCGCGGGGGCCATTGTGCCGCTCCGAAGTGCGGCAACACCGGCCGCCCCCGCCCGGCGCTATGGTTGCCCCTCCCTGGTCGGGCGATCAAAATCCGTGACGCTGATCCATGGTGCAGACAAGTCCACGGCCCTGGCAGGAGAGACGGTGATCTTCACGGCATGGATCATGAACGACTCCACCTGCCATCTTCGTAACATTCGTCTTATTCCACGGTCCTTCACCAACGAGGCCATGGAATCCCTCGCTTACACCTCCAGCCCGAACCGCCACCATCTGTCCGTCGGCTCCCTGGCTCCAGGGGAAGGGGTGATGCGAAGCTTCTCCTATCGCGTCACAGAGGCAGACCACGTCCACGGGGGGAGCCTGGTGAGTGCCATGCAGGTCCGCGCGTGGTGCCTCGGCCAGGAAGTCGTCGACGAACAAGATGCCATCGTGGCACTCTCAGGTGCCTGGCTGGACTGGCCTTCCCGTTCAGCGCGGCCTGGCCTGGGCTTCTGGACCTCGGCAACCGTCACGTCAGTATCGCCGCGGCGAAAACCCCAAGCGCCGGGCGTCCGGGGCGGCTGATTCCACGTGGTTAGTTGTTGTCTGCTTCCGATTCAACGGCGGGCTTTTCCTTGGGCCAGTCCACGTCCTGCTCGTAGCCTTCGTGCTTTTTCAGGTACCCGGCAATGAACGGGCAGTGCGGAATGATGCGCTTTCCCGAGGCCACGACGTCGTCCAGGGCAAAGTGTGCCAGAACGTTGGCCAGGCCTTGCCCCTTGAACTGGGATCTCGTCTCGGTGTGGATGAAATCGATGTGACCGGGCCTGTCCAGGAACTGCGAAATCACCGCCAACTCCCCGTCTACGTGCAACTCGTAGCGGTGGAACTTGTCGTTGCGCAAGGTAGTAACGCCAGGGCGGAACGACTCGGCCAGTGAATCCGTATTCTCGGTCATGGTTCGAGATTGGCACGTAAATCGTGTGCTGGCAACGTAACCGGGGTCGCCTGCTGCGCTTCGGCAGGTTCTGCCTCCGCCGGCGGGAGGGCCGGCGTCGGTACCCTGCCCAAAAGCAGGACGGACAGCGCGAAGCACGCCGCTCCCCCACCCAGCAAGGCGAGCGTCAGACCGTTGAAGGCGGCGTCAGCCACAGGGACAAAAACGACGACGGCGGCCGTCACCACGGCGGCCCGCGCCGGGCCTCGGGCGTGGCTGGCTGCCATGGGGCGATCCTCCAGCCTGCCGAAAAGCAGTATCACCGGGACGAGCAGTGCAACAACGGCGAAGAAGACGGGGATGCGGGCCCACCACCACTCAGCCGTTTCCGCCACCGGCCTGGGCAGGTCGGTGAGCAACAACAAGCCGGACATGCCAACCAGGACAGGAAGGTGCCATAGATAAACGGTCATGGAGCGGCGACCAGCCACGGCAATCACCGCGCGGATCCACCGAACTTCGGCGAGCCATCGTGCTCCGCCGGCCAGGAGTTGCAGGGTGGCCGTCTGGGAAATGCCCAACAGAAGCAGGCACAAGTTGGGTGGATTGATGTTCACCACCATGTTCCCCGGATATACACCGACTCCGGTGACAAGTCCCAGGAGGAGGTTGCTGCAGATGATGGCGCCCACCAGCCAGGTGCGGCTGCGGTGCTTGAAGAAGCCGTCGGCCTTGAAGAATCCCAGCTGCTGCACGGCGCACCACACGAAAATCATGTTGGTAAAGGCCAGCACGGGAATGGCGCCGCGGAGCGAGTCGATGGTGATGATGAAAGCCACCAGAACCCCGAATGTCAGCAACGGCGCACGTCCATGGAATCTTGCCAATAGCGGGATGCTGAGCTGGGCTGTGAGGTACGCGGCAAGGAACCACAGCGGCATCGCGGCTCCGGCAGTCATCAACTGGATGACTTGCGGATGGACACCCAGCAGCAGCGCGATCCACAGCCCTCCCCACATGACGGCAAGCAGGGCCATGGCCGGACGTACCAGCCGCAGAAGGCGGAGTTGGGCGAAGTCGAACCCGGTCCCGCCGGTTACCTTCAAGCGACGCCACGACTGGAGTCCGGTGACGCCGCCCAGAACGAAGAACAGCGGAACGATCATCAGGACCCAGAGCACGGGCGTGAACCACCCCTGCTCCATGAGCACGTTCCGGGTCTCGACTGTTCCGTCCCTGCGCAGGACAGGACTCACCATCATGCAATGGGCGGCCACCACCAGGAGCAGGCACGTGAACCGGACAAGGTCGATCGCCGGATCCCTCTGCGCAGCCGTTTGGCTCACCGCAGGAAACGCGCGCCTTTCCATGGCTCTCCCTACCAGGCCAGCACCCGGGTGCTCACTCCGGGTGTGCTGACTCCATTGTCCGCCCGGAGAAGCAGCGGAGCCAGAAGGGTGGCCCTTTTGGCGGCTACGTACGGAGGAGGCGCTCCCTTTGCGCCGGGTCCAGAGCAGCGGCGCATGCTGCCGCCGCCAATCCGAAGGATCCGTCAAGAACCGCTCTATCGGCTCCCGCCGATGCCCCGAAGGCAGCGAACTCTGCAGTGTGATGAGCGGCCCCACGGACGTCGTAACCGACCATGGGGTGAATGCTCGGTACAACTTGGGAAACGTTGCCCATGTCGGTCGAAGCCACAGGCTCAGCGCTGAAAATGACTTCCCTGCCCCTGGCCGTCATCGCATCCCGGTAGGCCTCGGAGAGGAACGGGTCCTGGCACAGTTCGGCATAGGCGTTGCCGGAGGGCGTCACCTGGAGCGTGCATCCGCTGGCGTGGGCTCCACCTTCCAGGCAACGCCGCACTTTGCTTTGAATGATCTTCAGGTTTTCGATACTGGGAGCGCGCATTTCGATGTTCGCGCGGGCGCGCTCCGGGATAACGTTCACCGCGCTCCCGCCTTCGGTGACCACCAGCGAAACGATGGAGCCCGCAGGAAGTTGCTGACGGGCCAGGGCGATGGCCGTCTGCGCGATCACAAGGGCATCGAGGGCGTTGACGCCCTCCGACGGAGCCGCGGCGGCGTGGGCCGGGCGGCCCTCGAAAAGGACATCCCACATGCCCATGGCAAGCGACGATCCGCCCGCAACATCACTTGCCGCCGCGTGCGCCATCATGGCCAAGGACACGTCGCTGAAGAACCCTTGGTCGATGAGGTCCACTTTGCCGCCGGTGGTCTCTTCCGCGGGTGTTCCCAGCACTTTCACGGTGATCCCCAACTGGTCGGCGACGGCGGCGAGCGCCAGTGCCGCTCCCACGGCGCTTCCCGCGTTCACGTTGTGGCCACAGGCGTGGCCAATGGCGGGCAGGGCGTCGTATTCGACACACAGAGCCACCATCAGCTCACCGGATCCGAAGCGCGCGCTGAACGCCGTGGGCTGTGCCGGCTGCGTCTCGTCGAAGCTGAAACCGGCCTTTCGCAGGACCTTCCGAACGCGTTTGACGGCCCGGAACTCTTGGCCGCCGAGCTCCGGGTCGGCATGGATGGCGTGGCTGAGATCGAGGATGTCCGGCTTCCAACGGTGGACCGCGCTTTCCAGCAGGCCCCGGATTTCGTCCGGGGAAGCGAGTACGACGGCGGTGCCGCAACTGGCGCTGTTGAGTCCGGTCATCGTGCCGTCACCCCGGCAGCCGGGCGCTTGGGATAGCTGGCGCTGGCCCCTGCGGCCACCAAGGCCGCAACCGCCAAGGCTCCCCAGATGGAGAACAATCCGGTTTCGGTGATATGTCCCGATTCAGCTGACGCGGAGGAGATCAGCTTCACCACTGCGGCCCCCACCGCGATACCCACGGACAACGCCAACTCGTTCAGCCCGGCCGCCGTCGAGGTTTCTTCCAAGGGGACCCCCTCAACGGACAGTGAGCGCGTGCCCGCCTGGTACATACCCAGGCTCAGGTTGAACATGGCGAACCCGGCGCAGTACCCGGCAAACGAACCGTGGGCGAGCAACATCACGAGGAAGCCGGCGGCCAACAGCACTCCTGCGAAGACCAAAGTGGCGCGCTCTCCGAACTGGCGGAGAGCCCTCGCGGTGAGGAGCGAGGAAACCAGCGACAAAACGGAAGCCAAGGCCAGGACGATCGCGATCATGAGCGGGCTCAAGCCGAACCCATAGCCCGTCTTGTCCGGGTTGGAGTGAAGGAAAATGCCGTTGGTTCCGAAGTAGCTGATGGACGCAAAGCCGAAGAAGAACGTGGCCAATGAAATTGCGCGGATGCGCGGTAGGGCCAGCATGCGCAGGTCCATGAACCGCCTGCCCTGGGTGGCGCGGAAATCACGCCTTGCCCAGTAGGCCAGCAGGGCGAGCCCCAGTAAACCGGCCGTGAGCGTGCGGGCGTCCAGCCAGCCCCATTCCGGCGCCATGGAGAGTGCCACCACAAACCCAATCAGGCCGAGAGAGCAAGCCAACAACGGCGCAAGGGCGATGCCCTCACGAGTCGGGACCCCGGCGTCGGGCAGTAAGAAGGAACAGACGAAGGCGACCACCGCGAACGGCACGGCGATCCAGAAGCCGAGTGTTGGGTCGGTGACACCCACGATCCCGGCCAGAAGTCCGCCGGCTCCCACCATGATCATGAGCATGCCGATCATGACACTGACGCCAGTCCGGGTATGTGCAGGGCTGGTGACGCGAAGGATTCCCATCATCAACGGGATGAACCCCACCACGCACGTGAGCATGACGACGCCCAGAGTCACTGTCCACAACGACGGCCACAGTGCCATTTGAAGCACACCGAGCGTCACCACTCCTGTGGACCAGCGCAGCACCAATCTGTAGCCGTAGCTGTCACCAAGCCTGGAGATGATCGGGGTGAGCACGGCAAAACTGACGTTGGAGATGAGGAAGATGCCATTGATGGTGGGATCGTCGATCTCGAAGACCGGTCCCAAGGCGGGGAGGATGGGGTTGAGGTAGCCCTGCGTGACCCCGCTGAGCGATTCAATCAGTGCCATGGCCAGGATCATTCCTGCGATGGTCCGATGGGTCAGTATTGGCGGAGCCGGAGGTGCTGTGTTGCTTGGCATGTGCTTCCTTGGGGTGTTGGGCCGTTTAGAGCCGCCGCGGGAGGGGCTTGGTGATGCGAGTCACAACGTTAGATCGATCGATTACACTTGCCCGGGAATCGTTAAAAACCAATCCTGAGCGGGTATGCATGAATGAAACAGCCATGATCGCCGAGCTTGATCTCGAAATCGTGAATGCCCTGCAGATTAATCCGCGGGCCGATTGGAGCCGGGTCGCGGACGCCCTGGGACTCTCCGGGCCAACCGTTGCGCGGCGCTGGAACGCGCTGGCCAAGGAAGGACAGGCGTGGATCACTCCCTCTCCCGGTCAGCGTTATCTCAACGCGGGCTGGTCGGCTTTCATCCACCTGTCTTCCACGCCGGACAAGAGCGAGGAACTGCTCGAGCAACTGTGCGCGGAGCCGGCATTTGCCACGGTCTCCCTGGTCACCGGATCGCACGACATTTTCATGGACTGCTTCGCGTCCAGCCATCGGGAACTGATCGACATCGTCACCGGTTCCTTTCCCCGACTGCCTGGAATCACGCATCGCGAGGTGGTTTTTGTCACCAATCTGTACAGGCAGGCCTCGGAGTGGCGCAGTGGCACCTTGGAGCCCGCCCGGGCACGGCAGGTCTCAGCTGAACCATTGCCCGAGCAAGCGGGATACTCACCTGACCGCCTGGATGCGGCGCTTTTGGCTGAGCTGGCGAACGATGGACGCGCCAGTTGGGCGGATTTGGGTACCGCCTGTGGAGTTTCACCACAGACGGCGCGACGACGGGTGGAGCGGTTCCTCGCTGCCGGCTACATTTCCCTGCGCTGCGATACGGCGACATCGGCCCAGCAGGGCCTGCGGGAAGTGACTTTGGTGCTCAACGTCCCGGCTCACTTCGTTGACGACGTAGGCCGCTACTTTGCTGCCCTGCCAAACTGCCGCCTCAGCGCCCAGGTCCTGGGGGCCCAGAACCTGGTGGTGACCCTCTGGGTCCGCGACTATCTGGAGGTCCAGACCTACGAACGGGAACTGGCAGAGCGGGCTCCCGGAAGTGCCGTCATCTCCCGACAGGCGGTGGTACGGACGTACAAGAGGCTGGGCCACATCCTGGATGAATCCGGTCGCAGCCGCCAAGTGATACCTCTGCCGTTGTGGAGAGAAGACCCCGGCCGGTAATTGTCCACATGGCCGCATCTCAGCTCTGGACGGGACGCTGAAACAACGGCAGGATCAGACGCATGACTACGTCCATTTTCGTGAATCTCCCTGTCAGCGACCTCGAGGCATCCAAGGCTTTCTACACAGCACTTGGATACACGATCAACCCGAACTTCACCGACGAAACCGCGGCTTGCGTGGTTTTCAGCGACACGATTTACACCATGCTGCTCACGCACGACAAGTTCAGCCAGTTCACCAAGCAGCCCATCGCAGATACCAGGAACTCGACGGCGGCCATCGTCGCCATTTCGGCCGACAGCCGTGAAGACGTAGACGCGTTGGCGGGCAAAGCCCTTGAAGCGGGCGGCTCGGAGACCTATGACCCGCAGGATCTCGGCTTCATGTACAGCCGGGCCTTCAGGGACCTCGACGGCCACCACTGGGAAGTGCTGTGGATGGACGACGCCGCAGCCCAGGCAGGGCCCCCGGAACACTAAGCCAGCCCGCACACTAAGCCAGCCGGAGAACTAACCCAGCGTCACAGCCAGGATGCCAAGCACGACGGCGAGCAGCGGCGTCGTGCCTTGGATGGTCGCTGCCCGGAGGTACTTTTTGCCACTCGCCGCGAGAACCAGAGCCGCAAGAAGCATCGATCCGCAACTGCTGAAGACGAGGGTCCAACCAACCTGGGGTGCCCCCATAGCTACTGCGACGATCCCGACCAATGCCCCGATGGCGAGGAAGAGATTGTAGAACCCCTGGTTGTACGCCAAGGACTTGGTGGTCTCGGCTTCGGCTTGGGACGTGATGCTGAAGGTTTTCCAGGTTTTGGGCTTCGTCCAGGTGATGGACTCCATGGTGAAGATGTAAACGTGGAGAAGGGCAGCAATCAGGGCAAAAATCAGGGAGGCCAGGATCATGGTCTGATCCTAGCCTCCCTGTATTCCTGCGCTGCGTGTCAGGCGCGGAGCAGCTCCAGCGTGGCCCCGGCAAAGGACGCTGCCGAGCCGTTCCAGCGGGCCAGCAATCCCTGCAAATTCTCGCCATCGGCCCGGTATGCCGCTGTTTCCGCCTCCAACGTGGCCAGGATCCCGGTCCGCAGCTCCGTGTTGAAGTTCACTTTTCCAACCTGCATCCCGGGAGCTTTGGCGAGCTCACTGGCCGAGATTCCGGAGGCACCGTGGAGCACCAGAGGGACCTCGGTCCGCTCGGCAACCTGCTTCAGCACATCCCAACGGATGTTTGGCTCACCCTTGTACTTGCCGTGCACGTTTCCCACAGCGACGGCCAGCAATTGGGCACCCGTTTGTTCAACGAAACCGGCCACCTGCGCGGGGTCGGTGAGGCCGTGGACGGAAGCGCCGGCGTCGCGCGCTTCCACTGAGGTGCCGAACGCCCGGTCCTCATCGCCTGCCAGTCCCCCCAGTTCCGCCTCCATCACGACGTCGGCATGACCCGCCGCGTCCAGCGCGGCACGTACCTCGCGGACCAGGGCAACGTTTTCCTCCAGCGGAAGCGAGGAGCCATCCGCCAGAACGGAATCTGCGCCGGCATCCACGGAAGCGAGGATCACGGACACGTCCGAAGCATGGTCCAACTGGACCGAGACCTGAACGGAGGCGGAGTCAGCCAAGCCGCGGAGGGCGGAGATCAGGCGCAGCCCGTTCGGCGTGGAAGCAGTCTTGGGAGAGACCAGCAGGATCACGCCAAGCCGGGCTTCTTCCGCCGCCGAAACAACAGCCAGGGCGGTGGTGAAGTCGTAGCAGGTGAAGGCCGGAACAGCGGAACCCGAGGCAAGGGCGGAGTTGACCAGTTGATCGAGTGCAACGCGCATCAGTGGGCCAAGCCTCCCACCAGGATCCAGGCAACGTACGTCAGAACGAAGCCGGCCAAGCCGAGGATCGTGGTGAGGACGGTCCACGTCTTGAGGCCGTCGGACACGGTAAGGCCGTAGTAGCGGATCACAGTCCAGAAGCCGGCGTCGGTGACGTGGGAGAGACCGAGCGCGCCGAAACCGATGGCAATCACGATCACGGCGATCTGCGCCGGCGAGTAGCCGCCTTCCATGACCGCTGAGGTGAGCAGGCCGGTGGTCGTGACGATTGCCACGGTCGCCGAACCCTGTGCTGCGCGCAGGGCAAGCGAGATGATGAAGCCAAGCACGATCACCGGCAGGCCAAGGCTGTCCAGCGTGTGGGACAGCGCGGCGCCGATGCCGGACGTGCGGAGGACTTCACCGAAGACACCGCCGGCAGCGACCACCATCAGAATGGAGGCGATGGGAGGCAAAGCCCCTTCGAAGATTTCTCCGGTTTCCTTGAGCGACCAGTTGCGGCGGACTGCCAGCAGGAAGAAGGAAAGGGCCACTGCTACGAGGAGAGCGAAGAACGGGTTACCGATGAACGACGCCACGCCGTACCAGTAGTTGTCCTTGGCGATGGTGAGCGTGCCCACCGTACCCAGCAGAATCTGGACGATGGGAGCCGCGATGAGGAACATGATCAGCCCCGGACGCGGAGGGGCGATTGCCTGCGCACCCGGACCGTCGTGGCCCACGCGGACCAGGGAATCGGAACCGAATTCTTCCACCTGCTGCTTCACGCCTGGGAGAAGTTCGTACTCTTTGCGGTTCATGATGCTGGCAACCCAGTAGGACAGGAAGCCCAAGGGAATGCAGATGATGAGGGAGATCATGGTGATCAGACCGATGTCGGCACCGAAAACGCCGGCGCCGGCAACGATGCCCGGATGCGGCGGAACTGCTACGTGGATGGACAGCATGATTCCGGCCATGGGCAGGCCGAACTTGATCGGGTGGACCTTGGCGATCTTGGCGAAAGCGTAAACGATCGGAACCAGGACGATCACGCCGACCTCGAAGAACACCGGGATCGCGACCAGGAAGCCGACGGCCGTCAACGCGACAGCAACGCGCTTGGCACCCAGCTTCTCCGTAAAGTGTGTGGCGAGCGACTGCACGCCGCCGGAGACCTCGATCATGCGGCCGAGGATGGCGCCCAGGGCGATCAGCAAAGCGACCTTGCCCATTGTGCTGCCGACGCCGTTGGTGACCACCGTGAAGATGTCCTTGAGCGGAATCTGTGCGGCTACACCCACCAGGATGCTGACGGCGAGCAGGGCAACGAATGCTTGGATCTTGAAGCGGATGATCAGCACCAGCAGCAGGGCGATGCCCGCGGCGGCGATGGTCAGCAGCAGGGGTGTTCCCAGCTCCACTGCGGGCTTGATGGCCGGGGCATCGGCAGCCCCGACCATGAGGGAGTTGACGAGGGGATTCATTGGGGGTGTCTCCTTTGACATACCGGTCCGGACAGCAGACCGGCGGGAGGTGGCGCCGACGGCGAAGGGGGGATCGCCGTCGTCGCGCGTTCTGGTGGGGTGCTTAGGCGGTGCGCTTTGTGGGCGCAACAACCTTGATGACGGCGGAGTCGTCGGCGGCGGCGAGGCCCTGGGCCTGGCCGAGAAGGTAAAGCTGTTCAGCAGCGGCTGCAACGGGTGCCGCGAGTCCGGCGGCCCGGGTAGCCTTGCCAACGATGCCCATGTCCTTGACGAAGATGTCCAGGCGGCTGAGGACCTCGGCGCCGTCTTCCGTGTAGGCCTCAAGGATGCGCGGGCCGCGGTTGGAGAGCATGAAGGAACCGGCGGCTCCGGCTTCGAGGGCAGCGAGGGTCTTCGCCTGGTCCAGGCCGAGGGCATCGGCGAGGGCCATGGCCTCTGCAGCGGCGGCAATGTGCACACCGCACAGGAGTTGGTTGACGGTCTTGAGGGCCTGGCCGTCGCCGGGCTTGTCGCCAACGATGCTCAGGGTGGAGGCCAGCAGCTCCAGCGCGGGACGTGCCTTTTCGAGTGCTTCAGGCTCCGCCCCCACAACGATGAGCAGATCGCCTTCGCCTGCACGCTTGGGGCCACCGGAGAGCGGAGCGTCCACCAGCGAAACGCCGTACCCGGCCAGCTTGGCTACCGTGGCCGGGATGGCTTCGGTGCCCACGGTGCTGCCGAGGATCACGACGGCACCCGGCTTCAAAACGGAAGCGACACCGTTTTCACCGAACAGGACGTCGTTGAGCTGCTCGCCGTTGCGGACGGCGAGGAGCAGTGCGTCGGCGTCCTGGGACGCTTCGCGGGCCGAGGCGAAGGTCTTGATGCCGGCTGCTGCGGCGAGTTCCAGGCGGGGCTCGGCGATGTCGAAGCCGTGGACGGTCAGCTCGGAAGCGAGCCGGGTTGCCATGGGCAGGCCCATGGCGCCGAGGCCCAGGACGGTGACGGTGTAATTGCTGCTGGTCATGGTGTTCTCCATTGAATTTTCGCTGTTAGAAAGTTGCGCTGAGCTTGCGGGTGACCTGGGTCAGTGATTGGTCGTCGCCCACGTTGCCGGCGAAGACGATGTACGGAATGCCCTTCGCGGGGCCGTCCACCGGCTCCCATAGCGAGACGATGCCCGGGAGCATGGGCCCGCGGACAATCGCGTGGCGGATCTCCAGGCCGTGCGCGGCGACGTCCGAGGACGTGATGCCGCCCTTGGCGATGACGAAGCGCGGCGGGAAGGTCTTCAGCGTCCGGTTCACCACTGCGACGACGGCGGCGGAAACGGTGCGGGCAATCTTCAGGCTCGCTGCGGCGTCGTCGGTCTTGATGAGGAGGCGGCTGGTGTGGACGATCACGTCGCCGCTGCGGAGGGCATCCACGACGTCGGCCACTACCGTTCCGATGTACGCGTCGGCTTCTGCTTCGCCTTGGGTTTTGGTTCCGGCAATGAGCTTCTCGACGTCGATTTCGATGGTCCTCGCCGAGCTGTGCTGTGCCGTGAGGTCGTTGAGTTGACGCGTGGTCACGCCCACGTGCGAGCCGACTACGATCAATCCGCCGGCTGTGGAGGGAGTGTTGCCCGCGAAGGCCTCGTCCGACGTCAGTGCGGTGCGGATTTCCTGGCCGATGCGGCCCCTGACAAAGGGCGGGCCCACGCGGTAGAGGAGCCTCTTGCCGCGGCGTTCCGCTTCTTCGAGGCCAAGGGCCAGGGCGCGGAAGTCGTTTTCGGTGACGATATCTGCCACGATCGGCGTGGAATCCGTGGCGGACTCGAGGGCGTCCGCGATTGCCTTTGCGGAGATGGCCGGGTCCTGGGCCGAGGCACCTGCACGGATGATGTTGAGGTCCAGAACGATGACGTCGCTGGCGGGGAACCGGCCCTTCGACTTCTCCTCCACATACTTTGCAAGCTCGGAGTTGGTGAAACCGAAGCTGGCGTCCTTGGCGAATTCCGTCTCTGCGACCGGGGTGAGGCTCCCGGCGTCGCCCCGCATGTAGTGCACGCCGCCGATGGTGACCCGGCCGGCGTCGGGGAACGCGGGAACGATCACCACACCGTCAGTGTTCTCGCCGGTTTCCGCAGCCACGGTGGCGGCGATGACATCCGGCTCCAGCGGGTAGTGGCCACGGAGCGTGGAATCACTGCGGCTGACGAAGCCCAGGCGCAGTCCGTTCGTGGAAGCTGCGGCGGCCAGCGCGTTCCGGACGATTTCCTCGTTCCGGGCTGCAGCTTCTGCCGGGTCCAGGCTGCGGGTGTTGGTGAGGACGTAGACGGCAGGCTTGGTCTGGTTCTCGCGGATGTGGGTGAACGCCCAGGTGAAGTCGGCGACCTCCCAGCTCGTCAGGACCGCGAGGTCTGCCACGGACTGAGTGCCCGTGGGGTCGTCGTCGAGGACTACCAGGACGCGGGGAGACTCTGCCGAGGACGCGGCAACGGCGTCGGCCACGAGCTGAGCGGGGATCCGGACTTCCGCCGGGAAGGCGGACAGAACGTCGGCTTCAAGGGTCACTGTTCACTCCATCGTGGGAAATCTTTGCTGCGGTTTCATGAATGTAAGATGTCAGACATCTAACATTTGAATTAGTGTGACACACGGCTCTTGACCACGCAAGGTGCTCCGCCTCACTAGGCTGGGCGTATGGCTGACAGCGTTGTCCCGCTCCCCTTCGTGAAGGTTCTCACCCCCGCCGTTTCCGCAGGTGACGGGGCTCCCGCAGTACTGATCCACGGCTGGGCGTCCGGTTCCGTGTACTGGGAACCACTCGCGGAAAGACTGCTCGACGCCGGACGCGACGTCTGGATTCCCGACCTCCCCGGCTACCATCCAGGTGACACATTGCCGCCGGGCTTCGCCTGGACGCTGGACTCGGCGGCGGCCTCGGTAGCGGCCGCGATCGAGCTCCGGAGCGACAGCCCCGTCCACCTGGTGGGGCATTCCATGGGCGGGAGTGTCTCACTGACCCTTGCAGCAGCCCGCCCCGAATTGGTGGCAACCCTTACCCTGGTGGGCATGGCGCCGGTGCCGCAGAACCAGGGATTCAAAGAGGTGCTCAGGTCTCAGCTGGACCAGGGATTTTTCGATCCCGAAACCGTGGCAAAGCTCATGAACGCCTGGTACGGCGAGCTGCCCGCAGCAGACATGGAGAGGCTCAGCACAGGGTTCGAGGTGCCCTTCCCGGTCCTGTCCGCCAGCGCAACGGCGGCCATGACCGGCGTCGAACCTTCAGTGCCCCGGCGCGTCCACGCGCCGCTGCTGGTGATCGCAGGAACAGAGGACCGGGTGCGGCCAATGGAGCAGATGCGCTCTTTCGTGGCCGAAAGTCCGCAACGAGCACTGAAAGCGATCCCGGGTGCCGGCCACAACGTCCACTGGGAGCAGCCCGAAAAGTGCGCCGCCGCTCTCATCGGGTTTTGGAAAACAAGCCGGCCACTGCCAGCGTAAGATGTCTGACATCCATCCCGCCCCGGGTAACGCGGGCACAAGATGGGCGGGAAAACAGGAGTGGGGATACATGGCACGCAAGTCGCTGGTTGGCGTCGTAGCTGATGAGTTGCTGGACCGGATCATCGCGGGAGAATTTCCGCCAGGCACAGTTGTCCCGGGCGAGCTGGAGCTCAGCGCCAGACACGAGGTGAGCCGGATGACCGTGCGTGAAGCCATGAAAACCCTGGAAGCGCAGCGGATCCTCAGTGTCGAACGGGGCCGGGGCACGTTCGTGAATCCGCTGAATCAGTGGGCATCCCTGGAAGCCGTGCTGCGCGCAGCGTCGGAGGGCACCAAAGATGCCGCAGCGGCAATCCAGCTGATCGAACTCCGCCGCATGCTGGAGACGGGCGCCTGCGAACTGGCCGCCGAGCGTATCTCAGACGACGAACTCGTCACGCTCAAAGAGCATGTGGAAAAGATGCAGTCCTCCCACGAAGTCAATGACCTGGCAGGGTTTGTGGAAGCCGACCTGGCCTTCCACGACGTGATTCTGCACGCCTCCGGCAACGTCTTCGTGGCAGTGCTTTTCGAACCCCTGCACAGGGTACTGGAAGCCCGGCGCGCTGAGACTTCAGCGTTCCCGGAGATCCAGGAACACGCCATCGGACACCACCGCAAGATTGCCGCGGCGCTGGAATCCCGCAACCCCAACGAGGCACGGCTCGCCATGGACGCCCATATGCAGCAGACCCTGGACGACCTGAAGACATACGTCCTGGAGGCGTAGCTAGCGCCGCAGTGTCTCCGACGGCAGCTCCCCGAAGGTCTTCAGATAGAGCGCAGAGAACCGGCCCTGGTGCGTGAAGCCGCACAGCTCCGCCACCGCCGTCACGCTTTGCTCACGTGGACTGGCTTCCAGGAGCATTTCGCGGGCGCGGTCCAGCCGGATGCTCCGCAGCAGGTCCGACGGCGTCGCCCCGGTTTCGGCCCGCAGAGCCGTTTGCAGCGTGCGGACCGAAACGCCAAGGCACTCGGCGATATCGGGCACCGTGAGTTCCTCGGTAGCGTGACGCTCCAGCAGTTCGCGGCACTCCCGGACCAGCCGGCCCTCCGCTTCCGCACTCCGGGCTTCCCCGGTGGGCGGCTGCATCGCCATCAGCAGCCGGGACACCATACTGTCCGCCAACAAGCCCTGTACGAACGCCGGCGCGGCGGACTGCGGCTGGCTGATCAGGTCGTCATGAAGCTCGACGACGGACCTCAGGAAGGCGCGACCGGCGGCGCCTGACAGATCCATGCCGTAGCCAAGCTCCACGGCGCCCTCCCCATACAGTTGTTCGGCCACCCGCTCCAGTGCTGTTCGACGCACGTAGACGATGAGATGTGGACTGCCGCCGTCCCAACTCATGGAGAATGGCCTGTCGATGGGCGGAACGGTGGCCATGCGCGGACTCGATTCCACAGTGCTCGCCCCCACCTGCATGGACGCATGCCCGGCCAGCGGGATCTGCACCAGATGGAAATCCTGCAGTCCTTCGGGTTCAATCCGGACATCGGCGCCGTAGTCCAGGAACTCAATCCCCACATCGCCCCGGTGCAGGGAACGCAGCTTCATGTCCACCGTGGACGTCCGGGTCCGCGGTGCGAGTTCATGGCTGCAGAACAGTTCGGCGATCCTGGCGTGGGCTTCATCCACGTCAGTTGTGGCCGTTGTAGGCCGCCCCCGCAGCACGTCACGGGGAAGAATCTTCACCATTTGGGCACCCACTCCACACTTCTGCGCTTTTCGGATGATCCCCGCGCACCGTGGATATTCCGGATTTCAGCGGCCACCTAGAGTCGCCTTTAGGACAAGTATGACCCAGCTCACATCACGATAACAGCAGCGGAAGCGAGGTGAGGACCAATGAAAAACATCAAGCTCGTACACGACCGGCGGGAAGAGTGGGATCGCCACCACTTCGAACTCTGGGCGGCGGAACTCCGGGCCAAGGACGCGCAGCTCACCTCCGCAGCCTGGGTTGGTTGGCACGAGGAAGAGGAAGACCCTGCGTAATCCGGATGATGCCTGCGCTTAGTGGATAGTCCCGCCTGCAGCGACTGCCTAGAGTCACTTATTGAACAACCATGACGCACGTCACATTTCTTCAATATCATCAGAACGGGAAAGGTTTGGACCATGCCAGGACTCGACGGCAGGACAGCAATTGTCACCGGTGGGGCAACCAAGGTGGGGCAGGGCGTGGTGACCGCTCTGCGGGACGCCGGGGCCACGGTGGTGGTTGCGGACATAGCTCCCGACGGCGGCACCCTCACCAAAGCGCTGGGGGAAGGGATCCACTACTCCCACACGGACATCACCGACGACGACGCAGTCCAAGACCTCGTGGAGGAGGCTGCAGCCATCCACGGAAGCCTGGACATCCTGGTCAACCTCGCCTGCACCTACAAAGACGATGGCGCAGCATCCGGCCGCAGCGACTGGCTCGAGGCACTCAACGTCAACCTCGTGAGCGCCGTGATGACAAGCAACGCTGCCCGACCCCACCTCAAAGCCTCCGGCCATGGCGCGATCATCAACTTCACCTCGATCTCCAGCTCTGTGGCACAGACCGGCCGCTGGCTGTACCCGGCCAGCAAAGCGGCCCTCGTTCAAGTCACGCGCAGCATGGCCGTGGACTTCGCGGCAGACGGCATCCGGGTGAACTCCGTCAGCCCGGGATGGGTGTGGAGCAACATCATGGACTCCCTCAGCAACGGTGACCTCGCCAAGACGGATTCCGTGGCCGCCCCCTTCCATGCACTCAAGCGCGTCGGCCGCCCGCACGAGGTGGGGGACGTCGTCGCGTTTCTCGCCGGCGACCAGGCAAGTTTCGTGACCGGCGCCGATTGGGCGGTCGACGGCGGCTACTCCGCTTTGGGTCCCGAACGCGCCGAAGAGACCATCCCCCTGCTGGCCGCCAACTGACGCCCAGGATTCAAGAGCAACTTCCACTACAGAGAAGGGCAACACCATGACGCAACGCCACATCACCATCGTCGGAGCCGGCCAGTCCGGGCTTCAGCTGGGCATCGGACTGCTGGACGCCGGCTTCCACGTGACCACCATTTCCAACCGCACGCCCGAAGAAATCCGGGATGGCAAGGTCGCTTCCAGCCAATGCATCTTCCACAACGCGCTGGTACACGAACGGGCGCTGGGGTTGGACTTCTGGCCCGACGCCCCCACGGTCGACGGCATTTCCTTCACCATCCCCCACCCCGAACTCCCGGGCGAGAAGGCCATCAGCTGGGCATCCCGCCTGGACAACCACGCCAAATCCATTGACCAGCGCGTTAAGTTCCCGCGGTTCATGGAGGAGTTCACGGCACGCGGCGGGGAACTGGTCTTCGAAGACGCAGGCGTAGCCGAGTTGGAGAAGTACGCGCAGAACTCGGAGCTGGTGATCGTGGCCGCAGGCAAGGGCGAGATCGCCCAACTGTTCGCCCGCGACGCCGAACGCAGCACGTACGACGCCCCGCAGCGCGCCCTGGCGCTGACCTACGTGAAGGGCCTCAAGCCCCGCGAAGAGTACTCCGCGGTCTCCTTTAACCTCATCCCCGGCGTGGGCGAATACTTTGTTTTCCCGGCCCTCACCACCACCGGTCCGTGCGAAATCATGGTCTTCGAGGGCGTGCCCGGCGGCCCCATGGACACGTGGAAGGGCCTCTCCCCCGAGGAACACCTGGAGAATTCCAAGAACATCCTCAAGACCTTCCTGCCATGGGAAGCCGAGCGTGCAACGGAGGTGGAACTCACCGATGCCAACGGCGTACTCCAGGGCAGGTTTGCGCCCACTGTCCGCCACCCGATTGCCACCATGCCAAGCGGGCGGCAGGTCCTTGGCCTGGCCGACGTCGTGGTGTTGAACGATCCCATCACCGGCCAAGGTTCAAACAACGCCAGCAAGTGTGCGGCGTCGTACCTGGACAGCATCATCCGGCACGGCGACCAGACGTATGGCGCCGAGTTCATGCAGGCCACTTTCGAGCGCTATTGGGATTACGCACAGCACGTTGCACACTGGACAAATGCCCTCCTGGCCCCGCCGCCGCCCCACGTCCTCGAACTCCTGGGCGCGGCCAACAACGAGCCGGACATTGCCCGCAGGTTCGCCAATGGCTTCAATCATCCACCGGAATTCCAGGAGTGGTTCATGTCTCCTGACAAGGCAGCCGACTACCTGGCGAGCCTCTCTGCTGCCAGGGTTTCCTAGGCTCATTTTTCCAGCACAGCCCTGCTAAAAAGGACCCATCATGCGAAAAATAGCAATCGTCGGCGCCGGCGAATCCGGCGCCCAACTGGCCCTGGGCCTGCAACGGGAGGGCTACTCCGTAACGTTGCTCTCGGACCGTTCCGCAGCACAGATCCGCACCGGGAAAGTCATGTCCAGCCAGTGCATGTTCTCCACGGCGCTGGACGCCGAAGCGCAGATGGGGACGGCCCTCACGGACTATTACGAATCCGGATCAGTCCCGGCGATCACCTCCATCCAACTCCGTGTGGACGCCGCAGAACCCATCGAGTGGGCAGCTCCTTTGGACGGAACTGCCCGCTCCATAGACCAGCGGATCAAAAGCGCCCTGTGGATCGAGACCTTTGTTGCTGCCGGCGGCGATTTCCGCATCGAGAAGGTCACCCCACGCATGCTCGAGGAACTCGCCCGCGACTACGAACTGGTCATCGTGAGCACGGGCAAGGGCGAAATCGGCCAGATCTTCCCTCGGGACAAGGCGAAATCACCTTTCGACCGCCCACAGCGCGTCCTGGCGCTGAACTACGTCAAACCCGACGCCGGTGCCGCCACCGGCACGGTTGGGGACGGCACTGTTGGGGACGGCACTGGTGGGGACGGCACTGTTGGGGACGGCATCCGCATGTCCATGGCACCCGGCGTCGGCGAATTCTTCACGTTCCCTGGCCTCACTGTCTCCGGCCCGTGCCGCATGATGGTGTTCGAAGGCGTGGTGGGAGGCCCCATGGACCGGTGGACCGACGTCGGGAGTCCGGAAGAGCAGCTCGAAAGGTCCTTGGAGATCCTGCGCGAGCATTTTCCGCACGAAGCGGAAAACTTCGCCGGAGCCGAACTGACTGATGACGGCGCCACCCTCCTGGGACGCATCACGCCCACGGTGCGGTCCGCCGTCGGGGAGCTCAGCAACGGACAACTGGTGTTCGGGCTGGGCGATGCCGTGGTCCTCAACGATCCCCTCACCGGCCAGGGCTCCAACAACGCAACCCTGGCCGCAAAGTACTACCTGGACTCGATTGTCCGCCGCGGCCAGCAACCGTTCGACCGCCACTGGATGGAGCGCACCTTCGATGAATTCTGGCGCGGCTGGGGGCAGTGGGCCGTTGAATGGACCAACGATCTCCTGAAACCACGCCGCGACCACCAGAAGACGCTGCTCAGTGAAGCCGCTGAACACCCAGCGTTGGCGGCGAGCATCGTAAACGGTTTTGACGATCCCCGAACCTCCTACCCATGGTGGTTCGATCCCACCGCTGCCGCCGACTTCATGCAGGCCCGGAAGGAAGAAGACACCTCCGCTTTCGACGTCCGCGATTTCCGGAGCGCCCTGGGGCAATTCGCCACCGGCGTCACGGTGGTCACCACTGTCTCCGCGGACGGCAGAAAAGTGGGCATGACAGCCAATTCCTTCACGTCGGTATCCATGGATCCGCCGCTGGTGCTGTGGTGCCCCAGCAAACGGGCACCAAGCCTGGGCGACTTCGAGGAAGCCACGCACTTTGCCATCAACATCCTGGCCAGCGACCAGCACGTCCTTTCGCGCCAATTCGCTACTCCGGCCACGGACAAGTTCGCCGGCGTGGAAACCGTCGAAGGCATCGCCGGTGTGCCGCTGCTGGACGGCGCGGTGGCAACCTTCCAGTGCCGGACCGTCTCGCGACATGACGCCGGGGATCACGTCATCTACGTGGGTGAAGTGGAAAGCTACAACCACGACGGCGGCGCTCCCCTGGTGTTCCACGGCGGCAAGTACCACGCCACTGCCAGCCACCCTGATTTCTGAGCACTCTTGAAAGGAACGGTTATGGACGAATCCTGTGATGTCGCGATCATTGGCTCGGGAATCAACTCCCTGGTGGCTGCAGCCGAGCTTGCCTTGGACGGAAAACGCGTGTGCATCATCGAGCGCTCGGACCGGTTGGGTGGGTTCATGCACTCCTCCGAGCGGACCTTGCCGGGTTTCATCCACGACTCGTTCTCCTCCTGGCATCCGCTGTTCGTGTCCGGCGGAGCCTACGAGGCGCTGGGCAAGGAACTGCACGCCAGGGGCCTTGAGTACTGCAACACCTCGGGGCCAGTGACGGCGAGCGTAGCAGCGGACCCGGCGACCGGGACGCACCGCGTAGTCATTGCGCACCGGGATCCCGCCGAGACAAGCGCCGCGTTCAAAGAGCCACGGGACCAGGCCGCCTACCTTGCCATGCTCGATGACCTGGGCCGTAACGCGGGCACGGTTTTCGGGGCTTTCGGGGCCGAGCTGCGGTCCTTTGCGGACGTCGCAAAGATAGCTGTCGGTGCCCTGCGGCGTGGGCGACTGGCCGCAAACGAGTCATTCGTCCGGGACTCCGTGATGAGCGGCCGCAATTATGTCCGCAGCCGCTTTGACGGCTGGGAAACGGACCAGTTGTGGTCGCCGTGGCTCCTGCACGCCGGCTTGGGTCCGGACCAGGCCACCGGCGGGGTGATGCTTCCCGTCATGGCCATGAGCATGCACGGTTTTGGGCTGCCCGTAGTGAAGGGCGGGGCATCGCGTTTCGTTGCGGCGTTCGAGTCGCTCCTGAAGGACAACGGCGTCAGGATCATGCTGGGGGCTGAAGCCGGGGAGATCCTGGTCTCAGGCACAGCGGTCACGGGTGTCCGGACGTCGCAGGGCAGTGTTTCCGCCGGCACCGTGCTGGCCAACGTCTCCCCGCAGGCCCTCTACACATCGCTGCTCCACAACCCTCCGGCCGTGGCTGCCCGGGCCGCTGAAAGGTACCAGAACGGCCGCGGAGCCATGCAGATCCATCTGGCCTTGGACAAGCCTGTCGAGTGGCTCGATCCCCGGCTCAACACCGTGCCGCTGGTGCATCTCAGCAACGGTTCTGACAGCACGGGAATAGCCTGCGCCCAGGCCGAGGCCGGACTGCTGCCCGGCGAACCAACGGTGGTGGTGGGACAGCAATACGTGCTGGATCCGTCGCGGGCACCGGAAGGGAAAGCCACGCTGTGGTTGCAACTGCAGGAGGTGCCGTTCGCACCCCTGGGCGACGCCGCGGGTGAGCTGGATGTAGCCAATGGCTGGAGCGGGGAACTGAAAGAGGGCTACCTGGAGCGGGTCCTTGCCCGGTTGGAACAGTTTGCACCAGGGACCCGGGCGAGTGTCCTCGCCTCCGACATCCTGGCACCGACGGACCTGGCCTTGGCCAATCCCAATGCAGTCAACGGGGATCCCTACGGCGGCTCGGCCGAACTCTTCCAGAACCTTCTCTGGCGGCCTTTCCCGGAGGCGTCCGGACACCGCACGGCCATCCAGGGGCTCTGGCACATTGGGGCCTCAACCCACCCCGGCCCCGGCCTTTCCGGCGGTTCCGGACACTTGGTGGCGCAGAAACTGACCGCGCCGCCGTCACGATTTTCCCGTATCCAAGCAGCACTGAAACCACGTAAGCGATAGGAGAACAATGTCTGTTCTGGCCGGGCTCACTGCAGCCCTTTCGAATGGTTCGGTGGAGATCATCGACCTCACAACTCCGCTGAGCTCCGAGACGCCCATCTTGAACCTGCCGCAGCCGTTCGCGAATACGGTTGGGCTTTCTGTCTCACCGGTGAGCAACTTCGACGACGCCGGACCCGCCTGGGCCTGGAACGACGTCACGGTGGGCGAGCACGCAGGAACGCACCTGGATGCTCCGGTGCACTGGATTACCGGCAAGGATGGCAAGTCCGTTGACCAGATCGAACCGCACCGGCTGGTAGGTCCCGTTGTGGTGATCGACAAGACTGCCGAGGCGGCGAAGGACCCCGATTTCCTGCTGGAACCGGAGCACTTTGAACAGTGGCAGGAAGAGCACGGCGCGTTCCCGGAGAACTGCTGGGTCATCTTCCGGACCGGTTGGGCTGCCCGCGGCGCGGACGCTACGGCCTTCGTCAACGCGGACGACGCCGGTCCCCACACTCCCGGCGTTTCCGCGGCAGGTGCCAAGTGGCTCGCCGGAAACAGCGCGCTCAGTGGTTTCGGCGTGGAAACCGTGGGCATCGACGCCGGCCAGGCCGGGACTCTGGATCCCATGTTCCCGGTCCACTCGTTCTTGCTGGGTGCGGACAAGTACGGCGTAACGTCGCTCCGGAATGTGGATCGGCTTCCCGTCACGGGCGCCACGCTGGTGGTTGCTCCCCTGCCAATCGTGGGCGGCACGGGCAGCCCCAGCCGCGTGTACGCGCTGGTGGAAAAAGCCGTGGTGGAGAAGGCATGAGGGAGCAAGTACTGGTTTCCGCGCTGGTCGGCAGGACGTTGGCCAAGTTGGGCGTCGGGCATGTTTTCGGGGTGGTAGGTTCCGGCAACTTCGATGTCACCGGCACACTCATGGCCGAGGGCATTCCGTTCACCGCGGCCCGGCATGAGGGTGGAGCGGCGACCATGGCGGACGCCTACACGCGGATGTCGGGCAAGGTTGGCGTGGTCACCACCCATCAAGGCTGCGGGCTGAGCAATGCCATCACCGGAATCGGTGAGGCGGCCAAAAGCCGCACCCCCATGATCGTACTGACCGCCGACACCCAGGCCGCAGCCATCCGCTCCAACTTCAAGATCGACCAGGACGCCCTGGCCCGCAGCGTTGGTGCCATCGCGGAGCGGATCCACTCCCCCGCCACCGCGATCGCCGACACCGTCAGGGCTTTCCGTACCGCAGTGAACGAGCGGCGCACCGTGGTGCTCAGTTTGCCGTTGGACATTCAAAGCGGCACCGCTGCGGACGAGGTGGGTGCCGCCGTCGTACCTCAACCGCTCAAGGTGCGCCCCGATGCTGGCGCCGTCCAGCAGCTGGTGTCACGGATTGCCGCAGCCGAACGTCCGGTGTTCGTGGCCGGGCGCGGAGGGCGCGGCGCGCGCGAGGAAATCCTCGCACTGGCACACCATGCCGGAGCCCTCGTGGCGACATCCGCGGTGGCGAGCGGGCTGTTCAACGGCGACACCCACAACCTGGGTATTTCCGGCGGGTTCTCTTCGCCTGCCACGGCGGAGTTCATCAGCGGCGCCGACCTGATCGTGGGGTGGGGCTGCGCCTTGAACATGTGGACCATGCGGCACGGACGGCTCATTTCGGCAGGCACCAAAGTGGTGCAGATCGACGTCGAAGATTCCGCCTTGGGTGCCAACCGCCCCATCACGCTGGGGGTGCTGGGCGATTCGGCGCTGACAGCCGGGGATGCCTTGGCCGCACTGGCCGGTTCACAGCCTGAGCCCGTGGAAAAGTACCGCACCGAGGCCAATGCCCTGGCCATCAAGCAGGGCTCACGGTGGCGCGATGTGGAGACTGAAGATCTGTCCACGGCCACGTCCATCGACCCGCGCGTCCTCACCCGCGAACTCGATTCGATGCTCCCTGCCGAGCGGATCGTGGCAGTGGATTCGGGCAACTTCATGGGCTACCCCAGCCAATACCTTGCGGTGCCGGACGAATTCGGATTCTGTTTCACGCAGGCTTTCCAGGCAATTGGGCTGGGCCTGTACACGGCCATCGGCGCCGCTCTGGCCCAGCCGCACCGACTGCCCGTACTGGGCGCTGGCGACGGCGGGTTCCTCATGGGCATCAGCGAACTCGAGACCGCCGCACGGCTGAAGCTGCCGCTGGTGTGCATCGTCTACAACGACGCCGCCTACGGGGCCGAGGTGCACCACTTCGCCGGGCAGCATCCCGAACAGGACCTGTCCAGCGTGGTCTTCCCCGAGACGGACATCGCCGCGATCGCCCGCGGATTCGGCGCCGAAGGCGTAACCGTGCAGACCGTGGCCGACCTTGAAGCTGTGCGCCCATGGATCGCGGCCTACGAGGCAGGAACCCAGGACCGCCCCCTGGTCATCGACGCCAAAATCGCCTCCGACGGCGGCTCGTGGTGGCTGGCTGAAGCTTTCCAGGGCCACTAAGTGCCGGGGACCCAACTGGGTAGCAGAAAAGGCCGTTCTGAACGCTCAGAACGGCCTTTTCTGCTACTTACTTGGGTGTTACGCGTCCACTTCCGTGTTCACGATGTACACGTCGCACGGAGCGCCGTGCGCCACGCTGTTGGCGATGCTGCCCAGTACGCGGCCCAGGCCCTTCATGCGCTTGTTACCCACCACGATCAGGGAGGCGTTGTTGGTTTCGGCGTAGTTGATCAGGGCGTTGGCCGGGTTGCCACGAGCAGCGTAGTACTTGATGTTGCCGGCCGGAACGTCGAGTTCTTCGGAGACCTTGCGGGCCACGTATTCCGCGGAGTCGGCCGAAGAAACCGTGATGCGGTCGCTGCCGCTGCCGAATTCTTCGATGCGGTCGTCCGAGAAGCCGCTGATGACGTGCAGTTCGGCACCGAGGGCGGTGGCGAGTTTCGCTGCCGCCATTGCTGCACGCTTGGCCGTTTCACTGTTGTCAACGCCGACGACAATAACTTCTGACATGGGAACTCCTGGTTGTGGGGATTAGCGGGTGCTGCTGCAAGAAATCTACACTCCATGGCCGCACACCGGGGTGACCCTTTTGCGCCGGGAGTGTTTACTGCCGGTGCCAGGGGGTAGGGATAAATCACGGGCACCACCACATCACTGAAAGGCAGGACCATGAGCGACGCATCATTCTCCCCACAGACCGCCATCGTCACGGGCTCGGATTCAGGGATCGGGCGTGCCACGGCGGTGGCGTTGGCACAAGCCGGCATGGACGTGGGAATCACGTGGCATTCGGACCAGCAGGGCGCCGAGGAAACAGCCGAGGAGGTCCGCAGCTTGGGACGCAAAGCTGTGGTGCACCAACTGGACACCACCGATGTCCACGGAACGGCGGCCGCTGTTGACACGCTCGCCGAGGAACTCGGTGGCGTGGATGTCTTTGTGAACAACTCCGGAACCGGTGACGGCACCAAGTTCCTGGACCTCGACTATGAAACCTGGATG
This sequence comes from Paenarthrobacter histidinolovorans, assembly GCF_014647595.1. Taxonomy (GTDB): domain Bacteria; phylum Actinomycetota; class Actinomycetes; order Actinomycetales; family Micrococcaceae; genus Arthrobacter; species Arthrobacter histidinolovorans. The sequence goes on along the minus strand of NZ_BMPM01000011.1, from coordinate 70,792 downwards.
ACCACGCTGGACACCAACCTCAATGGCGCCTTCGTGGCCATGCAGGCAGCCGCCAAGCGCATGGTGAAGGCGGGCCGCGGCGGGCGCATCATCGCCGTCACCAGCGTCCATGAGTTCCAGCCGCGCGTCGGCGCGTCGGCTTACGACGCCTCCAAGCACGGCCTGGGTGGGCTCATTAAGACCATGGCTCTGGAACTCGCCGGGCACGGGATCACCGCCAACAATGTGGCACCCGGCGAAATTGCGACCCCCATGACGGGTCAGGAGGACGATGACCCCACCACAAAGGAGCGGCCCGGGGTGCCTTTGGGACGCCCCGGTGACGCCCGCGAAGTCGCCGCCGTCATCGCTTTCCTGGCCTCCCCGGCGTCCAGCTATGTCAACGGCGCATCGTGGCCGGTGGACGGCGGAATGCTGCAGATGGGGCCCCAGGCGGGCTCGCACATCACCAGCAACGACTGGCGCGAAAGCTAGCCCGCGGGACCTCTGGCCGCCAAGGGATCCGTGGGCTAGTCTGCATGGACAGCCCGCCCTGCGGGTCTGATTTCTTTTCCAAAGATTCGTAACACGTTGATGAGGAGCACCATGGCTGGCCACACGTATAGCGTTTCCGAAATTGTAGGAACTTCCACAGAGGGCGTGGACGACGCCATCAAGAATGGCATCGCCACAGCGTCCCAAACGTTGCGGAACCTCGATTGGTTTGAGGTCAAAGAAATCCGCGGTCACCTCGAGGACGGCGCGGTTGCCGACTGGCAGGTCACCATCAAGCTCGGTTTCCGCCTGGAGCGCTGACCGACCTCACCGCGAGTTGCCAGTTAGTGCCAATGTTTCACTGAACATTGGCATTAACTGTCTTCCCGGCGGGCAGGTTCGGGCACGGACAACTCAGCCGGGGTACCCACCTCACCAAAGTTCAGCAGCGTCAAAGCGTCCGACGACGGCGAGCCGGCCTTGGCGGAATAGATCCTCAGGAGCTGGTCGGGGTCGTCCGGGAGACTCATCGTCTCAAAGTTCAGTTCCAGGTCCCCCACCACCGGGTGGTGCAGCCTGACGGTACCCGCGGCCCGGGTGGCCACCCTGTGCCCTGCCCACCACTGCCGGAAATGTTCGCTGTGGACGGCCAGCTCACCCACCAACTGGTTTGTTTCAGGGTCATTGGGGTGCCGGCCCACGTCCATGCGCAAGGCTCCGACGGCTTCCGCGGCAACGGTCTTCCAGTCACGGAACAAGGCACCGGCTGCAGGGTCCAGGATGAGCCAACGGGTGAGGTTGCGTTCAGCGGCCGGCAAGGCGGTGAAATCCGTAAACAAAAGGTGGGCCATCCGGTTACCCGCCAGGACATCGGCACGCCGGCCAAGAACCATGGCCGGGACGTCTCCCACAGCATCGAGCAACTGCTGGAGAGCTGGACGTACCTTCTGGACAGGCCCGGGGTTGCCTGCAGAACTGGCGCAATGCTCGAGCAGATCCATCATGTGGGCCTGCTCCCCCGCATCCAGCCGCAACGCGCGGGCAACGGCATCGAGGACCGCCCTGGAAGGGTGGATATTGCGGCCCTGTTCCAGCCGGGTGTAGTAGTCCGTGCTCACTCCGGAGAGCCGCGCCACCTCTTCGCGGCGAAGCCCTGGCACTCTGCGTGAACCGCTGGATTCCTGTGTTCCGGCGTCCTCCGGCTGGAGGCGGGCACGCATGACTTTGAGGAATTTACCGAACTCGGCGCTTTGACCCATTCGTCCATTCTGCCGTCCCCGATGTGTGAAAGGCCACCGTTGTGGGTAGGACTACCAGACCTAGGAAAAACAGGATCAGGCTGTAGTGCTGACTCTGCCGCCAAAACTGCATAGGCTCAGTACAGAGCCTCCGAAAACGCTTTCTGGAAACCGTTCCCCGGTTGCAGCCGGAAGCCGGAGTGCCACGGCCATAACCATCCCGTCGAAGGAGACCGTCATGCCAGAGCTGACACTGAACAACGGCGTCACCATCCCCCAGCTGGGTTTTGGTGTCTTCCAAGTGCCTGCCGACGAAACGCAGAAGGTGGTGGAAGATGCCCTGGAAACCGGCTACCGCCACATCGATACCGCTGCCGCCTACCGGAACGAGGCCGGAGTTGGCGCCGCCATCAAAGCCTCCGGCATCCCCCGGGAAGAGCTCTTCGTGACCACCAAGCTTCGCAACGGTGAGCAAGGCGAAGCCTACGATGCCTTCCAGCGGAGCCGGGACGCCCTGGGCCTGGAAGTTGTTGACCTCTACCTGATCCACTGGCCGGTCCCGTCTCAGGGCCTCTTCACGAAGGCCTGGAAGGAAATGGAGAAGCTGTACCAGGACAAGCAGATCCGCGCCATCGGCATTTCCAACTTCCTGCCAGATCACGTGGACACGCTGCTCAGGGAAGCCGAAGTAGTGCCCGCGGTTAACCAGATCGAGCTCCACCCGACGTTCCAGCAGGCAGATCTGGCCAACAAGTGCCGTGACCTTGGCATTGCCGTTGAGGCATACAGCCCGCTGGGACAGGGCAAGGATCTGAACGCCGAGCAGGTGGCCCTTGTCGCGGCAGCACACGGCACTACTCCTGCACAGGTGATCCTCGCCTGGCACCTCGCGCAGGGAACCATAGTGATCCCCAAGTCTGCGGACTCGTCCCGGATGCGGGAGAACTTCGGCGCGGCGAACCTGAGCCTCACCGAGTCCGAACTGGCAGCAATTACGGCACTGGAGGCGGGCGCCCGCATTGGTTCCGATCCCGCCGTCGCCGCTTTCACCCAGCTCTAAACCACAAGCCAAACCAAAGGACCCAACAGACATGCAGTACACCCATCTGGGCCGTTCCGGCCTGAAAGTTTCACGCCTCTGCCTTGGAACCATGAACTTCGGCCCTCAGACGGACGAGGAAACAGCCCATTCGATCATGGACTCCGCGTTGGACTCCGGCATTAACTTCTTCGACACCGCCAATGTGTATGGCGGGGTGGAGCACCGGGGTTGGACCGAGGAAATCATCGGCCGCTGGTTCGCCAAGGGCGGCGAGCGCCGCGAAAGGACCGTGCTTGCCACCAAGCTCTACGGCACCATGACCGACCGCCCCAATGAATCTAAGCTGTCCGCCCTGAACATCCGGCGCGCACTGGATGCGAGCCTCAAGCGGCTGCAAACGGACTACATCGACATCTACCAGTTCCACCACATCGATCGGGATACTCCGTGGGATGAGATCTGGCAGGCGATTGAAGTTGCCGTCCAGCAGGGCAAGATCCTCTACTCCGGCAGCAGCAACTTTGCCGGCTGGCACATCGCCCAGGCGCAGGAAGCAGCACGGCGCCGGAACTACACCGGCTTGGTGAGCGAGCAGTCCATCTACAACCTCTTCAAGCGTGAACTGGAGCTCGAGGTCATCCCGGCCGCGCAGCAGTATGGCTTGGGGCTGATCCCGTGGTCCCCGCTGCAGGGTGGGCTGCTGGGTGGCGTGCTGAAGAAGGAGGAGCAAGGCGTCCGCCGCACTGAGGGACGGGCCCTGGAGACCTTGAAGAAGCACGAGGACCAGATCCGCCAGTACGAGGATTTCGCTGACGAGCTCGGCCACGCACCCGGCGATGTTGCGCTGGCTTGGCTGCTTCACCAGCCTGCCGTGACGGCACCGATTGTTGGGCCGCGTACCCAGGAACAGTTGGACGCAGCCATCCGCGCACTGGACGTTTCCCTGAACGAGGACGCCCTCAAACGCCTCGATGACATCTTCCCGGGCCACCGCCCCGCCCCCGAAGACTACGCCTGGTGAGCAATCTCCTCCCCGTCAGTCCCGGAGCGGCGGCGGACACGGTTTCGCCGCGGAACATCCTATTCATCGGCGGGACCGGGGTCATCAGCGCGGCGGCGGCTGAACGCGCCGTCGCGCTGGGCCACCGGCTGACCATCCTCAACCGGGGGCGGTCAGCCGGTCGGCTGGTCCCGGATGCCGCGGAGGTACTGCACGCGGACATCCGCGATCCCCAGGCCGTGCGTGAGGTACTGCAGGGGAGGGAGTTCGACGCCGTTGCGGACTTCATTTCCTTCACCCCGGATCAGGCGCGGGCCGGGTTGGAGATGTTCCGTGGGCGGACTGGGCAGTACGTCTTCATCAGTTCCGCTTCGGCGTACCAGAAGCCGCCCACGACGCTGCCCATCAGGGAGTCGACGCCCCTGAAGAACCCGTTCTGGCAGTACTCCCGGGACAAAATTGCCTGCGAGGAGCTGCTGTTCGAGGCGTACCGCGAACTTGATTTTCCGCTGACGGTGGTTCGCCCGTCCCATACTTATGACCGAACGAAGATCGCCATGGTGGGCGGTTGGACTGACATCCACCGGATGCGCGCCGGGATGCCGGTCATGGTTCATGGGGATGGGACCTCGCTCTGGACGCTGACCCACAGCCGGGACTTCGCAAAGGCCTTCGTTGGCCTCCTGGGCCGTCCGCAGGCTGTAGGCGAGAGTTACACGATCACCTCGGACGAGTTCCTGCCATGGAACCAGATTTACCGCTTGTTCGCACGGGCTGCGGGGGTGGAGGAGCCGGAGCTGTTCCACGTTTCCTCGGAGACCATCGCGGCGAACAGTCCGGAGCTCGGTCCCAACCTGCTGGGCGACCGTTCCCACTCTGTGGTGTTCGACAACTCCAAAATCAAGGCCCTGGTTCCGGATTACCGGGCCACCATCCCGTTTGCCGATGGCGCCCGGGAGATCGTGGCGTGGCATGATGCCCACCCGGAACTGCAGGTGGTGAGTGAGGACTACATGGAGCTGAGCGACAAACTCCATGACTGGTTGCATCGGTAGCTGTTGCCAAGCAGCAAGCGGCCAGCGTAGAAACGAAGAAACCCGGAGGAGACCCAGCCCATGACACGTGCACCGCTTATCGAACTCAACGACGGCCACAAGATCCCGCAACTGGGCCTCGGCACCTGGCCTTTGAATGACGCCCAGGTTGCCGATGCCGTGGTGGAGGCGGTGTCCCACGGCTACCGGCACATCGATACTGCGGTGAAATACGGCAATGAGAAGGGCGTGGGAGACGGCATCCGCACGTCCGGAGTGGACCGTGGGGAGCTGTTCATCACTACCAAGCTCGATGGCGAATTCCATGGGTCCGGCAAGGCCATTGCCGGACTGGACGGCTCGCTGGAGCGCCTGGGATTGGACTACGTTGACCTGCTCCTCATCCATTGGCCCCTTCCGCGCCGGGGCGAGTTCCTTTCAACGTGGAAAACGTTTGAGGAGCTCCAGGCTTCCGGCAAAGTGCGTTCGATTGGGGTGTCCAACTTCAAACCGGCGCACCTGGACCAGTTGTTCCGGGAGACGGAGGTGGTTCCAGCAGTGAACCAGATCCAGGTGAGCCCTTCCATCCCCAGGACCGCGGCCCGCGCCTTCAACGAAAGCAACGGAATCGTCACTGAGTCCTACAGCCCGTTGGGCGCCAGCAGCGACTTGCTGAACGCCCCGGTCCTGGCCTCAGTTGGTGAAAAGTACGGAAAGACACCGGGCCAAGTAGTACTCCGCTGGCATGTCCAGCAGGGATTGGTTGCCATCCCCAAAACCGCCAATCCCCAGCGAATGCAGGAGAACCTGGACGTCTTCGACTTCGAACTGGACCAGGACGACCTCAGCAAACTGCAGACTCTCGACGCCGGGCCGGATGCCGGCGTCGACTCGGACGTTCAGGGACACTGAGATGACGACGCACGAATCACTGATCTGGGCCGGTTCCTACACCGCTGACAGGAACGGTCACGGCAAGGGCATCGCCGCGCTTTCGGCGGACGATGACGGCCAACTGACATCCGTTGGCTTGGCCGTCGAGGCCAATTCGCCATCTTTCCTGGCGCTGCACCCGACGCTTCCCGTGCTTTACGCCGTGGCGGAGGAAGGCAAGACGGTGCGGGCGTATCGCCGGAGCGGTGCAGCCAACCTCGAGGCTTTCGGAGATCCCTGGCCCGCCGGCGAAGCCACGTGCCACATCGCTGCTGATCCGCAGGGCCGCTTCATTGTGGCCACCTGCTGGGGCGACGGCAAGGTCATCCTCTACGAGTTGGACGACGACGGCGCCATCACCTCGCGCGCCAGCGCTGCGGCCGCCGTCGATCCCCACTCTGCTGCAGCTCCCGCTGGTGAGCGGCCCAGCAGGGCCCACTCAAGCTTGATGCTTCCCGACGGGAGGGTCATGACCACTGACCTGGGGCATGACTTGGTGCGGGTGTGGCGATTCGTGCCGGGTGAAGGCCTGAAGCCCGATCACCAGGTGGTCCTCCCTCTGGGCTCGGGTCCCCGACACATGGCCCGCCACCGGAGTGGCACGGTCTTTGTCGACACGGAGTATTCGGTGGAGGTGGCAGCGGTCCGGATGGAACCGGATGGTACGTACGAGCTCGCAGCCGTGGTTCCGGCAAGCGCCACGGGAGCCAAGGACGGAGACGCCGGCGCGGAGATCGCGCTCTCCCCGGACGGCCGCTTCGCCTATGTGGGCGTGCGGGGAACCAACCGCATCTGCGTGCTGGAGGTCGCCTCTGATGGCATCGGGCTTGAGCCACGCGGCGAGGTGCCCTGCGGCGGCGAGTGGCCCCGCCATCACCTGGTCCGCGAAGGCTGGCTGTACGTGGCGAACGAAGGTTCGGACGACGTCGTGAGCTTCAGGCTGGACCCGGAAACCGGGCTACCGGATGGTCCGGTGGGCCGGGTGGAAACCGGCTCCCCCAGCATGTTGCTCGTCGCCGATTAACTGACGCCGAGATGGCACTTAATACGTATGATCCGCTCAGACATTGGTATTAAGTGCCATCCCGGCGGGTCTTTCAGACGGACCAGACCTCGACGTCGTCCGTGCCGCAAATGAGTTTGCGACCGGTCGGTTCGAGGACCACCCAGAGCAACTCCTGGTGTTTGGACACGTCGTCCACGCGGCCCGTGCCGGCACCCCACGCGACGTCGTAAATCCACACGGGATCGCCGGCGCTGAGCTCGGCCCACTCGGCAGCGGGTACGTGGCGGTAGTCGGCCGGCCTGTTCAGTATGGAGCTGGTCATGCCGGGACTTCAGCGGCAGCCTGCCGCCGCCAGACAGTGGCCACACCGTTGTGGGCGGGCAGCACATGGCCTTCAGCAAAAACCTGGACGGCATCGGGGTCGCAGTCCGGGCTCCACAAGCCCGACGCCGGGCAGTGGGAACCGGTGGGCATGACGCGGGTGGCTCGTTCGCGCAGGAGGGCGATGCTCTTCATCGTTGAAACTCATCCTTGGGTAGTTCGCGGTACTTTGTGAAGCAGATCTCTTCAACCCTATGCAAGCGAGTGGCGCTTTGTTATGGACGGCCGCACAACGTTCTGAATCATGGCTGGTCAGTAGCACAGGGGCTGACAGCGCTCAATCCCAAAGAGGCTCTCCCGGCTTGGACGGTCAGCCAACCGCCTCCGGCCCTTTTAGCCTGTCAGGCCTCGATTGCACTGATGGCGTAGTGGGCGATACGGAGGAGATCCTCTTTGCTGGCCCCGTCCCGGGCTTGCTGGCTCATTCCCTGCAGCGTGGCTCCAACGAAGGCCGCCATCGCATGAGTATCGGTTGACTGGGGGATCCTGCCGGCGTCGCGGTCCCGCGTCAGTGCTTCCGCCATGGCCAGGATGTTGTCGTTGCGCATCTTGGACAGGCGGTCTGCGACGTGGCGGTTCGCGGACGTGACCGCGACGGCGGAACTGATCACCAGACAGCCCCCCGGAAACGTCTTTGACGGGTAATGGTCGGCAGCTTCAATCAGCAGCCGCCGCATGAGGTTCAGACCCGAATCCTCCTCTGCAAAAGCCACGGACATGAAGTTTCCGTGGGTGGCGTTGTAATGGTCCACCACGGAGAAGAAGAGGTCCTCCTTGGAGCCGAAAGCCTTATAAAGGCTGGGCGGATTTATGCCCATGGCCTTGGTGAGCTCAGCCAAGGAGGTGCCCTCATACCCACTGTCCCAAAAGACAAGGGTGGCCGCTTCCAAAGCATCGTCGATATTAAATTTCCGGCCTTGGCCCGCTTTTCCTGACATCTTCGTCCTCTCGTTGATCCTCTCAAGAAGAGCCCCCAGCAGCTTGTTTCTATTCCAGCCGCCTCCACGAGAGTGGTTTATCTGCTGTGGCCAGCGCCACAAATAAGTTTTCGACATCTTTCTTGTAGTGATCGCTAAACGTATGCAAGTATCTCATTCATGAGCGAAACACACAAAGAACACATCGCCGTTGTCACCGGAGCCAGCCGAGGTATCGGCGCGGCAATCTCATCCCGCCTTGCCGCAGCAGGCCTGACTGTCGCCGTCCACTACGGAAAGGACAAGGACGCGGCCGCCGCAGTGGTGGCCTCAATCGAAGCTGCGGGTGGCAAGGCCTTCCCTTTCCAAGCAGACCTTGGAGCCGATACCGCGGCACAGGATTTCTGGGCGGCCTACGACAAAGCCGCGGCCGAAGCCGGCGTCTTGAACCAGCCGATCCACGTTCTCGTGAACAATGCCGGGGTCACCCTGCGAGGAGCGATTGAGGACTTCAGCCGGGAAGACTTCCTAACCCAGCAGGCCATCAACGTCAATGCGCCGTACTTCATCGTGAAAGAAGGGCTGACCCGGATCGCTGACGGGGGCCGCATCATCAACATCTCCTCCGGCGTGACCCGCATAGCATTCCCGGAAATCATTGGTTACGCCCTCACCAAGGGCGCCATCGAAGCCTTCACCTTGACCCTCGCCAAGCACTTGGGACCCCGGGAAATCACCGTGAACTCGGTAGCCCCTGGAGTGGTGGACACGGATATCAATGCTGGTTGGCTCCGCGGCAACGACGAAGCCCAGGCCGGGGTCGCCGCCAGCAGCGCTCTGGGCCGCGTGGGCCAGCCCGACGACATCGCAAGCATTGTGGCATTCCTTGCCTCAGACGAAGCGCGCTGGATCACAGGGCAGAAAATCGATGCCACCGGCGGCACCAACATCTAACCGGCTTATCAGCAGTACCGGACCGTTACCGCGTCCAAATGCGTCACATCCGCACAGGCCAAACCCAGGTCTGACTCGCATCACATTCAGGGGGAATCATGAACCGTGCCCGAATTCGCGGCATTGACCACTTCGGTCTCACTATCAGATCGCTTCACCAAGCGACCCACGACCTGAGGAACGCCCTTGGCGCTGAGGTCTGCTACATCGAAGGCCCGATCACTGAACGGGAGCCCGGATGGATGGCAGCGAAACTAGGAGCCCGGGGAAACTGCTCGTTGTCGGTGGCGGCAATGAATGTTCGGGGGACCAATCTCGAACTTTTCGAGTACGACGGCGCCGAACGCCGCTCCTGGGACACTCCCCCAGGGGCGGCCGGGAGTTTCTTCCTCATCTTCCAGACCCCGAACCCTGACCGCGTGATCGCCAGGCTGTACAACGAGAACGCGACCGTCCGCCCCATCGAGCATCCGATCAACGGATATGACGTAGCACTGCCTTCCGGGATCCACTTGGCAATCCAACACAGACCAGCGCAGCGTCTCCTCGGGGCAGTTGCACTGAGCCGGTACGACTTCGCCACGGCCCAACGCGAACTGACATCCACGCTCGGCTTCAGCAAACACGAGGCCATCACAGCATTCGGGGCCACTGGCTACCTCTTCGCCAGCGACCACGGGCTCCCCGTGGCAGTGCTCCATGGACAGTCGCCGTCACCTCGGCCTGCCAACAGCGACCTGGGTGGTCATCACGTAGCATTCCACGCCGATGACGTGGACAAGGCCGTAACTTCCTTCCGAAAAACCGGCGGCTACGTCCCCTTGGGTGAACCTGAGACCATCACTGACGGACCGATCGCGGGAGACAGGTGGGTTTACCTCAACTCCCCGTTCGGGCTTCAGCTGGAGATCATCAACATGCCCGACGGCACCCTTCCCTACGAAAAAGACGCCGTCGCGCTCCGCACCCCCATCGCGATCGGAGCGTTCTCTTGAACCACACCGCCTCCCGACGGTCAATGCTCAGCGCAAGCGGAGCACTATTGGGCGCCATCGCCCTGAGCGGTGCGCCCGCCCGCGCCGAAGCGGCCGGGGCCCAAACGCGAACCGGCAGTTATCAAGTCATCACCTCGGATTCCGAACAATTCGAGGATCTTCAACAAGGCACTAATTTGCGGTGGAAAGGACAGGCCCAACGCATTGCTTTCCCACGCACATCAGCTGAGGTAGCCGAAGAACTCCGCACCGTCCTACGGCTGGGACTGCGACCGTCTGCCCGCAGCGGAGGGCACTGCTACGAAGGTTTCGTCTCCAACCCGGCAGTGAAATCCATTATCGACCTCTCCGCCATGGACCAAGTCCGCTGGGACCCGGAGATGAATGCCTTCGAAATAGGCGCCGGCGCACAGCTCGGGCTGGTCTACCAGCTGCTCTACAAACAGTGGGGTGTCTACGTGCCCGCCGGTAACTGCCCCACCGTTGCTGCCGGTGGGCACATCGCCGGCGGCGGCTACGGTTCAATGAACCGACGCGACGGCCTGGTCGTCGACCACCTCCTCGCCGTCGAAGCCGTCCACGTCCGCCAGGACGGTTCTGTGACTGTCAGCCGCGGCACCCGGAACCCACAGGACAGACACCACGATTTGTGGTGGGCCTACACCGGGGGCGGGGGAGGGAATTTCGGCATCGCGACCCGCTACTGGCTCCGCAGCCCCTCAGCGGCGGATACCAAACCGGAGAAGTCACTGCCTTCGCCGCCGCGCCATGTATGGCTCAGCACCGTTTCCTGGTCCTGGGAAGGCATCGATGAAGCATCATTTACCCGGTTGCTGAACAACCACGGCCAATGGCACGAAAACCACGCTGCCCCGGGAACCCCGGAAGCGAACCTTTTTGCCCAACTCAAAACATGGCACCGCTCCAACGGCTTCATCACCATGGACACCATCGTCGATGCAGCAACCCCTGACGCCGAAGGCGTCCTGAACCGCTACCTGGCAGCGATCTCGGCGGGAATCCCTCCGGCGAAGGTAACCCAGCGACGACTCGTGCCGTGGATGCAGGCCACGCAATGGTCCGGTTTTACCGGGCCCGACTCGACCCGCCGATTCAAAGGCAAGTCAGCCTACCTTCGTCGAACCTACACGCCCGAAGCGATCGCCGCTGCCTACCGCGGCCTGAACGATCCAACGATCACCAACCCCGGAGCGTTGCTGATGATCGCCTCCTACGGGGGTGCCGTGAACACCGTCGCCCCGGACGCGACAGCTGTCCCCCAACGGGACTCCATCATCAAATTCCAAGTCGTATCCATCTGGGATAACCCCGAAGATGACCAAGCCAACGTCACCTGGACCCGTAACACCTACAGGGGCATGTTCGCCTCCACCGGCGGAGTCCCTCCGCTGAACTCCACGGCAGATGGCGCTTTCGTCAACTACGCAGACACGGACCTGGACGACAGCACCTGGAACACCTCCGGGCTGACGTCGTTCGACCTCTACTACAAGGGCAACCTGCCCCGTCTCAAACGCGCACGCGCCACCTACGACCCGAAGGGAGTGTTCTCCCATGCCCAAAGCATCCCTCTTGCCTGAACCGACCGGAACACTTTCGATAACTGCACGCCGCCTGGACGCCCTGACAGGGCTCCGCTTCTACGCCGCGCTGCTTGTTTTCGCCTTCCACATCAGCCTGAACCGCTTCTACATCGGCGACTCAGACGTAGTTGAACCGCTGCAGTTCATCCTCAAGAACGGCGGATGGTTGGGCGTGACGTTCTTCTTTATCCTCTCCGGGTTCGTCCTGATGTGGTCAGCCCGCGCCGGGGACACCCCCGGACGGTTCATCTGGCGCCGGGTAGCCAAGATCGTCCCCAACCATGCAGTGACCTTCTTCATCGCCCTGGCCATCGGCGGGCTCGGCGCCTCCACGATAGGTGAAGCGACCGCCAACCTCCTGCTGATCCACGCCTGGGTACCGGCGGACACCGCCTTCTTCAGCATCAACCACCCCAGCTGGTCACTCTCGGCCGAACTCTTCTTCTACCTCGCGTTCCCTTTCGTGCTGCCGCTGGTGAACCGCATCCCACGACACCGGCTGCTCCTCATCGGCACCACACTGATAACGCTGATCATGCTGGCACCGCTGGCCGCCGGGTTGCTCCCCACAGGGGAGGTATTCGGACCCAACCACGCCCAGTCACCACTGTTCGGCGCTTCCATCCCGCAAATCTGGGCCGTATACGCACTGCCACCGGTCCGGCTCCTCGAATTCGCCTTGGGCATGCTCGCGGCCCGGGCAGTCCGTGAGAGAACCCTGCCCACCATCCCGCTCCGCCCGGCCCTCCTGCTCGCGGCTCTCGGATACGCGGGGTCCCTCTTCCTTCCCATTACCTGGCAAATGGACGCCGCCTACGTCATCCCAGTGCTGATCCTTGTGATCGCCGCAGCACAAGACATTTCCCCGCCGGGGATCTTCGCCTCCCCCGCAGCAGTCCGCCTGGGAGAACTATCCTTCGCGTTCTACATGGTCCACGACATCATCCTGACCCTGACCCGCACCATCGTCGGGCCGGCTGCGCTGCAGCCCTTCCCGGCGGTCATCACTATTCTGGCCGCCTTCGTGCTCAGCCTCGCCTGCGCCTACCTGCTGTGGCGGCTGGTCGAAGTCCCAGCCAACAACGCACTGCGTTCCCGCAACCCCTTCCCCGCACGACCCACCATCTCCCGAGAGGCCTGAAATGACTACCATCAACCGCGCATGGACCGTCTCCGCCCAGCAGGACGTGCAATACAGCGTCGAGACCACCTTTGACATCCTTGACCCCGCCAACCCGACTTTGGTCGATGGAGAACACGGCTCCCGACGACTCATCGTCACCGACACCACCGTCAACGATCTCTACGGCGAGAAGATCCGCGCATACGCCGCGGCCAACCTCTCCGAATACAAGATCCTGGTCTTGCCCCATGGCGAAACAAAGAAACGATGGAGCGCAGTGGAAACTGTCCTCGAAGCCATCGAAACCTTCAAACTGGACCGCCGGCGTGAACCCGTAATCGCCATCGGCGGCGGAGTCCTGACCGACATCGTAGGTTTCGCCTGCAGCATCTACCGCCGCAACACCCCCTTCGTCAGGGTCCCCACCACCCTGATCGGAATCGTCGATGCAAGCGTAGGCGTCAAGACCGGAGTGAACTTCCAGACCGGCAAAAACAAAATCGGCACCTACTTCGCCGCGTCCCGCAACCTCCTCGACACCTCCTTCCTCAGCTCCCTGGATCAGCGTCACGTCTCCAACGGACTCGCGGAAATCCTCAAAATCGCCCTGGTCAAGGACAATGAACTGTTCGCCCTGCTCGAAGAACACGGCGCCGCTTCATTGGCTGGCCGGTTCCAACAACACACCGAGGCCCAACAACAGATCATCGACAAAGCCATCACCGGGATGCTCGAAGAGTTGGAACCCAACCTATGGGAACAGACCCTGGAACGTTTGGTCGACTACGGCCACACTTTCTCTCCCACCGTGGAAATGACCGCGTTGCCTGAACTGCTCCACGGCGAAGCCGTGTGCCTGGACATGGCCCTCACCACCGCCATCAGCGTCCACCGGGGCCTGGTAACCACAGAGGAAGCCAGCCGGATATTCAATGCCATGCGCACGCTGGGCTTGCCTGTCACCCACCCCTCCATGAGCGCCGACATCCTGGTTGCAGCACTCATTGACACGACCCGGCACCGCAATGGACTCCAGCGGCTGCCGCTACCCACCGGAATCGGCGCGGCGACTTTCGTCAACGACCTCACACCCGGGGACATCGAAGCTGCCCTGAACATCCTCACGGGCGCCATGAATCGCGACCTGGAGAGGTCAGCGGCATGAACGTCCCCACCAAAGTCCCACCGCGGCCCCGAACTCCCCACGGCCACGCCACCGTCCTTGGCGTCCACGGCGCTGCGGGCACCACCGGGTGGAAGGCCTTCTATACGCGTCGGGAACTCGAATCCGCGACAGAAGCCGTGGAATGGGCGACCCTCCCCCCGGGTGGCGTCAGTGGTGAACACCGCCACACCAGGACTGAGGAAATTTACCTGATCCTGGATGGAACCGGTGAGTTCTTCCTCAACGGAACACCACACCAAGTTGGCCCGGGAACCCTCGCCCTGACATCTCCAGGGAACACCCACGGCCTTCGTAACACCGGAGCGACGACCTTGAACTGGTGGGTTATTGAAACCCTCACACCACATACGCAGAACTGCCTCGAAGGCAGCCCACTCCCAGAAAGATCACCCATGCCGGCCAGCATCCACGACCTCCGCTCCACCAGCCGCATTGACACGAACGGGACTTTCGACGGGCCTCTTGCCGCTGTGGAACGTCACACCCTCGCTCAGGGGCAGAGCCTGAAAGTCGGAAGACCAGGTACAGAAATTGCCGGATTCCTGAACAGCGGCAACGCCACACTTTCATTCGCTGAAACGACCGCCGCTATCGATGCGCCCATTTCGTTCCTGGTCCCGGACGGTTCGCCCGCCGTGCTGAGGGCTGACTCCGATGTGGAACTGTTTACCGTCGAGCTCCGGACGCCGGCCTCATGATCATCAACACACCGGACCCGGCAGATTACTGGACCTGTCTGATCCGTCGCGGAATGCTGCACAGCGAAACAGAATCAATCGAGCATTGGACCTTGGCGCCCGAACAAGGGCTGACCTTGGGCATTCAAGGCGTGCATGAAGCCGTCATCATCCTCGCCGGTCAGGCTGAAATCGAAGGCCGAAAGCTGGAAACAGGGTTCGTTGTGCTGGCACCTGCCCAAGATAGGGCAACGCTGCGGGCTGTGACGGAGACAATCCTGCTAGGAATCAGGACCTACCCTGAGACGGTAACGAACAACCTCCCGCCCCGGGTACCCGAGCTGCCCGAAAGTGAACGTGCCATCTGAAACGCGAGGGGCAGGGCGGCTCACGGCATGGACCCTGCCCCTCGCACTCTTCTTCGCCGTCACAGTCGAGATGGCTCCCAGCGGCTCGCTGGAACACATCGCAAAGGCTTTCGGTTCGGACATCGGAACTGCTGCAGCCGGTTCCAGCCTCTACGCGCTCAGCACCGCGGTGATGGCGCTTCCGCTTTCCGCTCTCGCCCAACGGTTTGATCTCCGTCCAGCAGCTATCCTCACGGCCGGCGTTTTCACAGCCCTTGGCCTCGCCACCAGCGCGGCCCCGGATGTTTCGACCTATTTGATCCTGCGAACAATCCAAGGAGCCGCTCACGGCGCGTTCTTCCCACTGGTTCTGTCCCTGGCAGCCGCGGCCTCGCCCAACAGCACAGGCAAAGCAACCTCGAGGGTACTTCTGGGGAATGGCTGCGCCCTTGCCCTAGGTGTACCGGCGGCCGAGGCGTTGAGTTCCTTCGACTGGCGTATTCCCGTTGCCCTGGCATCCTGCGGCGTCTTCGCAGCTATGATTTACGCACCGCAACCGCAGGCAGGGACTGCGCCCGCCACGAACTCATCCAAAGCAGGTTCAAACGGAAGTTTCGTGCCCATCGCCCTCATCCTTGCGGTGGCACTGGCTGGACACTTCTCCTACTACACGTTCCTCGCTCCCCTGGCCGCTCGGGAAGGAACCCAACCGTCCCTGGTCCTGGCTGCTTACGGAGGAGCTGTCATCATCGCGACAGCACTCTCCGGGCGTCTGGCGGGGAAAAGACGCCTGCATCGAGCTCTTCTCGTCATCGTTGCCGAGGCTGCCATCCTCGCCTGTGCCGCCGCTTTCGCGGGACCCGTCGTGGTGTTCGCGACTGCAGTTATGGCAGGAGCCTGTTTCGGACTGCTACCGACTCTCATACAGTCAGAAATCCTCGACCGTTCCCTCGGAAACCAGACCATAGCTTCCGGGGCAGCGGTCGTCGCGTTCAACGCAGGAATCGCCGCCGGATCCGCCAGCGGAGCAACGCTGGTGGACACCTCGATCCAGGCTCCAGCCCTGGTCGGCGCCTGCCTGCTCGGCCTCTCCGCCATCATGCTGGGCTTCGCGCGAAGGAAAAAGAAAACGCCTGAGCCAGCAATTTCAAACAGCGCAGCAATTCACTGATACCTCAAGCGTTCCCTTTCCTTGGAAGGGGGACGAATACTTCCCGGTCAAGAGACTCTGTGGCGGCTATTCGGGTGTCTCGACTCATTGAGCAGACAAGGCGTCCCTCCGGAATCGCGGTAGCGTCCATGACGAAGAAACCAAGGCAACTGCGGGGTTGCGCGCCACGCTCTTCCCAGGTCTTACGTACCTCGGTACCTGCCTCCTGATTGAAACAGAGGCAGCGCCCGGCCAGGTGACAGCAAACGCCGCTCCTGGCTGTCAGAGCGACGTCTGCTGTTACCTGGTTGGGCTATTTGTAGCTCAGGCTCAGGAGCATGGACTTGAGCTGGGCATACTCGGTGCTGCCCATCCAGGCCTTGGCTGCTTCAGGGGTGGCGAAAGCTGGCTGCTTGTTGATGTCAAACATCACGTAGGCGCTCATGATGCCGTTGGGAACACGGACCTGGTTGGTCCCGGAGGAACTGATTCCGGCCTTGAGCTCCGAGGTCTTTCGCACATCCATGATGTACGTCGGAGGACCTTCTACAGGTCCCGTTCGGGGTGAAGGCATGCCCTCATAGGGCGGTCCTTCATATGGAATGTACTGCGACTGATTCGAGGAGAAACCGAGCTCCACCTGCTCACCCGAGTTGTCCCGAACACCGGGAACCACTGCCCTGTCCAGGATGGTTCGGTCCACCAGACCCCCTGTACCGTCGCCATAGTTGCCGTTGAATATCACGGCAACCTCAGTACCGGCACTGTTCAGGACCTTGGCGATGGTGGACGCAGCTTTGTCCGCCTCGTACGCATATGGCCCAGGCTCCGTCTTCACGCTCCAGCCATTAGGAAGATCGAAGGAGAGGTGCCCGTCAGGGAAGGTGAACCTTTGGGGGTTCGCCACCGGCGGCTGCGTCGGAGCAGTTGTTGGTGCCACCGCCGGAACGGTAGGAACCGCAGGCGGGGTAGTAATCGGGGCTGCCGCAGTGGGCGTTGCCGACGGCGTAGCTGTGGGCGTAGCAGTTGGTGTTGGAGTGGGAGAAACGCTGGGCGTTGGCGTCGCTGCACTGGAGGTAGCAGTGACGGCCGGCGCTGGCGCGGTGTCTACCGAACCAAAGTTGGCTGCCACGAGCACGCCTGCGGTTACGGCAGCAGCGCCGAGCAGCAATCCGCCAGCGATCTGGGCTTTGCGGTGCCTGCGCTGCTCCAGGGACGTCACTGCCGCGAGGGGGCGGTTGTCGCTGAACACAGTGCTGCCCGAGAGAATTTTGTGGAGTGCTTCCTCACCGTTGGGTTCCGCTACTGGATCAATAGTGAGCGGGTCAATCGCTGATATCTGGTTCTTGATCGGATCCATTGTCTTCAGACCCCCATCTTTTGTGTAGTCGTTTCGGCGCCGGCCGGGAGCTGTTTCCGGAACGCGGTCCGTGCCCGGTGGAGACGGACCTTGGCTGCCGATTCGCTGCACTGCAGCACTCCGGCAATGTCAGTGGTACCCAGGCCGTCCCAGTAGGCCAGCTGCAGAATTTCGCGGTCCTGCACCCGCAACCGGTCCATCGCATCCTGTACCGCGACGTTCCCGGAGTCATCGCCAAAGCGTTCCACCGCCGTCGTCCGCAGTTTTTCCTGCAGAGCCTGCTGGCGATCGCGGCTGCGGTAGGCATTACCCACCAGGTTGCGCGCAATGGCGAGCAAGTAGGCGAGCTCCGGCCGGGCGTCATCCGACCATTTTTGCCAGACGACCCGGAAAACGTCGGCGGCGATCTCTTCAGCCATCTCCGCCGATTCGACGCGTCGGCGCACGAACCTGAAAACGGATGGATAGCTGTCTTTATGAATGGCGATGAACGCCAATTCGCGCTCTGAAAGCACGATTGTCCCCCTGAAATGTAGAGCCCTGAACTGCAGGATACTTGTATAGTTTCCGGTCCGGGCCCGGGGGTTACACGTGGCGGTAAGTTTCTTCGCAGCGCCATCACGATAGATTCGAGACACCGACCCCCGAGCGAAAGCGTGGCACAGCAATGGTGCAGACAGGACCCGCGGCAGAATGGGCCCGCAAGCAGGTAGATCTCGGGCGCGTGCCCGTTGCGGTGCTGGGGATCGCCTCCAGCCAGGGCATCGAGGACGTTGTGGCGTTCGGGACCGACGGCGGCAGGCAGGCAACAGCGGAGGACCACTTTGCGCTGTTCTCGGTGACAAAGCCGATCACTGCCATGACAGTCATGCGGCAGGTGGAGCTCGGGAAATTGTCGCTTGGCAACGCGCTGAGTGACGCCCTGCCCGGTTTCGGCGCCGGCCGCACAGACACCGTCACGCTGGAACACCTTCTCAGCCACCGCTCGGGGATTGCCGATCCAGCGCTCGACGGCGGCGCTCCCCTCCGCGAAAACCTCACCTCCGCGACGCAGGCCTTCTATGCGGGTTCCCTGGTCCAGTACTGCAACATCGCTTTCGAAGGGGCTGCGGCGATGGCCGAGTGGGCCGACGGGCGCCCGTTCGAAGAGCAACTCCTGTCCCTGGCTGGGGATACCGGCGCCAGCGGCCTGACGTTCGACGCCGGCTGCAACCCGCACACCATCCACGGCACCGATGCGGCGGGATTGAACGTCGACGCCATGTACCTGAAGAGGCATCCGGGTGCCGGGTTGTTCGGCACTGCCACGGACTTGCTCAACCTGGGCTCGGAGCTCCTGCGGGATTCCGGAAAGGCTGTCCGGCCCGCAACGTTGGCTGCCATGCGTCGACCGCGGACCACAGAGGTTTCCCACATCACCACCCGGCCCAAGCCGCTGCGCCACACAGGCTTGGGCTTCCAGTTGCCCGCCAACGAATCCGAACTGTTCGCACGGGGAATCTACGGGCACCCGGGGTGGGCGGGAACAGAGTGGTGGATGCTCCCGGAGCAGGACCGCTGCGTGGTGTTCCTGACCAACGTGCTGGACACACCCGACCTCGGCGTGGACACTGCCGGGCTGTTCAATGCGGTGGCGGTTTCCTAGCTCCCGTTCCTGACCTTCCGGCCACGCCAGGCTGATACGGCCCACACAAGCACGAAGAGTCCCACCAGGATCAGCCCGGCGTCGCCAAGGTCGATCTCCCCGAGCCACGTTGTCAGCGGGTCCTTGAGCCCGAATGCGGCGTTGATGAAGCCGCCCAGCGTGATCACGGAGATGAACAGCGCCGAAGCGGCGGAGATGCCTGTGATCACGGCATTGAAGCCGAGCTTGCGCTGCGGGTTGTGGATGGCGGTCTTGTACATCTTCATCATGGCCACGCCGTTGGCGGAATCGCAGAGTGTCATGGCTGCTGTGAACGCGAGAGGGAGGGCCATCAAGGCGAGCGGAGAGACGCCGGCGAGTGACGCCGTCGTCGTGAGGACCAGCAGCCCGATGGTGGTGGCGGTGTCAAAACCCAAGCCGAACAGGAACCCGATCACGTAAATGTTCCGCGGCCGCTCCACTTTGGACAGTGGCTTGGCGAGCAGCCGGGCCACCAGGCCTTTTGCCTCCAGGTCTTCGGGACGCACGTCACCGCCTGCTTGGACCTTCCGGTACGCCTGAGTGGCACGAACGAAGGCCGAGCCGTTGAACAGCCCCATGGTCAGCAGGAACAAGCCGGAAACGCCGCTGCCGATGAGGCCCAGGACCTTGTTGCCCGTGGTGCCGTCTTCCATGAACTGCCCGATCAGCGTGGCGCCGGCTACCACCAGCACACCCGCCAGTATCACCACTGAGCTGTGCCCCAGGCTGAACGCGAAGCCCACACTGACGGGGTCCTTGTGCTGCGCCACGAATTTGCGGGTGGAGTTGTCGATGGCGGCGATGTGGTCCCAGTCGTAACTGTGCTTGATGCCGGCCACGTACGCGGTGACCACCAGCCCGAGTGCCAGCGGCTGCGCCCCACCGACGGAACCGAACAGTAGGAGCACGACGGCGGCAACATGCAACGCGGCCACGGCACCGAAGGTGAACAGCAGCCGGGTCCGCAGGGACAACCTCTCCCGTTCCCGGTACATCGTGGCGAATCCGGTCAACGCAGTCATCAGTACTTCCTCAGGTTCAAGGGCGCCTGTCCGTACCAACGGTCGCGCAGAACGCCCGTACAAGCACCCAGCAATGTGTTGAGCTCCTCGGTGCTGTTCGACAACGATCGCAGCACAAGCCCGGTGGTCCCGGCAATAGTCGTCGTCAAAGAAACTCCGGAATACGCGTCAAAATCCTTGACCAGCCCATACAGTTCGTCAGCGAGCCCCTGGTCCACCCGCGGATCCACCACCACCAACGACCCCAGGTGGCTGAAACCCTCCATGAACCCCATCCCTGTCACATCCCCCATGGGCGGCCGGATCAGGAGATTATCCAGGGCCAACAGGTCCTCATGGTCCCCGGTTTGGACGTGGATCTCATTCCGCAGCCGCACTTCTTCGTACTTGAAGGATGCGCCGTCCGGCGACCATCCCGGCGTGACCACTTCAGCAATGACAAGGCTCGACGTCGGGTGGAGGCTGATGCGCGAATTCTGCCGATAGCTCGCCTCCCGGTAGGCGATCAACTGGTCGGGCATCAGCTCCAACCGCGAGCCCTCGCCCAGCTTGATATTCATCCGCTGCTCGGCAAAGGATCCCGGAGTCCGGTAAACCTTGGTGGCCGACTGCGTCGTCAACAGCAGCTCGGCCCCCGCGTGAACCTCCACCTCAATGACGAACACATCCGCCCCAAGATACGCCCCGCCGGGATTGACCATGACGTAGCAAACCTGCCCGGACTCATCCAGGTAATGCGGCCTGAGCACCCGCAAAGCACCCTCATGAAACTGCCGCGAAGCAACAGACCTCCCCCCACGCACAGAAACCCCAAGCTCCAACCGCCCCCGCAAAGGGCGCTCCGGGAAAGCCACCCCAGCGTGGGGCCCCACGTTCCCAAAGGGGCTTGGTGCAGCCGTCAACGTGCGGTGCTCACCGCCGCTGGGTGACCCAACAGCTGCGGCGGCGGAGCCGGATTTTTGGGCCGCGGCGTGGCGGGCATCGCGGGGGGCCCACTGCCGCGAGGGACCCGACTCGAGCTTGCGAGAGTTGGGAGCGGCTGGGGACGGGCACGGCCCAAAATCCGGCGTAGCCGCCGCTGTACGCACGCTCATTGAGCCAAGTCGAGCATCAGGACATCGCGGCGGATCCAGTTCAGCACTTCCTCCAGACCTTCGTCCGTTTTGAGGTTCGTGAAGCAGAACGGTTTGTTGCCGCGGAATTCCTTGGAGTCCCTTTCCATGACGGAGAGGTCTGCTCCGACGTGGGGTGCCAGGTCCGTTTTGTTGATGATGAAGAGGTCGGATTTGATCATGCCTTGGCCGGCTTTGCGGGGGATCTTTTCGCCTTGGGCGACGTCGATGATGTAGATGGAGAAGTCGACGAGTTCGGGGCTGAAGGTCGCGGAGAGGTTGTCGCCGCCGGACTCAACGAAGATGACCTGGAGCTCGGGGTGCCTGGCCTTGAGATCTTCGATGGCTGCGGTGTTCATGGAGGTGTCTTCGCGGATGGCGGTGTGGGGGCAGCCGCCGGTTTCGACGCCGATGATCCGGTCCTCGGGGAGGATGCCGTTGGCGGCGAGGATTTTGGCGTCTTCGATGGTGTAGATGTCGTTGGTGATGGCGGCCATGGAGATGTCGCGGCTCATGTGCCGGGTGATGCGTTCCACGAGCTGTGTCTTGCCTGCTCCGACGGGTCCGCCGATTCCGATTTTGATGGGTTCAGTCATGTGTCCTCCTGAGTTAGCTCATGAACATGCGGGCGCGTTGCCGTTCGTGCCGCATTTGTGAAATTTCCAGCCCGGGACTGACCGCCCCGAAGTCTTCCCAGCACAGCTGTGCTACATCCAGGACGGCGGCAGCAACGGCGTCGTGTGCTTGGCGAAGTACCCGCTGACCGGCGTTCTGCCCGAGCGGTATGGCGCGCACGGCGTTCTGCGTCAGCGAAGTAACCGTGGCAAACAGATAGGCCGAAAGCGCCTCCTCAAAAGGAACCCCCAAAGACCGCGCAATCACCCCGAACGCCAAGGGCTGATGCCCCTGGGCACGCCCCTCCCGGACCAGCTCCCGATAAGCATCCAACTCGGCCGACGGAAACACCTCCCCGCCAATCTCGAGCAGCCGCCCACCCATCTTCAAAGAAGCCTCCCGAACCTCCCGGGCCAACAACTGCGAAGACAACACCCCATCCAACAAGCCCACATCCACCCCCTCATAAAGAAAGCGAATAGCCACCCCATCGGAATAAGTCAGCTGCTGCCCCACAAAAGCGGAAAGCCAAACCCCAAAAGACCCCTCATCAACAGCAAGCCCACGCTCGATATAGCTCTCAAACCCCAAAGAATGAGCAAACGCCCCCGTAGGCAAAGCCGAGTCGGTCAACTGTTGAAGAGCCAGCTGATATGTCGCACTCAAGTCCCACCACCGACGGTGCGGACTGTGCGCTGGAGCGGAGCTGGGAAGGGGGCCGCGGCGTGGCGGGCATCGCGAAGCGGGCACGGCCCCCTTCCCAGCGAAGCGCAAGCGCGCGCACCCAACCTGACGCGACGCATGACTTTAGTGCGAATGTTCAGCATGGCGGAACGGCACCGGCATGACCCGCTCTTGCCTGTCGTAGGGGGCGCCGACGCTCTTCAGATAGTCCTCGACCGTATGGTCGTACTGGCACACCATGACCTCGGCCCCATACTCGGACGCAGAGTCGAAGAATTGTGCCTGCAAATGCCGGTTGCCGAGCGAGTGCGCCACGACACCCATTTCGTGGATGCTCCTGGGCGCTATCACCAGGACGTCTGTTGGCAGCACGGAGATGACGATGACGTTGTGGTCGTCCAGTGCCAGGATGTCGCCGTCGCGGAGGTCCCCGGTGCCGGCGGGCAGGCGGATGCCGAGTTCTTTGCCGTGGTCGGTGGTGACGCGTTGGATCCGTTTGACCAGGAGGCTGCTGGGGAGGAGTACTTTTTCGGTGTGCCGGCCCGCATAGGTGCCCGCGGGCTGTTCGTGGACGTTGCCCAGGATTTGTTCGATGATCATCGGGCTCCTAGAAGAGGAAGTAGCGCTGCGCCATGGGCAGGACGTCGGAGGGCTGGGAGGTGACTTCTTCGCCGTCGACCGTCACTTTGTAGGTTTCGGGGTCGACGGCGATGTCGGGGGTTTCGCCGTTGTATTTCAGGTCCGCTTTGGTGAGGTTGCGGATGCCGGAGACGGGCTTGATGATGCGTTCGAGGCCGAGTTCGGCGGGCACTCCGGCGTCGATGGCTGCTTGGGACAGGAAGGTGATGGATGTCTTTTGAAGTGCTTTGCCGTAGGTGGCGAACATGGGTCGCATGGTGCGGGGTTGTGGTGTGGGGATGGAGGCGTTGGAGTCGCCCATGAGCGCATAGGCGATCTGGCCGCCTTTGATGACCAGTTCGGGTTTCACGCCGAAGAAGGCGGGGTCCCAAAGGACGAGGTCCGCGAATTTGCCTTCTTCCACGGAGCCGATGACGTCTGCCATGCCTTGGGCGATGGCGGCGTTGATGGTGTATTTGGCGACGTAGCGTTTGAGCCGGAAGTTGTCGGATTCGGCGGATCCGTGGGTGGTTCCGGAGGGATCCTGGAGGACTCCGCGTTGCCGTTTCATGGCGTCGGCTACCTGCCAGGTACGGGTCACTACTTCACCTACCCGGCCCATGGCTTGGGAGTCCGATGATGTGATGGCGAAGATGCCGAGGTCGTGGAGGACGTCTTCGGCGGCGATGGTTTCTGCGCGGATGCGGGAGTCTGCGAAGGCCACGTCTTCGGGGATGTCCGGGTTGAGGTGGTGGCAGACCATGAGCATGTCCAGGTGCTCTTCGATGGTGTTCCTGGTGTAAGGCAGGGTGGGGTTGGTGGATGCCGGGAGGACGTTGGGAAGCCCGGCGATTTTGATGATGTCCGGGGCGTGCCCGCCGCCCGCACCTTCGGTGTGGAAGGTGTGGATGACCCGGCCGTCGATCGCCCGGATGGTGTCTTCGACGAAGCCGCACTCGTTGAGGGTGTCGGTGTGGATGGCCACCTGGATGTCGTATTCGTCGGCGACGCGCAGGGACATATCGATGGAGGACGTGGTGGAGCCCCAGTCCTCGTGGACCTTCAGTCCGACGGCACCGGCGCGGATCTGCTCTGCGAGGGGCTCGACGGCGGAGGCGTGGCCTTTGCCGAACAGTCCTATGTTTACAGGGAGTCCTTCGGCCGCCTGCAGCATGCGCGAGATGTGCCAGGCGCCGGGTGTGATGGTGGTGGCCTTGGTTCCTTCAGCGGGGCCGGTGCCGCCACCAACCATCGTGGTGATGCCGTTGCAAAGGGCGGTCGGTACTTGCTCCGGTGAGATGAAGTGGATGTGGGTGTCGATGCCACCGGCTGTGAGGATTTTCCGTTCGCCTGCGATGATCTCAGTGCTGGCGCCGATCACGATGTCCACGCCGTCGGTGATCTGCGGGTTTCCGGCCTTGCCGATCTTGAATATATGCCCGTCTTTGAGCGCGACGTCTGCTTTGTAGATACCGGTGTAGTCCAGGATCACCACGTTGGTAATAACGGTGTCCGGAATGTCTTCGACGCGCGTCAACTGGCCGTTCTGGCCCATGCCGTCGCGGATTACTTTTCCGCCGCCGAACACCACTTCTTCGCCGTGGACCGTGTAGTCCTTCTCGATCTCAAGGAACAATTCGGTATCTGCCAGGCGGATGGCATCCCCGGTGGTGGGTCCGTACAGTTCGGAGTATTGCTTGCGGGATATCTCGAAGCTCACTGGTGGTCCCTTTCCGCTGCGACGCCCGGGCGGGGTTCACCGGCAACGCCAGTACCGCCGTCGAGCTTTCCGTTGACTGCGTTGCTGAGGCCGAACACTTCACGGGACCCGGCGAGTTCAATCAGCTGGACGGTTTTTCTGTCCCCCGGTTCGAAGCGCGCAGCTGTGCCCGCCGGGATGTCCAGGCGGCGACCGTAGGCGGCGTCGCGGTCGAATTCCAAGGCGTGGTTCGCTTCGGCGAAGTGGTAGTGCGAACCGATCTGCACGGGCCGGTCGCCGCGGTTCACCACCTCGACGGCGACCGCCTCACGGCCGCTGTTGCAGGCGATGGAACCTGCCTGGAGCCTGTATTCACCGGGGATCATGGGGGCTCCTAACGGATGGGGTTGTGGACGGTGACGAGCTTGGTGCCGTCAGGAAAGGTGGCCTCGATCTGGACGTCGTGGATCATCTCCGGAACACCTTCCATTACGTCGTCCCGGCTGAGCAGGGTAGTTCCGTAGCTCATGAGCTCGGCCACGGTTCTGCCGTCGCGGGCGCCCTCTATGAGCTCATAGCTGATGATTGCCACGGCTTCGGGGTAGTTCAGCTTGAGCCCGCGGTCCTGGCGTCGCCGTGCGAGGTCGGCGGCCACCACGATCATGAGTTTTTCCTGCTCACGGGGCAAAAGGTGCACGGCATCTCCTTGTGGCTGGGCACAGCTGGGACTGATGTGACCAGCGTAAGGAGCGGAAGTTTCAAGCACGTTTCCAATCCGTCTCAGCCGGGGGTCGGATCGGACCGAATTGACCTCAACTAATGTTGAGGTTCTAGCATCGATTACTGTGCGCCCAGCGGCGTCGTTCCGAGCAAGTACCACCAAAGGTTTAGCGATGACCCATCACAATCCCCTGCCGTCCCCGGCTGTCGGCGAGCTCTTCAGGGCCGCGTTCCGTGCGCACCCGGCGGGAGTCGCCATCGTCACCGCCTCCGGACCGGAGGGAGCGGTGGGGCTCACGGCATCCTCGGTGGCGTCCGTCGCGGTGGATCCGCCAACGCTGGCCTTCTCAGTCACCGGGGGCCGGTCAGCCTCGGTTATCGCGGCCGCGGAGTCGATCGTGGTGCACCTGGTAGGTGCCGGGCAGTTGGAACTGGCACGCACGTTCGCAGACCCCTCAGCCCCGCGCTTCATGGAAGACATGGACTGGGAGCTGCTGCCTACCGGCGAGCCCCTCCTCCGGGAAGCCCAGTGGGCTCTGCGCTGCGACATCGTCCACAGGGCACCCCTTGGCGGTTCCGTGCTGTTGGCAGCGACAGTCCTGGACATCCGGGCAAGCCCCGGCGCCTCAGCCCCGCTGGTTTACCACAACCGTGAGTTCCACACGCTGCTCGAGGGCGCGTCGGCCGTAGCCTAGTTGTTGCGCCCGCGCGCCGCCACGGTCCACCTGTCAACCACGGACCCTTCGCGCACCACAGTGACCTCGTCCACGAGGTTCATGGCGAGGCAGACGTGGTTGGGGATCACCCTGAGCCTCGTCCCCAGTGCCGGAAGTTCCGACGAGTCCGGCCAAACGATTGTGGCGTGGTGCTCGGACAGTGCCGTTACCTTGGCTTCCGGGTATTCGGGGAGCCGCCCGTATCCGGTAGCCCAGTCCGGACGGTCACTACCCAGGATCTTGCTGCCCGCATCCACCACAACCCTGCGCACGTTTCCGCCGGCTGCCTCGTGGCGGCTGACAACAGTGGCTGCCACGGTCAGGGAGATGTCATCCCAAGTGCACCGTTCGAGTTCCAGTTGCTGGGCGTCGCCGAATACGTAGACGCCGGGGCGCAGCTCCGTGGCCACAGTTTCACCGTCAATCAGCGCAGTAGGCGTGGAACCCCCGCTGATGGTGGTCACCTCGAAACCGGCGGATGTCAGGGCCGTCGCGGCCAGGCCGAGTGCCTCGTTCTCATTGCCCGCCGCGCCAGTCGGCATGCCGGGCTTATAGCTGTGTCCGGGGAACGTGAAGACGCCCTGAACACTCAGCCCAGCGGCCGCTGCCGCCTTGGCAACCTCTACTACTTCGTCCGGAAGCACGCCGCTGCGATGATGTCCGCTGTCCACTTCGATCAGCACCTCAACGCTCGCCGCATCCGCTCCGAGGTGGTGCCCCATCGCCGTCGCGCTGTCCGCTGAATCCACACCGACAGCAAGGCGGCACGTGGCCGTCAAAGCCCGAAGCCGGTCCGCGTGGGAAGCTTCGACCCAGAGCGGGTAGGCAATGAAGATGTCTTTCACTCCATCTGCCGCGAAGACTTCGGCCTCGCCAATCGTTGCCACCGTGATTCCGACGGCACCCGCCGCAAGCTGCTTACGCGCGATTTCCAACGTCTTGTGCGTCTTCACATGCGGGCGGAGGTTGAGTCCTCTACTGAGCATGGCGGCAGCCATCCGTTCGATGTTGCGGCCAAGGATGTCGGCGTCGATCATGACGGCAGGGGTGACGACTTCAGCGGGGATCACGTTCATTCCACAAACACTATCGGCCCGGATACGTACCTTTCAGGTCGCGGACTTCCTGACACGCAGCTCGAACGCCGCCTGCAGCTGCCGCACCTCTGGAGCGGCCATGTTGCCCTCAATCCGCTCGATCAAAAGTTCGACGGCGCGCTCCGCAATTTCCGCACGCCCTGGCGCCACCGTAGTCAGCGACGGCGACGCGAACCGGGCCTCCTCAATGTCGTCGAAACCCGCGACCGCGATCTCCTCCGGAACCCGCTTGCCCCGGACCAGGAGTTCGTGAAGGGCGCCCAGGGCCAAGGCATCGTTGAGTCCGAACACTGCGTCGAAATCCGCACCCGAGTCCAACAGCCTGGCAACTGCACCGGCTCCCCCGTCCCGCCGCCACTCGCACCGCACCACCAAGGCGGGGTCGTACTCCACCCCGGCGTCAGCGAGCGCAGCCTTGTAGCCGCTGAGGCGCAGGCCGGCACTGCCGGTTGTTTCGCCGTCGTCCGCGCCCAGGACAGCTATACGACGGCGCCCGCCCGCCAGCAGGTGCGTGGTGACGGCGGCGGCGGCTTCGTGGTTCTGGATGAGGACCATGTCCAGGCGCGGGTCCTGCACGAATTCGCCCAGGAGGACCAGGGGTTTCTTTCCGGCCGCGTCGATGATCTGCTGGGCGCCGAGGGTGAGCGGAATGAACAGCAGGCCGTCGGTGAGGCTCCGGAACTGGCCCTGAAGAGCTGCTTTTTCATGCTCTGCCTCATTGCCGGACTGCTCCACCAGGACCCTGTAGCCGCGGCTCCAGGCTGCCTTCATGATGTCCGAGGCCAGCTCTGCGTAGTACGGGATTGAGAGGTCTGCCAGGACCAGGCCGAGCATCTTGGTCTTTCCGGATCGGAGGCTGCGGGCCGTGAGATTGGTTTCATAGCCAAGCTCGTCGATCGCATCAAGGACGCGCTGCTTGGTGGCAGGACGGATGAACTCATAGTTGTTGATGACATTGGAAACTGTCTTCAACGAGACCCCGGCAGCTTTCGCGACGTCGTTCATGGTGACGGCCATGCAGGCACTCCTTCGTTGCTGGTGAAATACATCGTTGCAGACAAAGTAGCCGTCACACATCGCTCATACCCCTGCAACGCGCCCGCAACATAGATGCGGAAGGCTGGAACCAACACATCGCGGAGCCGGCTGAGGAGGCAACAATGAGCATCGCAAACAGGGACCTGTTCCAGGCCCTGAAGACACAAGCCACGCTGGCAGAGGCGTTCGGCGCCATGCCGGGCAGTCAGGAAGAGCCGCATGCCCTGAGCCAGGGGGACTACATCGAAGCGTGGCACAACGGTCGGTTGTACCACCATGGCACCGTGGTCAAAACCGTGGCAGGCACAGACCTCTTCTGGCTCAACGACCACACCGGGACCCGGCGGCTGCTGGACATGGAATCCTTGGAGATCGTGACCGTTGACCGGCCGGCTCCGGAACCTGCATCGCAGTCACCAAAGCCGGCCCCCACGGCCACCGTCACCCCCATCTCCGCGTACCCGATGTTCCACGACGGCACGCAGCAGATCGCCTAGCTCCCCCGGCAACCTGGCTGCCCTGTTGCCCTAAGACTCCAGGGACAACCTGATCATGGTCCAGCTCACCGCTGGAAGGCCGGCGGTGAGACGGCCGCCGTCGAGCTTTGCACTGACGTTCTCGGACGGCAGGACCGACGTCGAATCGTCTGCTGTCGCCTGCCAGTACGGGTCCTTGTTCGTGTACGTGATGGCCTCGATTACTTTGTGCGCATTAAGGCTCCCGACGGCGGCGTCCAGGGTCAGCGCGTCAGTCGCCGAGCGGTTCACGGCGAAGACGACGGCCTCCTTGGCATCGGCGTCGTGGGTTGCCACCGCCGACAGGGCGCTGAAGCCGGGCGTCTTATCGCTGTCCAGCTGCGGCGACTCGACAGCGAGGTTCAGCACATGGCCAGAGGCATGCTGCGCCGTGAGTGCGAACGGGTGGAACGTTGTCTGCTTCCAGGCACGGCCACCAGGCTCGGTCATGATGGGTGCGATCACGTTGACCAACTGCGCAAGGCTGGCTGAATGGACACGGTCGGTGTTGCGCAGCAGCGTTATCAGGAGGTCGCCCACCACCACGGCGTCCGCCACCGTGTAGCGGTCCTCCAGCAGTACCGGCGCCACGGGCCAGTCATCGCCGGTGGGAGTCTTGGATTCGTCCCGGGACATGTGCCAGACATTCCACTCATCAAAGGAGATGTTGACCTGCTTTCCGGACTTGGTGGCCGACTTCACGTGGTCGATGTGGGAGACGATGTCCTTGATGAACGCTTCCATCCTGTGTCCGGCGGACAGGTGTTCCTGCAGGTCACCGAAATCCTCGAAGTACTGGTGGGCTGAGATCAGGTCCACGAGTTCGTAGGTCTCGTTGAGGACCACGCGCTCCCATTCGCCGAATGTGGGGAGGTCCGGGCCGGAACTTCCACACGCCACCAGCTCCAGGTCCGGGTTCACCATGCGCATGGCCCTGGCGGTTTCAGCCGCAACCCGGGCGTACTCGGCGGCCGTTTTGTGGCCGATCTGCCAGAAACCGTCCATCTCGTTGCCGAGGCACCACATGGTGATGTTGTGGGGCTCGACGGCGCCATTGGCCTTGCGCTGTTCGGACAGGGCCGTACCGCCCTTGATGTTTGAATACTCCAGCAGGTCCAGCGCTTCCTGTGTGCCTCTGGTCCCCAGGTTCACGGCCATCATGGGCTCAACCCCGGCCTTCTCCGACCACTTGGCGAATTCGTCCACGCCCACCAGGTTGGGGTCGCTGGAGTGCCAGGCGAGGTCCAGGCGTGTTGGGCGGTTTTCCTTGGGACCCACCCCGTCCTCCCAGCGGTAGCCGGAGACGAAGTTGCCGCCGGGGTAGCGGATTGTGGAGACCCCGAGCTCCTTGGTGAGTTCCAGGACGTCGGTGCGGAAGCCGTCCTCATCGGCGTTGGGGTGCTCCGGCTCGAAGATGCCCGTGTAGACGCAGCGTCCCAGGTGCTCCACGAAAGCTCCGAAGGTTTTTCTCCGTACCGGTCCGATGACGAATGCGGGGTCGATGGTGATTTTGGCGGTGTTGTTCTGGTCTCCCAAAGCGTGGGTCCTTGTCTGCTGGGTTGTTCCGGGGCTTACGAGTCAATTTACAACGTTATAGAACTAATGCTGTCGGTGTATCGGTGACGAGTCAAGGGATTTCTTTGCTTTCACCCCGGCGCTTCTTCGCTTTGTCCGCCGTCGTGCGGGAGATTCGCGCCCAATTGGGGTTTGGCAGCGGCATAGGCTGGATCCCATGTCATCCGGGATCAGCGCCGCCTATTCCTCCCGCGCGGCGGAGTACACCTCGTTGTTCGGGTCCATCAGCAGCACCCACACCGACGATCGCGCGCTTGTTCAGGACTGGGCCGGCAGCCTGGACGGGAAAATCATCGACGCCGGCTGCGGGCCAGGGCAGTGGACGCACTTCCTGCACTCGCTTGGCCTGGATGCCGAGGGCGTCGACCTGGTGCCGGAGTTCATCGCAACCGGCCGGAAGCGCTACCCCGACGTCCGCTTCACACAGGGTTCCCTCGAGCAGTTGCCGACGCCGGACCAGTCACTCGCGGGGATCCTCGCCTGGTACTCCGTGATTCACACGCCCCCAGGGGACATCGATGAGGTGCTGGGCGAATTCGCCCGCTGCCTCATGCCTGGCGGCGGCATCCTGCTCGGATTCTTCGAAGGCGACGCCGTGGAGGAATTCCCGCACGCCGTGGCACCCGCCTATTTCTGGCCCTTGGAGGAGATGTCAGTGCGGCTGCAGAACGCCGGTTTGATCGTGGTCAGCACACACTTCCGCGCAGACCCCGGAGTCCGTCCGCACGCCGCCATCGTTGCGCGGCAGGCGAAACCCTGACCCTCAGCACACCCTTGCTACCTGCACACCAGTGTGCTGTGGGAACAAAAAACAGGCCGGAGACTCAGCGTCTCCGGCCTGTTTAGGAGGGTGGGCCCTGTGGGGATCGAACCCACGACCCACGGATTAAAAGTCCGATGCTCTACCAACTGAGCTAAAGGCCCTCCAGCTGTTGAAACAGCCATAAATACTGTACCCCAAGGTCAAGGCAGGTATGGAACCGAAGGCGCGGTGCGCCGTCGTCACCTTCTTTGAGCAGGAAGCCGACGACGGCGCGCGGCGACTACGGCGTGTCGGCTGCAGGGCGGCGGCAAAGTGGGTGGTGAAGGCCCGCCCCCGGAGACAACAGCAACCGTGGAACCGTTACTCGACCCCACCAGAGCACAGGAGTACGGTGAACTCATGAGCGAACAGCCAGGATCACGTGCGTACGGCGGAGCAAACAGGCACCACAAGCCAAAGCCCTTCGCTCCCATCGATTTCGAACCGTTCGCCGGTGGAGCCGACCCGGCACGCGTTTCCGAAGCAGCGCACCTCGCGGCCCAGGCTCTGGTGAAGCGCGGCCGCGACAGCGATGACCCCAAAGTCACCCGGCGTCTGGTGAAGCTGGCCGACGAGCAAGGCCTCGAAGCCATCGCGGAGATGTGGGCCGAAAGCCCTGCCCGCAGCCTGCCCGGAGCCCTCTGGCGGCTGTATGCCCTCCGCGCCGCCACCATCCAGAACCCGGAACGCATCTCCGTGTACTTCCGGGCCGGGCGCGATACCGCCCAGGTTTCGAACGTGGTGGCCGGGGTAGCTGAGCCGCCGGGAGCCGAGGAAATGAAGACCATGGCGGACGCGATACTGTCAGGCGCTTTCGACGGCGAGTTCGACGTCGCGCTGGAACGCTCCGCCGCTTTCTGCCGCGTGGTGGCGCTCGGTCAGGCGACCCTCGCCGACGGCGCCGAACACACCAATGAGGGCCACGCGAGCAAGCTCACCCGCAACTCCCACCAGTTAGTGAAAACCGCGGAAGACCTCGAACACGCGGCCAACGCGTGGCGGCTGGGAGAGCTGGACTAACGCACCGGAAGGGCGAAACGTACCCACGCCCGGCCCGGACTGTCAATGTTGACTTAGCCAGCCAGACGGGGAAAACTAAAACTGGTGTCGAACCGCGAAACCCCCGGGCTTCAACTTATAGCCGCTTCGAGCGGCCTACCGCCGAGAGGCGTATCCGGTTCGGCACCATTTTTATGCCCGAACGCAGTTTGCCCGGACCCGTTCTGAAACGGGCCCGGGCAAACGCGGCAGGAACTACTTCAAAGTGACCGTGGTTTCCGCCTCTTCCTTCTTGTCGTGATCAAGGTCGCCGGCCGCGTCCTGCGGCGTCATGGTCGCCTTGATCTCTGTTTCCTTGCCGGCGGTGTAGGCGAAGTTCTCAGCGATGTTGAACGACTCACCCGGCTTCAGCACGAACGGGTCCTTTTCCTTCAGCTTGATGCCGGAGCTGGTGAGGCCATGCTTCTTGAAACCGTCACTGCTGGAATCGGACGGCATGCCGCCAAGGTACTTCCAGTCCGTGTACTTGGCATTGGGCGTCACCAGCGAGTGGCTCAGGGGGATGTCCGCCGATGAGGTGTTGGTGACAACGTAGTTCACGTAAACGATCGGAGCACCCTTCTTCAGCAGGTTCTCCTTTGTTTCCTTGTCCACGAACATGCTGTCCTTCGAAGCTACGTCCGTGGCCACCTGGAAGATGTCAACGGAGAAGCTGTCACCCTTCATGCTGCCCAGCTTGTCGCCGGCATCCGAGATGGGAAGCGCCCAGGAGGCCACCTTGTAGGAGCCTGAGGAAGTGCCTTCGGACGATGCAGCCGAAGCGGAGGATGACGACGATGCCGAGGGCGACGCGGACGAAGACGAGGACGACGACGATTCGGAACCTCCCGGCGTCGGGCTCGACGCCGCGGGCCCGCAAGCACTCAGGGCCAGCATCCCGGCGGCCGCCAGACCGGAGATCTTCACTACTTTGTTGAAACGCATAGTTCCCCCATTGATTTTACTAACTAATTGACTTGCCAAGTGTTACATGAATGTGCAGCGCCTCGCGATGGGGACAACTTCCCGCAACGTTCCCGCGCGCATCCCGCACCTCACCGCCGGACCGGTAAAGTTGGGAGCGAAACGGACCGCGTCAAGTCAAGCGATCCGCGCCCACCCGTCCCCAGCCCGGAAGCGACATGAAGCTGCGCCTTTTCCCCCAGGAACCTGCCGGGCTCGTACTGCTCGCACAGATGGCCGGCGTCATCGTGGCCGCCACCGGAACCCTGTCTGAAATCCTCGGCGCCCCTGTTGGCGAACACGACCGCCTTGCCGAGGAACTGCACGAGCACGAGTCCAAGTCCCTGGACCTGCACTTCGCGCTGCTGACACACATGCGCACCAGTTTTGTGAATCCCCTCCCCCGCGAGGACATGTACACCCTCTCCCGACACCTCAACGAGGCCATGGAGAAGCTGGATGCCGCCGGCGACCTCGTCGCGATCTACAAACTGGACCGGCTTCCCAAACGTGCGGCCGACCAGCTCGAGATCATCAGCCGCCAGGCCGAGCTGACAGTGGACGCCATGCGGAAACTCGAAGACCTCGACGAGCTTGAGGACTACTGGATTGAAATCCTCCGGCTCACCAAGCGGGCAGAACGCACCCACCGGATTTGGGTTGCGGAGATGCTCAAGGACATGAAGTCCGCGCAGTACGCACGGCACCGGGACATCGCCAACCAATTGGTGGAAGTTACCAAGGACATGCGGAAGGTCGCCACACAGGTAGGCAGCATCATCGTCAAGGAATCATGACGTGACCATCGCCGCCCTGGTCCTGGTAGTTGCTTTGGCCTCCGGGTTCGCATTCCTCAACGGCTTCCGGGATGTCTCCAACGCCGTCGCGCTTTCCACACGGACCCGCGCCCTCACGCCGTCCATTGCCGTGCTCCTGGCTGCTGTCTTCAACTTCGTGGGAGCCATGCTCAGCGGCACGTTCGTCCTTGCCTTCACACAGTCTTGGATCACCTTGCCCGATGGCACCAGCGGCCTCACCATGCTCGCCTCAGCCTTGGCAGCGTCCATATTGTGGGGAGTTTATGCGTGGTGGCGGGGCATTCCTTTGTCTTCCACGAACTCGCTGGTGGGTGGCCTGATTGGTGCAGGCAGCGCGAGCATCCTGGTGGGAGGAAACTCGATCGGCGGGGTGGACGGCATTGTGGTCACGCAAGTGGTCCTCCCCCTGGTGCTGTCCCCGTTGATAGCCTTCGGGGCGGCCTACCTGCTGGTGTGGCCGGTGACCTGGGCCGCCCGATACACGCAGCCGAACGTGGTGAACAGGCGTTTCAGGCGTGCGCAAGC
The DNA here is from genome assembly GCF_014647595.1 of Paenarthrobacter histidinolovorans. Classification (GTDB taxonomy): domain Bacteria; phylum Actinomycetota; class Actinomycetes; order Actinomycetales; family Micrococcaceae; genus Arthrobacter; species Arthrobacter histidinolovorans. The sequence goes on along the minus strand of NZ_BMPM01000011.1, from coordinate 36,148 downwards.
CGTTTCGAGTGCTGCTGTCGCCTTCGGCCACGGTCTCCAGGACGGGCAGCGAACGGCAGCGGTCATTCTCCTGGCAATCGTCGCCGCCGGGCTGTCAGGTGGCGACGACGTACCCCTGTGGATCCTGCTCCTCACCGCCGTCATGCTCACGGCGGGAACCCTGTTGGGCGGCTGGCGGATCTCCCATACCCTGGGGCACAAATTGATCCGGGTCGATCCGCTGCGTGGGTTCGTGGCCCAGACCCTGACGTCAGTGATGCTCTTTATCGGCGCGATCGGCTTTCAGCTACCGCTTTCCACCACCCACACACTCACAGCATCGGTGCTGGGCGGCGGTGTCAACCAGCGATTCCACACCGTGAACCGGCGCCTCGTCCGGAGGATTCTGTTGTTCTGGGTAGCAACGCCGCTGATCACCGCAGTGGCGGCGTTCATCCTGGAACTCGCGCTCTCCCCGCTCACCCACTTGTAGACCCAACTGGGTCGCAGATCAGGTCGTTCCCAGCGCTGAAAACGACCTGATCTGCGACCCAGTTGGGCAACGTCCCGGATCAAGGGCGGCCATGGTGTGCCCTAAGAATGCGGGGTATCGCCTTTAGAGCCGCTGTGCGGCCAAGTCGTCGCCGCTAGGTCTTTGCTTGCCTGCGTGACGGACCGACCACACGCTTCTGCAGGTATGCACGACCGGGACGACGACGAACATCGCGGCTGCCAGGACAACTGTCGAAACGGCGATGACTATCACGCCGATGAGATGAACGAGCAGTACGCCGAAGATCACCACTACGTGGGCGTCGATAAATTCCATGGCTAATTTCTTGTGCTTGGAGTGGAGGTGGTTACGGAGTGCCGTTTGCTGGCCCTGCACCAACAAGTTGTTCCCTCAGCCGGACGGGGATGCCATTGGTGGCGAATTGATCGTCCATGGCATCCTGCACAGTGGCGTATCTTCCGTCCCGTACGTAAAAGGCAAGGAATTCCCAGGTATGGACGCTGGTCCACAACTGTGTGAAGTCGGTCAGGTATCGGCCGTCATTTTGGAGTCGGGCCAGGCTGAAATAAACGTTGCCCCCGTCCAGCCCGGCAGCCCTGATCCCCTCATCTGAAATGGAGTACGCGAGCCAGCCTTCGGTGCAACCAAGGACCGTGTAGTACTGCTGTTCATTGGCCGGGATGGGCTTAATCGCGCGGACCGTGTCGTTCCGCCGGATGTCGATGTTCGCCGGGACGCACTCGCCCGCCGTGGGAGTGCCGTTTGCTGGCCCTGCACCAACAAGTTGTTCCCTCAGCCGGACAGGGATGCCATTGGTGGCGAATTGATCGTCCATGGCATCCTGCACAGTGGCGTATCTTCCGTCCCGTACGTAAAAGGCAAGGAATTCCCAGGTATGGACGCTGGTCGCTAACTGTGTGAAGTCGGTCAGGTATCGGCCGTCATTTTGGAGTCGGGCCAGGCTGAAATAAACGTTGCCCCCGTCCAGCCCGGCAGCCCTGATCCCCTCATCTGAAATGGAGTACGCGAGCCAGCCTTCGGTGCAACCAAGGACCGTGTAGTACTGCTGTTCATTGGCCGGGATGGGCTTAATCGCGCGGACCGTGTCGTTCCGCCGGATGTCGATGTTCGCCGGGACGCACTCGCCCGCGGCAGAGCCGGCGGGTGCGGCGGGGCCGGCTGGGGCGGCGGGGGCGGTCGCTGGTGGTGCGGCTGGCGGAGCGGTCGCCTGTGTGACAGTAGCGATTGGTGGGGCAACAGCAACAGGAGCAGGCGCCACGGCTGGCACAGTACCTGACTGTTCCTGGGCGGGTGCAGCGGTAGCCGCGGGGACAATGCCCGATGATGGGACTTCGAGCAGGACCGGCTCTTCCAGCCCATTGGTTGCGCCGGATTCAGGCGACGGCAGTATCTGATCAACAACCACGGCGAGAGGCTGGGTGGCGCGCATAGAGCCTTCTGATAATCCCCGGGCGCTGGAAATACCCGGCGGGGTTGCAGGAATGCAGGCTGTGAGTGTCAGCGCCAGCGCAAGCGATGCCAGAGTGGCGGACTTGGCAAAGCGGGTTCGGTGGTACTTCATTGGTCTGGGTCCTTCCCCCTGGAACAACTGAGCAGAACGGCCTGCTCGTATATGTTGTTTCCGGTTCGGGACGAATAATTACACCAGCAACAAAAATCATTGCACTGTCGGCTAAGGCCTCAGGCCCGGTCTAGCCGCCGAATTCGAACGTGGTCTCATCCGCGAATGCACCAACGCCGGGCTGGAGGCAGCAGTGGCGGGGTTCATCCTGGAACTCGCGCTCTCCCCGCTCACCCACTTGTAGACCCAACTGGGTCGCAGATCAGGTCGTTCCCAGCGCTGGGAACGACCTGATCTGTCACCCAGTTGGGCAACAAAAAACGACGGCGGCCGTACCCCCAAGGCGACGGCCGCCGTCGTTCTGTGCCGACTCCCCCCATAGAAGCCGGAACCCGCGAAACCCGTTTATCCGAAGCGGCCGGAGACGTAGTCTTCCGTGGCCTTCTGCGACGGGTTGTTGAAGATGCTGGTGGTATCGGCGAACTCGATCAGCTTGCCGGGTTTGCCGGTGCCGGCAATGTTGAAGAAGGCAGTCTTGTCCGAAACACGGGCAGCCTGCTGCATGTTGTGGGTCACGATCACCACGGTGTACTGGTCCTTGAGCTCGTTGATGAGGTCTTCGACGGCCAGCGTGGAGATGGGGTCCAGGGCGGAGCAGGGCTCATCCATGAGGATCACCTGGGGCTCCACGGCGATGGCGCGCGCGATGCACAGACGCTGCTGCTGGCCACCGGAGAGGCCAGAACCCGGCTTGTCCAGGCGGTCCTTGACTTCGTTCCAGAGGTTGGCGCCAACAAGGGATTTCTCAACGAGGGCATCGGCTGCTCCCTTGGAGATCTTCTTGTTGTTCAGCTTCACGCCCGCCAGCACGTTGTCGCGGATGGACATGGTGGGGAACGGGTTGGGGCGCTGGAAAACCATGCCCACCTGGGTACGGACGGTCACGGGGTCCACGCCGGGACCGTAAAGGTTGTCGCCGTCCAGGAGCACTTCACCCTCGACGCGGGCGCCGGGAAGGACCTCGTGCATGCGGTTCAGCGTGCGGAGGAAGGTGGACTTGCCGCAGCCGGAGGGGCCAATGAAAGCCGTCACGGACTTGGCTTGGATGTTGATGTTGACGTCCTCGACGGCCAGGAAATTGCCGTAGTAGACATTCAGGTCTTTGACGTCGATGCGCTTGGACATGGTGTTCCTTTGTTCCTTGGGGGTTCTGGAAGTTTGTGTGCCGGGCCGGCCGGCAGACCCGGCTAGCGGCCGGTCTTGGGCGCAAACATGCGGGCGATGAGGCGGGCTCCGAGGTTCAGGAGCATCACCAGGATGATCAGCACCAGCGCGGCGCCCCAGGCACGCTGGTCCGAGGGACCAGGGTTGGACGGCGACGTCGGGTTGAGGATCTGGGTGTAGATGAACGTGGGCAGCGATGCCATCCAGCCACCGAACACGTTGTTGTTGATGGTGGTGGCGAACCCGGCGGTAACCAGGATGGGGGCGGTCTCGCCGATCACGCGGGCGATCGCCAAGGTGACGCCCGAAGCGATACCGGAGATCGCCGTCGGGATGACCACCTTGGTGATGGTGCGCCATTTGCGTACGCCCAGCGCGTAGGAAGCTTCGCGGAGCTCGTTCGGGACGATCTTCAGCATTTCCTCGCTGGAGCGGACCACCACCGGGATCATCAGGACGGAAAGCGCGACGGCGGCTACGGCACCGGTCTTGGTGCCCGGGCCGACGATGGCGAAGAAGAACGCTGCCGCGAAGAGGCCGGCCACGATCGAGGGAATGCCTGTCATGACATCCACGAAGAACGTGATGGCGCGGGCCAGCGGACGGTCGTTGCCGTATTCCACGAGGTAGATCGAGGTGAGCAGGCCCACCGGCACCGAGATGACAGTGGCCAGGAGGGTGATCTGGATGGTGCCCATCAGGGCGTGGTAGATGCCGCCCAGCACGGGGGCGCCTTCTTCTGCCGCCTTGTTGTCGAACGCGCCGGTGACGCCGTTCATGGACGTGCCCAGGAATCCGGGCGTGATGAGCCCCGGGATGCCGTTGATCAGCACGGTTACGATCACTGAGATCAAGGGCAGGAGCGCGATCAGGAACGCCCCCACCACCAGGCAGGTGGCCAGCTTGTCCTTGGCTTTGCGGGCACCTTCAACAGCGCCGCTCCAGGAAACCAGGCCGACTGCGAAGAGGATCGCGGCGACAATGCCCCAGCCGAAGGCGTTGAAGCCGATCAGTGCCATGATGGCCGCAGCTACGACGAGTGCGACGGCCAGCACGATGTAGGGCGCGAACTTTGGCAGTTGGCCCTTGGTGAGTGCGGAGCGCTTGCGGACTACTGTGGCGGTCATTTAGTTGGCTCCCGAGAATTCTTTGTGCCGTGTGATGATCCAGCGGGCGATCATGTTCACGCCGAGGGTGATGACGAAGAGCACCAGGCCGGCAGCAATCAGGGTGTTGACCTTCAGGCCGCTGGCTTCAGGGAAGTTCAGGGCGATCTCCGCGGCAATGGTCTGGTTGCCGGACTGGATGAGGCTCGCGGTGAGGACACCCGAGGACAGCACCAGGGCCACAGCCATGGTTTCGCCCAGCGCGCGGCCGAGCCCGAGCATGATGGCGCTGATGATGCCGGGGCGGCCAAACGGCAACACGGCCATCTTGATCATTTCCCAGCGGGTGGCTCCCAGCGCCAGCGCTGCTTCTTCGTGCAGCTTGGGGGTCTGCAGGAAGATTTCGCGGGAGAGGGAGGTGATGATGGGAAGGACCATGACGGACAGGACGATGCCCGCGGTGAGGATGGTCTTGCCGGTGGCGGATGCCGGTCCTTCGAAGATGGGGATCCAGCCGAGGTAGGTGGCCAGCCAGTCGTAGGCGGGCGAGATTTCCTTGGCCAGGAAGGCAGCACCCCAGGCGCCGTAGACAACGGAAGGGATGGCGGCCAGGAGGTCCACCACGTACCCCAGGCCGGCGGCGAGCCTGCGCGGAGCGTAGTGCGAGATGAACAGGGCCACGCCGATTGCCACGGGGGTGGCAATGACCAGTGCGATCACAGCGGCGATCAGTGTGCCCACCACGATCGGGGCGATGTAGGCGAAGAAGCCGTGTCCGCCCTGGATGTCGGCGGCCGGGGCGGTGAGTGCGGGGATCGCCTGCACCACAAGGAACAACGCGACTCCGAAGAGAACCGCAAGAATAAGGCACCCTGCGGCCATGGCGGCCCCGGAGAAAACCTTGTCCCCGGCGCGTCCTGCGCCTTGGGAGGTTGTCAGGGAGTTGGTGGTCACTTCACGATCCTTCAGTCTGGAGTGAACTGGTCATACATGGCTAAGTTCCCTGCCCCGCCCGGGCGGCTGTGCGGCCACTCCGTGCGGGACAGGGAACTTCAGTGTTCGGCCGGGTTCAGCAAACCCGCCGGGAACCTTAGGCCTTGGCCTTGATGGATTCGATGGCGGTCTTGGCCTTGTCCTGCAGCGTCTTGGAGAGCGGCGCGGACTTCGCGGCATCAGCGGCGGTCTTCTGTCCCTCATCCGAAACTACGTAGGTTTCGAAGGCCTTGACCAGGTCGGCAACTGCCTTGGTCTCGTAGGTGGTGCAGACAACGTGGTACGAGACGAGGACTACCGGGTATGCGCCCGACGCGGTGGTCTTGCGGTCCAGCTTGATGGCGACGTCGTTGCTGGCGCGGCCATCAACGGGCTTGCCGGCTTCAACGGCCTTTGCGGCAGCGTCAGCGGAGATCTTGACGAACTCTTCGCCGACCTTGATGGAGGCGGTGCCCAGCTTGCCGGAAACTGCGGAGTCATCGGCGTAGGTCACGGCACCCGGGGTGTCCGTGACGGTCTTGACGACTCCGGAGGTTCCCTTGGCGTTCTCGCCCTTCAGGGAGGCCGGCCAAACGCCTGCAGCCTTGTCGGTCCAGACCTCGGGAGCAGCGGACGCGAGGTAGTCGGTGAAGTTGGAGGTGGTGCCGGAGTCATCGGAGCGGTTCACCGGGGTGACCTTGAGGTCCGGGAGGGTGACGCCTGCGTTGAGGGCTGCGATGGCTGGGTCGTTCCAGTTGGCGATTTCGCCGCGGAAGATCTTGGCGACCGTTGCGGCGTCGAGCTTCAGTTCCTTGACATCGGGGATGTTGAAGGCGACGGCGATCGGGGAGATGTAAACCGGGATGTTGATGGCACCCTCAGGGCCGCACTTGGCCTTGGAAGCCTCGAGCTCGTCGTCCTTCAGGTAGGCGTCCGAGCCGGCGAACTGTGCCGAGCCGTCGATGATGGCCTTGCGGCCTGCGCCGGAACCGTCCGGGGAGTACTGGACAGTGGCGCCCTGGTTTGCAGTGGCGAAACCGGCCTTCCAAGCGTCCATGGCTGCGCCAGTGGAGGAGGCGCCGATGCCGGTCAGGGTGCCGGTCACTTTGTTGCCGGCTGCTGCGGACTGGGTTCCGCCAGTGGTGCCGGTTGCGTTGTCAGAACCGCAAGCGGTGAGCGCGAGTGCGCCTGCTGCGATGACCGCGATTGCCGCGTTGCGGCCGAAGCGAGTTGCCTTCACTTGGATGTGCCCCTTCCAGGGATTTCTCAGATGCGATCCGAACGGAGATTTCGGCGTGCGCGAGCTGTGGACCATTTTGTTCCTTTACTGAAGGTAAGGAGCGCAGGTAACGGGATCTGCGGTGGCAGGTGAACGGAAGGTGAACGACGGCGGACCATTGGGTTATGTGGCGCGTGCCACCTTGAGCGGTTCTCCAGTTGCGCTCGTCGTTCTTCGGTTGAAGGCGGCCGGGCAAATAGACTGAAAGACATGGCTGCCGCTAAGGGACTGAACGCAAGCAAGAGGTTTCTGCGGGCCAGAGTCCGGACCGGCTTGGTCCGGAGCCGGAACTCGTTGACGCCGGCCATTCAAATGACGGTCTGCGCGGTGGGCGCTTATGCGTTCGCCGAATACGTGTTGGGCCACCAGGGGCCTTTGTTCGCGGCAACTTCTTCCTTGATTGCCCTCGGCTTCTCGCGCGATCCCCGGCTGCGCCGGGTGATAGAGGTGGGGCTGGGCTGCACACTGGGCATCGTGGTTGGCGATTTGCTGCTTCACTGGCTGGGCGCCGGGATCTGGCAGGCCGCCGTCGTCCTTCTTTTTTCCATCCTGTTGGCCAGGTTCCTGGACAGCGGGACTATTTTCACCACCCAGTTGGGGCTGCAGTCGTTGCTGGTGGTGCTGCTTCCGGCGCCGGCCGGCGGGCCTTTCACGCGAAGCCTGGATGCCGTGGTGGGTGGCGTGTGCGCGCTGCTGGTCACCATCCTGGTGCCCAAGGATCCACGCCGGGAACCGCGGAAAGATATCCAGAAGATCCTGCACGAGCTCGCCGAGGTTCTTCGTGAGTGTGCCACGGCCATGATCGAAAGCGACTCCACCACTGCCTGGCACGCCCTGATCCGCGGCCGCAACTGCCAGCCTTTGGTGGACCGTATGCGGCAAACGCTGCGTGCCTCCGGGGAGGTGGCGACACTGGCCCCTGCTCATCGCCGGCACCGCGATGAGCTCGCCGGCCTGGAGCATTCGCTGGAGTACATCGACCTCGCCTTGCGCAACAGCCGGGTATTCGCGCGGCGGCTCACCAGCGCCATCAACCACGCTGCTTTGTCCGACGAAGCGATCGACAGCATCTCGGAGGTCCTGCAGGAAACCGCGGCCGCCATCGACGAGATGACCATTGGGCTGTCCGAGCAGAGCGAGGGCACGCGCAGGGTGCATCTGCGGCGGGCCCGGAACGACCTCTCGGACATTGCTGCCCGCTTGCACCCGAAGATGCTTGACGTCCAGAGGCTGGAGGGCGAAACCGTGGTGATGCTGTTCCGGCCGCTCATGGTGGACTTGCTGGAGGCCAGCGGGATGGAACCTGAGGAAGCCCGGGCAGTACTCCCGGCCTTGTAGCCGTCGCTGGCGTTCCCAGCCAAGTCCCATTTCCGCTGTGGATAATGGGCCGATGCTTTCTGCATTTTCCGCACGCCTGCCCCTGCGCCCCAAGCCCGCCCCTCCCCTTCGGGTGCGGCAGCGGGTCCTTTTCCTCTGGGCGGGCGCACTTTTTGTCGCCGGGGACGTGGTCTTCTGGTTGATGTTCGCTGCCGTGCTGTCCTCGAGCGGACTGGAAACGCTCGACGGCGCCGTTCATTCGTTTGTGGTCGATACCCGCAGCCCCCTGGGCACAGCTTTCCTGGCCGGCGTCTCGGAAGCCACGTCACCCACCGTGATGTCGGTCATCGGTGGCCTGGTTGCCCTGGCATGGGCTGTGTGGAAGAAGGAACTGTGGCGTCCTGCCATCCTGATGGGCGCAATGGTCCTTTCCGTGGTGCTGGCGGCGGTCATCAAGCTGGACGTGTCGCGGCCGCGGCCGTCCTCGTCGGACTTCCTCCTGGGCCCCGACGATGCCCTGTCCTTCCCGTCCGGCCACACGCTTGGCGCAGCGGTTTTCACGCTGGTCCTCGCCTACTTGCTGGTGTCCCGCTCAGGAACCCGCACGACGACGGTGGCGGCCTACGCCGGGGCCGGCTTGCTGACGCTGGTGGTCGCTTACAGCCGGCTCTACCTCGGCTATCACTGGCTCACGGACGTGGTGGCCTCGATGGGTGTGGCTCTGGGCGTGTTTGGCCTGGCCGTGTTCGTTGACGCGGTGCGCTACGGTCGGGCCAATACTGTCAGTCCCCACGACTAGTCTGGAACGCATGGCTTCAAAGACATCGCGCGCATCCAAGACACCCGCTTACAAGTGCGCCGAATGCGGCTGGACAGCCATCAAGTGGGTGGGGCGCTGCGGTGAGTGCCAGGCTTGGGGAACCGTTGAGGAGTACGGCGCCACTGTTGCCCGCACGACGGCGGCCGCCACCGTGTTGGAGCCGGCCCGCCGCATCGCTGAGGTCGACGGGACCACCGCCGCATTCCTGCCCACCGGAGTGGATGAACTGGACCGCGTCCTGGGAGGTGGGCTGGTTCCCGGTGCCGTCATCCTGCTCGCCGGAGAACCCGGCGTCGGGAAATCCACGCTGCTGCTTGATGTCGCGGCGAAGTTCGCGCGGACCGGGCAGGATGTCCTGTACATCACGGGCGAGGAGTCGGCAGCGCAGGTGAAGCTGCGCGCTGAGCGGATTGACGCCGTCGCCCATACGCTTTACCTGTCTGCGGAGACCGACCTAGGGCAGGCGCTGGGCCAAGTGGAGAAACTTGAGCCCAAGCTGCTGATTGTGGACTCCGTGCAAACACTGAGCAGCGCCGACGTGGAGGGCAGCGCCGGTGGTGTTTCGCAGGTCCGCGAGGTTGCTGCTTCCATCATTGCCGCGGCCAAAAAGCGCAACATGACCACCCTGCTGGTGGGCCATGTGACCAAGGAAGGCACCATTGCGGGCCCGCGTTTGCTCGAACACCTGGTGGATGTCGTGTGCCAGTTCGAAGGCGAGCGCCATTCGCGCCTCCGCCTGTTGCGGGCCGTCAAGAACCGCTACGGTGCCACGGATGATGTCGGGTGTTTCGACCTCAACGAAACAGGCATCGAGGGATTGGCTGATCCCAGCGGGTTGTTCGTTTCACGCACCCGGGAGCCCGTATCGGGCACCTGCATTACGGTCACCATGGAGGGCCGCCGGCCGCTGCTCGCCGAGGTCCAGTCACTCCTTGCCGAGAGCCCCAACTCCCAACCGCGCCGCGCCACCAGTGGGCTGGAGAGCTCCCGTGTTGCCATGCTGTTGGCTGTCCTGCAGCAACGTGCCGGCTGCATGCTCCACAAGGACGACTCCTACGTGGCAACCGTGGGCGGCGTGAAGCTTACGGAACCCGCCACGGACCTGGCTGTGGCCTTGGCCGTTGCCTCGGCCAAGTCGCGGAAGGCGCTCCCCCAGCGGCTCATTGCCTTCGGCGAAGTGGGTCTTGCCGGCGAGGTCCGCCCTGTTCCCGGGATCAACCAGCGCATCCAGGAAGCCCACCGGCTCGGATTCACCCACGCGATCGTGCCGGCGAGCCCTGCCGGGGCCGGGGTCATCCCGGATGGCTTCTCCGTGCGCGAAGTAGGCCACCTTGCCGAGGCACTGGAACTGCTGATCACTTAACACTTTCGGGGTGTCGGGCCACTCACTGGCTGACTTTGGGCAAGGATTGGCCCATGACCAAGAGAAATGTGCTTATCGGGGGACGCTTCTTCTTTGGCCTTTTGACCTTGATAGCGGTGGGGACACAGCTGACGGTTCATCTGGGCATGCGCTACGACCCCTGGAACTTCTTCAGTTACTTCACCAACCTTTCGAACATCTTCGCCGCCTTGGTGCTCCTCATCAGCGGCTACCGGGTCCTGATCCGGAAACGCCCCTCGGAGGCCGACGACGTCACCCGTGGCACGGCCACCATCGCCATGGCGGTGGTGGGGCTGGTGTTCGGTGCCTTGCTTGCCGGCGAGGACCTCGGCTCCCTCCTTCCGTGGGTCAACTTCGTTGTTCACTACCTGATGCCTGTGGTGATGGTGGCGGATTGGCTGTTCCAACCTCCCCGGGCCACCCTCAAGCCCAAGCACATCTGGTACTGGCTCCTGTACCCCATCGGCTACCTGGTCTACAGCCTGATCCGTGGCGCCTTCACCAACTGGTACCCCTACTGGTTCATCGATCCTGCCCGCGCTGGTGGCTGGGGTGGCGTGGTGGTGTTCGCGGTGGCCATCTCCGTCGGCTTCCTCCTGGTGAGCCTGGCGATGCTTTGGCTGGGGAACAAGATGAAGCGGCAGGTTGATTACTGAGAAACATGGATGACCGGGCAGCATTGACCAGGGCCAGGCAATAAATACACCAACTTGTTATATACGCCCATGTCAACGCCCCGAATCCGCAAAGTGCACCTGCCGGGCATCTTCGAAAACCCACCTCCGGAGCACCGCCGAACATAACGAAATGGCCCACTTTGGGGCTTGCTGGTGCGGTTAACGATGCACTGAAGCCCTATCATTGAGCTTGGCGTCACAAGGCCATTTTTCGAATGCGCCAACGGACGCCGCATTCAGCATGTCTGCGAGCCATGGGCTTGCACCTTCGAAGGGAAACCCTATGGCCCGGAGCCCGGAAGAGTCGCTCAAGGCGACTCTGGCCAGAGTCGCACCCGGAACTCCGTTGCGCGACGGCCTGGAGCGCATCCTCCGCGGGCGCACCGGCGCCTTGATCGTGCTGGGATATGACCGCACCATCGATTCCATCTGTTCGGGTGGCTTCGATATCGGCATCGATTTCTCACCGACGCGCCTTCGCGAGCTGGCAAAGATGGACGGTGCCATCATTTGCGACAAAGACGCCAGCAACATTGTCCGCGCCGCCGTCCAGCTGGTCCCGGATTCGAGCATCGAAACCCAGGAGTCCGGTACCCGGCACCGAACGGCCGAGCGCGTCGCGATCCAAACAGGTGTTCCCGTCATTTCGGTGAGCCAGTCGATGCAGATCATCGCGTTGTACGTGAACGGCCTGCGCCACGTCCTGGAAGGGTCGGAGAAGGTTCTGGCCCGAGCCAACCAGGCACTGGCCACGCTGGAGCGGTACAGTGCCAGGTTGGACCAGGTCACGAGTTCACTTTCGGCCCTGGAAATCGAGGCCTTGGTCACGGTGAGGGACGTTGCGGTGACTCTGCAGCGCCAGGAAATGGTCCGGCGCATCTCGGAGGAGATTGCCCAGTACGTTCTTGAACTTGGCGAAGACGGCCGCTTGTTGTCACTGCAGGTTGAGGAACTCACGGTGGGCCGCGGACCCGGCAGCGAAGTGATCATCCGCGACTACTCGGACCCCAACACCACGCCTGAAGAGATCGAGGAAGCGGTGCAGGCGCTGCTCAACCTGGGCCCCACTGAACTGATCGACCTCAGCCGCATCGCACACATCATCGGTTTCGCCGGTGGTGTTGAGCAGTTGGACGCGGTAGTCCAGCCGCGCGGCTACCGTTTGCTGTCCGGGCTGAAGTCCGTACCCAAGGCCGTGGCCGACCGCCTGGTGGACTACTTCGGCGGGCTGCAGAACCTGATGGCAGCCACAATTGATGACCTCATGACCGTGGACGGCATCGGCGATCAGCGGGCCCGTACGGTCCGCGAAGGCCTCAGCCGCATGGCCGAGGCGAGCCTGCTGGACCGGTTCCTCTAAGCCGCCGGTCGCCGTCGGGCGCTTTTCCCGGCTTTTATCAGTTCAGCTGGAAGACCGCTTTGGGACTGGCTTTGTTTCCCAGCCGCGCCTCAAACGTGTAGTAGGCGCCGCCGGCGCCGGGTTTGGCGTCGATCACGCCACAGCCTTCCAGCGACCTGTTCCGCTGCCAGGGGAAGTTCGCGGTCTCGCTCTTGCCGGGCTGGATGGTCTTGACCAGGTCCACGCCCCCGGTCTGGCAGTCCTTGGATGAGAAGATGCGGTCCGATCCGCTCATCACCACGTATTCCATTTGGGACGTGCCAACGTTGACCTCACAAGGGGCCGCGTTGCCGTTGGTGATGGTCATGGTGAGCAGCGGCTTCTCATCCGCGCCGTAGGCCGGCTTATCGGTTTTCGCGGCTACGGTCATCAGGTTGAAGTCGCATACGGGAGTGGGCGAAGCCGACGGCGACGGCGTGGTGGACGGCGCGCTCCCCTGCGTGGGCACTTGCGTGGGGTCGGAGGTGGACACCGCTTGCGGCTCGGGATTCCCGGCGAAAGTGCCGGAAACAGCCAGTACTCCCACAACCACCAGGGCGATCACCAGCAGCAGGCCGCCGAAAACAACCTGCCGACGACGGCGGTACACGGCAGGGCTGGGCCGTCTCTTTTTCGCCGGGGTACCGGAGGCGCCGCGGGCAGCACCCTTCGGCCGCGCTGTTGAGCGCGCGGTCGACTGCTGCTTACCGTTGGTGGCCATGCTTCTAGGCTAGGCTCGCGGCTGTCAGGGCGCCTAACCTACACGCCGCAGGGCAGCAATCCGGGGCTGTGTGACGTCGGCCATGGGCCGGCCTTCGCGGCGGTTCCACTACAGTGGATGGCAGTATGACTCTTCCCGATTCCGTTCAGCTCGCCGAGCTCCACGACGCCCTGGACCAGTGGTTCGCCCGGACAGCCAGGGACCTTCCGTGGCGCGAGCCTGACTGCAGCCCCTGGGGCATTCTGGTCAGCGAAGTCATGCTCCAGCAAACCCCCGTAGTCCGCGTGCTCCCAGTGTGGCTCGACTGGATGGAGCGCTGGCCTGCACCGGCCCGGTTGGCCGCGGAGCCTTCCGGCGAAGCGGTCCGCCACTGGGGCCGCCTGGGTTATCCGCGCCGCGCCCTCCGGCTGCACGCTGCCGCCGTCGCTGTTTGCGAGCAGCACGACGGCAAAGTTCCCGACACATATCCCGAGCTCCTCGGACTGCCGGGCGTCGGCAGCTACACGGCCGCCGCCGTCGCCGCTTTCGCCTTTGGGCGGCGCGAGACCGTGGTGGACACCAACATCCGGCGCGTCCACGCGCGGCTCATTTCAGGCAATGCCCTTCCGGCGCCGGCGCTCACCGCAGCGGAAATGCGCCTTGCCGATGCCCTTCTCCCCGACGATCAGGCACTGTCCGTCCGGTGGAACGCCTCCGTCATGGAGTTGGGGGCCATGGTCTGCACGGCCCGCAATCCCAAGTGCGCTGAGTGTCCCGTCCGCTCCAGCTGCGCGTGGCTGGCGGCCGGTGAGCCGCCGCCGTCGTACACGCCCAAGGGGCAGTCGTGGCACGGAACCGACCGCCAGGTTCGCGGCGCCGTCATGGCCGTCCTGCGCGAAGCGGCCCACCCCGTTCCGCGCGACATGTTCGAGCGGGCGCCCGCGGACCTTGGATTCGAGGCGTCGGGCATCGGCGTTCCGCTGGCCGCCCTGCACCGGCTCAACTCGGCGCCCGAACAGCTTGAGCGGGCACTGGACGGCCTGCTGGCCGACGGCCTGGCGGAGATGCACGACGACGGGTTGCGGCTTCCGGCGTAGCGGTGCGGCGGTTGCCGTCCTACTCTGAAGCATGGGGAAGATCGGAGTGGCTTTCACCCTGGCGGGGGCGGCGGTGCTGCTTTCCGGCTGCGTTTTCGAGCCGGTGGCCTGTCCAGCGGTCGGCCACGTAGCCGGTGTGTCCGTGACTGTGGCTGCCGAGTACGCGGACCAGGTCGGCTCCCTGCGGTTGAAGGCCTGCCAGGACGCGGGGTGCACCGCGAAGGACGTCATACTGAACCCGGGGGCCGTGACTGCGGACGAAAGCTGCACGCCGGATGGGGTGTGCTCGGCCACCTCGTCTCCGGATGGCACCCTGCAGGGCTTCCTCGAATTGCCGGCCCTGAGTGAATCGCCCCTCGAAGTTACGGCAAGCGGTACTTCCACGGCCGGCGCTGCACTGCCCACACGCACACTGGAGTTCACACCCAAGGGCGAGTACCCGTTCGGCGAGCAGTGCGGAAGGGTCATTTCGGCCGCTGTTTGGCTGGATGCAGCGGGACTGCGGCAACGCTAAACCACCGACCAATTTTCGCATTGTGGAAACTTGCTTCCGATATTAAACACATCGGGACCTTGGAATTAGCATTCCGGAAACAACCCTTCCATAGCGTCTTAGGTGATCCCGGGCCGTGACCCTGCACGGCCGTTGCATAGATAGGCGCCATTGTGAAGACTCCACCACCCGCCACCGCCGTGAGCCCTGCGGCGAAGAAACCCTTATACAAATCCTTGTTCTTCCAGATCCTGGTGGCCGTGGTGTTGGGGATCGCCATCGGCTATCTCTGGCCGGACCTTGGCTCCGCTCTCCGCCCGCTGGGTGACGGCTTCATCCAGCTCATCAAAATGATCATCGCCCCGCTGATTTTCCTGGTCATCGTCACGGGAATCTCCGCTGTGGGCGATGTGAAAGCCGTTGGCCGGGTAGGGGTGAAGGCGCTGATCTACTTCACTGCCGCCACCCTGTTCGCGCTGGCATTCGGGCTCGTGGTCGCCAACATCGTGCAGCCAGGCGCGGGCCTGAACATCGATCCCGCCACCTTGTCAGCGGATGCCGTGAACGCCAAGACCACAGCAGCTCCACCAAAAGACGCGGGGCAGTTCCTGCTGGGCATCATTCCCACCAGCGTGGTGGGGGCATTCGCCTCCAACTCGTTGCTCCAGGTCCTGTGCTTTGCCGTGTTCTTCGGGGCCGCAATCGTGGTGGTGGGCCGCGCGAAATGCAAGCCCGTCATTGACCTGATGGAGACCACGCTGGAACTCTTCTTCAAAATCATGGCCTGGGTCATGCGGGTTGCACCCGTAGGGGCTTTCGGCGCCATGGCCTTCATCATCGGACAGTACGGCCTCAGCTCGCTGGGTACCTATGCCCTCCTGATAGCGGCTTGCTATGGCTCAGCCTTGGTCTTCATAGCCCTGCTGTTCGTCGTCGCCTGGGTCTATCCGCGGGTCCCGTTGTGGCAGTTCATCAAGTACACCCGCGAAGAGTTCCTGCTGGCCCTGGGGACGGCCTCCACCGAATCGGTGCTGCCCCGCGTCATGACCAAGCTGACCAACGCTGGCTGCTCCCGGGCGACAACAGGCCTGGTGGTTCCCACCGGATACTCCTTCAACCTCGACGGCGCCGCGCTCTACCTCTCCATCTCCCTCCTGTTCCTCGCCCAGGCTTTCGGCCACAACCTGGACCTTGGTCAGCAACTGGCCGCACTCGGAATCCTCATGCTCACATCCAAGGGCATGGCCGGCGTTCCGGGATCGGCCTTCCTCGCCCTCTCCGCTACGGCAGGCGCCCTGGGAATCTTCCCGGTGGCGGGAGTAGCCCTGCTCCTGGGTGCCGACCGGCTGATGGACTCCATGCGCGTGGTGGTCAACCTCCTGGGCAATTGCGTTGCCACCTTCGTAGTGTCCAAATGGGAGGGTCAGTTCGATCGCGAGGCCATGCTGGCGGCCTTCAGCGGAGAAAACACCACTCCCGGGGTCAGCGAAACCCCCGCAGAGTCTTCGGTCGCGGCACTCACGACTCCCCGGCTGACCTCCGATACGTACTCGGCGTAAAGCCCAGGTACTTCCGGAAGTCGTTCGTCAGGTGCGCATGGTCTGCGTAGCCAAGTTCGACGGCGATCGCGGCAAGGTCGACTGCTGGATCGGACCTTGCGCGCTCGGCGGCATCCTGCAGCCTTCGACGCCGGATCAGGGCCGACGGGCTCAGGCCGACGTACTTCCGGGCAAGTCTTTGCAGGGTCCTCGGCGATACTGCCAAGCGGCGTGCTGCATCCTCAATCAGGAGCACATCCGGCTCGGAAGCGATGACGTCCACCATACGGTTGGCGAGCAGCGCCTCTTCGCCCGGAACCACATCACGGGAAGCCAGCCACCCGGCAAACGCAGCCACGGCACGCTCGCGGCGGGTGCCGCCGTCGGGCCGTGTCCTTCCGGAAGGCGGCTCCATGGCAGTTGACACAGCGGAGACAAGCGTTTCGAGTGGCAACGCCACTTCCTGGTCGCGCAAGGCCCCGGGGTTGTCCGTGAAGAGCGGGACTGCAGCTGGGCGCAGCAGTGCGCCCACGGCCCATCCCTTGCCGGTGAGGTCCCGAAAAGCCGCCCGGGTTGTGGGTCCCGAAAGACCGGCAGTTCCGCTTTGCACCACCAGATTGGAGGCAGGGTAGGCGATCAAGTGCTGCCGGGAGGACCGGCCGGGCTCGATATCCCATTCGGGGATCCAGAACCACCGCACCAGATGGGAAATGTCATCGGGCGCCGGGAGGCGATGAAAGGTGGGCAGCCGCGCCGGATACAGGACGCCCTTGAAGGAGCTCTCCACAGGACCTCCGTTCGGTGTTCCGCCGTCAGCGACGAATATACCGCCCGTGTGCCCAACTGCAGGGACCACCAGCGGCACCGCCCGGCGAGAGCGAAAAGCCGCGCCCGCCATGGCCGGAATTGCTGCTAGATTATTGCCGGAACTTTCGTGCCACCGGGGTCTGGGGCTTCATATTTTCCGGACCTTCGCGCACCGAAGTGTCCCGGGCTTCAGCAGGGAGGCCCCTTATTACTTGGTTCTTGTTTGCGAAGGGCGGGTGGTTTTTATGCGTTCCGGGGCCGCGGAGGACTGGTCGGATGACGCCAACAAGCTGGCTGATCTGCTTGCCAGTTCCGAAGACATCAGGATTTTCCTGAACGGGCTTACTGAACTGGGCGCGGCGGTGGCGTCCCGGTCCACAGGAACAGCAATTGAGTGCGCGGTGACGTTGGGCCGGCGCAAACGGACTGCAACCATTGGAGGCAGCAGCGAACAGGCGATGCTGCTGGACCGAATCGAGCAGTCACTGGAGCAAGGACCCTGCATCGATGCCTTGGAGAGTGGGCGCCCCGTCCTTCTCGATGACGCGCTGGCTTCTCCGCAATGGGAAAACTACTGCCAGGAGCTGGCCGCCGTCGGAATGCGGAGCACTCTTGGCGTGCCGATGGAGCTGGAGCAGGACTCCGCAGCTGTCTTGAACTTCTTCGCCCCCAAGCCCGGCACCTTTACCCGCGAGGCGGTTGCTGACACGCTGACCTTCGCGGGAATCGCAGGCAAGGCGCTGCGGGTAGCCATCCGGATAACTACCCTGAACGAAGCAGCGGAGAACCTTGACGCCGCCATGCAAACCAGGTCGGTCATTGACACGGCATGCGGTGTCATCATTTCGCAGAACCGGTGCACCCCGGATGAAGCCTTCCGGATCCTGAAGAAAGCTTCCAACGACAGGAACCAAAAACTGCATGAACTGGCCCGGGCGTTGGTCAGCGGCGTGGCCGACCGTCGATCATAGCCAGGACGGAACCCACCGCGAAGAGCCCCCTCATCAGCATCAACCGCCCTGCAGCCTTTCGGTGGCCCAGCCAAGAAGGGTGAGCTCGAAGGCAGGGGGCCTGAGCGCTTCATGAACGTAGGCATCCAGTTCCAGGAGATCGGCGCTTCCGCCTTCCGCCCAATACCGGATCCACAACCGTTCAATGGTCACCGTGTCCAACTGGAGAAGATTTCGAGCTGATTGGCGTGGATCGTCCGTCACTGTTTCCCCCTTAACGCGCGTGTACGTCCTCGATTCCGTCCAACCGCGACCCCGCCGGCAGTGAAGCTGTCGCGAATCTTCAAGCCTCAAAGCACAGCTGGCGCGTAGCGTCCTTGCCATGACCGACACAACCAGCACAGAGTCAACAACAGCGGCCAACGGCCAGCACACCACCCACGGGGTCCCCAATGGCCTGACCAGCCTTACGCCCTTCCTGGCCGTGGCCAATGCGAGGGAAGCCATCCAGTTCTATCGCGATGTCTTCGGAGCCCGCGTGGTAGGACAGACCGAGATGGGTGGTGTTGTTGTCCACGCGGAGCTGGACTTCGGCCACGGCCACCTCCAACTCGGCGAGCCAAGCCCTGACTACCACCTGGTGCCGGCACCGGACGGGGAGGATGATTGCTACTCCATGGGCCTGTATTGCGCAGACGCGGATGGCCTGGTCCGGAAGGCCGAGCAAGCCGGTGCAACCATCCGCGAACCGCTGTCCACCTTTGTTTCAGGTGACCGGTATGCCAGCATCCGGGACCCCTTCGGCGTTCGCTGGTCCATCATGACCCGCGTCGAGGACTTGTCCGAAGAGGAAAGCAACCGACGTGTGGAGCAATGGGCGGCCCAGCAGGGTTAGCTAAGGCAGAGGCAGAACGGGTGTCCGGCCGGGTCAAGGAACACCCGGAACGTTTCGCCCGGCTGGTGGTCGGCCTTGGTGGCACCCATGGACAGCGCAACTTCCTCGCCCTTGTCCAGATCCTCCACCACCATGTCCAAGTGCATTTGCTGCGGGATGGTCTGGCCGGGCCACACGGGGGCCTGGTACACGTCCACCTGCTGGAACGAGATGCAGTTGCTGCCGTCACTTGGTCGGATGTCGAACCAGTCGCCCTTGCCTTCGACTTCCCAGCCGAAGAGCCCGGCGTAGAAGGAGGCCAGTGCGGCCGCGTCGGGACAATCGATGACAACACTCGGGAATTTAGCTATAGCCATGGGTTAAACCTCGTCAGCCGTCTTTTTCATGCGGGCCAGGGCACTCTTGGTGCCCCGTTGGGTGAGGACGTGGACCACTGCGCCAACGCCGGCGGACACAATGGCGAACACCAGGACGCCAGGCAGGGAATCATTGAGGTCCGTGCCGTCCTTGGGAGCGGGCTTGCCGGTCTTCTTCTCCCAAAGGCCTTCCAGCGTCTTGTTGGCGAGCGCACCGGCGCCCAGGCTTACGGCGAGTCCAAACAGCTTTACCAGTATGTTCACGTAGATCCTCCATCAAGTAGCTCACTGCCACGGCAGTGTCTCGCACAACAAGACAGGGCCGCTGCTACAGCAGCGGCCCTGTCCACATTCCTAGTCCTTCTTGAAGGCGTCTTTCACCTTTTCGCCGGCGCCCTTGAGGTCTGCCTTGACCTGGTCGCCTTTGCCTTCAGCTTCGAGGCCCTTGTCGTCGGTCAGCTTGCCGGCAGCTTCCTTGGCCTTGCCGCCGAGCTTCTCGCCTGCATTCTCCAACTTGTCGTCTGCACCCATGTCGCACCTCTTTCGTCGTAGGAACCTTGTACCTCTACAACATCACTAATCAGCATACTTAGCAATATTTGGTGGAAATTCCACTCAAACTAGAGTTCGCCGAAGCCCTCTTTCACCAAGCGACCCACGTACTCAACGGCCTTGGAAGCGTCTTTCCCCCGCGCTTCGACGTGGAGGCTGGAGCCCTGCCCCGCGGCGAGCGCCATGAGCGCCATGATGGACATGCCGTCTGCGCCGTTCACCGTCACCTCCGCGTCCAGCCCGGACAGTCCCCCGGCGATCTTCGCAGCCGGACGCGCATGCATTCCCAAAGGGTTGATGAGTTCGAAGTCGCCGCTTGCATCCGGGACGACCAGGCCGTCGGCGTCGGCCTGGTCATCGCCTCGGCCGGGTCCAGCCGCAGGACCGAAGCTGACAGCTTCGGCAGCCTTGCGCACATCGTCGACGCCGGCACCACCCTGCGCAGCCACCGCAGCCGCCACGAGCCCTTCCACCAGCGGCGCATCCGCCAGCTGCACGGCGTCCGGATTGCTGGCGAACTCCATTGCCGACTCAGCGGTCATTACCGCCGAACCGAGGTCCGTCAGCACAACCACACCGTCGCCACCGGAATCCACCAAAGACTGCTCGACGGCGGCCAGCACCTTCTCGAGGCTGGTCCCGATCCGGTCGTCGTCAGTTCCCCCGGCGGCGACGAGATCGACGTCGGGCGCCATCTGGGCGGCGAGTTCAACTGCTCCTTCAGCGATCTTGCTGCTGTGCGAAACAACCACGATCCCTACCGTCATCCGGCGTCAGCTCCCGCTCCGTCTGCTGGACCGGCCGCCGCTTCAGCGGCCGCCCGCAACAGGAGCGCGGTTGACGCCGCACCGGGATCGCGGTGACCGGCACTGCGGTCGCCCAAGTAGCTCGCCCGGCCTTTTCGCGCCACCAAGGGGTCTGTTGACTTGGCCCCGGCCTCCGCGGCTTCCGCTGCCGCTGCCAGCACCGCCGAGGGTTCCTGGCCGGTGGACGCGGCATTCATTGCTGCGTCCACCGCCGGAGTCCATGCGTCGATCATTGTCTTGTCGCCAACTTCGGCCTTGCCGCGTGCCACGATGCCATCCCTCGCAGCGATGAGGGCCGCTGCGAGCGCGTCGGCGTCGATCTCGGTGGCATCCCCCAGCGACGTGGCCGCACGCAGGTAGGCCGTTCCATAGAGGGGGCCGGCCGCTCCCCCCACCTTGGACATAAGCGCCATGGCGGCAGCCTTCAACGCAGCTCCGGCGGTTTCGGGCGGGCTTTCATCGAGCTTCTGCAGCACGGCCTGGAAGCCGCGGTCCATGTTTTCCCCGTGGTCGGAGTCGCCAATGGGCCGGTCCAGCTCAATCAGCTCCACCCTGTGCTCCGACATCGCTTTCGCGGACAATCTCAACCATTCCTGCGCCCATTTGACGTCAAGACCCATGCTCAGGCCCCCCAGCGCAGGGCGGCGGTGTGAACAGGAGCGTCCCAGAGCCTGGTCATTTCCTCGTCCAGGCGCAGCACTGACACGGAACATCCCTGCATTTCCAGGGATGTCACATAGTTGCCCACCAAGGAGCGCTCCACCGTGGCGCCACGCTCCGCGAGGACGTGCGCCGCCCGCCGGTAGACGATGTACAGCTCACTCAGCGGCGTCCCGCCCATGCCGTTGACGAACAGCAGGACCTTGTCGCCGGAGGCCAGGCCGAGGTCCTCCAACACAGGGTCCAGCAGGCGGTCCGTGATCGCGTCGGCGCTTTCCATGGCGATCCGGTGCCGGCCGGGTTCACCGTGGATTCCGATGCCGATCTCAATCTCGTCATCGGCGAGTTCAAAGCTCGGCGTTCCTGCGTGCGGGACCGTGCAACCGGAAAGGGCGACGCCCATGGTGCGGACGTTGGCAACCACCCTCTCAGCGATGGCCGTGACGGCGTCAAGGTCGTCTCCGCGTTGCGCGGAAGCCCCCGCAATCTTCTCCACCAGGACGGTTCCACCAACACCACGGCGCCCCGCCGTGTACAGCGAATCCTCCACGGCTACGTCGTCATTGACCAGGACCGAACGCACCCGCACGCCCTCGGCCTGGGCCATTTCGGCTGCGGTTTCAAAGTTCAGGACGTCGCCGGTGTAGTTCTTCACGATATGGACGACGCCGGCACCTGAGTCGACTGCGACGGTCGCCGGAATGATCTGGTCCGGCGTTGGCGACGTGAAGACTGCGCCCGGGACAGCGGCGTCGAGCATGCCGAGTCCGACGAAACCGGCGTGGAGGGGTTCGTGGCCGCTGCCGCCACCGGAGACGAGGGCAACTTTGCCCGCAACCGGTGCACCTTTCCGGACGACGAACTTGGGGTCGGGGTGGACGTCCACGATGTCGGCATGCGCCATGCCGAACCCTTCAACGGACTCGTCCACCACGGCGCGTGGATCATTGATGAGCTTTTTCATTGGATGCTCCTGGCGTGCTGTGGCTGGTGCTCTGACCCTACTACCGGCGGCCGGGGCGCGGGTAGGTCTTCAGGGGTGGGAAACGGTACTTAAATAGCTGCAGGGACAGCCCCGAAGACCGTCCCTGCAGCAATCATTTGACGGGCCCTAGTCCTCGGCGGGTGGGGCCGTCACCCCGTCACCCTCCGGCCTGGCGTGGTATTCAGGCCAGAAGGCGGAGTAGAGGTCCGGATCGGAAGTCCTGTCCCCTGCCCAGTGGACTTCATGCGGCCACGGCCCGTGGGGCAGGTCGATCTGGAAAGCGGAGAAATCCGGGAACGTGACCCTATGGTCCATTGTCCGCATCCCCTTCAGCTGTTCAGCACGGCGTCGCCGCCGGTGGCAACGTCTTCCAGCAGGACGGTCTGGTCGATGACCGGCAGCCCTACCACGTGCCCGAAGCTGAACATGTTGTGCGGATCCAATTCGGCCTTGGCCTTGCGGAGGCGCTCACGGACGCTCGGTCCCCACGGCCGTTCCCTGTCCTCAGCGTCCACGAAATGTCCGTGCAGGTTGACGAACGTCCCACCGCTGGAGGCGTCGCGCAGGTCGTCACGAACGGCGTCGAACACTCCCGGAAGCAGCTCCGCCACAGGCGGGACCACCATGCCCGCCATGAAGAAGCTGAACGCGGCGTCGCGCGCTCCCACCATGTCTTCACCGTCGGCGCATACAGCCAAAGCCCCACCCAGGAGCCGGATTTCCGCCATCAACACTGGACTGGGGACACCGGGACCGAAGTGCCGCAGGATCGCGTCCTTGGCGCCCTGGTCCAGGCGGTCCAGCAGGAAACCCCGTTCCCGCACGGGCACAGGCTGCTCCGGGTCCTGATGGACCATGTCCAGCTGGGTGGATTCCAAGGGGCCGGTTCCGTCCATCATGAACGGAGCGCTCGTGCGCATGGGCTCCAGGAGCTGCGTGGCCACAGCGGCATCACCCTGGTAGGCGTAGCGTAAGTGCACCACGAACTTGCCGCGCAGGGGCTCGGGGACGATCTCCATGTCCGGCAGCCGCAGGAACGCCAACGACGCCGATGCTTCCGGGGGCAGCCCGGGAACCCATTCGCTGAACTGCTGGAGGACAGCAGCGGCATGGGCACCGTCGTAGTACAGGCCGCCGGCAAAGAGGTCCGAGCTTGGGAACAAATGGAATTCCATGGCAGTGACGATGCCCAGGTTTCCTTTGCCTCCGCGCAGGAGGTAGAACAGGTCGGAGTTCTCGTCCTTGGTCACCCTGCGCTGGGTGCCGTCGGCCGTGACCAGCTCAAAGGCGATCACATGGTCAGAAGCGAAACCGTACTTGCGGCCAAGGATCGGCAAGCCACCGCCCAGCGTGTATCCCACCACGCCGACGTCGGTGGTGGAACCGCAGAGTCCCATCAAACCGAAGGTCGCGGCTTGGTCCACCACCGCCCTCCAGCGGACGCCCGCGCCCACGCGGGCCGTCTTCTCGACGGGATCAATGCTGAGTTCCAGCATGCGCCGGGTGCTGATCAGCAGCCCGCCTTCAATGGCATTGGTCGCGCCGTGCCCTGTGGACTGTACGGAAACGGGCATTTTACGTTCTGCAGCCCAACGAACTGCCGCTGCAACGTCCTCTGCGTCGAGGGCGCCGAAAGCAAGGTCCGGTTGGTGCTGGGTGGACAAATTAAAGGCCGCTACTTCTGCGGCGAAGCCGGGATCGGCAGGCGTGAACACTGGACCGCGCACGCTGAGTTGGAGTTCTGAAACATCTGAAAAGGACGCGTGGGACTGCATGATCTTCTCTCAAATTGACCGAGTGGTGGAAGCTTCCCCAGCAAGCCTCAATCAGTTTATCCATCAACTGGATATATGAGAAGAGTTAATAAATCACCCATAATCGGGCGCGGGCGGGCGACCCGGCGCGTCGTGCGGGTTTTTCAGGCAGGAAGTGCCGCGAACGTCCTAAAGCTGCTTGATCATGCGGGTGTTTCCCAGGGTGTTGGGCTTTACCCGGGCGAGGTCCAGGAACTCTGCCACGCCTTCGTCATGCGAGCGCAGCAGCTCAGAGTAAACCTGCGGGTCCACGGCCGACTGGTCCGCCATGACTTCGAATCCGTGGCGTTTGAAGAAGTCCACCTCAAAGGTCAGGCAGAACACCCGGCTAACACCCAGGGCCCGCGCTTCCTCGAGGAGGTTCTCCACCAGGACATGCCCCACTCCCCGCCCGCGCCAGGAGTCAGCGGCGGCCAGGGTGCGGATCTCGGCCAGGTCCTCCCACATCACGTGCAAAGCTCCGCAACCGATGACTTCACCGGCGTCGGACTCGGCAATCCGGAATTCCTGAAGGCTCTCGTAGTAGGCCACGGTTTCCTTGGCCATCAGGATCCGTTCCTCGGCCAAGGGCGCCACAAGCCTCTTGATGGCCGCCACATCACTGGTGCGGGCAGGACGAAGGCTGAAGGACGAATTCACTCCCCCATCCTAACGAGGCAAGCAGATGTGGGCCGCCCCGGCGCCGCGTATGACGGAGTGCGGGCACGACGGCGACGACCGGGACATTTGTGTAGCGTGCGTCTAAGCGAGGAACGAGCGAGCACGCGACAAATGTCCCGGTTGTCGCACGGAAGGAATCGCCTATAAACCCAGTTCCTCCGGTAAAGCAACGTCCTCGCCCAGCACCTGCTTGGCCAGGAAGCTCTCCACCACGCCGTACCAAACCTTGGCATGCTGCGGCTGCAGAACCCAGTGATTTTCGTCCGGGAAGTAGAGGAAGCGGTGCGGGCTCTGGCCGTTCTCGTCTGCGGGCAGCTGCGAGGAGGACAGGAGCTCATACCAGAGACGCAGGCCTTCACCGATCGGCACGCGGTAATCCTTGTCACCGTGGATCACCAGCATGGGCGTCTTGATATTGCCCACGTTCAGATGCGGGGAATTGGCCATGGCCATCTCGACCGTCATTTCCTTCAGCCAGTACTGGGCTGCATCCGTGGTGGGGCCGAACTGGTCAAGTGCCCACAGGCTCGCGTGGGTGACAATCGCCTTGAAGCGGTCGGTCTGGCCGGCCACCCAGTTGGCCATGTATCCACCGAACGATCCGCCCATGGCCGCGGTCCGCGACTCGTCAATGTCCGGCCGCGCCACCACCGCATCCGTGATGGCCATGAGGTCCGTGAACGGCTTCTTGCCCCATTCTCCCCATCCACGCTGGATGAAGTCCTGGCCGTAGCCGGTAGAGAGGGCAGGATCGGGCAGCAGTACGGCGTAGCCCTTGGCTACCAGCAGCCAGGGGTTCCAGCGCCACGTCCACGCATTCCACGAGCCCAGGGGTCCACCATGGATCCACAGCAGCAGCGGTGCGGGGCTGTCCGCGGAGGCACTGTCCGGGAGCGCAAGGTAGGCGGGCACGCGTGAGCCATCCTCCGCCGTCGTCTCCACCCGCTCCAGCCGGCCCTTGTAGGCGGGACGTTCCGCGGGCGCCTGCAGCCGGACCACTTCTCCCGTGGCGAGGTCGATCCGCACGGCTTCGGCGGGGTACTCGTAGGAGCTGCGAAGCGCGTACGCCGTGGTTCCCTCGGGTGAAACCACGACGTCGGTGTACGCCGCGCCGTCCTTCGTCACCTGGGTGACCCCACCGTCGGCGACGTCGATGCGGAAAACCGGCGACGCGCCGTCGTCGTCCGCTTTGGCCAGGATGGCACTTCCGTCCGGGAGCCACGCGAGCGCGGTGGCCCATCGATCCCATTGGTGGGCCAGCGGCTCAAGGTCGGTGGTCTCCCCGCCCGCTACGCCCAGCAGGTGCAGCTTCACCTGGGGAGCTTGCGTGGGCGTGGTGTCGCTTTCGCTCTCCACCACCAGCGTGCGGTTATCCGGGCTGACAGGCCCGGGGAAATAGCTCATGCCTTCGTGGTCCAGCAGCACCTTGCTGACGCCGGTGGCGACGTCGACGGCGACGAGCACCTCGCGGCTGTCGGCCTTGGCCAGGGCTTTGGTCATGCTGGTGTAAATGGTTTTGCCGTCGGGACTCACCACCGTTTTGGCCTCGCGCAGCGAACCGCCGACGCCGGGCGTCAGGTTGCGGAGCGCGAGCGGCGCGGTGGCGTCCACAGTGGAGGGCTTGCCGGGCTCCTTCTCTGCACCCGGCTCCACCGCGAAGAGCCGCGGCCCGGCGGGGCCGAGGTCCGCATCCCAGTAGCGCACCGGGTAGCCCGTGTGCAGGATGGCGGAGACCTTTTTGTCCTTGCGGGCCTTGCGGCGTTCTTCGTCGTCGTCCTCGTCCGTGGAACCGGCCAGCACCTCGGCATTGACGAAGGTCGCGTCTGCGTCCTTCGCGGCCATGACGGAACTGATGCCGCCGGCGCGGGAGTGCACCACGCGGGCTTCTCCCCCGTCGGCTGGGAGCAGCCACAGCGCGTTCACGGGATCGGCGTCGGGGCTTTCCGGATCCGGGCGCGCCGAGGTGAAGTAGAGGTCGCCGTTGGCAGCGAAGACGGCGCCGGCCTCGCCTTTGGCGCTGCGGGTGATCCGGCGCGCGTGGTTCCGGCCGGCAGGGTCGAGCTCCCAGAGGGCCGTGGCGAACTCGGTTCCCTTGCTGTTCAGCGTCGTCACGGTGGTGACAAGGCGTTTGCCGTCCGGGCTCAGGGTAAGGCCGGCGACCCGCGGGATGGAGAGGTAGTGGTCCAGATCGTGGAACGGAGTTTCGGGCTGTTCGCCCAAGGCATGAGTGTCAGCAGAGTCCATACCTCGATTCAACACGGAATGTGCTCCGCATCACAGCCGGTTCACTCAGAGTGAAACAGTACTTTCACATATTCCTACCCAACTGGGTCGCAGCTGACGCCCTTATGAGCGCTCAGAAGGGCGTTTGCTGCTACTTGGTTGGGAGTTTCCTCAGGGCATCGACCACAGGGGCCACTCCATCCTGGGTCGCGATTCTTGCGGCCAGCTCCCCCGCCCGTTCTGCATACGACGGCGTGTTGACGGCTTCCGCTATGGCGTCACCGAGCCGCGCTGCAGTGAGCTTTTTGTACGGGATCGGCGCGGGTCCGGCACCGAGGGCGGACACCCTGGAAGCCCAAAGCGGCTGGTCCGTGTAGACGGGCACCGCTACCGTCGGCGCGCCGGCACGCAGACCTGCCGCAGTGGTTCCCGCGCCTGCGTGATGAACCACGGCAGCCATCCGCGGGAACAACCATTCGTGCGGAACATCTCCGATCCCAATCGCGTCCGCACCCAAGGAACGCTCTGCACCCTGCACCACCACCCTTACCCCGGCGCGGCGCGTGGCTTCGAGAATAAAGCCGGGGTCCACGTGCGCGCTGCTTCCAAAACCCACGAACACCGGCGGTGGACCATCGGCCAGGAAATCCACCAGCTCTGCCGGCGGGCGCCAGTCCGGCCTGGCAACAGGCCACCAATAACCGGCCATCACCAGGCCGGCGTGCCAATCAGCAGGTCTGGGCAGGACGGTGGGGCTGATGCCGTGAAGGATGGTGGCCTTCGCCTTCCTCCGCCGCCGCTCACCGGCGGCACGGCTTTCCTTTTTCAGCCCCAGCGCCTTTCGAAGTCGCGCACTGGGGGCGTCATAGGGTGCCGGGCCGGCGGATGCGCGCTCACCAATGATCTTGTTTCCAAGAGGGCCAAGGCTGCGCGATGAATTCATCAGCACCGGCGGATACGCGGCGCTCGGTTCAGTCGGCTGCAGGTGCGCCCCGATGGCCGGAATGCCGAACGCCTCAGCAACGTCATAAGCGTACGGTGCCACGGAATTGGCCAGAATGACGTCCGCGCCCGCCTCAGCTGCCGCCAGAGTTCCGGTAGCCGCATCCTCCATGTACCCCCGGAGCTTCCTCCAGAACTCGAGCACGCTTCCGCCCTGGGCCTTTTCGCCGGGCGCCGGGTGCCTGATCAACCCGGCCAGGTCACCGGGCAGAAGCCTGAATTCACAGCCCGAATCCACCACCAAAGGCGCATAGGCCGGGTTCGCCGCAATGGCAACCTCAAACCCCAGGCCCTGCAACCGGTTACCGAGCCCGGCCATGGGCGCCACGTCTCCGCGCGTGCCCGGAGCCACCATCAAAATGCGCATCAATTCCTTTCACGGATTGCAGAAAGCCCCGCCGGCTCCTTCCGGAGTGGGCGGGGCTTTGTGCAATGAGGCAGCGTGCCTTACGCGGTGGGCGCGATCTCGGGGATGCGCGGCTTGGCGTTCCCTTCGAACGTGAACTTGGCGTCGTCACCTTCGCCGTCCACATCCACCACGACGATGTCGCCGGAGTGGATCTCACCGAACAGGATCTTCTCGGACAGCTGGTCCTCGATCTCGCGCTGGATGGTCCGGCGCAGTGGCCGGGCGCCCATGGCGGGATCGTAACCGCGCGTGGCCAACAGGACCTTGGCTGCGGGCGTGAGCTCGATGCCCATGTCCTTGTCCTTGAGGCGGCGCTCCAGACGGGTGACGAACAGGTCCACGATCTCGATGATCTCGTCCTGGGTCAGCTGCGGGAACACCACGACGTCGTCAACGCGGTTGAGGAACTCGGGGCGGAAGTGCTGCTTGAGCTCTTCCGTAACCCGGGCACGCATCCGGTTGTAGCCGGTCTGGGTGTCCGTGCCGGACTGGAAGCCCGTAGCCACGCTCTTGGAGATATCGCGGGTACCAAGGTTGGTGGTCATGATGATCACGGTGTTCTTGAAGTCCACCACGCGGCCCTGGGAGTCGGTCAGGCGGCCGTCTTCCAGAATCTGCAGCAGGGAGTTGAAGAGATCGGCGTGGGCCTTCTCTACTTCATCGAACAGGACCACGGAGAACGGACGCCTGCGGACCTTCTCGGTCAGCTGGCCGCCTTCTTCGTAACCGACGTAGCCCGGAGGAGCACCGAAGAGACGCGAAACCGTGTGCTTCTCGGAGTACTCGGACATATCCAGCGTGATGAGGGCATCCTCTTCACCGAACAGGAACTCGGCAAGGGCCTTGGCGAGCTCGGTCTTGCCGACGCCCGTGGGGCCGGCGAAGATGAACGAGCCACCGGGACGCTTGGGGTCCTTCAGGCCTGCACGGGTGCGGCGGATAGCCTGCGACAGGGCCTTGATGGCCTCGTCCTGGCCGACGACGCGCTTGTGCAGTTCGTCTTCCATCTTGAGCAGACGCGAGGACTCTTCCTCGGTGAGCTTGAAGACCGGGATGCCGGTGGAGTTCGCAAGAACCTCGGCAATCAGGTCTTCGTCAACCTCGGAAATGTCGTCCATGCCGCCGGACTTCCAGTTGCGTTCCTTCTCCGCGCGTTCGGCAATGAGCTTCTGCTCCTTGTCGCGCAGCGAGGCAGCACCCTCAAAGTCCTGGGCGTCGATGGCGGATTCCTTCTCCATCTTCACTTCGGCAATGCGCTCGTCCATGGCCTTGAGCTCCGGCGGAGCCGTCATCCGACGGATGCGCAGGCGTGCACCGGCTTCATCGATGAGGTCGATCGCCTTGTCCGGCAGGAAGCGGTCCGAAATGTAGCGTTCGGCCAGCTGCGCGGCTGAGGCGAGGGCGCCGTCGGTGATCGTAACGCGGTGGTGTGCCTCGTAACGGTCCCGAAGGCCCTTGAGGATCTCGATCGCGTGCGCGACGGAGGGTTCCTTGACCTGGATCGGCTGGAAGCGGCGCTCAAGAGCGGCGTCCTTCTCGATGTGCTTGCGGTACTCGTCCAGGGTGGTGGCACCAATGGTCTGGAGTTCGCCACGGGCAAGCATCGGCTTCAGGATGGACGCAGCATCAATGGCGCCTTCGGCAGCACCTGCACCAACGAGGGTGTGGATCTCGTCGATGAACAGGATGATGTCGCCGCGGGTGCGGATTTCCTTGAGGACCTTCTTCAGGCGCTCTTCGAAGTCACCGCGGTAGCGGGAGCCGGCAACCAGGGAACCAAGGTCCAGCGTGTAGAGCTGCTTGTCCTTGATGGTCTCCGGTACATCGCCGCGGACGATCGCCTGGGCGAGACCTTCGACGACGGCGGTCTTGCCGACGCCCGGCTCACCAATCAGCACGGGGTTGTTCTTGGTACGGCGGGAGAGGACCTGCATGACGCGTTCCATCTCCTGCTCGCGGCCGATCACAGGATCGAGCTTGTTTTCGCGGGCAGCCTGCGTCAGGTTGCGGCCGAACTGGTCCAGCACCACCGAGCCGGCGGGGGTACCTTCGGGCTGGCCCTGGCCGGAACCGCTTCCTGCGGTCTCCTTGCCCTGGTAGCCGGAGAGCAGCTGGATAACCTGCTGGCGGACCCGGTTGAGGTCCGCACCAAGCTTAACCAGCACCTGGGCGGCGACGCCTTCGCCTTCGCGAATGAGGCCGAGCAGGATGTGCTCAGTACCGATGTAGTTGTGGCCGAGCTGCAGTGCCTCGCGGAGCGAAAGCTCAAGCACCTTCTTGGCGCGCGGCGTGAAGGGGATGTGACCGGACGGGGCCTGCTGGCCCTGGCCGATGATCTCCTGCACCTGCTCGCGGACGCCATCGAGCGAAATGCTCAGGGACTCAAGCGCCTTGGCTGCAACGCCTTCACCCTCGTGGATCAGACCCAAGAGGATGTGCTCGGTACCGATGTAATTGTGGTTGAGCATCCGTGCCTCTTCTTGGGCAAGGACGACCACGCGACGGGCACGGTCCGTAAATCTCTCAAACATTTCGCCACACTCCTAGCTACGACGTACTTTGATGCTACGTGCCCGGGCAACACTTTTGGAGCGTGTTCGCCACAGGGGAAACATGACGCTGTTGCGGAATAAATCCAGTTGGCACCCTTGACCGGATGCGCCGGCGGTGACACCCTCCCGCCAGGCCCACGGGAGGAGCGCGGCTTGGGGTTTCGCGACCCATGCTCCCCGGGAATCGGAGGGATTCCATAAAGGACTCAACGGAGCCTTTCCCCAAGGGCACCCGATTCACAGAATATTCCCAGCCTTGGGCTGGCCGCGTCCAAAAACCCCGCTTAAACAACGAATGCCCCGGCATCATCTGCCGGGGCATTGAAGTGATGAATCAGGAATTGGCCTTTTGATAGGCTTCCTGAATTTCTGCCTGAATACGTCCGCGGCTGTTGACCGTGTAACCATTGTCACGCGCCCACTGGCGGATCTGCGCGGAATCCTGGTTACGGGCTGCAGTAGCGCGGCCCCGCGTTGCACGACCGGAAGTCTTCCGGGCTTTAGCGACGTAAGGCTCCAGGGCTTTCCGGAGGGAAGCTGCGTTAGCGGTGGACAGGTCCATCTCGTAGCTCACGCCGTCCAGGCCAAAGCGGACAGTTTCGTCCGCGGCCCCTTCATCCAGGTCATCGACGAGGATGATTTTTACTTTCTGTGCCATGAGTTGCCTCTCATTCGGAGGGTTGGATAATCAGAAATTCCCCGGGTTTCTTTCTTGATTATCTGTCACGGCAAGCATGCGCGTCAAAGCACAATTGGATTCCTGCGTTAGTGGAAGCCATTTGCGGGACTATTTCGCCGCTGGTCCTTCCGGAGCCGGGCCCTGATTTCTCGAATTGGCCTCCTCCTGGGCGCGGGCTTCCGCCTGGCGCTCGGATTTGTCCGCATTGAAGATCGACTTCATGGCGAACCAGAAAATCAAACCGACCACCACTGACGGCGCCAGGACTGCGATGTACTCCATGATCAGTGCCCTTCAGGCTTCAACAGGGGGAAAAGAATGGTTTCGCGGATACCGGCACCGGTGAACAACATGACCAGGCGATCGATGCCAAGTCCGATTCCACCCATGGGCGGCGCGCCATATTCGAGGGCGCGGAGGAAGTCCTCGTCCAACTGCATGGCTTCTTCATCACCAGCGGCGGACCGGCGGGATTGCTCCGTGAGGCGTTCGCGCTGAATAACCGGGTCAATCAACTCGGAGAATGCAGTACCGCGCTCCATGCCGCCAATAATGAGGTCCCAGGCTTCGATGAGCCGGTCGTCTTCGCGGTGCGGTCGGGCCAGCGGCTGGGCTGACGGCGGGTAGTCATAGACAAATGTCGGGTTAAGGAGTGTGGGTTCGACGATTTCGCCGAAGAGTTCCACCACGATCTTCTCGGCATCCCATTTCGGGTCCACCTTGACGTCGTGCTTGGCGGCAATCGCCAACAGCTCCTCCACAGTGGTATCCGGCGTAATTTCCACGCCCACTGCTTCTGAAATACCGGGGTATACCGCAAGCCAGGCCCATTCGCCGTCGAGGTTGATTTCGCCGGCCTCGGTCTGGATGGTGCGGGTACCGACGACATCTGCCACATTCAGGATGATTTCCTTCATGCGCTCGGCCATGACGAACTGGTCAGCCCATGCCTCGTAGCATTCAAGGGTGGTGAATTCCGGGCTGTGGGTGGAGTCCACGCCCTCATTGCGGAAGACCCTGCCCATGTCGTACACGCGGTCAATTCCGCCCACCACTGCCCGTTTAAGGAAAAGCTCGGTGGCAATACGGAGCGTCATTTTCTGGTCGAATGCATTCATGTGCGTTTCGAACGGACGGGCCGTGGCACCGCCGTGGACCAGCTGCAGGATGGGGGTTTCCACCTCCACGTATCCGTGGCGGTCAAGGGTGTCGCGGACCGAACGGGTAATGGCGGCACGCTTGTAAACCATCTCGCGGGCTTCGTCACGGACCATGAGGTCCACATAGCGCTGGCGGACACGGGTTTCTTCGTTCAACTCCGCGTGCAGCACGGGAAGCGGGCGCAGGGCTTTGGAAGCCATGGACCAGGAATCGGCCATCACTGACAGTTCGCCGCGGCGGGAGGAGATGACCTCGCCCTTGATGAATACATGGTCGCCGAGGTCCACCAGGGCCTTCCAGTCGGCCAACGCTTCTTCGCCTACGTTCGCCAGGCTCAGCATGGCCTGCAGGCGCACGCCCTTGCCGTCCACTCCGCCTTCCTGGAGGGTGGCGAAGCAGAGCTTGCCGGTATTGCGCACAAACACCACGCGTCCGGTGATGCCTACGACGTCTCCGGTGGTCTCATCGGCCTGGAGATGCGCGTATTTCTCACGGATTTCGCCCAGTGAATGGGTCCGTTCGACACCCACCGGATAAGCCTCTGTGCCCCGCTCGATCAGCTTGGCGCGCTTCTCCATGCGGATGCGCATTTGCTCGCTGGCATCGGAGGGCTCTGCGGAGGTGTTCAGGGCTGGGGTGTTTGCGGAAGTCACAGTCCTTAAGTTTACCGGTGATTACGGACCTTCATTTCCGGACTTCACCACAGGTGAAAAGCATAGACTCGGACGGTGGAAACATGGACAGTTGAAACGCACGACGGCGGCGGGCACCTTGAGGTCCACAGCTTCAGGCCTGCATCGGCTGCCACAATCCCCGGTTCCAAAGCGCCTGCGGAACCGGCCGGCGTCGTGCTTGTCCATGGCACCCTGGTAACCGACGCCCTCTACTGGCCGTTCGCGCGGACCCTGAGCGTTATGCTGGGCCGTCCGGTCCACAGCTACAACCGCCGCGGCCGCAGCCATTCGGCGCCGCAGCCCGCCGGCTATTCCGTTGACACTGAGATCGCGGACCTCCAGGCAGTCATGGAGAAGAGCGGATCCACCGACGTCGTGGCGCACAGCTATGGCGGGTTCGTGGCACTCCAGGCTGCCCGGCGCACCACCATCAACCGCCTGGTCACCTACGACGCCGCGGTGTCGCTGTCCGGCAACCTGAGCAGCCGGTGGCGGCCGGAGCTGGAGGAAGCGGTCACCGCGGGCCAGTTGGACCAGGCCTGGGCGCACCTTGTGCAGGGATTGGGTACTGCCGGCCCGATTTCCTATCTTCCAATGCGGGCCCTGCGTACTCTCAGCGTCCTGTCGGCCCAAACCAGGCTGGGACTGGAGATGCGCTCCCTGCTGCCCACCGCCGTCGTGGAAATGCGGGCGGTCCTGGACGCCGACGCGCACCTTGAGGACTTCATGAAAGTCTCGACGCCAACCCTCATGCTGAGCGGTGGATGGAGTCCTTCGTACTTTGCTGAAACAGGCCGGGCGCTGGCCGGCGCCGTGCCTGCGATCGAGTTCGCGGTGGTGCCGCTGCAATTCCACGAAGGCCCGCTGCGTCCGGGGCGGCGGCTTGCCGCACGGGTGTCCCGGTTCCTTTCGGGGACCCACCTCCCCGCAGGACAGGCAGAAGCCACCTAAGATGTTCCGGTGAAGGAACGCGGGATCAAGACGCACGACGGCGGCAGGCTCGCCTTGTACAGCTACGGTGCCGAAGAGGCGCTCGGGGAGCGCAGGGTGGTGCTGGTCGGGGGCGCGTTCCTGACGGCCCTCATCTACCGGCCGTTCTCCATCGCACTGGCCAAAGGCCTGGGCGATGGCTGGGCCGTGGACGTCTACGACCGCCGCGGCCGGGGAAAGTCCACGGGGCAGCCGCACGACTATTCCATGGCCACGGAAATTGAGGATGTCCGCACCATCATGGACGCCACCGGCGCGCGGAACATCCTTGGCCACAGCCTGGGCGGGTCCGTCGCATTGAATGCGGCGCAGGACTTCGCCGGAACCCGTCACGAGCCAAGCAAGCTCGCTGTCTACGATGCCGCCGTAAACATCGACGGAAGCATGGACCTGGACTGGTTGCCCGGCTTCGCGGATGCCGTAAACAAGGGTGACGTCAACCGCGCGATGGCACGGATGCGCCGCGGCATGGAGCCCGGAACCGCCTTGGCCCGTGTACCCGAGCCCATCCTGGCAGGACTCATGGCAGTAGTTTCACGCACCAAGGTGAACAAGGTCTTCCGGGAACTCCTGCCCTCCGGAGTGGGTGAGCTGAAAGCCGCCTTCGAGGACGCCGACACGCCCCAGGACTTCGCGGTACTGCCGTCGAACACCCATTTCATGGTGGGCAAGAAAAGCCCGCAGTTCTACAAAGTTGCCGCGGCCAGGTTGAACAGGGCCGTCCCCGGGAGCACGCTGGAAGTCTCCCCCAAAGGCTTCCATGGCTCAATCCCCGCGGCAGTGAATGAACTGGTGTCGGATATCTCCGCGTACTTCAAGAGCTGATTCAGTATCCACATACGGGATGCCATACGGCCTGCTGTCAGTTGGCTCGGCTAGGCTCAAGACATGACGCGCGACATCATCATGACCCACGACGGCGGACACCTCGAACTACTCACCACAGGTGGTGACCTGGCAGCGGCAGGTTCCGGCGTGGTCGTCGTTCCTGCCTCCATGGTGACCGCCTCCGATTACACGCGTTTCGCCCAGAAGCTCAGTGAGGCGCTCGGCCGGCCCGTTCACACCTT
The DNA here is from genome assembly GCF_014647595.1 of Paenarthrobacter histidinolovorans. Taxonomy (GTDB): domain Bacteria; phylum Actinomycetota; class Actinomycetes; order Actinomycetales; family Micrococcaceae; genus Arthrobacter; species Arthrobacter histidinolovorans. Next base: position 843 of record NZ_BMPM01000011.1, on the reverse strand, counting down.
CAACCGGCGCGGACGGGGTGATTCATCGCCGCAGGCAGTGGATTACACGCTGGAGGCCGATATCCGGGACCTTCAAACCGTCATGGAGCACACGTCCAGCACCGACGTCTTCGGTCACAGCTTCGGCGGTGCAGTGGCGCTGCACGCAGCCCGCACGCTCCCAGTGGAGCGGCTGGCAGTCTACGATCCCGCCGTTTCGGTCAACCACAGCGTCAAGGCCGACTGGACGCCCGATTATGAACGCGCGACGGCGGCAGGAGACTACGACCGCGCCCTCGCGGTCCTCATCAAGGGAGTTGAGACAGGCGGCGCTTTCGCGCGGATGCCGCTGTCCATGCTGACGCTGGCCAACAAACTGGCCGCTGGTACCCCCGTCGGCAAGCAGATGCGGGAGCTCATGACCTGCGGCGTCCGTGAAATCAAGGCCGTCATCGCGGCCGATATGCCTGCCGAACCATTCCTGGCTCTGCCGCTGGAGACTTTGATCGTGGTGGGGGAAAAGAGCCCCGCCTACTTCGGCGTTGCTTGCGGACAGATCCACGATGTTCTGTCCGGGTCCAGCTACACCATCCTTCCGGGCTTCGGCCATGACGGTCCGAACAAAGCGCCGGACAAACTGATCTCGGAATTGTCGGAGTTCTTCTCGGGCTAGCTTGGGCTGCGCCCCTCAAGCTGCGTGCTGGCCTGGCTCGAGGTGATGTCGTGGCTGTGTGAGGTGGTTTGTTAAATGGCAAGAGCCCCGACCCTTTTGGGGGGTTGGGGCTCTTGGCTAATGGTTGTCCGGCGGTGTCCTACTCTCCCACACCCTCCCGGGTGCAGTACCATCGGCGCTGTGGGTCTTAG
>NZ_BMPM01000010.1 GCF_014647595.1 Paenarthrobacter histidinolovorans | reverse complement strand
GGTGTTCGCGCCGGGCCGGGACGTGGTGGCCGGTTATTCCTGTCCCGGGCAGGACGTCGGTTGTGAGGGCGAGCCGTCGCCGGGCTTCACTGATGCCGATCCGCAGCCTGGCCCGCAGGAACTCGGCTGCGTTCCGGTACCCATCATCCAAAACACTGCCACCAGCACCAACACCAGCAGCCACCGCCGAATCCGCACCCGCCACAGAACCAGTACCCGTCACAGGACCAGCACCAACCCCTGCCCCAGCCCCACCACCTGCGCCACCGGCCGGTTCGGTCCACCCCGTCCGCCATTCCTGCGCCCCGGACGCCACGAACGCCCCGGACGCCCCTGACTGCCGCGCCTGCGCCTCGCGCCGGGTCCGTTCCACCGCCTGGGCCGCGACCACCTGCACATACTCCAACTGCCGCGAAATCTCCTCCACCCGCCCAGCAAACTCCGCAGCGTCCCCAAAGCCGAACAACTGAGCCTCCGAAGCGACCGAACTGCACAGCCCGACCAACGCCTCCGAAGCATCCTCAAGAAAAGAATCAAGGTCCCGGGAAGATCCGAAAGTCGTCTCTGCGACGAGAAGGGAATCCCCGTTATCGTCCAGGGCTGATCCTGGTGATCCTGGTGAGCCGGCGGAAGGGCGCTGAGTGAGGGCCGTTGACGCCCGATCCTGAAGCGAGCCTGTTGAGGTAGTTCTTCCATGCTCGGAACGCGCCTCACCATGCCCCCGGGACGCTGTCCCGGGTTTCATGAGCTGCCCAATTCCCTCCATGAATCAACCCTGTCACGGCCGCAAGAACGTCATAAGCCGTTGACCCGCGTATGTGGACAACCCGCTCCAAGTGGATAAACATCATCCCAAAAAGACCGCTTGGCGGCCGATCCTCCGGCCTTCACGGATCGCTGAGGCTGGACGCCCCAAAACCGTCGCCGGAATGCATGACGGCAAGGTGACAACGCGCACGACGGCGGCAGGTCGCCGTCGTGAACTGCTTGCCTAAGGCGCGGACCGCCGGAGCTGTGGTTACCGTGCCTGCGAGGCCGCCGCGGCCGGTTCGAGGTCGGCGAGGCCAAGCGGGTGGGCGGGGGGATCCGGGAAAGTGATAGTGGATGTCACTGTTAAGTCCGGTCCCACGTGAACCAGTTCGCCGGGGGACATGGGCCGCCATCCGGGGTTTTGATCCATGGGTTCGGTGGCGAGCAGGACGTGCGGGGACCGGGAGAGTTCGGCGCTGTGGGAGCGGATCCGCGCGCTTTGGACGTCGAGTGGGCTGGGTGTGGTGGCCGGGCGGCGTTCAAGCATGTAGAGATCGTGCGTCGCCGGGTATCTGAGTGCCCACATCTCCGTGGACGTCGTCAGGATGAAATTGAGGCTGAACACCGGCAATTCCCTGGCTATCCAGGCAACGGCGGCCACTATGCCCGCCTGGATGTCCCCCTCTGCGGCCCGGGTTTCGGCGGTGATGAGCGCAAACAGACGCTCGCTGTCCGACTGGCCCAGGACCAGGTCCATGGCCTTGAGCTCAACAAGCCGACGATCAAGTTTTTCCAGGCCACGGAGCACACCGTTGTGGGCAAAGAGCCGCCCGTCCTGTTCGAAAGGATGCGTGTTCACCAGGGTGAGGGCGCCGGTGCTGGCATACCGCACATGCGCCAGGAACGTGGTGCTTTTCAGGTCGCGGGCTTCGCGGGCGAAGGCGTGGTCCTCCCAGGCCGCCATCGGCTGTTTGAAGACATGCGCATTGCCGGCCGGGTCAAAGGTCCCGATTCCTGCGCCGTCGGGTTCCCGCCGGCTTTGGGACGAGAGACTGTCCGGTGCGTTCAAGAGCCAAAACGTTGCCCGCACTGCTTGGGCACCTGCGTGCAGCCCGAAAAGACGGCACATGGGAAGCCTCCTTCGCGTGGTTAGTGGTGGAAGCCCTCAGGCTGTTTGTCTGCGGGCATCGGCGACGTAAGGCTGTCCAGGTATTCCACTGCCTTGGTCAGATCGGCCAGGAAACTGGAAGCGAGATCACGGGTGAAACCGTTCCGGACCACGATTCTCTGCACTGTTACCTCGCCCAAACCGTCGGGCAAGGGGTAGGCGGGCACCAGCCAGCCGTTCATACGCAGGCGCTCGGACAGATGTTTGAGGTTCCAGTTGTCCGTGTAGCCTTCGGTGAGCTGCCAGGCGAAAACGGGGATGTCGGAGCCGTCGCTCCAGAGGGTGAAAGCGTCCATGTCCCCGATCTCACTGGAGAGGTACAGGGCCACATCCCGGGACGTAGCCTGCACGGACCTGTACCCGGCAAAGCCGAGCCGGAGGAACAGGTAGTACTGCAGGAGGACCTGGGCGCCGGGCCGGGAGAAGTTCAGCGCGAACGTGGGCATGTCGCCGCCCAGGTAGCTGACGTGGAAAATCAGGTCTTCGGGGAGTGCCTCAGCGTCCCGCCACACCACCCAGCCCAGACCCGGGTACACCAGCCCATATTTGTGTCCGGAGGTGTTGATCGAGGCGACCCGGGGGAGCCTGAAATCCCATACAGTTTCGGGCTGCAGGAAAGGTGCCACCATGGCTCCGGAAGCGCCGTCAACGTGGATGGGGACGTCCAGGCCGCGGCGTGCTTGGATCTCATCCAGTGCCTCCGAGATGAGCTCAACGGGTTCGTAACGGCCCGTGTAGGTGACGCCCAGGATGGCGACGACTCCGATGGTGTTTTCGTCCACGTACTTGTCCAGGTCATGGCCGTCCAGCACTGGATGTTCGGCCGAGACCGGCACAAAGCGAGGTTCAACTTCCCAGTAATTGCAGAACTTCTCCCAGCAAACCTGAACAGCTGAACTCAGGACGAGGTTGGGATTGTCTGTTGGCTTTCCTGCCTCGCGACGGGCGTGCTGCCAGCGTCGCTTCAACGCCAGTCCGCCCAGCATGCAGGCCTCCGAGGACCCGATGGTGGACGTGCCGATGCTTTTCCCGGGATCCGGCGAGTTCCAGAGGTCAGCGAGCATCCGCCAGCACCGGGTTTCAATGAGCGCGGTTTGGGGGTACTCGTCCTTGTCGATCATGTTCTTATCGAACGTTTCGGCGTAAAGGGTGGACGCTTCGGTCTCCATCCATGTCCCCACGAACGTCGCCAGGTTCAGCCGCGAGTTGCCGTCCAGCATGGCCTCGTCGTGGACAACCTGGTACGCGGTGGCGGGCAGGGATTCGCCGTCCGGAAGGGTGAAACGTGGGAAAATGGTGGACTCTCCGGGCCTGCTGAACAGGGGATTGAGTTCGACGGCGGTGTCCGGTTCATGGTGGGACGTGCGGTGGGATCTGCTCATGGGGCAACTCCTTGGATTCGTTCGCTCGCGGTGGGGCAACTCGTCTGCCGCTCACGCTACCCGTGGCCGGCCACTCCCCCAAGTATTGGAGATGCTCGACGGCGGAAGGTCGCCGTCGGACGCCCAGCCGCCTGCGGCCGCTGGAACCGCCGCTTGCGAAACAATTGCCGCTATCGCAAAAGCAGTGACGATGGGACGATCGTCATATGGGCGAACAAGAAAAACATGAGCCCGCTGAGCCGGCAGGCCTTGCATCAGAGGATGCGGGAGCTCCAATAACCCAACAACTGCGGACCGTAGGGCAACGCAGGCGCGAGGCCGAGCGCAAGCTTGACCTGCATCTGGAAGAGGCCCGCCACAGGGGTGAAGCTACTGAAGACGGGGATCATTCCGAAGGGTAGAGCCGCTGGAATTCCCGGCGCCGCCGAACGGGGTGTCGCTCTTGCGGGCCTCACCGTGGTGCAGTTGCAGGGCACTGTGAATCAGCGGGAAGTGGCTGAACGCCTGCGGAGTGTTGCCCAGTTGCCGTTTGGTGCGGGGATCCCACTCTTCGCTGAGCAGCCCCACATCGTTGCGCAGGCTGAGCAGCCGTTCGAAAAGTTCCGTGGCTTGGTCGGTGTGCCCGATGCCCAGCAGCGAGTCCACCAGCCAGAAGGAACAGGCCAGGAAGACCCCTTCGTCGCCAGGCAATCCGTCGTGTCCTGACTGTGTCCGGTAGCGAAGAACCAAACCGTCCTCCGTGAGGTTCTTCTTGATGGCGTCCACGGTCCCTGCAACGCGAGGATGCCGGTGCGGCAGGAATCCGACGCGGGGGACCAGCAGCAGGCTCGCGTCCAGCTCCTTGCTGCCGTAGGACTGCACAAAGCTGTTGAGGTCCTCGTCGAAGCCCTTGGTCATGACATCGTGGTGGATTTCGCTCCGTAGAGCCGCCCAGCGGTCGTGTGGTCCGGGCAGTCCGGAAGTGCGAACGGCTTTGACCATGCGGTCGGCGGCCACCCAGGCCATGACTTTCGAATGGGTGAAGTCCCGGCGGGGTCCGCGCATCTCCCATAGCCCGTTGTCCGGCTGGTTCCAGGCCCCTTCAAGGTATTCCATCAGCGCCACCTGGATATCCCAGGAATTATCAACGGAGTCCTTGAAAGCGGCCCGGGTCAGCGAAAGGCCATCCAGGACCTCACCCCACACGTCCAGTTGAAGCTGTGGGGCTGCCGCGTTTCCGGTTCGTACGGGCGCTGACCCTTCGTAGCCGGAAAGCCACGGGATGTCGGCCTCCGGAAGCCTCCGGGCGCCGTCGAGTCCGTACACGATCTGAAGTTGCGAGGGGTCGCCGGCGATCGCCCGGAGCAGCCAATCCCGCCAGGCGGAGGCCTCTTCCGTGTAGCCGGCGGCGAGAAGGGACTGCAGGGTCAGCGTGGCGTCACGCAGCCAGCAGAACCGGTAGTCCCAGTTCCGTGGCCCGCCGATCTGTTCGGGCAGGGAGGTGGTGGCGGCGGCCACGATGCCACCGGTTGGCTCGTAGGTAAGCGCTTTGAGGGTGATCAGGGACCTCTCCACCGGTTCCTTGTACTTCCCCGCTATCTTGCTGCGGCCAATCCACTCGAGCCAATACGATTCCGTCGCGTCCAGTGCCCGCAGGGGGTCGATCCGCCGGGGTTCGCGCTCATGGCTTGGCGCCCAACGCAGGACGAAGGGGACCCGGTCTCCTTTGCGGACGCTGAAGTCGCTGTAGGTCCGGTTGTCCCGGCCCACGAGCGGGGCATGGGTGGTGAGGTACGCGGAGTCCGGGCCGGCCACTGCGCTGATCCCGTGTTTGCTGCGCCGCACCCAGGGCACAACGCTGCCGTAGTCGAAGCGGAGGACCAGTTCCATGTGCATTTCCACTTCGCCGGACAGGCCTTCGACGATCCGCACCAGGTCCACGGCGTCGTCGCGGACGGGCATGAAGTCGATGACCTTCACCGAACCGCCGTCGACTTCCCAAACGGTCTCCAGGATCAGGGTGTCTTCCCGGTACGTGCGGCGGGTGCTGTTGCCGCCGTCGGGAGTGCCGGCAGGTGCCAGGAGCCAGCGACCCGCCTCAGGCGTGTGCAGCAGCGCCGCGAAGCAGGCCGGTGAGTCGAACCTTGGCAAGCACATCCAGTCAATGGACCCGTCCCGCCCCACCAACGCGGCAGTGTTCAGGTCCCCGATGATTGCGTAGTCCTCGATCCTGGCCATGGAACCGATCCTAGTCTGCGTCGCGGGCCGCAGCGGCTGGGGCTCGACGACGGCAGCAGTCGCCGAAGTTGGGGGCTGGCCTCGTTTTCCAGTGCGTGCTACCACTGACGTAGGAACAAAACCTGAGGAGAAGTTGTGGCCGAAGACCTGCCTGTCCTTGTTGTTGGCGCTACGGGTTTCCTGGGCGGCCAAGTGGTTGATGAGCTTCTGAAGCGTGGCAGGAAGGTCCGGGCGCTGGTCCGGCCCGGGTCCAAAGCCGCCAAGCTGGAGGCCAAAGGAGTCGGGATCGTCCGCGGAGACATGCTGGACACCGCCTCGCTGATCACTGCCATGACGGGCGTCTCCGCAGCGATTTCGACGGCGGCCGGCTATACCAGGAATGACAGGAACGCCAAGGTGATCGACAGTTACGGCAACAGCAACCTGGCCGTTGCCGCCAAGTACGCCGCCGTGCCGCGCTTTGTGTTGATCAGCATTCTCACCTGCGACCAAACGCCCCAGATCCCGCACTTCTGGAACAAGAAGCTGGCGGAGGACAAGTTCGAGGAACTCGGCGTCCCGTTTGTCGCGCTGCGGCCGGGGGCCTTCTTTGACCAGGCGGTGGGGATGGGCGGCGATCCTTTCGCGAAGGGCCGCTTTGTGTGGCTCGGCTCCAAGGACGCCCGGCTGACGTTCGTCCTGGCAAGCGATCTGGCCACCTACCTGGCAGCCGCTGTTGACGCTGACGTTGTGGACGGCGAGCGCATCGACATCGGGTGGACGCGGCCACTCAGCATGCAGGATGCGGCTGGACTTGCGGGTCGCCGGGCGGGGAAGGAGATCAAGGTGAGGTCCATTCCGGCCGGGGCCATCAACGGCCTGGGCAAGGTCACCGCCAAGGTTCTTCCCCTGGTGGCGGACATGGCGAGCATGGTGGCGTGGTTCGAGACAGGCAAGTATGTTGCGGACACCACCCGCCAGGAACAGGTGTTCGGTCCGGCGCCTACCCCTGAGGATGCAATCGGCCGGGTGGCTGCGCGGTACGGCCACTAGCAGTGGTGTTCTCTGATGGCTGGCGGGCGCGGTAAATCATAAGTATCCTGATGACACGGATCCGGCCATGCCCTGTACCTGCGCCGGACATACATGAGGAGCACGTTATGAGAATCGGTTCTTCCATTGCCCTGATTGCCATCGGAGCTATTCTGGCTTTCGCGCTCGCCCCCGGAATCATCCCCTTCCTGGACCAGGTCCTGGTTGGCTACATCCTGATAGTGGTGGGAGTCATCGGACTCATCATTTCGATCGCCATGTCCAACAGGACCCGCCGCACAGTAGTTGAACGCCGCGGCGATCCCCACACCGTCGTAGAGCGGCGCCCCGAGATCTAGCAGCCGCAGCCAACGGAAGAAGCGCACGACGGCGGCCTCCCGCCGTCGTGCGCTTTCCAGCCTCAGGTGCGGAACTGGTCCGGCCCCGCCGCCCAACGGCGTAGGCTGCTGCCATGGAGCAGACATTCGACATCGAATTGGTGAATCAGAACGAGTACCTGGTGCGTTGGGCTTCGGAAGGGCAGTCCGGAGAATCCCTGATCCACACCAATCCAGGGTTCCTGGCCGAGGCGGGACTTGAAGGCATTGATGAGCAGCTGATCGTTGAAGAAACCACCAGCTACCTGGCCGAACGGCAACCGGTGATCGACTTCCCACAAACCGTGGACCTTGAAGAAATCGCGGCCGCTTACACGGACTACACGGAACAGCTGAAGTCCCGGCTTCAGGCCAGATAGCAATTCCGCGTCACGATCCTGCCCCTTCCGCTACTTAACCTGCGTCCGGTCAGTCGGCGTCCAAGGGAGTAGCGGCCATCAATACCTGCACACCTGCATCGATCGCTGCCTGGGCGTCATCCCTTGAATCCAGAACCGCGCTTTGCTTCGACATCGCCGGGATTCATCGCGGCAAGGTGACGTTTTATGCGGGGCCGGGGTCGGCCGGGAACCAGGCAATCGCCGTCTTCGACCTTCCCGGTGCCGGAACCTTCGTAGGCCGCCACCTCAGCGGGGCCATGTAGGACTGGGTTGCAGACCTGCTTGAGGAAGTGCGCAGACTCGCTCCAGGAGGGCGAGTTCAGGCCTGAACGTCTGCCGCGATGCGCTCGCCGTTGAAGTACTCAAGCTGCCAGCCGTCAACCGGATGGTGATGGGCAAGGTTCAGCGCCGCGTTCTGGACGCTGTCCAGGGTGCGGCCGATCGCGCGGCTCAGAGTCAGCCGGATCAGTGTTCCGTGCGCAACCACCAGCACGCGCTTGCCTGCGAACTCCCGGGCCAGGGCCTCCAGCGCAGCAATGCCGCGGTCGGCAGCGTCGTCGTCGCTCTCGCCACCGCGGAAGCCGCCGGGGATGCGCAGGGCCTCCAGCTCCGGTCCGGCCTGCAAGCCTTCCGCCGGCCCAAAGCTGCGCTCAATGAGGTCCGGCACCAGCCGGGCAACGGAGAGCCCCAAGCCATCGGCGATGATCTCCGCCGTTTCTGCCGCCCGGCTCAGCGGCGAGGACACCACCGTGTCCCATTGCTGGCCGGACAGGAAAGCGACGGCGTCGCGCGCCTGGCCGCGGCCGGTGTCGTTCAGGGGGATGTCAGTAGCTCCCTGCAACCGGCGCTCCGCGTTCCAGTCGGTCTGGCCATGGCGGACGAGGGCGAAAGTTGTGAGGGTCATGCCTTCCATTGTGCCCTGCCGGCAAAAAGGGCGCAGTTCCCTGCGTCACGTACGGAAACGCCCGACGGCGGCAAGTCGCCGTCGGGCGGTACGGCGCGGTCAGGGTCGCTGGACCTGGTGGACCGTGCGCCCTCCCACGACGGTTCGCAGGACTCTTGCTTCAAGCAGCGATCCGGGCTGGTCGGCGGCGAAAACGTCCGTGTCGAGCACCACGAAGTCTGCGTACAAACCAGCGGCCAACCGGCCGACGTTGTTCTCCGCCCCACAGGTCCAGGCCGAGTCCCGGGTGGCGTGCTCGATCGAATCTGCGAGGGGCAGTGCGAACTCCGGGACGTTCGTGCCCGCGGAGGCATCGAGCGCCGAGGCACGGGTAGTGGCCACATACATGTTGGGCAGTGGCGCGTGCGGGGAGGTGGGAGAGTCCGTACCGAAAGCGAGGCGGCCCCCGGCGTCGATGATCCAAGGCCAGGCGAATCCCCGCTCTGCACGGTCGTCGCCGAGTTTGGAGCTCCAGTTCTCGCTGATGGCAGGATCGGCGTGGACCGGTTGCATGCTGGCGGTGATCCCCAGTGCGGCGAGCCGATCGACGTCGGCCCTGTCCACCAACTCAAGGTGCTCGATCCGGTGGCGCCGTTCGCGGGGGCCGTTCTCCGCCACGGCATGCTCCACGGCCCCGATCGCGATCCGTACCGACTCGTCTCCGATGGCGTGCATGGCCACTTTGAGTCCAGCCGCGTCGGCCGCCGCCACCACGGGCGCCAGTTCCTTGAGGCTCCAGATCGGCTCGGCATTCGACCCGTCGGCGTACGGCATCCCAAGTGTGGCGGTGCAGCCGTCGATGGTCCCGTCGATGATCACCTTGATGCCCACCACGCGCAGGAACGGGGATTCATGCTCGACGGCGAGCGCTGCCGCCCTCTGGACCTGCGCGATGTTTGCCGCCGCGTCGCCGGTGTTGTTCACCCGCCAATAGGCCATGAGGCGGCTGGTCAGCGTGCCATCCTTGTCCGCGCGCTTGAACGCCTCAAGGTCGGTCTCGTTGAAGCCCATGTCACAGGCGGTGGTCACGCCTGTCTCGCGGTAAGCCTGTTGGACCGCGGCGATGCTGGCCGAGTGCTGGTCATCGCTTGCCCGGGAGTCCAGGAAGGGAAGCACCATGTCGTAGAAGGCGTTCTCGTCGATGTACCCAGTGGCGTGACCGTCCGCAGTGCGTTTGATGGTTCCGCCGTGCGGATTTTCGGTGTGGTCATCGATCCCGAGTTCAGCCAGCGCCGCGGTGTTCACCCATACTGAGTGGAAGTCGTAGGCGAAGGCGTAGACGGGTTTGTCCGGGACTACCGCATCCAGCATGCCCGCGTCCGGGACGCCGCCAGGAATCGCTCCGTGCAACCAGCCGGTAGCAAGGATCCGCTCCAGGCCCGGGTTCCCGGCATCGTGGGCCTTGATCCGTTGCTGGATCTCCGCAACGGACTTGGCTCCCCACAGGCTCACCTGGCCCAGGGCTTCGCCCGTGCCGATCACATGGGCGTGGCCATCGACGAAACCGGGAACTACCAAACGGCTCTCCAGGTCAATACGCTCCGCGTCCGGGCAGAGGCGCTCAGCTGTGCCGGCATCCCCGACATAAAGGATGCGCTCTCCCTGGACGATCATCGATTCGGCCCAGCGGCGGGTATCGGAGGTGAAGATGCGGGCGTTGGTGTAGAGCTGGGTGGTCACGCTGCTGTTTCCTTGCTTTCGGGTTCTGTGGTGGAAGCGCCGCTCAGGGTGTTGTGGTCCATGGTCCTGCTGACATCGAGGAGCAGCTGGTTCTGGAGCGTATGCAGATGTCCGCTTTCCGGTTCCGGCCAGGTGGACAACTTCACGATCACGGTATCGCTGGGCGGATCAATCCAAAGGTATTGGCCGTGGATGCCGATGCCGGTGATGTTGCCGCGCCCGTTTCCCGTGCACCACCACTGCCTTGTGTAGGAGCCCTCATGGTGGATGGTGGTGAATGACGCGTCTTTCATTGCTTCCTTGTCACCGCCCGCGAGGATGCTTTGGACCCACTCCGCGGACACCACCCGCCCGCCTGGACCTTCGCCGTCGTCGAGCATTAACCGGCCCACCCGGGCGAGGTCGCGGGCGGTGCAGGAAACCCCGCCGTTCGCGAACCCGAAGCCTGCGGGGTCGACCGTGATGGTGGCGTCCCGGTCGGCGTCGAGCTTGGACCACAGGTGCTTGGAAAGGGCCTCGGAGTAGCGGAGGCCGGTTACGCGCTCGATGATCCACGCCAGGACGTCTGTGTTGGCCGAACAGTATTGAAAATTACCCACTGTGCCGTCGCCTGTGAGGGTGGTCAGGAAGGCATAGGTGTCCTCAGGGTCGCCTTCCCGCCGGGTGCGCCAGCCTGCGGAGCGGTCGTGGGTCTGCACCTCGGAGGCAGGGTCCCCATAATTTTCGCTGTAGTTGAGCTCGATAGCCATGTCGAGGACGTGCTGGATGGTTGGCCCGTCATATGCGGAGCCGGCGAGCTCGGGAACGTAGTCAACCACGCGGGCGGACGGGACGATCCCGCCTGCATCAATCAATGCCCCGATCACCAGGCCGCACAACGACTTTGAAATGCTCATGACCAGGTGGAGGTCATCAGGAGCGAAGCCGGGACGGTAGTACTCGGCAATCACGTCATTTCCGTGCAGGACCAGGAAAGCGTCGGTGTACGTCTCCTCCAGGCGCTGCGTCAGCCCCGGCAGCCCAAGGGCGTCCAGCCGTTCAGTGGCCACGGCCGGGGCTGCCGGAAAGCGGCGGGTGATGGCCGCCGTCGGGACTATTTCCCCCAGGTGCGCAAACGTCCAGCGGTTGTGGGGTCCCACCTGCCAGTTGTCCTGGCCCGGTTGGCTGGCGGCGCCAGGGTAACGTGCCGGGTGTGTGCCGGTTGAGCTGGTCATGCGGGGGCTCCTTGGGTGACGGGTGTTTTGGCGGGACCGCGGCGCAAAGCCGGGCTAAGTGCGAAATAGACCGCAGCGGTGACGATGATGGACACGGGGACGGAAAGGTCCAGGAAGCCCATGGCGGCTGAGATGGGGCCCGTCCACGCGGTGTTGGTGAGGAAGAGGGATGCCACAGCCGCGCCGAGGACCACAGCGAGCAAACCGGGGATGTGCCAGCCGCCGCTGTACCAGAACGGGCTACCGGGTTTCTCGTTGAAAAGGTCATTGCCGTCGTAGCGGTTGCGGCGAAGAATGACGTCCACCGCAAAGACCGCCATGGTGGGTCCGGAAATGAGGACCAGCAACTGCAGCATGAGGTTGACGGCGTCCAGGAGGCTGGTGGACATGACGAGGTAGATGGTCAGTGCGGTGCCGATCGCCCCGACCACCACTGCGGACGGGATGCGGCGGATAGGTACACCGATGGACTGGAATGCCATGCTCGCGGTGTAGGTGGTCATGCCGTTGAGCGAGATGGTGTTGATGATGACGCCCACCACGAAGACGGGTCCGAGCCATGCCGGCAACAAGGACAGGATTGCCGATTCGATGCCGAGGTCCATGGCCGCCGCGCTGATGCCGGTGGCCAGCAAGGCACCCACAGCCGTGAAGAACATGCAGGGCAGCGCGCCGCCAAGAGCCGTGGCCGCGATGATGGATGACCTTTTGGTGGTCTCCGGGAGGTATCGGGCAAGGTCCGGGCTGTTGGTGTAGGACAGGGGAGTGGAAGCCAGGATGGCGAATCCGATGGTCATGGCGGACCACAGGGCGCCGCCCTCGAGGGGAGCGGGGGCTGCATAACCCCATTGCACGTGCGGCAGGGCGAACGCGGTGACGAGCAGGAAAACGACCAGCAGCACCGACGCGACAACGGGGTAGCTCCGCAGGATCAGGCTGTGGCCAAAGACGGCCACCAGCACGGTGATCCCCGCGACGACGATCGTAACGAGTACCGGACCCGTCACGGGATCAGGGAAACCAAGCTGCGCCAGGAGCTCGGCACCCATGAACGAGGACGCCAGCCAGTTGAGGGCCAGGAAGACCGCGGAGATGAACCACCCGAAGAAAGCGACAACAACCCTGTTGCCGCGGATGCCGTAGATGGCGCGGGTGATGACGGAGCCTGACGTTCCTGCGGCAGGGCCGCTTGTGGCGACGATGCCGGTCAAAATCCAGGGGAGGCTGCCGGCAATGATGACGAGTATGGCCTGCCAGATCTCCAGGCCCAGCAGAATCAGGGAGGCCCCCACTGTGAAGTTCAGGACGCTGACATTCGGGGCCGCCCATACGGGGAAGAGATCGCGGGCGCGGCCGTGCCTTTCGGAGGCTTCGATGAGTTCGATGCCCCTGGTTTCGGGGTGGGCAAGCGGTTCGGGGTAGGTGACCGGATCGGTCATTGGGGGCTGGGACAACGCTGTTCCTCTCGGGGAAGGGCCGGCTCGCAACGCTGGGAAGCCGGTCCGTCGACGCTATTGGTCGGCTGACCAATGTGCTATTGGTCACTAATCCAATAGACTGGGAGGCATGGTGTCAAGCCCCACTTCCCAACGCGTCCGAAAGTTACCTGACGAGCGCCGTGCCGAAATCCTTGCCGAGGCCGCATCCATCGCCCTGAAAGAGGGGCTCGAGCGGATCACCCTCCGCGCCGTGGCCGACCGCCTGGGGGTGCGGCCCGGCCTGATCAGCCACTACTACCCGGCCGCCGAGGACCTGGTGATCGCCGCCTTCGTCCTGGCGGTATCGGAAGAGCGGGAGGAGTTGTTTCCCGACGGCGGGACTCCTTTTGAGCGCATGGCCCACCTGATCTCACGCGTGGAAGGCGATGGCGCCGCCGGGCTGTCGCGGCTATGGCTCAATGCGAGGCATTTGTGCAGATTCACGCCGGCCCTGGCCCGGGCGCTCCAGGCCCAGGAGTACCTGGACAGGTCCCGGTTGGTGGCTTTGATAGATGACGGGGTGGCGGCCGGGGAGTTCGCGGCCGGGGACTCCCATGCTGCCTGTGTCCGGATCCTGGTGGCGGTGGATGGTGTGGGTGCCTACGTGAACAATGTGGGCTCCTTCGATGAGGATGCGTATACGCGGTTCGTTACGGACGTGGCTGAATGGTCGCTGGGCATTCCCGCAGGCAAGCTTCGGGCGGCGGTTGACCAGTTGCGCCAGGGCTGAGGCCGTGCCCTGATGGGGCGTTGATGCGGCCCTGCGTGAAGCGTCCCATTGTCCTTTCCGTGATTTAATCAGTATCCTGATGACTTATCTGGTTAACCGGATGATGCTGTTTGAGCTGAGATGCTCGGGCCGCGAGGGCTGAAGCAATCGGCCAAGCGGCTACGTGAAATGTGATTGACGGCATTACCTGGTACCGGCGGACAGTGATTTGGTCTGTGACGCGCCAGGTGGTCCCAAAGGACGTGACAAACCGTGGGCTACAACCGAAAAACCGTGGGCGCAGGTGCCCCCGACTCCGTGGACGGCGCGGCGACGGGCAGCGCCCTTGACGGCCGCTACCAGTTGGGACCGCTCCTGGGCAGAGGCGCCATGTCCGCTGTCTACCGGGCGACGGACCTGGTCCTCGGCCGTGAAGTTGCGGTCAAGATCTTCCTTCCCGGCTCTGGCGACGAGTCATTCCGCGCCCGCCAGGAAACCGAAATGCGCCTCCTCGCTGCCTTCGACCACCCCGGACTGGTGGCAGCCTTCGACGCGGGCGTCGATACGCGCAACGACGAAGAACGCGCTTACCTCGTCATGGAACTCGCCGAGGGGCGGGACCTGCGTGCCGTATTGTCCGACGGGCCGCTCACTGTTCCCGAAACCGCCCGGATCGGGATCCGGATCGCCGGAGCCTTGTCCCAGGTCCACGAACACGCAGTTATCCACCGTGACATCAAGCCGGCCAACATCCTGGTGTCCGACGACGACGGGCTGGCTCAGTCAGTCAAGCTGGCCGACTTTGGGGTCGCGTTGGTGATGAACGACAACCGCCTTACCGCGACCGGATTCACAGTGGGCACGGCGCAGTACCTTAGCCCGGAGCAGGCGCAGGGCTTGCACCTGACCCCGAAAAGCGACATCTACTCGCTGGGCCTGGTGCTCCTGGAATGCCTGACGGGCCACGCGGAGTATCCGGGCACGCCCGTGGAGACAGCCTCGGCGCGCCTTCACAGGGCACCGCAGATTCCGCTGGAGCTTCCCGCTCCGCTGCGCTCCCTCTTGGCAGCGATGACGGATATGGATCCGGAAAAACGCCCCACGGCCAAGGAAGTTGAGCACGCGCTCTCGGAGGAGGGCGTCCAATCCGGGCGCAGGACTGCGATCCTACCGCCCGTCCCGCAGCGAACTCCGCTTTACGCGACGACCGCCCTGACGCCCAAGGGTGGCGGGCGCACCACCAGGGCGGCGGCCATCCGGCCGCGGAACAGGAAGCCGGCCACTATTACGGGAATCCGTGACTTCAGCAAACGGCGACCCAAGACAGCGCGCGGTGTGGCGGCCGCAGCCGTTGCCATCCCGCTCGCCCTGCTGGTGCTGACCCAAGGGCTCTCATCGGCAGGCAATCCGGTCGACCCGTCCCAGCCTTCAGACCATGGTGTGTCGCAGGCCGATCCGCAGCCTGCCTCCCCGGTCCTCCCGGCGCCGGCAACTCCCTCGCCCTCCGGTGCCGTGCCGGCAGAGGTAGTCAATGTTCCTGTGACGTCCGTGCCGGAGCAACCACCGGCGCCGGTAGTGCAAGGCATTCCCGTGCAGGACCCCGCCCAAGCCCCGTCAGGCCAGTCCCCGGCGGAGCTGAACGGCCCGGACATAGCCAAGACCAAGAGTGATGGCAAGAGTGAAAAGAAGTCTGAGAAGAGGCAGGACAAAGCCGCCAAGTAGTCCCGGCCGGACCTGATCTACGTTCCGGCTGGGAAGCTCACTACGATGGTGGTGCCTCCGCCGGGCGTCTCGGCGAGGCTGAGGTCACCGCCGTGGGCTTTTGCGATGCTGCTGCAGGTTGCCAGGCCCAGGCCGGAACCGGGACCGTCGCCTTCACGCCGCAGCCGCACCAAAGGTTCCAGCACCTTGTCGCGGTCCTCTGGATTGATGCCCTTGCCATTGTCCGCCACGTAGACGGTTGCGCCGTGGTAATTGGAAACACCGCTGATGGCGACCCTGAGATCACGCTCCGGGCTGCGATAGTTCATGGCGTTGGACAGCAGATTCTGCAGGAGGGTCCGTAGCTGCCCGCGGTCCGCGTGCACGTTGATGTCCTGGACATCAACAATTCCGTCGTTCTCTATTCCGAGATCCCTCACCACCTCCTGGGTGACCTCGAGCAACGAGACCCAGGCAGGCTGGATGCCACCGCCGACGCGCGAGTAGCTGAGCACGTCTTCCAGCATCCCCAGCATCCGCCGTCCACTGGCACCAATACGGTCCAGGTACCGCGCAGCAGGGCTGTTGAGCTCAATATCGGGGTCGTCCTCCACCAGTTCCACGTATCCAAGGATGGTGGTCAGGGGGATGCGAAGGTCATGGCTTACCCGTCCGGCGAATCCTGCGAGCTTGGCGTTGCTGGCCCTGAGCTCGGAATAGGTGCGGTCAAGTTGGGCGGTGCGGTGCTGAAGTTCCAGGAGTTCAACCACCTGCTTGGCCAGGACCTCCAACATCCCCACCTGTTCCTGGCTCAGTTCCTTGGTCTCGTCCGAGAAAACGCACAAGGTTCCCGGCACGAAGCCTGATCCGGTTTGCAGTGGCACGGACGCGTAGAAGCGGACGTTGCCGATTTCCCCTGTGACAAAGGGGTTGTCGGCGAAGCGGGGATCCTTGGAAGCGTCTGCCACTACCGTCCGCTCCCGGGACAGGAAAACCTTGGCGCACATGGAATCCTCCCGGGAGCAGACTCCGGGTTCCACACCCCAGGCACCGATCTGATGCTGGTATTTGGCGCTGATGATGTTGACCACCCCGAACGGGGCGCCGCACAGTTCGGTGGCGAGCCGCACGAGGTTGTGCAGGGCGCTCATGACGGCGGCATTGGGAAGAAGGACGGAATCCACTGCCGGGTCGAGGCCGTATTCCTGGAGCTCCATGTCCCGGCCGTAGTCCGTGGAGAAAGACAGCCGTCCCTGAATTTCCGTCATTGAAACCATCCCCCAGCAGTGTTGTGAATTCCCTGCCGATACTACCGGGAGGTTGGACCCGGTGGTTTACTGGGACGCATGACCGAGCAGGAACCGGCCACCGCCGGGTCTACTGGCAATGTCAATCCTTCCGAACGCACGCCCGCGGAAAGAACCCGGACCTTCACCGGGATCCTGGTCAATACCGCCATGGCCAACATCACCACCAGCTATCTGTGGTTCGCCCTGACGTTCTGGGTGTACCTGGAGACCCGCAATGTGATCGCCACCGGCGTGATCGGCGGCGCGTACATGCTCCTCATCGCACTGTCCAGCATCAGCTTCGGCACCTTCGTGGACCGCTACCGCAAACTCGCCGTGATGCGCTTCGCCGCCGGCTTCACGCTGGTGATGTTCGTGCTCTCCGGTGTGATGTTCCTGCTGACGCCGGAGCAGGCGCTGTTGGATCTGTCCCAACCCTGGTTTTGGATCTTCACCCTGATCATCCTGGTCGGCGCGGTGGTGGAGAACATGCGCAACATAGCCCTGTCCACCACGGTCACCATCCTGATCGAACCGGACAAGCGGGCCAACGCCAACGGGCTCGTGGGCATGGTCCAGGGACTGATGTTCATCGTCACCTCGGTCCTTTCCGGATTGTCGGTGGGGCTGCTGGGAATGGGCTGGACCGTGGTGGTGGCGTTGGTGCTCACAGCACTGGCATTCGCGCACCTGCTGACCCTGCGCCTCCCCGAGGAAGTGCGGGCGGCAACCTCCGATGCCCAGGGCGGGTTCGATCTCCGGGGCTCCTGGGCAGCTGTCATGGCGATCTCCGGGTTGTTCGCCCTGATCATCTTCTCTACGTTCAACAACTTCATCGGCGGGGTCTACATGGCTTTGATGGACCCCTATGGCCTGGAGATGTTCCCCGTGGAAATCTGGGGCACCGTGTTCGCGGTGGGTGCCACGGGGTTCATCCTGGGTGGTGCGTTGATAGGGAAGTTCGGCCTGGGCTCCAACCCCTTGCGGACCCTCCTCATTGCCGTGGCGGTGATGGGCGTCGTCGGCGCCGTCTTCACTGTCCGGGAGTGGGCCTGGCTCTATATTGCCGGTATTTGGCTGTACATGGCTTTGGTCCCCGTGGTGGAAGCAGCCGAACAGACGGTCATCCAGAAGGTGGTGCCCCTGCCCCGGCAAGGCAGGGTGTTTGGCTTCGCCATGGCCTTCGAGTCCGCTGCTGCCCCCATCACTGCGTTCCTTATTGCTCCGATTGCCCAGTTCTGGATAATCCCCTACGCCCGTTCCGCCGAAGGCGCAGCGCAACTGCAACCATTGCTGGGGGAAGGTACTTCCCGGGGTATTGCGCTGGTGTTCCTGGTGGCCGGTTTGATCATGATCGCTGTTGCCCTGCTTGCCTTCCTCACCCCGGTCTACCGCCGGGTCACCGCTTCCTACGCGCAGGCAGCCGAAGCAGAACGGAGCGAGAACGCGGACAGTCCAAGCTCCCGTTGAGGCGCGGTCAGGCTTCTATTTTGGCCACCAAAACCTCGACGACGGCGGGCACGTTTCCCAGGTGCCTGCGGATCGCCGCGGCTGCTTCCCGCGCCACCTTCGGGGCGGGCAGGGGACTTCCGACGCCGATCCGGGCCTTGATGGCCAGCGTTCCGTCCTGCTCGGTCAGGCTTATCAACGGCAGCTGCTCTCCGGTGACCGCCGCCACCGCTGCCCCGGCAACCGACTGCCACAACGGCTGGGCGGGGTAAACCGCGGAGACTCCTTCCACGGCCTGGACGACGCCAAGCAGTTCGTCGGCCAAGGTGGCGGACTTGGCTTCCACGTGCTCCGTCATGGCTGGTCCTCCGTGTTCGGGGTCATGGCCGGCGCTGGAAGCTCCAGCACATCGGTGACAGTGATGTTGATGGCTTGGATGTCCAGTTCAGTCTGGACCTGCAGCATCTTCGCAAGTTCGTTGCGCAGTGCAGCCGCGCGCTCTTCCATGGCGTGTCCGTAGACCACCGCGATTTCCACATCAACGGTGATGCCGGCTCCCGGCTCGGTGATGTCGCCGAGTAATCTGCACTTACCCGCAGCCGTTCCCGGGAAGGAATCGGCCACGGAACGAATCAGGGCCGACACCGAGCCCTCCGTCTCCCAAAGAGTGTCCTGGGGGTCCTCTGCACGGAGCGGGATGCTCCGTCCCGGCCGCAGCTCCAGGCGCAGGTTGTCCAGGATGGTCTGCATCCAGTCGTCACCGCCCGAGCCTGCTTCGGCTACGTCCGCCGTCAGCAATTCATTTCCGAGTTCCGAGAGCCGGCGCAGGGAGGCCAGTCCGGCCTGGCACTCGGGGCAGGAGTCCAAGTGCGCCGGATCGGCGATCTCTCCCGTGTCCAAATAGGCACTCAGTTCCGCGAGACTGTGTCCGCATTCCAAGGCATCGCCGGGGGTTTTCATCGCCACTCCTCCATTGTGCGTGCAAGGGCAATCCGTGCCCGGGCCAGACGGCCGCGGACACTGGCAGGGCTGATATTCAAGGTCAGCGCAATCTCCTCATAGCTCAGGTCGTTGAATTCCTTGAGTACCCAACAGCGCCGCTGCTCCTCGGGAAGCAGGGTGAGCGCCGACTTCAACGCGTCCACCCGGGAAGCATTGACGGCTGTGCTTTCCGGATCCTGTGTCCGTTGGCCGGACGGGGCATCGACGTGGTTTTCGAGATCGTCCAGGGCCAGGTGGTTGCGCCGTTTGCGCAGGTGGTCGATGCTGCGTGTGCCCACAATGCGGAGCAACCAGCTTTTCACTGCCGCGGGATCGCGGAGTTGGTCCAGCTGCTTCCACGCCTGCATCAGGCTTTCCTGGACGACGTCGTCCGCGTCAGCCAAGGTGCCCGTGAGTCGTCGTGCGGTGGCCCGCATCAGCGGACCATGGCGCCGGGCGAGCGCTTCGAATGCGGCAGTATCACCATCTGCTGCCCTGCCTGCCAGCAACGCGTCCGGCACGAGGTCCAGCGGTTGCTGCGCGGTGGGCGAAACCGCAGGTGAACCAGTCACGTTTCTGCCTTTCCAGGGGTGTGAGTCCGGCACTTGATCCTCGAAGGGACAGGGACGGTCCCGCCATGCGGCCGAACCGTCCCTGCTCCCGTCCTACTTTTCGGTGAAGCCTTCCTTGAGCTTCCGGGCAGCGTCTTTGATGTTCCCGGTGATGTCGGCCGCAGCGTCCTTGACCTTCTCGCCGGCCTGCTGGAGCTTGGCCTGGGCTTGTTCGTGCTGGCCTTCCCGCTCCAGGGAGGAATCGCCGGTGAGTTTTCCGGCGCCCTCTTTGGCTGCGCCAAGGTGCTCGGTGGCGGCATTGTTGATCTTGTCGTTGATTCCCATCGTGTTCCCTTTTCTTTGAGGTGCGCGGCTCTGAGTGCCGTGCAGTTGTGGACGTGAAGTACTTTGGGCTGACCGTCAGCGGGCACGCCGCGCTGCGGACACCTGTGTCCGGGTGCCGCTGGTGATTCGCACCAGGACGGGCACCGGATGTCCCAGCCAGGCATCAATTTCCTGGAGCAGTTGTTCCACCGTGTTGCTGATTTCCCTGGGGGACGCGCCTTTGCGGGCTTCCAAACGGAGCCGCAGGGCCGTTCCGCGCCGTGATTCCCACGCGGAGACGGACGTGGCCAGGACGTCAGGGTGTCCGTTGAGGGCTTCCTTGACGGCGGCGGAAACCAGCCCGGCATCCACCACAGTCCGGCCTGCGCTGCCTTCTGAGCGTTCGGCCAGGCGGGGTGTCTTTCCGCCACCCTGGGACGCCAGCCAGACTGCGCCCAGCACCGCGCCCACCAGCAGCACGGCAATTCCCAACACCAGCCACCAGCTTCGAACAGGATCCGGCAACGGGGCGGTGCCCGCCAGGTTGCGCACGTGCTCCCGGGCAGAGGAAAGCGTTGTTTCCCAGAACCCTGCGGCCCCGGGAAGGGTGCCGGCCGCGATGAGTGCGGCGCCGGCGCCCAGCAGGAGGACCCCCAGGATGGCGAGCAGGAGCCGGTTGAGTGCCCGGTTCGTGTTTCTCATTGCCCTACCGCTCCTTCGTTCAGAATCTGGACAGTGGACCTGACGGGGCGCTCCAGCGCGTAGGCGGCCAGTTCGCCGTCGACCGCTGCCTGGATGTCTTCCACCACCAGCGGTTCGCCCGACGTCGGACGCACTTGGACGCGTACGGAGCGTCCGCCGACGGTGGTGGTCACCTGTCCAGGGGCCAGCCCTGCGGCCCGTCGCGCCGTCCTGGATACTGCCGCCGCGATAACCTCGTGGTCCACCACGACGGCGGCGCGTTCGCTTCCGAGGGCGCGGCGTTGCCTGCGTCCAGTGCCCAAGGCCAGTCCGAGAAGCACCAGGGCCAGGATTCCCAGCCCTGCCCCGGCCGCCACCATGCCTGCCTGCGTGGTGTTGACCGGAAGCCCGATCAGCCACTCGAGCA
This sequence comes from Paenarthrobacter histidinolovorans, assembly GCF_014647595.1. Classification (GTDB taxonomy): domain Bacteria; phylum Actinomycetota; class Actinomycetes; order Actinomycetales; family Micrococcaceae; genus Arthrobacter; species Arthrobacter histidinolovorans. The sequence continues at coordinate 146,894 of NZ_BMPM01000010.1, read as the reverse complement.
GCTGGGCCGGGCTGGCCAGCAGGGGCTGGTCCTTAAGCAACCACAGCACAGCTTCCAGTGTCAGCCACAGGAAGACGGCTATCAGGAGGGAGGCGGTCACGATCGACGGGATTGCCCTTGAGGAGTGTGTTTCGCGTCTGGTCAGTCGTCGGCTTGCAGCGTCCTTGCTCATTCCACTCTCCTTTCCTTGGGCTGTTCGGCCTTCCCGCCGGTGAGGCGGATGTCTACCCGTCCTATTTCCAAACCAGTGATGCCGGTGCCCCGCGCCACGATCTCGTCCCGGGCGGTTTGGGCTTGTTCGAAAACACTGCCCGCCCCAACGCTGCCGGCACTGTTTCGTGGCTTCAGGAGCTGGGGGAGGGCCAGCTTGACGGATACGCTGACACCGAGCTTCCCGGCGTCGTCGTCCAGCTTGGCTGACACGTTGCCCATGGCCACGCTGAATGCGTTGGCGGTGACCGATTCCACGGTCTTGCGGATGGCGGTGTGGGTGAGGCGGGTATGTCCCGCGCGGTCCGTGGTGTCCGTGCCGGGCCCAGGACTGGCAGCTGCCCGGCTCATGAGGAGGAGCGCTTGCCCCGCAGGGCATCAAGCACCCCGCGAAGGTCAAGCTTTCCCTCGGCGGAACGGCCCAACACCGCCCCGACCCCCATGAACAGTGCTGTCAGCAGCAAGCCCCAGAATCCGAAGGCCAGGCCTGCCAGGGCAAGCACTGCTCCTATGGCCAGGCCGGCGATGGTGGGACTCATGCGACCCTCGGCTCACGCTCGGCGTCGTCAGCGTCTGCGTCCTCGGACGGAACGTGGATGTCGGTGATGGTGACGTTGACCTCGGTCACTTCCATGCCCACCAGGTCCTCGATCGCGGTGTAGACGGCATTGCGTGCGTTGTCGGCTACTTCCTGGAGCGGGTGGGGGTATTCAACAACCAGCGTCACGTCGACGGCCACCTGGGTTTGGCCTACTTCCACGTTGACGCCCTGGGTGAGGTCCTTCTGGCCGACCTTCTCCCGCAGGTTGCCGATGGCGCGGGCTGCGCCGCCGCCCAAGGCGTGCACGCCGGGGATTTCCTGGATGGCGATGCCGGCGATTTTGGCCACTACGCCGTCTGCAACGGTAGTTGCGCCGCGGCCGTCCTTGCCCTTGTCCCTGTCGGTAGCATCCGCGATCAGTCCAGTGGTGTTCTTGGTGTTCTTGGCCGGTACGTCAGCGGGGGTGTGCGTTTGGATCGTCATGGCGATGGCTCCTTGTCCGTTGGCTGCGGCGCTTCTTGTGCGCCGTCATGAATAAGACGTGCTGGCCGGGGAATTCCTCACGCTCGAATCTATGTGATGTGAGTCACTGCATATCCCGAACACTGGCGCATTTAGTTAGTTTGCCATATAACTAGTTTATCGAGACACATCTTCGGGCGAGGGGTATCAAATGACTGCAGTGGTTATAACCGGGACGAAGGATGCGACTATCCCTGAGGCCTTGAAGGAAACCCCTGATTCCACACCGTCGAAGAGAACCGGGCTTCTGGATCTGGTGTGGACAGCGGCCGCCCGGGTGGAGGGTCTCCAATGGGAAATGGATGAGGCCGAGGAATCCTTGGCCCAGGCCATGCGAAGCGCAGTGGCCGCAGGTGCGGGCCTGCCGGACTTGGCGATCGCCTCCGGAATGAGCTTCGCGGACATCGAGCAGTTGCTGGCACAACAGCTGAACGGTCTCAAACCTTGAGCAAATCTTGAGATGACCCGGCGTCGTTCTTGAGGACACTGCCCGAAGGTTGAACCATCAGCCATTCGAGCTGATGGGAACTTTCAGGAAGGCGACCGAAATGACTGCTCAAATCACCGCCCCGTCCAACGCGGCCGGCGAGGCCAATGCCGGCAAAGGCGTACGTCCCCTTGCTGCGGAGGTCGTTCACCAATCGGCGGATGCCCCGGTCCAAGGCCGTGCAGTCGTGACAGTTCGCGAGCAGTTCAACCCTCTTGGTGCCGGCCTGCGCAGTATCTGGCCCCAGTCGGTGGTCGGGTTCTAGGATCTTTTTGGTTTTTCTTCGGGCAGGCACCCAGGTGCCTGCCCGTCGTCGTTAATGCCGTGGCAATCACGGGACGCGGGTGGGACGATGGTGTCCACCGGAACTAAGGAGGCTTGTCATCAAAGAGGAGATGAGGAAGGCCGCCGATGCGGCCGAAGAGGCCTCAAACTCGCGGACCTTCGAGATCGTTGCGCGTGCTGGGTACGCCGTCAGCGGGCTGTTGCACGTGCTCATCGGAGTCATCGCCCTCCAGTTGGCATTCGGCCGAAGTGGCGAAGCGGATGTCTCAGGGGCGGTGGCCTCGCTGGCCAGCCAACCCGTGGGGCCGTTGCTTCTGTGGGCCTGCTTTGGCGCCTGCGCGGCGCTTGCGCTGTGGCAACTGGGTAACGCCATCCTCGGGGAACGGACCTCCAGCAAGAAGCTCACCAAAAGACTCTCCGCCGCCGGCCAGGCGATCGTGTTCGCCGGTTTGGCAGCCACAATCGTCTCGTTCGTCATGGGCCAGGGCAAAAACAGCCGCGAGTCCAGCAGCGATTTCACCCTCACTCTCATGAGCGCTCCCTTTGGTGTGTTCCTGCTGGTCGCCATAGGTGCGGGCATCGCCATCACGGGCATCGTGTTTGCCGTCCGCGGCTTCCGGCAGACGTTCAAGCGGGACATTTCCCTGTCCTCGGAGCAGTCTGTCCGCAAATTCCAGGTGGGCGTGGGCGTTGTGGGTTACATAGCGAAAGGCATTGCCCTGTTCCTGGTCGGCCTGCTGGTGGTCATCGCCGCCATGCGCGCCCAGCCGGAGCAGTCAACCGGCCTGGACGGAAGTCTGAAAGCGCTGCGGGAACAGCCGTATGGGCCATATCTGCTGGCCGCCGTCGCGGTAGGGCTGATTGCCTACGGACTGTTCCTGATGGTCAAGGCCAAGTCGCTCCGGACCTAGGACTTTCCGGTGGAGTGCTGCCCGTGGCGGGAGGCAAGGGGCCCTAAGCTCCAGCAGAACCTGGGGCAGCCCTTTCCACGGGGATCCATAGTTGGCCACGGCCGTGCGTGCCGCCCGGCTCCACCTGGACACTGAGCAATTCCGGTCCCGGCGCCCATCGGTAGGGGTTGGCCGGGAACCATTCCGTGGCGGCGTCCGCCCACATGTTCTGCAGAACCTCGGGGAACTTTCCTTCGGCGTCGAAGACCACCCATTGTCCGGCGGGAATCTCCACGGAATCGAAGCCTTCGGGAGCGGCTTTGGTGGAGGCCACGGCGTGCCAGTAGTCCAGTTCGCTTCCTTCGGTGCGCTGCTCATTGATGTTGTCGGTGACAGACAGCGGACCCGGGGGTTCCGTGTCCGCCAGCTCAAGCAGCCTGGCCGTCACTGCGGGGTCCAGGCTTCGCTGGAAGTCGATGATGGCCTGGTTGGGCCCCGAGTGGACCAGCGGTACGCGGGTCTTCAGGCCAATCAAGTGGAAAGCTCCCTTATCCACTATGCGGTGTTTCATGTCGGTATTCCCTTCAACGCGGAGATGGAACCTCAGCTGAGGTTGGGAATGGAGTACTGCTCCGGGACGCCGTGCCTCTGACGGGGTGAGGCCGTGCATTGCTTTGAAGGCGCGGGTGAACGCCTCGGCAGATCCGTATCCATAGCGGACGGCAACGTCCAGCACGGTCGCGCCCTCAAGGATTTCCGCCGTCGCTGCGGTGAGGCGTCGTCGTCGTATGTACTCGGAGACGGGTATCCCGGCGAGTGAGGAGAACATTCTCCTGAAGTGGTATTCGGACGTCAGTGCGGCTTTGGCCAGCACGCTGACCTCCGCGGTGGCGGCCAGATCCTGCTCGATGATGGCCATGGCCCGGTTCCACTCCTGCACAGTTGCCTCCATTCCCTGAGAACGACGCTACGCGGACCTGTCCGTCAATGCCCCGACAATCCATGCCCGAAAATATCAAGTTCCTTTGACAACGCAGGAACCCGGAGGCTGCAAGCAGTCCTCCGGGTTCTTGCGGTGATTCAGTTATTCACGAGGCGGGAGCCACTACGGCCGGCCTGAGCCTGCTTCTTCATCCGGTTCGGACGAGAAGGGCCGATCCGCCGGGGTGTCTTCCGTGTTCTTGGCGTCGAGTTCGGCGTCTGCTGAAGGCACGGTCGATTCGGCGTAGTCACCCTCGGTGTAATCGCCGCCGGCATCTTCCTTCAGGGTTTCCGGCGACGCTCCTGCGTCTCCGTAATCCCCCTCGGTGTACTGGCCGTCGAGTTCTTCACCGTTGGCATCATGGTTTTGGTTATTAGCCATGGGTGGTCCTGCGGTTGGTGACCAGGCCGTAGATCAGCAGCACGATGATTGAGCCGCCGATGGCCAGGAGCCAGGTTGTCAGGGAGAAGAATTCCTGCAGACCCGTGTTGAAGATCAGGCCGCCGATCCAACCACCCAGGAGTGCGCCGACGACGCCCAGAATGAGGGTGATGAACCAGCCACCGCCCTGGCGGCCGGGGAGGATAAGTTTAGCGATAGCGCCGGCCAAAAGGCCGAGCAGAAGAAAACCAAAGAAACCCATTTTTGTTCCTACTTTCATGTCGATGGAAATTCCACGGACGCGATTAAGCGAGTAAGTTCACCGGGGGCCGATGCTGCGGTGCGGGCATCGCAATGGGGCCCCGGAGGCCCTATGGAATGTGCGGAGAGGAATAGTTCATTCAACTCCGGCGTATTTGTTATATCCAGCCAATAAAGCACTCCTGCCAATGGGTCGGACTTGGTACTGCATCTGCAACGCTAGCCGCTTATGGCAGAAGTAGCAAGTAACCTGACTATCTACTTGCCTTGGTTCGGAGGGCGAAAGTGCTGAGCATGGCCGTCCCCAGTCGCTGCGGACCGTCCTCGGCCGGGTTCCCGCAGCGCTTGCCTCCTCCAGCTTCGACAAGAGCGCGAGGTTGCTCTTTGCCGCCCGGCAGGTTCTGCTTCCCAGGTGCGGCGTGGTGATGTCCTCGGACCATTGATAATTGGCGTTGAACCCACCCGGGTCCTTTTATTTCAACAAATGACATTTGACCTTGGGGCGGTTTCCGATTTTCACCCGGGCCTTGAAAGTGAAGTATTGGCAGGTGACAGGGTGCGTGGAGCGGGGCTAGGGTCGAATAAGAACACCTCTGAAGGAGTGAGTGCCGTGAAAGGTAAAGCATTGTTCGCCGTCGGCGTGGCTGTTGGCTACGTGTGGGGGTCAAAGTCCTGGCCGGAGGTGTACCGGCGCATCCGCGGAGGCACCGAAAAAGTCCTGAAGAACCCTGAGGTCCAGGACAACGTCCATCAGGCTGCGGAGACGGTCCAGGAGACCGTTCCAGACATTCTGGAAAATCTGTATGAAGCCGGCAAAAAGCTAATGGAGAAGGCGGAAACCATGTTCCCAGGCCACAACACATCCTCGTCAGGTGAGCGGGCGGGCTCCACCGACGGTGGGAAGTCCAAGACCACCACTGTTCCCGCGGCCACTCCTGCTCCCGCCGTAGCCGCGGACGTCGTGTCCGATCCTGCGCTCGACGACACCACCGGTACGGACTGGACCGATGAGGGTGGCGCGGCGCCGGAAGGCCCGGCTACCAATACGCCGCCCCGCCACTAGCTGATGTGGGCCGCTAACCGCTGTGGTTGACGGCCGACAGGATGGCCTGGCCCAGTTCGCCCGGTTTGGTGAACTGGGGCCAGTGGCCCGTGGGTAGATCCACGTAGTCGACGTCCTGGATCCGGGCGAGTTCGGCAGTGAACGGATGTCCGGCGTCCATCCATTCTTTGAGCAGTGACGATGGAAACTGGCACGCAATGATCGTTGCGGGGACGTGGTACCGGGCAATGTTCGTCAGGTGTTGCTGGTCGAAAGCGACACCCTTGGGTTCAGGGATCGCCCGCGCCCGGAAGGCCTCTTTCAGCTCGTCGGTGAGATCGATGAGATCCTCATCTTCGAACGCCTCCCACGGCGGCAGCGGAATCTCATCGCCGTCGTCCGGAAGTTCATCGTTGATGACCCCACCCGAACCGAGCGGCCCGCTGTCCACATAGATGGCCCGGGCAACGCGGTCCGGGCGCGCGTCAACCACGCCGTGAATAATGGCGCCCCCGCCGGAGTGGCCCACCAGGACGACCTTTCCGTCCATTGAGTCCACCTTCTCCACCACGGCATCGATGTGTGTTCGAAGACCGATCCCCGAGCGGGCTGAATCCACCGACTCCAACCCTGGCAGTGTGAGCGGATGAACCCTGTGCCCTGCTGCCACCAGGGGTGGGGTTACCTCCTCCCACGACGACGCGTCCAACCAGAAACCGGGTACAAGGATGATGTCCATGCGGGTACCCTACGGGAGCCCACTGACAAGATGTAAGGGGCTGCTAGTCGGCCGCCAGGCCGTGCACGGCTTTGGAAAGGGTTGACGTGGATCACTTTCCCGGGTCATAGTTATCGTATACGATTTCGTACCTGATTCAGCTCGAGGAAGAAGGCGCCGTGACACTGGAGTTCCGAACCCAGGAAGTCAGCCAGGACATGCTGGCCCGGACGCGCAAAGTCATTGCCGTCCACATCAACTACCCCAGCCGTGCTGCCCAGCGCGGGCGTACACCCGAGCAGCCGTCGTACTTCCTGAAGCCTTCTTCCTCACTGGCCCTTGGCTCCACCGAGGCACCCGGAACGGTTGAACGCCCGGCCGGTTGCGAACTGCTCGGTTATGAAGGCGAGATCGCCCTGGTGATCGGCAAGTCAGCACGCCGGGTCGGCCTTGGGGACGCCTGGAGCCACGTCGAGTGGGTTACCGCGTCCAACGATCTCGGCGTCTACGACCTCCGTTACGCGGACAAGGGCTCCAACGTCCGGTCCAAGGGCGGTGACGGCTTCACCCCCGTTGGGCCGGCACTGATCCCGGCTGACGCCGTCGATCCCGCGGCCCTGCGGATCCGCACCTGGCACAACGGTGAAGTGGTCCAGGACGACACCACCGAGGACCTGCTCTTCCCGTTCGCACAGCTCGTCGCCGACCTTTCCCAGCTGCTCACGCTCGAAGAAGGCGACATCATCCTCACCGGCACCCCGGCCGGCGCCTCCGTTGCCAAGCCCGGTGACGTCGTCGAAATTGAGGTCACCGCCGGCGGCTTCAGCAGCGGCCGTTTGGCGACCAAAGTTACGGAAGGTACGACGCCGTTCGCGGACTTTGGTGCCCGGCCCAAGACAGATGACACCCAGCGGGAGGAAGCGTACGGTTCGCGGGAAGCCGCCGGACTGAAGGCTGCCGAAAATGCTTCGGTACTGACTCCGGATCTCAAGAAGAAGCTGGAGTCCGTCGCCACGGCCACGCTGTCCTCCCAGCTGCGCAAGCGCGGGCTGAACAACGTGAGTATCGACGGCCTGCAGGCCACCAGACCGGACCGCAAGGTGGTAGGCCTGGCCCGTACCCTTCGCTATGTGCCCAACCGCGAGGACCTTTTCAAGACCCACGGCGGTGGGTTCAACGCCCAGAAGCGCGCGATCGATTCCGTGAATGAAGGCGAAATCCTGGTGATGGAAGCCCGCGGCGAGAAGGGCACCGGCACAGTGGGGGACATCCTCGCGCTCCGCGCCCAGGTACGTGGGGCTGCGGCCATCATCACCGACGGCGGCGTCCGCGACTACTCGGCAGTGGCTGATCTGGAGATGCCTACCTACTTCGCGAATCCGCACCCGGCCGTGCTCGGCCGTAGGCACATTCCGTGGGACACGGACATCACCATCGCCTGCGGTGGAGCCACCGTCCAGCCCGGCGACATCATCGTTGCCGACTCCGATGGCATCCTGGTGATCCCGCCGGCCATAGCCGGGGAACTGGTGGATGACTGCATCGCCCAGGAGAAGGAAGAGACGTTCATTTTCCAGATGGTCCAGGAAGGCAACAGCGTTGATGGGCTCTATCCCATGAACAAGGAATGGCAGGCGCGGTACGCGGAGTGGTCCGCCCGCCGGCAAGCCGCGGAAGGAACCCACAGTGACTGAAACCGCCGTCGGAAGTGCCGGCGTCGAAAGCGCCGCCCAAAGCAAGTCCCAGCAGGCGTATGCCGCGGTGAAAGCGCGGATCATCGAGGGGACCTACACGCCGGGGTACCGGCTGGTGCTGGCGAAGATTGCCGAGGACCTGGGCTTCAGTGTGGTCCCGGTCCGGGAAGCGATCCGTCGCCTCGAAGCCGAAGGTCTGGTGAAGTTTGAACGGAATGTGGGAGCCACGGTCTCCGGAATCGACCCCACCGAGTACCTCTATACGATGCAGACCCTGAGCATCGTGGAGGGTGCTGCCACGGCGTTGTCCGCTCCGCTGATCGATTCGGTCGCGATTGCCCGGGCCCGGGCTGTGAACGCGGAGATGCGTGAGTGCCTTGAGCACTTCGACCCCGTCCGCTTCACGGCACTGAACCAGGACTTCCACAGTGTTCTGTTTGAACACTGCCCCAATCCGCACATCCTGGACCTGGTCCACCGCGGCTGGAACCGGCTGGCCTCGCTCCGCTCGTCGACGTTCCGGTTCGTGCCCGGCCGCGCCCAGGAATCGGTGCGCGAACACGAGGCACTGCTGCAGCTCATCGAGAACGCCGCAGACGCCGACACGATTGAAAAAGCAGCCCGCCAGCACCGCGCCGCCACCCTCGACGCATACCTCTCCACCACCACTTAAAAGCAACGCGGGGTCACTTATGGCCCATAAAACCCCCTCGAATGGGCCATAAGTGACCCCGCGTTGGAAGAAAAGGAAGACAACGATGACGACCTCGGTAGAAACCAACAAGCACTACATTCCCGAAAACCTGCCCACCCACATCCAGCACTTCATCAACGGCGAGTTCGTTGACTCCGTGTCCGGCAAGACCTTCGACGTGCTGGACCCTGTCTCCAACGGCAATTACGCCACTGCGGCTGCAGGCCAGAAGGAAGACATCGACCTCGCCGTGGCCGCCGCCCGCGAAGCATTCAAGAACGGCCCGTGGCCGAAGATGAAGCCGCGCGAACGTGCCCGGGTGCTCAACAAGATCGCCGACGCCGTTGAAGCGCAGGAAGCCCGGCTCGCCGAACTCGAAACCTTCGATACCGGCCTGCCGATCACCCAGGCCAAGGGCCAGGCGCTCCGCGCGGCGGAGAACTTCCGCTTCTTCGCGGACCTGATCGTGGCCCAGTTCGACGACGCCATGAAGGTCCCGGGCTCGCAGATCAACTACGTGAACCGCAAGCCGATCGGCGTCGCTGGCCTGATCACCCCCTGGAACACCCCGTTCATGCTGGAGTCCTGGAAGCTCGCTCCGGCGTTGGCCACCGGCAACACCGTGGTCCTCAAGCCCGCCGAGTTCACCCCGCTCTCCGCGTCGCTCTGGGCACAGATCTTCAAGGACGCAGGCCTGCCCGACGGCGTGTTCAACCTGGTCAACGGCCTGGGTGAAGAAGCCGGCGACGCACTGGTGAAGCACCCCGACGTGCCGCTGATCTCCTTCACCGGCGAGACCACCACGGGCCAGACCATCTTCCGCAACGCCGCCGCCAACCTCAAGGGCCTGTCCATGGAACTCGGCGGCAAGTCACCGTGCGTGGTGTTTGCCGATGCTGACCTGGATGCCGCGATCGATTCGGCCCTCTTCGGGGTGTTCTCCCTCAACGGTGAACGCTGCACCGCCGGCTCCCGCATCCTCGTTGAGCGGGCCATCTACGACGAATTCTGCGAAAAGTACGCCGCCCGGGCCAAGAACATCGTGGTGGGCGATCCCCACGATCCCAAGACCCAGGTAGGCGCCCTCGTCCACCCGGAGCATTACGAAAAGGTGGCTTCTTACGTGGAGATCGGCAAGTCCGAGGGCAGGCTCCTGGCCGGCGGCGGCAGGCCCGACCACCTGCCCGAAGGTAACTACATCGCACCCACGGTGTTTGCCGACGTCGCGCCTGACGCGCGGATCTTCCAGGAGGAAATCTTCGGTCCCGTCGTGGCCATCACGCCCTTCGAGAACGACGACGAAGCCCTCGCCTTGGCGAACAACACCAAGTACGGCCTGGCGGCCTACATCTGGACCCAAAACCTGACCCGGGCCCACAACTTCTCCCAGAACGTCGAAGCCGGCATGGTGTGGCTCAACAGCCACAACGTCCGCGACCTCCGCACCCCGTTCGGTGGCGTCAAGGCATCCGGGCTGGGCCATGAGGGCGGCTACCGCTCGATCGACTTCTACACCGACCAGCAGGCCGTGCACATCACCCTCGGCCCTGTTCATACTCCTAAATTCGGCGCCTAGTCCACACCCTTTCAACGAAGAGAGACCATCATGAGCAACCCTTTCACCGGCCCCATCCCCACGCCCACGGTCCCGGCGCCGGACATCGTCCGCTGCGCGTACCTGGAACTCGTAGTCACGGATCTGGAGAAGTCCCGCGCGTTCTACGTGGACCTCCTGGGCCTGCACGTCACCGAAGAGGACGAGAACACCATCTACCTGCGCTCCTTCGAGGAGTTCATCCACCACAACCTGGTCCTTCGCAAGGGACCCGTTGCCGCAGCCGCTGCCTTCGCCTACCGCGTGAAGTCCCCGGCCGAGGTCGATGCCGCCGAGGCGTACTACCGCGAGCTGGGCTGCCGTGTTGAGCGCCGCAAGGAAGGCTTCACCAAGGGTGTGGGCGACTCCGTCCGCGTGGAGGACCCGCTGGGCTTCCCCTACGAATTCTTCTACGACGTTGAGCACGTCGAACGACTCACCCAGCGCTACGACCTCTACTCCGCCGGTGAGCTGGTCCGCCTGGACCACTTCAACCAGGTCACCCCGGACGTCCCCCGCGGCCGCAAGTACCTCGAAGACCTCGGCTTCCGCGTCTCCGAAGACATCAAGGACTCCGACGGCGTCACGTACGCCGCGTGGATGCACCGCAAGCAGACCGTGCACGACACCGCCCTGACCGGCGGCAACGGCCCCCGCCTGCACCACATCGCCTTCTCCACCCACGAGAAGCACAACATCATCCAGATCTGCGACAAGATGGGCGCCCTGCGCATCTCCGACCGCATCGAACGCGGGCCCGGCCGCCACGGTGTGTCCAACGCTTTCTACCTCTACATCCTGGACCCGGACGGCCACCGCGTGGAGATCTACACCCAGGACTACTACACCGGCGATCCCGACAACCCCACCGTCACCTGGGACGTCCACGACAACCAGCGCCGCGACTGGTGGGGCAACCCCGTAGTCCCGTCCTGGTACACCGAGGCTTCCCTGGTCCTGGACCTGGACGGCAACCCGCAGCCCATCATCGAACGCGAAGACAAGTCCGAAATGGCTGTCACCGTTGGTGCCGACGGATTCTCCTACACCCGCCCCGAAGGTGCATCCGGCGAGGCTGCCGAGGGCTTCAAACTGGGAGCGCAGGTCTAAAACCATGCTGGACGCGAAGACGATCGAAGCCATTGCCGACGAACTCCTCGAAGCCGGCCGGAACCGCAAGCCGGTGCCGCGCCTCACCGCCCGCTACCCCGACATGACGGTGGAGGATTCCTACGCCGTGCAGCAGCTCTGGATGCGGCGGAACGAGGAAGCCGGACGCACGTTGGTGGGGCGGAAGATCGGCCTCACGTCCAAAGCCATGCAAGCAGCCACGGGTATCACCGAGCCCGACTACGGCGCCATTTTCGATGACATGGTCCTCGAAACCGGGTGCTCCGTGGAATGGGACAAGTACACCCACCCGCGGGTCGAGGTGGAGTTGGCGTTCGTGCTCAAGTCCGCCCTGAAGGGCCCGGGCTGCACCATTTTCGACGTCCTCAACGCCACTGATTACGTGGTTCCGGCCCTCGAAATCCTGGACTCCAGGATTGAGATGGAGGGCCGGACCATCGTGGACACCATCTCGGACAACGCCGCGATGGGCGCCATGGTGGTGGGTGGCCGCCCGGTGCGGCCGGACGCCGTCGACCTCCGCTGGGTGTCCGCCATCCTGTACAAAAACCAGACGGTCGAGGAGACCGGAGTGGCAGCCGGAGTCCTCGACCACCCGGCCAACGGCGTGCACTGGCTGGCCAACAAAATCGCTGCCCACGGAGATTCGATGAAGGCCGGAGATATCATCCTGGCAGGCTCGTTTACCCGGCCCCTCTGGGTGTACAAAGGTGATACCGTGCACGCGGACTACGGACCGTTGGGAGTTGTGACATGTCTCTTCAGCTGAGCCCTACCTTCTATTCGGCCCTCACGGACGCCGGCCGGCCGCTGGCAGGGATGTGGGTGTGTTCCGGCAGCCCGCTGGTGGCGGAAATCTGCGCGGGGTCCGGGTTGGACTGGGTGTTGATTGACGCCGAACACAGCCCCAACGGCCTGGAATCCATCCTCGGGCAGCTCCACGCTGTCAGCGGCTATCCCGTGCAGGCCATGGTCCGGCCGCCCGTCAACGACACCGTCATCATCAAGCAGTACCTGGACCTGGGCGTGCAGAACCTGATGGTCCCCATGGTGAACTCGGCGTTCGAAGCAGCCTCTGCGGTTGCGGCCGTTCGCTACCCGCCGCATGGTGTTCGAGGCGTCGGATCCGCCCTGGCCCGGTCCTCACGATGGAACCGCGTCCCGGACTATCTCGGGTCCGCATCAGAGTCCATCAGCCTCACGGTCCAGATCGAATCCGAGGCCGCGGCGTCGGCTGTGGAGGAGATCCTGGCCGTCGACGGCGTGGACGGCATCTTCCTCGGACCCTCGGACCTGGCCGCGTCCATGGGCCTGCTGGGCCAGCAGGAGAATCCCTTGGTGCGGGCCGTCGTCGAGCACTGCCTCGAGGCCGCGAAGGCGGCCGGGAAACCGGCCGGGGTGAACGCCTTCAACCCGGACACCGCCCGTGCATATCTCGACGCCGGTGCCTCCTTTGTGCTGGTCGGCGCCGACGTGGCCGTGCTGGCCCGCGCCTCGGAGGGATTCGCCAAGACGTTCATCCCCGTGCCTGAAGTGGCGGAGCGTGACAGCTACTGACCCTTGCCATGGGCTAGGCTCGATGCAATCGAAGCCTGAGGGGGCAGAGCTGATGAAGTGTCGTGTAGTAGTTTCTTTGGTTTTCGTTGCCGTGCTGGGGCTTGCCGGTTGTTCCGTCCCGGCCGGGCCGAAAGCCCTGGAGCGGGAGGCGACGGCGGAGGACACTTTGCCGGAGCCGGTGAGCCTGTCCGGCGTGGATCTTGACGTAGAGCCCGGCTCGGCGCGTTTGTTGGCTACTCATGAAGACGTGAAGTACTACGGTGCCAAAAGCAAGACAGGCGGGTCTGCTTGCCTGTATGCGGTACCGGTTGGACTGCCGGAGCGGTGGAGGGCGGGCTGCGCGGCGGTCGCCACAGGTGAGGAGATCCTCACCCTTACTGTGTTTGACGGTTCAGAGGCGAAGCTCCTCAATGACGGCGTCGACGCCAGCCAGCAGAGATACCAGGGGTGGACCCGGATCCACGACAACGTGCTGGTGACTCCCGCCAAGCCCCGGTAGGGCTATTTCCGCGCCATGTACCACTCGGTGAATTCACGGGCGCGGCCGTCCTCGGCGAAACGGATGACCCAGAGGTTGTCGTACGTCGGCTGACCATTCAGGTACGTGGTCACGCCTTGGACGAAAGCCACGTCCCCGTCCTGGCCCAAGAGCGTCCACTCGAAGGTCCAGTCCTCCGGCTTGTCACCAGCTTCGGACCACGCTTTGACGATCTCTTCGTGGCCATTCCATGGTTTAGCCGTATTGGGTTTGTCGTAGTAGGCGGCGTCCTCGGTGAAGAGAGCCCGGATGTCGTCGGGCTCGTTCGAGGTCCAGGCGCGTTCGTAGCGGTCCATCCATGAGTTCACGTCATTGGTCATCTCTTCGTTCTACCCTGCACGGCTGCGGGGTTCAACGGTGGGCTTGGGGCGGGCGCGGAATTCCCCGGGTTGACCGGCGGATGTGGTCTGGGGTGAGACCGGTCAGGGAGGCGAGTTCGAGGTCGTCGCAGACGTGGTTTTGCAAGGCCATCGCGATCAGGGCTTCGCGACGTTCCGTTACCCGGTCGCGATGCCTCCCGGCCTCCCTCAACTCCTCGCTTTTCTGTTTCAAGGCAGCCACCTGGGCACTGCGGGGGAGGCCGCTCGGGTGGAGGTCGTCATAAGCCAAGCCGATGGTCCGGACGGCGCGAAGGTTCTCTCCGGTGAGGGCCGAAACTGTGGTCAAGGTCAGCCCGTCTTCAAGGGCCTGGGCGATCAGTTCGTTTCTGGCGGCAGTGAGTGACCGGATGGCGCTGGCAGCATGGGACAGGACTTGGCGGTGCACTCCCAGTGCATGCGCGAGCTTGGCGTGTTCCGCGTGATTCGGGGCCTGCGAACGTGGTGCCTTGGCCCGGTAAGTGTACCGTCCGCTGGAGGTACGTCCTTGGGGAGAAACGGTGGGGGCTGAGCCGGGTGGGGTTGGCATGTAGCTCCCTTTCGGTTTCGGAACTGGCGCTGCTGACCCCTCGAATCTAGGCAGTGTTCATCCGACCGTGGAAATACCAATACCGCGTGAACCCATAAGCAAAATGCATGGATGTGGGGTTGGACCCTGGCCATAAGGGTCCCTTATGGATCCACGCACATTAGGTCTTATCCAGAGCACCCTTGCTGTCCCTAGTCTCGAAAAAGGGATTCGCGAATCCGCGCGTCCCGGTTCCATATTCCTGGAGGAGACATGTCCGAGTTCCTGCCGGCGTCGAGGGTCAGCCGCATCAAGGCCTCAGCCAGCGTCGCCGCGGCCGCCCGCGTCCGCGAACTGAAAGCCGAAGGCGTCCAAATCATCGACCTCACCGTCGGCGAGCCGGACTTCGACACCCCTGAGCACATTAAGGCCGCCGCGATTGAGGCAATCAAGGACGGCCAGACAAAGTACACCTCAGTGACCGGCACGCCGCAGCTGCAGGCCGCCATCCTGGACAAGATCGAGCGGGACGCCGGTCATCGCTATGGGAGCGGGCAGCTCACCATCGGCGGGGGCGCCAAGCAGGTCCTGTACGTGGCGCTGATGGCCTCGCTCAACCAGGGCGACGAAGTGATCGTCCCGGCCCCGTACTGGGTGTCCTATCCGGACATGGTTCTCGCCAACGACGGCACCCCGGTGACCGTCCCGTGCGGTGAAGATAAGGGCTTCAAGCTCACACCCGCCGCGCTGGAAGAGGCCATCACCCCCAAAACCAAGTGGCTCATCCTCAACGCCCCGTCCAACCCGACCGGCGCCGTCTACACCCGCGAGGAACTCCAAGCGCTCGCCGCGGTGCTGGAAGAGCACCCGCACGTTTTCATCCTCACCGACGAGATCTACGATGAAGTCCACTTCGGTGATGGCCGCGTGACCAGCCTGGTCACCGCAGCACCGGCGCTCAAGGACCGCATCCTGCTGGTTAACGGCGTCTCCAAGGCCTACGCCATGACCGGTTGGCGGCTCGGCTACGGGGTGGGACCCGCGCCCCTGATTGCCGCCATGAACAAGCTGCAGTCGCAGACGTCGTCGTGCCCATCGTCAATCAGCCAAGCCGCCGCAGTGGCGGCGCTGAACGGTGACCAGTCCTTCGTCCGCGACTCGGTGGAGGTCTACCGCAAACGCCGGGACGCCGCCGTCGAGGGCCTGAACGGCATCAACGGCCTGTCCGTGGCGCCCGCGGAGGGTGCGTTCTACGCCTACGTCAACTGCTCGGGCGTGATCGGCAAGACCTCGCCCGACGGAACGGTCATCGAGAACGACCAGGACTTCACGCTCTACCTGTTGGACGCTGCCCGCGTGGCCGTCATCCAGGGCTCGGCCTACGGCTTGGGCCCCTACTTCCGGATCTCCTTTGCTACCTCGCTGGAGACCATCAACGCCGGCGTGGACGCGATCCGCGATGCCGTCAACGCCCTCAACTAAAGGAACCCCAATGATCCACGTCAAGACCAAATTCGAGCGCCCCGACGCTGATGTCGTAAGCCGCCTCGCCAAGTTCTCCTCCGCCACGATCCACGAAGCCCAGGGCCGGCGCGGCGCGTTGAGCTCCAGGATCAAGCCGATCGATCGGACCATGTCCTTCTGCGGCCCGGCTGTCACGGTTGCCTGCGCGCCGCAGGACAACCTCATGCTCCAGGTGGCCATCCATTACGCCCAGGCAGGCGATGTGGTTCTGGTCGGTGCGCAGGAAATGGCCGAAGCCGGCACGTTCGGCGACGTCCTGGGCAACGCCATGAAGGCCAAGGGCATCGCGGCGATGGTCACCGATTCCGGTGTGCGCGATACCCAGGACCTGATCGAGCTTGGCCTGCCCGTTTTCTCCGGCAGCGTCAGCATCAAGGGCACCGTCAAGGAAACACTCGGCCCCATCAACCACCCGATCGTTTTCGGCGACGAAATCATCTACCCGGGCGACATCCTTCGCGGCGACGCTGACGGCGTGGTGGTGGTCCGCCGCGAAGAGGCCGAGGAAGTCATCGCGCTGTCCCAGGCGCGCGATGACCACGAGCGCGAACTCATCAAGCTGTACCACGACGGCGGCAACACCATTGAGCTTTGCGGCCTCACGGAGAAGCTCAAGGAAAAGGGCCTCCTGGTAGAGGACTGATACTTTGCTGAAGGGCCGGTCACTCTGTGGCCGGCTCTTTTGGTGCACCTTGATGGGGGCACGGAAAAGGCGCCTTGCCTGGACTCTTGGGTCTCTGCGGGCAAGGCGCCTTAGTGGGTGCTGCTTTGGTGGGAGTACGACGGCGGCTGGCCGGCTTGCGTGGTCCGTCCCGGGTTGCGTGATCCGTCCCGGTAAGGGCGCGGGTCCGCTCAGTCGAGTCCGGAGTGGCCGGGGCGGGTATCAACCAGGTGCCACTCGATGCTGTTTCCTGAGTGTGCGGGCATCAAGCTGCCTTCGAAGACGAACAGTGGCTCGCCAATGCCGCCGATGGGACGCCAAAAACCATTCCGTGGGCAGTGGAATCCGGTTCGTGCGCTGATCGTCCCGCGGGTTGGATTTGAAACCCATCCGGTCGTGCTGATCTTTTTCACCGTTTTTTCCTTTGAACGTGCCCGCGGTGACCGTGAGCTGTTTTCGAATTCCTTTACTGATTCGATATTAGGAAATTAAAACGGGCTTGAATAAGACCAAAGCTGTCTGTCCGGATAAGGCTTTGTTATGGATGGGCCGGCAGTTGCACGGGGTCCGTTCCGTACTTCTTGATCAGTTGCTGGTGCAGCATTTCCTTGACCACCATGAGCACGGCCGAGGCGGCCTCGGAGAGTGGTTCATGGTCCGGGGTGCAGAGGGCGATCTTGCTCTGCAGCCCGGGCTCAACGATCCGCAACACCTTGAAGTCCTGGTCCGGGAAGAGGGCATCGGCGGCAGACTTGGGCAGCACCGTGCCGCCCAGGTTGGCGCGGATCAGGCGGGTCAGGGACGGTACTGATTCGACTTCACCCACCAGCTTCAGGGGCAGGTCCTGTCCGGCGAGGCCCTTCTCGATGATCTGGCGGAGGGTGTGGTTCTTTTCCGGAAGGAAGAGCCCCACCTTGCTGGCTTCCGCAAGCGTGACCGTATCCTCGCTGTGGTTCACGTCCAGGCCGGGATGGACCACCAGGTGGAGGTCTTCCACGATCATGGTGGTGAACTGCACGCCGCGGATCTTCCCCGGCTCATAGATGAGTGCCATGTCCAGGCGGCCGTTCTTGATGGCTTCGCTCAACACGCCACCGAAAATCTCGGTCAGGTGCACCACGATATCCGGGTAGCGCCGGCTGACTTCGCTGATGATCTGCGGCGTCAGGCTGGATGCCATGCTGTAGGGCGCAATCGCTATGGAGACCCGGCCCGAAGGTGCTGCGCCGGAGGTGGCGACGTCCTGCCGGGCCTGCTCAACCAATCGCAGAATGGACTGCGCGTGGCGGTAGAGGGTGTGCCCCGCTGCGGTGGGCTCAACGCCCTGCTTGCTGCGGATCAGGAGACGCTGCTTGAGGTCGTTTTCCAGAGCCGATACCTGTTGGCTCAGGGCAGGCTGTGCCACGTGAAGCGCCGCAGCAGCCTTGGTGATGCTGCCTGAGTCAACGATCTGCACGAAGTATGAGAGCTTGCGCGTATCCATGAGTCTGCCTTCCTGGAGGGCCACGTCCCCGGGTGGCATGCGTTAGGGAAATTCTATCCGGGCCCGTTGGGACCCAAGCCACAGTACAGGGTGGTGCAGGTCATAACGGAGAGCTATTACGGGATAGCTATTAGGTCTTTGTGCCACGTGCTTGCCCGGTGCGAGACTTTTGGAAAGAACATCCGGCAACGGAGGGGAATCCTGAAAGCACCCGCCGTTTCCCTGGAATTCAATTCCACCGCAAAACCACGGAAAGAGAAACACGTGAACCCGGTAATTGATCTTGTAGCGGATCTCGGAGAGGGATTTGGCGCCTACACCATTGGCGATGACTCCGAACTCCTTGAGATCGTCTCAAGCGCCAATATCGCATGCGGGTTCCATGCAGGTGATCCGGACATTATGGCCGCCACTGTTGCTGAATGCGTGCGCCGTGGAGTTGGGATAGGGGCTCATCCGGGTTTCCCGGACCTGCGGGGTTTCGGCCGCCGCGACATGGGCCTTTCGGCCGGTGAAGTCCAGAACGACGTCGTGTACCAAGTGGGTGCCCTGAATGGCTTCGCCGCTTTCCAGGGCACCAAGGTCACGCACCTCGCGCCCCACGGCCGGCTTGGCAACCTCGTTGCCGTCCGGGCTGATTACGCCCAGGCAGTGGCCACAGCTGCGGCCCGCGTGGACAAGGAACTTATTGTGGTGGCCCAGGAAGGCGAACTGGCCGTTGCTGCCCGTGCCGCAGGGCTGGACGTGGCAATCGTCGGCATCGTGGACCGCGCTTACCAGGAAGACGGGACACTGGTTCCCCGGAGCCAACCCGGTGCCGTGCTGCACGATCCCGCCGAAATCGTGGAGCGGACGCTTCGCATGGTGGTTGAAGGCAAGATCCGCTGCGCCGGCGGCGCGGACATGGAAATCGACGTCGATACAGTCCTCCTCCACGGGGACAACCCCGGCGCTGTTGAACTGGCCAGCCGCATCCGTTCCGAGCTCATCTCCGCCGGCGTTCGCATCGCCCCACTGGCCGAGGTCATGGATACCAGGAAGAAGGCAGCCTGACATGTCCGTTCTGACAGTGGCCCCCACCGAGATATACGAGTCCGGTGACTCCGCACTGCGTGTCGTGGCCATCTCCCAGGCGAGCGAAGACAACTGGCTCACGGTTCATCGCTTGGCCGACTGGCTGGAAAACTGTGGCGCGGAAGGTCTTCATGGCGCGGTTCCCACCTATGACTCTGTTCTGGTTGAGTTCGATCCGATCCTGGTCTCGGCCCGCCAAGTGCGCGCGTTCGTCAAGCTTGGGCTGCTGGAGCTGGACCACGCCGGGGAGGGTGTGCAAACTCCCAGGGAGTTCGATGTACCCGTGGTCTACGGCGGCGACTTCGGTCCGGATCTGGAACTCGTGGCGCAGTACCAAGGCATTTCTACCGGGGAAGTCATTCGGCTCCACACTGAAAAGACCTACACCGTGCGCTGCCTCGGCGCTCCCGCAGGTTCGCCCATGATGGACGGTCCGGCCTTTCCCAAGCCCGTGCCCCGCCTGAAGGATCCCCGGCTCAGCGTGCCCGCCGGTGCAGTGGCAGTTGCCGGACGCCAGGCGGTCATCGCTCCGGCATCAGCCCCCGGTGGCTGGTGCGTGATTGGCCAGACCCCGCTGTCCGTCCTGAACATCCGCAAGGAACCGTTGGTGCCCTACAAGCCCGGCGACATCCTGCGGTTTCGGCAGATCGCCACCGAAGACTTCAACGGGTTCGTGGGCATGGACTTGGAACCGCTGGAATTGGAGCGTCCGCGATGAGCGGCCGGATCCTCATACAGCAGCCGGGCAACTCCGTGGTGACGGACCTTGGCAGGACACGCGGCCCCCGCTTCGGACTTCCCGTGAACGGCGCCCTCGACCAGTATTCAGCGAGGGCGGCAAACATCCTTGCCGGAAACCAGGACAACGATCCCCTGGTGGAGATCACAGCACTCGATTTCCGGATGACCGCGAACACGGATGTCCTGATCGCGGTCACCGGCGCACCCCTGACCCTGACCGTCGGGGGACGACCCTGCAGCCAGTGGGAGCCTGTCTCCGTAAGGGCAGGAGAGTCAGTCTCCATTCGCGGTATCCACCGCGGGCTCCGGGCCTACCTGGCCATCCATGGCTCCATCGAGGCCGAGACACTCCTTGGCAGCGCAGCCCCGGACACAGTGGTGGGCTTCGGGCGTCAGCTTCGGGACGGAACCACGCTGGTCACCCGTCGGAGCGTCGGCCCTGTACGGCAGCCGTACTTCGACCTTCCCCTTTTCCGGCTGGGACTTGAGCGTCCAAGCATGGGATCAGACCTGTTGGTCGACGTGACCGATGGACCGGACGTCGCCGAGTTTGGCGAATCCGGTGAACTGCTCTTCACCTCCGAGTACACCGTCAGCGGCCGCAGCAACCACATCGGCCTGCGGCTCGGCGGCGAACTTCCGGAAAGAACCTCAAGCGGTGAGGTCCTTTCCCGCGGCGTGCCAGTGGGCGCCGTCGAGGTTCCCTCAAGGGAAGAGCTGCTGGTACTGCACCGGGGACGCGGCGTCACCGCCGGATATCCCGTCCTCGCAGTGGTTACCAGCACCGGACTGGATGTCCTGGCCCAAGCGAGGCCAGGGGACAAAGTCCGTTTTCGGAAAACCACAGCGGCAGAAGCAACTGCCGCCCATAGGCGCTCGCGGGCCCAACTCGAGACTCTCCGCGAATCCGTCCACACCGTCTTCGGACTCCTCGGCATCGGATGCCGTCCCCAGTGGCAGGACCTACCAGTTGCGGCATGCAGCTAAAACCCTGTCGTCAACCAGTAGGCGTTGCTACGCTCATCCCAGTAAGGAAAAGTCATGACCGCAAGCACCAATGCTGCGCCAGTGCAGCATGAGCGGCTCACGGGCCGCCAAACCCGCAAGGTTGTCACCGCAGGGTGCGTTGGCATCTTCGTGGAACTGTACGACAACGGCATTTTCGCCTTCATGGCAGGGACTCTCGCCCTGGTCTTCCTGGCGCCCGGCAACCCGGACAACGCCCTGCTCTTCGTGTTCGCCGGGTACGCGGTCTCCTTCTTTGTCCGTCCCCTCGGCGCTGTAGTCTGCGGTTACCTTGGCGACCGGATCGGCAGGCAGAAGCTACTGGTCTTTGTCATCCTCCTGATCAGCGTCGCTACCGCCGGCATCGGCCTTCTTCCCCCTTACGCGGCAATCGGCGTTGCAGCTCCCATTCTGCTGGTCCTCCTGCGGCTCCTGCAGGGCTTCTCCGTTGGTGGCGAGGCTGCCGGCGCCATGACCTTCCTGGCTGAACACGCCCCCGAAGGCAAGCGCGGCATCATCACCTCGTATGCGCAGATTGCCTCGTTCGCGGCACTGCTCACCGGTACCTTGGTGGCTTACTCCATGTCGCCGTGGCTCACCCAGGCAGCAATCGACGGCGGCGGCTTCGGTGCGTTCGCCTGGCGCATCCCGTTCCTGGTCGCCATCCCCATGGGCATCATCGGTTGGTACATCCGCAAGGCCATCAGCGATACCCCCAACTTCGAGAAACTCAAGGAAGAGGGCGGTCTCTCCAAGAACCCCCTCAAGGAAGCCTTCCAGTCCAAGGAACACCGCCGTGCCATGCTCCTGGCCCTCTTCATCCCGCTGATGAACGGCTCCGGCTACTACGTGCTCTTCTCCTACATGCCAACGTTCCTCAAAGGCAAGCAACTGAACTTCACCATTGGTGAGGCATTGCTCGTCACCGCTTGCAGCCTGGTGGTCATCTGCATCGCCATCCCGTTCATGGGCGCCCTTTCCGACCGTGTTGGCCGCAAGAAGGTCATTGCCGGCTCCGCCATCGCCATGGCTGTCCTCGGCATTCCGTCCTACGCCCTGATAGCGACCGGCCAAATGGGCCTGGCCATCCTCGGCGCCTGCATCATGGCCATCGTTTTCGCCGGCCACACCGCAGTCATCCACATCCTGATCGTCGAGTTGTTCCCCACCCGCGTCCGCTACTCCGCTTATGGCCTCGGCTACAACATCTCCTCGGCCCTGTTCGGCGGCACCGCACCGCTGCTCATGACCTGGCTGATCGGCAGCACCGGCAACATTTACATGCCGGCTTTCTACGCCGTCATCACCGCCCTCGGCACGCTCATCGCGGTCAGCACAGTCAAGGACCGTGCCCACGAACCGCTCCGCGACGCCTAGCCACCACCTTGCGGCAGGTGCGCCGGGCCTGCGGGTCCGGCGCACTTGCGGCCCACCGATTCCCCACCTTCTGGAGGACACCATGTCTTTTTCCGACTACACCACCGCCCTCGTCACCGGAGCATCAACCGGCATGGGTGCAGCCATCGCCGAGCGCCTCGCCAAGCGCGGCCTGACAGTCCACGCCGTAGCCCGTAACGAGGAACGCCTCGCCGAACTGGCTGATCGCACGGGAGCCGTCCCGCACGTCGTTGACCTGACCGACACAGCCGCGCTGGCCGACGTCGTCAATAACCTCAAAGTGGACGTCCTGGTGAACTGCGCGGGTGTTTCCCGGCCGGGCAACATCCTGGACTCCTCGGAGGAAGACATCGATGAACTCGTGGACGTGAACCTTCGCGGCCTGCTGCAACTCACCCGGCTGGTGCTGCCGGGCATGGTGGAACGCGATCTTGGCCATGTCATCAACATCAGCTCAATCGCCGGCCTGTACAACTTCTATGGCCACACGGTCTATCACGCCACCAAAGCCGCCGTGCACCAGATTTCCCGGCAACTCCGGAACGACACCGTCGGCAAGCGAATCCGCGTCACCGAAATCTGCCCTGGCCGTGTGGAGACCGAGATCTTCGGCCGCAACCTGGGCGGCACCCCCGAGGCCATGGAAGAAGCCTGGCAGACCTATTACGAGGGCTACGAGTCGCTGACCACGGACGACATCGTCAACGCCCTGGACTACGCCATCGAAACGCCGCGCCACGTCAACGTGGGCATGCTCGAACTCATGCCGACGTTCCAGGTGCCCGGCGGGCTGACGTTCGACCGGCGCTAAGGCGCCCTACAGGTTCCGGCGGCACTCACTCCCGTCGCCGGAAATACAAGCTGGCGGCCGCGTATTCGCGGCCGCCAGCACCCGTTTAACAGCTCTTGATGGACGTCCGACGGCGGGTGGTTCAGTCCTCGTCGAGCGTCTCGGTCAGGTGGTGGGTGGGAATCCGGTCGCGGTCATACGTGATTTCCGTGTAGCCATGGGGCTGGGGACGCCCGTCAGCGCCGAGGTTGACGAACACGATCTCCTCGATGGTCAGGATGGACTGCCGGGTGATCATGTTCCGGACCTCGGCCCGCATGGTCAGGGAGGTGCGGCCGAAGTGCTTGGCCGTCAGCCCCATCTCAATGAGGTCGCCCTGGACTGCCGAGCTCACGAAGTTGATTTCCGAGATGTACTTGGTGACGGCCCTGCCGTTGCCCAATTGAAGGATGGCGTAGATCGCTGCCTCTTCGTCGATCCACTTCAGCAGGCTACCGCCGAAGAGCGTGCCATTGGCGTTGAGGTCCTCGGGCCGTACCCATTTACGGGTCCGAAAGGTGATGTCTGCTTTTTCCATAATCCGAGATTATCGAACCGGCGCAACTCCCGGCTGGATGTTGCGCCGGTGTCCGGCCTGCTTACGCCATTGCAGTGTGCGAAGCACTGTGGGAATCCAGGCGCTTGGAGTAGCAATACGATTCGTTGACACCCACATAAGGACCAAAGTTGGGCACGGCCGCAAAACCGGCGCTTTCGTAGAAACTGCGGCCGTCCGACTGGGCTGAACCTGCCTCGGCCGCGATCACACTGAACCCATGTGAATGCGCCTGGGCTTCAAGCGCAGCCAGGATTGAGCTGGCCACTCCCGAACCACGGGCATACGGAACCACGTAGAGACGCTTGATCTCTGCCGTTTTTTCATCCAGCATCCTCAGGCCCCCGCAACCGAGCGGTTGGCCTGAGCACTTCTCGTATGCCACCACAAAGACTGCGGTATCGGCCTCCGATGGGGGAGGTCCGGGCTCGTGGTCCGTGCTTCCGAAGCGTGAATCCAGTTCTGCCTGCTGTGCGGCCCGGAGGTCGGCGCCTACGGGGTTGGCCCACGTGACCTGCCGGATGTTGAGCCGTGGGTTGGTCTGCATCTATGCCTCAATTCGCCGGGTTTCGGGGAGGTGTCTATGCGTCTCAAGCCTAGGTAGCCGGGGTTACCGTGGTGTTTCCTACGCGTAAGCGTCGGGAGAAATGCTGCCCGTCTTCCGCGTTACAGCGCCTCGCCGGTGGGGTCCTCCGCATTTTGGCCCGCCAGTGCCGTGCCGCCAACGGGGAGCTGGTCCCAGTGCAGCACCCTCCAACCGCTTGCCGGGTCACCTTCGAGGGCCACGATTCCGGTGTTGGGCAACTGATGCGTTCTGGCGAACACGGCGTCGATGTCTGAAGCCCTGCGGCCGGCCCAGCATCGGATTGCGGCTCCGTGGCTGACGATCACCGCCGTCTCATGTCCGGCGGCCGCCACTTCTTCCACTGAGGCGTCGAAGCGGGCGAAGAAGTCGTGCCCCGTGTACGCCCCGGGCATGCGTACGTCCAAGTCGCCGTCGGTCCAGGCGAATACCGTATTCATGTAGCGCAGGTGCGACTCGTGGTCTGTCTTCTTTTCCAGACTGCCGGCTTCGATTTCGTGGACGCCGTCCAGGATTGTTGGTTCCAGTCCGGTGGCCTTGGCCAGCGGCAGCACAGTGCGCTGGGTGCGCAGCAGGGTAGAGGTGTAGAGGGCGTCGATGCTTTCGGCCGCCAAGGCTTCCGGAAGGGCTGCAGCCTGGCGCTCCCCAAGTCCGGTCAGACCCGGGCCGGGGAAGGCGGTATCCAGCTGGCCTGCAACATTGCCCGGGGTTTGTCCGTGCCTGATCAACAGGAGCTTCATGGTGCTCCGCTCCTCACGTCGTTTCGTCTGGCCCGCCTCCGGGCCCTGTGTTCCGCGCATTGCGTCCAGTGCTCTGTTTTCTGCGTTCTGCGTTCCGCGTTCTGTGTTCTGCGTTCCGCGTTCCAGCCTGGTTGGTTCCAGCCAATCAGCCGCAGCGGCGCGGAATCGGCCCGACACGCCGTGTTCACGGCCCATAGGCCGGAAGTCAGGGCTGCTCGCGACGGCGGGCCAAACCAGATGCCGGTTAAAGCACGACGGCGGGCCGAGGCTCCCAGCCCCGCCCGCCGTCGTCGAACGCTGTGCTTTGTCTCTGTTACTTCAGGTGGTCCACGAGCTTGTCGGCGATGCCCGTGTACTTGCCCGGTGTCAGGGCGAGCAGGCGTGCTTCAGCGTCAGCGGAGAGTCCGAGGCCCTGGACAAATTCCTGCATGCGGGCACCGTCCACCCGCTGGCCGCGAGTGAGGTCCTTGAGCCGTTCGTAGGGGTTCTCCATGCCTTCGACACCTGCAATGGCCTCGGCACGCATGACCATCTGGATGGCTTCGCCCAGGACTTCCCAGTTGGTATCGAGGTCGCCGGCCAGGACTTCCTCGGCGACGTCGAGAGCCTTGAGGCCCTTGGCGACGTTGGAAATCGCAAGCAGGGAGTGGCCGAACGCGACGCCGATGTTGCGCTGGGAAGAGGAATCCGTGAGGTCACGCTGCCAACGGGAAGTGACAAGTGTTGCGCCCAGGGTGTCCAGGAGGCCGTTGGAGATTTCCAGGTTGGCTTCGGCGTTCTCGAAGCGGATCGGGTTCACCTTGTGCGGCATGGTGGATGAACCGGTGGCACCGGCCACCGGGATCTGGCGGAAGTAGCCGATGGAGATGTAACTCCAGATATCCGTGCACACGTTGTGCAGGATGCGGTTGAAGCGTGCGATGTCGGCGTACAGCTCCGCCTGCCAGTCGTGGCTTTCGATCTGCGTAGTGAGCGGGTTCCATGTGAGGCCAAGTCCTTCAACGAAGGACTTGGCGACAGCTTCCCAATCGGCGCCGGGCACAGATGCGACGTGGGCGGCGTATGTGCCGGTGGCGCCGTTGATCTTGCCGAGGAATTCGGTCTTGGCGATGCGTTCCAGCTGGCGGTTGAGGCGGTGCGCAACGACTGCCAGTTCCTTGCCGAGCGTGGTGGGTGTGGCCGGTTGGCCGTGCGTGCGGGAAAGCATGGGAACGGAGCGGTTCTCTTCCGCCATCGCCTCGATCTGCTTCACCAGCGCCGTCGCGTTGGGGAGCCAGACATCTTCAACGGCACCCTTGATTCCCACAGCGTAGGAGAGGTTGTTGATGTCCTCTGAGGTGCAGCCGAAGTGAACCATGGCGGTCAGGTTCTCAATGCCGATGGCGGGCAGGCGGCGGCCGATGTAGTACTCGACAGCCTTTACGTCGTGGACGGTAACGGCTTCGATCTCCGCGAGTTCGGCGACGGACGACGCGTCGAATTCCGTGACGATGGCCCGCAGCTGGGCAATCTGGGAATCGGAGAGCGGACCGGCGCCCGGAAGAACGGACTGGCTGGTCAGGTGGATGAGCCACTCGACTTCGACGTGAACGCGATCGCGGTTCAGCGCGGCCTCGGACAGGTAGTCCACGAGGGGTGCGACGGCGGCACGGTAGCGGCCGTCAAGGGCGCCAAGAGCCAGGGGTTCGGAAGCGAGGGACACGCGAGGGGATTCAGCCATGGTGCCTATTCTTTCATGCCCGGCGCGGAGGCCGGCGTCGATGACGGGGCTATGTGGACGAGCCGTCGGGTTATCCACATACGCGACGTCGATGCTTCCGTCTGTCTCTGCCCGTCCGTAGCGTTTTGGCTACCGATCAGCAGAACGACCACTGGAGTACACCCATATGAGCCTCGGCGTGACGCCTGCAGCCAATCCACCCACTTTCGATCCTTCGGAATGCGCCTCCCGAAGCCACGAAGTCCAACGGCTTGCATGGCGAATGAAGACCTGCGTCGACCAGGCAGATACGGTCCTTGCTTCCCTGCGGAAGATACAGCTGGAGGAGTGGCAGTCCCCGGCCGGCCGTGGGTACCGGACCACCATCGCCTTCCACGCCTCTGCCCTCATGCGGGCCCGGGAGAACTTGGATGGTGCCGCCGCGTTGGTCCTGAGGCACTCACAGAACATTTCCGTCCAGGGCGGGAGGGGACACTGATGGACGATGCAGCTCCGGTGGGTGCCGGTGCAGCGCCCAGTCCTTCTCCTCCGCCGTCCGACGGAATCCTTGGCATCCGCGGAGGCGTTGGTGGAATCTCTTTTCAGTTGGAAGAGCTTGCAAGAGGAGCCGATTGGCTAGATGACATTGTCGTGCAGCTGCTGGGCATCGAAGAAGAGGCCCGTCGCGTCCAGGACGCACTCACGCCGTATCTCTCCGACTCCTATGAGTCGGGCTGCCTGGCCATCAATACGGTGGCCGAAAGCAGGAAGGATGTGGGCCGGTTGCGTCAGGCTTTGGGCGACGTCAGTGCAAGCGTGCGGGCCAGCCACCGGGACTACGCGATGACCGAGGCGCTGAATACCCGACTCCATCTTCTCGTGCCGGGAGCGATGATGTTCCCGGATCCGGGCCACCTCCTCAGCCCGGGACGTGACCTCACTGAGGACATCTTCAACCTGATAATCAGCCCCGGCCTCGAAGCAGAGCAGCTGGTGGGCCTCATGGTAGGTGCACCGTTCCTGGCAGCGATCCAACCTCGTCCGGTCAGTGTGGCGAAGGTCAGCGAAACAACGGAAAACGTGCAGCCTTCCATGGCCGAAAGTCTCCGGCGTCTTGAAAAGGTCTACGCCAGGAACGACGGAGAGATTGAGGTGATCGAATTCGACAACAACGGTTCGTCCTCATGGATGGTCCTGATTCCGGGCACACAGCCTCATACGCCCTCAACCAACCCTCTCGACATTCAGGGAATCGGCGAAGCAGTTGGTTATGGTTCCGAGGAAGTCATCCCCGCAGTCGCACAGGCCCTGCACGAGGCAGGGGCCGCGACCGGAGACCAGGTGGTGGCAGTTGGGCACAGCCAGGGCGGTGTCCATGCCATGAACCTTGCTCGGGACAAAGCGTTCCTTAGCGAGTTCGACCTCAAATTCGTGCTCACTGCCGGCGCTCCCGTTGGAGGCATAGTCCCTGAGCCTGGCATCAGTTCCCTTCATCTGGAACACGTCCAGGATTGGGTTCCGGGGGTGGACGGCCACATGAACCCTGACACGAAGGACCGGGTGACGGTAACGCTGACGGACCATGTTGAGACCCCCGCGGGAGAAGATCCCGGCTTGGGCCCTGGGCACGACCAAGAGAATTATGCGAAAGGTGCCGAGCTGGTCAGCGCCAGCAAAGATCCTTCGTTGCTCGCATCCACGGCGGCGTTCGCCGGAGTCGTCGGAGTCGGCGGTGCGTCAAAGATCACCCGGTTCAAGCTCACGCGGGATCCGCGTCCCGATCGTCGGAGTGAACTTGCGGCGCCTGCCCTTCCCGAATCGCGGTCCACCGCGGGAGCGCGATGATTCCTAGCGCTTACGGGTGCCTGGGATGAGTCCGGCCACCATGGAGATGATGCTGATGATGATCGACGCCAGGATGGCCGTCCAAAAGAACGAGTCCAAAGTCAGGTGTACGGGGGTGAATGTGCTGAGCCACGCAGTGAGGTACAACATCGCCGCGTTGATCACGATAGTGAACAGGCCGAGGGTCAGGATGGTCACAGGCAGCGAAAGAAGCCTCACCAAGGGGCGCACGAATGCGTTGACCACTCCAAAAATGAGCCCAATGAACAAATACGCCAGCACTATGCCCACGGTGTCAGCGCCCTGCGTCAGTCCCGCATTGGCGGCGGCTGACTCCGTGGCACTGGTAGTGATGTCCATGCCTTGCAACAGCCAGGTTGCAACCCACAGGGCGAGCCCGTTGATGAGGACGCGAATGATGAATGAACCCATGGCCCCATGCTTTCACACTCACCTGTGCCGTGGCTGGGCGATAGCTCCAACACTCCGCCCGTATAGAGGGGTGCAAGTAGGCTTGAAGCCATGACTACTACTGACAACGCACCGGAGGGCGTACTCCCTCGACCGGTCGTGGACAGGCTTCCAAAATATGCTGCCGGTAAACCACCAGCAGCAATTGAAGGCCTTACCAGCTATAAATTGTCGTCCAATGAGAATCCGCTGCCTCCGATTCCTGCAGTGTTGCAGGCGATCGCGGACCAAGCTGACATCAACCGCTACCCTGATCCGCTGGCAACGAAGCTTCGGACCGCTCTTGCAGGCTTTCTGGACGTCCCGGCTGACGATGTCGTCACCGGTGCCGGCAGCCTCGGCGCGCTGAACCAAATCCTTGCGACGTTTGCCGGACAGAACGACGACGGCAAGGCCGACGAGGTGATCTACGCCTGGCGTTCCTTCGAGGCGTATCCCATCTGCGTGGGCCTGGCGGGAGCTTCCAGTGTCCAGATTCCCCTTCTGGCGGACGGCCGGCACGATCTCGACACTATGGCTGCGGCAGTTACCGTTCGCACCAAGGTGATTCTTTTGTGCACGCCGAACAACCCCACAGGGCCGATTCTGACCGCTGAGGAAACTGAGCGCTTCATTCAGTCGGTACCGCCGCATGTAGTGGTGGTTATTGACGAGGCGTATCAGGAATTTGTCCGCGACCCCCAAGCCGTTGACGGCATCAAGCTCTACCGCAAGTATCCCAACGTGGTGGTTCTGCGAACCTTCTCAAAGGCACACGGGTTGGCTGGCCTGCGCGTGGGATACAGCGTGTCCGGCCCGGCACTCACCCAACACCTCCGGGTCACCGCAACGCCGTTTGCCGTTTCACAGATTGCCGAAAGGGCAGCCGTAACCTCGATTGAGAATTTCGACCAGGTTGTGGAAAGGGTACAAAGCCTCGTTGAGGAACGGGACCGGGTGACGGCCGGACTCAGGGAGTTGGGCTGGTTCGTTCCTGAGGCCCAAGGAAACTTCATATGGTTGAATCTGGGCGAGAACAGTGCCGAATTTGCGGCCCTTGCGGCAGAGCAGGCACTGTCAGTTCGGGCCTTCGCCAATGAGGGTGTCCGTGTCAGCATCGGAGAGGTGGAGGCCAACACGCGTTTCCTGAATCTCTGTGCAGGTTATACAAAGGCGCCACAAGGTTCCTAGCGGTTAACAAATGCGCCAACCGAACTTACTGCCGATAAAGTAAGGGACGAAAGCCAAAAATATGCCCGTTCCGGAATGCATTCCGGAACGGGCATATATCCCAGCGACAGAATTGCCCGGCAACCAGCCATGGCAAAGCAAGGAGACGGAATGGGCTCGACACAACTGCCCCCCGGGACGGAAGAATCTCTCGCGGCGACAACCGCGTTGGCAGCCGCACCAGGCGAACCAACGGAAATGGTGCAGTTGCTCGGACCCGACGGTGCACTGGGTTCGGACCCGATCTTCTCGGACTACGCCAAGCGGATCGACCCCGAGAAACTCCGGGTGTTCTACACCGATATGGCCAGGATCCGTCGCTTTGACCAGGAAGCCACCGCGCTCCAGCGCCAGGGCGAACTTGCCTTGTGGGTTCCCTTGACGGGCCAGGAGGCCGCCCAGATCGGCTCCGGGCACGCAAGCCAGCCGCAGGACTACATCTTCCCCACGTACCGGGAGCACGGAGTGGCGCTCGTCCGGAACGTGGACCTGGCAGAGCTGCTGAAGCAGTTCCGCGGAGTGTCGAACGGTGGATGGGATCCGCGCGAGAACAACTTCCACCTGTACACGCTGGTACTCGCTGCCCAAACGCTTCACGCTGTCGGCTACGCCATGGGCATCCAGCGGGACCAGAAGTCTGCCGCTGCCACGGAATCCTCTGATCCCAAAGCCGCTGTCATCGCCTACTTCGGAGACGGCGCCAGCTCAGAGGGCGACGTTCACGAGTCCATGGTTTTCGCGGCGTCCTACAACGCGCCCGTGGTGTTCTTCTGCCAGAACAACCACTGGGCAATCTCCGTGCCAACCGAAGTGCAGACCAAGGTTCCGCTGGCCAACCGCGCCAAGGGTTACGGGTTCCCGGGTATCCGGGTGGACGGCAACGACGTCATTGCGGTCCACGCCGTCACGGAGTGGGCCTTGGAGCATGCCCGCGAGGGCCGCGGCCCCGTCCTGATCGAGGCTTACACCTACCGGGTTGGTGCCCACACCACGGCTGATGATCCCACCAAGTACAGGGAGTCGGCCGAAGAAGCTGCCTGGCGGGAAAAGGATCCGCTGGACCGCCTGGAAAAGTACCTTCGCGCCGAAGGACTCGCAGACGAGGCGTTCTTCGAACAGGTCAAGGCCGACGGCGACGAACTTGCCAAGTATGTACGCAGCACAACCCATGGCCTGGAAGTCCCCGACATCCGCGACGCGTTCGCCAGCGTCTACGCCGAGCAACATCCGCTGATTGCAGAGGAATTGGCCTGGTTCGAGGAATACTCGGCCGGCTTTGAAAGCGACCAGGAGGCAGCCAACTGATGGCAACAATGACCATTGCCAAGGCCATCAACGAAGGTCTCCGTGCAACGCTGACGGACAACCCCAAATCGCTCCTGATGGGTGAAGACATCGGACACCTTGGCGGTGTTTACCGGGTCACCGACGGCCTCATCAAGGAATTCGGTGACGACCGCGTCCTGGATACGCCACTGGCGGAGTCCGGCATCGTGGGCACGGCGATCGGCCTGGCCCTCCGTGGATATTCGCCCGTGTGCGAGATCCAGTTCGACGGCTTCGTCTACCCGGCCTTCAACCAGATCACCACCCAGCTGGCAAAGATCCATGCCCGTAGCCTTGGCAAGCTCACGGTTCCTGTCGTCATCCGCATTCCCTACGGCGGCGGTATTGGTTCCATTGAGCACCACTCGGAGTCGCCCGAGGCCCTGTTCGCGCACACCGCAGGCCTGCGCATCATCACCCCCTCCAACGCTCACGACGCCTACTGGATGATCCAGAAGGCCGTCGAGTGCCAGGACCCCGTGATCTTCTTCGAGCCCAAGCGCCGTTACTGGCTCAAGGGCGAGGTCGATGTCCAGAACCCGGGCCTTTCGGAAGACCCGTTCAAGGCGCACGTTGTCCGGGAAGGCTCCGACGCCACCATTGTGGCGTACGGCCCGTTGGTACCGGTGGCCTTGGCCGCGGCAAACGCTGCCGTCGAGGACGGACGAAGCGTCGAGGTCATTGATCTCCGCTCCATCTCCCCCGTGGATTTTGACACTGTGGAAGCTTCCGTCAAGAAGACCGGCAGGTTGATCGTCGCGCACGAGGCCCCGACGTTTGGCGGCATCGGCGGTGAGATTGCGGCCCGCATCAGCGAACGGGCATTCCTGCATCTCGAAGCCCCGGTAATTCGTGTGGGCGGTTTCCATATGCCCTACCCGGTCGCCAAGGTGGAAGAGGATTACCTGCCGGACATCGACAAGATCCTCGAAGCCCTAGACCGCTCCCTGGCCTACTAACCCGTCTGATCCGCCCGGCTTCGCGGCCTGGTAACCGGAAAATCGAGGACCACTGTGACTGTAAAGAAATTCAACCTGCCGGACGTCGGCGAAGGCCTGACCGAGGCTGAGGTAGTTGCCTGGAAGGTCAAGCCTGGCGACACCGTAGCGATCAACGACGTTCTCTGCGAGATCGAGACCGCCAAGTCCCTCGTTGAACTGCCGTCGCCCTTCGCCGGTACGGTCACGGAGTTGTTGGTGGAAGAAGGCATCACCGTCGAGGTGGGAACGGCGATCATCGCTGTGTCGGAGGGGCAGGACGGCGACGCCCAAGCCGCCCCCGAGGCCCCGGCCCCTGCAGCGGCCGCCGAGGAAACCTTCACTCCTGTGTACGGCAAGCTCACCGCCGAGGCAGGCGAACAGCCAGCCGGTGGCCCGCTGGTCGGTTCAGGTCCCAAGGCCGACGCCGTCAAGCGCCGTGCCCGCAAACGGCCTGCCGGCGCTGTGGTTGAGGCTGCCGGAGTCGCCGAAAACGCCGAAGGAACCGTGCAGGACAACCAAGCGGTTTTGGCAGCGAAAGCAGCCGAAGCGCCGGTTTCACAGCGCACGACGCCGGCACGCGCCGTCGTCGAACCCGTACAGCCGTCCGCGACTGCTCCTGCGCTGCCACCTGGAGTGCAGCAGCCGGCTGCCACCCGCGGTGCGGCTTTCAGCGGCACCATCAGCGGTTTGGTCAACAAGGTTTTGGCCAAGCCGCCGGTACGCAAGTTTGCCCGTGACCTTGGCATCGACCTCGCCGATGTTGTCGCAACAGGTCAACGCGGTGAGGTGACCCGCGAGGACCTGGTGAGTTACCAGGCCCAGCGCGATGCCGAGCTCGATCAAGCGGACACGTTCTGGGGTGCCTCAAGGAAGCCGCAGGACCAGCGGGTCGAGCGTGTACCGGTCAAGGGCGTACGCAAAGCCACAGCCAAGGCCATGGTGGACTCCGCTTTCTCGGCACCCCACGTCAGTATCTTTGTGGATGTCGACGCCAGCCGGACCATGGAGTTCGTCAAGCGGCTCAAGGTTTCGCGTGATTTCGAAGGCATCAAGGTCTCTCCGCTGCTCATCCTGGCCAAGGCCGTCATTTGGGCGGCGGCCCGCAACCCCAGCGTCAACGCCACCTGGGTGGAGGACGCTGACGGGAAGGGGGGTGCAGAGATCCAGATCAAGCACTTCATGAATCTGGGAATCGCCGCGGCCACCCCGCGCGGCCTCATGGTTCCGAACATCAAGGATGCCCAGGACCTTTCCCTCAAGGAACTTGCCCTGGCGCTCAATGAGCTGGCCACCAAGGCCCGCGCGGGAAAGACCCAGCCTGCCGAAATGCAGGGCGGAACCCTGACCATCACCAACATCGGTGCGCTGGGCATCGATACCGGCACTCCAATCATCAACCCCGGTGAGGTGGCCATCATTGCTTTTGGCACCATCAAACAGAAGCCGTGGGTTCTGGATGGAGAAGTGATTCCGCGGTGGATTACCACCCTCGGCGGCTCCTTCGACCACAGAGTGGTCGACGGCGACTTGTCGGCGCGTTTCATGGCCGATGTTGCAGCCATTCTTGAAGAGCCGGCGCTGCTGCTTGACTGAACAGAAGACAGAAGCGGGTCACACCCCGGCCCAGCTGGTGAGTGGTCCGTGGCGGACTTTTGCCCGTGTTCTGACTGAGGTTTTCCAGCCGCCGGCCGTTGTGCTGGTCCTGCTGCTGATCAGTCCTGCGATCGAACCCGGATTTCCGGGGACCATATGGTTTGGCCTGCTGGGAGCGTTCTTTGTTTGCGTTCTGCCACTGGCCTACGTACTGCTGATGGTCAAGCTGGGCCGGATCACCGACCACCATGTCAGCGACCGGCGCCAAAGGCCGGCGGCGCTTCTGGTTGCCCTGCTCTCTGTGGTGGCCGGTTTGCTGGTGCTGCAGCTGCTGGGTGGGCCGGTGAGCGTATCCGTGATGATCATTGCCCTGATCGGGGGCATCGCGGTTCTGGCCGTAGTCAGTGCGTTTTGGAAGATGAGCGGACACGCTTCCGCACTGGCAGCAGCCGTGGTCATCACCATTCTCATGTTCGGCCCCCTGTGGCTTCCGCTGCTGGTCCTGGTACCTGCCGTGGGCTGGTCGCGGTTGGTTCTTCGCGCCCACACCCTTGGGCAGGTCATAGCAGGATCGCTGTTTGGTGGCGTCGTGATTGCGGGCCTGTGGTGGCTGCTCCGGGAGCTCATGCTCTAGCGAGTGTGCGGGCCTACAGACTCACTGTCTTTCCAGCCCGGACCACCCGCATCGGCGAAGGCCGGTCCACCACCAACTCTGGAATTGAGTGGGCTGCGAATTCCACCCGGTCAGCTGACCCGGGACCGAAGAACGCGGCAACTGCTGCCGACCCGAGCAGCTCTGCACCATCGGCTGTAGCGATCCGGAAGCACCTCTCCAGCTCGGCATCGGTCAAAGCTCCCGTCCGGTATCCCAGGAGATGGGTGCGGTCCACCATGCTTCCGGACCCGAAGGGTGACCACGCATCACGGACGCCATCTGAGCCCAGGGCAACCCGGACCCCATGCTTCTCCACGAGGTCAAGGACAGGGACGGGGTCTGCCCCGAGTGCACAGGTAGCCAGCCACATCCCGGCAGTTGCCATGGCATCGAGGGCGGCTCCAAGTCCTGGTTGGGAAGGGTCGCAGAGCGCAAAACCGTGGCCGACGGTGACCCGGCCCTGCATTCCTTCCGCCACCGTCCGCTCTGCGATCAGCTGCACCTGGGCGAGCCCCTCCGGGCCGGAATCGTGGAGGTGTATGTCCACGTCCCGTCCATACTTGTTCGCCAGTGCAAAGACCGCGTCCAGGTGACCGTGGAGATCGCCATCCAGTGAGGCGGGGTCTATCCCGCCCACAAGGTCTGCCCCTTCGGACAGGGAGGCTTCCACAAGGTCCAACGTGCCCTGATTGCTGAGAAGGCCGAACTGCGGGAACGCGACGATCTGGACGTCCAGGTAGGGAGCCAGCCTCTCAGCTGCTGCCCTGACGCCATGGATATTGCGCAACCCGATCTGTGTGGCCACGTCCACGTGTGCGCGCATTGCCATGGTTCCGCTGAGGACGGCTTGTCTCATAAGGGCGAAGGCGCATTCCTCCACGCTGTCCTGGTACGCGAGCTGCGCCCGCAAATCGTTGCTGATGAGGTCCTCAAGGGTGGCCGCCGCGCGGCGGGAAAGCCAGGGCGAGCCCCACGTGGTCTTGTCCGGGTGGATGTGCGCATCCACGAAACCGGGGGTCACTAAGAGGGGCTGAGTGTCGGAAGAGTTTCCGTAGTGGTCCTCCAGCGCCAGGTGTGCAGCCATCATCGTCCTCCTTATTGGCAATCGGTATACCAAATGATAGACCGCCATCCCACTTCGCGGTGCCGATGGACACAAAAGCCGCCCAGATCAAGCAAAACCGGACTGTCAGCCGGGGTCCAAATAGATTTTGGAATACCAAACTCTGTACAACACCCAACGTTGCCCCTAATCTAATGAACACCATTCATTTATGTGATGCGGATCGCATCAAGGAGGCACCATGCACACCCCGTCTACCAATGCACTGGAAGCTCCGCCGTCGCAACCCACGCTTAGGCGCGTTCTTGGCCTGCCTTCGTTGGTTGCCTTCGGCCTGACGTCAATGGGCATCTTGTCCGTCGTGGCGGTGTACGGGGCCGGAACCGAAATCAGCGACGGGCATTTGCCGGCCGCCTACGTAGCGGCCCTGGTGGCGATGATGTTCACGGCACACAGCTACGGTCAGATGGCACGCCACGTTCCGGTGACGGGCGGTGCCTATGCCTACGCCTCCCGCGCTTTCGGCAAGCCGTTTGGCTTCATGGTGGGCTGGGCCATGATGCTTGACTACCTGTTCCTCCCGATGGTGAACTTCCTGCTCTTCGGCCTGTATCTCAACAGCCTGGTGCCGGGCATACCGCCTCAGCTCGCAGTGCTGGCCTGTCTTCTGGTGGTCGGACTGTTCAGCGTGATCGGTGTGGGGTGGATCAAGAAAATGAACCTTGCGGTGGTCGCCGCCTCGGTGCTCGTCATCCTGGTCTTTGTTGTCCTGGCAGTCCTGAACGCTCCGGACCTCACGGTGGAGAGCGTCGTCCGGCCCTTGACCCCCGGTGCGGGCGGAATGATGCCGGTGATGGCTGCTGCCGCCATCGTCGCGTTCGCTTTTCTGGGCTTTGACGGCGTGTCCACTCTTTCAGAGGAAACGCGCCATCCGAAGAGGGATGTTCCGCGGGGCATCATTTTGTCCACGCTCTTCGCGGGCCTGGGCTACACGCTGTTTTCCGTGGCAGGAAGCTTGATCGCGCCTGACTGGCGGTCGATCGCGAATCTCGATGCCGCCGGAACCGAACTCATGCAGCGCGCCGGGGGAGACGTCTTGATGGTGGTGTTCGTCCTGGTGAACCTCGGCGGACTAGTGCTCTGTGGAACTGCGGCCCAAATGAGCGTCAGCCGGGTCATCTATGCCATGGGCAGGGACCGGATCCTGCCGGGAGTGCTGGCGAGACTTCAGCCGCGCTTCCGCACACCGCATGTCGCTGCACTGCTGGTATCCGCGGTGTCTTTGGTGGCCTTGTTCATCACCCTGGAACAGGCGGTCTACATGATTAACTTTGGGGCTTTGATTGCCTTCGCGGTGGTGAACCTCGCAACCATCAAGGTCCTGTTTTTCGAGCTGGGGAAGCGGGGCACGTGGGGGACCCTGCGGAACCTGGTTCTGCCTGTGCTGGGTTTCGCCTCCATCGCCTGGCTCTGGACATCC
Organism: Paenarthrobacter histidinolovorans; assembly: GCF_014647595.1. Lineage (GTDB taxonomy): Bacteria > Actinomycetota > Actinomycetes > Actinomycetales > Micrococcaceae > Arthrobacter > Arthrobacter histidinolovorans. The sequence continues at coordinate 109,567 of NZ_BMPM01000010.1, read as the reverse complement.
CTGGCGTGGTTTACCTACCTGCTCGGCGCGGCCTGGCTTGCCGTGGGACTGGCGATCCTCCTGGTCCGCCGCAGGCGGCCCGGAGTCCAGGAGTCACTTGAGTTCGGCTAGAACGCCGGGTAGTTCACCAGCAGTGCCTGGAGTTCCGTCGTCGACATGTTGTTTGCCAGCTCAATGCTGATGCCCATGGCGACGGCCGCTACGGTGACCATCGCTACGCAGGCCAGGGAGAGGAAGCGCCAGTCCTTGCGGAAAACGCTGCCGATGGTCTCGGGCATCTCAAGGCCGGGAGTGATCATGTTGGGGGCGCTGTCCCAGGAGCCGTCATCGAGCATCGCGATGACCTGGTTGTTGGCGCGGTCGTAGCGCATGGTGCTGATGGTGTTGCCGTGGCGGGCAAGCAGGATGTCGTGGCCCACGCGCTGGCGCGGCTGCAAGGTAAGCAAGAAGTTTCCCCTGAAATCGAGAAGTGGATGGCGGCTCACGCCATTGGGGGCATCTCGATTTTATAACGGTTCAGGTTACGGTCCGGCCCGAAATGCGCCAAACGCCGGGTGAGTCTCCCCACCCGGCGCAGTGATTCAGCTCGCTTTAGGGCTGGTCCGTTTTGGCGATGTAAACATCGCAGGGGGCGGTGTGGGCTACCGTGTTGGCCACGCTGCCCAGGACGCGGCCCAATCCCTGCATGCGTCGGTTGCCCACGACGATCAGGCGGGCATCATGCATTTCGGCTTCCTTGACCAGGGCTTCGCCCGGCTTGCCGCGGGCTGCGGAGTAGGTCACTTCGAGTCCGTCATGAGCGAGTCGCTCGGCAACGGTTCGGGCCACAGTTTCGGCCTCGGCGGCGTCGGACACGATCCACTTGTCCGTGCCGATTTCAACCACCTCGGTCCGGTTGCTGTCGAAGGCGCTGACAACGCGCAGGCTGGCTCCAAGGCCGAGCGCCAGCTGTTGTGCTGCCTGCGCCGCCCTCATCGCCGTCTCGCTGCCGTCGACTCCGACAATCACAACTCCGGTCATTGTGCTGCTCCTTCATTGGTGGCTTTGATGGCTTCTGCCAGGACAGGCGCCAGGCGACGTACGCCTTCGGCAATGGTATCCGGCGGCACCGCGCTGAAGGCGAGGCGCAGTTTGTTGGAGGGGCCGTCGGCGGGGGAGAAAGCTGCCCCGGGAATGAAGACGACGCCGGCGTCGATCGCCTTTCCGAGCAGCGGGTAGGTATCCACGCCCTCGGGCAGGGTGACCCACACGAAGAAGCCGCCGGCCGGACGGGTCCATGAGAGCCCTGCGGGCATGTACTCATCCAGGGCGGACAGAAGGGCCTCGCAACGCTCGGAGTAGAGCGTCCGGTACGTGTCGATCTGGCCCTGCCAGTCGTAATCGCGCAGATACGCCGAGACGAGCATCTGGTTCAGGGGTGGCGGGCATAGCGTCACGGCTTCCGAGGCCAGGTAGAAGCGCCGTTGCAGATGGGCGGGAACCAGTGCCCAGCCGATGCGGAGCCCCGGGGCAAAGATCTTGGAGAAGGACCCAAGGTAGATGACGTCGTCCGGGTTTGCCGCCCGCATTGGCGCAATGGGGTGACCGTCGAACCGCAAGAGCCCGTAGGGGTTGTCCTCGAGAACGATAATATTCGCCTCGCGGCATATGTCGACGATGCGCTGCCTGCGCTCCTGCGCCAGCGTGATGCCGGAGGGGTTGTTGAAGTTGGGGATCGTGTAGAGGAACTTGATGTTCTTGCCCTCTGACTGGAGCGCCGCGATCCTGGCCTCAAGAAGCTCGGGCACCAGTCCGTCGTCGTCCATTTTAACAGGTTCCACCTGCACTTGGTACGCCTCGAACGTGTTCAGGGCGCCCACATAAGTGGGGTTCTCCACCAGGACAACATCCCCTGGGTTGCAGAAGACCTTGGTGGCCACGTCCTGCGCCGACTGGGATCCAGCCGTGATGACGATGTTTTCGGGGCTGGCGTTGGTGATTCCTTCAGCGGCCATGATGTCGCAGATCTGGGCGCGCAGTTCTTCTGTTCCCTGGCCGCCGCCGTATTGCAGGGCGGTCATGCCTTCTTCGGCGATGATCCGGGCTGCGGTCTGGCCGAGCTTTTCCAGCGGCAGCGACTGGAGGTACGGGTTGCCGCCGGCGAGGGAGACAAGCCCTGGCTGCATGGAGATGTCGAAGACATCGCGCACGGCGGATTGCTTGATGTTGGCGGCCCGCGCGGAGAACAGTTCCTCGTGCGGGTGAGCGGCCGTGGCGGCCCGCTCAATGGCGTCGATGGCTTCAGCGGGCAGTGTTGCGCCGGCATCCAATGTTTCGTGGGTCACAGTCACAGGATACTCCCCGATGTTGCTAATGAGGCAACACTTGTTTTCACAACCGCCACGTGTTTGCAGGCCAAGCTTTACGCCACGGGTGTGAGCGGTTGGAATGTAGCTATGACAGCGCACCGAGGATCCGTGACCAAAGCCCAGCAATTCCACAAACTTCACGAGGCCGGGCCCGATCCCCTCGTGTTGGTGAACGTGTGGGACGCAGCCTCCGCCCGCGTCGTCCAGGAAGCCGGAGCGACGGCGATCGCCACCTCAAGCTCCGCCGTCTCCTGGAGCCTGGGCTTTCGGGACGGGGACCACGTGCCGTGGGGCTTGGCCATGGCTGCGTTGGGCCGGGTAGTGGGTGCCACCACTTTGCCGGTCACGGCAGACATCGAGACGGGCTACGGGCGAACCGATGATGAGCTCAGGGCCACGGTCCACGCCGTCCTGGACGCCGGGGCCGTGGGGATCAACATCGAAGACTCGGGTGCTGAGCCGCTCACCGATATCGACGAGCAATCCCGTCGGATCGCACTGATCCGCCTGGTCGCGGACGAACGCGACATTCCGTTGTTCATCAATGCCCGCACCGACACCTACCTTTCCGGCCAATTCCCGGACACGGCCTACGAGGAAACCCTCCGTCGAGCCGAGTCCTACCTCACTGCGGGGGCCAGCGGGATCTTCGTGCCCGGCGTCGTTGATCTCCACGTCCTGCACCAGCTTTCCAGCCGGATCCCTGCGCCGCTCAATGCGCTGGCGGGCGTTGGGGCGCCGTCGCCCCTGGAACTGCACGACGTCGGTGTCCGCCGCGTCAGCATCGGCGGCAACACAGCCAAAGCGGCGTACGCCAAGGTGGCGCGCGTGGCCAAGGAGATCCTGGGCGACGGAAATTGGGCCGGCCTGGCCGGCACCCGCAGCCACGACGAAATGGATTCGTTGTTCGAACAGGGCCCCAAATACAGCCTGTGACGCGGGGCCAAACGCACGACGACGGCACCCGGCTTTAATGTCGGACCTCACCGATAACTTTGGGAACAGGAAGAAGGCATACGGCGAAGGGAGGGCACATGGCACGGCGCAGTGTGCAGTTCTGGCGGATCGAGCAATTGAACGAAGCAGATCCCGGCCGTCCGTTTCCTGCCCGTCGCGTGGCTGAAGTGCTGAAGAAGGCCCAGGAGGCCGGAACGGACAGGCATTTCACCAGTGCGGACGGAACAGTTTTGCTTGCACAGGCGGTGGCAACCTTGCCCTACCCGGTGCTGCTTCTCGACCGGGTCCGGGATACCAACCTCCCCAGTGTTGGTGATGCGCTGGGCAGGCGCAAGCCGTTGCCCCTGGCGCCTGGCGATCATCTGCTTGAAACCACCTACTTCGCCTTCCTCAAACGCAACGTGATGGCTGTGCTCACCAGCGGAAATGGCCCCAGGGCGTCCAGGATGGGGGAGTACCTGGATGGGATGCTGGGCTTGGAGCCCGTCCTGGTGCCCGTGGTGCGGGAGGACATTGAGGAAATCCTGGCCCGGCTGGAGGTGAGCCGTTTCGAGTTTGCCCTGCCCGCTGAGCGCTTGTCGGGAAAGCTCATGGAAGGCGAGTGGGCTGATGTTCTGGACAGTGCCTCGCGCCTGATGAACCAAGGAACTTTCCGGATTTCCCTGAGCGTCGGCAGGGCAGGAAGTGCCGACGACAAGCGGCGGATCAGGGCGCGTATTCAGCGGCTGATCGATCTTTTCCGCCAGGCCGGTTCCGTGGAGCATTTCGATTACGTGGTTGCCGAGGGCAAAGACTCCCTGACCGGTGACCGCGAGGTAGTGGACCTGCTGAAGGAACGGTTCATTTCGCACATCGAGGTGGACCCGGACGTCTTCAATGACCCGCAGAAGTCCACTGCCGAGGCCATTGCGATCCTCAACAAGCAGGCCAGGGACAACGAGCCGTTCTTCGCCAGGACGTTGCCGGACGTCAAGGGGGCCGCTGATTCCAGCCTCGTACCGGACCTGGTCGCAGGAGGAATGGCCACCGTGCGTGCAGCTCTCGCCGCAGCCAGGGTTGGCGAAGAAGCCGGGGAATCCCGGGATGGGTCGGGTCATGAGCTTGTACGAGGTTGATGTTGACCGCGCCGGCCGCCGCAGGCCGTTGTGGCGTTGGTTCCTGCTGCATCCTATGGCCGATTACCTGTGGGCTGGGTTGGTCGTCCTCCTCTGGGTGGGCATAGCCGCTGTGACCGGTCGGCCTCTGCTGCTGGAGGGCGTCGATCCCGGTGCGCGGCGGGCCTTGTTCCAAACCCTCGCCACCCTGGCAGGCGCCACGGCCGGGCTCACCCTCACGAGTGTCTCCATGCTGATCAATGTGCTGGGGAAGAAGGCTGCACCGGGCCAGCGCGAACTCCCGCTGGAAAGGCTGTCAGCCACCCACCGCCGTCAGATCGGCGAGGTGTTCCTGTTCGCCATTCCCGGCCTCGGCCTTCTGGTGGTTGCCGCGTTGATGACGGTTGTCCTTGAAGGAGACGCGCCCACGGGCCTGTGGATTCCGGAGGCTGTGGCGCTTCTGCTGACGTTCGCCTCAGTATTGGCGTTGTTGCGCGTGGCCTGGGCCCTCAGGCGCGTGCTGGCGATCGCGACGGCCTAGCCGCTCCCGCCATTCCCTCATCGCACGCTCAGCGCCTCCGTGAGGGTCCTGCCGTTGACGTAGATCTCGGCCCGCGACGCCCCCGTGGCCGCCACAACAGTGTGGGTCAGCTGGGCTTGTATCCGCGGGATGTCGCAGACGCCGCCTGGTCGCAGTGATCCACTAAGGTTCACCACCACTGTGGATCCACTCATGTAGCCGGACAGGAATGTCAGTGACGAATCCGCCAGGGAATCGTAGAGCGCCGCATCACTGTCCACCGGCATGCCTCCTTCCAGCAAGCGCCCCAAGGCCACGGACAGCGGATCGCCAGGAACTTCTGCCCCGCGCACGGGAACCAGGCTGTCGTTGCAGCCGAACCGCACGCCGCGCGCCCCGCCGTCGTCGATGGCGACGTAGTAGACCGCCGGGCCGGAATCTTCGGAAGCCACCGGGACCACAGTGGCCGTCGCTGACGGTTCGGGGGCGCTGGTGCCGGGTTGAGGCGAAGGCTCGGCGACGGGAACCGGCTTGATTGTGCTCGGCGCGGGGCTGCCGGGTGCAGCGGATGAAGGGGCCGGAGTGGCGCTGGGGGCAGGATCTGCACTCGCGGCCGGGGGTGGCGCGGCGGGAACCGCGACGGAGGGAACGCCCGGCATCGGGGTTACTGCAGTTGCCGGGGCAGAAGCCACCGGCGGGGTGCTGGGAGCGGCGGGCGGGGGCGTCGGCACGGAAACCGTGGGGAGCGGATTGCTGGTAGGTGACGTGGCAGCGTCCGGGGCCGCGGTGCAGCCGGCCGCCCACAGCACGAAACCGAGGCAGGCGGCCGTGATCGCCGTCGTACTCCTGGTTCCCCGTCCGGCATGCATGACAGCCCCGCGCTCCTGTCCGTCCACCTGTACTTCCAACGTTAGGACGGGATCCCGGGGGGCGTAATGCCGCTATGGTGACGGTTCGGACAAGAGTTGATCACGCACCGGGGCCAACTGCCGGGCAGACAAATGCCCCCGCGCCGCAGGATGCGGAACGGGGGCATGGCAACCGGAGAACTAGGCTGCGGCTTCTTCGTCGTCCTGGGCAGCGGTCAGCGGCTCAAAGATGCCCTTGATCTGCTCTACGACCTCGGCGTCGTCCTTCGGGTGCAGTTCAGCGAAGCGGATCATGGACCCGGGGACGGCCAGCTTCACGTCTTCGAGGACCTTGGCGCCGGCAATGCCGACGGCCTTGCGGGCTTCGTCCTGTGCCCAGACGCCGCCGTACTGGCCGAAAGCGGTTCCGACGACGGCGGTCGGCTTGCCGGAGAGGGCGCCGGCGCCGAAGGGGCGGGACAGCCAGTCGATGGCGTTCTTCAGCGAAGCGGGGACGGTGCCGTTGTGCTCGGGGGTGACCAGGAGGATGGTGTCGGCGTCGTTTGCCGCGGCGCGGAGGGCCGCGGCTTCGGCGGGGACCTGGCCTTCGATGTCGATGTCCTCGTTGTAGAACGGGATGTTGCCCAGGGAATCGTGGATCTGCACGTCAACGTTTTCCGGAGCGTTCAGCTGGATGGCTTCGGCCAGCTTCTTGTTGTGGGAATCGGCGCGCAGGCTGCCGACGAGGGTCAGAACGGTGCTCTTGGACATGGTGTCTCCTTGTGTCGGGCCGGGTGTGGGTTCCCCGGCCTGCGGTTTCTGGGGCTTTGGAGCCTTCACCGATACTAAACGGACTACGGTCCGTTTTCTATTCCCGGGTCTAGAATGTTTCTTGTGAGCTTCATCCCCCTCCAGCCCGACGCGCCCATGGGGACGCCGGGACTGCCGCATGAGCGCAGCGACGCCGCGCGGAACCGCGAGCGCTTGCTCTGCGCTGCCCGGGAGCTGGTGGATGAGTTCGGCGCCGACGCGCTGACCATGGACGCCCTCGCGTGCAAAGCCAAGGTGGGCAAGGGCACGGTCTTCCGGAGGTTTGGCAGCCGTGCCGGGCTCATGATGACCCTGCTCAGCGATGCCGAGTCCGAGTTCCAGCGTGGCTTCATGTTCGGGCCGCCCCCGCTTGGTCCGGGTGCGTCACCTGAAGACCGCCTCGTGGCTTTTGGTGAAGGGCGGATCTATTTCGTCCTGGAAAACGGCGAGCTTCTGAAAGCTGCCGGCGCTGCTACCCGGAACAGGTTTGATGTCCCCGCGACAAAGCTCTCGCACCGGCATATGGAGGTTCTGCTGCGGGAGGCGGGCATCGCGGATCCCTGGGTGATGGCGATGTCCCTGACCTACGCCCTGGACCCCGAGCGGATCGTCGACGACGTCCGGGTTCGGGGCATTTCGCCGAGCCGGCTCACGGACTCCTGGCGTGAGCTCATCACCCGCCTCCTGAAGGCCACCTAGCTCGAAGTTCCCGGAGGGATCCCACTTGCGGGTTCTTAGGTGTCCGTGCTGGATGGCCCTACGCGATGGCCCTGCTGTGTGGCCCTTCTGTCGAATTCCTGACGCAGTCTGCACATAACAATCTGGCTGCAGGCGCGAAACTGGCCGCCCGGAAGCAAAACGTGAAGCAGTTATTGTGGTAGTTTCCTCTTGAATGTGACGCATGCCATACAGGGCTGGTGATCACTGAAGGGGTGTGGGGGACCCAAGAACCCGCTGCATCTATTCGTAGCTGACGCCGGCCACAGCCGGGAACCGCGGAAGGACGAGCTTTGAGTTTTGCCACGATTCGGGGCAGCCACCCGACATGCTGAAATATCTGCTGAAGCGTTCAGGCATCTACCTGATCATGATCTTCCTGACCACCAGCGCCGGGTATTTCCTGGCTGTCTCATCGCTCAAACCGGCCGTCCTGGAACAAGAGAAGATTCCGCGGCCAACCCCCGAACAGGTAGCAGCGTCCTTCCGGGGACTCGGCCTGGACCCGGAGAAGAACGCCTGGGAGCGTTACGTCGAATGGCTCGGCGGCATCGTGACCCGCTGGGACTGGGGCCGCAGCCCGAACGGTGCCTACGTCAACGCCGAGTTCGCGGACCGTGTGTTGGTGTCCACCCGGCTGTTCATTGCCTCGATCATCCTGACGTTGATCATCGGGGTGGCACTGGGTGTCTACTCTGCCGCACGCCAATACAAGTTCCAGGACCGTGTCATTACGTCCTACAGCTACCTGGTCCACATCCTCCCCGCCCCCATCGCCTACTTCCTGGTGCAGTTGGGTGCCATCAGCATCAACGAAGCCGTCGGCGAGCGACTGTTCTTCGTGACAGGAATTTCGACGCCGGGAATAGACCCGGGCTGGCCGGCTTTCGTTGACCTTGTGGCCCACTACGCCGTGCCCACCTTCGCGATGACCATCTTCGGTTGGGCGGGTTACCAGATCGCACAACGGCAATACCTTCTGGACAACGTGAATGCAGACTTCGTCCGGACTGCCCGGGCCAAGGGCCTCACCCGTAACCAGGCCATCCGGAAGCATGCACTGCGGGTCTCCTTCATTCCGGTGGCCCAAAGCATCGCGTTCACCATCCCGGCGATCTTCACGGGGGGCTTCTTCGCCGAGGCCATCTTCGCCTGGCCTGGCATCGGACTGTGGAGCATCCAGTCCATCGGCTTGCAGGACGTCAACGTTGCCACCGCCACGTTGGCCTACGGTTCGGTCATCTTCGCAATCGGCGCCATCCTGGCCGACTTTGCCACCACGCTGGTCGATCCACGAGTGAGGGTCCAGTAATGACAAACATCATCGACCCGATCGCCGAAATCGACGAGTCCCGCGTAGCTGACCAGGACGTGGTCATCGGCAAGTCCCGGATCATTTTCCGCCGCTTCCTGCGGAACCGGACCGCCGTCGCCGGTCTGTTCATTTTCGTGGCACTGTTCCTCTTCTCCGTCTTCGGCGGTTTCCTGACGCCGTGGGACAAGGAGACCATCGATCCCCTGAACATCGGGATGCCACCGTCGCCCGACCACCTCCTGGGCACCACCCAGGCCGGCATCGACCTCATGGCGCTCATTGTCGATGGCACCAGGACGTCGATCCTCATTGGCCTGATTGTGGGCGGCATATCCGTGCTGATCTCCGCCGTCTATGGCTGCACCATGGCGTTCTTTGGCGGCAAGGTGGATGCCACCATGCTGTTCATCCTCGAAGCGCTCATCATGATGCCCGCCATCCTGGTGGTTGCCGTGGCAACAAGCGGCAGTGGCGGCCTCAAGAACCTGCCCAGCTGGCTGCTGCTGGTGGTTGTGCTGCTGTTCTTCAGCTGGATGGGCACGGCCCGCCTGGTGCGCTCCCTGTCCATGTCCCTCATGCAGCGTGATTACGTCAAAGCGGCCAAGTACATGGGCGTGCCTTCCCGCAGGATCGTGTGGCGCCACCTGGTTCCGAACATTGGCTCCCTGCTGGTCCTCGACTTCACCCGGGGGATCACCGGTGCAATTCTTGCCGAGGTTGCTTTCTCCTTTATCGGCATCGGCATCAAGCTCCCGGATGTCAGCCTCGGCGTCCTCATCGGCCAGGCGACGGGCCAGGTGTCGTCGTTCCCGTGGATGTTCTGGGTACCTCTGATCGTGATGTTCTTCCTGACCGGTTCGCTGGCCATGATGAACGACGGCCTCCGCGACGCCTTCGACCCCAGCTCCAGCTCGATTGGCCGGGCGAAGAACAAGACCGCAAAGGTGACCACCAAATGAGCACCAACACCACTCCCGCCGAGCGCCTCCGCGATGCCGGACTGTACGCTCCCGGCGACGCCGTCCTCAGTGTCCGTGACCTGAACGTCCGCTTCAACTCCGAAAACGGCGTGGTCCACGCTGTCCGCGGCGTCGACTTCGACCTCATGCCGGGAAAGACCCTGGGAATCGTGGGTGAGTCCGGCTCCGGCAAGTCCGTCACCTCCATGGCGATCATGGGGCTCCTCCCCGAAACAGCGGACATCTCGGGTTCGGTGCGTTTCAAGGGCAAGGAACTCCTTGGCCTGAGTGACAAAGCCATGTGCAAGCACCGCGGCAGCGACATCGCCATGGTGTTCCAGGACCCGCTGTCCTCGCTGACGCCCGTCTACACCGTGGGCAACCAGATCATCGAGGCCCTGACTGTCCACAACCCGACCATGAGCAAGCAGGCGAAAGAAGCCCGCGCCGTCGACCTCTTGCGCATGGTGGGTATCCCAAGCCCCAAGGACAGGCTGAAGGCCTTCCCGCACGAGTTCTCGGGCGGCATGCGCCAGCGCGTAATGATCGCCATCGCGATCGCCAACGATCCGCGGGTGCTCATCGCCGATGAACCCACGACGGCGCTCGATGTCACCATCCAGGCGCAGGTGTTGGAAGTCCTGCACACAGCTCAGGAGGAGACCGGCGCAGCCGTCGTCATGATCACGCACGACCTCGGCGTCGTCGCCGGCATGGCTGACGACATCATGGTCATGTACGCGGGCAAGCCTGTGGAAACCGGCACGGTGGAGGACATCTACTACAACCCGCGGATGCCTTACACGCTCGGCTTGCTGGGTGCCGTCCCGCGGGTGGATACAGCCACCAAGCAGTCGCTGGTACCCATCGAGGGAACGCCTCCCAATCTGGCCTTGCCGGTGACAGGGTGCTCCTTCGCGGCCCGTTGCCCCATGGTCAGCGACGCCTGCCTGCACGGCGAGCCCGAGCTCATTTCCGTACCCGGATCCGAGACCGGGACGTTGGACCACAAGGCAGCCTGCATCAAGTCCGGCGAGCTTTCCGGCAATGCGGACGCGCACCGGATTTTCCACGCTCCGCCCAAGCCGGTTTCAAAGTTCGACGGCGTTGCCCGCACCGAACGCGACAAGGTCCTGGAACTCAAGGACGTCAAGAAGCACTTCCCCCTGCTCAAAGGTGCCTTGATCAAGCGGCGGATCGGCACGGTCAAGGCCGTGGACGGTCTGAGCTTCGACATCCGCGAGGGCGAATGCGTCTCAATCGTGGGGGAGTCCGGCTGCGGCAAGACCACCACGCTCCTGGAAATCATGGAGTTCCACCCGGATCAGGTGGGCGAAGTGGTGATCGGCGGCGTCAGCAACAAAGTGGCCACGGACCACAAGACCAAAATGGCCATGCGCAAGGAAATGCAGATGGTGTTCCAGGACCCCACCGGTGCCCTGGATCCGCGCTTCACTGTGTATGAAGTCCTGGCCGAACCGCTGGAAAACCTGGGGATGCCCAAGGCCGCCATCAAGAAGCGCATCATGGAACTCATGCAGCTGGTGGGCCTGCAGCCGGACCACGTCAACCGCTTCCCCAACCAGTTCTCAGGTGGTCAGCGCCAGCGCATCGGCATTGCCCGGGCGCTCGCGGTCAACCCCAAGCTGGTGGTCCTGGATGAGCCCGTGTCCGCGCTGGATGTGTCGGTCCAGGCCGGGGTCATCAACCTGCTGGACAAGCTCCGCGCCGAACTTGGCCTCAGCTACCTCATGGTGGCCCACGACCTGTCGGTGGTCCGCCATATCTCGGACCGGGTAGCCGTGATGTATCTGGGCAAGATCGTGGAAACCGGTAACGTGGACGACGTCTTCGACAACCCGAGGCACCCCTACACCCGGGCCCTGCTGTCCGCGATCCCCGTACCGGACCCGAACCTGGAACGCACCCGCGAACGCATCATCCTGCAGGGTGACCTGCCCAGCCCGCTTGATGCGCCCAAGGGTTGTAACTTCGCTACACGTTGCCCGGTGTTTGCCGCGCTACCTGCCGCAAAGCAGGAGAAGTGCCTTACTCTGGAGCCGCCACTGACTTCCGAAGCGGAAGGCGGGCAGGACTTTGCCTGCTTCTTCCCGGACGGAGAGCTGGATGCCGAGATGCTGGTGGTGCATGCCTGACAACATATGACGCATCGAATGAATCCCTGGTCTCAACTCGCAAAGTTATTTCAGTCGTAAACATGAAGGGCAAACCATGAAGAAGTACACGACGATCGGCGGCGTAGCACTCGCAGCAACGCTCATGCTGACCGCTTGCGGCGGGGGAACGCCGTCGGGTCCGGCCTCCCAGAAGGCCGAAGAGGCAGGCGGTGACATCAGCAAGCTGATCAGCGTCAACGCCAAGGAAACCAAGGACATGGACCAGGGCGGCACCGTCACCCTGGCAGTGGGCAGTATCGGGCCGGACTTTAACGGCTTCTCCAATGTTGGCAACAGCGCCGATACCTCGGCGGTCTTGACGCCGGTGAACACAGCCGCCATCAGCAGCGGCGGCATCGGCGGTTGCTGGAAGCTGGACTTCAACGGCAAGGCCGAGCCGAACAAGGACTTCTGCGAATCGGTGACCAGCGAAGTCAAGGATGGCAAGCAGACCATCACCATCAAGGTCAATGACAAGGCGACCTGGAACGATGGCACTCCCATTGATGTGAAGACCTTCGAGAACACGTGGAAGATGCTCCGCGGCGAAGACAAGTCAATCGACATCGTCACCGCCGGCGCCTACGCCTTCGTGGACTCGGTCAAGGCCGGCGCCAACGACAAAGAAGTCATTGTGACCACCACCCAGCCGGTCTTCCCGCTGGAAGGTCTCTTCTTTGGCTTGATCCACCCGGCGGTGAACACCCCGGAGATCTTCAACACGGGCTTCGCCGGCAACATGCACCCCGAATGGATGGCTGGACCGTTCAAGGTGGAGAACTACGACACCACTGCCAAGACGGTCACCATGGTCCCCAACGACAAGTGGTGGGGTCAGAAGCCGGTTCTCGAGAAGGTCATCTGGCGTCAGATGGAGCCGAGCGCAACCATCGCAGCCTTCAAGAACGGCGAAATCGATGCCACCAGTGGCCGTACCCTTGGCCGCTACAAGCAGCTCGAGGGCACCAAGGACGCTGACGTTCGCCGCGGCCAGCGACTGTTCGCCGGTGGCCTGAACCTGAACGCCAAGCGCCCGGCGCTGACCGACGTCGCTGTCCGCAAGGCGATCTTCACCGCAGTGGACCGCAAGGCCATCCGCGATGTCCGCTTCAACGGCCTGAACTGGTCCGAAGAAAGCTCGGGCTCCATGATGCTGATGCCGTTCTCCGAGTACTACCAGGACAACTACCCTGTGAAGGAAACTGGCGCCGAGGCTGCCAAGAAGGTCCTGACCGACGCTGGCTACACGGCCAATGACAAGGGCATCATGGCGAAGGACGGCGTCCCCGTCTCCTTCAAGATCACCAACTTCGGTGACGATCCCACCGCGGCTGCAACCTCGCAGACCCTGCAGAAGCAGCTCCAGGCCGCAGGCATGGATGTTGGCATTGACCAGCGCGGCGACGCAGACTTCGGCAAGGTTGTTGGATCCCGCGAGTTCGATGTGACCATCTCCGGTTACACCGTGGGTCCGGACGCAACAGATGCCGTCAAGCAGTACTACGACTCCACCACCAACGAGAACGGCCTGGGCGATGCTGAGCTCGACGCCGAAATCAAGCGCCTTGCTACCATCGCCGACGACACCGAGCGCAACAAGGCAGCAATGGAAGTCGAGAAGAAGCACATGGAGAAGTACTTCTCCATGGGCACCGTTATGAACGGACCGGAGATCCAGTTCGTGCACAAGGGCCTGGCCAACTACGGCCCGTCCCTGTTCAAGAGCCTCTCCAACGTTCCGGACTGGACCACTCTCGGCTGGGAAAAGGGCGCCAAGAAGTAGCCCTCCTGCTGTAATTTCCTGAAGGCCGGGAGCTTCCCGAACCAACACATCGGTTCGCGGAGGTTTCCGGCCTTCGGCGTCCCCATCGCCCGCTCACCCGGTGATGGAGGGTTACCGGAAAGGGGCCATTACGTGAGCGAGGGTCGGTAGCCTAGGGTCATGACTTCCACGCCGATCCGTACCGCCGTCGCAGGCTTTGGACTTTCGGGCAGCGTCTTCCACGCGCCCTTCATCGAGGCCAACCCGGCCTACGAGCTTGCGGTCATCGCCACATCAGATGCGGCACGCCAATCGCAAGCAAAAGAGCGCTACCCGGAAGCGCGCATCGTCAACACCCCGGAAGACATCCTGGCTCTCGCCGATCAACTGGACCTCATTGTCCTCGGCACACCGCCCGCCACCCACTACCCGCTGGCTAAAGCCGCGCTGGAAGCCGGGCTCGACGTCGTGGTGGATAAGCCGTTCGTGATCCACAGCGCCCAAGGCGAGGAATTGATCGAGCTGGCGGACAGGCTTGGCCGCGTGCTCACTGTCTACCAGAACCGGCGCTGGGACGGCGATGCGCTCACCGTTCGGAAACTGCTCGACGCCGGGACGCTGGGTACCGTCACCCGGTTTGAGGTGGGCATGGAGCGGTGGGCACCTGAGATCGCCAAAGCCTGGAAAGCCAGTGCCACGGCGGAAGATGGCGGCGGCGTCCTGTTCGACCTCGGCACCCACGTCCTGGACCTGGCCCTCCGGTTCTTCGGGCCGGCAACCGTCACCTACGCCGAAATCGCTGCGCGCCGTCCGCAGGAAAAAGCAGACGACGACGTCTTCCTGGCGCTCCGGCACGAATCGGGAGTGGCAACCCACGTCACCATCAACCTCAACAGCCACCTCCACGGCCCCCGGTTCAGAATCCTGGGCACCCAGGGTGCGTTCGTGAAGTTCGGCACCGATCCGCAAGAGCCGTTCGTGCTGGGAGGCGGGCTGCCGACGGACCCGGAGTACGGCGTCGAACCGCCTGAAAACGCAGGCACGCTGGACGTGGACGGTCAGCGGAGCCGCATCGCAACTGAGCGCGGGGCCTACCCGGAGTTCTACCGTCTCCTCGCGGAAAAGCTCGACGACGGCGGCGCCACCTCCCGGCGCCCGGTACCGGTGGATCCGGCGGACTCGGTGACGATCCTGAAACTCATTGAGCAGGCCCGGGTCCTGGCATCAAAAGAAATTTCGGGCAGGGCGTAACCTCACCGAGGCCCCCAGCGATGTAAAGGGAGTACGGGCCACGCCCGCACGCTGATCATCCGGCAGCCACCCAACAGCTGCCGGGGCAATCCCAAAATCGTTTGTCGGAGGGTCTCATGTCCTTGTTCACTGTCCTTGCCACCAGCAAAGTCGCCGCAGGCGTCTTGGCTGCCGGAGCTGTAGCTGCCGGCGGAACCGGCGTCGCTGCCTTCAATGGCGCCCTTCCCACTGAATTCCAGCAGACCGCGCACGACGTCGTCGGCGCACCTGCCCCCGCTGCCTCTGCTGCCACCGAGAAGGTTGCCGGGAAGGCCGCTGAAGCAGCCGACGCCGCCGAAACCGCCAAGTCGAAGGCAACTGACGCCGTCGAGACTGCCAAGGCAACGGCCAAGGATGCCGCGGACGCCGGCCAGGCCAAGGCAACCGACGCCGCCAACGCCGCCAACGCCGCCAAGGCCGCTGTGGAAGATGCCACGTCACCTGAAGCATTCGGTCTCTGCACCGCCTTCCTCAACGGAGGCCTGAAGGCAGACGCCAAGGTCCCGGGCTTCAAGTCCCTGACCGTTGCTGCCGGCGGCGAAGCCAACGTCCAGGCACACTGCACCGCCGTGGTGGAGGCAGGCAAGGCTGCCGGCCTGAAGGCTGACGGCAGCACCAAGGCAGATGCCGACGCCGATGCCTCCGTGACGTCCGAACTTCCCGCCACGCCGGCTGTTCCGGCAGTGCCGGCCGTGCCTTCCGTACCGGCCACGCCGGCCGTCCCCGCAGTGCCGGCCGTCCCGGCCCTGCCTACCCAGGTTCCCACTGACGTGCCGGTAGTTCACGACGCACCCGTCGATTCTGTCCGCTAAGCCCGCAGCGGCTACGGTTTAACGGCAGGGCTCCTTGGCTTGATGACAAGGAGCCCTGCTACATAACGCGGGATGGAGGCGTCACCGGGTGCTTGAACCCTTGGCGGAGGAATATGTGCAGGCGGATCACGATGATCCTGCCCTGCTCTTCACGGCTGCCTACAACGCCTTCTCGGGACCGGTCCTCGGCTACCTCAAAGCGCGCGGCGTCGACGATCCCGAGGCCGTAACGCAGGACGTCTTCCTTGCCCTGTTCCCCAAGCTGGACACGCTCCACGGCGGCTTGCAGGGTGCCAAGACCTTACTGTTCACAATCGCGCATGCCCGGCTGGTGGACCACTACCGGAAGCGCGAACGGACCCCCGACTCCACGCCTTACGAACCGGATTTCGACGCCCGCCGTTCACCGTCGGCGGAGGAACAGGCTTTCGGGGGAGCCTCGGGCCTGGGGGTCACGGCACTTTTGGAGGACCTCGCCGAGGATTACCGGGAGGTCCTGGCACTAAGGGTCGTTGCCGACCTGTCGGTGGAAGAAACAGCGGACATCATGGGCAAATCCCAGGGTGCCGTGAAACAACTGCAGCGCAGGGCATTGGGCGCACTGAAAAAACGTGCGCTACTAAGGAACGGCACATCATGAGTGAAAACACCGCACCTCGTCGCGGCAACGACCAGCAGGTCATCGATTCCCTGCTGGCGGACGCCGGGCTGGAGGATAATTCCGGCCTGCGCACAGAACTTCTCGAGCTGCGTTCCCTGGCCGACACCGCGCCCGTACCGTCTGACGCCGTGCGTGCACTGATGGCGGGCGGAGGCGCTGCGGAAACGCGGCAGATCCCGACGGCGGAGGGTTTGTCCGCGTCTGCCGCGCCGACTGCTGTGCTCACCGTGGCGGCTCCCGCCGATGAGATGGCTCCCGCCGATGAACTTGCCGCACGGCGACGGAAGAAGCGACGCGCAGCGATCGCCGGGCTCGCCGTCGCGGTATCCCTGGCAGGTGGCGCGACGGCGGCTGCAGCCTCCGAGGGTGGCATTCCCGGGGCGTTCGAGCATCTTGGCGCGGCCATCGGTTCGGTGGTTTCACAACTTACGCCCGGTTCCGGCAACGCTCCACAGCCCACGGTGCCCACAGGGACCACACCGGAACAGGGACCTGTCCGGCAGGAAAGCGAGCCGGCCGTGGTTCCGGGTCAGGCAAGCCCCAGCCCGGCGGCCCCCTCGGGCCCTGCCGGCACAGTCCACACCGACCCCCACCCGGCAACGCCCGGGAACCAGTCCCAGGGACCCAAGGGCCCGTCGCACAGCGAGCCTGGCAAGGGTGTCCTCCCCACGGCTCCGTCGTTGCCGGTTACGCCTCCGGAGATCGACCCCTCCAAGCTTGATCCCTCAAAGCTCGAACCATCGGATCTTCCCGTTCCGGTGCCCACGCAGCTGATCCCGACGCTCCCCGCAGACCCCAAGGCCCCCGCGAAGTGACCCACCCCGGCGCGGCTTAAACCACGACGGCGGGGTGCGGCTCCTATGGAAGCCGCACCCCGCCGTCGTGCTTGGCTTGCTAGGCGGAAACCAGGCTGTGCCAGTCGTTGACCAAGGGCAGGTTGTGCGCCTCGGAAACGGAATGGTGTGCCACGTGGCCCGCGGCGATGTTGAGGCCTGCGGCCAGGGCGGGGTCGCGGTCGAAAGCGGCCTTGACGCCCAGGTTGGCCAGTGCCACGGCGTAGCGCAGGGTGACGTTGGTCAGTGCGTACGTGGAGGTGTTCGGAACGGCGCCAGGCATGTTGGCAACGCAGTAGAAGATCGAGTTGTGGACCTTGTACGTCGGTTCCTGGTGGGTGGTGGGGTGCGTGTCCTCGAAGCAGCCGCCCTGGTCCACGGCGATGTCCACCAGAACCGAGCCCGGCTTCATGCGGGAGACGAGTTCGTTGGTAACCAGCTTGGGAGCCTTGGCGCCCGGGATCAGGACGGAACCGATCACGAGATCTGCGTCGATGACTGACTTCTCGATCTCGTAGGCGTTGGAGGCGACGGTCTTCAGGCGGCCCTGGTAGAGGGCATCGAGTTCACGCAGCCGGTTGATGTTGATGTCCATGATGGTGACATCAGCACCGAGGCCCAGTGCCATGGCGGCGGCGTTGGTTCCCGCAACACCGGCACCGAGGACAACAACCTTGGCCGGGCGGACGCCCGGAACGCCGCCCAGGAGGACGCCCTTGCCGCCGGCCGGAGCCATCAGCGAGGATGCGCCCACCACGACGGACAGGCGGCCTGCGACCTCGGACATGGGGGCGAGCAGCGGAAGGGTGCGGCCTTCCTGCACGGTTTCGTAAGCGATGGCGGTGACGCCGGAGTTGATGAGCTCGGCGGTGAGTTCGGGTTCTGCGGCGAGGTGCAGGTAGGTGAAGAGGATCAGGCCCTTGCGGAAGCGGTGGTACTCCGCGGCGATGGGTTCCTTGACCTTCATGACCATGTCAGCGCGGCCCCACACGTCATCGGCTTCGTTGACGATTTCGGCGCCGGCGATCGAGTATTCCTCGTCGGTGATGCCCGAGCCGAGGCCTGCGCCGCGCTCAACCAGAACGGTGTGTCCGTGGGTGCGGAACTCGTGGACGCCGGCAGCCGTGATGGCTACGCGGAACTCGTTGTTCTTGATTTCTTTGGGGACGCCGATGATCATTTGCTGGCTCCATCGTTAGCGGCCTGTTCGGCCGAATTTTTGCTGCGGGCTGTGATTCCAGAATAAATCCGGCTGTGAGGCAGGCGACATGGATTCCCGGAAGCCTTGAGAGCAAAACCCCGGAAAATCAAGGGACTCAAGTCCTCAAGCTCTACATTTGTCGAGCACCAAGGCGTCAGGTGTCGCCTGCTGTTGGTACGCTTTGAAGGATGCAGCAGGACGTGGAACAGATCGTTGAACGGGTGGCCCTGAAGCTCGGCCGCGGGCTGTCCCTGGAGGACCTCGACGGCGTCCTCCTCGCCTACAGTTCCAACCAATCCCACGCCGACCGCGTCCGCGTGAACTTCCTCCTGAGCAAACGTGTCCCCAGCGACGTCAGCGCCTGGCAGCTCTCGCACGGCATCTCCACCGCGGTGCGTCCCGTGGTGGTTCCCGCCAACGACGAACTCGGGATGCTGGGCCGCGTCTGCGTGCCGCTTCTGGTCCGCGGTTTCCGCGTGGGCTACTTATGGGTGCAGCAGGACCTTGAGGAGCAAAGCGCGACGGCGATCCTCGCCCAGCTGCCCGGCGTCCGGGACGAACTGGACCTGCTGGCGGGCTTGCTCCTGGACTCGAACACGGCCGAGTCGGAATTCCGGCGCAGGCGTGAGCAGGAGTTCCTCACTGCCTGCAGTGGTGAATCGAATGCGGTGGCGGCTGTTGCGGGTTGGAAGGAAATCCAGGGCCGGGGTCCATGGCAACTGGTGACCATCCTGGACGCCGAAGGTGCCCGGTCCGACGTCGACCCCATCGCGGCAACCCTCACGCACCGTTCAGCCGCGCTGCAGTCCACCATCGGCGTGAATGCCGCGTTGTTCAGCGCCGGAACGGAAACCCACTCGGTGGTCTTGTTCCGGGAATCCGGGGGACGGGCTGACCATGCGCAGGTTCTGGTCCACTACCAACTTGAGCTCGCCAAACGTGCCGGCAGGACTGTGGACCGCGTCATTCTGGGGATCAGTGAGCCCTTCCAAGTCATCCGGCAGCTCGCAGGGGCGTACCGGCAGTCGAAAGTTGCCGCACAGGCAGCCGCCGTGGATGCCCGGCTGGGTGAGCTGGTGGACAGCCGATCCGTGGGGGTCTACCAGCTCTTTGACCGCCTGCTGGCTCCAGGCGGTTGGGATGATACCGGTTCGGTGTTTTTTCGGATTCTCGAGGACCAGGACAAGAACGGCGAGCTGTTGCCGGTGTTGGAGCTCCTCTACGACAACGACAGTTCCGTGCAGGACGTCGCTGCCAAACTCCACCTTCACCGGAGCAGCATCTACAACAGGCTCGGGCGCATCCGCCAACTCATCGGGGCTGATCCGTTGAACGGCGCCATTCGGCTCGAGTTGCATGCTGCCCTCAAGGCGCGGCGCTGGGCCGGAAGACCGCGGATCTGAGTACTTACCGGAAGAAACAGGCAACAAGCAGGGCAGGCATCCACGTGGGTGCCTGCCCTGCTTGTCGTTTTCGCTTCAGCAGCGCCTCATGAGCGCTTCAGCCGCTGGCAACTCCAGCGGCCCATCCGGCGTCGGAATGTGGCCGTCCGGCTGCTGCTGCAATACCGGCCGTGCCATACGGTGTGCACGGTGGTGCGGGGCAACCGGGTGCTCACTGCAATGCCTTCTGGGCGGCGTCAAGGAGCGATTCCAACGTGGACGCCTGCGGCTTCGGGGCGGTGCCTGTGTTGGGGCCGCCGGTTGGCTTGGGCTTGGACGTCGGGGTCTCCGTCGGAGTGGGCGTCGGGGTGGGCGTGGGACTGGTGGTCGGTGTGGTGGTGGGCGTCGGCGTTGCTGTTGCCGGCGGAGTGGTGATCGTGTCCGAGGGAACGTCGGACGGAGCCGGTGCGGGCGCAGGCTGGGCGGGAGTCGGGGTGGTCGCCGCGGGGGACGGCGCTGCGGCTGCCGGGGCTGCCGCCGAGGGGACCCAGACCGGCGCCGCGAGCGAAACGTGCGGCGAAGGAACCGACGACGGCGTCACCGCGGCAGGTGCCTCCGGTACCGTGGCCGGCTGGCCGGGCTGGGACGACGCTGAACCCGATGAGGACGGGGAGGAAGCTGTTGTGTAGGAAGCCCGGGGCGCCGGGTTTGCCGACCCTGTTTGGCGGTCCTCGCCTTGGCCGCCGCTGGCTTCGTGGGCCGGAGTTTCCTGGCCGAAGAACGGTAGTTCCAAGGCCTGCCCCAGGCCCCCGGCAGTCAGTACAAGGCCCAGCGCTCCGGCAACCACTGCCATGCGTTGGCTCATGTGCTTCACCGACGCGGCTTTCCGCAGGACGGCCTGGGGTTCGCGGCCAAAGGAGGACGCGGCACTGTACCCGGTTGCGGAGACGGGCGCCGGAGTCTTGACGCGCCTCGCTGGAACAGGGGTGGCTTCCTCGTGGACTGCAGCAACCGGAATGGCCGCGGTAGCTGGTTCGGGCCGCGCTGCGACGGTGGGCCGAACCCTTTCGATGGGCTGGACGTTTTCGGTCGGCCGGACCACGGGAATAGCTGATGTCGGAGGGCCGGGCGTCGTCGACGCCGGAGCGGCGGCCCGGGCAGCTTCGACAACCGGAATCGCTGCTGTTGCCGGCTCCGGAAGGGCGGGCGCTGTCTTCGGTTCGGCCGGCTCGATGACGGCCCTTGCCGCCCGTTCCCGCTCAGCTGCCCGGGCCGCAGCGCGCGTGGTTGGGGCCGCCTGGGTTGGGGCGGCTACGGTGGGGATCGCAGCGGTGGCGGGTTCCGCTTGGGTGGGATTCGCTGTGGCTGGTTCCGGGAATCCGCTGGCTTGGGCCCGACGGCGTCCGGTTGGCTTGGTGCGCTCGCGCTCGAGTTGCGCGCGGCGTGGGTTATCCATGGTTGGGGACATGGTTTTGCCTCTCAACGCCTGCGAGGTTAGCTGTCGGGTTCGGACGAGGCCGTCCGGCCGCGCGTGGCGGCTTCACCCCAAGGGCTTGCGGAGAAAACAAGCCCGGGAAACTGTGGGTCCCCCGTCTCTGCCGCGGGTCTGGCGGATCCTGGAATGCGGCAGAGCCCGGCGTCAATCCAGAAGCGGCCCAGCGGAGATCGGGTCGCCCTACGACCGTACAGGAGCCGGAAAGTAAAGTCACATTAATGTAACGGGCGGTAGGTCTGCTCCTGCGGGAGGCTCCTACCGCTTAGGCTTCGGGGCCGGTGCGGGAGCGGGAAGTTCGTGCTCGATTCTCTGGACCTGGTGGGCTTGATGTGTGGCAGGGCGGAAAACTTCGTCCGCTATGCCCAGTATGCCTCCGGCTGCGGCACGCCGGACGCCGCGCTTGTTTCCCCGCGCGATCCAGTACCAAAGTCCCGCCAGGAGCGCCGGAACTCCGAGGACGGCTGCCAACACGGCCAAGATATCCATCGCCTAAGACTAGCTTCGGAGGAAAGCGGCAGGTAGAACATAGACCTATGGACCTCCCTGTGATGCCGCCTGTTTCGCCCATGCTCGCCAAGTCCGTCCCGTCGATTCCCGAGGTTGGGCATTACGAACCCAAGTGGGATGGCTTTCGGACCATCGTCTTCAAGGATGGCGACGAGATCATCCTCGGCAGCCGCAACGAGAAGCCCATGACGCGCTATTTTCCGGAGCTTGTGGAGGCCCTGAAACAGAACCTCCCGGACAAATGCGTGATCGACGGCGAGATCGTCCTGATCGAGGGCAACAGGCTTGAGTTTGAGGTGCTGCAGCAGCGGATCCACCCTGCGGACAGCCGGGTACGGATGCTCGCGGAGAAGACGCCGGCCTCGTTGGTGGCGTTCGATATCCTCGCGCTGGGTGATGAAAACCTGATGGACAGGCCGTTTTCCGAGCGTCGTGCCGCCTTGGAACGTGCTCTGGCCAAGGCTGAGCCGCCCATCTACGTGACTCCGGCGGTGACGGAGCTGCAGCGGGCGCAGGAATGGTTCGTCCAGCTCGAAGGCGCAGGCCTGGACGGGATCCTCTCCAAGCCCCTGGACGGCGCCTACCAGCCCAACAAGCGGGCGATGTTCAAGACCAAGCATGAACGCACGGCCGATTGCGTTGTGGCCGGATTCCGCTGGCACAAGACGGCGAAAGTTGTGGGGTCAATGCTGTTGGGTCTTTATAACGACGCCGGCCGCCTCCAGCACGTGGGGGTTGTGGCCTCATTCCCCATGGCACGTAGGGAGAGCCTCGTGGCCGAACTCGAACCCTACACGGTGGATCTCGGCGAACACCCGTGGGGTGAGTGGGCAAGCCAGGACGAAGCCGCCGGTGGTTCCAGGATGCCCGGAGCCCAGAGCCGCTGGAGCGCAGGGAAGGACTTCTCCTTTGTGCCCCTGCGCCCCGAACTGGTGATAGAGGTGGCCTACGACTATATGGAAGGCGACCGGTTCCGCCACACGACGCAGTTTCGTCGCTGGCGGCCTGACCGCACCCCGGAGAGTTGCACGTACTCGCAGCTTGAGGAGCCTGCGGAGTACGACCTCGGGGAGATTCTGAGTCTCCCCTAGCCGGTTGGGACGCGAGCTACTCCTCGTGCCCCTGGTCGCTGCTCATGCTGCCCTCGGCCGGAGGGGTTTCTCCCGGCGGTACGCCGCCGCCTGGCTCGAGGCCTGTGACGTTTCCATCCAGGGGGTCGGGGTTGGCCGAGGAAGCGGGGTCATCGTCCTCGTCCTGGCGCATGTCCGGATCTTCGTGGATGCTGTCCGCTTCGGCGGTGGTGTCGATGGGTCCGTCAGCGCCGCTCACGCCGAACGTCCGGGGATCGTCTTCCGGGTCATAGCTGGTCATGGTCAGCCCCTTCGTAAGTAAGCTTACTAATTCACTTGCTTCGCCAGCCTAGCCGGGACCGGCCACGCCAACAAGGCCGCCCGCAAAGCTGCCCGCGCCGGCGTGGTGTCCGGCAGGAGGGCCTCATGGGTGATCAGCGGTGCCGGGTGGTGGCGTTGACGAAGCTGCGGATAGCGTCCGCCACGGCCTTTGGGCGCATGTGCTGGGCAACGTGTCCGACGCCGGGAATCTCCACCAGGCGCCCCTGCGCTACCGCCCGCGAAAGCCTCAGGGACCAGTCCGGCCCGGCAACCTGGTCCCGGCTTCCCCGGAGGACCATCACCGGGACAGCTATCCGGGACAATCGGTCCAGTGTGGGGTACTTCATCATCACGGGCAGTTCGGTGACGTACCAGCGTGGTCCGCAGCGGAAGTAGTCTCCGATGACGATCCAGTTGGACGAGGGACTCTCGCGGAGGATGCCATCCAGCGTCAGGGCGATCGATTGCCGCATGACGTTTTTATGCCGGGAATCCACAACCGGCCCCATAAGCACAAGTTGCCGCACGCATTCGGGCCGGTGCAGTGCAGCCTCGATGGCGAACTGCACCCCCATGGAGTGGCCTACCAGAACGTAGGAGTCGACCCCGCGGGATGCCAGGGCCTCGGCAATGAAGGCACCGTAGTCCTCCACCTGGAGTTGAGTGCCGGGACGTGGAGTGCCGGCGAAGCCCGGCAGGTCGAAAGAATACGTGGGCGCTGCTGCCGCCAGGACGGCGTGCAGGCGTGCCAGGTAGCGATGCGAAACGCCAATGCCGTGGATCAGGATGTAGGCGGGCTGATCGTCGGGATCAGTGCCAGGTTCAGGGGACCCCTCTGCCCAGAGGATCCGTCCGGTAAGGCCACGGACTTCGACGTCGGCGGACAACAGTGCGCTCATGCGGGACACGCCAAGGAAAGGAAGCTTGAAGCCATACAGCTATTGAACAGCATGCTGTTGGTTTCGGAGGGCTCGCCAGTGCAGGCTAGTCCCGCGCGGCGTCGTCCGATTCGCTGGAGTCGGCCGGCCGCGCATCAGCTGCCCTGGCAGCGTCAGCCGCCTCCCGGCGTCGTGCGATTTTCGATTCGGTCCACATGGTCACCGCCACGAACACCGTGCACGCGAACATGAAGGTGGCCACAAAGTTCAATCCCATGGCTGAGCCCAAGGGTATGGCAAGGGCCAGCGCAGCCAAACCGGCCACGATATGCCACCCTTTGAAATTGCCCACCGATCAAGCGTAACCCCGGGCTTTACACGTCCCCGCCTGTTGGCTGGGATCGTTGCTTGATCCTTATCACTCGGACGCTTTCAGTCGCTTTCCCCGGCGTCCGCAGCGGCGGTTTCGGCCTGCTTTTTCTTCTGGGTTTCCAGCCAATCCATGATCGCAGCCTGGCGGATCCGGCGATGCGTTCCCCGGTACTCCACCGGAATCTCGCCGCGGTCGGTCATGTTCCGCAAATAGGTGTGCGAGATCCCGGCAAGCTCCGCTGCCTGCGAAGTCGTGAGCATTTCCTCCACGCTGCTGACGGTCACCGTTTCGCCCCTGCCCAGCCTCGCAAGGAGATCGACGACGGCGTCCCGCGCCTGATCGGGCAGACGGTGGACCGTGCCATCCACGAAGACAGTGATGTCGTCACTGTCGTTGAGGGAGCGCGCCAGATTCCGGGCGTCATCGGCGGGGAGACCCGCTGTGACGCGGGGAGCTATCAATGCCATGGCAGAAGCCTAGCCTGAGGCGTGAAGGAAGAACTTACTCCGCGTCCAGATCCGTTTCCAGCAGCTTCACCAGTGCGTCCAACGCGGCTTCTGCGCCGTCCCCCTCGGCCCGCAGCACCACCACGTCACCCTTGGCGGCGCCGAGGGTCATGAGCGAGAGGATGCTGGCCGCGTCCATCGCTTCGTCCTCGGGCTGGCCCTGCATGGCGATGGTGACGTCCACCGGCTGCTCGCCCGCTGCCTCGGCGAACAAGGCGGCGGGGCGGGCGTGCAGTCCGGATCGGCTGGCTACGGTTGCTGTGCGTTCTGGCATGGTTTCTCCTTGCGTTGGTGCGGGAAGGTTTAGAGGCCGAGTTCTTCGAGAACGGGGAGTTTGGCGCGGACCCAGTCGCGCGCCTCCGTGGCGCTGGGTGCGGAAAGGGCCAGGCGGGCGAGTTCCTGTGCCTGCTCCAGCGTGACGGTCTTCAGTACGGTCCCGACGGCGGCCAACGAGCGCGCGGTCATGGACAGTGTGGTGACGCCCAGACCGGTAAGGACGACGGCGAGGGCCGGGTCCGCGGCTGCCTCGCCACAGACACCCACGGGCTTGGCGGTGCCCTCCCGGCCGGAGCCTTCCTGCGCCGCACCTTCGACGGTGAGCTGCACCAGCCGAAGCACTGCGGGCTGCCAGGGGGTGTTCAGGTCCGCGAGGGGGCCCAGCTGGCGGTCTGCGGCCATGGCGTACTGGGTGAGGTCGTTGGTGCCCAGGGACGCGAATCCGACTTCACGCAGTACAGTTGCGGCCGTCAGTGCAGCGGAGGGTACCTCCACCATGACACCCGGTGTCTGGATTCCTGCGGCCGCGCAGAGCGAGGCAAAGCGTCCCGCCTCGGCAGCGGTGGAGATCATGGGGGCCATGACCCACACGTCGGCCTCGGACTCCGAAGCCGCCCGGGCGATCGCCTCGAGCTGGCGTTCCAGGACGCCCGGCGTGGTGAAGTCGGTGCGGTAGCCGCGGACGCCCAGTGCGGGGTTGGGCTCGGTGGCGTCAGTGAGGAACGGGAGGGGCTTGTCGGCGCCGGCGTCCAAGGTGCGGAGGACTACCTTCTTGCCCGGGAAAGCGTCGAAAACGGCCTTGTAGGCGGCAGCCTGCTCGTCCACTGAGGGCTCGGTGTCGCGCTCCAGGAAGCAGAATTCGGTGCGGAACAGGCCAACGCCCTGGGCGCCCAACCCGGCAGCTGCCACGGCATCCTTGGCTCCGCCCACATTGGCCAGAAGCGGGACCAGGTGGCCGTCCGCCGTCGTACCGTTTCCGTCGAAAGCCGCCAGGGTGGCGGACGTTTCCGCCCATGCGGTGGCAAGCGCGCGCTGTTCGTCAGTCGGCTCGACGGCCACGAAACCGGCAGCGCCATCCACGTACACCTCCGAGCCGTCGGCGATCCCGTCCACTCCGTGGGCCGCAACCACGGCGGGCAGGCCAAGGGAGCGCGCGATGATCGCCGTGTGGGACTGGGGTCCGCCGCCGGAGGTCACCAGTGCCAGGACAACTGCGGGATTCAGGGTCGCAGTGTCGGCGGGAGCGAGGTCCTCGGCTACCAGGATGAAGGGGGTTTCAGAGGAAGGAATGCCGGGAGCAGGGACACCGCGGAGTTCGGCAACGATGCGTGCACGCACGTCCAGGACGTCGGTTGCGCGCTCGGCCATGTAGCCGCCCAGGTTGTGCAGCATTTCGGAGACCGATGCGCCGGCTTCCCAGATGGCCCGTTCGGCGGAGGTTCCGGCGTTGATGAGTTTGCCCGCCGATTTCAGCAGCATGGTGTCTTTGGCCATCAGGGCGGTGGCCTCAAGGACGGCTTTGCCGTCGCCGGAGGCGGTGTCCGCGCGCGCCTTGAGTTCGTCATGGACCGCTTGCGCGGCTGCCTTCAGGCGGACGACGGCGTCTTCCGGGCTGATTCCCTCGGCCAACTTTTCGCCCGACGGCGGTTCGCTCACCGGCTTGGGCATCTGGCGGACAGAACCGGTGATGCGGCCAGGGCTTACCCCAACTCCTTGGAAATTCTGCACTGAATCCTCTGTTCCTGCTTGTTGTTTCAGACCCGTCGGCGACGGCACCGGGAGCCTCTGTAGCCAGCCTACAAAATTCCTTTGTGAGCCACTTCATATAGCAACGCTATAGGTGCTAGGGTAGCGGTTATGAGTTTCGATGACCAGCTTCCGCCTAAAATTCGGTTGCTTCGCGCAGCGGCCGAATTGCTGGCGAATTCGGAGGGGTCAGCGGTCTCAACGCGCCAGATCACCAAGCTTGCCGGGGTCACGGCGCCCACGCTCTACCACCACTTTGGTGACAAAGAAGGACTGTTCGACGCCGTCGTATCAGCAGGCTTCGAAGAGTACGTGGCAGGGGAGCGGGACTTTGCGCCATCCGGGGAGCCCTTGGAAGACGTCCGACGGATGTGGGACAACCACGTCCAGTTCGGGCTGACCCAACCCCATCTGTACCTGGTCATGTTCGGCAACATCAGGCCGGAAAGCCGCCCGGCAATCGTGGCCGATGCCGAAGCGCTTCTGGAAGAAATGCTGAACAAGGCCGCCATCGCCGGTCAGATCAACGTGCCGCCCCGCGAAGCGGCACGCAGCATCCTGGCGGCCAACGTGGGCGTCACGCTCATGTTGATCGCCGAACCGGTGGAAGAACGGAACCTCGAGCTCTCAACGATGACCCGGGATTCCATGATTTTTGCCGTCTCCACGGAAACCGCCCGTGGCGCCGCAGCGGACGACTCGGGTAAGTCGTCGGTAGTTGTTGCGGCAATCGCCCTGAATGCGGCACTGCAGGCCTCGCATTCGGACCAACTTTCCAGCTCTGAACTGAAGCTTTTCCTGGAATGGCTTCACCGCATTTCCAGCAGCTCCTAGCTGCTCTCTCTCGATCTCTATATCGACTGACCCCGCGCCGCCGCGGGAAACACGTTAGGAATTCACATGGCAACAGAGACAGTTGCGAAGCCCCGCACCAGCGCCCGCGTTGGCGTCCAGAAGTTCGGAACATTCCTGTCCGGCATGATCATGCCCAACATTGGCGCCTTCATCGCCTGGGGCCTCATCACCGCCCTGTTCATTGAGAAGGGCTGGATTCCGGTCCCGGAACTCGGGGGCTACGGCACCAACGCCGATGGCGTTGCCAACGTGGGCCTTGTAGGCCCCATGGTCAACTACCTGCTTCCGCTTCTCATTGCCTACACCGGTGGCCGGATGGTCTATGACGTCCGCGGTGGCGTGGTGGGTGCCATCGCCACAATGGGCGTGATTGTCGGCACAGGAATTCCCATGTTCATCGGGGCCATGATCATGGGTCCGCTGGGTGGCTGGACCATGAAGAAGATCGACAGCATCTGGGACGGCAAGATCCGGCCCGGCTTCGAAATGCTGGTCAACAACTTCTCCGCCGGTATCTGGGGCGGAATTCTGACCCTGCTCGGGTTCTACGGCCTGACCCCCGTGGTCAAGGCCTTCACGGCCGGTGCGGGCTCCGTGGTCCAGTTCCTGGTGGACAACGGCCTGCTGCCCCTCACCAGCATCTTCATCGAGCCAGCCAAGGTGCTCTTCCTCAACAACGCCATCAATCACGGTGTGCTTACCCCTCTGGGCATCCAGCAGTCGCTGGACCAGGGCAAGTCCATCCTGTTCCTGCTGGAAGCCAACCCCGGCCCTGGCCTGGGCATCCTGTTGGCCTACATGTTCTTCGGCCGTGGCGCTGCACGCGCATCCGCTCCCGGTGCTGCCATCATCCACTTCCTGGGCGGCATCCACGAGATCTACTTCCCGTACGTGCTGATGAAGCCCATCCTCATCCTTGCTGCCATCGGCGGCGGCATGACGGGCATCGCAACGCTGGCGATCACCAACTCCGGACTCGTGGCGCCTGCCGCTCCGGGCTCCATCATTTGCCGTCATAGCCCAAACCTCGCGTGACAGCTATGTGGGCGTGATCCTCGCTGTGGTGCTTGCCACCACGGTGTCCTTCCTGATCGCCTCCCTGATCCTGCGCACCTCCAAGAACAAGGGCGACGACGACCTCACCGAAGCCACCTCCCGCATGGAAGCCATGAAGGGCAAGAAGAGCTCGGTCTCCTCCGCTCTGGTGGGCGACAGGGCAGCAGCGCAGGGCGAAGGTACCGTCCTGACCCGTCCGGTCCGGAACATCGTCTTCGCCTGCGACGCCGGCATGGGCTCAAGCGCCATGGGTGCCTCGGTCCTGCGCAACAAGATCAAAGCGGCCGGTTTCCCGGACGTCAAGGTCACCAACTCGGCCATCGCCAACCTGAGCGATACCTTCGACGTCGTGGTCACCCACCAGGACCTCACTGAACGCGCACAACCACGCACGTCCAGCGCAGTGCACTACTCGGTGGACAACTTCATGAACAGCCCGCGCTACGACGAAATCGTCGAACTGGTCAAGGCAAGCAACAGCGAAGGCACAGCGGCGGCTGCTGCTCCGGCAGGCGCAGAGCCCGCTGCAGCAGCCCCGGCCCATGGTGCGCATGCCGCCGAACCGGCTGCCGCCGTCGAAGGTAAAGGCGTCCTGCTCCGCGACAGCGTGATCCTGAACGGAACGGCAGCCGACCGCGACAGTGCGATTGATGAAGCCGGAAAGCTGCTGCTGGACCGCGGTGCCGTGGACGTGAGCTACGTCCACGCCATGCACGAGCGTGAGGAATCCGTG
Organism: Paenarthrobacter histidinolovorans; assembly: GCF_014647595.1. Classification (GTDB taxonomy): domain Bacteria; phylum Actinomycetota; class Actinomycetes; order Actinomycetales; family Micrococcaceae; genus Arthrobacter; species Arthrobacter histidinolovorans. Next base: position 80,065 of record NZ_BMPM01000010.1, on the reverse strand, counting down.
TCCACCTACATGGGCAGCTTCCTGGCCATTCCGCACGGCACCAACGATGCCAAGGAGCACATCAACCACTCGGCCGTGTCCATCATCCGGTACCCGGAGGGCATCGACTGGGGCGGCAAGCAAGTGAAGTTCGTGGTCGGCGTCGCCGGCATCAACAACGAACACCTCCACATCCTGTCTTCCATCGCCAAAATCTTCACCAACAAGGCCCAGGTTGCCCAGTTGGAGCAGGCAACCACGGTGGATGAAGTCCTGGAGCTGTTCGGAAAGGTCAACGCATAGTGAAGGCAGTCCATTTTGGGGCAGGCAACATCGGGCGGGGCTTCGTGGGGCTGCTGCTGCACGAAGCCGGGTATGGGGTGGTATTCGCCGACGTCGCTGATGCACTCATCAGCCAGCTCGCATCCGCGGACTCCTACGACGTCCATGAGGTAGGCGAAAACCCGGCGGTCAAGACCGTTAGGGGCTTCCGCGCCTTGAACTCGGCAACGCAGGAAGACGCTGTAGTGGAGGAAATCTCGACGGCGGATGTGGTCACCACAGCAGTGGGGCCGCACATCCTGAAGTTCGTGGCGCCGGTGATCGCCCGCGGACTGGCCGCCCGGCCCACGGACCTCCCGCCGCTGCAAATCATGGCCTGCGAGAACGCGATCAACGCCACGGATCTCCTGCACACGGAGATCCGGGCAGCGTGGGACGATTCCGCCGGTGACCTGGACGCCGTCGCGGTTTTTGCCAACACCGCAGTGGACCGCATCGTGCCCAACCAGGCGCCGGGCCAGGGCCTGGATGTCACGGTGGAGACGTTCTACGAGTGGGTCATTGACCGTACGCCGTTCCAGGGCAACGCCCCGGCCATCCCGGGGGCGACGTTCGTGGACGAGCTGGGACCGTACATCGAGCGGAAACTGTTCACGGTGAATACCGGCCACGCTTCGGCGGCGTACTTCGGCTACGGTGCAGGGCTTGAGAAGATCTCCGATGCCATGGCCGATCCCGGCGTAGCCGCGAAGGTCCGGGCCGTGCTGGAGGAAACCAAGGAACTCCTGGTGGCCAAGCACGGGTTCGTGGAGGCCGAGCAGGAAGCGTACGTCCAGAAGATTCTGTCCCGCTTCACCAACCCGCACCTGCCGGACACCGTTGTGCGGGTGGGCCGTGCACCGCTGCGCAAGCTGGGCAGGCACGAGCGTTTCGTGGGCCCGGCCGCTGAACTGGCCGAGCGAGGAGTCACCCCGGTGGCCCTGCTCGAGGCAATGTCGGCGGCCCTCCGTTTTGACGATGGAGCCGATGACGAAGCCGTGGAGCTGGCAAATATGCTCTCCGAACTGGACGCGGCCGCCGTCGTCGAACGCGTCACGGAACTGGCACCGACGCACCCGCTGTTCCCGGCAGTCCTGAAATTGGTGGAGGACCGCCAGGCGGAGCAGTAAGCAAGAGCAAGCAGGCTCTCTCGAGTTGAGGGCGAGGTCACTCATCGTCAGCTCGGGGGAGCCTTCGCGCGACCTGGGGCACCAGCTCCAGAGGTTTCAATCCGGCCGGGCTTCAGTCGATTCCGTGAGGAGCACCCAGATGGCTGGAAATGAAATGAATTACGAGGCGTTGGCGCAGCGTCTGAGCGACCCGGACACTGAAGTTCGCGGGAGGGGCGCGGCCCTGCATGGAGACAAGGCTGCTGAAGCGGGCAGGTCTTTCCTGTTGCGTGAGTTCGGCAGCGAAGAGGTTTTGGAGGCGGCCCTCCGTCCTGGGCGACCCAAGGTGGGCCAGAAAGAGTCTGCCGGTCCGTCTCCAACTGTGCGTGGACGAATTTCCGAGAAAGAGTTCAAAGCATTCAGCGACCTGATGGTAGAGACTGGGAAGGGCCAAAGTGCCCTAATCCGTGAGGCTGTTCACCTTCTGCTGCAGCGGCACGACAAACTCGCCAGCTGACGCTGACTCACGTCGGGACCCCCTTAAAGGCCCGACGCCGGGCACCCGAGGTGGGTGCCCGGCGTCGGGCTTTCTTACTTAAGGGTCAGCGCGCTGCCGCGGTTTCCGCTTCCGACATCGCCTTCCATTCGGCCACGCGGGCCTGGTGGAGCGGGGACTTGCGAACCACGGCGTAGGCCACGCCGAGGATGGCGAACCAGATGGGTGTCACCAGAAGGGCCGTGAGGGTATCCGGCTGGGTGGTCAGCGCCCAGACGAGGAACGCGAAGAACGCGAACACCACCCACACCATCGGGATACCGCCGGGCATTTTGAAGGGTGAGGCCGCGTGCTGCTCGGGGCGGCGCTTCCTGTACACGAGGTAGCTGGCCAGGATGATGGACCACACGAACATGAAGCAGACCGCGGACACCGTGGTCACCATGTCGAACGCGACGCCAACGTCCTTGCCCGCGTAGAGGAGCGCGACGCCGGCCAGCAGCAGGACGCAGGAAAGGAACAGGGCGTTCTGGGGTACTTTGCGGCTGGAGAGCCTACCGAAGAGCTTGGGTGCGTCGCCGTCGTTGGCAAGGCCGTACACCATGCGGGAGGTGGAGTAGATGCCCGAATTGGCCGAGGACATGGCAGAGGTGAGCACCACCAGGTTCACCACGGTGGCTGCCATGCCCAGGCCGGCCAAGGAGAACATGGCGATGAACGGGCTCTGGCCTGCCTTGAATTCAGTCCACGGTGTGACTGACATGAGGATAATGAGGGCGCCTACGTAGAAGAGCATTACGCGCAGGGGAATGGCGTTGATGGCCCGGGGGAGGTTGTGCTCCGGGTTCTTGGTTTCTGCAGCGGCAGTACCCACGAGTTCAATGCCCACGAACGCGAACACGGCGATCTGGAAACCGGCTACAAAGCCCATGAATTCCTTGGGGAAGAAGCCGCCGTGGCTCCACAGGTTGGTGAAGCTGGCGGTGCCTGCGTTGGACTGGAAACCCGTGAAGATCATGACCAGGCCCACGACGATCAGCGCCACGATGGCGACGATCTTGATGAGCGCGAACCAGAACTCGGTCTCGCCGAAGGCTTTGACTGTGGGCAGGTTCAGGAGGAGCAGGATGATGATGGTGGCCAGGCCCGGGATCCACAGCTGGATTCCCGGCCAGAGCTCATTGGCGTAACCTGCGATGGCGATGACGTCAGCAACGCCGGTGACAACCCAGCAGAACCAGTATGTCCAGCCGGTGAAGAAGCCGGCCCACGGGCCCAGGAGGTCGCCCGCGAAGTCGCTGAACGACTTGTAGTTCAGGTTGGAGAGCAGGAGTTGGCCCATGGCGCGCATAACGAAGAAGAGCATGAAGCCGATGATCATGTACACGAAGATCACGGAGGGGCCGGCAACCGAGATGGTCTTGCCGGAGCCCATGAAGAGGCCTGTTCCGATGGCGCCGCCGATGGCCAGGAGCTGGATGTGGCGGTTGCTGAGCGAGCGTGAGAGGTGGGGCTCGCTGTCCCTGCTGGAGGCGCGGAGCTGCCCCTGTGTTGTCTGGTCGGACATTAGTTCAAGAACCCTTCGGATGAACCGTCAGAATAGTGACGGCCGTTACAAATCTGTTCGATAAAGCTATAGCTAATGTCTGAGCAATGGCCAATCGGTCTGCATGGCGAAAGCTCCCCACTGGAACGGCGTATGTCACCGATTACAGTTCCGGCACGCTTACTAAGCGGGGGTACGGTTTCCGCCACGATTACCGTGGGGCAGGACCCTCAAGGTGTGACGGTGGATCCGTTGACTCACACCGTTTACGTGGCCAACTGACCACCCACGCGGTCTCTGCGGCGGGCGGTGACGGGAAGCCTGTCAATTTGAGTTCCATCAGCTAGATAGGATGCCTGGATGGCTACTTCAAATAGATCGCCGATAACCCGCCAGGGCCGCATGAAAAGAGTACTTGGGCTGGCATTCTGTGTGTCGATGGTGGGCCTATTGGCTTCGATCTTCCTTACTGGCGGGAACCCGCTTCTCCCCGGCATGTCAGGTCCACTGCTGGTGCTGTTCTTCTTCCTGGCTGCGGCTGCCAGCGTCATCGGACTGGCTGTTACCAAGGTGAAGCGAACCACGAAAGAAGCCTCAAGCAGGGGATAATCGGTCTGCATGGCGAAAGCTCCCTTGTGGAAAAGGGAGCTTTGGCCGATGGTTTGTCCTGGGTTTCAGAACACGGGCCGCTAGGCGATCTGCCGCTTATACGCCGCCGTCGCGAAGGCATAAGCGACGACGAGGATCCCCAGGCACCAGGCCAGGGCTACCCAGATGTCGCCACCAACAGGACGTTGGGCGAACAGATCCTGGACGGTGTTCACAATCGACGTCACCGGCTGGTTCTCGGCGAACCAGCGGACAGGGCCCGGCATGGTTTCCGTCGGTACAAACGCCGAGCTGATGAACGGCAGGAAGATCAGCGGGTAAGAGAACCCGCCGGCACCGTCCACTGACTTCGCGGAGAGGCCCGCAATGATGGCGATCCATGTCAACGCGAGTGTGAACAGCGCCAGGATTCCCGCAACTGCCAGCCAATCCAGTACATTCGCCGAAGTCCTGAACCCCATGAGCAGCGCAACTCCGACGATGATCACCAGCGACAGCCCGTTGGCCACCAACGATGTCAGGACGTGTGCCCACAGGACCGAGGAGCGTGCGATCGGCATGGACTGGAACCGCTCGAAGATGCCGCCCTGCATATCCGTGAAAAGACGGACCGCCGTGTATGCGATGCCCGAAGCGATGGCTATCAGCATGATGCCCGGGAGCAGGTAGTTGACGTAGTTTTCAGTGTCGGTCCTGATGGCACCGCCGAATACGTAGACGAACAGCAGCATCAGGGCAATCGGTGTGATCGCGGTGGTGATGATGGTGTCCACGCTGCGGAAGATGTGCCGCATGGAACGGCCCAGCAGGACAGAGGTATCTGCGAAGAAATGGGTGTTCATGACCTGTCCTTTACTGGCTCGCTGGTTCCGGTGTTTCCCACGAGTGCCAGGAAGATGTCCTCCAGGCTTGGCTGCTTTTCCACGTATTCCACCTTGGCCGGCGGCAGCAGCCGCTTCAGCTCCTGGAGCGTGCCATTGGCGATGATGCGTCCCTCATGAAGGACGGCTATGCGGTCTGCCAGCTGTTCGGCTTCGTCGAGGTACTGGGTGGTGAGCAGGACTGTGGTGCCCCTGTTGGCAAGGTTCTTGACGATCTGCCACACCTCCAGGCGGGCTTCGGGATCGAGCCCGGTGGTGGGCTCGTCCAGGAAGATCACCTTCGGATCGCCGATCAGGCTCATGGCGATGTCCAGCCGGCGACGCATGCCGCCGGAGTACGTTGCCACTTTGCGGGAACCGGCATCTGTCAGGCTGAACTGTGCCAGCAACTCATCCGCGATCTGGCCCGGATTCTTCAAGTGCCGCAGTTTCGCCACGAGAACCAGGTTTTCCTTGCCGGTCAATACCTCGTCCACTGCGGCGAACTGCCCGGTGAGGCTGATGGACTGCCTTACCTGCAGTGACTCCGTTGCGACATCAAAACCCTCGACGGCGGCCTGCCCACCATCCGCTTTGAGCAGCGTGGCCAGAATCTTCACCATGGTGGTCTTGCCGGCACCGTTGGAGCCGAGAAGGGCGAAGATGCTGCCGGACGCTACCTCGAAATCCACTCCGCGGAGTACCTGGAGATCCTTGTAGGACTTCTCTATACCCTGTACGCGGATTGCCGTTGTGGTCATGACTCCGCCTCTTTCGCCTTGTCGATTGCCTTGTTGAGGCGGTCACGTTCCTTGTCGATCCAGCGCTTTCCGCCGTATGCCTGCGCGAAGGTCTCCGCGAACTCGATCGGATCTTCGCCCACCATTTCGCTCACGGGGGTTCCGTCCAGCGCCGCGCGTTCCCACAGGTCTGCCAGGTCTGTGAACATCTGCACCATGGTGTCGCCTTCAGTGACTCCGCCGTAGTACATCAGGTATCGGTTGAAGGCGGTTGCGACGCTGAGGTAAGGCTCAGGCAGGGCATCCATGCGGGCTTTGGCTTGCTTGTACTGCTTCTTCTGTTCGAGTGATCCGGTGACCAGTTCGATCCATTTTGCTGCCATGTTATTTTCCTTCCTTGCGGAGTTCTTCAATCCGTTCGGACAAGAAGCTCCAGGTGTTCCAGAATTCATTCAGTTCGTTTTCGCCCTGCGCGTTGAGCGTGTAAACCTTGCGGGGCGGCCCTTTTTCGGACGGTCGCTTCTCAACGTCCACCAGCCCCTTTTGTTCGATCCTTACCAGCAGTGCGTACACGGTGCCTTCAGCGATCTCGGTGAAGCCCTGCTCCCGGAGCTGCGTGGTGATTTCATATCCGTACGCCGCCTTCCCGGTCAGGAGGGCCAGAACTATGCCCTCCAATGTGCCTTTGAGCATCTCCGTCATTTGCTTGCCCATCGGACACCTCCCTCGCTACTCAGTATTACTAGCTACCACTACATAGTAGAACTAAGTACCGGTACTTAGCAACACTAAGTTCCGAACAAAATGGCATGCTGGGGTGGTGACTACGGAACCTGCTGCCGCGCCCGCCCTCATGACTGCCGCCGTCGAGGGTGGAACGTTTTCCCTGCGGCGCGCCCGCAAAGGCGATCTGCCACGGATCCTCGCGTTGCTCGCGGACGACCAGTTGGGTGCCGTCCGCGAAAGCGTGGACGACCTGGCGCCGTATGAGCTGGCCTTTGACGCGATCGACGCCGACCCGGCCCACCTTCTGGTGGTGGGCGAACTCGACGGCGAAGTAGTGGCCACATTCCAGCTCAGCTACATCCCGGGCCTGTCCCGCAAGGGTTCCTGGCGCTCGCAGATCGAGGCGGTCCGCGTCTCCGGGGAGTTGCGCGGGCAGGGTGTTGGCGCGCTCATGATCCAGTGGGCGGTAGACCAGGCCCGGGAGCGCGGCTGCTCCTTGGTCCAGCTCACCACGGACAAATCCCGTGTTGCGGCGCATCGCTTCTATGAGCGGCTGGGGTTTGTTGCGAGCCACGAAGGCATGAAGCTGAAGCTCTAGGGGCTGGCCCTTCGCCAGAGCTTCACTGGCGGGGCTTCATGCGCGCGGATTCTTTTGGGTGTCCTGCCTTGGTGAAGGGCGTCGCGCATTGGATGATCGGTGCGCGTTGGATGGGGCGTCGCGCCTTGGGGTGGCACGCCTTGAGTGGCTCGGGCTGGGCTGGTGAGGGGCTGGATCTCGGCACTTTGCCAACAAAGCCAAGGCCTGGGCAGTTGTCTCTCTATCTTCGTTGGGCTGGCTTTTCCACATAGGACGGTTGGGGTCTGATGGTGCCCTGGGTCTGCTGGAAGAGTTGGGGTATGGAGCAAATTCACGTGGGGAAGCGGGTGCAGGCGGTGCGTCTTCGCCCGTTAGGCGCCCTGAGCACACCCAGCCGCACTCCCACCTGGCCGCATCTTTGTTGGCCGCGCCTACATTCAGCCGGGGGAATGCCGCCGAAAGCTTGACTGTTAGGTACCCTAACTATTAGGCTACCTAAATATGAACGGTTCTCCTGATCCCCGCCTCACCGGGCTCGCGAAGGAATTTCGTGAGGCCCTGCGCCTGGGCGTCTACATGTTTCGTCGCCTGGACCCCGAGGGTGACTTGACCGCTGCCCAGCTCAGCCTGCTTTCCATGGTCTCCGACGGCGGTCTCAGGGTGGGTGACATCGCAAAGAACCTGGGGATCAAAGTCCCGAGCGCCACAGAGCAAATCATCAAGCTTGAGCGCGCCGGCCTGGTCACCCGTCGCCCTGATCCCGACGATTCCCGCGCCGTCCAGGTTGCCATCACCAGTGCCGGGACTGACGCCGTCGAATCGGCCAACCAGCGGCGGAATGCCATGGTGGCCGAACTGCTTGAGGACCTCAGCGCCCAGGAAATCGAGCAGTTGGCCGCGGCGCTTCCCGTCATCAGCAAAATCAACAGCTCATTCCAGAACTAACAGGAATTAACGCACCGACAAGGAGCAATTGAATGTCACGCCAGTTGGCTGACGCTTCAGCAAGCGCCGAAACAACCATCGAAACCACCCTCGAAGCCGAGAAGGCTTCCCTGCTCAAACAGCCAAAAGCGGTGTGGGCTACGGCCCTGGCGGCCGTTTTCGCCTTCATGGGCATCGGGCTCGTGGACCCTATCCTCCCGGCAATCGCCAAGAACCTGCAGGCCTCCACCAGCGAAGTGTCGTTGCTGTTCACCAGCTACTTCCTGGTGACTGCGGTAGCGATGTTGATCAGTGGATTTGTGTCCTCCCGGATTGGTGGGAAGAAGACGCTTCTCATCGGCCTGGCGATCATCGTCGTGTTTGCGTCGTTGTCCGGCCTTTCCGGCAGTGTTGAACAGCTGGTTGGCTTCCGTGCCGGCTGGGGCCTCGGCAATGCGCTGTTCGTTGCCACCGCCTTGGCCGTGATTGTTGGCGTGGCCAGCGGTGGAACCGGCACCGCGATCATTCTTTATGAAGCCGCCCTCGGACTCGGCATCTCGCTCGGCCCGCTGTTGGGTGCCCTCCTTGGCGGGTGGCAGTGGCGCGCCCCGTTCTTCGGTACGGCAGTCCTGATGGCCGCAGCGTTCATCGCACTGTTGGCGTTGCTCCCCAAGACACCTGCCCCGGCGATGAAGTCCCGCCTCCGGGACCCGCTTCTTGCCCTCGGCCACAAGGGGCTCCGCACCACCGCAGCCAGCGCACTCTTCTACAACTACGGCTTCTTCACCATCCTTGCTTTCACTCCCTTCATCCTGGGAATGGACGCCTACGGAATCGGGGGAGTGTTCTTCGGTTGGGGCGTTGCGGTCGCAGTGTTCTCAGTGTTCGTCGCTCCCGTCCTCCAGAAGCGCTTTGGTGCCGTCAAGGTACTGACCGGCACGCTGGCTGTCCTCATGCTCGACCTGATCGGGCTGGGTCTGGCCGCGGGGCACTCGGTGACTGCCGTCGTCGTGCTTGTCATCGTGGCAGGCGCCCTGCTGGGCATCAACAACACCGTCTACACGGAACTGGCCATGGGCGTCTCTGATTCACCTCGTCCTGTTGCCTCCGCGGGTTACAACTTTGTCCGCTGGATGGGCGGTGCGCTGGCTCCCTTCGCCGCAGCCCAGCTCGGCGAGCACTTCGGACCGCAGGTGCCGTTCTTCGCCGGTGCAGTGGCAATGGTGATCGCCATCCTCATCGCATTCGGGGGGCGGAAGTTCCTGTCGTCCCACGAACCGCACCTGGTCTAAGCAGCCACCCAAACAAAAGAAGCCCGGCGGATCATTAACCGCCGGGCTTCTTTGTCAGCTATTTGCTTTCGTCCGAGGTGACCGGAAGCGGCGCTACCGGTGCTCCCTTCGGGACGAACAGGGTTTCAGCCTGTTCCAGGGACATGCCATTCGTCTCGGGCACCTTGAACATCACAAAGAAGAACGACGCCGCCGCGAACGCTGCGTACATGGCGTACGTCAGCGGCAGCGAACCTGCGGCCATGATGGGGAAGCTGAGTGTGATGGCGAAGTTGGCGATCCACTGCGCGGCGGCCGCGAGGCCCAAAGCGCGTGCACGGATGCGGGACGGGAAGATCTCGCCCAAGAGCACCCACACGAGGGGTCCCCACGAGGCTCCAAAGCTGATAACGAACACGTTGGCCGCAACCAGGGCAATGGGTCCCCAGGCGCCTGGAAGGGTGATCTCGGAGCCCGTGCCAACCGCGGAGGAGAAGGCCAGTGCCATGACCCCAAGCGATGCTGCCATGCCGATGGAGCCGGTCAGCAGGATGGGCCGGCGGCCAATCCGGTCCACCAGTGCGATGGCCACGAGTGTCACCAGGATGTTGGTGATGGAGGTGGCCACGGAAATGGTCAGGGAGTCCTTTTCCTGGAACCCCACAGCCTTCCACAGAGTGGTGGAGTAGTAGAAGATCACGTTGATGCCCACGAACTGCTGCAGCACGGAAAGGATGATGCCGATCCACACCACGGGCAGCAGGCCAAAGCGGTTGCCGCGCAAGGAGCCCTTCTTGGTGGAGAGCTTTTCCTGCTGGATGGATTCGCGGATCTCGCGGATGTGCCGGTCGATGTCGTCGCCCGGAATGAGCCTGTTGAAGATGGTGCGGGCTTGGTCTTCCTTGCCGTTGAGGACCAGGAAATGCGGCGATTCAGGCAGGCGGAAGGCGATCCAGCCGTAAATGCCGGCAGGCACAGCGCAGGCGATGAACATCCAGCGCCACGCTTCGATTCCCAGCCACAGCGTGCCGTCAGCACCGCCGGCAGAGTTGGCCAGGACCGCGTCGGAGAGCAGGGCTGCGAAGATGCCCGTGGTGATGGCCAGCTGCTGGAGCGAGGCCAGGCGGCCGCGGACGTGCCGGGGGGAGATTTCCGAGATGTAGGCGGGGGCAATCACGGACGCCAGCCCGATGCCGAGGCCGCCGACCAGCCGCCAGAAGATGAGGTCCCACACACTGAATGCGAGGCCGGTTCCAATGGCGCTGACCAGGAAGAGCAGCGCGCCGATCTTCATGGCGGGGATGCGGCCGTACCGGTCGGCAACTTTGCCCGCCAGGTAGGCTCCCACGGCACAGCCGAGCAGGGCGACGGCGACGGCGAAGCCGGTGAGTGCCTCGCTCATGGCAAACTCGCCCGCCATGGCGTCCACGGCACCGTTGACCACGGACGAATCGAAGCCGAACAGGAAGCCGCCAACCGCGCCGGCGATAGCCAGGCCGATCACCTTCCGGGAAACGTGGGGCGCGCCTGCTTCGGTGCTGGGACTGGACATGGGTCTCCCTTGGGAAAGGTGTGTGGGAATGCGGTGCGTGACGTCGTCGGCTGTTCCGACGGGGACGCCGGTGCACTCGCGCTACACAGTGTGGCACGTCATATCCGCCAAGTTCCAGTCAAGTGATGGACGTGACATGTATTCACTTTCTTAACCCATTAGGCTCTGATCACGCGCTGTACGTTCGCTGGGAGCCTCTGGGGCCTCCCCACGTACTCAAAGCCCCCTCTCTTGAATCCACTTATTGAACACAAGGCACGACGACGACCCTTGAGTCGGGAGCCAAACACCAGGGCCGCCGTCGGTGGCTTCAGGCCGCGGAAGCAGCGCTAGGAGAATGAGGTCAATGCGTCCGTCAGTAAGGTTCCGGGTTTACCGAGCCGTGTGTGGACGCCGTGGGAGGAGAGCAGCTCGCCGCCGATAACGACGGCGGTGACGTCGCTGGCGGTCGCGCTGAACGCCAGCTGCAGCGGCCGGGACCCCGCCGTGCGGGTAGAGGCGGGATCCACCGCCATGAGATCGCAGACATTGCCAACCTCAAGCGCCGCCTGGGCAACCGGGGTAGCCATGGACCGGGTGGCCCCGGACGTCGCAGCCTGCAGCAGCTCCTGGGGCGTGAACCTCCCGCGCTGGCCGCTGCCCAACCGCTCCCCGTGTTCGAGGGTGCGCATTTCGACCCACGGATCGATGACGGCGTGCTGGTCAGTCCCGAGGGCTATGGTGGCTCCTGCATCGGAAAGTTCCCTCGCCGGGCCGATCCCGTCCGCGAGGTCGGCCTCCGTGCTTGGGCACATGACCACTGTGGTGCCGGCATGTCCGAGCAAGGTGACGTCGTCGGGCGTCAGGTGGGTGGAATGTACCGCTGAGAGTCTGTTGGTCAGCAACCCGTGGCGTGCCAAAAGGCCTGTGGGGGTGGTCCCGTAAGCCTCGAGGCAGGCTTGGTTTTCTGCGGGTTGTTCGCTCAGATGGATGTGGAGGGGTATGCCGCCGGGCAATTGGGCAGCCACCACCTTCAGATCCTCTTCAGGTACTGCCCGGACCGAGTGCAGCGCGGCTCCGACGCTCACGCGGTCCGCCGGAAAACTTGCGTCAACCGCGGCACGGAGCGAGGCAAGGCGGTGGAGCCAGGCGTGCACGTCCGCATCACCGAACCGCGCCTGTTCAGGGCTTAGCGGCGATCCGATTCCGCCGGCGAGGTACAGGGTATCCAAGAGAGTCAGGCGAATACCGGCGGACATTGCCGCCCGTGCCAGCGCCAACTCCATGGCATGCGGTTCGGAATAAGGAGCGCCGTCGAGCTGGTGGTGGACGTAGTGGAACTCCGCGACGCTGCTGAACCCGCTAACAACCATCTCCGCGAAAACGGCCGTTGCGAGTTTCTCGTATTTTTCGGGTGTCAGCTCGGATGCGCTCGTGTACATCTGCTCCCGCCAAACCCAGAAATCTCCGCGTCCTTCATGGGTCCGGCCACGCAGGATCCGGTGGAATGCATGCGAGTGGGCGTTTGCGGCGGCGGGGAACACGATGCCCTCCAGCCTTGTGTCGCCGGCTTCCGGCCGGGTATCGGGGCTGATGGCCGTGATCCGGCCGTCATGGGCTTCCACGCGTACCCCACGCACGGCCTCGGGCGATCCTGAACCGCCAGGGGACGCGATGATCGCGGTTTCGCACCAGAACGTGCTCACAGGAGGCCCTCCAGAACGTCGGCAAGGGCGACGGCTCCGGATGAGGCGTCTTCGTCGGCCACGTATTCTTCGGGTGAATGCGAGATTCCGCTGGGGTTGCGGACAAAGAGCATGGCCGAGGGTACGTAGCCGGCCAGTACCCCCGCATCATGCCCGGCCCCTGTTGCCAGCACGGGCGCCCCGGGAAGGAGGCCGCCGATCCGGCGGCTCAACCCACTGTCAAAGTGGACCGTCCCGCTGTAGGACTCTTCAGTGAGGGTGGCGGTGCAGCCTTCGGACGCGGCGGCTTCCTGGGCTGCGACGTAGATCGCTTCGATGAGGCGGGCGGTCACGGCGTCGTCCGGGTGTCGGGCATCAAGCCACAGATCGACGCGGGAGGCGATCACATTGGTCCCGCCCGGTACGGGAGTTAAGCGGCCCACGGTTGCCCGGGCATCCGGTTGTTTGGCCGCGGTGTCGCGGACGGCCAGGACGATGTGGGCCGCGGCCACCATCGGATCCGCCCGGTCTGCCATGAGCGTGGTGCCGGCATGGTTTCCCTGGCCGCTGACGCTGAGCTTCCATCGCCCGTGACCCAGGATCGAACTTCCGACCGCGATGGCCGGGCCGTCCTGGCCCAGACCCTTGCCTTGCTCCACGTGCAGTTCAACAAAGTCGCCGATTCGGGCCAGGGCCTCGGGGTCGGCGCCGACGTGCCGGGGATCCAGGCCGTTGGACCGTGCGACGTCGGCGAACGTTCCGCCGTCGGCGTCGCGCAAATTCAGGGCCTTGTCGACGTCGATGGCGCCAGTCAGGAGCCTGGACCCGAGGCATGCAACCCCGAAACGGGACCCTTCTTCTTCGGGGAAGACGGTCACCGCCAGGGAGCGCCGCGGCTGAAGCCCGCGGTTTTTGAGAATATCGACGGCGGCCAGCGCGGAAGCGACGCCCAGAGGCCCGTCAAAAGCGCCTCCGCCGGGGACTGAATCGAGGTGGCTGCCTGTGACCAGGGCGCCGTCCTGCGGTTCACCCCACCAGGCCCACATGATGCCGTTGCGGTCTGTCTCGATGTCCAGGCCGCGTTGGGCTGCCTGCTCCTTGAACCACTCACGGAGGTCGAGTTCCGGCGTTGAATAGACGGACCTTGAGTAGCCTCCCCGCACACCATCCCGGCCTACGTCCTTGATCGAGTCAAGGAGCTGATTGACGGTTTCCACGTGTTCCTCCGATGTAGACGACTGCCACCAAGTAAAAAGCAGTTGCCATTACATGGCAAGGGTCTGGAGCTGAATGGTTCGTTTTTAACAGGACGGAAACATCGGGGTAACCCGATAGTGATCCAGCTCGACATATTTCCCGGAATCACGGGAAATTTACTCAGGACTATTGCCATGCCGTGAAAATTGCTTTTTACTAAGTGGCAAGACATGGTGATCCAGACCACTTGAAAGCAGGCCACGCAATGGCAGCAGATTCTTCGACCCGGACGGTGGAGCGAGCGCTCGCCCTCTTGGGGGCCGTGTGCTCCGAGGGAGCCATAGCGCTGAGTGATGCCGCACGGGTCGCGGACCTCTCGCCCAGCACGGCGCTTCGCCTGCTCCGGACCCTTGAAGGCAGCGGCTTTGTTTCAAGGGACGACGGCGGCAACTTCCGTCCGGGGGCCAGCATCATCCAGTTGGGTGCTCTGGCTCTCGGCAAGGAATCACTCGTCTCGTTGTGCACGCCGGCCATGAAGCGGCTCGTGGCGACAACGCGCGAATCCTGCTATTTGAGCATTCCCGGGGTTGGGGACACGGGAATCTACATCGCGATCGTCGAGGGTACGCACTCGATCAGGCATTCCAGCTGGGTCGGGCGGAGTATCCCGCTCGAAGGAACAGCTTCCGGCCAGGTACTCAAAGGCGAACAGCCTGAGCGTGGCTTTGCCGTGGTGCGCAGCGGTGTGGAGGACGACGTTACGGCCATTGCGGCGCCCGTGGTGCTGGGAGGACGGACGGTGGCTTCACTCAGCGTCGTCGCGCCCAGCTATCGCGTGGATGAGCTGAAGGCCCTCAAAATCGGCCAGCAATTGGTGGAGGAAGCTGACAACGTCCTCACCTGGGCCACCGAAAACCATGAGCTACCCCAGGAAAGCATGGAAGCAAAATGATCAAGTTTGAAAATGTCACCAAGGCCTACCCCGATGGCACCGTCGCCGTCGACGGCCTCAACCTGGAGGCGCCCACCGGCAAGCTGACCATTCTGGTTGGTCCGTCCGGCTGCGGCAAAACCACCTCCCTGAGGATGATCAACCGCCTCATTGAACCCACCAGTGGCACCATCTACCTGGATGACCAACCTACGTCCGGAATGGACGCAGCGTTGCTCCGCCGCAGGATTGGCTACGTCATCCAGCACGCAGGCCTGTTCCCGCACAAGACAATCGTGGACAACGTCTCCACCATGCCCGTCCTTTTGGGCGAAAGCCGGCAAAAGGCGCGGACCAAGGCCCTTGAGCTGATGGAGCGCGTGGGGCTTCCCGCCAGCTTCGCCAAGCGCTACCCCTGGCAGCTCTCCGGTGGCCAGCAGCAGCGCGTTGGTGTGGCACGCGCGCTGGCCTCGGACCCGGCATTCATGCTGATGGACGAACCCTTCAGCGCAGTCGACCCCGTGGTACGCGGCCAGTTGCAGGAGGAGTTCCTGCGTCTCCAGCGCGAAATAGGAAAGACCATCATCATGGTCACGCATGACATCGACGAAGCACTCAAGCTCGGCGATCAGGTGGCCGTGATGCGTGTGGGCGGCAAACTCGCCCAGATGGCTTCACCGTCCGAGCTGCTCACCTCGCCCGCCGACGAGTTCGTGGCCGACTTCGTGGGCCGCGACCGTGGGTACCGCTCCCTTGGGTTCACCAAGACGGCCGGCACCGTAGCGATTGGCGAAGAAGCTGTAGTCCAGCTCGGCGCCTCGGCGGACGAGGCCCGCGCCAAGGCGTCGGGTGCTTGGGTGTTGGTGGTCGACGGCGGCCGGAAGCCGCTCGGTTGGGCCCAGCCGGAACTTCTCAATGGTGAGGTGAAGCGGGAGAACCTTAACCTCAGCGGCATTCCTGCCGCGGCTTCCGGGACGATGCGCCAGCTGTTGGACGCGGCCCTGTCGTCGCCCAGCCGCCGGGGTGTTGTGGTCAACGAGCACGGTGAGCTGATCGGCACGGTCACTGCGACGGACGTGGTCAAGGCCATCGAGGCCGAACCTCACTTGGAGACGGCGCGATGAACTTCGAATGGCTGGGCCGCCAGTTCGACAACATTGTCTTCCTGCTCGGCTGGCATGTCCTGCTGGCCGTCACCCCGCTGATCCTGGGACTGCTCATCGCCTTGCCCCTTGGCTGGTGGGCCCATCGGAGCCGCCGCATCTACCCCCTGTTGGTGGGCGTCGCAGGCCTTCTTTACACCGTTCCTTCCCTGGCGCTTTTCGTCCTGTTGCCGCTTGTTCTGGGCACCAAGATCCTGGACCCGCTCAATATCGTCGCCGCACTGACGGTCTACACCGTGGCATTGCTGGTGCGCGTGGTGGCAGACGCCCTGGATTCCGTCCCCGAGGACACGGTCCAAGCGGCCAAGGCCATGGGTTACCGCGGCTACCAGAGCCTTGTGAAGGTTGAACTCCCTGTGGGCGTCCCTGTTATCTGTGCCGGCCTGCGCGTCGCAGCAGTTTCCAACGTCAGCCTGGTCTCAGTGGCTGCACTGTTGGGCATCCCGCAGCTCGGTTCGCTCTTCACGCAGGGCTTCCAGCTCCGTTTCTACACGCCGATCATCGCCGGCATCGTGCTTTGCGTGGTCCTGGCCATGATCCTGGACGGGCTGATCATTCTTCTCAACCGGTGGCTGACACCGTGGACCCCCAAGGTGGTGGCATCGTGAACTACTTGTTCGACCCCGCGCACTGGAGTGGTGCAGACGGTATCCCCACACTGATCGGCGAGCATCTCCTCTACTCGCTTATCGCGCTGGCCGTAGCTGCCATCATCGCGGTGCCGCTTGGCATTTACATCGGGGTGACCGGCAAGGGCGTGTTCATGATCGCCGGCCTCGCCAATGCGCTCCGCGCTCTTCCGAGCGTCGGTCTGCTGATCCTCCTGGTACTGCTCATCTCGCCCGCTTTCCCGTCCCGTATGGGCTACGTCCTCCCAAGCCTCATCGTGTTGGTCCTGCTCGCAGTTCCGCCGATCCTGACCAACACCTATGCCGGTGTTCGCGCAGTGGATGCTGCCGCCGTCGACGCTGCCAAAGGCATGGGCTTCCGCACCATGAAGATTCTTACGGATGTCCAACTGCCTTGCTCGCTTCCGCTGGTTTTGTCCGGCATCCGCAGCGCCCTGCTGCAAATCATTTCGACGGCGACCATCGCCGCATACATTTCGCTCGGTGGCCTCGGTCGCCTGCTGATCGACGGCAAGGCCCAGAACGACTACAGCCAGATGGTTGCGGGCGCAATCCTGGTCGCTTTGCTGGCCCTGTTCTTCGACCAGCTCCTCGCCTTCATCACCCGCCGCGTTGTCTCACCCGGACTGACCCGGCGCACCATCAAACCGGTTCCTGCAGCCGAACCCGTGAAAACCCCCGTCACGGTCTAGCTACAAGCTATTTGCACGTCCCCCACCCCCACCTGGCTGCCGCATGCCCTGCGGCGCCTGTCCCAGGAGAATTGACATGAAGAAGTACCTCACCGGTTTCACCCTTGCGGCAGTTGCCGCCATCACCCTCAGTGGCTGCGGCGGCGGGGATCCACTGAGTTCCTCCAATACTGCGGCCGCGGCGTCGAGCGACAGCATTATTGTCGGTTCCGCTGACTTCCCGGAAAGCCAACTGATCGCCAAGATCTACGCCGAAGCCCTCAAAGCCAAGGGCGTCGAGGTCACCGAGAAGCCCAGCATCGGCAGCCGCGAGGTCACCATTCCCGCCCTCAAGGACGGGTCCATCGACCTCATGCCCGAGTACGGCGGAGCGCTCCTGCAGTACCTCGATTCCGCCACCAAGGCTGTTTCTTCCGAGGACGTGGCCAAGGAATTGACCACCAAGATTCCCTCCGGCTTGAGCGTTTTGGAAGCCTCCGACGCCCAGGACAAGGATGTCCTCACCGTCAAGAAGGACATCGCCGATCAGTACAAGCTCAAGACCATTGAGGACCTCCAGCCTGTTGCCAAGGACCTTGTCCTGGGCGGCCCGCCGGAGTGGAAGACCCGCCTCAACGGCGTGGCCGGCCTGAAGTCCGTCTACAACCTCGAGTTCAAGGAATTTTCAGCGCTCGACGCCGGTGGGCCGCTCACGCTGAATGCCCTCCTTTCCGGTCAGATCCAGGTAGCGGACCTCTTCAGCACGGACCCCGCACTGGCGGAGAACAACCTGGTGGCACTCGAGGACAACAAGAACCTCTTCCTCTCCGAGAACATCGTTCCGGTCATCAACCAGAAGAAGTCCTCGGCCACGGTCAAGGAAACGCTGGACAAGGTATCTGCCGCCCTGACCACTGAAGACCTGATCAAGATGAACGGCCGCGTAGCCAAGTTCGAGGACATCGGCGAAATCGCCAAGGAATGGCTCAAGACCAAGAACCTGGGCTAGTCCCCGCTGTTCTGCCGGAATTTTTAGGAGTAAGACAATGACTGCCGATTTCACTTCTGGTGCCCGTCCGGTTAAGGCCGCGCGGGGTACTGAGCTTACTGCCAAGTCGTGGCAGACCGAGGCGCCGTTGCGCATGTTGATGAACAATCTGGATCCGGAGGTTGCTGAGCGGCCGGATGACTTGGTTGTTTATGGGGGCACGGGCCGTGCTTTCCGGTCGTGGGCTGCGTTTGATGCGATTACCCGGACGTTGGAGACCATGGAGAAGGACGAGACTCTGTTGGTTCAGTCGGGTAAGCCGGTGGGTGTGTTCCGCACTCATGAGTGGGCTCCGCGGGTGTTGTTGGCGAACTCGAACCTGGTGGGGGATTGGGCGACGTGGCCTGAGTTCCGCCGGCTCGAGGCTGAGGGTTTGATGATGTACGGCCAGATGACGGCCGGGTCGTGGATTTACATCGGCACGCAGGGCATCCTGCAGGGCACGTATGAAACCTTCGCCGCGGTGGGGAACAAGCTCAAAGCGGAGGGCCGGCACCCGGCCCCGGCTGTGGAGGGTTCTACGGAGGGACCGCTGGCCGGGACGCTGACGTTGACTGGTGGGTGTGGTGGTATGGGCGGCGCGCAGCCGTTGGCCGTGACGTTGAACGACGGCGCGTGCTTGATCGTGGATGTGGATGAGACCCGTCTGCGTCGTCGTGCGGGTAAGCGGTACTTGGACGAGGTCGAAACGGATCTCGATGCCGCCCTGGCGAAGGTCCAGAAGGCTAAGGACGAGCGTCGCGGCTGGTCGGTGGGGTATGTGGGTAACGCCGCTGAGGTGTTCCCGGAGCTGCTGCGCCGTCACAAGGCCGGGGAGATCACTTTTGATGTGGTCACGGACCAGACCAGTGCGCATGATCCGTTGTCCTACCTGCCGGAGGGCATCACGGTGGCTGAGTGGCACACGGAGGCCGAGGCGGATCCGGAAGGGTTCACGAAGAAGGCCCAGGCGTCCATGGCCCGGCACGTGCAGGCCATGGTGGAGTTCCAGGACGCCGGTGCTGAGGTCTTTGATTACGGCAACTCGATCCGTGATGAGGCACGCAAGGGCGGGTACGAGCGGGCGTTTGAGTTCCCTGGTTTCGTTCCGGCGTATATTCGTCCGTTGTTCTGTGAGGGTCTGGGCCCGTTCCGTTGGGTTGCGCTCTCGGGTGACCCGGAGGATATCCGGGTCACGGATGAGGCGATCAAGGAGTTGTTCCCGGAGAACAAGCACCTGCATAAGTGGATTGACGCGGCGCAGGAGCGGGTGGAGTTCGAGGGCCTGCCGGCGCGTATTTGCTGGCTTGGGTACGGCGAGCGCGCCAAGGCCGGGTTGTTGTTCAACCAGTTGGTCAAGGAGGGCAAGGTCAAGGCCCCGATCGTGATTGGTCGTGACCACCTGGACTCCGGTTCGGTGGCGTCCCCGTACCGGGAGACCGAGTCCATGGCGGACGGTTCCGATGCTATTGCTGACTGGCCGTTGCTGAACGCCCTGATCAACACCTCTTCGGGTGCTACGTGGGTGTCGATCCATCACGGTGGCGGTGTTGGTATTGGCCGGTCCCTGCACGCCGGGCAGGTTTCGGTCGCTGACGGTACTGACCTGGCTGCGGAGAAGCTCGAACGGCTGTTGACCAATGACCCCGGCATGGGCGTCATCCGCCACGTCGACGCCGGCTACGACCGTGCTGTCGAGGTCGCCAACGAACGCGGCGTCCGCATCCCCATGAACAGTTCGAAGGCCACCCAGGAAGCACACGCATGACTGTGACGGCAGCTTCCCGATCCGAACGCGAATGTTCGGCCCCGGAGGCACATCAAAGTGACTCCCGGGCCGTGGTCCGAAGGAACATACAACTTCCTGTCCCGCCTTCTCCGGAAGCCTGGAACCCGGTCCGGTTCGCGCCGGAAACCGACTAACGGCAGTAGTGGTTGCCATGCTCCGGCTGGCAACCACTACTGCCGTTAAGGCGCATCACGTCGACGATGAATGAAAGGATCGGCCCATGATCGAAATTGACGGCAGGAACCTGGCGTTGCCGGACATTGTGGCGGTTGCCGACGGCGCGTCTGTCAGCTTGGCGGCCGGTGCTTTGGCCCGCATGGCAGCCTCGCAGGAGTCCGCTGTTGCTACCTCCATGAAACGGCCGGTCTATGGTCGCTCGACGGGGGTAGGGGCGAACCGGACGGTGGAGCTGTCCAAAGGCGATGGGACTGACACCCACGGCCTCCAGTTGCTGCGAAGCCACGCGGTGGATGCCGGCAGGCCCCTGGAGCGCAGGACCGTCCGGGCGATGCTGGCTGTGAGGCTGTCGCAGTTGGCCGCTGGTGCCTCCGGCATCAACCCTGCCATTGCCGTGGCCCTTGTGGAGTTGATCAACTCGGACGTCGTGCCGGAGGTCCGGGAATTCGGCGGCATTGGTACGGCGGATCTCCAAGCCCTGTCCGGAACTGCGCTGACGATGCTTGGCGAGCGTGAGCCCTTGGGCGGGGGACGGGCACGGACTTTCGTGGAGGGCTGGGCTACTGCTGATGCACTCCCATTCATCAGCTCCAGCGCACTGACGATCGCCCAGGCTGTTCTGGCTCATGAGGAACTGTCGAAGCTGCTGGACACCGCCGCTTCTGTAGCAGGCCTCTCCTTCATTGCGATGTCCGGCAATGTGGAGGCATTTAGTCCGGCGGTGGCTGCAGCGGCGGACACTCCTGCAGTGGCAGCAGCCGCGAACGACTTCCATGGGCTGGTAGAGGGCAGTGGGCAACCCGCCCGCATCCAGGATCCCTACTGCCTGCGAACCCTGCCCCAGATTTTTGGTTCCCAGATCGAGGAGCTGAATGCCCTGGGTACGCTGCTCCGCCGTCTCGTGACAGCGGGCAACGAGAATCCCCTGGTCCACGGGTCCTTGTCCGAAGGCTCGAACGATGTGGCCCATCACGGGCTTTTCCAGATGACCAACCTCGCGCGCCGGGTGGATTCTTTGCACTTGGCCATCGGTGCTGCTTGCGCGACGCACCTGCGCAGGATTGATCTCCTGTGCGATCCGAACTACACGGGCCTGCACCCGTTCCTTGCCAGGGACGGTGCCGGTCAGTCAGGCGTCATGATGCTGGAGTACGTGGCTGCCGCCGCCGTGGGACGGATTCGCGCGAATACCCAACCGGCCAGCCTGCAAACAGTGGTGTTGTCCTTGGGGGCAGAAGAAGACGCCAGCTTTGCCAGCGTAGCGGCCGCTCAACTGCAGTCGACGGTCCAAGCCCTGGCGACAGTCACCGCCGTCGAACTTGTCTGTGCGGCAAGGGCGTTGCGCCTGCAAGGGCGGCGACCCGAGGAGTTTGCCAGCCACAGGCTGCGCAGCATGATGACCGCGGGCTATGGATTGCCGGCCGATGCCGCGGACAGGGATCTGCGTGGAGACGTGGAGCAAGCGACACGGATGGTCTTGCTGGAGCATTAGAAGACCGCCCAAAAGCAATGGCAGGCAGTCCGGAGACTGCCTGCCATTGCCTGGTTTTACGGAGGCCTTGTTTTGCGGGCCTAGTGGGCCGGAACTGAATCCTTGGCGGCAGCCTTGGGATCCGTGAGCTTCTTGTTCGGCAACGCGAAGCTGATCAGGAACGCGATGATCATCAGGCCCGCGGCAGTCAACATCACCACGTCAATGGCTTGGGCAAAGCCTTCGGTGATCGGCCGGGTGAGCGTGCTGTTGGCCGAGTGCAACCAGCTGGTGTCGTTCAACGAATCGTTGTTGGCGCCGTTCTTGAAGAAGTCGAACAGCTTGGCGTTCGCAGGATCCGAGGCCACGGCAGGGTCCCGCATCACAGCTTGGTAATCGGGGCTGGACGCTGCTGTTTTCATTCCGTCGGCGATCTTGTCCGCTGCCGTGCTGAACAGCATGGAGATGAACACTGCGGTGCCTACGGCGCCGCCCATGGAACGGAAGAACGCTGCCGTGGAGGTGCCAACGCCCATGTCCTTGGGCGGAACGGATACCTGCATGGCAAGGGTCAGCGGTTGCATGCAGAAACCGAGCCCGACGCCGAAGAACACGGCGATCAACCCGGGAACCCACAGACCGGTGTCGACTCCCAGGACAAGACCCATGACCGTTGCCGCGCCTGCAAGTACTGCCGTTCCCATGATCGGGAAAATCCGGTAAACGCCGGAGCTGGAGATCGTACGGCCTGCGGAGATGGAACCGAAGAGGATGCCGACGGTGAAGGTGATCATCATCAGGCCTGCCTCGGTGGGAGTAAGGCCCTTCACCAGCTGCAAATACATGGGCAGCATGGCGATGGCACCGAACATGCCGATACCGATGATGAAGTTCAGCAGCGAGGACAAGCCAAACGTGGTGTTCTTGAACAAACGCAACGGAATCAGCGCGTAGTCGCCGGCACGCTTTTCGGCGAGGAGGAACGCCACGATACCGATGACGCCCAGGCCGTAGCAAAGCCACGATCCCGCGGAGGACCAGCCCCAGGTGCGGCCCTGCTCGGCCACCAGAAGCAGCGGAACAATTGCCAACGTGATGGCAGCGGCGCCCCAGTAGTCGATCTTCTGCTTCACGTGCCTTACCGGCAGATGAAGGTACATGAAAACGACCACGAGTGCCGCGAGGCCGATGGGGAGGTTGATGAAGAAGACCCAGCGCCAGCCGTCGAAGCCCAGGATATTGGCTGAACCTGCGAACGCGCCGCCAATCACGGGACCAAGGACGGATGAGATTCCGAAGACCGACATGAAGTAGCCCTGGTACTTGGCCCGGTCCTTCAAGGCAACAATGTCACCGATGATGGTCAGGGCCAGCGCGAGGAGACCACCGGCGCCCAGGCCCTGGATTCCGCGGGCTATGGCAAGCTCGGTCATGGAGTGAACGGAACCTGCGTACAGCGAGCCTGCGAGGAAGATCAGGATGGCTGCGAGGTACAACGGGCGGCGGCCAAAGATGTCGCTGAGCTTGCCATACAGAGGCGTGCTCACCGTGGAGGTAATGAGGTAGGCGGTGGTGGCCCACGCCTGCAGGGACAAACCGTCGAGGTCGTTGGCGATGGTGTAGATGGACGTGGACACGATGGTCTGGTCCAGCGAGGACAGGAACATGCCGAGCATGAGTCCCACCATGACGGTGAGCGTCTGACGATGGGTCAGGACCTCACCAGCAGCCCGAACGGGCGTGGAATTGGACATATCTTCTCCAGAGATGGCAGAAAAGTGGGATTAAGCAGGATAGTTGCTTTCAGTAACTATCCTAACGCCCCGTTCATTCCCAGTGGGCGAATATTTCTTCGCGGATCCTCTCCAAGTCTGTTCCGCTGCACTCAGCGTTCCAGCAGGATGCCGTCCGGATCGCTGTAAATCATCACGCCTGGCCGGATGCGGACATCGTCAATAACGAGCTCGACGTCAGCTTCGCCGGACCCCGTCTTGGCGCTCTTCCGGGGGTTGCTTCCGAGCGCTTTGACGCCCAGTGGGAGCTTGGCGATGGCCTCGCGGTCGCGGATTGCTCCGTAGATGATCACTCCGGCCCAACCGTTTTCCACGGCACTTTCCGCAATCATGTCTCCCATGAGGGCAGTCCTCAACGAACCTTGACCGTCGACAACCAGGACTGCACCGTCACCCTCCGTGGCCAGGACGGACTTCACCAGGGCGTTGTCCTCAAAGCACCGGATGGTACGGGCTGGGCCGCTGAAATGTGTGTGGCGCCCGAGATTCTGGAACTGGACGGCAAGGGACTCCAGTTCCTCGCCGCGTTCGTCGTAGAGATCTGCCGTATTTAAGTGCTGGCTCATGGTGCGTCTCCTCCGTGGGTTTGAGGCCACACTAACGCGTCCCGTGGGCTCCCCACAGTGCTTATTTTGATCTATGTGGATAAAGGACCCGACGGCGGTTC
Source organism: Paenarthrobacter histidinolovorans (assembly GCF_014647595.1). Taxonomy (GTDB): domain Bacteria; phylum Actinomycetota; class Actinomycetes; order Actinomycetales; family Micrococcaceae; genus Arthrobacter; species Arthrobacter histidinolovorans. Next base: position 56,176 of record NZ_BMPM01000010.1, on the reverse strand, counting down.
AGTGTCACTCCGCCGCGTTAGGCTGAATCCACACACCAAATGAGGGGGAACCTGCCATGAGCTTGTCCGACCTTCCGGGGCCGGTACCGGACCCCGCTGTCATCCGTGGCGGCACCACGGCGCTGGCTGATCCGGTAAAACCAGTCCGCCCTGTTTGGGTCACGGGTGTGGTACTGGTCAACCTGGGCATCAACGCAGCGTTCTTCGGTCCCCTCCAGGTTCTTCTCGCGCAGCAGGCCGCCTACTTCGACGAAGATCACAAGAAGGCGATTCTGGCTTTGGTAACGGGCTGCGGCGCGGCCGTTTCCTTAGTAGCAAATCCCGTGTTCGGCGCGTTGAGTGACCGCACAACCTCACGGTTCGGGCGACGCGTTCCATGGGTTCTGATGGGCGCGATCCTGGGCGCGGTGGCCCTTGTTGCCTTGGCCGGAGCCCCCAATGTTGCGATGATGACGCTGCTGTGGTGCCTCGTGCAGGCCGGAGCCAACGCCATGTATGCTGCGATCTTTGCCGCTATCCCGGACAGAGTTCCCGTGCCGCAGCGTGGAACTGTGGGCGGACTGGCTGCGATGGGGCAGACCGTCGGCATACTTGCCGGCGCGCTAATTGCTTCGCTCGTCGCTGGAGACTTTGCTGCAGGTTACTGGTTCTGCGCGGCTGCACTGCTGGCCGGCGTCGTGCTTTATCTTTTCAAAAGCGACGACCAGCCCTTGCCGCCCAGCGAGCGACTCCCATTCAGGTTGGCTACCTTTCTCAAGGATTTTTGGGTTTCGCCCAAGCGCTACCCTGATTTTGCCTGGGCCTGGCTGACGAGGTTCCTGGTCAGCACGGGCAACCACATGGTCACCATCTATCTGCTCTACTTCCTCGCGGACGCCGTCCGCTTGAAGGAAGCCGAAGGTATTGACCCGGAATACGGGGTCCTGGTCGTGACCGGCCTGTATGCCGTGATGGTCATTTTTACCAGCGTCCTGGGAGGGCGGCTGAGTGACCGGATGGGCAAACGGAAGCCCTTGGTGATCGCTTCGTCGGCCATCATCGCTGTGGCATCGCTCATCCTGGCATTTGCACCCACTTGGGTCGGTGCCATTGCCGGCGCGATGGTGCTGGGCATTGGGTTCGGCGCATACTTGGCCGTGGACTTCGCCCTCATCACCCAAGTCCTGCCGAAGGCACTGGACCGCGGCCGGGATCTTGGCGTCATCAACATCGCCAACTCGCTGCCGCAGGTGTTGGCACCGGGGATCGCTTTTGTGTTCGTCGATTACCTGGGCGGCTACGTCTCGCTGTACGTAGCCGCCGCAGTCATCGGGCTCCTGGGTGCCGTGTTCGTGGTCAAGATCAAGAGCGTCGACTAGCTTCTAGAAGACGTAGTTCATGACGTTCCAGCCGCTGCCGACGACCGGCTGCCCTTTCCACTTGAACCCGTAGATGCCCCAGCTGCTGAAGCCCGAAGGATCGGCGAGGTACATGGTCAGGAGACCGTTCGGGCTGATGCCGTAAACGTCGTTGTAGCCGTCGCCGTTGAAGTCACCTGCAATCCCGAAACGGGTGAGCGCTTCCCAGCCCCTTCCGATGGTTCCGTCGAAGGAGTCGGGGCTACCGTAATCGTAGAAGAATCCGTTGCGCGTGGAAGAGCGTGCCTGCAGGTCACCAAACCTGTTGCGGCCAAGGACCACGGCTTCGGGCGTGCCGTAGAAGTGGCCCGCTCCGGCGGCATCAAGTCCCTGCCAGCCCGTAGTGACTTTGCTTGGTGCGAGCCAGCCGCCGCGGCCGTTTCCTGGGTAGAGGAACACGTTGCCCGCGGCGTCCTGGGCAAGGATGTCATTGGTGCCGTCGCCGTTGAAGTCGCCGGGTGCAATGAGGTTGACGAAACCCTGCCAGCCCTGGCCGATCTGGAAGGCCTGCTTCCAGGCTCCGGCCCCATTTCCCTGGTAGAGGAAGAGGCGACCGTAGCCGTCGCGGCCCATGACGTCCACAGTTCCGTCGCCGTCGAAGTCACCCGGTGACACGAGCAGGTTGTAGATGTGCCAGCCGTTGCCGATGACACGCGGGGCCTGCCAATTGCCTCGGCCGTCGGTGGGGTAGAGCAGGAGTCGGCCAGCGGCGTCGCGGGCGAACAGATCGAAGGTGCCGTCGCCGTCGAAACCCTTGGAGCGGGGTGCCGCTTCGATAGGCATGGCATTGGTTGTTTCGAGGCCAAGGGTTGTTTGAACGGCGGCGGTGTCGGCGGTCGCTGTTGCTGCGGGTGCAGGCAACGCCGAGGCAAGAAGCCCAGTGGCAACCAGTGGAACGGTGAGAAGTGCGAGCAGCCGTCGAGGACTGCGGCGCGCGGGCACGCGCAGGGCAGGGTTGAAGCCCAAGGATTCCCCCAGGAAATAAGGCGGCACAGAGATGGCCGGAAGAGATCAATTGGGATGACACTACCGCCTGCAGGAACCCCGGCATAGAGGATGCGCGTTTATGGCGAAGGACCCCGTTCGGATATCTCCGGACGGGGTCCTCAACGAAGTGCAACTAGAACAGGTCCGTGAACCCGCCCCAGCCCCAGCCGACCACAGCGGCTCCGGTCCAGCCGGCGGCGCCGTTGCCATAGTAGGCGCGCAATTGTCCGGAGCTGTCGACGGCGAAGACGTCCAGCTTTCCGTCGGCGTTGATATCGCCTGCGCTGCCGATCTTGCTCATGCCGCCCCAGCCTTGGCCAACCACGGCAGTGCCGTTCCAGCCTCCGGCGCCGTTACCGCTGTAGAGCTTGAGGTTCCCGGCGGCGTCACGGCCCAGGAGGTCCACGTTCGTGTCGCCGTCGAAGTCTCCGGGGGTGATAATCGCATTCAAGGCGTTCCAGCCTTGGCCAATCACGGTCCGCGGAAGCCAGCCACCGTGGCCGTCTCCTGGGTAGAGGTAGAGCAGTCCGTTGGCGTCTCGGGCAATGAGGTCATTGGTGCCATCACTGTTGAAATCGCCCGGGGCCACCAGTGAGGTGAAGATGTTCCACCCGGTCCCCACTTTGCGGGGACCGTTCCAGCCGCCGGAACCGTTACCGCTGTAGAGGTAGAGCCCGCCTGCCGAATCCCTGCCGATGACGTCGTTGTTGCCGTCGCCATCAAAGTCGCCCGGTGACAGGACAGTGGGGAAAATGTTCCAGCCCACGCCCACGGTTTGCGCGGGTTCCCACGCGTTGTTGGTCCGCGGATACATGAGGAGGGCGCCATCGGAGCGACGGGCGAGCAGCTCGAAGGCGCCGCGGCCAGTGAAACCGTTGGGTCGGTTGGAGGCGGAGATGGGCGCGGTTTCCTCGCTGGCTACTTCGAGGTCTTCGCACGGGTAGGCGGCCACGAGGTGTGCAGCGATGGTTTTGCCGCGGTCTTCTTCGCCCAGGACGTAGTTGGGCCAGGTGGGATGGTCTGTGGCGAGCTCGCCGTCCCTGGTCCAGTAGATCCGGGTGTCGGGGCCGGCTCCGGCACCGCACCCTTTGTAGGCGTAGGGATCCCACGTGACAGTTAGCGTTGATCCGACAAACGGGGCACCGGTGATGACCGGCGGTTCCGGATCCATGGTGGCCATGGCGGGCGCGGGCTCCACAATCATGGCAGCGACGATCGCAGCCAGAGTTGCAGCAACCGCTCGACGCACGCCAGACCCCAGGCGTGATGGAGCGTACATTGTGTCCTCCCCAGACTTTATGGAGTTAATGGTACAGCGCCTGGGATTTTCTAGAAGAGTGCTGTGAACCAGCCAAAGCCTGCGCCCACGGCTTCGGAGCCCTTCCAGCCAGCGCGGCCGTCGCTGTAGTACGTCAGCAGGCGGCCCTGCTGATCCACGCCGTAGACGTCAGGGAACCCGTCGCCGTTGAAGTCGCCGGCAGCGCCCACATATTTGAGCGCGTTCCAGCCGACGCCGATCATCCACGACCGTGACCAGCCGCCGGCGCCGTTGCCCGTATAGACGAACAGGTATCCGTTGCTGTCGCGTGCCAGCAGGTCCACATTTCCGTCGCCATTGAAGTCGCCGGGCGTCACCAAAGCGTTCATGACGTTCCACCCGGTCCCGACGGCGGTGCGCGGCAACCAGCCTCCCGCGCCATTGCCGGGGTACAGATAGAGGGCGCCACCAGGTTCCCTGGCGAGGACGTCGTTGTTGCCGTCGCCGTTGAAATCGCCGGGGCCGATGATGGAGTCGAAGATGTTCCAGCCGTTGCCGATGGCGCGTGCCGGTTTCCAGCCGCCGGCACCGTCACCGCTGAAGAGGTAGAGGCCGCCTACGGAATCACGGACAATCATGTCGCTTTTGCCGTCGCCGTCGAAGTCCCCGGGGGAGAAGGCCATGTTGAAGATGTTGAAGCCGTAGCCCACCGTCCGCGCAGCATCCCACCCTGTGCCGTTGCGGCCATACAGGAGCAGTGCACCGTCAGAGGCCCGGGCCAGCAGCTCGAAGCTCCTGCCGGTAAATCCTGCCGCACGGTTCACCGCCCCGACGGGCCTGGTCTCGGCACTGTGCAGTGATTCGCCGCCGCACGCGGTCTTGCTGGCGGTGACGTGCACGGCCATCCTGGAGCCGGTGTCGTCCGCTTCCAGGTTGTAGCTTGACGTGGTTTCGCCGGCTACCAGGAACCCGTCCCGGGTCCAGTAGATGGAGTAGTCGGGGCCCTTGCCGCCTCCGCAGCCATAGAAGGTGTAGGGGCCGATGTCCGCCGTCAGCTGTTTGCCTACGAACGCTTGACCGTTGAGCAGGGGGTCGGGCCCGTTGCTGGGCGCCCCCGACGCCGGCAGGGGGCCAAGTGCCATGGTCGCCGCTGTGGCGGCCAGCAGCGCAGCTGCCATCCGGCGTCGTAATGTCCCCATGCGTTTCCTCCTGCGGGTTTCAAGCCTGCATGAAAGTGTATGCGGGTGGGCTGCGATTTCCGGGAGCGGCGGTGGTTGGGACTCTCAGGGAACGGTCAAGAAGCTCCCGTATCATTGATGCGATCGGCCAGCCGGTGGTCTTCACCCCGGCCGGCCGCGTCCTTGTCAGCCTGCCAAGAGATCGCCGGAAATGCCCGTAACCAATTCACTGGAACCGTACTCCCTTGACCTGACCACGGGGCTTCCCCGTATGGCTGCCGCGCCCACCACCCCGCGGCAGCAATTGCGCTATGCCCGCATCCTGAAAACGGCCGCAGGGTTCGCCCAGCGTCAGTTCGATACCTTGAGCCTCTCCGACGTTGCTGCCCGCGCCGATGTCCCGCTGGGGACCCTTTACCGATACTTCCCCTCCACCTCCCACCTGATGCTGGCCGTCTACAGGCAGCAGCTCAGGGAGCTGAGGGAGGGCGTCCACCAGCGCGGCGCCAAGGGCCACGCGCTCGCGGGTTTGATGATGGAAATCTTCCACTTACGGGTGATGCAGCCCGGTGTGGAGCACTGCCTGATCCGCCCGGCCGGCAAGGATGACGACACGGCACAGCTGTTGCGGGAGATCGATGCCCTCTCGGAAGAAGTGGTGGGTTCGCTCAGCAAGGATGCGGGCAAGGACACGGTGAAGGCGAGGATTCTCCTGCACTTGGTCAGCGGCTTGGTCCAGGCTGTCCGTTGCCGCAGGCTGTCACTGTTTGAGGCCGAGAAGGACTTGAAACGCGCTTGCTCCCTCATGACGGGCGAATAGCGGCGGAAGTCTCGGTGGTCTAGACCGCCGTCCGCCCAGAATGCGCTTTTTCGTATGTTGTGGGTCACATTTGGCGCTGGTTGAACGTTTTACTCTCGAATCGTCTCTCTTGGTATTGAATCTTGTACCCTCAATCCTTCCCTAGGCTTGAACTACCGAAGCGGCTAGCAGCCCCCTATCTGCAGAAGCAACGCCGGACCAGCCACCCTTGGTCCGCCACAGCAGTTCTGTTCCTGCCCGAATCATGCCGTGGGTCCACGGCTAGCCTGAGGAGACAAAGACGTGTCCATCGAGACAATTGCAACTGACAACGACGCCCTGGTACTGACCGAAGAAGAGATCTTCGCAGCCCACGAAGGCGGCAAGCTGACGGTTTCCAGCACCGTTCCGCTGAACAACAAGCGTGACCTCTCCATCGCTTACACCCCCGGCGTGGCCCAGGTGAGCCGCGCAATCCACGCCGACCCCAAGCTTGCCCGTACCCACACCTGGGCCGAGCGCCTGGTCGTCGTGGTCAGCGACGGCACCGCGGTGCTGGGCCTTGGCAACATCGGCCCCAGCGCCTCCCTGCCGGTGATGGAGGGCAAGTCCGCTCTCTTCAAGTCCTTCGGCGATCTTGACTCCATCCCCCTGGTACTCAACACCACCGATGTTGACGAGATCATTGAGACCCTGGTCCGTCTTCGTCCCAGCTTCGGCGCGGTGAACCTCGAGGACATCTCGGCTCCGCGCTGCTTCGAACTCGAAGAGCGCCTCATCGAAGCCCTCGACTGCCCCGTCATGCACGATGACCAGCACGGCACCGCCGTCGTGGTTCTCGCGGCCCTGACCAACGCAGCCAAGGTGACCCAGCGCGAGCTCCAGGGCCTCAAGGTGGTTGTCTCCGGTGCCGGTGCTGCGGGCATCGCCATCGCCGAGATCCTCCTCGCAGTCGGCATCGAGGACGTGATCCTCCTTGACTCCAAGGGCGTGGTCAACGCCGACCGCGCCGACCTCGTGGCCGATCCCGGCAGCGTCAAGGCGCGCATGGCCCAGCGCACCAACCCCCGCGGCATCACCGGCGGTCCCGGCGAGGGACTGACGGGTGCCGACGTCTTCGTGGGAGTTTCCTCCTCCAAGCTGGACGAAGAGCACCTGAAGCTGATGAACGAGCAGTCGATCGTGTTCGCCCTGTCCAACCCGGATCCGGAAGTCCTGCCCGAGGTCGCTCAGAAGTACGCCGCCGTTGTTGCCACCGGCCGCAGCGACTTCCCGAACCAGATCAACAACGTCCTGGCCTTCCCAGGTATCTTCCGCGGGGCACTCGACGCCAAGGCCCGCCGGATCACCCCCGCTATGAAGATCGCCGCAGCCAACGCCATCGCTGAGCTGGCCGCCGAAGACCTTTCCGCGGATTACATCGTGCCGAGCCCGCTGGACGCCCGCGTGGCACCCGCGGTCACCGCGGCTGTCGCGGCAGCCGTCACCGAGTAGCGGCTACCTGAGCAAGACCGACGACGGCGACGCCTCCCGAGCTGGGGAGCGTCGCCGTCGTTCCCGTTAAAGGCAACGCGGGGTCACTTAAGCACCCTTGTGGCGCCTCGAAGGGGCCATAAGTGACCCCGCGTTGCTGTGCATAGACTTGGGCCATGAACGCCGAAGTCATCGTGACCATCCTGTGCGGCCTTGCCATTGCAGTCGGCGTAGCCGGCACAATCATTCCCGTGCTTCCGGGCAGCATCCTCATCGGCGCAAGCCTGTTGGTTTGGGCCATCTGGGGCGGTGCAGGACCGGTGAGTTGGGTGATCTTCGCCATCGGCATGCTCTTTGTGGTTGCGGGGATGGCGGCCAGTGCGGTCCTCACGGGAAGAAAGCTGAAGCAACACGGCATTCCCAACAGGTCTGTGCTGATCGGCGTGGTCCTGGGTGTTGTGGGAATGTTCGTCATCCCCGTGGTGGGACTCTTTGTGGGTTTCGCAGTGGGGCTACTCCTCAGTGAAGTCCAGAGGACCCGCAACTTTCCGGCTGCGTTGAAATCAAGCGGGTCGGCGCTCAAAGCAACCGGGATAGGCATCCTGGTGGAGTTCGGCCTCGCGTGCGCAGCCGCGAGCACGTGGATCATCGGGGTGTGGATCGACGCCGTTAACGGCTAAGCCCACTGAGGACCCGCGCGGGGCGAAAGCTGGCCCCGGCGCCGGGGAACAAGGGCACATCGATCCTGGCGTGGGTGTGGATGTCCTGCACGGTGTCCTTGGTGTGCTGCGCGATCTCTGCCAACGTGGTGATCCACATGCCGTCCAGCCCTTTGACCCTCTCAATCAACTGCTCCAGGGCCACTGCCCGGGATGGCCGGCCGGAAATGAACGGGTGGTTGGTCAGGACGAAACAGCTGCCCTGGGAATGGTGTGCCTGTGCTTCCAGTGTCCACATTTCCAGCGCCTTGGCCGGGCTTTCGATCACCCCGCTGCCGGTGACTCCGGGGTAGAACCCGTATTGTTCCCAGTCGTCCAGAGCCCAATCCACGGGGATCTCCACGATGTCCCGGGGGTCGCCCTCGGCCACGGCCATGCGGTAGGGGGCATCGCCGTCGAGCAGGCTTGAATCGTAAAGGAAGCCGCGATCGGCGAGCAGGGCCGGCGATTGCCAATTCAGTTCCCACCAGGGTGCCCGGTAGCCCACGGGACGGACGCCCGCAACACTTTCAAGCGCTTCAAGGCCTCGGTCCAGGTAGCTGGCTTCAGTGGCGGCGTCGATACCTTGCATGGGCTCGTGGAGGTAACCGTGGTGGGCGATTTCGTGCCCGTCGTCGGCGATCCGGCGCACAACGTCGGGGTAGCTCTCCGCCGTGAACCCGGGGATGAAGAACGTTGCCTTGATGTCCTGTCGCTGCAGGATCTGCAGCAGGCGGGGAACGGCGATCCTGGGCCCGTACGATTGGTGGCTCATGAGGGACATGCGCCGCGTGCTGGAGGGGTCATGGGCGATGGTGCAGGACTCGGCGTCGACGTCGAAAGTGAAGGATGCCGCAGCCCGGTAGTCCCCGGGCCAGGTGGCCGGGTGGAGCGAATCAGCGAAAGCGGTCTGGTTCATGCTGTGGTCCTTTCAACAGCCGGCGTGGGTGCGGGATGTGCCACTGATACGTGGTTCGAGCCGGCCAGGAGATACTTCCTGTGCGCCCTGGGGCCAAGGATGGCGTAGGCCGCTGCGCTGGTAAGTCCGCCGGCCAGCCAGGAGAGATCCCAGCCACCCAAGGCAACAGCGATAGGTCCTTGCATGGCGGGGACCAGCCCGTACATAAACAGCCAGGTGGAGAAGATGCCTGCAAGCAGGGAGACGATGCCGGCCCAGTTGACGACGGGGAGGCGGGGCGTGCCTACGTCATCGAACAGGCGGTCCACCTTGGCCGGCCAGCGCTTGTCCAGCCAGAAGTAGTGCACCAGCATGACCCCGCCCCAGGCGGCTACCCAGGCGACCAGGCCAATGAGCCAAGCGTCGAGTACCGCAGCGAAGTCCTCCTGGAAGATGAAGAACACGACGGCGACGAGCGAGAAAGCGCCCACGAACAGGTTGAGCTTGCGGCGGCTGATCTTGATGTCCAGGGCCTGGGTCGCCACCGAGAACGTATAGATGTTGAGGATGTTCGTGGCTATGGGGCCGTGCAGCACCATGAGCAGCACTGGCAGGGCCATGACGCCGAAGTTCTGGACAATCAGCTTGCCGGGATCGATCTCGCCGCTGTTCGTCGCGAGGCTGGCCCCGAGGACGCCGAGCCACACAACAGGAATGAACTGGCCAAGGACCGACGCGAGATAAACCTTGCGCTTGGGCACGGAGGTGCTGACGAAGCGCGAGTAGTCCGCGGCGTAGGTGAACCACGTGATGCCCCAGCCGATGCCAATGGCGGTCATGACTGCGCTCATGGCGGCGATGCGCTCGGAGCCTTCCAGGATGTTGCCTGCTGGTCCCGCGTAGCCCCAGTCGATCTTCATCCCGAACCATGCCACGGCCGACATGACGGCCAGGATGACGATGGTGGGCGGAACCGTCCACTTTTCGAATGCGGCGATGGCTTTGTAGCCAAACCAGGCAATGGCCACCTGGGCTGCCATGATGACCGTGGCAACGCCGATCTTCCAGGCGTAGTTCTTGGCTTCGGGATCCACCCAGCCGAGTGTGCCGAAGAGTGCCATGACCAGGTCCAGGATGATCCAGGTGTTCACTGCACACCAGCCAATCACCAGGAGGGCCTGGATGGCGGCGGGAAGGTAGTTGCCGCGGCGGCCGAAAGCGGCGCGGGCCAGGACCATGCCGGTGGCACCGGTTTTCTGTCCGAGGAGGACGAAGCAGCCGAACAGGAGCATGCCGATCAGGTTTCCCAGGACCAGCACGAACACGGTATCGGCGAAGCCCAGACCGAGATGGATGCCGAGAGCACCCAGTACCCAGTTGATGGGGGCAAGGTTGGCGCCGGCCCAGATCCAGAACTGTCCGGAAACTTTGCGGGTGCGGTCTGATTCGGGGATGGGCTGAAGCCAGGCTTCGCTGTCATGGCCCGGCGCCATTGCCGGACCTGACTGCGCTGGGCCTGATGGCGCTGTGGAGAGGTTGTCTTGCATGGGGAGAGCCTCCGTATGTGAAAGGGACACTCTCAGCGTATGTGCCCCAAATCACAGCAACAAGATACTATGTGTCTAAACGAATAACCGAAAACCATACGGAGTGTCATGCCTATTCTTCTGGGCGCCGCTTTGGAGTATCAAAGCCTGAAATCCGCCGAGCCACGCCTGCTCAACCAGGTTCCGGACGCCCTCGATAGGCCTGTCCGATGGGTTCACTCCAGCGAAGTCCTTGACATTGCTCCGCTGCTGAGCGGTGGCGAACTGCTCCTCAGTGGGGGCCAGGCGCTCGCCGGAGTGACCGCGGAACGGCAGGCAGGGTACGTTCGCGAGCTCGCCGCCCGGGGGATAGCGGCGCTGGCACTCGAAACAGGTCCCGCGCTGCCCGAAGTGCCTTCAGCAATGCTGGAAGTTGCCGAGGCGGCTGGGCTCCCGGTGATTGAGTTACGCCGGGTTGTTCCCTTCGTCGGCGTGATGCAGGAGATCAATTCCCTGCTGGTCAGCGAATCGGTGGAGCACCTCCAACGTGGAGACCAGGCCAGCCATGCCATGGCCGCCGAACTCGCCCATGGCAGCGGCCTCGACCAACTCCTCACTGTCCTGGCAGAAAAGACCAATGCCAGCGCAAGGCTGGTCTCGCCGTCGGGCGTGACGCTGGGCGCCGCCGGAACCTTCGGCGACGACGGCCACCTCACCACAGTGGATGTGCCGGTTCGCGGTGTGCTCGCCGCCCGCCTTGAGTTGCAGGTGCCCGACGACGGCGACACCGGCCTCGCGCGCGTGGCCGGCGAACGATCCGTGGACATTCTTGGCTTGGCGCTCCTGCAGCGTATGCCGCCGGGATTGAAGGAACTGGCAGGCATTGAACTCATGCGGGCGATCAATTCGGGGAGCCAGCCATGGCAGTTGCAGCAACTGGGGCCGGCATCGGGATTCCTCGTCGGCGGTGACGTGGCGGCTGTGGTGATCCGGTCTGCCGGCGCCGGGCACATGCGTCCGGCGGTGGATGCACTGCTCCGTGAGTGTGTCCCGCACAGTGCGAGCTACGCCAACAACGCGGAGCTGATCGCGCTCGCCTCCCTGGGCGCGGGAGCTGCCACAAGGTCCGTGTTGATGGAGGCGCTGCGGGCTCTCGACGTGCCGACAGGGTCCGTGGTGGCCGTCGGCCCGACAGGCAGGGGCATCGCTGACGCGCCGTGGTCCTTGGCTGAAGCCCGGAGAGCACTTGAACTCGATCCCAAGGGCAGAGGAGTGGTGGATGCGGACACCGTCGCCGTGGAACTCCTCGCTGCAGAGTCACTGGACCCGGCCACGCGCGAAGGTTTCGTGCAGCGGCAGCTGGGTGCCGTCGTCGAGCATGACCGTGTGAAGAAGTCCGAATTGATGCGGACCCTGGCAGTTTGGCTGGACACCGGCTGCAACACCGCCCAAGCTGCGCGGGAACTGCACCTGGAGCGGCAGTCCATGCACCACAGGCTGCAGCGGATCTTTGAGCTGTGCGGCGGAGATCCCCGGGGATCGGGGCGGCTGGCTGCGTTGCATCTGGCGACGCGGCTGGCCCGGTTGTAAGCCCTTAAACGCCAATTCGATGGCCCGCTGCACACACCGCCGTTCGCGACAGCGTTTGCGCAGCGGACCATCGAAATGGGGTCCTGCAAGGCTTACTTCAACACGATCGTCCTGTTCCCATTGAGGATGATCCGCCCTTCGCAGTGCCAACGAACAGCGTTGCTGAGGGCCTTGCATTCGGTGTCCCGACCGGCGGCTACGAGATCGTCCGGTCCGAACGTGTGGTCCACCTCCACTACCTGCTGGGCGATGATGGGTCCTTCATCCAGCTCGCCGTTCACATAGTGGGCGGTGGCGCCCACGGTTTTCACACCACGCGCGTACGCCTGGTGGTAGGGCTTGGCACCCTTGAAGCTCGGCAGGAACGAGTGGTGGATGTTGATCGCACGGCCATCGAGCTTCCGGGCGAGGTCATCGCTGAGGACCTGCATATAGCGGGCCAGCACTATGAGTTCCACGTCCAGTTCGTCAATGATTTCCAGCAGCCGTCCCTCGGCAGCGGGCTTGGTGGCAGCAGTGACAGGAACATGGAAGAACGGAATCCCGTGCCACTCCGCCAAGCCTTGGTGGTCGGTGTGGTTGGAAACAACGCCCACCACATCAATGGGCAATTCCCCGATCCGTGCCCGGAACAAGAGGTCGTTCAGGCAGTGACCGAATTTGGAGACCATGATCAAAACCCGGCGCTTGGAACCCTGGCGCTCAAGCTGCCAGTTCATGGAGTATTTCTCTCCCACCGGGCAGAAAGCGGTACGCAGGGTGTCCAGCGTGGAGTCGTCTCCGGAGGATGCGAAGTGCACCCGCATGAAGAAGTGGCCCTCGGCCCGATCACCGAACTGCTTGTTGTCGATGATGTCGCAACCATTTTCCAGCAGGAAGCTGGACACCGCATGGACGATCCCGGGTCCTTCGGGGCAGTCCAAGGTGAGGACGTGTTCAACGGTGGTCTCGGAAGGGACAGCGGTGGTTTCAGTTTGGATGGCAGTCATGGTCAGCACTCCACTACGTTGACGGCGAGGCCTCCACGGGAGGTCTCTTTGTACTTGGATTTCATGTCCGCGCCTGTCTCGCGCATGGTCTTGATGGCCTTGTCCAGCGACACCTTGTGGCTGCCGTCGCCATGCAGGGCAAGGCGGGCGGCGTTGATCGCCTTGACGCTGGCAATCGCGTTGCGTTCGATGCAGGGGATCTGCACCAGCCCGCCCACGGGGTCGCAGGTGAGGCCCAGGTTGTGTTCGATGCCCACTTCGGCGGCGTTCTCCACTTGCTCCGGCGTTCCGCCGAGGACTTCGCAGAGCCCGGCAGCAGCCATGGAACAGGCGGAACCCACCTCGCCCTGGCAGCCCACTTCGGCCCCGGAAATGGATGCGTTGATTTTGAACAGGATCCCGACGGCGGCCGCCGCGAGCAGGAAGCGTACGACACCGTCGTCGTTGGCTCCCGGAACAAACTTGGTGTAGTAGTGCAGCACCGCCGGGACAATTCCGGCAGCACCATTGGTTGGCGCGGTGACGATCCTGCCGCCCGCGGCGTTCTCTTCGTTCACTGCCAGCGCGAACAGGTTGACCCATTCCATGGCGAGGAGGGGGTCGGCTGAGTGGGCCCCGTTCAGGTCCGCATCAGTCTCGGAAAGCTTCTTGAACAACGACGGCGCCCGTCGCCTGACCTTCAAGCCTCCAGGTAGGATTCCCTCGGCTGAGCAGCCGTTGTCCACGCACTCCTGCATGACGGCCCAGATGGCCAGCAACTTCTCACGCAGTTCCTCCTCGGAGCGCCACACGAGTTCGTTGGCCAACATGATGTCCGAGATGGACTTTCCTTCGCGGACACAGATGGCCAGCAGTTCGTCGGCGGTGGTGAACGGGTAGGGAAGCACGGTGTCGTCCGCCACCACTTTGTCCGCTCCGGAGACGTCCCCGTCCACCACGAAGCCGCCGCCAATGGAGTAATAGCTGCGTTCGCGCAACACTGCTCCGGTGTGGTCGAGTGCCCGGAAGGTCATCCCGTTGGGGTGTGCCGGGAGCGACTTGCGACGATGCAGGACCACGTCCTCGTCCCAGTTGAAGTCCACTCTGTGATCGCCACCCAGGCGCAGTTCGGCGTCGAGCGCAGCGGCCGCAACCTGGTCGTCGGCAGTGCGGGTGTCCACGGTCTCCGGAGAGTGGCCCTGCAGCCCCAGCACCACAGCCTTGTCGGAGCCGTGGCCCCGGCCGGTGGCGCCCAGGGAGCCGAAAAGCTCGGCCTGGACGCGCACTGTGGCCGGGAGTTGGCCGGATGATTCAAGTCCATCCGTGAACTGCTTCGCCGCACGCATCGGGCCCACCGTGTGTGACGATGACGGCCCGATGCCCACAGAAAACAGATCAAGCACACTCAGTGCCATTACGGGACCTCAGGCGACGCGTACTCACGCATGGCATCCAGGAGCCAACGTCCCAGGAAATCGGCAAAGGATGCCCGGGGAAAGATCCTGTAGCTGTCCTCCGAGGTCTTCCAGAGCATTACCGGAATGTGGGCAAGCTCGGTGGAGACCGCCGTGCCTGCCTTGAACACCCGGGGGTGCAGGTCCAGCGAGCACGTCTTCTCAAGCACTGCGCGGGCGTGGCTGCCGGAGAGCTCAAACGTGGTGCGGTTGGCGGACAGATCCACCACCTGGCCTGCGTCGTTACCCAGCGCCGTGGTCAGATCGCCGACCAGGGAGCCGCCCAGGGAATCGTGGGCTTCTTCCGGTGCCACCACCATGAACTCCGTTGGGCCAAGCCACAAGGTGTTCACGGAACCGCTCCCCGTTACCTCACCGCAAGCGGCAGGCAAGCCGCCGGTCACGGCCGCTACGCGGGCACCGGCGTCGGACGTCCGGTCAACCCGGACGCCCACCATGGCCTGGTAGGGGATTTCGGTGAGCGTCACCGTGCCCGGCACGGAGCCGGAGGTGAAGGCTTCAGCCAGGTGCTCGGCGGGGCTGCGGCGGGCACCCCGTACGCGGTTGACGGTTTCTGATGGTGTTGCTGTTTCAGCCATCTTTGCGGGTCCCTTCAGCATCGAAAAGTACGGTTTCGCCAACAACCACGTCAACCAATTGGTCTCCCAGCGAAGCCACCAGGGTCTCGCCGATGCGGTTGCGGCCGTTTTGGATGAGCGCCAGGGCGAAGGAACGGCCCAGGGCGGCGCTGTGGTAGCTGGAAGTGACGAAGCCTTCCATGGGAACAGGGCCGGAGGCCGGGTTGACCGGGATGCCCTTCTCCACCAGCTGTGTGCCTTCCGGCAACCGCAGCGAGTGGTCCACAGGCAGGACGCTCACCAGGTGCTTGCGGTCCTCACGGCTGGCGTCTTCCCGGAGGTAGGAACGCTTGCCGATGAAGTCCTTGGCTTTGGAAACGATCCAGTCCATGCCTGCGTCCTGCGGGGTGACCGTGCCGTCGGTGTCCTGCCCGACGATCGGGTAGCCCTTCTCGGCGCGGAGCACGTGCATGGTTTCGGTGCCGTACGGGGTGATGTTGAACTCGGCACCTGCGGCAGCAACTGCTTCCCAGGTGTTGAGTCCGTACCAGGACGGCACGTTGATTTCGTAGGCCAGTTCGCCGGAGAAGGAGATGCGGCAAACGCGTGCCTGCACACCGGAGGCCAGCGTGGTCTCGCGGAAGGTCATGAACGGGAAGGCCTCGGCATCCAAGCCGCCGTTTTCGGCCAGCTGCGGTGCAACCTTCGCGATCACGGCGCGGGACTTCGGCCCCACCACTGCAATGGTGCTCCACTGTTCCGTCACGGATGTGCACACAACATCGAGTTCCGGCCACTCCGTCTGGTGCCACTCTTCCAGCCAGTCCAGCACCTTCGCTGCCCCACCGGTGGTGGTGGTCATGAAGTAGCGGTCATCATCAAGGCGGAGGGTCACGCCGTCGTCGAAAATCATGCCGTCAAGGGTGCACATCACGCCGTAGCGGGCGGAGCCGGGGGCGAGCTTCTTGAACGCGTTGGTGTACACACGGTTCAGGAATTCGCCGGCGTCCTTGCCACGGATCTCGATCTTGCCCAGGGTGGTGGCATCCATGAAGCCCACGGAATCGCGGACGGCCGCGCATTCACGCAGGACTGCCGTGTCCATGTCTTCACCGGCCTGCGGGTAGTACCAAGGGCGCTTCCACTGTCCAACGTCTTCGAACAGTGCGCCCTGGGCAACGTGCCACGGGTGGATGGAGGTGACTCGGGCGGGGTCGAACAGCTCGCCACGCTGGCGGCCGGCCAAGGCTGCGAAAGCCACCGGGGTGAACGGCGCACGGTAGGCCGTGGTGCCGATCTCGCCAACGCCGGGAATGCTCTCCGCGCCACCGAACTTCAGCGCTGCGGCGATGACACCGATTGCGTTGACGCCGGAGGTCTTGCCTTGATCGTTGGCCGTGCTGATGGACGTGTACCGCTTGACGTGCTCAACCGAACGCATGCCCGCGCCCGTGGAACGGAGGACGTCCGCCACGGACTGGTCGCGCTGGAAGTCGACGAAGTGGTGGTGCCACTCACCGGGCTCACCGGTTTGGCCGGGAACCAACCAGAGTTGGCGGCTCGGGGCGCTCGCCACCGGCGCCTGCAGTTCCACCGGGGTGGTTGCGGACTCGAAGCCGGCGGCGATGGATGCTGCTGCTCCGGCCGAGATGCCCTCAGCCAGGCAGTCCTGCAGTTCGTAGCTGCCGCGTCCTGCGCCAACAATCTGCTGGTCGCGGACCGGAGCGGCGGGGATGAAGGCGGCAAGTTCGTCGTCCCAGCGCAGCTTCCCTTGGCGCTGGCTGTGGAGGTGGACCACCGGGCTCCAGCCTCCGGAAACGGCGAGCAGATCGGCAGCCAACTGTTCGACGCCCGAGGTGAGTTCGCCGTCGTCGTTGATGCTCCGGACGGTGACGCCGTTCAGGCGGCCGTTCTCATCTGCGGACGTGTCCGCCACGGCGCTGCCGATCAGGACCCGGATACCGGACTCGACGGCGGCAGCGGCCTTCGCGCTGATCTGCGGACGGGCATCGACGACGGCGGCAACCGCCACGCCTGCTGCCTTCAGGTCAGCGGCAAGTGCGTAAGCGGAGTCGTTGGTGGTGCTGATGACGACTCGCGAACCGGCGGCCACGGCGTAGCGGTTCAGGTAGGTGCGGGCGGCCGAGGCGAGCATGATGCCCGGGCGGTCGTTGTTCTCGAAGACCAGGGGACGCTCGTGGGCGCCGGGGGCCAGGACAACCTGCTTGGCACGGATGTGCCAAATACGCTGGCGGGAGACGCCGGGGGCGGCCGGGACGCCAAGGTGGTCTGTGCGGTTCTGGGCTGCGATGAAGTAGTTCGAGTCGTACGAACCGAAGGCGGTGGTGCGGTTCAGGACCGTGCATTCAGCCGCGGAAACGAGTTCTGCTTCCACGTCTGCAACCCACTCGAGCGCCGGCTTGCCTTCAATCTGCTGGGCAAGTTCCGGAGCAGTGGAGCCGGAGAGCAGTGAGCCGCCAAGTTCGGGCTGGTCGTCGATCAGGATGACGCGGGCACCGGTGCGGACGGCTTCGCGGGCTGCTGCGAGGCCAGCGACGCCGCCACCGACCACCAGGACATCCGTGTGGACGTACTTCTTGTCGTACTCTGCCTTGTCTTCGTTGGGGTCCAACTTGCCCAGACCGGAAAGGAGCTCGATGTTCATGCCGTCCACCAACGAAACTGCGGTGGCCGGGAGCATCGATTCGGCAACGTGGCCGGGGAAGCGCGGAGCGATCTTGACCAGGGCGTTGGACTCTTCCACGCCGGCGGCCATGATGCCGCGGGGGCGGTCTTCGTAGAGGGAGTTGCCTGCGTTGATGTGGCCGTTGGCCAGAAGCGCCGAAGCGATGGTGTCACCCGGGTGGCCGGTGAATTCCTGGCCGTCCACGGTGAAGCGCCAAGCGATGCTGCGATCGATGCGTCCGCCGGTGGCGAGGCGTGCGTTCTTGCTGGTCACTTCTAGACTCCTTCCGAGGAGGTGGGTGCGGTGGCTGTGCCGGGGGCGAGACCTGGGTCGCCGGCCTGGCCGTAGTCGCCGCTCTGGGTGAACTCGCCTGGCTTCTCCGGTTCGGCCTTGGGGCTTGATGCGGTGATGTCGGGTCGGGATTGGCCCATCGCGTAGATGGAGTGGATCTCATAGCTCACGGTGTCGCGGAGCATGTTGAACCACTGCCGGCAGCCCGTGCTGTGCACCCAGCGCTCAGCGAAAGTGCCCTTGGTGTTCTCGCGGTAGAACAGGTACTCGGCCCATTCGCGGTCGCTGAGGTCGTTCGGGTTTTCCGGGTACGCGATGTGCGCCTGGCCGCCGTAGTGGAATTCGGTTTCATCGCGTGGCCCGCAGTTGGGGCATGAAATGAGGAGCATGTCTGTCCTGTCCTGGCTAGTGGGCCACGGCTGCTGCGCCGTGTTCGTCGATGAGTGCACCGGTCTCGAAGCGTTCCAGCGCGAAGGGCTTGTTCAGCTTGTGCGGAGCGCCCGTGGCGATGGTGTGCGCGAAGGTCAGGCCGGCAGCGGGTGTGCCCTTGAAACCACCGGTTCCCCAGCCGCAGTTGACGAACATGTTCTCTACGGGGGAGAGGCCGACGATCGGTGAAGCATCCAGCGTGGTGTCCACAATGCCGCCCCAGGTCCGGAGCACGTGGGCCCGGGCGAAGATCGGGAAGAGCTCAACAGCTGCTGCCATCTGCTCCTCGATCACGTGGAACGAGCCGCGCTGGCCGTAGCCGTTGTAGGAGTCGACGCCGGCGCCCATCACCAGTTCGCCCTTGTGGGCCTGGGAAACGTAGACGTGGACGTGGTTGGACATGACCACTGTGGGGTGGACGGGCTCGTGCAGTTCGGACACCAGGGCCTGGAGCGGGTGCGACTGGATCGGCAGACGGAAACCGGCCATTTCGGCCAGCACGGAGCTGTGCCCGGCAGCGCAGAGGCCCACCTTTTCGGTGTTGATGGTGCCGCGTGTGGTCTGGACACCGGTGACCTTGTTGCCGTCCTTGATGAAGCCGGTGACTTCACAGTTCTGGATGATGTCCACGCCCAGTTCGTCGCACTTGCGGGCGAAGGCCCAGGCCACGTGGTCGTGCTTGGCGATGCCTGCACGCGGCTGGTAGGTGGCACCCATGACCGGGTAGCGGATGTTGTCGCTGGTGTTCAGGATGGGGCAGAGTTCCTTGACCTGGTCCGGTTCAAGCCACTCGGCGTCCACGCCGTTGAGCCGGTTGGCACCCACCCGGCGCATGCTCTCGCGGACATCCCCCAGAGTGTGGGCGAGGTTCATGACGCCGCGCTGGCTGAACAGGAAGTCGTATTCCAGCTCTTCAGGGAGGATTTCCCAAAGCTTCAGCGCGTGTTCGTAGATGGCGGCGCTTTCGTCCCACAGGTAATTGGAACGGATGATGGTGGTGTTGCGGGCCATGTTTCCACCGGCCAGCCAGCCCTTTTCCAGGATGGCGATGTTGGTCATGCCGTGGTTCTTCGCCAGGAAGTACGCGGTGGCCAGGCCGTGCCCGCCGCCGCCCACGATCACGGCGTCATAGCTTTTCTTGGGATCCGGGTTGCGCCAGAGGAAGTCCGGGTGTTCGGGGAGGTGGTCTGCACTCACTGGGCTGCTCCAATCAGTTCTGCTTCGGTTCCGGCGCCGTTTCCGGCCGTGGAGAGGTGGGGGTAGAGGGGCAGCTTGTCTGCCAGTGCGGTGACGCGGCTGCGCAGTTCGACGGCGGTCGCGTCGTCCAAGGTGCCTGTTGCCGCTGCAGCGATCAACGCCGTCGCAATAATGTCCGAGACTTCCGTGAACTCTTCGGCACCGAAACCGCGGGCGGCCAGTGCGGGGGTACCGATTCGGAGTCCGGAGGAGACCATCGGCGGCCGGGGGTCGAACGGGACGGCGTTGCGGTTGACCGTGATGCCGATGCGGTGGAGGGTGTCCTCGGCCTGCTGGCCGTTGAGTTCGGAGTTGCGGAGGTCGGCGAGGACGAGGTGCACGTCCGTTCCACCGCTGACCACCGAGATGCCGGCTGCGGCGACGTCGTCCTGAAGGAGGCGCTGGGCCAGGATCTTGGAGCCTTCCAGCACGCGGGACTGGCGCTCCTGGAATTCAGGCTCGGCAGCCATCTTGAAGGCCACGGCCTTGGCGGCGATGACGTGTTCCAACGGTCCGCCCTGCTGCCCCGGGAAGACAGCCGAGTTGACCTTCTTGGCGATGTCGGCGTCGTTGGTCAGGATGACGCCGCCGCGGGGACCGCCCAGGGTCTTGTGCGTGGTGCTGGTGACAATGTGGGCGTGCGGCACCGGGCTGGGGTGGAGCCCTGCAGCGACGAGGCCGGCGAAGTGGGCCATGTCCACCATGAGGTAGGCGCCCACCAGGTCCGCGATGCGGCGGAATTCAGCGAAGTCCACGTGGCGGGAGTATGCGGACCAGCCGGCGACGATGAGCTGGGGCTTGTTTTCAAGGGCGAGACGCTCAACCTCGGCCATGTCGATGGTGTGGGTGTCCTCGCGGACGCCATAGGGGACCACGTTGTAGAGCTTGCCGGAGAAGTTGATCCGCATGCCGTGGGTCAGGTGGCCGCCGTGGGCGAGGTTCAGGCCCATGATGGTGTCGCCCGCATTGATCAGGGCGTGCATTGCGGAGGCGTTGGCCTGTGCGCCGGAGTGCGGCTGGACGTTGGCGAATCCGGCGCCGAAAAGGGACTTCAGACGGTCGATGGCAAGTTGCTCGATCACATCAACGTGTTCGCAGCCGCCGTAGTAGCGCTTGCCCGGGTAGCCCTCGGCGTACTTGTTGGTCAGCACCGAGCCCTGGGCTTCCATGACGGCCGTGGGGGCGAAGTTCTCAGAGGCGATCATTTCCAGCGTTGACTGCTGGCGGATAAGTTCCTGGGCGATCGCCTGATCAACCTCCGGGTCCGCCTGTGCGAGCGGGCGGATCAGCGGTTCAACCATGGTGTTCTCCTTCAAGGGCTTGTCTAGTGGCCGACTGTTGGGCAACTGATATATTAGAACTGTTGCCATAGTATGTTGAAGATCACATGGTCGTCAACAGGTCTGCGGCAACTCGTCCAGCAGACTGGGATTGCGACAACGGGAGAGGGTCATGAGCACAGCTTTGGAAGCATTGGAATCAGTTCCGCAGGGCACGTCCCTTGCGGATAATGCCTATTTGCTCCTGCGCGACAGGCTCATCATGCTGGACATCAAACCCGGCGACCCCATCAATGACGGCCAGATCGCGGCCGAGCTTGGCATTGGGCGCACGCCTGTCCGCGAGGCCATCAAGCGCCTGGAGAGTGACCACCTGGTGGTTTCCTACCCCCGCCGCGGGACCTTCGCCACCGGCGTGGACATCACCCAGCTCGCTGAAGTCTCCGAAATCCGCGAGCTCCTGGAGCCCTTGGCATCCCGCAAGGCCGCGCGCATGGCCAGCCCCGCAATGCGCGACGAACTCCGCGCCGTAGCGGCCGCAATCCGGGATCTCGAAGGGCAGGACGCGTCCTCTGCCGAACTCATGCGCTACGACATTCAGGTCCACCGCCTCATCTACAAAGCCTCTGCCAACGCGCACCTGGAGGACGTGCTCATCCGGTACGACAACCTCGCAACCCGCATCTGGTGTCACATGCTCGAGAAGATGCCCTCCGTCTCCGGCCATATCTCCGAACATGCCGATCTCCTCACCGCCATCGCCGACGGGAACGAAGGACTGGCCGCCGAGCTGGCCCTGAACCACGTGGTCAGCTTCGAAGAGACCATCCGCAAGGTCCTCTGACCCTTCCTTACGTCCAGCCCGACGTCGGCACCCAGGTTGGGTGCCGACGTCGGGCTTTCTCTTTAAGCGACTGAGCAACCGTGTTGCTGGGCAGTTTTAGCGGTGAACGCAACATGGAATCGCTGAATGCAACACGCTCTTGAGTCAAGCCACTGCGCCCCCTTCCAGAAAACGCGCCAGAAGGGCTATCCATAATTATTCGAATCACCTCTTGACCGTGATCCAACACACACATACTCTGGTGCAACAGCGTTGCGTTGAATGCAACCCAAATCATTTTGGTGGACACATGAGCAATGAATCCTCTGTGGCAGCCGAGCGAGGCACCTCACAAGCCTCCGGCCCCAACCACACACCCAGCCCCAAGAACACGGTCAGCAAGAACACGGTCAGCAAGGACACTCGACGGCGGGTTGTCACTGCCAGCTTCATTGGCAACTTCGTCGAATGGTTCGATTACGCCGTCTATGGCTACTTGGCCGGCATCATCTCGTCGGTGTTCTTCCCGGAATCCGACCGTCAAACGGCCCTGCTGGCGACATTCGGTGTCTTTGCCATCAGCTTCTTCGTGAGGCCGCTCGGCGGTTTCATCTGGGGGCACATCGGAGACAGGCTCGGCCGTAAGCAAGCACTCAGTCTTTCGATCGTCCTGATGTCCGTGGCCACGTTCTGCATCGCGCTTATCCCGGGTTACGCGACCATCGGCGTGATGGCGCCGATTCTGCTCCTGCTGGTCCGCGTGGTCCAAGGCTTCTCCGCGGCCGGCGAATATGCGGGCGCGTCCGCCTTCCTGGTGGAGTACGCACCGGCCAATCGCCGCGGACTGTATGCCGCCGTCGTGCCCGCCAGTACCGCAGCGGGACTGCTGCTGGGGTCCTTGCTTGCCGCCCTGTTGAGTTCAGTCCTCACCGCAGAGCAGCTGAACGAATGGGGCTGGCGCCTGCCCTTCCTCCTCGCGGCACCCATGGGCCTGATCGGCCGCTACATCCGCACCAAGCTGGAGGACACGCCGGCGTTCCGCGAACTGGCCGAGAAGGACACGGCCGTCAAAGCGCCTGCCTTCGCCATGTTCAGGACGTACCGGAAGCAACTCATCATCGCCACGGGCGCGGTGCTGCTCAATGCCGTGGGCTTCTACGTCATCCTGAGCTACATGCCGACGTACTTGTCGGAAGAGTTGGGCTTCGGAGCCACGGAATCATTCCTGGCCACCACCATTGCCCTGGCCAGTTACATCGGCTTCATCTTCCTGACCGGCATCGCCTCTGACAAGTTCGGCCGCAAGCGCATGCTCCTCACGGCGTCGGCCCTGTTCATCCTGCTGACGGTGCCCGCCTTCATGCTTCTGGATACCCGCAACTTCCTGGTGATCGTGTTGGTGCAGATCCTGCTGGGCGGGATGCTCACCCTCAACGACGGCACCCTGCCCAGTTTCCTCGCCGAACTCTTCCCCACGAAGGTCCGCTACACCGGCTTTGCCGTGAGCTTCAACCTCTCCAATGCCTTGTTCGGTGGCACCGCACCCTTCATGGCAACACTCCTGATCGGCATGACCCACAGCAAACTGGCCCCCGGCTGGTACCTCGTGGCCGCCGCCCTCGTTTCCCTCATCGCAGTCCTTTTCGCAGCAGAAACGTCAAAGAAGCCGCTGCAGCAGGACTAGAACAACCAACCCATTGAAAGGAACCACCATGACCATCACCGAAAACGAGTCCGTCAACGACATCGCAAACCTCGAGCGCACCAAGGTCCTCAACAACGGCGGGAAAGTGTCGCTGACCTTTTCCGATGCTGAGTTCGAACGCCGCCTCGCCGGACTCCGCAGGATCATGGCCGAAAAGGACCTCGACGCCGTCGTCCTCACCAGCTACCACTCCATCAAGTACTACTCCGATTTCCTCTTCACCTACTTCGGCCGTTCTTACGGCATGGTGGTCACCAAGGATGACACTGTCACCATTACGGCAAACATCGACGCCGGTATGCCTTGGCGCCGCAGTTACGGCGACAACCTCGTGTACACGGACTGGCGCCGCGACAACTACATCCATGCCATCCAGGAAGTCCTGAGGACCCGCGGTATCAACCCCCGCCGCATCGGCGTCGAAGATGACTCGCTGCCGTTGGACAACCGGAACAAGATCCAGGCCGCATTCTCCGGAGCAGCCCTGGTGGACGTAGCGCAGGCAGCCATGCGCCAGCGCATGATCAAGTCCGATGAAGAGATTGCCGTCATCAAGCACGGAGCGCGCATCGGTGACCTGGGCGGCGAAGCCATCCGCAATGCGATCACTGCGGGCATCACGGAGTATGAGGTGGCCTTGATCGGCACCGAGGCCATGGTTCACGAAATCGCCCGCACGTTCCCGGACTCCGAAATCCGCGATACCTGGGTGTGGTTCCAGTCGGGCATCAACACCGACGGCGCCCACAACTGGGCCACCACCCGCAAGATCCAGGAACACGACATCCTGTCCCTGAACTGCTTCCCGATGACCAGCGGCTACTACACCGCCCTTGAGCGCACCCTGTTCTACGGCGAACCGGATGCCCGCTCCCTGGAACTGTGGAACATCAATGTTGAGGTCCACAAGCGCGGACTGGAACTCATCAAGCCCGGTGCTGTCTGCAAGGACATCGCTGCGGAGCTCAACGAGATCTACATCAGCCACGGTCTGCTGGCCAACCGTACGTTCGGCTACGGCCACTCGTTCGGTGTGCTGAGCCATTACTACGGACGTGAAGCCGGCCTTGAACTGCGCGAGGACATCGATACCGTGCTGGAACCGGGCATGGTGGTTTCCATGGAGCCGATGATCACGGTGCTGGACGGACAGCCGGGCGCCGGCGGTTACCGCGAGCACGACATCCTGGTGGTCGGCGAGGACGGCGCGGAGAACATCACCAAGTTCCCGTTCGGTCCCGAGTACAACATCATCGGAGCCTAGCGTGGAATGGCCGGCGGGCGCAGTGCACGGCGTCCGCCGGCCGCCGTCCGGAACTTCCGGGCGGCCGAGGCGAAATATAGTGATCCCATGACTCCCACGGAATCCAGCGAGACTCCCGACAGCAACAACGGTAACGGCGACAGCAAGAGCACCTCCGTCATCGTCAACGCAATCGCGGTGCTTCGGAGCTTTACGGCAGACGAACCGCTGCTGGGAGTCACCGAAATTGCAGGCCGGATCGGACTGCACAAGAGCACTGTTTCCCGCATCCTCGCGACGCTGGAACAAGAGAACCTGGTAGAGCGCGACGTCGATTCGCGCAGGTTCCGCTTGGGGCTGGGAATGATCGCCATGGCTGGCCCCCTCCTGGCGGAACTCGAAGAGAGGCGCGTGGCCTACCCCGTCCTGCGGGAGTTGACCGAACGTACAGGCGAGACAAGCGCACTCATGGTGTGGAACGGCGTCGAGTCGATGTGCGTGGAGCAGATCCCCAGCCGTCACCAGGTAAAACACCTGGCTCCACTCGGTGCGCGATACAACGAGGCATTGAGTTCTTCGGTGCAGGTCTTCCTGGCCGCCGAGCACAAGGATCGGGTGCGGAAACTGTTGCGCAGTGGATCCATCATGCTGCCGGGTTTGGACGAAGCTTCGGTGGAAAGCTACCTGGCCCGGCTTGAGGAGGCCGCGAAACGGGGTTGGGCCGCCAACTTCGGCGAAACCTCCATCGAAGAGGTCGGCGTTGCTTCGCCGGTTTATGACCACAGGGGCGACATCGTGGCCTCCGTCTTGATTCCTGCCCCCAAGTTCCGGGTATCCCAAGACACCCTCGCCAGCCTGGGGGAAGCCTGCGCCGAAGCCGCCGCCAAGGTCACCTCCCGCCTGGGTGGCCGCTCTCCGCGGTAGGCGCCCATCTCCTGGAAGACATCGACGTGCTGGGCCGTGTGTAGGGGCCGCGTGTAGGGCTTCCGGCCGCGAGATCGCCGGAAAGCTGCGGGATCGCCGTACCTATCCAGCGATCCCGGCACAATCCGGCGATCTGGACGCTCATCAAAGTGCTTGACCCCTCGCCAATTCCTTCCTAGGGTGTTTGAGAAAACGTTTTCTTGCTGTTTCCCAAACATTCCGGAGAGCCCTGAGCCTCCAAGTGCTGGGGCACGCCGTTGTGCCCCGGGAAGGATCATCCATGCGATCGACCCGTAGAAAACCGGAGTTACGCCACAGCCTGGGAGGCATAACGCTCGCAGCAGTGATGGGCTTGACCTGCGTCGCAGCCGTGGGATTGCCGGCAAGTGCGGCTCCTGCAGCCAAAACCGACAGCCCGGCATGCTCCAGTACCAGCGTCCATCTTGAGTCCGGCAACGGCAGGGCACCGCAAAACCTGTGTGTCCCTTCGCAGGCTACCGGCAGTGACAAGACGCTGCTTGTGTGGAACAAACCGGACCTCTACGACGACGTCGTGGACTACCGTGTCTCCATGAACGGCAGGACGCTGGGGACTGCCGAGGAAAATGCGCGGATCTTTTCGCCGGCCCAGGAATACGTGGACGCATTCCGGGCCGCCGACAAGGATCACTTCCACGCCCGGACTGTGGCCCACAACTTCACAGTGACTGGCCTGTCTCCGCGCACCAGCTACCAGTTCACTGTTACTGCTGTCAGGGCCGACGGCAGTGAATCCCGGCCAAGCGTGCCCATCACGGTCACCACCACGCCGGTGCGGCACCAAGTCACGATCACCAGTCCCGCGTACAAGGCCGTAGGTGACGCGAAAACGTTGAATACCGCTGCCATCCAGAAAGCCATTGATACCTGTCGAACGCCGGGCTGTACCGTTGTTGTTCCTGCAGGAACTTTCAAAACGGGGGCACTCTTCCTTCACTCGGACATGACCCTGGAGCTCCAGGACGGTGCGCGGCTGCTCGGCTCCGACCAAGCGGAGGACTATCCGTTGGAGAAGGGCTATTACCTCTACCCCGTACCTGAGCCCCTCCCTGTCGAGTCCGAATACCGGAACTACCGCCGGCCGCCGTCGCTCCTTAATGTCCTTCCGGAAGACAACGGCCGCTCGACGGCGGGACGCGAACCTGGCGCTGCGGCCAGCAATGTCCGCATTGTCGGCAAGGGCGTGGTGGACGGAAATGGCTGGAAGCGCACCGTTGAGGGGTCGATAGTGGATGAAGCGGGCAACGAACTTCCCCAATATGCGGCAAGCTCCGCCGCCAAAGTGCTGGACGATGGCTTGTTGGCGGCGGACCAGTTCCGCAAGGCCAAGGAGAACCCGGATTCCCTCATTGGGATTATCAACCGACCGGAAACCCTGGACGACTCCGTACTGTACGGCCAATACAGGTCCAGCCTGATGACCTTCATGGGAGTAGAAAACCTTTACATCGAGGGAATCACGGCGGACAACCCCGCGTTCCACGGCGTGATGATCCTGGACACGGAGAACAGCACGGTGAACGGTATGCGGCACACCACGTTCAACGCCAACAACGGTGACGGCCTGGAGTTTGGCGGCGCAAACAACGGCATCGTTGTGAACAACTTCTTCGATACCGGAGACGACCAGGTCAACTTCGCGGCCGGCCAGGGCAAGTACGGGGCGCAGGGCCGGCCGAGCGAGAACGTCTGGATCTTCAACAACTACATGCGCATGGGCCACGGCGGAGTCGCTGTCGGTTCCAACACCGCAGCCTGGGTGCAGCGGGTGCTCGCTGAGGACAACGTCATGTACAAAGTTGAAACCGGCGGCCTGCGGATGAAAAGTACCTCGGACATGGCCGGTGGCGGCCGGGACTTCCTCTTCCGCGACACCGCCATGGCCTGCATGGGCAGCAGTGCATTCATCATGTCGCTGAGCTACAACCAATCGCCGTCCGGGTATGTTGCTGCGGAGTCTGCCACTTTCAAAGACGTGGTGGTCCGGAATGTCTCCGTGGATGGCAACAACTCGCCAACGTGCGGCATGGCAGTATCCGACAGCAAACCGGTCATCGATATCCAGGCGGGCCCGTCCCTTGGTGAAGGAACAGCTACTCTCAGTGCCTTCACTTTCCAGGATGTGGTGTTCCGCAACGTCAATCCCGCCAACATCAGGGGGCTGCAGGATTCCACCTTTGACGGTGTGACGTTCCAGAGTGTGCGGAACAACGCCAACCCCTGGCGCCTGGACCAGTACTCCACGGGAAACACGTTCACGAACGTGAGCCCCATGCCCCATCCGCGGTAGCGCCTGCCACTACATCCCGGGCCATGAAAACGGCGGCCGTCCCACGAAAGGGGACGGTCGCCGTCGTTCTTCTGTCAACCGCTGCCGAAGGGTTACATCTTCCTTCGCGTCGCGGTGGTTTCGTCCATGGCATCCCTGCCCAGCCAGGCGCCAAGGCCGATCATGGCAACGCCAAGGATCAGGTGGAGCCAGTTATCGGCCGTGTTGAACGGGACGAAGTTGGCGCCCGTTTCCTGGTTGATGACCAGGCCGTAGATCCAAAGAACGATGTACACAGCGCCGCCGCCCAGAAGGAACAGGCGGGCCATGCGGTCGTTCCTTGCCATGGCCAATCCGGCCACGCCGAACAGCAGGTGAACGATGTTGTGGAGTATGGACACTTGGAAGACTCCAAGCAGCATGGCGCCGGATTCATGTCCCGCAAAGGTCATGGCGCCGTAATTGGTGGTGATTCCCGGGATGAAGCCCAGGACGCCTACCAGCAGAAATACAATGCCAACGCCCATGGCGGTGTTGCGAAGTGTCAACCCCATCATGTGGTGGTGTTCGGCGGGGTGCGAAGCGGTGGTCATCAGTCCTCCCTTTCACGCGGTTACCCGGCTCTTCTCATGGAGAGCCGACCTGCGGCAAGGGGTGTGGCAAAACCTTGCCGACGCCGCCATAATACTCCTGAAATGCTCTGGATAGCAGGGGGATGAGCCCAGTTCAGGGGGCGGCTAGCATGGATTCATGAGCCAAGTGCCGAATGGTCGCGTGCACACAATTTTTCATGATGTCCGGGATCTGACTCCCTTCCGGGAAGGGTACGTCCGGACGCCGGTGCGCGGACTCGCCGACGGAGTCAACGATGTCCTCTCCGGTGTCCTCAGCGGCCGGGACCACGCGCGGTTGTCCCTCGTGGGCGGTGTCCCCAGGCTGAAGATGCTGTCCTCCAAGCCCGCAAAGGCCATGCATGAGGCTGTGTTCTCCTCCACCGAACCGGACCGTCTCCTTGCCTTCGCCAGGACGAACCCGGGCTGGGCGGGCTTGTGCCACATTATGGCCGGGCTGCTTGTTTACAAGCACGGCGGGTTCCTGCGGGCGTCGGAACTGCTGCAGCGGGGGCTGACGACAAGGATCGACGACGACGCCAGCCAGTTCTCGGCCATGTACCTTGGGCAGGTGGTCACCAGGGTTGAGGTTGCCGAACGCATCGAGGTGCCGGTGCTGTTCAGCGAGGAGTCCGTGTTCCTGGCATTGGCCCACTGTCTCCGGGAAATGGGGATGACCGAAGCCGCCCTCGAAGCCGTGGCAGCTTTGCCGCCGTCGTTGCCTTCTGCCTTGGCGCGGTGCACGGCTGCGTTCTCCTTGGAGCGCCACCGCGATGTTGTGGGCTGGACTGAGGGCCTGTTGAACACTGACGACCTCTCGGCCGCGTTGTTGCTGATCCGGGCGCGTTCACAGCGGGCCCGGGGCGACTTTGACTCTGCCCAGGCTGCGTTGAAGGAAGTCCTTCGGCGCAGGAAAACCAATTTGGCCTTGAAGAATGATGCCCTCACCGACAGGGCCCTCCTGGCTTTGGACCAGGGGCGCCGGACGTTGACGCCCCGATCCAAGCGGACTGCCCCACCGGCGGAGCTTGAATCCATGGAGGTCATCCGCAAAGACGCCGAGATGCGGCGCTTGTGGGAGAACGATTTCAGGCAACTGGGCGGCGAATAAAAACCGTTGCGCATGGTCAGTTGCAGGCGTAATCTCTTAATCAACCATTTGATTGATCAAGCGATTGGTTGATTATGAAAGGCTTACTGGTACATGACACGCGATGCTTCAGGTTCCGGCCTGGACAGGAGTCCCGACACCCTGGACAGGGCCTTCATGGCTCTGGCGGATCCGGTCCGGCGGGCCATCGTTGCCCGGCTTTCCCGGGGAGATGCCACTGTCAACGAGCTCGCGGAACCGTTCGCCATTACCAAGCAGGCTGTTTCCAAACACATCCAGGTCCTGGAACAAGCAGGCTTGGTGACCCGCTCCCGGGACGCCCAGCGCAGGCCCGTCCATCTGGACGCGGCTGCACTGGAGCGCCTGACTGCGTGGATCGACCAGTACCGACTGATCGCCGAGTCCCGCTTCCGGCGACTCGACCAGTTGCTCGCCAACGACACCTCCCCACAGGAACAAGCAAAGAAAGAGGAACTGAAATGAGCAATGCAACCACCATCACCGCAGCCGACGGCGTACCGTTCGTTGACACGGTCCGGGACTTCGACGCTCCCATCAGCGCAGTCTTCAAAGCCCACACTGACCCGGACCTCCTGGCAAAATGGCTGGGGCCGCGTGAAGCCAGGCTCAACGTCACCAAATACGACGCGACTACCGGCGGCACCTGGCACTACGAGAGCGGACATGAGGACGCCATGTTTGGCTTCCACGGCGTGTTCCATACGGTGGAGACTGATGCACTGATCATCATGACGTTCGAATTCGACGGCGCCCCCAACCAGGTCGGTATCAGCAGCACCACGTTCGAGGAAGTCGATGGCCGCACCCGGATCGTGGCGCACGAGGTCTACCCAACGGTGGAAGCACGCGACATGGCCCTGGCTACCGGAATGAACTATGGAGTGGTGGAAGGATACGAGCGCCTGGACGAACTGCTCGCGACCTAGATGTGCAGCAGCGGAAGTATCTGTTCCGACAACAGCACTGTCCCCAGTCCGATCATGACGATCCCGCTTGTCAGCGTGACAGCCCGCGCGGCGCCGGGCCGGGAGGCCAGCAGCTTCCGGGATGTCAGGGCAACAGCTGTGTAAACCATCCCTGCAAGGATCACGAAGGTCAACCCGAGCAAGCCCGACTGCACCGGGACGGGCAGCGCCGCGTCCGGGCTGACGAACTGTGGCACCAGGGCCACGAAGAACAGAAGCCCCTTCGGGTTGATGCCGCTGGTGCCCATGCCTTGGAAGAATGTGCGGATCTGGTTTCCGGAATGCACGACGCCGTCTTCCGCACTGAAGCTGGCACCCCGCCATGAGCGGATGGTGCCGATGCCAAGCCAGAGCAGGTAAGCCGCGCCGGCGATGGTCAGCCAACCAAGAAGCCCTGGAACCCCGGCCAGAAGGGCGGCGAGTCCAGCAGCCATCAGGAGGGTGTGGATAACGTATCCGCTGCAAAGGCCGGCGACGGCGGGCACGAAGCTGCGCTGACGCAGGCCCGCCGAAATCGAGTACGCCCAGTCGACGCCTGGTGTGCAGGCCAAGGTGACTGCCACGAGGATGAAGGCGAGGAACAACTGCGGGTTCACGATCTCTCCAGAGTTAGTTGGTAGGAAAACTCTAGGTAAAAAGCGCCCATAAGTGTTCCCATTTTTAGCTCTGATGAGCGGTCTATCGGTAAGATAATTGCGTGATCGACGGTATTGATAGAAGTATTTTGCGCCACCTCAAAGAGGACGGCCGGATGACTGCCACGGCGCTGGCTTCCAAGGTGGGACTAACCGTGGCACCCTGCCATCGACGGCTCCGCGATCTGGAAGCAACGGGGGTCATCCGCGGATACCGCGCAGACATCGACCCCGCCGCGGTGGGACTCGGCTTTGAGGCGATCGTGTTCGTGACCTTGCGCCAAGTGGATCGGGGAACGATGGCCGCCTTCGAGGCCAGGGTCACGGCCAGCCCCAATATTGTGGAGGCCCAGCGATTGTTCGGTTCCCCCGACTACCTGTTGAAGGTCATCGCCGCGGACCTTCCGGCGTACCAACGCTTTTACGACGACGAACTCGCGGCCCTTCCAGCGGTGGAACGGCTGACATCGACGTTGGTCATGAAGAACCTGAAGACGAACATCGGGCCGCCGGTCTAGCCTGCCCTCAGGGTGGTCAGTTGGCCGGGCTCACGTGAACGATGATGACCTGGGTGTCTTTGGAACCATCGAAGCGGAGATCGTAGTTGACGTCCAGCCCAGTGCTGGTCCCAGACGTCAGTGAGTAATCACTCTTGGCGGACTTGTCCTGGCTGTTGGAGGAAATCCAGCGCTCGGCGTCGTCGGCGTCGATGCCGTACTTGTCCACTCCCTCGCGGATCAGGGCATTGAATTCCTCTGCGGAAGCTGCAGTGAGGAAATAGGTTATCTCGGTGAAATCGGGCCGGGCGTCGGTGGTGTTGAACCGGATCCGGTCCGTTTGGGCAGTGATCTCGCCGCTGGGACCGACAATGGTCAGGTTGATCTTCCCGGAGTCCTTGGTGTTGATTTCCGGGCCGTAGCTGTCCTCGGATACGCGCACAGCCGATTTCTGCAGCGTACCGCTGCTCATGTCCAGGCGGGCTTGCTTGTCGGTCCTGATCCGGTCAACACCTGCGGCATCAAGCGTGGAGAATTCGGAGGTAATCACTGTGCTCCCTTGCGAAGTTGATGGTGAAGCGGGGACGGATAACTGGCAAGCGGTGGTGGTAAGGATTCCCAGGGTCGCCGCGGCAGCGATTGCCAGCTCCGGAATCCGCTTGGTCCAGGTCATTGGTGGACCTCGGCATCGAAGCCATCCAGGAAGCGGTCCATGATTCCCGGAATGTTGTTGGTAGGCCTGTACTGTTCAACGCGGTCGTTGAAATCCGAACCGATGATGTCCCGTGCTTGCTGGGGATTGTTGGCCAACAGGTCCTGGTACGCGGGAAGGGTATCTTGCTTGATGAGGGCCCAGCGTTGCTCTGCGTCGGCGATGTTGCCGTCCGGGAAGCCGGTGGTGAAGTCCGTCCGGAACTGCGTCGGGTTGTCCCAGTTGGTGAAGGGCACGTTCTCCGGGCCGGGGCTTTCCACGCTGAACTTGTAGGGGAAGACTTCCGGGTAGCTCTTTGCTCCGGGAATTGAAGGTTCGCCGGCGAGGGTGACCATGTACGTCACGGCTTCTCCTCCCGGATGGTTGCGCATGTCAGTGTAATCGTCGGCGATGATTTCGTTCTGCTCCCGGTACAGCAGGGCCGTGTTGCCCTCCTTGACCTGTGCGGGATCGCCGGAATCAATCTGGGCCCACGCTTTCGCTGTTGCCGGGTCGATTGCACCAGAGTCCCTGAGCCGGTTGATTTCGTCGATACCACCGTTCATGTAGGCCTCGTGCTGCCGGGCCTGGTCCAGGAAGATCTCTTTGTTCATGTCCAGCATGGACGTCTCGTAGAACTTGATCTCGGCGTCGGTCATGCCGGCAAGCTGCTCGATCTGGTCCAGCACCGGGATGGGGATGTCCGAGGCCGGATTGTCGGCGATCTGCTGTGCCAGGTCGCGAAGCATGGCCATGTCCTTGAACCCGCCGGCGAAGGAAGGACCGATCATGTTCGCCATGCCGGCCCATTGAAGATCCGGGTTGGACAGGAAAGCCTGCCCGTAGAAGTCGTAGACCTTCTTGATGGTTTCCCAGTTGTACTCGGTGCCCTTGCTGGTGTCCCACGTGGAAGGGTCGATTCCCATCTCGCGCATCGCCTGTTGGTTCCAGTAATCGCTGAGGAACTGTGAATACTCGGGTGATTTCTTCTCAATGAGGCCCGAGTCGGCTGCAGCATCCATGGCCGCCTTGGCTTCCTGGGGATGTTCGAGCGCCCATTTTTTGAATTCATCGCTGCGAAGGTATTCCGCACGTTCTTCGGGCGTCATCCCGTTCAGCAAATCCGTGAGCTCCTGGCCGTTTCCGCCGGAACCGCCGGCCCCGCCGGAACCGGAACCGCCGGCCCCGCCGCCATTGCTCGCTGCGTCCTGTTCGTCGGCGTTCTTCAACAGGCTCCGGGAAGCGGCCTTGATGCCCGAAGCCGCGCTTTGGAGGGCCCGCAAGTGCGAGCTGTTCCATTCGTGACGGAAGCGGTCGCCGTCGTTCCCCCGCCAGGGACTGTTGGTGATGGACCCCGACAACTGTTGCCCCAAGGTGGTGAGGCTGTCCGCATTGCGTGCCAGTTCCTTGGCCAGCTGACGCAGCTGTGCCACGTCCGAGCCATAGAAGTTACCCGCCACGTCGCCCCCATTGTTGTGTGCTGTTGGTCTGGCCCCATCCTAGGCTGCCTGCGAAGCAGGGCACATGGGGACAACTTCCCTATGTGCACAACTATGGGTCGCCTGACTACTCGCTGAGCAGGCCCGTTGTGCGGTAGGGGATCACTTCCCGGAGGAACATGCTGGTGGAGGTTCTCACGATGCCGGGGCACAGCCGGATTTCCTCCGACACCCGGTAGAGGTCGTCGGGGCTTTTGGCCACCACCCTGATGATGAGGTCGGTATCGCCGGCTGGTGCGTGGCATTCCAGGACTTCGGGGATTTCGCGGAGGGCCGCGATGGCCTCGTTCAAGTGGCTTTGGTCGAGCTCCGCACTGACCGCGGCAGCCACGCCGCGTCCCAGGGCGGACGGGAGGACCCGGCTGCTGTTGGCGCGCAGGGCGCCGGAGGTTGTCATGCGTTCCAGACGGGATTGGACGGTCCCGCGAGCAAGGTGCAACTTCTGGGCCAGGACCATGATGGGGACCCTGGGATCTTCGTCGAGAGCGGCGAGGATCCGGCGGTCCGTCGCGTCGAGTTCCTGCAAAATGACCACTTCCTGTCGATATTTTGATTACAGACTAGTCAGATCGATCAAGCAAATGACTTCCTGTTGCACCTACTGTATGCGTCCTGCTGAAATGGTGACAACGAAGCAGGACGAGGCTACCGCCGAAGCCCGCCGGCGCCAGGCATCCGGAACACCACCCGGAGCCCTGTACAGGTTTCCCGCAAGGAAGCAGCCGCTGATTGACTCTTGTTCACAGCATTGTCATTCTGCACCCGCCCGCTGATGCGGGCAGCACAGCAAGAGCCCCTGAGCCACCGGATCGTTGCGGTAGCTGAGGGGCTCTTGTGTTGCCCGGCCGCCAGGCGGTGGCACATAGGCTTGGTGCATGACTTCCGCAGGCCGATTTGCCCCAAGCCCGTCCGGCGAGCTGCACATTGGCAATCTCCGCACGGCCATCCTGGCATGGCTGTTCGCCAAGTCCAGCGGCCGGAGCTTTCTCCTCCGCGTGGAGGACCTTGACCGTGCCAGATCCGGTGCCGAAGCGGAGCAGCTTCGCGATCTCCAGGCCGTCGGCGTCAGCTGGGATGCGGATGTGGTCCGTCAGACGGAGCGGGCGCCGCTTTACGACGCCGCGATCCAAAAACTCGTCTCCGACGGCCGGACCTACGAATGCTTTTGTACCCGCAAGGAAATCCAGGAGGCGCCATCTGCCCCGCACGCTCCCCAGGGTGCCTATCCGGGGACGTGCCGGCGGCTCTCCGCTGCTGAACGTGAGATAAGGCGGGCGTCCCGTCCGGCGTCGATCCGCTTAATGTCCGAGGTCACGGAGTGGGCTGTTGAGGACCAGTTGCACGGCACGTTCGTGGGCATGGTGGATGACTTTGTGCTGCGTCGCAACGACGGCGTTACTGCCTACAACCTGGCCGTGGTGGTGGACGACGCCGCCCAAGGGATCGACCAGGTGGTTCGCGGTGACGACCTCCTCCCGTCTACCCCCCGGCAGGCGTACCTGGCGACGCTGTTGGGCTTGTCGGTTCCCGAATACGCGCATGTTCCGCTGGTGGTAAACCACGACGGCGTCAGGCTGGCAAAGCGCGACGGTGCCGTAACGCTGGACGACCTCGCCGCCGTCGGGATTCCTGCCGCCCGGGTGCGCGACCTGATGCTGGAATCGCTCGGCCTGCCCGGTGGATCGCTGCAGGACGCCCTGGCGGAATTCGATCCGGCAAGGCTTCCCGAAGAGCCCTGGGTGTGGATAACTCCGCAGGCCTGAATGGAGCAACCCGTAGGCTGGCTGGATGCATTCACAGATGGTCGCCCCCGGTTTCGAATCCGTCGCCGAACTCTTCCGCCGTTTCCTGGAGCAGGATCCGGAGTATTCGGCCCAGGTGGCCGCGTATCATCGCGGCGTCAAGGTGCTGGACCTGAGTGGGGGGCCGCATATCCGCGCCGACTCCGTCACGGGCGTGTTCTCCTGTTCCAAGGGCATGGCGGGCCTGGTCATGGCTCTGCTGGTGCAGGACGGCCAGCTGGACCTTTACGCCGAGGTAGTCAAGTATTGGCCTGAATTTGGCGTCGAGGGCAAAGCCTCGATCACTGTCGCGCAGCTCCTGTCGCATCAGGCCGGCTTGTTGGGTCCCGAGGGAGGCCTGACCTTGGACGAGGTCAACAACTCCGCGCTGGCCGCGGCCAGGCTCGCCGCGTTGCCCCCGCTGTGGAAGCCAGGTGCTGCGTTCGGCTACCACGCGCTCAGCGTCGGTATCTTCATGGAGGAATTGTGCCGCCGGATCACCGGGTCGACGCTCCAGGCGGTTTTCGAGCGCCGCATCCGTGCCGTAACCGGAGCGCACTTTTACCTTGGGCTCCCCGAATCCGAGGAGTCCCGCTTCGCGCCCTTCCGTTGGGCGGCTGATCCTTCCTGGCCATGGGTGGACCCGGCCGGTCATTTCGGTCTTGCTGCCAATGCCGCTGTTGGGGACATCCTGGACCTGCCCAATATCCGCGAAGTCCGGGCCGCGGGGCTGAGCTCGGCGGCAGGAGTGTCCAGCGCCGACGGCATGGCCAGGATTTATGCGGCCTCTTCAACTGGGTTGGCCGGCGAACCCGGGCAGGCCGGCGTCGCGCCCCTGCTGACGGAAGAGACCATCCGTGCCGTGACCGCCGAACAGGTCTTCGGCATTGACCGGGTTTTCGGCGAGACCGGATGCTTCGCCACTGTTTTCATGAAGTCGCACAGCCGGATGCCGTTTGGCAGCTACCGGGCGTTCGGACACGACGGCGCCAGCGCCTCTTTGGGGTTTGCGGATCCTGTGTATGAACTCGGCTTTGGCTACGTGCCCCAGCAGGCTGAGCCAGGGGGAGTGGGCTGCCGCAATTTCCAGCTGAGCTCCGCGGTGCGGGAGGCAATCGCGGGCCTCGCGGCCTAGGCGAGTTGCTAGCTTAGCTGTTCTGCGCCGCCGGGACCCCAGCGGCCATGCCTGCCCAGAGGGTGTCGGTGGTGGCAGTGACCATGTCGTCCACCGTAGCTCCGTCCAAGTGCTTTCCTGCGGCGAGAAGTGCCGCCCCATGGAGGCTGGCGAAGCACACCAAAGCCAATGTTTCAGCGTTGCCCGGGGCCAACACGCCGGCTTCCTGGGCCTCGATGATCATGGCCTGGGCTATTTCGATTCCCTGGCCGCCGGTGTTTCGGAGCTCTGCGCTGGAGTCCGGGTGATGCTTGGTGGAGTACATGACGGTCAACAGCGCGGGCTGGGAAACCGCGAACCCGACATATGCTTTTGCGACGCTGACAAAGCGCTCCTGGAGGGTGCCGCTTGACTCTGCGGCGGTGCGGATGCGGTGGTTCATCGACTCGAAGCCAGCCATCGCCAGCGCGTCGATCAACGCCTGCTTGTCGCGGAAGTGCTTGGCCGGAGCCCCGTGGCTGACGTTCACGTCACGGGCGAGCTGGCGGAGGGAGAGTCCCTCGACGCCGGCCTCTTCAATGGTTTCCATGGCGCGTTCCAGGAGGGCCTCCCGAAGTTTGCCGTGGTGGTATGGCTGCTCGATCATGGGTCAAGTCTAGGCCAATGTAGGCATTGACAACAATGTAGTCACTGCCTACCATGTAGACAGCGACTACATCCGTTACCGCCCCGACGATTGGACCCATCATGACCATGAGCTACTCAGGCACCACCGCACTCATCACGGGAGCCAGTTCGGGGCTCGGCGCCGAATTCGCGCAGCGCTTCGCCGCACGTGGTTCCAACCTCGTCCTGGTTGCCCGGCGCGTTGACCGCCTGGAAGATTTGGCGCAGCAACTGCGAAGTGAGCACGGCATCACCGTGACAGTGCTCCCCATGGACCTGGGGCATGCGGGCGTGGGACGCGAGCTCCTTAACGAGCTGACCACCCGTGGTATCACCGTGGACACGCTGATCAACAACGCAGGCTTTGGCACCCAGTCGCCCCTGGTTGAGGAAGACCCGGACGTCATTGCCGCCGAGATCGCCCTCAACGTGTCCGCACTGGTGGACATTACCCGCGCCTTCATGCCAGGCATGGTGTCCTCCGGCAAGGGGGCCCTGGTGAACGTTGCCAGCACGGCAGCGTTTCAGCCCATCCCCGGCATGGCCGTGTACGGGGCAACCAAGGCATTTGTCCTTAGCTTCACTGAAGCCGTGGCGCATGAGACCAAGAACTCAGGGCTCAACGTCCTGGCACTTTGCCCTGGTGCTACGCGCACCGAGTTCTTCGATGTTCTCGGGAGCGATTCGGCCGCAGTGGGACGCATGCAGACCTCGGCGCAAGTAGTCGATACGGCCCTCAAAGCACTGGACCGCAAGGGAACTCCAGGCAGCGTTGTGTCGGGGTGGACCAACCGCGTCGCAGCTGGAATCGCGCAGCGCTTGCCACGGGCCGTGACCGTTGCCATCGCCGCCCGCGCCGTACAGGATTGGTAACCCCGCAATCCCGGTGCGGGGACCCGCCCGGACGGATCAGGATAGCCTGAACGTAGGACCGATCCACCCGTTCGGAACCTCACCCAAGCCGGAGGCCAGCATGACCGAACCACGCTTCACCGTAGAGACAGCCAAGGTCCTGGCCGAAGTGGCCCACAACCGCCAGAAGGACAAACTGAAGCGACCCTACCGGGAACACGTCCTGGCCGTAGGCGATGCCCTTGCTGACTTCGACGAGGACATCCAGATTGCGGGGTACCTGCACGACATCGCCGAAGACACGCCCATTACCCGCCAAGCGCTGCTGGATATGGGCGTGTCAGAGCGGGCACTCGCCATTATCGAGCGCGTCACCCGCCGCTTCCACGACGATCCCGATGATTACGACGCCGGCATCCGTTACGTCGCGGAGGACCACGACGCCACGTTGGTAAAAATCGCGGACAACGCCCATAACTCCTTGCCCGAACGGGTCCAGGCGCTCGCCGAAAAGTGGCCGGACAAGCCACCGGTAACCCGCTATGCCGACGCCCGCCCGGTGCTCTATTCGGCAGTGCCACGCGAGGAGATCCAGCAGATTCTTGAGCGGATCAACCCGTACCTGCTTGCGGAGCTGGACGAGATCGTTCCTGAGTAGGCCCCGCAACGCGAGTGGGCTGAGTTGTGGGGCCTGTTTTGCGTGCTTGACGTGGGATTTGGGACGTAGAGTAGGCCCCGCAACGCGAGTGGGCTGAGTTGTGGGGCCTGTTTTGCGTGCTTGTCGTGGGATTTGGGGCGTAGAGCGGGCCCCGCAACGCGAAGGTAGGGCCTAGCCCGCCGCAGCTTCCAGCCGGCGAAGTGCGGCGGCGCGGCCCTTGTGCCCACGCCGTTCGTCGTATGCGATGGACAGGCCCAGCACCAGCATCATTTCAAGCATGCACAGAGGTACGGATGCGCCTGCTGCGGCCATGGCGATACTTCCCGCCAGGCCAAGCACCACCAGGGTTGTGCTCCACAGCAGCTCCCGGTCCGGATTGAGCATGATGCCGTAGAGCGTGGTCAGGGAAACCTTGAACAAAATGATGGGGATGGCGATCGAGGCCACGGCTGCGGCCGCACTGATGTGGGCCTCGTGGTCGATGAAGTAGGCGGCAACGTGGAGCCCGGCCCCCGTCGAGGCGATGGCGGCGAAGACGAAGATATGTCCGTAGCCGAAGACCCATGAGCGGTGCCGCTGGAAGTGTAGAGCGGCTCCTGAGGGCAGGATGAAGTAGATCCACCACATCGCGAAAGCAAGGCCGGTTCCGCTGAAGCCCACCAGGGCGGCATCCAAGGTCCAGCCGTGCAGGGCCACGATGGCACGCAGGGTTTCAATTGCCCCGATCAAACATTCGCCCAGGGCAATGATGGCCAGGAGGCCGTAGCGTTCGGCGATGTGGTGGGCATGCCATGGGGTGCGGATGTTGCGTTCCGCGAAGTATGGGGCGGCCATCTCCAGGATGAACAGCGGAGTTGCCATGAGGAAAGTGGTGAGGATATTCGCATCTACCAGGAGGACCACAACCCAGCCGACTTGGACCGCTGCCACGTATTTTGCGTAGCGCAGACAGGTTTCACGGCGTTCCGGGTCTTGGCGCGCAGCACGGAGCCACTGGAAAATCAGGGCCACCCTCATGACGATGTAGCCGAGAACCATGGTGACGTTGTCCACGTGCCTGCCCTCGATGATCGAGTGGAACACCGGCTCGATGCCCATGGCCAGGATGAGGACGCCGACCATCTGGACCATGGTCACCACGCGGAAAACCCAGTCATCGGTGTCGTAAGCGCTGGCGAACCAGGTGAAGTTGATCCAGGCCCAGATCACCGCGAACATGGCGAATGCGAAGGCCAGAAGTCCCGGCCAGAAATGCGCTTCGGCCACTGCATGTGCGAACTGGCCGCCCGCAACGCCGAAGGCGATCACGAAGGTCAGGTCGAAGAACAGCTCAAGTGGGGTGGC
The DNA here is from genome assembly GCF_014647595.1 of Paenarthrobacter histidinolovorans. GTDB lineage: Bacteria > Actinomycetota > Actinomycetes > Actinomycetales > Micrococcaceae > Arthrobacter > Arthrobacter histidinolovorans. The sequence continues at coordinate 16,002 of NZ_BMPM01000010.1, read as the reverse complement.
TGTGCGGTTCTTCTCGTGGGGATCGCGGCCGCCCATCCGGGAGAGGGCATGGCGAAGGGGATTCACAGACATGGCTCAAAGATTACCGGCGGGATGGCCGGATTGCGTCCAGATCGCCGGATTGCGCCGGGATCGCTGGATAGGTACGGCGATCCCGCAGCTTTCCGGCGATCTCGCGGCCGGAACCCCTACACACGGCCCCTACACACGGCCCAGCACGTCGATGTCTTCCAGGAAGTCCTGGTGCACTTCGGCGCTTACTGTCGTCCGGGTATCGGCGATCGCGTCGAGGTAGTCCTGGGTGACCGGGCCCTTCCGTCCGTTCGGGGCGGCAGCGCCGTCGTCGTACACGGCTTTTTCCAGGGCCCGCTGGGAGGCGCTGCGCGCTGCGAACTCGATATCCGCAGGGGAGAAGCCCTCTGTCCGCTCCACCAACTGGGCGATGTCCACGGAGTCCACCACGGTGGCGGGAATGAATCTCTGCCACATCGCCTCGCGGGCGTGGACGTCCGGCAGTCCGATGGGAATGACGTAGTCGAAGCGGCCATGGCGCAGGAACGCGGTGTCCAGGGCGCGGATGAAGTTGGTGGCGCACACCAGCAGACGGCCGGGCTGTTCGCGGAAGGCCGGGATGATCTTGAGGAGCTCGTTGGTGACGCCCTGCAATGGTGACGGCGGATCACCGGCCCGCTGCGATGCGATCTCCTCCACCTCGTCGATGAACACCACGGCGTGCTCCAGCTCGGCGATTTCCAGGAACGTCTCGCGCAGCGCACCGGCCAAGCCTTTGGGATCCGAGGCAAGACGGGACGGGAAAACCTCAACAAACGGCCATTCCAAGCGCGACGCAATGGCCTTGGCGAACGTGGTCTTGCCCGTGCCCGGCGGACCGAACAGCACCACGGCCCGGGGAGGCACCACGCCGTATTCGTCGGCGAGGTCGGCTTCGGCCAACGGCAGCACCAGACGGCGCTCCAGCAACTCCTTCTCCCGGCGCATACCGGCCACGTTCTCCCAGAGGTCCCGCGCCAGGATCCGCCCGCCGAGCAGGCCCAAGGCACCAAGCTCCTGCCGCTGTACGGGAATGGTCCGCTCGAAATAGCGCAGGTTCTTCTTCACCACGAAACCGCGGCCCAGGAACGCCTCAACACGTGTCTCGGTCTCAGGCATCAGGGCAGACAGTTTGTTGAGGCCGTGCGGGGCCATGCGGTTCTCGACGGCGGACAGCAGCGAAGTGCCGATGCCCCGGCCCCGGAACTCGGTGAGCGTGGCCAGGAAAACGATCCAGCCTTGGTCGTGCGCCGCACGTCCGACGGCGGCACCCACCACCTGTTCGCCCTGTACCGCCACTACCGCGTGGTCCTTTTCGCAGGAAGCCAGGACTTCGGACAATGCGTACACTGGCTCAACACCGTCGGCCTTGAGTGACTCCCAGAGGTGCAGGATGCCGTCCAGGTCGGACGAGTGGAAGTCCCGGATGCGCCAATTGGTCATGAGTTCTTCTCCTGGGGCAGTAAGTGAGTCGCCGTTGATTCCTTGGAGTTGAGCATAGGCGAGTCACGGCTGCCGAAGGTTGCGGGACCGTTGCGTTACGTAACCCCTACTGAACCGGGCGCAACCGCAGGCCCTGCATGCCGCCGTCGACCGCCAGCGAGGTGCCCGACGTCGAACCTGACAGCGGACTCGCAAGATACGCGACGGCGCCGGCTACTTCAGCGGGGTCCACCATCCGGCCGTGCGGCTGGCGGGCGTTGAGCGCTGCGCGCTCGCCGGCTGGATCAGCGGCCGAGTCCAGCAGCCGGCCCACCCACGGGGTATCCACGGTGCCCGGATTGACGCAGTTCACGCGGACTCCTTCGCGGACGTGGTCCGCAGCCATGGCCAGGGTCAGCGACAGGACCGCGCCCTTGGACGCCGAGTACAGGGCGCGCTGTGGAAGTCCGGCTGTCGCCGCGATGGAACAAGTGTTCACGATCGCCGCTGCTGGGGACTCGCGCAGGTAGGGCAGGGCCGCCCGGCTGACACGGGCGATCCCCACGACGTTGACGTTGAGGACACGGAGCCATTCTTCGTCGTCATTCGCGGAGATGTCGCCCTGGGCGCCGATCCCGGCGTTGTTGATCACGATGTCCAGCCGGCCGAACTCGCCGGCCACGGTTTCGACGGCGGCACGAACCGACGCGTCGTCGGCAACATTGCACTGGACGCCGAAATGGGGACTGCCCTCAGGGGCGAGGTCCAGGACTGCGACCCGCGCCCCGCCTGCTGCGAGGCGGTCCGCGATGGCCGCGCCGATCCCGGAAGCTCCACCCGTCACCAGCGCAGCGAGTCCTTCGAAGTCGTTACCCACAGTGGTTGCCATGGCCTTAGGCGTTGATGCTGGCGAAGGAGTTGCCGGCGCCGCTGGTCGAGCCGGCCTGTGCCCGGTAGAACTCCTGGCGCTGGCGACCGAGGCCTTCGATTTCCAGTTCCACCACGTCACCGGGCTGGATGAACGGGAAGCGGCCGGACAGGGCCACGCCCTCGGGAGTTCCGGTGACGATCACATCGCCGGGTTCGAGGACCATGTACTGGCTGAGATGGTGGACGATCGTGGCGGGGTCGAAGATCATGTCGGCGGTGCTGGAGTCCTGGCGGGCTTCACCGTTGACCAGGGTGCGGAGCCGGAGATTGGCGGCGTCGATGTCCGCAGCTGGTACCAGCCAGGGGCCAAGAGGAGTGGAACCGGGGAGGGTCTTGCCCTTGGTCCACTGTCCGGCGGCGCCGGGAATCTGGTATTCGCGTTCCGAGAGATCGTTGGCCACCGCGTAGCCGGCGATGCACTGTTCCGCCTCTTCAACGGAGGAAAGGTATGACGCTTCCCGGCCGATCACGATTGCCAGTTCCACTTCCCAGTCGTATTTTTCCGACGACGGCGGGATGGGGGCGGCGTCGAAAGGGCCGGCGATGGTGTTGCTCGGCTTCAGGAAAACCACGGGAACCTCGGGCGGTGTGGCACCGGACTCGGCGGCGTGCGCGGTGTAGTTCAGGCCGATGGCAACTACTGCACCGGGGCGGGCGACGGGTGCGCCGATGCGCAGCCCTTCGGCCGAAATTTCCGCGAGTTCACCGTTCTCCAGGGCTGCACGGGTGCGTTCAATGCCGTCAGAGGCGAGGAAACCGCCGTCGATGTCATTGGTCAGGGTGGTAAGGCTGAAGTATTTCTCAGCTCCGTTGGCGTCCTGGGCGATGACGGCCGGTTGTTCGTTTCCGGCTGTGCCCAGCCTGGCGAATTTCAAGGTCATGGCTTCCTCCGTGCGTTCGGGACTAACATCCGAACTCTAGTGTGATGTTTTCCACCATAATACGGAAATGTGACCCATTGACAAGGCATACATCCGATGTTTAGCTTTCATCGAAGAATCCGACTCACCCAGGAGCCCCATGAGCATCATCACCGAAATCGAAACATTCGATGTCCGCTTCCCAACCTCCCGGGACCTGGACGGCTCCGATGCCATGAACCCGGACCCGGACTACTCGGCCGCGTACCTGGTCATCCGAACCGATGCCGCCGACGGACATGAAGGCCACGGCTTCGTCTTCACAATCGGGCGCGGCAACGAGGTGGAAACGGCAGCCATCAACGCCTTGCGCGGACACCTCCTCGGTGCCGGTGTCGAAGCCTTGCTGGAGGACATGGGTGCGACGTGGAAGCTCCTGGCCCACGACTCCCAACTCAGATGGCTTGGACCCGAAAAAGGCGTCATGCACATGGCCATCGGCGCGGTAGTCAACGCCCTCTGGGACCTGAAAGCCAAACGTGCGGGGCTTCCGCTTTGGGAACTGCTTGCCGGCATGGCCCCCGAAGAAATCGTGGCACTGGTCGACTTCCGGTACCTCACGGACGCGCTCACCCCGGACGAAGCCCTGGCCATCCTCCGCGCCGCCGAACCCGGAAGGGAACAGCGGAAGGCCGCCCTTCGCGCCGAGGGCTACCCCGCGTACACCACGACGCCGGGATGGTTGGGATACAGCGATGAGAAACTGTCGCGGCTGGCCAAGGAAGCCGTGGCAGACGGATTCACGCAGATCAAACTGAAGGTCGGTGCCTCGTTGGAGGACGACATCCGACGCGTCCGGGCAGCGCGGGCCGCTGTCGGTCCTGATATCAAGATCGCAGTGGACGCCAACCAGCGCTGGGACGTCCAGGAAGCCATCGACTGGATGGCGCACCTTGCCCCGTACGACATCGCCTGGATCGAAGAACCCACCAGCCCTGACGACATCCTGGGCCATTCCGCCATCGCCCGTGCCGTGGCACCCATTCCGGTGGCAACCGGTGAGCACGTCCAGAACCGGGTGGTGTTCAAGCAAATGCTGCAAGCGGGCTCGCTCCAGGTCCTGCAGATCGATGCGGCCCGGGTAGCAGGCGTAAACGAGAACATCGCCATCCTCCTTCTTGCCGCCAAGTTCGGCGTGAGGGTGTGCCCGCATGCCGGCGGCGTTGGATTGTGCGAAGCCGTGCAGCATCTGTCCATGTTTGACTACATCGCAGTGTCCGGGACCAAGGAGAACCGGACCATTGAATTCGTGGACCACCTCCATGAACACTTCGTCACACCCGTGGACGTCCACAGCGGCGCGTACTGGCCGCCGTCGTCCCCTGGTGCCGGCAACGAAATGCTCCGTGAAACACTGGCCGCATACAGCTTTCCGGACGGCCCGGTATGGAAGGAAACCCATTGATCCAGCACGCCCCCTGGTTCGAAGAAGCACGTTTCGGCATGTTCGTGCATTGGGGAATCTACGCCCTGCCCGCGCGACACGAATGGGTGATGAACAGGGAAGAGATCACGGTGGAGGAGTACTCAAAGTACTTCCGCCGCTTCGACCCGGACCTGTACGATCCCCGCGAATGGGCCAGGGCTGCCCGAAGGGCGGGGATGAAGTACGTGGTCCTCACGACCAAACACCACGACGGCTTCTGCCTCTGGGACTCGGCCCTGACCGACTACAAAGCCACCAACACACCTGCTGGCAGGGACCTGATCACGCCCTACGTGGAAGCACTCCGCGCCGAGGGGCTGAAAGTGGGCTTCTACCATTCGCTCGTCGACTGGCACCACCCCGACTTCACCATTGATGGGGTACATCCCCAACGCAACGCGGCCGACGTCGAAAGTCTTAACGCCGGGCGCGACATGGCCCGCTACCGTGACTACCTCCATGGCCAGGTGCACGAACTCCTGAGCAACTACGGCACCATCGACTACCTGTTCTTCGACTTCTCCTATGCCGGCCTCGGCCACGCAGAGTTCTGGGGCGGCAAAGGGCGCGACGACTGGGACTCGGAGGCGCTGCTCACCATGGTCCGTGAGCTGCAGCCCGGAATAGTGGTCAACGACCGCTTGGACATCCCGGGAGACTTTGTCACGCCCGAGCAGTACCAGCCCGCCGGCCCCATGATGCTCGACGGCGAACCCGTCACCTGGGAGGCGTGCCAGACACTGAACGGCAGTTGGGGCTACGACCGGGACAACCAGAACTACAAATCCGTGGACCTGCTCATCCGGATGCTGGTGGACGGCGTCTCCAAAGGCGGCAACCTGCTGCTCAACGTGGGTCCCACCGGCAGGGGCTCCCTTGATCCGCGGGCACTGGAGTCGCTGGAAGGAATCGGGACGTGGATGCAACTGCACGCCCGCTCCATCTACGGGGCAGGCGCTTCACAGTTCACCGCACCCTCCGATGTCCGCTACACGCAACGCGGGGACAGGCTCTACGTTCACCTGTTCAGCTGGCCCTTCGAATACGTGCACCTGCCGGACCTGGCAGGCAAAGTGGGGTACGCCCAGCTGCTCAACGATGCTTCGGAGGTCTTTTTGAAGGAAGTCGAGCCAGGGCAGCAACCCATGAACATGACACCAGGCGGTCAGCCTCCCGGGACGTTGACCATCAAGCTCCCAGTGCAGCGGCCCGACGTCGCGGTCCCAGTACTGGAACTGTTCCTCAAACCAGGCTCCGGGCAGGCCGGTGGGCGCAATGACTGAGAGCATCGCCCTGCACACCCGGCTCAAGCCCGGAACAGAGCAGGAATACGCCGACGCCCACGCGAACATCCCCCCGGAACTCGTGGCGGCCCTGAAGGAAGCCGGGGTTAGGAACTGGCGGATCTGGCGCAGCGGACTCGACCTCTTCCATGTGGTGGACGTGGACGACTACCAGGCAATGCGGCATGCGCTCGCCGAACATCCGGCCAACGTCCCGTGGCAAGCCCGCATGGCTGAACTTTTGGAGGTCCAGGACGATTACTCCGGGACTGATGCGGGTATCGGTAAAGTATGGGAACTGCCATGAATCCACTTGATCCGCTCCACCTGGGAAAACTCGGTTTCGGCGGCGCGGGCATTGGGAATCTGTACAAGGCCATTCCGGACGGTGAGGCCCTGGCCACGGTACTTGCGGCATGGGATGCCGGAATCCGTTACTTCGATACCGCGCCGCATTACGGACTGGGCCTGTCCGAACAAAGGCTCGGTGCTGTCCTGAGGGACAAACCGCGGGACGAATTCGTCATCTCCACCAAGGTAGGGCGGCTGCTGGAACCCAACGCTGCCGGGGGCCGCGATTCGGAAGGCTTCGACGTTCCCGCCACCAGTCGTCGTGTCTGGGACTTCTCCGAGGCAGGGATCCGCCGCAGCATCGAGGACTCCTTGGAACGGCTCGGCCTCAGCCATGTGGACATCGTCTACCTGCACGATCCCGACGTCCACGACCTCCAGGCCGGAATTGCGCAAGGCTTGCCGGCCCTTGAAAAACTCCGGTCCGAGGGCGTTGTGAATGCGATTGGCGTTGGCACCAACTCGGCCGAAGCCGCGTTGGAATGCGTCGAAGCCGCCGACCTCGACCTCCTGATGCTCGCCGGACGCTACACCCTCCTGGAGCAGCCCGGCGTACCGCTGCTTGACCGCTGTGTGGAGCGCCGCACCGGCGTCGTAAGTGTTGGCGCCTTCAATTCGGGCCTGCTGGCCCGACCCGAGGTCCCCGACGACGCCCACTACAACTACGACCAGGCACCTCCGGAGGTGCTGGAGCGGGCCCGGGCTCTTGCGTCCGAATGCCGCGGCTTCGGCGTGGAACTTCCGACGGCGGCACTACAGTTCCCGCTGCGGCATCCGGCCGTGGTGAACGTGACAGCAGGGGCGACTTCTCCTGAACAGGTCACCACCAACGCCGCACGGATGGAGGAGCCCCTCCCCGAAGAGCTGTGGGAGGCGTTGGAGGACCAGCGGAAAGGCGCCGGGCAGTGATTGATTCGCACCTGCACCTGTGGACACTGGACACTTTCGTCACCGGCGGGGAGCGACCCTACCCGTGGCTCGGCCCGCAGCACGGTGCGCTCTACCGCAGCTTCGGCGAGGACGAGGCGCTGGAGACCTTGAAGGCTGCGGGGGTTCGGGGCGCGGTGCTGGTCCAGGCTGACGACACCGTGGCGGATACGGACAGCATGCTGGCCGTCGCGAAGCGGAATCCGTGGGTGCTGGGCGTAGTGGGCTGGGTGCGGTTGGACTCACCGGACGAATGCGCTTCCCAGCTGGACAGTTTCACGGCGCAGCCTGTCTTCAAGGGCGTACGGCACTTGGTGCACGACGATCCCCGGGCGGACTTCCTGGACCTCCCCGCTGTGCGGGAGTCCTTGGCACTAGTGGCGCAACGTGGCCTGGCATTCGACGTTCCGGATGCTTTCCCCCGGCACCTGGGCTCGACCGTCCGGCTGGCCCGCGAACTCCCGGAGCTGACTGTGGTTCTTGATCATCTGGGTAAGCCCCCGCGGTCCGATGCTTCGCTCATGGACTCGTGGCGCACTGATTTCCTTGCACTGGGACGCCAGCCGAACACGGTGGCGAAACTGTCCGGGCTCCACGCTTCAGGGCTGCCGTACACCAGTGAGGCGCTGCGGCGATTGTTTGACACCGCGTTGGACGCTTTCGGAGCAGAGCGCCTGATGATCGGGGGCGACTGGCCGGTCAGTACCCTCGGGGCGCCATACGGCCGGACGCTCGACGTCCTGCTGGAACTGGTGTCCGCACTGAGTCCTTCAGAGCAGGACTTGATCTTGGAGGGCACCGCCATCCGCACTTATGGCCTGGCAGCCAACCCCCTTGTGGACGCTTAGAGCGCCTGGCGCAACCAGTTCTCCACGCCGCTGATGTGCACGGTCACCAGTGCCCTCACCAACTCCGCATCACCGCGCTCCAGCGCATCCGCGATGGCACGATGCTCCGCCAAGGTGTGGGACACGGCCTTCTCCTGGGTCAGTCCACGCCAGATCCGGGCCCGCACTGTGCTGCTGGACAGGGCCTCCAGGAGGCTGCCCAGGTAATCATTTCCTGCGGCTGAGGTGATGATGCTGTGGAATTCGAGGTCATGGGCCACGAGTTCCTCAACGTCGGTGTTTTCGTCGATCCCGTCCATGGTGGCCCGCAGGGCCTGCAGCTCGTCCGGGGTCATTTTGCCCGCTGCCAGCTGGGCTGTGGCGGGTTCCAGGATTCGTCGGACCTCGAAGAGTTCAAGGATGGAGCGGTCCTGGTGCAGGTCCACCACAAATGCTACGGCCTCGTTGAGCAATTTGGCATCGAGGCTGGTCACGTACGTTCCGTCGCCGCGGCGGACGTCCAGCACGCGGATCAGTTCCAGGGCTTTCACGGCCTCACGCAGCGAACTCCGTGACAGACCCAGCCGTTCGCTCAGTTCCTTTTCCGGCGGAAGTCGATCGCCGGCCTTAAGTTCCCCGCGGATCAGCATGTCTTTGATCTTGCTGATCGCCTCGTCTGTGACAGCCATGGACCAATAGTAGCGACGAATGATCGGATGTCTGCCGCTCACCCAACCAAGTAGCACATCAGGCCGTTTTCAGGGCTGGGAACGACCTGATCTGCGACCTGTTTAGGGGCGTTAACCAGCGACGGCGGCACCCGGGTTCCGCTGATACGGAACCCGGGTGCCGCCGTCGGGCGCTCTGTGGTGCTGTTGTTACTTATCCCCGCCCGGCAGGGGGCGGTTGGCGATTACCGGGGCGCTGCCCGTGTAACCGTCGCGGGTGGCGGCAAGCTCGTGGATCTGCTTGCGGCACAGGAACCAGCCCCAGACCATGAGCCCGCAGGCGATCGCAGTGACCAGCATGGTGAGCGGGGATTCGATGAAAACCATCACCAGGACACCGGCCAGGAAGACCAGAGACAGCCAGCCTGTGTAGGGTGCGCCGAACAGCCGGAAGGACGGACGCTTCACCCAGCCCTTGTCGGACCAGCGCTTGAGCTGCATCTGGCACAGGACGATGGTCGCCCAAGTGACGATGATGCCCACGGAAGCCACGTTCAAAACGATCTCAAACGCGTCGGACGGGACCAAGTAGTTAAGCGGAACGCCGAGCAGGGAAACGCCGGCGGTGATTGCGATGCCACCGTAGGGGACACCGGCCTTGTTCATGCGCTGTGCGAACTTCGGGGCCGAACCCGCCACGGACATGGAACGGAGAATGCGGCCCGTGGAGTAAAGCCCGGCGTTCAACGAGGACAAAGCCGCGGTGAGGACAACGAGGTTCATGATCACGTCAACGCCCTGGACACCAATGGACCCGAAGAACGTCACGAAGGGGCTGACACCCTTTTCGTAGGAGGTGTAGGGGAGCAGCAGGGCCAGCAGGATGACTGAGCCAACGTAGAAGACTGCGATGCGGAAGACCACGGAGTTGATCGCCTTGGGCATGATCTTCTCGGGGTTGGGAGTTTCGCCGGCCGCCGTGCCCACGAGTTCGATCGAGGCGTAGGCGAACAGCACACCCTGCATGAGGATGATCATGGGCAGGATGCCGTTCGGGAACACGCCGCCGTTGTCCGAGATCAGGCTGAAACCGACTTCCTGGCCATCCACCGGGGTGCCGAAGATGACGAAGTAAGTGCCCACGAGGAGGAAGGCCACCAGTGCAGCCACCTTGATCAAGGCGAACCAGAATTCCATCTCGCCGAAGACCTTCACGGAGACGAGGTTCAGGCTCAGCACCACCACCAGGGCGATGAGGGCCCACGCCCACTGCGGAACGGCGCCCATCCAGGGGATGTATTTGCCGAAGAAGTTCATGTACAGGGCAGCCGCCGTGATGTCCACGATGGTGGTGGTGGCCCAGTTGATCCAGTAGAACCAACCGGAGACGAATGCCGCCTTCTCGCCGTAGAACTCACGGGCGTAGGAAACGAACGAACCCGAGGACGGGCGGTGCAGCACCAGTTCACCCAGTGCGCGGAGGATCAGGAAGGCAAAAAAGCCGCAGACGGCGTACGCGATCACCAGGGACGGGCCGGCGGCGTTAAGGCGGCCACCTGCGCCCAGGAACAGGCCGGTGCCGATTGCGCCACCGATCGCGATCATCTGGATCTGTCGGGGCTTGAGGTCCTTGTGGTAACCGGAGTCCTCTTTGTGCAGGGCCTTCTCACTGGCGTGCGCTTGGGCCGGAACCGTGTGGTCAGTGATGGGATTGGTCATTGGAATCCTTAGGAGTGTCCTGTTGGGGTTGTCCTGGGTGCGGCCGGTCGGGGATCCGGGCACGCAAGACAGCGCCTCGTTGGGGGTATGCCTCATCGGGCGGGACGGCTGAATGCAGCCGCTGGGCTTTTCTGGCCGGATTTGGCCTATTTGCTGAGGTTGGCCAGACGTTCTGGACTGAGCAATTCCTCGAGCTGGGCAGCGGTCAGAAGACCGTGTTCCAGGACGAGTTCTGCCACACCCTTGCCTGTAGCCAGCGCCTCCTGGGCGATAGCGGTGGCTGAGGCGTAACCGATGTGGGGGTTCAATGCCGTGACGAGACCGATCGACTGCTCCACGGTAAGCCGTAGCCGTTCGGTGTTTGCGGTGATGCCCCGGACGCAGCGTGCCGTAAGGGTGCGGCACGCTGCTTCCAGGTGGGAGATGCTCTTGTGCAGGCTGTGCACAATGATCGGTTCGAAGGCATTCAGCTGGAGCTGGCCTGCCTCCGCGGCCATGGTGACGGTGACATCGTTGCCGATGACTTCGTACGCCACCTGGCTGACCACTTCCGGGATCACCGGATTGATCTTGCCGGGCATGATCGACGAACCGGACTGCACTGCCGGAAGGTTGATCTCGCCCAAACCCGCACGCGGCCCGGAGGACAGCAGGCGGAGGTCGTTGCAAATCTTGGAAAGCTTCACAGCCACGCGCTTCAGCACGCCGGACAGGTGAACAAACGCTCCCACGTCCTGGGTGGCTTCAATGAGGTCCGCGGCGGTCAGCAGGGGAAGGCCGGTGATTTCGGCCAAGTGGCGGCAGGCAGCTTCCGCGTAACCGACCGGGGCGTTCAGGCCCGTGCCGATGGCCGTGGCACCGAGGTTGATCTCATGGATGAGCATGTGGGACTCGTCCAGGCGGGCCCGGTCTTCGCCGATGGTCACGGCGTAACCGCCGAACTCCTGGCCCAGCGTCATGGGGACAGCGTCCTGCAGCTGGGTGCGGCCCATCTTCACGACGGTCCGGAACTCACGGCCCTTCTCGGCGAAAGCTACTTCGAGTTCCTCGAGGGCTTCCAGGAGCTCCTTCACGGAGAAGATCGTGGCGAGGTTCACCGCCGTCGGGTAGACGTCGTTGGTGGACTGGCTCAAGTTCACGTGGTCATTCGGGTGAAGCTTTGCGTAGTCGCCCTTGGGGTGTCCCAGGATCTCCAGGGCACGGTTGGCGATGACCTCGTTGGCGTTCATGTTGGAACTGGTTCCCGCGCCGCCCTGGATCACGTCCACCATGAACTGCTCCTGCAGCATGCCGTCCATGATGTCCTGGCAGGCCTGCTCGATGGCATTCGCACGCTCAGCATTCAGGAGGCCAAGCTCGTGGTTGGTGCGTGCGGCGGCCTGCTTCACCGCAGCCAGCCCGCGGACCAGGTGCTTGTTGGTGGAGAGCGGCTGCCCCGTGATGGGGAAGTTCTCGATGGCGCGGAGGGTGTGGACGCCCCAGTAGGCGTCCGCGGGTACATCGCGATCGCCCAAGAGGTCGTGTTCGGAACGGAGGGGGATCGCCTGATCGACGGTGGTCATAGCTGTCCTTGGTTAGTTGCTGAAAATTCGGGCTGCACGGAGTTCGCCGACCGGAAGGCCGCCGCCCAGCACAGGTGGGCTCTGAAGCGTGTCCAAGCTGGCGCCGTCGACGCCCAGACGCCTGAGGACCTCAACGGTGACGGGCATGCGGGCGCGATCGCCGCCGTCGGAAATCTTGACGGCCAAGCCGGTGCCGTCCGGAAGGCCCACCAACTGGAGGCCTTCGAAGCCGTCCTTGGCAAGCAAACCGGGGACCGCACGCATGAGGGCTGTGACATCGCGGCCTTCGCCGGCCACCATCTCCGGGAAGCGGCGCATGGCGTGGGCTACCTTGCCTTCGAGAGTGTCCGGGTCTGCGGCGGCGAGGCGGCCATAGGCGCGGGCCATGCCATGCAGCGAGTGGGCGAAAAGGGGAGTCCCGCAACCGTCAGTGCTGACCGCGGCCGCTTCCTCGCCGGTCAGTTCGGTGATGGTGTCGCGGACCAGGACCTGCAGCGGGTGCTCAGGGTGCAGGTACCCCTCAACGGGCCAGCTGTTGATGACACAGACGGCGGTCATGGAGGCGTGCTTGCCGGAGCAGTTCTGCGCGATTTGGGTGGGGCCGTTGCCGGCGCGAAGCCACTCTTCACGTTCAGCGACGCCGTAGGGGAGGTCCGTGCTGTTGGCCAGGGCTTCGTCGCTGAGGCCGTGCAGCTTCAGGATTTCAGTGGCACCGTCGCGGTGCATCTTTGCGCCGGAGTGGCTGGCCGCGGTGAGGGCCAGGAGGTTTTCGGGGATGTCCAGGCCGGCCTTGAGCAGCGCGACGGCCTGCAGGGGCTTCAGGCTCGAACGCGGGTACATGGGGGCGTCCGGCTGGCCGGCTTCGACGAGGCTGCTGTCATCCGCGGAGAGTGCGATCAGCGAGCCGTAGTGGATGCTCTCCACCAGTCCGTCGCGGGTCACTTCGACAAGCGGGACGTGGTTTGGCGCCTTGATGTTGTGCGCCGCGGCCTGGTGGGCCGGTGCTGTGGGGACGGGCATGGTGTCGGTGTCCTTTGGATGTGTCATTTGCTGAGGATCGTGTCCAGCGCAACGCTGACGGCCTGGAGGTGGTCGGCCATCGCCTTGCTTGCGGCTTCGGAATCGCCGGCTTCAATCGCGTTCAGCACTGCAACGTGTTCCTCGTCCGAGCGGTATTGCCTGTCAGCAACGAGGTTGAGGGTTTCCGACTGGTGGGCCAAGGCCTCGCGGATGTCAGAGACAACGCTGGCGAACACGCGGTTGCCGCTGGCCCGGGCCACGGCTGAATGGAACGTGGCGTCCAGGTTCACCCATGATTCGGGGTCGGTCTCGTTGAGCATTTCCTGGACGATGTCCTTGAGGTGCTCCAGCTCTTCCTCGGTCCTTCTCTGCGCAGCGAGGCCTGCTGCCGGGATCTCGATGTGCGGACGTGCCTCGTTGAGATCGCGTGCACTGTACTGACCCAAGGTAAGGTCGTTAGCAACCTTGTTGGCCACAATGAACGTGCCTTTGCCGGTTTTGGTGACCGTGAGCCCCAAGGTGTTGCACGACCGCAGTGCTTCCCGGATGACTGAGCGGCTGACGCCGTACTGGGCAGCGAGCGTCGCTTCGGAGCTCAGCTTGGTGCCGATATCGAACTGGCCACCCTCGATGGCCCGCCGGAGCGCAGCAAAGACGGCCTCAGCGGCGGAAATGCGCGAAATAGGCATATGCGCTGATTGGCCACTCACGGGCTCTTGCTGTCCGGCTGTCCGGCTGTCTGACAGGTTCACGCTTCGAATATGGCACGGGTCACAAGAGGCTGTCAACGCTGAAAGGCTTGCTTCACGGTTTGGGGACTGGTAATGCGCTCCCCACAATGGATCATGCTCTTCACCAAAAAGTCCCTCACCGAGGACGGCTTCACCGGATTCCGACCACTCGACGAACTCGATCCCATGCGGATCCCCCAAGGACCGGGGATATTCGTGATTCTTCGGCCGGCCGGTTTTGAACCCGTCTTCCTGAATAAGAGCACCGCCGGGACCTTCAAGAAGAAGGACCCGTCACTGAAGCGCGAAGCACTTGAAGCCGAATGGCTTGGAGAAGCCTCCGTTCTCTACATCGGCAAAGCCAGCGCGGGCAGTCAGGGCAACCGGGGGCTCCGTAAGCAGATTCAGGAATTCATGGATTACGGCCGGGGACGGCCGACAGTGGTGTGGGATGCCCGGCTTATTTGGCAGCTGCGCGACGCCCTGGACCTGACCATTGCCTGGAAAGAGCTCCCCCCTTCCGAAGTGAATGCCGCCGAAGGGGCATACCACGCAGGTTTTGTGGCCACTCATGGCCGCCTCCCGTTCGCCAATTTGGTGCAGGCGCGTCCCAAGAGATAGGGCACAGCGCCCGACGGCGGGAGGCGGTTCCGCCGTCGGCCTCCCCTTGGGCGGGCGATCGGCGGATAATGGCGTCCATGACGGCTGGCAGCCCCACTGGAAGCAAAGCGGGCAAACCGCGCATCACGGTAGAGGTCCCTGTCCTTCGGATCGGGGAAGGGCAGACGGATTACGAGGGCCTCAAGCGATTCGTTGATTCGCTGCGCAAGCCGCAAGGGCTGCATATGACACTGCTGCACCTGGGGATCCTCGACGAACTCGCGGATGACATCGCCGCGTGGACCAAGGGAAGGGCCGCACCGGAGAGGGTGCTGCCCGAAATCAGCAGCTGGCTGAAGGAACTGCCCGTCTTGCAGGGGTTTCTGGGTAAGTCGGACAAAGTTGTCCCGTTGGGTGGCGGCCGGCTGATGGGACTCGAGGTGGACGTTCCTCAGGAAGTTCACGACTACCAAGCGCTTCTGGTGCAGGGCTTGCACGTGCTGTTTGATGATCTTGGCCTCGACAACATTGACGACTTCATCCTGGGCTCACCCGCTCTGGGGTACAGGTCGCCGCGCTGGTTGCCTCACATTGCCGTGGGAAGGGCGAGATCGCGACACGAGCCGCCCGTGGAGATCGCGCCGGTGGCCATCGAATTCGGCGACTCGCAAATCCGGAACCGGGCGGCACTTCCCGGGTAGTGATGCCGATGGGTTCTTCAACCACGGTAAGTTGGATGTGTCTCCCGCTTCCCACCTGAGGACTCCCATGCAACCCCGCGCTTTGTTCCGTACCGTCGCTTTTGCCGAGGCCGTGACCTGGACGCTGTTGCTGATCGGACTGTTCCTTAAGTACGTCACGCAGACCACCGACCTGGGCGTGAGCATCGCCGGAGGCATCCACGGGTTTGTGTTCCTTTGCTACGCTGCCACTGCCGCGTTCACCTGGATCAACCAGAAGTGGACCCTGCGGACCGGCCTGCTCGCCATCGGCTCCGCGGTGATTCCCTACGCCACCATCCCGACGGAGAAGTCGCTGGATCGTCGGGGTCTCCTGGCAGGCGGATGGCGTTTGGCCGCCGGGGGTGAGAAGCCGCGTGGAGGTTTTGAAAAGGCCCAGGCTTGGGTCCTGCGCAACCCGGTTCTCGCAATCGTGGTCACTCTTGTGGCCGTGGGTGCAGTCTTTAGTTTCCTGCTGTTCATGGGCCCTCCAGGTACTTGGTTTTCCTAGATTTGGCCGCCGGAAAGCATCGGTTCTTCGGAACCGGTGCTTTCCTGTTTTAAGGGGTGATCCCCGCGTGGGCCCTCACCACCCACTTTGATTTCTGGAGGGGCGTGACGCGCCGTCTGCATGGTGTGTCGCCGGGTTATCCGCGGTCAAAGTGGGTGGTGGCGGTACGGGTGGTGCGGCTGGCTATTGGGGTGCCGTGCCGGGGCACCCCCAGGAGTTGGGGTTTTGTTGGCAGGTGTCGGCGACGAGTGCTCGTTCGGTTTTCCAGACGTGGATTGTTTTGGGCGGGGTGGTGAGGTTGAGGGTTCCGTTGATGGGTAGGGGTGGGCCGTTGT
>NZ_BMPM01000009.1 GCF_014647595.1 Paenarthrobacter histidinolovorans | reverse complement strand
GGCGACGCCTAACAACCCGCACAAACAACAGTTGGCGGCAGTGTTCGTGATGAACACTGCCGCCAACTGTTGTTTCGCTGGGTTTGTTGAATCTGGCTCAGGTGCCCAGGTTCCGCCTGTCGACAACAAAGCCCGTAGCCGCATTTTCGCGGACTGCGTTGATGCCGGCGACTACTGCCTTCAGGTTCGGAAATTGTGGTGACACTGCCACAACCGTGCCATCGTCTGCGGTAAGCCGGAACCGGAATGAATTGGTACCTGCCTTGAGAATCTCGAAACTGCCCGCCATGTCCCCTGTTCTTTCACGCGTCGTTGCGTTACCGAGCTGACTTCATAACTCCGTCATTGACCCTAACGGCCAATTCGCAGGGCCAAAAGCCCTACTCAGCAGTAGTTTGAAACCGATATTGGTAGATCAAATGGAAAGCCACCAAGGAGCTAGAGACCACATGGACCCCCGCGCGTATGGTGAGGATATGACTCAATCCGGCCCGCCGACCACGGGCGTCCTGCTCGCTGCGGGCGCCGGCACCCGGCTGGGACGCGGCCCCAAGGCCCTGCTGCCCTTCCGCGGCCGCACCTTGGTGGAAGTACTCGCCGACACTCTGTTCGACGGCGGTTGCAGAGAGGTAGTGGTGGTGCTCGGTGCTGAAGCCGAGCAGATCCGCAGCGCAACGGACCTCGGCACGCACACGGTGGTGGTGAACCCCGGCTGGGCCAGGGGCATGGCAGGATCCTTCCGCGCAGGCATCGACGCCGCGACCCCCGGCAACAGCATCATGGTGGCCTTGGTCGACCAGCCCGGTTTAACCCCGACGGCGGTGAGCAGGTTACTGGGCAGCCACCGTCCCGGCCGGGTCACGGCAGCCGCCTACCCTGATGAGTCAGGCCGCCTGAAACGCAGGCACCCGGTGATTTTCGACGTCGGCCTCCGGTCGGAAGCGGCGGCAGCCGCCCACGGCGACACGGGCGCGCGGTCCTTCCTCAAAGCGCATCCGGGGCTGGTGGACCTGGTGGACTGCAGCGATCTCTGCTCGGGCGAAGACCTGGATACGAAGGATCAGCTGCACCTGCTGGACGGATAGCTGCGGGTAAATTGGGGTTCATGATCCGGATAGAAACAGATGATCCCGCACGCCCAGACGTCCATTCCCTCCTGAGCGAGCACCTGGCCGACATGTTCGCCACCTCTCCGGCAGAGAGCGTTCACGCGTTGGATCACTCGGCCTTGTCCCACGAATCAATCACGTTCTGGACGGCCCGCGAGGACGGGGTCCTGTTGGGCTGCGGCGCGTTGAAGGCGCTGTCCCCCGGGCATGCGGAGATCAAATCCATGCGGACAACTGCGCAGGCCCGTGGACGTGGCGTGGCGACCCGGATGCTCGAGCACATTGTGGCCGAAGCCGGACGCCGGGGCTTTGAACTGCTCAGCCTGGAGACAGGCACGGAGGAATACTTCGCTCCAGCCCGCCGCCTGTATGCCCGGCATGGCTTCACCGAATGCCCGCCGTTTGGGGACTACACCCTGGATCCGAACAGCGTGTTCATGGAACTCCCCCTCTCAACCAAGTAGGTAGCAGTTGAGGTCGTTCCCAGCGCTGGGAACGACCTCAACTGCGACCCAGTTGGGTCAGTTGGGGATCAGGGTGCGATCGCGGAGGGCAAGGTAGATCTTGTCCCGCGCGATGGGCAGCTCACCGAAGCGGATTCCTGTGGCATTACGGATGGCGTTGGCCAGCGCGGGCGCCACGGGGTTGAACGGGCTCTCACTCATGGACTTGGCGCCCAACGGACCGGTGGAGTCGTTGGTGGTGGCGAAATACACCTCGCTCCGGGGCACGTCCGCGAAGGACGGGATGTGGTACTGCCGCAGGATGTCCGTGGTGACGCGACCGGCGTCGTCCACTTTCACTTCCTCGTACAGCGCCGCCCCGAGCGCCTGCGCGATGCCGCCCTCGATCTGCCCCCGGCACTGCCGCGGATTGACCACCACACCGGCGTCGGCTGCCTGCACGCTCTGCAGGATCCGCAGCTCACCCGTTCCCCTGTTCACGGCAACCCGGAAACCGTGGACGTTGAAGGCGACAGACCTCGGCGTTCCTCCCCAGTTTCCGTCGGTGGCGAGCCGGACGCCCTGCAGCCTGGCGGCGTCGACCATGTCCTTCAACGGCACCGTACGCTCACCGCACTGAACAGCCCCGTCCACCAGATGGCAATCCGTCAGCGGCGTTCCGGTCAGCGAGGCCGCGACTGTTTGGATCCGGGTGGCAAGTTCCAGCGCCGCGCCCAGCGTCGCCTTCCCGGCCACCACGGTTCCGGCAGAACCGAACGCGCCGGTGTCGTGCTCCACGAGGTCGGTATCGGACTGGCGCACGGTCACCTGTGACGCCGAGGTCGCCAGCGCGGTGGCAGCCAGCTGCGCATGGACAGTTGTGGTGCCGTTCCCGAACTCCGCAGTACCGACGTCGACGGCGAACCTCCCGTCCGCTTCCAGGCTCACCCGGGTGTGGGCGAAGTGGCCGCGCGGGGGCACGGTGTCGATCATGGAGAGCGCCGAGCCTTCCCCGACGACCCATTCAGGCCCGAGGTCGTCCAGTCCGGCGGCACGGTACCGCTCCTTGCCACGGTCCAGAGCATCGCGTACCAAGGCCACGCATTGGTCCAGGCCGTAGCTTCCGTAGTGCACGTCTTCTTCGGGCTCGGGTGTAGTGGAGAGCATGTGATCGCCGGGCCGGACCATGTTCTTGAGCCGGAACTCCAAGGGATCCATGCCGATACCCACCGCGAGCTCGTCAATGGCCGATTCAATGGCGAAGATCATCTGGCTCAGCCCATAGCCACGGAAAGCCCCGGCAGGAACGGTGTTGGTGTAGACGGCGTGGGCATCCACCTTTTTGTTCACGCACTTGTAGACAGCCAACGATTCGCCACAACCGTGGAACATCACGCCGGGCGCGTGGTTTCCGTAGGCCCCGGTGTTGGTGAGTACGTTTAGTTGCAGGGCAGTGAGGTACCCGTCCCTGTTGGCTCCGGCTTTCAGGTGGATGGTGAAGGGGTGGCGTGTGGTGGTCGCCGTGAACTGCTCGGTTCGGGTGAACTCCAGCTGCACGGGCCTGTGGAGAGCCAACGCAGCCAGCGCCACCAGGTCCTCGGTGAGGACTTCCTGCTTGCCACCGAATCCGCCGCCAACCCGTCCGGCCATCACCCGGATGGTCTCCGGAGCCAGGTTGAACAAACGGCTCAGCGTCCGCTTCACCAGGAACGGAACCTGCGTGGAGGAGCGGACCATCAGGCGGCCCTCCTCATCGAGCCAGGCAATGGAGGCATGTGTTTCCATGGCCACGTGCTGCACGCGCTGGGTTTGGTAAGTGTGCTCATGGATGAAATCGGAAGCTGCGAAGCCGTCGGCAACACTGCCCAGTTCGGCGTGGACCTCAGCAACTACGTTGTGTTGCGGCCGTGAGATCCGGGAAGCTTCGCCGTCCTTTTCCCCATGGATCGCAGGCGCACCCGGAAGGATCGCCTCCTGGGGAGTAAACACGGGCTCCAGAAGTTCGTACTCCACCTCCAACGCCCGGGCTCCCGCCTCGGCTGCGCCCACCGACTCGGCCACAACCGCGGCAACCCGCTGCCCGATGAACCGCACCACGTTGTCCAGGACGCGGGTGTCATCGGGGTCATCCGTGTAGTTTTCGTGCTGGGCAGTAGAGAACAACTGCTGCGGAGCATCCTCATGGGTGAAGACCGCCACGACTCCCGGAACCGCAAGTGCGGGGGCTTTGTTGATGGACACGATCCGTGCGTGCGGGTGCGGTGAACGCAGGAGCTTCATGTGCAGCAGGCCCGGCAGCTGCTCGGCCGGGACGTCCAAGGTGTAGCGGGCGGTGCCCGTGACCACGGCTTGGCCGGCGGGTGCCGGGACGTTGTCGCCGAGTTGGCCCGGCGTGGCGGGAACAGCGGCAGGGGCAGCGCCGGCGGGAACAGCGGCAGGTGCCTGTGCCCCCGAAACAGACTGTGCCCCGGAAACGTCAGCGTCGGCGTCGTGCGTGTGGTCGTTGCCGTGCGCATCACCGGGGCCCTCGCCGTGGCCGCACACGGCGTCCGCGATGGAGCGGTAGCCCGTGCAGCGGCACAGGTTGCCCTTGAGGTTGCGGGGCAGGTTGGCGCGTTGCTCGTCGTCGAAGGTGGCCGCAGTCATCATCATGCCTGCAGTGCAGAAACCGCACTGGAAGCCCTGGGCCTCCAGGAACTGTTCCTGCACAGGGTGCAGGCCTTCCCCGGACGCGAGGCCTTCAATGGTGGTGACCGCTTTACCCTCGGCGCGGACGGCCGGGTAGATGCAGCTGTGCACGGGCGTGCCGTCGACGTGGACGGTACAGGCTCCGCAGTCGCCGCCGTCGCAGCCCTTCTTGACGCCGAAGTTGCCTTGCTCGCGAAGGAACGTGCGGAGGCACTGGCCGGGGCGGGGTGCGTCGGGTGCGGCGGCACCGTTGATCTCAATTGCCATGGGGAGCCTCCTTGTGGGTGCCTGACGTTTCGGGTTGCGTGGAAGGCTGGGCTGAAGTGGCATGAGGTGGCCAGAAATCGCCGGAGACGGTCATCGACTCATCCATGAGCTCGGCCCTGATCTCTTCGGCAAGCTTGAAGGTCATGTCCCGGCGCCATGCTGGAAGGCCGTGGATGTCGTCGTGGTACACCCGCCAGGGAATGGAATGCTCGACGGCGTCAGCCAGGGTTCCAGCGTCGGGAACCTGACCGGCGGGGAACCTGAGTTGCACAGGCCTCTTGGTGGACGCGGTGACGGTGATGACCAAGCCAAAAACGGGATCGAGCCTACCGATTAGCAGCACTCCGGAGCGCCCGAGGTTGCTCAGGGACAAACGCCGGAAAGCAACGCGGGCGGAGAGTGCTTCGGCAGGGAGGTGGATGCTGCGGAGCAACTCCCCCGGTGCCAGCACCGTCTGCATGTCCCCCACCACGACGTCGGCAACCGGAACCTTCCGGCTGCTTCCGTCGGGACTAAGGATGGTTGCCACGCCGTCCAGACCCGCGCAGAGCGACGTCATGGGTCCGGCGGGCAGTCCGGTGCAGATGTTCCCGCCCACTGTGGACATGTTCCAGATCTTGAACGAGGCCACGAACGAGTCGCAGCACGGCCGGATCAGGGCAAGGCCGGGCCATTCACGGCCAGCGGCTTCAGCGGACAGCGGCAAGGCGTAAAGCTCGGCGACGGTGCAGGTGGCAGCCAGTTCAATCCCGGCATCGGTGACGGTGATGGCCGGCCAGTTGGCTTGGCCAAGGTCCAGCAGGCGCTTGAGGACGGTGCTTCCGTAAGAGAAGAGGACAGTGCCTCCGGCGAGCCAGGCATCGCCTTCGCGCCATTGCGCCGGGTCCGTGGTGGGGACCACGGCCTCGATGGTGTTCATGTCCATGGGTCCTCCTGAGTGAGGTGTTGAGGTGCTGCGTGAAGCGGTGCTGCGTGAATCGGAGCCGGGTGAATCGGGCCGGCACTGTCCTTGAGGGAAGGGAACCCCGTTGTGTTCACACCGGTCCCACGCGCCGCGATGATTTCGGACGTAATGGAGACTGCTACTTCGGCCGGGGTTACGGCGCCGAGGTCCAGCCCGATGGGTGAATGCAGCCTGTCCAAGGACTCCGGCGGAGTTCCTGCCTGGAGCAGTGCGTCCACGCGTTGGCGGTGGCTGCGGCGCGAACCCATGGCGCCGACATAAGCCAGGTTCAGCCGGAGCGCGGCTTGAAGCAAGGGGATATCAAACTTGGGATCGTGGGTCAGCACGCACACAACGGTGCGGGAGTCGAGGCGCCCACCGGCCGCCTCGGATTCGAGATAACGGTGCGGCCAGTCGGTGACCACCTGGTCTGCCCCCGAAAAACGGTTCTGGGAGGCGAAAGCGGGCCGCGCGTCACAGAGGGTGACGTTGTAACCCAGAAGCTGCCCGACGGGCAACAGCGCTGCGCCAAAGTCGTTGGCCCCAAAGACAAGCATCCGTGCAGCCGGCAATCGGCTTTCCACGAACAACGTGATGGGCTGCGGTTCTTCTTCTTCCCGGGGTGGGGCCGCCAGTCTCTCTGTGGTGACCCAGCCATCAATGCAGCCCTCCGGGGGTGCCAGACGGACCAGGCCTGCACGGCCGCCCTGGAGCAGCGGCTCCACCTGGGCAGCTGCCGCAAAGAGCGTGGAGGGATGGTCGCCCAGCAGGACGGCCAGTTCCGGGGATTCCATGGCCCGGAACCGCACAGGATCATCCACCACCATGACGCCTCCCCCGGCGTCGAGCCTGCGGATCAACGCAGCAGGGCGTTGGGGGCCGGCGAACAATGAAAGTTCCGGCGCTCCCGCCCCGAAAGGCTGAATGTGGACTTCCAGCTCACCACCACAGGTGAGGCCGACGGCGAACGCGTCCTCGGCACTGTAGCCGTAGGACTCAAGGCGCGGGCCGCCGTCGCGCATTGCTTCCATGGCCGCCTCCACGACGGCCCCTTCAACGCAACCACCGGACAAGCTGCCCAGGATTTCGCCGTTTTCGGAGACCATCATGGAGGTCCCCAGGGGTCGCGGCACGGAACCGCCGCTCCCCACGATCGTGGCCACAGCCAAACGTTGGCCAGAGACCGCAGGCCGCCAGCTGCCCAGTGAAGGCATCAGATCCAGCATGGCAACACGTCCTTTTTCCAGGTGTCCCGGCCGGGATGACCCGGCCGGAGCAGTGCGCGATCTTGCCTCATATTCTCATTTCCGGAGGATGTTGAGGGTTAGTCGCGGCAATTCGATGAGAGTTCTTGGGAACCGTGGGTTCATAGGAACCGTGAGTTCATAGGAACGGGGGCAAGGGCTTCATCTCCCTGCCCCCGTTCCCTGACGGAGCGTCGGCGCCCGGCCGCCGCCCGCCGTCGTGCCTGTTCATCAGGGACGACGACGGCGGACGCCTATTCGTGCGGTGGGTACCGACGGACCGTCGATCGGAGTGCCGGAAGGGACCCGCCGGCGCGGGGTGCGGTCCCGGTCAGACGCCCATCAGGGCGTTGATGGGTCCGCGGGCAAAGTAGATGATGAAGCCAACCGTGACCACCCACATGAGCGGATGGACCTTCTTGGCCTTGCCCGACGCTGCGCTGATGACCGCGAAGGAGATGAACCCGACGCCGATCCCGTTGGCGATGGAGTACGTCAGCGGCATGGTCACGATGGTCAGGAACGCAGGGAGAGCGATGGAGAACTTGGTGAACTTGATCTCGCGGATCTGCGCCATCATCATCGCGCCCACCACCACCAGGGCGGCTGCCGCTACTTCCAGCGGAACTACCGAGGTAAGCGGCGTGAAGAACATCGAGCCCAGGAACAGCAGGCCAGTGACCACGGAGGCCAGGCCGGTCCGGGCGCCTTCGCCGATGCCCGCTGCAGAGTCGATGTACACGGTGTTGGACGAACCGGACGTCGCACCACCCACCACTGCGCCCATGCCTTCAACGATGAAGGCCGACTTCAGCTTGGGGAACGTGCCGTCCTTGTGGGCCACGCCTGCGCTCTTTGCCAGTCCGGTCATGGTGCCCATGGCGTCAAAGAAGTTGGTGAACACCAGGGTGAAGACCAGCATGGTGGCGGCGAGCCCGCCGATCCTGGCGAACGAACCAAAGAGGTCGAACTGGCCTACCAGGCTGAGGTCCGGGACGGACACCAGCTGGCTGGAAAGGATAGGCACGTTGAGGTGCCAACCGCCGGGGTTGTCCGCGGTGCCAGGTCCGATGTGGAAGATGGCCTCGACAACAGCGGCAAGGACGGTGGTGGCGACGATGCCGATCAGCAAGCCGCCTTGGATCTTGCGTGCCACGAGGATGCCCATGGCCAGCAAACCAACAATAAAGACAAGAGTCGGGATGGACGTGATGGAACCGTCGTTGCCCAACTGAACCGGAGGGCCGCCCGCAGTAGGACGGACAAAACCGGAATCGACAAAGCCGATGAAGGCAATGAACAGGCCGATGCCAACGGTGATGGCGGCCTTCAGTTCCTTGGGTACTGCCTTGAAGATCGCCGTCCGGGCACCTGTAGCACCGAAGAGCACGATCAGGATGCCGTTGATGACCACCAGGCCCATGGCTTCCGGCCATGTAACTTCCTGGATGACTGCTACAGCCAGGAACGAGTTGATGCCGAGGCCGGCCGCGAGACCGAACGGCAGGTTGGCAATGAGACCAAAAACGATCGTCATGACGCCGGCGGTCAAGCCGGTGACAGCGCCGACCTGGGCGGCCGAAAGCCAACCGCCGGCCACGTCGGTGGGGGCGTTTTCTGCCGAGAATCCACCCAGGATGAGCGGGTTCAGGATGACGATGTACGCCATGGTGAAGAAGGTGACCAGGCCGCCCCGGAATTCGCGGGCCAGCGTGGATCCACGCTTGGAGATCTGGAAGAACTTGTCCAGGAAGGAGTTCGACACCGGGGGCTTCTTGTTGCCATCTGCCAGGCCGGTTGCCGTGTGCTTTGCTGCTGTGGGCTCTGCGCTGGTGTCTCCGTTGGGAAAGAGCGCAGCCTGCTTCTCAGCTGCTGTCTGCATTTCTGCGTTGTCCAGGATATTCATGTCAGCCACCGGGCCCTAGTAATCAATCCTGGAATCAAGCGTGTTCCATGTGGTGAACGGCTGGAGGGCCTCCGGAGCCTGGGGGTCGCCCAGTTCCAGCTTGGCTACCGGCATCAGCGCGTCCCGGTTGTCGTTCTCGAAGTACTCGTAGAAAACGGCGTCATCAAAGCCAACGGATGCGGCGTCGTGACGGTCTGCGGCGAAGAACACGCGGTCGACGCGTGCCCAGAGCGCGGAGGCCAGGCACATGGGGCATGGCTCGCAGCTGGTGTAGAGGGTTGCTCCGCTCAGATCGAAGGTTCCCAGTTCGCGGCAGGCGTTACGGATGGCCGTGACTTCTGCGTGTGCGGTGGGATCGTTCGTGGCGGTAACGCGGTTGACGCCTTCGAAGGCTCGTCCATCCGCGGTGACAATGACGGCCCCGAACGGGCCCCCACTGTTAAGGACATTGGCTGTAGCCAGCTCAATGGATGTGGCCAGGAATTGCTCGGCCGTGACGGTTGTACTCATGTTGCGACTTCCTTAGTGCTGTGGAAGCCGGGTGACCTTTCGGGGGCGCTCCAAAAAGAGCTCCAGTTAGCTTGGTTACCAGGCTTCAGCATGTGCGATGAAGGTTAAGTTGCGCCTGGTAGATAGCTTCCCGAGGTCCGGGTGCCCGCCTTTGGCAGTTAGAGCGTAGCACCACGTTTGTGAGCCGCGCCATAGTTTTTTGAAAACTTAATTTCGTCATGCGAAATTACTTAATCCTTGTGGGTGCAGCCAAATGTGACCGCCCGCGGGCGTTGACTGCCGCCGTCGGGGCTCTTACGCTTTTCTGACCGGCGCCTTTTGCAGCCCGGAACCTGGATCAGCAGACAGGGCCTAACTGAGCTGGAACGCGTACACGCCGACCAGACAAGGAACCTGCCATGACCCCTCTTTGGATCAAGAACCCCCTGGGTATCTTCACCGCAAACGACCACGACGCCGGCGGCGGCCTGGTTGTTCTCGACGGAAAGATCGCCGAACTCGTGCCTTCGGGCGGGCAGCCTTCCATGCCATGTACCGTCTTCGATGCCTCGGGCCACGTCGTCCTGCCCGGCCTCATCAACACGCACCACCACTTCTACCAAACCCTCACGCGCGCCTGGGGCCCCGTGGCCAATGTGCCGCTGTTCCCGTGGCTGCAGAACCTCTACCCGGTGTGGGCGCGGCTTACTCCCCGCAGCCTCGAACTCGCTGTGCAGGTCGCATTGGCGGAGCTGCTCCTTTCCGGCTGCACCACGGCCGCCGACCACCACTACCTGTTCCCGGACGGGATGGAAGACGCGATCGACATCGAGGTGGCAGCCGTACGTTCCATGGGGATGCGGGCCACCTTGACCCGCGGGTCCATGACATTGGGAGAGGACGACGGCGGGCTGCCGCCCAGGACCACTGTCCAGTCACCTGAAGCGATCCTTGCGGACAGCGAACGGCTCATCCGCCAGTACCACGAGACCGGAGACGGGGCCTCAGTGCAGATCGCGCTAGCACCGTGCTCGCCCTTCTCCGTGACCAAGGAAATCATGGCCGAATCTGCGGCCATGGCCGAACGGTACGACGTCCGGCTGCACACCCACCTGGCCGAAACCATCGACGAGGAAGACTTCTGCCGGTCCATGTTCGGCCTGCGGACCGTGGATTACCTGGAATCGGTGGGCTGGCTGGGAAACCGGACCTGGCTTGGACACGGCATCCACTTCAACGACGAGGAGATCGCCAGGCTGGGAGCGGCCGGAAGCGCCGTCGCGCATTGCCCCACCTCCAACATGCGCCTGGCATCCGGGACCGCGCGGGTCCTGGAACTTGAGGCAGCGGGAGTCCCCGTGGGGCTGGGAGTGGATGGATCGGCGTCGAACGATGCCTCCAACATGATCCTCGAAGCGCGGCAAGCACTGTACCTGCAGCGTCTCCGCTACGGCGCCTCCGTTCCTGTGGAGCGCGCCTTGGGGTGGGCAACCCGCGGGTCTGCTGCCGTGTTGGGACGCTCTGATATTGGACAGTTGGCCCCCGGACTGCAGGCCGACCTGGCCCTGTTCAAGCTTGACTCGTTGCGGTTCTCCGGAAGCCACGATCCCGTTGCCGCACTGTTGCTGTGCGGTGCGGACCGGGCCGACCGGGTGATGGTCGGTGGCAAGTGGCGCGTTGTGGACGGCGCGATTCCGGATCTTGACGTGGCCGGGCTCATCGCGGAGCACTCGGCGGCGGCCCGGAAGCTCGTGGCGGGGTAGCCCTGTTTAGGTGATCTTGGTGGGCGAACCCGTTTCGTGGCTTCGCTGCGCACCGTGCCATGCGTTCGGCACAGTGCGCAGCGCGCCAACGAAACGGGTTTGCCAGGCATTGGTCCCACGCGTCATTCTCCAGCTACGACGCGGAGGACCCCTGGTTAGAGGGTGATCCTGTAGACGTGATGGGTGTACTCGTTGGCAAATGAATCCGTGAACGAGCCACCCTGGACCGCGAGGGTCCGCCCTTCTCCCACAACTTCCACCTGAGTGCCTGTGATGCCGGCCGGAAGCGTGAACGTCCTGGATCCCGTGGTGCCGTCCTGGCCCATGGCAAAGATGTACGCGGAGCCATCCTTGACCTTCAACATGGAATCAATGCCGTCACCGAAGTCCCAGACGTAGGACTGAGTGTTGATCACGGGCGCCAGTGCCTTGATCTGGTTGTTCACAGCACCGGCTGCCGCTACCTGGTCCTTGAGGCATGCCGTGCCCTTGAGCCGAGCATCCGCGAAGGCGTCGCCACTGATGCAGTCATTGATGTTCTGCTGGTCCGGTGACTGGCTGAACCACACAATGCCACGTGCCTCGTGAATGATGCTCGCCCAAACCTGGGCTTTAGTCTGCTCCGGCGTTAGCTGCCGGTAACCACCCGTGGAGCCGCCAGTGGACACCACGGTCGGGAGGGCCCAGATGGGAGCCTGGACGCCACGTGCTGCATTGACCTCGTTCTGCAGGGAAATGATCTTTCCATAGCTTGATGCGGTGCGGCAGTTGGCCGTGTTGATGGGGTTCTGGCCTTGGGGTGTGCGCCACCGCAGCTGGTTGTCGCCCCAGTCGCATTGCGGGACAGCATAGAAGTACTGGTCCACACTGTTGACGTTGGCCGTGTTGTAGAAGTCCACACTGAACTGCATGGACCGGTCGTAGGTCAGAATTCCCGAAGTCCAGTTGGCGTAAGTGAAGCGGCCGGTTTTGGCGGGATCAGACTGAGCGGCTAGTGAACGCATATGCGCCAAGCCTGATGCAGTGTCGAATCGGCCATCCACCTCGTCGTCCAACAGCGTTCCCACCTGGCTGGCCCAATCCGCGGGGGCATCGCTCGGCGAGAACAAGGTAAACATTCCGTTGGACGTAATGCCTGCCGACGGGGTTGCCGGGTTGCCCTGGGCGTAGGTGTTGATCCCGAGCGCCTTGTCATACTTCAGCTGGGCGTCACTTCCGGGCGAGCCATACCAGACCACGATCGGGATGAACGATGGATCGTCCCAGCCAGCGGCGTCAGCTTTCGGGAACTTCTTCCAATAGTCTGGACCGCCATCCCACGGAATCCGGGGCAGGTTGGCGAGGGTGTCCGTGGTTGGGGTTGGCGTGGGGGTCGGTGAAGGTGTTGGCGTTGCTGTCGCGGTTGGCGTTGGGGTCGGTGTTGCCGTCGGGGTCGCGGTTGGCGTTGGGGTCGGTGTTGCCGTGGGTGTCGCGGTTGGCGTTGCTGTCGGTGTTGCCGTCGGGGTCGCGGTTGGCGTTGCTGTCGCGGTTGGCGTGTGGGTCACGCTGGGCGAAGCTGTTGGCGTTGCCGTCGGCGAAGCCGTGGGGGTCGCGGTCGGAGTCTCCGTCGGCTCCGAAGTCGGCTCTGCGGTCGGCGTTGCCGTCGCCGTCGCCGTCGGCTCCGAGGTGGGCTCCGCCGTCGCCGTCGATGTGGCGGTTGGGCTTTCGGTGGGCAAGGGTGTCCCGGGATCCGTACAGCCGGCCAGGGCCAATGCGAACACCGCCCCCAGCGTTGCGAAGGTGCGTTTCATGACATTGTTTTCCTTTGGGGAGGCAGCCTGAATGATGCTGCGGTGGCGCCAGACCCCCAGTTCCGGCTTTTCTTTCACCTGCTGCGGCAAGTGTTGTCCGCCGGGCGTCCATGTCCCGGCAGGGCTCAATGACGAGCGCCAGTAATACTTGGCATGCTGCGGTGCGGCGCCTGCGGACGCGTGTCCGGCGCCATCGAGCCAGCAAGTGCGGCCCATCGAGGGGTCGCAACGGCCCTTTAAGAACCCGGAGGGCGGCCGTCAGCCAAGCTTACGTGACATAGGCCACACCTCGGCGGAATGTGACGCGGCCCCTTTCCGCCCGGTTCGATGCCCCGCTGCCCATCATGCCGTGCCCCCGGCAGTATGTGCAGCGAGGCAACGAAGCGGATTTGTCCACATAGGACACCTGGCGTCTATTCGTGGGAGCGCGCGCGATCGAGGCTGGTTGGATGACGAGGAATTCCCAGCACCTGCTTCCGGAAGGCATGGATCTATGGCGAACCAATGAACTCCACCAAGCTGGCTTGAACGACAGGAAGATTGCTTCCCTGGTGCGCAGCGGGGAATTAGTGAGGCTTCGCAGGGGGTGCTACCTAAGGGGCAGTACCTGGGCAGCCCAGAAACCTTCTGTACGGAGCCTGCAGCTGATTGCCGCACACGCCCATGGGACGCTGACGACGTCGGCACGCGGCTTCGTCTACAGCCACACCTCCGCGGCACGACTCCATGGGCTGTTCCTGTTGGATGTGGACGGCCAGGTGCATATCACCACCCCCACCACCGCATCGCGCTCTTCGCACGGGATGGATGTTGCTCCACACACCCGGACACTGGAACCCGGCGATATCCGGACCGTCAGGGGCATGGCGTGCACCTCCTTGGAACGAACAGTCGTGGACAGCTGCCTCATCCTGAATGACCGCCAATCCCTGGTCCTCATGGATCATGCCCTGCGCTTGGGCGCTGACAGGGCGCAAATGCAGCGGATGTGCGACCAACTAAGGGGACGAAACGGCGTGGCGGCGCTTCGCAAGGCGTTGGTGAACGCTGATGCCAGATCGGAATCACCAGGCGAAACCCTGACCCGCGAGTTGCTCCAACGCCTCCGAATCGAAATGCCGGATCTGCAGGTCGAGGTTTTGTCAGCGGAAGGTAAGCACAGGCTGGACCTGGCTTGGCGGGAAAAGAAGGTGGCGCTCGAGTTCGATGGGAAGGCCAAGTGCTTCGATTACGCACCCACCGCGGAGGTGCTCTACCAGGAACGGCAGCGGGAGAAGGCCTTGACCGAACTCGGGTGGACGTTCATCCGCATCCGCTGGCGGGACTTGTACCGGGAACAGGAGTTCAAAATGAGGGTGTTGCGTGCATTAGGCCGATGACGCGGATGCCCATTTCGGGGGTCCGCTGCGATTTCGATGCTGCGCATGGCACGGTCCGCAGCGCAGCATCGAATCGGCGAAAGAATGAGACGGCCCGGGCGCAACAAAGCGGGCGACACCTCCCCAGATGCCGCCCGCTTCGGCTCTGTTGCGCAGAGTCCTACCCGCCGATTCCCGCAGCGGCTGGGTTCCCTGTCCGAGCTACGAGGAGAGGGTGCCGCTGAGGAAGATCAGGGGCGCTGCCGGCCGAACACCGGAAGCGCACGCAGCCAACGGGAGAACCCGCCGGCTTTGCGATCACAGTCGGCCGGAATGTAGAAGTCCGGATCTGTCGAACCAAAGGGCAGGTACAGTTCCTGACCCGGTGCCGGGAATTCCACGACGCTGTTCGTATCCTTCGAGTCCATCTGTTCCTCCTCTTTCTTGCCTACAGTTTCCGCTCTTCGGAAAACTTTTATTGTTATGTGGAAAGTGTAGGCAGGCGGGAAACGAGCCGTCAAGACCCTTCTGCGGCGACATGAAGTTGCCCCGGTCACATTCGGGTTGTTCATAACGATCCTCGAAAACCCATATACACAACTCGAAATCATGCGCTACTCTCGAATGAGTTCGTGGCGTAGGTCACGTAACCTGAGAGCAGCAGGCAGGGTCGTAATGAGCTGGCATCCATGGATGCCGGCTCTTTTTTGTTGGGTCGGCGCCACCAGAAACGCAGTGGAAACACGCGCTTAATTTCATTGATGGAACGTAGGTTCCACCTCACAGAAGTTGGGATATGACCATGAGCAACAACATCGTCCTCGGCGAAAACCAGTACGGCAAAGCAGAAGTCCGCGTCGTCAAGGTCACTCGGGATACTGATCGCCACCACATCGAAGACCTGAACGTCACCTCGCAGCTGCGCGGAGATTTCCAGGCAGCACACCTTGAAGGCGACAACGGCCACGTGGTTGCCACCGACACCCAGAAGAACACCGTCTACGCGTTCGCCCGTGAAGGCATCGGCTCGCCCGAATCCTTCCTCCTGCGCCTCGCGGACCACTTCACCGGTGGATTCGACTGGGTCACAGGCGGCCGTTGGGAAGCGGAGGCCTACAGCTGGGATCGCATCCAGGCACATGGCGAAGGACACGACCACAGCTTCGTCCGCAACGGGCAAGAGGTGCGTACCGCCGTCGTGGTCCGTGACGGCGCAACCACCCACGTGATTTCCGGCCTCAAGGACCTGACCGTCCTCAAGACCACGCAGTCCGGCTTTGTCGGCTACCCGCGCGACAAGTACACCACCCTGCCGGAGACCACCGACCGCATCCTCGCCACCGACGTTTCCGCCCGCTGGCGCTACAACACCAACCTGGACGTCGCCGGCACCGACTTCAACAAGAGCTACGACGACATCAAGGCGCTCCTGCTGGAAGGCTTCACCGAAAACTACTCCCACGCACTGCAGCAGACGCTGTTCGACATGGGCAAGAAGGTTCTGGAAGCCCACAGCGAAGTGGCCGAGATCAAGTTCTCCATGCCCAACAAGCACCACTTCCTGGTTGACCTGAGCCCGTTCGGCCTGGACAACCCCAACGAGGTCTTCTTCGCCGCGGATCGCCCGTACGGCCTCATCGAAGCAACTGTCCAGCGCGAGAACATCGACGCTGCACCTGTTGCCTGGAGCGGCATCGCCGGCTTCTGCTAAGCAGCAACACCCCAAGGGATCTGTGTGCAGGTCCGGCCCCCAGCCGCCCCGCAGCGGGCCTGGCCTGCACACAAACCCGACCCCAAAAACCCCACAACTCCAAAGATTTTGTTAGCCAGACACAGTTAGCCAGACGAAGACGTCTGCCATGAACCCAGGAAGTCTGCCATGAACATCAAGAAAAAATCCCGCCCCGCGAATACCACCGCTTCCCAGAAGCAACAGTCGCACCGTCCGGAACGGCCCGAGGACAAGCGTCTTTCTCTTGGAAGCACTTTCGCCTACGGCTTCCAGCACGTCCTCACCATGTACGGCGGAATCATTGCCCCGCCGCTGATCATCGGTGCAGCCGCCGGCATGTCCTCGCAGGACATCGGCCTTCTTATTGCCGCCTGTTTGTTCGTTGGTGGCCTGGCCACCATCCTCCAGACGGTAGGCATCCCGTGGTTCGGCTCGCAGTTGCCGCTGGTCCAGGGCGTTTCCTTCGCAGGCGTTTCCACCATGGTGGCAATCGTCCAAGGCGGTGGCGGGATCCAGGCAGTCTTCGGTTCGGTGATCGTGGCATCACTGATTGGCCTGGCGATCACTCCCCTGTTCTCCAAGATCATCAAATTCTTCCCGCCGGTGGTCACAGGCACCGTCATCACCACCATTGGCCTGACACTGATGCCGGTTGCCGCGAACTGGGCAATGGGCGGCAACGCCAAGGCCGACAACTACGGCAGCGTGTCCAACATCGGGCTCGCCGCAGCCACCATGGGCATCGTCCTGCTCCTGAGCAAGGTGGGCAACGCCGCCATTTCACGGCTCTCGATCCTGCTGGCCATGGTGATCGGCACCATCATCGCGCTCATTGCAGGCATGGCTGACTTCTCCAAGGTGGGCCAGGGCGACATCGTGGCATTCCCCACGCCGTTCGCGTTCGGTGCTCCGACCTTTGAAATTGCCGCCATCATCTCCATGCTCATCGTCATCCTGGTGACCCTCACCGAGACCTCGGCGGACATCATCGCAGTGGGCGAAATCGTGGACACCAAGGTTGACTCCCGCCGCATCGGTGACGGCCTCCGCGCCGACATGCTCTCCAGCGCCATCTCCCCGCTGTTCAACTCCTTCACCCAGAGCGCCTTCGCCCAAAATGTTGGCCTGGTAGCCATCACGGGTATCAAGAGCCGCTTCGTGGTCAGCGCCGGCGGGCTCATCCTGGTGATCCTCGGTCTCCTGCCGATCCTGGGCCGGGTTGTCGCAGCGGTTCCGACGCCCGTCCTGGGCGGTGCCGGCGTCGTGCTGTTCGGTACGGTGGCAGCCAGTGGTATCCGCACCCTGGCCAAGGTTGAGTACAAGAACAACATGAACCTGATCATCGTGGCCGCTTCCATCGGCTTCGGCATGATCCCGATCGCCGCCCCGAAGTTCTACGACCAGTTCCCGTCTTGGTTCTCCACGATCTTCCACTCCGGCATCAGCTCCGCCGCGGTCATGGCGATCATCCTGAACATCCTCTTCAACCACTTCAAGGCCGGCAATTCGGACAACCAGTCGGTATTCGTCGCCGGTACGGACCGGATCGTCAGCGAAGAGGACATCAAGTGCCTCAGCGAAGGCGACCGCTTCGAAAACGGCAAGCTGATCGATGCGGATGGCAACGAAGTTCCGCTCAAGACATCCAGCGCGTCAGAGCACTAGCTCCGGTCCGCAGATGACAAAAGGCGGCAGTGTTTCCTTGGGGGACACTGCCGCCTTCTTGTTTCCCCGCGCAGATGACAAGAGCGCCCAGATGACAAAAGATGGCAATGTTCTCGAGGAACATTGCCATCAAATGCCGACTCGGCGGGGTTGGGAAAGCTAGTTCTGGTTCAGCTCTGCGGAGATCGCCATTGCCGCTTCACGCAGCATGGGCACTGCACGGTCCGCGAAGCTCTGGTCCACACGGGTGATGGGGCCGGAGACCGAGATCGCCGTGGGCGTGGGAGCGTTGGGCACGGCCATGGCGAAGCAGCGCACGCCGAGCTCCTGCTCTTCCTCGTCAATGGAGTAGCCACGTTCGCGGATGAGCTTGAGGTCTGCGAGCAGGGAGTCGATGTCCCCGATGCTCTTGGCCGTGGGAGTGGGCATGCCGGTGCGCGCCACGATGCCGCGGACAACCTCGTCGTCCAGCTGGGCGAGGATGGCTTTGCCCACGCCGGTATCGTGCGTGTGGGCGCGGCGGCCTACCTCGGTGAACATGCGCATGGAGTGCATGGACGGGACCTGGGCCACGTAAATGACCATGTCCGAGTCCAACACGGCCATGTTGGAGGTCTCCCCGAGACGTTCCACCAGGGTCTTCAGCTGCGGACGCGCCACGGCGCCAAGCTGCTTGCTGGCGCCTTCACCGAGCCGGATCAGGCGGGGACCCAGGGCGTAGCGGCGGTTGGGCAGCTGCCGGATGTAGCCCAGCGACACCAGCGTGCGCAGCAGCCGGTGGATGGTGGGCAGCGGCAGGTCAGTGGACGACGAGAGCTCGCTCAGGGTGACATCGCCACCCGCGTCCGTGATCAGTTCCAACAGTTCAAAGACGCGCTCAACGGACTGCACGCCTCCGGAGGCTTTTTCAGCCATTCCCTTGTCTCCAATGACTCAGATTCCGACAACTCTTATCCGCATCGTGAAAAGAATTGCTTAGAACACCCAAGATACAGCACGAGGGGCACCTCTGCGATGACACCGAACATGACCCAACAAGGGCTTGTGTTTCCACTTTGTAGATAATAATATCCATAATACGAAAACATTCAGTTTGGAACGGCGGCCCGGGAACGGGCCTTACAGGAGGAATTTCAATGGCGAATCCGAGCCCCGGAAACTCGATCACCCTGCGCGTCGCCGCACCGTCGAGCTTCACCGCTACCAGTGAACTGGCAGCAGCCGTCGGCGCAGCCGGTGCAGCAATCACCGCGCTGGACGTCACGGAATCCCACCACGAGACGATCGTTGTCGACGTCACCTGCAACACCACCGACGACGACCACGCAGCCCGCGTCAAGGACGCCCTCAACGCGCTCGACGGCGTCACCGTCCAGCACGTCTCGGACCGCACCTTCCTCATGCACCTGGGCGGCAAGCTCGAGGTCGTCCCCAAAGTAGCCCTGCGCAACCGTGACGACCTGTCGCGCGCCTACACTCCCGGCGTCGCCCGCGTTTGCATGGCGATCGCAGAAGACCCCGCCGCTGCCCGCAACCTGACGGTCAAGCGCAACACCATCGCGGTCCTCACTGACGGCTCGGCCGTCCTGGGCCTGGGCAACATCGGCCCCGCCGCCGCCCTTCCCGTAATGGAAGGCAAGGCCGCGCTCTTCAAGCAGTTCGCCAACGTGGACGCCTGGCCGGTCTGCCTGGACACGCAGGACACCGAGGAGATCATCATGATCGCCAAAGCCATGGCTCCTGTTTACGGTGGCATCAACCTCGAAGACATCGCCGCGCCGCGCTGCTTCGAAATCGAGAACCGCCTCCGCGAAGAACTCGACATCCCGGTCTTCCACGATGACCAGCACGGCACTGCGATCGTCACGCTCGCTGCCTTGGTCAACGCCCTCCGCGTTGTGGACAAGAAGCTCTCCGAAGTGAAGATCGTGGTCTCGGGCGTCGGCGCTGCCGGTTCCGCCATCATCCAGCTCCTCAAAGCCCAGGGCGCGCAGCACATCATTGCCGCCGGCCGCTCAGGCGCCATCCACTCGGGTGAGAAGTACGACGACGAACACCGCAGCTGGATTGCCGCGAACACCAACGAAGAGGGTTTCTCCGGCACCCTGCACGACGCCCTCAAGGGAGCGGACGTCTTCATCGGCGTCTCCGCCCCGCACGTGATCGGCGAAGAACAGGTTGCCTCCATGGCCGAAGACGCGATCGTGTTCGCCATGGCCAACCCGACGCCGGAAATCGATCCTGTGGTTGCCTCCAAGCACGCAGCCGTGGTCGCCACCGGTCGCAGCGACTTCCCGAACCAGATCAACAACGTGCTGGCCTTCCCCGGCTTCTTCCGGGGCCTGTTGGATGCCGGAGCATCGGACATCACGCCGGACATGCTGGTAGCCGCAGCCGAGGCAATCGCCAACCGGGTAGCTGACGACGAGCTGAACGCGAGTTACATTATCCCCAGCGTCTTCGATCCCCATGTTGCCGCCGATGTAGCGACCGCCGTAGCCAACGCTGCGCACGCCAACGCCGCCAGCGCACTCTAGAAAAGGAATCCGCTCACATGGCTATCACAGTCACCGATCCCCGGCCGATCGATCGCGCCGAGGAAATCCTCACCCCCAAGGCACTGGCCTTCATCGAAGAACTGCACCAGCGTTTCGCCGGTACCCGCAATGAACTCCTGGAGGCCCGCAAGGTCAAGCGCCAGAAGGTTGCGGACACCAGCCGCCTGGACTTCCTCCCGGAGACACAGGAAATCCGCGACGGCGACTGGAAGGTCGCCGAGGCACCGGCAGCCTTGCAGGACCGCCGCGTTGAGATGACCGGCCCGGCAACCCCGGCCAAGATGGCCATCAACGCCCTCAACTCCGGCGCCAAAGTATGGCTTGCGGACCTCGAAGACGCCAGCACGCCCACATGGCCCAACGTCATCGACGCCATCCTGAACCTCCGCGACGCCGCCCAGGGAACCCTGAGCTATACCTCCCCCGAAGGCAAGGAATACCGCCTCCGCACGGACGCTCCCCTGGCTGTTGTTGTGGCCCGTCCCCGCGGCTGGCACATGGAAGAGAGCCACCTGCTGATCGACGGCGAACCCGCCGTGGGCGCGTTGGTGGACTTCGGCCTGCACTTCTTCCACATCGCCAAGCAGCTTCTCCTCAACGGCCATGGCCCGTACTACTACCTGCCCAAGATGGAGAGCCATCTGGAGGCCCGCCTCTGGAACGACGTCTTCGTCTTCGCGCAGGACTTCCTGGGCATTCCGCAGGGCAGCGTCCGCGCCACTGTGCTCATCGAGACCATCCCGGCGGCGTTCGAGATGGACGAGATCCTCTACGAACTGCGTGACCACGCCTCGGGCCTGAACGCCGGCCGCTGGGATTACCTCTTCAGCATCATCAAGTACTTCCGTGATGCCGGCGAAGAGTTCGTCCTCCCGGACCGCGCCACCGTTGCCATGACGGCACCGTTCATGCGCGCCTACACCGAACTCCTGGTCAAGACCTGCCACAAGCGCGGCGCCTTCGCCATGGGTGGCATGGCCGCCGTCATCCCCAACCGCAAGCAGCCCGACGTCACCGCCGCCGCCTTCGACAAGGTCCGCGCCGACAAGACCCGCGAAGCAAATGATGGCTTCGACGGCTCCTGGGTGGCCCACCCGGACCTCGTGTCCACCTGCCGCGAAGTCTTCGACTCCGTACTGGGCGACCGTCCCAACCAGCTGGACAAGCAGCGTCCCGAGGTGAACGTCACCGCTGAGCAGCTCATCGACGTCGCGTCCGCCGGCGGAACCGTCACGGAGGCAGGCCTGCGCCTGAACCTGTACGTCGCCGTCGCCTACACCGGCGTCTGGATCTCCGGCAGCGGCGCCGTTGCCATCCACAACCTCATGGAAGATGCCGCCACGGCGGAGATCTCCCGTTCGCAGGTGTGGCAGCAGATCCGCAACAAGTCCGTCCTCGCGGACACGGGCAACACCGTGACCCGCGAACTGGTCACCCGTATCCTGGGCGAAGAAACCGAGCGCCTGCGCATCGAGTTCGGCGATGAGAACTTCACCAAGTACTACGAGCCGGCGTCCAAGCTGATCGAGGACATTTGTCTCTCCGACGATTACACGGACTTCCTCACCACTCCTGCCTACGAGCTGGTGGGCTGAGATGGGCTCATTCTCCGCATCCGATCTGGCCCACATCGAGTCCCAGCTGTCCGCTACCGATGAGCTGCTGGACCGCAACTACCCCGGCGACGACGGCTCACGCCAGCCGATCCACACCGTCTACATCCCGGCCGACCGCTTCACGCCGGCTCTCGCAGCTGAGTGGGGCACGCAGGCACTCGCGACGGCGGAGGCCCACGGCGGCCTGGAGAAGCTCGGCCGGCTGCTGGGCCAGGAATCCCACTTGGCCGCCGCTGTGGCTGAGCGTGTGGCAGCCAAGCTGTCCACTGAGCCCATCGAAGACCTCCGTTTGGACTTCGAGGACGGCTACGGCGACCGCGGCGACGAGGCAGAAGACGCCGACGCCGTTGCTGCCGCCAAGGCTGTTGCCACTGCCGTCGCGGCCGGAACAGCTCCGCCGTTCATCGGCATCCGCTTCAAGTGCTTCGAAGCGCCCACCCGGGCCCGCGGCCTGAAGACGCTGGACCTGTTCGTCTCCACCTTGGCTGAGGCCGGCGAGCTCCCCGCTGGCCTGATCCTCACCCTGCCCAAGGTCACCACGGTGGCACAGGTGCAGGCCATGGACTTCGCGGTGTCCCGCCTTGAGGAAGTCCACGGGCTCCCCGCTGGCCGGCTTCGCTTTGAGGTGCAGGTGGAAACACCGCAGCTCATCATCGGCGCGGACGGAACCTCGCCGGTAGCCCAGCTCCCCCACGTTGTTCCGGGCCGCATCAGCGCCCTGCACTACGGGACCTACGACTACAGCGCTTCCCTGGGAATCTCCGCGGAATACCAGTCCATGGAGCACCCGGTGGCCGACTTCGCCAAGGAAGTCATGCAGCTCGCTGTTGCCGGCACCGGCATCCGCCTCTCCGACGGGTCCACCAACATCATCCCCGTGGGCGATGGCGTGGAAGACGCGTGGAAGCTTCACGGCCGGCTGGTCCGACGCTCCCTGGAGAACGGCTACTACCAGGGCTGGGATCTCCACGCCGCCCAACTCCCCAGCCGCTTCTCGGCGT
Organism: Paenarthrobacter histidinolovorans; assembly: GCF_014647595.1. GTDB lineage: Bacteria > Actinomycetota > Actinomycetes > Actinomycetales > Micrococcaceae > Arthrobacter > Arthrobacter histidinolovorans. Next base: position 167,190 of record NZ_BMPM01000009.1, on the reverse strand, counting down.
CGTATGCCTTCTACCGCGAAGGCCTGCCCGCCGCGGCACTGCGCCTGCGCAACTATGTGGAGCGCACCGAAGGCGGCGTCATGGATGAACCCGCCACGGCCCGCGCCCTGGCAGGCTTCGTCCTCCGCGGCGTCCAGTGCGGCGCAGTGGGAACCGACGAGGTCAAGGCGCTTGCCGGCGTCGAACTTTCACAGCTGACCGCGCTGGCGCACCCGCGGCTCGCACAACCGACTTCCCACTGATAGGAGCAACTCGCATGGGCAAGTACTACTACCCGCAGGGCGGCCTGCCGCCGCAGACCCACCTCACCACGGAACGGGCCATCGTCACCGAGGCCTACACGGTGATCCCCAAGGGCGTCATGACGGACATCGTCACCAGCAACCTGCCGGGCTTCTCCAACACGCGCTCGTGGATCATCGCGCGGCCGATCTCCGGTTTCGCCACCACGTTCTCCCAGCTGATCGTCGAGATCGCACCGGGCGGCGGGGCTCCCAAGGCAGAGTTCGAGTCCGGTGTTGAAGGCGTCATCTTCGTGACCAAGGGCCAGGTCAACCTGACCCTCGACGGGGAACTCCACCACCTCGAAGAAGGCGGCTACGCCTACCTCGCCGCAGGTGCAGAGTGGGGCCTGGAGAACGTCTCCGACGACATCGTCTCCTTCCACTGGATCCGCAAGGCCTATGAGCGTCTTGAAGGCTTCGAGGCCAAGTCCTTCGTCACCAACGAGAAGGACGTGGAGCCCACCTCCATGCCGGACACCGACGACGTCTGGAAGACCACCCGCTTCACGGACTCCAGCGACCTCGCCCACGACATGCAGGTCAACATCGTCACTTTCCAGCCCGGCGGCGTGATCCCTTTCCCGGAGACGCACGTCATGGAGCACGGCCTGTACGTCCTGGAAGGCAAGGCCATGTACTTGCTCAACAACGACTGGGTTGAGGTTGAGGCCGGCGACTTCATGTGGCTGCGCGCGTTCTGCCCGCAGGCTTGCTACGCCGGTGGCCCGGGCGAGTTCCGCTACCTGCTGTACAAGGACATGAACCGCCAGGTGAAGCTCACTTAGTCCTTGCCTGCCGCCGAGATCGCCGGAAAGCTGCCAGTTCGCTGGAGCTGTCCGGCGATTTCGCGTTTCAGCGGCGAACTCGCGTTTCTGCGGCGATCTCAGCGCCGGCGGCCCACCGCTAGCCCGGCCCAGAACGCGAGGACCAGCAGGCCAACCCCCGTTAGAGCCAAGCCCAGCTGAGTGCCCTGGCTGACAAAGGCCCCGCCGTTGCCCAGGAAGAGCGTGTCGCTCAACGGCGCGTAAGCAACGAAGCCGAAGTCCGTGCTCTGGTTGCTGAACGCCACGATCAGCCCCACGATCACCGCGATCAGCCCCAGCAAAGGCACGACGACGGCGGCCGGCTTCCGTGCAGGCTGCGGTGAGTTGTTTTCCCCAAGTATGTTGTTGTCCCCCATGCGCCCGAGTCTAACTTGCCTGCGCACCCAACTGAGTAGCAGCTCGCGTCGTTCCCAGCCCTGGGAACGACCTGATCTGCTACTTAGTTGGGTTCGTTGGGTGGGGGGCGCCGGCGATCCTGTACGACTCCTGCAGCAGTTCGTCGAGCTCGTCCACGTCGATGCCCTCCAGCCGGATCAGGAGCAGCTTCGGGGATTGCTCGTGATGCGGTGTCCAGAAATACGTGTCCGGTTCCATGGCTGCGAGCGCCTCGCGTTCATCGCTCTTGACCGTGACAACCCCGTCTTCCCAGATACGTGCCATAAGGGTTTTGGCGAACCAGGCCGGCTGCCCCCAGCTCAAGCGTTCACTCACACCCGGCAGGTCCAGGCAGATTCTCCTGACGTCCTCTTCGGTGGCCATGGTTCACTGTGGCATTGGCCCTCGTCCAAGGACAAGGCATGCTGTGAAGGCGCAGGCGTCGGGAGCTATTTGCCCATACCCAGGGTGAGTCCCTCGGTGAGGCGCCGGCCGAGCCAGACATAGATGATCAGCATCGGCAAGACCACGATCACCAGGCCTGCAAACAGTCCACCCCAGTCCGCGCCCGAGTATGTCTGCTGCTGCACGAACGAGATCAGGGCTACCGGCAACGTGTATTTCTCAGTGGACTGCAGCAGGGTCAGAGCCAGAAGGGTTTCATTCCAATGCGAGATGACCTGAAGGATGAAGGCAGTCAGGATGCCTCCCTTGGCCAGGGGCAGGGTGATGCGCCAGAACGTCCCGAAGGCAGTGGTCCCGTCCAGGGCTGCGGCTTCTTCCATCTCCAGGGGCAGGGAGCGGAAGAACGCGGTGAGCAGGAAGACCGTGAACGGCATGGACACCCCGATGTACACGAGGTTCAGTCCGATGATGCTGTCCGTGAGGTACACCTTGTTCAGCATCACGAACAGCGGAATCAGAATGACCTGCGCCGGGATACCCAGGCCCAGGATGAAGTACAGGCTCAGCCCGCGGGTCAGCCTGTTGTCCACCCGGCTCAGGTAGTAAGCGCACGGTGCGGCGATGGCGACGGTCAGGACCGAGGACACCACGGTGGTGAGCAGGCTGTTCCAGGTGGCCACCGCGAAATCGCCCACGGTCCAGGCCCGGACGAAGTTGCCGAAGTCCAAGGATGCCGGCACGCCCCAAGGATCATCAAGAATGGCCCGGGTATCCCGGAAGGCCTGCGCCACCATCCACACCAATGCCGCGATGCTGATCGCGACCACCAGCCACAGCAGCCCTACGCCGATGCCCCGGACCACGCCGCGTTCCCCCCGCAAAGCGGGACTGACGCCCCGGCGTCCCCTCCTGCGCGTAGTCAGGGGTGCCAGCAGTTTGTATTCGCTCATGACATTTCCTTTAGAACTCGACGGCGTCGCGACGCATGGCGCGACGCAGCAGGACAACCAGGACGGAGATCAGCGCCAGCGACAACACGGCGGAGGCCGTTGCGGCTCCATAGGCAGGCGTTGACTGTCCGGAGAAGGCGTTGACGTAGGTGTAGACGGCGGCCGTCCAGCTTTGGGTTGGCGGCACGCCGGCCCCTGAGCTGCCACCGAAGACCCAGACGATCTCGAAGATCTTCACCGACGAAATGGTCCACAGCACGGCGCAGGTACCGAAGACATCCCAGGTCAGCGGGAGAATCACATACCGCAGCCGCTGGAACGCCGTGGCCCCTGCCAGGGCACAGTCCTCGTAGTAGTACGGCGGAATACGGTCGACGCCGGCCATCAGGATGGTGGTGAAGTACCCGGTGGTGGTGCACACCAGGGTGACCATGATGAGCGGGAAGATGTTGTCCTGAGCCAGCCACTTGGGCGGGTCTGTCACCCCAAAGGGAGCCAGGAGGCTGTTCACCATGCCTCCCGGGTTGAAGATGAAGCCTGCCAGGACCCCGAACACGAGCGCGTTGATAAGGTGCGGGAAGAAGATGACGTTGCGCACCACCTTCTTCCCTGCCATGTCCCGGAGGACCAGCGTCATGGCAAAGGCGAGGACAAAGATTGCAGTACCCACCACGAACAGCAGCAGCAGGGTGTTGCCGAACGATGACAGGAACAGCGGGTCCCGGAAGATCCGGCCGTAGTTGTCCAGGCCCACGAATTTCATGGGTCCGGAGCCGGCCCATTTGTGGAGACTGATCCACACCGCACCAAGGGCTGGAACGATGAACAGGACCGTGTACAGGACGAACGCCGGACCCACGAACGGAAACAGAAGCTTCTTGCGCTGCACATCGATGGAACTTCCAGGCTGTCGGCCTTGAGCTGGTGCCTTCCTGGAGGCCGGTTTCCGGGACGCCGGATTCTGCGGTGACGCCTTACTGGCGCGAGGCTCTTTCAGACCCAGGGACATCAGCCGTTGTCCTTCCAGTACTGGATCTGGGCTTCCTTCATCTTGGCCACGAACTCTGCGGCCGTGGTCTTTCCAAGGAACAGTTCATCGTCCCTGGGGAAGAAGACCTTCTCGGTGTAGCCAGGAAACGTCACGCCGTCGTTCTGCAGGTGCGTGGCCGGTGCGGCGTCAATGGCGGCTTTGACGCTTGCGACGGCGGGATCCACCGGTGCGTCCTGCCTTACCGGCAGCACTTTGGCGTCAGTTCCGAGGGCGTTCTGGTACTTGGCATCCAGCAGGAACGCTGCAAGGCGCTGTGCAGGCACTTGGTTCTTGGATTTAGCTGGAACAGCGAATCCGATGAAGTCCACGCGGGCACTGGCAGGCTTGTCGCCGATGGCCGGGAACTGGAAGGAGGAGTATTCGAATCCCGGAGCGGCGTACGAACCGGTTTCGGTGGGTGTCCACGAGCCGTTGAGGATCAGGGCAGCGTCGCCGTTTGCCCAGAGCTGCTGTTGCGCGGGGAATTTGCTCGCGTTGTAGCCACTGTTCAGGTATCCGCCCTTGACCAGGGATTCGACTTTTTGGGCTGCTTCCAAAACTGCGGGGTCATCCCATCCTGCACCGGATTTGTCCTCGGCGAGGGCATTGAAACTGCCCGCGCCCTTGAGCCGAAGCAGTGCGGTGACAAACCAGGTGGAGTTGTAGCCGGCGATGTCACCATCCGCGGCAATGGGTGCTGCTCCGCTGGCCTTGAGCTTGTCCAGGACCTCCATGAATTCGTCCCAGGTGGCGGGCGGCTTCGCCTTGAGCTCCGGGTGCTTGGCGGCATCGAACCAGATGCCGTCGGAGCTGATGCTGTAGGGCACCATCCAGGGCTGTCCGTCTTCTCCCTTGAAGACGCCGTTGCTGGTGAACTTCTCCGGGATCACTGAGCTGACGGTCTTTCCGTCAAGCCCGTACGAGTAGACGGACGTCAGGGGGCTCGCCTGTCCTGTGTCGCCGATCACCGGAGCCAGTTTGGCGAGGGTTCCGTCCACGAGGTCCGGGACGTTGTTGGTATTCAGCGCCGGCACCAGCTTTTCAGTGTTGCTGCGTCCCTGCCACTGAACGCTGACTTTGGCGCCGGTTTCCTTTTCAAAATCCGAGATGGCGGTGGCAATGACCTTTTGTTGAGGCTCGCCGTCCTTCCACATGGACCAATAGTTGATGGTCTGGCCTGAAATGGACCCGGAAATATCCACGGCGTCGGCGGCCGGGGAGGCATCGGTGGCTCCGCCGCAGGCAGTGGTGGACAAGGCAAGTGCTGCACCCAACAGGGCGGCCAGTGGGCGAAGATGACGGGCCGTTTTGCCCATGGGAATCACCTTTCGAGTGAGGGGGAACCAGCCGGATGCGGTTCAGTGAGACGACTCTCACAGCCCCCGAAAGCAGGATTCAATGAGTATTTTGGAAAGTTTCCACAGCGGTATGGCAGCCCGGCTGCGGTGAGGGCCAATTAGGCATTTATTCCTCTTTTCGGACTGCCCAACAATCGAGGGGACTTGCGCGGTGCTCCCATCAAACGGGCCCGCGCTCCGGCTCCGAGCTAAAGAGGGAAATTGATACGACTTGGAATCATTGGCGCGGGCGCCGTGGCACACTTCCATGCAGCGTCCGCAGCGCGGATCAGCGGCGTAGAGTTGGCCGCCGTCTGCGATCTGCGGCCCGAAGCCGCCCAGAGGGTCGCATCGCCGTGGGGGGCTTCTGTCTTTGGGGACTACCTGGCCATGTTTCGTGAGGCCCGTTTGGATGCGGTCATCATCAATACCCCGCATGCCCTGCACCTGGAGATGGTGCTTGCCGCAGCCGAGCACGGATTGCACGTTCTGGTGGAAAAGCCCATGGCCACCACGGTTGCCGACTGCGATCGCATGATCCAGGCCTGCCGGGAGGCCGGGGTGTCCTTGGTGATCGGGCAGATCCAGCATTTCCTTCCGGAGAAGCTGGCAGCCGAGGAAGTGCTGGCCAGCGGCGAACTTGGGCGGGTACTCATGATCCGCGACTACAGGACCACTGATTACCGTCCGGGAACCCGTCCGGACTGGTTCTTCAGCGAGGCCATGGCCGGTGGAGGCGCGTTGATGAACATCGGCGGCCACTGCCTTGACCGGTCCATCTGGTTTGGTGGGGCGCCTGTTGAATCCCTGGGCGCCTCTACCCTCAAGCGCTTCGGCGTTCCCGTGGAAACTGATGGCGCCATCGCGCTGACGCTCAAGAATGGGGTCCATGTCAGCATCTCCGTGGTGTCCGATGCTGCACAACGGCTGGACGAGATCCTCATCGTGTGTGAGCACGGCACCCTGTCCTGCAGCCCGCACCAGGGAACCTTGGTGCGTCGCGACGGCGTATCACGCACCGTCCGGGAGCCGCGGCCCGAGGACATCCAGGAGGGTTTCTTCCTGCAACTGCAGGATTTCATCACAGTGCTCGACGGCGGCGCACCCAAGGTCAGTGTTGAGCACGCCCGCCACATCGTGGAGGTGGTCCTGGCGTCCTATGATGCGGACCGGACCGGCAGGTCCGTGCTGCTTGGCGAAAACGCCGAAGAGCTCAACGCGGGACTCGCTCTCACCGACGTCGGTTAGGAAGAGCCGCCGGCTGCGTCGGTGCCATCCCAGTTGGGTGGGGTGAATGCCCCCAGGGGATCATCGAGCACGGACGCAGCCTGGCCCGCGCCGGCCACTGGAAGCCAACTGCCGTCGAGCCCCGGGACGGCGTGCTGCTGGAACCATTCCTGAAGCTGGGAACGCAGGCCGGACACCCGCGCCGCGTGCGCTGGCCGATCCACGAGGTTGACGCGTTCATCAGGATCTGCCGCAAGATCGTAGAGTTCATGCGGACCGTGTGGATAGCGGTGCACGTACTTCCAGTCCGTGCTGCGGATCATCCGTACCGGGCCGTATTCGTCAAAGACCACGACGGCGCGGTCCCCGGCCGCCGGAGGCAGCCCGGCCAACAGACCGGCAAAGGATTGACCCGGCCCATCTTCGAAAGGCCGGGGGTCCACGCCTGCGAGCTCCAGGATGGTGGCCGCCAGGTCATAAGCGGATAACAGTTCCGTCAGCACCACCCCCTGCCGGATCCTGCCCCGGAGCGCGAAGATCGCCGGCACCTTGACGGAGGAGTCGTAGACGTTCTGCGGGAACGTCCCGTTGCCCTTTCCCCAAATGCCGTGGTGGCCACAATTGAAGCCGTTGTCACTGCTGAAAACCACCAGGGTGTTGTCCTGGATCCCGAGTTCTTCCAGTCGGCCAAGGACCGTCCCGATCCCTGCGTCCATGGCGCTGACCGCAGCGAAGTAGCCCACCAGCGCTGCCCGGACATCCGCCTCGCCGCCGATCGGCACACCGTCCAAGGTGGGAGTCCACGGGTGCATGGCTTCCTGCGGGCAACTGGAAAACGCACAGTCGCGGTATGCGTCCTCGAACTCGGGCGGGTGCTGCCCCTTCCACGGCTTGTGGGGAGCTGTGTAGTTGAGTGCCAGGAAGAAGGGTTCGGGTCCTTGCGAGGCTTCGGTGATGAAGTCCAGCGCATCGTTGGTGATCGCGTCTGTCAAATATTCGGTGACCGTTTCCCGGTGGCTGGTGCCGCCGTCGTACCTGTACATCACCGAGCTGTCATACGGGCTGCCGCCTCCCTCCAACGCGAACCAGTGGCTGAAGCCCTTCCGGGGAGCATCGTTGGCGCCCAGGTGCCATTTGCCGGACAGGCCCAGGCGATAGCCGGCCTCGGCGAGGTCATCCGTGAACAACCGTTGTCCGCTCAGGTAATCAATGGCTTGCGGTCCGGTTTCGACGCCGGCCAGGTAGTCGTGGACGCCGTGGCGCGAAGGAATGTTCCCGGTCATCAAGCTCGCCCGCGCCGGAGAGCAGACAGGCGAAGCGCAGAAGAAGTTCTCCAAGCGCGTCCCGCGGGCAGCCAGGGCATCCAGCTGCGGGGTCTGGATCTCAGGGTCTCCGGCGCACCCCAAGGCCCATGCGCCTTGGTCGTCGCTGAGGATGAAAAGGATATTTGGCTTCTTGTTCCACACCCTCCATTGCTACTGAGCCTCGAGGCGAGGAATCAATGAGCATTCCGGATTACATGAAAATACTCACCGACATTGAGCAATTACTACCTGAATACTCTCTAAAATCTGGTGCATGATAAGAGAAATTGCCTGCCAATCACGGGAGATGGATCATGCCGACGCGGAAACAGGAGCCGGACTCCGGTGCAGCCCTTCGCGACACCGCCAAGGCCAACCTGAAGTTCCAGGACCTGAGCGACGACCTCCGCAGGGACATCCTCGCCGGGACGTGGGCTGTGGGGACCAAGCTCCCCACCGAGCAGCAACTCGCAGCCGAGACCGGCCTTTCCCTGACGACGGTGCGGAGGGCCTTCGAAGATCTTGTAGGGAAAGGTCTGGTGGTCAGGCGGCAGGGCGCCGGCAGCTTTGTCGCTGCCCCCCAGCGTGCCCAAAAGCGTTCCCGCTTTGTGATTGGGGTCCTGCTCCCGGACACGCAGCTGTACTACCCGCGCGTTCTCCAGGGGATCGAAGAACACCTTTCCGCCCGGGGTGCCAGCTTGCAGCTGTCCACGTACCACTACGACTTCACGCGGGAGAATGCCAGCATCCAGTTCCTCCTGGATGCCGGAGTGGACGGGCTCATCCTGGTGCCAACGCTGACCGGCTTGGCCAACCCCCAGCAGCGCGCTTCGGAGCTCATGGCCCTGCCCGTGCCTGTTGTCCTCCTGGAGCGGAGCCTGGACGACTTGGGGCCGGGAGACCTCACTGAGCACGTCTGCTCGGATCACCAAGGTGGAGCGTACGACGCCGTTATGCACCTTCACCGTTTGGGCCACCGGAAGATTGGCCTGCTCACGCGGGCGAACGAGGCGGCACGGAGCAGCAATCCAACCCAGGCAGCGGTGGTTGCGGGGTACAGGGCCGCCGTTGCCGCTTTGGGATTGGACACTGACGGGCACCGGAGCATGGCATTCAGCGCAACGAAGCCGGAGTGGGAAGCGGACCAGGCCGAGCACATGTTCGGGCTGCTGGCAGGAAGCGGTGCCACCGCAGCGTTGGTCTTCGGAGACCGGGAAGCGGCCTTGTTGGAAGGCGCAGCGTCCAGGCATGGAGTTCGAGTGCCGGAGGATCTGGCCCTGGTTTCCTACGACGACGAAATGGCCGATCTCGCCCGGATACCGCTCACGGCGGTTTCGCCGGCGAAACACAGGCTTGGCGTCATGGCCGCCGACGTCTTGCTGCGCCGGCTGACCGAAGGTGACGCGTGCCCGCTGTACCAGATCCGGTTGCGGCCCCGCATTGTTGTCCGTGATTCCTGCGGAGCGAAGAAAACCGGGATTCCCCAGGTTTCCCACGCGTTGTGAGGCCCGCTCTGCGGCCTTCCGGGGCCAAATGGCGCGCAGAGCAGGCCTCACAAGGATGCTCTAGCGGCGGAGCTTCACCAGCCGGGTCTGGCCACTGAGACCTGCAGTGTCGATCGTCAAGGTACTCCGCCCCTCCGCGTCGGTCCCCAGTGTGCCCTCGCCCTCCAGCAGGCTGGACCATGTTCCCTCCGGCAGGGTCAGCGTGAGGCCGGCAGCCTTCTGCGTCGGCTCGCTGACGGCCAGGCTCAACTCATTTCCGTGCCTGGAAAACACCACGCAGGCGGGACCCGAGGCTCCAAGATCCCCCGCCATCCCAGGCTTCCAAAACGTTGCGGCCGTGGTCTTCCCGGGCTTGAACTCCACCGACTGCGCAGTGGCATCGTTACGGATCACCCGGTATTTGTTGCCCTGCAGCAGCTTCCGGGTCAGGTCCACCGATGCGCCCGGCGCCACCACATACGCATAACTGCCGGCGACAGGCCCGGCCCCGTGGTCCAGGTAAAGGGTGGCGAAGTTGCGTTGATGGACAGTGGCCGTGCCGTTGATGTTGACCCCGGACCAGCTGCCTGAACGGGTTTCCCGCAGCACATGGAGAGGGGCATCGTCCAGCAGGGCGTAGCCCCCGAAACCCTCCAAATGAACCCAGCGCCCGTCGCCCAGTACCTCAGCGCTGCCGGCTGATCCCGCGATGGTGCCTGACGCCGTCGTGAGCGTATTGCTGCCTTGGTGGAGGTTGCGGTGGTCCACGATGGTTTCCACCCTGGCCCCCGAAGCAGTGCTGATGTCCGCCCCGAGGCAGACGGTGACGTCGCCGCTGACGAACCAAGACTTCCGTGCGGTCAGGCCCGTACGGCCCGGCCCCAGCAGATGCTGCCCGACGGCGGCAACCTCACCAAGCGCGGTGGCGCCGCTCCACTCATTCGCGGGGACCGCAGCACCCCACTCCCCCTCCACCTTGTCCGGCAAAGGGGTGGTGTCCACCGTGGTTCCGGGCAGGCGGTTGTAGTTGGCCGTTGCCCAGAACGCGTCGTCGTACTGGCCAAGGTCTGAGGTGTAGAAGTAGGTCATGCCGGAACCGGTGTAATACCCGCGGTTGTTCTCGCCGTTGCCGCATTCGTACCAGGCGATGCGGTTGCTGGACATGGAGAGGGACAATGCCCAGCCGGGTCCGCGGTGCATGGTGCGGTCCATCGCGGGGAAGAGCTTGTGGCCGGCAGGTTCCGCAACGGGGGCAACACCAGTGGCCAGGAGCTCCTTCACCAGTGCCGTCCTGGGCACGCTGGCGCTGCCAAGGATGGGGCGGTAAGTATTGCGTGTAATCCAGCCCGCACACAAACCCCGCCACCGGGCAGCCGTTGCTGGATCCATGGCGCGGGCCAGGAGCAGGATGGCCTCGATCGCAGACGCCCCGAGGTCATAGCCGGTGTTGGCCTCGCGGCTGATGCTCCTGCCACGGACGGAATCGGCCATGGCCCCATTGATCATGACGGGCGCAAACGAACCTTCCACGGCATCGAAGAAGATGCTGCGCGTAGGGTCGGAGACCTCGAACGCCGAACCGCCCAGCAGGGAGAACAACTTGGACAGACCGGTGAGCAGGACTACCCCGTAGGAACCCGTGTACGGAGTGGTGCTGTGTTGGATGAATGAGCCGTCCCGGAAAATACCGTCCCCGCTGGTCACGTATTGCCACACCTGGCTGAGCCCGGCCACTGCGTGGTTGAGTTTGGCCGTGTCTTCTCCGGCCAGGGACCGGATGATGATTCCCTGGCACAGGTCCACCCGGTTGGCCCCCACAGAGGTGATCTTGCCGCGCTTGGGCGGGAACTGCAGCCACGGGTCGGGCACAAAATGGTCGATCGCCGCGCAGTAGGCCGTGCGCTCTTCGGCGGACAATTCCGCTTGCAGAAGCACCATGGCATCAGCGAGTGCCCGTGGGACACCGATCTCCCAGGACCACCAGTTTCCCACCTCTTCCTTCCTGTCGTTGTAGCAAAGGGTGTTGGCGTCGGCCAGGCCTGCCTTGATGGCGGCAAGCACCGAGGCATCACCGAACACGGCCGCGGTGGGTGTAGCCCATGCGGTGGCCAGTTGGGACAGGCGCGTGTAGGTGGTGACCATTTCCGCGTCTTTGGCCAAGGACAAGTCCGTGAACACCGATGTCCGGCCCAATGACGTGTTGAGCTTGGCCAGAGAGTCTGCGGCTTTGTTGTTCAGTGCGGTGATGGCTTTCGCGAAGTCGGAGTCGCCCGCTTGGATGACATTGCGGCCCGTGATCTGGTCCACCCAACGGTTCCGCAACGCTGCGAACTCCGCTGCGCCCGGTTCTGCGTCGGCCCAGGCGTTCTGCGCGAACATCGAGCTGACCATTGCCGCCAGGGATAGTGCGCCGGCACCCTGGAGGAGGGTCCTGCGAGGAAATTGAAGTGACAAGGAGATGCTCCTAACACTCGTGGCTGGACAGGGTCCGGCGTCCTTCGCCGGGTCCGCCACTGGCTTGGGTTGAAGTCAACGCGATGCCGAAGAGAGGAATAAAGCAGTACCTGGTCACGTCCACGTCGCCGGAAAGGTGCGTGACCGCCGTCGAGCGGCCAAATCGCCGGAGCGGTGCGGCGATCCCGCATTGCTCCGGCGAACTCGTTGTCGCACCCCTTCGGTAGAGTGCTGACCATGGATGACAAAGCAACGTTGCTGCACTATCTCCGCACCCGCCGCCAGGACCTGCTCAGCAAAGTGGAGGGCCTGGGCGAATACGATGCCCGCAGGCCGATGACCCCCACGGGGACCAACCTGCTGGGCTTGGTGAAGCACGTGGCCGGTGTGGAGTTGGGATACTTCGGCGAAACGTTCGGGCGGCCAAACGGACGGGAGCTCCCCTGGTATGAGGCCACCGCCGAGCCCGACGCCGACATGTGGGTCCCTGCCCATGAAAGCATGCAGGACATCATCGAGCTGCACCACTTCTCCGCCAAACACAGCGACGAAACCATCGAGTCCCTCCCCTTGGATGCCCCGGGCGTGGTGCCGTGGTGGTCCGACGAAAAGAAGAACGTCACCCTGCACCAGATCCTGGTCCACATGTGCGTCGAGACAGCCCGCCACGCAGGCCATGCGGACATCATCCGGGAACTCATTGACGGCCAGGCAGGGCAACGGCCAAATGACCCCAACATCCCCCAGCGAACCGCCGAAGAACTGGCCGCACACCGCCAGCGCATAGAACAGGCAGCCCGGGAAGCCGGCGGCCGCTGACTTTCACAGCCCCCGCCGAACCTTCACAGCCCCCGCATATGTGGAGCAAACCTCCGGCGTAGCCTGCCTCCGTAGAAAGGAGGCATGACTCCTCCACAGACCGAAAACCGCAAAGGCCGCCGGACCCGGCGCGCGATCGTCTCCGCTGTCCTGGCGGTCACTCTCTCTGCCGGGGGAGCAACAGCCTGGGCCCTGGACCGCTTCGTCATTCCGCACGCCGAAATCACCAACGTCTCGGAATACGAGGCCAGCCAGGCCGGCACCACCACGACGACGACCAGCACTTCCGCCGATACGTCGGCGAGCGCCGTGGTCACCGACACGAGCTACACCTCGGGCGACACCGGCGTCACCATCTCCAAAGTGACCACGGGCAGCGGCGACAGCACCGTCACCTACTACGTTGCCGACGTCGTGCTTGATGATGCCACCACGCTGAAGTCGGCATTCGCGGAGGACACCTACGGCGGGAACATCACGGAAAACACCTCCGCCATCGCCCAGGACCACAATGCCGTTTTCGCGATCAACGGTGACTACTACGGTTTCCGGGACACCGGCATCGTGATCCGCAACGGTGTGGTGTACCGGGACGAGGGCGCACGGCAGGGCCTGGCCTTCTACAAGGACGGCACCGTCAAGGTCTACGACGAGACCACCACTACCGCTGAACAACTCATCGCTGACGGGGTGTGGAACACGCTCTCGTTCGGACCATCGCTGCTGGACAACGGGGAGATCGCCCCGGGCATCGAGGACGTGGAGGTGGATACGAACTTCGGCAACCACTCCATCCAGGGCGAACAGCCGCGCACGGCGGTGGGCGTCATCGACCAGAACCATCTGGTGTTCGTTGTGGTGGACGGCCGCAGCCCCGGCTACTCCGCCGGCGTTACGATGACCGGCCTGGCGCAGATCATGAAGGACCTGGGCGCAACCACCGCGTACAACATCGACGGCGGCGGCTCCTCCACCATGTACTTCAACGGATCCTTGGTGAACAACCCGCTGGGCGAAAACAAAGAGCGCGGCACCTCGGACATCCTCTACATCGCCCAGTCATGATCATCCTGATACCGGCGTACGAGCCGGACCAACAGCTCATCAAACTCGTCCGGAACCTGCAGGAAGCCGACCCCTGGACCAGCATCGTGGTGGTGGACGACGGTTCCGGCCCGGAGTACAAGGACACGTTCGACGCCGCCGCGCGGCTTGGGTGCCATGTGCTTGGTTACGCCGTGAACGGCGGAAAAGGTCACGCCCTCAAGAGCGGCTTCGCCTTCATCACCGAACACTTCCCCGGTCACGACGTAGTGTGCGCAGACAGCGATGGGCAACACGGTGTTGCCGACGTCCTGGCTGTCGCTGACCGGGTCCGGGGCGTCACTGCCGCCATGGTCCTGGGCTCACGAAACTTCACCGGCAACGTCCCGGCCCGGAGCAGGTTCGGCAACACAGTGACCCGTGGCCTGTTCAGGCTCGCGACGGGCCAACGGATCACGGACACGCAGACGGGCTTGCGGGGCTACAAAGCGGACATGCTTCCGTGGTTGCTCACAGTGCGCGGACAACGGTACGAATACGAGCTGAACCTGCTGCTCGAAGCGAAGCATGCGGGCTACGGCATCAGCAGCATCGGGATCGCCACTGTCTACCTCAATGACAATGCGGGCTCACACTTCCGACCCGTAGCTGACTCCATCAGGATCTATGCGCCGCTGCTGAAGTTCCTGGGTTCGTCCTTGTCCGCTTTCGCGGTGGACATGGTGATGTTCCTGGTCCTCATCGCCATCACGGATTCCTTGCTCATCGCCGTGCTGGGTGCCCGCCTGGTCAGCGCCACAGTGAACTTCCTGGTCAACCGGCGTCTGGTGTTCGAACACGGCAAAGACCGGCCACTGCGGGCAGCCGCCGCCGGGTATGTGGCGCTGGTGCTGGTGTTGCTGGCGGCCAATTACGCCTCGATCTGGGCACTGACGTCTGTTTCAGTCCCGGACCTGCCCGCAAAGATCCTTACGGAAGCTGCCCTGCTGGGCATCAGCTTCGCAGTGCAGCACCGATTCCTCTTCACCCGCAAAGGCCGTAGCGGACAGAAGGAAACGCATACCCGGCCCTTGGCCCCGGCACAGTTCCAGCACAGCCTGCCACTGAAAAGTGGACATCAATTCCCCCAGAGATTCCGGAGCAACCGATGAACACCCTCATCCTCATAGCGGCAGACCTCGCTGCCATTTCCATCCTCACACTGGCCCTTTACCTCCGCCGCCACAGGCGCCGCGACCTGGTGGTTTCCTACCTCGGCATGAACGTTGGAGTCCTCGCAGTGGCCACTGCACTGTCCGGCTCTGCTGCCGGCGTTGGCTTGGGTCTGGGGCTGTTTGGTGTTCTGTCGATCATCCGTCTCCGTTCCACCGAACTTGCCCAGCACGAGGTTGCCTACTACTTCTCGGCACTGGCGCTGGGGTTGATCTCTGGCATCGGCGTCGAACCGCTCTGGCTCACCCTGTCCCTCATGGCATTGGTACTGCTGGTGATGTTCATTGGAGACAATCCCAAGGTCCTCCCGTCCTACCGCCACCAGACAGTGGTGCTGGACCGGGCCATCAACGACGAAGCCGAACTCTACGCCCGGCTCGAAGAAGTCCTCAACGGCACGGTCCACTCGGCCACCATCCAGGAGCTGGACCTGGTGAACGACAAGACAATCGTGGACGTCCGGTACGCCGTCCTCCCAGACCAGCCCACTTTCCGGCTTCCCGCGGGCGCCCTGACGGTGGCGCCACAGGAACTGCCCGTCCAGCCGGCATCCCAGCAGTCCGTGCCCACCTCAGCAGGTGCCGCATGAGCCGCACCGAAGCCCAATCCCAAGCGGTCATGCCCCAACTGGGCCGGCTTCCCGCCGTCGGGCTTGAAGAACTCACCACCGAAGCTGCGCTGCTGACCCGGGTGGACCGCAAATACTTGGTACCGACCGCGACAGCCCGCAGGATTCTCTCCACGTTCAGCGCCGAAGCCCGTGTCCTGGAGCTGGCTGGAGCCCGGAGCTTCGCCTACGACTCCGTGTACTTCGACACCCCGGCCCTGGACAGTTACATGCTGGCAGCCCACGGGCGGCGCCGACGGTTCAAGATCCGCACCCGGACCTATCTGGACAGCGCAGTGAGCTTCCTGGAGGTCAAAACCGAGGGAGCACGCGAAGCCACCGTCAAGGAACGCATCCCGTACGAACCCCGCGACCGCGACCGGCTGACGGACGAAGGACTGGCATACGTCAACGAGACCCTCTCCGCAGCGCTCGGCGAGGTGGCGTTCGGCCCACTGGAGCCGGTCCTGTCCACCCGCTACGACCGCACCACCCTGTACCTTCCGGAGTCGGGAAGCCGTGCCACGATCGACTCCGACGTCACCTGGCAGCGGCCGGACGGCCAGCCTTGGGTCCTGGACGACGCAGTGGTGGTGGAGACCAAGTCCGGCTCCGCTCCCGGCCCCTTGGACAGGCATCTCTGGGCGAACGGTGTACGGCCGTGCCGCATCTCCAAATTCGCCACCGGCATGGCCGCACTCCACCCGGAGCTGCCGGCCAACCGCTGGAACCAAACCCTTCGGCGCCGGATGCCCCTGCGCCGCGTCGACCAACTCCCCCAAAGCTAAGGAAACCCCATGCGCTCGTTCCGCACCTCCCTGTCCGTTGCCGCCGTCGCCCTCGCTGTGTCGCTGGCCGGATGCTCCACCGCCGCCACCAGCTCATCGTCCACGTCCACTTCCGGCACATCCACAACAAGCGCCACCCAGCAGGCCGTCACGGCCGCCACCATCGAGGAAGACACCCACTACGACAATGACGACCTCACCTGGGATGCCTCAACTGAAGTGGCCATCAGCCTGTCCGACGGCGGCAGCAAAGTGACGTCGTCGGCCTCCACTGGAGTGGCGGTGGACGGCAACACCGTCACCATCAGCGCGGCGGGCACCTACCGCCTCAGCGGTTCGCTCAGCGACGGCAGGATCGTGGTGGCCGCCGGCGATTCGGACACGGTTCGAATCATCCTGGACGGCGTGGAACTGGGCAACTCCACCGGATCCCCGTTCGTGGTCCAGAGCGCCGACGAAGCGATTATGTACCTGGAAGACGGCAGCACCAACACCCTGAGCGATGCCTCGAGCTACGCAGACCAAGGCGATGACGCACCCAACGCGGCCCTCTACTCCACGGCTGACCTGACCATTGCCGGGCCCGGTTCCCTGAAGGTCACCGGAAAGTACAACGACGGCATCGTCTCCAAGGACGGCCTGGTGCTGGCTTCGGGGAACGTCACCGTGGACGCAGCAGACGACGGCATCCGTGGAAAGGACTACACGGTACTCCTGGACGGCGCCTACCAGGTAACCGCGGGCGGCGACGGGGTGAAGGCCGACAACGATGCGGACGAGGGACGCGGCTGGTTGCTGGTCAGCGGCGGCTCCCTGTCCGTCACCGCCGGCGACGACGGAGTGAAGGCATTCAACACCCTGACTGTTTCCGGAGGCACAGTGAACGTAGCCAAATCCGAAGAAGGGCTGGAAGCACAACACATCGCAATCTCCGGCGGAAATGTCACGGTCACATCCAACGATGACGGCGTGAACGCTTCCGGCGGGGCGAGTACTTCCAGCAGCTCCGGCTCCGGCGGAATGGGCGGCGGGATGGCCGGCGGGATGGGCGGCGGCGAGACCGTGGGCGATTACTCGGTGGACGTTTCCGGCGGCGCGCTCACCATCAACTCACAGGGCGACGGCTTGGACTCGAACGGCAACGCCAGCATTTCCGGCGGGACCGTGGTGGTCAACGGGCCCACCAACGACGGCAACGGAGCGCTCGACGTCAACGGTGAACTCGCCGTCTCCGGCGGCACCGTGGCAGCGGCGGGCAGCGCGGGAATGGCTGTGACCCCCGGGACCTCCTCCACACAGTCCGGTGTGCAGGTCACGTTCAACTCCTCCGTGCCGGCAGGTACCCCGGTGCACATCGTGGATTCTTCGGGCGCCGTGGTGGCGACCTTCGTGACCACCAAGACCATTGCGTCCCTGGTGTTCTCTTCAGCCGCCATTACCGACGGCGCAAGCTACACGGTTTACACGGGAGGCACCGCCGAGGCCACAGCAGGCCTCACCACCGGATCCGTCGACGGCGCCAAGCAGCAGGGCACCGTGACGGCGGGCCAGTACACGCAGGCCCAGGGCCCGGGCGGCGGTGGTGGACGCCGCTAAGCTTCGTGGCCTGTGCAATTCTGCTGGATCATTCGTCATCGCACCCTAAGTTGCCCCGGGTATTCAGGGGATCTTCAGGGGGAACAGGCGAATGATCCAGCAGAATTCCCCCCCCGTGTGCCCCACCGACAGCAGCACAGCGAACCTCCCCCGCAAACTTGATGCGAACTTGAGCCAATCGAAAAGGTTCCTTGATGTAGCGGCGCCACGCTGGAATCAGCCGGAATACCAATACAAAGGCACTCCGACAACGAATTTCCGGTATGAAGCACAACGATGTGGGGGAACCAATGGAACAGTCAGCAGCCGTCGACGAGGTGGTAGCCGTAAAGGGCATCATCCAGGACCAGAACCCCGTGGATTTCTACGCGCTGGGTGTCGCGGGGTGCATCGACCGACTCGCCGCACCGCTCCGCCGCGCCGGTGTCACAATCCATTGGCACACTCCCCACCACGGCATCGAGATCTCCTCTGCTGCTGCAGGACTCCTGTACCACGTGGCTCAGGAGGCGTTCAGCAACACGTTGAACTACGCGAACGCCAGCGAACTCACCATCCGCCTCAACGCCGTCTACCACGGCATCCAGCTCACCATCACGGACGACGGAACCGGCTTCGAGATCCACGCGGCGCCCAGCGGCCGCAGGCACGGTTTTGGTTTGCTGCTGATGTCGATCGCCGTCCACGACGCCGGCGGGACAGTCAACATCGACTCCGCGGTTGGGCAGGGCACCAGCGTGCGGGTGACGCTGCCGCTGGATTGAGTCCGATTTGGGACCTTTATTGGGTACCTGACCCATGGAACAACAGACGTTCCGGACGTATTCTGTAGCTACTTTTCAGCCTGGCATCCCAACGGATTGGCACGAAATGGCGCGGAACAACAGAAGACCACTGGGTCTGGGAAAGGTCCTTTTGAGGGTCTTCGGGTTCTTCTTCGTGAGCCTGCTCTGCGGCGTGTTGATCTCCGGCTTCGTGGTCCCGGTGGTTGCCCTCACCAGCACAACCGTGGGTGGGTCCATAGGTTTCTACGAGAGCCTTCCCGGCCAGCTCGATGTTGAGTCACCTTCCCTTTCCAGCAAGGTGGTCACCGCTGACGGCCAGCTCATCGCCACGTTTTTCGCGGAGAACAGGGTCAAGGTTCCCCTTGAGGAAATGTCGCCGTTCATTCGCGAAGCAATCGTGGCCATCGAAGACAGCCGGTTCTATGAGCACCCGGGGGTGGACGCGCACGGAATCATGCGTGCGTTGACCTCCAACCTGACCAAAGGAACCAAACAAGGGGCCTCTACGCTGACGCAACAGTACGTGACCAACGTGCTCAACGAATCCCGGCTTTCACAGGGCCGCCCCGAGGACGTAGTGCTCAGCGGCGAAAAGACGGTGGGAGACAAACTCCGCGAGATCAAACTCGCCCTGGAACTGGAGAAACGCTTCAGCAAGGACCAGATCCTTGAGGGTTACCTGAACATCGTGTTCTTCAACAGGAACGCTTACGGAATCGAGGCCGCGTCCCGTTACTTCTTCAGCACCTCGGCCGCGGACCTCACACTGCCCCAGGCGGCGCTGTTGGCCGGCCTGGTGAATGGGCCCAGCATCTACGACCCCACGGTTGACCCTGCGGCAGCATTGGCCCGGCGGAACCTTGTATTGGACCGGATGCTCGAACAAGGCAAGATCACCGCGGTGGACCATGGGGTGGCTGTGGCAACACCGGTGGAATTGAACATCACCCCGTCCCTCCAAGGATGCGCCGGGGCCGCGATTGCCACGTATTTCTGCGATTACGTCTCGCACCTCATCCTTAACGACGAGGCCTACGGTGACACGGTCCAGGACCGTGAACGGCTCCTGTACCGCGGCGGCCTCACCATCACCACCACGCTGGACAGCAGGCTCCAGGCCGCCGCCCAGCAACAGGTGGATGCCTCCGCCGGAGATAACCCGGACAAATGGGGTGCTGCCATGACCACCGTGCAGCCCGGCACCGGCAAGGTCTTGGCGATGGCACAGAACACCGTCTTCGTACCGCAGGACGGCAAATTCGACACCCAGTTGAACTTCAACGTGGACGCGAAGGACGAGAACGGTTACGACCTGAACGGTGCCGGAGGGTTCCAGCCCGGATCCACCATGAAGCCCTTCATCTATGCGGAGTGGCTCAATGAGGGCAAGAACCCCACAGCCGTGGTGGATGCCTCCCGGAGGGTGTACCCCGTCGGCTTCCCGTGGCGTTCCAGTTGCGGAAAGGTTCTTGGCGGTTACAGCACAGCCCAGAAGGCGCAGAACCTAGGTGCGGATGACGACCTGCAGAACAACGACCCCGGCTACTACCGCCCGATGCCCATCAACTACGGCCTCTACAACTCCATCAACACGGCCACTTTTGCCACTGCCGCCCAGCTGGACTTCTGCGGAATCCAACGGATGGTGGACACCGTCGGCCTGCACAGCGGACTGGACAACGCACCGATCAACATGCACCAGATCGGCAACCTCCTGGGCTCCATCGGCGTCGCGCCTCTGGTGTTGGCGAGTGCCTACGCCACCTTCGCCAATGACGGCACTTACTGCAAGCCGATCGCCATCACGGAGATCAGCGACGCCCAGGGCAGGGAATACGAAGCCCAGACACCGGAATGCCGTGAAGCCGTCAAGCCGGCCGTGGCCCGGGGCGTCAACTCGGTGCTGCAGGATGTACTCAAACTGGGTTCTGGTGTGTATATCGAACCCAAGGTCCAAAGCAGGGTCCCGGTAGCTGCCAAGACCGGAACGTCCAACAACAACGGCGCCACCTGGGTGGCCGGGTACACGACGGCGCTCGCCACGGCGTCGTTCTTTGGGGACACGACGGCGGGACAACAGCGGGCGGGCCAGAACGTCACGATCAACGGCAAGTTCTATAAATCACTGGACGGCTACATGATCGCCGGCCCGCAGTGGGCGAATTACATGATGGAAGCCACCGCGCTCTACCCGAGTGGACCGTTCACGGCCCCTGCTCCCCCGCCGGCACCACAGCCCACCACCAGTCCGGCAGCACCGCGGGTGGGGCCGTAGTCCTTACTGGCGTGCGTAGAGGCCGGTGAAGTTCCGCAGCACGCGCATGGGCTCCTTCACCGAGGAGCGCCGGGCGGATTCGATGAGTTCGTCGGCTTCGTGGGGCGGGAAGTATCCGGCGTTCTTGTAGATGTTGATCCGCGTGATGAGCCCGTTGGCGTCGAGCTCAGGATGGAACTGGGTTGCGTAGAGGTTGTTCTTGATGCGGAACATGTGCACCGGGCAGGCTGCGGAACTTGCAAGCAGCACTGCGTTCGGCGGCAGTTTGCTGCACGCCTCCTTGTGACCGACGAAGGCCTCGAAGGTGTGCGGGACACCCTGAAGCATGGGATCGTGTTCGCCGTCCCCGGTCAGCTTGATCTCCGTTGCGCCCACTGGTTCTCCGAAGCGGCGGTCAATGACCGCCCCTTGGTGCACACCCAGGGTCCCGACACCGTAGCAGGCACCCAGGAACGGAAAATCCGCGGCCACGATCCGGTCCAGAAACTCTGAAAGTTCCGCCTCGACCCGGAGCTGGTCGGGGCCCTTCTCCTCCACAGGATCGCTGGAGGTGTAGGGACTGCCGCCAACGATCACGCCGGAAAAGTCCTCCAACTCAAGGGACGGCATGGGGCCGGATTCCAAGCGCACACGGACCAGTTCCTCCGGTTTCAGGCGGCAGTACCGGAGGTACGCCTGGTACTCGTCATCGGCGGCAGCATCTTCGGCCCGGGTGGCCAGCAACAGGAACGGCTTCACAGGCCCAGTCTGCGTGAGCACGCCGTCACTTTCCAAGTGAATGGGTAGGACTGACAGACACTCCCTCCGCGGGACTTCATTGCGTAGCGTTGTGATTGTTCGCGCTAACGCCCCCAATCGCGACTAATCCCAGAGGAGACATTTTTGATGCAGGACCCTGCCGTGGCTGACGCCCACCACGCCACCGGACCGGACGTGGTTACGCCACAGGACCCGTCAGTGAGCCACCGCCCCACCAGGATCCCTTGGGGCGGCCTCCTGGTTCTTGCTGCTGCTGGCTTCACCGCTGTGACCACAGAGCTCCTGCCCTCGGGTCTGCTCCCACAAATCAGCCGTGATCTGGGAGTGGACGAGTCTGCGGTGGGTTCACTGACCGCAGTCTATGCAGCGGTCATCGTTTTCACGGCCCTCCCGCTATCCCGGTTCCTGGCCGGCCGGGTTCCCCGGAAGACGCTGCTGATCGCCACCGTGCTGGCCTTCGCTCTCAGCAATGTCCTGCTGGCGTTGAGCCCTGCATTGGGCTGGGCCATTGGGGCCAGGCTCCTTGGCGGGATCGCGCACGGCATGCTGTGGTCCAGCATGGCGCCCTATGTTGCCCGGATCGTTCCGGCACACTCCGTGGGCAAAGCCATGGCTGTGGTGTTCAGCGGCAACAGCATCGCGCTGGCAGTGGGGGCTCCGATCGGTACGCTCATGGGATCGCTGATGTCCTGGCGTGCTTCCTTCCTGGTTCTTGCGGGCGTGGGCGTGCTGTTGGCCGGGTTGGCCTTCTGGCTCCTTCCGGGCGCCCACGACAACGCCAGCCAGAAGACTCCGTCCCTGCGTGCGGCCATGAAATTGCCGGGAGTCATCGCGGTGGCCATCGCCTGGCCCCTGCTGCTTCTGGCCCACTTCACCCTGTTCACCTACGTGGCGCCGTTCCTGCTGGCATCCGGGCTGCCGGAATCCGCCACCAGCATCTCCCTCTCCGTGGTTGGAATCGCGAGCCTCGTGGGCATTTGGATTGCCGGCATGACCGCTGACTCCCGTCCACGCGCATCGGTGATTGCCGCCGTCGGGCTCCTGACCCTCACGTTCGCCCTGCTGCCGGCGCTGGGCGGCACCTGGGTGGGGGCGTTCGGCCTCATGACGCTGTGGGGTATCGCATTCGGCGCGGTAGGTATCTACAACCAGGCGGCGATTCTCCGCGCCGGTGGCGAGCACAAGGACGCTGCCAACGGCCTCACGGTGGTGACCATCCAACTGGGGATCGCCGTCGGGGCCGTTTACGGAGCCCTCGCCCTGACCACCGTGGGCGCCCAACTTGTACCGCTGGCGGCGGCAGTGCCCACGGCGATCGCCCTGGTCATCATCATCGCCAGCAGGCGGGGCGGCTACCCGGCCGGACCCCGGGAGAAGCGCCGTTAACATTCCCGAAACATGCCAGTGACCTGATCTTCACGAACGGGAGATTTCTGTAACTTACCCGCAACTTAGCTCTTCTGAGTCGGAAACATAGCTCACCGAATATTGATCGGGGGGCTTACGGGAGCCGGATGAATCACGGCTCGTTTCGGACAGGCTTGAAAGAAGGGAACGCAGGTGGAGATCTCTGCGCAGAACGTCTGGATGATGTTGTCGGCGGCAATGGTGCTCTTCATGACTCCTGGCCTCGGCCTGTTCTACGGCGGCATGACCCGCGCCAAGGCAGCACTGAACATGATCATGATGAGCTTCATCTCCGCAGGGATCGTGGGCGTGGTGTGGGTCCTGTGGGGCTACTCGATGACCACCGGCGACGGCTTCCTGGGGTTGTTCGGCAATCCCTTCGCACACTTCGGCCTGCAGGATCTGGTGGGCACGCCCGATCTCATCAAGGCCACCTTCGCGGCAACGTTCGCCATCATCACTGTTGCCCTCATCAGCGGCGCCATTGCCGACCGGGCCAAGTTCGGCGCCTGGGCATTGTTCGTGCCCATCTGGATTACGGTTGTCTACTGCCCCTTGGCGTACATGGTGTGGGGTGGCGGCCTGATGAGCGCCGGTGGGGCCGTGACGGAAGTCTTCGGCCAGGTCATCGACTTCGCCGGCGGCGCCGTGGTGGAGGTCAGCTCGGGAACTGCCGCTTTCGTCCTCGCATTGATCGTGGGAAAGCGCCACGGATTCGCCAAGGACCCCAACCACCGTCCCCACAACGTTCCGTTCATCATGATCGGCGCAGCAATTCTTTGGTTCGGCTGGTTCGGTTTCAATGGCGGCGCGGCAACCACCGCCGAGCAGGCCGGCCTGATCTGGGTCAACACATTGGTCACTCCTGCCGCCGCGATGCTGAGCTGGCTGGTGGTGGAGAAGATCCGTCACGGGCACCCCACTTCCCTGGGCGCAGCGTCCGGTGTGGTGGCTGGCCTGGTTGCGATCACGCCCTCCTGCGCCAACATCAGCCCGCTCGCCGCTGTTGGCTTGGGCCTCGTGGCCGGCGCTGCCTGCGCTGTGTTCGTTGACCTGAAGTACAAGTTCGGTTTCGACGATTCCCTTGACGTTGTAGGGGTGCACTTCGGTGCAGGTGTCATCGGAACTCTTTCCCTGGGCTTTATCGCTTTCCCGCAGGATGGCGTGGCAGGTGGGCTCCTGTACGGCGGTGGCCCGCAGCAGCTGATCGCGCAGATCGTGGCTGTTCTGATCACCATTGCCCTGTCCGGAGTGGGTACCTTGGTCATTGGCCGGATCATCCACAAGACCATCGGCTTCCGCGTTCCCCGCGAGCATGAAATCACCGGCGTCGACCTTACCCAGCACGCCGAGTCCGCCTACGAGTTCGGTCTCACCGCCCACGGCCACTTCCGCCAGCAGCAGGCGCACCTGTCTGCGCTGCTCAAGGGCAAGCCCGCCGCGGCCACTCCGGAAGCCAAGGAAGACAGCTTCGCATAACGGCACCACCATCAAACAGCAGCCGACGGCGGTACCCGGGTTCCGCCGTCGGCTGCTGTTGTGTGCGCACCGCCCAAGCAGGTAGCAGTTCAGGCCGTTTTGAGCGCTGAGAACGACGTCAACTGCTACCCGGTTGGGTTAGCCGGTGCCGTTCCAGAGGCGCTGCCAAAAGGTCCGCTTGGCCGGCGCCTGCGGTTCCGGTTCCGGCGGGGAGGCCGCCGCGCGCCGCTGCCGCCACTGTTCGAGTTCGGCGTCCACATCCCTGAGTTTCGTGATGACCGGCGGGCCGCCTTGAAGCTGCCGACGGGCCTCGATCACGCGTTTGTTGAAGTCCTCGAGGATGTCCCGGACTTGTTTCTCCGTGTATTGCTGATCAAGCTTCGCGTCCAGTTCGGCGTCTTCGATCCGCAGCAAAATGGCAGGAGGGCCGATCCCGCTCAGCCGCTCGCGCTGGATGAGTCCCTTGACCCACCAGTCGGGATCGTAGTGCTCACCGAGCCCGGGGATCGGTTTTCCCGCGTACTTCAGGTTGTCGAACTTCCCTTGGTTCATGGCGTCGCGGATCAGGTATTCGACGCGGGCGGCATCATCCACCTTCCGGCGCTTCTCGCGTTCTTCGGCATCGGCGGCTTCGATCTCCGCGTCTTCCTCCGCATTGCCGCCCCAGCCACGGACGGCCCGAAGTTCGGCCCCGCGCTCCAGCTTCCGCCTGAAAGCGTTGTTCCCGGCACTCATAGTGTCCGCCACCTCCTCGAACGGCAGCCCTGGTCTGCCGGAATTCGTGGTTCTCCGTCCAGTATTCCCCACCTGGCGGTGCTTAATCCGTACCCAGGGCGACGTCGTCGAAACCAACATGCCGTACCGCCACCACCTACTTCGAAATTGAAACTGCCCCGACACGCCGCGGAGTGTGCGGAGTGTCGGGGCAGTGTGGGATCGAAAGTAGGTGGCGGCGGTACACCACAAGGATTTAGCGGACGGCCATGCTCGGGTCCAACTGCTCAATGCCTTCCGGGGTGACCAGGACCACCCGGGCTGTGCAGATGTCGTAGAACAGACCAGTCGCCTGCACTGTGCCCGATGCCAAGGCCGGACCGGTGACGGGATGCTCCGTCAGCTTTCCCAACTGCATCGCCACATTCACCATGCTCAACTGATCCAGGCGGCTGAAACCTTCTGCTTCAGCGGCACGGGCCACGGGATGTCCCGCCAGGAGTGCCTGATAGCTGGGTCGGGCATGCTCGAGCCAGGCATCGAACCCACGTCCCAGACCAGCGGCTGATCCTTCCGCGTCAGCGATCACAGCTTTCATGGCTCCGCAATTGGAGTGGCCGCAGACAACGATCGAGTCCACGGACAAGGCCTTCACAGCGAAGGCCAGCGTTGAGTCAATGGAGGCATCATGATCGTCGCTGCACACCACGTTGCCGATGTTCCTCAGGGTGAGGAGATCACCGGGACCACTGCTGGTGATCAGGTTCGGATTCACCCGCGAATCAACGCATGCCACGAACAGGGTGTCGGGGTTCTGGCTTTCGGTGAGGTCCTGGACCAGGGGCCGGACCTTGTCTGCGTGGCGGCGATGGTATTTGTCGATGCCCAGGAGGATGGAGCGCAGCGGCGGGTGAGGGTCGCCGTCGTCGTTCCTTTGGGCGGCATCTGCGGCCTGCCACGACGTGCGCGGCGGCAGCGGAAACTCGCGCGGTTCCTGGCGCTGCGGGGAGTTGTCCTCGGCATCGCTGAAAGCGGTGGTCCCGTGTTCTTCCACCACCACGGCCGCGCCGCCGTTGCTCTGCTGCTTCTCCCACGCCACCAGTGCTTCGCGGAAAGCGTGGTCCAGGTAGTCGGCGTTCAGTTCCACCACGGCGTCCTGGCCTTCGGGCACAGAGTGCAGGACGCGGTTGAGCCGGGGCAGCGCGAAGAAGCTGCACGAGCCGGCGATGGTCACGCGCCAGGGAAGCCCGGTTCCCGCCGGGGCGTGCGCCTGGATCTGGGCCCGGAGAACCCGCCACAGCACGCACAAGGCGGCGAGGGCCAGCCCGATGATGACACCCTCCAGCAGGTTGAGGGCCACGACGCACACCAACGTGACGGCATAGACCAGGAGGTCTCCGGTGCGAAGGCTGGTACGGATGTCGGCCACTTTGATGAGCTTGGCGCCGATCACCAACAGCAGGCCGGCCAGGACGGACAGCGGGATCAGTTGGATGAGACCGGCGAACAAGGCGGAGAAGACCAGAACCCAAACGCCATGCAGGATGGCGGAGGTACGGCTTTTCGCACCGGCTTCGACGTTGGTGGCGCTACGGACGATAACGCCTGTTACCGGGAGGCCACCGAGCATGCCGGACACCATGTTCGCCGAGCCTTGACCGACGAGTTCCCGGTTGAGGTTCGTCCGGATTCCGCCGTGCATTTTGTCCACGGCGACGGCTGACAGCAGCGATTCGATGCTGGCAATGAGGGCCACCGTGATCACGGCCATGGCGGCGGCACGCCAGTTGCCGTCGGGCAGGCTGGGGAGTGCGACGGCGTCGAAAATCGAACCACTGAAGCTGATGCGCTCAACGCCCGGCGCCACCGCTACGGACAGCGCGGTGACAGCAACGACGGCGGCCAGGGGCCCCGGCACTTTCCGCACCGCAGCGGGGAGGAACTTCCACGTCAGCAGAATCGCGACGACGGCCAGTCCCAGCAGTGCCGAGTGCAGCTCAACGTTGGTGACTGCGGCTGGAAGCGCGGTGAGGTTTTCGACGGCGGAGCCCGCGGCCTGCCCGCCGAGGAGCACATGGAGCTGCTGCAGAATAATGGTGATTCCGATGCCCGCAAGCATCGCCTTGACCACCACTGGCGACACTGCCAGCGCGGCCCGGCCAATGCGGCTGACACCCATGAGCAGCTGTACGACGCCGGCGGCAGCGGTGATTGCGCAGGTCACCTGCCAGCCGAATTCGGCAACAAGACCGGCGACGACGACGGTCAGTCCGGCGGCGGGGCCGCTCACCTGCAGTGGGGAGCCGCCGAGGCTGCCCGCGACAATTCCGCCGATGGCTGCGGCAATGAGGCCGGCCATGATGGGCGCTCCGGAGGCGGCGGCGATGCCGAGGGAAAGCGGAAGAGCTACGAGGAAGACCACGAGAGAGGCCGGAAGATCTGCGCCGAGGTTGCTGAGGATGCTTCTCTTGGTGGGACTGGTGCCCGGCGGGCTGTGGGAGTCGGTGGGGACGGTGGCGGATTCGTTGGGCTGTGGCATGGGGTTCTCCTGGCTCGGAATGTGCTGACCCTTCCAAGCTACGGAACCTGTCACGGTTAATGACAACAAGATGTGACAAGCGTGACAAAAGCTGTGAAGATGCGCTTCATGTTGGGACCCATGGGAACTTTGATGGGGGTGGCGCGCGTTGGAGGTCCGGGCCGGTGGCACTCGAGGCGGGAACCTCACGCTGCGGCCCCCTTTCCCGACGCACCAAAACTAAGGCTGCTTAGAATAGGCTTGGTCCATGAGCGCACCCGACCCCCAGCCCGTACGCATCAGCTCCGCACCAGTACAGCTCCAAGCCCTCGAGCCGGCTCTGGAAAAGATCAACTCCGCCGTGGGCGACGTCCCGGCCCTGCTCGCCATCGCCGCGGAACTCGGACAGACAGCTCCCATGCCCGGCGAAGGCAGCACAGCCAAACTCTGGGAACTCCTGGCATCAGTGACGGCCGTGGATGTCGCAGCCGGCCGAGTGCTGGAACCCCACCTGGACGCCCTCGCGATCCTGGCCCAGGCCGGGAACGGAACCGACACGACAGGCACCTGGGGAGTGTTCGCGGCGGAGGGGCCCGGCATGAAGCTCGAAGCCAAGCGCACCGCAAACGGCAGCTACGTCCTCCACGGATCAAAGCCGTGGTGCTCCCTGGCCCAACAGCTGGACGGCGCCGTGATCACCGCGCATCTTCCCGACGACGGCGGCAGGGCGGCCTTCGCGGTGAACCTGAAAGACCCCGGCGTGAGTGCGGAAACACCGGCGTGGACCGCCCGGGGACTGCAGGAAATCCCGAGCGGCACGGTCCATTTCGTCAACGTTCCGGCCACCCCGGTTGGCGATGAAGGCTGGTATTTCTCCCGGCCCGGCTTCGCGTGGGGCGGGATGGGAGTTGCCGCGTGCTGGCTGGGCGGTGCGGTGGCCGTGGCCCGGGACTACGCCACGGCGCTCAGCAAGGCCTCCAACAACGGCCGTGAACCTGACCAGATCGCACTGGCCACTTTGGGAGAGATCGACCGCACCATCAGCACGGCCACCAGCCATCTCGTCCAGAGCGCGGAACGGATCGACGCCGGGCTGCTGGAGGATTCGGATACCGAGGGTCAGAGCCCTTGGAGCGACGCCTTGCGTGTCCGCGGAACTGTTGCCGCCGCCGTCGAACGCATCCAATCCCTGGTGACGCAGAACCTGGGCCCCGCCCCGCTGGCGTTCGACGAAGCGTATGGAAAGCGCATGGCGGACCTGTCGTTGTACGTCAGGCAACACCACGCCATGCGGGACGATGCCCAGTTGGGCGCCCTGGCCTTGAAAGGGGATCGGAGTTGGTGACGTTCACGCACGCGGACACCGGCACGGCCGAGTCGGACTGGTTGGCCAGCGGCCTGGCCGCCTTGCCCGAACTTCCCCTGGGCAAGGACGAACTCGCCGGCATGACCTTCGTGGTCCTCGCCGCGCACCCGGATGACGAGTCCTTGGGCGCCGGCGGATTTCTCGCAAAACTTCACGCAGCAGGCGCAGACATCAAAGTCCTGCTCTGCACCGCCGGCGAAGCGTCCCACCCGGAATCGCCAACGACGACGCCGGAACAGCTTGCCGCCCTCAGGCTCACAGAGTTCGACGCGGCTGTGTCGGGGCTGGCTCCGGGCGCGAGCTGGCAGTTCCTGGAACTGCCTGACGGCAAGCTGGCAGCCAACGCAGACAGGATCGCGGACGCGGTCCGGGAGGCCACCGCAGCTTCAGGGCGTCCAGCGGAGAACGTGACGATCGTTGCCCCGCTCCGATCCGACGGGCACACCGACCACGACGTCCTGGGCTCCACGGCGGCGGAGCTCGCCGACAACGGCGGCCACGGTTTGTTGGAGTACCCCATCTGGTACTGGCTCTGGGCAGGGCCGGACCATGAAACCTGGCAAACGTGGGTGCGGGTCCCGCTCGAAGAGTCGGAGCAGGAGGCCAAAGCTGCTGCGATGCGGGCCCACGCCTCACAAACGGAACCACTCTCCGGGGAGCCGGGCGACGAGACACTGCTCTCCGGAACATTCCTGGAACACTTCCAGAGGCCGTGG
This sequence comes from Paenarthrobacter histidinolovorans, assembly GCF_014647595.1. Classification (GTDB taxonomy): domain Bacteria; phylum Actinomycetota; class Actinomycetes; order Actinomycetales; family Micrococcaceae; genus Arthrobacter; species Arthrobacter histidinolovorans. The sequence goes on along the minus strand of NZ_BMPM01000009.1, from coordinate 137,431 downwards.
GAAACCTTCGCCTGGCACCCCTCAACGGCTGGAAACAACAGCGCCAAGGATGCGGAGCGGATCTTCGACGAGGTGCACTCCCGCGAAGAGGATCCCTGGAGCTACACCACCAGCTGGTACGAACGCCGCAAGCGGGCCATGACCCTGGCTGCACTCCCCCGGGAATCCTACGAATCAGGGCTGGAGCTGGGCTGCTCAATTGGCACGCTCAGCGAAGAGCTCGCCAAGCGCTGCGGAACGTTCCTGGGCGTGGACGCCAGCAGCACGGCACTCGCGGAGGCCGGTAAGCGCCTTTCCCGGTATCCATCAGCGGAGGCCAGGCACCTCACAATGCCGCATGAGTGGCCTGAAGGCACGTTCGATCTGGTGGTGTTGTCCGAGACCGGCTACTACCTTTCCCCGGAGGAGCTAACGGAGCTCCTGGCCAGGATCCAGGCCTCCACCCTCCCCGGCGGGACCCTGCTGCTGTGCCACTGGCGGCATCCGATATCGGGCTGGCGGCTTGATGCTGAAGCCGTCCATGCGATGGCCCGCACCCAGCTGGAGTGGCCCACACACGGGCTTTACCGCGAGAAGGACTTCATGCTGGAAATCCTCGTGGCCCCGGGCGGGGCGACATGACGGATCCTGTGCCGCAACGCATTCGGGATGTGGCAGTGGTCATGCCCGCCCACAACGAGGACCAGCACATCGGCCACGCGCTGTCAGCTCTTCGGACAGCCGCCGACGTGCTCAACAGGGCACGCCCGGACATCCGACTCCACATGACGGTGGTCCTGGACAGTTGCACCGACCGCTCAGCGGACATCACCGCCGCGTACGTAGCCGGCGATCCCCGCTTTTCCCTGGTCGAAGTGGCGTTGCGGAGCACGGGCGCCAGTCGCGGTTTTGGCTTCCGCAGCGCTCTGGCCGCACGGCGCCCCATCGACGCCGGCGACCTCTGGTTCGCCAACACCGACGCGGACTCCGCGGTGCCGGAGAACTGGCTTGTCCGTCAGGTGGAGCTCGCTGAGAACGGAGCGGATGCCATCCTGGGTTCCGTGGAGCCCGACCCCAACGATATTGACCCCGCAGTGCTGCGGCGCTGGCTGGAACTCCACCCGTTCCGCGAGGACCATCAGTACATCCATGGGGCGAACTTTGGCGTCCGCGGCTCCGCCTATTTTGCCGTGGGCGGTTTCCCGCGGTTGCGGGCGCACGAGGACAGGGTCCTGGTGGAACGCCTGCGCAGCCGCGGATTCCAGGTGGTGGCGACAGACACCATCCGCGTCCTGACCTCCGGGCGGACCCACGCCCGCGCACCGGAGGGTTTCGCTGCTTACCTTCGCGCCTTGAGCGCGGAACTTCCGGCCGTAACGGGCTAGGCGGGCGACTACATCCAATCAGTGAAGGAGTGAAGACCCGCCCGCTCAACTGCAGTCAGTCGATCAGCGCTACGCCGAACTCAGCGACGACGGTCCGCAATTCCCCGAGGTAGCGCTGCGCCTGGTCGGTGAGCGGAATCGCGGCATGGCCGATCCAGCCGATCTCGATGCGTTCGTCAACGTCGAGCGGGATGGCCACGATCTCCGGGTCGAGTTGCCCGCTGATGATGCCCGTCGAGATCGTGTAGCCGTGGAGCCCGATCATGAGGTTGAAGATCGTGGCACGGTCGGAGACCCGGATCTCCTGCTTGCTGGACAAGGTGGAGAGAATCTCCTCGGCGAAGTAGAAAGAGTTGTTCGCACCTTGATCGAAGGTCAGGCGCGGCAAGCCGGCGAGATCATCAAGAGTCGCACGCTCTTTTGAGGCGAGCGGGTTCTTCCGTGAAATGAAAATGTGTGGATCGGCGAGGAAAAGAGGAGTGAACGCGAGCCCGGATTCCCGGAGCAGCTTGTCGATGACCTTCCGGTTGAAATCGTTCCGGTAGAGGATGCCTACCTCGCTGCGGAGAGTCCGGACATCCTCGATGATGTCCCAGGTGCGGGACTCACGCAGTGAGAACTCGTATTCGGCCACATCAGTGGCCTTGACCATCCGGACGAAGGCATCCACCGCGAACGAGTAGTGCTGGGTTGACACCCCGAGCAGTCGCCGCCGTGGTGGCCTGCCAAGATAGCGCTGCTCGAGGAGAGCAAACTGCTCCACCACCTGCCTCGCGTAGCCGAGGAACTCCACCCCGTCGGCGGTGAGGGTGACCCCGCGGGCGGAGCGAAGCAGGAGCGCACGGCCAACCCGCGCCTCAAGATCCTTCATCGCGGCGGACATGGTCGGCTGCGCTACGTAGAGAAGATCGGCGGCCGCGGAGATCGACCCCTCGGCTGCAACTTCTATGAAGTAACGGAGCTGCTGCAAGGTCAATCCGCTCGAAATCTGAGGCATAGGTAGATTCTATATGTATGCATAGTAACCAGTAGTTACCTGATACCCATCAAAAAGCTGCACCATGGATACATCCCCTTCTGAAAGGCCGTCTCCGGCCCATCAACGGATTGGCATCACATGGCAGACGACTTCACCTTCAGCATCACCACCACCCCCTTCGACGAGGACTACTCCCCGTCCGAAGGCTCGCGGATCACAACGAATTTCGCCAACCTGGCACGGGGCGAGCACCGCCAGGAGAACCTCCGCAACGCCCTGACCATGATTCGGCGCCGTTTCAACGATCTGGCATGCTGGGACAACCCGGACCGCGACCGTTACACGCTCGAGCTTGAGATCGTCTCTGTGCAGATAGAGTTCACCGCGGAAGGCACGGACCAGCAGTTCCCGCTGTTCGAGGTTCTCGACATCCAGATCGTCGACCAGCTGAACGGGGTCCGCCACCAAGGGATCGTGGGAAACAACTTCTCCTCCTACGTCCGTGACTTCGACTTCAGCGTAGTACTGCCGGCGGCCGCAGGCGACTCAGGCAAACCCACCGTTCCCGAGGACTTCGGCGATCTTCACGGCAAGCTGTTCCAGCAATTCCTCGATTCCCCGGCATGCCAGGAACGCTTCCCGCAGCCACCAGTGGTGTGCATCAGCGTCTCCACGAGCAAGACGTACCGGCGAACCGAGAACCATCACCCGGTCCTGGGCGTCGAGTACCAGCAGGACGAGTTCTCGCTGACGGACGCGTACTTCGCAAAGATGGGGCTGCAGGTCCGCTACTTCATGCCACGTGGCAGCGTTGCCCCGCTCGCCTTCTATTTCCGCGGCGACCTGCTCAACGACTACTCCAACCTGCAGCTCATCGGCACGATCAGCACCATGGAGACGTTCCAGAAGATCTACCGCCCGGAGGTCTACAACGCGAACTCCGCCGCCGCCGCCATCTACCAGCCGAGCCTGGGAGAGCAGGATTACTCGCGGACCCAGATCGCTTACGACCGCGTCGAGCGCAGTCAGCTCGCCATCAAGCAGGCGAAGTACACGGAGGAACACTTCATCACGCCCCACAAGGACCTGTTGGACCGGTGGACCGCCAAATACCCCGCACTCGTCAACTGACCCCCGGAGAATCGTCAATCATGAACACACTCTTGCCCACCACCGTCGTCGGAAGCCTGCCGAAACCATCGTGGCTCGCACAGCCTGAGACTCTTTGGTCCCCCTGGAAACTGGAGGGAGATGCGCTGCTCGAAGGCAAGCAGGATGCCCTGCGCATCGCCATCCACGAACAGAGCCGACGCGGCATCGACATCGTCAGCGACGGCGAGCAAACCCGCCAGCACTTCGTCACTACGTTCATCGAGCATCTCAGCGGGGTGGACTTTGAACAGCGAAAGACCGTGCGCATCCGCGATCGTTACGACGCGAGTGTACCGACCGTCGTCGGAGCGGTTCGCCGCGAGCGGCCGGTATTCGTCGAAGACGCCAAGTTCCTCCGTGCAACCACCGACCGGCCGATCAAATGGACTCTTCCCGGCCCCATGACCATGGTGGACACGCTCTACGATGACCACTACAAGAGCCGCGAGAAGCTCGCCTGGGAGTTCGCCACGATCCTGAACGAGGAGGCGAAAGAACTGGAGGCGGCCGGGGTGGACATCATCCAGTTCGACGAGCCCGCGTTCAACGTCTTCCTCGATGAGGTCAAGGACTGGGGCGTGGCTGCGCTTGAGAGAGCGGCAGAGGGACTGCGCGTGGAGACCGCTGTGCATATCTGTTACGGCTACGGAATCAAGGCGAATACTGACTGGAAGGCCACGCTCGGCTCACAGTGGCGGCAGTACGAGGAAACGTTCCCGCTGCTGCAGAGCTCCAGCATCGACATCGTCTCGCTGGAATCCCAGAACTCCCACGTGCCCATGGACCTCATCGAGCTCCTCCGCGGCAAGAAAGTCATGCTCGGGGCAATCGACGTCGCAAGCGAGACCATCGAGACCCCGGAGGAAGTCGCCGACACCCTCCGCAAGGCCCTGCAGTTCGTCGACGCGGACAAGCTCATCCCGAGCTCCAACTGCGGCATGGCACCGTTCCCCCGCGACGTCGCACTGGCCAAGCTGAGTGCTCTCAGCGCGGGGACGAACATTGTTCGCGAGGAACTCGCCGGCTCCGCCCCCAGGGTGTCATAACCATGTTTCACGCTTACCCCACGGAAACCTGGCTCGAGGCCCCGAAGCAAAGCTTCCCGTCCTCTCTCTCGGCCGACGAATTCAAAGCACTGTTCCGTGGCCACCCGGGAGGTGTCGCCGTCATCACGGCTGATGCCGGCGAAGGACCGGTGGCGCTGACGGTATCGTCGGTCGTGTCAGTGAGCGCGGAACCTCCGTTGCTGATTTTCTCGGTCTCGGCACTGTCCTCTGCGTCCAAGGTGCTTTCACGCGCCGAAACCGTCGTGGTGCACCTGCTGGACTCGCACGACGTCGACTTGGCGAAGCTTGGAGCGACCCCCGGCGCCGACCGCTTCGACCAGACCCACCCCTGGTCGAGACTCGCAACCGGCGAAGCGGTTTATGACGACGTCCGGGCCTGGGTGCGCTGCGCCGTCATCAATCGCATGGAGGTTGGGACGTCCACAATCATCGCCGTTCACGCCCTGGAGTCCCGCGTGATGCGTGACGTCCAACCGGGCGAACCCGGCGACGCCCTGGTCTACCACAACCGGTCATGGCACCGTCTGGGTGAGCATTCCAAGCATGGCGGCTGAGCACCGCCAGGTTAAGCCAACAGCGCCCTTTCGACGGCGGCAATTGCAGCCTGCGTAATGGTCTCCCGCTCACCGGTCCCCTCCACGGTCAACAGAATCCCGCGCTTCGTGTACGCCGTCAGAACCGGCTGGGTTTCTTCCCGGTACAGCTCCAACCGACGTTGGATCACAGCTTCGGTATCATCGCTGCGGCCCTGCTCGTGAGCACGGCGGAGCATCCGGGCCAGCAGCTCGCTGTCCGAGGCCGTGAGTGCAAGTACTACTTCCAACTGCTGGCCACGGGTTGCAAGCATCTCGTCCAGGGCGCCGATCTGAATGACCGTCCGGGGGTACCCATCCAACAGGAAACCGTCGGCAGCATCGGGTTCCTCCATGCGCTGCTTGAGCATGTCCGAGGTGACGTGGTCCGGCACGAACTCACCCCGGTCCATGAACCCGCCGGCTTCAAGCCCCAGTTCTGTTTTGTCCCGGACGTGGGCGCGGAACAGATCCCCCGTGGAGATGGCGGGAATCCCGAAATGCCGCGCAAGGTGCTCGGCTTGCGTGCCTTTGCCGGAACCCGGAGGGCCCATGATGATCAGTCGCGCCATGACACTGGTCCGTTTCGAGAGGCGGCCGGGACTTAACCATACGACGACGACGACGGGAGGCACCCGCCGTCGTCGTCATCTTTTTGCTGGGAAACGGCTTGGCTAGGAGCTGGACCGTGGATGCATGATCCGCATCTGGTCCCAGGTCCGCTCCGAAGCTGCGATGTTCTGGTTGGACCGCTCACGGTCCAGGGAAGCGAGTTCGACGGCGATCGCCTGGACCGCGGACACGGCACCTGTAAGGGAGGGGAAGAAGCCCGCGCCTTCTGTGGGCACCACGATCCGGTGGTCAGCATGCACGGCCACTGGTGATCCTGCGCTGTCCGTGATGGAGGCGATGGGGGTGCCAAGGTTGTGCGCGATCTCGACCGCACGCATGGTGCTGTCGTAGACCCTCCAGAGGCTGATCGCAATGACGAGGTCTTCTGCACCAAGCCGTGCAATGGCGTTGGTCAGGGCGGCGACGTCGGCGTCGAGGAGCCGGACGTTGTAGCCGGCGATGATGGCGTTGTGCTCCAACGCCTTGCCCGGGATCGCGTAACTGCCTGCTGCAACGATGAATGTTTGCCTTGCACCCGCAATCGCCTGCGCAATGTCATGAAGGGTGTTGGCATCCAGGGTTCGCTCAAAGTGGGCCAAATTGGCCCGGTCCGTGGACACTGCTGCCTGTGCCGGACTGTTGATGTGGCCATTGTGCTCGGCGGCAACTTCCACTGCGCTGAGGGACGCCAGGAACCGTGAGCGCAGCTCAAATTGAAAGTCTGCCCACCCCTTGAATCCCAGTGTCTGTGCGGTTCTGGTCACTGTGGAGGCGTTCGACGCGGCAGCCCCGGCGATGTCACTGACCGAACCGTAGGACGCAAGCCGCGGCTGGGATCGGAGGATGCCAATGACCTGCAGTTGGCGCGCAGCGAGCTTCCGCCCCTGGACACGGCTGTCCAGCCACTCGGTCAACGTTGACGAGTCGAAATCTTCTTCCACCTATTGACCTACCTCACACTTTGGCCGTAACTTCGATACATCACTTCTGCACAGATCCGTGCATATTCCTAAAAATGTACAACTTGGCCCACTTTGGCAGGAATCACCATGTCTCTCACAGCACGCCTGGATCGTCTGGCTCTCAGTCGACCACACTACAAGCTTCTCCTCATCGGAGGCCTCGGCTACTCATTCGACGGCATGGACGGTGCAGTGGTCGCGTTCCTGCTCCCGCGCATCCAGGAACTGTGGGGCCTCAGCACCGCCAGCCTCGGATTGGTTGGCTCCGCGGCCCCGTTCGGCTTCTTCTTCGGCGCAATCCTGGCCGGTTGGATGGGTGACCGCTTCGGCCGCAAGAAGGTCATGCTGTGGGCTCTCGCCTTCTACTGCCTCATGTCGATAATCGCCGCCATGGCCCCCAACTTCGAAGTCTTCCTGATTGCACGGATCTTTGCAGGATTGGGCGCCGGCGCCGAAAGCGTGATCATCGCCCCCTTCCTCTCCGAGTTCATTCCGCCGAAACGCCGCGGTTGGTTCATTGGAACCCTGGCCGGCTTCTTCTCCTTTGGTTTCGTGGCTGCGGCACTGATCGGCCGATTCGTGGTTCCGATGGGCGAGGACGGCTGGCGCTGGGCGCAGGTCATCACCGCCATTCCCATCCTCCTCCTGCTGTGGTGGCGTCGCGGACTGCCCGAATCCCCACGCTTCCTCATCAGCCGCGGGCGCATCGCCGAGGCAACCGCAGTGGTGGATCGATTTGAGCAGAGCGTCGTGAAAGCGACCGGGAAGCCCCTGGCCCCCTTGCCGTCCGCGGAAGAAGAGATCACCAAGCATGAGCAAAAGATCAGTGTCTGGAATGCCCTGAAGTTCATGTGGTCCAAGGCAATGCGCCGCCGGACCGCCGTCATCTGGTTGATCTGGTTCGTCATCACATTCTCGTACTACGGCTTCTTCTCCTGGATCCCCACCTTGCTGGTAGGCCGTGGCATTACAGTCACCAAGAGCTTCGAATTCTCCATCCTCATCTACCTGGCACAGATTCCCGGCTACTTCTCGGCCGCCTGGCTGTGTGACCGTATTGACCGCAAGAACACCATCGCCCTTTACCTGGCGGGATCGGCCATCAGCGCTTTCTGGCTGAGCCAGTCCAACGATTCCGGCATGATTCTGGTGGCTGCCGCAACGTTGTCCTTCTTCCTGAACGGCACCTACGCAGGTGTTTACGCCTACACGCCGGAGCTTTTCCCCACCTGGATGCGCGCCACGGGCGTTGGCCTTGCCAGTGCCGTAGGCCGCGTCGGCAGCATCCTGGCCCCATCCATCATCGGAATCTTCGCCGCCTCCCTCGGTTTCGGCGGGGTGTTCACCATGACCACGGTGGTGCTGACCATCGGCGTCCTTGGCGTCGTGATCTTCGGCGCCTCCACTGCGGGCAAGTCGCTTGAGGACATCAACGCCCGCGCCGAACATGACCCGGCAGCGGCAGGAGCAGTGAGCAAATGAGCGGAAACACCCTGAACACTGACAGCACTTTCCAGCAGGCCTTCACCTCCCTGCAGCAGGATCCGGGAGTTGTCCTCTTCACCGCACTGCAGTGGATCCCCCAACGTTCCGGACTGAAACGACTGTTCACCAGCCATCCCACGCAATACCCGGTTGGCGGAGAGAAGACCGTTGAGATATCCCCCGGCTGGCTTGGAACGGTCATCGAAGACAAGAAGCCGTTCCTGGCCCCCGACCTGGCAGCACTCCGCGAAGTCTTTACGGATTCCGAGCTTATCCAGCAACTCGGCTGCGGAGCCGTGATCAACGTGCCGGTCCTGGACCCCCACAGCACCGTTGTTGGCGTCCTGGCGCTCCTTGACGCGGAAGGCAAGTACACGAAGCAAAGTGTGGCCACCGCCGTCGAGGTCATCAACGCGAACCTGCCCGCGCTGGTCCAAGCCTTTGAAGCCCATCCCACCGAAGTACCCGAAGCACCCGAAGTCCCTGCAGTCCCCGGGAAGGACACCGTTTAGCATGAGCACCACCCTTGAAACCACGGCCCTCGTCATCCGCAACGCAAGCGTCCTGGACGTTGACGCAGGCACTTACTCGACTGCCGACGTCGTGAGCGTTGATGGAAAGATCAGCAGTGTGGGACCGGATGCCGAGGCGCCTTCCGGCGCCCGGGTCATTGACGGCGCCCGGGTCATTGACGGCACCGGGAAGTTCGTCATCCCGGGCCTCATCGATGCCCACGTACACGTGGTGGCATCGAGCGCCGACTTCAGGTCACTGACCTACACACCGGCGTCGTACGTCTACGCGCAGACGGCGAGGATCATGGGAGAGATGCTGCGGCGCGGATTTACTACTGTGCGCGATCTGTCCGGAGCGGATTTTGGGTTGGCCCAGGCGCAGGAGGAGGGGCTGCTGGAAGGCCCGAAGATCCACTTCTGCGGCCATGCGTTGAGCCAGACCGGCGGTCACGGCGACATGCGCTTGCCCGGCGAAGACCACGACCCCAACGGCCGCGGATGCTGTGGCATCGGACGCGTAGCGGACGGCGTTGACGCAGTCCGGGCCGCCGCCCGCGACGAAATCCGCAAGGGCGCCCACCACATCAAGATCATGGCGTCCGGCGGCGTCTCCTCCCCCACCGACCGCATCGACTCGACGCAGTATTCCATGGAGGAAATGCGCGCAGCAGTGGAAGAAGCGGAGGCCGCCAACCGCTATGTCGCGGCCCACGCCTACACAGCGCGGGCCATCAACCGCGCGCTGGAAGCCGGCGTACGTTCGATTGAACACGGCAACCTCCTGGACGACGAAAGCCTGCGGCTCTTCCTGGAGAAGGATGCCTTCCTGGTTCCCACGCTTGTGACCTACTGGGCTTTGAAGGAAGAGGGCAAGGAGTTCGGACTTACCGAAGAAATGTGGGCCAAAGTGGACTCCGTGCTCACCAGCGGACTCGAAGCCATTTCCCGGGCCCACCAAGCGGGCGTGAAAATGGCCTTCGGATCCGACCTTCTGGGCGGCATGCACCGCCACCAGAACGAACAGTTCAGGCTGTTGGGCAAGGTCCAGCCCGCCATCGACGCCATCCGTTCAGCCACCACGACGGCGGCGCTGCTGCTTGAGCGCGAAGGTGAACTGGGCGTGGTCGCGCCCGGCGCCGACGCGGACATGCTGGTCCTGGACGCGGATCCGGTGGCCGATATCTCCGTGCTTGCCGATATTTCCGAACACCTCGAGTACCTGATCCAGAACGGCCGGGTAATCTCCTAGCGCCGCGTCCCCGACGGCAGTAAGGCCTGGTCTTCCCTTCCGAAAAGCCCGATAATGTAAGCATGCTGATCAATACCGGATTGAGCAGGAGGAGGACACAGTGACCACGAAAGTGAACAAGACAATCATGGTCAACGTTCCGATCAGTACGGCCTACAGCCAATGGACACGGTTCGAGGAATTCCCGCACTTCATGGGCGGCGTGCAGCGGGTGACGCGGCTCGGCGACGACCGCCTTGAATGGGTGGCCGAGATCGCAGGCGTCCACCGCACGTGGGAAGCCAGGATTGTCCAGCAGGACGTTGACCGGGCAGTGGCGTGGGCCGCCGTCGAAGGTGTCAAGAACGCGGGCTGGGTGGAGTTCAAGGAAGCCGGCCCCAGTCAGACGTCCCTGCACCTGTCCTTGGAATACGAACCTCACGGAGTCCTGGAATTCCTGGGGGACAAGTTGCACATTGTTGAAAGGCAGGCTGAGTCAGACTTGAAGAAATTCAAGGAGTACATCGAAAAGCAAGCACCCGAAGCCGGGATGCCGGCATCCGGTACCGCCGCTTTTACGGGAGCCGCTGCCGCCCCGGACTCAACGCCCGTGATTGATCCCGCAACGCACGTGTTCGACCAAACCAACGGCTTGGTGGACCTCGAGGGCGACTCGGATGAGACCGCTGACAGCGACACCCGCAGCGCAGCGGAACGGAAGGACGATGAGGGCCGAGGGCCGGGCTTCATCCCACCATTGGGCGGGCTCCCCGGCCAAAGGTAGCCCCTGCAGCTGACCAGACATAAGAGCCGCCCGGGACCACCCGGACGGCTCTTATGTTTCCTACGGCTGCTACTTCTTGGCGCCGGTGTAGACGACGGCGGGCGCCGCCGGGGCCTGCATCCCCTCACCAATGAAGAAGCTCGGGTGCGGCGGCTGGTTGTAGGCCACATTCTCGCGCGCAACGGCCGTGCGGTACACGGTGTCATGCATCAGCGTGCGCAGCCGAACCTCGGTGGGAGCCGTGGTGGTGTAGATCCGGAGTTCGGTGCTGTCCGTGGACGGCCAGGCGATCTCCTCGCGCCAGTCGCCCAGGATGTCGGCTTGGATGGACGGGTTGCCCTTGGTGGTGTTGTTGCTGCGGGCACCCTCAGCTGTCAGGAGGCGGTCGCTGGTTTCGGTCTCCCAGTTCCACTTGCTGATGGTGGGGACGCCACGGGAGGCCGTTGCATCGTAATCGTGGTCAACGATCTCGCGGAGCAGGTCCCCGTCCCACCACGCCAGGAAGTTGGCGGCCGGAATGTTCCCGCTGATCAGCTCACCCTTGGCCGACCTCAGCTGGCCAACGGGCGAGTCCCAAGCAGCTGAGCCACCCACAGCCCAGCCCTCGGCCCCTTCATAGCGGGGATCGATGTCGCCCGCTGCGCCACGGCCGGTGTCCTTGACAGCAGGGATGCTCCAGAGAATTTCACCAGTGGCAGCATCCCGGAAGGTGGCTCCACGGTTCCCGCTTTGGCCCATGCTTTCGTGGACGGCAAACGTCTCCAGCCCGGGCCTGGACGGGTCGAGGTCCCCGGTGTGGATCGCGTCGCCGTGGCCGAGCTTGGTGTTGTAGAGCGGCTGGCCATTGTCGTCAATGGTCATCGAGCCGAAGACGAACTCATCCTTGCCGTCCTGGTCCACGTCGGCGACGGAGAGATTGTGGTTGCCCTGCCCCTTGTACTCCTCCCCTGCCTGGTTGGAATCGAAGGTCCAGCGCTTCACGAGTTTCCCATTGACGAGGTCGTAGGTCACCAGCACCGTGCGTGTGTAGTAGCCGCGGCTGAACATCAACGACGGGTGTTCGCCGTCGAGATAGGCCACTGCGGCGAGGAAGCGGTCCACGCGGTTGCCGTAATTGTCTCCCCAGGCTGCAACGGAACCCCGGGCAGGTTCGTAAGCCACGGTATCCATGATCGTTCCGGTTTCGCCCTTGAAGACGGTGAGGAACTCGGGGCCGGACAGGACGTAGCCGGCACTGTTGCGGTAGTCGGCGTTGGCGTCGCCGATCACCGTTCCCGCCGCGTCCGTGGTGCCGTCCGCCGTCTTGAACGAGACCTCAGCCTTGCCGTCGCCGTCGAAGTCGTATGCAAGGACCTGTGTGTAGTGTGCGCCGGCGCGGATGTTGCGCCCCAGGTCGATCCGCCACAGCTTGGTTCCGTCCAGTTTGTAGGCATCCACGTAGACGTTGCCCGTGTAACCGGACTGCGAGTTGTCCTTCGCATTGGATGGCGACCACGTCTGGATGACCTCATACTTGCCGTCGCCGTCGAGGTCCGCCACGGTGGCGTCGTTGGCTGAGTAGGTGTACGGCTTGCCGTCGGGCGTCACGCCATCGGCCGGCTTGTCCAGCTTGATGGCCAGATAGTTCTGCGCCAATGGTGTGACGGCTTCAGTCAGCTTGTCCTGGCCCTGCCCGTTGCCCACGGTTTTGATCACGTAGCTCGACTGCGCTGTACCTGCAGGATCCACGAACATGGTGGAGTTTCGGATCGGTTCGGGCGTGATGTTTTTGCCGTCGCGCAGGACCTGGAAGCCGATGCTGTCCTTGTCCAGGCCCAGCATGCGCCAGCTCACGGTGACGCCCTGGTCGGTCAGGACCGCCACGGGTGCGCGGTCCAGGTTCTCCACCTGGCGCTGGAGCTCGGCGGGCTTCTTGGCGGAGGGCACGACGCCGGAGAGGCCGGCTTGCGCTGATTGCGGGAGTTGGGCGGGAGCTGCTTGAGCGAGCGGGACGCCCGTCAGTGCAAGGGCGGCCGCTGCAAGCGAAGCAGAGGCCGCCAGGGGAACGGCTTTCCATGCGCGGCCATGGTTACTGCGATAGGAACACTTCGAAGGGTGAGCCAATGAACATCTCCTTTGATGCTGGGCGGCAGGGGGTCCGCCACCGCTGGATTGGAACGTTTCACAAACATTCAAACAATCTCCCCGCACAACGATGAGTGATGCGAATAATGAGTGATGTGAACGATGCGTGAAAACGCTTTCCGCCAACAAGGTTTACCAGCGCCTCAACCACCCGGTCAAGGGTTTGACAGGAAATGACTGTTCGGCTTCGGTGTGAAATGTTCGGATTTGTATGTTGTCCTATCCGCTCAGCCCCCGATTCCATGACGGTCCGTTTCTCAGGATTTCGCTGGATTTAGCCCGGTTGAGCGCGGTGACGGATCGGCTTTGGCCGGGGTATTGCGCTCCGTAGGGTCGTTCCATGCCGAAGCCCTCAGTTACTCCTTTATCAGTCCTCGACCTGAGCCCGGTATCCGCGGGGCAGACTCCCGGCGAGGCGTTGCGCAGCACCCTTGCCCTTGCCGCTGTTGCCGAGGCTTCCGGCTACTCGCGGTACTGGCTTGCCGAGCACCACCTCAACACCGGCGTCGCCGGGTCGGCCCCGCACATTCTTGCCGGATTGGTTGCTTCGGCCACCAGGACCATCCGTGTCGGGACTGCTGCCACGCTGCTGGGCAATTATCGGCCCCTCCAAATTGCGGAGAGCATCGGAACGCTCGCCGCAATGTTCCCGGACCGCTTGGACCTCGGCTTTGGTCGCTCAGGTCCACCGAAGTCGCCCAGCGAACCTGCGCCGGGAGTTGTTCCCGCTGCGGAGGAAGTCGGAGACCGCATTGTTGACGGTCTGCTGATCCCCTCACCTCGACCCATCTTTGGCGCGGTCCTGCCCAGGAAGTTCCGGCTGCAGGGTGAACTGCTGGGCCGCTTCCCGGGTGACACGGATAATTTTGAAAACGACGTCCAGGACATCATCGGATTCTTCACGGGCGAGTACAGGACCAGGCACGGCGAGGAAGTCACCGCAACCCCGGCCCTGGGCCAGGCGCCGCAGTTCTGGGTGCACGGTTCAACTGCCGGCCCCAGCGCCCGTTTGGCCGGGAAGCTGGGCCTTCCGTTCGGCGCGAACTACCACGTTGCACCTGCGGGGGTTTTGGACTCCATCGCCGAGTACCGCGCCCACTTCGAGCCCTCCGCCACCTTGCAGGAACCGCACGTGATCGTCTCGGCGGACGTGCTGGTGGCTCCCCAGGAACGCCAAGCCCGGCACCTGGCCCGCGGCTACGCACAGTGGGTTCACGGCATCCGCAGCGGCCAAGGCGCCATCCCTTATCCGTCCCCCGAGGACGCCCTGGAACTGCCCCTGGATGCGGAAGCCGAAGATCTGGTCAAGGACCGCCTGGATACCAGGCTGGTAGGCGACCCCCATCACGTCAGCGACAAACTGCGCACTCTGCAGCGGGCCACCGGGGCTCAGGAACTGCTGATCACCACCATTGCCCACCACCCCGAAGACCGGCAGAACTCCTACCAACTACTCGCCGAGGCCTGGGGTCTGTAGCGTTCCGATTTTCCACCCACCACCTACAAAAGGAGCACCATGTCCATCGAAACCACCGTCCAGGATTCCGTGCAGGAAGACACCCAGCTCATCACCGCCGAGGAAGCGGCCAAGCTCATCGAAGAAGGCGCCCTGCTGATCGATGTCCGCAGCGAAGGCGGCCGTGCCAGCACTGGCGCAGTCCCGGGCGCCGTCGTCGTCAACCGCGAGCATGTGGAGGAAGACTTCAACCCGGAATCCGCCCACCGACTGGCCCAGGTCAGCGGAACGGACCAGAAGATCGTGGTGTTCTGCGGCTCCGTGAACGGCTCACGTCCTGTTGCGCAGAAGCTCGAGGTCCTCGGTTACGCCAACGCCGTCCACGTCGACGGGGGCTTCCCGGCCCTGCGCGACGCCGGCGTCCCCACCACCGGGCCGACCGCTCCGCCCGCCGAAACCACTCAAGCGCGCACCGCTTCGGTGACCTCCGAACGCTGAGTACCTCCCGCCGTCGGGCCTTCCGGCGTTAGTACCGCCGTCGCGGCTTCCCTTCCGGAAGTCGCGACGGCGGAGGGTCAGGAGGCCGCGGCCAGCACCCGCGCCCGGGCGGCGGCTTGGCCGGCCCGGATTTCATCGGCACTCTTGCCTTGCTCCCGGTGGGCCACTTCCTGTTTCAGCTGCGGAATGACGTGCTGGCCGAACTCCAGTGCATCCTGGACGAAGTCGTAGCCGCGGAGCCCGAAGATCTCGAACCCCAGCTCGTGGTAGTCCAGGATCGCCTGGGTGACCGTGTCGTAGGAGCCGACCAACGCCGTCGCGCTTCCACCTCCACCACCCGCCGCTTTGGCGAGGGCCGTCCAAAGTGCCCGGTCGTGCAGCTCGGCACGTTCCGCCGCGGCGAGGAGGCGTTGGGTGCCTGCGGCTTCAGGTTTCTGGTTGTAGTGGCGAACAGGATCGATCACTTCGCCGGCGGACCGCCGGGCCTGGAATGTTCCCAGGATGGCCTGGGCTTTCTCCCACGCCAGTTCATCGGTGGCCGCCACAATGGGCCGGAACGCTATCTGCCAGCGCAGCGGATCGGTCCGCCCGAGCGCAGCGGCCCGCGCAAGGATCTGCTCCTGCTGGCCCGCGGCATCGGCCAACGGTTCGCCAAACAAGGCGTAGATATCCGCTTCGGCTGCCCCTACCACCCAGGCAGCCTCCGACGACCCACCAAAGGAGATACCCGGCCGCTTCCCGTTAAACGGGCCCAGACCCGAGGCGAAGTTCTCGAAGCGGTAATGCTCGCTGTCCCAACTGAACGAATCCCCGGACCACGCCCGCCGCACAATCTGCATGTACTCCTGCGTCCGGCCATACCGGGCATCCTTGGCCAGGAAATCACCCTCCCGGGCCTGGTCCGCTTGGCTTCCGCCGGTGATGAAGTGCACGGTCAGCCGGCCTTCGGCGATGTGGTCCAGCGTAAGGAAGGACCGGGCCGCGAACGTGGGATGCGAGACGTTGGGGCGGTGCGCCAGCCGTAGCTGGATCCGTTCGGTGTTCGCGGCAACCCACGCCGCGTGGACAGTGGGGTCCTGCGTGGTGGAGTTGTAGGCGAACAGAACGTGGTCCCAGTTGTTGTCCTCGTGGATCCGCGCAATACGGGCCGCATACCGGGGGTCGAAGAAGGGCGTGGTGGCCGGCGACGTCTCCGTGGAGTCATTGCCGGCGCCCATGCCGAGGAATTCGATAGGCATAAGAAATCTCCAAAAGACTTAGCGGCGGAGGATGCGTTGCGCCAGGAAGTTTCCCAGCAACTGCGCGGCCTGCACCATAACGATGATGATCAGGACGGTCACCAGCGTGACCTCCCAGTTGAACTGTTGGTAGCCGTACATGATGGCGAAATTGCCCAGCCCACCGCCGCCGATGTACCCGGCCATGGCAGACATGTCCACAATCGCGATGATCATGAACGTGTAGCCCAGGATCAGCGGTGCCAGCGATTCGGGAATCACCACGGACCACAGGATGTGCAGCCGGCTGTCGCCCATGGCCCGGGCAGCTTCCACAACGCCAGGGTCGGAGGCAACCAGGTTCTGCTCCACAACACGCCCGATCACCACACCGGCCATCAGTGCCATGGGCAAAATCGCTGCCGTGGTGCCGATGGTGGTGCCCATGACGATCAGTGTCAGCGGCGCGATGGCGGTGATGAAGATGATGAACGGGATAGGCCGGATGATGTTGACCAGGAAGTTCAGGAACGAGAACACGGCCTTGTTGGCAAACAGGTTTCCGGGCCTGGTGGCGTAGAGGGTGACGCCCAGCGCCAGCCCGGCGATGCCGCTGAGCAGGACGGTGATGACCACCATGTAGATGGTCTGTTGGAAGGATTCGCCCAGGACGGGCAGGAGGGTTGTCCAGTCGGTCATGGCTGTTCTCCGGCGTTCGCGGGGACGGGAAGGTGCGGAACGGCACTATCGGCGGGGGCGCTCCGTTGCTCGGCCGCCGCCGTTTGGCGTTCGACGGCGGTGACGTCGCCCAAGTCGGCGAGCGCGGCGTCGATCGCGGCGTCGCTGCCCGTGAGTTCGTAGGTGAGTGTGCCGAGGATCTTGTTCTGGATCTCGGTGACCCCGCCGTAGACCACGCTGGATCCCACGCCGTGGCGCTCGAACGTGGCAGCGACCAGAGGGGTGGGTGCCGCCTCGGAGATGCCGATGGAGACGAGTTGGCCGGGATGAGCAGCGGAGAGTCGGGCGACGGTATCCGGCTCCGGGGTGCCGTGGACGGCAGTGGCGACGAAGCGCTGGGTGGAGTCGCTCCGGGGGTTGGCGAACACGGAGTAGGTGGGCCCGGCCTCCACCACGGACCCGGATTCCATCATCACCACGGTGTCGCAGATTTCGCGGACCACGTGCATCTCATGGGTAATGACCACAACGGTGGTGCCGAGTTCTTTGTTGATGCGTCGGAGCAAGCGGAGGACGTCGCGGGTGGTCTCCGGATCCAGGGCGCTGGTGGCTTCGTCCGCAAGGAGGATGTCCGGGGCGTTGGCCAGCGCACGGGCAATGCCTACGCGCTGCTGTTGCCCGCCGGAAAGTCGCCGGGGGTACGAGCCCGCTTTGTCGGCGATCCCCACGAACTCCAGCAGTTCGTCCACCCGCGGCTTGATCTTGTCCTTGGGCCAACCGGCCACCCTGAGCGGATAGGCCACGTTCCCGAACACGGTGCGGGACTTCAGGAGGTTGAATTGCTGGAAGATCATGCCAATGCCGCTGCGGACCTTGCGCAGCTGGCCTTCCGGAAGGGTCGAGATGTCCTGTCCCTTGACGATCACCTGGCCTTCGGAGGGACGTTCCAGGCCGTTGAGCAGGCGCACCAAGGTGGATTTTCCGGCACCGGAGTAGCCAACGATGCCAACCACCGTGCCCTCTTCAATGTCCAGGGTGACGTCATCGACGGCGCGCACTGGCTTGGTGCGTTGGGCGCTTCCTTGGACCGGGAACAGTTTGCTGACGCCGCGCAGCGAAACGATCGCGCTCACCGGAGCCTCCTTTTGGGGTTGATTGGATGCCCATTCCAACAGCGCCCCAGCCCTCGCATCGAACCCAATGACCCCCTGTGACCTGGGGTTTCTTTCCTTGACGATGCGCGTCGGAGTGTTGCGAAAGGGTTCGATTCCCACCACCCCGGCTGCCTAGCGTGAGGCAGGGGGAACACCCCGTACCTTCCATTCGCATCAATACCCTTTGTACGGAGAAGCATCATGAAGAACCGCCTGTTAGTCGCCGCCGTCGGCCTGGTTGCCGCCCTATCGCTCTCGGCTTGCGGGGGTGTGTCAAGTGGTTCGTCAGCCGCCGCGAACACCAAGGTGGTCATCGGTGTGGACGACGGCGCCGAGGAGCACTGGACCCTCCTGAAGAACAAGCTGAAGGATCAGGGCATCGATCTTGAGGTCAAGAACTTCACCGATGGTGCGCAGATCAACACCGCCACTCAGCAAGGGCAGGTGGACATCAACCTGTTCCAGCACCTGAAGTACTTGTCGCAGTTCAATGTGAACAGCAACGGCACGCTGGTTCCCGTGGGCGCCACCGCGGTGTACCCGTTGGCGCTGTACTCGGAGAAGTTCAAGTCCGTGGAGGAGCTGCCGGCAGATGCCGAGGTCGCCATCCCGAACAACCCCACCAACCAGGCACGTGCCCTGCTTAACCTGCAGACCGCAGGATTGCTGCAGCTCAAGGATGGCGGCAACTCGCTGTCCACCCCGGCTGAGATCACTTCCAGCAAGATCAAAGTGGTCCCGGTAGACAGCAACCAGACGGTGAACGCGCTCAAGGGAACCACGGACGCTGCAGTGGTGAATAACACGCAGGCACAGAAGGGCGGTCTGGGCGACGAGAAGATCATCTTCAAGGAAGACCTGAACTCGGAGTCCCTGGCTCCTTATATCAACGGGTTCGTGGTGAAGGCAGACCGCAAGGACGATCCCACGTGGAAGAAGATTGTGGATGCCTATCACACGCCTGAGGTTGAGGCTTCGGTGACCAAGCTCAACGACGGCAACCTTCAGTTCAAGGCTGATTGGACTGCTGCCAAGCTGCAGGAAGTCCTCACGGCTGAAGAAGCAGCCATCAAGAAGAGCAAGTAGCACTTGAGGGGCGGCGGCCCTGCGCCACAGAGTGCCGCTGCCCCTCAACCTTCCTGCCCCCGAAGAGCACCGAACAGCACCGGAACAGGCCCATGAACCAGACACTCACGCGTGAACGCCAGCAAATCCACTTCTTCGCCTACCTGGTGGGCACCGGCATCCATCTGGCTTCGTGGCGCCACGAAACTGCCTTCCCGCAGGCCAGCATTGACTTCGCGCATCAGGTGGAGCTCGCTGGCATCGCCGAAGAAGCCAGGTTCGACGCGATCTTCCTGGGCGACTCCCTCGCGATAGACGAAACCTCCAACCCCGGCATCCTCAACCGTTTCGACCCCATCGGCCTGGTCACAGCCCTTGGCGCGGTCACCAGCAGGATCGGCCTCATCGCCACCTCATCAACCTCCTACGATGAGCCCTTCAACTTTGCCCGCGCAGCCCTCACGGCGGACCACATCAGCGGCGGCCGTGTTGGCTGGAACATTGTCACCACGCGGGACCTCACCAACAGCACCGCCGGCAACTTCAGCGCCGACCAACACTTCGACCACAGCCTGCGCTACCGCCGTGCCGAGGAGTTCGTTGAGGTGACGCAGGGCCTGTGGAATTCCTGGGGCGAGGACGCTTTCCTCTATGACAAGGAAGCCGGGGCGTTCTTCGACCGCCACAAACTCAACCGACTGAATTACCGGGGAGAGTTCTTCAAGGTGGCAGGTCCCTTGAACATCGGCCCGTCGCCTCAGCACTCCCCCTTACTGGCCCAGGCGGGAACCTCTGGTCCTGGACAAAAGCTGGGCGCGAGATTCGCCAACGCCCTCTTCGCCAGCCATCCGGATATTCCGCAAGCCCGGCAGTACCGGGAGTCCGTCCGGGCTCAGGCGACGGCATTCGGCCGGAATCCCGACGAAATCTACGTCTACCAGGCCATCTCGCCCGTTGTCGCGGACAGCCGCGAGGAAGCCTTGGAGCGTATCCGCGAGCTGGATAACCTCATCACCGATCAGCAGGTCCTGGACTTCCTGCAGGAATACTTCGCGGGCCAGCTCGACTTCACCGGCCTCGGGGCCGACGCCACAGTGGCCCAGTCCGGCATTCCCACCATCACACAGCCCCGTACCGATTTCCGTTCTGCCGGCGAACAGATCCATGGCCGCGAGGACGAGGTAACGCTCAAGGATCTCTATTCGATCCTCACCGGAGACAAACGAAACCACGACTTCATCGGGACCCCGCAGCACGTGGCCGACTCCTTGGCGCGCTGGCACGCAGCAGGCGCCGCGGACGGCTTCAACCTCATGTTCTCGCTCCTGCCCCAGGATCTGGAGCGCTTCGCTACCGCAGTCATTCCCATACTCCAGGAGCGCGGCTTGGCCCGCACCGAGTACTCGGGGACCACACTCAAATCCCATCTCGGACTCGATCCACAGCAGAAAGGACAAGCATGACCACCACACCTGCCGTCGCCACCGGCACTTATGTGATTCGGCAGGCGCGCCCCGAAGAGTACGACGCCGTCGGGCAGCTGACGTATCAAGGCTTCGGTCATCATCTTCCCGGCGCGCATCAGCCGGACGAGGCACGACTCCACCTTCTGCTGGATGCAGCCGCAAGGGCCCGTGAAGGTGTGCTGCTGGTAGCCGAAGACCTGGAAACAGCCCGCTTGGTGGGCACCGCCAGCCTCCTGCCTTTTGGGTCACGTCTCAGCAGGCAGGCTGAGGACGGCGAAGTGGAGCTCAGGCTGTTGGCCGTGCTGCCTGAGGCCCGCCGGACCGGTCTTGGCCAAAGACTCCTCGACGAGTCCGCCCGCCTGGCCGCGGCCCAAGGTGCCCAGCGCGTGGTGCTGGACACCGCCGTCGACAATGAACCGTCCCAGCGCCTGTACCGCCGGCTGGGCTACGTCCGCCGGCCTGAGCGGGAGAAGGAACGGCCGGCGCCGAAGGTGCAGCTGGTGGTCTACACCTTGGACCTCACACCGTGAGGGGTTAGCTCTCAAGGCTTTGAAAGCCACAAGAGCTCACCCCTCGCGTAAAGGTCTCATCAAGAATTGCCCTCTTCCGGCATCATGAAGCCTGCACGGTGCTATCTTCAGCTCAGATCGACGAGCGTCTGGGAGGGCACCCATGACCACGTTAAGCAGACCACCGGCAGACCCCTCGGCACCCAGGCCCCGGGGCTGGACGTCATTCCGGACGTGGCTCCTTTTCGGCCTGCAAGACAGCAAAGGGCGGCATCCCGGCCCGGGCGTGGTTAGCGCGGCCCACGAAAAGAAGCACCCCTGGTGGCAAGTCATGTGCCTGACGGGTGTGGACTACTTCTCCACGCTGGGATATCAGCCAGCCATCGCCGCTTTGGCCGCGGGCGTAATCTCACCACTGGCCACCATCGTCCTGGTTGCCGTCACCTTGCTCGGCGCACTCCCGGTCTACAGGCGGGTGGCCGGCGAAAGTCCCCGCGGCGAAGGCTCCATCGCCATGCTCGAGCGTTTGCTGCCACGCTGGGGAGGCAAACTGCTGGTCCTGGTGCTGCTCGGCTTTGCCGCCACGGACTTCATGATCACCATGACCCTGTCCGCGGCGGACGCAACGGCCCACTTCATCCAGAACCCCGTGATGCCGTCCTGGCTGCAGGGCCAGAACGTGCCCGTCACGCTGGTCCTTCTGGCGCTCCTGGCCGCCGTGTTCCTCCGTGGTTTCAAGGAGGCAATAGGCGTCGCCGTCGTACTTGTGGTCCTTTACCTGGGCCTGAACGTGGTGGTCGTCGCCACCACTGTCGTGGAGGTCCTGACGCATCCCACCGCCGTGGGCGACTGGTGGCAATTACTCTGGACATCACACGGCAACCCGATCATGGCCGTAGCCATCGCCTGCATCGTGTTCCCCAAACTCGCCCTGGGCCTTTCCGGATTCGAAACCGGTGTAGCCGTGATGCCGCAAGTGCAGGGCGATCCGGATGACACCGAGGCAAGGCCAACGGGACGCATCCGGGGAACCCGAAGAATGCTGACCACCGCGGCGTTGATCATGAGTTCCTTCCTCATCACCTCCAGCTTCACCACCGTGGTCCTCATTCCCGAGTACGAATTCGAGCCCGGCGGCCAGGCGAACGGCCGCGCCCTGGCGTTCCTCGCCCATGAGTACCTCGGCCTGGGCTTCGGCACGGTGTACGACATCAGCACCATCGCCATCCTGTGGTTCGCCGGCGCCTCCGCCATGGCCGGCTTGCTCAACCTCGTCCCGCGCTACCTCCCCCGCTACGGCATGGCCCCGGAATGGGCCAAAGCGGTTCGGCCCCTGGTGCTGGTCTTCACCCTGGTGGGATTCTTCATCACCTTCGTCTTCAACGCCGACGTCGACGCCCAGGGCGGTGCGTACGCCACCGGCGTCCTGGTGCTGATGACGTCAGCGGCCGTGGCAGTGACACTGTCCACCCGCCGTCGTCGGCAGCGCAAACGCATGGTCAGCTTCGGCGCCATTGCCGCCGTCTTCGTGTACACCACGGTGGCCAACGTCGTAGAGCGGCCCGAAGGCATTCGGATCGCGGCTGTTTTCATCGCCGGGATCATAGGAATCTCCCTGTTGTCCCGCGTGCGGAGGTCATTCGAGCTGCACGCCACGCACGTCCACATGGACCGCCACGCCCTGGAGTTCATCCTCGACGACGGCGTGGAACCCATCCGGCTCATCGCCCACGAACCCCGCAGGCTCACGGCGGAGGCCTACCGGGAAAAGCTGGTTTCGGCCATCGAGGTCAGCCATCTCCCCCTCAACTACCACGGACTGTTCCTTGAAGTGGTGCTGGACGACACCTCCGATTTCGAGACCGAACTGTACGTCAAGGGCATCGAACGGCACGGCTACAGGATCCTGGAGGTCCACGGTCCGGTGGTGCCGAACACCATCGCCTCCGTACTACTGCATATCCGGGATGTCACAGGGCTGATGCCCCACATCTACTTCCGCTGGACCGAGGGCAACCCGATGACCAACCTGATGCGTTTCCTGTTCCTGGGCGAAGGCGAAATTGCCCCGGTGACCCGCGAAGTCCTGAGGGAGGCCGAACCCGATGTGAGCCGCCGCCCATGGGTCCACGTGGGTTGAACGGCGTGGTCGGCTGCCATGGGTGGCACCGGCAATACCTGTATGGGCCGTCACTCCCCCAGCACCGCGGAGTAGCGTTCAGTGGGATAGGTCACCCATGAAAGGAAGATCATGACTACCTGGCTCATCACAGGCTGCTCCACCGGACTCGGCCGCGCACTTGCCCGGGCGGTCCTCGCGAAAGGCGATAACGCCGTCGTCACCGCCCGCGACACCGCCACCCTGAAGGACCTCGCCACGGAATTCCCGACGACGGCACTTGCCGTCGCGCTCGACGTCACCGATCAGTCGCAGGTGGATGCGGCCGTGCAGCAGGCCGAAGAACGGTTTGGCGCCGTGGATGTCCTGGTCAACAACGCCGGTTACGGCTACCGCGCCGCGATCGAAGAGGGCGACGACGCCGACGTCCGGACGCTGTTCGACACCAATGTGTTCGGCCCTGTGGCGATGATCAAGGCCGTCCTGCCCGGCATGCGTTCCCGGCGTTCGGGTGCGATTGTGAACATTTCCTCGATCGGTGCCCGCATCTGCCCGCCGGGATCCGGCTACTACTCGGCCACCAAGGCTGCGCTGGAAGGCATCTCCGGTTCATTGCAGAAAGAACTGGCACCGCTGGGCATTACGGTCACAGCCGTGGAACCGGGTGGTTTCAGGACGGACTTCGCCGGGCGTTCCCTCACGCAATCCGCAGAAGCCATTGATGATTACG
This sequence comes from Paenarthrobacter histidinolovorans, assembly GCF_014647595.1. Taxonomy (GTDB): domain Bacteria; phylum Actinomycetota; class Actinomycetes; order Actinomycetales; family Micrococcaceae; genus Arthrobacter; species Arthrobacter histidinolovorans. The sequence goes on along the minus strand of NZ_BMPM01000009.1, from coordinate 113,695 downwards.
CCCAGACCGCCGGCAAGCGCCGCAAGGAAAACGACACAGTGCACGGCACCCAGCAGGGTGATCCGGACAAGGCCGCCGAGGTCATCATCAGCGCCGTGGAAGCCGAACAAACGCCCGCCTTCCTGCTGCTTGGAGCAGACGCCGTCTTTGCCTACGACGCCGTGGAGGAAGCCATGCGGGCAGAGGTGGACCGCTGGCGGGAGCGCAGCGCCAGCACCGGTTACACGGAGTAACAAGCAACGTGTAATCGGTCACACTTGGCTGGATTCACTTGTCAATCACGGTGGGCAGCATGAACCATGAATGAGGGAATCCGTTCCCATACAAGCTGAATCAGCAATCCTCACCGACGAGGATGCGGCCCCGGGCGACGAAGCTTGGGGGCTGTCACCAGCCTGAGTGAAAGTACTGACAATGACGACACATACTGACTCCATCACGCTGAAAATCTGGGACAAGTCGGCCATCGACCACACCATCGATGCCGCCATCCAGTCCCTTTCCCACCGCGCTGCAGCAGAAAACTGCGGCATCGCTGTGACCCTCAGCGGACCGAAGACCTTCACGGTCAGCCTGAGCCGCTAAGCCGCTCGAAACCAACGCAAGAGGACGACGCCGGGACCTCCCGACGTCGTCCTCTTGCGTTTAATCCCACACGGGATCCCGCAGCAGTTGTGTGACGCTTCAAGCAAACCCTGAGCGAACCTTGAGTTTTCCTTGACGGTTTGCCTGCGCATTTCTTGCGTTGGCATTGGAACTCTAAGTGAGTCAACGCTTTCGACTCACGAACGGAGGGATCACAATGCTCACGGAAACCAAGGTCCAGGCATCACCGGACACAGCCGCCGCGCCGGACACGGCTGCAGCCTTACGCGGATCCCACCGTGCTGCTGGTGGCGTGGTCACCGTGTTGGTCCCGGCCCACAACGAATCCGCCGGCATCACCGAAACCCTCGTCTCTCTGAACAACCAGACCCATCGCCCGGACCGCGTGATCGTGGTGGCCGACAACTGCACAGACGACACCGAAGAGCTCGCACTGGCGCAGGGAGCCGAGGTCATCCGTACCGTGGGAAACAAGGACAAGAAGGCCGGGGCCTTGAACTTCGCCCTCAGCCAGCTGCTTCCTGATGCCGACCCCGAGGACCTCATCCTGGTCCAGGACGCCGACTCCCAGCTTGCCCTCGACTTCATTGGGAATGCCACCCAAAACCTGCTCGCCGACGAACTGCTCGGCGCAGTGGGCGGGGTCTTCAGCGGAGGTCCCGGAGGCGGCTTCGTAGGACACCTCCAACGCAACGAATATGCCCGCTACGCCAGGGACGTCAAACGCCTCCATGGCAAGTGCCTGGTTGTGACCGGGACGGCCGCACTTTTCCGCGTCAAGACACTGCGCGACGTCGCAGCTGCGCGCCTGGAGGGCACACTCCCTCCCGGAAACGGCAAGGGCGGCATCTACGATACGTCCGTCCTGACAGAGGATAACGAACTCTCCTTCGCCCTGCTGACACTGGGCTACCGAATCGCATCTCCATCCAACTGCACGCTGGTTACCGAAGTCATGCCCACGTGGCGTGAGCTGTGGGCCCAACGGCTCCGGTGGAAGCGGGGCGCGGTGGAGAACTGCGTGCAATACGGATGGACCAAAGTGACCAGGCCCTACTGGGGCCGCCAGTTCCTTTCCATGATCGGCGTCATCGTGACGCTGGCCTACTTTGGCTCCATCCTCTTCGCGCTCATCTCAGGGATGGGATTGAACCTCCAGCCCTTCTGGATTGCAGTCACCGGCATCTTCATCCTGGAACGCATTGTCACAGTGCGGTTCCGGGGATGGAGGTACATGCTGCTGGCCGCAACCATGTACGAAACAGTGATCGACATCTTCCTCCAGGCTGTGCACGCAAAGGCCTACCTGGATGCAGCACTCAACCGCAAGAAAGTTTGGTAAACCCCGTGTACAACAACCCCGTCAGTCCCCTCGGTGGAGCAGCCGCAGCAGGAATGGGATCCGGAACCCTTGCCATGACCGGCGCAGGCGACCTGTTCTGGTTCGCCCTGGCCGCCTTCGCCATGTTGGCACTGGGGCTCGCGATCAAGAGGATCGTTCCCGTCCGCGCGCAGAAGAACCTGCCGTCCTAGGGAATGATCGCTGTTCCTGCCGAAACCTTGGAAACCGTGGTGTAGCCGGCTTTGGTTCCGGTGACCCGGACGCTCATGGTGTCCGCCTGATCGGCGCTCACAAGCTTGTAGGTCTTGGACGTCGCTCCGGCAATCACCGCCCCGGAGCGGTACCACTGGTACGTCAGAGCTGTACCGGAAGTCCACGTTCCGGGGTTTGCAGTCAGAGTGGAACCAACCGTGAGCGTGCCCGTGATGGTCGGAGTCGGAGCCACCAAGGTTCCGGCCACCACTGCCGCCGTTGGGGCGGACTCCTTGGTGGCTGAGGCGTAACCCGTCAGGCTTCCCGTCACCCGGACTGTCAGGCTGGCCCCCTGGTCCCCGGCTGCCAGGACGCGGGTGGGTCCTGTTGCTCCTGAAATTGCCGTACCGTTCTTGAACCATTGATACGTCAGGGAAGTTCCGGCTGGCCACGTCCCCGGCACGGCTGTAAGCGTTGAGCCCACTGCTGCTGTGCCGGTGATGGTCGGAACCGGACCGGTGAGCTGGTTCGCCGGGACAAAGGAGAAATCCCTGATGGTGACAGATTCCGGCGCAACATGTGCAGCGTCTCCGCCTCCACCGCCCGTTACCCACAGGTTGAAGTGAATCTGTTCCTTGGCGGGAGTGGGAACATTGGAACCCTCCAGGACTGTCCTCTTCAGGAGCGGCCCGTCATAGCCCTCCCCGGCAAACGTCTCAAAAGTCAGCTTGCCCGGCTCCCAAACCATACGGTGGGTGAGGATTGGCGCACTCGTGACGTCGAAAGTGACCGTGTTGTTGCCTTGGCCCGGCGGCAAAGTGGCATCGAACCAGTACCCGTGGCCCTGGGTTACCGGCCAGCTTTCGCCATACGCGGCACCCCCGCCCCACGCTGACGCTTCACAGAGGTCGATCTCGGTGTAGCCAGGCACCGCATTGGGGTCATAAGTGAAAAGGCAGCCCCACACCACTTCCTTTTGGAGCGAGCTGACGTCCTTCTCCACAGTGGTGCTGTACGTGCCATAGCCGAAACCTTCACGGGTGGACTGGAACTCTGCACCCTTGGGCGCAGTCCCCGTGGGATTGGTGAGGGATAGTTTTACATATCCATTGGCATCCGGGTTGCTGACGTTATTGGCATCCCAGCTCGCGTTGTACATGGGTGCCCCACCCCAGAAACGCTTTTGCCAGTTGAACCCCTTCCACGCAAAACTCCCCACCGGGCCGGGATCATCGGCCATGGGTGTTGTGTCCGCCGCATGCGCCGGCCCTGTTCCCGCAAACATGGATAAGGCAACTGCCGCAATCACAGCTACCCCCATTGCTTTTCGTCCCCCACGTGGCAGTTGCCTCACTGATAATGCCATGACTGTTTCCTCCTGCTGATGCGCCCAGAATGCCAGCGGCTGGTCCCGCTGGCCGCAATACGTTCCACCCCCGGAGAACGTACAACTCCTCGATTATCGAGTAGCCATGGCCTGGCGGGAAGCGAAATTGGTACCCAGGATTCAGGAATTAACATCGATTGGATAACGGCGGTGCCTGGCGGCGTAGCCTTGAAGTGTTTCATGAAGATTGTTGAACACCTTGGCCCGGGAGGCACCATCACTATCCGCAGCGCAGGCATCCTCCTATACCGGCGAAACACGGCCGGACAATTGGAGCTATGGATAGCCCACATGGGTGGGCCCTTTTGGGCCAGGAAAGATCAGCATGCGTGGTCAATTCCCAAGGGTGAATTCTCCGACGACGAAGACGCCTTGGTTGCCGCGCGACGTGAATTTACAGAAGAAATCGGCACTCCGCCTCCATTGGTGGACTACGCGTTGTTGGGCACATTCCGGCAGCCCTCGGGCAAGATCATTACTGCGTTCACTGCGGAAGCCCCTGACTTTCAGCCGGAGGAAATTCTCAGCAACACCTTTCCCATGGAATGGCCCAAGGGATCCGGCGCCATCAAAGATTTCCCGGAGATCGACGACGCCCAGTGGCTTGAGGAAACCTTGGCCCGGACCAAGCTCGTCAAAGGGCAGCTGCCCATCGTCGATGCACTGGTACAAAGGCTTGCCGGGGAATCCGTCTAGGGCCTGGCTGCTCCTGCGCCTAGCTGCTCCTGCGCTCAATGAACTCCCGGATCCACTCGATGGTCTCCGGATGGTCCAGATGCAGCCCATGTCCCGCACCAGGTACCCGGACGAGGACCGAACGGGCAATGTGCTGGCGGAGCAGCAGGGCGTTGGGCAACGGAGTCAGCCTGTCTTCGGTGCCGTGGAGGATCAGGGTGGGAGCGGTGATCCCGCCGAGTTCGCTCCAGGCGTCGTGCTCCCGGCTGGCCCGGAAATGACGCGCCTTGGCCCACGCCGACGCACGGGAACTGAAGAAAGTGTGCGTCGCATCGGGATTGTTCCGGACCCATTCGGCGTCGAAAAAGAGCGGCTCCAGGCGGGAAGTGTCGCCACTGACCAGGGCGTCCAGCGCGGTTTTGTCCGGGCCGGCTGCGCTGTCAGGCAATTTCCCGCCACTCGTTGCCGCCAGGATCAAGGTCCGGACTTTCCGCGGATAGTCGATGGCCAGCCATTGCCCAATGCGCCCGCCCATCGAATGACCGTACACGTGTGCTGAATCCACGTCGGCAGCGCTGAGGACGGCCGCAGCGTCCTGCGCAAGAAGGCGTGTGGTGTAGCGGTCAGCTTCGCCCTTTCCACTCCGGCCAATCCCCCGGTGATCAAAGCGGATGACGCGGCAAGAGCGGGACAGAAGTTCCGCCGTCGGGCCCCAACCATCCATGGCTGTCGCCTGTCCGGCGATGAGCAGCATGGGCTCACCTTCGCCGGCCTCGGTCCAGGCAAGTTCAGCGCCGTCGGAGGCTTCGGCAAAGTTCACCGTGCCACCTTATCCCTGCTGCGCCCGAGGCGCTGCGGCCTGGGACACACAGCGACCCGGCGCACCCCTGCGCTCCCGGCCAACCCGGGCTAGCGTTGAGGCATGACTGACTACAGGTACGACGTCGAAGTGCTGCACCTTTTAGTGTCGCCGGCGCACGCCTACTTTGGCCGCGCGCGCGAAGGTGCCGCCGATGTTCCAACAACCGATGCCGATCAAGCCGAGCTGGTTGCCGGCAAAGGAATTGTTGGGGACAGGTTCTTCGGCAAGGCCGCCCATATGGACGCCGCAGTGACGGTGTTCGCCGTTGAGGCGCTGGAAGCCATCGCCGCGGAGCTCGACGCCGGGCCTTTCGATCCACTGCTGACGCGCCGGAACGTCGTGCTGCGGGGAGTGGAACTGGCTCCTTTGCTTGGCCACGAGTTCACGCTGGAGTCAGGCGGAGATGTGGTGCGGCTGAAGGCCGGCCGGCCCGCTCACCCCTGTGCGTGGATGGATGAAATGCTCGCTCCGGGTGCCCACAAGGCGATGCGCGGACGTGGCGGCGTGCGGTGCCAGGTGATCTCTGGCGGATTGCTCCATCGCGGACCAGCTGTGTTATCCAGCCCGGTGCCGCTCGACCCCGGCAAGGCGGGCGAACCGAACGTGCTCCGGCCGTCGCGGTTACCGTAGTAGGCACGTGCGCGTGGCCTTCCCCACCCACTTTGGCCGCAGCTTGATCCGAAAACAACCGAATAGGGTTGAAATATGGCGTTCCGGAGTTCAAAGAGGGTGGTGAAGGTACCTCCCAGGAAATCAGGCCCGCCGTCGTTCCCGAAGCCTCCGAACAAACCAGGGGTTCAGGCCTCCGCCACCGGCGCCGCGAACTGTGCCTCGTACAGCCGGGCATACGCCCCGCCAGCTGAAAGCAGCTCCGCGTGATTCCCCTGCTCCACGATCTGCCCGTCCTCCATCACCAGGATCAGGTCGGCGTCGCGGATGGTGGAGAGCCGGTGGGCAATCACGAAGCTCGTCCGGTCCGAGCGGAGCGCGTTCATGGCTTTCTGCACCAGCACCTCGGTCCGGGTATCCACGGAGCTTGTGGCTTCGTCCAGGATCAACACCGAAGGCCGGGACAGGAAGGCCCTGGCGATGGTCAGCAGTTGCTTCTCCCCGGCTGAGACATTGCCGCCTTCGTCGTCGAGTACGGTGTCGTAGCCCTCGGGCAGCGAACGCACGAACCTGTCTACATAGGTAGCCTGTGCGGCCTCCATGATCTCCGCCTCCGAAGCCAAAGGCCGGCCATAGGCGATGTTGTCCCGGATGGTGCCGCCGAAAAGCCACGTGTCCTGGAGGACCATGCCCATCCGCGAGCGCAACTCCTGCCGCGAGATGGAGGCGATGTCCACGCCGTCGAGCGTTATCCGCCCGGAGTCCAGCTCATAGAAGCGCATCATCAGGTTCACCAGGGTGGTTTTGCCGGCACCCGTGGGACCCACGATTGCGATGCTCTGGCCGGGTTCTGCCACCAGGCTGAGGTCGGTGATCAGGGGCTTGTCCGGGGAGTAGCGGAAGGAGACGTTATCGAACACCAGGCGTCCACGCCCGGCCGGGGCACCGGAAGGAGCGGGTTCGGGTGACTCTTCTTCCTCGTCCAGGAGGTCGAACACACGCTCGGCGGAGGCAACACCGGATTGCAGCATGTTCGCCATGGATCCGAGCTGCGCCAGAGGCATGGTGAATTGCCGCGAGTACTGGATGAACGCCTGCACATCGCCCAACTGCATGGAACCGGCGGCCACCTGCAGACCGCCAACTACGGCAATGCCCACGTACACCAGGTTTCCGATGAAGGTCATGGCCGGCATGATCAGACCGCTGACGAACTGTGCTCCGAAGCTTGCCTGATACAGCTCAGTGTTCTTGGCGCGGAACTTCTCCTGGACCTCGTTCTGCCGACCGAAGACCTTCACCAGGGCGTGCCCGGTGTAGGTCTCTTCGATCTGGCCGTTGAGCTCACCGGTGTTCTTCCATTGGGCCACGAACAGCTTCTGCGACCTCTTGGCAATAAGCAACGTGGTCCCCAGCGTCAGCGGAATGGTGACCAAGGCGATCAGTGCCAGCAGGGGCGAGAGCAGGAACATCATTACCAGCACGCCCAGTACGGTCAGCAGGGAGGAGACCACCTGGCTGATGGACTGTTGCAGGCTTTGGGAAATGTTATCGACATCGTTGGTTACCCGGCTCAGCAGTTCACCGCGCTGGATGGAATCGAAGTAGCGCAGGGGCAGTCGGTGGATTTTGGCCTCGATGCGCTGGCGGAGGCGGTACACGGTCCGCTGGACCACCCCGTTGAGGACGTAGGCCTGCATCCACCCGAAGGCTGAAGCAAGGACGTACAGGGCCAATGCCCACAGCAGCACCGAGGACAGGGCGGCAAAGTCGATTCCGACGCCGGGCGTGAGGTTCATGGCGCCCAGCATGTCGGCTTTGCTGTTCTCGCCTGAGGCCCGCAGGCCCGCGATGACCTGCTCTTTGGACACCCCGGCGGGCAGCTGCTTGGACACGATCCCTGCGAAGATCAGGTTGGTCCCTTCACCCAACAACCGGGGACCGATTACGGACAGCGCAACACTGGCCACGGCGAAGACCAGCACCAGGGCCAGCCAGAGCCTTTCCGGCTGCAGGGTCCCCAGGAGCCTGCGGGCCGAAGCCTTGAAGTTGGAGGCTTTCTCTGCCGGGATGTTCATTCCAGCGAAAGGGCCTCCCCGGCCCGGGCCCATTCCCGGGCGCTGGGGGCCACGACCGCCGGCTGTAGCAGTGGACGTGCTCATGCTGCCTCCTCCGCTGCCAGCTGGGACGAGACGATTTCCCTGTATGTTTCGGATGTCTCCAACAATTCTTCGTGCGTTCCCTGCCCAACGATCCTGCCGTCGTCGAGGACCAGGATCCGGTCTGCGTCGGCGATGCTGGACACGCGCTGGGCGATGATCACCAAGGTGGCACCGTTGGTATGGCGTTTGAGGGCCTGCCGGAGCCTGGCGTCGGTGGCGGTATCCAAGGATGAGAAGGAGTCATCAAAGATGTAGAGCTCCGGCTGCTTCACCAAGGCCCGCGCAATGGCGAGCCGTTGACGCTGCCCGCCGGAAACGTTGGTGCCGCCCTGGGAGATGGCCGCATCCAGGCCCCCTTCCATGCCGCGGACGAAGTCGTCCGCCTGGGCCACGCGCAGCGCTTGCCACAGTTCGTCCTCGGTGGCGTCCGGTTTGCCGTATTGCAGGTTGCTGCGGACCGTGCCGGAGAACAGGTACGGCCTCTGCGGAACCAAGCCAATGTGGCCCCATAGCAGGTCCGGGTGGAGATCGCGGACATCCACGCCGTCCATTCGGACGGACCCGGACGTGGCGTCGAACAGCCTCGGCATGAGGTTCACCAACGTGGTCTTCCCGGCTCCGGTGCTGCCGATGATCGCAGTGGTCTCGCCCGCCCGGGCAGTGAATGTCAGCCCACTCAGCACAGGCCGTTCGGCACCCGGGTAGGCGAATCCGACGTCGCGCATTTCCAACTCGCCGCGGCGGATGCCGCCAGTAACAGGGTTCGACGGCGGCCGGACACTTGAGTCGGTCTCCAGCACCTCGCCGATGCGGTCGGCGGAAACCGACGCGCGCGGGATCATCACTGCCATGAACGTGGCCATCATGACGGACATGAGGATCTGCATAAGGTAGCTCAGGAACGCGATCAGGGTGCCCACTTGCATGGAGCCGTCCTCGATCCGGAAGGAGCCGAACCAGATCACCGCCACGCTGGAGACATTCATGACCAGCATGACCACAGGGAACATGAGCGCCATCAAACGGCCGGCCCGCAGCGCGACGTCGGTGACGTCGTCGTTCGCTTTGCCGAAGCGGGACACTTCCATGTCTTCACGAACGAACGCCCGCACCACCCGGATGCCGGTGAGCTGCTCGCGCAGCACCCTGTTCACGGCGTCGATCCGGACCTGCATTTTGCGGAACAGCGGCACCATGCGCGTCACGATCAGCCCGACGGCAACCAACAGCACGGGCACGCACACGGCAATCAGCCAGGACAGTTGCGCGTCCTGTCGCACGGCCATGATCACGCCGCCGATGCTCAGCATCGGCGCCGCGACCATGAGCGTGCAGGACATGAGGACCAGCTGCTGCACTTGCTGGACATCGTTGGTGGACCGGGTGATCAAGGATGGAGCACCAAACCTGGTGACTTCCTGTTCCGAGAATTCGCCTACCCGGCTGAAGATGGCATCGCGGACATCGCGGCCCATACCCATGGCCGCCTTGGCGCCGAAGTACACGGCAACCACGGAACAGGAGATCTGCAGAAGCGTAATCAGCAGCATCAGGCCGCCCATGCGCAGAATGTAGTCGGTGTCCCCGGCTGCTACGCCGTTATCGATGATGTCGGCATTGAGCGTCGGCAGGTATAGGGACGCAATCGACTGCGCCAACTGAAAAATGACGACGCCCACCAGCAGTCGCTGATGCGGCCGCAGGAAGCGAACCAGTACCTTCCAGAGCATGCTGTCTCCGAGCTTTCGAAGTGAAACCGAAGGCCAGTTTACGTCTGGTTGCTGTGGGCAACTAGAGGGAATCCGCGCAGTCTCCCTACTTCCCGGTAAGCAGCTTCAACGCCGTGGCGCTGCCCTTCAGGTACTTGCGTTCCGTGGCGTCTGAAACGGCGGATTCCCGGGCATGCAGCACGCCGTAGGTGAAGGCTGCGCTGCCAAGTCCGGCCGTCGAACCAAGGGCCAGCAACTCTTCGCGCACCAACACGCTGTCCTGATGGGTGCCCAGGATGGATTGGATTTTGTGCGCAGCCTTGCCAAGCTTCGCGGCACGCCTGCCGTGGACGCGTTCTGCGGCCGCCGCTGCGAAACGCAGCTTCTTGGCTGACTTGCGTACGCGGTGCAGGGCTTCGTCGCGTGAGTGCCCGACGGCGGCGGCCACCGCCGCGTCGTGGCGTTTACGCAGCCGCTTCACGGCTTTGTTGACGAGCTTCGCGGTAGTCTTCCTTGCCGGTGCGCTTCCCTTCGTCGTCAGGGAAGGCGACTCGATGAATGCTTCGAGGTCGTCGAGGAGGCGGAAGTATGCCGGGCTGGTCAGACGGGTCCGGATGCCGGCCATGGCGGTATCGGCCCGGAGCACCATCCGCTGTTCAAGCTCGTCGTGGAGTGGGCCCAGGATCACGTGGTCAGGCAGCTCATCAAGGGCATTCCGGAGGCGCGCATGCAGGACTTCGGTGTCGCGGTACCGCCCCAGGGTCTCCGCAAGGGACTTCAGCCCGCGTTCAAGGTCATCAATGGGCCCGGCGGCGAACAGCGGACGATAACTGTGCAGCACAGAACGTATCCGCCGGGTGTAGGCCCGCAGCTGGTGAACCGAATCGTCACGGCCCAGCCGCACGTGGGCGTCCTGGAGAAACAGGCCGGTGAGCTGCGTCTGCAGGTAGCTGAGTATGGGGTCCGCTGCCCTTTTCTTGCCTGCGCCTTTGGTGGTGTCCGGTTTCCGGCCGGCATTTCCGGGGGCCGGCCATTCGCCGCCCAGCGCGGTGGCCAGTTTGGAGCTTCGGCGGCTGGGAGTGGCACCCGCAGCGGACAGCTGGCGGGTCAGGGTAGCCAACAGGCCGTCACCGGTTCCGTCGGAGGCCGCCAGTTCCACCTCCCATTCCCGCCATTCGAGCCGGCGGCCGTCCCCCACAGTTACCTGGGCCTGGACTCGGTCGTCCACGAAGTCGGCCAAACGCCCGCCCTGGTTTCCGTACAAGGCGTAGCTCACACGATCCGTGTGCAGGGTGGCCACTGCCAGGACGGCATGCGCCCGCGTGTAGGCAAGCACCCTGTCCAGGAGCTCCACCGGAACGGTATCTGCGCTGCCCAAAGGAGCATGGATTTCGGTCCGTTTGCCGGGGCCGAGCGGCAGTTTGAGGTGCCAGCCGGCGTCGTGTCCTCCGGTGCGGCGGCGGAGGGTGATTCCGTGGCGTGCCAGGGAAAGCTGGCTGGTGTCGAAGTAGGTGGCTTCCAACGTGTGGCTTACCGGGTCACCGACTCTGCCCACGCCGTCGATGGCGTCCAGCTTCGGAAGCGGCGTGGACTCCAGTGCGTCGAATTTCTGTTCTGCCTCTACGCTGCTGGACGTTGCCATGGCCTTCAATACTCCCCTTCACGGTTACTCCAAGTATGCCGCGAGGGCCGGCCCGTGGATACGGGCGGCCCTCGCGTGAAGCCAAAACTTACAGGAGTGCTCCGCCTGCGTCGTCCACATCGCCTCCGGACACTGTCCCGCGCCAAGCGCCGGACTCGTGTCCTTGAGCTTCCATGAACTTCTTGAACTTGTCCAGGTCGGCACCCACCCGCAGTTCGTCCACGCCCAGCGCGGATCCGGCCTTTTCGGCGAGGCCTTCAGGCTCCCAGTCGATGGCCACATTGACGCGGGTGCGGGCATCTTCGAGGGGCACGAAGCTCACAGTGCCCGAGTTCCGTGGGCCGTCAACGCTTGTCCAGCTCACCAATGCGTCTGGAACCTGCTCGATGATCTGGGCGTTGTATTCGCGTTTGACGCCCCCCACGTTGGTGGAAAAGTGCAGGGCCGTGTCGTCGATCTGCTCCACGGACTCCACCCCGTTCATGAATTCCGGGAACGACTCGAACTGAGTCCATTGGTTGTACGCGACGGACACGGGCACGTCCACGTCAATTGACTTGTTCACCGTTGCCATGGGTCTTGCTCCTTCGATCTAGCCTCTGTTTCCAGATTCGGGATTTCCGGCGGCGCACCAACCGGCTGGCTGCTTAACCAGTGGCGCGCCAGTCTAAGCGCGCCAGCCAAAGCTCTTAGCCGGCGTCAAAACTTTCTTCGTCATCATCGTTCGGCGACTCTTCCTGGGGAAGGTCGTTTCCGCTGCCATCCGGCAGTTCCTCCGCATCGTCCGGCAGGGATGACTGCTCTGCGTGGGACTGTTCATCGATACCGCCAAAGCGCCCTGCGCCCGGCTCTCCGGAGCTGTCCGAGTCTTCCGGATCCAGGTGGCTGAGGTTCGGCGCGCCGGTACCCTCGCCCAGTGCGGCCTCGTCGATGTCTTCTTCAACGCGTGGCTGGGCCTGGCCACCGCCGGCTTCCTGCTCTGCCGTAGGAGTGCCGTAGCCTCCTACTTCCTCTTCGGGTGTCGCGTCCTGCTTGTCCATATGACTTGTCCTTTCCGATGCGGCGAACGTGATGATGGAACACTTCGAACCTATAAGGATGCTTAGTGGCATGTCCATGCTACGCCAAAATTATCAGTAAACTTAGCAATTCGCTTTTCGATGGTCTATCGTGTCAGCCGCGCATCGTATGCAGTGAAGCCGGACCGCAGCCGGACCCCCTCCGAACCCATCACCGCGATATCCTCCCACAGCACCAGGAATGAGCCCCTGTGCCGCCAACGGAGCAACTGCGCCACCGGCCAAGGTTGGCTGATTTCCTGCCGCTCATAGCCAAGAAACGACGACGCCGTCCGCGGACTCACCACGATTCCCACAAGCCTGGCTGGACTCAGAAGCTGGCCCGCTCCCGCGTCCAACGCGAACCGGACATCCGACACCTCGCCCAGCCGCTCACCAGCACCATCCAGCACATCGCTGCCCAGCATGTCGCTAAGGTTCATGGCTGCCTCCCGGGATCCGGGCAATGACATGGTTCCGCAGCCACCGCTCAACCCATGAGGCGTCCATCGAATCGGCCCGGACACCCAACGTCACCACCGTGTCCACACCCGCCACCACTTTCCACGGAATACGGATCAAACGGCTCGACGGCGGCCTGCCGCCGAAGATGCGGGTTCCCAGTACCGGCCCGGTGAGCAGGGCCGTGATCTGAGGCGGCGCCGTTCCTTCGGGAATCTCTTCATTGGGTTCGGGCCCGCTCAGTTCGATGTCGTCAACAGTGGTGACAGGGACGCCGTCGACGTCCAACATCTGCCGGTCCAGCAAGTGCAGCTGGGCGTCGAGCACAAGGCCCGCCGGCGAGGGCGCAGCGTGGAGTTGCCGCGGTTGGACACGCTTGCGTTCGCTCATGCTCCAGCTCCTGTGGCGATCATCAGTGGGATGGCCGCCAGGGAGGCAACCAGGATGACGAACAGGTAGATCACTCCGGCGATGTTCACCGCTCGATTATTGACGTGCTTGCCCATGTATTGCGGGTCATTGGCCACGATGAGTATTGGCAGGTAGGTCAACGGCAGGGCAATCGCCGAAAAAACCACGGAGTATTCAGTCACCAGGATGGGATCGACGCCCGTGGCCAGCACCGCCACCCCAGCCAGCAACACCACAATCATCGACACGTGGAACCGGGCTGCCTGGGCCGGCCGGCGGAACTTGCCCCACGACCAACCAAAGAACTGCGCCAGCGTGTAACCACTGGAAAGCGTCGTCTCCAAAGCGGCCCCGAACGTCGCTGCCACCACCCCCAGAATCAAGACAGCAAGCGCCAGCTGGCCCCCGGCCTGCGCCACCGGAAGCGCAACCTGGGACAACGAAGTGACGCTGATTCCGGCAGGAAGAAGAACGACGGCGGCGCACCCGGCGATCGCAATGGACAACAACCCGCCCAGCGGGAACCCGAGGAGGACATTGAGGCGGGACTGGGCCAGGTCCTTGATCTTCCAGCGTTCCTCCACTGCCCCCGAGGAGAAGAAGAACACCTCATACGGCGTCATGGCCGCCCCAAACAGGGCAATGGCGTAGTACCAGTACACACCGGCGCCCTCCTGCGCCGGAACGGACGGGGAAAACGCCTGCCCGGCCAGCGCACCCCAATCAGGTTTCAGGAGGAAAAGGGCGACGGCGAAGACCACCAAGGACAAGCCCACGAGCCCGGTGACGTTCTCCATGATGCTGAATTTCACCCGCCAAACCACCAGCCACACGGCCAGCAGGGCAAAGGGAACCCAGAGAATATAGGCCACCCCGCTGGCCAGTTGGAGGGCGAGGGCGATGCCGCCGATTTCGGCGGTTACGGTCATGACATTGATCAGGAAGGAGGCGCCCAGATTGGCCAATCCGGCGCGTGGTCCAAGGCGCTCCCGAATGACCTCAAAGGTGGCCCTGCCGGAAACTGCAGCCACCCTGCCGGACATGTTGGCGAAGAGACAGATGCCCACCACGCCCACCAACACCACCCATGCCAGGGACATGCCGAACCGTGAGCCCACCACCGCGTTGGTCACGAGGTCCCCGATGTCGACAAAGCCCCCGATCGCCGTCAGGATGCCAAGTGCAACACCGAGGAGCCGTTTCACTGGATGCCGGCCTTGGTCATCAGACTGTCCAGTTGCTCGGTGGCAGCGCGAAGTTCCCCTTGCACGGTGGAGAGCTGTGCTTTCCCTTGCCCGTCACTGGGACCGTTCGAAGATGAGGACAGGGCGTCCCGCGCGTGCAGGAGCGCCCTGGAAACGGAAGAGAAGGCAGCCAGGACATCGTTGCGGAGGGTGCGCTCCTCCTGCGTTTGCGCAGAGAGTGCGTGGACCTCTTTCGTGGCGGACTCCACGTCGCCCAGCATGTCGTCGGCTGCGGTGGAGGCGGCGGCCGCCGTCGTACTGTCCGAAATCCTGAGATCCACCGCAAGGCTAGCCGCGCGCACGGCCGATGAAACCTCCTCGGCCGGCCCTTTCAGGGCGTCGGCGGATGGCTGCTGCGAGCAGCCGGCCAGCACGCCGGCAACAACCACCAGAAGAGTAAGGACTACGTTCCGGAACCGCGGAGATTTACTCATGACGGCTTTGGAATCTCGCACCCACCCTGAGGGTTCATGCCCATGTAATTGAGTGGGCCGACAACAATATTCAAGGCAATGGTTGCCACCTGCGAGCATTGGGCGGGTGGGTCGCTGTAGTATCCCCGCTGCCCGGCGGCAACTGCCCCTATAACGAGCCAGACGACTACCAATAGCCCGATGATTGAACCGATTCGCATTTCAACCCCAATCGCTAACTGACAACGCTCAGCAATTAAGTGACAAACCGTAGTTTTGGGACCTGAAGGAGCGTGGCGGCGGACCTGATATCTCCCGCCCGCCGCCCGCTGATCCGATCAATCCGTGGGATTGGTTTCGGTTGTCAGACCGCGGTTGTCCGCTGTCTTTTCATCCTTTTCTTCTGCCGGCCCGGGTGGATTGGCAGATTCGCTGGGACCAGCATCGACGGCGTCATCCTGACTTCCCGACGATGCGTCACCGGCGTCTCCCGGGCCGCTGGTTTCTGGCACCCCCGGCTCCCTGGGAATGGGATTGCCAGGGGTGGTGGTTCCATCGCGAACCTGGGAAAAACCGGCAACTTCGCTTGGATCAGTCGTCATACGCGCGACCGGCCCCTACCGACGACCCAACCGATGAGTGCCAGCACCAGCAGGATAATTCCTACCCAAAGCAGGAAACTGAGTGCCTGGTTGAATCCGCCCACAAGAAGCAGGATGATCGCGATTACGCCGGCGATTATCAAGAGTGTGTTCATTGAGCTACGCATCCCTTTCAATAACTGTTGTCTATTCAGGAAGGCGTCCGCTGGTACTCCACACCGTGTGGAGCGCCACCCATGCCAACGGGCACCGGTTGGAGAAATTCATCTCCGTATTTCTTACGTACCCTCAGGGAAAAGGACCCAAACGAATCTTTTGCCCGTCAGTGGTTCGTACATAGCATCATGATAGGCGTGCTTCCCCCTTTGGCGAAGCAGTTCGTCAGGAAACTTAGTACCGTTTCGCGGAGAGGGCCCCGGGGGCGATCCGCAGCGCATGGTCAAGGGCTGTGGCCCGACTCACGGGACAAGCGGCCACTCCCCTTCGTTGGACAGGAAACGAGGGGAGGCCTCCATGCTCATTGTTCTGACAGGAATTGACGGTTCAGGAAAAACGACGGCGGCCCGCGCCTTGGTGGAGTCAGCCCGCGTTGAGGGGCGGAGTGCCTTACTGCTGAGCAACCACGCCGGCCGGAGGCAGTTCTCGCTTCTGGCCGAGAAGGTCGGATTCACCATGCCCCCGCGCGTCGCGGATTTCATTGAGACGGGTGTGCGGCTGTTCACCGTCCTGGTCAACCATGCACGCGCCCGACGCGCCGACAGCTTGGTTGTCATGGATCGCCATTTGCATTGCCAGCTTGCGCTCCGCGAAAGCAAGGGCCTGGAACGCGGACGGCTGCTGCAGTGGCTGCTAAGGATGCTGCCCGCCCCGGACCTGGCGGTTCATTTCGACGTCGACCCGCGCCGTGCGCACCAGCGCGTCATGGCACGTGGGACCGACAAGGAGACGCTGGCTGATCTGCGGGCGTTTCGCGATGCCTACCGCGCCCTCCCGGAACTCTCCGGATTTGTTGTTGTGGACGCGAACGGCACTCCGGACGAGGTTCTGACCCGGTTGAACCGGCTGATCGATGCAAAGGAGCTGACCTGCGTTTAGATCCCCGTGACTTGCGTCTGCTGGAGCGCGGGGTAGGCTCACGGCATGGCCACGGCAACGGAGATCGTGGTCGCATGCAGCCTTGGGGGACGTCCATGAGTGTAAGAACGCGCAGAGGTCTTCTGATCTTTATTGGAGGCTTCGGGACGTACGCCATCCTCCTGCCGGGTTTGGGTCCATTGCCGGCTTTACTGGCGGGCATTCCCGTGGCGGCACTCGCCGTCTCCGTGGACCGCTGGTTGCGTGCGCGGCGGGACGGTCGCATTCCAGGCATACGGTGACGTTGATCTCGACAGCCGGCATCAGCCGCGCATCCCAACAGGCTGTTGCGACCATTGTTGCCGTTGCCGCCTTGTTCATCATTGCTGTCGCAATTCCCAGCAACCTGCTGCTGATCAATGCCGGGCTGGCCGGCGTGATTCTACTCCTGACCATCGTGGTGCTACGAATGACCGTAAGCATCGAATCCACGAGTAATGCATTGCTTGTTCGATGCCACCCCTTCTACTCCCGGACGATCGCACTGGCCGACCTCGTCGATGTCTCCCCCGCACCATCCAGCTCCCTTACCGAGGGATTCGGCGTAAGGTATTTGGGTCGCAGAACGTGGGGCTTGCTGGTGGGCGGCCCTGCTGTCACAGTGGAGACGCGGAGCCGAACGTGGATCATCTCGACCCGCGACCCCGAAGCAACCGCGGAAGCGATTCGCGCCCTAACCCCGGCGAGCTAGCCTGCCGCCCCATTCCGGGGGCGCATCAGCGGCGGGTTCAGCACCGCGCGGGTGGGGTGGCCCGCCGTCGGACGTGACTCGGGGGCGAGCCTGAACAGCGCGGCCGGCCGTCCGGCGTCGCCCGTTGTCATGCGACCGGTGTCCTCCAGGAAGCCAGGCGTCCCTGTCGCCTTTCGGTGGAAGTTCCGCGGGTCCAGCCGGGTGCCCCAGACTGCCTCGTACACTGCACGGAGCTGGGCGATGGTGAATTCCTCGCCGCAGAAGGCTGCGCCCAGGGGCGAGTATTCGAGCTTGGATTTGGCCCGTTCCAGGGCGTCATCGAGGATTCGAGCATGGTCGAAGGCCAGCTCCGGAACCTCAGTTACCGGGTACCACGCGGCGTGCTCGGCGTCGCTGCCGGCCGCGAGCACCGGGAAGTCCGGTGCCAGGAGCAGGTGCGCGACGGTCAGCACGTCGCCCCGGGGGTCGCGACCCTTGGGTCCGTAGCTCCCCAATTGCTCCAGGTACCCCGGAAGGCGTTCGACGCCGGTCTCTTCCGCGAGTTCGCGGACCGCCGCCTCCTGCAGGTCCTCGCCTGCGAGAACGAACCCGCCCGGAAGCGCGGGTTTGCCCTTGAAGGGTTCGATGAGGCGCGTAATGAGCAGGACGTTCAGCTCGCCGTCGCGCACAGTGAGGGCGACGACGTCGACGGTCACCGGGAAGCGATGGGGCGCTGGGTGGGATTCAGGCATGCATCAATCCTAGGTAGTTATCGTCATATTGACAATAATGCGGGAAGCTCCTACTGTTTAGTTATCGTCAAATTGACGACAACAAGTGAAGGAGAACATCATGGCCATCATCAAGCGCTACCCCTGGATCAGCCACTTCCTCGGCAGCCCCACCGGCTACGTCGTCCACCTGCAAAAGGGGACCGTCAAGCACCAAGGAGTGGGCCAGGCGTTCTTCTTCCGTCCCGCCAACTCGGTATTGAGCGAGGTTCCCGTGGACGACCAGGAACTCCCCACGCTCTTCCACGCCATCACCCGAGACCACCAGGACGTGAGCGTCCAAGCCAATGTGACCTACCGGTTCATCGATCCTGTAGCCGTTTCCACACGCCTCGACTTCGGACTGCAGACCGCCGGCAAGGCACCGGCCACCGGACGCGAACAGGTGTCCACCATCATCGGGCAGCTGTGCCAGAGCCACGCGATAGACCAAATCGCCACTACAACACTCGCCGAGGCACTCGAACGCGGCGTCAGCCAGCTCCGCCTGGTCCTCACCGACGCGCTCCGCGCAGACGCCCGCCTCCAGTCCACCGGCATCGAAATCCTCGGCGTGCAGGTCCTGGCCGTCAGGCCCGAAGCCGAAGTGGAACGCGCCCTGCAGACGCCGGTCCGCGAACAGCTCCAGGCCGAAGCGGACCGCGCTGTGTACGAGAGGCGTGCGGTCGCCGTCGAACGTGAACGCACTATCTCCGAAAACGAGATGGCAAGCCAGATCGAACTGGCGGTCCGCCGGGAGAACCTCGTCGCACAGGAAGGCGCAAACGCCCGGCGCGCTGCTGAAGAAAAGGCCGCGGCCGGGTTGATCGAAGCCCAGGGATCTGCCGAACGCAAGGGAATCGGCGCCGCCGCTGAAGCCAACCAGATCCGGCTCGTCGGCGAAGCAGCAGCAGCCCGCGAAGCCGCCACCATGGAGGTCTACCGCGGCATGGAGCAAGCCACCCTGCTGGCCTTGGCGCTCAAGGATGCAGCGGGCAGCCTGCCGAACATCGGCAACCTGACCATCACCCCGGACCTGCTCAGCGGCGCACTGGCCGGGTTGTTCAAGGAACCCGCCGCCACCGCTGAAATCACCAAGTAAGGTCACACCATGGCAACCCCGCGCATCGTCATCGTCCACCGGCGGACCGAACTCCAGGAACTCCTGGACCGGCACGCCACCCGCGGCCAGGCTGAGTTCTTCCTCAGCACCCGCGGCCGCAGCATCCAGGACGTGCAGGACCGGCACGACCGCCTTACCGACGCCCTCGCGGCGGTGCGTGCATCCATTCCCGCGGATTGGCGCCAGGCCGAAGTTGAACGCGCGGACCTCAGCCGCTTCCTGCTGACGGACGAAGACATCATCGCCGTCGTAGGTCAGGACGGACTGGTGGCGAACGTCGCCAAGTACCTGAACGGGCAGCCGGTTATCGGCATCGACCCCGAGCCCGGCGCGAACCCCGGCGTCCTGGTCCGGCACACACCGGCGGCCGCAGCCGCACTCCTGGCCGCCGGAGATGTTGCGCGGCTGCGCTGCCAGGAGCTCACCACTGTGACGGCAACGCTCGACGACGGCCAGCAACTTTCGGCGCTCAACGAAGTCTTTGTCGGACATGCCTCCCACCAATCGGCGAAGTACACGCTTGCAGCGCCGAGTTTCACGCAGGCCGGAGGACAGACCGAGCGGCAGTCGTCGTCGGGCCTCATTGTTTCCACCGGAACCGGGGCCACCGGGTGGTGCGCGTCCATCGCACTGGAACGTGGCGGACGGGCCTTGCCGGCACCCACTGATCCGCGGCTTGCGTGGTTCGTCCGCGAAGCCTGGCCCTCACCGGTCACCGGGGCCTCGTTGACAGAAGGTGTACTGGAGGCCGGCGAAATGCTGCGGATAACGGTGGCTTCGGACCAACTGGTGGTGTTCGGTGATGGCATGGAGGACGACCGGTTGACGGCATCCTGGGGTCAGGAGATTACCGTGCAGTTGGGGCAGAGGCCGCTGCGGCTGGTTTGATCATTTTTACGCAGCTGAGTAAGGAACGAGGACCACACCCAAACCTGCAATGGGGTAGCATCGTTAGTGCAATGGGCAATAGCCCTGCGAAGTGGGTCTGGCAGTCTTCCGGATGGTATGACGAGCCGGACCTGCGGTATTTAAGGAACGCACTGGATGAGCTCATCCACGAGCGGGGCTGCCCTTCGAATCCAATCGCCACCTTTTTGGTGACACCAGGCAACGGCATCACTCACCCAGAGAAGAGGTTCTTCGTGGGGCCGGCAGTGCATGTAGCGCAATGAGCCATCAGTATCGTTTTCCCGAAGATGCCGCGCAATAATGCGACGGTCTGCTTGCTCCAAGGATGCGTCACTTTCCAGCACCAGCTTTGCAGCTCTGCCTGGAATCAGGTCGTCCATGAGGCGTTCCAAGCACAAAGGCCGGGCAACTTTGTCAGGCATTCCGCGAGCGATATACAGGCGAACACTCAGCCCAGCTTGAATCGCACCCCCTAGGAAGGCATTCCTCGAACTATCACTCTCGCTCTTGAAGTGAACGCTGCGCTGACCAGCGCGGCGCAAAACCGAAACTGCCCGCCTTGCAGATGCGAGGGACTCCGGTCTCACGACAGTGGCGGCAACGAAATAGGCCTTCGATTTTGATTCATCAACAAATACGTGGGCACCACGTGGGATCGCCGAATCCATCTTTTTTCCGGCATTCGCCAATGGCAACCTTCCCTACCTCGCGCAGTCCCAGTGCGTGCTTCTCCGCTTATCTTTATCGATGAGGGTGCGCACCAGGTCAAGTTAATCCAATCAATGTAGTATACGGTTTGGCTCGCTTACTCGTGCCCATCACGCCAACCAATCCCAGTCGCCAAGGAGCTTCCGTGAGCCATGCCCAGCAAGCAACGGAGAACCCCCGGGTTTCAGGGCACCGGCCGGACACCGAGGTCTTTTACCCCGCCATAGCCTTGTTGATAGGCGTTTTCTCCGCGGTCCTCGGTCTGGTCCCAGGGTGGATTACCGGCGCGAAGCTGCCTTTGCAAAATCTCTGGGCCAACCAAGTCATGCCGGATCAGATGCCGTTCTCGCTGCTCCCCCTGAGCCAGTACGAAGTCCTTGGTTTGATCGCCCTCCTGACTACCGGCGGCGCCGCGGCGGGGCTGGCAATACGGCTCTGGAAACCTGCTCACCGCCGCGCAGCCACATGGTGGGCGGTTGGCGGTGTCCTACTGGTGCACAGCGTGGCGGCCATTCAGTCATTCGTTACCCTCGGCAGCGGTCTCATGGGCGGAAAGTTGGCGAGCTTCTACTTCTTCGGGCTGCTGGCGGGCGTCATACTGTCGGTGGCCGCCGGACTCGTGGCGGTTTTGCTGTTTGCTTCGAAGTCGCGGGCAACCACGACGCTCGGTGTTGGGCTCATGGCATCGCCTGTGACTTCCTGGCTGATGTTATGGGCGGTCGGCATCGCCTCCCATCGGAACTTACCCCTCGAGGTCGTCACCATCGCCCACTGGCTTCCCGCCGCCCTTGTGGGTTGCTCGCTGGCCTGGTGCGGGCTCAAACCACCCCGTCGATTGGTGGTCTGGGCGCTGAACCTCGTATTCCTGTGGGTCATCCCCGCCGTCTTCACCGCCACTCAATCAGTTGTGGGGACCCGGGTCATAGCCGGCGACATCCCTGAAATGCTGCTCATGGGCAGGCAGGTCCTGACCGCCGCGCTGGGGCCCGACGGCGGTGCCGGGCAAACGCTGTTGCTCGCCGTCGGCGTAGGGCTGGCGGGTGTCGCCATAAAGGCCATCGCCGCACGGCACGCCGCTGGCCAGCAGTGAGGCGCTGCCACTGCTTCAAGAATCAACCGTTGTTCCCCGCAGAACCCCGGGGTAGGGTGACCGAACCGTTCGCCCACACCATCGTCTGGGAAAGTTCTGGGAGAAACCATGACACATGTGAGACGTCAACTGGCCGCCGTAGCAGCGGCCTTCGCACTCAGCGCAACGAGCGTGGGGATAGCCAGTCCCGCCTCCGCAGATCCTCGTGAAACGGAAAAGACAGCTACGGCAACGGGCTATGGCGGAGCTGTCAGCACGGTGGATCCTGAGGCATCGGCGGCCGCCATCGAGGTCCTGAAGCAGGGCGGCAACGCAGCCGACGCCGCCGTCGCTGCTGCGGCAACCCTTGGAGTTACGGAGCCCTACAGCGCCGGCATTGGTGGCGGCGGCTACTTCGTGTTCTACGACGCCAAGACCGGCAAAGTCGGCACGATTGACGGCCGCGAAACTGCTCCGGCCGCTATGCCTAATGATGCGTTCATCGACCCCGTCACAGGGAAGCCCTATGACTTCACCCCACAACTGGTGACCAGCGGCGTCTCCGTCGGTGTCCCCGGCACTCCGGCCACGTGGGAGCGCGCCCTGGAACGGTGGGGCACCATGGACCTGGGTGACGCACTGAAGCCGGCCATCAAGGTGGCAACCCGGGGCTTCGTCGTGGACGAGACCTTCCAGCAGCAAACCAAGGACAACCAGGCGCGGTTCAGCAACTTCACGTCGACCAAGGACCTGTTCCTCCCCGGTGGCGAGGCTCCCGCCGTCGGAAGCGTCTTCCAGAACCACGACCTCGCGGCGACCTATCGGGTGCTTGCCAAGGAAGGCACGGATGCCTTCTATGGCGGCAAGCTGGCTACGGAAATCGCCACTGCCGTCCAGGCGCCGCCCAAGGTCGCCAATCCGACGCTGCCCGTTCCTGTTGGTTTCATGACAGCCAAGGATTTGGCCGACTACAAGGTGGTGGATCAGGACCCCACCCACATGAACTACCGCGGTTACGATGTTTACGGCATGGCCCCCTCCAGCAGCGGTGGCACCACGGTTGGGGAGGCGTTGAACATCCTGGCGCCGTTCAACCTCTCCGAAATGACAGCAACGGACGCGTTGCACCACTATTTCGAGGCCAGTTCGCTTGCGTTTGCGGATCGCGGCAAATACGTCGGCGATCCTGCGTTCGTGGACGTTCCCACCAACGCGCTCCTGGATCCGGCGTTCGGCAAGGAGCGTTCCTGCCTGATTGACCCCACGAAGGCAATCAAGAAGCCGGTCGCCCCCGGTAACGTCAAGGATTACGACGGCGCGTGCCCGGCTTCTGCGTCACCGCTCGCCAAGGACTCTGATACCGAGAACATCTCCACCACCAACCTGACCGTTGCGGACAAATGGGGAAACGTGGTGGAGTACACGCTCACGATTGAGCAGACCGGCGGCTCCGGGATCGTTGTTCCCGGCCGCGGGTTCCTGCTGAACAACGAGTTGACTGACTTCAGCACGGTTTACGATGCCGCCGACCCCAACCGTATCCAGCCGGGGAAGCGACCGCGTTCTTCCATGTCGCCCACCATCATCCTGGACGAAGGCAAGCCGTTCCTGGCCCTCGGTTCTCCGGGTGGTTCCACCATCATCACGACTGTCCTGCAGACGATCATCAACCGTGTTGACTTGGGCATGACCGTCTCTGAGGCCATCGCGGCTCCCCGTGCTGCACCCAGGAACGGTACGTCTGTGAGCTCCGAGCCGGCGTTCATTGATGCTTATGGGCCGGCGCTGACAGCGCTGGGACACAGCCTGACGCCCGCGGGGGACGCCTTTACGTCCCAGGCCGAGATCGGCGCGGCAACCGCCATTGAATTCGGCGACGGCGGGAAGCTCACCGCCGTTTCGGAGCCAACTCGTCGCGGAGGGGGTTCTGCGATGGTTGTCTCCGGCGATAGCCGCGACCATGGCAAGGGCCCGAAGCCTAGGTAGTGCTTGGTGGCACAGCGGACCGCGGCAACCTCAGCCGCGGTCCGCTGTGCGTTCCAGCGACGAGCGCCAGAAGGCTGAGCATGCACCGAGCGCGCAAATGATGCCTGTAATCAGCGACCACACAGACCCGCTGCCGTTGGAAATGAAAACGTAGAGGGAATAGAAGGTCAGGACCAGGGCCAGGATTAACCAGCTCATCGATTTGTTACTCACGGACGATCCTCTACTTCTGTCTGGCCCTGTTGATTTCCGGCGCACACCCAGAGGTTGAGCTCTTGAATGCCGGCAGTTTCGGGACCAACCGTGATGGGCCGGCGTTCCAGAACGCCGAGACCCTCAGCGCTGAGCTCTTCTTCGATGAGTTCTGTGCTCACGAAAGCGATGTCGCTCGTGTACTCAGATGACCTGTAGGTTCCGTGCTCGTTGAAGCTGATGTGGCTCATGCTCACGTGCAATGCGCCGTTTAGGGCATCCCGGCTTTCAACCGTGATAAGGAAGGAGTCCTGGTCCAGCTGCGATATCGTGGCGCCCCTGTTGATGACTTCCAGTTCGGCGCGGTGATCGGCGTTTACCACTGTCATGAGGAAGCGGCCATCCGGAGCCAGACACCGGTTCACCTCGCGGAACAGCATTTTCCTGCGGCGTGGCTCGAGGAGCGTGGCGTAACTGGCCCCGAGGACAACGCAACCATACGTTTCCTCCAGTTTAGGACCAGTCATATCCGCCTCCGCCACGGACATTTCCCTCCCCAAGGGACTTAGGCTCCGGGTGAGTCGGCCTGAACCGGACGTCAGCTCGAGGATTGGCCCGTGGGTTTCCCCAACAGCGGCCATAATCTCGGGAATCTCCGTCAGGTCCCTGGAGATGATCTGGTCATAAAGGCGGAATCCGAATATCTCCCGCTGTACTCGAGGCGGGCCTCCACGTTCCAAAGCCTCCAGGATAGGATCCATGGCCCTTTCCGGTGTGGTCTTCATCTGTGGCACTCCCCCAGTTTCAGCGTATTCGTTCTTGGAATCGACACTACGTGCGGTTTAACGCGCCACAGGTCGAAATGGGAAAACTAGGTGGTGAATGAGGCCAAATTAGGGGCTTTTTGGCTTCGTCTAGGTGGTGAAGAGGCGCCTTCTAGGTGGCTGATCCCTGCGGACGAACCCCCGGTCGCAGTCAAAGACTGCGTGCCGAGGGTTCGTCACGCTGATGCTTACCTCGGGGTCTTACCTCCAGACTGCTTCCTGTCTTTCCGGGAAAGCCAGATCTCGTTGGCCGCAAAGGGGATGAGAGCGAGGAGCGGTATTGCGACGCCGTGCCAAAACGGAACCAGAGAGAGCACGAGCGGCATAAATGACGCAACGAAAATTGCTGGGTGGACGTAGCGATACCATTTCATGGTTTTGCCTCACCGGTGCAGTACCCGGTGTTACCAGCAATCCCTGGCCGGCATCGTGGCAAGGCCGCCCCGGGGGTTGTACAACGGAACGCCGTAACAGGTGTTGCTATTGATGTACGAAGGTCCCCATACGGAAGCAACGGCATCCACCACGCCCTTCACACCGGCAATACCGACGACGGTGCAGATTTGATTCACAATCTTGGACAGAGCTCCAGAGAGCCGCGAGAAAGTGCATCCTGCCCATGACCCGCCAGCCGCGAGGGCGACGGAAATAGAGCTGAAGGCCTTTATCTCCGCGCCCCAGACAGCGAGCACCGGCCAAGGAATCCACTGGATGCTTGGATCAGCCTTGACCGGGTAAGCCGTGGAGGCATCGTGGGAAATCGTTTGGATGAGCTGTGAACCTGCCAAGGAGAAGGACGTGGGAACCTTCGCGCCATTGGCATCGTATGCCCACGGAACTTGAACGAGACCCAGCGGCTGACCGTCGACGTCGACGATCCGAACCGAACCGTCAGCGTTCACTTCTGCTGACGCCCCCGAAGGAAGATCCAGATCGAATCGATACTCGTGGGGCGCCGCTTCACCCTCGATGCTGATGATGGACTGGCTTCCATACTCAGTTGCGTAGGCGGTGACCGATGCATCCGGCAACGCCGTGCTTACCAGGGGAGCATCGTCCCCGTGAAACAACCCGGCCGGCACTCCACTCAGATCCACGTCTTCGGGAAGCGCCGGTGTGCCGGGTAGCGATACCGAAATGCTGTCTTGCGATGATTCGTCCGTCGTTAGTATTTCAGCGCCCGCAATGGGCACTGTCGCAATGGGCGGTTCGGCATCGCCGCTCAAGGGACTCGTTTGTGTGTATTCGATCGCCGGCGACCCATCACTGCGGTCATCGGCTGCCACTGCAGGGCCAAGACCGGCCGCCAAGAGGCACGCGCTTACTGTAGTGGCCAACACCACCCTCGTGGACATCAAGAGATTCTTCTTCAAATTTCCTCCGATGTAATTGGATACTTTGCATCCAAATTTGGTTGCGGTGAACACCGCACCTATCGGCATCTAACTGAATGGAATTGCTTGCACAGGATCGAAATCGAGAATTAGGTGGTGGGCTTGCCCAAATTAGGTGGTGGATTTGGCTATCTAGGTGGTGATTCGCGGTCGTCTAGGTGGTGGCCCGTCGGCGTGAACGCGCACAAAAAAGGTTGGGCTGGGAGCTTTTATGCGCCCAACCCAACCTCTTCAAACCAAGAGAAACTACAAAACCGTGGTCCGCGACAGCGACAGGTCCTTCGTTTCCCGGAAGAACAGGACCACCACCACAGCGGACACCAAGGCCATGCCCATCAAGTAGAAGGCCGGAGCCAGGGGTGTCCCGAACCCAGCCACCAGGCCGGTTGCCACAAAGGGAGCCGTCCCACCAAACAACACGTAAGCCAAGGTGTAGCCAATGGCTGAGCCTGACGCCCGGACAGATGAAGGGAACATCTCCACCAGCGCTGGAACGTTGGACGTACCGATCACTGCCACCAAAGCTCCCAGGACACTGGTCCCCAGGATCGCGAAACCGAGTCCCAGCGGCATGATGGAGAACGCCGGGATGGTCATCACCACAAAGCCAACGCAGGCCACCAGCAGCATCCGTTTACGCCCATAACGGTCGCTGGCCCGTGCAGCCAGTGGGCAGACCGCTGTGTACACCAGCATCGTGATCACGCTCGTGATCATCGACTCGGCCGAGGAGTAGCCGAGGCTCGACGTCATGTACGCAATCATGTAGCTGCTCATCAGGTAGTACGCGATGGCGTTGGTGATGCTGTAGCCAAAAAGTGTGAAGATCTGGCGGGCGCACAGCCGGATGGCATCGCCCAGGGGCCGCTTGGCTACTTCGCCTTTGTTCTCAAGGCCACGGAACACCGGGGTGTCGTCCACCCTGGACCGGATGTACAGGCCGATCAACCCCAGGGGCGCAGCCAGCAGGAACGGAATCCGCCAGCCCCAGGCCTGCAGATCGGCAGGGCTCAAGGTAGCCGTGATCGCGGCGCCCAGCAACGCACCGGCAACAGAAGCCAGACCAACAGTGGCCGGGATGATGCTCGCATACGTGGCACGCTTGCCTTCCGGCGCGTACTCAACGATGAATGCGGACGAACCCGTGTACTCACCACCGGTGGTGAAACCCTGAACTGCACGGAACAGGAACAGCAGGATGGGTGCCCAGACGCCGATCACTGCGAACGTCGGCAGGATACCGATGCAGAACGTCGCCGCGCTCATGATGAGCACGCACAGGCCGAGCATTTTGTTGCGGCCAATCCGGTCACCGTAGCGTCCAAAGAAAGCCGCCCCGAGCGGCCTGGCGATAAAGCCGCCGGCGAAGATCGCCCACACCGCCAGCAGTGACGCCGTCGTGGAGTAATCCGGGAAGAAGAGCTTCGCAATGGTGACGGACATGACCGCATAAGCCGCGGAGTCGAACCATTCGACGAAATTTCCGACGGCGGCTGCCGCGGCGACGCGCTTAAGGCTCCTGCGCGGGGAAGACTCGGTTTCAGCGACTTTCTCGGTCATCGTATTCATGATTGTTGTCCTTCGGGGCGGGGAGAGGCTACAACGTGTGGGAGTTCGCGGAGCTGGGCCCGCTGGACTTTTCCGGTGGCGGACTTCGGCAGCGCGGTGACGTATTCAATGAATCGTGGGTACGCGAAGCGGGAGAAGTTCTCCTTTACATGCGCCACGATGGTTTCGCTCAGCTCCGCTCCCCCAGCGTGACCGGGCATCAGTTCAATCCAAGCCTTGATGGACTGGCCCCGGAGCTCATCGGGCACGCCGGTCACTGACACGTCCCTGACGGGATCGAGCTCGCGAATGACTGCCTCCAGCTCATAGGGCCCCACACGGTAGCCGGACGTTTTGATGACGTCGTCGGTCCTCCCCAGGAACCAGAAGTAGCCGTCGTCGTCCGTGTAGGCCTGGTCCTTCGTGTGGTACCAACCACCTCCGAAAGCAGCGTCTGACGCCTCGGGCATGTTCCAGTATCCCAAGGGAAATTGGGGGTTGGATCGGGCGCGGAGGCAGATCTCGCCGGTTTCACCCGTGGCTACTTCCTGCTCGTTTTCGTCCAGAAGGCGGACTTCCCATCCAGGAAGTGGACGCCCCATGGACCCCGGCTTCACCGGCACGTCGGGGTAGTTCCCCAGCAGCGGGTACGACTCGGTGGAGCCGTAGTAATCGAGCAGGGTCACCCCGTACTGCCCCTCGAACCACGTGATCAGGTCCGGCGTCAGCGGCTCATTGGACGAACAAACCGTCCGCAGGGACAGCGGGAAGCGAGTCCCGGCGTCGGGCACGTCCTCGCGCATCTTGCGCAGGAACGTCGGGTTCACCAGCGCGCTGGTGACGTGGTGGCGGCTCATGCTGTCCAGCAGGGCCGCGGGGTCGAAGCCGCCGCTGGGACGGAAGACCAGGTGCGTGGCGCCTAGTCGGAGCGGGCCCATCAGCTTGGCCAGCGACCACGCCCAGTCCCCCGCGCCGTAGAAGACGTCGCCGTCGCCGATCTGGTGGCAGTACTCGAACTCGTTGTGGCCCAGGAGCGTCCGGTGGGCGTGGACGATTCCCTTTGCGCGGCCGGTGGTGCCCGAGGTGTAGAAGATCAGGGCGGGTTCGTCGGCTTTGGTTTCGATGTCTTGGAAGTCTGTGGGCGCATCTTTGAGGGCCGGGCTGTCGATGTCGATGAACGTGCCTTCGAAGTCCTCAAAGAGATGCTTCGCTGAGTCCTCGGCGATGATCACGGACGCGCCGCTGTCGTCCAGCCGGAACCGGATCGGCTCAGCCGCCCACAGCAGGGACATGGTGACCAGGATGGCGCCGGTCCTGAGCACGCCGAGGTACGCGGCGGGGGTGTCGGAGCGCTGAGGCAGCAGGACGGCGACGCGGTCGCCCTTCCTGACGCCGGCCTTTTGGAGGGTGGCAGCGATTTGCCGGGAACGGTCCTGGATTTCGCCCCAGCTCACCTCGCGTTGACCCTCGACGGCGGACTCCAGGATGAGTGCCCGCTTGTCCCTTGGGTGCCGGTCGGCGACGTCGACGGCCATGTTGTAGAGCTCGGGCACCTCCCAGCGGTGGGTGTTCCGCAGTTCGGTGTAACGGTCTTGGGTTGTTGTGGTTGTCATGGTGCCTCCTTGGTGTTCGTCCGGCTCAGCGGCGGCCGGCGAGGAAGCGGGCCATTTCACGCTGCGGTTCGCCGGTGCCGTAGGCCTCGCGGTGGACACGTTTGGCTTCGGCCATCGCGTCGCTGAGATCGTCGTCTTCCAGGCTGCGCAGGCGGTTCTTGGTCAGCCGAACGGCGCCCGGAGGAAGGAGGCTCAAGCGTGCGGCGACGTCCTTGGCGTAAGCCAGCACGCCGCCGTCGTCCGCCAAGTAGTTAAGGAGGCCGAGCCGCTGTGCCTCGGCAGCGTCCACCAGTTCGCCGGTGAGGACGAACTGGGAGGTTTTGGACTTGCCGAGGATGCTCCACATGGCCCAGATTCCGGTGATGCTGGGGATGCCGGAGAGGACTTCCGGCTGACCCATACGGACTTTGGAATCGCCAACGCGGAGGTCCGCGAGCAGTGAGTACTGGAAACCGGAGCCTGCGGCGACGCCGTTGACCGCGGCGATGGTGATCTGGTCGAGGTTGCGGACTGCACGGTAGAGGCGATCAAAGCCGTCGATCCAGGCTTCGGCAGACTCGTGATCCTCGGGGTTCATCGACGCGGTCTCGGCCAGATCCTGTCCGGCGCAGAACGCGCGGCCGCTGCCGGTGAGGATAACTGTGCGGACTTCGTCGTTGCCCTTAAGGCCTTCCAGGTAGTCGATGAGTTCGCTGCGCATGGCCTCGGTCCAGGCGTTGAGCTTGTCCGGGCGGTTGAGGGTGATGATGGCGGTGGGGCCGGTCTGTTCGAAGAGGACATCCTGGGACATTGGGGAGTTTCCTTTGGTTTGTTGGGCTTCTTGGTTCCCATCTGACCATCGGCGAATGTGACCCGTCTAACATCAATATATACTCATCTTGATACCAAACTGATATGGTGCCGCGATGGACCTTCACCATCTCAAGTACTTTGTGGTGCTCTCCGAGGAGCTGCATTTCGGTCGCGCCGCGCAGCGTTTGCACATGGCTCAGCCGCCGCTTTCGCAACGGATCAAGGACCTGGAGAAAGAGCTCGGGGTGCAGCTGTTCCACCGGAGGCGCACCGGCGTCGAGCTGTCTGAAGCCGGGGCTTTGCTGCTGGAGCACGCGCGTGGCGTGCTGGATCATGTGGCCATGGCGCAGGAATCGATGCGGCGGATCCGGCCCGGCGCTTCGGGCATCCTGCAGGTGGCGGTACCGCCGGACACGAACCCGGTGGCGTTGTCCACAATGGTGTCTTTCTTTAGTTCGCTTGCACCCGACGTTCTGCTGAACCTTCACGAGCTCACCACCGTTGAGCAGGTTGAGCGACTGCGCGACGGCGAACTGGACGTTGCGGTGGTGCGTCACCCTTTGAGCAGCGTGGGTTTCGAGTCGGGGGCTTTGTATTCGCGGGCGCTGGGAGTGGTGCTGAACGCGGCGCACCCGTTGGCTTCGTCGGAGGCCGTGCGGCTGGGTGACTTGGCCGGGAGTCCGTTGATCATCTTCCCGCGCCACATGGCACCCACCCTGTACGACTCGTTCCTGCACACGTGCCGGGATGCCGGGTATCTTCCTGCTGCGATTGTCCACGCACGGAATCAGCACTTCACGCACGGGCTGATCATGGCTGGCCGTGGGGTGCACTTCAATGAGGAGCCGTGGACACCGTTGCCTTCGGGCATTGTGTGGCGGCCACTGGTTGGTGATCCCCTGGCCTGGCGGACGTCGGCGCTGTGGCTGAAGAGCCGACGGTCAGCGGAGACGGACGCGTTCGTTGCAGCTGTGGGTGCGGGGTTGGAAGCGGGCGGGCACGGGTAATTGCCTTTGGCTTAGTTGGTGACCAGCTATTCAGTTGGATCAGCGATCTTCAAAATTTATGCGGGCCATCAGCCATTCTCGTGAATGTGGAAGGTGTGCCAGATTTGCTGCCATGCTCCACCAAAGGACAGTCGGAGCGCGGTCGTCCAAAATCAAACTCTGTTTCGACCCAAGGATTTGCTTGCTTCGATCAAGGATGAAAGATGGTGAACATGATTCATGACCCGTGGGAGTGCACTGAACTGCAGGAGCCTCCAAAGGATTGGATACGTGCCACCGAGAACGGTTGGGGCGCCTTGGTCGTCTGGGCTGCTGGTCCTGGCAACGTTACGAGAGTGCGCTCGGCACCGGATGACCGGTACGGTTCGATTGCCCGCCTACCCGGGGACGGAGAACGGAGTCAGCAATTCCTGCTGACTGAAGCCGACCTCTCATCCATCGACGACGACATTGATGCCTATCTGGCCGATGCGGGAATTCCGCCAAGACCCCGCGGATTCAACTGGTTCATCCGTCGCCCGTCCGGCATCGACCTTGACGACGATACGTTCTGGGGTGCCATTTGGGATGCCACAACAAAGCGACTTCCGCACGAAGGTTTGCGTCCGTCAATGATGACAGGACCCGCGAAGGAGGCCATGGCTCGCTTCTACCAGGACTGAGATCCAGCGCATTCAGTGCGGTCCACAGGACCCCGTGGTGCCGGTGACCGGTAATGCTCGTGGCATAGAATCGCGAGAAGTGCGAAGCAGAGCGCCGAAATTTCGGCACCGCTATTGGGGGAAGAGGTCAGAATGTTCGGTTCGAAGAAGAAGCTTAACGGTCTGGTGGAGCATCTCAGGCCGGACCTCAGTCGGGAGTCGCTCGGCGTCGGCCCCAATTTCCCGGGCGTCGCCCCGAACCCGGTCCTCAGCGGGGAAGCGCGGAAGCGCAATGCGGAACTGCGCAATGGAACGCTGGCGCTTGGTGTTCTCGTCGACTGGCGGGAGGTCAACAGCAACCCGCGCGTTGTCCTGATGCTCGACGTGGAGACCGCCGACGGCACCTCGTTCCGCGGTATCGCAGACGAAAGCCTGACGATCACCGCGCTCACCCGACTCGCCCCAGGACAGACGCTGCCAGTGCGCTACCGGCCGGCTGTCATGGACCACTACGTTGCACTTGCCACCGACGCGAACCCCGCCGATGTGCAGCAGCTTTCTGACTTGATCGCGAGCCGCAAGAGGAGCTGACTCAGAGCCGCAAACCGCCAAGGGACGCAGAGCCACGCTGGTAACAACTCCCCCGGTACCAGGCCAGCGCCGCCCACACGCTCACGACCGATAGTCTTATCTCGACTGGGAATCGCCCGGCTAAAAAAGTAGACCCAATGGGGGAAATAGAGTGAAGAAGTTTGCGCTGCAGAGCGTCGGAATGTCGGCGTTGGTAGTGATCGCACTAACCGGATGTGGTGGGTCAACCGGCTCCACTGATAGCGCTTCGCAAGAGGCTACGGCCACGCCGACGCCCACCGCCGCCAAGCAGTACACCAACGACGAGCTCGTTGAACTGGTCAAGCAGATCAAGCCGAAGTCAGGCAAGGAATTGACCATTGCTTCCAGCGAGGAACTCGCCCAAGAGAACCCCATGAAGGCGCTCATGAGCATGTTCACCATCGAACCGGCTGAGTGCAAGGACCTCGCAACGCTGGGTGGCAGTGAGACCCTCGCCGGCTCAACCACCGCTGCCGGCGCAGATCTGGACGCTGCATCAGGGGTCATGACCATGGTGACCCTTACGTCCGGGCTCGATAAGCAGAAGCTTCAGGACAGCATCGATAAGAGCGGTGTCCAGGCAGAGAAGTGCTCGAAGATGACGCTGTCCATGTCCGGTCAATCGATGAACGTCGCCACTGAAAAGTTCGACGGCATCAACACGGTCCCCGGAACTGTGGCTTACAAGACCGAAATGTCCACAGCCAGCGGCGCGGCACAAACCACCTACATGGCTTATGCCATCAAGGAGGGCGTGCTGATCTCCGCTACGGCGTCCGGCAAGGGCGCTGATGCCAACGGCGTTGCCACGGCCAGCGACCTCATGGAGCAGGCAGCAGCACTGATCAAGTAGCAGGCCGCCCGCTCAGGGCCACGATCCGCGCTGGGTCGTGGCCCTGAACCTCCTTCCACCACCGAAGCTTTAGAGGAGCGCGGCAACCTTCTGGGCTGTCGCTTTGGCCGATCCCGGATTCTGGCCGGTGACCAGGTTGCCGTCCGCGATGGCGTAGGAGACGAACGGGAGCAGGGCTTTCTCGTAGAGCGCTCCTCGTCCTTTCATCTCCTCCTCGGCGTTGTACGGCACCAGCTTGTCGACCCGAGCCAGCACTTCTTCCTGCCACGCGAAGCCAGTCACTTTCCGGCCCTGAACCAGGAGGCTGCCGTCTGAAAGCCTCGTGTTGAGCAGGCCGCAGTAACCGTGACAGACCGAGGACACGATGCCGCCTCGTTCCCAGATTTCGCGGGTAATCCTCTGCAATGCTTCGCTGTCAGGAAAGTCGTACATCACCGCATGGCCGCCGGTGAAGTAGATGGCGTCGTAGTCGGCCGAGTTGATGCTCTCCGGGCTGGCGGTGTTTTCAAGAAGGGCCATCCGCGCCGGGTCGTTGTGCCACGACTTGGCTGCTTTGTCGTAGCTGGGGAACTTCAGTGAGCGTGGTTCCAAAGGGGCAGGACCGCCTTGCGGGCTGACAATGTCCTGTTCGAAACCGTGAGCCTCGAAGACCTCCCAGGCGTGAACCAGTTCGGACAGCCACAGGCCGGTGCGGTGCGACGGATCGTCGTAGTGGCTGACATTGGTGACGACGTGAAGGATGCGTTTTGTCATGCTCGTTCTCCTGGAGGTGTGACCGGATCGGGCCTAGCTACGCGCATTGAGCGCGAAGACCGCCCCAACCGCCGACTGCACACGGGCTGCGACGTCGTCGCTGGTTTGAGGCCGTAACTTGCCGTCGAGATGAAGGAACGCCAGGCCATGCGCCATGCTCCATAGCGCGATGGACAGGTTTGAGTTGTTCGCGCCCGGGAAAAGGCGTTCGATCGCTTGGTTCAACGTCTCGTGCAACCCTTCCGAGGCCTGGACGCGTTCGCTGTCCTCCTCGTCGCATTCGTTGCCGAACATCAACCGGAACACGGCCGGACGCCTCAAGGCGAACCCAACGTAGGCCACTCCGAGTGCCGTGATCACGTCCTCTGGCACCGAGGGATCCCCCAGGACGGCGAGCGCGTCCTCAAGATCCGCGCGGAGGTCCTTGAATCCCTCAACAGCAACCGCACTGTCGAGCGCTTCCCTGTCGGCGAAGTGCCGGTAGGGGGCGGTGGGAGATACTCCTGCACGCCGGGCAACAGCCCGCAACGAGAACGGCTCACCCGCTTCAAGGCCCTCGACGGCGGCGGCGATCAGGGCCGCGCGAAGGTCGCCATGGTGGTAGCTCTTAGTCGATGTTGACACTGCTAACTTTGCCTCCTACGCTGATGTAAGCAGTGCAAACATATCGCATTGAGAAGCCAATGTCACTCGAATCAGCGGAGGTTGAATTGCAGACCATACTGGGCGCCAACGGCCAGATCGCCGTGGAACTCGCCCGCGAGCTACACCGTGCCTACACCGAGGAATTGCGGCTGGTGAGCCGCAACCCACGCAAGGTGAGCGAGTCCGACGTCGTCATAAGTGCGGACCTCCTCGACGCCAGCCAGACGGCTGCGGCCGTTGAGGGCAGCGACATCGTCTATTTCACCGCAGGGCTACCAGCGAAGACCGAGCTGTGGGAGGCCCAGTTCCCTACGATGCTCAGGAATGCGCTTGATGCGGCTCGGACTGCCGGCGCCAAGTTCGTCTATTTCGACAACACCTACATGTACCCCCAGGACGACCGCATCCAGACCGAGGAGACCCCCTTCGTTCCCAACGGACGGAAGGGAAAGGTCCGCGCGGCTATGTCGTCCATGGTGCTTGAGGAGATGGCCCGGGGCGACATTCCCGTCCTCATCGCCCGCGCTCCCGAGTTCTACGGGCCCGGCCGGACGCAGAGCTTCACCAACACCCTGATCATTGACCCTCTCAAGGCGGGCAAGAAGCCCCGCGTCCCGGTGCGGGCCGACCGAGTGCGCACGCTCATCTGGACCCCGGACGCGAGCCGTGCCCTTGCGCTTCTGGGCAATACCCCGGACGCCTACGGGCAGACCTGGCACCTTCCGGTGGCTGAGGAGCGGCCAACTTACCGGGAGTTCGCCACCATGGCCAGCGAAGCGTTTGGCCAGAAGCCCGGCTACACCGTCGTTCCCCGATGGGTTCTCACTGCAGCCGGGCTGTTCTCGCCGCAGGTACGGGAACTCAGGGAGCTACTGCCGCGCTACGAGCACCACAACCGCTTCGACTCCACGAAGTTCACCTCACGCTTCCCTGAGTTCGCGGTCACCAACTACTGCGATGGCCTGGCGATCATTCGCCGGGAGGCCGAGACGGTTCCGGCTAACTGACCGCAGCGGGTTCCAACACCTCCGTCACTACGCTTCTGTTCCGCGCCGACTCCTCGACGGCGGCCAGCACCCGCTGGATCTGCAGCCCGTCGGCGAACGACGGCGATGGCTGGGTTCCGTCGCGAACAGCCAGTAGGAAGTCGCGGACCTGGTGCGTGAAGGTGTGCTCCCAACCGATGACGTGCCCCTGCGGCCACCACGCCTGAAGGTACGGGTGCTGGGGCTCGGTGACCAGGATCCGCCGGAAGCCCTGCTCCCGCACAGGAAGCGTGGCGTCCAGGAAGCCGAGCTCATTCAGGTTCTCCAGATCAAACGTCAACGAACCCAAAGACCCGTAGATCTCTATCTTCAAAGAGTTCTTCTGACCCGTAGCCACTCGTGACGCTTCCACCGACGCACTGAGGCCACCGGTCATCCCCAAAGTGGCCCACGCGGCGTCGTCGACTGTCACCTTCTCCAGCCCAGCGGCACCGGGACGTTCGGCCACGAAAGTCCTCAACGTCCCGGTCACCTCGGTGACGGTTTGGCCCGTGAGGTGCTGGACCTGGTCGATAGCGTGGGAAGCGATGTCGCCCAGCGCGCCGGAGCCGGCTGTCTCCTTGCGGAGCCGCCAGCTCATGGGGGCCTCGACGTCGGACAGCCAGTCCTGCAGGTAGGCGGCACGGACGTGCCGCACAGTCCCGAGACGTCCTTCGGCAATCAAATCCCGGGCCAATGCCAGCGCCGGCACGCGGCGGTAGTTGAAGCCGATCATCGATTGCACGCCCCGGGCCCGCGCCGAAGCTGCGGCGGAAGCCATCAATTCGGCCTCTTCGAGAGTGTTGGCCAGCGGCTTCTCAACGAGCACATGCTTCCCCGCTTCCAAAGCCGCGATAGCGATCTCGGCGTGCATCCAGCCCGGTGCGCAGATATCCACAATGTCGATGTCGTCCCGTGAAATCACGGACCGCCAATCCGTAGCGGACTCCGCCCAGCCGTACTTGGCAGCCGCCTCGGCCACTGCCAAGGCGTCCCGACCGACCAACACTTTTTGTTCGAAGGCAGGGACGTCGAAGTAGCTGGCCACGTTCCGCCACGCGTTCGAGTGCGCCTTGCCCATGAAGGCATAGCCGATGGCGGCCACACCCAAGGGACGGCCAGTGGGAAGAAGTGTGGTCATCTTCTTAGGCCTCGAACCAGCCCCGCGAAGGGTTGGAAACCTCGGGTGACTCTCGGAAGACTCCGGGCTGGGCAACCCAGCCGACGCCGTTGGCGATGACTTTCTGGATCTGCGGCTGGTGGTACACCGGGTATTCCTGGTCGCCCGGGCTGAAGTAGAAGATCCGGCCCTTGCCGCGCGAGAACGTCACGCCTGAACGGAACACCTCTCCCCCGGTAAATGAGCTGATGAAGATCAGGTCGTCGGGTTCCGGAATGTCGAACAGTTCGCCGTACATTTCCTGCTGCGGAATCACGATGGGACTCTCAACGCCGGCTGCGATCGGGTGCGACGGCTTGACCGTCCAGACCAGTTCGCGTTCGCCCTCGTTGCGCCACTTCAGCGAGCAAGTGGTCCCCAGCAATCGGGTGAAGATCTTGGCGAAGTGCCCCGAGTGCAGCACCACCAGGCCCATGCCGCCGAGCACGTGGCGCTGCACGCGCTCCACGACCTCGTCAGCGACTTCGCCATGCGCAATGTGCCCCCACCACAGCAGCACGTCGGTCTGTTCCAGCACCTCTTCGGAAAGTCCGTGTTCCGGATCGGCGAGTGTCGCCGTCGAGATTTCGGAGTCCGGGTAGAAGCCGCGGAGCCCTGCGGCAATGGCGCCGTGGATCCCTTCGGGGTACATCTCACCGATCGTGGCGGGCTCATTGCGGGCCTCGTGCACGGCCTCGTTCCATACGACAATCTTCAATTTCGAATCAGACATTTCAGAGCACCACTTCACGTTGTTCAAGGGCGGACTTGTAGCAGGCATCGAGCACCAGGGCACGGCTGAGGGCTAGTGACCCGTCGTGGCTTCCCCACACGGTCTCACCGCCGCGGACGGCAGCAATGAAATCGTCGACGACGGTCTGGTGGGCTCGCCCGGGTTCGGCCACCACTTCGAAGTCGGCGTTCTCGCCGTCCTTCTCGGTGAAGACGCGGACGTCAGCAACCGGGTTCTCGGAGGCGCCGACCGAGCGCAAGTCCGCTCCGCCGTCGGTCCCGTAAACCGTGAAGTCCATCAGGTCCCGCTCGTCGCGGTAGGTGGCCCATCCGGCTTCCAGGATCAGGGTTCCGCCGCCTTCGAGCCGGATGAACGCGGAGGCGAAGTCTTCCACTTCAAACTTGTGGCTGGAGTTCGACGCAGTGTACCGGGCGTTGCCGCCGAGGCCGCGCGGACCGAGTTCGGAGTGGGTGGACGCCGAGACGGCCAGCACCTTGGGTTCGCCCAACAGGTGCAGCGAGTAGTCCAGGACGTGCACGCCGATGTCCGCAAGCGGTCCACCTCCGGCGAGTTCCGGGTTGGTGAACCAGCTGCCCAGCATCGGAATGCCTTGGCGTCGGAGCCAGGATGCCTTGGCGTAGTATGGGCGACCCAGCGTACCGGCGTCGATCACTTCCTTGAGCGCCTGGATGTCGCCGCGGCGGCGGTGGTTGAACGCGACGTCCAGGACCCTGCCGGCCTTGCGGGCTGCGTCCACCATCTGTTGACCCTCGACGGCGTTGCGCGCCAACGGCTTTTCGCTCAGCACATGCAGTCCCCGTTCGAGCGAAGCAATCGCGATCGGTGCGTGCAGGAACGTCGGCACGGCGACGCTGACGGCGTCGAGGCCTTCAAGCTCGATCATGTCCTCCCAGCGGGCGAAGGCGTGGGGAATGCTGTACTCCTCTTTCAGCTGGGCTAGGAGGTCTGCTTCCATGCCTGCGACGGCCACAATCTCGACGCCGGGAATGTTGCTGTACGCCTTGAGGTGCTGCTGGCCGGCCCAACCGATGCCCACAACTCCCACCTTGAGGCTTGCGGACGGGGCCTGCTGCTGAATGCTCACGTTGTTCCTGTTCTTTCTGGGGTTACTGGGGTTTAGGGTTAGCCCTTGACGGCACCGGCGGTCATGCCGGAAACAATGCGCTTCTGGCACACGAGCACCAGGATCACGAGCGGGACGGTGATGATCACTGATGCGGCGCTGATGGTGCCGAGGGGTTGGTCGAACTCGCTGGTTCCGCTGAAGAACGCAATCGCCACCGGCACGGGGCGGGCTTCGGGCGAGGTGGTCAGCGTGACGGCCAGGAGGAATTCGTTCCAGACCGAGATGAACACCAGGATGGCCGTCGTCGCCAAGCCGGGGACCGCCAGCGGGAGGATCACCTTGCGGAAGGCGACGAACGGTGTGGCGCCGTCCATGTACGCGGATTCCTCCAGCTCACGCGGAATCTCCTTGAAGAACGACGTCAGGGTGTAGATCGCCAGCGGCAACGCGAACGTCAGCTTCGGGATGATGAGGCCCAGCAAGGTGTCATACAGGCCGATCTCGCGCCAGATGGAGAACATCGGGGCCGCGATGGCGATGGCCGGGAACGTGGTCACCGAGAGGATCAGCGTCAGGATCATCGCCTTGCGGCGCATCTTCAGCCGGGCCAGCGCATAGGCAGCGAAGGACGCGAACACCAGCGCCACGGTTGTGGTCACGAAGGCGATAATCACCGAGTTGCGCAAGGCCAGGAGGAACTCGGGGTTCTGGAAGACCACCAGATAGTTCTCAAGGGTCGGCTGGCTCGGGAAGAGCTCGCCTTGGGACAGGCTCGCTCCCTTCTTAAGGGAGGTGTTCACCAGCCAGTAGAACGGGATGAGCGAGAAAGCCATGACGGCCACCACGAACACCCACACCAAGGGGTGCAGTTTCGATTCCCCACGCAAGCGACGCTTCGGCGCCTTGCGGGCGGTGGCGAGTTCCGGCGTCGGGCGTTCTGCAATCAGTGTGCTCATTGTTCCTCCTTCGCGACGTCGCGGATGTTGCCGCCGGCGAAGCGGACGTAGATGACCGAGACCACCATGACAGTGAGGAAGGTCAGGATGGACAGCGCCGAGCCCTCGCCTACCAGCCGGTTTTCGCGCAGTTGCGTGTAGGCGAGCATGGACATGGATTCGGTGCCGTTGGCGCCGCGGGTGAGCACGAACGGGAGGTCGAAGACGCGGAGGGCATCCATGGTGCGGAAAATCGCGGCGAGGACGATTGCCGGACGCAGGAGCGGCAGGGTGATGTTCACGAAGGTCTGCCATTTGCTGGCGCCGTCGAGTTCTGCGGCCTCGTACGTTTCGGCGGAGATGACCTGCAGGCCGGCCAGGATGATGAGCGCGGCGAACGGGGTGGTCTTCCAGACGTCGGCCATGACGATCACGGCCATCGCGTAGCCGTGCTCACCGAGCCAGACGACGTCGCCGCCCGGCAAGCCGAGTGTGGAGAGGACGTTGGTGACCAGGCCCATGTGGGGCTGGAACATCGTTTGCCAGGTGATGGCGCTGACAACGGTGATGATCGCGTACGGCAGCAGAACCACGGTGCGCAGGACCGCGCGGCCCTTGAACGCGAGGTTGAGCAGCAAAGCCATGGCCGTGCCGAGGATGAGTTCCAGGCTGACCGAGAGGCCCGCGAAAAGGAACGTCTGGCCGAATGCAGCCCACCACTCTTGGCTTGCGAGGGCGTTGATGTAGTTTTCCAGTCCGACGAAGCGGGACAGGCCGGCGGTGCGGACGCTGTACTGGTTCAGCGAGAGCCAGATCGCGTAGCCGATGGGGACCGCCGCAACCAGCGCCATGATGACCAGCGACGGCGCGGTCATGCGGAACGCGAGCTTGCGTTCGGCGCGGTCGCGGCCGCTTTGCGTCTTGCCTCCGGGGTGGAGTGTTTTGAGGGCCATGACTAGAAGCTCGCCTTGGCGGTGGTGATTTCGTCAGCCATCTTCTTCACGGCTTCCTCGGTGGAGGCGGTGCCGGAGAGGACGGCGTAGACGTTCTTGTAGATCGCCTGGCTGATCTGCGGGTAGACCGGGGAGATCGGGCGCGGCTTGGCACCCTTCACCGAGGCGAGGAGTTCCGCGGCGAACGGCATCTTCTGGAGCACCGCGGCGTCAGAGTAGGCAGCTTCGTTGACCGGGGCCTGTGAGTAGTCCATGGCCACGTGCTTCTGCCAGTCCGGGGTGGTGGCGAAGTCGATGAACGCGACAGCCCCGGCCTGGTTGGTGGAGTGGGCCGAGATCGCCAGGTTCCAGCCGCCCAGCACGCCGGAGGCCTTGCCCCCTTCCCATGCGGGCAGCGGCGCGACCGCGAAGCTGGACGCCAGCGGTGTCGCGTTCAACAACCGGTACACGTGCGGCCAGTTGCGCTGGTATCCGAAGTCGCCGGACTCGTAGGCGAGGCGGGCCGGGTCTTCGTTGTAGGTGAGGACAGCGCGGTCCGCTGAGCCGTTTTTGAGGCCGTCGCTCATGAAGTTGAGGACGTCGCGGGTTTCCTTGGAGTCGATTTTGACGTCGCCCTGGTCGTTGAGCACCTCGCCGCCTGCGCTGTAGAGCATTTCGAGGAAGTTCACGGTGAGGCCCTCGTACTGCTTGCCTTGGTAGACGTAGCCGTTGCCGGGAGCCTTGGCGGCTTCCGCGTAGAGCTGTTGCCAGGACTCGGGCTTGGCTACCTTGTCCTTCTGGTAGTAGATCAAACCGGCGTTGGTGAAGAACGGCGAACCCCAGTACTTGTCCTGGTACTTGGTGGTTTCCACAGTGGAGGGAATGAGCCGGTCCTTGTTGGCTTCCACCAGCTTGGTCTGGTCCAGCAGCCAGCCCTGGGAGGCGAACTCGGAGGTCCAGATGACGTCCGTGACGAAGAGGTCGCACTCCGTGGACTTGCCCTCAAGCCGCTGCACGATCTGCGTGCGGGCTTCATCCGTGGTGGCGCCGATCTCCGTGTACTTGGCCGTGACCTTGCCGTTCGCCTTGGTGAACGCCTCAGCCGTGCCCTTGTAGATGCCGCTCGCGTCCTTGACGCCGCAGATGTTCACGGCACCGCTGGCATTAGCGCCCGACGCCGGATCGGCAGCTGCCGCTTTTTCCGCACCTTGGGGTGCTGCTCCCCCGCCGCAGGCGCTGAGGAGGAGGGCTGCTGCTACTGCGGTCGCGGCTAGGGCTTTGCGGTTTCTGGCTTTGTTCTGGAGCGGGAGAGCAGGTCGGTTCAAGTCCACAAGTGGCTCCTTTGGGGTCTGTGGGCGGGTGGCGTTCAGTGCGCGTTTTGGCTGTCCCGCGTGCTGAGGGTGGCTTCGTTGCCGGTGGTTCTTTTGATCTGTGGAATCGATTCCAAATGTTGTCTGGAAAAACGGCCTTGCGGCCGTGGAATCGATTCCAAAGTAGTGTGACAGGGACCACTGAGGGCTGTCAACCCTCTTTATTTCGTGGAGTCCCTGATGACGAGTTCATGCGGGAGGAAGGTTCTTCCCTTGCGATGCGAACCCTCGACGGTCATCCGCTCCAGGAGTTCAGCGAAGGCCACGCGGCCCATCTCGTAGGCGGGTTGCCTCACCGTGGTTAGCTCCGGGACACACATTTCAGCTTGGGCCGAGTCATCGAAGCCTGCCACGGCGATGTCATCGGGAACTCGTAGTCCGGCGTCGGTGAGTTCCCGGACGCACCCGGCGGCGACCACGTCGGTCCCGCAGAAAACGGCGTCCGGGCGGTCTTTTGCTTTGAGAAGCTTCTTGGCGAGCGTACGGCCGGCGTGGAAGCCGAAGTTGCCTTCGCCGAACAGGATCTGGTCCGGCTCCAGGCCTTGCTCAGTAAGCGCTTGGCGGAAGCCCTCTTCCCGGAGCCGGCCCGAGCGGGCACCCCTGTGGGCGAGCATGGCCAGATTCTTGGCGCCGGTGTTGATCAGGTGCTTGGTGATGTCGTAGGCCGCCTGGCGGTCATCGATGGACACCCCGAACGCTGACTCAGCGTCGACGATTTCACAGACCTGGATGACGCTTAGCTGCTCGGCGACAACGTTGACTTCCTCGTCCGGCATCGTGGGCGAGAAGATGACCAGCCCATCCACTGAGCCGTTGCGCAGCATGTCCACGAGTTGCTGTTCACGATCCAAGTCCCCGTCGGTGGCTGCGATGAGGCTGACGTAGCCCGAGTCTGCCGCCGCGTCACCGACACCACGGAAGACCTCGCTGATCACGAGCGAATCCAGGTTCTTGGCGAGGGCCAGCACGCGCATCGTCCGGTCTCTTCTGAGGTCCCTCGCCGAAGCAAGCGGGCGATAGCTAAGCTCCCGGATGGCGGCGTTGACCTTTTCCTTGGCCGCCGCACTAACGGCCGAACTCCCGTTCAAGACGCGGGACACCGTCCCCACGGACACCCCCGCCGTTCTGGCGACGTCCTGAACTGTCGGCCGAGCCATTCATTGTCCTTCCACGGATGGTGCTACCACTAGACCCCGACCGTTTCGACCGGCGATTCTCAGCTTAGTCCCAGGATCAAAGGCGGCCCCCCATGCGAAGTTCCATAACTGAAGGCGAATCTTGAAGTCGATTGTCACTCATGTGTGAGGGTAGTAAAGACGAGAACTTCTCTCCTTTGCCACAGGTTCGATTCGGCGACATCGACCATCGCTTACAAAACTAATGATTTCAGAAAGTAAAGCCACTTCCTCATTCCGGACCGCCGCTGCTGAATCGTTGGCAAAGTTAGGAATGCATCTGTAATGGAGATCGAGGCCAGCTAGCCAAGAAGCTCCGTTAGATCAAGCTTCTTACGCAGCTTTGCGATCGGACCGCCCCAGGTGCCGGTTTTGAAAGCCCATTGACCAGCAACCAAGCTCGGAGCAACACCCAAAGTTTTGGCCAGCGAAAGAATCCCGCGCTCAGTCGTCGCTCTGGTCAGTTGTTCCCGGAACTCTACT
Organism: Paenarthrobacter histidinolovorans; assembly: GCF_014647595.1. GTDB lineage: Bacteria > Actinomycetota > Actinomycetes > Actinomycetales > Micrococcaceae > Arthrobacter > Arthrobacter histidinolovorans. The sequence goes on along the minus strand of NZ_BMPM01000009.1, from coordinate 70,177 downwards.
GGGATCAAGTGGTTCTGCGCGAACTCGTTCGCGGCGGTTTCTTGCGCATCAGAATCATCGTCTGCCTTAAAACCATCAATGAACGTACTTCTCTTGGGATGCAGAAGCACGTGTGCTATCTCGTGCAAGATGGTGAACCACAAGCTATCTAGCGCCTTGTAGCGGCTTGTTACAGCGATCATTGGAGTCCCATTGATCCAACGCGATACACCACTGATGCGAGTATTGGGGATTTCCGACACGAATACGAGAACAACACCTGTAGCCAACAGCAACTGTTGTGCTTCCGTAAAGGCATCCGCAACATTCTCATTTATGGTGAGCTTAGGAAGAACTTCGGCGGCGACTTTAAGTTTTGCCGCATCATAGGCTGGCGCATTTTCTATCAGGTCTGCTGCATGCAGTTCCGACAAACGTAACCAGAGAGCAGTCAAGTCCGGGTCAATGGAATGAATTTGACTTCTCTTGTAAGACGCCTGAGGCTCAAGCCAGGTCTTTGCATAGGCAGACGGCGACGCCACTGAGAAGAAGTCAAGAAGCTTCGCAGCAAGCTCAGGACCTACATCAGACTCTTGTATAACCCTACGGTCAATCAACAATTGTCGAGGGAATGAATTAGCCCATTCAACGAATCTGGAAAGGGCTTTATTCCTGTCCTTACGGGCCTGATGAATCTGGCGTTCGGCCTCCATGTGAAGCCAGGTTTCGGCAGACGTCCCCAAAATTTGTTCGAGGGTAACGGCAACCTCAGGAGAAAGGGCAGCTGTCCCCTTGATCACGAGGTTGATGTGCTTCGTACTTAGACCGGTACGAGCGGCAAGCTGTGCTTGGCTGATTGCTTGATGATCGAGCTCCCTTTGCAGCCAGCGTCCAGGCTGGGGTGCGAAGTCAAATTGCGGGTCTGTGGCGGTGTAGGTGGTCATCATTCTCGATTCAGCTCGCTGGCCGGAGGATTGATCGGCCGCGAATATGTAAGTCCTGGACGAGTAGCGCTTTGGATGAAGCGTGTTCGGACAGCGAAGCCCGACTTAGCACGTCCCGCGGAACGCCGTCGGGACTGAGCGGTCGTACATGCATTTCAACCTCCTCGATCGAGAGCGCCAGATTCCCCGCAGCGACGTCGATCTGAACGCTTTGAAAGGTCATGAGGGCCCCCAACCGGGGGGCATGCCTGACAAGGCTGAGAAGATCTTCGGCTGCGGATGCCTGACCATCGGCGACAGCACGTAGGCGCGCCCCCGTGACACACGAGCGTTCAAGCTGGGGGCTTATCCACGCAAACTGCAATCTTTACCTCTTTGGTAAACGGAACATGTGCTAGAGTCGGATTTACCCGACAGGTATAGGTTACCTTCTTCCGCCCGAAAGGGCTGCAGGTTCAGAACAAAACAGAAAGGAGGGCCAACATATGGCCTCCAACATCAACACCTCCCTTCAGATCGTGATCGACGGCAAGGCGTTCCGCACCCAAGACGGGGACCAGGAAGCCGCAGCATTGCTGCGCCTGGCCAGCCGCGACCCGAAGGTTTTCGACCTCTTCTTGCTCAAAAAGAACGGAGTGGAAGAGAAGATCCGCGACGGGCAGATCATCAACCTCAAGAATGGCGATCAGTTCGTCTCTCGTCAGAAGCTTCACTTCACCATCGACGGCGAGTCGCAGAGTAGCTACGACGACGACCAGTCAGCGGCTGCGCTCCTGCGCCTCGCCGGAGTTGATCCAGCCGGTTACGACCTCGCCCGCATTCTGCCTGGCGGTGGCACGGAGACCTTCTCCGACGCGCAGATCGTGAAGATCAATGACGGGGACGAGTTCGTGACCGCCAAGCACGTAGGTGGTGTCGCGTGAGTGAGACCGCAGTTCTGGCAGGACCGGCCCAACAGTTCATCAATGACATGACTGCAGTCGGCGCCTCGGCCCGGGCAGACGGGCCTCGCATCCTCTACGATGTCGTCGCAGTAGGCGGGGACTTAAGCGGGCAGACGGTGACAACAGGCGTAAGCGTCTCCGAACTCCAGAGTTGGCCCATGGTTCCGCCTCATTGGATCCACCTTCCAGAATCAATTGCATTCGCCGCGACGAACGTTGATGAGGTTGACTGCCCACCGGGATGGAAGAGGCATTCACGCGAATACACCCACAACGACATGTCGGTCCCACCGGCTCTTTCGTGGCTCCGCCACGTGCGCGGCTTCATCTCCATCGCGATCCCGAAGGCGGCCTGAAATGCGGTACTCGGTAGCGATGGCCGGCGAAGTCGAAGCAGCCATGCGTGACCACCTCATTCGCGAAGATGGCCAGGAGGATGTGCTCGCCGCTACGTATGTCCTGTCCACCGGTGTGGAGCGCAGGACCGCTCTGATCAGGTCCGTAATCCTGCCCAACGAAGGCGACAGACACGTGCATGGGAACGCATCCTTTACCAGCGGATACGTACTCCGAGCCTCGAATGAGGCTCGGGCCGCCGGCCATGGGCTTGTTCTTCTGCACTCCCATCCGGCGTCCCGAGGTTGGCAATTCCTTAGTGACATGGACTGGGATACGGAGTCCGAGTATGAGCGCGTCGCCCGGGCCATCACCAAGATGCCGCTGCTGGGAATGACTCTCGGCGGCCGGGACACCTCCTGGTCGGCAAGGTTTTGGTTCGACCGTAAGGTACCGACTTGGGCGGAGTCAGTTCGATCCGTGTCTCCAAAGCTGAGCGTCACGTGGAATGACGAGCTGCGCCGGATCCCTGTCAACACCCGTTCGCAACAGCGGACGGTGTCCTCGTGGGGCGAGCGTTCTCAGGCTTCCATTGCGCGCCTGCGTGTCCTGGTCGTCGGCGGCGGCAGCGTCGGCCTGGACATTGCGCAGCGCCTGGCTGCAACCGGTCTCACTACGGTCGGCGTGATGGACTACGACGCCGTCGAGGCGGTCAACCTGGACCGTATGATCGGGGCAACAAGGCTTGACGCGGCACTCGGACGTTCCAAGGTTGATGTAGCCGCACGTCTGATGAGGTCTTCCGCGACCGCAGAGTCCTTCGAGATCCGCCGCCATGAGACAAGCATCACCGATCCCGTTGGCGTGAGTGCGGCGCTCGATTACGACGTCATCTTTTCCTGCGTGGACCGGCCATGGCCACGGGCAGTGTTGAACGCCCTCGCTTACACGGATCTGATTCCGGTCATCGATGGAGGCATCGCTCTCGACACCTTCGCCGACGGTCGAATGCGCAATGGCATATGGCGGGCACACACCCTAGTTCCAGGACGTCCGTGCATGGCCTGCATTGGTCAGCTGGTTGTCGGGGAGATTCAGCTAGACAAGCAGGGGCTTTTGGATGACCCTGTGTACATCGCAGGTACAGGCCGCGAACTCCCCTCCCGCCAGAACGTCGCCGCTCTGTCCGCCAGCGTCAGCGCCGCGCTTCTGGCGCAGTTCGTCAGTCTCACTGCACACCCGGGCGGGCGCGGCGTCCCCGCTCCGCTGCGTCATGTGCTGTCAACACACACACTTGAACACTCCCCTGCAACCACAGGTCTGTACTGCGCATACGAGAAGGCGACAGCATCAGGTGATACCCGTACGACGGTCGCCGAGCACCGTGACGACTGGCGCACAGTCGTTCATGAGCGTGCAATCAGAAAGCGTCCTTTCCCGCTACGCGTACTCTCGGCATTGGAGGACATCCTGCAGCGCGCGATTTCCCGCATCCTGTAGGACAAGCTCGGGGGCCGACCATTGGCGGTCGGTCCTGGGCATTGCTGGTGGCCAATCCTAAACAATGTGATTAGATGTTGTCTCAGTGAGAGCCTGACCCAGTTCGCAGCCTTACATGCGCGAAATGGGATGGGTGAAGCACCGTAAAAGAAGAGAGTCGGTCCAGCCGTGCAGGTTCGCAACCTGAGCTTTCACTAAGCGGGGGTTTCGAGTTCAAGTCTCGAGTCCGAGCAATCGGGCTACGTCTCAATTGGAAGAGCGCCCGTTTTTCTTAATATTCTTCTTCCTTGCTTCACAGGGACGGATCGCAAAATAGGAGATTCGATTACACTCGCAGCAGCATGGGTTCGGAAGAATGCTGGAACGAGCGAACTGGTTTTCGCCTCTGACAGCCGGCTTACAGGCGGTGAGACTTGGGACAGGGCACAGAAGGTATTTCAACTCCCGCGCACCGATGCTCTTATCTGCTTTGCGGGAAGCACCTTTTTCGCCCTCCCCGCAGTAATGCAACTAATAGCGTCCATTGACGCTTATCCACCAAGCAAGCGTCGCAGCAGCGACCTGGAAGACACAAACGGACACGTGGTTCGTGTGCTGAATGAGATGTACTCCAATCGCGAGGTGCCCGCTGGAGATGAAGATCCGATGGCTGAGTTCATACTGGGCGGATGGTCCTGGAGGGCTTCCAGCTTTCGAATTTGGCATGTCAACTGGGATCCGAACATGAAGCAATTTCAATCCAAGGCCATCCGGCCGTTGACACACCGACCTGGAGCTTGGTTCTGGTTTGCCGGCAGCAAAGACGCTGTGTTCGACGCACGCCTCAAGCTGGAGGGTATGTTGCACGCCTCGGGCGCTCCATTAGACGTTCCACTCGACTTGCAGCCGTTGACCATCATCGCCAAGTACTGCCAAGATCGCACATTCCACGACGTAGGCGGAGCTCCCCAAGTTGCCAAGGTGTATCAGCACATGAACACCAAACAATTCGCTGTTTCGTGGAAACAGGATCCAACCGGCCCCGCCTCCCTTCATTTGGCAGGCAGACCGCTTCTCTCGTACGAAATTGCGCATCTCCCAGAGATCAAGTTTCCGCAGCAGCATTCGGACGATGGACCAAGCAGGTAGGAGGTCCTCAACCTCTAATCCATCGGGGAGTCTTCGACAGCTCCGTACGTGAACCAAATTTCTGCGAGCTCCGCTTCCCCGGCGAGGCGGCGTTCAGAGGACACCTTCCGCCCCGCTGAGCTATCGCCCCGTCTCAGCTACACGTCCGAGGATCAAGGCGGAATGGCGCATAGCATCCTTGTATTCGGGAAAAAGGAGACAATCCGCCCCGATCTTCCGCCACCCTTTTCCGTTCAGGTCGCGCTCGATCCGAAACGCCCAGCGGTCCCGGGAAGCAGGTTCAAGGTAAGCCCGCCATGCTGCTTGCCTTCGACCGTCCCACCCAGACCAAGATTTGCCCACGTCGCTCGTCGAAGGGAACCAAGAGACTACTGGCCTTGCAGCCTCCAGCCCATGTCTGAAATCCCACGCCGACTGATACCTTGACCCCGGTTGAGAATGGGTAGCCTTGCGAATGACTCGCCTGAGCTTTGGATGAACGTGTGGCAGCCAATTCGACAGAACCGCTGCCGTCTTCAATGAGGCCAATTCCCGAATAGATTCGAAGTCTCGATCCCCATTGAGCAATCGGTAGGTTGTGATCCCGAGGGCATAGACATCTCCGACCGCAGATTCTATTCCCAAGCCGGTTTTCAAGGCCTCAGGTGGAAGATGTGCAGTGTAAGACCACGGAGGAATGACCGCCGATGAATTAGTGAAGCAAGACAGCCCAAAGTCGCTGATTTTCACCCTGCCATCGCCGTGGAGAAGCAAGTTGCCGGGCTTGATATCGCGATGCAAGAGCCCACGCGCGTGAAGGTGCTCTACGCCCCAGCACGCTTCCTCCATGTACCTGACGGCGTCTCCCACTGCCACTGGTCGCCCGCCGTAACGATCCTCAACGCTTCCAGCCTCCAAATACTCCATTCGGATGACAGGAATACCGTCTTCGGCATCAGCGGAGAAAATCTGAACAACATTTTCATGTCTTGCCACCATCATCGCCTGAGCTTCAGCATATGCGAATGACCCAGGTGTCAGGCGCGATGGGTCAAGATACTTGGCAGCGCACATGCGGCCCAATGCCTCATCTTCTTCCAGCCAAACTTCGCCGAAATAGCCAGCTCCGAGCCGACGAATCTGTCTGTAGCCCACTTCTCTATGCCTCGACGGGGTACTGAGCCACGGCCACGGCCAGTTGCTCGCGCCGCACTTTCGCAGCGCCCGCGATACATGGGATAAGCTCCATGGCCGCATCTGCGAGAGCTTGAGTCTTACCAAAAGCGCTGCGGACCGTCGCACTCTTGTAGCCCTTCACCGGGACGTGCAATTCACCCAGGGCGGCTTGCACCACTCCGTCCACTTCCGCTCGTGCAAAATTCGGAGACCCCGACGACCGTCCGGACTCAGCCAATCTAAGGGAAGCTATGTCGACGGGAAGAGAAGTCACGATGGCAAGAACCTCACGTCGAACCCAGGCCAACTGGCCGGCGCGACTGTCACTTGGAAAACTAACTTCCTGCCAGTTCAGGATCTGCACGCCAGCTCTGAACTCACCCTCAGTGATAACCCAACCGAGCTTTTCAGCTTGGTTCCGGATTCCAATTACCCGCACCTTTACCCCCAATTGAACGGCGACACCAGATCAGATACATCGTACCGACGAGTCCATGACGGATTGCCATCAATGCAAGACCGCGTCCCACGACCAGGTACTTCTACCACTAGGGGGTAAGTGGAGTCTGGTGGTATCACAACGGTCAGGATTCGCTGTCGTCTTCAGTTGCCTCTCATACAATTGCCGCCACCTGCACATCAGAGCATCTGGTATCCCAAACCCCCGCTCTCCCACCCACCCCCTTGACTCCCACCCTCACCTTCCCTAAACTTTTCATAAAGCAGAATCTAAATTCCACAAAGCGGAAACTGAGACCAAGCACCAAGGCAGCAGCCAAGCATCAGGAAGATAGATCAAAGCCCCTCCTCGGAAGGACCTACGATGACGTACACAGTGAACTGCTCCATCCTCCTGACGGAGCTGCCCTTGCTCGAGCGCCCCGCCGCCGCGAAGGCAGCCGGTTTTGACGCCGTCGAGTTCTGGTGGCCCTTCGAGACCTCCGTCCCCAGCGACGCCCAAGTAACCGAGTTTGAAACAGCCATCAAGGACGCCGGAGTTCAGCTCACGGGCCTGAACTTCAACGCTGGCAACATGCCGGGCGGCGACCGCGGCCTGGTGTCCTGGAAGGGGCGTTGCTCGGAGTTCAAGGACAACATCGACGTCGTAGCCGGCATCGGTGAGCGCTTGGGCTGCAAGGCCTTCAACGCTCTCTACGGCAACCGCCAGGACGAGTTCACGCCTGAAGAGCAGGACGAACTCGCGGCAAAGAACCTCGCCGCAGCAGCAGAAGGCGTCGCCCGCATCGGCGGCACCGTCCTCCTCGAACCGGTCAGCGGCGCCCCCAAGTACCCGCTCCTCACCGCCGAAGACGCACTCAAGGTCATCGCCCGCGTCAAGGCAGAATCCGGCGCACAGAACATCAAGCTCCTCGCCGACTTCTACCACCTGGCAGTCAACGGCGACGACGTCGAATCCGTCATCGAGAACCACGCCAAGGACTTCGGCCACATCCAGATCGCCGACAACCCCGGCCGCGGCGCCCCCGGAACCGGCACTCTCCCCCTCGGCGAATGGATCGCCCGCAGCCGCGAACTCGGCTACGACGGCTACATCGGCCTCGAGTACAAAGAACCGCAGGAATCGGCTTTCAGCTGGGCCATCCGCCAGCGCGCCAACGCCAACTAACGACGGCGGCACTCGCCAAAGCGGCGGCGCTCACCAAATAGCCCGCACGAGTTAAAACACAGACTTTCAGAAAGAGAACCACAATGAGCAACGTTGCAGTCATCGGCCTCGGAATCATGGGCCTCCCCATGGCCATCAACCTCGTCAAGGCCGGCCACACGGTCACCGGCTTCAACCGCAGCCAGGACAAGATCGACAAGCTCGTCTCCGAAGGTGGCCAGGGTGCCACCAGCATCGCGGACGCAGTCAAGGACGCCGACGTCGTTATCACCATGGTCCCGGACTCCCCCGATGTTGAGGGTGTAGTCAGCGGCAAGGACGGCGTCTTCGCCAACGCGAAGAAGGGCACCATCTGGATCGACGCATCCAGCATTCGCCCGGACGTCGCCAAGCGCCTGTCCGAGGACGCAGTAGCAGCCGGTATCCGCCCGTTGGATGCCCCGGTGAGTGGTGGCGAACAGGGCGCAATCGACGCCGTCCTGTCCATCATGGTCGGCGGCGAAGCTGCTGACTTCGAGGCAGCACAGGAAGTCCTCAACGCAGTGGGCAAGACCATCGTCCACGTCGGCCCGTCCGGCTCCGGCCAGACCGTCAAGGCAGCCAACCAGCTGATCGTGGCCGTCAACATCCAGGTCCTCGGCGAGGCAATCGCCTTCCTTGAGGCCTACGGCGTCGACACCGACGCAGCACTGAAGGTCCTCGGCGGCGGCTTGGCCGGTTCCAAGGTCCTCGAGCAGAAGGGTCAGAAGATGCTCGACCGCAACTTCGACCCCGGCTTCCGCCTGGCCCTCCACCACAAGGACCTCGGCATCGTCACCTCCGCAGCCCGCGAAGCCAACGTCTCCGTCCCGCTCGGCGCAGTCGTCGCCCAGCTCGTCGCCGCAACCGTCAACCAGGGCGACGGCGGCCTCGACCACTCGGGCCTCTTCAAGCAGGTCCTCCAGCTCAGCGGCCGTAAGTAAGCCCAAAAGGGCACCAGCAACAAACAGCAGGGAACCCGCCGTCGTACATAAAACGACGGCGGCTCCCTCACTACACCCAAAAACACCACAGACTTCGCCCGAAAGGGCAAAAAACAAGGAGTACACCATGGCAAAGATGCGCACCGTTGATGCGGCCGTAGCCATCCTGGAAAAGGAAGGCGCAACCGAAGCTTTCGGTCTGCCCGGCGCAGCGATCAACCCCTTCTATTCCGCAATGCGTGCCCACGGCGGCATCCGTCACACGCTGGCCCGCCACGTTGAAGGCGCCAGCCACATGGCCGACGGTTACAGCCGCGCAGCTGATGGCAACATCGGCATCTGCATCGGCACGTCGGGCCCCGCTGGCACGGACATGATCACCGGCCTGTACGCAGCATGGGCAGACTCGATCCCCATGCTCTGCATCACCGGCCAGGCACCCGTCGCCAAGCTGCACAAGGAAGACTTCCAGGCCGTGGACATCGAGTCCATCGCCAAGCCGTTGACCAAGTTCGCCATGACCATCCTGGAGCCCGGCCAGGTTCCCGGCGCTTTCCAGAAGGCGTTCCAGCTGATGCGCTCGGGTCGCCCGGGCCCGGTTCTGTTGGACCTGCCCATCGATGTTCAGATGGCCGAGATCGAGTTCGACATCGACGCCTACGAGCCCCTGCCGGTGGAGAAGCCCAAGGCTTCCCGCAAGCAGCTGGAAAAGGCCCTGGACCTGCTGACCGCTGCCAAGCACCCGCTGATCGTTGCCGGTGGCGGCATCATCAACGCCGGCGCTTCGGCCCAGCTGGTTGAGCTGGCCGAGATCCTGAACGTTCCCGTTATCCCCACGCTGATGGGCTGGGGCGCCATCCCGGACGACCACCAGCTGATGGCCGGCATGGTTGGCCTGCAGACCTCGCACCGCTACGGCAACGAGACCTTCCTGCAGAGCGACTTCGTGATCGGTATCGGCAACCGTTGGGCCAACCGCCACACCGGCGGCCTGGACACCTACACGGCCGGCCGTAAGTTCGTTCACATCGACATCGAGCCGACGCAGATCGGTCGCGTTTTCTCGCCGGACCTGGGCATTGCGTCCGACGCCGGTGCGGCGCTGGACGGTCTGTTGGAGCTGGCACGCGAACGCCAGGCAGCGAAGACCCTGCCGGACTACTCGGGTTGGGTTGCCGAGTGCCAGGAGCGTAAGGGCTCCCTGCACCGCAAGACCAACTTCGACAACGTGCCCATCAAGCCGCAGCGCGTGTACCAGGAGATGAACAAGGCCTTCGGCCGCGACACCACTTACGTGTCCACCATTGGCTTGTCGCAGATCGCCGGTGCACAGATGCTGCACGTGTTCGGTGCCCGCAAGTGGATCAACGCTGGCCAGGCCGGCCCGCTGGGTTGGACCGGTCCCGCCGCCTTGGGCGTGGTTCGTGGAACCCCGGACGCCACCGTTGTTGCCTTGTCCGGTGACTACGACTTCCAGTTCATGATCGAAGAACTGGCCGTGGGCGCACAGTTCAACCTGCCGTACATCCACGTTGTGGTGAACAACAGCTACCTGGGCCTGATCCGTCAGAGCCAGCGCGGCTTCAACATGGAGCAGAACGTTTCCCTGGCCTTCGAAAACATCAACTCCACTGATCTCTCCGCGAACGCAGCGGGCTACGGCGTGGACCACATCAAGGTTGCCGAGGGCTTGGGCGTCAAGGCCATCCGTGTTGAGGACCCCAACGATCTGCCTGCCGCTTTCGACAAGGCCAAGGCACTGATGGGCGAGTTCAAGGTTCCCGTGATTGTTGAAGTGATCCTGGAAAAGATCACCAACATCTCCATGGGCGTTGAGATCAACGGCGTGAACGAGTTCGAAGAGCTGGCAGAAACCGCGGCGGACGCACCCACCGCGATCCTGACCAAAGCGTAAGTAACAGTAAGAAGGGAGGCACCGGAATGCGTGTTGTCATCGCCCCGGACAAATTCAAGGGCTCGCTGTCCGCGCCCGACGTCGCCGAGCACCTGGCAACAGGCCTGCTGGCGGGGTTCGGCCACGGCATTGAAGCAACACGCATTCCGGTGGCCGACGGCGGCGAAGGAACCATCGACGCCGCCATCGGCTCCGGCTTCACCCGCCGGACCACCACCGTCACCGGCCCGCTCGGCGAGCCAGTGAAGGCCGACTTCGCAGTGCGGGACCAGGAAGCTGTCATCGAAATGGCGGCGGCTTCCGGTCTCGCCCTTCTGCCGGACGGCCCCACGTCGCAGACGGCCAAGACAGCCACCAGCATCGGCACGGGCGAACTCATCCGCGCCGCGCTGGACCTCGGTTGCCGCAAGATCATCCTGGGTGTGGGCGGCAGCGCCAACACCGACGCCGGCGCAGGAGTCCTGCAGGGCCTCGGCGCAGTGTTCCTGGACAAGGACGGCAACGAACTCCCCGGCGGCGGCGCGGCTCTCGCGGAAATCGACTCAATCGACTTCTCCAACTTCGACGTCCGCGTTGAGGCAACGGAGTTCGTGTTGGCGTCCGACGTCGACAATCCCCTTTTGGGGGTCAGCGGAGCCCCAGCCATCTTCGGTCCGCAAAAAGGCGCGACGCCGGACGACGTCACCTCGCTCGATGCGGCGCTGAGCCACTTCGTCGACGTACTCGCAGCCACAACCGGCCAGCACGCCAAGTACGCCGCCAAGGCAGAAGGTGCTGGAGCAGCAGGCGGCGTTGGCTACATTGCCATCGCGGCACTGAAGGCAGAGCGGCGGCCGGGCATCGACGTCGTGCTTGAATTCACTGAACTCGAGCAGCGACTCAAAGGTGCCGATCTGGTGATCACCGGAGAAGGCAGCCTGGATGAGCAAAGCCTGCTCGGCAAGACCCCCATGGGAGTTTCGCGGGCGGCACAAAGGAACGGGGTTCCCGTGATCGCTGTGTGCGGCCGGAGTACCCTGAGCCGTGAACAACTCACGGATGCCGGCTTCCACACGGTCCATGCCCTGACCGATCTGGAAAAAGATGTCCAAAAATGTATCGCTGAAGCAGGTCCGTTGCTTGAACAATTAGGTAAGCACATAGGCGTGTACCTGGCGGAACGGACCGAAAACAAGGAGTACCTCAATGTCTGAAGCAATCGGCGCCTATGACCTCGTTATCCGGGGCCAGCGCATCCTGACCACCGCCGGCCTCGCAGCCCGCGAAGTTGGCATCCGCGATGGTGTCATCGTCGCCATCGAACCCCTGGGCAACGGCCTGACGGGCGACGAGGTCATCGAACTCGCAGACGACGAAACCCTCATCCCCGGCCTGGTGGACACCCACGTCCACGTCAACGAGCCCGGCCGCACCGAGTGGGAAGGCTTCGCCTCCGCCACGCGCGCCGCAGCTGCCGGTGGCGTGACCACCATCATCGACATGCCGCTGAACAGCATCCCGCCCACCACCAGCGTGGACGGCCTGGAGCAGAAGCGCGTGGTCGCCAAGGACCAGGCGTTCGTGGACGTCGGATTCTGGGGCGGTGCCATCCCGGGCAACAAGAGCGACCTCCGCCCGCTGCACGACGAAGGCGTTTTCGGCTTTAAGTGCTTCCTCCTGCACTCCGGCGTGGACGAGTTCCCGCACCTGGACGCGGACGAGATGGAAGAGGACATGGCTGAGCTCAAGTCCTTCGACTCCCTCATGATCGTGCACGCCGAGGACTCCCACGCGATCGACCGCGCCCCGCACCCCGGCGGCGACCACTACGAAACCTTCCTGGCCTCCCGCCCCCGCGGCGCCGAGAACAAGGCAATCGCCGAGGTCATCGAACGTGCCCGCTGGACCGGCGCCCGCGCCCACATCCTGCACCTTTCTTCTTCCGATGCGCTGCCGATGATCGCCTCGGCAAAGCGCGACGGCGTCAACCTCACCGTTGAGACCTGCCCGCACTACCTGACGCTCATGGCCGAAGAAATCCCCGACGGCGCCACTGCCTACAAGTGCTGCCCGCCCATCCGTGAGGCTTCCAACCGTGAGCTCCTCTGGAAGGGCCTGCAGGAGGGCACCATCGACTGCATCGTCTCGGACCACTCCCCCTCCACACTGGATCTGAAGGACCTGGAAAACGGTGACTTCGCTGTTGCCTGGGGTGGCGTTTCCTCGCTCCAGCTGGGCCTGTCCCTGATCTGGACCGAAGCCCGCCACCGCGGCATCCCGCTGGAACAGGTCGTCTCCTGGATGGCCGAGAAGCCCGCCGCCCTGGCCCGCCTGCACAACAAGGGCCAGCTCGCCCTGGGCTACGACGCCGACTTCTCCATCTTCGCCCCGGACGAAGCCTTCGTTGTGGACGTCACCAAGCTCAAGCACAAGAACCCGATCACGCCGTACGACGGCCGTCCCCTGGCCGGCGTCGTCCGCAAGACATACCTGCGCGGCACCCCGATCGACGGCCAGAACCCCGGCGGCAAGCTGCTCCGCCGCGGCAACGTTTAGGTCTACCGTCATGGCAGTCAATGCCTACGGGCCACCGCCGTCGCGAGGACCCGCAGCCCGCGGGTCCTCCGCGCGGCGGACCGGCCTCAATGATCGCAACGGCCTGACCGCACACGGCCTGGCGCTGTGGGTCAACCCGGCCGAGGGCGACGAGATCGATCCTGAGGTCTGGGAGCGGGCAGCACGACTTGTGCTGGCCCGCGCCATGAAACTTGCCCCGGAGGCGGAAGTCCGCATCTGGCCCGCCATCGGGGCACAGCACTCCGGCGTCGGCGACACTTCCTGGGGCGGCACTCCGCAGGAAGCCGCCGACGCCGGTACCAACGGCACGCTCTCACTCGCCGACGCCCTCGCGGACGCCCGTTCAAAGACCGGTTCCGACGACGGCGACCGCACCGAAGAGGGCGGCAGCACCGCCGTCGAGCCCGTAACGTTGGCCAGCCACCGCAGCCAACTTGCGGTAGACCTTGCCGCTGAAGTAGTCCTGCTTGATGGCGAGCCGGTTGCCTTTACTGGCATGGAATACAAGCTGCTGCGCTACCTCGTGGTCAACTGCTCACGGGCTATCAGTCGTGAAGAATTGCAACGTTTTTTGGAGTCATTTGACCTCCCCGGCGCGGCATTTCGCTCGATCGACGTTTATGTTGGAAGGGTGCGGCGGAAGCTAGGCTCCGCCCGACACACCGTCGCCACCGTCCGTGGTGGCGGCTACCAGTTCGTGCCAGGGCCCTATGCCACAGTGCGCGGACCTGCGGAATACAGCATCTAAGTTCGCTGTTCAGCTCTATAGACAATCCGCTTCTTTGATTGAAATGACCGCCGGTGCATACCGGTTGAACGTAAAGGATCGCCATGACCCAGAAACTCCTCGTCGGAACGCAAGCACCTGATTTCGCGCTTCTCGACGCCGACGGCACCAAGGTCTCGCTGTCCGACTACCGCGGACGCAACGTCATTGTGTACTTCTACCCGAAGGCAGCCACCCCCGGCTGCACCACCGAGGCTTGCGATTTCCGCGACAACCTCGCCAGCCTGCAGGGCAAGGGCTACGACGTCATCGGGATCTCCCCGGACGGTCCCGAGGCTCTCGCCAAGTTCACCGGCGAATTCGCCCTGACCTTCCCGCTGCTCTCCGACGAAGACCACAAGGTGGCCCTCGCCTACGGCGCATGGGGAGAGAAGCTGGTTGACGGCGAAATCGTCGAAGGCCTGGTCCGCTCCACCGTAGTGCTCGACGGCGAAGGCACCGTGAAGCTCACCCAGTACCAGGTTTCCGCCCAGGGCCACGTCCAGGCGCTCAAGGAAGAGCTGGGCGTCTAACCCTCGCTCACGTTCCCCCCCCGCTTGAACCCGACGCTCAATCACATCCAGCGTGTTTTGAGCGAAACCCTCGGGCACATATCTGAACAAATCCTGTAACGCCCGCTCAACTAAATTGAGCGGGCGTTACGTTTGTCTTTACTAAACGTGACAAATAGCCAGCAGCATTAGTTAATGGAGCCATGGTCTCAACCTCGTCCCCTCGCCATGCTGTCGTCGTCGAAGATGACGCCGACATCCGTGGCCTCCTCGTACTGGTCCTTGAGCAGCTCGACTTCGTGGTGACCGAGGCACCCGACGGGCTCTCCGGCGTCGAGGCCGTCCGCAGGACCAACGCCGAACTCGTGACCCTGGACATCAACCTCCCGGACATCGATGGCATGGAAGTCTGCCGCCGTCTCCGCGAATTTTCGGACGCGTACATCCTGATGCTCACGGCCCGGGCGGACGAAATCGACCGCCTCAACGGCCTGGACACCGGCGCGGACGACTACATCAACAAACCGTTCAGCCCCAAGGAACTCCAGGCCCGCATCCGTGCCCTGTTCCGTCGGGCCCGCACGCCTGCCCCGGCCGCCGAAGACCAGCGCCAGACAGACGAACTCGAACGGGCGGCAGTTGTGCAGCAAAGCCTCCTCCCGCGCGAAACAGTGCGGCTGGACGGATATGACGTCGCTGGTGCCTTCCGTCCGACGCGCAGCGTTGGCGGGGACTTCTACGACTGGTACCAGACCCGCGACGGCATGCACCTGACCTTTGCCGATGCCATGGGCAAAGGAATGGGCGCCGCGTTGATCGCAGCCACCGTCCGTGCCGTGATGCGGTCCGTGGCCGACACACCGGCCATAGACGACGCCTTCGGCTCCGCCAGCCTCACCATCGCCTCAGACCTGGACCAGTCCGGCTCGTTCGCCACGATGTTCCACGCGCGGCTGAACAGTGCATCCGGGAAGCTCAGCTACATCGACGCCGGCCACGGACTCGCGCTTCACATCCCGGCGGAGGGGGCAGCGCAGCGGCTCGTCTCGGCTGGTCCGCCCGTGGGCATCCTGGACGGCCAGCACTGGCCAGCATCCGAACTGGAGTTGGAACCGGGCGATTCCCTGGTGATCGTCAGCGACGGCGTACTGGACGCCCACGAATCCTTGGAGGACTTCGTTCGGAACGTCGAAAAAGCAGCGCGCACTGGCGCTACCTCGGACGATGTCTGCGCCGCCCTTCTGGAGCTGGCACCAGCGGCCACAGCCGAAGACGACGTGACCGCCGTCGTCGTTCGCCGCAAACCTGACGCAACGCACTAGAGCCACAAAGGGGGGGATTGTGACACGTTTCTGGACCCGTTTGATCGTTGTTCTGACAGTGATCCTGGGCATCAACTATGTGGCGTGGCGGTGGATGGCATCGCTGAACTGGGAGGCGTGGTGGATCGCGGTTCCGTTGGTCATTGCTGAAACGTACAGCCTGATTGACGTGATGCTGTTCGGCCTGACGGTCTGGAACATCAAATTCCGCAAGCCGCCACCCCCTGCCCCGGCCGATGCCACCGTGGACGTCTTCATCACCACCTACAACGAGCCCTTGGATTTGGTGATGACCACGGCGCTGGCCGCCAAGAACATCACGTGGCCGCACAGCACCTGGATCCTCGACGACGGCGACCGGCCTGAGATGCGCCAACTCGCCGAATCGAACGGGATCGGTTACGTGACGCGCGGCGCGGACTGGACACCGGACATGCCGCGGCACGCCAAGGCCGGAAACCTGAACAACGCGCTGATGGTCACCTCGGGCGAGTACCTGTTGATTCTCGACGCCGACCAGATCCCCGAGCCGGACATCCTGGACAAGACGCTGGGCTACTTCAACGACGACCTCGTGGCTCTGGTCCAGACCCCGCAGTACTTCATCAACGTCCCCGCCGACGATCCCCTGGGCAGCCAGGCTCCCCTGTTCTACGGGCCCATCCAGCAGGGCAAGGACGGCTGGAACGCCGCGTTCTTCTGCGGCTCCAATGCGATCCTGCGCCGGGAAGCCCTCATGCAGTTGGGCCTGGTGGGCTATGTGAAGGCCACGGAGAAGAGTGTCCGCCGTGCCCTCGCTGCTTCGCGTACCGCCATCAAGAAGGCCCGCCGCTCGGCCGAGGCTGAAAACCCCTTGGTGGAGCAGATGCTCAACGAGGTGGAAGCCGCCACTGCAGCCGCCCAGCAGGAACTCGAAGCCGGCGCGTCCCTCAGCGAAATCACGTACCGGGTTCGCCGCAAGGTGGACGACGCCGTCCGCACCCTGGTGGCCGCCGACTTCTCAGCGCTCCAATCCGACCTCGAAGAAATCGCGGCAATGGAACTCGCCCACGTCGGAGAGTCGGGCGTCACCACTGTGGCGAGTGACGCCGTCGACCGCATGTCCGGACGCGACTGGTCCCCGCTGGGGGCGCTCGAGTCCGTCCACGCCGTCCTGGACGCCATCTCGGTGGAGCGCACCGACGAAGCCCAGCCGATCATGCCCCTGGCCACCATCTCCGTCACCGAGGACATGGCCACCGCAATGCGCCTTCACGGCCTCGGCTGGAAGAGCGTCTATCACCACGAAATCCTCGCCAACGGGCTGGCCCCGGAGGACGTCAAGACCATGCTGACCCAGCGTCTCCGCTGGGCACAAGGCACCATGCAGGTCCTTCTCCGCGAGAACCCGCTGGTGCAGCGTCGGCTCACGTGGGGCCAGCGACTCATGTACTTCTCCACCATGTGGACCTACCTGAGCGGCTTCGCTGCCGTGATTTATTTCGCAGCGCCCATCATCTACCTGACGCTCGGCATCCTCCCGGTAAACAGCATCAGCTTCGACTTCTTCATCCGCTTCATCCCGTTCATGGTGGTAAACCAACTGCTGTTCCTGGTGGCCGGACACGGGATCCCCACCTGGCGCGGGCAGCAGTACAGCCTCGCGCTGTTCCCCACCTGGATCAAGGCCTGCACGACGGCGGCACGCAACGTCTGGTTCGGCCGTCCCCTCGGGTTCGCGGTCACCCCCAAAGCCCGCCAGAGCGGTGGGCCGAGTTGGAGCCTCATCCGGCCGCAAATCATCGTGGCTGTTTTGCTGGCTATTGCGTTGATTGTCGGCCTTATCCGGCTGCTCGCCGGAATGTCCGAGCCCCTGGGCACACTGGTGAACGTGGCGTGGGTTGCGTTCGATCTTGTGGTCCTGAGCGTGCTGGTCAAGGCAGTTTTGTACAAAGGTTTTGTGCCTGAGGATGTTGGGCCGGAGCGCCCCGAGGAAAGGAATGCCGATGCAGTTTAGCTACGAGGTCAAAGACTCCTACGCGGAGGTAAAGAGCGTGGGCCGGCTGAACATGGTGGCCGCGCCCAAACTGCGTGAAGTGGTGGCCGAAGTTGTTGCCGGCGGGTCCAGCCGTGTTGTGGTCAACCTGGCCGGGACGGACTTCATGGACTCCTCCGGCCTTGGCGCGCTTATCGGTTGCCTCAAGGCTGCACGCCAGGCCGGTGGCGATCTGCGGATCGCCGAGGTCCAGCCACAGGTCAAAATGGTTCTGGAACTGACCAACATGGACCGGGTGCTCACGGCCTACCCCACCGCCGAAGACGCGTTCGGCGATGACTGACGTCGTCGCCCGCCGCGGTTTCCACGGGCCCTCCAACGATCAGGCAATTGACGCCATCCACGACGAGCTCGACTCACTGTGGGAGGACGCCTCCTTTGTGCCGGACATGGACCGGATGACCTTCGCCACGGCAGTGATCGAGGCCGCAGCGAACATCGTCCAGCACGCCCTGCCCGTGGCTGAGAAGCCGGTGGAGATCGACGTCGACATCAGCGTCCGGCCGACCCGCCTTATTGCCCGGGTCAGCGCACACAACGCCCGCGAACCCTTTGCCGACGACATGCAGGCCTCGATGCCCGACTCCGAAGCCGAGTCCGGGCGGGGTTTGGCGCTGATCGAAGCGTTGGTGACCACGGTGACGTTCGAACGCCAGGACGGCACGAACACCTGGATCCTGACCCGCGAAACCTGACCGTCCTCCACATCCCGAGTGCTTCCCCGGGTCCCACTCTCACAACTTCGGCTGTTGAGCATCAGCGCGATGTCTCAACCCCTCGCCCAGCGCAACGCGGCGTGAAAGCGGTCGGGGGATTCGCCGTCGAAGGTTCAACGACCGGGATGTGAGCTCATTTCGGTCAGGCTTTGGCGATCGCTTCCTTCAGCGCGCCGAGCACCAGGGTCACCGAGGCACTGTTGGCGTTCGGGCCCATCATGCCGATGCGCCACACAGTGTCGGCGAACTCCCCAACGCCCGAGCCGATCTCCATGCTGAAGTTCTCCAGAAGGTAAGCGCGGACGGCAGCCGAGTTGACGCCGTCGGGCACTTTGACCGTCGTGAGGCTCGGCAAACGGGAGCCCTCGGCGGCAAACAGCTCCAGCCCCATGTCCTGGAGCCCGTGCTGCAAAGCGGCCCCTGCGGCGCGATGCCGGGCCTGAACGTTCTCCAAGCCCTCGGCGAGAATCCGGTCCAACGCGGCCTCAAGTCCCGCGATCATTGTGACGGGCGCGGTGTGGTGGTAGGTCCGGGCCCCGCTGGCCGCGCCAACGTATCCACCAAGCAGGCCGATGTCGAGATACCAGGAGCGCGGGTCCTTGACGCGGCGTTCGAAGGCGCGGTCCGACACTGTGAACGGCGACAGCCCCGGCGGGACGCCCAGGCACTTCTGCGTTCCGGCGTATCCGACGTCGATCCCCCAGTCGTCCGCCAACAGCTCCAGTCCGCCGATGGACGTGACAGCGTCGGTGATCAACAGGGCATCCCCCTTTCCGGCTCCGAGCGCGGCGATGTCGGAGAGAACACCCACGGACGTTTCAGCATGGACAGCCGCGATCACTTTGGGATTGGGGTGAGCCGAAAGCACACGGTCGGCGTCCACAGGCCGGCCCCACTCGTGATCCACGCGAACCACTGTTGCCCCGCAGCGCCGGGCGACCTCGCACATCCGCGCCCCAAACAGTCCGTTGACAGCGATGACTGCCACGTCGCCGTCGGACACTGTGTTCACGAACGCTGCTTCCATGCCGCCGGAACCGGTGGCACTCAACGGAAGCGTGCGCGCGTTGGAGGTACCCCAGACGGTCCGGAGGCCTTCGCAGGTGTGGTCGAGGCGCTCGATAAATACAGGATCGAGGTGACCCAGCACGGGATACGCCAAAGCGGCCATGGCTTCGGGGTAGCAATTGCTCGGGCCGGGACCGAACAGGAACCTGGACGTCAGAATGTCTGGCATGGCGAACTCCTTCAGCTGGTTGAGGTCATTCTGCCCCAGCATGGCAAACGCCGCGAACCAAGGCCGTCCCCGCGGGCTTCCTGGCGCGCCGGACCCTGTCCGTACCCCACACCGCGAGCGCAAGGAAAGCGAAGACCGCCCCGAGCAGGCTGGCACCGGCCCAGCCCCAGGCGTCGAACACCGGCGCTACGGCGGCGGCCCCGGTTGCGCTGCCCACGGAGTAGAACACCATGTAGCTGCCGATGATGCTGCTGGCGGACTCCTCGGCTCCGGCCACGATCATGGTTTGGCTGCTGACATGGACAGCCTGAACGGCGGCGTCCAGCACGATGATTCCGGCTACGAACCACAGCAGCGACCAATCTCCCAGTAACAGGGCCACCCACGAGCCCAGGAGTGCAACGAGGCTCATCCCCGTGACGCGTTGCCCCCAGCCCCTGTCGGCCGCAGCACCGGCCTTGGACGCCGCCAGTATCCCCACCAGTCCCGCGAGTCCGAAAAGCCCAATAACGCTCGGCGGGAGGTTCCAAGCCGGGCTGCCCAGAAGCAGCGACATGCCGCTCCACAGCACCCCGAAGGACGCGAAAAGGAGCATGGTGATGAGCGCCCGGGTCCGGAAGATCGGGTTGCTGCGGGTCAACACCACAACGGACCCAACGGCACGCCAGTAGCGCACCTCGCCTCGGACCCGGTGGTCGGACGGCAGGGCGCGGAAGGCTGCGGTGGCGAGGACTGCCCCGGCTCCGGCTGCGAGGACGTAGACCGCCCGCCACCCCCACAGGTCCGTAAGGCCTCCCGCCACAGTCCGCGCCAGGATAATGCCACTCACGACGCCGGCAGTGACGGTACCGATGTTTCCTCCCCTTTGCGCCGGGGTACTTGAGGCAGCGGTAAAGGCCACGATGGTCTGCACGACGGACGATGCGAGCCCCAGTAACATGAAGCCGACGAGAAGGGCAACCGGAGAGGACGCCAAGGCCACCACACAGGCTCCCGCCGAGGTGGCCCCCACCTGCAGGGCGATGAGTGCGCGACGGTTCACGAGGTCGCCCAGCGGCACTACGAGGACCAGGCCCAGGAGATACCCGGTTTGGGCGGAGGCCACCACCCAGCCCACCCCGGCCATGGGGATTCCCATATCAACCCCGATGCTTTCCAGCAGGGGTTGGCCGTAGTAGAGGTTTGACACCATGAAAGCTGCGACGACGGCGAGCAACAAAAGCAGTCGACGGCTCAGTCCCTGCGTGGCGATGGTCTGAATGTTGCCGTTCATGGAGCGCCCCCACTGGTTGGTTTCAATATGCAACCAAATGAGCCTATGGCAGAATGGTTTCATGTTGCAACCAACCGAAATGGACTGGACGGACCCCGAGTGCCCCGTCGCCAGGGCCGCCGACCTGGTGGGCGACAAGTGGACATTGTTGATCGTTCGGGATTCACTCGACGGCAAACGGCGCTTTTCGGAGTTTGAGAAATCCCTGGGAGTGGCCAAGAACATCCTCTCGGACCGCCTGCGTCTCCTGGTGGAAAGAGGCGTCCTCACCCGGATTCCCAATGAGCGCGGCACGCGGAGTGAGTACGAACCCACGACCGCCGGACTGGACCTGTTCACACTGGTCCTCAGCCTCCGGCAATGGGGCGAGCGCAATGCCTTCGGCACCAACGAACGCCATTCCACCCTGGTCACCCCAGCCACGGGGCAGCCGGTGCCGCGACTGCGCCCTCTGGGCCCCGACGGCAGTGAACTCAAACCCCAAGAGACACTGCTGGTCAAAGTGGGCCATCCGGCAACGTGAAACGCCCACCAGGGTTCCCCGATCCCAAACTGCTAAGGTTACTCACCAACGCCGAAGCCGCCACGATAGGGGACGCAAGTGACGACTGAAGGAAACGAGCCCGCAGAAAAGGGCATACGGGGCGAGGTACACCAAGACCGCTTCGTTGCCGGACAGGACCTTACGCGCTGGAAGTCCCCCGCCGGGCGGACCTTGGCCCGGGGCGCCGAGTGGATCACCGGGCTCCTGGGCCCCTACGCCGCGCTCATCATCACGCTGGCGGTCGGTCTGGGCATCACCTTGACCCTGACCTGGGCATTCGGCGAAGTGTACGAGTCAGTGACTGAAGCGGATGGGGTCGCAGGCTTCGACCACCCCGTTCTTGATGCCGCCAAATCAGTCCGGTCCCCTGCTGCGGACGCGGTCATCACGGCTTACACAAATATCGGCGGCACCGTAGGCATGCCACTCATCGCACTGGGCATCATGATCTTCCTTGCTTTGCGGCGGCATTCCTGGACTCCGGTCATCCTGATGCTCTCGGCCGGCTTGGGGTCGCTCCTGATCACGGTCCTGGGCAAGCCGATCTTCGGCCGGACCCGCCCTGACCTGGCCGACGCGATTCCACCGTACGAGCACTCAGCTTCCTTCCCCAGCGGCCATTCCCTGAATTCGATCGTGATCGCCGGAATTGTGGCGTACTTGATCATCCTGAGGCTCAAGACCACCCGCTCGCGGGTGATCACGGTGGCCATCGCAGCAGTCTTTGCCCTCACCATGGGCTTGAGCCGCGTCTACCTTGGCCACCACTGGCTGACGGATGTACTCGCCGCATGGGCCATCGGCATCGCCTGGCTGGCCCTGGTCATCACGGCCCACCGGCTCTACCTGACGGTGCGCACGCGGCGTCATCGCGAGATAGTCTCTTGACACCGGGCAGGCCACTCGGCTTAACTGAATTACGTATGCTGAAATAACAGTTCCATGATGCGGAAGCTTGAGGCACAAGGCTTCCTCCGGCAACAGCAGGAGTTCCGCATAGCCCACACCATGGATGCCAGCATTTTGCACGAGGATGACAAGCATGGAGCTTGCAGTATTCAACACGGCTGACCGGGACGAGGCCATCAGGACCCTGACCCCCTGCCTGGACATCAGCCGCTGGGTGGAAACCATCGTGGACGCGCGCCCCTACGCCAGCGTCGACGAACTCCTGGGGCAGGCCCAAGGCGCCGCAGAGCCGTTCACCCCTGCCGAGGTGGAGTCAGCCATGGCCCACCACCCCCGGATCGGCGAACGCCCCAAGGCGCAGACCACCGAAGCCGCGATGTCGCGTTCGGAGCAGGCCGGCGTGGATCCCGGCGACAACCAGACCACAGCGGCGCTGGCCGAAGGCAATCGCGCCTACGAGGAAAAGTTCGGCAGGGTCTTCCTGATCCGTGCTGCAGGCCGTAGCGCGCAGGAGATGCTCGCCGCCCTCCAGGAACGCCTCAACCACACCCCCGAAGAAGAAGACACAATCGTGGCCGGCCAGCTGCGGGAGATCGCGTTGTTGCGCCTCTCGGGACTGATCAGCGAAGGAGTCAACGCATGAGCGTTTCACAAGTCACCACCCACATCCTCGACACCGGTTCCGGTCGCCCGGCGGCGGGTGTCGCCGTCGTACTTTACGTCCGCGACGGCGACGACTGGACCTTGGTAGGCAAGGGCGAAACCGACGCAGACGGCCGGATCAAGAATCTTGGCCCCGAGCGGATCCCGGGCGGCGCCTACCGGCTGAACTTCGCCACGGGCGCCTACTACGAAGGACTGGGCACGGAGACCTTCTTCCCGGAAGTGGACCTGAACTTCACAGTTTCCGACGCCGGTGAGCACTACCACGTGCCCCTGCTGCTGAGCCCGTTCGCGTTCTCGACGTACCGCGGCAGCTAAACCCACCGCCGATGTGCCAGATAATGCCAATGTTCCCCGCGAACATTGGCATTATCTGTCACTTGGGTGGAGAACGGTACGCTTGAAGGCATGGCTTCAGAGGACACCACCCCCAATTCCGCCCGTCGCGAGATCACGGTTCGCCGGGCACCCAAGTTCGTTCCCTTCATGATCTTGGGCGCGGTGGTGGGCGCAATCGTGGCTGCGATCATCGCGTACGGACGTCCCGCAGACCCCGCCTTCGATGCGGGCACGGTTTTCGGCTTTTTCCTGATCGTCTGCGCCGGCGGCGGCGTCATCCTCTTCTCGGTCCTGGCCCTGATCCTGGACCGCGTCAGCGTCAAGCGCTCCCAGCGTGCGGTGGTGGAAGCCGTCCCGGATTCGGTTCCGGACGAAGGACCGGAGAACGACGACGTCCGCTAAGTCGGGCCCCCGGCCCGCCTCTTTTGGGGGGAGCCAATGTGAGACACACCGCATTTTCGGGCAGACACGCCTGTTATGTACCGGTTGGCGGGGTCATATAGACCGCGGGGGAACGTACCACGGCCACAACATGAGACAATCGACCAGTGGCACGTGGCGACGGAAAACTTTCTCATGATCTTCTCCCCGGCGAAAAAGGCCCCCAGGACGCTTGTGGCGTCTTCGGGGTTTGGGCTCCCGGTGAAGAAGTAGCAAAACTCACCTATTACGGGCTGTATGCGCTGCAGCACCGCGGACAAGAATCGGCTGGTATTGCTACCAGTGACGGCAAGCGCATCAACGTCTATAAGGACATGGGCCTTGTGTCCCAGGTCTTCGACGAGACAACCCTGAACACCCTCACCGGGCACCTGGCCGTAGGCCACTGCCGGTACTCCACCACCGGTGCAAGCCACTGGGCCAACGCGCAGCCGACCCTGGGTGCGACAGCAACCGGCACGGTTGCCCTGGCCCACAACGGCAACCTGACCAACACCGCTGAGCTCCGGGAAATGATCCTCGAGCGCAACGACGGCCAGCTGACCGGTGAAATGAAGCAGGGAAACACCTCCGACACCGCACTGGTGACCGCTCTCCTCGAGGGCGAAGAGGGCAAGACCCTGGAGCAGACCGCACTGGAGCTGCTGCCCAAAATCAAGGGTGGCTTCTGCTTCGTCTTCATGGATGAAGGAACCCTCTACGCAGCCCGCGATACCTACGGCATCCGCCCGCTGTGCCTGGGCCGCCTGGAGCGCGGCTGGGTTGTCGCTTCCGAACAGGCCGGCCTGGCCACCGTTGGCGCCAGCTTCATCCGCGAGATCGAGCCCGGCGAATTCATCGCTATCGACGAGGACGGCGTCCGTTCCCAGCGCTTCGCCGAGGCAACGCCTGCCGGCTGTGTCTTCGAGTACGTCTACCTCGCCCGCCCGGATGCTGCCATTGCCGGCCGCTCCGTGTACGAGGCGCGTGTGGAAATGGGCCGCCAGTTGGCCCGCGAAAACACCCATGAGGCTGACCTGGTCATCCCCGTTCCCGAGTCCGGCACACCCGCCGCTGTTGGCTACGCAGAACAGTCGGGTATCCCGTTCGCGCACGGCTTCGTCAAGAACGCCTACGTGGGCCGCACGTTCATCCAGCCCTCGCAGACCCTGCGCCAGCTCGGCATCCGGCTCAAGCTCAACGCCCTGGAATCGGTGATCCGAGGCAAGCGCATTGTGGTGGTGGATGATTCGATCGTCCGCGGCAACACGCAGCGCGCCATTGTCCGGATGCTGCGTGAAGCCGGTGCTGCCGCTGTGCACGTGAAGATCTCCTCTCCCCCGGTCCAGTGGCCTTGCTTCTACGGCATCGACTTCGCCTCCCGCGCAGAACTGATCGCCAACGGTGCCACCATCGAGGAGATCTCCCAGGCAATCGGCGCCGACTCGCTGGCCTACATCTCAGAAGATGGCATGATCGGCGCTACCCAGCAGCCGCGCGAACGCCTCTGCACGGCCTGCTTCACCGGCAAGTACCCGATCGAGCTGCCCCACGCGGACAAGCTCGGCAAGAACCTGCTGGAACGGACCGACCTTGGCGGACTGGAACCGGCCGCTCAGTCAGAATCCGTGGACGATTCCGAGGACCCCGCCGAGAAGCCGGGTGCCACGGGTTGTGATCCCGGACCCGACGCCGAATTCGAAAACCTGCTTACCGACGCTGATCGTTTGACCGACGCCGACAAGAAAGAGTCTGTATGAGCTCCGCAACACCCGCCGCTGAGAATAACTCCGGTATCACCTACGCCTCCGCGGGTGTCGACGTCGAAGCGGGAGACCGCGCCGTCGAACTCATGAAGGGCGCCGTCAAGGCGACCCACAACTCGTCGGTGATTGGCGGCGTCGGCGGTTTTGCCGGCCTGTACGACGTCTCCAAGCTGCTCACCTTCAAGAAGCCCCTGCTGGCTACGTCCACTGACGGTGTTGGCACCAAGGTCGCCATTGCGCAGGCCATGGACATCCACGACACCATCGGTTTCGACCTCGTGGGCATGGTGGTGGATGACATCGTCGTGGTCGGTGCAGAACCGCTGTACATGACGGACTACATCGCGTGCGGCAAGGTTGTCCCGGAGCGCATCGCGGACATCGTTCGCGGTATTGCCGCAGCCTGCTCCGTCGCCGGTACCGCCCTGGTGGGCGGCGAAACCGCTGAGCACCCGGGCCTGCTGGGTGAGCACGAGTACGACGTCGCTGGTGCCGCCACCGGTGTTGTCGAGGCTGACGCGCTGCTCGGCCCGGACCGGGTCCGCGCCGGCGATGTCGTGCTCGGCATGGCTTCCTCCGGCCTGCACTCCAACGGCTACTCCCTGGTCCGCCGCGTCATCAACCACGCCGGCTGGGCCCTGGACCGCCAGGTTTCCGAGCTTGGCCGCACGCTGGGTGAAGAGCTCCTGGAGCCGACCCGCGTCTACGCAGCAGACTGCCTGGACCTGGCCCGCGCCTTCCCGGTGAACTCGGCCAACGCGGTTCACGGCTTCAGCCACGTCACCGGTGGTGGCCTCGCCGCCAACCTGGCACGCGTCCTCCCGCAGGGCCTCGTCGCCACGGTGGACCGCAACACCTGGGAGCTCCCCGCCATCTTCAAGCTGGTCTCCGAGCTCGGCAACGTCCCGCTGGCCGACCTTGAGCGCACGCTGAACCTCGGCGTGGGCATGGTGGCCATCGTTTCCGCCGAAGCAGCCGACGCCGCAGTGGCACGCCTGAACGAGCGCGGCCTGCCGTCCTGGATCATGGGTACCGTTTCGGCTGACAGCGACTCGATCGACAAGACCGGCCCGGATTACGTCCAGGGTGCCAAGGGCGTCGACGGCGGCGCTGTCCGTTTGGTGAACGCCTACGCCTAAGCGTCTCTTACGAAAAGGAGCGGCCGGGCAGGTCTTACTGCCCGGCCGCTCCTTTTTTGTTGCGTGTCAGTAGTCCGTAGCGACACCCATATTCGTTGGCGCCCAGGATCCGGACACCCGACACCCACATCCGGGCAGCGGCAATCCATTTCCGCGGCCTCAGTGAATATGCGCGTCGTGCTTCACACCTGGATCAGGCTCAGCACGCCGCCTTGCGGATCCTGGATGGTGGCCAGGGAACCTGTCTCCGGCCGGGCGTCCGGCTCCACCAGGAGCTCTCCCCCGGCCGCCACGGCTGCATCGGCGGCCTCCCGGACATCGGCCACCCCAAAGTACACCTGCCATCCAGCGTCCTCACCCTCCCCGGCAGGAACGACGCCGGCCACTTCCTCACCGTTCACCATCAGCGTGCTGTAACTGCCGCCGTCGTCCTGGGGGTATTCGGTGACCTCATATCCGAACAGCTGCTGTAAAAATCCGACGGCGGCCTGCGGCTCAGGCGTCAAAAGTTCCGCCCATGCCAACGCGCCAGGCTCGTTGTAGAGGTGGCTGCCGAGGTGCGTTCCGGCCTGCCAGATACCGGTGGTTCCGCCACCCGCTGCCTCGATGAACGCGAGCACCCCGGTATCTGCAACAGCCTCCGGCCCGAACTGCAGCTTCCCGCCGGCATGGGCGGCGTCCTCGGCCACTTCCTCCGTGTCCGTTGCCGCAAGGTAGATGTTCCACTGGCCGTGCGTTCCGGCGGCCTCCTGCAGAGGGTTCTGCGGGGCGATCACCGCCACCAGCTGATCCTTCACGAAAGCCTGGGAGTAGCTGCGCCCATCGGGGGTGGGCAGGTCCTTGTAGGTCCAGCCGAAAACGCGCTGGTAGAAATCCTTGGCCGCCGCGACGTCCCTGGTCTGCAGATCCGCCCAGCACGGCTCTCCGCTGGCGTAATGGTTTCGGGTGGTCATGCTGCCTGTGTGCTCCTGCTTCCATACGTGCGGGGTGGTTGGCCCAGCGGAAGGCATGCTTTCCTTCACTGCGCTGGAAACTCCAGCCTACGCAGAAAAGGACCCCCAGGGTACGCCAAAGTGCGGCGTGCCCTGAGGGCCCTCTTCGAAAGATATACGGCATCCGGGGATGCGCGATGACCTTGTGTACGACGGCGGTACGCAACTCAGTGCCAGCGGCACCTGTTGGTTGCGACAGCTATACGATACGGCGGGTGTCTACCTCGTCGTCATCATCTTCCGCGTACTTGTCCTCGTAGGCCGAATAATCCGGCTCCGGGGGATCGTCGGGGAAGTGGCTCTTGACACGACTGGACGGACCCGTGAGCTCCCGCTCAAGTGCCGAATAGTCAGTGTTCGGGGAGTAGTACTTGATATCCCGAGCCTGCTTGGTAGCTTTTGCCTTTTGACGGCCGCGCCCCATGGCGTGACCCCCTTTTGTACTTGGACCGGAGGTGGTCACCTTGGCTATCGGTGAGGCCCCGGAATGTTTGGTCAATTTGTCGTATGTCTAGATTACATGCTTTCAGGGGTGCCTGTGCGCCACTCCAACCCCGAGTCCGGGGCCGACACCGTCAAAACCAGCGGCAGACGCCTCCAAGCAGGCCGAAAATTGGGTAGAGTCGGCCTCAATGCGGCTCCACAGCAGGAAAGGCACACCCCGGAATATGAGCCAGGACAACACCTCACCGCGTGATGGTTCGCCACACGATCAAGGCAAGGATGGTGCATCTGCCGCGCCTGAAACACCTCCGCCGGCATCCGGTGAGCAGCCACAAGCAACCCCGCTGACACCACCATCAGGCCTCCAGCCGGATCCCGCACCAGAACTCGATCCTGACTTCGTACCGAATCCGGGCGACCAGCCGGACCCCGCGCTGCCACCGGAAAGTGGGAAGACTCCCGAGGCTGCTGAGGACAACGCTCCAGTCGCTGCTGAATCGCCCGCTGGCGGAGACCCGCACTACCCATGGCAGCAGCCGTATCCGCCGCAACAGCCCTACCTAGGCCAGCCCTACCCAGGCCAAGCAAATCCAGGCCAGCCGTACCAAGGCCAGGCCTACCCAGGCCAGGAGCCGGTCCCGGGCCAGGAATGGCAACCGGAGCAGCACGGAGACCCGATCAAACGTCAACGCCTTGTCATTGGCGGGATCGTGCTTGGTGTCCTGGTTCTGATCGGGGTAGTGATCTGGGTCCTGCTCAACCTGCTCGGCAGCCGTCCGGAAGCCTCCGTGGCCAGCCCCAGCGCAACCTCTACCCCCGGCCCGCTCCCCCGCGATACAAACGCCAAGGACTTCCAGGTTGGCGACTGCTTCGCCAGCTTCGACCCCAAAGCCACTGAAGCCAGGGCCGTGGAGTGCGATACCGAACACTCCGCCCAGCTCGGTGCAGTCTTCAGCTACGGGGCAGATGAGTCTTTCCCCGGCGCCACTGCTTTGCGGGACAAGGGCAGGGAAGTATGCAAAACCGTGAAACTCAACGCGGCGTCCGCCAACTACATCCTGCTCCAGCAGAACGTGTACCCCAGCAGCAGCAGCTGGGATCGGGGCGACCGCCGCGTTGATTGCTTCATCGTGGTGGACTCCGGCAACACCATCAAGGAAAACCTCCTCGACAAGTAGCGCCGGACAAGTAGCGCCGGCCGGACTTACTTCCTGCGGACGGTGAGGCCCGTGCCTGCGGGCGCACCGCCGTCGGGGTTCGAGAGCGCCTCAAGACCCGCAATGGTGAGCTCGTCCACATCAGCGGCGGTATCAACCAGAACGGTATCGCCGTCACTGATCTCCCCTGCCAGGATTTCCTTGGCCAGGCGGTCACCGATCTCGCGCTGGACCAGGCGGCGCAAGGGCCGGGCGCCATAGGCGGGATCGTAGCCGGACATCGCCAACCAGGCGCGGGCGCCGTCGGTAACCTCCAGGCTGAGGCGGCGATCGCGGAGACGGTTCCCCAATTCAGCCACGTGCAGCTCAACGATCCGGGCAAGTTCCTCAACGGACAGCGGATCGAACAGCACGATCTCGTCCAGACGGTTCAGGAACTCGGGCTTGAACGACGCCTGGACAACGGCCATGACAGCCTCGCGCTTGGCCCTGGCATCCAGCGACGGGTCAACCAGGAACTGGCTTCCGGAGTTGGACGTCAGTACCAGGATGGTGTTGCGGAAGTCCACGGTGCGGCCCTGGCCGTCGGTGAGGCGACCGTCGTCGAGAACCTGCAGGAGGATGTCGAAGACCTCGGGGTGGGCCTTTTCCACCTCGTCCAGCAGAACCACGGAGTAGGGGCGACGACGCACAGCCTCGGTGAGCTGGCCGCCTTCTTCGTAGCCGACGTATCCCGGAGGGGCACCGACCAGGCGGGCAACTGCGTGCTTCTCGCTGTACTCGGACATGTCGATCCGGATCATGGCGCGTTCGTCGTCGAAGAGGAAGTCAGCCAAAGCCTTGGCCAGCTCCGTCTTACCCACGCCGGTGGGGCCCAGGAACAGGAACGAACCCGTCGGACGATTGGGGTCACTGATGCCGGCGCGGGCACGACGAACAGCATCGGACACGGCCTGCACGGCCTTGCTCTGGCCGATCAGGCGCTTGCCAAGCTCTTCTTCCATGTGCAGCAGCTTCTGGGACTCGCCTTGGAGCATGCGGCCGGCAGGGATACCTGTCCAGGCCGAAATGACCTCGGCAATGTCGTCGGCGGTGACATCCTCGGCCACCATCAGCTCAGGCTTCGAACCGCCACGCGCGGACTCTTCCTCGGCAGCGGCGCTCAGCTCCCGTTCCAGTGCGGGCAGTTCGCCGTACAGAATCCGCGACGCCGATTCGAGGTCACCTTCGCGCTGGTGCTTGTCCGCGGCCGAACGAAGCTCGTCGATCTTGGCCTTCAGGTCACCCACGCGGTTCAATCCGGCTTTCTCCGCCTCCCACCGGGCGTTAAGGGCGTTGAGTTCTTCCTTCTTGTCCGCCATATCGGCGCGGATTGCGGCGAGCCGCTCCACGGAGGCGGGGTCGGTTTCGTTCTGGAGGGCCAGTTCTTCCATGGTCAAACGGTCGACGGCGCGGCGGAGCTGGTCGATCTCTTCGGGCGCCGAATCGATTTCCATGCGGAGCCGGGACGCGGCTTCGTCCACCAGGTCGATGGCTTTGTCAGGCAGCTGCCGACCCGAGATGTAGCGATTGGAGAGGGTCGCGGCTGCCACCAAGGCTGAGTCTGCGATGGCTACCTTGTGGTGTGCCTCGTAGCGTTCCTTCAGGCCGCGGAGGATGCCGATGGTGTCCTCGACGCTGGGTTCGCCAACGTAGACCTGCTGAAAGCGGCGCTCCAGCGCAGGGTCCTTTTCGATGTTTTCGCGGTATTCGTCGAGCGTGGTGGCACCGATCAGCCGCAGCTCACCGCGGGCCAGCATGGGCTTGAGCATGTTGCCGGCATCCATGGCGCTGTCACCGGTGGCTCCGGCACCCACTACCGTGTGGATTTCGTCGATGAACGTGACAATCTGCCCGTTGCTGTTCTTGATTTCCTCAAGCACAGCCTTGAGCCGTTCCTCGAATTCGCCGCGGTACTTGGCGCCGGCCACCATGGAGGCGAGGTCCAGGGCGATGAGGGTCTTGCCGCGCAGGCTCTCGGGTACGTCGCCGGCAACCATGCGCTGCGCGAGGCCTTCGACGACGGCGGTCTTGCCGACGCCGGGCTCACCGATCAGGACGGGGTTGTTTTTGGTACGGCGGCTCAGCACCTGGACCACGCGCCGGATCTCGCCGTCACGCCCGATAACGGGGTCCAGCTTGCCCGAACGGGCCACGGCGGTCAGGTCCGTGCCGAACTTCTCCAGGGCCTGGAAGGTGTTTTCGGGATCCGGGGAGGTGACGTTTCCATTCCCGCGGACGCCTGGCAGGGCGGCGAGAAGCGCCTCGTGGGAGGCACCGGCGTCGCGCATTAACTTCCCGACGGCGTCACTTCCGGCAGAAAGCCCCAGCAGCAGGTGCTCGGTGGAAACGAAGGAATCGCCGAGTTTGTCGGCCTCGTTTTGTGCGGCCTGGATCGCCTGCATGGACTGGCGGGACAGCTGCGCCTGCTGCACGGAGGTGCCGGACGAGGACGGCAGGGCTTTGATGGCCGAGCTTGCCTGCACGCTCACCGCGTCGGGATCGGCTCCCGTGGCACGCAGAAGAGCCACGGCAACACCCTCCCTCTGGTCCATGAGGGCCTTCAGCAAGTGCGCCGGCTCCAGCTGGGGGTTCCCGGCCGTTGAGGCGTTCATGGCGGCCGCAGAAAGGGCCTCCTGGCTTTTGGTAGTGAATTTGACGTCCAAAGAGTGCTCCCTTTCTGGAGTGTGACCAATACTTTCAAAGTTGAGTCTACTACGCTCAAGTTTGATTTCGGGGTCATTGCTTCCATGTTTGCCCACGGCGAAACCGGTGTCCATAGCCGCACGGTTAGGCTGGGGGCATGGACACCATCTCCACCGCTGCTGAACTCGAAGCTTTGATCGGATTGCCCCTTGAGCGTGTGCGTAAAAAGGTCCGCACGGCGCTCAGTGACTTCGACCGGCAATGGCTTGCTGCCAGCCCTTTCTGCGTGCTCTCGACGACGGACGCGCACGGCCGCGTGGATGCCTCACCCAAGGGGGACCCCGCCGGCTTCATCCACGTCCTGGACGAGCACACCATCGCCATCCCCGAGCGCCCGGGCAACAAGCTCGCGTTCGGTTTCCACAACATCCTGGAGAACCCCAACGTCGGCATCCTCTCCGTGGTGCCTGGCCGGACGGACACCCTGCGGATCAACGGCACGGCACGGATTGTGCGCGACGCGGACTTCTTCGATCAGATGGTAGTGAAGGGGCATAGGCCACGCGCCGCCGTCGTGGTGTCAGTGGAGGAAGTGTTCACACACTGCGGCAAGGCCTTTATGCGGAGCGGGCTGTGGGAACCGGAAACATGGGAAGCCGAAGACCTGCCCAGCATCGCAACGCTCGCCCAGGCCTACACCCAGCCCGAAACGCCTTTGGAAGAGCTCGAGAGCTACTACGGGCCGTCCTATGCGGAGCGGATGTACCGGGACTAGGACTCACGCCGGGTAGACCGACACCAGTGCGGACTTCACCACGAACCGCACCTCCATCCCGGGGGCAAGGCCGAGGTCTGCGGAAGCTGCAGGCGTGATATCGGCGGACAACGTGCCGTCGGTGCCGGCGCTGGCGCGTACCCGGATCTGGTCCCCGTGCGGTTCGAGGTCGGTGATGGTCACCGCATAGGAGTTGCGCGGGCTTCCGTGCACATCACCCAGGAAGACGGAAACGCTCGACGGCGGGAACGCCGCCACGCCTGCCTGGCCGGGCACAGGTGACCAGTCGGGATCGTGCTGTCCGGCGAAAACCCGGCCATCCGGCGTCGTGATCCCTTCTTGACCCAAGGTTCCGCCGACGAGATTCAGACCCGCAAGTCCGGCGGCGAAGTGGCTTCTGGGCCGTTCCAGGACCTGGCGCGTGGGACCTTCTTCGACAATCCGGCCGTTTTCCACCACAACTACCCGGTCTGCCAGCATGTAGGCGTCCAGGACATCGTGCGTGACGATGATGGCCTTCCGGTCCTTCAACACGCGTTTCAGGACACGGCGCAGCAGGGGTGCCGCGTGGATGTCCAGGGCAGCCATGGGCTCGTCCAGGAGCAGCAGTTCCGGCTCGGCGGCAAGGGCACGCGCCACGGCAACCCGCTGCGCCTGGCCTCCGGAGAGCTGGGCGGGCTTCCTGTCGGCCAGTTGCAGGGCGTCCACTTCCGCGAGCCAACGCTGCGCCGTTTCCCGGGCCGCAGCTTTGGGAGCACCGGCGCTGCGGGGTCCAAAGGCGACGTTGTCCACCACGCTCAGGTGCGGGAACAGCAGCGCCTCCTGCGCCAGGAGGGCCGTGCCGCGCAGGTGCGGGGCGTCCCAATGGCGCGTACCGGCGTCGAGGTTGAACAACTGCCGCCCGGCAATCCTGGCTGAGCCGGAATCGGGCCGCAACAGCCCGGCGATCACTGCCAACAACGTTGATTTGCCCGCGCCGTTGGGACCGAGAATGGCAACGGTTTCATGGTCCGTGAGGCTCAAGGACATCTCGAAATTTCTGGCCTGGAGGCTGGCCTGCAGTTCGAAGCTCATGACTGGACCGCCGCAGGTGTGCGCCGACGGCCACCGTAGCTCAACCCCACCACCGCGACTGCCACGGCAACCAAGACGAGGGAAAGCGCGACGGCGGCGTCGGCGTCGGTCTCGCGCTGGAGGTAAATTTCCAGCGGCAACGTCCGGGTGACCCCTTCCAGGCTGCCCGCAAACGTCAAGGTGGCGCCGAACTCCCCCAGGCTGCGCGCGAACGACAAGACAGCCCCGGACGCCAAACCTGGCAGGACCAGCGGAAGGGTGACGCGGCGAAGGACCGTGGTGGGTTTGGCCCCGAGCGTCGCAGCCACGGCTTCGTACCTGTTTCCCGCCGACCGCAGGGCGCCCTCCAGACTGACCACCAGGAAGGGCAGGGCCACGAACGTCTGCGCCAGGACCACCGCAGTGGTTGAGAACGCGATCTGGATCCCTGCGGCTTCCAGGGACTTCCCCAGCAGGCCCTGCCGCCCGAAAGTGTAGAGCAGCGCAATACCCCCGACCACCGGTGGCAGCACGAGCGGCAGCAGGACGAAGGACCTCAGGAGTTTCTGCCCCGGGAACTCGCCGCGTGCCAGCACCAACGCCAACGGCACGCCCAGCACGATGCACAGAACCGTGCTGGCTGCAGAGGTCCGCAGACTCAGGCCCAACGCCGCGAGGGAAGACTCCGAGGTGATCAGCGGAATGAACTGCGGCCAGTTGACGCGCAGCAGCATGGCCGCCAGCGGAAGGACCACCAGGAGGCCGCCCGCTGCTGCCACGGCATAGATCCATCGAGGGACGCCGTGGTAGCCGGTGGTGGTCTTCATGCTCTCCCTACGGTGCGCCGAAACCGGCGTCTCCCAGAACCTTCCTGCCCTTGTCGCTGGTCACAGCGGCAACGAAAGCCGCCGCCAGCTCCTTGTTCTTGCTGGAGCCTACCGTGGCGATCGGGTAGGTGTTGACGGCCTTGTCCGATTCAGCGAACGGAATGCCCTTCACCTTGTCGCCGGCTCCCTTGACGTCCGTCACGTAAACCAGGCCGGCGTCGGCCTCGCCGGAGGTGACCTTGCCCAGGACATCGGTCACAGAGGACTCTTCACTGACAGGGGTCAAGGCCACGCCGCTGGCTTTCTCGACGGCGTCGGCTGCCGCACCGCAGGGCACCTGGCTGGCGCAGGTGACCACCTTGACGCCCGGTTTGGCGAGGTCTGCGAAGGAAGAGATCGACGCCGGGTTGCTGGGTGGGACGGCAATCTCAAGGACATTCGTAGCGAAGTTTGTCGCGGTACCGTCCACCAGCTTGGCGTCGGCCAGCTTGGTCATGTTCTTGGTGTCGGCGGAGGCAAAGACGTCGGCCGGGGCGCCCTGGGTTATCTGGGTCACCAGATCCGAGGAACCTGCGAAACTCAGTTTCACCTTTGTGCCCGGATTGGCCGCCTCGAAGTCCTTGGCCAACTGGGTGAAGGTGGTTTTGAGGGAGGCTGCCGCAAACACGGTGATCTCGCCGGACAGCGAAGACGTGGG
Source organism: Paenarthrobacter histidinolovorans (assembly GCF_014647595.1). Lineage (GTDB taxonomy): Bacteria > Actinomycetota > Actinomycetes > Actinomycetales > Micrococcaceae > Arthrobacter > Arthrobacter histidinolovorans. Next base: position 34,860 of record NZ_BMPM01000009.1, on the reverse strand, counting down.
AGTGGCCGTGGCGTTGGTGCCTGAACCGCATCCGGCCAGGGCTGCCGCCAATGTGCCGGCCGCCAGGATTGCGGTGAAGTGTTGACGGCGGATGCTCATATGATGCTCTTTCCCTGAGGTGTTTCGATAATGACTGTGGTTGCCTTGACCACGGCGGTGGCCACCGAACCGAGCTCAAGCCCTAGTTCCCGCACGGCTTCGCTGCTCATGAGGGACACCACACGGAACGGACCACACTGAAGCTCAACCTGCGCCATCACCTTGTCAGCCGTAATTCCGGTGACCAGGCCGACGAAGCGGTTGCGGGCCGAACTGCCGGGACGGGTGGGGTCCTCCGGCAGATGGGACTGGCCGCGCGCAAGAGTGGCGAGTTCCAGCCCATCAACAGCCAGGCGACCTGCTGAGTCCTTCTGCGGCGTTAGCGTCCCGTTCTCCGTCCAACGCCTCACGGTGTCGTCACTGACGCCAAGGAAGCGAGCGGCTTCGGAAATTCGTATTTGCGGCATGGAATCAGTGTAGGCCCGCAAATGCGTTCAGTTGCACGCCGTTCACTCCGCAAACGCAATATGACTGGCGCTGGCGGTTGTTTTCCTCAGCCCCTCGGACGAACTTGCTCCCCCGACTGGATGAACCCGGGTCAAACGGCGCCCGTGCCCGGGCGGCTCCCCCTAGGGTTGAAGCATGTCACCGAGAATCCTGGCGCTTCGCCCAGCAGCCGCACCATTGGCAGGACTGGGCATGCTCGCGGCACTCATGATTCTCGAGGAACGCACCTTCGATTCCGCGAGCGCGGTCCTGATCGCGTTCACGGCCGCAGTTGCCGCGGCCGAACTGGTTCCCGTCCCTGCCGTGATCTTTGCGTTCGCAGCCCTGGGTTTCCAGGCGTTTGGCATCTTCCCGAGCGTCATGCTGTCTGGGGCCACCCCTTACGTTTGCCTGCCGGCGCTCTTCTTCTTCGCCACTCTCGGCTGGAAGGAACGGCAGCGTTGGCCCCTCCCGGTCGCGGCCCTGACCGCCGCCTGCATGGTCACCGTGAATTGGTTCGCCGACACAACGTGGATCAACTTTGTTTTCGGCAAACAGCTGACCGAAGCGAGCCCGTTCCGTATTGCTGTATACGCCTTCCTGGTGTTCGCCTCATTCTCGGCCCTCAACCTCGCTGGATGGGCTGCCGCCGCATCGGGCCGCCAGGCCGCTGCCAACCGAATGGCGAAGGAGCGGGCGGAGTCCCGGCTTGAATCAACGGCGGGTGCGTTGGTGATCGAGCAGGAGCGCAACAGGATCGCCCGGGAACTGCATGACGTCCTGGCCCATTCCCTCGCCGTCATCACAGCCCAGGCCGAAGGTATCCGCTATGTCCACAGGACTGAGCCGGAGTTGGTGGAAGAAGCGGCAAACGTCATTGCGTCCTCAGCAAGGGGCGCCCTGCAGGAAACGCGGCGGCTCGTGCAAAGTTTCGGCGCAGAGTTGGAAGGCCCTGCCCCGGGGGCCGCTGAACTGCCCGCCCTGGCCGAACGCCTGCAGAGCAGCGGAATGCCCGTTGAACTTCACACCACCGGGCTGGAGGGGCTCTCGCCGGTGGAGGACCTCACCGTCTACAGAATCGTCCAGGAAAGCCTGACGAACGCGTTCAAGCACGGAGATCGCCCGGCTGGCGCGGTGGTGACGGTTGCCCGCGACCCCGGCGGCCTGCGCCTGAAGATCCGCTCGAGGCTGGCCGACGGCGTGACGGAAGTGCCGCCGTCGGGAACCGGCCGCGGTATACCCGGTATGCGTGAACGCGCGACGGCGGCAGGCGGGCGGCTTACGACGCTCACCAACGGTCAACTCTTCGAAGTGGAGGCAATCCTGCCATGAACGAAACCCCGATCCGCGTCGCCTTGGTGGACGATCAACCCCTGTTCAGCGCGGGTTTGAAGATGATCCTCGGGAGCCAAGCAGATCTCGATCTGGTGGGTGAAGCCACTGACGGTGAGCAGGCGGTGGAACTGGCCGCGAGCGCAGAGCCTGACGTCATGCTGATGGACATCCGGATGCCTGTCATGGACGGGATCACGGCCACCCGCCGGATCACCGAAAGCACGAGCCGGACCAAGGTCATAGTGCTCACCACCATCCAGCACGACGAAGCAGTGGTCCGCGCCATCCAGGCCGGCGCCGGCGGCTTCCTCACCAAGGACGCGACGCCGGAATTCCTGCTCGCCACCATCCGCACCGTCCACTCGGGCCACGCAGTCATGGCGCCATCGGCCACCAATGAGCTGCTCAGGGACTACACCACACCCGCAGAGGCCAACACGGCAGTCCTGGCACCTTTGTCGGCCCGGGAGCACGATGTCTTCATGCTGGCCGCCAAAGGCCTGGCCAACGGAGAGATCGCCGCGTCCCTGGTCCTCAGCGACGCCACGGTGAAATCCCACATCGGGAACATTTTGTCCAAGCTCAAACTCAAGAACCGGATCCAGTTGGTTGCCTTCGCGTACCAAAACAGGCTGATCGGCTAAATCTCCACCCTTCAACCAGGCCCTGGAACACCAGGGCCGGCCACTGCATTGCCAAAAACCGACCATAATTCGTCAAGAAGGAGAAACTGTGAAAAAGAAGACCATTGGGGCCCTGATTCTTGCTGCCGGCGCTGCCGCAACATTGGCAGCCGCCGCCACGCCGGGAGTTTCCTCCATGCTCACAAAACCCGCGGACCACCCCGTGTCCGGAATGACCTTGACCGCGGAGCAGTTCGCCTCCGCGGACTCTGTGGCCGAAAAGGGGGTGGCTGAAGCCGTGCGTCGGTGCATGGCCAAGGCCGGATACGACTACACACCGGCTACGGGGCAACAGTCCGTGGATCTCAAACACCACGTAGGCTTCGATACGCTCAGCGTTGAGACTGCGCGGGCTTCGGGATACGCATCAACCAAGTCCAAGGGACCGGGTGAGCCCGCCCCTGACTCCGAGCTTGGCAAACTCATGGCGGACCCCGCTTTTCAGCAGGCCCTCAACGGCAGTGGGTCGCCGGAGCAGAACGTAGTCCAGTCCTCAGCAGGTACGGGGATGCTGTGGGGAGGTTGCAAGGCCGAGGGCATTACGGCCATCTATGGGACTGCCGACAATTACATGAGGGCCACCGCATTGGCTTTCAACTCCCTGATGGTCGCCACCAACGCCGCGGGCCAGGACGCCGGGATCCAGTCCGCCGTGGACTCCTGGAAAGAATGCATGTCCACCACGGCCTTCCCTTACAGCCACCCCGGTGAAGCTGTCTCGGCAGGACTCGACGCAGGGGGCCAGAAAGAGTTGAAGATCGCCGTCACGGACGCAACATGCCGGGAGAGCACCGGCTTCGACGCGAAGATCACCACCGTGCTGGACAAGTACTTGACCACGCGGATGAAGGAGCTGGAGACCGAGGTGGCAGAAGTGAAAAAGATCCGCCACGACGCTTCGGAGCGCGCCCGACTCTTGCTGGGGTAGTCCGCGTTGAAGGGTTCACGTCCGGGACTACACTTTGGCCATGGCCATCTACGTCGATCCGCCCCTGTGGCCAGCGCACGGAACCGTCTTTTCGCACCTGGTGTCGGACACGTCGCTGGATGAGCTGCACGCCTTCGCGGCCGCAGCCGGAGTGCCGGAGCGTGCCTTCGACGGAGATCACTACGACGTACCGGAACGCCGCTACGACAGCCTTGTCCTGGCCGGTGCCATTCCCGTGGAAGCCCGGATCCTGGTGCGCAAACTGATCGCCAGTGGTTTGCGCATCCCGGCCCGGGAACGCAGCAAAGCCTTGACCGTGCCCCTGCTGGAACGCTGGAACGCCATTTACCCCGGGCACGAGGAACTGGGCCTTGAACTGCTGGAACGGTGGGGAGAGGACGGGCGGAAATACCATAGCCGGACCCACCTGTTGTCGGTCCTTGAAGCCCTCGACGTCCTGACCGAGCCGGCCCTGCCCGCCCGCACCGTATCGCTCGCCGCGTGGTTTCACGATGCCGTCTATGAAGGCGTAGCCGGTCAGGACGAAGAAGAGTCAGCCCTCTTGGCCGAGCATCGCCTCACGGCTGCCGGCCTGGCCCCCGCCGATGTTGCCGAGGTTGCCCGCTTGGTCCGGCTCACGTCCAGTCACCAGCCGGACCCCGGCGACCATGCAGGGGCGCTGCTCTGCGATGCGGACCTTTCTGTGTTGGGTGCGGATGAGCAGTCGTACGCACGATATTTGGCTGCCGTCCGCGAAGACTACGCCCACGTCAGCGACGACGACTTCGCAACGGGGCGTGCCGCCGTCGTTCGCCAACTGCTGGAGCTGGACCCGCTGTTCCACAGCGAACGCGCACAAGGCCTCTGGCTGGACGCCGCCCGCCGGAACCTTGCCGGCGAACTCGCGTGAGCGGCGTGCTCAGCGAACCCGGCGCGCCGCAGCGGCAACTGCCGTACTCGGTCCGGTTTGAATGGGGGCTCGACGGCGCCCGTGCGGTGGTGCCCGGAGCTGACCTTGCGGTGGTGGTTGACGTCCTTTCGTTCACCACGTGCGTCAGCGTTGCGGTGGATCGCGGGGCGGTGGTGTTTCCTTATCCGCTGCGGGACGCGGGCGCGAGCGAGTTCGCGGCCCACCGGCGGGCCACGCTGGCAGGGCCGCGGGGTTCGGAAGGGCTGAGCCTGTCGCCTGGGAGCCTCCGTTCTGCGCCGTCACTCGATCGGGTGGTTCTCCCCTCCCCCAACGGTTCAACCATCAGCCATGAGTTGGCCGGTTCAGCCCGTCAGGTGGTGGCCGTTTCGTTGCGGAATGCGGCCGCCACGGCAGATTGGGTGCATGCCACGCTGCCGGATGATGCCGTTATTGCGGTCATTGCTGCGGGTGAGAAATGGGGCAACGGGCACCTGCGGCCGGCGCTGGAGGACCAACTCGGAGCCGGGGCGTTCATAGCAGGTCTCGCGGCGGCGGGGCGTCACAACTTTTCACCGGAGGCGTCGGCCGCAGCTGCTGCCTTCGACGCTGCAGAACCTCATCTTGCGGGTGTTTTGCGGGGGTGTTCCAGTGGCCGTGAACTGATCGACGGCGGCTACGGGGACGACGTCGTCATCGCAGCAGAGCTTGACGCCGGTTCCGACGTTGCCCTCCTGCGGGACGGTGCTTACCGGGGAGTGTCCAGCTAGCATGGAGGTGTGACCTCCTACCTCTTGGGCTCTTCCAGTTCTGCCTTCCCCCTTGCCGTCCCCGATGCCGAACACGTCCTGGCGACGCGCGGCGTGGGCGGTTACCGGCAGTACCGCATCCCGGCTTTGGCCGTCAGCATGCGGGGAACAATTTTGGCCGCCTATGATGGCCGGCCCAACCTGGACGACCTCCCCAACCCCATCGACCTCCTGCTCAGACGCAGCTTCGACAACGGAGTTACCTGGGAGCCACAACAGCTGGTCCGCACGGGCGCCGGGCTTCAGGGTTTCGGCGACCCAAGCCTGCTGGTGGACGCCGATACCGGGCGAATCTTCATGTTCCACGCGGCCGGAACACACTCGGGCTTCTTCGAAGCCGTTGCGGGCTTGGAGCCGGAGGACGACGTGCAGCATGCGGACGTCAGCTACTCCGACGACGACGGCGGCACCTGGCAGCACCGTCGGCTTACCGCGCAGCTGAAAAACCCTGGAATCACCGGCCTTTTCGCGGCCGCCGGGCAAGGCATCCAGATCCACACCGGTCCTTTTGCGGGCCGGTTGGTGCAACAGTACGTGCTGCTGATGGAGGGCTCCATCATGGCCGCCTCCGCGTTCAGCGACGATCACGGTGAGACGTGGCAGTTGGGCGAGCTGATCGGTCCGGGCACCACAGGCGTGGGCCCGAACGAGAACAAAGTAGTGTGCCTGGATGATGGCCGGCTGCTCCTGCATTCGAGGGCCACACCATGCCGGCTGTCCGCCGTGTCCGAGGACGGCGGCCAGACATGGAGCCCACTGCAGCCCGTTCCGGACCTGCCGGATCCCAGCGACAACGGCTCCCTGGCCCGCTTCGACGGACAGCCTGCTGTTCATGCGCCGGGTTCGGCGGAGACCTCAACCTGGCTGCTCGCGAGCAACAACCACGACCCTCACCTCCGACGAAACACCGTGCTGAGCCTCTCCCCCGACAACGGCGCTACTTGGCCCGCAAAGTTGCTGCTGTGCCCGGGAAGCTCGGCCTATTCCACTGTGACGCGGCTACCGGACGGGAACATCGGCGTGCTCTACGAACGGGACGGGTACAGGGAAATTGTGTTCGCTTCGATTCCGGCGGGGCAGCTGACCGGATTGCTTTCCGCGCGTCTGCCAGCTGCTCCGGAGCCTTCGGGCCTGGTCTTCGACATGGAGTTGCGGTCCGTTACCCCCGGCAGGCCCGCTGTGTGGCAGAACGCCGGAGACTTCCACGTGATCCCATCCACCAGCGACGGTCAATGGGATGTCCAAACATGGAAGGAAATCGGGCAAGGCTACGCCGGCGACCAGGTTCTGGGCACCCGGGAAGCGCAGGACCTCAACTACGGGCCCATCGTCCCGGGGTACAAAGCCGGGGACATCCTCGCTTTCACCGGACGCGTCCGGAACCCGGGCACCCAGCCGGCTACCGGCGTCGTACTTCTCGGACCGCACCACAACGTAGGCGATTTCCCGCCCACCACCCTGTTGCCCGGCGAGCACGTCCTCTACTTCACGCCGAGCTACACCATCACGGCGTCGGACCTTGAGCGCAGCACGTTGCAGATTCTGTTCACGGCAGAGGCCGACGGCGGCAGGGTGCGTATGGAGCGGACGTTCCGTTTCGATCTGCGCACCGGGGCGGTGGCTGCGGACTAGCGGTACGTGCTGACGAACGGCTGGTTGGTAGGCACAATCTGCTTGCCCAGGGGCATGAGCGAAACCGGGATGAGCTTCAGGTTGGCGATGGCCAACGGGATGCCAATGATGGTGATGGCCATGGCAAACGCCGTAACCACGTGGCCGATGGCGATCCAGATGCCAGCCACCAACAACCAGATGACGTTGCCCAGGAGAGCGAACACCCCAGCGCCGCCCGGCTTCTCAACCACCATCTGCCCGAAGGGCCACAGGCAGTAAGCCCCGATCCGGAACGAGGCGATGCCCCAGGGGATCGTCACGATGAGGACGCAGCAGATAATGCCTGCCGCAAAGTAGCCCAGGGCCAGCCAGAACCCACCGAAGACAAGCCAGATGACGTTAAGGATCGTTTTCATGTCCTCATTCTCTCCTGTCGGCCCGACAAAATGCCTAGGGGTATGCCCTGAATCTTCCCTGACTTCAGCCGCACGGCCCGATGCCCTCACATCCCCAGGGGTTCCCACCAAGGGTCCAGCTCAAGCAGGCGGGACGTGAGGAAGGGTCAGGCTTTGGCGGCTGCGACGAAGGCGCGGATCTTGGCCAGGTCCTTCACGCCGCGGGACGCCTCAACACCCGACGAAACGTCAACGCCCCACGCCCCGGCAGCAGCCGCAGCGAAGGCCACGTTGCCCGGTTCAAGTCCCCCGGCAAGGAGCCACTCCCGGCCATCCAGCCCTTTTGCTTGGACGGACCCGTAGTCCCAAGACTCCCCCGACCCCGGCACAGCGGCGTCGATCAGGAATACGTCCTCGCCCAGGTCGGCGAACTCGTCCTTGGAGGCACTCATGGTGACGGCGCGGATGAGCCGCATCCCGGCGTCGTGCACTGTGGTGACGTCCGCGGCGGTCCGGCGACCGTGCAACTGCACCCACTCCAGACCCGCCGCCTGCGCAACAGCCACGGCGTCAGCGGCAGATTCGTGCCGGAAAACACCCACCGCATGCACGCCGGCGGGCACCAGCGGGAGCAGAATGCGGACCTGGTCCGGGCTGACCTCACGCGGGCTGGCGGTGAGGACGAAACCGACGGCGTCAGCACCGGCGTCGACGGCTTCACGCACTGATTCGGGCGTGCTCAAGCCGCACACTTTGACGAACATCCAGCGCCTCCCGCAATACCAGCAACAACGTTTTCCACATATGACGTTAGCAAGCCGCGTTGCCGTCAGAGAACCCGGGTCCACCATTAGGCTGGTCGGATGGAGATTATCCGTTTTGCTGACATCCGTCCCGAACCGTGGCGCAACGGGGGCGGGGTGACGCGCCAGCTCGCAAGCCACCCGCAGGCAGCCTCCGCACAGGACGGCGCGTGGGATTGGCGGGTCAGCATTGCCGACGTCTCGAAAGCGGGCGATTTTTCCGTGTTCCCGGGCATGGAACGGGTCATCACCATCATCGACGGCGAGCTGCTGCTCCTCACCGTCGACGGCTCGGAGCACCCGCTGGAGAAGTACCGTCCGTTCCGTTTCTCCGGCGAGGCCGCGTCCTCGGCGACTCTCCCCACCGGCGACATCCGGGACCTCAACGTCATCGCACGCGAAGGTGCTTTCAAGGGTTACACGTCGATCGTTGAGATCTCCAAGAAGCGCGCCCACCCGGTGTTCGAGGGCCAGTTGGCGGTGTTGTTGGAAGGCAAGGCGACGGTTGCGCCCGGAGCAGCTGCGGAGGAAGAATCCGACGGCGGCGAGCCCGCTACCAGCCCCGGCGAACCTGTTGAGCTGTCCCGCTACGACGCCGTCGTGGGTTCGGACACCCGCAGCCCTGAAATCTCCGGGCGGGGCTTTGTCGCGGTGATCTCGATCGACCATGTGGAGCCCACCCACGCCTGAGGTGGTGACGTTAACCACCGGAAGTAGCCACCCCGCGCCGGAGTTGCTAGCCTGAAATGAAGGTTCCCCTCTGGAACCTCCGGACGACGGTTCAGTACCCGGCACGCGACAAGACTGGCCAAAGGAAATGTCATGTCGTGGTTAATCCTCATCCTTTCCGGTGCGCTCGAGGCCGTATGGGCCGCAGCTCTGCACCGTTCCAAGGGCTTCCGCAAACCCGTGCCCACAGTGGTCTTCCTGGTATCCGTGATCGCCAGCATGGGTGGCCTCGCAATTGCCATGCAAACCATCCCAACCGGCACCGCATATGCCGTGTGGGTCGGTGTTGGCGTAGTGCTGACCGCGACTTACGCGATGGTTACCAAGGTTGAACCTGCGACGACGGCCCGGCTGCTCCTGCTTGCCGGCATTGGCGCATGCGTGGTCGGCCTTAAGGTGGTGGCATAGCCATGACGACACAAACCAAGAACACCGGTAACGGAATCTTCTGGGCGATCCTCCTGGCTTCTGCCCTCCTCGAAGCCGTCTGGGCAACAGCTTTGGGGCTCTCCGATGGCTTCACGCAACTCATGCCCACGTTGGTCTTCGCTGTGACCGCAGTCCTGAGCATGCTCGGACTGGGTATCGCCGTGAAGCGCATCCCCCTCGGCACTGCGTACGCGGTCTGGGTGGGCATCGGCGCGGCATTGACCGTTGGCTGGGCCATGATCACGGGTGTGGAATCCGCGAGCCCGCTGAAGCTGCTCTTTATTGCCGGAATCGTAGGCTGTGCCGCTGGTTTGAAGGCGTTGCCTGCCGGGAAACCTGCAGCCAACGCCGAGTAGCTCCGGCTTCGTACCGCTCCGATTCGATGCTTAGCTGCACACCGTACCTCTCGCACGGCACGTCCTGCAGCTAAGCATCGAATCGGGCAGGGCAACTGGAGGAATTCCCCGGGAATACCCGCCGACAACAGCGGGTTCACGCCTTCAAGAGCACCCAAACGCGCATTGGAGAAGTTCATGACTGCAGTTCAACTCGGAGATGGCCTCACTGTCAGCCCACTCGGTTTCGGTGGAATGGCACTCACCCCGGTTTACGGCGGAATCGATCCGGAGGAAGGCCTGCAAACACTGAGGCATGCCGTGGACGCGGGCATCACTTTCATCGACACAGCGGATGTTTACGGCGCGGGCAGCAACGAGGAACTCGTGGGCAGGCTCCTGAAAGAGCGCCGCGACGGGATCCAGGTGGCCACGAAGTTTGGAATTGAGGGCAACCCCGCGGACGGGTACACGGGAGTCCGCGGGGATGCGCCCTACGTCAGGCAAGCAGCGGAAGCGAGCCTCCGCCGCTTGGACACTGACGTGATTGACCTCTACTACCTGCACCGCCGTGACCTCCGCGTTCCGATAGTGGAAACCGTGGAGGCCATGGCGGAGCTGGTCCGTGAGGGCAAGGTCCGGCACCTCGGACTGTCCGAAGTGACAGCCGAGGAGCTCAGGCAGGCCAACGCCGTCCATCCCATTGCCGCGGTCCAGAGTGAATGGTCAATCTGGAGCAGGGATGTTGAGCTCAACGTTGTTCCTGCAGCCAAGGAGCTTGGCGTTGGGTTTGTGCCGTATTCTCCGCTGGGCCGCGGATTCCTCACAGGAACCGTTAGCGCGGGCGACCTTGGCGAGAACGACTTCCGCCATAAGATCCCCCGTTTTGGCGACGAGGCACTTGATGCAAACCAGGCCGTCGTGGCCGCAGTTCGCGAGGTAGCCAGCGGGCTGGATGCAACTCCTGCCCAGGTAGCCCTGGCTTGGCTGTTCACCCAAGGTCAGCGCCTCGGGATTTCTGTGGTTCCCATCCCCGGCACGCGCAAAACGCACCGGATCGACGAGAACCTGGGGGCACTGTCCCTGCAACTGGGGACAGCACAACTTGAGGTACTCGACCAAGCCGCGAACGCCGTCGTGGGTTCACGCTCCGCAGACCCCAACTGGGTCTCGCAGGGCCGCGAAGCCAACAACGTAGGCTGATTCGCATGGATTCGCTTATTCACTCACTCCGTGACGTCACCATCCGCAGCATTTCGGTCAGCGAGATGAACAACAACGTGTACCTGTTGACTTCAAAGTCCACCGGTGCGCAAGTGCTGATCGACGCCGCCGACGACCTTCCGGCCATTCAGCAGCTGCTGGACGAGAGTTCCGTTGACTCGCCGGAACCCACCAAGTTGGTCAGGATCGCCACCACCCACCAGCACTGGGACCACGTCCGTGCGCTGGCGGAGCTGGTAGAGGTCGCCGGGGCCACCACCTCAGCAGGAGCGGACGACGCCGATGCGTTGCCGGTTCCGGTGGATGTCCGGCTTGGTCACGGCGACGTTGAGCGGTTCGACGACATCGAGCTCACGGCGGTCCACCTTCGTGGACACACCCCGGGTTCGATCGCGTTCGTGTACCAGGATCCGGACGGGCCTGCCCACATTTTCAGTGGCGACTCGTTGTTTCCGGGCGGCGTCGGCAACACACAGAACGATCCTGCACGCTTCACTTCTCTGTTGAACGACGTGTCGGAACGACTGTTCGACGCTTATCCGGACGAAACCCTGGTGCACCCGGGCCATGGATTGCCCACAACCCTCGGTGCCGAGCGGCCGCACCTTGAGGAGTGGCGCGCCCGAGGCTGGTGACTTGCGGGGCCTGCTCTGCGTCCTAAACCCAAGGAATAGCGCGCAAAACGGGCCTCACAACGATACGGCTTGGAGTTGCGGGGCCTGCTCTGCGTCCTAAACCCAAGGAATAGCGCGCAGAGCGGGCCTCACAACGGGAGGTTAGCGGCCGCGACGCTCGTTCGAGGCCGGAGCCGACGCGCGACGGGGGCCGCTGCGTGCCGGACGGCCTGCGCCGGAGCCACCGCGACCGGAGTTGCCGGAACCCGAACCGTAGGATCCGCCGGACGTCGCGCCCGTAGCTGAAGACCATACGGCCTTGTTCCCGCCGGTGCGCGTCGAGGTGGTGGATGCCGTGCGCGGAGCCGAAGCTGCGCGCTGGCCGGTAGCCGGACGACCGCTGCGGCCGCCCTGGCCCTGCGAGCCGGGAACGTCGTTGCGGTGGGTGGCACCCGACTTGCCGCGGCCGCGTGAGCTGCGGGCGACGTCGTCGTTCATTGCTGCACGACGCTCGGCGCGGTTGACGTCGGTGCGAACCGGCTCAGCCGCGACCTTGCCGCGTCCGTTCCGACCACCGCGGCCACCGGCTGTGGGTGCAGCCTGGGTGGAACGGCGTGCACGCTTGCGCTGTGCGTTGGCGCCGGTGGACGTGCCGCCACCCTGCGGAGCTTTCGCCGCGAGGAGGGCTGCACGGGTGCGGGGGTCAACCTTGTCGGCGATCTCGCCCACCAGGTCAGCAACCAATGGGGAGTTGGCCGTGACGCGCTCGAACGAAACGTCGACGCCGGCGGCCTTCATGAGCTTCTTGACGTCGCTCTGCTGCTCGGGGAGCGTCAGAGTGACCACGGTGCCGTCGGAACCTGCACGGGCCGTACGGCCGGAGCGGTGCAGGTATGCCTTGTGCTCTGTGGGCGGGTCCACGTGGATGACGAGTTCGACGTCGTCAACGTGCACGCCGCGGGCTGCGACGTCGGTAGCCACCAGGACGCGGACGTCACCGTTGGAAAACTCGGCAAGGTTGCGGTCGCGGGCGTTCTGCGACAGGTTGCCGTGAAGGTCGACGGCCGGGATGCCGGCGTCGGTGAGGGTCTTGGCAAGCTTGCGGGCGTGGTGCTTGGTCCGCATGAAGAGGACGCGGCGGCCGGCGCCGGAGGCCAGTTCAACGATGAGCTGCTTCTTGACTGTCTGGTCGTTGACCACCAGGACGTGGTGTTCCATGGTGGTGACCGCGGCCTGGGGATCGTCCACGGAGTGCGTCAGCGGGTTGGAGAGGTAACGGTTGACCAGCTTGTCAACACCGTTGTCCAACGTCGCGGAGAAGAGCAGGCGCTGACCCTGGGTGGGGGTCATGTCCATGAGCTTCTTGACCACCGGGAGGAAGCCGAGGTCTGCCATGTGGTCGGCCTCGTCCAGCACGGTGACCTCAACAGCTTCGAGGGTCAGGATGCGCTGGCGGATCAGGTCTTCGAGGCGGCCCGGGCAGGCGATGACGATGTCGACGCCGGCGCGAAGCGCCTTTTCCTGGCGTGCCTGGGAGATGCCGCCGTAGATGACCGTGGTGTTCAGGCCCATGGCCTTGGCCAACGGTTCGATGGTGGCGTTGATCTGGGTGGCCAGTTCACGTGTCGGTGCAAGGACCAGGCCCATGGGGCGGCCCGGCTTGCGGAAGTGCTTGGCTTCGCGCTCGGCCAAGCGGGCCACCAGCGGGATGGCGAAAGCGATGGTCTTGCCGGAGCCGGTGCGGCCGCGGCCCAGGACGTCGCGGCCTGCGAGGGTGTCCGGGAGGGTCTTCACCTGGATGGGGAATGCCTCTTCGATGCCATCTGCGGCGAGGGAATCAGCAATGGCCTTGGGCGTGCCAAGGGCAGCAAAAGTAGTCATAAACTTCATGTCTTTCGGGCGGTGTCCAGTTGCGGACATCGGCCCCCGACGCCGGTTGGGCCAGGGGTTCGCCGAGGAAAAGTCAGGTGGTCTACCGGTTCGCTGCAACAGCGGTGGCCGGGACCAAATAGAACGCGTTCATCGACGCAGGATGTGCCTCTCACATGAAAAATGCCCCGCCGCGCAGCCTTTCAGGCCACCTGCTTCAGGGCGTCACCGCACATCAAGTGTTCCCAGCTTAGCAGTGTTTCTCCTGCGGGCCCGCATCGGGGCTGGTCAGGCCGCCGTCCCACCCTGCGTTGCGAGGCCCGATCTGCGCCCTTCCGGGCGACAATACCCTGCAAAGCGGGCCCCACAACGAGTCAGTTGGGTTGGGTGAGCGAGAGCTCCGGTTCCGCGCGCCCGGACTTGGTTGCGGCCGCACGGGCGGCGACCCTCGGCGCCATGGCAACCCCGACGACGGCGATGATCGCCGTGAGTGCGAAGACCGCCGCAAACGGGTTCGTCGTCGTAAATGCCGCGAAGACCAGTCCCGTCGCGGCGAGGGACAGCGCGCCGCCCAGGGAGTCCGAAATCGACATGGCAGCGCTGTTGAAGCCCTGGTTCTCCTCGGTGGACAACGCCAACGTCATGACGGACAGGCGCGGGTACATGAGCCCCATGCCGCCGCCGGCAAGGATCCACCCGGCGATGGCAACGGCCGGGGACAGTGCAAACGTCGCGGTCACCAGGGTCAGGACAATGGCCACCAACACCAGTGAGGCCCCGATCCTGATGGCGAGGTCGTCAGCCAAGCGGGTCCCCAACCGCCCCTGAATCGCCGAGGCCCCGGCCCACGCCAGTGCCGCGCCGGTGAGGGTCAGCCCGGCGAACGTGGGCGTAAACGAGTAGCGTTCCGTCAGCAGATACGGCAGGTAGACCTCGGCCCCGAAGAATGCCGCTGATGCCAGGCCGCGGACCAGGATCACGCTGGGAAGCCCCCGCCGCGCCGTCAGAGTTCCGCGCGGCACCAGCGGGCGGACAGCCACCAAGGCAAGGACAAGCGCGACGACGGCAATCACCCCGCCCACGCCGGGCACCTCCGCAGACAGGTTCAGTCCGAGGACCGCGATGGCCGCGAGCGCCGCCCACCCCATGCGCCCGAATGCCCACGGAACCGTTTCTGCCGCAGGCTCGGAATCCATCCCCCGCACGGCCGGGACAACCATCAGCAGCGCGGGAACAACCAGCCCCACAACCCCAAGGAACACCCAGTGCCAGCTGCTCAACTGGGCCACGACACCTGCGGCGAACGGACCCACCAGGGATGGAACCACCCAGGACGCGGCGAAAGCGGCAAAGATCTTGGGATGCAGCTCCGGCGGGTACACGCGGGCCACCAGCACATAGAGAGCCACGGTCATCGCGCCGCCGCCCAAGCCCTGCACCAGCCGGCCCAACACCAGGATTTCCATGCTTCCGGCCATGCCTGCGATCAGCAGTCCTGCCACGAACAGCGCCACGGAGGAGTACAGGGGCGCAGCCGGACCCCGTCTGTCGGACCAGTTGCCCGCCGCCACCATGCCCATCACGCCCGTGGCCAAGGGTCCGGCGAATGCCAGCGCGTAAAGGCTGGCTCCGTCCAGGTCCCGGCTCACCAGCGGCATGATGGTTGTCACTGCGAGGGACTCGAAAGCGCTGAGGAATACCAGAGCGCAGGCCCCCACGGTGGCAAGGAGGTATGGGCGGCCCAGAATCCCGGCCGTTGAGGTGTCAGAGGTCATGGACGCCAGCCTAGAACCTCAACTAATGTTGAGGTCAATCCAGCACGCCCCAACCGGAAGCAGTTCATGCCCACCGCCCCCGCCCACCGGCCACTGACCATTGGTGAGCTCTCCGAGCGCAGTGGAGTTTCGCCGTCGGCCCTGCACTTCTACGAACGCAACGGGCTCATCGAAGCGGAGCGGACAGCCGGCAACCAGCGGCGATACAGGCGCGACACCCTCCGGCGCGTCGCGTTCATCAAAACCTCGCAGCGGGTGGGTTTGCCGCTCAAGGACATCCGGGAGGCCCTGGATTCGTTGCCGGAAGGCCGCACGCCCACAAAGCGGGACTGGAGCAGGTTGTCGTTGCGTTGGCGCGAGGAGTTGGACCAGCGGATCGCGGCTTTGCAGCACCTGCGCAATGACCTTGATGGTTGCATCGGCTGCGGCTGCTTGAGCTTGAAATCGTGCACACTGCAGAACCCTTCGGACGAACTCGGCGCTTCCGGGGCGGGGGCGCAGCGCTGGACTTTGCCGAAATAGCAACAGCCATTGCCTTCCGGCAGCGCGTCACGGCACGCTTGAGTCATGACTGAACAAACACACGACGCCGGCACCCACCACGAGCACGGCCACCAGCACGAAGGCGTCCAGCAGGGCGGACTGAACCTGCACAAAGATGCGGACAACGCCGTGGACATGTGGGACGGAATGTACCGGGAGCGGGCGAAGATCTGGAGCGGGGATCCAAACCCGCAACTGGTAGCCGAGGCCAAGGACCTGAAGCCCGGCAAGGCCCTGGATTTGGGCTGCGGTGAGGGCGGTGACGCCATCTGGCTCGCGAAGCAGGGCTGGACTGTCACCGCGTTGGACGTTTCCGCCGTCGCGCTTGAACGCGCAGCTGAGCACGCCGAAGAGGCGGGTGTCGCTGACCGGATCACCTGGCAGCAGCAGGATCTCACCGAATGGCAGCCGCAGCCGGAGTTCGACCTTGTCTCAGCACAGTTCCTTCACTCGCCACTCCTGCCGTGGCGTGATTCGGTCACTTCTGCGGCCGCAGCCGTGGCGCCCGGCGGGACGCTGCTGGTGGTGGGGCATCACCCGCATGGCCTGCCCTCCTGGAGCCGGCACCACCATGAGACAGACCTCTTCTTCACATCAGAGCAACTGGCAGGGGCCCTGCGGCTGGATAGTGAGCCGTGGTCCGTGAACGTCCTGACGGACAGGGGACGAACCGTTTCAGGTCCCAGTGGCGAGTCCGGCACCACACTGGACACCGTCCTGAGGGCGACGAAACACGCCTAGATGCCCTCGGGCAACAACTCGCCGTACGGCGGCACCACGACTCCCGTGGCGGTCGAGTCCGGATTCAGCATCCATCCCACCCGTTTCGCGGTATTGAGCATCACCACGCTTTCCACCAGTTCGATGCCAGGAATCCGTTGCTGGATGGTGAGCTCCATTTCCATGACGTCGGCCAGGGAACGCAGCCACATGATCATGGTGAAGTTGGTGCGCCCTGTGGTGGATGCGGAGAAGCGGATGTTGCGGATGGCCCTGAGTTCGGTTGCCGCGGCCTCATGCTGGCCCGCCGGGACATTCGCGAACCATTGGACGGTGATGGGGAAGCCCGAGAACTGCTGGGCTATTTCGCAGCGGAAGGACAGCATCCGGCTGGCCAGCACCCGGCCCAGTTGACGCTGGACGGTGGCCGGGTTGCGGTTCAGCGCCCGGGCGATCTCAGCCGCGGTGACGCGGCCGTCCCGGGCGAGGAACGGGATGAGCGCCAGGTGCGTTTCGGGAAGTGGGGCCACTACGGTGTCGGGCGCGGAGGGGTTGGCGGATTCCGGGCCCGCGAGCGCCCGGAGCGCTTGTTGTTCGGCCTTGCTGAGGACGTTGAGCCGCCACGCGTAGCCGCTGGTGTGGATCCGAGTACAGAGAGCCGTGTGGTACTTGGTGAGCCCCCGCACTTCCTTCAGGCGCGGCAGCACGTGGGTGCTGAACTGTTCCAGGTCCTGGGTGATGACCGTCAGTGTGAGGTCGCGGTTGCTGGCGGCTTCCTCCACAGTGATGACTTCGGGGAGTTGGGCCACTGATGCGGTGACGTCCGGCCTGAGGTGCATCTCGCAGTCGATATCCACCATGGCCAGGCACATGTCCTTGGGGTCGCCCATGAGGTGTGCTGTGGTCCAGGCGGCTCCTGCTGCCCTGAGGCGATCCCAGCGTGAGGCGAGCGTGGTGGCGTGGACGCCCAGGACGCTGCCGGCGTCGGACCAGCTGATCCGGGGCGATATCTGCAGTGCGTTGATCAGGCGCAGATCTTCTTCGCTGACTTCCATGAGTACATTCTCCAGGAACGACGCATGAATTCTGCAAATTCCTGGTAGTTGATGCATATTTACAGTTGTTTCTGCGTATGTGAAGCAGGTCACCACAAAATGGCATAAGGAACACATCGCCTTAGAGACCAGGAGAACCAATGACCATCGCCGCCGACGCCAAGGAACTGCGGGAGGACATCGTCCACCTCCGCCACGACCTCCACCGCGAACCGGAGATCGGCCTGCAGCTCCCCCGCACGCAGGAAAAAGTGCTCAAGGCGCTGGACGGGCTTCCGTACGAGATCACCTTGGGGAAGGAAACGACGTCGGTCACCGCGGTTCTGCGGGGCGGCGCGGCACACGCTTCGGCCGAGAAGCCCGTGGTGCTGTTGCGGGCCGACATGGACGGCCTGCCTGTCCAGGAGACCACCGGCGTTGACTACACCTCCCGTGTGGATGGCGCGATGCACGCCTGCGGCCACGACCTCCACACCTCCATGCTCGCCGGCGCTGCCACCCTGCTGGCCGAACGCAGGGACCAGTTGGCCGGTGACGTCATCCTCATGTTCCAGCCCGGTGAAGAAGGCTTCGACGGCGCCAGCTACATGATCAAGGAAGGTGTCCTGGACGCCGCTGGCCGCCGGGCTGACACCGCCTACGGAATGCACGTGTTCTCTTCCCTGGAACCGCACGGGCAGTTCGTCACCAAGCCCGGCGTCATGCTCAGTTCCTCGGACGGGCTCGTGGTGACTGTCCTGGGCGCAGGAGGCCACGGCTCAGCCCCGCACTCCGCCAAGGACCCCGTCACCGCTGCCGCGGAGATGGTCACGGCACTTCAGGTCATGGTCACCCGGCAGTTCAACATGTTCGATCCCGTAGTGCTGACAGTCGGCGTCCTCCACGCCGGAACCAAGCGCAACGTGATCCCCGAGACCGCCCGCATCGAAGCCACCATCCGGACCTTCTCCGAAGAGTCCCGCCGGAAGATGATGGAAGTAGTCCCCCGGCTGCTCCACGGCATCGCCGCAGCCCACGGGTTGGAAGCCGACGTGCACTACCAGGAGGAATACCCCCTCACCATCAACAACGACGACGAGACCACCACCGCTGAAAAGGTCATCGCCGGGATGTTCGACGAGTCCCGGTACACCCGCATGGCCACCCCCCTGAGCGGTTCGGAAGACTTCTCCCGCGTCCTTGCTGAAGTCCCCGGCACTTTTGTGGGACTCAGTGCTGTTGCCCCCGGCGCCGACCACACGACTTCGCCGTTCAACCACTCGCCGTACGCCACGTTCGACGACGGCGTCCTCACCGACGGTGCCGCGCTTTATGCGGAGCTCGCCGTATCCCGTATCGCAACCCTCTCCGGCAACTAGCCTCCCCACCCCTTGGAGAACCACATGACCACCACCGTTGGAACGTCCCCGGACGTCAAGGTCCACAAGTCGCACGTGCGCACACTGGTCGGCACCGGCATCGGCAACGCCGTTGAATGGTACGACTGGGCCATCTACGCCACGTTCTCGCCGTTCATCGCCAGCGCGTTGTTCAGCAGCGCCGACCCCACCTCAGCAGTGCTGTCCACGTTGGCGATCTTCGCCGTCGGGTTTGTCGCCCGGCCGTTCGGCGGTTTCGTTTTCGGCTGGATCGGTGACCGGATCGGCCGCAAGACCTCCATGACCGTGGCAGTTGCCCTGGGTGCTGTGGGCAGCCTCCTGATCGGTATTGCGCCCACGTTCGAATCTGTTGGAGCTTTCGCCTCGGTCATGCTGCTGGTTGCCCGGCTCATCCAGGGCCTCGCCCACGGTGGTGAGTTGCCGTCGTCGCAAACGTACCTGTCCGAGATGGCACCCAAGGAACACCGCGGCTTCTGGGCGACCCTCATCTACACCTCCGGCACCGCCGGTATCCTGGCCGGTACGCTGCTGGGAGCCATCCTGACCGCCGTCCTGAGCAAGGGCGACATGAGCGCCTGGGGTTGGCGCATCCCGTTCCTGATCGGTGGCGCACTGGGCATCTACGCCCTGTTCATGCGGGCCAAGATGAAGGAAACCGAGGCGTTCGAGGCAGAAGCTCCCCAGGAGAAGCGCGTGGCCATTTGGCCGCAGATCGTGAAGTACCGCAAGCAGGCCCTGCAGGTCATCGGCCTCACCGTTGGTCTTACTGTTGTGTACTACATCTGGGGTGTCGTGGCTCCGAGCTACGCAGCAACCACGTTGAAGATGGACCGTGGCGCAGCGCTCTGGGCTGGCGTGATCGCCAATGTTGTGTTCATCGCAGCCCTGCCGTTCTGGGGCAAAATGTCGGACCGCATCGGCCGCAAACCGGTGCTCATCGTCTCCTCCGCCGGCGCCGCTCTGCTGCACTTCCCCATGATGTGGCTGCTGAAGGACTCGCCGTGGCAGTTGGCCGTGTCCATGTCGGTGATGTTGTTCTTCATCGCCGGAAGCGCCGCGATCGTCCCTGCCGTGTATGCCGAACTGTTCCCGACCCACATCCGCACCATCGGCGTCGGCGTCCCGTACTCCATCTGCGTCGCGGTCTTCGGCGGAACGGCCCCATACCTGCAGACCTGGCTGGGCACCGTGGGACAGGGCTACCTCTTCAACGTGTACGCCGTGATCCTGTTGCTGGTGGGCATCGCGTTCGCGTTCTCCATCCCTGAGACGAAGGGCAAGGACCTGACCGTCTAGGTTCCCTCACCTATCGTTGCGAGGCCCGCTCTGCGCTTGTCCCAGGCTTTTTGGGATGCAGAGTGGGCCTCACAACGTTAAACGAAGCGGTCGCGACCGGCCCGGTACCCGAAGAACGCGGCCAGGGAACCGACCACCAGGAACAGGATTCCCGCGGCTGCGAACCCGCCGGTTGCCTGGTGGAGCTGACCCACCATCAGTGTCCCGACGGAACCAACCCCGTAACCAACGCCCTGCATCATGCCCGAAAGATGCGCGGCCGTGTGTGCGTCGCGAGTGCGGACCATGATCATGGTGAGGGCCACTGCCGTGAGCGAGCCCTGCCCCAACCCGTTCAACCCCGTCCAAACCCAGATCAGTTCGGTGGGACCGAAGATCGTCAACGCGAAACCACCACCGGTCATCAGCGCCACCACCATATTGATGATCCGCTGGTCCTTGAAACGCGTGGCCAGGGCCGGGGCAAACAGGGAGCCGAGCATCTGCAGCACGATCGACACCGAAACAATGAGCCCGGCCGTACCGCCGTCGATGCCCCGGTCGCGCAGGATCGGCGCCATCCACGCGAACACGCTGAACGACATCATCGCTTGCAGCACCATAAACAGCGTCACCTGCCACGCCACGGCCGATTTCCATACGTTCACGCCACCACGGACGGCTTGGTGCCTTACCGACGGCTGCCGGATAGCCAGCGGCAGGAACAGCAAGAGCACGACGGCGGCAGGCACCACCCAGAACCACAGCGCCGAAGTCCACTGGCCGGTTGCCGTAAAGACCGGATACGTAAACCCAGCTCCCAGGGCCGCTGACGCGCAGATCGCTGTGGTGTAAAGGCCGCCCATCAGGCCAAGGCGGTGCGGGAAATCCCTTTTGACCACGCCGGGAAGGAGTACGTTGCACAGCGCGATCGCGGCACCACAGGCCGCCGTGCCCGCCAGAAGCCCCGGGAGATGGCCCGCTCCGGGGACGTCCAGGGGCCTGAGCAGAAGGCCCCCAGTGAGGACCGCCATGGCACCCAGGAGCACCCGTTCCGCGCCGAACCTGCGGGCCAGGATGGGGGCAAGCGGCGCGAAGACACCCAGCAAGGTGACCGGCACAGTAGTGAGGACCACCAGCGACCAGCCCGGCAGACCGGCGTCGGACGTTATTTCCGGAAGGACCGCGGAGAAGCTGGAGAAGACCGTGCGGAGATTAAGCCCGATCAGTACCAGGCAGATGCCCAGGTAGACCAGGCCTCTCCTGCCCCTGAGCTGCGTGGGGTCGGCAGCAGGTTCGTCATCGATCTCTGCATCGGCCGCAATCTCGGGGAGGACTGATTTCTCTGGGTAGCCGGGCGTCTTGGAGGAGGTCACACGTCCTATTCTGTCACCGGCGAGACAAGCTTGTTCACATGTAAATTTGGGCACGTCCCGGCCTCCGGCGGAGAGCTTTTTAAGTGAAGGCCGAGATTCCCGAAATGGACGGACTCTTAATCTCTTGTGTGTGTGAATGCGGATACTCTTTAGCGCCAGAATGCATGCTAAAGGAACCTCGGAGAAATGCGCAAGCCCATAATGCATAGCCCGACTTAAGACAGTTTATGCGCTCTCCGCCACAGCCTTTTAACACTTGCTGGGCCATAACTTCGCATTATGTTGTGCATATACTCTGCCATCTACCGGGGCGGACTACCTCCGTGCATGATCAGTTCATGTTGTTGGAAGCGGGACTACGGTTCAGCATCGGGAAACGGCGAACTGCTCATCGAAAAGAGGATTTATGAAACTCATTACCTACACACATGGGGGTTCCACCCATGTTGGTGCTCACGCCACTACTGGTTCCACGGTTGTCAGTTTCACTCAGGCGTCCGGCGGTGACCCGCGCTTCACCAGCATGCTCGCCCTGATCCAGGCAGGTGAAAAGGCACTGGATGACGCCCGGTCACTGCTTGATTCACCCCCCAAAGAGGCAATTCATTCATTTGATGAAATCACCCTCCGCCCGCCTCTTCCCAACCCGCCGCGGGTCCGGGACTGCTCTTTGTTTATCGAGCATCTTCAACCAGCATTCCTCAATATGGCGCGAACACTTGCTGCGAAGTCTGATGATCCGGAAGCCGAATACGAACGCCTTATCGCCACAGGCAACTTTGACCTTCCTAAAGTATTCGCCGAGCAAGTCATCTATTACATCAGCGATCACACCGCAATCAGCGGGCCAGACGAACTCATCATCGCTCCCCCGGAAACCCGACAACTCGATTACGAACTCGAGTTCGCAGCCGTCGTCGGCACCACCGCCAAGAATGTAGCCCCCCAGGACGCCGAAAAAGCGATCTTCGGGTACACAATCCTCAATGACTGGAGCTGCCGCGACGTTCAAGGCCGCGTCATGGCATCCCAGATCGGACCTGCACGCGGCAAGGATTTCGATGGATCAAACACCCTGGGACCATGCATCGTCACTGCAGACGAGATCGGCTCGCCATACGGCATGACAATGACCGCCCGCGTCAACGGCGAGGAATGGTCCCGAGGCTCAACCTCGACAATGCACCACACCTTTGCCGACGCCATCACCTACCTCTCCAGCGCACGGACCATCTACGCCGGCGAAGTGATCGGCAGCGGAACAGTGCTCAGCGGAAGCCCCTTCGAGATCGGCAAACGACTCAAGAACGGCGACGAGATAGAGCTCGAAGTGGCCGGCATAGGCATACTCCGCAACCGTATCCAGCTCTCCTACTGAAAGAAGGACAACAATGACACCTCAAGCTGCGATCCCCTATACCAAGGGCCTGCACAATTTAACCGAGCATTGCCATGCATGGCTTGTACCCGACGGAACCTGGGGTTGGAGCAATTCCGGGCTGGTGACCGGATCCGGCGAGTCTTTGCTGGTAGACACCCTCTTCGATGTGGCGATGACCCGCGAAATGCTCGACGGCATGAGTTCTGTAACCGAAGAACATCCGATCCGGACGGTGGTCAATTCCCACGCTAACGGGGATCACTGGTTTGGAAATGAGCTGCTGGCCGACTGCGAGATCATTACGTCCCAGGCCACCGCGGACGAGATGGCAACCAACGGCCCGGAACTGATCCGGGGATTGCTCGGTCAGGACGGCCCCTCGGGAGAGTTCGCCCGGCACATCTTTAAACCGTTCGACTTCTCCGGCATCCAACCGACCGTTGCCACCCGCACATTTGTGGACGAGCTGACAGTTGACGTCGGTGGAACCGAAGTCCAGATCATCAACCTCGGCCCCGCCCACACCGAAGGTGACAGCGTGGTCTTCGTTCCCTCCGAACGGGTCCTCTACAGCGGTGATCTGCTGTTCATTGGCGGCACCCCCATCAGCTGGGCCGGCCCCATCTCCAATTGGGTCACAGCCTGCGACCGGATGATCGCCCTCGAACCGGAGTTCGTAGTACCCGGCCACGGCCCGGTGGTTGAGGCTGCGGGAATTCACCAGGTACGCGACTACCTCACCTGGGTCCAGGACGAGGCAACCCAGCGCCATGAAAAGGGAATGTCACCCGAAGACGCGATGCGCGACATCAACCTGGGCCGCTTCGCCGCGCTGGACGAACGGGGACGGATCGCCCAGAACATCCTCGCCGTCTACTACGAGCTCGATCCCACACTGGAGCGGGTGGACACTCTTGAGGTCTTCCGCCGCATTGCCGACCTTGAAGGCTTCGCCTAAACACAGCAAGGGACGGAGCCGGAATTATCCGGCTCCGTCCTTCCCGTTTTTCTGTTAATGCCGTGTCCAAGGCTGAACATCGGATCTGCGGTGTCAAAGCTGGTCACAGGTGTCCTTTGGCGGCGATTGCTACGAGGTCATCGATGGGTGGGCGCAGCTTGTCCTGCCTGCGCCAGATGGCCCGCAGCGCCCTCCGCAGGTCCAGGGTCACGGGGACACTGACCAGCGCCCCGCCCTCGAGTGATTGCCGGACGGCAACTTCGGACACGACGGCGGGACCCACGCCATTGAGCGCGGCCGCGATGATCACATTCGTGGAGCCCGCCTCAAGGACGACTTTCGCCGTGGTGCCCAAAGCCCGTTCAAAGGTCTCGCGGGTTCCACTTCCCGGCTCACGAACCACAAAGGACGTGGCAGCAAGTTCGTCCCGGCCTATGGGTGCCTTCGCAGCTGCCCACGGGTGATCCGGTGCAACCACCACCGCAAGGCGATCGGAGCCCACCCTGCAGGAATTAAGATCTGGCACCTTCACGGCGCTCTCAATGAAACCAAGTTTGACCTGACCGTCCCGGACCATCGACACAACCTCGGTGCTGTTCACCACCAGCATGCCAATGTGCATTGCGGGTTGGGAGCGATGGAGATCAGCCAACCAGCGCGGCAGGAAGAACTCTGCGATGGTCAGACTGGCCGCGATCTTGAGGTCGCCACGGCGTTGCGCACTGAGTGCGCCGAGCCCGATTTGAACCCGGTTGAGTTCATTCATCACGTTGCGCGCCCAGGCGCTGACGGCCTTGCCGTCTTCCGTCAGGAGTGAGCCCCTGGTGGAGCGGCTGACCAACGAGAGCCCGTACCTGGCCTCAAGGGTGCGAAGACGCGCGCTTGCGGCGGGTTGGCTGATGGCCAGCTCCCGGGCGGCCGCCCCCAAGCTGCCATGTTCGTCGATCAGCAGCAGCAATCTGAGCGATGCGACATCGGGCAATTCGGTCATAACCTCACCTTATGTCCTGGGGTTGGATTGGCGTCTACCGGGGAATATCCCCGGCGTAAATGCTTGAATCATGTATCAGAACCCCTCATCCCCAGTCGTCGTCCGATGGTTGCTGCCCGCGATAGCGGGGGTGGCCGCATGGGCACTCGGCCAGTGGATGCCCTTGGCGAGTCCACTGCTGGTGGGGCTCGCCCTCGGAGTGATTGTGGTCAACAGCCCCATAGGCCGGCTTCGAATCTTCACCGGGCACCAGGCTGTCACCAAGACCATGCTTCGGCTGGGCGTGGTCTTGCTCGGGTTGCGGCTTTCCCTGGCGGACATCGTGGCTTTGGGCCCAAGGGCGTTGGTGATTATTGCGGCTTCCGTGACTATCACGTTCGTCGCAACAGTCCTGATAGGTGACCGGCTGGGGCTGGACCGCGGCCTGGTGACGATGATCGCCGTCGGCTTCTCCATATGCGGTGCCGCAGCGATTGCCGCCGTCGAAGGTGGCATCAGACGAAAGAATGAGGATGTGGCAGTTGCCATCGCCATGGTCACTCTGTTCGGTACTGCCATGATAGTGCTCCTGCCTTCGGCGTCCGGGTTGCTGGGTTTGTCCTCGACCCAACTTGGGGTGTGGGCCGGCGCCTCCATTCATGAGGTGGCCCAGGTTGTTGCTGCTGCCACCACTGCCGGCGCAGCTGCCGTGGCAATCGCCATGACGGTGAAGCTGGGCCGGGTTTCGCTCCTGGCCGCTGCGTATGTTGCTGCCCGACGCCGGGACGGCGGGCAGCCGGTTGACGGCGCGAAGCCTCCGGTCATTCCGTGGTTCGTCGTAGGCTTCATAATTTCCGCAGGACTGGCAACACTGCGGATTCTTCCGGAGCCCGTTGTACACATCGCGGATCTCGCCACCACCATCCTCCTTGCTTCAGCAATGTTTGGCCTCGGTTTGGGAATGCACCTAAAGACCTTGTTCCCGGTTCCGTTGCGCGTGCTGGGCCTGTCAGCCGCCTCCACGGCGACTGCCGCCACCGTTTCCCTGGGCTTGACCGCCATGCTCTTCTGAACGGCCGGCATCCAAAGTGATTGCACCTAACGGCATCAGCACCCATTGACCCGAATAAATCAAAATTCTATAGTTCAGACTAAAGTTATACCCGAGTATAATCAAGGATGCGAATACTATGTTGATAGATACCCACACCCACCTGGGCGGATTTCAAGCGATTGAAGAGCTTGCCGGCGTCATGCGGACGCGCAACGACGTCGCCAGCTGGCGAACAAAGTACCCAGAGATATTCGAGCGCATGCAGCGGGAGGAACCCTCGGACAACTCAGCAGCACTGCTGGAGGCCATGGACAAGAACGGCGTCGATGTAGCGGTGGTGCAGCCCACAGTGGGAATCTCGAATGAGTTCATCAGCGCCATAGCCAAACGACACCCCGGCCGCTTTGTGCCATTGGCGACGGCGACCGGGTGGCCCTGGGCGCCCGATCCCCTCGCCCCGCTTCCGGACGCCAGCGTGCCCGTACATGTCGCCGGCATTGCTGATCGGGCGGTCAACGAACTGGGCTTCGCGGGCATCGGAGAGACCAACACCCAGATCCTGACTGCGCATGTGGACCCGCGCCTTGTGGCCGCCGACTTCGCGCCACTCATGGACGTCCTGGCCCCCCGGCACCTTCCCATCCAGCTCCCCACGGGTTGGACGCAGTTCCCCGGCAACCTTCACTACCAGGACCCGATGTGGGTGGATGAACTGGCCGCCCGTCATCCGGGCGTTCCAATCATCCTGACCAAGATGGGCCGCAGCATCCAGCGCTACTTTGATTCCTGCCTGACGGTCGCGCTTCGAAACCGCAACGTCTACCTGGACGTCGTGGGAACGTCAGCGGACCACCTGCGGACCGCATTGAACGCCTTGGGCCCGGACCGGATCATGTTCGGCACGGACTGGTCCTACACCTGGCGCTACCTGACAGCGCCGGATGACGTGCACAGCACTGCGATGCGGATTGTGGAAGCCGCGAAGGTCACCAAAGACGAGGCTGCCGGGATCTTCGAACGCACCGCCCGAACGGTTTTCGCCATCGACTAACGCTGCAACGTCAGGACCCCGCCATCCGCGCAGGAAGGTGGGGTTCTGTTGTCATGAAACCGGACCATCCTCCAGGTGCTCGAGCAGTGCAGCCAAAGACATCCGGGTCTCGTGATATCGCGACGCGCCAATCAGTGACTCGTATCGCCGTTCTATCGCTTGGACAATCTGCCGGCACTGCTCCGTCGCGACCTTCCCCCGTGGGGTGAGCTCCAGGATTCTCGCGCGCCGATCGCTGGGATCCTGCGCGCGGCCAAGGTAGCCGGACCGCTCCAAATCATCGATCAACTCACCCATGGATTGCTTGGTCATGTCAAAGCGCGCGGCCAGCGCTGCCGCTTTGGCGCCGTCGGCCCCTACCGCATCAAGAACAGAGAGTTGGCGCATGCGGATGTCCGGATATCCTCCGGCTTGAAGCCCCTGAATCAGCTCGCGCTCGAGGCTACGTTGAAGACGCAAAAGGATCACACCAAGGGGATCAGCGACGTGCGGGATTGGCATTACTCCAGCCTACTTCACCCATGAGTATAGTAAGGAGTCCTGATCGTCAGGTATCCTGACTAAGTACATTCATCCAATGAAACGGAGTTTCCATGATCGCCCTCGACACCATGCTGCCCGCGTTTGACGTCAACGACGCGAGTGGCCGCGCCTTAAAGCTCACCGACTTCATGGGTCAATCCAACGTCCTCATCTACTTCATGCGAACCAGCACGTGCCAGGTCTGCGTCAACCACGTCCGGGACCTGGCCAAACACAAGGCCGAACTTGACGCCCATGGAATCACGGTGCTGGTGGCTATTCCTGAAGGAGCCGAAGCCGTTGCGCGCTGGCAAAAGAAGTCCGCCTCACCCTTCATCGGCATCTCAGCACCGTCCGGTTCCACGCACGCGGAGTTCGGATTGAACAAGAAGCTCTTCGGTTCCATGCAGGAGACGGGCGTGGTTCTCGCGGACAAGACCGGAAGGGTTCGTTACACGCGCGGTGCGGTGATTGCCACGGGCGCCTACAACTGGCAGGAACTGTACTCAGCCATGACGGAACACCTCCCCGTGGCCGCATAAGGTCACTGCCCAGCACTAAAAGCGCCTCCCTGCCGACCCGAAACACGGGTTGGCAGGGAGGCGGCCTTTAAGAAGAATCCGTGGGCGCTACGCCCGCCCCGTTGATGCGGGGTTGGCCGACTCAACAGGATCCGGCCAATCATCTACCGCGTATTCGGGCTCACAGTAGTCATTCATCTTGTTGAGGTGCAGCGCGCTGTCTTCGGCAAACAGCGTGCCAATCACAGCCGTAGCCGCATGGGCGGCCACCGCAGCGGCGCCAATGACACTGACAGCGCCAACCCCTTGGCTCGGTATCGCGGCATCCGCCAGGACAAATACATTTCTCAGGCCGGGGCAGGTACCGGGAACTGCTTCCAATATCCGGTAGTCCCGGTCCACCGCCGGATGGTGGGCGAAAGCTTGACGCGCCCGCTCCGGCAGTTCCGGATCATCACCCACAAACTTCATGCTGGGCAACAACCGCTGCCACTCGGGACGCCGACGCCCGTCCACCTCAAAGCCAGTTGCAGAGATAAGGAAGTCCAAGCTGTGCGGCTGTCCGTTGGCCCACAAGGTGAGCGAGTCGCCATCGGCATTGACTGCCGTAATGTCGGATCCAAGGTGCAGCCGATGAGAACCGGCCTCACGCAACCGCTGGACGCTGTGGGCAGGAGGCGGCGCACCATCGGCCTGGAGAAGTCTCAGGAACTCAAACCGCGTTTCACCTTCCATGTATCCGAAGCCTTCAATACAGCCGACGTTAATCAGCGCTTTGGCCCTGTGCAGCGTGGGAACCGACCGACGGCGCACATAGAAGTCCACGGAGGCAGCTCCATGCTCCAAGGCGGTGGAGGCGTTGTCGATCGCAGAGGCACCCACACCAAGGATGCCAACCCTGAGCCCCTCCAACGCCCGGAAGTCGATGCTCTCCGATGAATGCGCATACAGCTTCTTCGGTAGATCCTGGAGCACGGCCGGCAGCCTGGCCCCTCCCCATCCGCCGTAACCCGTGCACACGATGACCCGCCGTGCAGTCACAAGGCGCGTGACGCCGTCGACCTCTGCAGTAAGCCGCAGCCAGCCATTGGAGAGCGCCTCTACGTCCACAACATCCGCGTTGTTCTGTACGGGAAGGCCCAATACCTCCTTGAACCAGCGGAGGTATTCCACCCAGTCGTTGAGCGGAAAGAACGTAATGTCCTCCCACGCTTCAGCGCCGTATGTTGCCTCGTACCAAGCCCTTGGGCTCAGGGAGGGGACGCCCGGAGTTGGACCCATCCCGGATTTGGCGGTTCGCAGGGTTTTCATGCGGGCTGACGTTGCCCACGGACCTTCAGCCCCTGGCGGGTTTCTGTCCAGGACGAGCAGCTTGCTGACTCCCCGCAGGAGCAGCGAGGACGCTGCCGCCAATCCGGTAACACCGCCCCCAATAACGACGGCGTCCAGCACGTCGCCATTGTTGGGATCGCCTTGCGGCGGAATCCAGGGTGCGTGCGGCATATCAAGAAGCGAAAGCTCCCTGGCCACTCTGGCTTCGAGCTCAGCGAGTACAACAGATGGCCTGGCAGGTTGGAATTCTGAAGAAACTGGTGACACGTGGTCTCCCTTGTTCATGGGGGGTGATTGGCAGATGGCTAAGGAGCTGTTGTCAATCGCGCCTCCGACCACACCATGCCGCTGGTCTCCACAGGGCTCTTCAGGTCGCCCATCTCAAGCATGGCCTCCATGTTTGCGTTGATGGCATCCTTATTGACCTCGACGCTGAAGTATCGAGGCATAAGCTCTTGGAGTTCCGAATAGAAACCGCTGGGGTCAACTCCGGCCGGGACCGGCAGGTATTTCTGCATGAGGGCCAGCAAAGCTTTGGAGTTGGCCGGATCTGTTGCCCAGGCGTGGATCTTTCCCTGCGCTGTGACGAAGGCCCTGAAGTCCGCCGTCTTCTTATCCAAGGCCTTTTGGGTGGTCCAATAGGCTTGGCTCATGGCCCCGGCGGCATCCGCCGCTTTTCCGCAGCTGGCAATCGAGCAATCCAACAGGACAGATCCCTTCCCGGCTATCTCGGCCGCAATGGCCGGGTTGAACGCGTCCATCAGGACATCAATCTGTCCGGCATCCAACGCGGTGGCACCCTGTCCGGGGCCGCCCACCGGAACGAACGTGGCAGAGTCAGTGGGGAGGCCTGCGCCATTGAGCAGTAGTTTGCCCAAGCGGTCAATGGAGCTTCCCAGAACGTACGTTGACACCTTCTTGCCGACGACATCCTGCATGACAGCGGGGTAACCGTCGCTGATATGCGGAAAGTCGGCCTTGTCCTTGACAACGAGTTGAAAGAGTGGCTTTTTCAGGTTTCCGGCGATGACTATGGAGTCGAATCCCTGCTGTTTTGCGTTCAATGCGTTGTCCGGCGAATTAAGCATCACATCGATGCTCCCTGATGACAGGGCAGCGGTGGCCTGGGGCCCTGCAGTGGTTTCCACCAGGGTGACGTCGAGTCCTTCGTTCTTGTAGAACCCTTCGCTGGCACCGATGTAGGCATAGAGGCTAACGACGTTGCCGGCATAGACGGCCACGTTGAATTTCTCCGACGCATCTGCTGAGGACGTTGGACCAGCGCAAGCCGCCAAGGTGGTGCCCAGCAAGGTCAGGGCACTGAGGGCCGCCACGGCGCGGCCACCTCGGAATTTCAATCCAGGCATATTCTTCTTCTTTCGTTGCAAAATGTGGGCCGCCGTAAGTTCGGCAGATGATGAGGGGCGCTGAGCGGCAATGGCCGCTACTGCCACCGGAGGAAGTAGTTCTCGACGGCGCGCATCAACGCCACCGCGGCTGAGACCAGAACGCCCAATACCAGGAGAATTCCAAACACCGCGTCCATACGCAGCACACCTGAGTAGTAGGCGATCTGCTGTCCGAGCCCACTGCTGGAACCGATCATTTCGCCCACCACCACGGCCAGGAATCCGTAGATGAGGGCCAGCCGGAGCGAGGCGGCAATGCTGGGCAAGGCGTTGGGGAGCACCAACTTCACGAAATGCTGCCGTCGGTTGGCTCCGAGCTGGCGCGTAATGGTGTTCAAATCCGAATCGACCTGGGTCAGGCCCACCAGTGCACCACTGAGCACTATGAAGAAGCAGAGGCTGAACGCAAGGACGATCTTGGAGGTAATTCCGAGCCCGAACCACACCACGAACAGCGGTGCGAAAGCCACACGCGGCATGCTGTTAAAGAAGGTAAGAATAGGATCCACGACGTCGTGAAGGTGCTTGCTCTGGGCAAGGACAAAGGCGGCGACCACACCCGCAATGCTGGCAAGGACGAAGCCGATCAGCGTTGCCAGCACGGTGGCCTGCACGTCGGTCCAGAACTTCCCGGTTCCGAGGTTTTCCAGCAGGAATGCGCCCACAGCTTGAGGGGAACTCACAACAAAAGGGTCCAACACTCTGGCATTCACCAATGACTGCCAGAGGAAGAGGGCTCCGCCAATCACTACCAGGCGAAGCACCCACACGGACAATCCGTGCCGGAGCCGTTGGGCTGATGCGGCCCGCAGCTGGGATCTAACCCACGCATCCGGGTCAATAGCGACCGGCGCCATAGTGTTTTCAGACATTGCCCATCACACTCCAAATGTGCTGATAGAGCTCGTGATACTCGGAGTTCACCTGAAGGGAGTTCAGGTTCCGCGGCCGGGGCAGCGGAATGGGAATATCTGCGGCGATATGTCCTGGTTTTGGTCTCATGACGATGACCCGATCCGCCAAGGCGATAGCTTCGTGGAGATCGTGCGTGACAAACATGACTGAGCGCTTGTTCTGTTCCCACAAGCTGAGCAGAAGCTCGCCGAGCTGGATCTTCAAATGAGAGTCCAGCGCACCGAAAGGCTCGTCCATCAGAAGAATCGACGAATCGAGGGCAAACGTTCTGGCCAGAGCCACGCGCTGACGCATTCCATGGGAAAGCTGGGATCTATAGGCGTTTTCGTAGCCGGACAAACCCACGGCGGCAAGGAGTTCTCCGGCTCGGTGGCGCCGCTCCTTCTTTGCGACACCGTTCAGTTCCAACCCGTATTCAACGTTCCGGATCGCGGTCCTCCACGGAAGAAGCGCATCACGGGCCAACATGTAGGCAACGTTCTTTTGCCCGGCCTGTGGGACTGCACCATTGACTCTCGCTTCGCCAAATTGCTGTTGGACCAGGCCCGCAGCAATGTTGAGCAGGGTGGTCTTTCCGCACCCGCTTGGACCCACGATTGCCACGAATTCGTGTTTCTGGATCTCGAGGTTCACATCGTGAAGAGCCTCAATGGCACGGGCGCCGGATTTTTCGCGCAGCAGAAAATACTGGCCCACATGGCTGAAGGATATGGCGGCTCCGGAGCCCTGTTGTTTGCTTGCGCCGTTGAGGGGCAGTCCCTGGGTGGTCCCGGCGGGAGTTTGCGCCTGCTCAAGCCCGCTTCTGATCCCCCCGCTCTTTACGGGCATTCCGTCATCACCGCCTTTGCAGGTGCCGTGGGCGACGTGGGGCACTTCCGGTAAAAATTGGGCCGTCTTGTTCTGGGCACTATGGCCTACCTCTCGCCGCTCGACCACTAAATCGACGGGTTGATGGACTTCCTGCGGAGCTTCGTTGCACAGCAGGGGCGAGATTCATGTCAGATGCGCTGATGAGCCTTGGATCCGGGGTCTTCAAATACGGAGCATCGTAGTGGCATCATTTTGAACTCCAATATAGAATCGATCACGAGTCCGAAAGTGTCAATAGGTCCAAGAGTTTTTGGAAGAGGACTCTGATGTAATCTGACACTCGAGCTCAATCAGGAGGATCCGTGTCTGCACCAAACACATCAGCCTTGCCCCGCGTCGAGAGGCGCAGACGGGATATGCGTGATCGGCTCTATGAGGCTGCAATCCAGCTGTTCCAGAGCCAGGGCTATAACCAGACCACCATGGATGAGATCGCAGAGCTTGCCGACACCGCGAGAGGAACCGTGTTCAACCACTACCGGACGAAAAGCGACTTCATCAAAGAATGGGCAAGCCGTCGCCGGGGGTCTGCAACACAAGCGATGATGGCCATCCCCGCCGAACCCGGGATGACAATCGCCGAACGGGTGCGAGCCTATTTCCGCGTCATGGGTCGTTTGAACGCCGAAAGCTACGAACTGACCTTGGCCATGGGGACCGGCTGGGTTTCATCCGGAGGGCCCATTGACGACCAGCCGTGGCTGGCGGACGAGCTGATGGAACTTTTCCGCGAGCTTCACGCCGAGGATGCTTTCCGGCCAGAGGTGGACCTGAGCGACCTGGCGCATCTACTCCGCGATGCTTACCTAGGCCTCATGTTTCGCTGGCTGCGGAACAAGGACGAGCATTTTGACTTTCCACAGGCACTCGATCGGGTCATTGATCTGATTCTGCTCGGCGCACTCCCGGCGGCCCCGAAGGACGAATCGGCACCCGCCCGCTAGCATCGACGGTCATACCTACGAGCCATAGACCGCTCCTTCCTGCAGCTCCCCCTGACTAGGCCGACTTCGGGCAGACATTCGTCGGGGCCATGCCGG
Organism: Paenarthrobacter histidinolovorans; assembly: GCF_014647595.1. Taxonomy (GTDB): domain Bacteria; phylum Actinomycetota; class Actinomycetes; order Actinomycetales; family Micrococcaceae; genus Arthrobacter; species Arthrobacter histidinolovorans. The sequence goes on along the minus strand of NZ_BMPM01000009.1, from coordinate 1,515 downwards.
CACCTTGGCTCGCTGCGGGATGGACGCCTCGGGCGATAACTCCGCAAAGGGGGACACCCTTGCCTGCCCGGGGACCGAAACATGCCTTCCTTCGGCCCGCGGCCCTCTATGTCACCCTTACGCCATATGCGCGCCCAAGTGATTTAGGTCACTAAATAAAGTTTTTGCGACATGATTCCCTGGCCCATTGCACATAGCCCTTGGTAGAGGCACCAAAAGCGGAAGTCCAGCTACCCGCGCAGAGCTAAATGGGCCCAGCTGTTGGTGCCACTCCCGTGTTGGAGTTGCAGCTCATCAAACCGAAGGAAATCATGCTTAGAAAAATCGTCGCAGCCTTAGCTGCGAGCACCGTCCTCGCAACGGGGGTGTTTGCAGCACAGTTGACCATGTCCTCGCCTTCAGTGGCGTCCACGCCGCCAGTGGCTGCATCGTCATTTGACGCGCCCGCCTGTCCAGGAACCACTACACCTGTTGCCAACCCTGACACCACGGTCGAGGGCGAGAACCTGGCGAACTACAACAAGGGCTTGGTTGTTGAGCTTTACAACGTCCGGGGTTACGACGTAGACGGTCTTTCCGTGATTCCCCCCTTGTGTGGAGTCCGGTACGCGACCGAGGAGGAAGGCGGACCGGTGGGTGGCGGACCCGTCAGCGCTTGGATGTTCTGCACCGATTTGGTTCTTCACTCCTGCTTCGACGGTCGGCCACTTGACGAGCACCCCGAGAAGAACGCCAACATGACCGACTTTCAGCGTCGGGTCTTCGCATACATCGTCCAGAACGGTTTCCAGTACAACAACGGAACCATCAACACATTCGTCACTGCCGATCAGGATACTGACTCACGGGTCAGGCTTCAGGACCTCGCCTGGTGCGTCAAGGACTATGACGCTATGAGCATCAACGGGCGGAAGCCATGCGACAACGGCGGATTGAGCCCCGACAAAATTGCCGAAACGTTCGCTTTCCTCGCTCAGCCGTACGTCCCGGCTATCAGCATCACTCCGGCTTCGCAGCAGCAGACGGTGGGCCAACAGTCCCAAGTCAAGCTGTCCACGAACGTAGCCGAGACACCAATTGAGCTGACAACCTACAACGGCACTTTCGAACTCTGCGCCGGCGAATCGGATGCCAGCCTCAACGGCGGAATTCTCACCGTGAACAACCCGGCAACTCCGGGCAGCACTGTAGACGTAGATCTCTGCACCACCAGCGCTTCAGCCGGAACGGTGAACATTTCCGCGTCGGTTATCCCGATCACGGAAGACAGCCTCAACTGGTACCACAACGGCGATTCCGACTGCCAAGTGTTCGCTGTCTTCGCACGTGTAGAAGCACAGACGATCAAGGCTTCGGCTCAGATCACCTTTGAGGCCGCTCCTCCCGTGGTCGGTTCCTTCAACGTCACCAAGACCCTCGTCAACGACGGCGGCCTCACCCTCCCCGGTGACTACACCGTCACCTACGACTGCACCAACGGAACCACAGGATCACTGAAACTGATCCCCGGCACCT
>NZ_BMPM01000008.1 GCF_014647595.1 Paenarthrobacter histidinolovorans | reverse complement strand
CCTCGGAAACCCCGACAGAGACGCCGACCCCGACGCCCACCCCCTCGGAAACCCCGACAGAGACGCCGACCCCGACGCCCACCCCCTCGGAAACCCCGACAGAGACGCCGACCCCGACGCCCACCCCTTCGGACACTCCTTCGGAAACCCCCTCGGAAACCCCGACGGAGACGCCAGCACCCTCGGAGACCCCGACGGGGACTCCTATCCCGTCCGAAACTTCGAACCCAACCGAAATGCCGGGCACGGAATCACCTGCGGCTGATGCCCCAGGTGGAGACCTCGCCAACACTGGCGCACAGTTGGCTCCTTACGTCACTGCCGCTGCAGCGCTGCTGGTCTTCGGTCTGGTCCTGCTGCTCTTGACCCGCAGGAGGGCAGCCTCCCGTCACAGCTAAACGCATAAGAGTCGGCCAAGGTTGACTCAACAGGTATGGCCCGCAAGCCCTGGTTTGCGGGCCATACCTGTTTTCGCGTGGAGGGTGGGCGCACAGGGGATGTAACAGCACGCGACGAATCTCGTGGATAACCGAGGTTTGCGAGGCACCCGCCGAATCGTCTGCCGTCCCAGCCTGCTCTGCAGAGCCCCATCCCGAACCCAAGTATTCTGGAAACGATGAGTGAAACCCCAGATTCCCCGCGACCAATCACGCCCGGCAGCCAGGCTTCCTTCGGTACCTACGGAGGCCGGCCGGTCAGTTTCGTGCGCCGCGGTACACGACTGCAGGGTCGGAGGCAGGCGGCCTGGGAAGAACACGCGGAGCGTTGGGCTATCCAGGTCCCCCGCCATGTCGCCAACACGTCCGTGCACCCGGATTACACCTTCGACGCCGAGGCTGTCTTCGGGCGCAAAGCGCCCTTGATTGTCGAGATCGGTTCCGGATTGGGTGACGCCGTGGTTCACGCAGCCGAGCAAAACCCGGACAAGGACTTCCTTGCCGTAGAGGTTTACACGCCTGGGCTGGCAAACACGATCATCAAGATCAACAGCCGCGGCCTGACCAACGTGCGCGTGGTGGAAGCCAACGCACCCGAGGTCCTCGAATCCATGCTGCCCGCAGGGTCGGTCAGCGAACTGTGGGTGTTCTTCCCGGACCCATGGCACAAGTCACGCCACCACAAACGCAGGCTCATCCAGCCGGCTTTCGCCTCCGTTGCTGCCAAGGCCCTCCAAAAGGGCGGCTACTGGAGAATTGCCACGGACTGGTCCAACTACGCCGTGCACGTCCGCGAAGTTCTGGCCGAATCCACGGAGTTCGAGAACATGCACGAAGGCGAGCGCAGCGGTGAGGAGAGCCCCCTGACCCAGGTGTGGCAGTCCGGCGTCGAATCCGTTGTGGGCGGTGCGCCCGTCAGGGAAGGCCGGGCGCCGGTCAGTACCGAGCACACCGGCCCGAATGAGGGTGTGGATGAAGAAGGCGGCTGGGCTCCCCGGTTCGATGGCCGTATCCGCACCAGTTTTGAGAACAAAGCCCATGAGGCCGGACGCATGATCTTCGACCTCACGTACCGCAAGCTTTAGCCAACGGACTTTGGGGGAATCATGAGCTACCAGCCACCGGTCGACTACTACCAGCAACCACCACAATCCGGCACCCGCGGCCTGGGTGCCGGCATCACCAGCATTGTCTCGGCCGTCCTGTCGCCCATCGCCGCCGTGGTCAGTATTCCCTTGGGCATAGCGGCCGTCGCATCGGCGATGAGCCGTTACAACCCGGGCAACGATGCTTGGTGGATCGGTGCCCTGGTCCTGGCCGGGATAGCGGTCCTGCTGGCCATCGTTGCCGTGGTCAGTGGGCTGATAGCCGTGTTCCGTGCCGGACGCATGAACGCGGGCCGTGTCACGGGGATCATCGGCCTGGCCATCATGGCAATCAACGTTTTTGGCGTGGCCTTCATGGTGTTCCTGGTGCTCGGATCAGGGCAGGGGTTCTGATGCCACAGGTACGCGCAGAACGGTTCATCCGGCTGGATCCTGAAACAGCTTTTGCCCTCTCCCAGACGACGGGCGCGTTTCGGCTCAAGTGGGATCCCTTTATTTCCGCCCAGGCCTTCATGGACGGCGCCCAAGCAGCGGGAAAGGGCGTGCGGACCCGGACGGTTTCGCGCATGGGATTGAAGATGGTCAGCGAGTACGTTTCGTACACTCCCCCGCGCAACGTGGGCATGACCATGGTTTCCGGTCCGTGGTTCTTTGGGAACTTTGGCGGCGGCTGGCGGTTCACTCCGGACGACGGCGGCACCCGGGCAGTCTGGAAGTACACCTTTTCCTGCCGCCCGGCTTTCATCAGGCCGGTGGCGGAGAGAATCGGCAGTTGGCTTTTGGGCCGCGAGATTGAACGACGGATCGAAGCTTTCGCCCGTGCTTGCGAGGACCCTGCGTTGGTGGCTGAGCTGAAGGCCCAAGCGACGGACGCCTAGCTTCAAGGCACCGAAATCGATGCCACCGTCTTCTGGGCCTCGTCACGGAGCTCGACCCCGGCGATGCCTGCCAACTGAACTGGTGTGGCACCGGTGATTTTGATCCGGCCACTTGGTGTGGCTGTCCATCCGCAGGTGCGTTCTTCGGCGCCGTCGCGGCCCTTGACCCACAGGTAGAGAGTGCCTTCAAGCGGCATGCTCCGACCCTCGACTTCAAGCTCTGTTCCCCACGTTTTCTTGACCATGCCCACCGTGAGCTGCAAACCTCCGTCCGCTTGCACCGAATAGCTCGCATCCGGCTTCGAAGGCTGGTTGAACAGGGGCCCGGCCAGGATTCCTACGGCCAGGCACGCAGCGGCGACGGCCCCCACAAAAGCTGCCCACCGGCGTCGTGATTTCCTTCTGCGGGCCGCCAGGTCAACCAGGACCTTGTCAGGAAGCGGCTCGGGTTCCATCGCCAGCGGAGCAAGGGACGCAGCACCTGCGGCGGTGAGGGCAACAGCGTCGGCAGCGGGCACGGCGTCCAGGAGTGCCGGGAGGCTCGCGAGTTCCTCAACTTCCCGCCGGCATTGCGCGCATGACTCAAGGTGGTACTCAAAAGCGCGGGATTCCTCGGGTTCCAGCCCACCCAGGAGGTAGGCGCCCAGCAATTGGTGGACGGAGTCGCCGTTCATCGTTCCACCCCCATCTCATCGAGGATTGTTCGGAGGGCTTTCACCGCGTAGAAAGCCCGGGATTTCACTGTTCCGGCCGGGATGTTCAGCTGCAGTGCCGCTTCCACCACGGTGAACCGCCGATAGTGCAAGGCCACCAGGACCTCGCGGTGTTCGACGCTGAGCCGGAGCAGCGCCTCCTCCATGAGTACCCGGTTCAGGAGCTCGTCAACGCGTTCGGTGGCAGCGTTGTCAGGGAGGTCGTACTCACCGGTCTCGTGCGGACGCCGCTGGGCTTTGCGATAGTTGTCGATGATGACGTTCCTGGCCGTCCTGAACAGGTAGCTACGCAGGCTTCCTGTGATTTGTGGTGCGTGCTGCCAGACCCGGAGGATGGTTTCCTGCACTACGTCGTCGGCCTGATGTGCGTCCGAGGTACAGCTGACCACAAACCGTTTCAGGGCCGTGCCGTGATCGCGATACATCGCAGCCACCACGTCTTCGTCCAACGGCATCGGCACCTCCCTTTCGCAGCCTCTGGCCTATACGACGCACCGAGGCCCAAGAAGGTTCAGCAACCATGAACCATTCTCGCCCCGCCGGCGTCGTAGGGGTTAGCGCCGGCCCATCCCGACCGGCTCATCTCAAGGAGCTGGACATGAAAAACCTGGGCATGAAAAACGGAGTTGGCTTTGGGCTGGGTGCACTGATCGTTGCGGCAGCACTGGCGGGGTGCGGGGGCAGTTCGGGAACAAGTACTTCCACTCCCCCGCCCGCAGCTTCCTCGTCTCCGGCCTCCAGCGCGGCAGCCTCCAGTACCGCAGCATCCAGTACAGCAGCTGGTGCTGAGATGAAAACAGCTTCATCCAGCGCCGGGCAGATCGTGGTGGACAGCAAAGGCATGAGCCTCTACATCTTCACCAAGGACGTGAAGGATTCAGGAACCAGCGCATGCACGGGCGCTTGCCTACAGGCTTGGCCCGTCTTCACCACGACGTCGGACGCCCCCGTCGTTGACGGCGTCAGCGGAACTGTTGGAACCATCGCAACGCCTGACGGGAAGAAGCAGGTCACCCTTAACGGAATGCCCCTGTACTACTACGCCAAGGATAAAGCCGCAGGCGATGTTACAGGGCAAGGCGTGGGCGGTGTCTGGTACCTCATCAGCCCGAGCGGGGAGATGATCAAGGGCGCAGCGGCGGCCGGCTACTGAGGCCCGGGCGAATTCGCCGGTCGGTTAGACTGCCAGTTACTCATTGGGGAGGGAAAATGGCAGACAAGAGCAAGAATCCGCCGAACCTGGGATTTCTGGCCCTGCAAGAGGTGGCTTGGACCTTGGGCGTCGTAGCCATGGCCATCAACGCGGCAAACCGCGGCTTTGACTGGATCTGGATTGGCCTGCTCGCCTGTTGGCAGGCATCCATCGTTTGGGGCTTCGTCAAGCTCAACCGCGCCAAAACCACCTAGCCCGGGAGCGCCGGAGCGCGACCAGATCGCCGGAGCGCGTCGAGAACGCCGGAGCGCGTCGAGAACGCCGGAAAACTCCGGCGAATCCGCAGCGTTCCGGCGATCCCGGCGATCCCGGCGATCCCGGTGGAGAGGTCTAAGCGTCCACGAATTCCTCGGACTCTTCGAACTCCACGGCGGCGATGATTTCCTTCGTCTCCGGGTGGATCATGAAGGCTTCCTCGTCGTCCTCGATCATGAGGTAGTCCCCGTGGTCGGTGGAGAAGTGCCAGGCGAGGGTCTTGACGCCGTCGTGCTCGTAGTTGGGATCGCCCATGGTGATCTTCTCCAAGGAGTAGCCGGCCACATCGCACAACTCGCGGATGATGACCTCGAACTCCGGGGCGTTGGCCAGGGCTTCTTCCTCGGCCTCGGCCTGTCGCTCGGCCAGATCCGGGATTCGGGCCACACGGGCAGCGATGTGTGCCTCAATTTCCTCGTCCGTGAGGACCAACAGTTCGGACTGGTCGCGCAGGTACGCGCCGTTGAGCTCGATGATGTCCTCCTCCTCCAGCAAGGCTTCGAACTCGCCGTCGAGTTCGTCCAGCGCAACAACCGCGGGAACAGGCGTCTCGGATTCATCCAGCTCGCCGTCCAGGTAGGCCTCGGCTTCCTCTTCCGTCAGCGCGTCAAACGTCGAAGCGGTGCGGTTGAAAAGGTCCAAATGACGCTCGGCACCCATGGCTTCGAGGCCGGCACGGACATACGCATCAACTTCCTCACGCTCCGGAGCGGTGAAGACGTACTGCGCAAAGCCGCCGGACAGTGCCTGCGTCAGGTAGAAGTCCACGAAGTAGCTGTTGAGCGCAGGGGTCGCGATTTCGTCGCTATTAAGGAGCTCCTGGTACATGTGGTTCACCACCGTGACGTTGGAATCCACAACATCCGCATTGCCGGCTTCGAAGCTGGTCTTGTTCAGGACGACGGGGTACTCGTTGGTAGTCATGGGAAATCCTCACTGCTGAAAGCTGATGGTGCTCCGGACACTTTCAACGTACGCGTGGGAGCGGCGCGGCAATCGAGGTTGAGGTTAACGGAGGGCGAAGTTTGGGAGCTGTTTTCTGCTGACTAAGATTGAGCAGATAACCTCCTGCCGAAAGTAGCCCGACGCATGCCGTCCCACACAGACGAATCCTGGGAACTGGCCATTCAGACTCCAGCCATCAACGACCGCTCCCTGGCGGCCGGATTGGCCTATGCCATGGGCAGCCGCGTGAGCGGAATTTCCTTCGATCCGGCTACCGGCCTTCTCCTGGGCAAGGTCCGGGGCAGCGGTCCGCAACCCTATTCGACGTCGGCCAAACTGGTCCGTAAGCCCGCTGGCTGGAGCTGCACGGTGGGTATCTGCAGCTGCCCGGTCCGGAAGGACTGCAAGCACGTGGCAGCCTTGCTCTTCACCGCAGAGGACCACCCCACCATCCGTGCCCAGCTCCTGTCGCAGGCGCCGGGAATCCAAACCTCGCGTCTGGGCTCAAGCCAGCAAGGCGGCTCTGCCCGGCCCGCCTGGGAACAAGCTCTCAACAGGCTGATCGCCAAGCCCGGCACCGCGCCCAGCGCCGCAGGGATCCCACTGGCACTCCAGTTCGAGGTGGAAGAACCGGCAGCCCACTTCTCCTACACAGGGCGGCGCGACCCAATGCGCAGCGTCCGCCAGCTCAAGGCCCGGCCCGTCATGATGGGCGCCAAAGGCAAGTGGATCCGCGGCGACGTCTCGTGGAACAACCTCAGCTACGTCAGTTTCCGCCGCGAATTCAATGAAGTCCACGTCGAATGGCTTCAGACGTTCCTGGCAGCCCACGGCTCAAGCAACGGGCGGCAACAACCTTCGGGCGCAATGTGGCTCAGCCTCAACGACTTCGCCGCCAAGAACCTGTGGACCCTCCTGGCCGACGCCGCCAAAGCCGGCATCCCACTCATCCACTCCGCTGGGAGCGAGCCTGTCCGCGTCGAGACCCAACCCGCCGTCGTCGGACTCAGTTTGGCGCGCCTGGACGCGGACGGAACCGAAAACACAACGCCCGACGGCGGCCTGCAGCTCGCGCCGTCGGTCACCCTCGGCGGTGAAGCGGTGGACCCCGGAACCGTTGGATTCCTGGGCAAGCCGGCCAACGGCATCTTCTTCACCCACGGCGGCGAAACCCTGCCCGGTGTGCCGCAGCAGAAGAACCTGATCACCCTGGCCCCGATTGAGGGCGGCGTCAGCGATGAGCTCCTGGAGTTCGTCATGGATGGCCAAACACTCCGGATTCCGGCGGAGGACGAGAGCCGCTTCCTCACCTCGTTCTATCCGAAGCTGCGGCAATCCACGCCCGTGCAGGCCGCTGACAAGTCCGTCGAACTGCCCACGCTGGCAGTTCCCACCCTGTCCCTGCTGGCCAACTACGGCAACGACCACAAGGTCCGGCTGCACTGGGAATGGCACTACAAGTCCGGCACCCTCGTCACGGCCCAGCCGCTGTGGCGCCACCCCGACGACCGCGGCTACCGGGATGATCTTGAAGAAGCCCGGATTCTGGAGTCACTTGGACGGCCGTGGGATGTGGTGCCGGCGCTGGCCGAGTCCGCCACCGGCGGCTGGGGTGCTCCGCGTCTGGCAGCCACCGCGGAACTGGGCGGCCTGGACACCCTGGCGTTCACCGAAGAGGTCCTGCCCGCGCTCAGGGAACTGCCCGACGTCGTTGTGGAAACCTCAGGTGACATCGCCGACTACCGCGAAGCCGCCGAAGCACCCGTAGTGTCCATCTCCACCAAGGAAACCGCCAGCGGTGACTGGTTCGACCTCGGCATCGTCATCACGCTGGAAGGCGAACCCGTCTCATTCGCCGCCGTGTTCTCGGCGCTCGCAGCCGGGATGAGCCGCATGCTGCTGCCCAGTGGCGCCTACTTCTCGCTGGACCTGCCCGAACTCCACCAACTGCGCGCCCTGATCGACGAGGCGCGCTCCCTGCAGGACAACCCGGACAACAAGGACGGCACCCTGCAGATCAGCCGCTTCCAGGCCGGGCTCTGGGACGAGCTTGCCCAGCTGGGGATCGTGGACGAACAGGCCGCCGCTTGGCGTGAAGCCGTGGGGGGACTGCTCGACGACGGCGTGACCGGGCTTCCGCTGCCGGCCAGCCTTAACGCGGAACTGCGTCCGTATCAGTTGGAGGGTTTCAACTGGCTCAGCTTCCTGTACAAGCACAGCCTCGGGGGCGTGCTGGCCGACGACATGGGCCTCGGTAAGACCGTGCAGGCCATCGCACTGATGTGCGCGGCGAAGGAGATGGTCGCCGAGACTGCCGCCGCCGCACAGGGAGCGTCAGTTGATGTGGTCCCACGGGCGCCTTTCCTGGTGGTTGCGCCCACCAGTGTGGTCAGCAACTGGGCGCTCGAAGCGGAACGCTTTGCTCCTGGTCTGGTGGTCCGCACCGTTGGTGAGACTTTTGCCAAGAGCGGCCTGTCGCCGTCGGAAGCGTTGACGGGTGCCGATGTCGTCATCACTTCCTACGCACTGTTCCGCATTGACTACGACGCCTACGCGTCGTTCCAGTGGGCCGGGCTGATGCTGGACGAAGCCCAGTTCGTGAAGAACCACCAATCCAAGGCGTACCAGTGTGCCCGGAAGCTGCCGGCAAGGTTCAAGCTGGCGATCACCGGCACCCCGCTGGAAAACAACCTCATGGAGTTCTGGGCGCTGACGTCGATCGTGGCGCCGGGCCTGTTCCCGAGCCCCAAGAGGTTCGCCGAGAACTACCAAAAGCCGGTTGAAAAGAACGGTGACTCGGCGCAACTGGGCAAGCTCCGCCGTCGTGTCCGTCCGCTCATGATGCGCCGCACCAAGGAGCAAGTCATCAAGGACCTGCCGCCCAAGCAGGAGCAGGTCCTTGAAGTGGTGCTGAACCCGCGGCACCAGAAGGTCTACCAGACCCACTTGCAGCGTGAGCGGCAGAAGATCCTGGGACTGATCGACGACGTCAACAAGAACCGCTTCACGATCTTCCAGTCCTTGACCTTGCTCCGGCAGTTGAGCCTGGATGCGTCGCTGGTGGATTCTTCGCTGTCCGGTGTGCGGTCATCCAAGCTCGACGTGTTGTTTGAGCAACTGGAAGATGTTATTTCCGAAGGCCACCGCACGCTGATCTTCAGCCAGTTCACCGGATTCCTTGGGAAAGTCCGCGAGCGTCTGGACGAGGAAGGTGTGGAGTATTGCTACCTCGATGGCAGCACGCGTAACCGCGGCGACGTGGTGAGCGAGTTCAAGAACGGTTCAGCGCCGGTGTTCCTGATTTCGCTGAAGGCCGGTGGATTCGGGCTGAACCTGACCGAGGCCGACTACGTGTTCCTCCTGGATCCTTGGTGGAACCCTGCTTCCGAGGCCCAGGCCGTGGACCGCACGCACCGCATTGGGCAAGCGCGGAACGTCATGGTCTACAGGTTGGTTGCCAAGGACACCATCGAGGAGAAGGTCATGGCGTTGAAGGCCAAGAAGTCGCAGCTGTTCGCGGATGTGATGGAGGGCGATGCTTTGGCAGGTGGCTCGTTGACGGCGGACGACCTGGCGGCCCTGTTCGCGGAATAACGCCGGGTTGGCTATTCACGCTTGCGCCGGCGCCGTTTGATGTCCTGCAGGGCGCCGGCAAAAACGGCGAGACCCATAGCCGTACCAAGCACGGGGCCGGACACGTAGGCAACGGCGCCGCCCACCATCAGCGCGCCTGCGGATGCCAACAGTTGTGACTTCACTTCTTCTCCCGAGCCTCGTCCGCCGAATTCACCGTAATGTCCGGACGCCTGGCCGGGTCCGTGACCGTGATTTCCACAGCGTCTTCAACGCTGAACAATCGACGACCTACGCCGTGGACGTACACCCAGACCCCCGTGCCGTCAGGCATGACATCAACCACCTGCCCTGTCTGGGAGTCAGCGCCACGTAGCTTCACGTCGACTTCATCGCCCGGCAGGAAGTACTCCCACGCCTTGTAGTACCGCACCGGCAAGGCATCCGGATCCGACATCGTGAACACAGTGCTTTGTTTCACTGGGAACTGCCCCCTTACTTTCCCGCTTAACAAGCAGTGCGGTGAAAGGGCAGAACATGACGGAGAAATCAGTCGTCCAGCCGAACACCCCGCAGCAACAGCATCGTCCCGCCCACGGCAGCCGCTGATGCAAGGAACACTCCCGCCGCGCCCAGGCCCACCGCAACAACCCCGATCGCACTGGGCAGCACCACTTGGCCAACCCTGTTACCCGCCAAACGCAGGGCCAACGCGCGACCCCTTTGACCGGCGGGGGCCTGGGCTGAGAGCCAGGACATGGTGAGCGGCTGCCCTATTCCCAGCCCCAAGCCCAGGAACGCCGTGACAACGAACAACAGCCACGCGGGCATCGGGATGGCAGCCACAGCCAAGGCAACGGTGGAGATGGCCAGGCTCAGGACAAGGAGCCTCATCCGTCCCAGCTTGCGCGACATGCTGCCCAGGCCAATGCGCGAAACCATGGAGAACAAAGCACGGACGGTCAACATCAGACCCACCGTTGCCGCCGTCAGACCGCGTTCGGCGCCGAGAGCCGGGAGGTAAACGACCGTCAGGTCGACGACGGCCAGGACAGTGGCGCTCGTGGCGAGGGCCCGGACGACGCCCGGCGTTCCCAGCAACGCGATCGCGCCGCCCTTGGCCGCGTTCTTGGCTTTTACTTTGCTTGTCCGGCCGCTGACCTTGCGCGAAATCAGGAACGTGGTCAAAAACAGCACCAGGCTCATACCCACCGAAAGAATAAAGATAGCCTGGGTGTTGGGATGTACGGAGAGGCCGCCCACCACGGAGATAGCCAACGGGCCGAGGGCCTGGCCCAGTGAGGCCGCGAACGTCAGATACCCGAATGCCGAGTCCAAACGCGACGACGCTGCGTTGTTCGCCACCACCGCTTGTTGCCCCACCACGCACGCCAACTGCCCCGCGCCAAGAAGCGCCGTTCCGGCCACCAGCGCAGCCACCGACGACCCCCAGAACAGCAGGAAAGCAGAACAACCAAGAACGACGGCGGCCCCGATCGCCATAAGGCGACGCTCACCCAATCTGTCCACAAGTCCGCCGATGGGGAGCGCAAGCAGCAACGGGAAAACCGCATAGCTGGCTGCCAGGACACCCAGCGCAAACGGCGGAACGTCAAGTTCAAGGGCACGATAAGTGGCCGCTGGCCGGACAAGGAAGGTCACCGCCTGGATCAGAGCCGAGTGGATAAGCAGCGCTGTGGACGAGCGTCGGCCGAGTTCGCCGATCATTGGACGTCGAGGCCCTTGCGGGAGATGGCCCGCAACGTCTCGTCCCGGGCACCGATGACGTGGTCGAACGCAATCCGGGCTGCCTTTTCCGCGTCCTTGGCGGCAATGGCGTCCACCAGTAACCGGTGATTGGCAAGTGCTTCATCGCGGCGTTCGGGAGCGTTGTTGGTGAAGTACCTGTAGCGCTCAACCTGGCTGGCGATTTGCTCGTGAAAGCGCCGGGCCCAGGAGTTTCCTGCGATCCTCACGATCGCGGCGTGCAGGGCAACCCCGTACTTCATGGCTTCGTCAGGAAACTCCACCATCGCGGCGTTGCGGGCTACGATCCCCCGAAGCTCATCAAGGTCATTCGCGGTGGCGTTGGCGCATGCTTCCCGTGCCATCAGTGACTCCAGGGCCGCCCGGACGTCGTACAACTCTGAAATGGCTTTCGCGTCGAGCAGCGGCACAAGCACTCCACCAGTGGGTTGCTGCTCAAGCAGGCTTTCGGAGATCAGCCGACGGATCGCTTCCCGGAGCGGGGTGCGGCTGACCTGGAGCTCCGTGGCCATCGCGGGCTCGTAAATGCGCTCCCCGGGTTTGAGTTCCAGGCTGAGTATCCGCCTCTTCAACTCGCTGTAAACGAGGTGCGCTCCGGTATTCCGAGGTTGTGGGTCTGCCAATGGTGCCGCCAAAATTGAGAAGGTGTACTTGTATACATCTATACACGGCAGCCCTCCCCCAAGCAACGCGGGGTCAGATATGGCCCATTAATGCCCCCAACATGGGCCATAAGTGACCCCGCGTTGCTGTTTGCGGGGGGAGGGGGGAGGAGGAGGCGGGGAGGTCAGCTGCGCACCCAGCGGTACGGCGTCGTCGTCGAAACCTTGACCAGTCCCGAGCGTTCCAGAATCGGGCGCGAGAACTCGGTTGAGTCGCTCTGAATGAATGCCTTGCCCTTCGCCAACGCTGACTGGGCGCGGCGGGCAGTCAGCGCACGGTAAATCCCACGGCCGCGCCACTCCGGACGGGTTGCCCCGCCCCAGATGCCGGCAAAATCTGTTCCGGCAACAGGATCCAGACGCCCGGCACTGATGATCCGGCCGTCAGCTTCGGCCACCCACAGTTCCATGGTGTCGTCCAGCGTCATCCGATGCAGCAGCGCGTCCGCCATGTCATTCGACACTGGCTCGCCGAAGACTTCGTCCTGCATGGCTGTCATCGCCCGCACGTCCGGTTCGTCGACGACGCGACGCAACGTCACGCCGTCGGGAAGCGGCACATCAGCGCTCAACGCCCGGGCCTCACCGATCATGATCGATTCGGGCGGGTCAGCGGTGAAGCCGTTGGCCAGGAGCGCTTCGTGGAGACCCGGGGCATCATCATGCCCGCGCGTCTTCCACTCCACCCGGCTGATGCCTGGCTGGTCTTCGAAGTAGGCGATGGCTTCAGCAACCAGGCGACGAATGCCTTCCGGATCCGCCCCACCCAGGTTCCGGTAGGTGATGAACCCGCGCCCGCCCACGAAGGTGGCCAAGCGAAGCGGACCATTCCCGGTGACCGTGAGGGCATCCGAGGTCTCCGCGTCCGTGCGGAGCTGCTGGTCATAGGCTGCGAGAAGGCGCTGCTTTACATCGGATTGAGTCATTCGGAGAGCCTACTTCAAGCGCGCTGGGAAGCAGGGGTTGCCCGATTCGTTGGTTCGCTGCCGGACATGCCGTGCGCAGCATGGAATCCGCAGCCAAGCAACGAATCGGGCTGGGGGGTGGCTAAAAAGCTACTGCCCGGCGCCGCAGAGCTGGCCGAACTTGGCTCCAGCTTCCTGGAAGTTGGTAGTCAGTTCACCCATACGTTCTTCATTCGGGTTCTCCTTCGACTGCTCGTCCAGGTACTCCAGGATGGCGGTGACCACAGGCTTCATGTCGTCGGACGCCACAGACTCAATGGGTCGGACGGCGTTTGCTGCGCGGGTTGAAAGGGTCCGGCTGGGGTTTTGCGAAATACCGCCGGCCGCGGCGACGTTCACGCGGTCGCAGGTCTCCTTGGTGGTCAGCTGTTGCTGAGCGGAACAAGCGGAAGCGGAGACAAGCAGCCCGGCAGCGATCAGGACAGTGGTGAGTTTCTTCATGATTCCCTCAGTGGTCGACGTCCCTTTGATTGTAAACAGAGCAGAGCCGAGCCCACGCATCGGACCCTGCTTAGAGGCAGGATCCGGGCTGCCCTAGGCTGGGGGACATGGCGATCATACACAAAGCAAACCTGTCCCCCACCAAGCTCGAAATCATCGCTGACTATCTGCCGACGCAGCCGTGGTTCATCCAGGACGGCACCCCCGAACTCATCGGCGCCTACCGCTTCGACGATCCCGCCGGCGAGGTAGGCCTCGAAACACACGTGGTGGCTGCGGGCGAGCGGATCTACCAGGTTCCCCTGAGCTATCGCGGCCACGAACTGGGTGGCGCAGACGAATGGCTGATCGGCACCATGGAACATTCGGTCCTCGGCAAGCGCTGGGTATACGACGCCTGCGCCGACCCCGTCTACGTCAAAGCCCTTGCCACGGCCATCCTCACCGGGCAGGAACAGGCAGCCCTGCTGGTAGAAGGCGAGTCTGACCCCCGCCCCAGCAGCGTCACGGTGAAGGGCAGCGGAACGCTCGACGGCGGCGTGCCCGCCTTGAGTGCCTCGGCTCCGGTCTCGGGCAGCGGCGTCACGATCATCGACGCGGGTGGGCTGAAATTGAAGGTTGCACGGGTGGTGGACGTGGCAGCCGACGCATCAGCCACCACCGCCTCGGCACCGGAACTTCACCACGAACTGATCCTGAGTGGACAATGGGCGGGTTTGGACAAGCCTGTAGAGCTGGCCGCCGTAATCCGGGACTAGTTGCGTGCCGGCCCACGGCGTAGGCTGGCTCACGGGGCCATCTCTCCGTTAGGGGCGCGCAATGTACAAACCGCAGAGCATCTTTCCTGCAGTCCAGGATCTTGCGCGGGAATGGGTAACCCACGCAGCAGACGGAACCAGCTCACAGACCGATGCCGTGGTGCGGTGGGCCTTGGCCCGGATCAACCACGCCGATGTCCCGTCCGTGGTTCATGGCGTCATGCTCACACTCACCGGGAACAAGAAGACCGCCAAAGACGCCCGGCGCACTGCCTCCAGGGCCGTGAAGAGGGCAACGCGCGTACTGTCCCGTCAGGCCGGGAAGCCCACTGCACGTCCCTGGGGCTGGCTGATTGCACTCCTGGCGGCCGTCATCGGCGCCGGAGCCGTGCTGGCATGGCGGACGATGATGCCTCCCGGCGAACCTGAACCGATCAAGGCGCCGGAGGCCCCGGTTCAGCCGCCCGTACCGCCGGTTCCCTGAAGTTTCTGCACTGGCTGAAGTTTCTGCACTGGCTGAAGTTTCTGCACTGGCCGACCAGTGCAGCGTTATCCGACGCGTCGTCGAAACGACGTCCCGGCGAAAAGCAGGTACGCTCCCGAGCCAGCCAACAGGAAGCCCACCACACCCAGCACCAGGAGTTGGGTGACGATCCCCGCGATCACCATCACGAATCCGCAAAGCACGCCAAGCACACCAAAGGTGGTGCGGGCCTTGGTTCCACGAAGGCGGCCCGACGTCAGCTCATGCGCGAGGTCTGGATCTGTCGCAGCCAGGTCCTGCTCCAGCTCTTCCAAGCTCCTGCGCTCCTCATCCGACAAGGACACCGGACTCTTCCTCACCACGCGAGCAGGCTTGCCCGTCCCGGCATTGCTGCTCAGTTACCTGGCACGGACGCTGCCTGCCGTGCTCTGCCTTCATTATCTTCCCGATCCGGCCTTCCAGCCACTGCTCAACCGGGCAGAATCACGCCATGAACCACGCGGGAATCAGGGCACGGATAAGACCGCAAAAGCTCCTTCACCAGCTGACGCCCTGCGAGCATACTGGCTGCATGAGCGACAAAGAAGAATTTCTGAGATGGATCAAATCCGCCCTCTACCAGGCAGAACTGGCCCTTCACAACGGCGACCCGGAACCACGCCGGGCCCTGTGGTCCCGCAAGGAACCGGTAAGCGTGCTCGGCGCCTTCCGGAACGCTTATGGGCAGGATGAGCTCAATGAACTCTTCACGGCCCTGGGCGCCAGCTTCTCGGATTGCACGTCCTACGAGTTCGAATTGCAGGCCTGCGACGTCATCGGGGACATGGCTTACACAGCCGGCCTGGAACATACCTCGGCCACCCTCAATGGGACCCCCCGAACTTATACCCTCAGGGCAACCCAGGTTTACCGTCGCGAGGATGGCCAATGGAAAGTAGCGCACAGACACGGCGATACAGTGGCAGACTGAGTGGGTGTTCTCCTGACCAATACCGCACGGACAACGAACCACCGATCGGAAGGTTGCCTCTTCCCATGGCCCAGAAATCGACCGCCACGCCCACTCGCATAGCAAAGGTTCACGCCCCCGGAAACCGCAAACGGGGACGAACACTGTTGCTGATCGCAGCAGGCCTCGTCGCCGGCATAGCAGGCGGCGCTTTCGCAATCCGAATGCTGGTGCCGCCCGGCGAACCTGAGCCAGCCAAGGAACCCCAACGGCAACCCGCGGAGATCTTGCCCCGGGAAGAGCCGGTAGAGATTTCCACCAGGATGCGTCCAGGCGAATGGACGGAAGAGTCCCTTCAGGCTCACGTTGAGGACTACCGACGCCGGATCCGCGACATGGGGGCCAAAGAGTCCCAGATTGTCACCAACGTTGAACGCACGGAAACCGGCGCTGCCCGGGTCGTTGTCAGCTGGGACCGGACGCGGGACTAACTCCCGTTCCTGCGTTCGTCCGCCGGCCGCGGGCGCCACACCACAACGGCCTGGGAGCGGCCCCGGGGACGCTGCCCACGGGTAAGGCTGACGACGTCGCCCGCCGCGCCTGCCGCGAAGATGCGCGCGTCCATCGGCGTGCGGCGCCGTGACAGTTCCTCGGTCAGTTCAGCCACCCGGTACTGCAGCGCGGCCACTTGGTTCTCGAGCTCGAGGATGCGTTTGATGCCTTCAAGCGAGACACCGGACTGCGAAAGGCGCTGGACCTCGCGCAGTTTATTGACATCGTTCTGGGAGTAGCGACGCGACTTCCCGGGCGCGCGGCTGGGCGAGACGATGCCCAGACGGTCGTACTGGCGCAACGTCTGCGGATGCATGTCGGCAAGCTCCGCCGCGACGGAGATGACAAAGATCGGCTGGTTGACGTCGATTGCCATGACCTGCCTCCTTACAACCGGGCCTTCGCGGCCAGGTCGCGACGCGGGTTGGCGTCAGTGGTGGCAGCAGCAAAGGCCTTGACAGCTTCCTCTGCCTCTTTATTGAGGTTTTGCGGAACCGCGATGTCGATGGTCACCAGGAGGTCGCCTGTCGCCTTGGACGTCTTCACACCCCGGCCCTTGACCCTCAGGGTGCGGCCTGCGGGTGTGCCCGCCGGGACGCGCAACTTGACGGTGTCGCCGTCGAGCGTTGGAACCTCAATGGTGGCGCCGAGCGCCGCTTCCGCGAACGTGACGGGCACGTGGATGCGGATGTTGTCGCCGTCGCGCTGGAAGAATTCGTGGGGCTTCACACTGACCGTGATGATGAGGTCGCCGTTCCCGGCAGGGCCTACGTTGCCCTTGCCACGCTGGCGGACCTTCTGCCCGTCCTTGATCCCGGCAGGAATCTTGACGTCGATCACGTTGCCATTGCTTTCGCGCAGGCTCACAGTGGTGCCCTTGATGGAGCCGGCGAACGAAATGGTGGTAGTGGCCGTGCGGTCCGATCCCTTCTGGGGAGCCCTCTGGAAGCCGGTCTGGCCTGCACCGCCGAAACCACCACCGAACAAGTCGGCAAACTCCGGAGGAATACCTCCGCCGGCAGGCTGACGGGCCCCAGGCCCGCCACCGAACAGGCCGCCAAAGAGGTCCTCGAAGCCACCGTTGGCACCCGACGGGCCACCGCGGCCGCCGGCACCAGGTGCAAACCGAGCGCCACCCATGGCCCTGATGGCGTCATACTGCTGGCGGTCCTCAGGACTGGACAACACCGAGTAGGCCTCGGAAATGTCCTTGAACTTCTTCTCCGCGGCAGCATCCCCGGCATTGGTATCCGGGTGGTACTGCCGGGCAAGCTTGCGGTAAGCCTTCTTGATATCCGCGTCGGACGCGTCCTTGGCAATACCAAGGATCGCGTAAAAATCCTTTTCAACCCAGTCCTGGCTGGCCAAGAGCGTTTCCTTTCGTTGTTGAAGCTTGCGCTTCGCTGGATAGGGGGCCGTGCCCGCTTCGCGATGCCCGCCACGCCGCGGCCCCCTATCCAGCTGCGCTACGGTCATCTCACCTTAGGTGACCCGACAGCCGGAGCAGAGCGGGACAAGGGGCCCGGGAATGGCTTCCAAGGATCTGGCCGAGGGTCCCGGCACGAGCTTGCGAGTGCTGGGAAGGCCAATATCCGCTACCGGAGCCGGGTGGCTTCGGATCGAAGATCCCAAGCCACCCGGCGTAGGGGCGGGGCCCCTTGTCTCGCTTCGCGCTGCTAGTTACGCCGGAACCGCGACAATCACCTGGGCTGCGCGGAGGACCCGCTCACCCGAGCGGTATCCCGAGCGCAGCACCTGGCTGACAGTGTCCACCTGGATGTCTTCGCCGGGCTGCTGGATGAGTGCCTCGTGGATGGTGGGGTCGAATTCGACTCCTGTATCCGCGATGCGTTCCAGTCCGTACGTCTTCAACGCGTTTTCCAGTTTGGTGGCGATCGCGGCGAATGGGCCGTCTTCGAGGTCACCGTGCTGGCGTGCGGCGTCGACGTCGTCCAGCACCGGGAGCAGGGAGTTCAGGACGCCGATGACGGCCATTTCCCCTGCTACGGCGCGGTCGCGTTCGACGCGCTTGCGGTAGTTGACGTACTCAGCCTGGAGGCGAAGGAGATCGTTGCGGAGCTCCGCTGCCTGGGCTTCAGCTGCGGCACCGGAGGCTACCGACTCTTCAGCCGGCACCTCTACCCCGTTGAGGATTTCCTCAGCCTGGGAGAGGGCGTCGCCGTCCGAGGGAGCGGCGTTGCCTTCGGCGGGAGCCGCAGCTTCGCCTTCAGGGTGGCGCGCTGCCCCAGTTTCCGGGTCAACCTTGCGGTTGTCCCGGATTACGGGCTTGCGTTGCTCGTTGCCTTCTGAGTGCTCTGCTTCGTTGCCGTGATGAGGCATGGCTACTTCTTCGCTTCGTCTTCGTCGATGATTTCGGCGTCAACGATGTCCTCGTCGTTGGCGGCCTTGTCACCGGCCGGAGCACCTTCAGCGCCTGCACCCGGAGCGTCAGCTGCGGAGGCCTGCGAGTAGATGGCTTCACCGAGCTTGGTCTGGGAGGCCTGGAGCTTCTCGAACGCGGTCTTTACGGCGGCGTCGTCGGTGCCTTCCAGCGCGGACTTGAGGGCGTCGACGTCGGCCTTGACCTCGGTCTTGACCTCTTCCGGCAGCTTGTCGTCGTTGTCGGCGATCAGCTTGTCCACCGAGTAGGCGAGCTGCTCTGCGGAGTTACGGGTGTCCGTAGCTTCGCGGCGGGCCTTGTCCTCTGCAGCGTGCTCTTCGGCTTCACGGACCATGCGGTCGATGTCGTCCTTGGACAGTGCCGTGCCACCGGTGATGGTCATGGACTGTTCCTTGCCGGTGCCCTTGTCCTTGGCGGATACGTGGACGATGCCGTTGGCGTCGATGTCGAAGGTGACCTCGACCTGCGGGACGCCACGCGGTGCCGGAGCGATGCCGGTCAGTTCGAACGTGCCCAGCGGCTTGTTGTCGCGGGTGAATTCACGCTCGCCCTGGAAGACCTGGATGGCCACGGACGGCTGGTTGTCGTCTGCGGTGGTGAAGGTCTCGGAACGCTTGGTGGGGATGGCCGTGTTGCGCTCGATGAGGTGCGTCATGACGCCACCCTTGGTTTCGATGCCGAGGGACAGCGGGGTGACGTCGATGAGGAGGACGTCCTTGCGCTCACCCTTCAGGACACCGGCCTGCAGTGCGGCACCAACGGCCACAACTTCGTCCGGGTTGACGCCCTTGTTGGGCTCCTTGCCGCCGGCGAGTTCCTTGACGAGCTCGGAGACAGCAGGCATACGGGTGGAGCCACCGACGAGGACGATGTGGTCGATGTCGGAAACCTTGATGCCGGCTTCAGCGATGACGTCGTGGAACGGCTTCTTGGTGCGGTCCAGCAGGTCCTTGGTGAGGTCCTGGAACTTGGCACGGGTCAGCTGCTCATCCAGGTGGACCGGGCCGTCGGGGGTGACGGACAGGTACTGGAGGGAGATGTTGGTGCTGGTGGAGGAGGACAGTTCCTTCTTGGCCTGCTCTGCAGCTTCACGCAAACGCTGGAGGGCGATCTTGTCCTTGGAGAGGTCGATGCCCTTGACCTTGAGCTGGCTCAGGAGCCACTCGACGACGCGGTTGTCCCAGTCGTCGCCACCGAGGCGGTTGTCACCGGCGGTTGCGCGGACCTGGATGGTGGAGAAGTTGTCTTCGTCCTTGCCAACCTCGAGGAGGGAGACGTCGAAGGTACCGCCACCGAGGTCGAAGACCAGAATGAGTTCGTCTTCCTTGCCCTTGTCCAGGCCGTAGGCCAGTGCAGCCGCGGTGGGCTCATTGACAATGCGCAGGACGTTGAGGCCTGCGATTTCGCCGGCTTCCTTGGTGGACTGGCGCTCGGCGTCGTTGAAGTATGCCGGAACGGTGATCACAGCGTCGGTGACCTTTTCGCCCAAGTAGCTCTCGGCGTCGTTCTTGAGCTTCATGAGGATACGCGCGGAGATTTCCTGCGGCGTGTACTTCTTGTCATCGATGGCGACGTTCCAGTCAGTGCCCATGTGGCGCTTGACGGAAGCGATGGTGCGGTCGATGTTGTTGACGGCCTGGCGCTTGGCGATTTCGCCAACCAGGACTTCGCCGGACTTGGAGAACGCAACGACCGACGGCGTGGTGCGGCCGCCTTCTGCGTTGGCGATGACGGTGGGCTCGCCACCTTCGAGAACAGAGACCACGGAGTTGGTGGTTCCGAGGTCGATACCTACTGCACGTGACATATCTTGTTTCCTTTCAATGGCCGATGTTGGAGATTGCACCTGGCAGTGGTCCGCTGGGCGGTTGACCTGCAGGGAGCCTGCTCAACAATCGGCTAGTTGAGCGTTCTGCACTCAACTGTACTCAGCCTCAGAAAGATGTCAATCCAAAGTTGAGTCAAGTGCGCTCAACTTTGCCCTGAGGGCTCAAGAAAGTCCCGGAATCACGCGGCTTTCGGGCTGGTTTCGCCCACGGTGAACTGGCAGCGAAGCCTCATGACGCGCAAAATGCACTGCGTCACTCACTCGGAGCGGCGACACCCATATCCGGGTGTCACTATTGAATATGGGTGGCGTCAGCCGTTTGGGTGGCGTCAGCGGACCCGAGCGGTTCCGGCTTGTACACCCACGCCACCAGCACCACCGAGATGATCATCAGCAGGAACCACGCCAGGAGCTTGTCGATGGAAACCGCCTGCCAACCGTTGAGCTGGTTCGGATACAGCCATGCACGCGACCACGTGCCGATGTTCTCGGCGAACCAAATGAACAACGCCACCAGCAGGAACGACACCAGAATCGGCATTCGGAAGCGACGCCGGAACACCCTGAAGTGCATCATGCACCGCCCGTAGACAAGCACGACGGCGGCGAGCAGCACCCAGCGCAGGTCAAGGATGTAGTGGTGCGAGAAGAAATTGACGTAGATTGCGCCGGCAACGAGGGCCGTGATCCACCGGCGCGGGTAGCGGTCGAAGCGGAGGTCGAACAGCCGGAAGACCCGCACCATGTAGGAGCCCACGGCCGCATACATGAAGCCACTGAACAGCGGCACCGCCCCGATCCGCAGGACACCCTCAGCCTCGTAGGCCCACGAGCCCACGTCCGTCTTGAACAGCTCCATCACCGTCCCCACCACATGGAAAAGCAGGATCACCCGCAGTTCACGCAGCGTCTCAAGTTTGAAGCTGATCATCAGGACCTGAATAACGACGGCAGCGATGGTCAGGAAATCGTTGCTGGCCAAGCCGGCATCGGAGGGATACCAGAGCCGCACGCCGATGATCACCGCAAGCAGCGCGGCGCCGAACACACACGCCCAGGCCTGCTTCAAACCGAAAACCACGAATTCAGTGAGTCCCGCCTGGAAACGGCTTCCCCGGACGTGGTCCAGGTAGCGGTGGGCGGCCTGGTCGATCGACTGCTCCACCGATGTGAAATTACGCATGCGTCGCCCCAGCATCCACGGCGAGTTGCTTCAAATAGTAGTCACGTGGCCAGTGCCGGATCCGCTGCGGCAGCCGCGGGTAGACACGGCCCAGGCCCTTCATGGTCCGCTCGAAGCGGCGGGCCTGTCCGGGGCTCCATTCGAAACCAAAAGCTTCCCTGACGTGCTCAGGCAGGAGACCGGCCGTGAGGAAACGGGCCAGCGGCATGGCCAGGCGGAGCAACCGCGGACCGCCGGCCGGATACAGCAGTTCCTTGGCGACCTTGAGGGCCTTTGCGTCCGGCCGCAACGCGTCGACCTGGGCGGCCCAATATTCAGCGAACGCGGATCTGTCGCGTGGCCACATTTGGGGCGGAAGCTGGAGCGCCGTCCCTATCCGCGCATAGTCCCGATAGATGTTGCCGGCGGTTTCGTCGTCGAGCGGTCCGTGGACCTTCTCGTACACGGTAACGGCGGTGTCGTACAGGGTGGCGACCACCCAAAGTTGGGACTCGGCGTCGAACGCGCTGTAGCCCGCGGAGGTGGCATCGGATCCCCGGCGGACCGGCGCATGCGCCCTGTTGACGGCGCGTCGAACGGCGTTCAGCTGTTCCTTGGAACCGTAGATCACCGCGTATACGTAGGTCATGGTGGCACGGAGCCTGTCCATGGGGCGCTCCGCGAAGTCGCTGTGCTCAGCTACGCCGTGGCCCACGCGCGGATTGGCGATCTGCAGGAGAATCGCGCGCCCCGCGCCGGCCAGCAGGACGCCCTCCGCACCAATATCCGCCAGTCCTCGAGCCATCCGAATACTCTAGCGCCCTAGCCTTGGAGCCCGGCGACGCCCTGGAGCACGGCCAACTGGTGCTCGAACAACTCGTCGCGGGCCTTGAAGGTGTCCTGACCGTACTGACCGAAAACCTCGAAACTGATCGCCCCGAAAACGGACGTCCACACCAGCACCCCGCGCGCCAGCGACGAATCCGATACCGAGAGGTTCAGTTCAGAGCGGATGGCCTCCAGATCCGCCGCCAACGCCGGAGGAATCACGACGGCGGGACCCACCTGGGCGTCCAGGGCACCCGCCCGCTGGGCGGCGTCGAAGATGCCCACCAACCGGAAGATGACCCGGGTTCCGGGGACGGTGGTGCGCTCCCCCGGAGCCTGGTATCCGGGCACTGGACTGCCGAAGAGGAGGGCATAGCTGGCGGGTTCACGGAGAGCCCAATGCCGGACGGCGTGACCGAGCGCCTTGAATTGCGCGGCAAAGTCATCGTCCGGAACTGCGTCCACGGCCGCGTCCACATGGTCGCCGAGCTCGTTGTAGCCGTCAATGAGCAGGAGCGTGAGGAGCTCGTCGCGGTTCTGCACGTAGCGGTACACGGCGGAGGACACCACTCCGAGGTCCCTGGCCACGGCACGCAGGGACAGGGCAGCGGCGCCATGGACGGCCAAGTGCTCCCGCCCGATGCGCACGATGTCGACCAGGGTTTGGGCACGGGCACGCTCGCGCGGAGTCGTTGCTTTGCTCTTTGACGTTTCGGCGGGCGGCATGGGTCCAGCTTGCCACAAGAGAGAGCGACGTCAACAAATGAGAGCAGTGCTCTTGACATTGCGGGGAAGAGTGCCCATTCTGGATTTAGAGAGCAGTGCTCTCAGTTTCGATTTTTGATCCCGCCACCCCGAAAGAAGGACCCATGTACGTCGTCACAGGAGCAGGACCCGTTGGATCCACAGTCGCCCAACAGCTCGCAGAACAAGGCCACCAAGTACGCATCCTGACCCGTTCGGGCAGCGGCCCGGAGCATCCCCTGGTGGAAAGGATGCGGGTGGATGCCTCAGACCCGAAGCAACTGGCCAACTCCATGACCGGTGCCACCGCCGTCTTTCACTGCATCCACGGATCCGCGTACCGGGCATCAGCGTGGGCTGCTGAACTCCCCAAGTCCGAGCAAGTGGTGATGGATGCAGCGGCAGCCGCGGGCGCCGTCGTCGTCTTCCCCGAAAGCCTGTACGCCTACAGCGAGCCCGACCGCATCATGACAGAAGCCGGGCCGCGCTCGGCGACCGGCGGTAAACGCGGAATCCGGACCGCGTTGTTGAAAGCACGGCAAGCACATCCAGCCGATACCGTAAGCGTCGTGGCCGGCGACTTCTTCGGACCGCGCGTGAAGATGGCCCACGCCGGGGAGCGCATGGTGACGCCCATCCTGGCGGGCAAAGCAGTGCAGGTCATCGGAAGCGCCCGCCAGCCGCACTCCTTCACCTACGTTCCCGACCTCGCAGCAGCCATGATTGCCGCCGCCAAGAAGCCCGCACTGTGGAACACCGTGCTGCACGCCCCCACAGGACCCGCCGTCACACACAGCGAAATGGCAGCTGCCCAGGCGGCGGCCGCGGGTTTGTCGGCACCGAAGGTGAGCGCTGTACCTGGGTGGGTGTTCCGGATAGCCGCCATTGTCTCCACTGACATGCGCGAGTTGGCAGAGATGCTGTACCAATTCGAGCGGCCGTTCGTCATGGATTCCTCGGAAAGCCAGCGGCTCCTCGGGCTCGAACCCACTCCCCTGGCCGAAGCAACGGCTGCCACGGTGGCGTGGTGGCGGGGCGCGGTCCAGCAGCCCAGGTAGAGGTGCCGCACAGCGGCGGCTCAGAGGCCGTCGTCGTAATTCCAGTGCTCCTGCCAGCGCCAATCAATAGGTTCGCTGAGCCGCTGGTAACGGATATCGGTGGACAGGCGCATGATGCCTCCACGGTCCGTGTTGTCCAAAGCCGCGTGGACAATATGCGCGGAATGGACCACGACGTCGCCAACCTCGTAGTCGGTCACGAGCCACCGGGCGTCCCGCTCATTGGCCAACCCGGGGAGGTCTGCGGTGATGGACGCGGCAGGCATCTTCAACGTCCCCTCCCGCTCCGCGGCCATCACCCAGTGGTGGCTGCCCTCAAGGTAGGCCAAACCGCCGCGCTCACGGGGGCAATCGCCCAGCGGAATCCACATGGAGAGAACACGATCACTGCCCTCCCGGAGGTAGACAAGATCGTAGTGCGCCTGGGTTGCCGTACCGATGCCGCTCTCACCGGGCTTGGTATGGCGAATGATCTTCCGCCGGTGCAAATGGACCTCGTCCGCCAAAAACCAGGCAAACCAATCGGCAATCCCTTCAGCCGTGCACAGCGCCTGATACTCCGGACCTGGGACGACGTGGTCAAACACTCCCCGGCGCAAGGCAGCCCTGTCCACGTCCCCCTCCGCTGCGATGCCGTCACGAGGGTCCGTGCCGGGTGCGAACACGTTTGCCTCGCCCAACGAAGCAAAGTAGAACTCCCGGAAGTCCAGGAGGCGCTCCGGGGTCAACTGGCCCTTCAAGTACAGGTATCCGTCCCGGCGGAGTCTTGCCCAAAGCGCGTCGCGGTCACCGCGCTCGGAAGAGGGCACCGGTTCAAGTTCAGCCAGGCGGGTTTCCGATTCGTCCAGGACGTGGCCATTCGAGGTCAACATAATTACCACAGTGTCAGCGGGGCGCAAGGAAGTGAATGGACTCCTGTTCCCTGACACTTGGACTTTCATGGGCCTTGTCTTCATTGTGCTGGCAGGGGCAACATTGAAGGCCATGGACAATTGGTCAAGCTACCGGCAACCCGCCCAACCGCTACGGGACCTGGGTTTGGCGTGCCTGGGCGCCGGTGAACAAAGCGGTGTTCTGCCCTCCTTTTCCGAGCGGACATTGAGCAGTCACGCAATGGTGCTGGTCTCCGGCGGGTCCGGTCATTTCACGATGGATGGCAAGCGATACGAGGTCCAGGCTCCCTCGGTCATCTGGCTCTTTCCCGGCGTAAGCCACGGCTACGGACCAGGGCCCCACGGGTGGAAAGAGCATTGGCTGCTCTTCACCGGACCCATGGCACGGGCGATGGAGGAGTTGGGAGGCTTCACCCGAACCCGCCCCTTGGTCCAGCTTGACGGTCCGGCGGATGAGGAAGGACTGGGACTTTTTCCGCAGTTGCGGGCCGCGCTCTCAACCGCTGGCCGCCAGGGAGACCTGGAGGCATCGGTGCTCTGCCAAAGAATCCTCGTGGAAACCGGCAGGCGCACCACGGAACCAGGCCTTCCCGGCAGAGACGACGAACTCCTCGCCACGCTTCACGAACTGGCCCATTTGCCACTTGGCCTGTCCCAACTGGCCGCATCACTTCAGGTGTCCGTCCCGGACCTGCGGCGGGTAGTTCACGCCGCCACAGGAGCAGGCCCCAAGGAGCTCATTCTGCAACTGCGCATATCCCGCGCCCAGTCACTCCTTGCCGATACGGCCCTGTCCGTTCAGCGGATCGCCACGCTCACCGGCTACGACGACCCCGCCTACTTCAGCCGGCTCTTCACCAAGAAGACCGGCTACTCCCCGAGCCGGTTCCGCCGCTTGCACCACAGGGATGCGCCCCTGCCCTGAGGCGGCTGTCCTGACAGCTGAAAACCGGCGAAGGACGGGCACCGCTCAAATGTCTGAAATTGTTCGAATCATGGATTTGCCGGCTCCTGGCTGGAACCCTGAGGGAAGTGCACAGGGCGGATCCGGACCGCTCCAAGCGCCCTGAATCCACCCCCACGGGATACTCAATGAGGAGAACCTTCCATGTCCACCTTCGCCATCAATCGCCGTCAATTGCTGCAGACCGGGGGCATCGGCGGACTCGCCGTAGCGCTGTCAGCAATGTCGCCCGGCGCTGCAGAGGCCGCCCGGCCGCTGAACACTGCAGCACCGCAGATCACCGACCTGGGACCCGCCGTCGTCCAGTTTTCACTCATGAGTTCGCTGCTTGTGGGAGACACGGTCTACATCGGATCACGCAACCTCAACCCTGTTCGGATCATCGGCTTCCACCTGCCCACAGGCACCATCACCTCGCGCACGGATCTGGGTTCCGGCTACAGTATCCAGGCGCTCGCGGCCGACTCCACCGGCCGCTATCTCTACGCCGGCGTGCTCCGCGACGGCATCGACGGCAAGCCGAACCTCTACCGTTGGGACCTCAGCACTCCCAACGTCCCGGCAGTCGGCGTCGGCGAAACCGGCGACCGCGACATCCGTGCGCTCGCCGTAGCCCCGGATGGCAAGGTGTACCTGGCCGGCGGCGGGCTGACCACCAACGCACCGTCCTTATGGGAATACGATCCCGGCACCGAAGCGATGACCAGCTGGGGCGTCCCGGACCCCGGGGCAACCATTGCGCAGGCTGTTGCCGCGACCGCTGACACCGTGTACTTCGGCACCGGCAGTACCCTTGGCGGCGGGAATGGCTCCAGTCCGGCTCGTCTCTTTGCGTTCAATCGAACAACCAGGACATCCACAAACATCCTTCCGGCCGAAGTAGCAACCGGTGTCTCGGTCACCTCCCTCAGCGTGCTCAACGGGCAGCTCGGAGTGGGGGTCAAGGGGCCCGGCAAGTCCGTGCTGATCAACCTTGCCAACCACGCCCAGTACACCATCATCGCCAAGACGGGCGTCATGTTCAGGCAACTGGGCAACGACGTCTTCTTCGTCAAGGAACCGGGCGTGTGGTCTTACAACATGGTCACCAAGAAGATCACCCAGATTCTGACGGAAGACGTCGGGGCCATGTGGGGTCTGGATGTGTACGGAAACAAGGCGCTCACGGTTTCCTCCTACGACGTCATCGAAGTGGACCCCGTGGCGAAAACCGCCATCAAACATGACCTCACGGACGCCGGGGCCCCAGGTGGCCCCCAACTGTGCATGGGCCTGGCTGCAGGCGCGGGGGACGTTTATGTGGGCGGCACCGGAACCATTGCCCGTCATCAACTCGCCTCAGAGCAGGTGTCGTATCTTCGGGCCACGGGTGAGGCAAAGGATGCCATCGTTGTGGGCGGAATCCTCTACACGGGCCAGTACAACTCACGCGGTATCTACTCCTACGACCCCGCCACCGGCCAGCTGCCCTACCAGGTCGCTGCACTCCCGGCAGGACAGAACCGGCCCTTGGACGTTTGCTGGGATGCCGTCAACGGGATGGTTATTGCAGGTGCGCAGAACGATACCGGCGGCGGCGGTTGCTTCGCCGCGTACAAACCTTCCACCACCCAGGTCATCACCAAGGTCAACCCGATCGATGCCCTCCAGATGGTCCGCGCTGTTGCCACGAAGGACGGCGTGGCCTACCTCGGTGGTGACAACATCTACAGCACCGGGCCACGCAGCACGGTAGTGGCCTGGGACCCCGTGGCAAACCAGGAGTTGTGGCGCCTGGATCCGGGACAGACCCAGGGCATTGCGGCCATGGCAATCCATGGCAAGTTCCTCTACGGCATGTCCCGCAAGGCCGCGGGGTTGTTCGTCATTGACCTGGACAGCCGCCAGGTGGTCCACCGGGGCGATCTGAGCAGCGTGTGCACGGACTTCGGGGCCCTCCAAGTCAGCAGGGGAATTGTGTACGGCGTTTCCGACACCACTGTTTTCCGCATTGACCCGGTCACGTTTGCTGTCTCGGTTGTTGTGGCAGACATTAATGGCGGCTGGTACAGCGGACCCCACATCACCGCCGATGAGGACGGCCTGCTCTACACCCTGCGGGGACCCAACCTTGTCCGCATAGACGATCAGCAGGCGATGCAAACCATGCGCCGGTAAGCCACGTAACCCAAGTAAGTAGCAGCAGATGCCGTTTTGAGCCCTCAGAACGGCATTTGCTGCTACCCAGTTGGGCCGGCGGAAAACAGTCCCGCCAGCACCGAGCACGCAGCACCCCGGGCCACCGCTACGGGATCTGCAATGGCTGCATCAAACAAAGGAGGCGGAGTATTCGCGTGGTGGTACTGAGTCAGGAAAGCGCGCTTGGTCTGTTCCGCGAAAGTGCCAAGGTCGGCTTCCGGAGCAAATCCGGCGATCACCTGTTCCGGACCCAGGATCTTGGCAGCATTCGCCATGCCGATACCCAGATGCAGGGCGGCGTCGGCAATCAGTCCGGAGTCGCCGTCGGGGTCTATCTGCCGGTCCTGGCCGCTCCGCTCCAGTTCGCGCTGCATGCCCCAGAGGCTCCCCCGGGTTTCGAAGCAGTCTTCCGCACCGCAGTGGCACGGCCTGGCCGGCCCTGGTCCGGTAATCGCCCGCGAATGCGCGAAACCTCCGGCGGCGCCGTTGAAGCCGCGCTGGATGCGGCCTTCAACCACGACGGCGGCACCCAAACTGGTTCCAACGCTGAAAATAAGCATCTCGCGCCCTTTGGAAACGTCGTCGAACAAGAGCCCCCGCGCGTAGGCGTTGACGTAGCTGTCGACGACGACCGGCTGGTCCGCGATTTCTTCAAGGAGCACTTGGAACTTGACGTCAGTCCAGCCCATCGCGCCGCTGTGCCGCACCAGACCGCCGGCTTGGTCCACTACCCCGGAAACGGCAACTCCCACCCCGATGAGCCTGGACCCCATCCCGCCCGCAGCGGCGCTGACAGCCCGGGCCGCGGCCGCTGCCGCATCGTCAGGACCGGCAGACGGCATCGGCTCGCTGTAGGTGGCCACCACGCCACCGCGCAAATCGACGACGACGGCGTGCGCCTCCGTGGCGGACAGCCTCACCCCTGCCGCGAAGACGCCTTCGCGCCCCAGCTCCAGGAGACGTGCCGGACGGCCACCGGTGCTGGGCGCAATCTCGGTTTCCACCAGCAACCCGGCGTGCACAAGCTTGCCCGTGATCCCCGTGACGCTGGCTGCGCTCAGACCGGTTTGGACCGTGATTTGGGCGCGGGATACCGGCGCCTGTGTCCGGACTATGTCCAGTACCAGCGCCTCATTGATCTCGCGGATCAGGGCCTTGCTTCCTGCGCGTGGCTTCATGGCTCGTGGCTCCTGTTGTTGCGTCGCAAGGGATCTCCCCCATTCTGGCATCTGCTGCCCGGATGTCTTCATACCTTTTATTGTACTTACTTTAGTCATTGACAAAAGATATTGAAACTGGCAATCTCGGTCCCATGAACATCAACAACGGCGTTGCATCCACTTCTTCGCCTCCCACAGCAAGCCGGCTGAGGATCCTGCTGAGCATCCCGGACGCTGAGCGGGATGCCTTCATCTCCCCCGAAACCCGCTCTGCCCTCAAAGAACTTGGCGAGGTCACGGAAATCGCCCCGGCCGGACTCCAGTCCTTGGATGCTTTCGCGACTGCTGCCGCAGACAAGGATGCGTTCATCACCGCCTGGGGATTCCCCCGACTCGACGCCGAACATTTGGCCGCGGCGCCGAACCTCAAGTGCGTTGTCCATGCCGCGTCATCGCTGCACGCTCTGGTCAGCGAGGACTTCTGGACCACCGGCATCCCCATCTCCCAAGCGGGCGCAGCAATGGCCCCGGCCGTCGCGGAGCTTTCGCTCACCTTCACCCTGGCCCTGCTGCGACGCGTCCACCAGCTCGATCACAGCCTCCGCACGGGGGCCACCTGGGATGACGCCCGAAACGTCCAACGGGCACGGGAAATCTCCGGCGCCCGCATCGGCGTCGTCGGAGCATCGAGGACAGGCCGCCGGTACATCGAGGCATGCCGGGCACTCGGCGCGCGCGTGTGCGTCTACGATCCGTACCTGATCAAAGGCGACCCCCTCGCGGCCAGCTCGGCCACTCTGACCGACCTCATGGCCCACAGCGACGTGGTGGCCGTCCACGCTCCGGCCACCCCCGAAACCGCCGGACTTATCAGTGCGGCGGAACTTGCCCTGCTTCCGGATGGGGCAGCGCTGGTGAACACGGCCCGATCCACCATCGTGGACATGGATGCCTTGTACAAAGAGGTCTACTCGGGACGAATTGATGCCGCGCTCGACGTTTTCGGCCAAGAGCCTCTCCCCGTAAACGATCCTTGGCGCTCCCTGCCAAATGTGCTCCTTACGCCCCATCTGGGCGGAGCCACCGTGGACTCCCGGCGGCGGGCAGGCGGCATTGTGGTTGACGAATTGCGCCGGTTTATCAACGGCGAACCCATGGAACATGCCCTCACCCGGACCGACCTCGAACGGATGGGCTGACCATGCGCAACATCCTCCTGATCCATTGCCACGATCTGGGCCGCTTCCTTGGCTCTTACGGAGTGGAAACGGTGTCAACCCCGCATCTGGACTCCTTCGCCGATGAATCCACGCTTTTCGAGCAGGCCTTCGCTACTGCTCCGCACTGCAGCCCGGCCCGCGCCTCGCTTTTCACCGGTACCTATCCCCAAAGCAACGGTGTCCTGGGACTCACGCATGAACCCTTCAGCTGGGATCTGAAGGAACCCAAAGCGCACATCGCCTACAGGTTGAAGTCAGCCGGCTACCAGACCGAGCTGGTTGGTGTGCACCACGAATCGCGTGTGCTGGCGGATGACGTGGTTGCGGGCAGGCTCGGTTTCGACCGCGCCCGTACGGGGGGCGCGCGGGACGTCGTCGTAAGCCGCGCAACCGACGCCCTGCGCCGCATGTCCGTCAGCGACCGTCCGTTCTACCTGCAGGTTGGTTTCACGGAACCCCACCGGGTGCCGTCTGATCGGGACCGCCCGGGCGTGATGGGGTTCCTTGCCGACGGTGTGAACCCGGATGTCACTCTGGGCCACACCGTCCCAGCGCATTTGGTGGACGACGACGGCGCCCGCGAAGAGATCGCCGAACTCCAAGGCGCCGTGAAACACATGGACGAAGGCGTGGGCAGCATCCTCTCGGAACTCGATTCGCTTGGCCTCCGCGACCAGACCCTGGTGCTGTTCACCACCGACCACGGGCTCGCGCTGCCCCGCGCCAAATGCACCCTGTACGACGCCGGACTGGGCGTTGCGCTGATGCTTCGCCACCCCGGAAACGCGGCATGGTCCGGGAGACGTGTGAAGGACATCGTCAGTCACGTGGACGTGCTGCCCACGTTGCTGGAGCTGGCCGATGTCCCTTGTCCGGAGGACCTCGCCGGGACAACCCTGCGGCCCGCAGTTGAAGCAGGAGAGGCGCCGCGAACGCACTGTTTCAGCCAGTTGAGCCACCACACCTATTACGACCCCAAGCGATCAGTGCGGACATCCACGCACAAGCTGATCGTCAATTTTTCCAACGCACCACGAGCCATGGATCCCACACAATCCTGGATTCACCGCAGCCTGCCCGCAGACCTTGGCGGGCCAACCATCGGAACCAGCCCGGCCCTGGAACTCTACGACCTCACATCGGACCCTGAGGAACTGGACAACATCGCCGACCATCCGGGGCAAGCGGAGATCCTCACGGACCTCTCCGCTCCACTCTTCGACTGGATGCGGGACTGTGACGACCCCCTCCTCACCGCCCCTGTAGCAGCCAGCCGCCACCAGCTCGCGCTCGACGCGATCCACGAAGCCACCCTCACCCGAAAGTAGCCCCATGTTCATTCGAAAGATGCACCGCACCGCTTTGGCGACAGCCGCCGTCGTCACCGCCGCTTTGACACTCACCGCCTGCGGTTCCTCCGGTTCCCCAACGTCCGACGGCGGACCGGCCACAGGCAAGGTGACGCTCTGGATGTACCCCGTCATCAAGGACGAGACCGCCAGCAAGAAGTTCTGGCAGGACACTGAGGCCAGCTTCGAGAAAGCCAACCCGGGAATCGACCTGACCATCGAGCTCCAGACGTTCGACAAGCGGGATGCCCAGATCTCGGCGGCGTTGGCCGCAGGCTCCGGACCCGACGTCGTCCTTATTACGCCTGACCAGGCAGCCACCTACCGCAACGTGCGCGGGCTGCTGCCTGTGGACAAGGCCATTGAGCAGGACAAAGACAACTTCTACCCCGGCACGCTGGAGGCAGCAACTTTCGACAACGAAGTGTTCGGCGTTCCGCTGTTCCAAAACATCAACACCACTGCCTACAACAAGAAAATCTTCGCCGACGCAGGGCTGCCGCTGCCCAAGACCTGGGACGATCTCCGCAACGCGGCACCGATCCTGGCGGAGAAGGGCATCGCCGTAATGGACTACGCCGGCAGCCCCGAACAAACCTTGAACCTGTCCTTCTATCCCCTGCTGTGGCAGGCCGGCGGAACGGTGTTCACCGATGACGCCAAGGACATCGCCTTCGATTCAGAAGCCGGTGTTTCGGCGCTCCAGCTGCTGATCGACCTCAAGAAGCTCGGCGGGCTTCCGGCGGATGCCGCCACCGATGGCCCCAAGGTTGAAGGTGCGCCGATTGCCACCGGCAAGGCAGCGATGCGCGCCACGACGTCCCTCCCGGAACTGAAGCAGATGCGCGCCGCGCTCGGCGCCGACAATGTTGCTCTCGGCGCCCCGCTGCAGGGCAAAGTCCAGGCGACCTACGGCAATCCCGGCTTGCTGGCACTGACCTCTATTAATAAGAAGGAGAACCGCGAAGCTGCCTACAAGGTGATGAACTACCTGAGCTCGGCTGAATCACAGAAGGCACTCAACGCCGCTGCCGGTAACCTGCCTACGCGAAGCGACGCCGCCGCACTGGGCACTGATGCCGACTCCCTCGCCATGGCAGAAGCCTTGAAGTCCGCAAACCCCGGCGAACCGTCCCCGGTTGCACGCCAGGTCATGGGCGCCCTCGCGCCGAACATCCAAGCTGCGCTCCGCGGCGATGTCAGCGCGAAGGAAGCCCTCGAGCGTGCCGCCAAAGAAGCCCGCGGCATCCTGCAGCGCTCGGCATCCTGAGTAAGCCCAACCACCGATTGGTTACCCCATGTCTGTAAACACCCGCACCAGAACGACGCTGGCCGGCCGACATCCAGAGTTGACGGCGTCACCGCTCAAACCTTTTGGAGCCAGGAAGGCCCGTAACCGCGAAGCGTTGGCCGGCATCCTTTTCGTCCTTCCCACGCTGGTCATTTTCGGCCTCTTCAAATTCCTGCCCATCTTCGGGGCCGGCGCCATGAGCTTGACCGAGTACAGCCTCAACGGTGACTTCGAGTTCATCGGCGCAGACAACTACACGCGCCTGACCGCGGATCCCAACTTCTGGCAAAGCCTCAAGGTGACGTTCCTGTACGTGGCGATCTTTGTGCCATTCATCATCGCCGTGTCACTGGCAGGAGCTGTCCTCCTGGACAAACTGGTCAGGTTCTCCGGGACTTTCCGGGCGCTGCTGTTCATTCCGTACCTCAGTTCGTTCGTGATGGCCGGCATCATCTGGACCTGGATCTTTTCCACCGATGGTCCTCTAAATGCCGCCCTGGGCGGCCTGGGCATGGGGCCCGTCCCCTTCACCTCAGGGCCTCAGCTGCTGGTCCTCTTGTCCCTGGCCGTAGTGTCCGTGTGGAAAGGCTTCGGCTATTCCATGCTGATATTCCTGGCCGGGCTCAAGGCGCAGCCAGCTGAAGTCCATGAGGCTGCCCGCATCGACGGGGCAGGCGCTTGGAAGTCGTTCTGGTTCGTGACGCTGCCGCTGCTGAAGCCCGTGGTGTTCTTTGTCCTGGTCATCGAGACGATTGTCGGTTTCCAGGTCTTCGACACCATCTATGTGATGACCGGAGGCGGACCCGCCCGGGCCAGCCACAGCCTCATCTACTTCCTGTTCGATGAAGGCTTCAAGTTCTTCGACTTCGGCTATGCCTCGGCCATCGGCGTGGTGCTGTTCATCATTGTGCTCATCCTGTCGCTCATCCAGCAGCGCTTCTTCGAAGGTAAGGACTCCAAGTGACTGCCACCATCTCAACGCAAACTGTTGGCCGGGGCCCAGCCAAAGGTCCCGCCGTGTCCAGCCCCCGACGCAGCAAAGAGAAGCGCCGCCAGCGCACCCTGACCTGGGTGTTGGCAGTGATCTCACTGTTCACCGTGGCGCCCCTGATTGCCGTGGCCGTGCTGGCCCTCTCCCCCGCGGATGCACCCACGCTGCCTTACGCGGTGCCATCGTCACTGACGTTCGACAACATTGTCCGCATCTTCAACGTGGGCGAATTCCCGCTCTGGCTCTGGAACTCATTCCTGTACTCGGCGGTATCCGTGGTGGTTGTCCTGCTCACCGCCTCCATGGCCGCTTACGCCTTGGCCCGCAAGCGGTTCCCCGGACGGAACGCGCTGCTCTGGGCCATCATCGCCACCATGATGGTGCCCGTGCAGGCCACCCTGATCCCCACGTTCATCCTCATCTCCAAGATGGGCGGGGTGAACACCCTCTGGGGCCTGATCCTGCCTACTCTGGCCAACGCCCAGGCGATCTTCCTCATCCGCCAGTTCGTGCGGGACATGCCCGAGGAACTCTTCGACGCCGCCCGCATTGACGGTGCCGGCGAATGGCGGACCTTCTGGCAGATCGTCCTGCCCCTGATTCGTCCCGTCCTGGCAACCCTGGCGATCTTCGTATTCCTATGGCATTGGAATGACCTCCTCTGGCCATTGGTGGTGGGCCAATCGGACGCAGCAAGAACTCTCACGGTGGGCTTGGCAACGCTGAACACAGAGACAGCGTCCACGTCCAACGTCATGGCCGCGACACTGGTCAGCTTCCTCCCCTGCCTGGTGATTTTCGCTTTGCTGCAGAAACACATCGTCGCCAGCATCACGCACAGCGGGGTCAAGGGATGACCCCGCCCATCCGTTTCGGCCTCATCGGCGTCGATTCCCCGCACGCGCCGTCCTTTACGCGACTCTTTGGAAACGGCGTCGACGGCGCGGTCCCCGGCGGCACGGTGACGCACGCTTGGAAGGGGGAAGCGGCGTCGGACTTTCCTTTGAGCCTCGACCGGATCGACAGCTTCGCGGACGAAGTCAGCGGGCTTGGCGTCACCTTGTGTGACTCTCCCGAAGCTGTGGCCGAAGCCTGCGATGCCCTCCTCATCGTGGCCTCCGATGCACGGACACACCCCCATTACTTTGAGCGCGTTGTCCGCTACGGAAAGCCGATCTACGTGGACACCCGCTTCGCCCCCACCCTGGCTGAGGCCCGGACCATGCTCGCCCAGGCACAAGCCTCCGGCACACTGGTCCTGGCCGGGTCCCCCAAACGGTTCACTCCGGAGTTCCAAGCGGCCCGTGGTGGTGCCCGCGTCCGGGAGGTGACACTGGACGGAGCTTTGCCCACCCAGCCGGGGCATCCCGGCTTGTCGTGGTACGGGGTGCACTTGGTAGACCTCGCAGTAGCCGCGCTCGGCGCCGGCCCGGAAGCAATAACGGTCGACGCCGGGAAGCCGGGTTCCTTCACCACCGTCACCTCGGTGACGGTGCGGTGGGGTAACGAACGAGTGGCTGACATGAAAGGCGAATCCCAGTGGAATCCTCTCACCACAGGACGCCTCACAACCGATGAAGGGGTCCGCGAGTTCTCGATCGAAGCCGGCCCTTCCATGCTTGTTGGGCTGTTGAAGGGGATCGTGGACTCCATCCACAGGGGGACACCGAACGTACCCCTGCGGGAAATCCTCAGCATTGTCGCCATCGTGGAAGCCGCCAACAAAAGCCTGGAGGCCGGACTCCCGGTGTCCGTGGGAAGAAGCTCATGATCCAGACAACAACCCGTGTGTCATCCCGAACGGTGAGGATCGGCGTCGATATCGGCGGCACCAAGATCGAGGCTGTCGCCATCGATGAGGACTGCAATGTCCTGCACGCTGTCCGCCGTCCCACCGTACGTGGGAATGAGGCCCTTCTCAGCACTCTCTTCGACGTCCTCAAAGAGTTGCGCGGCGCCGAAACCCTCGCGGACTGCAGCGTGTCCGGGTTGGGCATCGGAATTCCCGGAACAGTGGATACCGCGTCCGGGTACGTCGCCAATGCGGTGAACGTTGGCGTCACCAGTCTCGCGTTGGGCAGCCTGGTGGAAGCTGAGCAGGGGCTGCCGGTTTCGGTGGAGAACGACGTCAATGCCGCCGCCCTCGGAGCCCACTACCTACTGGCCGACGGCGACACGTCCGGCTCCAGCGCCTACCTCAATCTCGGTACCGGCTTGGCGGCGGGTTACGTCAGCAACGGTGTTGTGGTCCGGGGCGCATCCGGGGCCGCAGGCGAAATTGGGCACCTCCCCCTCGGGCACCAGGGCGAGGAATGCCCCTGTGGCCAAAAGGGCTGCCTGGAGCTCATCGCTTCGGGTTCTGGCATTGCCCGTCGGTGGCCCGCCGAAAGCCAGTGGCCCGCCGTCGCACTTTTCGAGGCAGCGCTCGACGGCGACCCTCTCGCCAAAGTTGTTCAGCAGCGGTTCTTCGAAGGAGTTGCCACAGCTATCCGGATCCTTGGACTGACCTACGACCCCTCTTCGATCTACGTCGGCGGCGGTCTGAACGCACTGGGCCAGCCACTGCTCAAAGGTATCCAAAGGGAACTTGTCCGGTTCAGTTCACCGTCGCCGTTCCTTGGCTCTCTCGCACTCGGCGATCGCATCCAGTTGGTCCCTCAGGGACTCCCCATTGGCTCTGTCGGTGCGGCGATGGCCGCCGATCAGCAACTTCTCTTACCCAACAACTTGAAGGAAGACCCATGGCAGAAGTCATTATTGTCCGCGACCACACCGAGGCCGGAAACGTCGCAGCAACCATCATCGCCCAGCAAATCACCGCCAACCCGGCCATAGTGCTGGGCCTGGCCACGGGCTCCACGCCGCTGTCCACGTATGCAGCATTGGCGAAGTCCATTCGCGAAGATCGGATTGACGTTTCCCGCGTAAAGGGCTTTGCCTTGGACGAGTACCTGGGCGTCCCTCCGCATCACCCCGAAAGCTACCGCTCGGTGATCACCCGCGAAGTCGTTGAGCCCCTGGGACTGAACCCGGATCACGTGTTCACCCCGCGGGGCACGGGCAGCGGTATCACCCGGGCCGGGGAAGAGTACGAAGCATTGATTGCAGAAGCCGGCGGCGTGGATATCCAGATCCTGGGCATCGGTTCCAACGGCCATGTGGGGTTCAATGAGCCGGGCTCGTCCCTGGCTTCGTCAACACGCATCAAGGCACTGGCCGAACAAACACGCAAGGACAACGCACGGTTCTTCAACTCGCCCGAAGAGGTTCCAACGCACTGCATTACCCAAGGACTGGGAACCATCCTCCGAGCCAGGCAGTTGGTGCTCCTGGCTTTTGGCGCGAACAAGGCACAGGCCGTTGAGGCTGCTTTGGAGGGGCCTGTGTCCTCAACCATTCCTGGTTCGGTCATTCAACAGCATGCGCGGGCAACTGTGATCATCGACGAAGAGGCCGCCGCGGCGCTGGCACACTCCGATTACTACCGTCATGCCCGGCAATCGGCCATGGATCTGATGCAGTAAGTTTTTAGTGGGGGCGAACGCATCCCGAGTGCCAAAAAAGGGGTCAGTAAATGGGGCAGGACGACGCACGCACATCAGGCTGGAAGTCTTTTTGGGACCGCGGAGGCTGGTGGCGGGCAGTCCTCCTGGCGGTGCTTTACATGGTGGTCTACCTTGGTGCGGGCCAAGTCATCGGCCTCATTGCAGGCGATCAAGTGGTCGCCGAGGATATCTTCCGCACACCCCAGAGCGTCTTCATCGGTCTGACATTGTCATTGATTGTTGGCAGTGCTGCACTGGCTGCGTTCGTTTATTCCGTGGGCTGGTTCAAACCGCTCTTCGCGAAGCAACCTGTCAAGGGAAGTTGGTGGATGTGGGCGGCGCCGTTCTTCCTGGTTGCCGCCATTGTGTTGCGCTTCCTGGGCATCAACTACAGCAGTTACCAGGCCTCCGTCGTGGTCATCATGCTGCTTACCGGCCTGCTGATCGGTTTCGCGGAGGAAATCCTCACGCGCGGCATTGTGGTGAAAATGCTGCGGGACTCCGGGAAATCCGAGTGGGTGGTCATGGTGCTGTCTTCCTTGATATTTGCCCTGTTGCACTCCGCTAATGCCCTGTCAGGCATGCCGATCATCACGGTCCTGGTGACCATTGTGTTCACGTTCGGTTTCGGCATTTGCATGTACCTGACCATGCGGGTTACCGGCAACCTGATCTGGCCCATGATTCTTCATGCCCTCTATGACCCCACGCTCTTCCTGTCCACGGGAGGCATCGATCAGGCTGCTGCGGGGCCGCAAAGCCCGCTCGTGCAGCTGGCCGGCCCGGCCAACATGATTTACATCCTGATCGCGGTGGTCGCGTTGATTGTGGTTCGTGGAAAGATGCAGCGCGCACCGCTCGCCATGACAACGGTGTAGCGCTCAGCGAATCAGGAACAAACAGAAACGTTCGGGGTCGCGCAGTAGAGGGAATGGGACTATTCTGGCGCCCATGGCCAAGGCAGCCTCGCCTGTGCGCGCGTGGATCGGCACGGTTCTTTTCTTGTTCCTGGCGCCTGGGATCGTTGCGGGATTTGTTCCGTGGATGATCACGGGTTGGCCGTGGCACCCGTGGGGCGATGGGTGGACCGTCGTGGTCGCCTGGGTGGCTGTTGCTGCCGGAGTGGTTATCCTCCTGCACGCCTTTGCACTCTTCGCACTGAACCGCGGAACACCTGCGCCAGTGGCTCCCACCGAAACGCTCGTTGTGACAGGGTCCTACCGCTACGTGCGCAATCCCATGTACCTCGCGGTTCTCAGTATCATCCTCGGCCAGGCGCTGCTGTTCGGCAGCTGGGGGCTGGTGATCTACGCAGTGATAGTCCTCGCCATGGTGGTGGCCTTCGTGAAGGGCTATGAGGAGCCGACACTCACTGAGACCTATGGCGAGCAATACACCACGTACCGGCGCAACGTCCCGGGATGGTGGCCGCGGTTGACTCCGTGGCGGGGGTGAGCGACATCGGTGAGGAACCCCCTACTCCGAGTCCTCCCCGGTCACGGTGGACTCCCGGATAATCAGCTTGGGTGCCAGGCTGACCCGGCGGAGTGCGGGTGAAACGGCGGAGCCGGCCATGCCAGTCAACCTCTCCATGCACATGGTCACGGCCGCGTATCCAACGTCCCGCTTGGGCGGAGAAATGGAGGTGAGGGGTACCGGGGCGAGGTCCGCAACTTCGTCGTCATAGGCAACGATTGCCAGGTCCTCCGGAACGTCGACGCCGGACTCCTCAGCAAGGTTGACCAGGGTAATGGCTTCCTCGTCCGGAAGGACCAGTGCGGCACGGGTGTTGGTGCGGCGGCAGTCTTTCAGGAACTTGGCAAACTCCTTGTGGTTGTTTCCCGCACCCACTACCGAGCGGACGTACTCCAGGACAGGTGCATCCGTTTCGAGACCCAGCTTGGCCACCATGCGCTCATGGCTTTCACGCAGCCAAGGTGCCGTGGCGCTGCTGGCAATGGCCAGTCCGATCCTGCGGTGGCCCAGGGAGGCAAGGTGCTCCATGGCCAGTTCAGCACCGTATGAGTGGTCTGACATCACGGACTCGAACACCCGGCTTGAACGCTCCACCAGCACCACCGGGATCCGCACTCCGGACAGCAGGTCGAACGTTGGCGAACCGGGTTCGAGGGGGCCTGCGGTTGCCAGGAGTATCCCGTCCACGGAGTTGGCCACCATGCGCTGGAGTTGCCGGAATTCGTCGTCGGCAGAGTAGTTGCTGACACCCAGGATCAGGCGCGCATTCAAAGCCCGGGCCGCTGCTTCTGCACCGCGGATGACCTCGGGGAAGTAGTAGCCGGTGGTGGGGACAATGAGTCCCAAAGTGGCCAGCGGCTGGCGGGTCCTTCTGTGGATGGCCTCTCCTGGCCGCTCCACCACCATACGGACCGCTCCGCCATGGACCCGGCGGAGGAGTCCTTGGGCAGCGAGCTGCGTCAGGTCCCGGCGGATGGTCATAGTGGACTGGCCGCTCTTTTCGGCAAAGTCGTTCACGGTGAGGGTCCCCCGCAACTCCAGCTCGCGGAGTATTTTCTCGTGGCGTTCCCCGCTGAGCATGCCAGTCCTCTTCCGGAATCCCAATGTTCAAATAAGCATAATTGACTGAATGGAAACGACGTCGCGGGGCCGGCTTTGCGCGTAAACGCTCGCCAGAGTGCGCAGAGCAGACCCCGCAACGCCAGCCGTCACGGCCGTGGGTGGTCGTCGATCCGCACGACGTTGCGGCCACGCATTGTGTAGAGGTAGCCGTCTTCGTCGTTGGTGATGTGCGAGCCGCTGTACCAGCCGCCGTTGATGTCAGCCACAACAGTGGCGAGCGCGAAGGTCTTGGGATCGAAGCGGAAGACGTTCGTATCCGAGACACCGTAGACAGCGCCACGGTTGGTGACCAGAGCAGCGAATCCCGTGCAGACCGAGCTGATATCGGCCTGGTGGATCAGCGTGCGTTTCGGCAGATCAATCACGAAAACACGTCCGGTCCGCACAATCCCATAGAGGTACCGCCCCTGCACCGCCAAGGCGGAAACGCCGGCGCCCAAACCGGGATCAAGGCGCCACAGTTCCTTGCCCGCTACGGGATCGAACGCCACAACGGTGCCAGGCCCCTCCGTTCCGGGCCGTCCGCCGCC
The DNA here is from genome assembly GCF_014647595.1 of Paenarthrobacter histidinolovorans. GTDB lineage: Bacteria > Actinomycetota > Actinomycetes > Actinomycetales > Micrococcaceae > Arthrobacter > Arthrobacter histidinolovorans. The sequence goes on along the minus strand of NZ_BMPM01000008.1, from coordinate 172,094 downwards.
GAGGTAAGCGACGCCGTCGCGCGCTGTTACCGCGCGGACCAACTGCACCTTATCCACGGGGTTAAGGAAGAATCCCGACTTACCCGTGCGGGGATCGTAGGTCCACAACGAACCGCCGCCCTCGGTATCGGCCTGCGCGCACACCAGAACGAGCTTGTTGACCTCATCCCAGTGGACGTCCAAGGGCCGGTTCTGTTCGGAGGAGAACTTGGCCACCTGGCTGATGGGCTTGCCGCTGCGGGGGTCGTAGCTCCAGATGCCTTGGGAGCTGTACTGGCCGGTGTACAAGACGCTGTCCACCACCACGGCGTCCTTGGCCTCCCCGGGGACGGTCATGTTGGCGACCTGACCGGTTCCCAGTGATCGTCGCGAGATGACACCGTTGCCGCCGACGTACACGAGGCCGCCTCCGGCTGCCAGACCCATGGCTTCCTGGGCGTCCGACGGCGCTCCGGCCTCGCCAAGGTCGGTGGTCTTGAATGTCCCGGACGTGGGGTCGATTTCCGCAACGAACCCGAATGCGGAGGTCACCAGCACTTTGCCGTTCAGGGTGTCAACGCCCCAGATCTCGCCCAAGAACGGGCCTTGGTACGGAACAGCTGAAACGGTGTTGGCAGAAAGGGAGTAGGCAAGGAGCCCCGATTCGTTGGCGAAATAGACCTTGTCGCCAATTGCTGCGAAGTTCTTTGCGGTTTTTCCTTCCGATGCCGCCGAGGCATAGGAGGACGGGTTGGTGACACTCAGGGCCGCGATTTTGGAGGTAGATGTTGAAGCGGCCGAGCTGACCATTAGCTTGTCGCCCACGATCGCCAGGTCCCTGATGCTCGGGTCCGCGATCATCTCCGCAGGCGTGACGTTTCTGAAGGACTTGGCTGCATGGTCATAGGCGTACAAGCACGCCCGGCTGGCGCTTCCTCCGCCACCCAGAGTGCTGCCCGCGCCGAAGAAGATGGTGGAGTCTGTGGCGGCGACGGCACGGGCCAAGGTGGCTCCGGCGTCCGGAACGCCGAGGTTGGAAACCGTGCCGGTGGCGGGCTCGTATTCCCACAGGGCCGGCGCGGTACCGCTGCCGCCGCCCACGGCATACAGGCGGCCGTTGGGGGCCACACTCAGGTCGCGAACGTCGCGGTCACCGATCCGGCCAACCGGGGTGGCCTTTGCGCCCAGGTTGGACAGGTCCCAGCGGAACAGGTTCGGTTTGGGACCAGTGGTGTTCTGCAATACCCCGGCATACAGGTACCGGCCGGAGGCGTCGGCAGCGAGGGTTTGGATGGCGTAGCCGTTCTCCAGTTCGCTCACGCCGGTGACTTTGCCGCTGGGCACGTGGAAAGCCACAATCCGTACCGGGTCCAGGTTTCGCGAACCAATGTACAGCGTCTCACCCACCAGCAGCCCGCTCATGAGGGAGAACTGTACGACGCCGGGGCCAAGGTCCAGGACCTCGGTCGCCTTCGGTTTGGCCGCCAGGGAGGCGGACGCCGACGCCGGTTGGCCGGCTGCCAGCCCCATGGCCGCTGCGAGCGACGCCACTCCCCCGACCTGGAGGACTGCCCGCCTGCTGATGTTCGATTTCTCCATTGGAATCCCTGCTCTTAGGAAGTGCTCGATGAGTGAGCTGTTGTTGGGGTGTCCAGAATTCATAGCAGCGCAGAGCGAACACAGTCCAGCTTTTCTGTTCGTTCAAACACAACTCATTTCGTTCAGAGCAGCTATACCTTGCAGATTCCTACAATGCTGATTTCGATGGATGTTTGAATTTGTTTGAAACGTTGAAGATGTTCGAACTTGCCGATTACATGGACCTATCGCCGTGTGGCCCCCACCACATATCCCCTTCGCATCCGAAGTCTTCAAAGGAGAACACCATGAAGCGTCGTCATCTCTTCGCCGGAGTAGCTGGCTTGGCTGCCAGCACTCTGTTGCTGGCCGCGTGCGGCAACGGCCCCACCCCAGCGGCAGCACCCACGCCCACGGAAGATCCCTCCGGCTCCATCACCTTCTGGTCCTCATTGGCCGGCATGGACAAAGTGGCTGAAGCGTTCAACGCCAGCCAGGACAAGATCAAGGTCAGCTTCGAAACCATCCCCAACGGCGCCAACGGCGGGTATGCCAAACTCTCCACCGCCATCACGGCAGGCAACGGCCCGGACGTGGCCACCATCGAATACCCGCAGTTGCCGCAATTCGTCAGCAATAGCCAGGTCGTTCCTCTCGATGGCCTCATCAACAAGGCTGAGACCGTGGATAAGCTCACGGACGAGACCAAGGCATTGGTCCAGTTCGGCGACAAGACCTACGCCCTTCCCTACGACGCAGCCCCCATGCTCATGTGGTACCGGAAGGACATGCTGGCGAAGGCCGGCGTCGAGGTCCCTAAAACCTGGGACGAATTCGAAGAGGCAGGTAAGAAGCTCAAAGCCGCAGCGCCCAACTCCTACCTCGCCAGCTTCAACCCCAACGAGGTAGCCGCGAGCGCCGGATTGGCTTGGCAGGCTGGCGCAAAGTGGTTCGGCACCGAGGGCGACAGCTGGAAGGTGGGCGTCAACGATGAAGCCACCCAGAAGGTTGCCTCTTATTGGCAGAAGCTGATTGACGAGAAGATCGTCAAAGTTACCCAGGCCTACAGTGACGAGTGGAGCCTGGATCTGGCCAACAGCACGGTAGTTGGAGTCCTCGGCGCCAACTGGAGTGCCACCGGTATCCAGAAGCGCACCGAAGCCAGTGGTCAGAAGGGCCAGTGGATCGCCGCCGAGCTGCCAACCTGGGGCAACGAGTCCGGAGCGTTCTATGGCGGATCCAGCTTCAACGTGACCAAGAGCAGCAAAAACCCGGCCGCGGCCGCCAAGTTCGTCGAGTTCCTCACCACCAACCAGGAAGCCATCAAGGCCCGTGGCAACACCGGATCCGCCTTCCTTGCCTTCCCGGGACTGACGCCCGTTGCGCAGAAGGCCTACGACGCCAGCTACTTCGGCAACGACATCTACGAGGTCTTCAACAAGGCCTACGGCACCATCACCCCGGGTTGGCAGTGGGGCCCGAACTGGGACATCACCAACACCGCGCTCAAAGACGCCTACGGGAAGCTGACCACCGGCGGCACCATCCACGACGCCGTCGATACCGCGCAGGACGCCACCGTAGGCGGCTTGAAGCAGGCCGGCTTGTCCGTCAAAGAGTAGGCCCGTCACCGGGTAGCTCTTCCACAAAGCAGTCACAGGCAGGGGGCCTCGCCGGAGGCCCCCTCCAACCAAGGAGAATCCCATGGCCACCCAGGCCCTCACCACCACAGTGCCCCGCCGAGGCCGCGCACTGGCGGGAACCGGCGGACGGACTGCCGCCTTGTTCCTGGTCCCTTTCTTCGCGGTCTTTGCGATCGCCATGATCGCACCGGTGATCTACTCGCTGGTGCTGAGTTTCCACTCGCAGCAGAAGTCCGGTCTGGGCTTCGGGGAAGCCAAGACAGTTTTCGTAGGACTTGAGAACTACGTGCAGGTTTTCCAATCCGAGACGTTCGTGGAAGGTATCGCCCGGCTCGGGTTGTACTGCCTGATCTACATTCCCTGCATGGTGGGCGGCGCCGTGGTGTTCGCGCTCCTGCTGGATGCCTCAGTGGCCAAGGCACGCAAACTTTTCCAGCTTCTGGTGTTCCTGCCGCACGCAGTTCCGGGCGTCATCGCTGCCCTCATCTGGGCCTACCTCTACACGCCCGGCATCAGCCCTCTCGTCCAGGCCCTCCAAGGCGGTGGCATCCAGATCAACTTCCTTGATGCGCACATGGTCCTTCCGTCCATTGTGAACATCGGCGTCTGGGAGTGGACCGGCTACAACGTGATCATCCTCTTTACCGCACTGCAGGCCGTGCCCCGCGAAATCCTGGAAGCGGCCCGTGTGGACGGTGCCGGGGAGATCCGGGCCGCCATCAGCATCAAGTTCCCGCTGATCCTCCCGGCGTTGAGCGTCATCATGCTGTTCACCATCATCGGCACCCTGCAACTGTTCACAGAACCGTCCATCATTTCCAAGGCCACAGCTTCCGTGACCAGTACCTGGGTTCCCAACCTGTGGGCCTACGATGCCGCCTTCATTCGGCACAACCTCAACCAAGCGGCCGCCGCTTCCGTCATCATCGCGGGGCTGGCAGCAATCCTGTCCCTGGCCGTCACCCGCCTCAGCTCCAGGATGAACAAATCATGAGCACTTCAACTTTGTCCCGGCCCCGCGCTGCAGCTTCTGCCCACAATGCTCCGCGACGCGGCGGTTCCAACCGCAGTGGCGGCTTCGCCAGCAAGCTCACCGTCAACGGGCTCCTGATCATCGGCTCCGCCTACATGGTGGTGCCAGTCCTGTGGCTGGTGTTCGCCTCCACCAAGAATGCGGCAGACCTCTACGGCACCAGCGCCTACGCGTTGGGGAACTTCTCGCTCTTCGAAAACATCGCCAACGTGGCCAAGCAGGACGGCGGGTTGTTCTTCCGATGGCTCGGCAACTCGGTGATGTACGCCGGAGTCGGTGCAGTGCTGGGCAGCCTGATCTCCGTCATGGCAGGTTATGCGTTCGACAAGTTCCAGTTCCGTTGGAAGGACTCGCTGTTCGGATTCGTATTGGTGGGTGTCCTGATTCCCAACACGGCTACGGTTCTGCCCATGTACCTCCTGGCTTCCCTGGTGGGCATGACCAACACCGTCTGGGCTGTCCTCATCCCTGTGCTCTGCAACCCGTTCGGTGTTTACCTGGCCAGGGTTTACTCGTCCAGCTACGTCCCGGCCGAAACCCTTGAAGCGGCACGCATGGACGGTGCGGGCCCTATCCGGTCCTTCTTCTCGTTGGGCTTGCCCATGATGATGCCGGGCTACATCACCATCGCCCTGTTCCAGTTCGTGGGCGTTTGGAACAACTTCATGCTGCCCCTGGTGATGCTCCAGGACCAGCAGCTGCTGCCGGTCAGCGTGGGCATCTCCATCTGGCAGGGCTACTCGGTCCCACAGCCCGAATTCACCCCCATGGTCATCACAGGCTCGCTCTTGTCCATCCTTCCGCTGCTGGTCGCTTTCATCATGCTCCAGCGTTTCTGGAAGTCCGGCCTCACCGCAGGGAGCGTCAAGTGACCACCACTGAACTGAACGTCGCACTCGCCATGGGCCCCGGCGTCGTAAACCGGGTCTTTCCGCCCCGCAGGCTCCAAACCCTGGGACCCGGGCTGAGGCTCCTCAGCCCGGTGCCCATGGAAGACTTCACCTCACCGCGCTCGCAGGAACTGCTGGCGGAAACAGACATCCTCATCACAGGATGGGGCTGCCCAAAACTCGACGCCGCAGCTCTCACGGCTGCTCCGCGCCTGACCCATGTCCTTCACGCGGGCGGCACGGTCAAGCACCACGTGGGCGATGAGTGCTGGGAGAGGGGCATCGAAGTCAGTACCGCTGCGGACGCAAACTCCATCCCCGTAGCCGAGTACACAGTGGCAATGATCCTCCTGGCCAACAAGCGCGTACTGCAGATCGCCCGGAAACTGCACACGGAGAAGACAGAGATCGAACCCGATCAGGTGTTTCCCGACATGGGCAATTTCGGCAAGAGAGTGGGCATCATCGGTGCCTCGAGGATCGGCAAGCACGTCATCCGGCTCCTGAAGTCCTACGACGTCCAGGTAGTGGTAGCCGATCCCTTCCTGGACGATGCCGCGGCAGCTGATCTCGGCGTCGAACGTGTTTCGTTGGAAGAGCTCGTGGCGGGCTCCGACGTCGTCAGCCTCCACGCGCCATCGCTCCCGTCCACCCGCAACCTGATCCACCAAGGCCTGGTGGCCAGCTTCAAGCCGGGAGCCACGTTCATCAACACCGCTCGCGGCGAACTGGTGGACCAGGACGCGCTGCTTCGACGTATCCAACAAGGCGACCTTTACGCCGTCCTGGACGTCACCACCCCTTGGGTGCTCCCTGCGGATTCTGGTTTCTACACCCATCCAAACGTGCTGCTCACACCACATCTGGCAGGTTCGCTGGGTATGGAACTGGAACGCATGGCCGTCAGCACCATCGAAGAAGCCCAACGGATCTCCCGGGGTGAACCACTGCTCCACCCACTGCACGCCAAGGACCTCGCCTTCACGGCCTGACGGCTGGCATACTCAAACCCAGTGCACCAACCGTCCGGGGATCGACTCAGAATTCCTTGGATCGGCTCAACAGCAGGGGGCATGAGTGCCGGAAAATGAGAAGGACCAGTCCGGGACAGCCGTCCGGGAAGACGTTGTTTCGACGCAGGGACTGAGCGCTGCCGACGTTGCTGAGCGGGTGGCCGCGGGAAAAACCAATGCGTTTGTCCAGGACACCAGCCGCAGCGTATGGAGCATTGTCCGCGCCAATGTGCTCACCTTGTTCAACGGCATCATCCTGGCCTGCTTCATTGTCCTTTTCGCGATCGGCCGGTGGCAGGATGCGCTCTTCGGTTTCAGCGCCATCGCCAACGCGGTGATCGGAAGCGTCCAGGAGTACCGCGCCAAGCGGGCATTGGACCGGCTGGCCCTGCTCAACGCGCCGCATGCCCGCGTCATGCGGGAGGGATCAGAGGCCGAAATTCCTTTGGACGACGTCGTCATGGATGACACCCTGATCCTCCGGGCCGGGGACCAAGTGCCCGCCGACGGGGTGTTGACCGGCTCCCGCGGACTCCAGGTGGATGAATCCATGCTGACCGGTGAATCAGACGCCGTTGAGAAGGAAGACGCTGACCGCGTGCTGTCCGGCTCCGTAGTGGTTGCCGGTGAAGGAACCGCGGTGGTGGACCGGGTAGGTGCGGACTCGTTCGCCAACTCCCTGGCGGCCGAAGCCAAGCGATTCTCACTGGTGGCTTCAGAACTCCGTTCATCCATTGACCGGGTCCTGAAATGGGTGACCTGGTTCGTTGGCCCCGTGGCGCTGTTGGTTCTGAATGCCCAGATGATTGCCCAGGGCGGGTGGTCCCAGGCTTCGGCAAGTGGGGCGTGGCGCGAGGCAGCGACGGCCACCATCGCCTCCGTCGTCGCGATGGTCCCGTTGGGACTGGTGTTGATGACCAGCATTGCCTTCGCTGTGGGGGCAGTAAAGCTCGCCCGGCAGCAGGTGCTGGTGCAGGAACTTCCCGCCGTTGAGGGGCTTGCGCGCGTGGATATTATTTGCCTGGACAAAACCGGCACGCTCACCCAAGGCGACATCATTTTCGACGCCGCCCACCCGCTGGTTACCCGTCCGGGCTGGGAAGCTGTCCTTTCCTGGTACGGGGTCCAGAAGGATGCCAACGCCACGGCACGCAGCCTGGCCGGGCACTTCACGCAGCAGCCTCAAGACCACGAAAGGGACCGGGTTCCCTTTTCATCCGCCCGCAAATGGAGCGCGGTAGTCTTCGGCAACGACATGTGGATCCTCGGCGGCCCGGAAATGGTGTTCCCTGCCCACGATTCACAAGATCCCGTGCTGCAGAAACTCGCTTCCCAATCCACCGAACTTGCCTCCACCGGCCGCCGCACGCTCGTCCTGGCACACGGAACGCCTACGCATGATGAAACGGTGCCCGCCGATGCGGTGCCCGTGGTGCTCCTGACCTTCCGGGAGAACATCCGCTCCGATGCCGCTGAAACCCTGAGCTATTTCGCGGCACAAGAGGTGGATGTCCGGATCATTTCCGGCGACAACCCCCAAACCGTTGCTGCCATTGCCCGTGAGGTCGGCTTGGACGCACCCCACGGCTTTGATGCCCGCGGGTTGCCGGATGATGAGCAGGAGCTCCTGCAGGTCATCAACAGCAACGTGGTCTTTGGGCGCGTGTCCCCTGATCAGAAAAAGCGCATCGTCGTGGCACTCAAATCTGCCGGGAGGACGGTCGCGATGACCGGAGACGGAGTGAACGACGCGCTCGCGATCAAGGAGGCGGACATTGGCGTGGCGATGAACTCCGGCGCCGCTGCGACCAAAGCGGTGGCGCGGTTGGTCCTCCTGGACGGCAAATTTTCGCACTTGCCGAGCGTTGTGGCTGAGGGGCGTCAGGTGATCGCCAATATCGAGCGCGTCTCCATGCTCTTCCTGACCAAAACCGCTTACGCCACCTTCCTGGCCATCGCGTTCGGCATCCTCCTGCTGCCTTTCCCGTTCCTTCCACGGCAACTCTCGGTCACTGATGGCCTGACCATCGGCATTCCGGCCTTCTTCCTGGCCTTGCTGCCCAACGCCCAGCGCTACATCCCTGGTTTCCTTCGGCGTTCGCTCACCTTTGCGGTGCCGGCAGGGGTATCGGTCACGTTGGGGCTCGCAGCGTACGCCAAGCTAGCGGCCAACCTGTCCATCCCGGAAGCTGAAATCAGGACGGGGTCCACCCTCATCCTGGCGATCATCGGTATCTGGATCCTGGTGGTGCTTTCACGGCCGGTCACCCGTTTCAAAGGGATGGTGATCGGGGCCATGATGGTGGGCTTGGTCCTGGTGTATTCCGTCCGGATCGCCCGCGATTTCCTGCAGTTCACCGACCCGACGCTCCCTACGGCATTACTCGTGCTTGGAACGTCCGTGGCCTGCATCGCGCTGATCGAAATCGTGAGGTTCGTGCACCGCCGCGTCGCCTACCGTGACGCTGAGGAGTCCCGTCAGCGGCTGTCGAAATAACGGCGTCCCCGTCCGACCCACAGCGGCACAACCACCAGCACGGTCGCAATGGACTGCGAAATGACAGCGGACCAGTCGCCGTCAGCGGCCACCAGCAGGTCAACCACGGCGAAGGCCAGCCCAAGAAACATCACCGCCGTACCCCCGCTGCGGGCGGCGGAGCTTCCGCGCGCTACTCCCGAGGCGAGCCCGATCACCAGCAAACCGAAGAGGACCATTCCTGCCCCGAGCAAAGTCACTGGCAGGGCAACACCGCCGGACTGGGCCTCCGGCGTGTACCGCAGGAAAATCGTCAGTACGCCGAGAAGGATCTGCGCGATGCCGCCGATGTACATCAGCACCACCGAGAAAGTCACCGCACCAGGCCGCTTAGGGCGCTCCCCCGTCGTCATAACCTGAGCATAGACGAGCGCAGGCAACCGCTGGCAGGGCACCAAGGGGGTTAACACCTCTTGTCACACTATTAACCAGCCATTCACATCACCCTTGGATCCTGTCAACTAAGGCTTCTTAGTGTCGGACTCATGGAAAACATCTCCCGCAGATCCCTCATCTCCGCCGGTCTGGGGGCCGGACTCGTCGCCGCCGTCGCCAGTCCCGCCGCCAGTTCCGCCGTCGCGGTTTCGACAGCAGACGACGCCGGTCTCCGCACCGATCCGTTCACCCTCGGCATCGCCTCCGGCGAACCGTGGCCCGACGGGTTCGTCCTCTGGACGCGGCTGGCCGTGAACCCCGTGGCAGAGGATGGCCTGGGCGGCATGCCCTCCCGCAACGTCACCGTTGCCTGGGAAGTCGCAGAAGACCCGGCGATGCGCCGGACAGTAGCCCGCGGCGTCGAACATGCTCGCCTTGAAACCGCCCACTCGGTGCACGTCGAGGTGAAGGGCCTCAGGCCGGGCCGGGAGTACTTCTACCGTTTCCGTACCGGCCGGCACATGAGCGAAGTAGGGCGCACGCTGACCAGCCCCGCCCCAGGTGAGACTCCCGCCGCACTGGCCATGGCTTTTGCCAGCTGCGCCCAGTACGAGCACGGGTACTTCACTGCCTATAAGCGCCTGGCCGAGGACCATCCGGATTTGGTGCTGCACCTCGGCGACTACGTCTACGAGTACAAGAAGGGCAGTTACGTGATCGGCGGCGGCAATCCCCGGGACCACGAAGGACCGGAGACCGTGAGCCTGGCCGGCTACCGCCAGCGGCATGCCCAGTACAAGGCCGACGCCGATCTGCAGGCAGCGCACGCAATCGCACCATGGCTGGTGGTCTGGGACGACCACGAGGTGGACAACAACTGGGCGGACGACATCCCGGAGAACACGGACGCCGGACAGCTCAACGACACCACCGGGCATTTCCGGCAGCGCCGCGCCGCCGCATTCCAGGCCTACTACGAGAACATGCCGCTCCGTGCGTCCTCGGTTCCGGCCGGTTTCGACATGAAGATCTACCGCACCATCCAATGGGGCCAACTGGCCAACTTCCACATGATGGATACCCGGCAATACCGTGATGACCAGCTGGCAGGCGATGGCTGGCAGAAGAACGTGGCCGGGCGCCTGGAGGAAAACCGCACCATCACCGGAGCCGAGCAGGAAAAATGGCTCCTGGACGGCTTCAGGAACTCCACCCAGCGCTGGGACATCCTGGGCCAGCAGGTGTTCTTCGCCGAACGGGACCGCGATAAGGCGCCGGACATCGACGATGTCTCCATGGACGGTTGGGACGGGTACGCCGCCTCCCGCCGCCGCATCACCCAAGGCTGGGTAGACGCGAAGGTGCGCAACGCCGTCGTGCTTACCGGCGACGTGCACCGCCACTGGGCAACAGACCTCAAAGTGGACTACAAGGACCCTGCATCTCCGGTGGTCGGCTCGGAACTGGTGTGCTCGTCAATCACGTCCACGGGCAACGGCACAGGCTCCACCACCGACCCCACCATGGCCTGGAACCCGCACCTGAAGTTCTACAACGACAACCGCGGGTACGTGAACACACGGATTACGAAGGACTCGATGACCGCCGACTTCCGCGTGCTCGATTACGTGACCACGCCGGGCGCTCCGGTCAGCACCAGGAAGTCCTTCACCATCAACGACCGTGTGCCCGGCCTCGCCTGAATCCCAGTGACTACGGGCAACTGTGGGAGTAGCCTAGACCCAGTTGCAATTCTGGATTCCTGTCCGGCTGGGGTTCTGCCGTGGGCCTTGTTCGTTCGTCGTTGTCTGAGCTTCTCGGGGTGCTTTCGCAAGCCGTCGCTCCTCGCCATGTCAGGTTCGACGACGGGTCCCCCGTTGCCGGTGTCCCGCCGCCGGAGGCTCCGGTCACCGTGCGGGCGGTGGCACTCACCCGGGTGGGCAGGTCACATCATGAGACCCCTGCCCTGGATCTTGAGCTGAGGGTGGCGGTTGAATGCCACGGGCCCGAGCAGCTGGACATCATGGAGCAGCTTCTTTTGGCAGTGGAAGTCCACAGCGAGTTCTCCGTGGTGTCCCGCGACGAACTCCGGGCGGAAGACTATCCAGATGTCCTGGAAGATGGGCTGGGATTCCTGGTGCGTGTTCCGGTATCCCTTGGCTTCGAGGAGCCTTCCGACCCGCCCAACCAAGCTGTGACGGGCAACCCGGGGGCTGTCCGCAGGATCCGGGGACGCCTGGTGGATGCCCATAACAAGGGCATCCCCGACGCCTACATCCATGCCCATTCTTCGGCCACTGCAGTGGTCAGCGACGCGACCGGGCATTTCGAGGTCCTGGCTTCCGCCGATGAACTCCAGCACTTCGCTGTAGCGGTGGACGGTACCGAAAGGGAAGTTTCCGCCAGCACCAAGCGGCTCCCCGTAACCATCCGTTGGTCCTGATTCCGGACAAGTTTGCCCGTCATGGCTGCTGCCATGAAAAGATCAACCATGCGTCCGATGCAGCACTCCAGCAAACTCCAGAACGTCCGTTACGAACTCCGTGGGCCGATCCTTCAGGCAGCCAAGGCGATGGAGGCCGAAGGGCACCGTATCCTCAAGATGAATCTTGGGGATACTGCGCCGTTCGGACTGGAAGCTCCCGAGTCTGTGGTGGTGGACATGATCCATCACCTTCGCGGTGCGCAAGGGTACAGCGACTCCAAGGGCATTTTCTCTGCCCGCACGGCCATCTCGCAGTACTACCAAACGCGGGGGCTCATGAACATCGGTGTGGAGGACGTCTTCATCGGCAACGGCGTCAGCGAACTGATCTCCATGACTCTGCAGGCGTTCATGGAGAACGGTGACGAGATCCTCATCCCGGCACCGGACTACCCGCTGTGGACTGCCGCTGTGACCCTCACGGGCGGCAAGCCCGTGCACTACCTCTGCGACGAGGACGAAAACTGGTGGCCGGACATGGCCGACGTCGAAGCGAAGATCACGCCACGCACCAAAGGCATCGTGATCATCAACCCGAACAACCCCACCGGGGCCGTCTACCCGCGCCACATCCTGGAACAGTTCGCAGCGCTGGCCCGGAAGCACGATCTTGTTCTTTTCTCTGACGAGATCTACGAGAAAATCCGTTACGTCAATGCCCCGCACATCCACACAGCCTCGGTCGCCGAGGACATCTGCGTGCTGACCTTCAGCGGGCTGTCCAAGGCCTACCGTATGCCGGGTTACCGGGCGGGCTGGGTTGCTGTGACCGGGCCGCTGACGGCGACCGCCGCGTACCGGGAGTCGCTGGAGCTGTTGGCATCGCTCCGGTTGTGCGCCAATGTCCCGGCACAACACGCCATCCAAACGTGTCTGGGTGGTTACCAGAGCATCGAAGCCCTCATCCGTCCCGGCGGTCGGCTCCGGGAACAACGGGATCTTGCCTGGAAGTTGCTCACGGCAATTCCCGGCGTTTCCTGTGTGCCCGCTGCTGGCGCGATGTACCTGTTCCCACGTCTGGACCCGGAGATCTACCCCATTGCCTCGGACGAGAAATTCGTCCTCCAGCTCCTGCAGGAACAGAAGATCCTCGTCTCCCATGGCACGGCCTTCAACTGGCCCACCCCGGACCACTTCCGGTTCGTGATCCTGCCGTCCGTCGAGGACATCGAAGAAGCCGTGCGCCGGATATCCCATTTTTTGGCCGCGTACCGGAACCGGCCAGCGGAGGAATGGAAACAGTAACGCGGCTGGCTTCGCCCACACTGATGTTCGGAACGGAGAAACGCTAGCTGGACCCAGCGCCGGGCTCAGCCTCCCCGGCAGCACAAACCCCGGTCTCGCGCAAGGTCCGCTCGGCGATTTTCCCGGTGGAGGTGCGCCCAGGGCGAAGGTATCGGCGAACAGGAGGGACATGGCATGCAGGAGAAGGGACTAGCGGGTCGGGTCCACCATGGTCATGCCTGCCGGGTTGGCCTTGTCGAAACCGGGCAACAATGCCGCAGCGTCTTCCAGCCCGATGGTACGTTCGATCAGCAGTTGCGGCTGGAGCGCACCCTGTTCAATGAGGGCCATCATTCCGGGATAGTCCACCGCGGCCATGCCGTGGCTGCCCAGGACATCCAGTTCCCAGCCGATCACGCGGGCCATGGGCACCTGCGGGTTGCCGTCAATGGAAGGCAACAGGCCGATCTGGACGTGTCGGCCCCGCCTGCGAAGGCTGAGGATTGCGTCTGCGCAGGTTTGTTCACTTCCGACGGCGTCAACCGCCACGTGACTGCCCCCGCCGGAGAGGACGTTGACCGCGGCGGGGATGTCCGCACCATCAGCAAGCACGGTATGGTCGGCGCCCAAACGTGCAGCCGCTGCCAGGGCGTCCGGGTTCCGATCGACGGCAATGACGTTGGCTCCCATGGCCTTGGCAATCATCACAGCGCTGAGGCCGACGCCTCCCGCGCCCACAATGGTGACCCATTCGCCGGCCTTCAAGGTGGCACGGGCTGCCAGGGCACGGTAGGCCGTGGCGAAGCGGCAGCCGAGGCTTGCCGCCGTCGTAAATTCAATGCTTTCCGGGATGGCGACCAGGTTGCTGTCGGCAGCGTGCAGGGCCACGTATTCGGCGAACGATCCCCAGTGGGTGAAGCCGGGCTGCTGCTGGTCAGGGCACACCTGCGCGTCCCCGGCAAGGCACCATTCGCACTTACCGCACCCGCAAACGAAGGGGACGGTGACGCGGTCGCCGACCTTCCAGCGCTGGACGCCTTCCCCGACAGAGTCGATGACACCGGCGAGCTCGTGGCCAGGAACGTGGGGCATCGCTATGTCATCGTGGCCGGCCCAGGCATGCCAGTCGCTGCGGCACATGCCGGTGGCCAGAACCTTCACCACCACACCCCCAACGGGAGCCTCGGGTTTGGTGACTTCCCGAACGTCGGGCTGGGTCCGGACCTCATCGAAAACTACTGCGCGCATCGACTGACTCTAACAATTAGCCGCCCCTGTCACACTTCGCAGGCCGCTTCCGACATTCCTGATGTAACGAACCAACTCTGAAGGGAAGTCAGCATGACCCGCATCAACATCGGCCGCAGCAACAAACTCGGCTACGCTGCCGTCATTGGCTTGGAAGGCTACGCACGTACGTCGGTTGATCCCGATCTGTACGAGCTGATCAAGCTGCGCGCGTCCATCCTCAATGGCTGCGGCTTCTGCGTGGACATGCACGCAACCGACGGCAGGAAGCGCGGCATCCCGGACCGGAAGCTGCACGCGGTGGCGGCCTGGCAGCACTCCAAGGTGTTCTTCGACGCCCGCGAACAGGCTGTACTCGCCCTGACCGACGCCGTGACGCAACTGGGGCCGGACACGGTAACGGACGAGATCTGGAACGCTGCGGCCACTCATTTCGACGACGGCCAGATGGGTGGCCTGATCCTGGCGATCTCCACCATCAATGTGTGGAACCGGATCGCCATCAGCACACAGATGGAGCCGCCGGTGGATGAAAAGAATCCGCTGGTCTGAACGGTAACGTGGGCAGCATGACTCTGGCAGTCTCGGCCACGGCGGCGTGGCAAAGTGAACGGAACCGCCTCTTGGGGATTGCGTACCGGATGTTGGGCGACTTCGGCCACGCCGAGGACGTGGTCTCCGAGGTTGCCATCGACGCCGTGCGGCAGGAACGGAATACCGCCGCCAGCGGGGTGGACTCCTGGCCGGCATGGCTGACAACGGTGTGCGTGCGTCGCTCCATTGACCGGGTGCGCCAGCTCGCCGCCGCGCGCGAGGAGTACACGGGGCCATGGTTGCCTGAACCCGTGGACTCCGGGCAGCTGCCCGAGGAGGCGGTGGCCAACCGCGAATTACTGTCCTTGACCTTGCTCCATCTGGCCGAGCAGTTGGCACCGGAAGCGCGGGCGGCGTTGGTACTGCACCGCGCTTTCGGGATGCCTGCTCCGGAAATCGCGGAGATCCTGGACAAGACGCCCGCGGCCGTGCGCCAGATGATCTCCCGTGCCGAACGCCGCCTGGAGATCGACCCCGATGCGCCGGCTCCCCGGGCCAAGGACCGTGCCGTCCTGGAGAAGCTGGTCCAAGCCATCGAACAGGGTGAGATCTACACTGTGGTGGCGATGCTCCATCGGGACGCGGTCCTGTGGGCCGACGGCGGCGGCAAGGTCAAGAGCGCCATGAACCCGCTGTTCGGGGCGGCGCGGATCGCGCGCTTTTTTGCGGGCATCCTGGCCAAGGCGGTTAATTTCGATCCCGTGGAGCCTGTCCGGGCATGGGTCATTGAGATCAACGGCGGAGCGGCCTTGGTCCTCAGGCACCACGGCCGTTCCGACGTCGTTGAAGTGGACGCGGGTCCGGACGGGAGCATCCGAGGGCTGCGGCAACTGTCCAACCCGGACAAGCTGACCCGGCTTTCGCTCTGACCCTTGTCGTTTTGGCCCTTCTTTGGCCTCCCGGGCCGGTCCCTTTTGCCTGAACTCCGGACTTTGCTGCGGCAAAGATGGGCCACTTCGGCGGCCGGCGGTGGGTCAGGACGCCACAGCCACCCGACGGCGGAGGCGCGCCACCAGCGTAGCGGCGAGCAACGCCGTCGTGATTTCCAGTCCGATCACCAGCAGCAGTTGCGCTGCCCCGGCCGTATCAACAACGTTCGACGCCGGGCTGCCGCCGTGTGCGTGTCCGGCACCGCTCGCGCCGAGCAGCAGGACGGCGTGCAGTCCCACCATGGCGAGGGCGGAGATGGTCACTTGATGGAGCGCGCCCACCCTGCTGTGGCGCCAAATATGGACGGTGCACGGAATGCAGACTGCAGCCAGGCCGATCATGAGGATGCCCAGCCAGGCGTCGTGGTGCCCCGAGGCCGCGAGCCACAGATGCACGGCGCAGGAAACGGCTGTCAGCGCCGCGCAGATGCGGGGATGGAGGACGGGTCCGCGTGCACGGACCCGTCCGGCAGTGATCGCCATGGCTAGTGGCAGTGCCCGGCGGCTTCGCCGTGCCCGTCATCGGCTGCTTCACCGGAGGCGGACCCACTGTGGCAGCTTGAGCCGGAGGCGTTCGCCGGCACATCCAACACAGGGCTGCGGTCGAAGAAGCCCTCGGGGCGGAGCTTGAAGCCAACGGTGTCCACGGGCATGATCGGCCAGTCCTCCACGCGCGGGAAGTGCGTGAGGCCGAACGTGTGCCAGAGGACGATGTCCTGGCCGTCAATGTCCCGGTCCTGGGCAACGTAAGCGGGCAACCCGGCGCCGCCTGAGTGCTGGTTCACGAAGTCGCCCGTGGGGTAGCGCTCGTCGTCGGCGTAGCGGGTGACCCACACGTCCTTGGTGGCGAAAGCCGCGCGCTTCGCGATGGAGGAGCCAGGATCGGCCAGCAACGTGGGCTGGTTCTCGGAATGGAGCTTGTAGCCGACCGGCTCACCCAGACGATTCCTGGACTCCGGGTTGGAAATGATCCACGTCCTGCCCGCGCGGGCATCGGCTTCCCGGACAGCCTCCGACTCCTTGGCCAAGACCGTGCGCTTGCGGGAGAACGCATTGCCGCGCTCGTTCCCTTCGCCCATGGCCTGACGGACCACGTCCTCTTCCTCCACACGGTTGGTGAGGCCGTCGATGGCCATGTCCAGGCGGGCACTGAAGAGGTGCTGGTGGAACGGTGCGCCGAGGCCGGGTGCCAGTTGCGAGATGTTGTCCGAGCCGCCCTCGGGGAACGCGGACGTGAACACGACGCCGGTGGCCTTGGCTTCGAATTCGATGGTGCCGTCCAGGTAGAGGTACCAGTAGAAGCCGTAGTCGTAGTTACCGATGGTGGTGAAGAAGGAGATCACCAGGCGGCGGTTGCGGCGGGTGTAGTTGATGCCGGTCCAGAGGTCGGAGTGCTTGGAGAGGATGCCCCAGTCTTCCTCGTGCATGCAGATGCCGTTGCGGATTTCGCGGGGGTTGCCGAAAGCGTCGCTGATGACCGGGCTGAGGTAGGTGATGTCGCCCAGGCAGTCGCAGCCCAGTTCCAGAGAGTTGGCGTACTGGCCCACGAGGTATTCGCCAGTGTCGAAGTAGTTCTGCCAGGAACGGATGGGCGAAGGATCACCGTAGGGAACCACCATCTCGGCGATGGAAGCGCGGTTGATGATGGGCCGCTTCTTCTCGCCGTCCTGGAAGGCAAGGTTGTGGAGGACCACTCCTTCGCGAACGTCGAAGCCGACGTCCACGCTCCACTTTTCCCACTCGACATGATTACCGCCGGTGACCGTAAAGCTCGGACCTTCGGGCTGGGTGATGCTGATGGGCTTCTGGGTGGTGCGGAGCGGTCCGGTGAGTTCAGGATCCGTGTAATTGCCGTGTTCTGCCGGGATGGGCATGACGCCGAGATCAATGACCTGGGTGACTTCCTTGTTGACCACGTCCACATACGCCACCAGCCCATCGACAGGGTGGGCCCAGGCGCTGTCCTCTGGGAAGTCCTGCACGAAGGCCAGGCCGCGGAGGATGCGGCGGCCTTTCTCTTCGGCGTATTCAAAGACGCCGGCGGACAACGGAGCGACGCGGACCTTTTCAACGTCCAGGTTCCGGTCGGCGAGCGCGGCGAGCCAACGCTCGTCCGTTGCCAGGAGCGTCTCCACAACCTCAAACTCTTCCTCAAGGACCGGCAGTTCGCCGGAGACTTTGGTGTCCAGTTCGACGGCGGCGAGGATCTGGCCTCGCGTCACCGAAACAAGGACATCCGTGGGTGCCCCGCCGGAAATGTCGTGGATGAAGACGCGGAAGCGGCGCTCGCGCTCCGTGGTGCCGCGCGAAGGATCAACCAACCCGAGGTAGGCGATTCGCTTTTCGGAACCGAGGTGTCCGGCGGCCTGCAGGATTGCCTGGACCTCGGAGATCTCGGCGCCCGTGGCCAGGCGGTACTGGGCTTCCTCGGTGGCGACTGTCTCAGTTGCTGTGGGCGTCATGGCTGCCTCTTGTCCGGGACCTATGATGGGTCGGAATTTATTTTCTATAGATGTAGAGAATAACCAAAACGTAAGATGGGTCACAAGACCTTTCCGCCAATTATTTTTCCGGGAGCCCAGCCAGTGCCAAAGATTGTGGACCACGATCAACGACGCCTCGAACTGGTGGATGCAACGTGGCGGATCATCGCAAGGCTCGGCATGGAAGGCGCCACCATGCGGGAAATAGCAGAGGAAGCAGGCTTCGCCAACGGCGCCCTCAAGCCCTACTTCCCCACCAAGGACCTGCTGCTGACATCCGCTTTCGGGCACGTGTTCAACCGGACCAACCAGCGCATCACCGCCATGACAGAGGGCCTCTCAGGAGTGGCGGCCCTCCGTGCGTTCTGCGCCGAAGTCCTGCCCCTGGACGAGGAACGCGTCAACGAGGCCCGTATCGTCATCCCGTTTTGGCAGAAGGCACTCAACGACGCCCACATGGCAACCCTCCACAGCGAGTCCATGAGCCAGTGGCACACCACCATCACGGCCCACTGCGCAGCAGCCCGGGCGGCCGGCGAGGTCGCCACCCCCATCGGAGACGCCGCCGTCGCCGATCACCTGCTGAACATGATGCTGGGCGCGCAGATCGTCGCCGCCCTGTCCCCCGACGAGCATTTCTCGCAGGACCTCGCGGGGCAGTTGGACAATTATCTGGCGCTGCTTGTGGCTTAGCTGGTTGCGCCCGACGCCACCACGCCGACGCCCAGCCCGGCGATCACGCCACTGCTGACACGCTCGACGACGGTACTCACCTTGGGGCGCTTGAGCCACCGCATGGCCTTGAAGGCCACCACGGCGATCATCGAGAGATATGCGAAGGCGATGACGGCCACCACCATGCCCAGAATGAGAGAGGTGCCCATGGTGTCGCCGCCGTGCGGGATGAACTGCGGAACCACGGCCAGGTAGAACAGGCCAACCTTGGGGTTCAGCAGCGTTGAGAGCGCGCCGGCCCCCAGTGCCGAGAGCCGGCTGTACGGAAGCGGTTCATTGGAGCCCGCTCCTTCAGCTCCAAGCTTTGCGGCTTTTGCTGCCTTGCGGGATTTGATGAACGAAGAAACCCCCAAATACAGCAAGTACAGGCCGCCTGCGATCTTGACCCAACGGAAGAGTTCCGCTGACTGCTCCAGGATGGCGGCGAGGCCAACACCCACCAAGGCTGCCCAGGCGATCGCGCCAAGTGCAGACCCGGCGGCTGCAGCAATGCCAGCACTGGGCCTGTTCAACGCGATACGCAGGACCAGGAATGTGTCCGGCCCAGGGGTCACTGAAAGGACAAGGCAGAGACCGGCAAACGCTGCGAGGGAAGCAAGAGTCACAAGGTCGATTATGAGGGTCTCCCAGCCTCCGGCGAAAGCGTTCGCTTCCCGTCAAGGGCCGTTCGTTCATCGACAAGGCCCTTTGAGGTGACGCCGACCACACTGGAAACATCGCCGCGCGCCTTACTGGCCGCCAAGACTTACTACCCGAGCGGAGTACCAATGGAGACTTACGACGCCCTGCTGGCCTCGATCACCCCGGCCCCCGGCCAAGACCGCCGCACCATTTTCGACCCCGCTACGGGCGAGGCTGTAGGCGATGCGCCCGTTCATAGCGTTGAGGACCTCCAGCGCGCGGTTGATGCCGCCGCTGCCGCCCAACCGGCCTGGGCTGCCTTGGGCCACGACGCCAGGTCAGCTGCGCTCATGAAAGCAGCCGACGCCGTCGAGCGTTCCGCTGAAGAACTCGCCCAACTGCTCTCGCGCGAGCAGGGCAAGCCGCTGAACGGCCCGAATGCCCGCTTCGAAGTCGGCGCCTGCGCCGCGTGGCTTCGCGCCACGGCTGCGACGCCACTGGACCCCGAGACGGTAGTGGACGACGGCGAAACCCACGCCGAACTGCACTACCGGCCCATCGGCGTCGTCGGTGCCATCGGCCCATGGAACTGGCCCATGATGATCACCGTCTGGCAAATCGCCCCGGCACTGCGCATGGGCAACGCCGTGGTGGTCAAGCCCTCCGAGTACACCCCGCTGTCTGTGCTGGCGCTCGCCGCGATCATTAACGAAGAGCTTCCCGAAGGACTGCTGTCCGTAGTCTCGGGCGGCCGCGACGTGGGCGAAGCGCTGGCCTCGCACGACGCCATCGGCAAGGTCATGTTCACCGGCTCCACCGCCACGGGCAGGGCAATCATTCGCTCGTCCGCCGATACCGTCAAGCGACTCACGCTGGAACTCGGTGGCAACGACGCCGGCATCGTCCTGCCCGATTCCGACCCCAAGGCAATCGCCGAGGGCCTGTTCTGGGGCGCGTTCATCAACACCGGCCAGACCTGTGCCGCCCTGAAGCGGCTGTACGTCCACGAGTCCCAGTACGAGGCTGTCTGCTCTGAGCTGGCGGCCGTGGCTGCGGCGATGCCCATGGGCAACGGGCTGGATGAGAACAACGTTCTCGGGCCGCTGCAGAACCGCCAGCAGTACGACATCGTGGCCCGGCTGGTGGATGCCGCTCGCGATTCCGGTGCACGCATCCTGCTCGGCGGCAACCCGGACGCCGATCAGCCGGGCAACTTCTACCCCACTACGCTGGTGGCCGATATCGATAACGACAACCCGCTGGTGGCCGAGGAACAGTTCGGACCCGCACTGCCGATCATCAAGTACAGCACCGTTGACGAGGCGGTCGCCAAGGCGAACGCGCTCGACGTCGGACTCGGCGCCTCGGTCTGGTCCTCCGACGTGAGTGCCGCACGCGAAGTCGCCTCACGGATCCAGGCCGGCACCGTGTGGATCAACAAGCATGGCGCTGTGGACCCCCGTGTCCCGTTCGGTGGCGCAAAGCAGTCCGGCTACGGCCTGGAGTTTGGCGCCGAAGGCCTCAAGGCACTCGGCGTCCCCCAGGTCATCAACGGCTAGCTGTGCCGAGCAGCGCGGCAGGGCTCGCTGCGCACGTCGACGGGAACTCGACGAACGCAGCGGCCTGTCCGCGCTGGGTCCGCAACGCCTGGGGATTCAAATCCGTGCACCACGATGGATAGACACGGAATCCGCGCTTGCCCGAACGCGGGCCGGAGCTGACATAGCCCAGTGAGATCAACTGTTCAGGGGTGAACCGGAATGCACCGAACCGCTCCCTGCCCCCTGCACGGTCCTCTCCACGGTCCTCCACAAAGACGAGCAGGCCCGACAACGACTCCTCAACGGTGAAGGGGCGGGTCGAACCATTGTCGTCCCGCTTCCACACCGCCACAAAGGCCCCCGGCTTGGTCGGTGTGATCCGTGCAGTCCGGATGCGCCACTGCTCCCCGGCGATCAACGCAACTCCGGATTCATAGTCACTGTTCTGCTCTTCGGCGTGGACAACCCCGAGGGAATCATCGGGAAGCGGCTGCCGGGCTACGAAGCGTTCAAAGGCGTGGAAGTTCACCTTCGAACCCTACCGGCCACAAAAAGCGACGATTGCTGCCGCTTGTCCAGTCACTGGTTGGACGCGGTTGGGTTGCCGGGCGCTCACCGTGTAACCATGAGCAGCATGGCCCAGAAGATTGCGTACCAAGGTGAGCCCGGAGCCAATTCGGATCTCGCGTGCAAGGAAATGTTCCCCGAGCTTGAAAGCGTGCCTTGCGCCAGCTTTGAGGACGCGTTTGAACTGGTCTCCAGTGGAGATGTCGATCTGGCCATGATCCCGATCGAGAACTCCATCGCTGGACGAGTGGCCGACATCCACGTACTCCTCCCCCAATCAAAACTCCAGATCGTCGGCGAGTACTTCCTGCCCATCCACTTTGACCTGATGGGAATACCAGGCAGCACCATGGAGGACGCCACTGAGGTCCACAGCCACATCCACGCCTTGGGTCAATGCCGCAGGATCATCCGCGAAGCCGGACTCAAGCCCGTCATAGCCGGCGACACGGCGGGCTCAGCCCGCGAAGTCAGGGAGTGGAACGATCCCCGCAAGCTTTCGCTGGCTCCGCCGCTTGCCGCCCAACTGTACGGACTGGACGTGCTGGCCTCCGGCGTCGAAGACAACCCAAGCAACACCACCCGCTTTGTTGTGCTGGCTCGGGAACGCGAACTTCCCACGAAGGAAGAACTGCCCGGTCCTGCGATCACCAGCTTCGTCTTCCGGGTCCGCAACGTTCCCTCGGCCCTCTATAAGGCACTGGGTGGTTTCGCGACCAACGGCCTCAACATGACCCGTTTGGAGAGCTACATGGTGGGCGACGAGTTCGCGGCGACCATGTTCCTGTCCGATGTGGAGGGGCACCCCGAGGATGCCCGTCTGCGCCGGGCGTTGGAGGAATTGGAGTTCTTCACAACAGAAGTGCGCGTCCTCGGCGTCTACGCAGCGGACGCCTACAGGGAACGGAATACGGTCAGCGCCTGACTCAGTTGAAGGCCGCAGCGGCTACACTCCGGAACGACCGTGGGCGAGACCTGTCGGAATGCCGATGAGCACCGGCTCTGGCGCTGAGCAGCAACTGCTGGAATCATCCTCCGCCGACGCAAGAGCAACTGCAGGAACGTCGCAGCTGGTACCAGCGTCGGAGGAGCAGACTCCGGTCTCCGGCAGCTCCAAGTGCACGGTGTCAGCTGCCGCGCGATCCCCTGCCAGCGCCGCAGCCACGGAGCGGACCTGCTCGTAGCCCGTAGCCAAAAGGAACGTCGGAGCACGGCCATAGGACTTCATGCCGACAATGTAGAAGTCCTTCTCCGTGTGCGCGAGAACCCTTGCGCCGTGCGGCGGAACAGTGCCGCACGAGTGGAACTCGGGGTCGATCAGCGGCCCCAGTTCCGTGGGCGCCTCAACAGCCGGGTCCAGGTCAAGGCGCAGCTCCCGGAGCATGTCCAGGTCAGGGCGGAAGCCCGTGCAGGGTACGACGACGTCTGCCACGAGTGCCCGTCCGTCACCGGATGTGACGGTCACGCCGTGCTCGGAATCAGCCAGCGAACTGATACTAAAGTCCGTGTGGAGTTCTATCGTGCCGGCCTCGACCAGGCGGCGAAGACGGGAACCAAGTTGTCCGCGTGCAGGCAGGCCATCGGCGTCACCTCCACCGTAGGTCTTCTCTGCCGAGCCTCCCCGGACAGCCCAAAGAATGCGTGTGCCCGGCTCTTCCTTGGCCAGTTCGGCAAGGTTGATGAGAGTATTCGCTGCCGAGTGCCCAGCTCCGACCACCAGGACCCGGCCTCCAGCGAAGGAATGCCTGTCCCGCCCTGAGACGTCAGGAAGGGATGATGAGATCCGGTCTGCGGCACCATCCTCACCGATGGCCGGCAAACCCGAAGTGCCCAGAGGATTGGGCCTGGACCATGTCCCTGAGGCATCGATAACCGCCGAAACGGTGACGTCGCGTACCTCCCCCGCGGTATCTTGAACGCGGACCACAAAGGGGGTCGTGTCGCGCTTGCGTCCTTGGGTCTTGTCCAAGCCCCTCCGGGTGACCGCGAGAACCCTGGCTCCTGTCTGGAGCCGGGAAGCGATCGCCGGAATGGCAGCCAATGGAGCAAGGTAGTTGTCGACGAGTTCGCCGCCGTAAGGAAGCGCCGTCAACCGCGGTGGCTCCCACCCCGTGGGTTCGAGCAAGCGGACGGCCGCGGCGTCGAGGTTGAAACGCCAGGGCGAGAACAAGCGGATGTGACGCCACTGATCAATGGCGGCACCTGCCGATGTTCCGGATTCAAAGATCATGGGGTCCAGACCGCGCTCGAGCAGGTGTGCTGCTGCAGCCAGCCCGACGGGACCGGCACCGATCACGGCGACGGGAAGATTTTCAACCATGGGTAACTCATACCTCCATTGGTACAGCTCAGAAGTGGGTCGGCTCTTCGACCAGTGCGGTGGCGATGCTGTCCGCATCATCCAGCGCGGCCAGGTACCGTTCGGCGTCCAGGGCCGCAGCGCAGCCTGTACCGGCTGCTGTGATGGCTTGGCGATAGCGGTGATCGACGGCGTCGCCGCACGCGAAGACACCCGAAAGGTTGGTCAGCGTGGTGGGCGAGTCCACCTTGATGTAGCCCTCGTCGTCAAGGTCCACCTGCCCCGCGACGAGCTCGGTGCGTGGCAGGTGTCCGATAGCTACGAAGATGCCGGTAGCGCCCTGCTCACGGGTTTCGCCGGTTCGGGTGTCCGTGAGGGTCACGCCGGTCACTTTGGTGTCGCCGTGGATTTTGGTGATGGCCGAGTTCCAGGCGAAGGTGATTTTCGGGTTGTCTTTGGCACGCTGGGCCATGATGCGGGAAGCCCGGAGTTCGCCCTTGCGGACCACCACGGTCACTGACTTTCCGAAGCGTGTCAGGAACGTTGCTTCCTCCATTGCTGAGTCTCCCCCGCCGACCACGATGATGTCCTGCTCGCGGAAGAAGAAACCATCACAGGTGGCACACCAGGACACGCCGTGCCCGCTGAGCTTTTTCTCCTCTGGGAGGCCAAGCTCCTTGTACGCGGAGCCCGTGGCGAGGATGACGGCAGGAGCCTCGTGAGTCTCGCCCGCCCCGGTGACCACCCGCTTCAGGTGACCTTTGAGCTCAACTTCAGTGACGTCGTCGAACACTATGCGGGCGCCGAACTTTTCAGCCTGCTCCTGAAGTCCGTCCATCAGCTCCGGGCCTTGGATCCCGCCCGGGAAGCCTGGAAAGTTCTCCACTTCGGTGGTGTTCATCAGGGCACCACCGGCCGTGACTGAACCGGCCAGTACCAAAGGGTTCAAGCCTGCCCGGGCGGCATATATCGCGGCCGTGTATCCCGCCGGGCCTGACCCGATGATGATCAATTGTTCGTTGCTCACGGGTGTCTCTCCTGTTTGTCGGGGTTACTTGGCTTCAGGGATCAACGAGGCGATCAGGTCCTCGATACGTGTCTTGATTTCGTCGCGGATCGGGCGGACGGCGTCCACACCGTGGCCTGCGGGGTCTTCCAAAACCCAGTCCTCGTAGCGCTTGCCTGGAAAGTAGGGGCATTCGTCGCCGCAGCCCATGGTGATGACGACGTCGGACTCCTTGACCGCCTCCGTGGTGAGGACCTTTGGTATCTCAGCAGACATGTCGATGCCGAGTTCAGACATGGCTTGGACGGCAGCGGGGTTGACCTTGTCTGCGGGCTGCGAGCCGGCGGAGCGGACTTCGATGGCACCGGCGGAGAGCGTGGTGAGGAATGCTGCGGCCATCTGGGAGCGTCCCGCGTTATGAACGCAGACGAACAGGACTGACGGTTTCTTGGCGTTTTCGGTGGTCATGGGTTTCCTCGAAGGTCAGGCAGCGATGGTGGCGGAAGGGAAATAGCGCTTGCGTGCCCAGAGGGCTACATACACAAGTGCAACAAGGACGGGTACTTCAATCAAGGGTCCGACGACGCCGGCAAGGGCTTGGCCCGAAGTTACGCCGAAGGTTCCGATCGCTACGGCGATGGCGAGTTCGAAGTTGTTACCGGCGGCCGTGAAGGCGAGGGTGGTGGTTTTGGCGTACCCGAGATTCAGCAGCCGGCCCGTCAGCATCCCTGCGCCGAACACCACCAGGAAGTAGACCAGCAACGGCAATGCGATGCGAAGAACGTCAAACGGCCGGGACATGATGGTGCCGCCCTGGAGCGCGAAGAGCAGTGTGATGGTGAAGAGGAGGCCGTAAAGCGCCCACGGACCAATCCTGGGCACGAGGACTTCCTCGTACCAGCTGCGACCCTTGGCCTTCTCGCCAATGACTCTGGTGAGGAAGCCGGCGAGCAGCGGGATACCAAGGAACATGAGCACTGAAATTGTGATGGCCCAGAACGAGAAGTCGGCAGCCGTGGTGGGAAGCCCAAGAAGGGAGGGCAGCCACTGGAGGTAGAACCAGCCAAGGCCACCGAATGCCACCACTTGGAAGACTGAGTTGATGAAGACGAGAACTGCTGCGGATTCGCGGTCTCCGCATGCGAGGTCGTTCCAGATCATCACCATGGCGATGCAGCGGGCCAAACCGACAATGATCAGCCCCGTCCGGTATTCCGGCAGGTCAGGGATGAACAACCACGCCAGAGCAAACATGAAGGCAGGGGCCAGAACCCAGTTGATGACCAGAGAGGTAACCATCAGCTTGCGGTCGGCCAGCACCCGGTGCGCTTGGTCGTAGCGGACCTTGGCGAGAACCGGGTACATCATCACCAGCAGGCCTACTGCGATAGGCAACGAGACTTCGCCGATCTTCACTCCTTCCAGGGCAGCATCCAGCCCCGGAATGAGACCACCCAGGAGCAGACCCAGCACCATGGCGGCGACGATCCAGAGGGGGAGGAAGCGGTCGACAGCCGAAAGCTTCCCCACGACGGCGGAGCCCGGATCCACCTCATGGGCTGTAGTTTTCGTCGGGGTGCTCACACGGCTCCTGATCTCGATGCCCGCAATCCAACGGACAAACATTGATGAACGTCGATATTGAGTATGTCCGGCTATATCGATGCTTGTCAATGTATGGCACTATGGATGCATGAAGTCCGGGCCTGCTCTTGAGCTGACACCAGTAGAAGCGGAAGCGCGCTGCGAGCCGTCGGGGCCGGCGTCCATTGACGACTACGAGGCACAGCTCCGGGCCTCGGTTTTCAAGGCCCTCGCAGACCCCAACCGCCTGCGGCTCCTGTCCATCGTCAAAGGCTCAGCGGGAGGCGAGGCCTGCGTTTGCGACCTCACCGGACCTTTGAGCCTCGGCCAGCCCACTGTGTCCCACCACCTCAAGATCCTCGTGGATGCTGGCCTCCTCCACCGCGAAAAGCGTGGCACGTGGGCTTACTACTCAATGGTCCCCGGCGCAATGGAACGGACCACCAGCCTCCTGGAGACCCTGTGACCATCCCGGCCGCCACCAGCGCGCATGACCGCAGTGCCGGAGAAGTGGTGATACGGCATATGACGGAACGGGACTGGCCCAGCGTGAGGGAGATTTTCACAGCCGGAATCGAGTCCGGGCACGCCACCTTCGAAGCCAAAGCGCCGGAGTGGGAGCAGTTCAACGCTTCACGCCTGGAGGAACACCGGTTTGTTGCTGAAGTGAACGGTGCAGTGCTGGGCTGGGCCGCGGTTTCGGCGGTGTCGTCCCGGGCCGCATACTCCGGCGTCGTGGAGCACTCAATCTACGTTGCCGGGCAAACCAGGGGCCGGGGTGTTGGGAAGAGCCTCCTCCGGGCCTTGATCGCATCCACGGAGAGCGCCGGCATCTGGACCATCCAGGCCAGCGTGTTCCCCGAAAACGAAGCCAGCCTTCGACTCCACAAGGCCGAGGGTTTTGTGATTGTCGGACGCCGGGAGCGCATCGCGCGCATGCCGGGAGGTCCCCGCGCCGGGCAGTGGAGTGACACGGTCCTGATTGAGCGCCGGTCTTCAGTCGTCTGAAGGCGGCGAAGGGTCCGGGAATGGCGGGGAATGAAGGGGTGATGCAACCCGGCGCCGCCATCCCGGCCAGTGTGTGACCATTGATGGCGGCGCCGGAGTGGTCCACGGCGGTACGCAGCGGGAGTAACTACCTCCCCACCGGCGCTTCTTCCTCTGCGGGGGATCCGGCCGAATCTGCCGAGGATTCGCGGGCCAGCTTGTTCGGCCACCAGATCCTGCCGCCGATGTCGTAAGCGAGCGCAGGGACCAGCAGCGAACGGACCAACACGGTGTCCAGCAGCACGCCAAAAGCCACGATGAATGCCAGCTGCACCAGGAACATGATGGGTATGACGCCCAACGCCGCGAACGTAGCCGCCAGCACCACACCAGCGGAAGTGATGACCCCGCCCGTAACACCCAAGCCACGGAGGATGCCTGGGCGGGTTCCGTGCTTCAACGACTCTTCACGGACCCGGCTCATCAGGAAGATGTTGTAGTCCACGCCCAGGGCGACAAGGAAAACGAAGCCGAACAGCGGCACGGTGGCATCAGCTCCCGAGAATCCGAAGAAGCCGTTGAACACCCACGCCGAGACACCCATCGCGGCACCATAGGACAGCACTACCGACAGCACCAGCAGGACAGGCGCAACCACCGAGCGCAGCAGGAGCATCAGGATGAACAGGATGACCACCAGCACGATCGGAATGATGACAACCAGGTCGCGCTGCGCAGTGGTGTTGGTGTCCAGGGCTGTGGCTGTCACGCCGCCCACCAACGCCTCGGAGTCGACCTCGCGCACTGATGACCGCAGTTCTTTCACCGCATTTTCTGCCTCGATCGAATCTGCGGCAGAGTCCAGGGTGGCGTTGATGAGGACTCGGCCGTCGCGGACTGCAGGCTCGGAAGGAGTTCCCGGCGCTCCGGTAATCGGGACGTTTCCGTCGGCCAAAAGGTAGGCGTCACCCACACCGTTGGCTGCCTTGACCTTGTCCAGGACCTGCTGCGCGGCCCCTTGGGAGGTGACGACGACGGCGGGGCTGCCGCTGCCGGCGTCGAAGTGACGGGCCAGCGCTTCCTGGCCGTCGACGGCGTCGGACTTGGCCAAGATAACGTCCGTTTGCGGAACACCGTTTGCCTTCAACTGCAACACGCCTGTGGCAGCGACCAGGAGCAGCAGCACTGAGGCGACCCAGACGACGCGCGGCCGCTTGGAAACCAGCCGACCGGTGGCGCGCCACAGACCCTTTTGCCCCTCAAGTCCGGTGACAATCTCAGGTTCGCGTTCGTCGTCGGGCAGGAGCTTGGGACGGAAGGGCCAGAAGGCTGCGCGGCCAAGCAACGCCATGAGCGCGGGAAGGAGCGTGAGCGCGGCGAACAGTGAACACAGGATCCCCGCAGCGGCGACGGGACCGAGCGCCTTGTTGGAGTTCAGGTCCGAGAAGAGGAGGCAGAGCAGGGCGATGATTACCGTGGCGCCGGAGGCAAGGATCGGCTCGAAGGACGCCTTCCAGGCGGTCAGGACTGCCTGTGTCCGATTGTTGGTGTGGGTCAGGGCTTCGCGGAAGCGGGCAACGAACAGCAGCGCGTAGTCGGTGGCTGCGCCGATTACCAGGATGGACAGGATGCCCTGGCTTTGGCCGTTGAGCTGGATCCAGCCGGCCTTTGCCATTCCAAACACGAGCAGGATCGCGGCGCACAGGGCGAACACCGAGGTGAAAAGCACCGCCAGCGGAAGCACCACTGACCGGTACACCAGAAGCAGGATCACGAATACAGCGCCCAGAGCGACCAGCAGCAGGATGCCGTCGATCCCGCCGAAGGCGTTAACCAGGTCGGCGGTCAGTCCGGCGGGGCCCGTGACGAACGCCTTCATCCCGTCCGGGGCTCCCGGTTGAACGACGTCGCGCAGTTCCTTCACCACGTCGCGTATCTCATCGGTCGAGGAGATCGGAACGATGTACTGGACGGCTTTGCCGTCTTCTGACGGAATAGGCCCGACGACGGCGCTCCCCAGCTTGAGTGCCTCAATGTCGGCTTTCAGCTTGGCTGCTTCGCCCAGTTGGGCCGGGGTGAACGCGGCACCGTTCTCGAGGATGACCACGGCGGGAATCTCTTCGGAGTCGCGGAACTTGGCCTGCCAATCTCCGGCTTCGGTGGCTTCGGCTCCTGCAGGCAGGAAGGAGGCCTGATCGTTGGATGAGACCTCGTCCAAGCGACCAAAGGTGGGGCCGCCGACACCGGCAATGCCCAGCCAGGTGATGACGAGCACCACTGGCACCAGCCAGCGTAGCCAGAACGGTACTTTCCTGGGGTTCATGAGTCCTTCTTCTGTGGGGATGCTGTGCGGGACTTTATTCGATCATAGATTATCTCTATGATGGAACTAATCCAATACTCTTTCGTCCTGATGCGCTGACGGGACGGCCCTGGGAGTAATATCCGGAGGGCAGCAAAGACGTAAGGAGGGCAGATGTCGGATACGTGGGGAGAGCACCCCGGCAACTCCGCAGCGGAACCGGGCGTCGTACCGGAAGGCACCATGCCGCCGTCGGGCCCCTCCCAAGAGCTGGTGCGCGTCCTCCAGGACTTCACCCTGGAAGCCAACCACTACGTCGACGCAGCCGGCGGGCAGAACGACATGCACCGGACGGACATGAATGCCCTTGCCGTCATCATGCGACACTCCGCGGCAGGGAAAGTGGTCACGCCGGGCGTGCTCCGCGCCGAACTCCGGCTCAGCTCCCCCGCCACCACCGCATTGATCGATCGCCTGCACGCCTCCGGGCACGTGGTGCGTGAGCGCTTGGGAACGGACCGCCGCCAGGTCCAGCTCCACATGACGCCCAAGGCGTACCGCGATGGGAGTGCCATGTTCATGCCGCTGGCCATCCGGATGGGCACCGCGATGGCCGCCTACACCACGGCAGAACTGGAGCTCGTCCAACGCTTCATGACCGACATGGTGGAGGCAACCATCGAAGCCCGCCAGCAGGCCGCGCACACGGAACCGAAGTAGCTGCAGTTCAGGCCGTTCCGCCAAAACCGGCAGTCGTGGTTGTAGCGTTTCCCTATGAACGCGCAGCAGCCTGAAGATGTCTATACCCACGGACACCACGAGTCGGTTGTCCGGGCCCACGCCTCACGGACGGTCGAGAATTCGGCCGCGTTTGTCATCCCGCACCTCACCACCGGAATATCGGTCCTCGACGTCGGTTGCGGACCTGGGAGCATAACGTGCGATTTCGCGGGGATGGTCACGCCCGGACAGGTGATAGGACTGGACCGTTCTGCGGAAATCGTGGCGCAGGCAACCGAACTCGCCACTGAACGCGGCGTGGACAACGTGACCTTCCAGGCCGGCAATATCTACGATCTAGACTTCGAGGACGAATCCTTCGACCTCGTCCACGCCCACCAGGTCCTCCAACACCTCACTGACCCCGTCGCCGCCCTGCGCGAGATGCGCCGGGTAGCCAAGCCCGGCGCCATCGTTGCCGTGCGGGACGCCGATTTCCACGGCATGAGCTGGTACCCCGAGGTTCCTGAGCTGGATGACTGGATGGAGCTGTACCAGAAGATCGCGCGGCGCAACGGGGCAGAACCGGACGCCGGACGCCGCCTGGTTTCCTGGGCCCAGCAAGCCGGATTCACCCAGGTTGCACCCAGCAGCAGCAACTGGCTCTACGCCACAGCACAGCAGCGCGCCTGGCAGTCCCGGGTGTGGAGCGAACGCGTCCTGCACTCCGCCTTTGCCGAACAAGCCCTGGAGTACGGTTTCGCCAACGAGGCCGACCTCGCCCGGATCGCTGCAGGATGGCACCGCTGGGGAGCCACGGATGACGGCTATTTCCTCATTCCCAACGGCGAGGTCATAGCCCGGGCATAAAAAGTTTCCCGAACCATGTAGAAATATCCCCCGCAGTTCCGACCCATGAGTGAAGCACCCAAAAAGGGCGCCACGTCACAAGGAGTTTGAGATGAAATACATGATCATGATGTTCGGGTCGGCCGAGGGCATGATGGAGACTGCCGATCCCGCGTGGATCAAGGAAATGATCGGGTTCATGATCCAGATCGACAAGGACCTCACCGAGTCCGGCGAACTCGTCTTCAACGCAGGGCTGGCAGACGGCAGCACCGCCAAGCTCGTCAAACAAACCCCGGACGGCGTCATCACCACCGACGGCCCTTACGCCGAGTCCAAGGAATCACTGGTGGGCTACTGGGTGGTGGATGTCGCGAGCGAGGAACGCGCGGTGGAGATCTGTTCCAGCATTGTTAAGTACTCGCAGGTGGTGGAACTTCGCGCCATCCCGGACGGACCGCCTGAGGTCTAGCCCTTGACCGAACCTTCCCGCCACATGCACCTTGAGGACCTGCTGCGCAGTCTCGCGCCGCAGGTCCTCGGCGTGCTGGCGCGCAAGCACGGCCAGTTCGATGCTTGCGAGGACGCCGTCCAGGAAGCACTGTTGGAGGCCTCTCTTCAGTGGCCCATGGACATGCCGCGCGATCCGAAAGCATGGCTGCTGGCCGTGGCAAACCGTCGGCTGGTGGACTTTTGGCGAAGTGAAAGCGCCCGGCGTGCACGCGAAGAACGCGTGGCGGTCATGGATTCCGATCACCCCTCAGCCCCAGCATCAGACGACACCCTCACCCTCATGTTCCTTTGTTGCCATCCCGCGTTATCGGCGCCGTCGCAACTGGCCCTCACGCTGCGGGCAGTTGGAGGACTCACGACGGCGGAAATCGCCTCAGCTTTTCTGGTCCCCGAAGCGACCATGGGACAACGCATCAGCAGGGCGAAGCAGGGGATCCAGAAAGCGGGAGCCACGTTCAGCATGCCGCCGCCTTCCGAACGGAAGGCGAGGCTCGGCGTCGTACTTCACGTCCTTTACTTGATCTTCAACGAAGGCTACGCAGCCAGTTCCGGTTCGTCGCTGCAGCGCGAGGACCTCACGGCGGAGGCCATCCGGTTGGCCCGATTGCTGGTGGCCGCTGTGCCGTCAGAGCTCGAGGCGACCGGGCTGCTGGCCTTGATGCTGTTGACCGATTCCCGTCGGGCGGCACGTGCCGAGGCCGATGGAACCCCGGTGCCACTGGCTGAGCAGGACCGGAGTTTATGGAATCGCGGGCAGATCCAGGAAGGCATTGCGTTGTTGTCGTCCGTGCTGGGACGGGGCGCGGCCGGGCCGTACCAACTGCAGGCGGCGATTGCTGCTGTGCACGCCGAAGCTGCCACACACGAGCAGACCGATTGGCCCCAGATTCTTGCCTTGTACACCGTTCTGGATGCCGTGGCTCCCAGTCCAGTGGTGGCGCTGAACCGTGCCGTGGCAGTGGCCATGGTGAAGGGGCCCGACGCTGGTTTGAAGTTGCTTGCGGGCCTGGATGACGCCCTCGGGCGATCACACCGCCTGGACGCCGTCCGTGGGCACTTGCATGAGATGGCCGGGGCATTCCCCGAGGCCCGTGCGGCCTTCCTCGCCGCTGCAAGAAAGACCCGCAGCCTACAGGAGCGCCGGTACCTGTTGGGCAAAGTGGAGGCACTGGACTCAGCCGGGGCCTGACCCCATATAGTCGACACCATGGAACAGCGCATACTTGGCAAGACCGGCCGATCCGTTTCAACCGTCGGGCTGGGAACGTGGCAGCTCGGGGCCGACTGGGGATCCGTTACCGAGAAGGACGCACTTGCCGTTCTGGAAGCCTCGGTTGAGCATGGCGTCACGTTCTTCGACACCGCTGACGTCTACGGCGATGGGCGCAGCGAGCAGTTCATTGGCCGCTTCCTCACCGCCCGCCCGGAGCTGAACGTCACCGTAGCCACCAAAATGGGACGCCGCGTTGATCAGGTCCCCGAAAACTACACCCTGGCAAATTTCCGCGAATGGACCGACCGTTCGCGCCGCAACCTGCAACAGGACACCCTTGACCTGGTCCAACTGCACTGCCCGCCCACGTCCGTTTACAGCAATTCCGCAGTCTACGACGCACTGGACACCTTGGTCAGCGAAGGTGCCATCCTCAACTATGGAGTCAGCGTCGAGCGCACGGACGAGGCCCTTGAAGCCATCAAGCGAGGCAACACTGCCTCCGTGCAGATCATCCTGAACGCCTTCCGCCTCAAGCCGCTGGACGAAGTATTGCCCGCTGCGAAGGAAGCCGGCGTTGGCATCATTGTCCGTGTGCCCCTGGCGTCGGGGCTGCTCTCCGGAAAGTACACGAGTGAAACGGAATTCCCGGCCGACGACCACCGGAACTACAACCGTTCCGGCGCTGCCTTCGATGTCGGCGAGACCTTCTCCGGCGTGGACTTCGCCACTGGCCTTACGGCCGCGCAGGAGTTCAGCGCGCTGGTTCCCGACGGCGTCACCACCCCGCAAGCTGCCCTCGCATGGATCGTCGCCCAGGATGGCGTCACCACGGTGATCCCCGGAGCGCGCTCAGCCCAGCAGGCCGCTGCCAACGCGGAGGCCGGAGACATGAAGGTCGTCGGCGCGGGGCTGTCCGACGGGGTCCGTGACATCTACGACCGGTACTTCCGCGAAGCGATCCACCCGCGCTGGTAAGCGGCAGGCCGGCGTCGTGCTCTAGGACCGAAGGCGTTACCAACCGCTGCGCGTCGGCGTGTGACCCTTCCGGGCTTCCTCCGGCATGGCCATTTCTGCCCGCAGTCCGAGGAGCCGGATGGGGCGGTCGGGCTCGATCTTGGCGGTGAGGTCGAGAGCCTGGGCCAGGACTTGGTCGCGGTCGTAGGTCTCGGGAATTTTCCTGGCGTAGGTCTTGGTGAAGAACGGCTTGTACCTGACCTTCAGGGTCAGACCGATCACGGGGCGACCCTCTGCCGCCACGTCTTCGAGGACCCGGGCGGTCAGCTCTTTGAGGGCTTCACTGATTTGCGCGGCTTCGGTGATGTCCTGCTGGAAGGTGGTCTCGCGGCCGTGGGCCCGGGCAACCCAAGGGGTGTCGTCCACTTCCGCGGCACCCTCGCCACGGCCCAGTTGCGCGTACCAAGGGCCCATTTTTGGTCCGAACTCGGCGACGAGATCCTGGGGGTTAAACGCGGCGAGTTCGTTGACCGTGGTGATCCCGTGGATGGCCAGCCGCTTGGAAATCTTCGGCCCGACGCCCCATAACTCAATGGTGGGCTTGTCCCCCATGACCTCCAGCCAGTTGTCTTTCGTCAGACTGAAGATGCCGGCGGGTTTGCCGAAATCCGTCGCGTTCTTGGCCCGGACCAGGGTGTCGCCGATACCCACGCTGCAATGGAGCCGGGTGTTCTCCAGCACGGCTGCCTGAATCCGCTTCGCGTACGCTACCGGGTCCTCAGTTTCCACCCCGACAAAGGCCTCATCCCAGCCGAGCACTTGGACCGTTGCGCCGGGTTGCTCGCGCAGGGTGGCCATCACGGTCTCGGAGGCCGCCAGATAGGCTTCCTGGTCGACCGGCAGGATGATGGCGTCCGGCACTTTCCGGGCTGCGATCCGCAGCGGCATTCCCGAGCCGACGCCGAACGCCCTGGCTTCGTAGGAGGCCGTGGACACCACAGCCCGTTCCGTGGGGTCGCCGCGGCCGCCAACAATGATCGGCTTACCGGCCAGCTCGGGCCGCCTCAGTACCTCGACCGCCGCTATGAACTGGTCGAGATCAACGTGCAGCACCCAGGGGATTCCGCTCACGGGATCAGTCTGCCTCATTGCCCCGGGCCTTGGCTGTACCTTCACCACCCTCTTTCAACTCACAACAGGGCTGAATCAACCTATTCCGGGTGCGTTCGCCGCATCCCGCCCGCCAAAGCGGGTGGTGAAGGTACGGTCCTCACTACGCTCCTCCCCCGCATAAGCTGACATGGTGCAGTTTTCACTTTGGCTGGCCCTGGTTGGCGCCGGCACCCTGATCAGTTTCACTCCCGGCGCCGGCGCGATCTTCACCATGAGCAATTCGCTCAACTCAGGCTTCCGCCGCTCCATCTGGGGCATCCTCGGTCAACAGGTTGCCTTGGTCATCCACATCCTGATCGTCGCTTTGGGCGTCGGCGTCCTGGTGTCCAACTCCCCGGTCATCTTCAACGTGATCCGCTATGCCGGCGCGGCCTACCTCGTGTACCTCGGCATCCGGCAGTTCCTGCACAAGCCTGACCTGGACAAGGAACAGGTGGATGATAAGAAGAACGAGCCCGCGCTGTCCATGTTCCAGCGCGGGGTTTGGGTCAACCTGCTGAATCCCAAGGCGATCGTCTTCTTCCTGGCGTTCATGCCGCAATTCATCCGCCCGGACCAGCCCTTGGTGCAGCAATATGTGGTGTTGACCGCCACTGTGCTGGCCATCGACATCATGGTCATGTGGTTCTTCTTCGCCTTGGCTGCCCGCTCGTTCCAACGATTCACCCACGACCAGCGCGGCCAGATGATCCTCAACCGCATCTTCGGTTGCCTCTTTGTGCTGGTGGGCATGCTCCTGGCAGTTATTCACTAACGTCTCCCGCACCGCGCGAATGCTACGGTCAGAGGCATGGAATCGGACTGGATCGAGCACCGGCGCGCGGATGACGGCGAACATGTTGGATGGATGAAGCCGGCCGACGACGGTTTCATCGCCATGGACTTGCTGGGCCGTCCGCGCACGGAAATCGTGGACTGGTTGAGCGCGGAGGAAGTTCTCGATGACCTCGGGTTGCGCTACCTGGCGGACCCGCACGAATTGCGGCTCGACGACGGCGGCTGGTTGCGCGTCCGGATAGCCGAGGTAACACCCACCGCAGTTCGGGTGAAGAAAGATGATTGGGGCGACATGACGGCGCCGCAGATCTATTTCACAGTTTCGCTGCCTGTCACAGAGGAACAGCTCCGCCCGTTGAAGCGATAGTTCGCCGGGAGCTACGAAACTGGTCCTACGCCGTAGATCCCCGAACCACCAGCGAACTTTCGAGCGTCACGTGTGGCTCCGCCAACGGCATGCCTTCCATCAGCCCTCGGAGCTGCTCCCCTGCCTTGCGGCCCAGTGGTCTCGCGGGCAGGTGCACGCTGGTGAGGCTGGGGTTGCTGGTGGCCGAATAGGGAAGGTCGTCGAAGCCCGCCACGGCCAGCTCTTCAGGAATCCGGACGCCCTCAACCCGGGCCTCCTGCAGCACGCCATAGGCGTGCGTGTCCGTCCCACAGACGACGGCGGTCACGCCCTCGCGCTGCCACTCCGGCCACGCTTCGGCGAAGGCGGCCGCGGCAGCACCGACGTCGATCGGGGTACTGATCACATGGCCATCAGCGACGGAAAGTCCGCACGCGGCCGCCTCGGCCAAGAAGGCTTCACGCCGCAGCTGGAACGTCGCGGTTCCGGTGATGCCATCCACATAGGCGGCGCGGGTGTGCCCGGAAGACGCAAGATGCCGGGCAAGCTCCCGCGCTCCCTGGGCAACATCAAGGTTCACGGACGGAGCAAAAGCCTCCAACCCGGGAGCGTCCAGCAGCACCAGTGGGCCGGCCGCGGAAAGGTCCTCCAGGAACTCTGCGCTCGGGGCACCCACCAGCAACCCTGCAGGCCGGAGGGCCAGCAACTTCCGCACGTCGGATGCCTGGGGTGACTCGCCGGCGTCGGTCACTGAGAGCAGCAGCTGATATTCGGCGCCCAACGATTCCCGCACCCCGGCGATCACGTTGGCGAAGAAGGGGTTGGACACGTCCGGCGTGACAAGGATGACGATGGAGCTGACTCCGCGGGCCAGTGAGCTGCCGATGCTGTCCACCACGTAGCCCAATTCGGCGATCGCGGAACGGACGCGGGAAATGTTGTCGTCGGATACCCGCCCCTGGGTTTTGCCGTTGGCCACCAGGGAAACTGTGGCCGTTGAGACACCTGCCCGGGCGGCCACCATGGCAGCTGTCACCCGGGGCGTGCGATGTGCCCGGCCGCTGCGCCGTTCCAGGGATTCCATGCATCGATCGTAGCGTTGTTGCACCGTCCTGACCTGCGGCAAGGCATCAAGCGCTTGACGCACTTCACGTTAAGCGTTTGACGCAACGGCCGAAGCAATGCCAAAATCACCCTGAATGCTTATCGCCCTGCCCGGGGTCAGTTCCAGGCAGGCCCCAATGACGTGGAGAGAAACGTGGAATCCAACACACGCAAGAAGATCATTCTTGACTGCGACCCCGGCCATGACGACGCAGTGGCAATGCTGCTGGCGCACGGCAACCCGGACATCGAATTGCTCGCCGTGACCACCGTGGTGGGCAACCAGACGCTGGAGAAAGTCACCCGCAACGCACTCTCGGTAGCCACCATCGCAGGCATCACCGGCGTCCCGTTCGCCGCCGGCTGCGACCGCCCCTTGGTCCGCACCATCGAAACCGCCCCCAGCATCCACGGCGATTCCGGCATGGATGGCCCCGAGCAGCCTGAGTCCGCAATCGAGCTCGACCCGCGTCACGCCGTCGACCTCATCATTGACACCGTCATGGCGCACGAGCCGGGCACGGTCACCTTGGTCCCCACGGCGGGCCTCACCAACATCGCCATGGCCGCCCGCAAAGAACCACGCATCGTGGAGCGAGTGAAGGAAGTTGTCCTCATGGGCGGCGGCTACCACGTGGGCAACTGGAGCGCGGTGGCGGAGTTCAACATCATCATCGACCCGGAAGCCGCGCACATCGTGTTCAACGAAAAGTGGCCCGTGGTCATGGTGGGCCTCGACCTCACACACCAGGCTCTGGCCACGGACGAGGTAGTCGACAACATCGCAGCCATCGGCACCAAGCCGGCCAAGTTCGTCCTGGAACTCATGGAATTCTTCAAGAAGACCTACAAGGACGCCCAGGGCTTCGACTTCCCGCCGGTCCACGACCCCTGCGCCGTCGCCTACGTCATCGACCCCACCGTCATGACCACCCGCAAAGTCCCCGTGGACATCGAACTCCAGGGCAAGCTCACCCTCGGCATGACCGTGGCCGACTTCCGCGCGCCCGCTCCGGAGGACTGCCACACGTCCGTCGCCGTGGACCTGGACCACAAGAAGTTCTGGGATCTGGTCACCGATGCGATCCAACGGATCGGCGAACCAACGCTCGACGGCGGCGCTGACGCCACCGCAGTTGCCGAAACGGTCCTGGCAGGAGAGTCCAACTGATGTCCACGCTCACTGAAACAAAGTCCTCCCGCGGCAACGTCACCGCGCTCATGGTCGCCCTGCTGGCAGCCTGCGTGGCTTTCCAGCTCAACGCCTCCATGCTCAGTCCGGCCCTGGTCACCATGGGCAACGAACTCAACACTGACCAGGCCACCATCGGCCTGTCCCAGACCTGGTTCTTCACAGCCGCCGCCCTGTTCTCGCTCTTCCTGCCGCGTCTCAGCGACATCGTTGGCCGCAAGAAGATCCTGGTGGGCATGATGCTCCTCATGGCCGTCGGATCCGTCATCGCCGCGATGGCACCGGACGTAACGTGGCTCTTCGTGGGCCGCATCATCCAGGGCGTCAGTGGGCCCACGGTCCCGCTGTGCCTGATCATGCTTCGCTCCGCGGTCAGCAACCCGCGCAAGTACGGCACGCTCATGGGCTTGATCACGGCTGTCAACGGCGGCGTGGCCGGCGTCGACTCTTTTGTCGGAGGCTACTTCGCTGAGAACTTCGGCTTCCGCAGCATCTTCTGGCTCATGGTGGCTCTGGCTGTGGTGGCCACGGTCCTCATCGCCGTCCTGGCCGGCGAGAGCAAGCCCGCAGCCGGCACCACCATGGACTGGTTGGGCGTCTTCTTCATTGTGATCGCCGTGGGCGCACTGCTGACGGCACTGAACGAAGGCTCCAAGCTGGCCACGGCCTTCGATTCCGGCACGTTGACCCTGGCCATCAGCCTGACGGTGATTGCCGCCGTCGCGTTCTTTGCATTCTGGACTGTCGAGAAGCGCGCCAAGCAGCCCATGGTGGAAACCGTGCACCTGCGCCAGCGCTCCACGTGGGCACCGCTGCTGACCACCACCCTCACCATGACCGGTATCTTCGCGGTCATCAACGGCATCGTCCCGGCCTACGTCCAAGCTGCTGATCCGGGCTTCGGTGTCGGACCCACGGAGATGTCGCTCATGATCCTGACGCCGTATGCGCTGCTGGGTTGGATTTTCGGCCCGATCAGTGGCCGCCTCGCGCCGATCCTGGGCTACACGAAGGTCCTGCGCATCGGCCTGGTCGGCAGCCTCGTGGCACTGGCCATCATCGCGTTCTTCGGCCTCAACAACCTGCCCATGATGATCCTGGGCACGGCCCTGCTGGGCATCATGTACGCCGGTACCGTCAACATCATGCTGAACGGACTGGGCGTGGTCCTTTCGCCGCAAGGCAACCCCGGCTTCCTCCCGGGCATGAACGCCGGAGCGTTCAACCTTGGCGCCGGGCTCAGCTTCCTGGTCCTGCCGGCCGTGCTCGTGGCCACAGCCTCGCTCAACGACACCAAGGCTTCCTACCTGACGGTTGTCGTGGTGGGCCTCGCCATCACGCTCGCTGCCTTCGCCGCCTCGCTCCTGATTCCCAAGCCGGTGGACGCAGAAGTGGCCGACGAAGCTGCGGTGACCGCATGAGCAACGGCAGCAACGCGCCCAAGGCGGGGATCGTCGTCGTCGGCTCCCTGAACGCCGACCTCACCATCTACACCGACCGCCTCCCCAACCCCGGCGAGACGGTGCATGGCAACGGCTTCGCGGTGAACCCAGGTGGCAAGAGCGCCAACCAGGCGGTGGCCGCAAGCAAGCTCGGCGGCCAGGTCAGCCTGATCGGCGCTGTGGGCGACGACTCCAACGGCACCATGCTTTTGGACTCCACGGCCAATGCGGGCGTGGATGTTTCCCGCGTCCGACGCTCCGACGCAGTTACCGGCGTCGCCGTCATTTCCGTGGACGCGGGCGGCGAGAACAGCATCATCATCTCGGCCGGAGCCAACGGCACCCTGAAGCCATCGGACGTGGAGGCTGACGCCTTCCGCAACGCCGCCGTGGTCTGCCTGTGCCTGGAGGTGGGGATCGATACCGTCGTGGCCGCCGCCCAAGCAGGGCACGACGCCGCGGCAACAGTTCTGTTGAACCTCTCGCCGTACGCTGAGGTGCCCGAGGTTTTGGCCAGTTTGAGTGACGTTCTGCTGGTGAATGCGCACGAAGCCGCACTGTTCCTGGGCTCCGAGGCTGATATTCCCGATGCCGCCGCCGAAGCTGAGGCGTGGGAGCCGGTCCGGGACCAGTTCGCGGACCGGGGTTTGCAGCGGGTGCTGGTGACTCTCGGCGCCCAAGGTTCCGTGGTTCTGGACTCGCTCGCCCGTGGAACGGAGGAGCAGATCACGCGCATCTCCCCCACCCGGGTGGACGCCGTGGACACCACGGGTGCAGGAGATGCGTTCACGGGTGCTGTCGCTGCACGTTTGGCGGCCGGAGAATCCCTGGCCGATGCCGCATCCTTTGCCTCGGTGGCTGCTGCTTTGGCCGCAACGAAGAAGGGCACGCAGGCCGCGTATGCGAGCCGCGAAGAAGTCGAGGCTGCGCGCACGTCCTAACCCAGCCTCCCCACCCAAGCAGATCGCAGATCAGGTCGTTCCCAGCGCTGGGAACGACCTGATCTGCGACCTGGTTGGGTTAAGCGGACTTGCGGGCTGAGCGCCGGGCGGAGCGCTCCACAGCCTTGCGGGACAGGGCTCCATGGCCGGCCATGAGGCGCGGCACCACCAGGTAGACAGCCGTGGGGACAACGAATGCGGTCAGCAGGAGTGCGCGCAGAACCGGATGCCAGGGCTCCATGATCGGGCCGAGCAGCAGCATCCCGACAGAAACAAGCGGGAATATGGCGATCCAGGTAATGAGCGCCCGCATGTGAACGGAGGGTCCCTGCGGGCGGGCTGCTGCCGGGACCGGGACGGTGGGGGCAGTTGATTCAGCGGCGATGTCGGTCGTCATCAGATTCTCCAACCAGATAGTTGTAATTGACTTGAGATCACCATAGCCGGACCTCCCCACAATTACAACTACTTAGTTGGAAACTGCTAATATGACCCCATGGCATGGGACACAGAACGAACCAAGGCGCTGCTGTTGGAAGCGGCAACGTCCGAGTTCTGCACGCGCGGGCTGGCCGGTGCCCGCATCGACAGGATCGCATCCGAGGCCGGGGTCAACAAAGAGCGGATCTACCAGTACTTCGGCAACAAAAACGGACTGTTCGACGCCGTGATTGTGGCGGCCCTGAGCTCCCTCATGGATGAAGTACCCATCGAGGGCAACGGGCCGGAAGCCATGGCGGACTACGCCGGGCGGCTCTTTGACCACCACCAGGAAGACGCCACGGCGCCACGACTGCTGTTCTGGGAAGGCCTCGAGCGGGGATCCGATGTAGTCGGCCTGCCAAAACGCATGGCCAACTGCGCGTCGAAGGTCAACAGCACCATCGCGGCCCTGCCCGGAATCTCCCGGGAAGACGCCGGAGACCTCCTCATCACCATTGTCAGCCTCTGCGATTCCGCCCCCGTGTTGCCGGCCTTGGACGGACTCATGGCCGGCAACGACCCCGGCCGCATCCAAAGGCGACGCGCCGCCGTCGTCCGCACCGTTTTTCTCGCCGCAGCAGCACTTGCGGCCGAAGCCCCAACAGCCGCCACCGCCTGATGGAAGGGGCGCAGCACCTACCGCTGTGACAGCTTTGACAGCAAAAGTGACTCCCTTGTGAAGTTGCCCCTAGCCAAGAGGGGGTGCCATCAACCATGCTTGCTGCATGTACTCAACGACGAGCCCATACCGCATCATTACGGTCTGCACCGGTAACATCTGCCGCTCGCCCATGGCAGCGCTCATGCTGGCCGAAGCCTTCACCGCGGAAGGGCTCGGCAAGCTTGTAGTGGTCGACTCAGCGGGCACTACGGGCTACGAGGTCGGCCACCCCATCGACCCACGCGCCGCCCGCGTCCTGACAGCCCAGCACATCGCCTCCGAGGACCACGTGGCCCGGGAATGGCAGCACGAATGGTTCGCCGGGCGGGACCTGATCCTGGCCCTGGACGTCGACCACTTCGGCTGGCTCCAGGAAGGCGCCCCAGACCGCGCCGCACTGGAAAAGGTCCGTATGCTGCGAAGCTTCGACCCCCGGATGGCGGGACGCAGCTCCCTGGATCTCGGCATCGAAGACCCGTGGTACGGCGGGCACACGGACTTCGACAACACCTGGACGCTCATCAAATCGGCCATCCCGGGAATCGTGGAACACGTCAAAGCAGCCATCGCCTCCGCAGACACCGAAGCAGGCCAGGAGCACCAGCAGGTAACCTCTATGACATGACCCCTGCACCCGTGATCATCGCTGTTGACGGCAGGTCCGGCGCAGGCAAAACCACACTGGCCGTCGAGCTCGCGGCTCGGCTCCGGCAACACCACAAAGTTTCGCTCTTCCACCTCGAGGACATCTATCCGGGATGGAACGGCCTGCGTACCGGCATCGAGCGCTACGTGGCCACCGTCCTCACCCCGCTCAGCCAGGGATCGGCCGCCGAATGGGTCAGCTGGGACTGGGAACGGCATTACGACGGCGGGTTGAACGTCACGCTGCCGGCTGAAATAGTCATCGTGGAGGGCGTGGGATCCGCCGCAGACGCCGCCCGTCCCCTGCTGGACGCGGTGGTGTGGGTGGAAGCGGACGGCGACGATCGCCGTCGTCGGGCCCTGACACGCGACGGAAGCACCTACGAACCGTACTGGGACACCTGGGCTGCCCAGGAAGAAGAGTGGTTGTCGGACGACTCCGTGATCGCCGACGCCGACATCCACGTTCAAAATTCCGCCAACGGCAGCGCGCCCGACCACGTCCTGCAGGCACTCATGTACCTGCCGGCGCTTGCAGCCATCCTCTCCCCGGAACTGAGCGCACGACGCGGGCTGCAACTGCGGTCCGAACGCCTGGAGGGGGCCCCGGACGCCGCGCACCTCTTTGAAACCCTCTACGGGCACTCAAAGAACGCCGTGTGGCTTGACTCCTCCAACGCAGCCGCCGTGGCCGGCCGCTCCCAAGCCGCGGCCCGCAGCCGCTTCAGCATCCTGGCCGACGACGGCGGTACGTTCGGCCAGGCGGTATCGCACCGTTCCGGAGTCACCACCGTTACGGCAGGGTCAGCCTCAGTAACCACCCCAGGCCCCTTCTTCCGGTGGCTGGACTCCGTCTGGGGCAGGCGTGCCGTCCGCGCGCCCCGTGGATACGACGGCCAATTCACCCTTGGCTGGCTTGGATACCTCGGGTACGAACTCAAACGCGAAACCGGCGGCAACGATGTCCGGTCGGCAACCCCGGACGCCGCACTCCTCTTCGCAGGGCGGGCCGTGGTGCTGGACCACCGCGAGCAAACAGTCTGGCTGCTTGCCTTGGACGCCCCCGACGCGGACGAGTGGCTGCGCGAGGCGCGTTCCGCCGTCGTCGGGGCCACCACTGGCGTTAACGCTGCCGTAGCGGCACCTTCGGGAACTGTTCCCGAATTCACCAGCCGTGATTCCGCCACCGACTACAAACGCAAAATCGCCGACTCCCAGCACCAAATCAGCGAGGGCAACTCCTACGAAATCTGCCTCACCACCACCCTGGAAGCGGACGCGGGGAACTTCGACGCGTGGAGCAGCTACCTTGCGCTGCGCCGCAGGAACCCGGCCCCGTTCGCCAGTTACCTGCGGTTCGGGGACCTGGAGACAGCGAGCACCTCACCTGAACGGTTCCTGCGGATCCTGTCCGACGGCGGCATGCGCGCCGAGCCGATCAAGGGCACCCGGGGCCGGTCTGCCGACCATGACGCGGACGCAGCCCTGCGGCAGGACCTTGAGACATCACTGAAGGACCGCGCCGAAAACATCATGATCGTGGACCTGCTCCGCAACGATCTCAGCCACTTCGCGATCCCCGGTTCGGTGACAGTGAGCAGGCTGTGCGCCATCGAAAGCTACGCCACCGTCCACCAGATGGTCAGCACCATTGACGCGCATCTGAAACCCGGTGCTCCCCGGGCAGAAGCTGTAGCGGCCGCCTTCCCGGCAGGGTCCATGACCGGGGCACCCAAGATCAGCACCATGGACATCCTGGACCAGCTCGAATCAGGGCCGCGCGGCATTTACTCCGGC
This sequence comes from Paenarthrobacter histidinolovorans, assembly GCF_014647595.1. GTDB lineage: Bacteria > Actinomycetota > Actinomycetes > Actinomycetales > Micrococcaceae > Arthrobacter > Arthrobacter histidinolovorans. Next base: position 127,629 of record NZ_BMPM01000008.1, on the reverse strand, counting down.
GCGATCGGCTACTTCTCCCTGAACGCCGCCACCGACCTCGCGGTGGTCATCCGCACCCTGGTGGTCAATCCCGACGGCGACAACGGGCGCACCCTGTCGCTGGGCGTAGGAGGGGCCATTACTGCCGACTCCGTGGCCGACGACGAATACGAGGAAATACGGACCAAGGCCTTCGGTGTGCTCTCCACCCTTGGCACCGGGTTCCCCGACTGAATCCCTGTTGAGGATTACTGGAGCGTTGCCGTCAATCTGGCCACGTTATCCACATACTTGGCCAGCGGGGGCCGGTCCATCCAGTCGTCCAGCATAAGCTCACGGGATACCTCGCGGTACGTGGACTCCACGGCCCGCATAAGGTTCACGGTCTCGGAGCCCAGGAGCATCACCGAGACCTCCATGTTGAGGGAGAAGGAGCGCATGTCCATGTTGCTGGAACCGAGAACCGCCACCTCGTCATCAATGGTGAAGTGCTTGGCGTGGAGTACGTATGGCGCGCGGTAGAGATAGATGCGCACCCCTGCATGCAGCAATGCTTCGTAGTAGGAGCGCTGCGCGTGGTGCACCAGGAACTGGTCGCCCTTCTCCGAGACGAACAACTCCACGTCCACCCCCCGCTGGGCTGCAGTGGTGATGGCGTACAGCAGCGAGTCATCAGGAACGAAGTACGGGCTGCAGATCGAAATCCGGTGCTGCGCCGAGTAGATCAGTGTGTTGAAGAGCCTCAGGTTGTTCTCCGTAGCGAACCCGGGGCCACTGGGCACAACCTGTGCGGTGACCTTCCCCGGGGACGGCAAGGCCGGGAGGCGCAGCTGGTCCTCCAAGGACTCGTCCGTTTCGCTGAGCCAATCTGTTGCGAACACCACATTGAGGGTGGGCACGATCGGACCCTCAAGCCTGGACATGAGCTCAACCCACTTGCGGCCCACCTTGTGGTGCTTGGGGTTGTTGTAGGACGGCTCAATCAGGTTCTGCGAACCGGTGAATGCGACCTGTCCGTCGATCACCATGATCTTCCGGTGGTTCCTCAGGTCCGGGCGCCTCCATTGACCGTGGATGGGCAGCAGCGGCAGCATTCGCTTCCACTGGATCTTGCCCGCCTTGAGCCTGCGGATGAGGCGACGGTAGCCCTTGACCCGCAATGTTCCGATGTGGTCGAAGAGGAGCCTTACGGTAACGCCACGCTCAGCCGCTTTTTCCATCTCAGTGAGCAGCTCATCTGTCACGGAGTCACTGCTCATGATGTAGAACTCGGCGTTGATGTAGTTCTTGGCATCCCTGACGGCTTCGGCCATGGCTTTGATGGATTCCTGGTAACCGGGGATCAGTTCCACCTTGTTGCCATCCACCATGGGCAGTGAACCCAGCCGGTGGTTGAGTTCCCCGGCCGATTTCACCCACTCAGGTCCGGAGTAGACGCTCACGGGATCCGACAGATCGGAGGTCACTGCGCGGACGCGGCGGTTGACTTCTTCCTGCTGTTCACGCCTGCGCCGGGAAAGTTTGAAATTGCCAAAGAGGAGGAAGAGCACAAACCCCACTGATGGGATGAGGAAGACCGCCAAAAGCCAGGCCATGGCGGTTGTGGGGCGCCGGTTGCCGGGGATGATCCCCAGCAGGACGATGCGCATGACGACTTCCACGATGGCCCACGCACCCAGCAACCAGGTCCACTCCTGGCCAAACGGAAAAGGAAAGAGCACGTGAAAAACCCCCACGGTTCATGGACAACAGTGACCACAGCCTATCCGGCAAAGTCATCAGCAGTGGCCCCGCACTAAGCTTGGACCATGACTTCAGCAGCCCCCACGGTCCTCGTTTTCCTGGACCCCGCTTTCGAAAACGGCCGAATTGCCGATTCCAGCCAACCGCAGCTTATGGCCACGGACCTGGGAGCTACACGCGGAGATGGTGTGTTCGAATCACTCCTGGCGGTCCAGGGGCGCCCCCGGAAAGTCCAGGCACACCTCAACAGGCTGGCCAGTTCCGCAGCCGCGTTGGACCTGACCCCGCCCGATCAGGATGCCTGGCGGCGGGCCATCGACACGGCCATCACGGAATTCCGCACTGTCCACCCGGCGCCCACGCCCGAGGAGGACGAGGTTGTGGTCAAACTCATCGTCACCCGCGGGGTTGAAGGTGCGGCGAGCCCCACTTGCTGGGTACAGGCTTCGCCCTCACCCGCGGGCAGCCGCCGGCAGCGGGAGACGGGCATCGACGTCGTACTTCTGGACCGTGGCTTCGATACCGAAGCGGGCGAGCGCGCGCCATGGCTTTTGCTCGGCGCCAAAACCCTTTCCTATGCCGTCAACATGGCTGCCCTGCGCTACGCGCACAAGCAAGGCGCCGACGACGCGATCTTCACCTCGACAGATGGCCGCGTCCTTGAAGGGCCGACGTCCACGGTGCTGCTGGCGCACCTTGAAGAAGTAGACGACGGCGATGGTTCCGTCAGGACTGTTCGCCGCCTCATCACACCGCAACTGGACAGCGGCATCCTCCCGGGAACCTCGCAGGGTGCGCTGTTCGCGGCAGCCAAGGCGGCCGGCTGGGAACTGGGCTACGGCCCGCTGGAGCCGCAAGACTTGTTCGATGCTGACGCCGTGTGGCTCATCTCCAGTATTCGCTTGATCGCCCCGGTGAATCACATCAACGGCAAGGAGGTCGGTACACCGGCCATCCGAAAGCAGCTCACAGCTGAGCTGAACGAGTTGTTCGCAGGCATCGAATAGAGGTCCGCCCCGGGGCATCCGCCAAGGATGCTCCGCTTGGAACCTAGCAGGTCGCAAGTAGAGTAATTGCTCGCATGACTCAATGATTAGGAACTCTTGGCCTCAGCCGTGGGCAATTTGTGCGTTCAATCGCATTTCTCTTATCCTCCTTGAAATGGTCATTCGTCATGTGATGAATCTTGTTCTCGTGTTAGTTGGATCACGTCCAACCGGCACTACTTCAGACTTTGCTGGCTAACTTCCCGGAGGGAATATGGGACTCAGCTCCCCCACAAAAGCCGAAGCATCGGCAACCGAGGCGCAGTCCGCAACTGCCGCCTCCACATCAGGGCTTCGCCGGTCCATGGAGGCCCGGCACCTGGTCATGATCGCCATGGGCGGTGTCATCGGTTCGGGCCTCTTCGTCAGTTCCGGCTACACCATCGCAACCGCAGGCCCCCTGGGCGCGGTGCTTGCCTTCCTTATCGGCGCCGTCGTGGTGTATCTGGTGATGGCCTGCCTCGGGGAACTCGCTGTTGCGTTTCCTGTCTCGGGCGCATTCCACATCTACGCAGCGCGGACCATCGGACCGGCCACGGGCTTTGCCACTGCCTGGCTCTATTGGCTCTGCTGGGCTGTGGCCCTCGGTTCGGAATTCACCGCGGCCGGGCTTCTTATGCAACGGTGGTTCCCGGGCGTGGACGTCTGGATCTGGTGCTTCGTGTTCGCAACAGTCCTCTTCACGTTGAACGCCATCTCATCGCGCGTCTTTGGAGAATCAGAGTTCTGGTTCGCGCTCATCAAGGTCGCCGCCGTCGTCGGCCTCATCATCCTGGGCGGCGCCGCCCTGACCGGTTTCCACCCCATGGCTACGGGCGACTACCCCACGTTTGGCGAGAACTTCAGCACCCCTGACGGGCTGTTCCCCAACGGCTTCACTGGAGTCTTCGTCACGTGCCTGGCAGTCTTCTACGCCTTCTCCGGTTCCGAACTGATCGGCGTTGCAGCGGGCGAGACCGCCAACCCCGGCGCCAACATCCCCAAGGCAATGCGAACCACAGTGATCCGCCTGATGATCTTCTTCGTGGGAGCCATCACGGTCATCGCGGCAACCATCCCCTATGAAAAAGTCAGCGTGGACGAAAGCCCGTTCGTCACCGTCTTCTCCATGCTCGGCATCCCGTACGCGGCCGACATCATGAACTTTGTGATCATCACCGCGTTGCTTTCAGCCGGAAACTGCGGGCTCTTCTCCTGTGCCCGCATGCTGTTCTCGCTGGCCGATGAAGGCCACGCACCCCAGGCCTTCAAGAAGCTCACCAAGCGCGGCATCCCCCTGGTTGCCCTCTGTGTGAGCATGCTTGGCGGCCTGGCCTCGCTCATCAGCAGCGTCGTGGCACCCGCTACCGTCTACCTGGTCCTGGTTTCCGTGGCCGGCTTTGCAACAGTGGGTGTGTGGATGTCCATCGTGGCTTCACACTTCATCTACCGGAGGACGTTCGTGCGGAATGGCGGTAACGTCAACAGCCTGCCGTACAAGGCCCCGCTCTTTCCGCTGGTGCCGATCCTCGCCTTCGCCTTGTGCGTTGTGTCGTTGATCGGCATCGCGTTCGATCCCAACCAGGTGACGGCCCTCTTGTTCGGCGTGCCTTTCGTGGGTGCCTGCTACGCGTTCTTCTACTTCAAGTACGGACGACGGCGGTCGCTCAAGAAGGCCTTGGACGCTTAGCTCTGCGGCTTCCTGACCCTGTTTGGATGCAGATCAGCCCTTGGCCAACCTATTGCGGTTGCCCAAGGGCTGATTTGCTCTGAAAGAAGGTCAGGACGCCTGGCACTCAGTACTGCGGACGGCCCCAGCCACTACTTTTTGGCTACTCTGACCGGGTGCTCACTCAGGATGGACAGCCTGTTGAAAGCGTTGATTCCAATCGCCGCCATGCAGAGGACACTGATCTGCTCGTCGCTGTAGTGCCTGCGCGCCTGTTCAAAGAGTTCCGGGCTTGGACGCGAGCTGCTCATGCGGGTGATCTGCTCGGCGATCTCCATGGCTAAAACCTCGCTGGGTTCGAAGAGTTGCACCTCCTTGTACACGGCCACCAATGACAGGCGTTGTTCGGTCTCGCCATACTTCAGCGCCCGGCGGTGGTGAAGGTCCAAGCAAAACGCGCACCCGTTGATCTGCGAACACAGGTAGTTGATGAGTTCCAGGGTCCGGCGCGGGATCCCGAGGCGGTCAGCTTCATCGACAAGTTGCTGCGAATAGTGACTGAGCGTCGCGTAGAGATCGGGTTGCTGCTTATCGAGATAACCGGCCAGCCGCGGTTTTGTTTCCTGTTCAGGCATGGTTGGAGCTTAACGCACCGCGCTCCGCGAGCGCTTGAAAGAGCACGCGTCCGCCCCACACAGGACGTGAGGGAGGGTCACTCCGGGGTGTCGGCGGCCAGGCGGATGCCATGCTCGGCCAGCCACACGGGGTTGAAGGCTTTGCTCAGGTAGTTGGTACCGGCGTCGGGAGCTATCGCTACCACCACCGAACCGTGAGGCGCAGCGCGGGCCACGCGCACGGCGGCCGCCACGGACAGGCCGGACGAAGGGCCCAGCGCCAGGCCTTCCTCGTCGAGGAGCCGATGGACGGTTGAGTAGACCTCGTCATTGGGAATCCGGAGGAAACGGTCCACGATGGAGCGGTCAAAGATCCTGGGCCACTCTTCCTGTGGCCAGGAATTGCCGACGCCGTCCACCAGGATCTCGCCGGGATGGCCGCCACTGTAGGCGGATCCATAGGGATCGGCGCCCACCACTTCAAGGTGCCCGCCCGGCCGCGAAGCCGCCACCTGCTCCTTCAAGTACCGCCCGTTACCGCTGATGGTCCCGCCCGTACCGATGCCGGCCACGAAGTGCGTCACCAGACCACCCGTCTGTTCCCAGATCTCCGGCCCGGTCGTCTCATAATGCGCCAAGGGATTGGCCGGATTATCGAACTGCATGGGCCGCCAGGCGCCCGGCGTCCCAGCAGTAATCCGGGCCGCAACAGCCCTCGCGTTCTCCGGAGATTCCGACGGCGCGTTCCAATCGGTCAGGATCACCCGCGCCCCATAGTTGTGCAGCGCAGCGAGCTTTTCCTGTGAAATGGTGTCGCCCGTGACCACCACTACAGGGTGGCCGGTGAGGTATCCGATCAGCGCAAGCCCGATGCCGGTGTTACCGGACGTGCTCTCCACAATGGTGGCACCCGGCCTCAACTCCCCCGAACGCTCGGCCGCCCGCACCATGCTCAGTGCCGTACGGTCCTTGATGGAGCCGCCGGGGTTCTCGGACTCCAGCTTGACGTGGATGACGCTCCCCAATCCGCGGCTGAACGCCTCCAGCTTGACCAGCGGGGTGTTCCCCACCTCTTCCAGGACCGAGGCGTCGAGACCGTCAAGACTCCCGGGCTGTGCGTGGATTCCATGTTTACGGGTGGCCGTGCTCATGGCGTCGCCTCCTCTGTTTCAGTGAAAAGCTGGTCCACGGCTTCGCGCAACACAGTCCGCGAGCGCTCCACCAGGTCCGGCGCCGAAGGCCGGTCGGCAAGCACATCAGCCAGCTTGCCCACCACCAGCCCGGTTCCGTTGCCGAGCGGCTGTGCAGCTTCCGCTTCCAGCAAGAGGTAGGAAGCCGTGAGGGACTCGATGGCCAGGAGCTTCTCCGCAGCATCAATCGACTTCTCCAGTTGCTGCAGTGCCAGCGGCGCGAGCGTGGAGTGGTCCTCGATGTCGGCCGAGAGCGTGGGCGCCCCCAGGGTTGCAGGAGCTGCCAGGAATTTGAGCTCGGCCAACAGCCCCGCCGCGGAATACCAGAGCAGCCCGGGCAGCTCCTCCTGGATCAAGGCAGACGCCGTTCCAGGCGCGGAGGTTGACGCTGCCAGGTGCCTGGCCCGGATGGCCCGTTGCGGCGGATACAGCTTGGCGATCCGCCGCTCGCTGGAAATTCCCACGTGCGCCAATCCCAGGCGCAAGCTCTCGAAGGATAACGCCAGCTGCATGGGCTGAAAGTTCCCACCGGACACCATCGCACCGGACTCAACATCGACCAACGGGTTGTCCCCCCGGCCGTTCAATTCCACCTCCAAGGCCGACCGCAGCCGCGACACCAAGGCCCGGAACGCCCCATGGGTCTGTGGAGCTGCCCGGAACGACAACGCGTCCTGCACGGACACTTCCGGCCGGACATCCTCCAGCCATCCGCCGCTCAGAAGCCGGCGAACAGCTGCCGCCGAGTCCCGTTGGCCGTCCACCGCCTTGGCCGCTTGGATCGCCGGCGAAAAGGGACTGAGGTTCCCGCCGCCGTCGTACCTTGCGATCGCCTCCAGCGACAGTGAAAGCGCGACGTCGGCCAGCCGGGCGAGGTGCCGCAGGCGGGCCAAAGCGAGGGTACCTGCGCCAACGGAGTATGCGTTGGCGCTCACCAGGGCCAGCGCCTCCCCTGGCGCGAGAACCAGGGCTTGCAGACCGGCGTCCGCGAGGGCTTTGGCGCCGGGCACCAGCATGCCCGCGGCGTCGAACGCTTCGCCCTCACCCAGTGCCACGGCAGCGACGGCGGCCAGCTGGGTCAGGTCCGAAGAACCTACCGAGCCTTCGCGCGGGATGGCCGGAAAGACGCCGCGGTTGAGCAGTTCGGCGTAGAACCCGGCGGTCCCGGCACGTACTCCGGAGCCGCCCCGGCTGAATCCGACAAGCCTGGCCAGAATCAGCGCCCGGGCTGGGGAACGGTCCAGATACGGGCCCACGCCGCTGTTGTGGTACCTCACTACCTGGACTTGGTAGGCCAGGAGTGACTTTTCCTCCACAACCGTGTCCCGGCCTGATCCGAGCAGGGTATTCAGTCCGTACACCCGCTGGCCGGAGGCAGCCGCCTGCTCCACGATCTCCCGCCCCCGGCGGATCAAATTCAACGCATCTTGGTTGAGTTCCACGTGAAACGACGGATCAGCTGCTGCTTGCGCCACGGCCGACGCGGAAACGGGGCCTGTCCCGATAGTGAAAGTGCCCACTAGAAATCCAGCAGATTTTGGCGGAATCCGCCGTTGCCGTAACTCTTCCTCAACAGGCCACGGTGCCGCAGCTCGGGCGTGAGCTTGTCCAGCACACCGTGCACGGTCACCGGATCAACAAAGCCGGAAAACAGGAAGCCATCGCCCCCGACCGCCGAGCCGGTCTCCTCCAGGTAATCCGCGATTTCACCGGCCGTGCCGATGATCGAATCCCCGGCACCACCGCTGCGGGCCTGCAGGATTTCACGCAGCGTGGACCCGGGAGGAGCCGCCTTGGCAAAGTGCTCCAGGGTGCCCTGGTTGCTGTTGGTGCTCAGCTCCGGAAGCGGGGCATCGAGATCAAACTGCTTGAAGTCGATCACGGATAGGTAGGAAATCGAATTCAGCTGGCTGTCGATGTCACGCTGCGTCAGTTCCCGGCGCTGTGCCCGCAACTCCTCGGCCTCGGCAGTAGATCCAACAACGGTGGGCTTCAGGACGAAAAGCACCTTCACGTCGTCGGGATTCCGCCCTGCTTTCGCCGCCTCAGCCCGGATCGAATCCCTGTAAGCCTTCATCCCGTCCACGCCGCGGGCGAGGGCAATCGCCACATCCGCGTGACCACCGGCGAACGCTTTGCCCCTGGGAGAGGCACCGGCTTGGACAAGCACGGGTTCCTCGGGCAGCGGAGCCGTGTTCAGTGGCCCACGGACCTTGAAGAACTCGCCCTGATGGTTGATCGGATGCACCTTGGTGTGGTCCGCGAATACCCCGGCTGAAACGTCCTCAAGCACGGCGTCAGGCTCCCAGCTCCGCCAGAGCCGCCTGACGACGTCGACGAATTCTTCAGCCTTTTCATAGCGGAGGTCATGCTCGATCTGCTGGTCCAGCCCGTAGTTCCGGGCGGCGAGGTCGCTGCCCGATGTGACCACGTTCCAACCGAGCTGCCCGTCTGAGAAGTGCTGCAACGTGGCAAGAAGCCGGGCCGCAGTGAAGGGCGGGTAGAAGGAAGCGCTGACCGTGGGAACGATCCCCAAGTGCTCCGTGGCGGAAAGCAGGTACGGAACCAACGCCAAAGGATCATGTTTCGGCGCAAAGGAAGCATGGGCCAGCGAAACCTCGGCCGAACCCCCGTACGTGTCCGGCACTGTCAGGGAATCCTCGATGATGAACAGGTCCAGCCCGGATTGCTCGAACGCGCGCACGGCCTCCTGGTACAGGGCGGGTTTCTTCCAGTCGTAGCCCAGGCTGTAGCCCGGAGTTCCCCAGCCCTGGACCCCGAATCCGTGCCCCACAAACCAACCAAAATGCAGCATGGGCTTGAGTGTAGAACTGCTCTGTCCGTTCACCGCGACCTGATTTCATACGAAGTTACGGGGGGTCGTACTGCGTCAATTATGCTCCCGGGACGTCTTAATTGGACCCGTACTCCAGCACCCTCCGATTACGCAACATGACGACGGCCGCCGTGCGGGCCGTCGTCGTGAATGCTACGTTTTTCTTGAGTAATGAGAACCAGCGCAAAGCCCTGACTTGCTGGTCGGCAACCCTCTCTCCGGCGGGGTGCCTCAGGTGACTACTCGGCGTATCGACAACTCGAACTGCAAGCGTGACTGAGGAGCACCAGCAATGCCTGAACCCACTGAAGAAAAACTCTCTTACCGCCTGATAACAGGCCCGGATACCCGCGACTTTTGTGAGCGGATCACCAACGCCCTGGCGGACGGGTACGTACTGCACGGCAGCCCCGCAGCCACTTTCAACGGAACCGAGGTGATCGTCGCACAGGCCGTAGTCCTGCCTGCCGCGATTGCCAGCGCCGATGCCGCAGTTGCCAACGCCGTTGATGAACTGGAAACCGACGACGAAGAAGCATTCGAGGGCCACGCATGAGCTACGCAGGTGACCTGACCCCGCAGGACGCGTGGGCCAAACTTGAACAGGGCGCCATCCTGGTGGACGTCCGCACCGAGGGCGAATGGGCCCACATCGGCATTCCCGACACGAAAGCCACCGAGAACGATCCCCTGTTCATCCAGTGGAACCTCGCAGGCGGCATCCCGAACTCCCGCTTCATCGAGGACCTGCAGCAGCAAGCGCCAGAGGACGACGGCGTGGAGCTCGTCTTCATCTGCCGCTCCGGCCAGCGCTCCATCTCCGCCGCCATCGCCGCCACCCAGGCAGGCTTCACCGCCTACAACGTCCTTGAAGGCTTTGAGGGCGAACCCGACCGCTACGGCGAACGGACTGTGAATGGTTGGAAGAACCGTGGCCTGCCAACGAATCTGGGGACCGAGTAAGTGACTTTCAATCCCGACGCCGCCGGCTGGAGCCCCGATACCCAAGCCGTCCGCGGTGGCCTTGACCGCACCAACTTCCAGGAAACGGCCGAACCCGTCTTCCTGAACTCCGGTTTCGTCTACGAATCCGCCGCCGCCGCAGAGCGTGCCTTCACCGGAGAGGACGAACGCTTCGTCTACTCCCGCTACGGCAACCCGTCCGTGGCCACCTTCCAGGAGCGGCTGCGCCTGCTCGAAGGAACCGAGGCGTGCTTTGCGACGGCGTCCGGCATGTCCGCTGTCTTCACCGCGTTGGGTGCCCTGCTGGCTGCCGGCGACCGGGTGGTTGCCGCCCGTTCCCTCTTCGGCTCCTGCTTCGTGATCCTCAACGAGATCCTTCCCCGCTGGGGTGTGGAAACCGTTTTCGTGGATGGCCCGGACCTGGAACAGTGGCGTGAGGCCCTCTCCGAACCCACCACTGCGGTGTTCTTCGAGTCTCCCTCCAACCCCATGCAGGAAATCGTGGACATCGAGGCTGTCAGCCAACTGGCGCATGCCGCGGGGGCGACTGTCGTCGTCGACAACGTCTTTGCCACTCCGCTGCTGCAACGCTGCGGTGAGCTGGGCGCCGACGTGATTGTGTACTCAGGCACCAAGCACATCGACGGCCAGGGACGCGTCCTCGGTGGCGCAATCCTGGGCACCAAGGAATTCATCGACGGACCCGTGAAGCAGCTCATGCGCCACACCGGACCATCGCTTTCGGCCTTCAACGCCTGGGTATTGACCAAGGGACTGGAGACCATCGGGCTGCGCGTCAACCACAGCTCGGCATCAGCCCTGAAGATCGCCGAATGGTTGGAGCAGCAGCCCGCCATCAGCTGGGTCAAGTACCCCCTGCTGAAATCGCACCCGCAGTACGAGCTCGCGGCGAAGCAGATGAAAGCCGGCGGCACGGTGCTCACTTTCGAGCTCTCGCCGTCAGCTGGCCGCTCCGCCAAGGAAGCCGCGTTCGCTCTGCTTGATGGGCTTCGTGTCATCGACATCTCCAACAACCTCGGTGACTCCAAGTCCCTGATCACCCACCCTGCCACCACCACCCACCGGGCCATGGGGCCGGAGGGGCGCGCGGCGATTGGGCTGTTCGATGGCGTGGTGCGCTTGTCGGTGGGGCTCGAGGACGTGGACGATCTCATCCTGGATCTGGAGAAGGCCCTCAAACAGGTCTAACCTTGCTGGCATGAGGCATCCATACCGCCGGGCGGGGGCTGTCATCGTTGCGGGTTCGGTGGTGTGGCTGGCCGGGATTTCCCCGGGGTCCCGGGTGTACCTCATGCAAGACCCCGCAGAGCGCCTGCGTCTGCTGCTTGCCAGCGAGCGCGGCTGGGTGATCGGCCATCACGCGGCCGCTGCAGGAACCGCCGCAGTACCGGTGGGCTTCATGGCGTTCTCAAAGACACAACCGGCCGGACCTTCCAAAGCATGGGCGTCCGCGGCAGCGACAGTGCTGCTTGCGGGCGCCCCATTCTTTATCTACAGCCTGTCGCGGCGGGCCTCGGACCTTGAGCGTTTCGCTGCTTTTCGGGGATCCAATGCACCGTTCCTCGCCTACTCATGGCTGCATGTGGTGGGCTTGGCAGCACTGGGAGGCAGCCTCCTGAAGTCCCCCGCCAAACGATGGGTGGGGTTGACGGCAGCAGGCATGGCCGCGGTTTCCGGGGCGGTCCTGGCTGCCACCAAGGACATACCGCCCCTGGTTTTCTACCTCACCGAAGGAGCTGTAGGAGCGTACCTGATGGCTTGGCCGGAACCCGGGGGCATCGGGGATAGCGGGAACATCGGAGACATGGAGGGCTAAGGCCGCCGCGCCCTGGTCAGCAGCGGGTTGCCTCCCGAACATCGGGTGGGGCTTGCGGATTGGCCTGCGGCAAACAGATTCTGCTGGATCATCGCCCTTGGTAGCGGAGGGGACCCACGGATCAGCGGGTCAAGCAAGCTGGCCGGGGCCGATGATCCAGCAGAATTGTCCACATACGCGAAGTTTCCAGGCCGGGGAGGGACCTGTCCGTGACTGACTGAAGGCATGAACGCATTCGAATTCCTGTCGTCAGTAGGTGGAGTAGCCAAGGTGGGTCTTCTCAGGGCCCACGGGCACACCCCGGGTGACCTAAGGAAGCTCGAGGGGGCCTATCAACCGCGGCACGGCATATGGGCTCTGCCATCCGCAGATACAGAGTTTGTCTCCGCCCTCGTAAACAACGGACTTCTGACATGCGCAAGCGCTGCTGTCCGCTATGGCCTCTGGCTTAAAGACAAACCGGGAAGACTTCATCTGGCAACCAAGCACAACAGAGGCCGGGGGTTTATCCGGCACGGTGGTCTTAGGCTGGGCCCGGAGTCCTGCATTCCAGTTGCATCGCTGGAAGACACCGTCATTCATGCTCTCACGTGCCTGCCGGACGTTGACGCCATTGCCGTGGCTCAGTCCGCCATGAAAAACCGTGGAGTTCCCCGTGAAGTCCTGGAGGGCGAGCTGCGGGCCAACCACTTCGGGAATGCGAGGAAACTCCTGCGTAAGGCCGACGGTTTGTCTGAATCCGTCCCGGAGATCAGTGCCCGCCTGCTCTTCGAATCAGCTGGTCTATCATTCAGACGCCAAGTCCATATCTCCGGAGTGGGCCGGGTGGACACCCTGATTGATGGCTGGCTGATTGTGGAGGTCAATGGCTATCAGTTCCACAGTTCAAGGGAGGCGTGGCGGAAGGACATGGGCAGGCTGAACGCTGCCCATGCATTGGGTTACCGCGTCCTGAGCTTCGCCCCCGAGCAAATCTGGAACTCGCCGGACTTGGTCCTAGGCCAGATCCGGGCGTGCCTTGGGCTCGGAAGGGCGCAGGGTAGGCGGTGACAGCGTATTTGCTGGATCATCGCTCGAAGCAGCAGCCGGAAGGCCCGTGATTCCGGGCTTTCCCGTTGCTGCGAAAGCCGATGATCCAGCAGAAATACGTCAGCATCAGTCCTGGAAGTACTCCACCTTTGCGCCGATGGTGTTCAGCCGCTCGGCCAGGTCCTCGTAACCGCGCTCGATCACGTAGATGTTGCGCAACTCGGACGTACCCCTGGCCGCAAGCATCGCCAGGAGAAGGCAGGCAGCCGGACGCAGGGCCGGAGGGCAACCGACTTCCGCGGCACGCCACTTGGTGGGTCCGTTGACGTAGATCCGGTGGGGATCCAGGAGCTGCACCTGGGCGCCGAGCTTGTTCAGTTCGGTCAGGTAGATGGCCCGGTTTTCGTAGACCCAGTCATGGATCATGGTCTGTCCTTCAGCATTGCCGGCGATGACGGCGAAGAAGGGCAGGTTGTCGATGTTCAGGCCCGGGAACGGCATGGGGTGGATCTTGTCCTGCGGGGCGTGCAGCTCCGAGGGCTTGGTGGTTACGTCCACCAGGCGGGTGCGGCCGTTGCGGGCCATGTATTCACCGGAGATTTCGAGCTTCTGGCCCATTTGTTCCAGGGTGGCCAGCTCGATCTCCATGAATTCGATAGGGACCCGGCGGATGGTGACTTCCGAATTGGTCACGATTCCGGCGGTGATCAGGCTCATGGCCTCGATGGGGTCTTCTGACGGGAAGTATTCAATGTCCACGTCGATGGCCGGCCGGCCGGTGATCTTCAATGTGGTGGTTCCCACGCCCTGGATGTCCACTCCCAAGCCCTGCAAGTAGAAGCAGAGGTCCTGGACCATGTAGTTCGGGCTGGCGTTGCGGATAACCGTGGTGCCCTCGCGGTGCGCCGCTGCCATGATGGCGTTCTCCGTGACGGTGTCGCCGCGCTCAGTCAGCACGAACGAGCGGTGGTGTCCGTCGGCGGGAGGCGCGGTGACCGAGTAGAACCCGGACTTTGCCTCAACGTCCAGGCCGAACTGGCGCAGCGCCTGCATGTGGGGCTCTACGGTGCGTGTTCCGAGGTCGCAACCACCGGCGTAGGGAAGCAAGTATTCGCTGGTCTCGTCCAGGAGTGGCCCCAGCAGCATGATGACGCTGCGGGTCCGTCGGGCAGCGTCCACATCCATTGATTCCAGGTCAAGGACCTCGGGCCTGCGGATGCGCAGATCGCTTCCGTTGAGCCAGGTGCATTCCACACCGATGGATGTCAGGACTTCAACAATCCGGTTCACTTCCTCAATGCGTGCCAGGCGGCGCAGCGTGGTGGTGCCCCGGTTGATCAGGCTTGCGCACAGCAAGGCCACGCCGGCGTTCTTGCTGCTGTTGACATCAACCTCACCGGACAGCGTCCGGCCGCCTTCCACCCGCAGGTGGGTCATCTGGGGTTTGCCGACCTTGACGATCGAACGGCCGAAGATCGCTTCGAGGCGTTCGATCATTCGGAGGCTCAGGTTCTGCTTACCCTGTTCCATCCGGGCGATAGCGCTCTGGCTGGTTCCCAGCTCAGAAGCCAATTGCCCCTGCGTCCAGCCCTTTTCGCCGCGGGCGTTGCGGAGCAGGAGGCCTACGTGTTCTGGCGTAGCTTGAGTCATAACCAAGAAATATCACAAATGAGTTAGAAGTGGCCAGCTAAACACCGATTGCGCGGCAAACGTCACACCCTACCCGCTGTGCGATATAAAGCCCGACGGCGGCACTCGCCTCATCGGCGCCTGCTCACAGCCGCGGCGGGCCCGGTTCCCTAGGCTCGCCAATACCCCAAAGCGTCAATCCGATGCTTGTCCACCCCGAGTTCCTTCTTAAGGTGCTTCACGATGGCCCGGGTGCTGGACGCCTCGCAGGCGACCCAGAAGAAGTCGTCCGCCACCGAGACGGTGTGCGCAGTCAACGCGCCGCAGACTTCCTCAACCAGCGCGGCGCCGTCGCGTTTGCGCGGAATCCAGGTGACGACGTCGTCACTGGACGTCCGGATTTCAAGTGAGGGGTCGGCGTCGTGCTGGTATTCGAGCCAAGCGGTGACGGGCGCGCCGCCCGGTCCGCGTGCATCCAGCAGCGAGTTGATGGCTGGAAGGGAGGCCGGGTCCCCCACCACCCAGATGCGGCGCGGAGTGGGCTGCGGGAACGCGAAGGAGCTGCCTTGGACCGTGGCGTCGATGGTGTCGCCGGCTTCGACTGTGCGGGCCCAATCAGCCGCCACCCCGCTGTGCATGGCGAAGTCCATGCTGAAGGTGCCGGCCTCCGGGTCCGGGTTGACCAGGGTGTAGGCGCGCTGGTGGGCCTTGCCGGAATCGTTGAACCAGAGCCGGATCCACATGGTCGGGTGCAGGTCACAGACCTTGAGGAGTCCGCCGTCGCGCACGTGGATGCGGAGGAAGTCCGGGGTGATTTCTTCGCGGGCGGTGACTTCCAGGGTGAAGTCCTTGGCGCCCATGACCTTGAGGACCACACCTTCCCAATTGCGCTTCAAGCAACACTCCTTCACGAACGGCCACGATTTGTGCCCGGGGCCAAAGCCATTTATCTTGAACTTAAGTAAGCCTAACCTAAGCTCGAAAGCGGCCAGACATCATGACGCCTGCCCCGACGCACCACCCCGCCCCGGCAGGCGGCACCGGAACCTACCGCGACAACTGGGGAATCCCGCACCTCTGGGCGGAGTCGGCGGACGAACTCGCATTCCTTCAAGGCCGGAACGCCGCAATGGACCGTTCCTGGCAGATCGAACTGGAGCGCTGGCGTTCAGAAGGTCGGGTGGCCGAAATGCTGGGGCCCGATGCCGTTGCCTGGGACCGTTTTGCCCGGCAGGCCCGGCTCAACGACACCGCGCGCCGCTGCTTCGACAAACTCCCCCGCCACACCCAGCGCTGGTGCGGCCAGTACGTGGCCGGCATCAACCAGGCACTCACCGACGGCCTGCGCGGCGGCCCGGAGTTCGCTGAAACCGGCTGCGCCCCCGAACCCTGGCTCCCCTGGACGCCGCTGGGGGTCTTCCTGGTGCACCACATCCTCTTCTCCACCTTCCCCAACAAGATGTTCCGGGCCCACGTCGCGCGGACACTCGGGGAAGAAGCTGTGGACCTGTTCAGCATCGAGGCTCCCGTCTGGTCCGGCAGCAACGCCTGGGCCGCCCACGGCTCAACGACCGCGAGCGGCCTGCCATTGATCGCCGGGGACCCCCACCGGCTCATGGAACTGCCTGGCGTGTACCAGCAGCTGCGGCTGGCCTGCCCGGAATTCGACGTCGTGGGCTTCGCGTTCCCAGGAGTTCCCGGCCTGCCGCACTTCGCGCATGCGGGCCACGCCGCCTGGGCCGTCACGAACGCGATGGCCGACTACCAGGACCTCTTTGTGGAGGAACTCCGCCGGATCACCGACAGCAACGGCGAACGCATCGAGGCGCACGGAGCGCAAGGATGGGAACCCGTCGTCGTCAGTACCGAGACCATCAGCGTCCGGGGCGGTGAAGCGGAGACCGTTGAGATCGTTGAGACCGCCCGCGGTCCGGTCATCTCTGACACGCCCGACGGCGGTGCGCTGAGCCTGCGTTTCCCGTCGCGGGTTGAGGGGCGACTGGGTTTTGAGGCCCTCCTGCCGCTGCTGCGGAGCCGGAGCGTCGCTGACGTCGAAGCTGCTTTCGATGCCTGGGTGGAGCCCGTCAACAGCGTGGTGGCCGCGGATTCATCGGGAGCGGTGAGGCATTTCGTTGCCGGACTGGTTCCGCAACGCAACCCGGCAAACCGGCGGCTGCCGGCGCCGGCCTTTTCTCCCCGCCACGCGTGGGAGGGAGACTACGCCGTGTTGCCCCGCACAGAGATTGAGCGGTTCGCGGTGAGCGCGAACGACCGTGCGGCAGGTGGCGGAGACGCCGTAGCCATGGAGTTCGCACCTCCTTACCGGGCTATCCGTATCCGTCAATTGCTGGAATCCACGCCCCCCGGGGCGCTGTCCGGGGATGACATGCAAGCCATCCACACTGATACGTTGCTGGGTCCGTGGCCCTCCTTCCGGAAGGTCCTGGGCACCGTGGATCCTTCCGACTTGTCCCACGAAGCGAAGCAACTGAGGACGCAGCTGATGGCGTGGGATGGCCGGATGGATGCAGCCAGCCATCCGGCGGCCCTTTTTGCTGCCTGGCGTGGGGCCCTGGTCCAGCGCCTCGGACGGCATGCCGCCCTTGCTCCGCTGAATGCGCCGAGCGGCTACTCCCCTTTGTT
This sequence comes from Paenarthrobacter histidinolovorans, assembly GCF_014647595.1. Classification (GTDB taxonomy): domain Bacteria; phylum Actinomycetota; class Actinomycetes; order Actinomycetales; family Micrococcaceae; genus Arthrobacter; species Arthrobacter histidinolovorans. Next base: position 110,472 of record NZ_BMPM01000008.1, on the reverse strand, counting down.
TGGCCCGTGGTTGTCCGTGGTCTCGCGCATCGGTTTCGCGCTGGAGACGCTGCTGGCCCGCGGTTCCGAACTTGGCATCGCCGTTTCAGTGGAGGCAGTAGCGGCGTTGGAAGACACGGCATTGGAAGAGGCCTTGCTGGACGGCGCATCCTGGGGTGACCGGCACACTCTGCTGGCAGTCCAGCTGCTCCCCGAATCCCTTGCCGACGCAGTACCAACGGCTGCCCTGAGCGGAGACACCGGCTGTGTACTGAGCACCGAAAGCCTCCCGGGAGTGGAGGACCGAAGCTTCCGCGGCCCCGTGGCCCGCTACGTCTGGGATCTGGGCCGCCGGGAGAACAGCCGGTGGATTGTGCCTTTCGGTGCCACCGGATCGCCCGGCCACAACCACTTTGCGGACCAGCTTTCGCTCTGGAGCGACGGCCGCATGGTCCCCGTCGTCACCGACTGGGCCTCCCTGGCCAAAGACCCGCTCTGACACCCCACCCGTACCCCGCGCCTACCGAAGGAACACATGACCACCGCCACCCATGACTTCTCCCTCCGCACCACCGTCTACTCCGAGAACCTCGGGAACTGGGGTGACTTGCGCATCGTTCCGTTGATCCCCAGCGAGGACATCGGGCTCATCTTCGAATGGGTCAAGCAACCCCGCGCCAAGTTCTGGGGCATGACGGAGAAGTCCCAGGAGGAAGTGTTGGAAATCTACGGCTTCCTTGACTCCCTGGAAACGCACCACGCCTTCCTGGCCCTCCTCGACGGCGAGCCCATGGCCCTGTTCCAGACGTACGAACCACTTCACGATCCCGTGGGCGAGGCCTACCCCGCCCGCGAGGCCGACATTGGGATGCATTTGTTGCTGGCACCGGCAACTCGCCCCATCCCGCACTTCACGCCCAGACTCGGCACCTCCCTGATCCGGTACATGTTCTCGCTACCGGGCAAGGACCGGATCATCGTGGAGCCGGACTCACGCAACGCGAAAGCCCTGCGCCGGCTGGAAGCAACCTGCTTTGAGCTGGGCCCCATCATTCAGCTCGAGGAGAAGGAGGCCCAGCTCGGCTTCCTCACCCGATCGGATTTCGACGAGATCCAGGAACTACCGGCCCGCTAACGCCAGACAAAGCTCCACGTTCCGGCGCCCAATGCCGTGAGGACGGCGCCGCCCGCTATGGCCACGCCACCAACAACCACCCACACGTCCAGCAGCGAGTACGTGGACTCCCGCGCCCACGTTCGTTGTCCCCCGCCAAAACCGCGGGCCTCCATGGTCACGGCCAACCGCGAAGCCCGCCGGACAGCCTGCACCAGCAGTCCGAAACTCTGGCCGAGCGTGGCCTTGAGTCGCTGGATCGGGCTCCCCTGCGAGCCGACACCGCGGGCACGACGCGCCATTCCGATGGTCTGCCACTCCTCCGCCATCAGGCCCACCAACCGCATGGCAGCAAGTGAGCCGAGGACAAAGCGGTGCGGCAGCTTTGCCTTCTGCGCCAAGGCGTCGGCCAGGTCTGTCGGGTCGGTGCAGGACATCAACAGGATCGCAGGGAGGGCGATCGCCAAGCCGCGCAGCATGAAACCGAGCCCCAGCTGAAGGGAACCTTCGCTGATGGACCAGAGTCCGACGTCGAGCAGTACCGCGCCGCTGTCAGCGGCCACGATGGCGGTGCTCCAGCCGCCGATCGCCGCGGCAATGATCAGCGGCCAGGCGCGCTGCCAGAGCAAGCGGATGGTGAGGCCGGCCAAGGGGAAGAGCACCAGTTCCGCGACGAGTGCCGTGGACGCGGAAACCCAGTCGATGGAGAGGGCCAACACCAGGGAAATGAGGAAGACAGCCACAAACTTCGCCAAAGGGTTTGCCCGGGTCAGGAGTGCATGGTTGCCGCGCAGATTCATGGCGTCCCTCATGCCGCACCCGCTTCCTGATGAGTGGTTTCGCCCTGTGACACCGGCCCCAGCCGTAGTTCCGTCCCGCCCAGGACGGCGCTGAACTCCTGGTCATGGGTGACGGAAACCACGGCCGTCCCGGCGTCCAGCAACTCGGACAAGAACGACGCCAGCTCAGCCCAGGTGTTGGCGTCCTGGCCGAATGTGGGCTCATCAAGGACAAGTACTTTCGGGTGTGCCGCCAGCACCGTAGCCACCGAAAGCCTGCGTTTCTCACCGCCGGAGAGTGTGTACGGGTTCGCATCCACCAGATGGGAGAGCCTCAGCCGCTCCACCAATTCATCCACGCGTTCCTCGCCGTGGCCAAGGTGTTTCGGACCGAACATGAGCTCATCCAGGACCTTGCCCGTGACGAACTGGTGCTCCGGCTCCTGGAACACCGTGCCGATCCGCGAGATGAGCTGATCAGCCTTCCACTTGTACGGGTCGATGCCGGCGCCCTCGGAAAGCCCGACGCCGGCACTCACCGCGCCGTCCACCGGCGCCAGAAGCCCGGCCAACGTAAGCGCGAAAGTGGACTTCCCGGCACCGTTCGGCCCGGTAACGGTCAAAGCCATACCGGCCCGGACCTGGGCCGTGATGTCTTTCTGCGCCGGAACCGGCGGGATGGTCCGGAAGCCTTTCCGCCTTGGCTTTTCACGGGACACGGCCAGGTCCTGAGCCGCGAGAAGCAGCTCGTTTGTTCCGGCCTCCCGGACGCGCTCCCGTGTGGCGGGAACGTAGCCGGGAACCCACACGCCCGCAGCCACCAGCATGTCGCGTGCTTCTGTGAGCACCTGGTCCGGCGGTCCATCCAGGAGGACTCCCGGGGTGCCCGCGCCGGGTCCGGTGGCGATCGAACCCGGCTGCAGGACCACAATCCGGTCCACCAGATCCTTCCAGACGGACACCCGGTGCTCCACCACAACCAACGTGGCGCCGGTCTTGTCCAGGCAGCGGCCCACGGCGTCACGGACCTCAAGGACCCCTGCGGGATCGAGGTTGGCTGTGGGTTCGTCCAGCAGGATCAGTCCAGGCCGCATCGCCAAAATGCCGGCCAGCGCAAGGCGCTGCTTCTGTCCCCCGGAGAGTGCCGCCGTCGGGTGCTCCAATGCCAAACCGCCACCTGCTGCGGTACGCAACCCGACGTCGTCGAGCGCTTCATGCACACGGGACCAGATCTCGTCCCGTGGCACGGCCAGGTTCTCGGCGCCAAAGGCGACGTCGTCACCCACGCGCGAGAGGACCACCTGCGTTTCGGGATCCTGCTGCATCAGTCCGGCGCGGCCACGCTGCCCGCGGGGAGAGACGCCGTCGACCAGCAGCGAGCCGGTCTCGTCCGAGTCGTCTTCCTCGTCTCCCAGCACCCCCGCGAGGGCATGAAGCAGCGTGGACTTGCCGGCCCCCGAAGGTCCCAGCAGCAGGACGCGCTCCCCCGGTTCAATGCGGAGGTCCAGGCCCTGAATGGCAGGCTGGGCCCGGCCGGCATGCCGCCATCCCCACCCCTCGGCGGTGATGGCGGCAGGCCGAACAGTGCCGCTGTGTGTGGCAGGCATCAGTTGAAGACTGGCTCCGAAGCGGCCTTCCGCGACGCGAATGAACCCAGGACACCCGTCGTGGCCAGGCCGCGGGTAGCGATCCAGGACAGGCCGCCGGCGATCACTGCACCGGAGATGGTGGTGAAGGTGATGTACGTCAGCTTGTCGATGGCCTCGTAGGCGATGTTCCAGCCCCATGGCAGGAAGGAGTCGTTCAGTCCGCAGAAGAGACCCGCGCCCGCGCCCGCCAGGAGGGACGTGGGCAGGTTGAACTTCTTATAGCGGAACGCGGCGAAGATGAGCTCGGCGCCCAGGCCCTGCAGGATGCCGGAGATAAGCACCGTGGTGCCGTACTGCGAACCCATGATGAGTTCGCCCGTGGCAGCGACGGCTTCGCAGAACAGTGCTGCGCCTGGCTTGCGGATAATGAGCATTCCCAGGACTGCGGGGATCATCCAGCCACCGGCGATCAGGCCGGTCAGGGGCGGGTACGCCGCGTTCATGGGGATGGATACCAGTGCCGCGCCCTGGGACCAGGCCCAGAAGATCACGCCGCCGGCGATGGCGATGAGGGCCGCCACCACGATGTCAACAACACGCCAGCTGTAACTGGTCTTCTTCACGTTTACCGTGGTCATTTTCTGCCTCCTGAGGTTACAGGAGGGGAAAGTGCTCCCCGGAGTCTGCTCGGCTTGCGCCGTCCGCCTCCGGACACTCTGAGAAGCTCGACTCCCTTGCGCCGGTACTAACCGGATCAGGTTCGAGGGTCTGCGGCTGTCCGCACTCTCAGCGCCCTCGCGTCTCCTGCATTGCTGCAGGGTCCGACGGCGGCGCTCCCCTGTCGTTATCAAATCTGCCCTGATGGGCTGGTTCAGTTTACACCTCCGCGTGCGCCGGCTCCGGGCCTCGGTCACAATCCCGTTGTAAGGCCCACTCTGCGCCCCAACCCCACGCCACAGCACGCACACCAGGCCCCGCAACAAATGGGAATACGTTGCGAGGCCCACTCTGCGCCCCATCCCCACGCTTAAGCACGCACACCAGGCCCCGCAACAAATGGGAATACGATGCGAGGCCCACTCTGCGCCCCATCCCCACGCCGCAGCACGCACACCAGGCCCCACAACGCACCTGCGAGAATGGCGTGATGACCGATCTCCCAGGCTCCCACGCTCCAGTGGCCGAGCCACGCCTTGCTGCCAGCGTGATTCTGCTCCGCGACGCCCCCTCCGGGCTTGAGGCGTTTGTCCAGCACCGGGTCAGCACCATGGACTTTGCTGCGGGCATGGTGGTCTTCCCGGGCGGCCGGGTAGATACCGCGGATCAATCCGGTTGGGAGTACCCCCGGGAACTGCTGCGCAGCCATGCGGAGTCCTGGGCACACAGTTCGATTTCGGCGGACGCGGCCTTGGCTGAGCAGAACGCCGGGATGGTTCTCACGGCAGCAATCCGCGAAGTCGAGGAAGAAGCCGGGCTTAACATCGAGGCCGGAGACCTGCGGCCTTGGGCCAATTGGATCACTCCCATAGACATGCCCAAACGCTTCGATACCTACTTCTACGTGGCCAAGCCCGGGCCGGAAGCCCGGCCCCGCCACCAAACCACGGAGGCTTGGCAGTCGCTGTGGATGCCGGTGGCCGGAATCCTGGAAGCAGAAGCCGCAGGGCAGTTGAAGCTGATGCCCCCAACGTATTTTCTGCTGAAGGAAATCGCTGCCTTCGCTTCCGTGGAGGCCGTGTGGTCCGCGGAGCACCCGGTTGCCCCGGTGTTGGCCCCGGTTGGGTCCTTGGCGGCGTTTCTCAAGGAGCGGGAAAACCGCGGGTAGCCGGGCCGTGCAGCTAGGCTGGTGCCATGAACCTCTTTTTCAAGCTGCTGGGTGCCGGGGTAAGCCTCGGTGCAGGCTTTGTCGGTACAAAACTCGTCAACAAAGGCTGGGAAAAGGCCACGGGCAACAAGCCGCCCACAGGCAACGATGACATGGAGGCGAGCCTCCGCTCGGCTCTGACCTTCGCGCTGATCTCCGCGTTTGTGAGCACGCTGATCCAGGTCCTTGCCAGCCGCGGCACCCAACGGGCAATCGCCCGCTTCGCCAAGTCCCAGGACATAGCCTAAGCATCTCCCGGACAAGCAACGCGGGGTCACTTATGGCCCATCCCCAAGGGGGTAATGGGCCATAAGTGACCCCGCGTTGCTTTAAGGTTCGGAGGGCTCCTGGCCTGCCGCGGCCCTTTGGACCACGGCTTCAAGTTCATCCTTGGTGAGCTTCTCGCGGTGCCCGTGTTTGGTCCGGTACGCGGAGCGCCCCACCATATGGGCGGATACCGGTGCGGTGAGGAGCTGGAAAATCCACGCCACCAGCAGGACGGGCCACACCCACCAGGTGCGCATCTGCAGGCCGATTGCTGCGAGCATCAGGAACAGGCCCAACACTTGCGGCTTGGTAGCTGCGTGCATGCGGCTCATGAGGTCCGGGAACCGCAGCAGGCCGATCGCGGCGCCCAAGGACATCAGGGCACCCACAATCAGGAACACTGCTGTAACGGAGTCAATGACCAGGTCCACTCCGGTGGCGTCAGGACTCATTGTTCTGTTCCCTCCGTTCGGCCACGAACCGGGCAACGGTCACTGAGCCGATGAAGCCGATCACCGCGAGGGCCACCAGCAACATCAGGTTGTTGAGGTGTTGGTTCACTGCCATGTCGATGGCGAGAGCCGCACCCAGAATGGCCAGCAGGACGTCGGAAGCCAGGACGCGGTCCAGCAACGATGGGCCAATCGCGATGCGCACAATCGCACCTGCTGCTGCGAGGCTGAGGATCACTGCCGTGGCCACCAGAACAAATTCCTTCACAGCGTTGCCCCTTCCATTCCGGGCCGTATTTCTGACTTCAGGGCCTCGACTTCTTCCCGCGTTCCCATAATGCGGATCAGCCCTGCCTCGATGTTCTGCGTTTCCCGGCGGATCTTGTCGATGTCGGCTTCTTCATAGATGTTCAGCCCGTGGAGGTAGAGGGTGGAAGTGGAGCGGTCCACCTCAACTACCAGCGAGCCGGGAATCAGCGATATGACGTGACCAGTAGCCGTCACCATGAGGTCGGAGTGGCTTCGCAACGGAACAGCGACGACGGCGCTGCGCACCTTCGGCCCCTTGACCACCGCCAGGTACAGCACCAGGAAGCTCGCTGCCACCACTTTCGCGACGAACATCAGTGCGAAGGGAACAGCGCGCAGAATGTTGAACCTGCCGCTGAGCTCCACCGGCGGGAGGTAGAAGAACTTGGCCACCAGCACGGCGATCAAGGCGCCGAAAAGCAGGTTGCCGAGGCTGAAGTCCCGCCACAGCGCACCCCATACGATGACCAGCCAGATGAGCAGCGGCAGTTCCGTGCGGAACGAGATTGGCTTCCGGCTCATTTTGCACCGCCATTCTGCGCCAGCGGGGGCACCTCGACCGAATCACCCAGTACCGAGTGGATGTAGGCCGAGCGGTCCAGCATGATCTCCGCGGAACCGTCCGCGACTTGGAAGAGCGGTCCGGCGAACACGGTCAGCGCCACCCCGAACACCACCAGCGCCGCAGTGGAACCCACCATGGTCCGCGGCAGCACACCGACGTTGCCGGGGGTCATCAGCACGGGGTCCGGATATTCGGCGTCTTCGGGCTTGCGCCAGAACGCCCTGTTCCATACCCGGGCGATTGCCAGCAGTGTCAGCAGGCTGGTGACCACGCCGCCCACCACCAACACGATCGCCAATGGAGTGCCGAGTTCCACGCCGGCCTGCAGGAGACCCAGCTTTCCCAGGAAGCCTGAGAACGGGGGGATGCCCGCCAGGTTCATGGCCGGTACGAAGAACAGCAGCGCCAGCAGCGGGGAAAGCTTGGCCAGGCCACCCAAACGGTCAATGGAGGAGCTGCCGCCACGTCGCTCTATGAGACCCGTGACGAGGAACAAGCTGGTCTGCACGGTGATGTGGTGGGCAACGTAGAACACTGCCGCGCCCAGGCCCGCTACCGAACTCATGGCGAGTCCGAACACCATGTAACCGATGTGGCTGACCAGTGTGAAGGACAGGAGACGTTTGATGTCGCTCTGGGCCAGGGCGCCCAGAATACCGACAACCATGGTGAGCAGCGCCACCACCATCAGTGGAACGTTGAGGGTGTCCCCAGGGAACAACAAGGTCTCTGTCCGCACCATGGCGTAGACACCGACCTTGGTCAGCAAGCCGGCGAACACCGCAGTAACGGGAGCCGGCGCCGTGGGATAGGAGTCAGGGAGCCAGAAGGACAGGGGGAAGACGGCCGCCTTGATGCCGAAAGCGACCAGGAGCATCACGTGCAACAGGTTCTGCGTGCCTTGGTCCAACTCCGCCAGCTTGATGGCAAGGTCCGCCATGGTGATGGTGCCCGTAGCCCCGTAAATCATGGCAATGGCGATGAGGAACAGGACAGACGACACTACGGAGACCACCACGTACGTAACGCCGGCACGGATGCGCGGGCCTGTCCCGCCCAGCGTCATGAGCACGTAGCTTGCCGTCAACAGGATCTCGAAGCCGACGTAGAGGTTGAAAAGGTCCCCGGTGAGGAAGGCGTTGGACACTCCCGCCACCAGGATGAGGTAGGTGGGGTGGAAGATCGAGACGGGAGCTTCATGGTCGCCGTCAGCCATGCCCTGGCCGGTGGCGTAGATCAGGACGGCGAGGCTCACCACCGTGGAGACCACCAGCATGAGCGAGGAGAATTGGTCCACCACCAGGACCACGCCCCACGGAGGCAACCAGCCGCCCAGGGTGACGGAGGTCGTGCCGCCGGACCAGACGGAGAAGAGCAGGAGGCATTCCAACAGCAAAGTGGTGCTGAGGATGCCGATGCTGACTACCCGCTGGGCGCTTTGGTGCCGGATCAGGAGGAACGCCAGCGCGGCGCCCAGGATCGGGAGAAGGACAGCCAGCGGCGACAGGTTTGCGAGATTCACGCGCTGCCTCCTTCCTGCGTCGATGACGTGTTGGGGGTTTCCGTGGCTTCGGGGTGGCTCCGGTCCGCGGTACTGGACGGGGTGACCGCGAATTCCGAGGTTTCCAAGGGCACGATCGCGTCGTCCTCGGCGTCGAAACTCGGGGTCTTTGCCACGCGGACGTCTTCGAGGTCGTCCTGGATTTCGTCCTGGCGGGCAAGAACCCAGGTGCGGTAAATAATGCCGAGCATGAACGCCGTGACCGCGAAGGATATGACAATGGAGGTCAGGATCAGTGCCTGTGGAAGCGGGTCACTGTAGGAGTCCGGGTTGGTTTCCTTGGTGAAGAAGGGTGCCAGCCCGGCATATCCTCCGGTGCTCAGGATCAGGATGTTGGTGGCATTGGCCAGCAGCATCAACCCGAGCAGCACACGGGTGAGGCTGCGTTCCAGGATCAGGTAGATTCCGCAGGCGTACAGGACGCCCATGATAATCAGCAGGGTCAGGTTGATGCTCATGCCGTACCTTTCCCGGAGGCGACGGATTGGGCAGCTTCCCGGGCCAGTCCGGCTTCTTGCGCCATCCCGGCTTGTTCAGCTGCCTCTTCCTCGGTGAGGGGCGCTCCCTTGCCTTCAAAGTGTTCGTCGATTTCCGCGCCAAGGCTGCGGAGGACGTCCAGGGCCAAGCCCACCACCACGATGTAGACGCCGATGTCGAAAATGGTGGACGTGACGAATTTGACGTCTCCGAAGACGGGCAGCCAGAACTCGATAATCGCGCTCTGGAAGACCTGCCCACCCAGGAACAACGGGACAAAACCGGACGCTGCCGCCGTCGCAAGTCCCGTTCCCAAAAGTGTTCCGGCGCTGACTGTCGCGGCCTCGCTCAACTCAAACCGGCCACCGGCCAGATAGCGGATGGTCAGGGCGAGCCCGGCGGTCAGGCCGCCCGCGAACCCGCCGCCCGGCAGGTTGTGCCCGGCCAGGAGGAGATAGATGGAGAACACAATCATCGAGTGGAAGATGAGCCTGGTGACGACTTCGAAAATGATCGAACGCCGCTCAGGTGCCAAGGTCCGGCCTGCCACGAGCCAGGCGTCGCGGGTAACGTCCGTGAACTTCTTGGCTACGGCGAGCGTGGCGCCTGCCCGGGAATCACGTTCGACGCCGGTTCGGCGCCCCACGCTGCCTTCAGGCACGGCCTCGGAGGTCTTGATGCGGTCACCGCGGCTCCGGACAAAGATCAAGCTGGCCACACCCGTCGCCGCGATCGCCAGCACTGAGATCTCGCCGAATGTGTCCCACGCACGGATGTCCACGAGGGTCACGTTGACCACGTTCAATCCACCGCCGCCTTCGTAGGCGAGGCGCGGGAAGTCAAGGGAAACCGGGGTGGCAACACGGGCGCCCATTGCGTAGATCGCCACGAAAATCATGGTGACGCCAAAGGCCGCACCGATAATCACGCGGATCACCCTGAGCCGGCCACCTGTCCTGTCCCTCAACTCCGCGGGAAGACTGCGCATCGCGAGCACGAAGGCCACCAGCACAATGGTCTCCACCAGCATCTGCGTCAACGCCAGGTCCGGGGCACCCTGAAGCGCGAACATCAGGGCAATGCCGTAACCGGTGACGGACACCATGAGAACAGCGAGGAATCGCTTGTTGGCCCGAACCGCGGCCAGTGCCCCCACCACGATTCCGGCTCCGGCCACCAGCTGCAGGGGCGAGTTGGGGTCGATGAAATAGATGCCGTCAGGCAGCGGCTTGTTGGCCATGATCATGGCAGTCAACGGAACCGCGAAGGCGACGGTCAGGATCACTGCCAGGTAGAAGTACAGCGAACCACGTTGTGTGCGGCCGGTGACCCAGACGGCTACATCGTCCAAGGCACCAATGGTGTTTTGGTACGCGCGATCGCCATCAACCCAGTCGGGCACCAGGGCCTGGGCGCGGGCAACGAGGTTTCGTCCGTAGAACATTGCCGCGCCCAGCGCGAATGTCAGCGCCGTCAGGCCCAGGGCAGGCGTCAATCCATGCCACAAAGCCAGGTGTCCGGCGTCGACTGCGTCCGGGCCGCCAGCGAACAAGGCAGCGTAAGGCTGGATCCATGTGTCCACCGGCGCAGGCCACAGCCCATACACGATGGTGAGCAGGCTCAGGATGGCAGGTGCGGCCAGGAAGGCGGGCTTGATCGGTTTGAACGGGGTCGGTTCAACACCGGGCTTCACCGCGAACGCTCCCCACATGAACCGGGCACTGTAGGCGAAGGTAAGGACGGAACCGATGACAAGGCCCACCAGGATCCAGATCCCCCAGGCAGGGGCGTCGTGGCCGGTTCCGTAGTGAACGAATGCTTCGAAGACCGACTCTTTCGCGACGAATCCTGCCAGCGGCGGAACACCGGCCATAGAGGCGGCCGCAATCGCCGCGACCACACCCAGGGCACGGGATGAGCGGAAAACGCCGGAGAGCTTGCGGATATCGCGCGTTCCGGATTGGTGGTCGATGATGCCCACCACCAGGAACAGCGCTGCCTTGAACAGGCCGTGGGCCAGCAGCAGCCCCAAACCGGCCAGGGCGGCGTCGGGCCGGCCCAGCCCCACCACCATCGTGAGGAAGCCGAGCTGGCTGACGGTGCCGTAGGCAAGGATGAGTTTGATGTCGGTTTGCCGCAGCGCCCGGTAGCCACCAACAAGCATGGTGGCCAAACCGAGCCCCAGCACCATCGGGAGCCAGAATTCCGAAGCAGCAAAGCCCGGAGCAAGCCTCGCAACGATGTAGATGCCCGCCTTTACCATGGCCGCCGCGTGCAGGTAGGCACTGACCGGCGTCGGAGCCGCCATGGCGCCAGGGAGCCAGAAGTGGAACGGGACGAGAGCGGATTTGGTGATGGCACCCACCAGGATCAGTACGACGGCGGTGGTCACCGCCCCTTGCATGGGGCCGCTGATGAGCGTCCCGGCTTGGTCCAAAATGGCGGAAATGCGGTAGGTCCCTGCTGCCTGGCCCACGATGATCAAGCCCACGAGCATCGCCAGGCCACCGGCGGTGGTGACCATCAGCGCTTGCAGTGCCGATCGGCGGGCCGCCAAACGGGTGCGGGCGTAACCGATGAGCAGGTAGGACAGGATGGTGGTGAGTTCCCAGAAGATGAACAGCATCATCAGGTCATCGGATGTGACCAGGCCAAACATGGCGCCGGCAAAGGCCAGCAGCTGGGCGCCGAAACCACCGAGCCCGGGGTCCTTGTTCTTGAAGTAGCGGGCGCAATAGACCAATACCAGTGAGCCGACACCCAGAATCAACAGGGACATGACCCAGGCCAAGGGATCCATGCGGAAGGCCAGTTCAAGGTGCAGGCTGGGAATCCACGGCAGGATTTCTTCTATGCCGCCATAGGAATATACGGGGCCGTACTGGAAGACCAGCCAAATGAAAGCCGCAGCGGGGACGGCGGCCAGAACGTAGAACGCATTCCGTCCCAGTGAGCGAAAGATCAAGGGCGCCACAGTTGCCGCTGCAAAGGTGATGGCGAGAACTGTGATCACTGTTATCTCCGCAAAGTCAGGAACGAATTGTCAAAAGTTGGAGCAGGCGGTCATACGTTGGGTTCGGTTTACCCAGTTTATCAAGGGGCCCGGACAGTTTTTGGCCACTTTCCCGCTCCGCCCGCTGTTCGCCCAGGGTTGTTCACATCGCGGTCTGTCGTCCGCACGCAGAGTTCCCCGCACCTATAGCATTCACACTATGAACGCGGCCGTAGTTCCCGATGCCTCCCACCCGACCTCCGAGCTCGCCACAGGTCCCGTCGCCTCAAAGAAGGGGCAAATCCTGGCGTGGGCATCCTGGGACTGGGGTTCGGCCGCCTTCAACGCAGTGATGACAACCTTCGTGTTCACCGTTTACCTCACCTCCAATGCATTCGGCGGAGAAGACGCGGCATCGGCGGCGCTGGGAGCTGCCCTGGCCATTGCGGGCCTGGCCATCGCTTTGCTGGCGCCCGTGACTGGCCAGCGTTCCGACGCCGGAGGGCGGCGGAAGCTTTGGCTTGGGGTCAACACAGCCGCAACGGCACTGCTTACCGGTCTGTGCTTCTTCGTCTTTCCACGCCCGGAATTCCTGCTGCTCGGGGTTTGCCTGATCGCCCTCGGCAACGTGTTCTTTGAGTTTGCGGGCGTCAACTACAACGCCATGCTTGCCCAGATCTCCACACCCCGGAACATCGGCAAAGTCAGCGGTTTCGGCTGGGGCATGGGCTACCTGGGCGGGATCGTCGCGCTTCTGCTGGTGCTGCAGCTTTTCGTCCAGCCTTCCTTCGACTGGTTCGGGGCCTCCACACAGGACTCACTCAACATCCGGCTGGTCGCCGTGTTCTCGGCCTTGTGGTTCTTCATCTTTGCCTTGCCCGTGATGTTTGCCGTCCCTGAGGTATCCGGGAAGAAGGACACGTCGTCCTTGGGCTTTTTCGCGTCGTACAAATTGCTGATCCGACGTATCGGAGCCATCTACAAGACCAGTCCCCACACCATCTACTTCCTCCTGTCCAGCGCCATCTTCCGCGATGGCCTGGCTGCCGTGTTCACCTTCGGCGGCGTAATCGCTGCGGGAACCTTTGGCTTCGAACTGAAGGAGGTCATCTTCTTCGCCATCTTTGGCAACGTGGTGGCCGCTGTCGGCGCAGTAATCGGCGGCTTCCTGGACGACAGGATCGGCCCCAAGGCTGTCATCATCCTGTCCCTGATCGGGCTGCTGACCGCGGGAACCTTCATCCTGGTCCTCGGCAACGGCGACTATGTCTTCTTCGGCAATGCCTGGCCCGGTTCCACCACGTTCTGGGTCTTCGGGCTTCTCCTTTGCCTGTTCGTAGGTCCCGCCCAGTCCTCCTCCCGGGCCTACCTTGCCAGGCTTGCCCCGGCGGGAGAGTCAGGTGAATTGTTCGGGCTGTACGCCACCACGGGAAGGGCCGTCAGCTTCCTTGCCCCCACGCTGTTCACGCTCTGCATCACCATCGCCTCGCCGCTCGTTGCCGCCGGGGAGGCCCAACGCTGGGGCATCCTGGGGATCATGGTTGTGCTCCTGGCAGGCCTCTTGGTGATCCTGCCCGTGAAGCCACCGGCCAAAGTGGAAATAGCCGTAGTACCAGAGCGTTAACTACATAGGACCGGTTCGGCGTCAACAACGTACCGGACCGGTTCAACAGAGTTTAGGGTGGAGCTATGAACGTGGATGAGACCGAACTTCCGGGCCTTGGCATCCGGAAGGACTTCGTGACGGCCTCGGGCCGCCGTATTGGCGTGGTGGAACTGCGCGAGGGCGAAACCGAGCTTTTCGTCTCGACGTGGGATGACCCCGATACGTGCCAGGCCTCCATCCCGTTGACGGCCGACGAAGCTTCGACACTGGGTAATCTCCTGGGCGGACAGCACATTGCCATGCGCCTGGCAGAGGCGCACCGCGAGGTCCCCGGCATCGTCACGCGACAGTTTTCCATCACGGCTGACTCTCCCTTCGTGAACCAGGCCATGGGCAAGGCCCAAATCCGCACACGCAGTGGCGTCTCCATCGTGGCGATCATGCGCGAAGGCGAGGTGGTCCCATCGCCGGCACCCGACGTCGTACTTCACACCGGTGACCTGCTGGTAGCGGTCGGCACCCAGGAAGGACTTGACTCGGCAGCCGACATCCTCCGCAACGGCTGACCGGCATGGATCCGCTCGCATTAGCCCTCGTTGAACTGGGGGCCGTTGTGTTCTGCCTCGGCCTCCTGGCTCGGTTAGCGGGCAGAATCGGCATGTCCCCCATCCCCCTCTATCTGGTGGGTGGCTTGGCGTTCGGCGCCGGCGGATTCGTGAAGCTGGACGGCATGCACGAATTCGCGCACCTCTCCGGCGAAATGGGCGTTATCCTGCTGCTGCTTATGCTCGGCCTGGAATATACGGCCTCGGAGCTGGTCACGGGACTTCGCCGATCCTGGCAGGCAGGCGTCATGGACTTCGTCCTCAACTTCCTGCCGGGCGCGGGCTTGGCTGTGTTGCTGGGCTGGGGACTGGTGGGCGCAATCGTCATGGGCGGTGTTACCTACATTTCGTCCTCGGGCATAGCCGCCAAGGTCATTACCGATCTGGGCCGCATCGGTAACCGTGAAACGCCGGTGGTGCTCTCCATCCTGGTGTTTGAAGACCTTGCCATGGCCATCTACCTGCCCATCCTCACAGCCATCCTTGCGGGCGTCGGTTTCCTGGGTGGGCTGCAGACGGTGGGCATTGCCCTGGCGGTGGTCACGGTAGTGCTGGTGATCGCCCTGAAGCACGGCCATCGCGTATCGCAGGCAATCCACAGTGAGAATTCCGAGGTCTTCCTGCTCAATGTCCTGGGACTCGCCTTGCTGGTGGCCGGAATCGCGTCGGCCCTGCAGGTCTCAGCCGCAGTAGGTGCGTTCATGTTGGGCATCGCCATTTCTGGTGCTACGGCCCACAACGCCACGCGCATCCTCGAGCCCCTGCGGGATCTGTTCGCCGCAATCTTCTTTGTGGCGTTCGGACTCAACACCGATCCCACCTCGATTCCCCCTGTGCTGGGCTGGGCGCTCCTGCTGGCCGTCCTCACTGCTGCCACCAAGATGCTCACAGGGATCTGGGCTGCCAAGAGAGCCGGCATCGCCATGCCCGGCCGGTTCCGTGCAGGTGCTGCCCTGATTGCCCGCGGTGAGTTCTCCATCGTCATCGCGGGCTTGGCCGTCGCCTCCGGAGCCGTCCCCGCCGAGCTCGCTGCACTGGCCACGGCCTACGTCCTCATCATGGCCATCCTTGGTCCGCTGGCCGCCCGCTTTGTGGAGCCCGTGGTCAAGGCGATCCGCAGGGCCCCCAAAGCTCCACCCCGCACCACGGACCGCGCACCGGCCTAGATTCGTCACCCCCACCCCCATCGAGGGGCGACATCCCACCCCCATCGAGGGGCGACATCCCACCCCAAAAGGCCATAGAAAGCCCCGACATCTAGCTCCTCGATACCCACCCACCTTTTACGAGGGCCGCGCGGATGCGTCGGACAACTCCGTCATAGCCATGCTCCTGGACATGGCTGGCAGTGATGACGACGGAGATCCAGCCGTTTGCGGCGAGTGCCGCCTCCCGCCGTATGTCGGATTCCTGCTGGGCGGGGCTGAGGTGATGGCCGCCGTCGTAATTCACCGCAACCTTGTAATCCGGATAGGCGAGATCCGGCCACGCCACCTCGCGACCCCACGCGTTGCGCACCACATAACTCAGGGTCGGTTCTGGCAGGAAGTCGCGGCCTATGGCCAGGCGGAGCCGCGTCTCCGGTACCGAGTCCGCCCCGACCCGGGCCAGATCCAGCGCAACCCGGGCCTTTCGGATGCCGCGCGCGCCCGCATGTCTGTCTACCTGATTCCTCAAATCCTGCAATGAGCAGAGCGGAATCCGATTGTGTCCGAAGCTTCTGGTCTGGCTGCAGATGAAGTGGTCGGCTGCTGCCACCAAGTCCTCGAACGGCAGCACAGCGGCGAGATCCAGCCATGTCCGGGAAGGACTCGTCAGCGGAATGCCGTCCCTGAATGCGACGTCGAATTCGCCCAGCACCATCCGGTGGCCACGAACACCCTTTCGCTGCGGCCTGAAAGCCCCGTCGGTCCGGGTCAAATGAACCAGGAAATCCTGCTCCCGATCCCACGGCAGCGGACATCCCCAGAGCGTCGCGGCCGTTTCGCGGCAGCAAATCGAGCCATCGCTCACCGCTGTCAGGAGCCGCGCCGTGTGTGCGGGGTCTTGCTCCTCGCCCCAGGGAACACGTATGCCCCTGCTGGCAACCTGGAGATCGTTGTTCCATGCACGATGATCAGGAAGACCGGCCGCACGTTGCTCGGCGAGGGTGAACGAGCGACCTTGGAGATGGGCCGGGAGCGGCGGAGACAACCTCATCAGCCATTGTTTGCACGCCTCGGGATCCCCTGGGCGTCCGATGCGTGGTTACCCACAGTGTGGAGGAATAGTGCCCCACAGTGCGCCCGCCGAGGAGCGATATCTCAACCGAAAGCGCCCACCCCAAAGAGCCGAAACCTCACCCCTCAACACAAAGCGCCACCCCCAAAGAGTCGAAAGCTCACCCCTCAACACAAAGGGCACCCCCAAAGAGCCGAAAGCTCACCCCTCAGCGCAGGAAGGGCTAGATGGACGTCCGGTGGAAGTTTTGGTGGCTGCGGCTGGCGGTCGGGCCGCGCTGTCCCTGGTAGCGGTTACCGTATTCGCCGGAACCGTACGGGTGCTCAGCCGAGGAGGTGAGCCGGAAGAAGCACAACTGGCCGATCTTCATCCCCGGCCAGAGCTTGATGGGGAGCGTGGCCACATTCGAGAGCTCCAGGGTCACGTGTCCGGAGAAGCCGGGATCAATGAAACCTGCCGTCGAGTGCGTGAGCAAGCCGAGGCGTCCCAGGGAGGACTTGCCTTCCAGGCGTGCGGCAATGTCATCGGCCAGGCTGACGGTTTCGTAGGTGGAACCCAGGACGAATTCCCCGGGGTGCAGGATGAAGGGCTCGTCGCCTTCCACCTCCACCAGCCGGGTCAGCTCAGGCTGCTCCTCGGCGGGGTCGATGTGGGCGTATTTGTGGTTGTCGAAGAGCCGGAAGAACCGGTCGATACGCACGTCCACGGAAGACGGCTGCACCATCGCGGGATCGTACGGCTCAAGAACAATCCGTTGGGAGTCTATTTCGGCACGTATGTCGCGGTCAGAGATCAGCACGTCATCAAAAATACCCCAAATACTGAACGCATTGTCCGGGCAGCTTCATGGGACTATAGTTCCCGGACAGGTAAAGCCGCGCCCGTACTTGGGGGCAACGAGCATCCGCGGGGTAATTGTGAACAAACTGGCAGCGCCTGCCGCCGTTGTGCTGGCCGGCGCGCTGGCCCTCTGCATGGCGGCCTCCAGCCAACTCCTGCCGGCAACGGAGGCCGTTCCTGGGGCAAGCACCACGGCATCGTCCAGCGTCCCTTCCGGTTTGTCGGCACCTGAGGAAAGCCCGACGGCGGCTCCCGCACCTGCGGTGGCGACCCCCGCCGTCGACGGGTCCTCCAGTCCTGCGGCACCTGCACCGCAGGCGCCTCCTCCCCCACGGGATCCGGTGACGGACGGCGGGCCCACCGCCGTCGATCCCGTGTTTGAAACACCCCCTCCCGTGCCGAACATCGGACCGTCCTGGGGGCCGGACAATCCATCGGATCCGAGTCCAAGCGCCTCTATCGCCACCACGGCCCCGCCAGTCGAAACNTCGCCACCACGGCCCCGCCAGTCGAAACGCAGCCGGCCTCGGAAGAGACCGCCGACAGCGGCGCTCCAGTAACGACGCCGACGGCCGAGGCCGCGGGCCCCTCCCCCTCCCCCTCGCCAACAGCCGCTCCGACGCAACCAGCCACACCAACGCCGACTGCGACACCAACACCGACACCGACACCCACGCAAACCCCCACCGAATCCCCCACCCCCTTCCCCGGCAAGGCTCCGGGCCACGACCCCAATCTCGAGGACGGCGCTTTGGCGCTGCTTCCCGACAACAACAGCGCGGCGATCCTCACGGTGTTCAACGAGATCAACAGCTACCGGGCGTCGTTGGGCCTGGCACCGGTGAAGTACCACGCCACAGTGGCCAACCTGGCGCAGGAGTGGTCAAACAGCATCGCTACCCGTGAAGTGATCCAGCACCGGCCCAACTTCTGGACGGACCCGCGGGCGATGAATCCGAACAACGGGGCGGGTGAGGTCATTGCTGTCCGCTGGGACCGCGACGCGGCTCAACTGGTGGAGTGGTGGAAGGGCTCGCCGGGCCACGATGCTTTGCTGCGGGATCCCCGGTTCAATGTGATGGGTATCGGCATCACCTACACGGACGGCAACTGGCAGACGACGCCCAACCGCTACACGCTGTGGGGCGTGGTCAATTTCTTCGGCTACACAACGTTGCCGGCAGGAACCACCACCAGCCCGGGTGGAACGGTTACACCGCCCACTGACCCTGTGGCCGTGTGCGAACCAGGGTCCAAGCACCAACCACCAACTGTCGACTTGAGTGCCGCAGCAATCAGCAGTGCTGCTGATCTGGTGTCGATCGCCGGCGACGGTTCAGTGACGGCGTACCCGTCCTGGGGTAACGGCCGGTTCGGGCTGGGGAAGCGGATCGGCGCCGGATTTGTGGGCCTCAAAGAGCTTTTTGTGGTGGATTGGGACCGCGACGGCGTCTTTGACCTGCTCTATCAACGGCTGGACGGCGCACTCCTGGTGTATCCGGGACTGCAAACCGGCGGCTTCAAGGATCCGGTGGTTTTGGGCCAGGGCTGGGGCACGCTGAACATTTCCGTGGGAACGTGGTGCGCCAACAACAGGCTTCCCCAGATCGTAGCGATGGACCAGGGCGGCAACCTGTACTTGTACAAGAACACGGGCTTGGCCTATATCCGCAGCCAGGCTGCGATTGGCACCGGCAACCCGTCCGTCCGGGTAACCATGGTGGATTACAACGCCGATGGCTTTGAGGACCTGCTCAGTACTGAGCCGAACGGCACCTTGCGCCTGTACCGCGGCAGCGGACTGGGCACACCGAAACAGGAATCACGCCCCGTTGTGGGCAGCGCGTGGACGGACTACACAGGGTTGAGGGCTTTGAGCGGGCTCACGGGACCGGATTCTGTGGGCGTGGCAGGCCTGGACCGCAATGGCATGGTGGAGTACTGGGACCTGACCTCGGGACGGCTCACCACCCCTGTGACGATCGGCAATGGTTGGGGCGGGCTGAGGTTCGCCAGCTAGGAGCTGGATTCGATCGCGGTCTTCAGCCGTTCCAGCTGCCCGACTTCAACTTCCAGGGCTTTTTGGATCATCCCGTTCATGAGCTTGCGCAGGCCCTTGGGGTGGTACTCCAGTGCGAAGCGTAGCCGGGTGGTGTCACCTTCGGTGCTGAGGTAGTAGCCGCCGGTGGGCCGCGCAGGACCGGCCACGACGGCGTACCGGACTTCCGCGCCGGGGCGTGCCTCGGTGATGGTGAAATCAGCCGCGATGGGCCGGCCGCCCGGTCCAGCGACGGTCTGCTGGTACAACGCGCCCTTTTGGCCGCGAACGCCTGATCGGAGCGCGATGCTCCGCACGTCTGAACGCCAGAGTGAGTTGTTCATCCCGTCCATGAGGAATCCGTAGACGGTCATGGCGTCCCGACTGATCACCACTTCATTGGCTGCGAATGCCACGGAAAACCTCTTTCGGCCTACGGTTCAAATGTCGTAGCCGGGTTCCCCATACGCAGCAGCTAACAAGTTCAGAATAGTCAGCCCGGCACGGTGACGACACACGACTTCCGAGCCTTGACCGAATGGTTACCTGCGGATTTTTTTGCGCGCACTGCTGACACGCGTTCCAGCCGGGGGTAGAGTGCCAGCCGCTGGATAAAACCAATGGGGGGCGTCATGCAGGTTCACGACCGACCGGGAACAAGAAGAAACGCCCGACGCCGGATGGCTGCTTGCGCTGCCTTCCTCGCTCTGGCGCTGGCGTCTGCCCTCGCTCCCGCGGCCGGCGCTGTACCCGCCGTCGTGAACGCGATGGTGCCGTCGGCCGCCAATCCGCTGCCCGGGCTCGATCCCGCGGGTGATCCTGCCAACTTGTCCGTCCTCGTGAACAAGTCCCGCCCGCTGAACCCGGCCACCTACGCCCCGGCAGATCTGGTGAATGCCCGTGGTTCGGGCCAGTATCTCCGGGCCGAGGCCGCAGCGTGGCTCAATGGCCTTTTCCAGGGTGCGGCAGATGCCGGAACCGGCGGGCTGGCTGCCGTGAGCGGCTACCGTTCCTACGCCCAGCAGCAACAGGTGTACTCGTCCTATGTGAACCTTTATGGCCAGGCGCAGGCGGATCTGATCTCCGCAAGGCCCGGTTACAGTGAGCATCAAACGGGGCTTGCCGTGGATGTCGGAAACGCCAATGGTTCCTGTGGACTCAGCACCTGTTTCGGGGACACTGCAGCCGGCATCTGGGTGGCTGCGAACGCGCACAAATACGGTTTCATCGTCCGGTACCCCAATGGTTACACCAACATCACCGGGTACAGCTATGAACCGTGGCACCTGCGCTACGTCGGATTGGATCTGGCAACGGATATGAAGCGCCGCGGGTTCGCCACTTTGGAGCAATATTTCTCCGGCAACCCCAGTGTGTATGCGAGCATCACCTCCGGGGCGGACCTGGTGGCGGCGGACCCTTCGGGACGGCTCCTTCGCTACCCCGCGCTTCCGAGTGGTG
Source organism: Paenarthrobacter histidinolovorans (assembly GCF_014647595.1). Classification (GTDB taxonomy): domain Bacteria; phylum Actinomycetota; class Actinomycetes; order Actinomycetales; family Micrococcaceae; genus Arthrobacter; species Arthrobacter histidinolovorans. The sequence goes on along the minus strand of NZ_BMPM01000008.1, from coordinate 89,754 downwards.
GCTACGGCGTTCCCGTGCAGATTGGTTCCAACTGGACGGGACTGAAGCAGGCGTTCGTGGTGGATTGGGATTCTGACGGCGTCTACGACCTGCTGGCGCAATGGAACAACGGCACCCTGGGCCTGTTCAAGGGTTGGCCGGGCGGTGCTTTTTCCACCCAGATCGTGGTGGGCACGGGGGACTGGGACGCCATGACCATCACCGTGGGCAAGTGGTCCAGCAACCAGGGTTACCCGGGCGTTGTGGGGTATTTCCCGGATGGCGGCCTGCGCTACTACCCCAACACCTCCGGCCGTGCGTTGACCTACCGGGTTGATATTGGAACGGGCTGGGCCGGACTGGGGCTGACCATGGCGGATTGGGACGCAGACGGCGCCAACGACATCCTTGCCACCACTGCGTCCGGCCTTCTGCTGAACTACCCCGGGAACGGCGTGGGAGGCTTCAAGGGGCTGCCTGGCAGCATCGGTTCGGGGTGGGGAACCATGAAAGCACTGGTGCCCAGCTTCGGCTTGTCGGGTCCGGGAACACGCAGCATCACTGCCCAGACCGTGGATGGCTTCTTGGTGGACTACGGTTTGGGGACCGGAGTGTGGGGCTCCCAACGCCAGGTGGGCAACGGCTGGGGCTCAATGACGCTGTTCAAATAAGGACCCGAACGGGCACGTTCGGCCGGACGGAGTGCCTGTCCTGGGGAGCGCCGCAACTGCGCTAAGCTAGGACTCGCCCGATTGATTTTCGTCGGGCAGCGCGGGCGTAGCTCAATGGTAGAGCGCTAGCTTCCCAAGCTCGATACGCGGGTTCGATTCCCGTCGCCCGCTCAGCGAAACCCCGGATCCTTTTTGGATCCGGGGTTCTTTTGTTCGCAGGGGTTCATTTGTTTGCCGGGGTTCTTTTGTCTGCCGGGCGTTGATGCCCGACGGCGGCCCCCGCCAAAGCGCGGCCCCCGCCAAAGCGCGGCCCGAACCAAAGCGCGCCCGCGCGGGGAGTGCCGGGGCGGGGGCACCTTGGGTAGGTGTATCGTCAGGAGTCAGGAGTCATTTCGACTCCGCTCTAAGGGAGCCATCATGGGCGACAAGTCACCGCGCCAAACCGCATCAAAGAAATCCAGTAAATCCATCAAGGAAAAACGTGCGGACAAGCGGGCTTCCGAGTCCTCCGCCACCGAGGCCGCAAAGCCCTCTACCGGCAACAAGAAGTGACCGCAGCCAACGGCCAGCTGAGCATAGGCGTCCTTGCTACCTCACTGAAGCCGAACGAGCGGCGCCTCCCCATCCATCCGCAGCATTTGGAGCGCATTGCGCCTGACGTCCGGCAACAACTCCGCTTCGAGCATGGCTACGGCGAGCGTTTCGGCGTCCCGGACAGCAAGCTTGAATCGTTGGTTGGCGGACTCGGCACTCGTCAGGAACTGATCGCCAACAGTGACGTCATCCTTCTGCCCAAGCCGCAGGCCCAGGATCTTGCCGAACTCCGCGATGGCCAGACGCTCTGGGGCTGGCCCCACTGTGTGCAGGACCGTGCCATCACCCAGCTGGCCATCGATAAGAAGCTCACGCTCATCGCCTTTGAGGCCATGAACCATTGGGCCGGCGACGGCGGTTTTGGCCTGCACGTTTTCCATAAGAACAACGAGCTCGCCGGGTACTGTTCGGTGCTGCATGCGTTGGCGCTCACTGGTTCAACCGGTGACTATGGCCGGCGGCTGAGTGCTGTGGTCATCGGTTTCGGTGCCACAGCACGCGGTGCTGTCACGGCCCTGAATGCCCACGGCGTCCATGATGTCCAGGTGCTGACCAACCGGGGCGTGGCCGCCGTCGGGTCCCCGATCCATTCGGTGCGCATTGTGCAGTTCGACCACGACAGCAAGGCCCCGTTCCTCAGCGAGGTCATCACGAACAACGGGCGCAAGCCCTTGGCTCCGTTCCTTGCGGCCGCGGACATCGTGGTCAATTGCACCCTGCAGGATCCGAACTCTCCGCTGACGTACTTGCGGACCGAAGACCTGACGGAGTTCCAGCCGGACAGCCTGATTGTTGACGTTTCCTGCGACGAAGGCATGGGATTCAGCTGGGCTCGCACCACCACGTTCGACGAGCCGATGTTCCGCGTCGGCGGTCACGTCAACTACTACGCGGTGGACCACAGCCCGTCGTATCTTTGGAATTCGGCCAGCTGGGAAATCAGCGAGGCCCTCCTTCCATTCCTCGACACTGTAGTGGCAGGACCGGACGGGTGGGACGCCAACGAGACCATCTCGCGTGCCATCGAAATCCGCGACGGCGTCATCCGCAATCCGGACATCCTTGAGTTCCAGGGCCGTTCGGCGGAGTACCCGCACCTGGGCGCTGCCCAGCTTCAGCCAAAATAGCCCCAAGCAGAATGAAGCGCCCCCGGGCTACCGGGGGCGCTTCATTGCCTTAAGCCGTCTGCGGTTCCTGCACAATCCGCAGCACCCGACGACGGCCGCGCAGGTCCACCTTCAGGTGGAGCGAAGACTTCCGGGCGAGTACGACGGCGACTACCGCAGCCGCGATGGTCGGAACCCCACCTGCCACGAGGATCGCGAGGTGCGGGCCGAGGTGCTCGGCGAGCCATCCCATCATGGGCCCGCCGATGGCCTGTCCACCGATGAGCACCACAAGGTAGAGGCTCATGACGCGGCCCCGGATGCTCATGTTGGAGCTGGTCTGCACCATTTGGTTGGCCGCGGTGAGGAACATGAGGCACCAGAATCCGGCCAGGACCATGGTGACGCTGAACCACACCATGGTTGGCATGAGCGAAGAGACGCAGAGCATCAGCCCGTACAACCCGGCGGACATCACCACCGAACGCAACCGCAGCTGGCGACGTCGGGTGGACGCCACCGCGCCAGTCAGTGCACCGAGCGCAACCATCGCGTTCAGCAGGCCGTAGCCTCCGGCACCGGCGTCGTACACGTGGTCCGCGAAGGCGGCCAGCAGCACGGGCAGGCTCATGGCGAAAACTGCCACGAAACCGGCCATCAACCATGGCCAGTAGATGGTGGGCTTGCTGAGCGCGTAGTTCAGGCCTTCTCGCAGCATGCCCTTTTTGCGCGGCGTTGGTTTGCTGAGGTGCAGCTGGTCCTTGCGCAGGAGCAGCAACATGGTCACGGTGGAGCAGCAGGCAACGGCGTTGGCGGCGAAGGCCCAACCGGCGCCCACAGCGGTCAGCAGGACACCGGCCAGCGCAGGGCCGATCAGGCCGCCGAGCTGGAAGGTCGTGGAATTCACACTGATGGCGTTGCGCAGATACTTGGGGCCAACGAGTTCGTTGACGAACACCTGCCGGGCCGGTTGGTCCAGGACTGTCACGAAGCCGAGCGCCAGTGCAATGACGTACACGTGCCAGACCTCGACGCGCTGGCTCAGCGAGAGTACCGCGAGCAGGGCTGCGAGTACCGCGGCCGCCGACTGGCAGATGATGAGGATCTTGCGCTTGGCGAAGCGGTCGGCAATCATGCCGCCCCACGGGCCAAGGAAGAGCGATGGCATGAACTGCAGCGCCACCGTAATGCCGACGGCTGTGACGGACCCGGAAAGCTGGAGCACCATCCAGTCCTGGGCGATGCGCTGCATCCAAATGGCGATCACGGCAATGAAGTGGCCGATCGCGAAGATCCTGAAGTTGGGGACCTTCAAGGAGATGAAGGTATGCCGCCAGGGCAGCTTTTCACTCACGACGGCGAGTGGCTGGGTGACGGTGTCCGGCTGGCTTATTTGTGTGGGACCGGCGGACAGGGAATCGATGACGGGCTGGCTGACATGTGCCGCTGAAGGCGGTGGGGGTGCCAAAGGTAGTCCTCGGATGGAGAGTTTCGGTGGGATGCATTTAACGCTATGGTTGCCAGCAGCAATTATGGAAGCGTATTGCGCCTATAACTAGCATTGCGGAATGCAATGAGCTGCTTGCACTGGCGCAGTACTCCGGCCCGGCGCTGACCTGCGCTTAGAGGAGTTCCGTGTTCGAACCTGTCCAGCTCCGCTCCTTTCTTGCCGTCGCGGAAACACTCAGTTTCACCAAAGCCGCCGAACGTCTGGGCCTTGCCCAACCCACGGTCAGCCAGCACGTCCGCAAGCTGGAAGCCGCCGCCAAGCGTGTGCTGGTTGCGCGGGACACACGCGAGGTCAGACTCACCGATAACGGCGATGCAATGGCCGGCTTTGCCCGCAGCATCCTTGCCGCCCACGATTCCGCTGCCCGCTACTTTTCCGGTTCAGCCATGCGTGGGCGTCTCCGTTTCGGCACTGCCGACGACCTCGCCATTACCGGCCTTCCCAGGATCCTTCGCGAATTCCGCCAGCTGTACCCGCAGATCAACCTGGAGCTCACTGTCAGTCAAAGCGACCAGCTCTACAAGCGGCTCAACGCCGGGCAACTGGACCTGGTGTTCGTCAAATGGGTGGCCGGGGCGAAGGAAGGCACCGTGGTAAGGCACGACAACTTCGCCTGGGTGGGCGTGGAGCAGACTGTCCTTGAACCTGGCGCCCCGGTTCCGCTTATTGCCTACCCGGCTCCGAGCCTCAGCCGGAAACTCGCCATCGACGCACTGGAGGCAGAAGGCCGCACCTGGCGGATCACCTGCAGCACCAAGCAGATCAGTGGCGTTCTGGCGGCAGTGCGGGCGGGCATTGGCGTGGCGGTAATGCCCGCGTCGCTGGTTCCCGAGGACCTGAAAGTCATCACTCAGCGCTTCGGCCTCCCACCGGTTGGGGACGTCGATTTCACGCTGATCCGCAACCCGCTGGCCAACGCCGAGGTTATCGATGCCCTCACCCAGGCGATCATGGGGCGGACGCTGAGCAAGTCGAACTAGCGGCCCCGACGGCTTGGCCGGCCGCGGTCCAGGCGGCCTTTCCACCACTTCACTACCCGAAGATCCTCCAGGCCGAAGCGCCCTTCCGGCACGGCGGCACGGATACGTTCGTCGTCGAAAAGAAGCGTGGGACGCAGCTCCAGGGGAAGCCACGGCGCGTACGGTGAAGGCTCACTGACCCCCTCGGCAAGCATCTGCGCCTGGGCTTTTGCGACGAGGGGCACCACCATGATCCACTCCGTGAGCTGCGCCAGAACGCGGATCGACCAGATAGGGGCGCGGACGTAAACGGGGTAGCCACCGGCCATCCGGGCAATCCTGCGGACAGCCGCTCCAAGCTCGAGCTCTTCGGCTCCGACGACGGCGACTGTCGGGGTGGGCACGCGACCCTCAAGGGCCGCGATCAGGGTGGTGACAGCCTCTTCCACCGGGAGCGGCCGGACGGTCCGCTCCCGGAACCCGACCGTTGCGAAGACAGGAAAGCTGCGTACCGCACGCGTCACGTGGTCCACCATATGGTCGCCCTTGCCGTAGATCATGCCGGCCTTGATGATCGTGTGCTCGATGCCCGACTGCCGCAGGAGTTCCTCGGCAGCCCATTTGGTCCGGTGATAGGCGGAACCACTATCCGGACGGGCGCGGAGGAAGCTCAGCATGACGATTCTTTGAACGCCTGCCCTCCGGGCAGCTTCAATGACAGCGCGGGTGCCTTCAACGTGGACCCGCTGGAAGGTCTGGTCACCGATTTCACGGTTGATGCCTGCGCAATGGGCAACGACGTCGCAGCCGCTGAAGGCGGCCGTGAGGGCATCGACGTCGTCTATCGCCGCACCCGTCCGCCGCGAAATGACGACTGTGTCCGGGTTGTCCAGCCGCTCCGCAAGGTGGCGGCCTACAAATCCTGTACCGCCGGTAATGGCTACACGCATTGTCTTGCTCCTTCGCTTATTAGCAATGAAGCTAAACTGTATATAGCTATTGTGCTATATTGCAAATATGGCAGATGCAGCATCGGATATCTTCGCAGCCTTGGCACACCCCACCAGGCGGCAGATTCTTCAGGACCTCAAGGACGGCGAGTTGGCGGCCGGTGAGATCGCCGCGCGGTTCAAAGCCACGGCGCCAACCATTTCCCGGCACTTGAGCGTGCTTCGCCAGGCCGGCCTCGTCACCGAGCGCCGCGACGCAAACCGGATTCTCTACTCGCTCGCAGGTGAGCGGCTTGCCCTGTCGGTCGGAGACTTCCTTTCCACGGTTTGCCCGGAGCAGATTGTGCTTCGGGAGGTCCGGAAGCGCACTCCAGCCCGCCGCTCGGCCAAGGCGCCGAAAGAGGCCACAACCTCCGAGGCCTGAACCCCGGCCGTAGTACGCTCACCCCATGACCCAAGCCAGGCTCGCTCAGCCGTCATCAAGCTTCCACGCCTCCTGGCTGGAAAGTTACGACGAGTGGGGAACCCTCGACCAGGACGGTTCTGCAGCATTCCTGGCCGTGCGTTGCGACCTCGACCTCCGCGAAGAGGACCATTTCTCGCAGTGGGTGGACCTGCTCCATCAAATGCCCAAGGCGGAATTTTCGCCGCCCGCAGGCCTGGTAAACCAGACCACCATTTGGGTCACCGACGGCGCGGCCTATTTGGGCGCTGCCAGCCTGAGGCATTCCCTGGCCAGCGAATACCTGACAGAAGTCGGCGGGCACATCGGGTATGGCATCAGGCCAAGCGCAAGGGGGCGTGGCTTGGCCAGGATTGCCCTTGCCGGAGCGATGGACGAGGCGCGCACCCTCGGACTTGAGCGGGTGCTGGTGACCTGCAAGCAACCCAACGTGGCCTCGGCGCGCACCATCGAGGCATGCGGTGGAGTTCTGGAGAGTGTCCGACCTCCCGAAAGTTTCGCCCTGGATTTGGGAGTCACCGAACCGATCCGCCGTTATTGGATCACCCTGTAGAAACGCCTGCGCGGGGGCATGTCCTGACACGGCACGTCTGCCGCACCCCTTTCCGCCGTCCGCCCACGTAACCACGGGTGCGCCAGGCGAGAACGGGTGCGACGATGACTCTGAAAGGGTGCGCGTGGCGGGAACGGGCGCGGGAACGGCCGCGGAAGTGTTCAACAGGCGGCCCCACTTTCTGGGTAAGCGCATTCCCGGTATCGTGGTGCCATGACCAACCACCCCACTCCGGCTGACCTCACGCCTGGCATCTGCTCCGTCACCCTGCGTTCCCTCGGCATTGACGAGGTAGTTCGGATTTCCTCCGAGGCGGGACTGGCGGGCATCGAATGGGGCACCGACGTCCACGCCAATGACGTGGACTCAGCCGCGCACGCAAAGGACGCAACGGAAGCAGCCGGAATGACGGTCCTGTCGCTTGGCTCTTACTACCGCTGCGGCGCGTTTGGGGATTTTGAGCCCATTCTTGACCTCGCCAATGCCGCAGGTGCTCCGCGGGTACGGGTCTGGGCCGGGGAACTCGGTTCAGCCGGCGCAAGCCAGGAACACTGGGACTCGGTGGTGAAGGACACCCGGCGGATCGCGGACCTCGCGGCAGAACAGGGCGTCGCCATCGCTTTCGAGTATCACGGCAACACACTCACCGATTCGCCGGCCACCACCCTCGAATTGCTGGACCGGGTGAACCACCCCAACGTCGGCACTTACTGGCAGCCCGCCGTCGGGCTTTCCGATGAGCAAGCCCTGGCGTCCCTCCACGAAGTCCTCCCCCACGTCGTGGGCGTTCACTGCTTCTCCTGGGGACCGGCGGCCGAACGCTTCCCGTTGCGGAATCGCTCGCTGCTCTGGCAATCCGTGGCCGATGTCCTGCGGGGAAATGAAAAAGCGCTGGACATCATGCTCGAGTTCGTCGAAGACGATCTACCCGGCAATGTGCTCAGCGACGCTGCCTTCCTGCACACCATCACCCTGGGCGAAGACTAAGCCCACATGCGCCTGAGCCACTCGGCACAAAGCCCGGTCCACTGCCTGGCGCCGGGCGTTGCCGCCGCCAGGCCGAGGCCATGAACGCCTTCCGGGAACACATGAAGTTCCGCGGGAACGCCGGCCCTTCCAAGCGCAGCCGCGTAGGCCAGGCTGTGGGTGACGGGTACGACGTCGTCGTCGGCAGTGTGCCAAAGGAAAGCAGGCGGCGTGGCGGCGTCGACGTGCAGTTCCGCTGACAACCCACGCAGGGCTTCGACGTCCACGCCCACTCCGGCGAGGTTGTCTACAGACCCCTGGTGCGCCGAGTCCACAAAGGAAATCACGGGATAGCAAAGAATGCTGAGATCGGGCACAGCCCCGGGAACGTCCGCCGCAGGATCGCCCGTAGCTGCCTGAACCGACAGGGTGGCAGCAAGGTGACCTCCGGCCGAGAAACCAAGCACGCCCACCCGGCCAGGATCAACATCCAGCCCATGCGCCCCACCCCGGATCCACATCATGGCCCGCTTGGCGGCGGCCAGCGGTGCCGGATGCCGATGCGGCGCCACGGGATACCGCAGCACGAACGCGTGTATCCCCAATGAGGCCAGCCATTCGGCCACGGGTTCGGCTTCATGGTCGGCTTGCCTCGCGTAGCCGCCTCCCGGCAGCACAAGAACGGCAGGCGCAGGCGCACCGGACCTCGCAGCCACACCGGAACCCTCGACGGCGGGAATCACCGTGAGCGCGGCCGGCATCCGTCGCGGTGGAATCGTCACAGCTGCGATTCCACCGGGGTTTCCGTGCTGCGGCGCAGCTTTACCGTGCCGGAGATGGGAGCCGTATCAGGATCACCGGCTGCGAGCCGGCCAATGTCCTCAAGCGGCAAGTGGACCGTAGACAAGGCGGGCCGGAAGTCGCGCAGAGTTTCAATGTCATCGAAACCGGCAACCGTGGCATCGCGGGGAATCCATACCCCTTCAGGGCGCAGGGCCGCGGTAACCCCGATGGCCATGACGTCATTTACGGCGAAGATGCAGAGCCTGTCCGAGGATCCTTTGATTCGTTCCGCGAGCGCTTTGCCGGCCTCGAACCCGCCGGCACGGTTGAAGCCGGTGCGGACGACTTCCGCAGCCGGCCGACCGGCGTCGGCGAGTCCGCGCTGGAAACCGCGCACCCGGTCATCGGAGGTGTAAAGCCCTTCGGGACCGGCAATGATCAGGAACCCGCCGTGGTGCGTAGCGGCCAGTTCCTCCGCCAATCCGGAGGCGAGTTCCTCATTGGGAACCTCCACCACGTGGTACCCCTCGGCCGCCGTCGCGCCCACCACGGGGTGGCCCACCACCCCAACGTGTCCACCGTTGCGGCAGTAGCGGTCCAGTTCCGCGGCGAGCTCGGCGTTGCCTTGCTTGTCTTCTTCACGCACCGAACGTGAGCCCGCGATCACGATCGAGTCGGCACGCCGGGCGGCAAAAGCGCCCACGGCCTCCTTTTCATCCGCCGGAGTGCCGGTGGTGCTGGCCAGCAACACCATACGGTTCTGCTGCCGTGCCGCTTCCTGAACTCCGCGCGCGATGGCCGAGAAGTAGGGGTCGGCGATGTCGTGCACTACCAGCCCGATCAACCCTGAACTGGACTTGGCAAGCGCCTGGGCCTGCGCATTGGGAACATAGCCGAGCTTGTCAGCAGCCTCCCGCACGCGCTCGGCAATGTCCTCGGCAGGTTTGCGCGAGGAACCGTTGAGGACCCGGGATGCCGTGGCCAGGGAGACCCCGGCAAGACGGGCAACTTCACTCAGTGTGCTGGCGGCCACGGGGGACTCCTCTTCTTCAAGCGTCGGGATGGCGCTAAGGAAATTATGGCAGTTCTTCACAGATTCCGGGAAAGCGCTTGCCAACCCGGCGCGCCATGGTGCATGATCTATGGCAATGGGAATGCGCTTTCCCACATGACCAAGAAAGCACCGGCAACCGCAGAGCGACCGGCACACAAGGCACTGGAGAAAACATGGGCTTCGAAACAAAGACGATCCGTATCGCCATGAACGGCATCACTGGACGCATGGGCTACCGCCAGCACTTGCTGCGGTCCATCCTCCCCATCCGCGATGCCGGCGGCTTCACCCTTGAAGACGGCACCAAGGTCCAGGTCGAGCCGATTCTGGTAGGCCGCAACGAAGCCAAGATCCGCGAGCTCGCGGAGCTTCACAAGGTTTCCGAATGGACCACAGACCTGGACGCCGTGATCGCCGACCCCACCGTGGACATCATCTTCGACGCTTCCATGACCAGCCTCCGCGCAGCCACGTTGAAGAAGGCCATGCGCGCCGGCAAGCACATCTTCACCGAAAAGCCCACGGCTGAGACCCTCGAGGAAGCCATCGAGCTGGCGCAGATCGGCAAGGAAGCCGGAGTCACCGCAGGCGTAGTCCACGACAAGCTGTACCTCCCGGGCCTGGTAAAGCTCCGCCGCCTGGTGGACGAAGGCTTCTTCGGCCGCATCCTTTCCATCCGCGGCGAATTCGGCTACTGGGTCTTCGAAGGCGACGTCCAGGCTGCACAGCGCCCGTCCTGGAACTACCGCAAGGAAGACGGCGGCGGAATGACCACGGACATGTTCTGCCACTGGAACTACGTCCTTGAAGGCATCATCGGCAAGGTCAAGAGCGTCAACGCCAAGACCGCCACGCACATCCCCGCTCGCTGGGACGAGGCCGGCAAGGAATACAAGGCCACCGCAGACGACGCTTCCTACGGCATTTTCGAGCTCGAAACCCCGGGCGGCGACGACGTCATCGGCCAAATCAACTCCTCCTGGGCCGTCCGCGTCTACCGCGACGAATTGGTTGAGTTCCAGATCGACGGCACGCACGGTTCCGCCGTCGCCGGTTTGAACAAGTGCGTTGCGCAGCAGCGCGCCCACACCCCCAAGCCCGTCTGGAACCCGGACCTGCCCGTCACCGAATCTTTCCGCAGCCAGTGGCAGGAAGTCCCCGCCAATGCTGAACTGGACAACGGCTTCAAACTGCAGTGGGAAGAATTCCTGCGCGACGTCGTGGCCGGCCGCGAGCACCGCTTCGGCCTGCTCTCCGCAGCCCGCGGCGTGCAGTTGGCCGAGCTTGGCCTGCAGTCCTCCGCTGAGCGCCGCACCATCGACATCCCGGAGATCACCCTCTAATGACGTCACTGATTCTTCCTACCGACGACGGCGGCACCCGCGAGTACCGGCTGCAGTCCGCCACCACCTGGGCCAAACCGAACGCTCCTTTGACTGCCCGCCGCGCATACGCCGCAGCGCACGTCATTCCCGAGGTCGCCGCGGACAACACCCCCGGCGCCCCGGCGCAGCTCGACTGGGACGCCACACTGGCGTACCGGCACGAACTGTGGTCCTACGGCCTGGGCGTCGCCGATGCCATGGACACCGCACAGCGCGGCATGGGCTTGGACTGGGCAGCGACCCAGCAGCTCATCAAGCGCACTGGCGCAGAGGCTGCTTCCGTGGTGGCAGCGGGCAACGCCGCCATCACCGGCAAATCCGTTCGCGACCTCGTCTCCTGCGGCGCCGGCACCGATCAGCTGGATATCACGGCACTGCCCGAGGGCGCAGCTGGCATCCAGGCCGTCATCGACGCCTACCGTGAGCAGATCGCCGTCGTCAGCGAAGCCGGCCCCAAGGTGATCCTCATGGCCTCCCGCGCGCTGGCCAAGGTGGCCAACGGCGCGGACGACTACCTGCACGTCTACTCGACGCTGCTTCAGGAAGTGGACCAGCCCGTCATCCTGCACTGGCTCGGCACCATGTTCGACCCCGCGCTGGCTGGCTATTGGGGTTCCGACGATGTCTCCATTGCTACCGAAACGTTCCTCAGCCTGATCCGCGAGCACTCGGACAAGGTGGACGGCGTGAAGGTCTCGCTGCTGGATGCCTCACACGAGGTCGCCCTCCGCGCCAATCTCCCGGAAGGTGTCCGCCTCTACACCGGCGACGACTTCAACTACCCGGAGCTGATCGACGGCGACGAAACACACCACTCGGACGCGCTGTTGGGCATCTTCGCTGCCATCTACCCTGCCGCTTCGGTCGCCCTGCAGAAGTACGACGCCGGCCAAGGTGCTGAAGGGCGCGCCATCCTGGACTCCACCCGTGAGCTCGGAAAGCACATCTTCAGCGCACCCACGTTCTATTACAAGACCGGCATCGCGTTCATGTCCTGGCTCAACGGCAAGCAGCCTGGTTTCCAGATGGTGGGTGGCCTCCACTCGGGCCGTTCGGTCCTGCACCTGGCCAAGACCTTCGAACTGGCAGATCAGGCCGGTTTGCTGAAGGATCCGTCGCTGGCCGCCTTCCGCATGTCCGACTTCCTGCGCATCAACGGGGTGGGCGCATGAGCGACTTCTCACGACTCTCACTGAACAGCGCCACCACCAAGAAGTGGACCCTGGCCGAAGCTGTGGACGGTTGCGCCCGTGCCGGCATTCCCGCGATCGGCCCGTGGCGTGACCGGGTGGCCGAGGCCGGCCTGGACAAGGCAGCCAAGCTCATCAAGGACGCCGGACTCCGCGTATCCTCGTTGTGCCGCGGCGGATTCCTCACTGCGGCCGATGCTGAGGGACAGGCGGCGGCGCTGGCTGACAACTTCGAAGCCGTCCGCGAAGCAGTTGCCCTCGACACTCAGGAGCTGTTCCTGGTGGTCGGCGGGCTCGCGCCCGGCGAGAAGGACGTAGTGGCTGCCCGCCAGCGCGTCGCCGACCGGCTCGAAGAACTGGTGCCCTTCGCCTCCGAAAACGGTGTCCGTTTGGTGCTGGAACCCCTGCATCCGATGTATGCCGCAGACCGCGCACTCATCTCGACCCTTGGCCAGGCGCTGGATCTCGCTGCCCCGTACGAGGCGAAGGCCGTGGGCGTCGCAGTCGACACTTTCCATGTGTGGTGGGACCCGGAACTGAAGGCGCAGATCGAACGCGCCGGGCGCGAGAACCGCATTGCCTCCTATCAGGTGTGCGACTTCAACCTGCCGATCGCTGCGGACGCGCTGTTGTCCCGCGGCATGATGGGCGACGGCGTCATTGACTTCGCCACCATCGGCACCTGGGTCAGGGACGCCGGGTACAAGGGCGACATCGAGGTTGAGATCTTCAACCAGGAAATCTGGGATGCCGATGGGGACAGCGTCCTGGAGACCATGAAGCAGCGCTACGCGGAGCTCGTCCTCCCGTTCGCGTAACCACGTGATCCTCCCGCGGATGCCCTAAGCTCCGCGGGAGGACCACTCCAAAAGCCGGCGGGCTCCTGCCAAGGTCACGGCAGGGGCCCGCTTTTTAGTTCCGCAGCACACCATTTGCGCGTCCTCAGCCGGACGCCTCAGCTGTTTCCAACCCCTCCCATGACCATTTCGGCATTTGCAGCCCGGCCGGAACATCCTCGGCTGAGCGTTCGTAGCGGGCCATGGTGTTGGTGGTGGTCCAGGCAAAGTAGTCATGCAGGATGCCACGAAGCGGATCATCCACAACACCCACATCGGTCAACGCACGGTCGAAGCACTCCACCGCCCGCCGATTCATCTCGTCGTGGGGACCGTTCCCGCTGTGCATCCGGACCACCGACGTTTCGTCGCCGTAAGTGCCCGAGTACAGCGGAGGGCCGCCCAACGCTTCGCTCCAATAAGCTGCCAGCCTCTGGATGTGCTGGGGGTGAACGCCGTGTCGGAAGGCGTGCCCCACCACCTCGTCCTCGACCACCCTGACGTGCCAAGCCTGCGCAAGCTTCAGGAAGAAGTCCTCACCACCGGCCGCGTCATACACCGTCTCCATAGTGGAAACCATGGCACGCGCAGTGGGCGGGTGTGAAGGGAAGGGACCAAAGGCGAAACTTCACGTGGCTTTCAACGCCAGTTCCACGCGGGTCTTGGGCAGGCCGATCAAGGTGACCGAGCCGCCGTCGTGCCCTTGCAGTTCGAGCCTGATGTTCGGCGAATCCGTCTGCGGTTCCACTGAACTGACCTGGAAGAGTTCACCGCCGATCCGCACGTGGTCGCCGCTCCTGACGGTCTTGAGCTTCTTGTCCTTGCCCGCAGGCTGGATCTTTTCCATTTACTGATCTTTCCTGGCGTCGTCGCCGTGGGTTTCGCGGAGCTCCTCGCCGCGGCGCACCACTTCCTCTTCCTTTTCCTGTTGCTTGTCGCTGCGCTTGGTATCACGCGGCGGAAGCTGGAGGCTTTCTTCCGCTTCAATGCCGCCCTGGAGTTGGCGGCCGCGTTCCATTTCAGCATCGAACTCGGCTCCGAACAGCAGGGACATGTTCAGGATCCACAGCCAAAGCAGCATGATGATGACGCCGGCCAACGTCCCGTAGGTCTTGTTGTAATTGCTGAAGTTGGCCACGTAGAAACCGAAGCCCAGCGACGCCAGGGCGAAAATAACCAGCGCAATGAGCGAACCCATGCTCATCCACCGGAACTTGGGTTGCTTGACGTTGGGGGTGAAGTAGTAGAGAACGGCAATGATGGCCACCACGATCACAATGAGGACGGGCCACTTGGCAATATTCCAGACGGTCAGGAATGCCTCGGAAAGTCCGATTGCCCCACCGATGGCTTCAGCTACGGGTCCGCTGAGGACCAGCATTGCTGCCACCAGCGCGGCTCCGAGCACGGCGACGATGGTGACGGCAAGCATGGTGCCGCGCAGCTTCACGAAGCCGCGGCCTTCGTCCACTTCGTAGACGCGGTTCATGGCGCGGCTGAAGGCCGTGGTGTATCCGGAGGCGGACCAGAGCGCCACCAGGATGCCGAAGATCAAGGCGAATCCTGCCGCATTGGAGCGGGTGAGCTCCTCAATGGGCTGCCGCATGGCGTCGACGCCCGGGCCCGGTGCGAATTGCTGGACAATATCAAGGATCGCCGAGGTGGTCTTGCCCGCGTCGCCAAAGAGACCCAGGAGGGAAACCAGCGCCAGAAGCGCCGGGAAGAGCGAGAGCACGGCGTAGTAGGTCAGACCCGCCGCCGCGTCCGGGCACTGGTCCTTGCTGAACTCGCGCAGCGTGCGCTTGGCGATGTATGTCCACGTAGGCTTGGCGAGGTCGTTGGGACTGTCCGGCTTCCGTGAGTCTTCCGGGGAGGGCGCGGTCCTCGCTTTGCTTGTGCTGGTGTGGGCTGAGTCTTGTGTGGTCATGGGGCACTCGTCCGTGGGTAGTTTGCGCGAACAGCTGACCCATCAATAGTAAGCATGCTGATGATTGCTATGGAAGGACCCGGCTGGACTTGCCCACGATTCAGGCCAGTTTGCTCGCCAGCAGGAACTCGAAGGGCGACTCTATGACAGAGCGGATGACCTGTCCGGCGGCGCCAAGGAGCGTCCCGGAATGCTCCAAACGGGAGACCGTCAGGTTCTCCGGAGCCAACAGTCCCGGCGCGTAGCGCTCCAAACTGTCCAGCAGTGACGGCCTGATCCACTCCCCCAGGACCGCGAAATGCCCTCCCAGGACCACCGCTTCGATGTCCATCAACCTCGAGGCCGAGGCGAGGGCCACACCCAGGTAGCGACCGGCGTCGCGAACCGCTTCCGCAGCCCTGGCTTCCCGTGCCGCCAAAGCCGCCAGCAGCAGCCCGGTCCGTTCGCCCAGGGTGCCTTCGGCGATGCCCGCGGCCTCGAAAATCGCTTCCTGACCCGCGAACGTCTCCAAGCACCCCCACCCGCCGCACGAGCAGTGGGGACCTTCCGGATGCACCACAATGTGGCCCAGCTCGCCGGCGGACCCGCCAGGACCGGTATACAGCTCAGAACCGATGATGATGCCGCCACCGACGCCCACTTCACCCGAAACGTAGAGGAAGTCGGGCGCTCCTCCGCCGTACCAAAGCTCACCGAGGGCTGCACTGTTGGCTTCGTTGGACAGCTTGACGCCAAGCGGCGCGCCGTCCAGGAGCGATTGCGGATGCAACTGCTCATCCTCCCAATGAAGATTGGGGGCGGACAGCACCAGATTGCTCTTTTCGTCCACCAATCCAGGCACGGCCAGGCCACCACCCAGGATGGCGATATCCTCTGCCGCCGCCGCAGCTTTCGCTTCGGCAGCCAGGCCTGCCAGCTGCTCCATGACCCGCGCCGGCGGTACTCCGCGGTTCCGGGACTCGACGGCCGAATGGAAGCGGAGGTTTCCGGCAAGGTCCACCAAGCCCACTGCCAGGTAATCAACGTTGATCTCCATGCCCACCACCCCGCGTCGGGAATTGAGCTCCAGGCCCTGGCCGGGCCGGCCCCGCTCCCCGTCGCGATACAGGCCAACCTCGGATACCAGGCCGGACTCCACGAGGTCGGCCACCAGGCTGGAAACCGCGGCCTTGGTGAGTCCGGTGCCGGCGGCGAGCTGGGCGCGGCTGGGCTTGGCATCCACGGTTTTGGCGATCGAATCCAGCACCAAAGAGAGGTTTCGACGGCGAACGTCGCCCACGCGTCCGGGCGCGGTTGGCTCATTCATCAGCAGGGACCTCCTCACGGATTCAAAAATTCTTGCGGACTTCCATTGACCATGATCCATCATCACCCATATAGTTCAGATTGAAAACTAATTGGGATGTCTTTTCCACCCCCATTCCCGTTGCCTTGCAAAGGAGCAATCATGACCCCGCAGCCCACCCCTGCAGACAAGTTCACTTTCGGTCTCTGGACTGTTGGCTGGACCGGCGCCGACCCCTTCGGCGTAGCAACCCGCCAGGCCCTGGATCCCGTGGAAGCCGTTCACAAACTCAGCGAACTCGGCGCCTACGGCATCACTTTCCACGACAATGACCTGATTCCTTTCGATGCGAGCGCCTCCGAGCGCGATCTCATCCTGAAGAACTTCAAGGCAGCCCTGGCCGAGACCGGCTTGAAGACGCCCATGGTCACCACCAACCTCTTCAGCCACCCGGTCTTCAAGGACGGCGGATTCACCTCCAACGACCGCTCCATCCGCCGCTTCGCGCTGAGCAAGATCCTCCGGAACATCGACCTCGCAGCTGAACTTGGCGCCGAGACGTTCGTCATGTGGGGCGGCCGCGAAGGCAGCGAATACGACGGCTCCAAGGACCTCTCCGCAGCACTGGACCGCATGAAGGAAGGCGTGGACACCGCCGCCGGGTACATCAAGGAGAAGGGCTACGAGCTGCGGATCGCCCTGGAACCCAAGCCGAACGAACCCCGCGGCGACATCTTCCTCCCCACCGTCGGCCACGGCCTGGCATTCATCGCCCAGCTCGAACACGGCGACATTGTGGGCCTCAACCCGGAAACAGGGCACGAGCAGATGGCCGGGTTGAACTTCACCCACGGCATCGCCCAGGCACTGTGGGCCGGCAAGCTCTTCCACATCGACCTCAACGGCCAGCGCGGCATCAAGTACGACCAAGACCTCGTGTTCGGCCACGGCGATCTCACCAGCGCGTTCTTCACGGTCGATCTGCTGGAGAACGGCTTCCCCAACGGCGGAGCCAAGTACACCGGCCCCCGCCACTTCGACTACAAGCCTTCCCGCACCGACGGCTACGACGGCGTCTGGGAATCAGCCAAGTCCAACATGTCCATGTACCTGCTCCTGAAGGAACGCGCCCTGGCCTTCCGTGCAGATTCCGAAGTCCAGGAAGCCCTGGCCACCTCGGGCGTGTTCGAACTTGGCGAAAGCACGCTGGGCGCGGGCGAAACCACTGCGGACCTGCTGGCAGACGCCAGCGCATTCGACACGTTCGACGCCGACAAGGCCGCCGAACGCTCGTTCGCCTTCGTCCGCCTCAACCAGCTGGCCATCGAGCACCTCCTCGGCGCCCGCTAAAGCCCACTACCCACTGCAACCCCGCCGCCGGGCTTGTCCAGGATTTCCTGGGCGGGCCCGGCGCGGTTCGCCAAAGGAACAACGCATGCCTCTCGTAGCCGGGATCGACAGCTCCACCCAGTCCTGCAAAGTGGTCATCCGGGACTCAGCCACCGGCGCCCTGGTCCGCCAGGGCCGGGCCTCCCACCCTGAAGGCACCGAGGTCCACCCGGATCATTGGTGGACAGCCCTACAGGAGGCCATCGCAGCAGCAGGCGGCCTGGACGACGTCGAGGCCGTTTCCGTCGGCGGACAGCAGCACGGCATGGTGTGCCTCGACGAAACCGGGGAGGTAGTCCGTCCCGCACTTTTGTGGAACGATACCCGCTCCGCACGCGACGCCGAGGAGCTGATCCTCGACGCCGGACAGGGTGATCCAGCTGCCGGGTCCACGTATTGGGCGAGCAGCACCGGGACAGTTCCGGTGGCGTCGCTGACCGCCACCAAGCTGCGTTGGCTGGCACGCAACGAGCCCGAAAATGCGCAGCGGACGGTTGCAGTGTGTCTCCCGCATGATTGGCTGTCCTGGCGTCTGGCTGGTCACGGCCCGGGAACCGGACCGGAATCATTGGAGTTCCTGCGCACTGATCGCTCCGATGCCTCCGGCACCGGGTATTTTTCGGCCACCACCGGCGAGTACCTTCCCCACGTTCTGGAGAGCACGCTCGGGCACCTGCCAATCCTGCCCGGGGTGGTCGGGCCGCTGGAGGCAGTCGGCAAGACCCCTGCCGGCGCCCTGATCGGCCCGGGAGCGGGCGATAACGCTGCGGCCGGACTTGGCGTGAGCGCCGCCGTCGGGGATGTTGTTATTTCGATCGGAACGTCCGGCACCGTCTTCGCGGTTTCGGATGTCCCGTCCCAGGATGCCAGCGGGCTGGTGGCCGGCTTCGCCGACGCCACGGGCAACTTCCTTCCGCTGGCCTGCACGCTGAATGCAACGCGGATCTTCGACGCCACCGCGGCGCTGCTTGGTGTGAGCCTGGCAGAGCTGGGAGAGCTGGCGCTTTCCGCCCCGGAGGGCGCCGACGGCTTGACGCTCGTCCCCTATTTCGAGGGCGAACGGACCCCCAACCTCCCTGACGCTACCGGTTCGCTCCACGGCCTCACCCTGTCCAATTACAAGCCCGCCAACCTTGCACGGGCTGCAATAGAGGGCGTTGTTGGTTCGTTGACTGACGGCTTGTCCGCACTCCAGGCACAGGGTGTAGAGGCGCAGCGCATCATCCTTGTGGGCGGCGGCGCCCAATCCGAAGCCGTCCAACAGGTGGCGGCCTCGGCTTTCGGCTTGCCGGTGTTCGTTCCCAAACCCGGAGAATACGTGGCTGACGGCGCCGCGCGGCAAGCCGCGGGTGTCCTCACGGGCCAGTTGCCCGAATGGCCTTTGGATGGCCTGACCGTGGACCGCAACGGGGTGCCACCCTTCCTGGAGCGGTACCGCCATTACGCCGCCAAGGCCACTATCGGCTGATCATGGTTGCCGGTGCTCTATCGTGACAGGGTGAGCTCTGAACAATCTGCATCAGCCCGCCCGCCTGTCATGGAGGACGTCGCCCGCGTGGCCGGGGTTTCCCACCAGACTGTCTCCCGCGTCCTGAACAACCACCCCAACGTGAGTTCCAAGACCCGCGAACGGGTGGAGCAAGCCATCACCGAGCTGGGCTACCGGCGCAACACGGCAGCCCGCAGCCTGGTGACCCGGCGATCCCAAACCATCGGTGTCCTGGGCAGCGAGCTGGCGCAATACGGGCCGTCCCACACACTCCTGGGAGTGCAGCAGGCGGCAAGGGACGCCGGCTATTTCGTCAGCGTGGCAGGTCTGCGGGAAGTCACACCGGAGACCATCAAGGACGCCGTTGCTCACTTCATGGACCAAGGCGTGGACGGCATCGTGGTGACGGTCCCCCACCCCGGCACCTTCGACGTGCTCCGGGACATCACTGCGCAAGTGCCGCTGGTGGCCGTGGGTTCGATCGGGGACGAGCACCTCAGTGGAGCCACCGTTGACCAGCGCCAAGGGGCACAGCTGGCAGTTCAACACCTCCTGGATCTCGGGCACAAAAAGATCGGCCACTTGTCCGGTCCGGTGGATTGGATTGACGCTGCCGCGCGCATCGAGGGCTGGGAGGACGCACTGACCCAGGCCGGCCTCGAGCCCGGCACCCTGATCGAGGGCGATTGGAGCGCCGAATGCGGATACAGGGAAGGCCTGAAACTCGCCGCAGATCGTTCCATGACTGCCATCTTCGTAGCCAATGACCAAATGGCGCTCGGCGTGCTCCGGGCCTTCAACGAAGCCGGCGTCAAAGTCCCGGACGACATCAGCGTCGTGGGCTTTGATGACCAGCCTGAGTCCGCATATTTCATTCCTCCGTTGACCACCGTGGCCCAGGATTTCGAAGAGCTCGGCCAACGTTGCATCGACTTGCTGCTGGATCGCATCGAGGGCGAAGCCACCAGCACGGCGGCTACTGTGGCTCCCCGCCTCGTCGTCCGCTCGACCACCACAGCACTCCGCAGCTAGCCAAACCAGGATCCGACCGCCCCGGTCCTGAAGCCACAAAGCGCACTTATCCGCCCCCGCTGTGGCCTGCTCTTGACATCAAAGTTGTGAGCGCTAACAATTGCATCAGACCTTCTGCACTTTCCACCCCGACCCCCGGCAATGAGGCCCTGGCCAGCCGGATGGAGACACCCATGAATACCTCTGAAAACCGTCCGCTCGATGAGCAGTTCGTCATCGGCGTGGACTACGGCACCCTGTCCGGCCGCGCCGTTGTGGTGCGCGTATCGGATGGCGCCGAGCTCGGAAACGGCGTGTTCGAATATCCTCATGGCGTCGTGACTGAAAACCTTCCCGGCAGCGGCCGGCGCCTCCCCGCCGACTGGGCGCTGCAGGTCCCGAACGACTACCGCGACGTCCTCCGCAACGCTGTACCGGCCGCCGTCGCCGATGCCGGCATCAACCCCGAACACGTGGTGGGCATCGCCACCGACTTCACCGCCTGCACCATGGTTCCGACGACGGCGGATGGCACCCCCCTGAACGAACTGGAACGCTTCGCGGAGCGTCCCCATGCATTCGTGAAACTTTGGCGTCACCACGCCGCGCAACCGCAGGCGGACCGGATCAACAAACTCGCCGACGAGCGCGGTGAGGCTTGGCTTCCGCGCTACGGTGGACTGATTTCCTCCGAGTGGGAGTTCGCCAAGGGCCTGCAGCTTCTCGAGGAAGACCCTGAAGTTTACGGTGCCATGGACCACTGGGTTGAGGCAGCCGACTGGATCGTCTGGCAACTCTGCGGCAGTTACGTCCGCAATGCCTGCACCGCTGGGTACAAGGGCATCTACCAGGACGGAAAGTACCCGTCGGAGGATTTCCTGGCAGCGCTGAACCCCGGCTTCAAGGACTTCGTTTCGGAAAAGCTGGAACACACCATCGGGCGCCTGGGGGATGCCGCGGGCTACCTCACTGAAGAAGCCGCGGGCTGGACCGGACTCCCGGCGGGAATCGCGGTGGCAGTGGGCAACGTGGACGCGCACGTCAGCGCACCGGCCGCCAACGCCGTGGAACCCGGCCAATTGGTGGCCATCATGGGCACCTCCACCTGCCACGTCATGAACGGCGATGTCCTGCGCGAGGTCCCCGGTATGTGCGGAGTGGTGGACGGCGGCATCGTAGACGGCCTGTGGGGTTACGAAGCAGGCCAGTCCGGAGTCGGCGACATCTTTGGCTGGTTCACCAAGAACGGCGTCCCGCCTGAGTACCACAAGGCCGCAGGTGACAAGGGCCTGGGCATCCACGAGTACCTCACCCAACTCGCGGAGAAACAAGCCATCGGTGAGCATGGCCTGATCGCCCTGGACTGGCACTCGGGCAACCGCTCGGTGCTGGTGGACCATGAGCTTTCCGGCGTGGTGGTGGGCCAGACCCTGGCCACCAAGCCCGAGGACAGCTACCGGGCGCTGCTGGAAGCCACGGCCTTCGGAACCCGCACCATTGTGGACGCTTTCCGCGATTCGGGCGTTCCAGTCAAGGAATTCATCGTGGCCGGCGGGCTCCTGAAGAACAAGTTCCTGATGCAGGTCTACGCCGACATCACCGGCCTGCAGCTCTCCACGATCGGATCTGAGCAAGGTCCTGCGCTGGGCTCGGCAATCCACGCCGCTGTTGCTGCCGGAAAGTACAGGGACATCCGCGAAGCCGCCGCCTCCATGGCGGCCGCTCCCGGCGCCGTCTACACTCCCATCCCCGAAAACGTGGCCGCCTACGAGGTCCTTTTTCAGGAATACAAGGCCCTGCACGACTACTTCGGCCGGGGAACCAACAACGTTATGCACCGCCTCAAGGCGATCCAGCGCCAGACGCAGGGCACAGGTGAGACGGCCGGACCGGCGTCGAACTCATCCTCCGACGACGCTGAGCGGGTGTCCGCATGAGCAACCTCCTGGACACCATCGCAAAAGTCCGCAAGGACGTCTGCGAACTCCACTCCGAACTGACCCGTTACGAACTGGTTGTTTGGACCGCGGGCAACGTTTCAGGCCGCATCCCGGGCCATGACCTCATGGTCATTAAGCCATCCGGCGTTTCCTACGACGAGCTCACCCCCGAACTCATGGTGGTCACAGACCTTTATGGCACACCTGTGCGGGGCATCAACACCGGAAGCGCCGGCACTGTGGACTGGGGCAACCCGGACCTCTCGCCGTCCTCTGACACCGCAGCGCACGCCTACGTCTACCGCCACATGCCCGAGGTCGGCGGCGTGGTGCACACCCACTCCACCTACGCCACGGCGTGGGCGGCCCGCGGCGAGGAGATCCCCTGCGTGCTCACCATGATGGGCGATGAATTCGGCGGGCCCATCCCTGTTGGACCGTTCGCGCTGATCGGCGACGACTCCATCGGCCAAGGAATTGTTGAGACGCTCAGGAACTCCAACTCCCCGGCGGTCCTGATGCAGAACCACGGCCCTTTCACCATCGGCAAGTCCGCCCGCGCCGCCGTCAAAGCCGCCGTGATGTGCGAGGAAGTGGCCAGGACAGTCCACATTTCACGCCAGCTTGGAGAGCCGCTGCCCATCGATCAGGCCAAGATCGAGTCTCTCTATGACCGATACCAGAACGTTTACGGCCGCTGACGCGGACCAGTCCACCAGCCACCGCCCACGTCAAAAGCCACGCCCAGGAGCCACGAAATGACCAACCCCAACAACACATCAGCCAACTCCACGTCACTGGGGCAGTACGAGGTCTGGTTCCTCACCGGCAGCCAGCACCTCTACGGTGAGGACGTCCTGAAGCAGGTCGCCGCGCAGTCGCAGGAAATCGCCAACGTCCTCAACGCTGCCGGCGACGTCCCGGTGAAGCTCGTCTGGAAGCCGGTGCTCACCGACTCCGACGCCATCCGCCGCACCGCGCTGGAAGCAAACTCGGATGATGCCGTAATCGGTGTGACCGCCTGGATGCACACGTTCAGCCCTGCCAAGATGTGGATCCAGGGCCTGGACGCCCTGCGCAAGCCCCTGCTGCACCTGCACACCCAGGCCAACAGGGACCTCCCCTGGGCGGACATCGATTTCGACTTCATGAACCTCAACCAGGCAGCACACGGTGACCGCGAGTTCGGGTACATCCAGTCGCGCCTCGGCGTGCCGCGGAAGACCGTCGTCGGGCATGTCAGCAACCCGGAGGTCGCCCGCCAGGTGGGCACCTGGCAGCGTGCCTCGGCGGGCTGGGCCGCCGTCCGTTCGCTGAAGCTGACCCGCTTTGGCGACAACATGCGCAATGTCGCCGTCACCGAAGGCGACAAGACCGAAGCCGAGCTGCGCTTCGGCGTCTCGGTGAACACATGGTCCGTGAACGAACTCGCCGACGCCGTGCATGGCGCTGAAGAGTCCGACGTCGATGCCCTGGTTGCCGAGTATGAGCGCCTTTACGAGGTGGTTGACGAGCTGAAGGCAGGCGGCGCCCGCCACGAGTCGCTGCGGTATAGCGCCCGCATCGAACTGGGCCTGCGCAGCTTCCTCGAAGCCAACGGTTCCGCGGCATTCACCACATCGTTCGAGGATCTCGGCGAACTGCGCCAGCTCCCCGGCATGGCAGTCCAGCGCCTCATGGCCGACGGATACGGCTTCGGCGCTGAGGGCGACTGGAAGACCGCCATCCTGGTCCGCGCCGCCAAAGTGATGGGTGGCGATCTGCCCGGTGGCGCGTCACTCATGGAGGACTACACCTACCACCTGGAGCCCGGCTCCGAGAAGATCCTGGGTGCGCACATGCTGGAGGTCTGCCCGTCGCTCACCGCCAAGAAGCCGCGGGTTGAGATCCACCCGCTGGGCATCGGCGGCAAGGAAGACCCCGTCCGCATGGTCTTCGACACCGACGCTGGCCCCGGCGTCGTCGTCGCGCTGTCCGATATGCGCGATCGGTTCCGCCTGGTGGCAAACGTGGTGGACGTCGTCGACCTTGACCAGCCGCTCCCCAACCTGCCGGTGGCCCGCGCACTCTGGGAACCAAAGCCCAACTTCGCCACCTCGGCCGCCGCGTGGCTGACCGCCGGCGCCGCGCACCACACGGTACTGTCCACGCAGGTGGGCCTGGACGTGTTCGAGGACTTCGCCGAAATCGCCAAGACCGAACTTCTCACCATCGATGAGGACACCACCATCAAGCAGTTCAAGAAGGAACTCGCGTGGAACGCCGCCTACTACAAGCTGGCCGGCGGCCTGTGAGTACAGAATTCACGCTGCGCGCGGGCGGCTACACCGCTGTTGTGGCCGCCCGCGCCGCCGCGTTGCGCGTTCTTCAGTTTGAAGGCCGGGACCTCGTGGTCCCGTTTCCCGAAGGCGGTCCAATCCCGGACTATCGCGGCATCATCGCCGCGCCCTGGCCGAACAGGGTGGCCGATGGCAAGTACACCTTCGACGACGTCGAGTACCAACTGCCGATCAACGAAACCGAGCGGGAAACAGCGCTGCATGGCCTGGCCTTCCCGCTCGACTGGACGCTGAAGGAGTCCGACGCCGCTTCACTCACCCTGAGCTGCACGGTGGGGCCAAGCGAGGGTTATCCGTTCGTCGTGGAGCTTTCGGCACAGTACGTGCTGAACGACGCCGGGCTCCACACGTCCGTCACAGCCCGGAACGCGGCCGACGTCGCGGCCCCGTACGGCGTGTGCCCGCACCCGTACCTGGTGGCGGGTTCCTCCCCGCTGGACGAGTGGGTTCTCGAGTTCGCCGCTGACTCCTTCCTGGAAGTCACGCCGGATAGGCTCCTGCCCGTGTCGCTGGAACCCGTGGCTGGCCACGCGTTCGACTTCCGCTCGGCGCGGCCCATCGGCAGCACCGAAATCGACCATGCCTTCACGGACATCACGTTCGACGGCGGGCTGGCGCGGCTGTCGCTGCGGGACCCGGCGGGCACCGGCGTCGGAATGTCCGGTGTTGGGATGTCCGGTGTTGGTATGTCCTGGGACCAAAGCTGCCCCTGGCTGCAGATCCATACGGCTGACAAGCCGGCCCCCCTGCCCAATCGCCTGGGCCTCGCCGTGGAGCCCATGACGTGCCCGCCGGACGCCTTCAACAGCGGGACGGACCTGATCCGGCTGGAACCCGGAGCACAGCACACGGCTTCGTGGAGCATCTACGCGCTGTAGTTACGACGAATCAGGCCCCGCTTTGAAGTGGGCGAAGACCTGGTAGCCGTCAACCTCATGGATCATTTCTCTCGCGGCATTCCCCTCGGCCGAAAGCCAAAGGATGGAGTTGTCCGGCATAACAGCCTCCACCGTTCCTGCTCGGCAAAGTTTCCCGGCTTTCCAAATTTCTACACGTTGCCCCAAGGCGCGCTGCCAGTCGGGCTGGAGGTGAAGATCCATCGCTAGACTCCTGTGATCCGGGACTGGGCCGAGCATGACTCCGGAATGCTGGGCGAACCAGCGGTGAGGTGCGTGAGTGTTGCGAGTCATTCGATGATCCGGGTGACCATCCAGCAACTCACCGCTGAACTAAGGCAGCGAACCGCTGCCAGCTGGAAGGAACGGGTCGGGCCCGTTTGCAGTGCCGGGGCACTTCCGGTCGGCCGTGGCGGGTCCATCCACTTGTTCCCCTGAAGTGTGCCAATAATCCGAACGCCCAGGTACCCTCCGACGAGGGTACCGGGACGTGGATAGCTGTACTGTCCCCTCAGCACTCTGGGCCAAAACTGGAGCGAGTGGCCGGAACTACCCGGCTCCGTCCCTCCCGTCTTCCAGGTGTAACGCAGGCTCTTCTAGGAGTAGCGCAGTCCGTGTCCAAACCTGAACAGCGGATCGACGGTGTCAAAGGGGACATCCGGGCGGCTCGCCTCGACGGCCGCCGTACTGGACGGCAAGTCCATAGGGAGCGATCCGAGCGGTTGGGCCTCGCCGAACAGCACGTCCAGGAGCGCGTCGTCGCCGGCCCCGAAGTTCACGACGGCGGCGGCTACTTCGTTGATGAAAGGCGTCAGAATGGCAGGCCGTTCGAGGAAGACGTCCACAACGGTGGGCACCACGGCAGCAATCTCGAGCACTCGCTGTACCTGCCCGGCGGGGAACTCCAGAGAGCCCGCATGGAAGTAATTTTCGAAGGCCGTGCCGCGGTTTTCGAACGGCGCCTGCAGCCTGAGGATGGCTACATCCGCGTGTTCCGGAGTGTCTACAACGTTGCCGTACCTGGACGCTTCAATCCTGTCGATTCCCTCCACGTAGACTTTGATCCCCTTGGTCAGCGGGAGAGTGGGAACATTGCCGGTGTTCGTCAGAACCGTGATGGCTGCGCGCTGGGCAGCCTGGCCGGCGGCCCGGAAGGCGCTGCTACCCACCACAGCTTCGGCTTTGCCGGGGTCAACGCAGGGGTCGTCAAAGAGGCCCAGCACAAACTTTTCCCGTAGCAGCCGCCACGCGGACTCATCGATCCGCTCTTCGGTTACTTCACCGCTGCGGACCACATCCACCAGGAGTTCGGGGATGTACTCCCCGCCGAATTGATCCACACCGGCTTCAAGGACCTTGACCATGCGCTCACGGACGGTAAGGTGCTCCACGCCCCAAGCCCTGGCGGGAAACTGGTCGCCCATGATGTCCGAGTCACTCAACAGGCCCCAGTCAGTGCACACGATGCCGTCAAAACCGTAGCGCTCCCGTAGCAGTCCGGTGATGACGCTCTTGTTGAAACCGAAACCCACTTCTTCGTATTCAGTGCCCACCGGCATGCCGTAGTACGGCATGATTTGGCTGGTCCCGGCGTCGAAAGCTGCCTCGAACGGCTTGAGGTGATAGTCGAACCGGCCACCCGGGTATTCCTGCTCCCGGCCGTACGCGAAGTGCGGGTCTTCGCCGTCCCGCTGCGGCCCGCCGCCGGGAAAGTGCTTGGTCATGGTTGCCACGGATCCCGGGCCCAGTTGCGGCCCTTGGAAGCCGCGGATGTAGGCAGCCGCGAGCCGGCCGGTAAGTTCGGCGTCTTCACCGAAGGTGCCGATTTGGCGCGACCAGCGCGGTTCGGTTGTCAGGTCGATCTGCGGGTGCAGTGCCACGCGGAGTCCGACGGCGGTGTACTCCTGGCGGGCGATGTCACCGAATTGCTCCACGAGGTTTTCATCACCGATGGCAGCGAGCCCCAGAGGTTCAGGCCACTCCGAAAAGACGCCGGCCATCATTGCTGTTCCGGGGTTTTCGGTGAAGGAATGCCTGGGATCGGTGGAGAGCGTCACAGGAATGCCCAGACGCGTTGACGCCGCCAGGCTCTGAAGCTTGTTGTGCCATTCGGCCATGTGCCGCGCTGTAGCGGGAGTTCCGAAAACGTTGAAGTGGGTCATGTGCTTACCCACAATGAACTCCTGCGTTGACGGCGCCCCGAAGTTCGGCTCCGTCAGGTGTCCGTTCTCATCGATGACGACCATGGTCTGGAAGAAGAGTCCGGCTTTCTCTTCGAGCGTCATCTGTGCCAGGAGCAACTCAACACGCTCGTCAAGCGGCAGGGAAGAATCTTGAAAACGGGCGGGCCCGGCCGATGCTTTGGTATCGGTGGTATCGGTCATGAGGTTTCTCTCCTTGGGTGATGCGTGCAGCAGGCGGCGGGTTGAACCCGGCTGCCTGGAAAGGGTCGACGGCGGTCTACCGGGCTGCCGGGACGGTCTGAAGGGACCGGACGTCTTCGTAGCCGTCCCGAATATCGACGCTCGGCAGGTCAAACACACGGATCTGGTGATCTCCGGCGTCCCAGGGCGTCCAGCCGGGCTGGCCGGTCCTGACGAAGGCAACGGCGGCCCCGTGCACGTCGCCGGCCAAAGTTGCCGGAGGCTCCGCTCCCGCAACAGCGGTGACCCGTTCGGCGTCGGTCATGTCAAAGAAGAACGGCACATCAAGGCAGTGGCCCGCCTCCCCCGTAACGGGAGACCGCCATGCGAAGCGGTAGAGCCAGGTGGGGGCGGTGGAACCGGCCCTTGCTTCGGCCACACGGAGCGCAGGTGCCCTGAACATGGAATCCGTCACGAACTGGCCCAGCAACTGCGCACTGTCCAGGCCAGGATGGTCCGCGGTGTACCTCCCGGCTGCTTCCATGGAAGCCCCTACCCGGGTCAGCAAGGCCGGATCCGGCACGTCCGGCAAGCGGTGACGGGAACCAGCGAGCATCATGGTGAACTCGTGGTCAGTGGCGCCGAGCATCAGCGCTTTGGCCGAACCTTGGCCCGCGCGGATAGCGTCCACGGTTGCCCGCGGGATCAGGCGCCCGTCAACATAGGGCCCGAATGCCAGGCCCTCCTTCAGCAAGCTTGCTATGCCCCGAACGGGGTCCTCTTCCGGTGGTCCTCCCAACGGAGAGAGCTGCGTCTGAAGTTCCAGCACCCGCTGTTCGGACAGTGCGGTGAGGGACTTCCTGGTGGACTCGACACCGCCGAGCCAAGCCAGGCGGCGGCCAGCCTCCACCGCCTGCTCCAACGTCATTTCGGTGGGAACGCCGGAGAGGGAGATGATCCGTTCAAACAAGTCCTGAGCGCGGGGAACTGTGAGCAAGGTCAGTGCAGCTCCCCCTCCAGCGGACTGGCCGGCAACGGTCACGCGCGATGGATCTCCCCCGAAGGCGGCAATGTTCTCCTGCACCCATTCAAGAGCAAGGATCCAGTCCAGTACGCCCCGGTTATGGGGTGCATCGGCGATCCAGCCGAATCCGTCAAAGCCCAGGCGGTACGAGATGCTGACGGTCACGACGCCGTCGCGGTTGAAAGCGGCGCCGTCGTACCAAGGGCTGGCGGGCGAGCCGGCCAGGTAACCCCCGCCGTGGATCCACACCAGGACGGGGAGGCCGCGGTCCGCTGACAGGGCAGGACCAGGTGTGAAGACGTTCAGGTTGAGAGTGGAATCTCCGGCAATGGACGGTTCGGGAATGATGGTGACTTCGGCAAGGCCGATCCGCTGCGGCGTGGCGCCGAACTCCGTGGCGTCCCGCACACCGTCCCACGGCCGGTGCGGCACCGGTGCGGCGAAACGCAATTCGCCCACGGGCGGTTCGGCAAAAGGTATGCCGAGGAAGGCTGCAGAGCCATCCCGACGGCGGCCGCGGACGGTGCCTGCCGCCGTCGTAACGTCAACAAAGTCTGGGGAAATCGGTGGGTGGGTCATTGAACGGATTCCTAGCGAACGGTTCTGATGGGGATGAGTACAAGGCCGGCGATGGCCACAGAGACCATGGCAAAGATGAAGAGCGCGGGATAGCCGCCGACTGAGGTGATGAGCACTCCGGCCACTATGGGACTCAGGGCCTGGGGGATGTTGTTTGCGATGTTGAGGATGCCCAGGTCCTTGCCGGCGGCCTTGCCGCCGCCAGGCAGAACTTCGGTCATGAGGGCCGTGTCGCACGCCATATAGAGGCCAAAGCCGATCCCGTTGATGATGCCCATGATGATCATGCCGGTCATGTTCGGCATGAGAATCGGGAAGGAGAGTCCCACCACCATGAAGGCTGCTGCCACATAGATGAACACCTTGCGCCTGCCGATTTTGTCACTCCACCATCCGCCCAGCGTCACTGCAAGGAGGGTGGAGCCCAGTCCGGCGAGGCTGAGCAGGCCAATGGCTCCGTTGGCGTCCGTCAGGCTCAGGCCGATGAAGTCGGTGAGAATGTAGAGCTGGAAGGTGAAGACCAGGAAGTAGCCGAGGATGAAGAAGAACCGGGCGGCAAACGCCCAGGCAAAGTCCGGGTGCTTGCGGGGGCTGATCCAGAATCCTGCAAAGAACTGTTTCCAGCTGAACGGCGTTCTCGGCGCGCCGGTACTCGGGAAATCGCGGTTGAGAAGGACGAAGAGCAGCGCGGTCACAAGGATGGCGGTTCCGAAGACGGTATAGCCAGTGCCCGCGTCTTTGGCCAGGTTGCCCGCCACTAGGACGCCTGCTGTCGACCCCGCCATGGTCCCGACCCCCACCATGGCAGAAGCCACGCCACGGCGTTCGCGGGGAAAGCGGTCCGGAACGATCGCTGTGAGGGGTCCTTGGAGAGCATTCAGGGAAACCTGGATGATCACCCAGAAGACCGTGATCCAGAGGATCGAGTCCAGGCTGCCTAGGCCCATCAGGAAGATCGCACCACCTGCCGCGCCCATGAGCATCCACGGTGCGCGTCGGCCGAGCCTGCTGCGCGTGCGGTCACTGAAAGCGCCGACTATCGGCTGGGCGAACAAGGTGAAGATGAAAGAGACGGTGGAGACGGCGGCAAAGTTGGCGATCTTGTTTGCCTCGTCAATGCCGGCCACCTGGTTGGGCAGCAACACCGCTGTCAGCCCGGCATACGTGGCAAACAGCACCATGGAGGTGAAAGCCAGGGACGGCAGCAGTCCGCGCCGCGCTGGTGTGGGTGACGTTCCCGAGGCCACGGAGGGCGTCGGGGAACCGGTTTTGGATGCAGGTGTGGACACGACTCTCCTCATTGAGAAAGCAAGGACGTGGGCGAAGGGGCTCGTCAACGACGGCGAGTGCCTTCAACGAGTATGCGCCGGTTCCACACTTAATTCAAGGGTTAAACTATGTTCAACGCCAAGGGATCCCCCAACAACGTGTCCCGAGCGGCCCAGATGGCTCCCAGGAGCGCCGCGTCGTCGCCCAACTGGCCCGCTACAATTTCCGGACCATAGCCTGGCTGCCGGGCAATATAGGGCCGATTCGCTTCGAAGGCCTCCCGCACCGGAGCAACCAAGGCAGCCCAATACCCGCCCAGCATTACGATCTCCGGGTCGAGCGACATTGTGAGGATATGCAGCGTCCTGGCAATCCACACCGCGGCCCAGCCCCAGGCGGCCGTGGCATGCTCCTCACCGCGCTCAATCCGTGCCACCAGTTCCGCCAGGGCACGGCTAAGTCCCTCCTCATCGAGCTCCTTGCCCAACCCGGCCGCCGTCAGAATGACATCCGGGCCCGCCACCATATTCAGGCAGCCCCGCTGCCCGCAGGGACATTCAGGGCCGTCATGGTCCACAGGAATATGTCCAAACGCGCCGGCAAATCCATGGGTTCCCTCCAGCAGCCGACCATCCGCCACAATGGAGCCGCCCACCCCCGAGTTGCTCTTCAAATACAGCATGTCCCGTACCTCGCGGAGCCGGTTGTATTCGGCCACGGCTGCCACGTCCACATCCGAGCACAACCGGGCAGTCTCCGGCAGCGCAGGTACCCGCTTCCGCAGCTGACCGAGCACATCCACCATGCCCCAGCCGAGATCGGTGTCCGCGACAACCTGCGCGGGCTTCCCGGCCACCGGCGCGAAGACCACCACTGTGGCATCGGCGATCCTCCGTCCCGCCCCGGCAGCCGCGGTCAAAGCCTGATCCAGTACACCAGCCAGGATGGTCAGAACAGCTTCCGGATCACCCATCGGCCGGCCATGGTGTTCCTGAAACCTGAACAGAATATCGCCGGCCAATGAAGCAACTACAGCTATGGCCCGGTCCGCATCGAGTTGCAGCACCAGGAGCGCCATGTCGTCCGCTGCCAATTCGAGAAGTGTGATGGGCCGGCCCATCCCGCCGCCGGCCACCGGCTGAACCTCGCGCACGATCCCCGCGTCCATCAACACTTTGCTCAACGCCGTTACTGCTCCCCGCGTCAGCCCCGTGCCATCAGCGATTTGGCTCCGCGAGCCTTGCCGCTGCGTCACCAGATACCTTGCCACGAGGCTTAGGTTGTGCCTGCGAACGTCGCCGCTGACCAGCGAATTGGCGGAATCATTCCCCGGAGTTCGGGGACCCTGTACATGCATGCACATCACGTTAGCCTGTCACAGGCGGCGCCCGGTTTACGTGGCGGTTATGGGATCAGCCCGTTGGTTCTGGCCGCCACAACAGCCTCAAGCCGAGTACGGGCATTCAGCTTTGACATCACTGATTTCATGTAGCTCTTGATCGTGTGCAGGCTCAGGCCCAGGACATCAGCCATGACCTGATTGGACAGCCCGGCACCTGCCAGCTGGAGCACTTCCTTTTCCCTGGCGGTGACGCCGGCATCAATGGCAGCGGCGGTCCGGGACCCCGGTTCAGAGGTAGCTGACATCAAGCGTGCGGCCATGACATCCAAGGCTTTCCGCACTTCAGGCTCTTCCGCCCGACCGGCCAGGACCTGGATGGAGCGGTGGGTTTCGCGCAGCTGTTCGCGTAAACGAGCCGCTTCGAGTTCGTGGCCGGCCGTCCTCGGCGCAGCGAAGTACCGGGCCACGAGGGACTGCTCGAGGGCGCGGGCCTCGTGCCCCACCGAGCGTTCAATGCGCCCCCCTATGATGTCGAAGGTTCTGAAAGCCCCGTACATCATCCCCACAACCTGCCTGTTGACAATCACAGGGACTGCCACCAAAGATCTGAGCCCTTCGGCGCGAATGATGGGATCGTAACGGTGGGTGATTGTTCTCGCGTCAATATAGTCGTTGACAGTTATGCCGCTCTGGACCGCAGCTGCTTTTCCCCCGAGTCCTTCACCCTGCATAAGTTCCACGCCGGGCAGCGCGCCGACGGTCTGGCCCGCAAAGCAATTGAGCTTGACCGAACCATCTGAAGTCACAGGTCCCCCGAAGGCGAGTGACACGCCGGTAGTGGCCAGCAGGTGCTTCAAGGCGCGGGTCATCGGAGTCTTCAGGTCCAGGGGCGCGCCGTCGGAATTATTTGTATCTGTTGACACCATTGTCTTGGCTCCTTGAGCGAAGCGCGGAAGGCATTAAGCCTATGTGCCAGCGCTTGTCTGATGGTAGGAGCCGCAAAATCCTCGCGTCAACTGTGACGAGTCCCGGATTCGCGGGCCGCCCCCTCTTTGGAGGGTGTTACAGCAAGAAAGTGGTTGGCAAGCTTCACTGCAGAGGCGTCCCCGGATTCCACCGTCGAGTCACCGGCGGACGTCAATCAATCCGATAGCTGCGATTGTCACTCAAGGGAGAGCGAGCAATGAAACGAGAACCTCATCAGCCGGAACGTACAGAGGAAGATATAGCCCTGGCAGCCGATGCGCCATGGCTCAGCATTCCGGAGGTTGTGGCCCATGTTGACGAACTGAAGCGGATCTACAGCGATCCGCTGTTGGACGTCGCCTCCGTCCTCTGCGATCGCTACCCCGCCGAAAACACCGCTTTTGTTCTGGTGGACAGTGACGTCAACGTGACCCGGTTGAGCTACGGGCAACTCCAGGATGAATCCAAACGCCTTGCCGCTTCCCTGCACGCCCGGGGAGTGCGGGCAGGAGACAGGGTGGCAGTCCTTATGGGAAAGCGCAGGGAACTGCCCATCTCCCTGCTGGCCATCTGGCGTATCGGCGCTGTCTATGTGCCACTGTTCACGGCGTTTGCCGGCCCAGCTGTTGAGATGCGCGCACGGGACGCCAAGGCAGTGCTCATCATCACCGAGCCGGGGCAACGCCACAAAGCTGAAGGGCTGGGGATTGACGTTCTGGAGACCGGCGCGGATTTTGACGCCCTGGCCTCGGGTGAGTCGCTGTTCGAACCGAACGTGGCTGTTGGTGGAGAAGCGCCCATCATCCAGATCTACACCTCCGGCACCACCGGGACACCCAAAGCCGTGGGAGTGCCCGCTCGTGCCATCGCGTCTTTCATCTCCTACATGCATTACGGCTTGGACGTGCTGGAGAGCGATGTTCATTGGAACGCGGCCGACCCCGGCTGGGCTTACGGCCTCTATTTCGGGATCGTGGGACCCCTGGCAATCGGGCGGGCCAATATCCTGCTGCAAGCCGGTTTCTCTGCGGAGCTCACGGAGAAGGTCATCGAACAGCTGGGTGTTACCAACTTCGCAGCCGCTCCCACGGTGTACCGGAGCCTCAAAGCCAACGGCACCAGCCTGAAATCTCCACTTCGACGTGCTTCGTCGGCCGGCGAACCTCTCACCCCCGATGTCACCTCGTGGGCACCGGAGGCGCTCGGATGCACAGTCCGTGATCAGTTCGGGCAGACCGAGCACGGAATGGTCATTGTGAACGCCTGGCATCCTGTGCTCCTGTCGGAGCCCAAGCCGGGCGCCATGGGCCAGGCGCTGCCAGGCTACGTAGCCGGGACAGTCGGCAGGCACATCACCCTTTCGGTCAAGGAGAGCCCCTTGATGTGGTTCACGGGGTATGTGGATGCACCCGACAAGACCCGCGAACGCTTCACACCGGACGGCAGCTGGTACGACACCGGCGATGTAGGCCGTCATAACGACGGCGATTTCTTCTTCGCTTCACGTGACGATGACGTGATCCTTGCCGCCGGATACAGGATCGGCCCCTTCGACATCGAATCAATCATCGCCCAGCATGCCGACGTCGCAGAGGTGGCCGTAGTGGGACGTCCCGACGAACTCCGTGGTGAAGTGGTGGAGGCGTTTGTTGTCCTGACGGATGGGAGCGCAGGAACAGATGAGCTGCGGGTATCACTCCAGCAAATGGTCAGAAACCAATACGGCGCCCACGCATATCCGCGCCGCATCCACTTCGTGGGGGAACTGCCGAAGACCCCCAGCGGCAAGGTCCAGCGTTTCCTGCTCCGACGCCCTGACTACGTTCAGATCACCCGGTGAGCCCGGCCCGCTCCACGCAGCCAACGCACGTATCGAGAGGCATTTGAGGAATGGAACCCCAGGGAAAAATCGCTCTGGTCACGGGCGGCGCATCGGGACTCGGCCTTGCCACCTGCACCCGGCTCGTTGAAGCCGGCGCCAAGGTCATCATGCTCGATCTCGAAGCATCAAACGGGCATGACGTGGCCACGGCACTGGGTGGGGGAACAGTCTTTGCTCCTGGCGATGTCACCAGCGAAGAAGATGTCCGGAGGGCTGTGGAGCTTGCTGACGCAGCGGGCGGCCTGAGCATGGTGGTCAATTGTGCCGGGGTGGTCATGGGCAAACGCCTTGTGGGACGCAAAGGCCCCATCCCTCTGCAGGACTTCGAACGGGTCATCCGGATCAACCTCCTGGGGACAGTCAACGTCATGCGCCTCGCTGCCGCGGCAATGCTGCAAAACGGCGCGGACGGTGAAGAACGCGGAGTCATCATCAACACGGCGTCCGTTGCAGCGTTTGACGGACAGATCGGCCAAACGGCGTATGCGGCGTCGAAGGCGGCTATCGCCGGGCTTACCCTCCCTGCTGCCCGGGAGCTGGCAGAGTCCCGCATCCGGGTGATGTCCATTGCTCCCGGCACCTTTGAGACGCCGATGATGGCAGGGATGTCCGCAGAGCTTCAGGCATCGCTGGGTGCGCAGGTCCCGCATCCCAACCGTATGGGCAAGCCCGCAGAGTATGCCGCGCTCGCCCTTCACATCATCAACAATCCCATGCTGAACGGGGAAACCATCCGCCTCGACGGCGCAATCCGGATGGCACCGCGCTAGTGAACCCAAAAACCGCGGCAGTGGTTGATGGATCCTGTGCGGATCCTTCAACCGCTGCCGCGGAAACAGTGAACCTACGGCACAGCTCCCGAGCTGTGGTTCAGCCGATCAGGCGCGCGTCCCCCGTGTTGATGGAGGATGCGGGAAAGCCGTTCTTGACCACGATCTTCTCCAGGCTGCCGTCCTTACGCAGGCCATCCACATACTCGTTCAGAGCTGTGACCAACGCTGTGTTGCCCTTGGTCACGGGCAAGCAAGTCTGCGGGGGTTCGAGCGAGGCCTTAATGGCATTGTCCGGTTCCAAGACTTCAACCTTGAGTCCGTTGCTGTTTTGATGCGCTTCACCGAAACCGTCAATACCTACGTCCAAGCGACCGGATTTGAGGTCCTGGAACAGGTCCACGGGGGCCTTGTATAGCTGGAGTTCGCCCCCGAGGTAGTTCTTGGCGTCGTCAACCCATACGTTGCCGTTAACGGTCCCAACCTTCTTACCCTTAAGGTCCGTGACTTTATTGAGGCCGTCTTTGGAGATCAGCACCATCTGGTCGGTGTAGATCGGTTCGGTCAGGTCCAGGATGTCAGCCCGGGCCTTGGATCGCCACCAACCACCGGTTGCCACGTCTGCCCGGCCGCCTTGAACCGTTGGAATGACTGCAGCGGCTGCGGCAGACACGGCGGTGATGGAAAGACATTGCTTCTCGGCGAAACCCATGAGGATGTCCCCATCAACACCGCCCAGTTCGTTTCCCTTGAAGGTGACATAGGGAGGTGCCTCGTAGACGGCGACGGTCAGGTTGCCTTCCTTAATGGTGCCGAACTCCGAAGCCGGCTTGCAATCGGCGGAAACCTTGGACCCGGCAGCTTCCGTGCTGCCGCCGCAGCCGCTCAGGGCTGTGGCCAGGGTTAAGGCAGCCACTGCCGATGCGATGACTCGTAATTTCATGATGGGTTCCTCTGTGTGGGGTGCCGTGACTGTCAACGGTGACGTGCCAAACGATGCTCAACGAAGTTGCTCAGGGAACTCGCGGGAATGGTGATCAGTGCGTACATCAGGCCCGCGAGGGTAAGGATGCTCAAGTAGCGGAACGTGATGGAGCCGATGGAGTAGGCCTGGCTCATCAGTTCCGGCATGGCAATGGTGTAGGCCAGGGAGGTTGCCTGGAACACCATGATCGCGAACCCCATGAGCGGGGGGATGGCGATTCTGACCCCTTGCGGAATCACAACAAATCGAAGGATGTCTCCACGGCCCATGCCCAAGGCGTGGGCCGCTTCCACTTCACCGTTCGGGACTGCCTGCAGACCTCCGCGGATGATCTCGCTCGTGTATGCAGCGGTAGTGAAGGCGAGCGCAAGCGAGGCGGCCACGAAGGACGTCAGGGTCATGCCCGCGCTGGGGAGCCCGAAGTAGAACAACTGCAGGACCACGAGTGCCGGGGTACCGCGGCCCACCTCGATCACGCCAATGGAAACGACGCGGACGATTCGGTTCTTCGAACCAGCACCAAGGGCCAGTACAAGTCCGGCAGGCAGGCCCATCAGCAGCGTGACGAGCGTGAGTTGGAGGCTGACGCCGAGTCCACCCAGCAGGTCTGGGAAGTACTCCACCCAGTCGTTGAAGAACGTCATCGCGCGACCCTCTTTCGAAGCTTGGCATCAAGCAACCGCGTTGCCCACGCACAGGGAATGGTCATGGCCACGTACAGTCCGGCAGCCCACAGGAAGGGGACGATCGCGTCACCTGAAACTGTGGATTCATGACTGGCCCAGTAGATGGTGTCCTGGACGCCAATGACGGACGCCACGGATGAATCCTTGAGCAATCCGATGGCAAACGTCGCCGCTGCCGGGATCGAGACACGGAGTACCTGGGGACCAATTACGGTGATCAAAGTGGCCGCGCGGGACAAGCCCAGGGCATCGCTGGCTTCCCATTGGCCTTCATGGATCGCCGTCAATCCGCCACGGTAGATCTCAGCCATGTAAGCGGAAGAGACCAAGCCAAAACCGATGACTGCAGCCGCGAATGAACTGAGCTCAATGACGCCCGTGCCCACACCGAAGTAGATGATGAAAAGCCAGGCCAGCGGCGGGATCCCGCGCAACAGTTCAATGAGGGCTCGAGCAATAAACCGCACCAAGGCAATCCGTGACCGGCGGCCAAGGGCCAACGGAACACCGCCGATGGCGCCGAACAGAAGCGAGGAGAGGGTCAGCAGCAACGTCATGGAGACGCCCTGCGCAACCACTGCGAGGTGTTCCATGTCAGCGCTCCAGAACTGCGCGAAGGAACTGCCGCGTCCGGTCCATGGTGGGGGCGGTGAAGACGTCGGCGGGATCGCCCTCTTCGAGGATGGCTCCCTCCGCCATCACCACCACACGGTCCGAAACATCCTTGGCGAACTGCATCTCATGGGTGACTACCACCATGGTCATACCTTCGGCGGCCAACTCGCGCATGACCGCCAGGACTTCGAGTCCCACCTCAGGGTCCAGGGCCGACGTCGGCTCATCGAACAGCATCACGTGCGGGTCCAAAGCCAGCGCGCGGGCAATGGCAATGCGTTGCTGCTGGCCGCCGGAGCAACGGCTTGGATACTGCTGGGCTTTGTCCGCCAGCCCTACCCGCTCCAAGAGCTTCATGGAGCGGGCGTCCGCTTCCTGCCTGGACCGGCCCAGCACGCGTTCCTGCGGGAGGGAGATGTTCCGCAGCACGGTCATGTGCGGGAAGAGGTTGAATGACTGGAACACCATGCCGACGTTGCGGCGCAGGCGGACCAAATCCTTGTGGCTGATCTGGATTCCGGCGTCCACGTGGTTGCCTTCCACGGTGACCCTGCCGCTGTCCGGAACTTCCAGGAGGTTGATGCACCGGAGCAACGTGCTCTTGCCGGCTCCACTGGGCCCGATGATGGCGATGACCTCGCCTTCCCGGACGGACAATGACACGTCGTTGATCACGGTGTGATCCCCGTACCGCTTGACCACTGATTCCAGCGAGATCGCGGTACGGTCCTGTTCGGCGTCTTCATGCATGACTGACTCGTTCCTGACTTGTGTCATTGGCTTACAGCGGCGCCGACAGGCGCCGGGGCCGCACCGCCGTCGAACCCTTTGCCCAGGGCGTTCAACGCGAAGGAGGCGACGTCGAGAATGGGCACGTCGGTGTACTTGCGGATTTCCTGGCGGAATTCAGGCAACAGCGTGCATTCGAGGACCAGCACGCCAATGTTCTCGAACCGGCCACCGGGCCCGAACTCGCGCTTGACTACAGAGGCGACGCCGTCCTTAAGCATCGCCTGGTCCCAGCCGTTGCCCAGGGCGTGGTCGTTGGTCAGCATGGTGGCCCACCCGGGTTCGCCTTCCATCCCGGCGATGACAATCCTGGAGGACAACGCGTGGTCGGCCAGCAGCTTGGCGGCAAGTGTTTCCGAAACAGTCAGCACGCCGATGTCTTTGTTGCTGAGCACTGACGCGATGGGAAGGAGGTCCAGTCCGCTGGTGATCACATTGGCCGTTTGGCGCATGTCCTTGCGGGCGTAAAAGAAGAAGCCGCAGTCGGTGATGACCAGCGGGCAATGGGCCAGCTTTTCGCTCGCGGCCCAGAACGCTTCGATGGCTTCAGGCTCACCGTTGACCAGCGGCTCAACACGCGCTCCGCAGGCCACCGCATAGGCCACGGGAAGGCCCTGCCAGCTGGCCGGGTTTTCGAAGAAGCCCACGGGGTTATCGCTGATGCCGGGCGCATCCGGGGTGAGGCACTCGATGTAGTCCACGGGATAGGAGTCGAGGTCGCAGAGGATGACGCCAAGTTGGGGCTTGGTTTCAGGCATCGGGCTCACCCGAAGCGGGAACGTCGAGCGTTGCCTGGCTGCCGCCGTCGAACGCTTCAACGCGGGTGGCGGCGCTGCCGACGATGGCGACGGCGTTAACCTCCACGCGGACGCCCGGCAGGTTCAGTTCCTCACCGATGAGGATGCCGGTGGCCGTGGGGCCCGGGGCGGGGAAGTAGCTGAAGCGGATGTCGTAGGTGCGCTGCCATTCGTCGTAGCTGAGTTCGCCGGCGTAGAACGTGTTGAACTGGACAACATCGCCCATGGTTCCGCCGAGGTTTTCGATGACGTTCTTCAGGGACTCCATGACGTTCTTGCATTGGGCCACGATGTCGCCGGGGTTGTTGACGTTGCCGTCCGCGTCGAGGTCCTCCTGGCCACCCACGTAGATCATGTCCCCCACGCGGATGCCGTGGCTGTGGTTGATCTGGAAGCGGCCCGGCACCTGCCAGTGTCCGGGAACCTCTGCGAAGCGTCGTTCGAGGGTGGTCATTTTTCGTTCTCCTTTTGTGGTGATCGTCACTGATCACTTCAAGCATGGAACGAAAATGAGGGCTTTAACCGGCCAACAGAGCGATGTTTACTGGCGCTGCCGCAAGAGATTCTTGGACTGCCTTCCAACGCACGACGGCGGTGCACCGCTTAGGCGGCAGCGGCACCCAGGAGGCTGTGGATTTCGTCCAGGACGGCCTTGACGATCGGTCGCCTGGCGTCGCTGCTGCGCGTCACAGTGAGCACGCGCCTGTGGATGTGCGGCTTGTCGAAGGCATGGATTCCGACAGGCGCAACTGCACTGTCCACGGAGAACGGCGGAAGCAACGAAATGCCACGCCCCCGGGAGATGGACTCAACCAGCAGCAGGAGATCATCAACTACCCACCGGATGTTGGGCTCGAAACCCTCATTCCTGCAGGCATAGCGGACTGCTTGGCCACAGGCGCCGGCATCCGGAGTGAGTACCCAGGCTTCGTTCTTGAGGTCCGCCAGCTTCAGCCGGGCAGGGACCACGTAATCCGGCGGAGTAATCAGGGCCAGGGGTTCGTTCATGACTTCCTGCGTTACCAGATAGTCGGGGAAGGCCACGGGCACATTGTCGTAGAGGTCCACGATGGCAATGTCCAAGGCCCCGTTCAGCAGTTGCTCAATGCTGTCCACTGGTTCAACCACGTTGACGGTCAACTCGACGTCGGGAGCCCTCACTTCCAGCTTTTCGGCGACAGGCAGCAGTACGTTGCGGGCCAGGGAGGGAATGGAACCGATGCGGACCCTGCCGGAAAGGTCGCCGCTGAGCTGGTCCATTTCGGCGCGGGTGGCTTCCAGAAGGCGGACAACGGCCCGGGCGTGCTCGACCAGGATTTCGCCGGCGCCGGTGAGCCCGACACCCCGCGAGGAACGGTCGAGGAGCTGGACTCCTGTTTCCCGTTCCAGAATGCTGATCTGCTGCGAAACGGCCGAAGACGTAATGCCCAGGACCCTGGCCGCACCAGCCAGGGATCCCTGCCGCGCCACCTCATTCAGGAGGCGCAGCCTGGTGACATCCGGGAGGGGCTTTTGAGTCATGAATCATTCTTGCACGATTAGCTGTTCTTAAGGCTTAACTGGATGTATCTTAAGTTAAACAACGAGCCAGATACGGTCGACAAAGAAGTCCTGGACTGGCTCCCCTTAGACCCCTTCCGAAAGGACGCCACGTGAAGACCGTGGAATCACACCCGTCCAAATTGACTCTTACCGGCATCCTCGGAGCCTCCGAGTCCATTGCACGAAGCATCACCAACACCATTGACGACCTTGCCCCCGACCTCCAGGAACTCAGCCACGGCATCCACGGCATCGCAGAGGTCGGCTTCGAAGAGCGGCTGTCCGTGGCCTTCGCAGCAGAGTTCCTTCGCTACAGGGGCTATCCGGTCCAGGTTGGCCGCTACGGCCTCCGCACCTCACTCCGGGCTGAAGCGGGCTCCGGCTCACCCAAAGTGGCGGTCCTGGCCGAATACGACGCCCTTCCCGGCGTTGGCCATGGCTGCGGACACAACGTCATCTGCGCTGCAGCGCTGGGAGCGTTCCTCGGGGTTGCCGCCCACGTGGACAAGCTCGGCGGATCAGTGGTGCTCCTGGGTACGCCCGCCGAAGAAAACGGAAACGGCAAGGAACTCCTGGCCCGGGCCGGCGCTTTCGACGACATCGACGCAGTGGTGATGCTGCATCCCTTCACCGGTGAGTACGAGGTGGCTTCCTTTGCCTCATTGGCGGTCCGCGACGTGGAGGTCACCTTCCACGGCGTTGCGGCCCACGCCTCCTCGGCCCCGCACATGGGACGCAATGCACTCGATGCCGTCGTGGCCGCGTACCAGGGCATTGCAGCGCTCAGGCAGCACATTCCCGCAACGGATCGCCTCCACTGCATCATCACGGAGGGCGGATCAGCGGTGAACGTCGTCCCCCACCGGGCGGGCGCCGTCGTCGAAATCCGCTCCCTGGACCCAGCCGGACTGGTGGATATTTCGCAGAAAGTGCAGGACATCCTGGAGGGTGCGGCACTTCTGACCGGCACCCGACTGGAAACAAACTGGGACCCCTTCCCCGCTTACCTTCCCGTGCGCAGCAATGACGCCCTGGCCACGCGCTACCACGGGCATATGTCCTCTCGCGGCAGGACCATCACCCTGGAGACCGAGCTGGTGGGTGGCGGCTGGTCCACGGACTTGGGGAACCTGAGCCTGCGGATCCCGTCCATCCATCCCACGGTGAGCATCTCCCGCGAAACAGCCGTCATGCACACGGTGGAGTTCGGCCAGCATTCCATCAGCCCGGCCGGTGACGCGGCCGTCGTGGACGGCGCAGTAGGACTGGCACTGACCATGGCCGACTATCTGGCCGACGACCGGCTCCGGGAACAGGTCCGGCTGGACTTCGAAGCTGCGGGGGGCGCCGTTGACGTTGAGCAGCTGCTCACCCCGCCCGCAGGAAAGTAGACCGCCATGCTGAATCCCGTCCATTTGCGCACCTTGTCCGTGGTGCTCAGAACAGGTTCGTTCGCTGAC
Source organism: Paenarthrobacter histidinolovorans (assembly GCF_014647595.1). GTDB lineage: Bacteria > Actinomycetota > Actinomycetes > Actinomycetales > Micrococcaceae > Arthrobacter > Arthrobacter histidinolovorans. Next base: position 47,410 of record NZ_BMPM01000008.1, on the reverse strand, counting down.
GCTGCCCGCGAGATCGGCTACACCGGCTCGGCCGTTTCCCAGCAAGTGGCGGCCTTGGAGCGGGCAGTGCAAGCACCGCTGGTGGAGCGCGACGCCCAAAGCATCCGCCCCACGGAGGCCGCAAAGTTCCTGGTAGCCCGCGCTCATGACATCATCAATGCCCTTGGCAACCTGGAAGACGACATGAAGGGTTTCAGCAAGGGCGATTACGGACTCATGCGCCTGGGCAGCTTCAGCACGGCAAGTCAACGGCTCCTGCCCGGGGGCTTGGCGTCGTACCTGCGCCGGCATCCCAACTCAACCCTGGAGCTGGAAGAAGGGAGCCCCTCGGAGCTCGCGGGCATGGTCCGTGACGCCACCCTCGATGTCGCCGTGGTTTTCCATTACGACCTCGTACCCCAACAATGGCCGTCAAACGTGGTGGCAGCACCCCTCCTTGCCGAGGAACTGCTGCTTCTGCTCCCCGAATCCCACCGCCTGGCCGGCGCGGAAAACATCACCCTGCAGGACCTCGTCCAGGAACTCTGGGTCTCGTCGAAAGAGGACACGTCCGGCGATGCCTGCCTCAGGCACCTGTGCGCCAGCGGCGGATTCAAACCGCGCATCCCGGTGCGCAGCAACAACTACGACGCCATCCGCGGCATGGTCCGTTCCGGGCTGGGCATTGCACTGGTCCCTGCCATGGACCATGTACCCACGGAGCAGATCGTGGCAACCACCATCTCCGGCTGCACAGCCCGCCGGCATATCTCTGCGCTCAGGCAGAAGTCGCAGGCCGGCGTCTCGATCACCAGCTTCCTGCAATGCCTGGGCCGCGCAGCGGACAAGCTGGCCGCATCCCACCCCGGAATTGCCCGTCAGACGAAGCAGCCCGACGCGTTGGCGCCGATGGGCTACCTTGCCGGGCTCCGCGCGTCGTAATCCCCCAAGTAAGTCGCAGATGACGCCGTTCTGAGCGCTCAAAACGGCGTCATCTGCTACTCAGTTGGGTGAGCCGGCGGTGCTTTGGCGCACCACGAGTTCGGGGGTGAAGACGACGGCGCGGTGCTTGGTTCCGCCGCTTTCCTGCTCTTCGGCGAGGAGTTCGATTGCCGTGCGGCCCAGGGCTTCGGTGGGCTGTCGGATGGAGGACAAAGGAACGACGGCCGAGATGGCGAAGTCGATGTCGTCGTAGCCGATCAGGGCAATGTCCTCTGGAATACGGACCGTGCGGAGCATGGTCAATGACTGCATAACACCGAGGGCCAGGAGGTCGTTGGAGCAGAAGACGGCCTCGGGCCGCTCAGCCGGGTCGCGCTCCACCAACGCGTTTCCCACCTGCCGGCCGGCCAGGACCGTTTGCCCCGCGGAGTCGAGCACCTCCATGGTCGACTCCGGGACTTCAGCCACGGCACGCTGCGCGCCCTCAAGCCTGCTGGAGACCTGGCGGATGGAGGGGGTTCCAACGAACGCCAGACGACGGCGGCCCAGGTCCAGCAGGTGCCTGGCGGCCAAGTACCCGCCCTCCTGGTCATCCACGGACACTGAGCTGCAGCGGTCCGTGTCCGCGAGTTGATCTACCAGGACTGTGGGAACTCCGCGTTCCCTGAGGGTATCGATCCGCTCCTCGACATCTCCTACGGGTGACAGGAGCAGGCCCTGGACGCGCTGTTCCTGGAAGAGGTCCATGTAATGCGCTTCGCGGGAGGCGTCCTGGCCGCTGTCGCCCACCAGCACCACACTGCCCAGGGCGGTTGCAGCATCTTCGGCCGCCCGCGCCACGGAGGAGAAGAAGGGGTTCCCGACGTCAAGCACGATGAGCCCAATGGTCCGGCTTTGTCCGGCGCGGAGCTGGCGGGCTGCGTCATTGCGCACGAAGCCGAGTTCGGCGATTGATTTGAGGACGCGGTCTTTGGTCTTTTGGGAAACCCTGTCCGGATAATTCAGCACATTGGAGACTGTTCCCACGGCAACTTGTGCGTGGTTGGCGACGTCCTTGATGCTCGCTGTTTGGGACATGCTTTCCGTTCTCGCTGGCTGAAAATCAAGGACGTGGGAACGCCTTGACACCCCCTGCTTGGCGAGGGTAGTTTGAATCGTAACAAATGAAACGATTCAAAGACGAGTAACCCGGAGAACCGCATGAGGGTATGTTTCCGCTCTTCCGTCCAGCCGGAATTAATGGACGAGTACAAGCGCCGCCACGCCGCCGTGTGGCCTGAAATGTTGGCTGCGTTGAAGGACGCCGGATGGAACAACTACTCGCTGTTCCTGGCACCCGACGGTCAACTGATCGGCTATCTGGAATGCGAAGACTACGCGGCAGCGCAAGCCCGCATGGCGCTCACGGACGTCAACGCCCGCTGGCAAGCAGACATGGCAACCCTGTTCGCGAACAGCGACCTGCCCCCGGACCAGGGTTTCGAACTCGTCGAGGAAGTTTTCAACCTTGAAGACCAACTGGCAGCCGCCGGCAACGTCACAAACGCCGCCGCGCCAGTACATACAGACACCACCATCGGACACCAGAAGGAACAATCATGAACACCACAGAATCGGCCCTGGGCCGCCTGGGAGAACTGGCCATTGAAGTGCCATCCTGGGCCTACGGCAATTCCGGGACCCGGTTCAAGGTCTTCGGCACCCCCGGCACCCCGCGCACCGTTCAGGAAAAGATCGCCGACGCCGCCAAGGTCCACGAACTCACGGGGCTGGCACCTACTGTGGCCCTGCACATTCCGTGGGACAAGGTGGATGACTACGCAGCCCTGCGCCAGTACGCCGAAGGGCTCGGGGTTGGGCTGGGCACCATCAACTCCAACACCTTCCAGGACGACGAGTACAAGCTCGGCTCCCTCACCTCGTCCAACGAGTCGGTCCGCCGCCGCGCGATTGATCACCACCTGGAGTGCATCGGGATCATGCATGCCACGGGTTCGCGTGATCTGAAGATCTGGCTTGCTGACGGCACCAACTACCCGGGCCAGGACGATATCCGTGGGCGCCAGGACCGCTTGGCCGAAAGCCTGCAGGAAATTTACGCAGCTCTGGGCGAAGAGCAGCGCCTGGTCCTGGAGTACAAGTTCTTCGAGCCGGCCTTCTACCACACCGACGTTCCGGACTGGGGTACTTCCTACGCGCAGACCCTGGCACTGGGCGAGAAGGCGTTCGTTTGCCTGGACACCGGCCACCACGCCCCGGGCACCAACATCGAGTTCATCGTGATGCAGCTCCTGCGCCTGGGCAAGCTTGGATCGTTCGACTTCAACTCCCGCTTCTACGCCGATGACGACCTCATTGTTGGCGCAGCTGATCCGTTCCAGCTGTTCCGCATCATGCACGAGGTCATCCGTGGCGGCGGTTTCGGCAAGGACTCTGGTGTCGCGCTGATGTTGGATCAGTGCCACAACCTGGAAGAGAAGATCCCAGGCCAGATCCGCTCGGTGCTGAACGTCCAGGAAATGACCGCCCGCGCCCTGCTCGTAGACACTGCGGCGCTGTCCGAAGCCCAGCGCGCCGGGGATGTCCTGGCCGCGAACGGCATCTTCAACGATGCCTTCTACACCGATGTCCGCCCGGTCCTGGCCGAGTGGCGCGAATCCCGCGGCCTGCCCGCCGACCCGATGGCTGCCTACAAGGCCAGCGGGTACCAGAAGAAGATCAACGAGGACCGCGCAGGCGGCCAGCAAGCCGGATGGGGCGCGTAAGCATGACCACGCATAAAAACAACACAACTGTTGAAGAGCTGATCTCCCGTTCCAACCGCCTCGGCGCGGACAAGCGGAACACCAACTTCGCCGGCGGCAACACCTCCGCCAAGGGCACTGAGAAGGACCCGGTCACCGGCCAGGACGTTGAGCTTCTTTGGGTGAAGGGCTCCGGCGGCGACCTCGGCACACTGAAGGCTGAGAACCTCGCTGTACTCCGGCTGGACCGGCTGCAGGCACTCAAGTCCGTTTACCCCGGCGTCGAGCGTGAAGACGAAATGGTAGCCGCCTTCGATTACTGCCTGCACGGAAAGGGCGGCGCTGCGCCGTCGATCGATACCGCCATGCACGGCCTGGTGGACGCAGCCCACGTTGACCACCTGCACCCGGACTCCGGCATCGCGATTGCGACGGCGGTGGACGGCGAGGCCCTCACTTCCAAGGTCTTCGGCAGCAAGGTTGTGTGGGTTCCCTGGCGTCGCCCCGGATTCCAGCTCGGCTTGGACATCGCGGCGATCAAGGAAGCCAACCCGCAGGCCATCGGCACCATCCTGGGCGGCCACGGCATCACGGCGTGGGGTGCCACCAGCGAAGAGGCCGAGGCCAACTCGCTCTGGATCATAGACCAGGCCGAAAACTACATCAAGGAAAACGGCAAATCCGAGCCCTTCGGTGCCAAGCTCCCCGGATACGGCGCGCTCCCCGAAGCTGAACGCAGGGCCAAGGCTGCTGCCCTCGCCCCGGTAATCCGCGGCTTGGCCTCCACGGACAAACCTCAGCTGGGGCACTTCAGCGATGACGCCGTCGTTCTTGAATTCCTTGAGTCGGCAGAGCACCCGCGCCTCGGCGCGCTGGGCACCTCCTGCCCGGACCACTTCCTTCGCACCAAGGTCAAGCCGCTGGTCCTGGACCTCCCGGCCGATGCTCCTCTGGAACAAGCAGTGGAACGCCTGAACGAACTGCACGCCGCCTACCGCGAGGACTACCAGGCGTACTACGACCGCCACGCTGACGCTGACTCACCCGCCTTGCGCGGCGCTGACCCGGCCATCGTACTGATCCCCGGCGTCGGCATGTTCTCCTTCGGCAAGGACAAGCAGACCGCCCGCGTGGCCGGCGAGTTCTACCTCAACGCCATCAACGTGATGCGCGGCGCCGAGGCCATCTCCACCTACGCCCCCATCGAGGAATCCGAGAAGTTCCGCATCGAGTACTGGGCGCTGGAAGAAGCCAAGCTCGCCCGGATGCCCAAGCCCAAGTCGCACGCCACCCGTATCGCACTGGTGACCGGAGCGGCGTCGGGCATCGGCAAGGCGATCGCCACCCGGTTGGCGTCCGACGGCGCGTGCGTAGTGATTGCCGACCTGAACCTTGAGAGCGCGCAGGCCGTCGCTGCAGAACTGGGCGGTTCCGACGTCGCCATCGGCGTCCAGGCGGACGTGACCGACGAAGCCCAGATCGCAGCCGCCATCCAGGAAGCCGTACTCGCCTTCGGCGGCCTGGACCTGGTGGTCAACAACGCCGGCCTGTCCATCTCCAAGCCGCTGCTGGAAACCACCGAGAAGGACTGGGACCTCCAGCACAACGTCATGGCCAAGGGCTCGTTCCTGGTGTCCAAGGCCGCGGCCAAGGTGATGATCGATCAGGGCCTGGGCGGAGACATCATCTACATCTCCTCCAAGAACTCCGTGTTCGCCGGGCCCAACAACATCGCCTACTCCGCCACCAAAGCAGACCAGGCCCACCAGGTCCGCTTGCTCGCCGCTGAACTGGGCGAATACGGTGTCCGCGTCAACGGCATCAACCCCGACGGCGTGGTCCGCGGCTCCGGCATCTTCGCCGGCGGCTGGGGCGCCAAGCGTGCCGCGGTGTACGGCGTTGACGAGCAGGAACTGGGCAAGTACTACGCCCAGCGCACGCTCCTCAAGCGCGAAGTCCTGCCCGAACACGTGGCAAACGCCGCGTCCGTGCTCACCAGCAACGAGCTCTCCCACACCACCGGCCTCCACATCCCCGTGGACGCCGGCGTGGCAGCAGCCTTCCTCCGCTAGGACCCACAGTGACCAACGGAACCACCGTGAACACCGCCCCGGCACACGCCGGGGCGGTGTCCGCTCCCGCAGCCCCCAAAGCAGTGTTCGCAGCAATAGATATCGGGGCGTCCTCCGGCCGCGTCATGCTGGGCCGGGTCTCCCCCTCCACAGGGGTATCCCTCGAGACGATCCACCGCTTCCCCAACGGCGTGGTGGAGCTCGACGGCGGCCTCCGCTGGGACTTCGACGCCCTGTTCGCTGAGGTACTCAAGGGCTTGGCGGCTGCCGCTTCCGTGGCGCGTGGGAACGGCGAGCGCATCGTAAGCATCGGCATTGACACCTGGGCAGTGGACTACGGCCTGGTGAACGATGCCGGCGAACTCACCTCCGTTCCCTTCAGCTACCGGGACGAGCGCAGCCGGGCCGCGGTGGAACGGGTCCATGCTGTCATTTCCCCGGAGAAGCTGTACGCCGTCACAGGCTTGCAGTACTTGCAGTTCAACACGTTGTACCAGCTGGCAGCAGAACCGAACGTGGACGGGGTGCAGGCACTTCTCATCCCTGACCTGATCGCCTTTCTACTCACGGGCGAACGCCGGACCGAGGCGACGAATGCTTCCGCCACGGGGCTCTTCGACGCTGTTGCGGGCGAGTGGGCCGCAGGGTTCCTGGATGCACTCCGGCTGCCCCGGGATATCTTCCCGCCGCTCATCCAGCCCGGTGAAACCGTGGGCACGCTGTTGCCCTCGATCCTCGAGCAAACGGGCCTCCCCGCGGACACCAGAGTGGTTGCGGTTGGCTCGCACGACACCGCGTCAGCCGTGGCGGCGGTGCCGGCGTCGCAGGAAGACTTCGCGTACATTTCCTCCGGCACCTGGTCGCTGGTCGGCGTGGAACTCCCCCACCCCGTCCTCACCGAGGCCAGCCGGATAGCCAACTTCACCAACGAACGCGGGGTGGACGGAACCATCCGGTACCTCCGCAACGTCGGCGGGCTGTGGTTGCTCAGCGAATGCCAGAGGGCATGGGCCGCCGAGGGCTACACACAAGCACTCACCGCCTTGCTTGAGTCCGCCGCAGCCCTCCCTGCCGGCGGTCCGCAGATCAACGCCGATGACCCTGCTTTCACGGCGCCGGACAACATGCCGGACCGGATCCGCACAGCCGTGCGCAGCACCGGTGCGGTGCTCCCGGACCGGCCAGCCGCCGTCGTGCGTTGCATCATGGACAGCCTCGCGGCCGGTTACGCCCGCACGCTGGCCGACGCCGAACGGCTCACCGGCCGCAGTACGGGCGTGGTGCACATCGTGGGCGGCGGTTCGCAGAACCGGCTCCTGTGCCAACTCACCGCAGAGGCTGCCGGTAAGCGCGTAGTGGCTGGACCGGTTGAGGCGACGGCGCTGGGCAACGTGCTGGTCCAGGCAAGGGCCGCGGGTGTGGTGACCGGTGGGCTGGCTGAGCTGCGGGCATTGGCTGGCGCCGGGACGGAACTGGTTCGCTACGAGCCCGCGCTGCTTCGTGACCCGGTTTGAGCCACTTTCCCAGTGACTCCGCCGTCTGAGTCTGCATGCGGTTTCGTCAGTCCGTGGAAGATGATCTGCAGGCTATCGTCCACCGCCTCGCTGAGGTCGAAATTCTCCCCGGAGCCAGTGCTGACCCATTGATAGAGCGCCCCGAGATAGGCTTCCCGGATCAGGTTGCTCGCACGGGTTGGATCGCGCGTCGGATCCAACTCCCCTCTCTGCTGGCCTAATTTCACGAAGTCCACTATGAGATCGGACAGGGCCGGGGCATCGTCTATCGGCCCGCCGGCACGCACCCAAGCGGGAATCAGGACGTGCGTGAGCTGTTTCGTCTGCAAGTTGATGTGGACCAGGTTGCGAATGAACAGCGAGATTTGTTCGGCGATGGGTCGGTTGCTGGTTTCCGGCTTCTCAAGTCCGGCGACGGCCAGGCTCCGCCTGCGCGCCGCCCACTCATCGATAAACGAGCTCTTGCGCGGGAAATAGTTGTACACGGTCTGCCGGGCCGTATCAGCGAGATCGGCGATCTCGTCCATGGTGGTTTCGTCGTACCCTTGCTCCTCAAAAAGCTGCATTGCAGCTTCGTAGAGGCGTCGGCTCGTGTGGATGCGCTTACGTTCCCGGCGGCCGGAAGGCTCCATTGTGGAGGTCTCGTCAGGGGGTGTGCGCATCTCTGATCTCCGTCCCTTTCAAAACCACACGGTTACTTCCACAGCACCAGGTACTTTCACGGGCACCCGGTACTTTCCACAGCACACAGTACAGGAGGGTCCGTTTCCGGCGACCCGTCAACCGTGACTCGATGAGGTCATGAATCGATGAGGCTTCCACACGAGGGCGATTCCATCGGAAAATTAGTTTAGATCCATGTACATATTCCATGGTTGTGCTCATCTTAAAAGAATATCCAGCCGGTTATTGACTGCTAACCAAGGCTAGGAGTATTAATGGACTCACGCCCAAATTTATTGTGAATAATGGAGAGTCAGCGATGAAGCTGGTGATATTCAAGCGTCGGGACTTTCGGGGCAGCGATACAGTGCCGAGGCCGCCACGGAGCCGCGATGAACATCAAGAGCAGGACCCCGTAGCTGCTCGAACACCAAACCGGGCAACAGCCCGGACGCTCCACTGACGACTTCAACGAAGAACAGCGGGGCGCTCCGCCCCAGTCCGGAATGAAGCCACCGTCGTGGCTTTACGGTGGCGCAGGAAGACGGTGGTGCAGGAAAACGGTGGCGCAGGAAAAAAGCCAACGACGACGCGCGGCAGATCCTTGGGGGGTGCCGCGATAGTCTGGCCCACTCCCGCGTTCCGAGCCATGTACAGCTCATCAAACGTCTCCCACGCACAAGCGTCAAGGTCCGGAAGGACACCCTTCGCGGACTCACCCCTGAATGCCCAACCTTGGCTTGCAGCCTTGGCGGCACCCCTTACCACCACGAGAACAAAGGAGTGAATATGTCCAGGTTTGCCATCATCGGTGCCGGCCAAACCGGTGCGACGTTCGCACTGGCTTTGCTGAGCAAGGGCCACGAAGTCGCGCTCTACAGCGACAGGTCTCCACAAAGCTTGTATGAGGACGTCCCAGCCACAGGTACAGCGGTCATGTACGGAGAGGCCTTGGCTGTAGAGGAGCGACTAGGCCTGCACACGTACCGGGATAAGGCTCCGCTGATTGAAGGCCTGACCGGCTGGGTGTCTTCCTCCTCGGGAATGGAAGTCATGGCTATGGCAGGGTCCCTGGGTGACATGCCAGGGGTGGGGGTGGACACACGTCTTCGCTCGTTCGACCGCGTCAATGAATTCATTCGCTTGGGCGGCACCTTCATCGTGGAGGATGTCTCCCCCGAATCACTGGACACGATCGCTGCGGCACATGACCTCACTTTCGTCGCCACCGGCAAGCGCGGGCTAACAGACCTGTTCGCCGGCAATGCAGCCCGGAGCAAGTACACCGAGCCGCAGCGCGCGCTGGCAATGATCACGGTCACTGGCTTGCCGACTGACAGCTCAGCGTTCGCCCACCGATCCGATCACGGGGGCGCCTACAACGCATTCTCGATCGTAGGTGACATGGGCGAGACCATCTGGTGTCCCTACCTGCACAAGACGGCAGGACCGTCCTGGAGCTTTCTCGGCTTTGGAAGGATCGGGACGGAATGGGAGGAACGCCTCTCCTCTCCCAGCAACGCCCAAGAGATGTTGGAGACCGTCAAGGGGCTCCACAAGGAATTCCTCCCGTGGGACGCGGCCTTCATCGCGAACGCTGAAGTCATCCCTGATGACCGTTTTTCCTGGCTGAAGGGACGGGTGAAGCCCACGGTTCGGGATGCGGTGGGGTTTACGGCATCCGGCCACGCCGTGATGTCGCTTGGGGACACGTCGATGACCTTCGACCCCATCGGCGCGCAAGGCGCACAGTCGGGAATGAAGCAGGTTGGCCATTACCTTGACGCACTCGAATCCCACGACGGCCCCTTCGACGCGGAGTGGATCCGTTCCACCTTCGAGGACTTTTTCCATAAATCCGGTCAGGCGTCTACTGCCCTCACCAGTATCCTGCTGGATCAAGACGCCGGTGGCTCAGTAAACGAAACCATATTTCTGGCGTCGAACGGCGATCGGCGCGTTGCGGACGGGTTCTTTCAATTGCTTTCCCGCCCCCAATCGGCACTTCCCTTCAAAGACATCGCTGCCGTGCACGCCTGGATAGAGCAGTTGTGCCCGGGTGAGACTGCGGACGAAATCCTGGGGCGGTCGCTGTCCCGCATCAAGGAAGCCGAGCAACTGCACGCGCAGGGCCTCCCATATTTTCCCCGCGCCTAAACCGCCAACACCCTTCAAAGAAAGCGATTCCAGTCATGTCACAAGGAAACCTCATTTTCAAAGGCGGGCGGATCGTCACAATGGACGATCAACTCGGCGTCATCGACCACGGAGATGTGCTGATCGAAGACGGGGTCATTACCTACGTTGGGCCCGAAGCCCCGACGCCTCGCGGAGACACCGTGGTGGTCGATGCCAAGGGCGGCATCATTACTCCAGGCTTCGTGGACACCCACCGGCACTGTTGGATGACATGCTTGCGCGGCCTCAACGTGGACCACACGCTGATGGAGTACCTCGAGTTCGTCCGGCAGAACGTCGTCAACCTGTTCGGCGTCGAGGACATTTTCCTCGGCAACCATCTGGGCGCACTGGAGGCCCTGGACGCCGGCATTACAACGGTGTTCGATCACTCGCACAACATCATCGGACCGGAGTACGCGGATGCCGCAGTTGAAGGGCTGCGGAGAGCAGGGATCCGTGCCGTCTTCGGTTATGGCTTTCACGACGGCCATGCGGAGCATTCAGGGTTCGACTCACCGGAGGACCGCTACCGGGATGCCCGCCGTATTGCCAAGTCGCTTGAAGACAACCCGCTGCTGGGATTTGGCGTTGCATTGTCTGAGACCGGGATGGTGCCTTGGTCACAAACCAAAAAGGAGATCGCCGTCGGGCGTGAGCTTGGCGGTCTCATCACACTCCATATGGCGTGTGCGCCAGGGCTGGCTGTGTCTACCGGACTCAACGAACTGGTGGACCAAGGGCTGCTGGGTCCGGACTTCGTCCTTTCCCACGGTGTACTGCTGAGCGATGAACAACTCGACATGGTCCGCGACGCCGGTGCCTCGATCGCGGTGGTGCATGATTCCGAACTGGGCATGGGCGAAGGGCCCGTTGTACTTCACAGGGCGTTTCAGAAAGGCCTGAAAACAGGCTTCGGAGCTGACTTTGCCCCCTTGATCAACGGCGACCTTTTCGGGATGATCCGGCTGTCCCTCGCTGTCACACGGGGAGCCCTGCATGCTGATACCGTCGCGCGCGGTGAGCTCATCGGATCGGTGGGAGTGCCGATGCGCTATTTCCTGGAAATGGCAACCGTTCGAGGAGCCGAAGCCCTGGGCCTTGGCACGCAAGTAGGCAGCCTCACACCTGGCAAACGGGGCGATGTTGTCTTGCTCAAGCCGGAAGGAATGTCACTCGTGCCACTGCCCGAGCCCATAGAGTCGTATCCGCTGTATACGAGTTCCAGGAACGTGAACGCAGTCGCCGTGGACGGGCGGCTGGTCAAGAACCACGGCGAGCTCCTGGGCGTCGATCTGCAAGACCTGCGTTCCCGCGCCGAAGAAAGTCATGAGCGAGTGTATGCCGCGGGGGCCCGCGCACCCTTCGCCATGTCGCCACAATGGCGGGAAGAAAACGCAGCCTTCAACGCTTACTGCCTGGCCAATATGGCCGCCGAGTGAAACGGCGGCCAAGATATGCCTGAGGTTACCGAAACAACGGCAGCAGACGTCCGGGAAGCTTTCTCACGCTGGGCGAGCGGTGTCTGCGTAGTTACAACACAAGCACCCGATGGCTCACCAATTGGTGTCACCGCCACCAGCTTCACGGCAGTTTCGATCGACCCGCCGCTCATGCTGTGGTGCTTGGACAACAGATCGCACAGCATGCAGTCGTTCCGGACCGCCGAGACGTACGCCGTTCACATCCTCGGCGAGAACCAGGATCAAACCTCTGCGAGCTTCGCCCGTGCAGGTCGGGACAAGTTTGCCCATCGCCCTGTATCGGAAGGGCCCGTGCCGCACCTGCGCCATTGTCTGGTGCGGCTTGAGTGCCGGCATCACGAGATCATCGACGCCGGCGACCACACGATCTTCATTGGGCGCATCGACAACGTGTCCACCACAGACGGAAATCCGCTCCTCTATTTCCGCGCACGGTATGGGATTTATTCGTCGCATCCCAGCCATGATCCGTTCTCCTTGGAGACATGGCTCTGAGCCGACATGAGTCGAGACCAGACATGCCATGAAGAGCACCCCAGATAAGCCGAACGAAGGACAAGAATGAGCACCACCATTGCACGCCCGTTTGTTGACCCCGCCGCCCTCAAAGCAACCGTCGAAGCCGTCAGCGCCCGGAGGGAACTCGGGCAGGTCACGTTCACCGCCTTCAGCGAATCAGCCGGCGGACTGACCTCAAGGACGGAGACGGGTCCCTTGCTGCAGGCAGGTGTCCCTGATGAGACGCGCCACGGAAAGTACACACTGCACAGCGACGAGCCGGTCCCTTTGCTGGGCACCGACACTGCGCCGAGCCCCGCGGAGTACGTTCTCAAAGCCCTGGCGGGTTGCTACATCGTTACACTCTCTACTCTTGCCGCCTCACGGAACATCACGCTTGAAAAGATCCAGCTCACCCTCAGCTTCGATATCAATCTGAGCGGATTCCTCGGCATCGACGACTCCGTCCGCAAAGGGGCCACGAGCATTCAGGTCGATGTCGAACTCGAAAGCCCTGACGCGCCCCGCGAAGTCCTCGCGGACCTCGCGAAGGCTTTGGAAACCACCTCGCCAATCCGCGATACCCTCGCAAACCCGGTGCAGGTCATCACTACCCTCGTTTAGTTCTTCAGGTCTGCATCCCGGGCCATTTCCTGGAACGGCCCGGGATGCTGCCAGCCCATCCAACCCGGCGGAACGTCTGGTACGTCACAGCGCCGGGTGAGGGTACCGCGCTAAACTGATCGCATTATGATCCGCACAATGTTCAAGTCCAAGATCCACCGCGCAACGGTTACCCATGCCGATCTTCACTACGTCGGTTCGGTCACCGTAGACCTGGACCTCCTGGACGCGGCTGACATCCTCCCCGGCGAGCTCGTCTCCATCGTGGACGTCACTAATGGCGCCCGGCTGGAGACGTACACCATTGCCGGCGAGCGCGGTTCGGGAGTGATCGGGATCAACGGCGCTGCCGCGCACATGGTCCACGTGGGCGACACCGTCATCCTCATCACCTATGCAGAAATGACCACGGAAGAGGCCCGGGCGTATGAACCCAAAGTGGTCCACGTGGGTACGGACAACAAGATCCTGCAACTCGGCAACGACCCCGCCGAGGGCCACACCCCTGGGCTCATGCGCCCGCCGCACGCGCTCAGCAACGCAGCGCACCTCAGCTAGGTTTTCACAGCAACGCCCGACGTCGGCACTCACCGGAGTGCCGACGTCGGGCGCGTTGTGGTCCGGATGGCGGAACGGCGGTGGGAAAACGCTTACTCCGGGCCAGTCAGCCGTTAGGCTGGTGTTCGTGACCCGACGAACCTCCGCCCGCACAGCCCCATGATCGGCGTTTTGTCCGGGTTCTTCGTTGTTTGGGCCATCATTCTGGTGGGCATGTTCGTTGGGCGGCGCGACATCCTGGGCGGGAATGCCCGATCTGTCCTCAGTTCGCTGACATTCTTCGTGGCAAGTCCGGCACTGCTGTTCGAAACCCTGAGCAAAGCCAAACTGCACGACGTCTTTGCCGCTCCCCTGCTGGTCACGGCCGTAGGCGCCGTTGTGACCGGGCTCCTGTTCTTCCTGATCGTGAAGTTCTGGCTGAAGCGTTCCATGCCTGAAGCACTCATGTCATCCATGAGTGCATCGCTGGCCAACTCCGCGAACCTGGGCATCCCCATCGCAGTGTTCGTCCTGGGCGATGCGAGTTACGTGGCACCACTGCTGATCTTCCAACTGGCATTCTTCACACCGATGTACCTGATGGCCCTGGATGCCAGCACCAGTTCACACCGGACCACTCCCCTGCGTTTCGTGCTGATGATCGTCAAGAACCCCATGATCGTTGGCTCCGCGTTGGGCCTGCTCGTGGCGGGAACCGGGTTCGAGGTGCCATCACTGATCCTGGAGCCCATCCATCTGATCGGCGGTGCCGCGATTCCGGCGATGCTCATGGCTTTTGGCATGAGCCTGAACGGTTCCAAGCCCCTGCAGAAGTCCGCGGGCCGCCGGCTCGACACCCTGCTGGCCAGCGGCTTCAAACTGATCGTGCACCCGTTGGTCGCCTACCTTTTCGCCCGCTTTGCCCTCGGGATGGATGGCCATGCCCTATTCGCGGTGGTGGTGACGGCGGCGCTGCCCACAGCGCAGAACGTGTTCGTGGCGGCCAACCGTTACCAGGCAGGTATCACCGTGGCCAAGGACACCGTGCTCATCACCACCATCGTGGCTGTCCCGGCGATGATCGCCGTGGCACTGCTTCTCACCTGACCCAACTGGGTCGCAGATCAGGTCGTTCCCAGCGCTGGGAACGACCTGATCTGCGACCCAGTCGGGTTACTCCTCGTCGGCGCTGGCCAGATAGTGGTCCAGGAGCTGCGCGCAGCGGATGAAGCCCAGGTGCGAGTAGGCCTGGGGGTGGTTGCCAAGATGCGTTTCGGTGCCGGGATCGTATTCCTCGGGCAGCAACCCCGTCGGCCCGAACAACGCCACCAACTGGTTGAACAACTCCAGCGCATCGTCCAGGCGACCCACGGCCAGGTACGCTTCGATCAGCCAGGTGGTGCAGATGTGGAAGCCGCCCTCCAAACCCGGCAGGCCGTCGTCGTACCTGTACCGGAAAACCGTGGGTCCCACGCGCAGCTCCCGCTCCACAGCGGTGACTGTATCCAGGAACCGTTGATCCTGGACATCCAAAAGCCCGGAGAGCCCGATGTGCAGGACGGCAGCGTCAAGGTCGGGGCTGTCATAGGCCACAGTGTAGGAGCGCGCCGACTCATCCCATCCTTCGCGCAGGACCTCGTCTCGAATGGTTGCCGCTTCCGGAGCCCAATCCGGGTGGGGCACCCGTCCGTGCAGGGAGGCGGTCCGCAGGGCCCGGTCCAGCGTCACCCAACACATGGCCTTGGTGTAGACGTGGTGCCGTGGTGCGCGGCGGGCTTCCCAGATACCGTGATCGGGCTCGTGCCAGCGTGCCATGACGGCGTGCGCCATCTGCTCCATGAGGAACCAGTGTTCATCCGGCAGGAAGTTCCGACGTTCAGCAAGGTCACAGATCAGCTCGGCAATGGGCCCGAACACGTCCAGTTGGACCTGGTGGTCCGCGGCGTTCCCGATCCGGACAGGGCGGGAGCCGGCATAACCGGGCAAGCTCTCCACAATGGCTTCCGTGGACAGCGGCGCGCCTGTAACCGAGTAGAGCGGGTGCAGCCATTCCGGACCGGGGGCGTTGTCCAGGATGCGTCCCAGCCACCGCAGGAACCCGTCCGCTTCGGCTGTGGACCCCAAAGACACCAGCGAGTTCACGGTCATGGAGCCATCACGAAGCCAGCAGTACCTGTAGTCCCAATTTCGAGTCCCGCCAATGCCTTCGGGCAAGGAAGTCGTGGGGGCGGCCAGGACGGCGCCCGTCGGTTCGTGAACCAGCGATTTCAGCACCAACGCGGATCGGCGTACCAGCGACGGTTTCATGGTGGGCAGCTGCAGTGCCTTGACCCACTCGCGCATCACCATCCCGACGGCGGCACGGCGGTGGGGTTCGCCAGCTGGGTCGGCGGGCGGCGGCTCGGTATCACCACAGCGCATGTTCAGGACCACAGGGCCATCGCCCAGGCGGACCTCCGCAGTTGCAGTGGCGTACCGGCCGTCGCTGGTGATGGTGAAGTCGACGCCGGGGGCGGACAGGATGATGGGGTCCGAGGTGCCGAGGATATGCACCTCGTCGCCGCGGATTTCCATGCTGAACGGCGCGTTGGCGTAGTCGGGCCGGGGAGCGAAAACCACTCGGGCCGAACCTGTCCCGGACAACACACGGACCAGGCTGGTGATCCCGTCGGGCGCAGGCTCCAAGTAGTCGGTTACGGTGACATCGGCCCAGCGGGTCTCCACGATCATGGTGTTGTCCACATAGCGCTGTGCCAGCACTTGCGACGGCTTCACCGGTTCAACACTGAAATGGCCGGCCGGGTCTCCACCGAGGATATGGGCGAACAATGAACCTGAGTCCGGCAAGGGGTGGCTCATCCAGCAGATCTTGGCATCCGGTGTGAGCAACGCCGTGGAGCTTCCATTGCCGATCATCGAGTGTCGTTCCAGGCCAACCGCGTCTTCGCCAAAGAGCCATGCCCGCCGCAGTTCGAACAGCAGAGCCAGCACGTGCGCAAAGGCTTCGGGGTCCGGAAGGGTGTGTGCCGCCGTCGTACTTCCTGGCCCCACGTGCAAGCCGAGGTCCGGCCCCCTCAAGGTGGCCAGCGCTTTTTCGTCGCTCTCGGCATCGCCTGCGTACAGCGCTGCACTG
Organism: Paenarthrobacter histidinolovorans; assembly: GCF_014647595.1. GTDB lineage: Bacteria > Actinomycetota > Actinomycetes > Actinomycetales > Micrococcaceae > Arthrobacter > Arthrobacter histidinolovorans. Next base: position 31,042 of record NZ_BMPM01000008.1, on the reverse strand, counting down.
ACTCCCAGCCGGGCGCGGAGCTGCTCCAGGGCTTGGCCTTTCGCCGGTTCCTCCACCGTGAGGTCCAGCACCGTTCCATCGATGATGAAGTAGAGTCCGAATTCGATCGCGATCTTCTGCGAGGCATAGACCGCCCTGTCCACAACCTCGGGTGTGGCCGGCCGGGTATGGACAGCAACGCCTACGGGCTTTCGGACAACGCTGATGCCCTTTTCGAATCCCACGGCCTCGGTCAACGCCGTGGCTACCTGCTGGAGCAACTGTTCCGTGGCAAGGGAAAGCGTGTAGGCGTAGCCCATGTCGAACTCCACCCCGTGGGAACCCACCAAATGAACCTCGGCCGGAAGCCGGGACACTGCTGCCAGGTCCCGCAGCGACCTGCCGGAAATGATGGCGGCGTGGGTGTTGGGCAGGGCCGCGAGCGCACGAAGGGCCACTGCCGCACTGTCCAGGGGAAGCGTCTCGGTTGATACCCCTTCCGCGGAGCAGAGCGTCCCGCCGTAATTGCAGGCCACCAGGAGGCCGGGGACCCTGGCAAGGACCTTCAGCTCCGCGAACAACTCCGGGGTGATGCCGTTGTGCGCGTCGGATTGCAGGGCGGTCCGGAGAAGGCCCAGCGGGAGCGATTTCATCAGCAGCGCGGAATCGGCGACTGCTTGATTCAAGTGCGTGGGCATGGCGGATCCTTCCGAAGCGGATAACTACAGTCTCCGCCCGGATGGTTTCGCTTGACTACGCAGTAGATTGCAAACGAGTAAAGCTTTTCCTTGGATTTATGCGGGTTCTTAGGCCGGTACCAGTCCGGCCACCTCGGCAAGCAGCTCCACGGACCGCAACCGCTCTTCGGTGCCGATGCTCTGGTGTGCCACGATCAGTTCGTCGGCGCCGGCGAAGGCAGTGAACTCATCCAGGTACTCGCGGACAACGTCCTTGGTACCGACTGCCGAGAACTTCATCATCTGGGCGATGTGCTGGCCCTGCGGGGAATCAAGCACCATGTCCGCTTCGTCGTCCGTGAACTCGCGCCCGCCGCCGAAAAACAGGGAAACGCGAGCACGCTTCACTGCCAGGTGGATGGCCTGCGCCTCGGCATTGTTGTCCGCCGCGGTGACGTTCACTCCCGCGATCACGTACGGCTCGGACAACTGCTCCGAGGGCTTGAACTCCCGGCGGTAAATGGCAACCGCATCCTGGAGCGCGGCTGGGGCAAAGTGTGAAGCAAAGGCATACGGCAAGCCCAGCTGGGCGGCCAGCTGCGCGCCGAACAGAGAGGAACCCAGAATGTAGAGCGGCACGTTGGTGCCCTTGCCCGGCGTGGCTTCGACGCCCTGGATGCGGGTGGGACCCGTGAGGTAGCCCTGCAGCTCCAGGACGTCCTGCGGGAACCTGTCCGAGGACGTGTGATCGCGGCGCAGCGCCCGCATGGTGTTCTGGTCGCTGCCGGGGGCTCGTCCCAAACCGAGGTCGATGCGTCCCGGGTGGAGCGTCTCCAGCGTGCCGAACTGTTCGGCAATGGTCAGCGGCGAGTGGTTGGGCAGCATCACACCGCCGGCGCCCAGGCGGATGGTGTTGGTGTGCGCGGCAATGTGGGCGATCAGCACGCTCGTGGCCGAGGACGCGATGGCAGACATGTTGTGGTGTTCGGCGTACCAAACACGGCGGTAGCCCAGCTCTTCGGCTTTCTGCGCCATGGCGACACTGCCCGCGAGGCTCTCTGCCACCGTCTGGCCCTTCCCGATGGTTGCCAGGTCGAGGATGGAAAGAGGAACAGTCACGGTGAAGCCTTTCGGTACGTTTCGCGGCGCCCGCTTCTGCTTTCCGGGCACTCCAGCAACAACGACGGCGGCACCCGGCTTATTTCTGTGAGTTGCGTCGCGTGCTGTTCGGGTACCGCTTTTATGACCCAGTTCGACGCCCGATTAACTGCCGTGAACCCCTGTATCCCAGGGTTTCGGAGCGCTTTGACCGCCCTCGCGAGCCTGCCGGATAGTTGCAGCCACGACTACGCATCAGAGCCCCTCGAGGAGAACCCATGGCACGTTTTACCGCCGCATCCGGCATCACCGCGGCGCTGGCCGCCACCGCCCTGCTGGGGTTGACGGCATGCTCGGATCCAGGAGCCACGGCAGCCGCGTCAGCGCCGGCGTCGAACGCTTCATCCAGCGCAACCAAACAATTCAACCTGACCCCGCAGCAGGACCGCATCAAGGTATCCGTGGATTCCGCTGCGGCAGCTCTGGTCCCCGACGCCATCAAAGCCGACGGCAAACTGACCGTGGTGACCACCGGCGGCACTCCCCCGTTGAGCACGTTCGCCACTGACAACAAGACCCTGATCGGCAGCGAAGTGGATATTGCCTATGCTGTGGGCGAGAGCCTTGGCCTGCAGGTCGAGGTGCTGCCGGTAGCGTGGGCCGACTGGCCGCTGGGCGTCGAATCCGGAAAATACGAGGCCGTCCTCTCCAATGTCACGGTCACCGAGGCCCGCAAGGAAAAGTTCGACTTCGCCACCTACCGCAACGATCTCCTGGGCTTCTACGCCAAGGCCGACTCCGACATCTCAACTGTGAAGGAGCCCAAGGACGTTGCCGGCAAACGCATCATCGTCGGCTCGGGCACCAACCAGGAAGCCATCCTGGTGCGCTGGGACGAGGAGAACAAGAAGAACGGCCTGAAGCCGGTCGAGTTCCAGTATTACGACGACGACTCCGCCTCCCAGCTTGCCCTCCAGTCAGGCCGTGCGGACCTGACGTTCGGGCCCAACGCCTCCGCCGCCTACAAGGCCGCCAAGGACGGCAAGACCAAGGAAGTGGGGACCCTCGCCGGAGGGTGGCCGCTGAAGGCCGAAATTGCCTTCACCACCCAGAAGGGAAACGGCTTGGCTGTGGCAGCCCAGGCTGCGCTTAACACCCTCATCAAGGATGGCAACTACGCCAAGATCCTGGATCGCTGGGGACTGTCCTCGGAGGCAATCCCTGCATCCGAACTGAACCCGGCGGGCTTGCCCAAGAAGTAGAACGCCAAAGCCACTCACGCTTCCAATACCGAATCCCCGCCGGACACCAGCCGGCGGGGATTCTTGGCGTTGCATGAAGCAGACCAAGCATGAAGCAACCCGATATGCGCGTTTAGCGCAATAACCCTTGCGCTAAACGCGCAACTTTCCTATGATCGTAATCATGATCCGGGCCGAGCGGCCCGGCCCCCTCCCCCAACAACAACGAGGTTGCTGCATGTCTGTCCCAATCAAGGCCACTATGGAAAAGATTCCTGGCGGCATGATGCTTATCCCTCTGCTGATCGGCGCCCTTCTGGGCACCTTCGCGCCAGACTCAGCCAAATTCTTCGGTTCATTCACCGGTGCGTTGTTTACCGGAGGCACCACCATCCTCGCGGTTTTCTATGTATGCATGGGAGCCAGCATCGATATCAAGGCCACGCCCTACATCCTGAAAAAGGGCGGCGTCCTCTTCGGCAGCAAGATCCTTTTCGCGATCATCATTGGCGTCGTCGCCGGCAGGTTCATGGGTGAACTCCCCATCAATGGTGGACTGCTCACTGGCTTGTCGGTCCTGGCCATCCTCGCTGCCCTGAATGACACGAACGGCGGCATGTACATGGCCCTCATGGGGCAGTACGGCAAGCCTAAGGACGTGGCCGCATACTCGGTCATGACGCTCGAATCAGGGCCCTTCCTCACCATGATCACCCTGGGTGTCGCAGGCCTGTCGGCCTTCCCATGGCAGGCACTGGTGGGCGCTATCATTCCTTTGCTCCTCGGAGCCATCCTGGGCGCCCTGGACCCGGCAATGCGAAAGTTCCTCTCTTCCGCCGCGCCTGTCCTCATCCCCTTCTTCGCCCTCGCCCTGGGCTTCGGCCTCAACCTTGGACAAGTAGTCAACGCCGGGCTTCTGGGCGTCGCACTTGGCCTGTTCGTGCTGATCGGCGGCGGAGCTGTCCTCTTCTTCGCGGACAAGCTGACCGGAGGATCAGGCATCGCCGGGCTGGCAGCAGCGACCACGGCAGGCAACGCTGCCACCGTTCCCATGCTGGTAGCCGCTGCGAACCCCGCCTACGCTCCCGCAGCTGGACCAGCCACAGTACTGGTTGCCGCTTCCGTGGTGGTCACCGCCATCGGCTGCCCCCTCATGGTCGCCTGGTACGCCAAGCGCCTGAAGACCAAGGACGCCGCAGCATCGCCCGAGGTTGCACACGCCGTATGAAAACCGACGCACCCACGCGCTGGGCAATCATCGCCGACGACCTGACAGGAGCGGCAGATGCCGCTGCCGCTTACGGCGCCACCCACAGCAGCTGCGTACTCCTCGACCTGAAGTGCGCCTGGCCCGAGGCTGAGATTCTTTCGATCAATACCGAGAGCCGGTACCTGGCAGGGGAAGAGGCCGCCTCCGCCGTCTCCTCCGCCACCGGCTACGCCCTGGGCCAGCACCGCAAGGTGTTCAAGAAGATCGATTCGCTGCTTCGCGGCAATCTGGGCGTGGAAGTCGCGGCAATACTTGCGCAGTTCGCGCAGAGCGACGGCCAAAGCTTGGCCATTGTGGCACCGGCGTTTCCGGGCACAGGGCGGAGCACACGCGACGGCATTGTCCACGTCGACGGCGTACAAAACACAGGAGGAGCCTTCGGTGGCGACGTTGCCAGCGCACTTGCCGCCGGGGACCTCACCGCAGAAGTGGTGCCCTTACGGTCCGGACGCAAGCCCGAGGAACTGGCGCGGCACCTCCGGGATGTCCACGCACGCGGGATTGACGCCGTCGTACTGGACGCCGGTTCCGACCAGGACTTGAAGGACATCGCGGCCGCTGCGGAACTGCTGGATTTCCGCACGCTCCTCGTCGGTTCGGGCGGGCTGGCCGGGCACATCGCCGACAGGGAAACCCTGAAGACCCGCGAAACTCAGACACGACACATCAGCCGGACCCTGACCGTCATCGGCAGCTATTCCGGCCTCGCCACGAAGCAAACCGGGGAACTCGTTGCGGCCGGGGCTGAGCACATCCAACTGGACCACGCCACTCTGGATGGTGCTGCGGTTCCGGGCAAGGTTGCCCAGGCCATGGCCCGGGCAAACGTGGTGCTGACGCCAGACCCGATGAGTATCGTGGACAAGTCGCAGGCGCTGTTGGTGGCCGAGGCCCTGGCCCGCGCCACCGCTGCCGGCATCGGACAGTGCGATGCCCTCGTCCTGACCGGCGGCGAGACGGCCGCTGCCGTCCTGAAGGCCCTCGGCGTGGGAAGCTTCACCGTCCTCGGCGAAATTGAGCCCGGCGTCGTGATGAGCCTCCTGCCCGAACCTCTCCCGCTCCTGGTCACCAAGGCCGGTGCCTTCGGGGACGCTGGAACGCTGGCCCGGACCACACAAGCTCTCACTGAACCAACTACTGAAATGAGTATCAAATAATGGGACGCCCAATTGTTGCAATCACTATGGGCGATGCAGCCGGCATCGGTCCGGAAATCATCGTCAAGGCCCTCGCTGACGGGGAGTTGCGGTCCAAGGCCCGAATGCTCGTCGTCGGTGATCTTCGCCGGCTGCAGCTTGCGGCGGGCATCGTTTCCAGCCCGCTGACCCTCCGCAAGGTCTCCGCCCCTTCGGAGGCCCTGTTCGAGGAGGGCACCATCGATGTGCTCGATATCGACTGCATCCCCGAAGACCTCGCATGGGGTGAACTCTCGGCAGCGGCAGGGCACGGTTCATACCTCTTCATCGAAAAGGCCGTTGCCCTCGCCATGGACCACCAGGTGGACGCCATCTGCACGGGGCCACTCAACAAGGCAGCTCTGCACGCAGCTGGCCATAAATTCCCGGGCCACACCGAACTCCTCGCCGAGCTGACCGGCACTGAGGAGGTGTCCATGATGCTGACGGCCCCGAAAATGCGCGTCATCCACGTCACTACGCACATCGGCCTCATCGATGCGATTGCGAAGATCAACGGTGACCTTGTTTACCGGACCATCAAGCGCGGCTATGAACTGCTGCGCGCCTCCGGGATCGAAAACCCGAGGATCGCCGTCTGCGCCATCAATCCCCACGCCGGCGAAAACGGACTCTTCGGCTATGGCGAAGAGGCGGAGAAGATCCAGCCGGGCATCGAGAAGGCCCAAGCGGACGGTATCGATGCCTTCGGCCCCCTCCCTGCGGACACCCTGTTCTTCCTCGCCGGCCGCGGCGACTTCGACCTTGTGGTTGCCCAGTACCACGACCAAGGCCACGGCCCGGTCAAGGTCCTCGGCCTGGAGAACGGCGTCAACATCACCGTGGGCCTCCCCGTGGTGCGCACATCAGTGGACCACGGCACCGCCTTCGACATCGCCGGCAAGAATATCGCCGATCACGAGTCACTCCTGGAGGCACTGCGGCAGGCAGTGGACCTTGCACCGTCCCGCGAGTAACTTGCGTAACTGACGTCATCCTTTTGCACGGCCGGTCAGCCTGGCTGGTCGGCCGTTGCCGTTAATTCGGGAGCCGCCACTAGCATGGTTAGGACTGCCAGCGGAAGGGGACGGGAATGTTGAGCGCAAACGCGCGGCGCGAGGAGATCTACCACCTGGCCGTGACCACCGGCCTGGCATCCGTGGAGGAACTCTCCGCACGCTTCGAGGTCACAGCATCCACTATCCGCCGTGACTTGGCGCTGCTGAACGGGCAGGGCCGGCTGGCCCGCACCTACGGCGGGGCCATGGCTTTGGGTGCCCATCCGGAAGCATCGCTGCGGCAGCGGACCGGCGAAGCCTTCGAACAGAAGCACGCCATCGCCCGCTGGGCCGCCTCCATCATCATGCCTGGAGAGAACATCCTGCTCGACGCGGGATCCACCGTGGGAGCCCTGGCCCATGAGTTACGCGGGTTCGAAAAGCTGTCCGTGACCACGCCGGGCATCAACACCATGCAGGAACTGGGCGATTCCGAGGGCATACAGGTGGACTGCCTGGGTGGCCGCCTCCGCAACGTCAGCCAAAGCTTTGTGGGGCCCCTCGCCGAGGTGGCTCTGGAACGGATGAGCTTCGACCGCGTATTCCTCGGCGCCGACGCCGTAACCGCCGAGGACGGCATTTGCGAAGCCGATCATGCCCAGACCCGGCTTAAGGAGCTCATGGCCCGCCGCGGCAACAGCGTTTATGTGCTCGCGGACTCCTCCAAGCTAGGGCTCCGACCCTTCCATGCCTGGGCCCGGCTCGCACTCCCATGGACCTTGGTAACGGACGGTGGCGCCGACCCCCAGCAGGTGCGGAAGTTCCGGGATGCCGGGGTGGTCGTTGAGCTGGTCGAGGTTTCCCAGGGCCTTCGCGCAGGTTAGAAGTGCGCGGGGTCCGTGTTCGCGCCACAAAGCACGACGGCGACCGTCTCACCATCGCGCGGGGAGTACGCGCCCGAGAGCAGCGCCGCATAGGCTGCCGCAGCACCATGCTCCACCACGATCCGGTGCCTCTCCCAGAGTGCCCGCCTGGCATCCACGATGTCCTCGTCCGTGACCAGCACGCTCTGGACCCCCGTGCGGCGTGCCACTCCGAAGCCGATCTCGCCGATCCGCCGCGCACCCAGGGAATCTGCGGCAATGCCGGAGACAGCCACATCTACCGGTTCCCCCTGGGCCAACGCGGTGTGCAGGGTTGGAACTGTTTCAGGTTCGACGCCCACCACATGGGCCCGCCCCTCCGCGGCCGCGGCGATGCCGCCCATCAACCCACCGCCGCCTACGGCAACCAGGATGGTGTCGACGTCGGGCAGTTCATCCAGCAGCTCAAGCCCCACGCCACCGGCGCCGGCCACGATCTCAGGCTGGTCGTAGGCGTGGCAATAGACTGCGCCTTTCTCCTCCGCGAACTTCACGGCGGCGGCGTAGGCCTCGGCGTACTCAGCGCCGCCTTGGACTACGGTGGCCCCGATGGCGTAAAGCTTGTGAACCTTGTTTGCCGGAGCGGACTCGGGAACGAACACGGTGGCCGGAACTCCGAGCTTGGCTGCAGCATACGCGTTGGCCAGGCCCGCGTTGCCACCGGACGCCACCACGATCCCCACCTCGGGGTCCAGCTGGCCGTTCTCCTTCGCGGTGAGCAACCTGTTGAAGGCACCCCGGGCTTTGAAGGATCCGGTGTGCTGCATGTATTCGCACTTGAACCACAGGTGATAAGGCTCCTGGTTCCCGCTTTCAGCAAGGGGCGTGTGCCGCACCCAGCCCGATGTCCGGGCGTATGCTGCTTCTACTTCTTCGCGTGTGACCATGTGGGTGTACCTTTCGTCAGGTTTCATCCTATGGTTTGCGCAGGGAAAGCCGTCGGCTTCCAGAGAAATCGGCTTCCACAGAAAATGGAGGCCCAGCGGGTGGCCCGCGCCGCAGCTGAACACAGAAAACCATCGGCCATAGGTGTGATGCACCAGCCGAATATTTGGCGAAGGCATCCTGGCTAAACGATATGACCGTCCGGCATAGGCTTGATCCATGCCTGACTTTGTCCTCCGCCCCGCCGCAGCCACCGACGCCGCCTGGATCGCCGAGCTTCGCGCGGTGGTGATGCGGCCGGATCTCGAACGGTTGCAGCGTTTCGATCCTGTCCGTGTCCGCGAGCGCTTCCTGAATTCGTTCCAGCCCGAGCACACCTTCATCATCCATTCCGACGGCGTCGACGCCGGGGTGATCGCGGTCAGGCCCGAAGCGGAGGCCCGGTGGATAGAACATTTCTTCATCGCCCCGGCACACCAGGGCAAGGGTCTGGGCGGCGCCGTGCTCCAGCATGTGATGGCGGCATCGGTGGACGAGCGTCCCTTCCGCCTGGACGTGCTCCAAGGTAGCCCGGCCCGCCGTCTCTATGAACGGCACGGCTTCGTCCTGGAAACCGAGGACCCGGTGGACGTTTTCATGGTGGCCCCGGGCAACAGCTGACCACGCCTGCCCGGAATGCGGTAACCTCAGCACACACCACGCGGCTACGACGCGATACTTTCCGGGGGGAAAAATGGGGAACTTTGGAGCGCGCCTGTTAAGAGGGCGCCTGTTAAGACGTGCAACCACTACCGCAATGGCAACGGGCCTCTTGGCATCCGGGCTGGTGGGTGCCGGACCAGCCACCGCCGACTACCAGCCCACTCCATACATTGATGGTGTCCCTTACGTCGGCTCCGAGATGCGCCGGCAGTACAACTACGACTACTGGGGTTGCAGGAATCCTGATGGCTCGGGCGATGCCATCACCCTGGAGTGGCTGCGCGACGGCGAGCCCCTTCCGCAGGAGCGCCAGGGTGAAACCCTGAAAATCCTGCCCGAAGACCAGGGCTCCAGGATTTCAATGCGTGTCCACCCACTGACTCCCGGTGCGCAGGGATGCCCCACAGGCACGCAGCTGAGTGCGGAGACTGCCCCGATCAAAGCCTCCAACCGGGCAATGGGCTGGACCGGCCGCGGCAACTTCGAACCCCTCGCACGAACTCCCGATGGCAGGCTGATCCTGTACCCGCGGACCTACACGTATTACAAGGGTGCCTGCGAAGGGCCCTGCCCGGCGTACTGGGGAACCTGGGACGAACCCCGGCAGGTAGGGGCGGGCTGGAACATGTTCAACATTGTCTTCTCGCCCGGCGACTTCGACGGCGACGGGTTCAATGACCTCCTTGCCAGGAACTCCGCGGGCCAGTTGTTCCTCTACCCGGGTGACGGCGACGGCGGGTGGCTTCCCGCCCGCCAGGTAGGCGCCGGCTGGAACATCTTCGACTCGATCGTGGGTCCCGGGGACTTCAACGGTGACGGCACCAACGATGTCCTTGCCCGGAATCCCGCGGGTGACCTGTTCCTCTATCCCGGAGACGGCGACGGCGGGTGGCTCGCACCCAGCAAGGTGGGCTGGGGCTGGCAGGTCATGAACAAGATCATCACCACAGGTGACATGAACGGCGACGGCACAGTGGAGATCTTCGGCCGCGACCACAGTGGCGGCCTCCAGTTGTACCCCACCGACGGCCAGGGTGGTTGGGGAGTCCCGGCCTTCATGGGCGGCGGCTGGAACACGTTCCAGGACGTGTCGGGTCTGGGCAGCTTCGCTCATCAGAAGTACAACAACCTGGTTGCCATTAACGAAACCGGCGATCTTGTCCTGTACTCCACCGGCGCCGCCACCACGGGGCTTTATGGTCCCTACGGGCCGGTCGGCAACGGCTGGGATGTGTTCCGGGAACTTCTCTAGCCGTCGGGTTAGAGCGGTTGCCCCCACACCGTCAGCTGGAGTTTGACTGTGGCACGGGCATCATCCAAACCCTCCGATGCGAAATTCTGCTGGATCATTGCCAGGAACAGGCGGAGCGGCCCCCGCGTTTCAGGGGTTCTTCTCCACTCCCAACGGAATGATCCAGCAGAATTTGCACGCTTCATCATCAGGCCCGGGCCGGCTCTTCGGACCGGACGGGCGTTTCCAAGCCCAGGTTTTCGCGGAGCGTTGTGCCGCGGTACTCCGTGGGGTAGACCCCGCGTTCCTGGAGCTCGGGCACCAGGTGGTTCACGATGTCATCCAGGCCGGTGGGGATGAGCCACGGCGAGATGTTGAAGCCATCCACGGCACCTACCCTCGCGTATTCGGCGAGGTGGTCGGCCACGGCCGTGTAGGAGCCGGTGAACGTGGCGTCGATGCGTGCGGTCTTCGAGGTGACGAACTGACGGATGGAAAGGCCCTTGTCCTTCGCCTCGGCCCTCCACTGATCGGCAAGCTGGCGCGCCTTGGCACCGTGGAAACCGCTGCCACGCGTCTCGGAGGTCTCCTCGACCACAGGGTCGATCTCCGGAAGGGGACCGTCGGGATCGTAGGACGAGAGCTCGCGTCCCCAGAACTGTTCCAGGTAGGCAATCGCCTGTTGGGGCCCGATCTGCAGGCTCCGCACCCAGGCTTTCTTTTCCTGCGCTTCCTGGTCCGTGGCAGCAAGGATGAATTCGCTGGCAGGCATGATCTGCACCGCGTTGGCACCTCGTCCGGCGGCTACGGAACGTGAAACGATGTCGCGGCGGAACTCCACGGCGTCATCGAACTTGGGGTGTGCGGAGAAGATGACGTCTGCCTGGCGGGCGGCGAAGTCGCGGCCGTCCGGGGAATCGCCTGCCTGGAAGAGAACGGGGCGGTACTGGGCACTGCGCGGCAGACGCGGGGTGACGTCCACTGTGTAGTGCTGGCCTTCATGCAGCACCCGGCGTGCAGGACCGGAAGGAGTCTCCCAGGAGTCCCAGATCCGCTTGGCTGTTTCCACGAAAGCCTCTGCGTGCTTGTAGCGGTCCGCGTGGTCGAGGTAGCCGCCACGCCGGAAATTGGCCCCGGTCCAGGCGTTGTCAGTGGTCACCACGTTCCAGGCGGCCCTCCCGCCGGAGATGAGGTCCAGCGAGGACAAGCGGTGTGCCAGGTCTGCGGGGTCGTTGTAGGTGGTGTTCTGTGTTGCAACCAGTCCGATGTTCTTTGTCACCGAAGCCAGGGCAGCCAACATGGTCTGGGCGTCGGGCCTCCCGGCGACATCCAAGGCATGCGGACGCCCGAGGTGTTCGCGCAGCCGCAGCCCTTCCCCCAGGAAGAACGCGGCGAACTTGCCGCGCTCGGCGGTTTGCACGATGTGGCGGAACGATTCGAAGTCGGTCTGCGAACCGGATTCGGCTGCTTTCCAGATGGTGCCCGAGTTGACGCCCTGGAAGAAGATGCCGAACTGGATCCGGCCGCTGGGCTGGAAAATATCGCGTGTCATGCTGGTCCCTGCTTTCCTGCGGCGATGGCCGCGGCAGATGTCGAATAGCGGCTTTGGGGGCGTTCCAGCCCGAGTACATCGCGGAACGTCCCGTCCTGGACGGGCGGCCGCAATGAACCGAGGCGCCGCAGTTCCGGGAGGACCAGCCGTGACAGTTCCTCCAGCTCCACCTCAACTGCCGCGGGGTGGAGGCGGACTCCTTCGGCCTCGGCCAGCAGCACCTCCAGGAGGTCAATGAGTCCACCGGCGGGGCCCGAGTAGCGCGCCCGGTCGCTTTCGGGCGGGGCCGCCGGGCGGGAGGCCGCGCTTTGCCCGCGCGCGTCCAGCACGACGTCGAGCTCCGCCACGATCGCCACCGAACCGCCCAACCGTGCACGTACGTCCCGGATTTCGGCGGTGAGCAGCTCGGGTGTGGGCGCCGATACCAGGACAGCGTCGACCACCTCAACCGGCACCTGGCCTTCTCCCACCAGCTTCGCGGCTGCCAGCACGGGCAGCTGGCCTTGCAAGGGCCGGGGAATGATGGACGGACCCTTCACGGAATACGGCGTGCCACTGAAGTCAGCCGGGGTTTCGAAATCCACATAGTGAAGCTTGTCCACGTCCAAGTAGCGCCCCGTGGCGACGTCGCGGATCACGGCGTCGTCTTCCCAGGAATCCCACAACCGGCGGCCCACCTCAATGGACGCGGCGGCCTCCTGTGCCAGCGCGTCACCTTCAACGAAGGAACGTCCGACGGCGGCAGCGGCTTCGGGCGACTCGTCCGCGGTAACGATCCACCCGGCACGGCCGCCGGATACGTAGTCCAGGCTGGCGAGCTGCGTGGAGATGTGGAATGGCTCCGTATATACAGTGTCCACTTCGGGGACCACGGCGATGGTCCGTGTGATGGGTCCGGCGAAGGCCGCACGCTGCAGGGCGTTGGCGCGGCCTGCTTCCGGGGCGTCCTTGAAGGTTGCCGCGTGGAAGCCGGCGGACTCGGCGTCGAGGACGGCGCGGGCCAGGTTTACGTACCCGGCACCGTCGAGTTCAATGGCCAGGAACCCGCTGGCTTTCTTGTTGGAGATGCTCACTTTTGGTCCTGACGTTCGTAGGGAATCTTCTCGCCGGCTTCAATGGCCACTGGGAGCCGGTTTTCGGCGGGCGGCAGCGGGCAGGTCGCAAGGTCTGTATAGGCGCACGGCAGGTTCACGGCCCGGTTGAAGTCGAGCTGCACGGAGCCATCGGCTGCGGGGACCACGGACAGCGAACGGTTGGCCGCGTAGGTGGTCTTGCCCGAGGTTTGGTCGGTGAACAGCACGGACAGCGAACCCGGCGCGTGGCCGTTGAACGCGGTCAACGCCAGTTCCTCGCCGGCAAGCTTAAAGCGGATCTCGCCGGGCGCTTCGTACACGTGCTGGATACCCTCGACGGCGGCACCCACCGTTGTGGGTCGCGGAGCCTCGAACGGAACAAACGTGCCGGCAACGGCAAACGCCGCGTTCGGCGTGTAGGCGGGGGTGCCCTGGTACTCCTTCAAGAGGGCATTCGACGGATTCCGTGGACGCACAATGTACTCGCCACCGCGCTTGGCCACCTCAATCACTGTGTCTCCTGAGACCAGGTTGATGCCGCCGCGCTCTTCAATGGGTCCCAGTTCGATTGGGGTGGTCAGTTCCACGCCGTCCCGTTGCAGGCTCTCGCCCGGTTCCAGGACAACACGTACGACGTCGGCGTCCACACTCCAGGTGCCCGGGACACCTTCCAGCCGGGTGGCTTCGTTGCTGAGCCAGTGCAGGTGGGTTACAGCGAGGAAGCCGTGCGGGTGGGCACGGTGGCGTTCGTGGGCGGCGTGCCACTCCTGCCATTCCTCGTCGAAGGATTCGAGTGCGGCTGCGGCGTGCGCAGCGCTTTTAGTGTGCAAAGACATTTGCGTTGTCCGTCCTGTTGAAGGCATGGTCTGCTGTGACTGTTGCTGCTGCGTCGGGTTCGGTGGCGCCGGCGAATTGGGGACGGCCACCAAAGGGATCGCTGGCCTCCCACAAAGTGGTGGGCGCAGAAGCCCGGACTGCGGGAATGACGTCCAGGGCGAAGCGTTCCAGGATCTCGAGCTGCTGTTCGAACGGCAGCGTGGTGGGCAGGGAGATCGACTGGAGATCGTGGTTGTACAGCGAGTGGTAGCTGAGGATCTTGTCGATAACCTGCTCCGGGCTGCCCACCAGCGCAGGCCCCTCAGCAACCGCGTGCTGGATGTCCCTGAATGGTGAGTTGTTGCCGGGTACATTGCGCCCGGCAGTCAGACCCTCATACACCGGCCCGTACTGCCGGATGGCTTCCTGCGTGGTGTCCGCAATGAACACACCCCCTGCGCCGCTGCCCGAGCCCAAGTACTGGTGCCGCGGATCGTGCCCGTGGCGCTCGTACTCTTCGCGGTAGTGGTCGATCAGCACCTTGTAGTTCCCGCGCGGCTGGATGGCGTTGGCCGTAAACAGCGGATCACCCCACTTGGCGGCGAGCGCAGCGGACGTCAGGGTTGTAGCCGAGCCGTGCCAAATCCGGGGCGACCCCGCAAAGGGGCGGGGCGTCGTCGTGGTCGGCTCGGTCAGGGCGGGCCGGAAGCGGCCGGACCATGTGACGCTTTCCTTACGCCACAGCGTGCGCAGCAAAGAGTACTTTTCCGCGAGCAGCTCCCACTGGTCATCCAGGGACAGGCCGAACAGCGGGTACTGCAGGACCTCGTTGCCTTTGCCGATCACCAGCTCCAGGCGGCCGCGGCTCAGCTGGTCGATCGTGGCATAGTCCTCGGCCACCCGCACCGGATCCAGTACGGAGAGCACGGTGACGCCGGTCTGGAGTCGGATTCGCGTGGTGACTGCGGCAATCGCGGCGAGGACTGTCGTCGGGGATGACGAGACGAACTCGCCGGCGTGGCGCTCCCCTACGGAGAAGCTGTCGAAGCCGAGATCCTCCGCGCGGCGGGCCGTTTCCACAACCTGGTTGAGCCGGTCAGCGGTGGAGACGATCTCCCCCGTCACCGGATTTTTCAGGTGCGGGATGATGTCGAGGACCTGGAACTTCACTTTCCCGTCCCAAAAGTAGCTTCCGTGACGGTCTTGGATTCCGGCACTGCTTCTTCGGAAAGTCCCCAGCGTTCCAGGACCTTGCCGTAGGAACCGTCCTTGATGGTGGAGTTCAGGGCTTCGGTGATGGCCGGAGCCAGGCCGTTGCCCTTGAGGGTTGTGGCGGCCACCAAGGTCTCGGAGGGCCAGCCGGCGTTGACCTTGCCAACCACCTTCAGGTCATCGCGGGTGTTCTCGCGGTACGTCACCGAGGGGTACGGAGCGAGGTTCAGGTCGGTGCGGCCGGAGGAGAGCGCCAGGATGGTGTCGGCGTCTGAGGAGTAGTACTGGAGCGTGGCCGGGGCCTTGCCCTTGGCCTCGAGTTCCTTGTTCCAGGCCAGCAGGATCTTCTCCTGGTTGGTCCCCGAGCCCACGGAGATCTTCAGGCCGGAGATGTCGTCCGAGCCCTTGATGTCGTAGCTGGAGCTCTTCTTCGCTTCGAAGCCCATGAACGCGGCGCGGTACGTGGAGAAGTCGAACAGCTTCACGCGGGCTGCGTTGATGCCCACGTTGGAGAAGACGGCCTCGAAATCGCCGGACTGGGTCTTCAGTGGCCAGTTCTCCCACGATGTCACCTGAAGGTCCAGATCCAGGCCGAGCTTGTCGGCGACGAGCTGGGCAATGTCCACCTCCACACCAATCGGCGTCTTGTCATCGGTGGCATGGAAGGACAACGGAATGGAACCGGCAGTGGTGGCAACGGTCAGTTTGCCGTCCTTGGCGATGGCCGCCGGAACCGCGGCGGCCGCCGTCGTGTCCTTTTCGCCCCGGATCCGGTTCTGGTCCACGGAGGTGTTGTAGACGATTCCGTTCTTGGCGGCTTCGGATTCCGGCTTTGCTGCCGACGCTCCGGGATCGGAGCACCCCGCCAGCGCAGGGAGCACGACGGCGGGAAGTACAGCAAGTGCCAGGAGCCTGCTTTTGATTGGGCGCAGTTTTGATTCATTAGCGGCGAAGCCGTGGGCAGTGCGAAGCATGGGGTGTCCTAGATGTTGAAAGCTGGTTCGATGACTTTGGAGAAGAAGCTCCGGGTGCGTTCCTCGCGGGGGTTGGCAAAGATGTCCTGGGGCTTGCCGGACTCGACGATCAGTCCGTCATCCATGAACACCACCGTGTCTGCCACGTCCCGGGCAAAACCCATCTCGTGGGTCACCACGATCAGCGTGGTTCCGGACGTCGCGAGTTCCCGGATCACGTCGAGGACCTCGTTGACCAACTCGGGGTCCAACGCAGACGTGGGCTCGTCGAAGAGCAGGATCTTGGGATCGAGTGCCAGGGCCCGGGCGATCGCGACTCTCTGCTGCTGGCCGCCGGAGAGCTGGCGGGGGTAGGCATCGGCGCGGTCCTTCAAACCCACCCGGTCCAGGAGTTCCAAACCGCGCTTCCTGGCTTCGGTCTTGGACCGCTTCTGGGCCACGATCGGCGCCTCAATCACGTTCTCCAGTGCCGTGAGGTGCGGGAACAGATTGAAACTCTGGAACACCATGCCGATGTTGGTGCGCTGCTTGAGGATGTCCTTCTCGCGCAGTTCATGGAGCTTGTTGCCGCGGACCTCGTAGCCAACCAGTTCGCCGTCGATGGTGATGTAGCCGCCGTCGACCTTTTCCAGGTGGTTGATGGTCCGGAGCAGGGTGGACTTGCCGGAGCCGGAGGGGCCCACGATCACCGCGACGCCGCCCGGCGGAACCGACAACGTCACGCCTTTGAGGACTTCGGTTGCGCCGAAGGACTTGCGGACATTGGTGATGTCCACCTGTCCGCGGGTGGCAGCAGCCGGGGCGGTACCGGCCGAAACGTGCGCTGCTGCTTCGGCTGGTGTTCCGGCGGCGGGCGTTGCCGTCGTCGTGGATTCTTTGCGTGCGGCGATGATGCTCATCGGGCGTCCTTCGTGGGAGAGGCAGCAACGTGGGTGGCGAAGAATTTCCGTGCTTTCTGCAAGGGCGTCAGCGGCAGGTTCCGCACGGCACCCTTGGAGAAGTGGCGTTCGATGTAGTACTGGAAAACGCTCAGCACCGAGGTGATCACCACGTACCAAAGCGTTGCCACGAGGAGCAGCGGCAGCACCTGCTGCGTCCGGTTGTAGATGACCTGAACCGTGTAGAACAGCTCGGAGTAGGCCAGGACATAGACGATCGACGTGCCCTTGACCAGGCCAATGATCTCGTTGAAGGCATTGGGCAGGATGGCGCGCATTGCCTGCGGCAGGACGATCCTGGTACTCCGCTGCCACGCGGGAATGCCCAGCGCGGAGGCTGCCTCAAGCTGGCCTTGGTCCACGGAAAGGATGCCGCCGCGGATGATTTCCGCTGAGTAGGCCGCCTGGTTCAACGTAAGCCCCAGGACCGCTGCAGCGAACTGGCTGATCAGCGTGGTGGTCTGCGCTTCGAAGAAGCGGACGTCCGTGAAGGGGATGCCCAGGCTGATCTTCTCGTAAAGATAACCAAGGTTGTACCAAAGCAGGAGTTGGACCAGCAGCGGCGTCGACCGGAAGATCCAGGAAAAAGTCCACGAGACAGAAACCAGCAGCGGGGACGCCGACAACCGCATCAGGGCCAGGATGAACCCGAGGACGAATCCCAGGACTCCGGAGATGGCCGTGAGCTTAAGCGTCTCGATGAGCCCGTTGACCACGGACTGCGCGGTGAACCATTGAGCCACCACGCCCCACTCCCAACGGGGGTTGGTCACAAGGGACCATGCGATGGCGGCCACGCCGGCGGCCACCACCACCGTGCCCACCCAACGCCACGGATGACGGGCAGGAACCAGCTTGTACTCGGAGTAATCCGGGGTGGGCGGTGCAGTGTCCGCCGTGGCAGGCGGTGCGATTGCACTCATGCGCCACCTCATTTCAGATCGGTTGTTGTCTATCGGATGGCTGCCAATCTATGGGCGTGCGAAACCCCGCAGCAAGGCGGGAATTTGCACTTCTTCACTGGACTTCGCGGAGCTTCGCCGGGGTTCTCACGGCGTCACAATCGTCGTCATGCGGGGCCATATGCGTCGCTTCTTTGCGCCTGTTGACGGTGCGTGACGCGTGGTGAACGGCGGTTACCAGCTCCTCGACCGGCGGCCCGCTTCCTCCCTAGATTGGGGTGCACCAACCACCGCATTCCAGGAGATCCCATGCCGCCACGAGTACCCGTCATCGCCTTCATTGGCGGCGGTCCGCGCACGGCCGGTGTCCTTGAACGGCTTGCCGCCAATCAGCCCGGCCTGTTCCACGGCCCTCTGGATATCCACGTCATTGAGCCCTACCAGCCGGGCTCCGGGAGGATCTGGCGCTATGACCAGAGCCCGGGCATGCTGCTGAACTCCACAGCTGCGGATGTCACCATGTTCACCGATGAATCCGTG
This sequence comes from Paenarthrobacter histidinolovorans, assembly GCF_014647595.1. Taxonomy (GTDB): domain Bacteria; phylum Actinomycetota; class Actinomycetes; order Actinomycetales; family Micrococcaceae; genus Arthrobacter; species Arthrobacter histidinolovorans. Next base: position 12,856 of record NZ_BMPM01000008.1, on the reverse strand, counting down.
ACATGCGACGGACCCTCCGTTCAAGGCCCGGGGCTGTCAGCCTGGGCCGCCGGCATTCTGGACGGCAGCATCCGCGACGTGCCTGCGTTGGAGCCGCACCTGCTTGCCCAGCTCCGTTCGCTGACCCCGTCGTCCTTCCCCACGCGCCAACTCCAGAGCAAGTACCTTGAGTGGTTCTTCGGCCGGGCCGTCAGCGCCCTTGGCCCCGAAACAACGGTGACGGTGCACCGCGACACAGCCACCGGCGTCGAGCGCTCTTCCGGCGATACGCACAGCGTGAGGCTGGCCACCGGAACCTTGGTGACGGCCGACGTCGTGGTGTACGCGCTGGGCCACACGGACTCCGTTCCTGATGTTGAGACAGCCCGCCTCAGCGAGTTCGCTGCCCGACACGGCGGGTTCCACGCGCCGCCGTCGTACACCACGGACGTTGACTACTCCGGCATTGAACCCGGCCAGGACGTGATCGTCTCAGGCATGGGCCTGGCGTTTGTGGACCTGCTGGTGCTGCTGTTCGAAGGCCGCGGGGGCCGCTTCGAGGAAAGGCCCGACGGCGGACTCGACTACGTGCCATCCGGCGCCGAGCCACGGCTCTGGGCAGGGTCACGACGCGGCGTGCCGTACCACTCCAAGATTTCCTCCACGCTGCGCACTCCCGTTGAGCGCCCACGGTACTTCACCGCATCGGCCATCGACGCCCTGCTGGCCGAGCACCAGGAACTCGATTTCCGCACGCAGCTCTGGCCGCTGATCGCCAAGGACGCAGGCTACGCCTACTACCGTGAACTGTTCACCGGCTACCCCGACCGGGTCCTGGGTTCGTGGGCCAGCTTTGAAGCCCGGTTCGATGCCCTTGACTGGTACAGCCCTCTCCGTGAGGAACTGGTGGCCGTTTCCGTTCCGGACCCCGGACTGCGCCTTGACCTGGAGAAGCTTGACCACCCGCTGAGTGGCTGCGCGTTCGCGGACCACGACACCGTGCAGCGGTCGGTCACCGCCTACATCCAGCGGGACGTGGACCTGCGGACCGGCCCGGACCACTCCGAGACACTGGCCCTGTTCACGGCGTTGCTGTTCGTGTACATGGACCTCGGCCGGCTGGTCCCACAAGAGCGGCTCAACGCCCGGTCCCAGCAGGCCATCCACGGCTGGTGGCACGGATTCTTCAGCTTCGTCGACTCCGGGCCACCGTCGCACCGCCTCCGGGAGATGCTCGCCCTGCACAGGGCCGGTTTCCTCAAGTTCCTGGGCCCGGGCATGTGGGTCCGGGCCGACGAGTCCCTGGGCCGGTTCGTGGCGGGGTCTTTCCAGTCGCCGGTGGTGGTGGACGCGTCCGCTTACATTGAGGCGCGGCTGCCTTCCGCGTCCGTGGAACGTTCCGCAAACCCGGCCCTGGCTGATCTGCACGACGCCGGATGGGGCACCGAGCAGAGGCTGCTCACCTCCGAGGGCACACACTCCACCGGCAAACTCCTGATCTCCGGGAATTACCAGGTACTGTCTCCTGTTGGTACACCACAGCAGGGTTTGTTTGCCATCGGTCCCTGGACCTCGGGCTGGGGCGCCGGAGCCTTCGCGCGCCCCAACACCAACGCAGCCCCGTTCCGGGAGAACGACGCCCTTGCGCGCAGGATCCTGACCACCGTTGCTGCCACCCACCCAACTGAGTCGCAGTTAACGTCGTTTTGAACCCTCAAAACGACCTCATCTGCTACCTACATGGGTTCCACCTACGAAAGGCCCAGACATGACAACAACGCCAACCCTGCCGACGTCGGGCCTTACCGTCCTCAGCCTGCCGATGCGCGATCCGCGCGTCCGCCCGCTCCTGGACGAGCTCGCCGTCGAATACAACACCCGTTACGGTGACTTGTTCAGCAGCGAAGGGGCAGCCGAGGAGCTGAACCGCTACCCCGCCGAAGAATTCGCTCCGCCGCACGGCGCACTCATCATCATTCAGGAAAACGGCGAATCCGTGGCGGGAGGCGCCTTCAGGCGCTACGACGAGCACACGGCCGAGCTCAAGCGGATCTGGACCCACTCCGCCCATCGCCGCCGCGGGCTGGCGCGCCTGGTACTGACCGAACTGGAGAACGAGGCTCGACGCCGGGGCTACCGGAAGCTGTACCTCACCACCGGGCCGCGACAGCCGGAGGCCAAAAATCTGTACCTCGCCACCGGCTACAAAGCCCTGTTCGACCTCGCCGCAGACCCCGAAGACATCAAGCATTTGGCCTTCAGCAAGGATCTTGCACTGCCCAGCTAAGCTATGCGCATGGCCAACAAAACGACTGCCGAAAAACTCGCCACCATCCAGCAGGGGTACACCCTGGAAGGTGCCACGATCGAGCTGGGTGCCGCGATCGTGGACGGCGAAGTCCACAAGGAAGCCCAGGTCCGCCTGCCCCTCGCCATGATGAACCGCCACGGCCTCGTGGCTGGCGCCACCGGTACCGGCAAGACGGTCACGCTGCACATGATCGCCGAACAACTCTCGACGGCGGGCGTCCCGGTCTTCCTCGCGGACATCAAGGGTGATCTGTCAGGATTGGCGACGCCGGCCACCGGCAGTGAGAAGCTGACGGCACGGACGTCCGCGCTGGGCCAGGACTGGCAGGCCAAGAACTTTCCGGTGGAGTTCCTTTCGCTGGGCGGCGACGGCAACGGCATTCCGGTCCGTGCCACCATTACCTCGTTCGGGCCCATCCTGCTCTCCCGGATCATGGACCTCAACGACACCCAGGAGTCCAGCCTCCAGCTGATCTTCCATTTCGCGGACCAGAAGAACCTTGAACTGATCGACCTCAAGGACCTCCGCGCCGTAATCCAGTTCCTGACCTCGGACGAAGGAAAGGCCGAACTCGCCGAACTGGGCGGGCTGTCAAAGGCTACCGCCGGCGTGATCCTCCGGGAGCTGGTCGGCTTGGAAGCGCAGGGCATGGAGAAGTTCTTCGGCGAACCCGAGTTCGACACCGCCGAGTTGCTCCGCACGGCACCCGACGGCCGAGGGGTGGTCAGCTGCCTGGAACTGCCCACGCTCCAGACCAAGCCCCTCCTGTTCTCCACGTTCCTCATGTGGCTCTTGGCAGATCTCTTCGAGGACCTTCCCGAAGCCGGTGACCTCGACAAACCCAAGCTCGTGTTCTTCCTGGACGAAGCACACCTGCTGTTCAACAACGCCTCCAAGGCCTTCCTTGAAGCCATCACCACCACCGTCCGGCTCATCCGTTCCAAGGGCGTGGGTATTTTCTTCGTCACCCAGACGCCCAAGGATGTTCCGGCAGACGTGCTGGGCCAGTTGGCCAACCGCGTGCAGCACGCCCTGCGTGCGTTCACCCCCGAGGACGCCAAGGCTTTGAAGGCCACCGTGTCCACCTTCCCTGTGAGTGACTACGACCTCGAAAAAACCTTGACCTCGGCCGGCATTGGCGAGGCCGTCATCACCGTCATGAACGAGAAAGGTGCTCCCACGCCGGTGGCGTTGACCCGCCTCCGTGCCCCCGAGTCCGTCATGGGCCCCAGCGCCGACGATCTCATCAAGAGCACCATCGCCGCGTCCCCGCTCCTGGCGAAGTACGGGACAGCCGTGGACAACCTCTCGGCGTACGAGAAACTCAATGGCCAGGCAGCCGCACCGACAGGCGATGCCGCACCCGGCCTGCCGCCCGTGCCTTCTTCCGGTGCGCCGGCTGGAACATCCCAAGCGGACATCGACGCCGAAGCGCGCCGTATCGAGGAAGAGATCCTGGGACGGCCCAGTTCACGGCCGTCCACTTCAACCACCGACTCCTTCCCGGCGCCGCCCGCTCCCCTTCCTGTCCCGCAGCAAGCACCACCGCAGGAAAGCGGCGTGTTCGGCGACATCGCCGGAGCCCTTGGCGGCGCGCTGGGTGGCGGCCTCAAGAGCATGGTCCGTTCCATGGGAACCCAGCTCGGCCGCGACCTCATGCGCGGAGTCTTTGGCACCTCGTCACGTCGCCGGCGCTAGTTCCGCCCGGCCCGACTGAACCACGACGCCGGGTGGCAGCAAGGCCTGCTGCCACCCGCCGTCGGGCTTCTCCAGACGACGGATAAACGTCATAACGGGTACCTCCTGCACGGCGGGGGCTGTTGCGGCGGGTAACGTAAAGGGCGTGCAGTTGAGTCAAGCGTTCGTCAAGACCGCAGCCGGATGGCTGCTCGGTCTGATGCTTGCTGTCGTCGGCGCGATCGTCTGCATCAACCTGGTGGGCTCTTCGGTGGCCAGTCCGCAGCAGCCTGTCAAGGAGTATCTGCAAGCGCTCCAGGACGGCAAAGGCGAAGAAGCCTTGGGGCTCCTGCGTGCCAAAGTGCCCAGCGCCAACGCGGCCATGCTCGATGGAACGGCCCTTCAAACTGCCGCCTCCAAACTGTCCGATGTCCACGTGGGAAATCCGGAATCCCGCAGCGCAAACCGGGTGGCCGTCCCTGTGGACTACACCTTGGACGGCAGCCGGCTCCACACGGAATTCCTCATGGAACGTACCGGGACACAGTGGCTGTTCTTCGGGAAGTGGGCGTTCGTGCCCACCACCCTGCCCACCATTGATGTGACCGTGGTTAACTCCAGCGAAGCCACCCTCAACGGCGTCCCCGTCAACATGCCCAACGGCCGCAACACGTTCGCCGTGTTCTTCCCGGGCAAGTACGAGGCCAGCCTGAACGGCACCTACTTCGAAGCTCCCGCAAGCTCCGCGCTCGTCACGACGCGCGAAGGCGGACAGGCGCCCCTGAACTTGCAGACCCGATCAACCAAGGCCATGAACGACGCCGTTGCCGGCAAAGTCCGTGAGTTCCTGGACACCTGCGCCGCCCAAGCCACCGAGCAGCAGCGCCTGCAGCCCGACTGCCCGTTCTACCACGTCAGCAATGCACGGGTTGTGGACGGGACCATCAAATGGGCCATCACGGAGTACCCCAAGATCACCATTGAACCGTTCGGCGGCAAATGGGTTGTTGCTCCCTTGAACGGCAAGGCAACGTTGACCGCCAGGGAGGTCAACCTGTTCACGGGGCTCGTAAACGATCTCAACGTGGAGCACGACTTCAGCTTCACCACCCAGTTGGATGTCAGCGGCGATACCGTGACGGTCACGCCCCTGCTGACGTTCTAGTTCTTGCTGCCGGACTGGCCCGGTTTCCACCCCCGAGTCCCTCAATCAGTGCCCGTGGTTGTGGGAGAGCCGCCCAAAAGTGGGCTAGTTCGACCACAGACGAGCTGGCCCATGAAGAAGAACTTCACGCACATGTTGGAGCATCTTCTCCGGCGCGTGCACGACGTCGTCATAGAAGAACCTCAGCACCAGCATTCCTTGCCTGATTGCTTCGTTGTCCCGCCTGCGGTCTTTCTTGAACTGACGCGGCTCCAGATGGAACGCCAGGCCGTCGAGTTCAACTATGAGGAATCCTTCAAGAAGAAAGTCGACGGTGCCTATACCCTCGATCCAGACTTGTGTCTCGGTGCGGATCCCTACGTCGCGGAAAAGGACCCGTGCCAGGGTTTCCAAGAGGGACCCTGCACCCCGGTCCACTTTGGCCAGAACATCACGGGCCTGACCACTTCGGTTGCCAAGTAGATGACGACGTAGATACCCGAGCCCGATGTCACCGCGGATGTACGCGCTCTCCACCATCACCAGTGCTTCCAATGGAGGCAGGCAGAGAAGCGCGTGCAAAAGAACATCCGGAAGGGCAACGTACGGCTCGTTCGGTCGAGGTTGGGACAGGGACAGCCTGTGGCTGATGCACCCTGCAGTACGTCGGCCATTGCTTTGCCAGTAGTGGGGCTCAGCGGGTTTGTGCAGCAACCACAGGTCGTAACGGCTTGCAGCTGATGCGCAGGTGAGCAGCGATCTCGCTTTTACTGCTGCGACAAACGCCGGGTCGGCAGCCGGAAGGCGCAGCACTCCACGTTCGACGCGTTGGACACTTCCCGCCCGCAACGCGGATCGAATCGCCGTTTCACTGGCACCCTGAGCCCGCACCTGCCGCGTCATGGCAACGCCACCCAATCGTCGCAGGGCATCCTCTGGTTTCATCCCTCCAGCCTGCTGTTCCAGCCAACAGGTGGGCAGCGCCGGGGTGGTCTATGTGGACAACTCGGGACCGGAGTAGCCCACTTTTGACTGTCCGGGGGCACAGAAAAGCCCGGGCCTACCCCTCGGAGGAGTCAAACCCGGGCCATTCCAGCAGTACGGCTTAGTCCATGCCGCGGAGGTCCAGCACCAGCTCCGACTCCCCGTCGGCCTGCAGGACCACCGGGATGCCCCAATCCTGCTGATACAGGTGGCATGCTGCGTGGTCCGGGATTTCGCCGTCTTCGGTCTCCGGCCCATCACAAGCGGCCGCGCGGGCCGTGATGTGCAGGATTCCCTCGGGGACATCCGCAGACAGTTCCAGGGTACGCAGCAGACCCACCGAGGTCCCACCGCCTGAAACCAAGAGTTCGGGCGGCGTGGAGGAAATCTTCATCTGGGTGGGGTCGCCCCACCGGTCATCAAGTTTTTGCCCGGTGGGAGCCTTGAAGCGCACCGCAAGCTCAAGGGTCCCGGGGGTCACCGGGCTCTTGGGACGGTGCGTCTGCGACGCGCCCTCATCCACTTGCTGGGCTTCCTTGGGGATCGGAACCAGGACCAACTGGTGCTTGTTCGATTCCACCACTACCAGCAGCGGATCGCTGCCTTCCACTTGGACCACGACGACGTCGCTCGGCTCAGCGAGACCTCTGGCCAGGGTGGAGACGGACTTGGTGGCGGGGTCATAGCGGCGTACGGCCCCGTTGTAGGTGTCGGCGATGGCCACGGAGTTGTCCGGCAGCACCGTCACACCCAGGGGGTGCTGCAAGCGGGCTTCCGATGCTTCGCCGTCGCGGAAACCGAAATCGAACAGGCCCTTGCCCACGGCTGTTTCCACGGTCACGCCGGAATCGCTGACCACCAGGCGGCGCAGTGATGACGTTTCGGAGTCAGCTACCCAGATGTTGTCTTCGCCGTCGATTGCCAGACCGGAGGATTGGGCAAACCAGGCTTCCTCGGCTTTGCCGTCCAGCAAACCTTCAAGACCTGAACCGGCCAGGATGGAGACCTGGTTGGCCAGGGGGTCGAAAGCAAAGATCTGGTGGGTTCCGGCCATGGCGATGACCACCTTCTGCAGCTTCTCGCTCCAGACCACATCCCACGGCGAGGAGAGGGAAACCTCCGTGCCCTTTCCGAGGGCTCCGACATCCAGGGCGTCTCCCGCGAAGTCAGCCGGACCGGCGTCGTGGTGTTCGGACCATGTACCGGCGCCGGAATCGGTGACGCGGGCGGGGCCAGTGTCCAGGAGGCGCTGCACGCCGTTGCCTGCGATCGTCTGGACGTATCCCGAGCTGAGGGTCACGCCGCGAAGGCGGTGGTTGACAGTGTCCGCCACCACAGCGTCGTATCCGAGCTTCCAGGCCAGCTCCGAGGGAAGAAGGGTAACGCCCTGGGGTTCGTTGAATTGGGCAATTTCCGATTGCCCGTCCAGGTAACCCTTGGTGCCGGAACCAATGATGCGTTCCACTGTTTCCAGGTCGGGGCGCAACTCCACCAAACGGTGATGGCCGGAGTCCACTACCAGGTAGTTCCCGTTGGGAAGCTGGGTCGCTTTGCCGGGGAAGCGCAACGTGCCCGACGTTGGCACCGGGGCAACGTACGGGCCGTCGCCGCGGTGAAGTGTCCCCTTGGCTTCATGCTCAGCAACGAGCTCTTCGAGCAGGACTGAGAGGCCGTCTGCGTGGCCCTCGCCGGAAAGGTGGGCCACAATGTAGCCCTCGGGGTCCACAACCACCAACGTGGGCCAGGCACGGGCGGTGTAAGCCTTCCACGTGGCCAGTTCCGGGTCATCCAGGACCGGGTGGTGGATCTCATAGCGTTCAACCGCGGATGCCAAAGCAACCGGGTCTGCCTCGTGTTCAAACTTGGGCGAATGCACGCCAACGGTTACCAGCACGTCCGAGTACTTTTCTTCCAACGGCCGCAACTCGTCCAGCACGTGGAGGCAGTTGATGCAGCAGAAGGTCCAGAAATCGAGAAGCACGATCTTTCCGCGCAGGGACTCGAGGTCCAGGGACTTACCGCCGGTGTTGAGCCAGCCGCGGCCCTCGAGTTCGGAGGCCCGGACCCGGTGTTGGGTACGTACGGTTTCGCTCATCAGCGTCCTTCCAGCTTGGTGTTCGGGTCAGTCTGCCCGGCATTGTCGTTCGTGGGGCGCTCCGCCTGGGCCGTCGTGGTTGCCCGGGGAGTGCGGCTTGCAAGCTTGGCATCGCGCTCAGCCAATCGGGCAAACATATCGTTGTAAGCACTGAGATCGGCGTCGTTATTCCTGTCGGCCGCGCGGTCCACGCGGCGCTTCTCCCGTTCGTCGGAGCGGGACCACATGACTGCCACCCCGATAGCCACCAGCAATGTAGGAATTTCGCCGATGCCCCAAGCAACGGCACCACCGAGTTGCTGGTCACCCAGAGCCGAGGGGCCCCAGGCCCGGCCAAGGTTTCCGAAGTAGTCGGCAGCGAGCAAGCCGGTGCCGCCCATGATGGACACTCCGAAGAATGCGTGGAAGCCCATGGTTGCCAGCAGGAGCAGCAACCGCATCGGATATGGTGCACGACGCGGCAAGGGATCGCTGCCGATCATGCTCAGGACAAAGATGTAGCCGGTCAGCAGGAAGTGCAGGTTCATGAGCTCGTGACCCACGTGCTCGCGCATGGCCAGACCGAATAGGTCCGAGTAGTAGAACAAGACGATGGACCCAGCGAAGTTTGCCGCCGCGAACAGGGGGTGGGTGACAACCTGCGAGAACCTGGAGTGCACGAACAGAAGCAACCATTCCCGCAAGCCCCGGGAGCCGTGGGTACCTTCACCCCGGGACGGGAGTGCGCGCAGTGCCAGGGTTACGGGAGCCCCAAGCACCAGGAAGATGGGCGCCACCATGGTGAGGGCCATGTGGTCCACCATGTGCGCAGAGAACAGCACACGGCCATAAACAGCCGGTGGGCCGGAGGTGATGTACGTGAGGACCACCAGGCCGATCACCCAGTTCACTGTCCGGAACACGGACCACTGGTCTCCACGACGACGGACCTTGACGATGCCCATGATGTAGGAGACGGCACCAAACAACGCCACGCCTACCCACAGCCAATCGAAGCGCCACTCTGTGAGCCAGCGCTCAGGGGTAAGTTCCGGTGGCAGCTCGTATCCGGAGAGGATGAAGGAGGGCGAGGCATCCGGCGCGTAGGTGGTGGGCTGCGGCGGAGCCGAGCGTCCGAGCGCAACGGCGAGTCCCGACGTCGCACCCATCACCAGCAGCTCAACCAGAACCAGTTGCCACAGCACCCGGCGCGCGGACATGGAACCGTTCTTACCGAGTTGCGGGATGACCCACTGGCGGTGCATGAAGCCGATACCGCCCAGTACCAATGTGGCGAGGGCCTTGGCCACGATCAGCTGGCCGTAAGAGGAACCGAAGAGGTCGGCGGGGTTGGTGACCCGGATGGCCGCATTGATGACACCGGAAGCGAACACCAGAACGAAGGCGAAGCCGGCCAGCGACGAGAAGCGCCGGAGCGTCTGCTCCGTGATGTCCGGAGTTCCTGTCTTCCGTGAGCCGGTGAGGATTCCCGATAGGACCGCCAGCATGATGATGCCGCCCACCCAAGTGGAGACGCCCACCAGGTGGAGGCCCAGGGAATTGATGGCGCCCTCGTGGTCGCTCGAGCTGGAAGAGTGGCCGATCAGCGCTGTGGGAATCAGGCCAATCAGCGCGAGCACGAGCGTAAACGCCAAGCCCGTCAACGACCGGACCCCGAACAGGGCTGTGGTGACCACGGCGGCAATAATGGTGACGGCCAACCAGGCCTTGCCGGTTTCGATGTCCGTCATGAAATAGACCAGCGAACGGGTGAACTCGGCATCCCCGGAGAGCGGCTGGCCGGCGACATCCGCGTACGTCAGGACGAGGACCGCCACTGCGGACAAGGTCCATGCAGCGCCTGCGGCAGCAGCGACCGCGAGGGCCCTTGAAAACGCTGGATGCTCCGGAGCGTCGGCGTCTTTCTCCCGGGAACGGGATCCGCCCAGATTCTTGGGCAGGATGCCCACGGCGAAGATCAAGCCGCCGACCACGGTCGCCACCGACACGTTGTGGATGGCCTTGGCAAACGGAAGACCCCATCTGACCAGTGCGCCGGGATCTGAAACCTGGCGGGCCGCCGAGGCCCCGGAGAAGATCAGCGCCCCGGCAAGAATGATGAACAGGACCGCCAGGCCCGCCAACTGCCAAGGAAGGGAAATTCCCGCGACTGTAGAGCCTCCACGTGCTCCCGGCTTGGGAGGGGACGACGGGGCAGTTGCGGAACTTCTTGCTGACGGCACCTATCCATTGTCCGCTACCTGTCGCCGGGCTGCGAATCGAAGGGGCGCTATGTGGATTAACCCAAAGAAGAAGGGACGGCAACCATCAGGTTGCCGCCCCTTCAAGGCCTGTGCCGAAGAAGTTACTTCTTCTTGGCGACTGCTGCCTTCAGCTTGGAGCCAGCGGTCAGCTTGACGCTGTGGCCGGCTGCGATCTGGATGGTTTCGCCGGTCTGCGGGTTGCGGCCGGTGCGGGCTGCACGGTCGGTGCGCTCGACGGCGAGCCAGCCCGGGATGGTGATCTTCTCGCCGGCGGCGACAGAAGTCTCGAAAACTTCGAACAGTGCATCGAGCACGGAGTTGACTGCTGCCTGGCTGGTGCCAGCCTTGCCTGCTACCTCTGCAACGAGTTCACTACGGTTCTTAGCCATTTACGTCCTCCTGGACTCATACGTTTTTGAGCTTTCAAGCGGAATGCGAGCAAGCCACTGTTCGAAAACTTACCAGCTTGGGATGCCTTGGCCAGCAAATTCCGCGTGTTTCCGCGCCTTTTTGACCAAAATCACCGGAATTTCGGGGTTTTTTGGAGCCGTTTAAGCCCTTGGCGTACCCTGCGTCCTTGCCGCTGCTCCTGCGCCGTGCCAGTCAGAACAGGATGCGCTGGAACAAAACGTGGTCCTGCCACTCGCCAGCGATCTGAAGGTAGGACGGCGCTACGCCGATCCTGTCAAAACCGCAACGCCCCAGGACAGCCTGGGACGGGGCGTTGTGGAGCAGGGTTGCGGCCTGGATCCTGTGGAGGTCAAGTTCCTGTGTGGCCATATCGACGACGGCGGCTACCGCAGCTGACGCGGCGCCCCCGCCTGTACGGTCCTGGTCGATCTTGGCGCGAATGACGGCTTCCTGGCCATGCTCGGTGAAGAATCCGTCATCGCGGGTGGGCTCCCAGGGCGCCAGATGTCCGCGATTACGCAGGTACGCACCAGCCAAATCCGCGGCGTCTGAGAGCTCAAGGGGACGAAGAAGCAACTGGTCACCACTGCCGCCCCTGCCGATGGGCACGCTCCGCACGAGATTCATTCCCAGACTCTACCGCCGCTTCCTTGGCCAATTGCGCAGGTGGCCGCAGAGTGATAACTTTCGGGTGATCGTGAACATTCGGCAGGAGGTGAGACCCATGAACGCAGTATCCATAGTGGGCGCTCCCTGCAGTCCACGATCCCGCGACTAAGCTGGTCGCTATCAGGAGCGCCCGTCACGCACATCGCGAAAGGCGCTCCCTTGAACACTTCCTCTTCTTCACCCTTTAACAACAATTCGACGGCGGCATCCAGCCGCGCGGGCACCGTCCAGTCCCAGGCGGAGACCGGCTCCGCCGTCCAGCAACCGTCCACCAGGCAGCGGGCATTGGTCCTTGGCGGTGGCGGCTCCACAGGCAACGCATGGCTCATCGGCGTCGTAGCCGGCCTTTTTGACGCCGGACTGGATGTCGCCACCCCCGAGCTCACCATTGGCACATCAGCGGGGTCGACCGCGGCGGCCCAACTGGCCGGAGCCAGCCCCATCGAGCTCTTTGAAGCCATCCTCAGTTCTGTTCCGCAGAAACCCGCAGGCGCTAAAGGGACCGATAAGTCCGCGCCCCGCCAAGCTTCCGCCGTGCCCGTTCGTTCCGCGACTGGACCCGATACCGAAACGGGACGCACTATCGAAACGCGACGCACTGCCACGAGACCCGTGGTGGATCACATGGAGCGAACCGGCAACATCATGAAGGCCTCCTCGAGCATGGCGGATATGCGCCGCCGGCTTGGAGCGGCTGCCGTAGAGATCGCCGCTTCCATGGAAGGTGCCAGCGCGCGCTGGCGGGCCACAGTGGCAACCCGCTTGCCGCAGGCCCAGTGGCCGGAAAGAGCGATTCTCCTGACAGCCGTCAATGCCCGGACAGGTGAACCGGTGGTGTTCGACCGGGACAGCGGCGTGGATCTCGTGGATGCAGTGGCTGCCAGCTGCGCCAGCGGTTTCGCCTACAGCATCGGCGACGAGCAATACATCGACGGCGGATACCGCACCAACGCCGAGAACGCGGACCTGGCAGCCGGATACGGAAGCGTGCTGGTGTTGTCACCCTTCGGTGGGCGGACACGGACTCCTGCTGAGTGGGGCATGCACCTGGCCGGCCAAGTGGACGCCCTGCGTGCCGGCGGCAGCCAGGTGGAAACAGTCATCCCGGACAGCGAAGCCGAGCATATGTTCGGCGTCAATGCGATGGACTTTTCCCTAAGGCCGGCCGCCGCTCGGGTCGGCTTTGAACAGGGCCGGGTCCTGGCTTCCAGGTTGGCCGGCTTCTGGGTTGGGTGTTAGTGGTGTTGGTTTGTTAAATGGCAAGAGCCCCGACCCTTTTGGGGGGTTGGGGCTCTTGGCTAATGGTTGTCCGGCGGTGTCCTACTCTCCCACACCCTCCCGGG
>NZ_BMPM01000007.1 GCF_014647595.1 Paenarthrobacter histidinolovorans | reverse complement strand
GGACGGGACGCACCGGGTTTCGTTGGATGAGGTGATCGTGACCATGCGTGAGACGGGCAAGGACATGTCCGATAAGTACAAGGAAACCGCGATGGGCGGCCTCGCCGTCAACGTCGTCGAATGCTGAAAATCAACGTTAGGGAATCTCATGACACTCGCCCCTGAAGGCCGTAAGTTGCTGCGCGTTGAGCAGCGTAACTCGGCGGTCCCGGTTGAACGTAAGCCTGAGTGGATCAAGGCCAAGGTCCAGATGGGTCCGGAGTTTGTCCAGCTTAAGAACCTGGTGAAGAAAGAGGGCCTGCACACGGTCTGTGAAGAGGCCGGTTGCCCGAACATTTTCGAGTGCTGGGAAGACAAGGAAGCGACGTTCCTGATCGGCGGGTCCGAGTGCACCCGGCGTTGTGATTTCTGCCAGATCGATACCGGCAAACCCTCCCCGGTGGACATGTTCGAACCCACCAAAGTCGCCCGCTCGGTCCAGGCGATGCAGTTGCGCTACGCCACCGTGACCGGGGTGGCCCGTGATGACCTGGCCGATGAGGGTGTCTGGTTGTACGCCGAAACGGTCCGGAAAATCCACGAACTGAACCCCGGCACCGGGGTGGAGCTGCTGATCCCGGACTTCTCCGGCAAGCCCGAACACATCGCAGCGATCTGCGATTCCAAGCCCGAGGTCTTCGCCCACAACGTCGAGACCGTGCCCAGGATTTTCAAGCGCATCCGTCCGGCGTTCCGGTACGAACGCTCCCTGGATGTCATCACCCAGGGCCGTGACTTGGGCATGGTGACCAAGTCCAACCTGATCCTGGGTATGGGCGAAACCCGGGAGGAAATCTCCGAGGCCCTGCGGGACCTGCACGCAGCCGGGTGTGACTTGATCACGATCACCCAGTACCTGCGCCCGTCCGAACGGCACCTGCCGGTGGACCGCTGGGTCAAGCCGCAGGAATTCGTGGACCTCCAACACGAGGCCGAGGAGATCGGTTTCCTCGGTGTCATGTCCGGGCCGTTGGTGCGTTCCTCGTACCGGGCCGGGCGTTTGTGGGCCACCGCCATGCGGAAGAAAGGCTGGGAAATCCCCGCCGCACTGGCCCACATCGAGTCCTCCGGCACCACCCGCCAGGAAGCCTCCACCATCCTCGCCGCCCACGGCTAGGCCCCAGCGACAAGACGCCCGACGGCGGTCAGGTCACCTTCCAAGGGCGACCGGGCCGCCGTCGAGGGTTAACCGGAAGGCTGGAAGCTTTCGAACACCAGCGCAGTTTTTGCTCAAGATGGGCACAATGTTGCCGCAGCAACGCCGGAGGACCGTCTTTTGCGGGCTTTAAGGTGGTGTCCACTCCTTGGACAGTGCGTCCGCGCATGAGTACCGCCGGCCCCGTCAGGGCTTCGATGACGGCTCGCCCGCCAAGTAGTTCGGGCGGAGAACGCGAGTACTAGCGTCACGCATGTGGGTATTTCCCAGCCTTTGTTCGAAAGGAAAAATGAGGTAGCCGGAATCCTAGCCACTCGACTCGCCATGGCTGAACCATTGGGTGCATCGCTTCATCCGCCAGCAACGGCCGGATGCTGGGGGTTGCGCTGCGGCTCCCCGGACCAGATCAACCAAGGAGTCACATCATGCGCAAGCTTTCCAAGAAGAGCAGGATCACCGCCGCAGTTGCCGGCGTCGCACTGGTTGCAGTCGGTGGCGGCGCCGCCTACGCCTACTGGACCACCACTGGTTCAGGCAGCGGCTCTGCCACCAACTCTTCCGGTGGCGGAACCGTCACCCTCCACGCCACCTTCGCCGGCGGCCTTGCTCCCGGCAACTCCGTCCCGGTGAGCTACACGGCTGACAACTCCACCACGTCCGGCACAGTGGTTGGAGCGTTGAGCGCGAACGTGACCACCAATGTGGCCGGCTGCCTGCCTGCATGGTTCGAGGTCACCGCCGTCACCTCGAACAGCCCGGTGGCAGCCAACAGCACCGGTACGTCCGTTGGCTCCGGCACGCTGAAGTTCAACGACAGCACCACCGTCAACCAGGACGCCTGCAAGGCGGCCATCGTGACGGTCAACGTCGGCAGCCTGTAAGACCTCGACGCCGGGGCCCGCCTGCCAGGGCGGACCCCGGCTCAGCGCTTTCAGCCGATTCATCAACGCACCGCAGCCGACGTCCGAAAAGAGCTTCCATGGACCACCGCCCAGAGCGCACCGCACCGTTCGTCCGGGGTGGGGTCCTGCGTGCGATTTTGCTGGCTCTGATGGTGGCCATATTGCCGATCGCGGCTCTTGGTGCGGGCAACGGCCAGGGTAGCTCTGCGAAAACGGCTGCGGGGATCACGGTGGCGTTGTCGCCTTCGAGCCGCACCCTGGATCAGGGCCAGTCCACAACGTTCACAGTGTCGGCGACATCGACCGGCGGCTTTACGGGACCGGTCACCTTCACCATCAGCGGGCTTCCGGCTGGAGCAACTGCCAGCGTCGCGCCGTCGTCGTTGAATCTCACTTCCGGCGGCTCCGCCCAAGCGGTCCTGACGGTGGGAACGGCCACCACGACACCGGCAGCGAAGACCGATTTCACGGTCAAAGCGGGCGGCGGATCGATCGTGTCCAACACGGCGCCGGGCCAGTTGCAGGTCCTGGAAGTCAAGCGGTCGTTCGGTGTAGCGGGGTCCGTGAATGGCTTGCTCGCGCCGGGCGTTTCCAGGTCCGTGGAACTGCAGATCTCCAATCCGGGAAACAAGAGCATCGCCGTGACCAACCTTTCCGTCTCCATCACCCAAGTGGTCCGGACCCAGGCGGCAATTGCGGCAAATTTGCCCTGCACCACAGCTGACTACAAGCTCACCCAATACTCCGGCGCCTATCCGCTGACCGTGGATCCCGGTGTCCGCACCCTCTCCTCGCTCGGTGTGCCGGAGTCGGGTTGGCCACGCATCACCATGTACGACACTCCGCAGCTCCAGGACGGTTGCAAAGGCGCCACTGTCCAGCTGACGTACTCCGGCACGGGACAAGGCAACTGAGATGAAGACCACAGCCCGGACACCCCGAACCCGCGCATCAGGCCGGCTCGCCAGAACCGCGGCGGCCACTGTTGCCCTCTGTGTGCTGGGCGGTGTGGGATCGGCCTACGCGTACTGGAGCGCTACCGGCCTCGGCGCCGGGGCATCAACGAACGGCACCATGCAGACCGTCACGGTGGACGCACTCGTCCCGGGCGACACCTTGCAAACCAGTTTGGTTCCCGGTGGAACTGCCGACGTCCTGGTCAGGGCCACGAACCCCAACCCCCACGCCGTCACCATCTACGGGTTTGCCGCCAACGGGCCCGCCACCGCCGACGCTTCCCATCCCGGTTGCACCACCACCGGCGTCACCTTTACACCGCCTGCCGCACCACTCGCCACTCCGATAACCATCGCGGCGAACACCTCCATCCTGGTGACGCTGCAGGGAGCGGCCAGCATGGATGCCACCTCGGTTTCCGCTTGCCAGGGCGCACAATTCGCCATCCCCGTGACGCTGGAGGTACGGAAGTGAGCCAGGGCCGTCAGGCTTCGCGCATCGGCATGGGGCGTTGGAACCGCATCATGGTGATTGTGCTGGGTATCGTCCTTGTTTCCTGTGCAGGACCGGCCGCCAGCGCGTTTTGGGGCTCCGTCAGCAGCGGTTTCGGAGCCGTAAAGGCCGATTCCGTAGCCCCGGGCGCCAAGCCGGGCACCAGCGTGACCGGTAGCACCGTGACGGTCACCTGGACGGCCAGTACGACGACGGCGGGCAGGTCAGTGACCGGCTACAGCATCGCCCGCTACAGTTCCGCCACCGGGGGTACGCGTGTGGCCGCAACCGGAACGTGCCAAGGCGCGGTCGCCGGTCTTTCGTGTGCTGAGGCCAACGTCCCGGCCGGGACCTGGTACTACACAGTGACGCCAATGTTGTCCCTGTGGCAGGGCGTCGAGAGCCTCCGCAGCACCGGGACTGCCCCGGTCACGGACACCACACCACCCAACGCGCCGGTGGTGACCGCGCCTGCGTCGGTCAACGCGGCCCTGGCGGACAAGGTCCCGGTCAGTGGCACCGCGGAAGCCAACTCCTCGGTCACGCTCACTGTTACGGGGACGGGTGCGCAGCCGATGTCCCAAACCATAGCTGTCGACAACGCTGGAAATTGGACTGCCGTGCCGGTCGACATCAGGAACTTCACCGACGGGACCATCACGTACTCCGCCAAGGCGACGGACGCGGCGGGCAATACCGGTGTGGCGGGAACGGCGACCTCATCCAAGGACGCAACGGCTCCGACGGTGACGAATATCCAGCTTGTAAATGGCGGCACTGCGGGGAAGATCGACAAGAACGACAGTGTCACCTTCACATTCTCGGAGTCACTGAAGGCCAGCACCATCTGCAACGCGTGGACAAGCAACACTGTCACGCAGACCATCGGCGGCAACGGACAGGTTACGGTAAATGTGAGCGCAGGGAACGTCCTCACCGTCACCAGCTCCGCGTGCACCTTGAACCTTGGCAGCCTGGCACTGAGCAGTGGCTACGCAGGGAGCGCCCTGAGCTTCGGAGGAAACGGCAGTAACGCTTCCTCGGTGACGTGGAACCCGGGGGCCGGGGCCAAGACGCTCACCCTCACACTGGGTGGAGCCACGGGAACTGCGAACACGTCGGTAGGAGCAGCTGCCGCAACTCTTACCGCCGCATCCACCCTCACGGACATCGCAGGCAACCCCCTCAATCCCGCGTCCTTCACCAGCGCATCGCCGGGCGGTTTCTAGACCCAGGCAGTCAGGCACCCAGGCACTCAGGAACTTCATGTTCGTGATGACGACCACTATCGGGCCCTGATCCCGCAGCGGGCCAGCGGCCGGAGCGTAACCTTGAGAGCGGACGCCAGCGCCGCCGTCGTACGTTTGATCCTGCGACGAAAGGCGAGCCGCCCCTTGAAGGCTGTAGCGGAAATGTTCACGATGGGTCCTGGCAACAAGGACCACCATCCCGCCCTCCGCTGCGCTGTAGGTGTGTTCGTTCCGCTGATCACGCTGACGTTGATCGGCCGGTTGGATCTGGCGGTGTTTGCGTCGTTTGGGGCGTTCACGGGTATCTATGGGCGCAATGAACCCCACAGCGTCCGTTTCCGGAGTCAGTTGCGTGCCGGCGGCTTCATGCTTTTCATCATTCTTTTGGCCACGTTGCTCGCCCGTTTTGCCCACGTCTGGGGCATCGAGGGTGCCGCATATTCGTGGCTTCTGACCGCTGCCACCACTGTGGTGGCGGGCGTTTGCTCGGTGGTGGTTGCTGCTTGGCGGCTGCGGCCCGGCGGCTCCTTGTTTCACATTTTTGCCTTCGCAGCCATAGCGTCGATCGCATCCCAAGCGCCCCTGTGGGAAGCCCTCCTGGTGGCCGTCGGGACCACCGTTTTCTGCCTCTTGATCGGCATGTCGGCCCGCGTGGTCAGGAGTCACCGGACTCCGTGGAAACGCCCCCCGCGAATCCGGCACACCGCCGCTGAGCGTCGGGCGATCTGGCTGGAAGGCGGCGGCTACCTGGTTGCTGCAGGCCTGGCGGGAACCATCGCCACGTTGGTGGGGGAGCGGCTTGGCTTCGGGCACACTTACTGGGCGATGGTGGCGGCGGTTGTTCCCCTCGTCGGGCATTCAACGCGCCACAGGGTCAGCCGGGGCATCCAAAGAATTGCCGGTACAGTGCTGGGGCTGGTGTTGCTGGCGGGTATTCTGTGGCTCAATCCCGCGCCCTGGGCCATGGTCCTGGTGATCGCCGCATGCCAGTTCGGCGCCGAGATGTTCATTGCCCGCCAGTATCTTGTGGCGCAGGTGTTCGTGACGCCGCTGGCACTGATTGCGACGCTCCTTGCCGCCCCTGTCGATCCTGGGCTGCTGCTACGGGACCGCATTGTCGAGACCGTCATTGGCGCCGCCGTCGGCGTTGCCGTGGTGGTTGCTCCGGCTGTTTGGCGTCGGCTGCGGAAGCGTCCACAAACAGCCTGAGAGTGCCGTCCTGATCACATTGTCAGCAAGTAAGCGGCAAATCGCCTAGTATCAATTGGTTAGACAAGCGAGATACATGTCTACCAAAGGACTGGTGATGATCGACAAAAGTGAACGTCAGGGCTATTGGTACGGGCTGGAGAGCCGCAAGCAGGTGGGCGCCGTGGACGTCCTGAACGCACTCAGGGACTACCGGACCGCCGAGGCGGAGATGCGGCGCCGCACGCGCACCTCCATGGGGATGGGGGAAACCGACCTTCTTGCCCTGCGGTACCTGCTTGAAGCCGAACGCGCAGGCCGTGAAGTGGGCCCCAAGGAGCTGGCTGTCCGCCTCGGCGTGACGTCGGCTTCCATGACGTCACTGGTGGATCGGCTCGTTAGGTCCGGTTATGTCACCAGGGAGCCGCACCCCACTGATCGGCGTGCGCTCATCCTTCGCCCGACTCCCGGCTCGGACCAGGAGGTGCGCAGCACCCTGGGAGACATGCACGCCCGGATGATGGAGGCGGCCGAAACCCTGAGCAGCGAGGACTCCGCTGTGGTGGTTGACTTCCTTCGGCGCATGCGAAAGGCCATTGACGGGATCGCGACCTCTTGAAGCGCGGGCGAAGGCCGGCCGGACTGGACATAATTCATAAGTACACATATAACTAGATAGCCAAGCTACTTACTAGGGAATGTGTGGGAGAGAACGATGACAGTCGCGCTGCGTGAACCAAGCTCCACACCAGTGGCTGAAAATACCGTGGATGTTCTCACGGAACAGGTAATTCCCATGGGACCCGTGCACTGCGGGTCACACATGGCCATCTCCGCCGGACCGGCGTACGACGCCATGAAGTGGGTCTCCGTGGAGCCCATCTGGCCCGAGTGGGCATGCGGATGCGGATTCCGGATGGACATCGACGCCCTGGATCCCGTGAGCTCCGTTTGGATCGCTGCCCTTCGCCGGCAGAGCCTCCAGCACGAGCTGGCGATCTCACAGAACACCCTCGCGCTCGCTTTCAAAAAGGCAGTTGACGCCGGAGTCAACCCCCATGCCCTCGCCGAGGTGGCCGGAGTGCCCGCGGCCGAGATCGAAACCCTCCTCGGGTGACAACGCTCGACGTTGCGGCTGTCCGCGCTGATCGCGGAGCCGCAAGTGCCGGCGGCGCGCCCCGGGACTGGGTTATTGCAGGCCGGTACCGCCTGGCAGGACCATTGGGCGGCGGCTCGGAAGCCAACGTCCAAAAGGCGATCGACCTCCGGAGCGGCGACGCTGTGGCAGTCAAGATCTTCAGGAGTTCCGACGCCGCCAACGACGCCCCTTTCCGTAGGGAAGTGGGTATCCATGGCCGGTTGAGGCACAAAAACATCGTCCGGGTCCTCGGCTCCGGAACCACAGGGCACCAAGGCGGCGGGGAGATCCGCAATTTCCTGGTCATGGAGCTGGTGGAAGGCATGGATCTGCGGACCCTCCTGCACCATCAGCCTGCCTCGCCCCGTGAGACGGCCGAGTGGATGAGCGGCATAGCCCGTGCTTTGGGGTACATCCACCGCAGGGGAATCGTGCACAACGACATCAAACCCGGCAACATCCTGGTCAACCTTGCGACAGGCCCGGTTGGCCCCGGCGTAGCGCAATTGACCGACTTTGGCATCGCCCTCACCGGCGGTCCCACCACGGCGGACTCGTCCTCGGGCACTCCGCATTACCTCAGTCCCGAAGAGGTGCGTGGCGAAACTTCCACAGCTGCCAGCGATATCTACTCGCTCGGTCTTGTTGCTCTTGAGTGCTTGACCGGAACGAAAGCATTTCCTGGCCCTCCGCTCGAGTCCATGGTTGCCAGGACTCTGGCGGAACCCCGGATTCCCGGCACGGTCCGGCGGCGCTGGTCCATGGTCCTTCATGCCATGACAGACGCCGACCCTGCCGGCAGGCCGTCTGCCGGCCAAGTCGTTGGAATGTTCCGACGACTCGGCTGGTAGCCAACAATCAGGTCAATAGCGGCATACGTTCCTATGCCGGACTAGGGCCTCTTCACGAAAGAGAGAATGAAAAATGGGTATCATCGGTTGGATTATTTTGGGATTGATTGCCGGCGCCATCGCCAAGGCGATTAAGCCCGGCCACCAGGGCGGCGGCTGGATCGCCACGCTGCTGCTCGGCATCGTAGGCGCCATCCTCGGCGGTTGGATCGGCAGCGCGCTCTTCAACGTCGGCATCAACGAGTTCTGGTCGCTTTCCACCTGGCTCCTCGCCATCGGCGGCGCTTTGCTGGTCCTCATCATCTGGGGTCTGCTGACCCGCAAGAAGGCCTAGCGTTCCGCAAAGGCCCTGTCCCCCCGGCCAACGCCGCGGGGACAGGGCCTTTTTTGCGTCTGCGGGCGGGGTTTTTCGGTCATAAATTCCCCGTACGGGGGCGACTGCGGGCCGCATCATGAGTTCAGCTACGCTGCTCGAAGCCACCACACTCCGCATGCCAAGGGCCACCAATGACGCACTCTGCAGCTGCCACGTCCACCGCCACTCCGCCGCCCGTGCCGGCGCTGGGGTCCAGTGCCACCGGCACGGCGTTGGGTGCGTTCGGCATGGCGGCTGCGGTGGGGCTGCTGTCACTCGTCCTGAACGTCGTGGGCGGGGTTTCGCCCGCGGCCGGACCGTCCTTCGAGGGCTGGGCCGGGGACGTCAATGACTCCCTGCTGGCCGGCCTGCGATGGTTCCTTGGGGACATGACCGAGCCTCTTTTCTACAAAGCGGAGCTGGCGGCGCTGGGATTGCTCGCCGGTACCGCGTTCGCCTGGCGCGTTGCCCGTGGCGGCAAGGCCTGGGCGGGTTCGCTTGCCTACGGCAGCGGGCTTTGGCCGTGGGTTCTGGCGTCGGCGTCGTTGAGCCTGCTGCTGTCCAACCTGGCGTTCGGATGGTTGCTCGACGACGGCTGGCAGCCGACGTTCGCGCCTTTCGTTTGCGCTGCGCCCGCCATGGTTCTGCTCTACGGTGCAGGATGGCGGACCTGCGTCACCGGAGCCGTCCTGGGGGCAGCTACAGTGACGCCTTTGGCCCTGCTCTTCATCCCAACTGTTTCTGTTCCCTTGGGCTTGCCGCCGGTTGTGGGCAGCGTCCTTGCGATGGCGGTTGGTTCCGGCATCACTTTCTCGATTGCCCGCCATCTGCCCTGGCTTGTCCTGCGGAAGCCGAACCCGCCCACGGCACCCCACCACCCGGCGTCGGGGGTTGGGCAGGGCGTCCGCCAGGATGCTTACCGGGCCGCGCGCCGCGTGCTCAAGGACTTCAGCGAGACGCACTTCCTGGCCAACGAAACCGCCAGCCTGGGGGTGATCCTGGGCGTGTCTTTGGCATTCGTGGTGAACCCCGGCCTGCCGTCGTATGGCTCGGGCTTGCTTCCCCACATCCTGTTCGCGCAGGCCCTCACATCGGCTGTCGGGGTGGTCCTGTGGCAACGCTGGTACAGGGAAGACGGGTGGGCGGCCACGTACGCATCCGTGGTGTCTGTCGCTCCCGCTGCCGTCCTTGCTTCAGGAGGTTCCTGGACCGGGATCATCGGCGGGGCTGTGATGGGCGCCGTGCTGGCTCCACCGCTTGCCCGGGCCATCTCAGGCTGCCTGCCGTCCGGTTATCACCCGGTGATCGGCAACACCGCCGCCATGGCACTTTCGACGGCGGTTGCCCTGCCGGTGCTGGGACTGCTGAGCCCCTAGCCTCCCACGTGGTGGATGGTGAAGGCGCTGAGGAAGCCGACGGCGGCCGTCAGGCCTGTGAGGTTGTGGTGCTCTTCGAAAGCCTCGGGGATCATGGTGTCGGCCAGCATGGCCAGGATCCCTCCGGCGGCGATGGCCGTGATGAAGGCGATGACCGATTCGGGTGCGTTTTCCAAGGCGGTGAAGCCAACAAGGGCGGCAAGCCCGCTGAACACCGCAATACCCACCCACGTGCCGAAGACGTAGGCAGGGGTGCGTCCTGATTTCTTCATTCCTGCCGTGCTGGACAGTCCCTCCGGAACGTTCGAGATGAACACGGCGGCGAGCATGGCCGGGCTGATGGCTCCCCCGGCCAGGAGTCCGACGCCGAGGACCACCGATTCGGGGATGCCGTCGATGAGCGCGCCTATGGCAATGGCCGTTCCGCTTCCGGGGGTGTCCTTCTCCGAGGGTTGGGCGCCGCCGGAGCGCTTACGATGCTTTGCCCCGGCGCGTGAGAGCAGGATATTGGAGCCCACGAAGATCAGGGCGCCCAGGAGGAAGCCCAGCGCGGTTGGCAGGAGTCCGCCGCCCTGCACGGCTTCATCCACCAGTTCGAACGCCAATGCCGAGATCAAGACACCCGCGCCAAAGGCCATCACCGTGGACACGAGTTTGGCGGGCACCTTCCAGATCCAGGCGATCCCGGCGCCGAGGACCAGGGCGCCCCCGGCCAGTGTTCCCCAGAGCAAGGCCTGCAACCACATCGGCATTTCTTCTGCCCTTTCATTGGCTGTTCAGGTGCACCCCAGAGTGTTTCACATGGTGCTGGTGGTGGTGCGGTTTTCTTGAGGTTTTCCTGAGGAAGTGTTGTGGGTTTGCAGGGTTGGTTCTTGATCCGGGCCCGGCAAAGTCGTTCTTGTCAGCCACACAGGCTGAGGAAACGGCCGGCCGGTCTCACGGTGGCCACACGAAAGGACACTGATCCCCATGGCCATCAGCCTCAAAACCACCTCCGGCAAAATCCTCGCCTCCGTCGCACTGGTCGGCACCGCAGCCGCCGTCGCCGGCATGGGAACCTACGGCGCGTTCACCTCCTCCACTTCCGCCTCCCAAGCCGTCACCGCAGGCACCGTCACCATCGCCCTGGGCGCCCCCGGACCAGCCAACACCCTCAACGTCCCCATCGCCGGGCTGCTCCCCGGAGACAAAGTCGAAAAACTCGTCACCCTGGCCAACACCGGCAACTCAGACCTGAACAACATCACCCTCACCACCTCCGCCGGCGCCACCGCCTCCCTCCTCACCACCGATGTGACCAACGGGCTGCAACTGACCATCGAAAACTGCTCAGTACCCTGGACCGGAGCCGCAGCCCCCTACACCTGCGCCGGAACCAAAACCACCGTCCTGGCCAACGGCCCGGTCATCGCAGCGAACAAAACCCTGAACAACCTCACCTCCCTCACCAACGCCAAAACCGACAACCTCAAAGTCACCACCGCGTTCCCCACCACCGCCAACGACACCTTCCAAGGCGCCACCTCAACCATCGCCTTCGCCTTCACCGGCACCCAACGCACCGAAACCACCAAATAACACCACCCCCCAAACCCGCCGGGCCTGATCGGTTTCCTTTCCCCCCAGCCCGATCAGGCCCGGCGAGCCCAAAACTCCAACGGCCCCGACACGCTTATGCAGATGGCGTATCGGGGCCGTTGGCCTGCCCAGGGCCCGGCAAGGGAAGGACTACGAGAAGCGTCCCGGCCGGAACGTCGAGAGCATCGGGTGCTTTTCTCCTGACAGGATCTCGCCGGACAGCAACTCACCGGCAATGAGCCCCAACGTCGCACCGGAATGCGTGAACGCAACAAAACAGCCCGGCACCTGGCCAAGTTCACCGAACACGGGTTCGCCGTCACCCGGAATGGGTTTGTAGCCGATTTTCCACGAGGCCGGTTTGAGTTCCGGGTTGCCGGCAATCAGTTTGGAGGACTCGTCGGCCAGCTCCTGGACCACGTCGTCCGGGATGGTGAACGTACCGTCGGCGTGCTCGGTGATTTGGTCCTCGTACCAGTCGTGATCCAGGGCGAAGGTATTGCCCGGGTTGGGGCGCACCGCTGCCCGCGGTGTGTTCAGCACGGCTGTGACGTTGTGCTCCACTGGCTTGGTCACCACGAGCATGGACACCGGGGAGCCGTTGGGAATGTCGACTCCCAAGGCTTTTACGACGGCGGGTGTTGCGGCGCCGCAGGCAACCAGGACGGCGTCCGCGGCGTAGGTATCGCCGGCCGCGGTTTCGACGCCGGTGGCCCGGCCGCCGTCGACCGTTACCGAGACTTTTCCAGCATTCAGGACGAGGTTGCCGCCCAAGGCGTGGAAGTCTTCCATCAGGAAGTTCACCAGATCCGGCAGGCTGACCCATCCTTCACCGGGGTTGAAGATGGCGTTCTCGGGGACGGCACTGGAATCGATGCCGGGGGTCACTGACGCTATTTCATCGGGGGCCAACAGCTTGGAGTCGTAACCGACGGATTTCTCGTAGGCGTGGCGGGCTTCGGTGACCGCACCCTGCCCGGCCACGTTCCACATGAGCCCTCCCCCGAACTGCAGCCACTCACGGCTGGGATCGGCGGCAAAGAGCGTGCGGTACCGGTCCACCCCGGCTACACGAAGCTGGTGGTAGGGCGTGGACCGTTCGCCGGCGGAGTTGAGCCAGGACAAGGAACGGCCCGTGGCTTCACTGGCCAGTCCCTGCTCGCTCAGGAGGGTCACAGCGGCACCTTGGCGGAGCAAGTGGACTGCGGTGGAGACACCCAGGATGCCGCCTCCGATAACGGCAACGTGCTTGGTGGAGGACATGGTTCTCCCTTTCTTTGTGTTGATGCGGTGAAACGCCGTTAGGCGTAGGCGTGAATGTTTTCGATGATCCTGAGGGTTTCCAGCGCTTCCCCAGCTTGCACGGGCAGCTGGCCCTGGCCCCTGAGCGAGACGGAAAGTTCCCTGTAGAACCGGGGGTAGTCGCCCTTTTCCGCCGGGACAGGCGTGGCCGAACCGTCGATTCCCAGAACGCCCCAAGACTCCTGGGACTCCACACCGTAGGACGGGTCCGACGGCGAAACACCGGCAGCGAGCGCGGGCTCCTGGCTGTCGAGTCCCCACTTGGTGTAGCCGGCTTTGGAGCCCAGGACGTGGAAGCGCGGACCCACTTGCGCGGCCATACCGTTCATCCACAGCCTCGAGCGGACGCCGGATTCGTGGAGCAGGGAGACGAAAGCTTCCGTATCCGCAGCCTCCGGGTGCGATCCGTGGTTGGCGACCTCGCCGTAGCTCTCCGCAACCGGCCCGAACAACTGGATCGCTTGGTCGATCAAGTGCGCCCCGAGGTCGTGGAGAATACCGCCGCCTTCGGCCAGCGTTGCCGAATCGCGCCAATTGCCGAAGCCTTCCGGACGCCACCATTCAAAGCGCGACTCGAAGGTCCGCACCTCGCCCAGGGCCCCTTCCCGCAACAGCTTCCGCAGCGTCAGGAAATCGGCGTCCCACCGGCGGTTCTGGAAAACCGTCAGCTGCACACCGGCGTCGGACGCGCGGGCAAGCAGTTCCTCGCCGTGCGCAACCGTGGACACGAAAGGCTTGTCCACCACCACATTCAAGCCATGGGCGATCGCCGTTGACCCGAGTTCCAGGTGGGTCAGCGGCGGGGTTCCCAGGACCACCAGGTCCAGCCCGCCGGCCAGGCCGAACATGTCCTCCGGTGTGGGCACGATCCTGGCCTGGGGGTAGAGGCGTGCGGCCTCGGCAGCCCGTTCCGGATCTGCCGTCACAATGACCTCCAGCGAGTAATCCGGGTCCGCTGCGATCAGCGGCGCGTGGAACACCTTGCCCGAGACGCCAAACCCGACGACGGCGGTCCGGATGGGTGCCGCTGTTACCGCACCCATCACAGGACCTCCGACAGGAACCGCTGCAGGCGTTCGCTGCGCGGGTTGTCGAAGAGCTCGGTGGGCGTGCCGATCTCCACCACTTCGCCCTCATCCATGAACACCACTTGGTCGGCCACCTTGCGGGCGAAGCCCATCTCGTGGGTGACCACCAACATGGTCATGCCGCGCCGGCCCAGGCCCGCCATGAGGTTCAGTACGCCCTTGACGAGTTCCGGATCCAAGGCGCTGGTGGCTTCATCGAAGAGCATGACTTCGGGTTCCATCGCCAGCGCCCGTGCGATGGCGACGCGTTGCTGCTGCCCGCCGGAGAGGTCCCGGGGCCGGTGGTCCGAGCGTTCGGCGAGGCCGACTTCCGCGAGTCGGCGCTGGGCGCGTTCCCTGGCCTCGGCTTTGGACATGCCCTTGACGCTCCACAGGGCGAGCGCGACGTTCTCCAGGGCCGTGTGGTCCGGGAAGAGGTTGAAGTGCTGGAACACCATGCCGATGCGGGCCCTCAGGATGTCCGGCTTCACTTTCAGTGCGCTTTCACCGGCCAGGAGCACGTCGCCGCTCTTGGGTTCGTGCAGGCGGTTGACGCCGCGCAGGAGCGTGGACTTGCCGGACCCGGACGGACCGATGATGCAGGTGGTGGTTCCCGGGGCCACGTTGAGGCTGACGTTACGGAGGACTTCCACATCCCCGTAGGCCATGGTCAGGTTCTGCAGTTCCAGGCTGGACCCGTGGAACTTTTCGATGTCCTGGCTGGTCTTGTTGGTGCTGGTTGCACTGCTGCTGGTGAGGTTCACGTGTTGCTCCCGGTGATGA
Organism: Paenarthrobacter histidinolovorans; assembly: GCF_014647595.1. Taxonomy (GTDB): domain Bacteria; phylum Actinomycetota; class Actinomycetes; order Actinomycetales; family Micrococcaceae; genus Arthrobacter; species Arthrobacter histidinolovorans. Next base: position 202,695 of record NZ_BMPM01000007.1, on the reverse strand, counting down.
GCGGCGAGGCCGCGTCGAGTTCCTTGACTTCCTTCAGCCCACTGGTGGGTGCCGTGGGACGACGGCGGCCGGTGCGGAACTTGTTGTCGAAGTAGTTGACCAGGTGGGTCAGGGGAACGGTGATGATCAGGTAGAAAATGCCCGCCATGACCAACGGCGAGAGGTTGCCGGAGAGCACTGCCGCGTCCTGGCCCACCCGGAACAGTTCACGCTCACTGACAAGGAGGCCCAGGAAGTAGACCAAGGAGGAATCCTTGACGATGGCGATGAACTGGTTCACCAGGGCCGGGAGCACCCGGCGAACGCCTTGCGGCACCACCACCAGGGCCATGGATTTGGTGTAGCTCATTCCCAGTGCGCGGCACGCTTCTCCTTGGCCTTTGTCCACGCTGAGGATGCCGGCACGGAAGATTTCTCCGATGTAGGCACTGGCGATGAGGCTCAGCGCAATGATTCCCAGGGGGTAGGGAGAGGGACCGAAGACCGACTGGCTCAACCGGGCGAATCCTTGACCGATCAGCAGGATGGTGAGGATGGCGGGGAGCCCGCGGAACAGGTCCGTGTAGATCCTTGCCGGGATCCGAAGCCACTTGGACCGCGAGATGCCCATGACCGCCACCACCATCCCCATCACTACGCCGAGGATGGTTGCTGCGATGGAGATGATGAGGGTGTTGAGGAGGCCAACTCCGAGGAGTTGGGGCAGCACTTCGACCATGGCGTCAAAGTCGAAGAACGTGCGGCTGATGGTATTGAGCCAATCCATTGAGTGCTCTCAGACGTGGTTGGTTGGACGGAACGGCTTACTTGGCGGCCGTGGGGGAAGGGCTGGAGGTCTGCTCGGCCTTGGGGAGGTACTGCTCGGGCATCGGTGAGCCCGGGAACCACTTCTGGTAGAGCTTCTTCCAGGTGCCGTCCTCCATAGCTGCGGCGAGTCCGTTGTTCAGCGCATCCTTGAAGGCGGGCTTGTCCTTGGCGATCGCGAATCCTGCGGGGGCATCGAAGGAGGGGATGTCGGCGGCACTGACCAGACCGAACTGCTCCTGGTAGGCCTTGGCGGCCTCGTAATCGAGGAAGTGCGCGTCCACTGACCCGCTGTTGACTGCGGCTATGGCGGTGTTGTTGTCAGGGAACTTCACCAGTTGTGCCGAGGTGAAGTTCTTCACCGCGTAGGCCTCCTGGAGGGTGCCTTGGACCACGCCCAGGCGCTTGCCGTTCAGGCCGTCCACATCCTTGATTCCTGAGGTCTTGGTGGTGATGACCGTCAGGTACCCGGCCAGGTATCCGTCGGAAAAGTCCACGGTTTCCTTGCGCTTGTCGGTGATGCCGATCGCGGCGACACCGACGTCGAACTGGCCGTTGGATACCGCTGCCAGAAGCCCGGAGAAGTCCTGGCCGGTGAAGACAACATTGTCCACGCCTGCCCGGTGGGCCACGTCCTTGAAGAGTTCAACGTCGAACCCCGTGAAGTTTCCGGTGCCGTCGGTGAAGGTGTACGGCTTGGAGTCGCCAAGGCTGGCAACGCGGATGGTGCCGGGCTGGATGAGTCCGTAGGGGTTGTCGGCTGACGGTGAGCTGCTTGCGGAGGATCCACCGCAGCCGGAAAGGGCGAGGATGGCTGCCAAGGCTGCTGCTGCGAGCGCTGCCGGGCGGAAGTTCATTTTGATCACAGCGTTGTCCAATCGTGGGAGGGGAAAGCGGTGCTGTCAGGAGCCGCTGGAGATATTGCTCGATGTCGGGTCTTGCTGAGTCCGGTCTCAGTCCCTAGGATTGAGACCGGACTCACATCGATTGATTGAAATGTAGCGGAACTCACAAAGCCGCGTCAACACCCTTTCGGAAAGGTGAACATGAGCACTGACGGATCCCGACGGCGGGACGTGACGGTTGCCGACGTCGCCAAAGCGGCGCAAGTGTCCAAAGCCCAGGCCGCACGGGCTCTTGGCAATTACGGCGCCGTCAGCGACGACGTCCGCGAGCGCGTGCTCGCCGCAGCCGAGGAACTTGAGTACCGCCCCAACGAGCTCGCCCGCAGCATGAACACCGGCAAATCGAACACCATCGGGGTAGTGGTGGGCGATATTGAAAACCCGCACTTCGGGCTCGCCACCCGGGGTATCACGGACACAGCCAAGAAGAGCGGCTACAACGTCATCCTCATCAACACCGACGAGGAACAGGCCGCGGAAGTGGACGCCATCCGGGTGTTGTTGGACAAACGGGTTGACGGGCTCATTGTTGCTCCGGCGTCCTCCGTGGAAACCGCGCATCTGCGTCAGGTCCGTGAATCCGGGCGCCCACTGGTCCTGCTGGACCGTGCCGCCGAAGGGCTGGATGCTGAAACATTCGCGGTGGACATGGGAGGTATCTCCTACGAATCCACAAAACACCTGATCGCGGCCGGACACCGACGGATTGCCTTCGTCTCCACCGTTCGCACCAATGCCCCGTACGCAGCCGGGATGAAGCTGGACTCCTCACAGATTTCAGACCGTCTGGACGGAATACACCGGGCCTTCGACGAAGCGGGCCTCCCGCAGCCTACAGACCTTGTCCGCCTCAATGCCGGCGACGCCGACTCCATCATGCGCATCACCCGCGAGCTGCTGCACGGGACGGATCCGGCCACAGCCATCATTGCCTCCGACGGCCTCATCGCGTTGAGCGTAGTTGAAGCCGTGCAGAACCTAGGCCTCTCCATCCCGGAAGATGTGTCGTTCCTGATGTACGACGATTTCGCGTGGACCCGGCTCACCACTCCCCCGCTCACGGTGATCGCGCAGCCTGTCTACGACATGGGAATGGCCGCAGCCTCAGCCCTGATCCGGCAGATTGAGGGCAGGAAACCGTCCTCCCCTGTACCCGAACTGGTGGCGAGCCTCATCCAGCGTGGATCCGTTGGGGCGCCGAAGAACGCCGACGCCCTCAGCCAGGCAGGCAGCTAAGGGCGCGATCCCGCCGGGTCACGCCCGGGCCTAGGACTGGACTAGGACTGGACGTCGCCTTCCTCAGGATCGTCGGCTGAACGGATGTCGCTCCGGATGATGCCCAACTCCTCGAGCCGGGCCGACATCCCTGCGCCGTCCGGGGCGTAGATCCAGGGGACGCCCGGAGTGGGTTGCCCGCCCGTCTTCGACCGACCGCCTGCGAGGACCGCCTCGCCGGCTGAGAGTTGGCGGATGGCGATGGCCCGGACATTCTCCGGATGGCGCTGGGCGAACTCCGAGTAAATCGCTTCGTCGTGCTGTCCGTCATCACCGACCAACAGCCACTTGACGTGGGGGAACTCCCCCGCGAGGCGCTCCAAAGAGGTCCGCTTATGTTCCTGGCCGCTGCGGAACCATCGATCAGGGGTGGGGCCCCAGTCAGTCAGCAGCTTGGGACCTGCCGGATACAGATTGCGGGACAGGAAACGCGACAGGGTCGGGGCCACGTTCCAGGCCCCGGTGGACAAGTACAGTACCGGCGCGGACGGTGCGGTCCTGGCGATCCGCTCATACAGCACCGCCATGCCCGGGGTAGGAGTCCGGGCGTGTTCGTTGAGGACGAACGTGTTCCAGGCAGCCAGGAAAGGGCGGGGCAGCGCAGTGACCATGACAGTGTCGTCAATATCCGAGACGACACCGAAGTCCGTGTCGTCCGCGACAATCCGCACGGGAGCTTCCACAACTTGGGATTCCCCGGACTGCAGCTCGATGGTATGCCACCCCGGGTTGAGGGCCACGGGGATCCGCGCGTCCACCACACCGCCGCGGTCTGCGACGACGTCATGAACGGTTCCGGCGATGGTCACTTTCACTGCGGCGTTGGCTACGGGAGCACTGGTGAAATTCCGCCAGCCGCGCATGCTTTCCTGCAACGGCTTGGCGTGCCCTGCAGCGTCGCGGGGATCACTCCGCACCACGCGGGCGAGCACCCGGACCCACGCCGTTGAGCCGTAGCCTGTGTAGGGAATCACCGTCTCCACCCGGCCACGCCGGATGGCAAGCCGGGTCTGCAAACCCAGCCACGCGTCGTCGAGCCTCATGGCGAGGTGGCGGCGACCCTTGCCCGCAGGCTTGGGACCATCACTCTCAACGGCGTCGGGCTGGGGGCGCGGTTTCATGGGACGGGAAGACATGGGTCCAGTCTTCCACGGCCCGCCCGCGGCGGCACCGCTTCCATCCAGCTCGTGACGCTTGATTGCTACCTGCGCTCCGGGCTCGCCTGCACAATGATGTTCTTCCCCCACAGATCCGCCGCGTAACAGGTGATGAGGATAAGACGGCCCGGAACCCTGTCCCAAATCTCACTGTCCCGCAGGGTGTCCTTGTACTCCGTCGCCACCGAGTCGACCCTGAACTCCAGCAGCCCCTCTGCAGTAGCGACCGTGATACTGTCACCGGGCCGCGCGAGGGTGCTGATGTTGTTGAAGGGAGACGGCTGCCCCTCCCAGCTGTGCCCCACCAGGTACGTGGTGTTGGTTGATCCCGCTCCGGGCATGCCATACGGATCGAGCCAATATGCATCGTGTGTATACGGCGGAATGATGGAACCCAGTTCCCGTTCGGCCTCTGTTGGAGCCAGGGGCACGATGGCCTGGTCCAACCCCACCGTTCGGTACGTTATGTGCAACGGCGGCGAACCGGCGGGCGCTGGAGCGGTCTCGCTGGGCACTTGCTGCTGCCCGGGCGACGCCGGTAGTGACGCCGCCGTTGACGCCGGTGGTGACGCCGAAGCGCTGCCGGAACTAAACGGGGTCACGGCGCTGCCTGCCGGGGACCGCTCACCTGCTGCCGCTGTCGACCCGGAGTAGGTGGCGGCCTGCGTTGACCACCACCCTGGAAGCATCACCGCCAACAGGATCACGCCCAGGAAGACGACAACCGCCGATCGCCGTGGCTCCCAGGGCCCCGGCGAACGGCGGTGTCTCCCTCGCAGTGCAGGTTCTCGCCGCAAGCTGCTACTCCTACCGGTTTTCCTTGCGAATACCCGTTACCAAGCGGATTCCCAAAGTCAGCATCCCTGCACCACCCAAGGCCACGAGGATCGTGCCGAGCACGGCCGTCCGGCTCATTGGTCCGGTGTTGGAAACCCTTGCTGCAGTATCCACATTGGTGCCCTGGTTCCTGCCCGTCCCGGCCAAGGGTACCGACTGGACCGGAACGGCACTGTCAGTGGAAGTGGCAGTGGCAGTCGCCGTCGCCGTTTGCGTCGCGGTAGCGGTCGTCGTCGGTGTGGCAGTCGCCGTCGCCGTTTGCGTCGCGGTAGCGGTCGCCGTCGGTGTGGCAGTCGCCGTTTCCGACGCAGTCACAGTCACCGTCGGGCTTGCAGTCGCCGTTTCAGTTGCGGTCGGCGTAGCGGTCGCCGTCGCCGTTTCAGTTTCGGTCGGCGTAGCGGTCGCCGTCGCAGTTTCCGACGCCGTTTCCGTTGCGGTAGGTGTGGCCGTCGCCGTCGCCGTCGCTGTTCCTGGTGGCGCGGAGGTGGTGGGTGCCGTGACGCAAGCCGGTGCGGTGATCACGTTGGTGTCCAGGGAAACCTGCCCGTTACGAGCCAGGAGCCGCCCCTCCACGATGGCGTTGGTCTGGGCTGTTATGGAGGTCAGGGCCAGTATGGTGCCCTTGAAACTCGATGCCGTTCCCAAGGTTGCCGAGCTGCCCACCTGCCAGAACACATTGCATGCTTGGGCGCCATTGGTGAAGATGATGCTGCTGGCGGAGGCCGTGATCAGCGTAGAGGCCACCTGGAATACGAACACTGAGGCCGGGTTGCCCTGGCCATCGAGTGTCAGCTGGCCACTGAGCGCCAGCGAGGATGTTGATTTGTAAACGCCTTCCGTCAGCGTCTGACCAACCAGGTCTCCGGAGACGCCCGCCGTCAAAGCTTGCCCCGCGGCACTGTTGTAGGCGGTGGTCAGATCCGATTGTGCCTGCAAGGCCACCGCGTCGGCCGCGTGAGTGGTACCAGCGGCGATGCCGGGCGGAAATCCGGTAATGGCGGTGCCTGGGCTCAGGCCAAGGTCTCCTTGAAGGGTGGTGGGACCGGTATTGGTCACCGTCGTGGCGGCAAGGACCGAATACGACCCCGCCGTGCCCAGGTTCACCGGCGTCGCGGCAAATGCCGGAGACTGTTGGAGCATGATCGCACCCGCCAGGAGAAGAACTCCGGAGGCGGCCCCCACTGATACCGTCTTACGCCGGTAGCTTGATCCCGCTGACTGTATCCGTGGATCTTTTCGCGCAGAGGTGTGTTGCATGGCAGTTCCTTCCCCCAGCGGGGCGACCGCCCCAAAGCAACTGCCCAACAGGATGCGGGGGAGCTATACAGCGGACTGTACGCCCGCAATCGTGGTGCGCCTAGGGCCAGCGATGGGGCAAAGTGCTGGCGCGGGAGCACCCCGGCAACCCCCGCGTCGCACCTTTTTGGGTATCGTCCCTGCTCAAACCCTCAGGGTGCTGATTATTCATGTTGAAAAAGTACTCCCCGGCGGCGGCTAATTACTCCAAAATATTTACAAAAGACGGCGACGGCGGCAACTGGGAAGCGGATCGACACCTAGACGGCAGTGGTGGGGGCCCGGCCCTCGTCACCGTGCTGCTTACGCGCTTCAGCAACGCGAAGGCGGTCCAACCGGTTCATCAGCGGCGCAGTGGTAGCCCCATGCACCACGATGGAAAGCGCCACTACCAGCCCGACTATTGCCCACAGGCTGCGGGCCTCGGCGTCGAAGTGGCCATGACTGATCGCAAAGGCAACGTAAAAGAGGGACCCGATCCCCCGAATTCCAAAGTACGAGATCGCCAGGCGCTCCCGGGGGCCGGTCTTCCCGCGCATCAGCCCGATCCACCCAGCCAAGGGCCGGACCAGCAGGAGGAAAGCCAGGACCACCAGCACTTCGGGCCAGCCAACGCCTTCCAGCAGCCCACGGGCAATGGCCCCGCCAAGGAGGACCAGGATCACCACGGTCATCAGCCGCTCCAACTGCTCCACGTAGCTGTGCAGGACCTGGTGATAGGCGTGGTTACGCTCGGCCGACCGGATGGTCAGGGCGCAGATGAAAACCGCGATGAAACCATATCCCGCCACCATTTCGGTGGCGCCGTAGGCCAGGAAAGTAGCCGCCAGGGCCACGAAGCCCTCGGAGTGCTCGGACAGGCGGAAGCTCTTTCCCTTGGCAGCGAAGAAGATCAGACTCAGCAGCTTGCCCGTGCCGAATCCGATCAGCACACCCGCAGCAATACGCCAGAGCAGGTCCACAGCCACCCACTCCCCGGACCACGCGGCCGGTGCGGCCCCCACCAGGCTGATGAGGATGGCCAGGTAGACAAACGGGAAAGCAAGCCCGTCGTTCAAGCCGGCTTCCGACGTCAAGGCAAAGCGGACCTCGTCCTCGTCCGGGTCTTCTTCGCTGTCCGCAGGTTTTCCCACCTGGACCTCGGAGGCCAGCACCGGGTCAGTGGGGGCGATCGCCGCGGCGATAAGGACGGCGGCTGCGAGCCCCAACCCCAACACCCACATTCCCAGGAGCGTCATCACCAGGATGCATAAGGGCATGACGATGCCGAGGAGCCGCCAGGTGGTTGACCACCCCCGCCAGCGGAAGGGGCGATCCAGGGCCAAGCCCGCACCCATCAAGGAAATGATGACGCAGATTTCAGTGAGGTGGGTTGTGAACTCCCCGTAGCGAACGGGGTCAGGGTCCGGCAAGTCCGGGAGCAAAGTAAAGGCCAGGATTCCACTGCCAAGAAAAACCATTGGCATGGACAACGGCATGCGTCGCAACAGTTTGGGCAGGACGGCGGCAGCCAACACCGCAAAGCCTGCTGAGAGGAACAAGATGCTGGGGGCTTCAAACACGGATCGTCTTCTTCCTGCCGCGCCGTTCGGCGCATTCAAGAAGCCTAGCCCCGCGCTGCCCGTTGGGGCCATCCCGCAACGCAGGCGGCCATTCCGCAACACAGAGGGCGCCTGCCCACTCCTGCGCCACCGTGCTACCGGCATCCGAGGCCGCAGTCCTCCGTTGACGTAACGCAGGTCACGTCATATGATTATGAATCGATTCAAGACGAGTTTTGTTCTTTGCCAACGACGCCAGAGGAGTACAGCGACGTGACCGTCATGCACCGGAGGGACACCCCTCCCGTCCCCAGCGACAGCACCGCCCGCAAGGACCCGAAGAAAGCCGCCATGAGCGGCTGGATCGGAAGTGCACTGGAGTACTACGACTTCGCCCTGTACTCGCTGGCAGCAACGCTCCTTTTTCCCACCATCTTCTTCCCCACCGGGAATCCCACCGTGGGAATCATCGCCTCACTGGCCACCTACGCGGTGGGATATGTTTCGCGGCCGCTGGGCGCAGTGATCCTGGGCGCGTATGGCGACCGGCACGGGCGCAAGAAGGTGCTCGTCTTCGCGATGCTGCTCATGGGGTTCGCCACCTTCGCTGTGGGCCTCCTGCCCACCTACGAACAGGTCGGCCTCCTGGCCCCCGCCCTGCTGGTGATCCTCCGCCTGATCCAGGGCTTCGCCGTCGCCGGCGAACTCGGTGGTGCAAGCGCGATGATCGTGGAACACTCCCCCGATGCCCGGCGCGGATTCTTTGCCAGCTTCAGCCTCCAGGGCACGCAGGTCGGTTCAATTCTGGCTACAGCCGTGCTGATTCCACTCGCTGCCATTCTGCCCGATGAAGAGTTCCATTCCTGGGGATGGCGGCTTCCCTTCCTGCTCAGCGCCGTGGTGATCGTGGCAGGTTATGTCATTCGCCGCCGGGTTCAGGAACCGCCCGCTTACTTGGCACAGTCCGAGGATTCACCCGCCAAGCGCCGGTTCCCGCTGGTTGACCTCCTGCGCACCCACCCTTGGGTCCTGGTCCGCTGCATTGCGATGACCTTCACCAACGTGATCGGCATGGCCACCCTGATCTTCGGGGTCTCCTTCGCCACTCAAAAGGGTTACGGGATCGGGTTCTCCAGCAGCGAGTTCCTGTGGGTGACCATGGCGGCCAACGTAACTGCTGTCTTGACCATTCCAGCGTTCGGGGCACTCTCCGACAAGATCGGCCGGCGCGCTCTGATGGTGGCGGGAGGCATGGCCGGAGGGTTGCTGACCGTGGGCTACCTCTGGGCCATCGAACAGCGAAGCCTGCCCCTGGTGTTCGTCTGCGTGGCGATCGTCCAGGGCATCCTGTTCCAGATGTGGAATGCCACCTTCGCCACCTTCTTCCAGGAGCAGTTCCCCATGCGGATGCGCGTCACCGGTTTCGCGGTGTCCCAGAACATCGGACTCATGATCGCCTCATTCTTCCCGAGCCTGTTCACCGCAATCGCTCCGCCAGGGTCCGCCAACATACCCATGGTCATCGGCCTGACGACGCTCGGCATCTGCCTCGTCTCCGCCGTAGCCACGCTCATGTCTTCCGACACCAAAGGCAAGACCCTGGACGACCTCGAGGCCCGCTGAAGGGGCTACTGAACGACTTATTGCACGACGGCGGCGGGAACCGTTGATGCGACGCGGCCCAACGCGGCTTGGATCAGCACTTCGGCGGCCTGCCGCGCTTGTCCCGCAGCCTCGGGCGAGCCGGCGATGGCCGCCGTCGTTTGCGCCCCCTCAGCCAGGATCGAAAGCTGGGGCGCCAGGTAAGGCGGGGCTCCGGCGTCGCCCGCGAGGCCGGCGACGTATTCCTGGAACGATTCCTTGTGCTTCCGCGCGTACTCCGCTACTTCGGGGCTGACGGCGCCCAACTCCGCGAAGCTGTTGATGAAACCGCAACCACGGAACGAATCCTGGCAGAACCATCCGGCCAGATAGTCAAAGATCGCCAGGAGTTTCGCCCGCGGCCCGGAGGCCTGGCGCACCGCAGCATCCAACCCGTCAGTCCAGGATTCATGCCGACGCTCCAGTACGGCCATGACAATGCTGCTTTTTGACGGAAATTCCTGGTAGAGCTTTTTCAGTGAGACACCGGCAGCAGTCCGCAGCTCGTCCATGCCCACCGACTGGATTCCTTTGGCGTTGTAGAGTTCGTCAGCTGTCGCGACGATGCGGTGCCGGACCTCGGAAATATCCATAGGCCAATACTACTTGAAATGAGAACGATCGTTCTATAGTATTTGTAAACAGAGAGAGAACGATCGTTCTCTACTTCGAGGAAAGGGAACAGAATCATGGGCTTCATCAAAGTCGGAACTGAAAACACCACGGACATCGAGCTCTACTACGAGGACCACGGCTCAGGCCAGCCGGTTGTCCTGATCCACGGCTACCCCCTCGACGGCGCCTCCTGGGAAAAGCAGACTGCCGCCCTCCTGAACGCCGGCTACCGCGTCATCACCTACGATCGCCGCGGGTTCGGCAAGTCCAGCAAGACCACCACCGGTTATGACTACGACACCTTCGCAGCGGACCTCAACACAGTCCTGGAAACCCTTGACCTGCATGACGCCGTCCTGGTCGGTTTCTCCATGGGCACCGGCGAAGTCGGGCGCTACATCGGCACCTACGGCGAGGCCCGCGTGGCCAAGGCTGTGTTCCTGGCATCGCTGGAACCGTTCCTCCTCCAGACCGACGACAACCCCGCGGGCGTTCCGTCCTCTGTGTTCGACGGCATCCGCAACGCCGCCATGGAAGACCGCTACGCCTGGTTCACCAACTTCTACAAGGACTTCTACAACACCGATAACTTCCTCGGAAACAGGCTCAGCGAAGAAGCACTGCGCAACTCCTGGAATGTCGCTGCAGGCTCGTCCTGGTATGCATCGTTCGCCGTGGTTGACACCTGGCTGACCGACTTCCGCTCCGACATCGAAAAGGTCACCGTTCCGTCCCTGATCGTCCACGGAACCGGCGACCGCATCCTGCCCATCGACTCCACCGGCCGCGAATTCACCAAGCGCCTGCCCTCAGCGGAGTACGTCGAAATCGAGGACGCACCGCACGGCTTCCTCTGGACCCACGGCGCCGAGATCAACGAAATCCTGCTGGGCTTCCTGGCCAAGTAGCGCCTTCCGGCCAACTGCCTAACAACGACGGCGGCAGCTCACCCAAGGTTCCGCAAGGAACCAAAGGTGGCTGCCGTCGTCGTGCCTGGTACTTGGAAAAGCTAGTACTTGGAGAAGAACGGGGAGTATTGCAGGTAGATTTTGAGTCCCCCGGCGTCACTGGAAATTCCGGTACAGGTCTTTCGCATGGTCCATAGGTTCATCGGTTCGCACCGTTCCTGCGTCAGCCCCATCTCCGCTGCAAGCGACTGTGATGTCTGAGGTGGTTTGACGTTTACGGTCATTACCCGTGAACAGCCTCCTGAACCACAGCGTGTGCTGATCGCCCCAGCTTCGCTGGGCGACGGAATGGCAAGGAACGACGAGTCGGCGGGCACCGCACCTTCGTCGATGGCAGTCCAGAAAATGGAGCCAACCCACGCCATCAATAATATTCCTGCCGCCACTACGGAAAAGCAGCCGCTGCGCTGACGAGTCACCATGAATTCCCCCAAATCGAAGTTCCCAGACTACATGGCACGCATCCTGCCTCAGGGTTCCGGAACCTACTTCCGGCACTTACGAAGGCAACTCCGTGAGTGACCCGTCACGGTCCAGGTTCAGCACAAGGTCCAGATCCAGACGGGCCAGGAAATCGTCGTCGTGGCTTACCAGGATCACGGCGCCGCGGTAGGCATTCAACGCTTCCACCAACTGGTCCACGCTCTGGATGTCCAGGTTGTTGGTGGGCTCATCAAGGATCAGTACCTGCGGTGGCGGATCGGCGAAGAGGAGCCGGGCCAGCGAAACCCTGAACCGTTCGCCACCGGACAGCGTATGAACGGGCCGGTAGACGCTGTCACCCCTCAACAGGAACCGCGCCAGCTGGTTCCGGATTTCACCTGCAGGGACATCCGGTGCGGCCGACTGGACGTTTTCCAGCGTGGTAGCAGCTTCGTCCAGGCCGTCCAGGCGCTGGCGCAGGTATCCCGCACGCCCAGTCAGGAGGCGGCCACCCGCAGTACCGGATTCGACGACGTCACTCACCTCGTCATTGTCGGCCAAGGGCTCACCGCAGACCACGCGTTCAAGCAGGGTGGTCTTCCCTGCCCCGTTCGCACCAACGATAGCCACCCGTTCCGGACCTTCCACCACGAAGGCGCGGTTGGTTCCCCGCAACTCGGCGATGCGCCGGCCCCGGGGAACATCGGGATCCGGAAGGTTCACGCCGATCCGTTCGTCTTCCCGGATCCTGGACGAGGCCGCATCCAGTGCGGCCTGGGCCGCGTTCACCTTGTCGTCCGAACCTGAACGCAGCTTGCCTGCCGATACCTGCGCATCGGAGGCCCGCTGGTTCATCAGAATCTTGGATCCCTTTTTGTTGTCATAACTGCTTTGACCGGTCCGGGCCCGCTTTGCCAGCTTCGCTTCAGCCTCCTGGCGTTGGCGTTTCTCAACCTTCACCGCCTGTTTCGCGGCCTGGGCCGCCTGGACTGCCGCGGCCTGCTGCTCATCCAGGTGTGATCGCCAAGCACTGTAGGGGCCACCGAAGACCGTGAGTTCCCCGGCATGAAGTTCCGCGGTGTTCTCCATCAACTCCAGCAAGCTGAGGTCGTGGCTGACCACCACCAGCGTTCCCGGCCAGGAAGTGATGAGACCGGAGAGTCTGGCGTGCGCTTCCCTGTCCAGATTGTTCGTTGGCTCGTCCAGCAGCGTGATTGCAGAGCGTTGGAGCCGAAGTCCCGTGATGGCGACCAGCATGGCTTCGCCACCCGAGATTTCGCCAACGTTCCGGTCCAGGTCCACCGCCGAAAAGCCGATGTGACGCAGGGACTCGTCCGCGCGGGTTTCGATGTCCCAGTCATCGCCTACGATCTCAAAATTCTCCACCGTGGCGTCGCCGGCTTCAATGGCATGCAGAGCCCTCAGCTTAGGGCCGATACCGAGCAAGTCCGCCACGGTCGAGCCTGTGCCGAGGGTCAGTGTCTGCGGAAGGTACCCGACGTCGCCGTTGGTGGTGATCCGGCCACTCGTCGGAGCCATGACCCCGGCAATGAGGCGTAACAGCGTGGATTTTCCGGCCCCGTTGGCTCCCACCAGGCCTGTGCGGCCCACTCCGAACGTTCCGGAAATTCCGGCGAGGGCAGGGGTTCCATCCGGCCAGTCAAGGCGGACGTCGGTCAGGGTAATGGACGGGTTTTTTGTAACAGGCATGATGTTTTCAGAACTCCAGTGATTTCAGCGAGTGCGCTGCAACCACCGGCCCGAAAAGGACATCAGGTGCGTGTCAGCGCTTGGTTTGCGTCGCGAAACCTTGAATGTCCGTCAAAACATCGGCCTAACACTGGGGAACAGAGGAGTCCAGTGTCACAAAAATGGCAAATGATGGCAAATTTATGCTTCCTGGATCTCGGCGCCCACCGTGACTACGATCTTGCCGCGCGTGTGGCCTTCCATGTTGAGGCGGAACGCCTCCGCTGCTTCAGCCAAGGGGAAAGTCTCCGCTACCTCCACCTGGAGTTTGTTCCCGTCCACCATCTCGGCCAGTTCCTGCAGCTCAGCGCCCACGGGGTTCACCCACATCCAGGTGCCGCCGTGCTCCTCAACATCGCTGTCGGCGATGGATGCGTGCCGGCCGTTTTCCTTCAGGACCGCCAGGGTGGTCGAAAGGTTGCCGCCCACAAAGTCCGCGACCACTTCCACGCCTTCGGGGCGAAGTGCCCGGACCCTCTCCGCAAGCCCTTCGCCATACGTCACGGGTTCAGCCCCGAGCGAGCGGAGGAAGTCATGGTTCTTCTCCGAAGCAGTGGCGATCACGTTCGCGCCAAGGGCCTTCGCAATCTGGATTCCGAGCGAACCAACGCCGCCCGAACCGCCGTGGATCAATACTGTCTCGCCCGCAGCCAGCTCCAGCCGCCGCAGTACCTGCAACGCCGTCAAACCGGCAAGGGGCAGGCCAGCGGATTCGTTCCAGTTCAGGGACTCCGGCTTGCGGGCCAGGAGCCGCTCGGGCAACGCAATGTACTCAGCAAAGCTGCCGCCGTGGACGTAGTCCTTGCGGCCGTAGGCGATGACCTCATCGCCTGGCTGGAAGTGCGGAGCGTCAATACCCGTGGACTCCACTACCCCAGCGACATCCCATCCCGGAATGGCCGGAAACTGAAGATCCATGAGGGGGTCCAAATACCCGGCCATGATCTTCCAGTCCACCGGATTCACTGACGCCGCCTTGACCTTGACCAGCACCATGCCCGGCCCTACTTTGGGCATTGGCTGCTCGGTGAATTCCAGGACGTCCGGGGTTCCGTACTTGCTATAGGTAATTGCCTTCATGTGAGCGTCAACTGCCACTTACGCGAAGCTATTCCTTCACCTGCTGCCTTAGTCGAAGAATCCCACGATATAACCGATGAAGTAGAGCATTGACAACAGCACGAAGACGCCGATGATCGACATCCACAGAACTTGGCTGCCCCTCCTCGGCCCGCCCTCATCGTGGCCCTGGGGGCCCGCCGTGGAAGACTCGCCGGGCGGGGTTTCGCCCGGGGGCACTCCCCCACCGGGTTCCAAGCCTGTGATCTTGTCCTCGTACGGGTCGGGATTGGGTCCTGACACGTTCACTCCCCTGCTAGCAGTGGTGTCGCTTTGACCCAGCGTATCGAACCCGCCCACCCAGAACCACAGCAACCTTATAAATTGGGGGCCGCCCTGGTCAGCGCTCCCACACAGCGTCACGCGTCCCCGTACCGAGACGGTACAAGGATGTGGTGGCCGTGATGTACAGGTCATGCCCGTCGGGACCACCGAAACACAGGTTGGAAACCTTCTCCGGAAGTTCGACGGCGGCAAGCAGCCCGCCGTCGGGCGCGTAGACCCGCACCGATGCGCCTGCCGAAGTCCACAACCGGCCTTCAACGTCAACGCGGAAACCGTCCGAAGCCCTGTCCTCCTCCAGTTCCACGAACGTCGTTCCGGACCCGCATTAGCCATCCTTTACTGGATAGACGGCCATCCGGAACGGGACTCCACGGGAAGGTCCGGCAGTGTCGGAAACGTACAGCAGCGATTCGTCCGGCGAGAATGCCAGCCCGTTCGGGTGGACCAGATCCGTGATGACCGGCGTCAGTTCATCCGTTGCCGGGTCGAACCGGAACACGTAGCAGCCACCGTATTCCTGCTCGCCTTCATGACCTTCAACGGTGCCCGGCAGGATTCCATAGGGAGGATCGGTGAACCACACCGTTCCATCCTTGGCGACCACCACATCGTTGGGCGAGTTGAGCCGATGCCCACCGAACGAGTCGACGATAGCCGTGACGTCGCCGTCGTGATCCCGCTCCACGCGCCTTCGGCCGTGACTGCACTGCACCACGCTCCCGTCGGGGTGGAGGGTCCGGCCGTTGGTGTACTCGACGGCGGTGGCGTACTCGCGCGTGCCGCCGGTTGCTGGGTTGAACTCAAGGATGCGGTTGTTGGGGATGTCGCTCCAGCGAACCGTCTGCGATCCCGGTATCCAGACCGGCCCCTCGGCCCATACTGTGCCTTCAAAGAGCTTTTCCAGAGTGCCGGTGATCAGTTCATTCATGCGTTTGAGACTAGTCCTCCACAGGTGCCGAGGTGGCCTTTGCGTCTGTCGGGGTGTTGCTGTCCGCCCGCTGCGCAGCGGGCATGGCGATCACGGCCACCACAGTGAGTACGGCGCTGACCAGCACGGCCACGAACACCGCTGCGGATGCGCTCACCGTGGTTTGCGGATCAGCTCCGCCGGATGGACCGTTGGCATAGATAGCGTTGGCGATCGCGCCAAAGACGGCCACTCCCAACGCGCTGCCGATGGAACGGGCAAAGAGGTTGGTTCCGGTGACTACTCCGCGTTCGTTCCATTCCACGCTTGACTGGGCGGCAATGAGGCTGGGGGTCGCCACCAGCCCAAGCCCCAGGCCAACAATGAAGCAGGCCAGTGCCACAAACACGACGTTGGGCGAGGTCGCCGTGGACGCGAGGACCGCCGCGCCCGCCACCGATATGGAGATCCCAATCAAGGCCGTCCGTTTGAACCCGATCCGGAGATAGAACCGGCCGGCCTGCGATGCACTGATCGGCCAGCCCACGGTCAAGGCAGCCAGGGCGAGACCGGCCAGGATGGGAGAAGTCTTCAAGGACCCTTCGAGGAACGTTGGGACGTACGAAGTAAGTCCCAGCATGACCGCGCCAACGCCGAAGGAGATGAATGCCGTGGTGGCGAGCAGCCGCCGCGACAGCACCCACGACGGGAGGATCGGCTCAGCGGCCCTCCGCTCAGCCAGGACAAAAGCACCCAACAGCAAAGTACCCACCGCGAAGACCGTGATGCTGACAGGTGAGTTCCAGGCCCACGCCTGGCCACCCTCAAGCGCACCGAGGATCAGCAGGCTCAAGGAAACGGTCAGCAGGGTGGCCCCCAGGTAGTCAATACGGTGCTTGGCCCGCTCGACGTTCTCATGGAAGGTACGCACCAACATCCAGCCCGCCAGGAAGCACAACGGGATGTTGATCAGGAAGATCCAGCGCCAGATCCCCAGAGAAGCAAAGACACCGCCCAACGTAGGGCCCACCACGGAAGAGATGGCCCACACGCTGGCCAGATAGCCTTGCACTTTGGCACGCTCGGCGAGGGTGTAGATGTCCCCTGCGATGGTGATTGACACCGGCTGCACGGCACCTGCCCCGAGGCCTTGAAGCACCCGGAAGGCAATCAGCGCCGGCATGCTCCATGCCAGCCCACACAGGATGGACCCCAGCAGGAAAAGGCCGATGCCGCTCAGGATGATGGGCTTCCTGCCCACGACATCGGAAAGCTTGGCGTAAATAGGCACCGAAACGGCCTGCGCCAGCAAGTACGCCGAGAAAAGCCAGGGGAAGGAACTGAAGCCGCCGATGTCTTCCACAATGGAGGGCACGGCCGTGGCGACGATCGTTGAATCGATGGCCACCAAGCCAGTGGAAAGCATGAGGGCAATGAGGATGGGTCCGCGCCGGGAACGGAATCCAACTCCGTCAGCAATCTCTGTAGTCATGTATCTCATCCCCGTCATCGTCTGGTTGCGTTCGTGTTCTGGGTTCAGCCCCAAAGGAGGTAACCGAACGCCTCCCGGAATTAGTCCCGGGCCCGGGCGCCTAGGGACGCGAGTAGTTGGGGATCAACACGAAGTCGTGGTTGGCAACAATGACAGCCCCCGCCATAGTCGTTGGCCAGGTCGTGAACCACGATCGTACGATCGCAGATCGACATAAAACTCATGGCCACGCCGTTCCCGACGACGTACTCAGCCACGTGCTGAGCACCTTTTTGAGGACACCGAGTCCGGCCGCTGACTCCTCTAGAGATCCGACAGCAGCGTCCGGGCGGACTCCAAGTAGGCAGCTTCCGCCTCTTCTCCTCCCAGCGCTGCCTGAATGGCAAAACCCTGGATCAGCCCCAGGATGGCGGGGGCGAGCCGGCGGGCCCGTTCAGCTGCTTCTTCGTCAGGCCCGGATCCGCGCAGCCAACCCTTCAAGTAGTTCTCGATGTGCCCCCGGATTTCACCAAGGATCTCCCGCGCCACGACACCCAATTTGTCATTCCGGACAGCCTCTCCCCAGACCTGCACCGCGACTCCCGGGAAGAAGTCCAGCTGTGCCAGTCCGGACATAAGTGCCAACACGGCCTCGACCGGGGGCGGCACGTCGTCCTGGCTACTGAGTCGTTCGAGCGAGGCCATGCGCTCGTGGAAGACCAACCGGCCGGTATCAACCATGAGTTCTTCTTTACTGCGGTAGTACACGTAGACCGCGCCCGCTGAAAGCCCCGCCTCGGCGATGATGTCCCCCATGGAAACGCTGGAAAAGCCCTTCTCCGCAACGCACGCCAGCGCGGCCCGTTGAATGCGTTCCCGCATGGCTCCGCGGTGTTCCTCGGTAACTTTCGGCATGCACCCACCGTACCCCGAAAAGAAAACGAATGATCATTCTTGACGGGGCCATCCAATGCATTCACAATGAAGAACGAACATTCTTTTTTGTAAAGCAACATGAGAGGACGCCCATGTCCACGACAACTGAGCTCACGCAGCCGAGGCGTCAGCCGGCATTGATGCCGAGCCCCCATACCCCTTGGCCACACGCGCTGCGTACAGCACTGCTCGCCGCCGTCGCCGTCTGTGCGGTGCTGCTGGCGTTCGCATGGCCGAGCGTCACCGCCAAAGTCCAGAACCTCCCCATTGCTGCCGTGGGCAACCCCGACCAGGTCTCCCAAATCGCTGCCAAAGGCCCTGCCGGCAGCTTGGATATCCGCACAGCGTCCAGCCGCGATGAAGCCGTAGAGCTCATCAAGCAGCGCCAGGTTTATGGGGCGATCGTCTTGGGGACATCGCCGGAGATCCTCGTCGCCAGCGCGGGCAGTCCGGTCGCATCGCAGGCGCTAACCCAAATGGGCGCCCAGCTGCAGTCCCAAATACAGGTTCAAGCTATCGGCAAACTCCAAAGTGCCCTCACCCAGGCAGCCCAGGCAGCCCAGGCGGCGCAGGCAGCCGCCAGCGGTCAGGCACCCGGGACCGGCCAAGCGGTCCAGGCCCCACAGGCCGCGCCGGCGGCCGCGGTTCCCGAGGTGACCATCACCGACGTCGTACCTCTTTCGTCCGATGACGCGCGCGGCACAGGACTGGCCGTCGCTGGTCTGCCGCTCGCGATGGGAGGCATGATCGGCGGCGTACTGATCTCGCTGTTCGTCTCCGGAACGTGGCGCCGATTCGGGGCCATTCTGGCTTATGGAGTGGTCGCTGGTCTGGGGCTCGCTGGCATTCTGCAGGGCTGGTTCCACACACTCCAAGGGAGTTTTTGGGCGAACGCCGGTGCCATCGGCCTGGGAGTCGTCGCGACAGCTGCGATCATCGTGGGCCTGAACGCGCTCATCGGGCGGGCCGGCATCGCCGTAGGCGCAATCATCACCCTTTTCATCGGCAACCCGCTCTCGTCGTTGACCCAGCCCAAGGAGTTCCTCCCCGCACCCTGGGGCGACGTAGGCCAGTGGCTTGTCCCCGGCGCCTCCGGAACACTGCTGCGCGACCTCTCCTATTTCCAGGACGCCTCCGCCGCATTTCCCTGGCTGGTTCTGGGCCTGTGGACGTTGGCCGGAGCGACGCTCATCGCCCTGGGCCACTTCCGAAACGCCCCGGCAGTAGCGGTTGCATAGCAGCACACCCACCAGGACAGCTGTTTTGTGACAACGGCCTGTGGTGCTCATCTGACAGGATGGCTGGATGAGAACAGGCGAATCAGCCCGGGATTCGATACTTTCCCGCAAGGGGCTGCCCGTCCCGGGGCCGGGGTTGGAGCTGGCTGTTCCCGTGCCCTCGGAGCGGCTGCAGAACCTGGTGGAGCTGGCCCGCACGGTGTGCGGACAACCAGTGACTGCCATCAACATCATCACCCAAGACCTGCAGTACCAGGTGGCCACCGCAGGGCTGGAGCCCTATCTGTGCAGCCGCGAGGATTCGATGTGTGCCGTCGGCTTCCAGAGCGGGACCTCCACCGTGGTGGAAGATGCATCGCTTGATTCGCGGTACAAGGACAACCCGTTTGTGGACGGCCGCCGCGGTGCGATCAGGTTCTACGCCTCAGTGCCGCTGGTCAGCGACGACGGGTTTGTTCTGGGGACGCTCTGCGCCGGGGCACGGGAAACCGGCCGGCTCAGCGACCGGCAACGCGAAGGCCTCGAAATCCTGGCAGCGGAGGTTGTCGAAGCCTTCGCCCTGGAACACCGTGCACGGGAACTGGCCGGCGCCCTGGCCGAGGCGCAGCGCAGCAATGCCCTGCTCGCCGAATTCGCCGGCCGCATCAGCCATGACCTGCGCAATCCCCTCACGTCCATCCTCGGATTCGTCGAACTCAGCCAGATGGAGGCCCAGGACGCCCCGGACGCGACCATCGCCCAGTACTTGGACGTGGTGGCGAATTCCGGGCAAAGGATGTTGAGCATGGTGGAAGACGTCCTTGCCTATGCGACCATCGGCGGCGATGTCCGGCCGGCCTCGGTCTCGCTCAAGGCGGTGGTGCAGGATGTGGTCCAGGATTTGGCCGCGAGCCTCAAGGCGAACGGCGCTTCAGTGGCTTGCGATGATCTTGTCTTCAGCGCGGACCCCGGCCAGATGAGGGTATTGCTCCAGAACCTGATCCATAACTCGGTCATGTACAGCCGGCCCGGAGTTCCGCCCGTCATCCGGATCACGGGCGAACGGACGGACGAGGGCGCAGCCTTCCGGGTGGCGGACAACGGCAAGGGAATCAGCGAAGCCGACCGTGACCGGGTACTCGATCCCCTGGTCCGTCTGCACAGGGAAGACGATCCTCCCGGAACCGGCCTTGGCCTGGCAACCTGCGCACGCATTGTGGCCGTGGCCGGTGGTCGGCTGGAGATCGGCTCCGCACAGGGCGGCGGCACCGTGGTAACCATCCACCTTGGCAGCGGCAGCTGAGGCGACCGTCAGGAACCGAGGCGACCCGCCGGTCGCCTCAGCGTCCCACGCGTTAACGACGACGGCGGGCACCCCGGCTTCCGTCAGGAACCGAGGCGACCCGCCGTCGTCGTAAATCAGGTGGTGATCAGTCGTTGATCAAGTCGTGGACCACGATTGTCTGGTCGCGGTCCGGGCCGACGCCGATGGCCGAGAAACGCGTGCCGGAGAGCTTCTCGAGGGCCAGCACGTAGTTGCGGGCGTTCTCCGGAAGGTCTTCCAGGGTGCGTGCACCGGTGATGTCCTCGGTCCAGCCGTCGAAGTACTCGAAGATCGGCACTGCGTGGTGGAACTCGGTCTGCGTCATGGGCATCTCATCGTGGCGGACACCGTCGACGTCGTAGGCAACGCAGACGGGGATCTGCTCGATGCCCGTGAGGACGTCCAGCTTGGTGACGAAGTAGTCCGTGAAACCGTTGACGCGGGAAGCGTGGCGGGCCAGGACGGCGTCGTACCAACCGCAGCGGCGGGGACGGCCGGTGTTGACACCGAACTCGCCACCGGTCTTCTGCAGGTAAACGCCCATCTCATCGAACAGCTCCGTGGGGAACGGACCGGCGCCAACACGCGTGGTGTACGCCTTGATGATGCCGATGGACCGGGAAATGCGGGTGGGGCCAATGCCCGAGCCCACGGAGGCGCCGCCAGCCGTGGGGTTGGAGGAGGTGACGAACGGGTAGGTGCCATGGTCAACGTCCAGGAACGTTGCCTGGCCACCTTCCATGAGGACCACCTTGCCTTCGTCCAAAGCGTTGTTGAGCTCCAGCGTGCTGTCGATGACCAGCGGGCGCAGCCGCTCGGCGAAGGACAGGAAGTAGTCCACGATCTCATCCACCACGATGTCGCGGCGGTTGTAGACCTTGACCAGGAGTTCGTTCTTCTGGCGCAGCGAACCTTCCACCTTCTGGCGGAGGATGGACTCGTCAAAGACGTCCTGGACACGGATGCCGAGGCGGGCCACCTTGTCCATGTAAGCCGGGCCGATGCCACGGCCTGTGGTGCCGATTGCGCGGCTGCCGAGGAAGCGTTCGGTCACCTTGTCCAGCACCTGGTGGTACGGGGCAACTAGGTGGGCGTTGGCGGAAACGCGCAGGCGGGACGTGTCCGCGCCGCGGGCTTCGAGGCCGTCGATTTCCTGGAACAGGGCCTCAAGGTTCACCACGCAGCCGTTGCCAATAATGGGAATTGCGTTGGGGCTCAGGATGCCCGCGGGAAGGAGCTTCAGCTCATACTTCTCACCGCCAACAACCACGGTGTGCCCGGCGTTGTTACCGCCATTGGGCTTGACCACGTAGTCAACGCGGCCACCGAGCAGATCGGTTGCTTTGCCTTTGCCTTCGTCGCCCCACTGGGCTCCGACGATCACGATAGCGGGCATGGGATCCTCCCCCATTCTTTCGGGCCCGTTTCCAGCCGGATGACCAGGACGGGACGCCGTACATGAGAACGCCCCGATGCTTACAGGTGCAGCCTCCCCGGAAGGAAGGCGTACGCAAGAGTTTCGGGGCTCTTACCAGCCAAGTTTAGCCGATGGCAACGGTTTCTCTGGTGTTAGGCCAACGTTCGCGTGCAGTTGTGGACAAAGTCAGGGAAGAACCAAGGCAGCAGGACCTGCCAACGAACTGCCCATCGACAAGCTCAGCAGACCGGCACTGTCCACCAGCCCCACGCGAATTGCGGAGACTTTGTATTCACCCGCCGCAGCTGTGACGTCCGCCGGTTTGCTGCCGGTCCAGCTTTGGTCCGGCTGAACGTTGACGTTGATGGCCACCAACGTACGGACAGCTGTCAGGACAGGCCCGACGGCGTTGATCACCGGCGTGATCAACAACTGCAGATTCGTGCCCAGGGTTGGGATCAGCCCGGCATTGAAGATGGTGGCGTTGAGGACGTTCTTCACCACGTTGTTGCTTCCGGTGAGGAGAGCCGATGTTATGGGGCCCAGCAGGGCCGCCACCACACCTCCAAGGTCAATCCCGAGGACATTGGGGGTTACCACGGGGGCTGCCGCGGTCCCGTCGAGGAACTGCCCCAAAGTGGACGGCCCCATCTTGACGCCGATGGTGGCCGCGTTGATACCCGCCAGCTTCAAGGTGATGTTGGTGGTGGCGTTCAGCGTGATGGAGCGAAGGGCCGTGGTGAGCGCGGCGAGCACCCGGTTCTTCCACGAATCCAGTAATGCCGTGACCCTGGAGGTCACCGCTGTTGTCATGGCCGCATCCAGGACCACGGCGTGATTGGGTTCCATGCCGTTCAAGCCGGTAGTCGTGCTTCCGGCCAGCGAGGCGATGTTAACCTTCACTGTGCCGGTCCCCAGGTTGATGGTGACTATCCCGTCGGTCATCGACTCGGTCATCATCGCGGTCACCCCGCTCAGATCCGGGGCAGACAACGTTGCCGTAGTACTGATGGACCCCAGGGACAGCGACCCCAGCAACGGATTGATGAGTGCCGAGATTCCGTCAGAGATCCCTGTAGTCAACCCGCCCGTCCCCAGCAATGCGTTCAGTTGCGTCGGAACAGCGCCAACCAATGACGCGCCCTGCGTGGACAACGTCCCGACGGCGGGAATCGCCGCTGTCAGGTCCAGCCCGGCTATCCCGTACTGGCGCTGCACGGTGGGCGTGGTGTCCAGCATCGGCCACCCGTTGGTCATGACACAGGAATCCAGCGCAGAAGAAGACGCGACTGCCCCCACGTCCAGGGTGACGCCGGCCAGCGAAGCCGGAACGATGTTGCCCAACGAAATACTGGCTGACTTCGGTGCGGTTGCCGCTCCGTTGGCTGTGCCGGCGACGTCCACGGCGCCGGTCTGATCGGACACAAGCCCGGCAGCTCCGTGCGCCTGTCCGCTCTTTTGCGAGCGCGCCCACTGCGTATACGTCCCCAAGCCGCCTACGGGAACACCCAGCCCCAACCCCACCGAGACCGGACTGCTGCCCAACGCGGTCACTGGGATCTTGGTGACGTAAGCGTCCGTGGTGCCGGGCACGAGAACTGCGGAGACAGGAGTGGGTGAAGCGGACGTGCCGTTGTTCAGCACGGTCAGTCCTTGGACGCCTGCCACGGTGTCCAGGTTGGTGTTCAGCACGGTGCCGTGCAGTTCCCTGGCCCAGGCCTGGTTGGTGAACATGGAGTTGGTACTGCAGTCGCCGGGCGAACTTACACCGACAGCGCTCTTCACCCATTCGCTGTCCGTCCATGCGGCCGTGGTGATGCTGGTGGTTGCGGCCAGGCTGATGGCGGCCGCTGCTGCCACGAGAATGGAGCGGCGTGGTCGGTTGAGGAATGCCCGACGCAGGGGTTGGCTCAGGGAGCTGCGGAGCGTCATGCGCTGTGCCCCTTGGCTTCACGCGGCTGTTTCAGAAACGCCAGCACCGCCGTTCCCAGGAGCAGCAGACCGCCGCCGGCGAACAGTGCCGGGAGGGACGAGGCACCCGTGCTGCCAAGGGGTTCCTTGGTTCCGCCGGTGGTGCCGGGTGGCAGCGAAGGTGCGCTGCCGCCGTCGTCGTCTCCCATGGCGGTCACCCCGATACCCAAGGTGAGCGCGGCGCCTTGGGTCGGAGCGGGGTCGGCGGGTCCGGCCAGGGTGAAACGGAGGTACGGCGCGGTTCCGGCCCGCAGGTTGCTGAGCGGCACACGGAGGCCTTGGTCCCAATCGTTGAGGCGGGTGGGTTGGATTCTGGGCGTTGAGCCCTCGGGGCAGGTCAGTTGCTGGTTCAAGCCACTGTCGCCCTGCCATGGGGACGGGCATTCATCCACGGCGATGCCATATCCATCAGCGGCAGCCAGGCTGCCTGTGGCCACGAGCTGCAAGGAGGAGGTGGCTTGGGGCTTTTCCAGCGACAACCCAATCTGCCACACGAACGAATCGCCGGGCGCCAGTTGCGGGAACTCCAGCGGATAGACGGAAGAGGAAAGCCACAGGGCTCCCGGGATCCCGTTCTCCGGTACCGGGATGAGGGGGTCGGCAGCTTGGGCGGGGACGGCACAGAACAGCACACCGACGACGACGGCGCACGCCGCCGCTGCAGGCCTCACCGCCCGGATCCACTGCTTCACTGCTCTTTCACCTCCCTGTTGACACCACACCTTTGTGTCGGGCAACCCGCTTGGGCCAATACGCCCACACCACGAGCGCGGCGACTGCCATGGTGGCAGCGCCGATGAAACCGGGCCCCCGCATGGCCATCACCCAGGAACCCACCGCGGGGACCGTTGCCAACACCTTCTGTGCGGTGTCCACCTGGTACGGCAGCGGATCCTCTGAACTGTTCGCGTCGCCCTTGAGCCGTAAGGAAGCACCGGATCCATCAGGCTCCACCGACACCACGCGGTGGGTGACCAGGACTCCGGATTCCGAGCGTTTGACCGAGACAACGTCACCCGGGACCAGTTCCGCGGCCGGGACCTGCACGGTAAGGGACAGCGCCCCCACCGGGTAGATGGGCTCCATGGATCCGGTCCGGAAGACCACGAACGACGCCTTGTAGACGAAGCCCAGGACCAACGCCACGATGCACACCAGGCCGAGCAAGGCCACCAACGTCAGGGCAATCTCACGGGAGACCTTGAGGACGCGGGACAAGACGGCCCAGAAGCCCGCCCCTCCTAGGGCAGGGGCCAAAGGGGGCAATGGGGACGAGCTTCTGGTCCGGATCAAGGGCTCTGTCACAGAGCTGTGTTACGAGCTGACGATGCTGGTGAACCTCCACAGCGGAATCGTCTGCTTTCCCTGCAGGGTCACGTCGGTCACGGCGGACGGGAGGGTGATGGCGAAGCAAACGTTCACCGCGGAGCCGGCCGTTGTGGCGTCGACACCCTTCGGCAGGGAGATGGGGGTTGCCGAAACGGTTGTCAGCGGGACACCGGCTGCTGCGGAACCTACGATGTCAGTGCCGCCGGTCAGCGTGCCTGCCGCGCAGTTGGCCGGCGTAACACCCTGGACCGCGCGGTAGGTCAGGGCGTTGTACAGGGCCAGGGAATTGGTGGCGGTGTCAGCTGCGGGTGCGGTTCCACCGAGTTTGACTGCCTCCGCCAAAGTTGCCGTGAGGGCTTCGGAACCTGCTGCGGCCCGGAGCTGCATGGGTGCATAGGCGGTATCGCCGGGCTTGAGGGCGGCCGAAATGGCGCCGAACGTCAGCGCGCCGTCGTTATCCCCGCCTGCGGACGAGTCCGGCACGGTAGGAATGTTCGGCTTGTCGCTCCACGCATCGGCGCCCGTACCGTTGGTGTTGCTGAAAGTGTTTTGCTCCATGTGGTAGGTCAGCGTGCCCGGGCCGTTATCCCCACCGGAATTACCGAAGACCCATTCATTATCAGTCCAGGCAGCCAAGGTGAACGCCGCTCCCACGCCCAGGACAAGCCCGCCGGCAAGGAGTGCACGAACTTTTGTTGCCTTGTTGGATGAAGTCTTTGCGACCATTGTGTAACCCCCACGGTTGATGATGCTGAGCTGGTGGGGAGGCCTCACGGTTTCCCCGAAACAGTAGTTTCACCGTCATTATCTGGGGAAGGAAAAGCCCCACCGGGCCCAGGTGCACTTTAGGGTTAACGGACGCGTTCGACGCCGGTGCGGAGCGCCTTGGGCAGCTTACCCGCCGGCCACGAAACGCAGCGCCGCTTCGGCAAAGGCGGGCCACTCGGTGTGCGAGCCGTAAGGAACTTCGACCCAGTCCTTGAAGGGACGATTCATACCGGATGGATCAAAAAGCACAGCCCCGGGAATGGCCAAAGCACGCGCGTGTTCAGCGGTGTCCTTGCCCAGCTTGAACACCACCTTGTCGCCGTTCAAACAGGCCAGCGCCTTCTTGTCCAGCATGAGCGAGCTGGCTCCGAACATCTTCCCCATCACCACTCCGGCAGATGCGAGCTCTGAACCCAGCTCCTGGAAAGCGGAAACGGCGGCAGCGGGCGACTCTTGTTTCTCCATACCGGGCATCTTGCCCGAAACGACGCACCGGCGTCGAGAGTTGCGCGGGTCCCGAACGTTCGCGGTCACCGAGATGCCGGACACTTTCCCGGGCAACACGCCGGGTCGCATTCGATGGCGCGCCGAACGGGCCCCCACTGGCGCACTAAGTCCGGTAAGGTTAGTTAGCCCCCAACAGCACCCTTTGAGGTTCGGCTGCGGCATGCCCGCGGCCCCTTGGAACGGTGCGCTGTAACACCTAGGAGACCTAACCCCTGATGCAAGAACTGGCGACTGAATCACCCGAAGAAATCCTCTGGAACCGCCGCTACGAACCGCACATCGCTGAGGTCAACGAGCTGTGCGACTCCATCAAGGAGCAGAAGCCAGGCAGCGAGGTCCTCTACATCGACCCCGCCCACAGCATGGATGACTGCCGCATCGTCAGCCTTTTCTCCAATCAGCGCACCACCACCGGTGAGGGCTTCATCACCCCCGGCGAGGAGGAAGCGGCCACCCGCATGCTCGGCATGCAGTGGCAGCTGGGCCTCCGTCCCGAGCTCATGATGCCGTGGAATGCGTACCCGTGGATCGAGCCCAACGAGGAACCGGGCAAGCTCACCCCTGCCAACATCACCGAGGGCCTCAAGCCTTTGCTTCGCCTCCTCCAGCTCCTGCCGCGCACCTCTGCCCTGGTGGCTCACGGAAACGAAGCCCACCGCCTGGCCGACCAGCTCATGAAGGCCGCACCGGCCAGCATCGCGCGCCGTGGCTTCAAGACGTTCAAGGTCCGCTCGCTCGGTGGCCGCTCCTTCGCCGGCACCCCGGCACGCCAGCAGGAATACCTGGACGCCATCCACGGCGCCTACGCCGAGGCCATGGCCCGCACGGGTATCCCCCGCAAGGCCTAGTTACCCCTTCGTTGTGGGGCCCGCTTTGCACCCCAATCCCCCGGGAATGCACGCAGACCGGGCCCCACAACACCCACACTTTCGTTGTGGGGCCAGCTTTGCACCCCAAACCCCCGGGAATGCACGCAGACCGGGCCCCACAACACCCACACGACGACGGCGACCCTCACCTTTTGGTGGGGGCCGCCGTCGTCGTTTGCTTTGATGCCTTAGCGGGCTTCGAGCGCTGCCTTGGCCTTCGGGTCCGAGTCGTTCAGGAACTTCTCGATCCGCTCCGGCTCCTCAGCCTCGCCAATGGCGGAGGCTGCACGGCCCAGTGCGTAGAGCGCGCGCAGGAAGCCCTGGTTGGGCTCGTGCTCCCATGGGATGGGTCCGACGCCGCGCCAACCGTTGCGGCGGAGGGAGTCCAAACCGCGGTGGTAGCCAACACGGGCGTAGGCGTAGGACTCGATGGTCCGGCCTTCAGCCCAGGCTTCCTCGGCGAGGATGGCCCACAGGAGTGACGAGGTGGGGTTCTGCGCTACGAGGTCCAGTGCTTCCTTGCCGAGGGCCAGGTGCTGGTAGATCTCGTTCTCGGCGGGCAGGAGCGTGGGCTCCGGCCCCATCAGGTTCTTCCGGAATTCGTCAGACATTAGAAGGTCTTGCCAACCGATCCGAGCTGCTGTGCGGCTTCGACGATGCGCGCGGCCATGCCGGCTTCGGCGGAAGCGCCCCAGACGCGGGGGTCGTAGGTCTTCTTGTTGCCCATTTCGCCGTCGACCTTCAGGACGCCGTCGTAGTTGGAGAACATGTGGCCGGCAACCGGGCGGGTGAACGCGTACTGGGTGTCGGTGTCGATGTTCATCTTGATGACACCGTAGGAAACGGCGTCAGCGATTTCCTGTTCCGTGGAGCCGGAGCCGCCGTGGAAGACGAGGTCGAACGGGTTTTCCTTGCCGATCTTGGCGCCAACCTCGGCCTGGATCTGCTTGAGCAGTTCGGGGCGGAGCTTCACGTTGCCCGGCTTGTACACGCCGTGCACGTTGCCGAAGGTCAGAGCGGTCAGGTAGCGGCCGTTTTCGCCGGCACCCAAGGCCTCGATGGTCGCGAGGGCGTCTTCGGTGGTGGTGTAGAGCTTCTCGTTGATTTCGTTCTCAACGCCGTCTTCTTCGCCACCGACGGTGCCGATTTCAACTTCGAGGATGATCTTGGCAGCAGCGGCGCGCTCCAGCAGTTCACGGCCGATGCGCAGGTTCTCGGAGAGGGTCTCGTGCGAGCCGTCCCACATGTGCGAGTTGAAGATCGGGTCCTTGCCGGCCTTGACGGCTTCCTCGGAAGCGGAGAGAAGCGGCAGAACGAAGTCTGCCAGCTTGTCCTGCGGGCAGTGGTCCGTGTGCAGGGCAATGTTGACGTTGTAGTTCTTGGCAACTTCGCGGGCGAACGCGGCGAAGCCGAGGGAACCGGCCACCATGTCCTTGACCGAAGCGCCCGACCAGTAGGCTGCGCCACCGGTGGAAACCTGGATGATGCCGTCGGATTCTGCCTCGGCGAAACCGCGGATCGCAGCGTTCAGAGTCTGCGACGACGTCACGTTGACCGCGGGGAAAGCGAATCCGCCAGCCTTTGCGCGGTCGATCATCTCGGAGTAAATCTCTGGGGTTGCAATGGGCATGGTGACTCCTATGCTGAATTCGTCTGTGGGTTGGTAACCCTGGAGTAGACCGCTTACGGCTAGCACCCATCCTAGCGATATCCGCCGGGCCGCCGTGTTTCGGGTCACTGGAGGCCCTTAACACTTCCGCTGGGTTGGCACTTAGTGCCAACCGGGGAGCTAAGAGACCGGCTGCTGGAAGACGTGGCGGCGGACCCAGGCGTGCATGGCGATGGCCGCAGCGGACGCCGCGTTCATGGATCGCGTGGAGCCGAACTGCTCAATGGACAGGGTTGCGACGGCGGCATCGTGCACCTCGGGCGTGAGGCCGGGGCCTTCCTGCCCGAATACCAGGACGCAGTTCCTGGGGAGGTCGTAGGTTTCCAGCGGCACGGAATCCGGGAAGATGTCGATGCCGATGACAGCCAGCCCCTCCCCCTCGGCCCACTGGACGAAATCCTCAACGGTGGGGTGGTGGCGGACGTGCTGATAGCGGTCGGTGACCATGGCTCCGCGACGGTTCCACCGCCGTCGGCCAATGATGTGGACCTCCTTGGCGAGGAACGCGTTGGCAGTCCGCACCACGGTCCCGATGTTGAGGTCGTGCTGCCAGTTCTCAATGGCGATGTGGAAGTCGTGGCGCTTAGAGTCGAGGTCGGCGACAATCGCTTCGTGCTTCCAATAGCGGTACTGGTCCACCACGTTGCGCCGGTCGCCGTCGCGCAGGAGGTCCGGATCCCAGTGCTCGCCAACGGGCCACTCGCCTTCCCAGGGTCCGACGCCGACCTCTGCCTTCGCTTCGGCCTCACCTTCCTCTGTGGTTCCCTCCGGGGATTCGACAGGGGTGGGCAGGGCTGTATCAGGGGGAAGGTCAGTCACCCCTCAACTTTAGCCCTGCCATTGAGGTTGCCTGTTCGCTGATGTCGAACGGCCGGCGGCGGCTCACCAGTAGTGTCTAGTCACTGTTTTTACGATGGCGAATGGTTGTAGCCGCCACAACAACGACGCCTAATGTCACGGTCGCGGTGATGAAGAACCTACCCGTCTCCTTCTTCTTTACCCGAACCCGGGCAACAAGCTCTTGTCCTTGTTGAATCAGCCAGACGTTGTTCAGGGTCTCACCCTGTTTGATGGCCATTTGAATCAACGGGTGCCGCTCGGCATCTTCTTTTGCCAAGCGCAAAGTGCTTTCGCTTTCCCTGATGGCTCGGACGACTTCCTCTTGACCGTCACGCAAGAGTGGAATCGGCTCCTCATTCTGAGGCATTTGCGCTCACTTTCCTTGTCTCGCAGTTGATCCCGGACCGCGTTTGCAGCGTTCCAGGAGCTGCCCGCTGATGACGCCCCGGGATGCGATATATACCGACTTCTTTCGCCCAAGCACGCACTCTTGCATTAAAGCCGCTCCGGCAGTCCCGTTACGACATATGACAGGGAAGCCGTCGCTGGATATCGCAGGTATCAAGCGGATTCGGTCTGCCCCACCCCGGCCTCAACCCGCGGAGCTGTGCGGCGCAATCGAGCGGTCCTTCCCCTACGTCCGCCCAGCCGTCGCGGCGACGATCATTCAGGACGATCATTCGTCGCGCTCGGCCAGCAGGGCGGCGACGTGGTAGGAGTGCCTTAGACGGAGCTGGTCCTGCCTTAGCCCATCTTCCACTTGTTGATGCGGTACGAGTTGGCCAGCTGTTCGAAGAGTCCGGGGTGTGCGTCCCAGTATTCTTTGTGTCCGCTGACGCCGAGCATCTGCGGCGTTCCCCAAGGCGTTACAGCGAACAGGTTGACTGCCTGGATGGCTTCTCCGCGGGCGTTGGTGCAGGTGAATCCGACAACCACGGCCGCACCGCGACGGAATTCACGGATTTCCGGCATGGAGGTTTTGAAGTCCGAGGCGCACTTGTGGCCAACCAGGTTCTGGGGCAGTTCGGTGGCCGTCATGCCCTTGTACCTGGCCTCGATGTCTTCCAGGGCCTTCTTGATCTCCGCCGGATCCTTGCCGAATTTACCTTCCTCCGACTCCGCGAAGAAGGCGTAGGCGAGCGCGATTCCGTCGCCGTCGGTTTCTGCGGTGCCTTGGGCCTTCTTCTGGATCTCTTCACCCGTAGTGGGATCCTTGGTGATGCCGAACGACTCGTCGTGGGTCCACTCCGCCAGGTATTGGAAGGACGATTCTCCCGTGACCCATTTGCTGAACAGGGGGTCGCCGTCGGCCGGAACGTTGCTGGGGCCGGCGAAGTTTTCCCACGCTGACGGCAGCGGGATTGCGCCGGCGGGGATGTCAGTGGACGACGAGGCCCCACCCGACGGCTCGGCCTCGGTGGAAGGTTGAGCCTCTGTGGAAGGTTCAGCCGCCGCGTCGGACGCCTCGTCCGAAGAAGTCACCGAGGGCGACGGCGAGTCAACGGCAATCGGCTTGGTCATCGACGGAATCAGCCACGTAAACGCCACCACCAGGGCAATAATCGCGACGACGGCGACCCCGCCGAGGATCAGGAACAGGGACTTCTTGTTGTGGTCACCCGGGTTCTGGCCGGGGCCTGAGGGCTGGTTTGGGTAGCCAGGCTGGCCCGGTCCCGTGGGCTGTCCAGGGTAACCGGCACATGGTGGCGGGAACCCGGGCTGGTTTGGGTAGCCGGGCTGGTTTGGGTAGCCGGGCTGGCCGGGCTGCGGCTGGCCCTGCTGCACGGGGAAGGCCTGGGTGGGGTTGTGCTGCGCAGGAAAGGCCTGCGTCGGAGCGTCCTGCGGCTGGCCAGGCTGCGGCGGGCCGGGCTGGCCCTGCTGCTGGGCTTCCGGCTGGTACATGGGCTGCGTCTGTCCGGGCTGGTACTGGCGGTATTGGTCTTTGCCAGTGTCATAGCGCGGTTGCGGGACGCCGTCCGGGTTGTAGGGAGGCTGCGGTATGCCGTTGTTGTTGCTCATAGCAAGGCCCTTTCACATGCAGTGGGCACCGGAACATCCTGGCGGACGTAACCGGTGGTCTATCCGGAACGAGGGACCTGCTGGGGCGCCAGCGGCACAAAAAATCCACCATGCCGATCCCCCGACCCACGGTGATGGCACGCCTGCGCCGCCACAAGCGTAGTGCAGTTCACCGCGGGCGACACAAGTCAAAGGCCTTATCCACATGGGCAGAACTACCCACACAAGGGGAATCGCAGGATGTCCAGCCGCCCGAATGATGAAAGACTGGGGAGCAGTGCATGAACAACCCCAGCCGGAGGCAAATATGGCAGAAGAAACCACGCCCCACCCGTCCACGTCGGTTTACCGTAATGGCCACGAGATCGAATGCTGGCTCACGGACATGGACGGCGTCCTCGTCCACGAAAACCAGGCCATCCCCGGCGCCGCTGAACTCATCCAGCGCTGGGTGGACACGTCCAAGCGCTTCCTGGTGCTGACCAACAACTCCATCTTCACGCCCCGCGACCTCGCAGCACGCCTCCGGGCATCCGGCCTTGAAGTCCCGGAAGAGAACATCTGGACCTCCGCACTGGCAACGGCACAGTTCCTCAAGGACCAGGTGCAGTCCTCCGATTCGGGCAACCGTGCGTACACCATCGGCGAGGCGGGCCTCACCACGGCCCTGCACGAAGCCGGATTCATCCTCACAGACACCGAGCCCGATTTCGTGGTCCTCGGCGAAACCCGCACGTATTCCTTCGAGGCGATCACCATGGCCGTCCGCCACATCCTGGCGGGGGCCCGCTTCATCGCCACCAACCCGGATGCCACCGGGCCTTCCAAGGACGGTCCCATGCCGGCCACCGGTGCCATCGCGGCCATGATCACCAAGGCCACGGGCCGCGAACCGTACATCGTGGGCAAACCGAACCCCATGATGTTCCGCTCAGCCATGAACCAGATCGATGCCCACTCGGAGACCACGGCCATGATCGGCGACCGCATGGACACCGACATCGTGGCAGGCATGGAAGCGGGCCTGCACACGGTCCTGGTGCTCAGCGGTATCACGCAGCGGGAGGAGATCGTGTCCTTCCCGTTCCGGCCCAACCAGATCCTGGACTCCGTGGCCGACCTCAAGAGCCAGATCTAGGAAGGAAAAGCGATGGCTGTGCTCAATCTGCGACCCCTGGCCGGGGGACGGATTCTCAGGGGGAGCCAGCCGTTCGGCTTGGACGCCGCAGCAACATCCGGGTTCCTGGCGGAGCACGGCATCCAAGCCATCGTTGACCTGCGCAGCGAGCTCGAGCGCTCCCTCGTTCCGTGGCTGGTCCACGACGGTCTGGTTCACGACGGCGACGGCGAGCCTGCCGCCGTCGCCGCCCCCGCCGTCGAACTCATCCATAACCCGCTGGACCCAAATGCCATTGCGGGGTCGCTCCAAGCGGTGGAGACGGCCGAGGACCTGGGCGAGCTGTACCTCGGCTGGGTCCGTTTGCGACCCGAATGGGTGGCAGATTCCCTGCGGCCCGTAGCCCGTGGCAAGCGCACACTGGTGCACTGTTCCTTGGGAAAGGACCGGACCGGAGTGGTTTCCGCGATCGGGCTTCTTGCCACAGGCGGGACCGAGGACGAGGTAGTGGCGGACTACGTGGCCACCACGGCCAACCTGCCGGACGTCCTGGAGGTCATGGCCGAAACGTGGCGACTCAGCGTCCCCTCCACCCCCGCAAAGTACTTCAGCCCTGACCTCATGATCCTGCAGAGCCCGGAAGCTGCCATGCGGCATTTCCTGGCCGGATTCGCCAAGGAATTCGGGGACGTTGGCGGCTTCCTGCGCGAGGCGGGCCTCACCGCCGTCGAGGTTGAAGCGCTGCGCTGAACTGGAGCGCACCGAACTGCAGGCGTCCTGCTTCAGGCGGGCCTGATGACCTTGCCATTAGGCTCCCGGTAGGAAGGCTCCTCCGGTTCCGGGGGCAGGGGCAGGAGCTCGTTCTGGACCTGTTCCAGCAATGGCCGGTACACGCTGGCGTTCCACTGCGGACTCGCATGGGCCGGCCGTGCGCCCTCCGTGCTCAGGGTGGGCAGGGCCATGTTGGCGCCGAACACCTTGCTCCACCCGGCACGCGCCGATTCATAGTCCACGGTGCCGTCCTTGGAGTTGCCCATGAACGCCATCTTGGCGCCGCCGATCTTGCCCGCGAACCGCAGCCCGTCAAAGTGGTAAATATAGGCCGACTCTGTCTGGATCAGCACACTGGACGGAGCAATGGGTGACAGTTGCTCCATGGTCTGATCCAGGATTTGCCGCCAGGTGCGCTCGTCCTTGTGAACCACACGCTCCCCCAGCTCATAGCCGCCGCGCAGCACCGAAGGAACGCGGAAGCCATTCTCATAGAGGAACACCACGCCGTCGAACCAGCTCTGGTCCAAGACGTCTGCGCGGCTGAACGGACTCGAGTCCAGCACGATCACCTGCGTTTCCACCCCATGGAGTTCCAGCAGACGCGCAGCAACCTGCGTGGCGAGCATCCCGCCGAAACTGTGGCCGTAGAAATACAGCTTCTCGAGTTCCAGCTCACGGACATGCAGGATGACTGCGCGGACTATTTCGTCGACGTCCAGGCCCAGGTTGGAATACCCGACGGCGGCCAGGCGGCCGCGCTGGTGCAGGGCAGGACGCAGCGAGTTGAGGATCCACTGGGCCTCTTCCCAGCTGGTTTTGTACCCGGGAAAGAGGATCCAGCTGGCCTTGGGAAAGTACAGGTCCGAGTACGGATCGGGGACGCGAAGGATCTTTGTGGCGCGGCGCTCGGCCTGAACACGCCGGGTGAAAAGCATGTCCCCGGCGAGCGCAGCGGAAATACCGGCGAAGGTAAGGAAATTACGGCGGGACGTCTTCTTGAGACGCGCAGCGTAAGGCAGGACCCGGGCCCAGGAGCCCGGATCCCCTGCCGTTTCCGGCTCCGGAGTTACCGGCGCCGGAGGGTTTTCAGTCACCTCCGGCGGCGCCGGGAGCTTGCCTACTTGCACGTCCACGCAGCAAGCATAGGCGTCACGGGCACTGCCTTACATCCCCGCGGTTTTTAGTCGAGGCCCAGTTCGTCCTTGCCGAAAGCGAAGAGGTACGGAACGCCGGTTTCGGCTTCGATTTTCTCTTTGGCACCGGTGTTGCGGTCCACGATCACGGCCACGGCCACCACGTTGCCGCCGGCCTTGCGGACACCTTCGACGGCGGTCAGCGCGGAGCCGCCGGTGGTGGACGTGTCCTCGAGGACCACTACGTTGCGGCCCTCCACTGAGGGACCTTCCACCTGGCGACCCATGCCGTAGGACTTCTGGGCTTTGCGGACGACGAAAGCGTCCACGGCACGGCCGGCATCGGCAGCGGCGTGCATCACCGCGGTACCGACGGGGTCGGCGCCCATGGTGAGTCCGCCTGCGCACTCAACTGAAACGCCGGCGTCGTCGATCATTGCCAACATGACCTGGCCCACCAGCTTGGAGGCCTCGTGGTGCAAGGTGATGCGGCGCAGGTCGATGTAGTAGTCAGCTTCCTTGCCGCTGGAGAGGATCACCTTGCCGCGGACCACCGCCAGTTCTTTGATGAGTTCAAGAAGGCGGGCACGGGCAGCAGCAGTGTCGACTGCAGGGGTACTGGTGGAAGTCATGGCTCCTAGTTTAGTGTGCCGCCGTAGAGTGTGCTGGCGCCGCCGTGGTTGCCCTGATGACCAAACGCGGATCCACAATCTGGTCCCGGGTTCCGGCCTGCCCCTCCAGCTGGTGCAGCATCTCTTCCATGGTCTTGCGTCCGAGTTCTTCGAAGTCCTGTTTGATGGTGGTCAAGGGAGGCATGAAGAACCCGGCCTCCGGCTGGTCGTCGTACCCCACCACGCTGATATCGCCGGGTACGTGGCGGCCCGCTTCCTGGAGTGCGCGGAGGACTCCGACGGCCATCTGGTCATTCGCCACGAACACAGCGGTCACGGAGCCGTAGTCGATGAGTTCCAGTCCGGCCTGGTAACCGGATGCGGCATCCCAGGCGCCCTGGAGCAGGACGTCCGCTTCGAGTCCGGCCGCGCCCATTGCCTCCCGCCAGCCCTCGATGCGTTCGGCGGCGTCAATCCAGTGTGTTGGCCCGGAAATATGCGCGATGCTGCGGTGTCCCAGTCCGATCAGGTGTTCCACGGCCAGCCGGGCCCCCAGACGCTGGTTGAGGGACGCCCCGGTGAGTTGGTTTCCCGCACCGGCCCCAACGGCCACGATGGGCACGGGTACTGAAACGTCGTCCAAGGCCGCAAGGACATCGGGATGTGGGACCAGAATGACGATGCCGTCCACGGATTGGCTGCGGAAGTGGCCCATGGCGTCGTTGATGCTGTCACTTGTCACTTCGCGAAGGTTCGCGATGCTGACGAAGTACCCTGCTTCCCTGCCCGCCTGCTCAACTCCGAGCAACGTGTTCGCCGGTCCGAACTGTCCAGTTTCGCAGGCAAGAACACCAATGGTCCGGGACCGCCGCGTCACCAGGCTGCGTGCGGCGGTGTTCCGGCGGTAGCCGAGGCGGGCTATCGCCGCTTCAACCCGTTGCCTGGTGTTGTGGCTGACGTTCGGGTGGTCGTTCAGGACACGGGAAACTGTTTGGTGCGAGACCCCGGCCATCTTGGCCACATCCCCCATCACCGGCGGCCGGCTCGGTGAATCGGGGGCGGCCCCGGGCAATACCCGGGGCCGCAGTGTGGGCGGCTGTTCACCGCGTGGCATCGGACGCTACTTCGCGTCGACGCCCACGGGCTCCGCCTTGGCTGCCGGAGCTGCCTCGGTTGCCGGGGGTGTGGTCTTCCACTTGAAACGGCGGCCCATGGAGGACCCTCCACCGGCACCGGTCCGGTTCTTGTTGAAGATGTCGAAGCCGACAGCCAGCAAAAGCACCAGGCCCTTGATGAGCTGCTGGTAATCGGTGCCCAGGCCAAGGATGGACATACCGTTGTTCAGGACGCCCATGATCAGGCCACCGATCATGGCTCCCGCCACGGTGCCGATGCCGCCTTGGACAGCTGCGCCGCCGATGAAGGCCGCAGCGATGGAGTCCAACTCGAAACCGGTGCCGCCGGCGGGCTGTGCCGAGTTCAGGCGGGCCGTGAAGACCAAGCCCGCCAGTGCAGCCAGGACGCCCATGTTGACGAAGAGCCGGAAGGTGACCTTCTTGGTCTTGATACCGGACAGCTCGGCGGCGTGGAGGTTGCCGCCAATGGCATAGGTGTGGCGGCCGAAGATGCTGTTGCTCATCAGGGCCGAGTACAGAATCACAAGGACTGCCAGGACAACCAGGACAATCGGGGTTCCACGGTAGCTGGCCAGGAGGAAGGTGATGATGAGCATCAGGAGCGCGATGAAACCGTTCTTGACGGCGAACCAAGCCATCGGTTCGTTCTCGAGATTGAACTTGCGGCGGACCCGGCGTTCCTTCAAAGCCTGGAAAAGGATGGCAGCCGTACCGCCAACACCCAGGATCACTGTCAACCATTCAAGGACGGACGTGCCGCCGGAGATGTCCGGCAGGAAGCCGCCACCGAGGGCGCGCAGTTCGTTCGGGAACGGGGTGATCTGCTGGTTCTTGAGGGTAATCAGGGTCAAACCACGGAAGATCAGCATTCCGGCCAGGGTGACGATGAATGCGGGGATGCCGACGTAGGCGATCCAGTAACCCTGCCATGCACCAACAAGGGCCCCCACCAGGAGGCACGCCGGGATGGCAAGCCACCAGGCCCAGCCCCAGTGCACGATCATCACACCTGCCACGGCGCCGATGAAGCCCGCGATCGAGCCGACGGAGAGGTCGATGTGGCCGGCGATGATGACCATCACCATGCCAATGGCAAGGATCAGGATGTAGCTGTTCTGGACCACCAGGTTGGTGACGTTCTGGGGTTCGAGGAGGATGCCGTCGGTGAGGACCTGGAAGAGGATGACGATCAGGATCAGGGCGACGAAGATGCCAACCTGGCGGAGGCGGCTTGTGAGGAAGCCAAGGGATTCTCGTAGGGCGGACATGGTGGCTATTCCTTCTCTTGAGTCATGTAGTGCATGAGGGTTTCCTGGGTGGCTTCGGCGATGGGGACCTCGCCGGTGATGCGCCCCGCTGAGAGCGTGTAGATCCTGTCGCAGATACCCAGGAGTTCCGGCAGTTCGGAGGAGATCACAATCACCGCTTTCCCCGAAGCCGCCAGCTCAGCGATGATCGTGTAGATCTCAAACTTGGCGCCGACGTCGATCCCGCGCGTGGGTTCGTCCAGGATCAGGACGTCGGGGTCGGAGAACATCCATTTACTGAGCACCACTTTTTGCTGGTTTCCGCCGGAGAGCTTGCCCGTGATCGCGGCAACCGAGGGGGCTTTGATGTTCATGCTCTTGCGGTAGTGGTTGGCCACCGTGGTTTCCTGGTTGCCGTCCACCCAACCACGTTTGGCCAGCTTGTTCAGGGCGGCCATGGAAATATTCCGCTTGATGTCTTCTATCAGGTTCAGGCCGTAGTGCTTCCGGTCCTCGGTGGCATAGGCAATGCCGTGCTCGATGGCATCCGAAACCGTGGACGTGTTGATCTCCTGGCCATACTTGTAAACCTTGCCGGAGACCGCGCGGCCGTAGGTGCGGCCGAAAACACTCATTGCGAGTTCGGTCCTGCCCGCACCCATCAGGCCGGCCAAACCAACAACCTCCCCCTTCCGGACCGTCAGGTTGGCGTTGCTGACCACCATGCGCGAGTGGTCCTGTGGATGCTGGACCGTCCAATCCTCGATGCGGAGGACTTCTTCGCCGATGTTGGGGGTCCGGTCCGGGTACAGGCTTTCGAGGTCGCGTCCCACCATGCCGCGGATGATGCGCTCCTGCGTGATCTGCCCCTGGTCCAGGCGCAGTGTCTCGATGGACTTGCCATCGCGGATGATGGTGACGGCGTCGGCCACCTTGCGGATCTCGTTGAGCTTGTGGCTGATGATGATGCTGGTGACGCCCTGGCCTTTGAGGTGCAGGATGAGGTCCAGCAGGTGGTCGGAGTCTTCGTCGTTCAGCGCTGCGGTGGGCTCATCCAGGATGAGCAGCTTCACCTCTTTGGAGAGTGCCTTGGCAATCTCCACGAGCTGCTGCTTGCCCACACTGATGTGCTGGATGGGCGTTACGGGATTTTCGCTCAGGCCCACGCGCGCCAGCAGCTTGGCGGCCTCCAGGTTGGTCTTGCGCCATTCCACCCAGCCATTCCTGGCCAGCTCGTTGCCGAGGTAAATGTTCTCCGCAATCGACAGGTAGGGGCTCAGCGCCAGTTCCTGGTGGATGATCACGATGCCGCGCTTCTCGCTGTCCGTGATGCTCGAAAATTCGCAGGCTTCATTCTCGAACAGAATGTCGCCGTCGAAAGTGTTGTGGGCGTAGACGCCGGACAACACTTTCATGAGGGTGGATTTCCCGGCTCCGTTCTCACCACAAATGGCGTGAACCTCACCTCGGTTGACGTCCAAGGTGACGTCCTGGAGGGCTTTTACACCGGGGAAAGTCTTGGTGATTCCTCGCATTTGAAGAATGGGTACGTTCATCGTCAATTCCCGCTGACTGGTTGAAACTTGGCCGGGCCGAGGACTCGACAGGCTCTGGGGATGCTGTGGCCCCACCGCTGCGCGTTGGAAATTGCGCGCTGCAGCACAGGTCGGTGGGGCCACAGATGGAGGAGGTGGTTACTTGACGTCGGCTTCGGTGTAGTAGCCCGAGTCGATGAGTTCCTTCTTGTAGTTGTCCTTGGTGATGATGACGGACTTCAGAAGGTAGGCCGGAACAACCTTGACCTTGTTGTTGTAGGTCTTGGTGTCGTTGGTTTCGGGCTCACTGCCCTTGAGTACTGCGTCAACCATTTTCACGGCCTGCGCGCCCAGCTGGCGGGTGTCCTTGAAGATGGTGGAGTATTGCTCGCCGGCGATGATGGACTTCACGGAACCCTTTTCGGCGTCCTGGCCGGTCACAACCGGGAGCTTGCCGGTGGAGTAGCCGCCGGTGCTGGTCAGGGCGGAAATGATGCCGATGGACAGGCCGTCATACGGGGACAGCACGCCATCCAGCTTGGTGCCGGAGCTGTAAGCCGAGGTAAGGATGTCTTCCATGCGCTTCTGGGCAACGGGTGCCTGCCAGCGGAGGATGGCTGCCTGCTCGAACTTGGTCTGGCCGCTGGGGACCTTCAAGGTGCCTGCATCCAGGTACGGCTTGAGGGTGTCCATTGCGCCGGTCCAGAAGAAGTTGGCGTTGTTGTCGTCCGGGCTGCCCGCGAACAATTCGACGTTGAACGGGCCCTTGCCCTCTACCTTCTTGCCGCTGGCATCAACGAGTCCCAGACCCGTCAGCAGTGATGTGGCCTGCTGGACGCCCACGGTGTAGTTGTCGAACGTGGTGTAGTAATCCACGTTCGGCGTTCCGTTGATGAGGCGGTCGTAAGCGATGACCTTGACGTTCTGTTCCTTGGCCTTCGCCAGGACGTCCGTCAGCGTGGTGCCGTCGATGGCTGCGATGATGAGTGCCTTCGCACCCTTGGTCAGCATGTTCTCAATCTGGGAAACCTGCGTGGGGATGTCATCGTTGGCGAACTGCAGGTCCGTCTTGTAGCCGAGGTCCTTCAGGGACTTCTCAACATTGGCACCATCTGCGATCCAACGCTCCGACGTCTGGGTCGGCATCGAAATGCCCACCAGCGAATCGCTGGGCTTTGCGCTGCTGGAAGACTCCGCCGCGCCTCCACGGCTGCCGCAGCCTGTGGCTCCGACGGTCAAGGTTAGGACAACCGCTACGGCGCCCAGGAGTTTTTTCAATCTCACGTTGCTCTCCTTCCGCGGCAGCAGTGCCGCGAACTCTGATGCAGCCGGAGCATCTGCGCGTCCGGCACGGTGAAGCTGGATGAGGCCTGCGTGCTGGGGGCTGCACAAGCCGTTCAAAAGGTATTGCGACTGCCATTGTGAACGCTAACAATACTCGCGGTCAAGTGCTGCAGATCACGAAATGGCTGCAGTGAACCACCCCTTGCCAAAGTCTTGATTTACAACGTTGTTAGCGTTCACAATGACCCGCGCCGCTCCCCGGACGACAAAACCCGGCACCGCCCTGTGGGCGATACCGGGTTTGAGGAGTACCTCAATGGAGGCGGGCGCAAACAACAGCGCTTCAGACGCGCTCCGTCGTTGCGTCCTTGAGTCCCGTCAGGGCCGCCCCCACATGATTCACGATGTCCTCGATGGGCTGTGCGATATCCACCACCACCCCGGTTTCGTCGTCCTGCAAAGGTTCCAGGGTGGCCAGTTGGGAGTCCAGCAACGACGCCGGCATGAAGTGTCCGGGCCGCGCCTTCATGCGGGCGTCCAACAGTTCGCGCGTCCCTTGCAGGTGTACGAACACCACGGACGGGTCGGCGCTGCGGATGATGTCCCGGTAGGAGCGCTTGAGCGCGCTGCACGCGATCACCAAGGAAGCGTCCGACGCCGGGAACCGCCTTCCGATTTCGGCCAGCCATGGGGCGCGGTCGTCGTCGTTCAGCGGAGTACCCGAGGCCATCTTGTCGATGTTCGCCTGCGGGTGCAGCGAATCGCCGTCGAGAAAGCCAGCGCCGAGCCGTTCGGCGAGGGCGGCACCCACCGTGCTCTTGCCGCAGCCGGCAACACCCATCACCACGATGTGGTGGCGAGCACCAGAACCCTCTTTACCAATCATGACCGCCTTACCAATCATGAACAGTGCCGTCCACGAGCCGGTTGTAGGGCAGGTAGGCCTGCTGGTACGGGAATGCGGCAGCGGCTTCCTCGTTGAATTCGACGCCGATACCGGGGTTCTCGCCGGGGTGCAGGTAGCCGTCCTTGAAGGTCATGGACTGCTGGAAGACTTCGTTGGTCTTGTCCGAGTGCTGCATGTACTCCTGGATGCCGTAGTTGTGGATGGCCAGGCCCACGTGCAGCTGGGCGGCAAAACCTACCGGGGAGATGTCCGTGGGGCCGTGGAAACCGGACTTGATCTGGTACTGCGCGGCGAAGTCCATGACCTTCTTCAACGGTGAAATACCACCGAAGTGGGTGGAGGCCGCACGGACGTAGTCGATCAGTTGCTCTTTGATGAGGGTCTGGAAGTCGAACACCGTGTTGAAGATTTCACCGATGGCCAGCGGGGTGGTGGTGTGCTGCCGGACCAGGCGCAGGCCTTCCTGGTTTTCGGCCGGGGTGCAGTCCTCCAACCAGAAGAGGTCATAGGGCTCCAGGGCTTTGCCGAGCTTGGCGGCCTGGATGGGGGTCATGCGGTGGTGGCCATCGTGCAGCAGCGGGATCTCGGGGCCGAACTCGTTGCGCACTGCTTCAAACACAGTGGGCAGGTGGCGCAGGTAGGCGCGGGTGTCCCAGTCCTCCTCCAGCGGGAAGGTACCGCGGCCGGCGGGTTCGTAGTCATAACGCTCGCCCGAGGCCTGTGCCTGGGCAGCCACACCGTACACGGCCTTGATCCCGGGGATCGCGGTCTGGATGCGGATGGACTTGTAGCCCAACTCCAAGTGCTCCCGGACAGAGTCGAACAACGACGGAATATCCGCACCCGAGGCGTGGCCGTAGGCGCGCAGGCCATTGCGGGAAGCACCGCCCAGCAACTGATAGACCGGCAGCCCGGCCACCTTGCCCTTGATATCCCACAAGGCCATGTCGACGGCGGCAATCGCCGCCATGGTCACGGGGCCACGGCGCCAGTAGGAGCTGCGGTACAGGAACTGCCAGGTGTCCTCGATCCGGTGCGGATCCTTACCGATCAGCAACTGCGCCACGTGCTCCTTCAGGTACGCGGCAACGGCGAGTTCACGGCCGTTGAGCGTCGCGTCACCAATGCCCGTCACACCGTCCTCCGTGGTGATACGCAAAGTAACAAAGTTACGGGACGGGCTGGTCACAAAGACTTCAGCAGCAATGATTTTCATGGTGTGGCAATCCTTCCAAGGGTCTATGCGTGGGTGCGGGGAGCGGCAATGGCGTCTTGCTGCCGGTGAATATGGGAAACCAAGGCACTGTCCTCGGCCAGCCCGGGGCTGATGAGCCCCAGCAGCGCAGCGGTGCGCTGCTCGCCGTCGAGCGTTTTTGCGGTTCTGATGTCATCTGCCAGGGGATCCTGGAAGTCTTCCGTGGCGGACAAGTACGCGATCCATGCCGCGATCATGCGCGCGGCGCCGTCTCCGGAACGGCCAAGGGCACGTTCAGCGGCCAGGACAGGCAGGGCGCGCATCCGCAACTTGGTTGTTCCATCCATGGCAATTTGCGTCAAATGGTGGGCGATCCGTGAGTTGCCGAACCGATCAAGCAGGGCTTTCCGGTAGCCGGGAATATCCAGCCCTTCATCTGGCAGATGGCGGGAGGCTTCGTCCCAAAACTCCTCCACGGCGGACCTGCAGACGTCGTCGGACAACGCTTCCGCCACGGTCGCGTGGCCCCGGACCAGGCCGGCGTAGGCAAGGATGGAGTGCGCCCCGTTGAGGAGCCAGAGTTTGCGGTTCTCATAGGGCTCGATGTCCTCCACGAAAATCGCGCCTGCCTCCTCCCACCGGGGACGCCCGCCGGGAAAGTCACCGCTGAGGATCCAGTTGTGGAACGGTTCAGCCACCACGGCAGCCTCATCCCGGTAGCCGCACTGTTCGGCGACTTCCACAAGGTCCTCAGGGGTGGTCCGCGGCGTGATCCGGTCCACGGAAGTGGACACGAAGCTCACGTTGGCGTTGATCCATTCGCCCAAGGCCGGGTCAGTCGCCTCCGCGAGGGCCTGCACCGCCTTCCGGGCCACCAGGCCGTTTTCGGCAAGGTTGTCGCAACTGACCACGGCGATCGGCCCGGCGTCGGCGTCCTTGCGGGCGGCGAGCGCCGTGACCAGGCGTGCCAGCGGGGTTCCCGCCCCGGCCGCCGCATACGCCGCTTCTGTGATGGTCAGCGTGACAACAACCGTACTGGGGGCCGCCACAAGCCCGGCCAACCGCCGGACGTCGGAACCATCCACGGCTTCGACAATGCTGCCGATGAGCTCGAAGCTGTCGCCCACGCCTGACCGCTCCACCACAGTGAAGACGCCGTCCTGCTCCGTCAGGATCTCCGCAGCGTCAGGCCGGCGCCCCGTGAAGGCCGCAATCCCCCAATCGGCAGCGTCTCCGGCGTGCTGGGTGTACCAGGCCTGGTGGGAACGGTGAAAAGCGCCCAGGCCCAGGTGCACCATCCTGACCGGCGGAGTGGCCTGCCCCGGAAACGCAGTGGCCCGGCTC
Source organism: Paenarthrobacter histidinolovorans (assembly GCF_014647595.1). Lineage (GTDB taxonomy): Bacteria > Actinomycetota > Actinomycetes > Actinomycetales > Micrococcaceae > Arthrobacter > Arthrobacter histidinolovorans. The sequence continues at coordinate 158,553 of NZ_BMPM01000007.1, read as the reverse complement.
AGCCTCGGGGGCGTCTGCCCGGCACTCACAGTTTGAAGACCCTTCGCGGGGAAGAATCGACGACGTCGACAATCAACTCGTGCGCGCGGTCCTCGCTGATGCGGTGCTCGGCAACCAGCCGCGCAAGGAACGAGGCTTCAATCCTGCGGGAGGCGTCGTGCCGTGCGGGAATGGAGCAGAAGGCCCGGGTGTCATCGATGAACCCTGACGACCTGGAAAAACCGGCGGTTTCCGTGACGGCCGAACGGAACCGGAGCATGGCATCGGGCGCATCCAGGAACCACCACGGGGCGCCGATGTAGACCGAGGGGTAAAAGCCTGCAAGTGGGGCGAGTTCGCGGGAGAAGACGGTCTCATCGAGGGTGAACAGCACCAGGTGGAAGTCCTTGGCGGTCCCGAAGTCCTGCAGCAACGGCCGGACAGCCTCGGTGTAGTTGGTGGCCACGGGGATGTCGTGGCCGGTGTCTGCTCCGAAGGCTTCGAAGGTGGGCTGGTGGTGGTTGCGGAAGGAGCCTGGGTGGATGGTCATCACCAGGCCGTCTTCCACCGACATCCGCGCCATCTGGTACATCATGTGGGCTTCGAACACGTCGCGGTCCAGGCTCGTGGCTTGGCCGGATCGCGCCTTGTTGAACAGCGCTTCCGCCTCGGCCTGGTCCAGTTTGAGGGTTGCCGGGGTCCTCACGCCGTGGTCGGCTGACACTGCTCCGTGGTCCACGAAATACCGGCGGCGATTCGCAAGGGCGGTGAGGTACCCCTGGTAGCCACTGCCGCCGTCGGACGCTTCCGCGATGAGACGCTCCACGTTGGGCGTCCACGCCGGGTGCGCGATGTTGATGTACGCGTCCGGGCGGAAGGTGGGCACCACGCGGCCGTGGAACGACGGGTCAGCGGCGAGCGCACGGTGGCTGTCCAGGCTGTCCAGGGGATCGTCCGTGGTGGCGAGGACCTCGATGTTGAAGTCCTTGAAGAGCTCACGAGGGCGGAACCCGGGCTCCGCGAGCTTGGCCGAAATGGCATCGAAGCTTGCCTCCGCGGTCTCTGCAGACAATTCACCCTGCCACCCGAAGACCGACTCGAACTGGGTCCGCAGCCAGTAGCCGGAGGCGGTGCCATCGAACAAGGGCCACGCCTCGCAGAAGGATCGCCAGATGTTGCGGGCCCCGGCCCCGGGTTGGAGCTGCGCCAGCGGAACGCCGGATGCATGGATCAGCCGCGTGACGTAGTGGTCCGGGGTGACCAGCAAGGCCGCGGGATCCGGGAAGGGCGTGTTCTGTTCGATCACTGCCGCGTCCACGTGCCCATGCGGGGAAATGATGGGCAGGTCCTGGACACGCTCCAACAAGGAACGCGCGATGCTGCGCGTCCCCGGGTCCGCTGGAAGGAGGCGGTCGGGGTGGGTGGCAAGGGAATGGGACATGGTCAGCCTTTCGGGATGGAACCGGCGGAGAGATCGGCACTGGCAGGAACTGACAGTCCGGCCAGCTCTGCTACCCGGCGCAGGTACTGGAGATTTCCGGCGGTGCGCTCGGCAAGGGGAAGGTCCGTGGAGAAGTCCTCCACCGTCACCCAGTCGTCATAACCGACCTTGGCCAAGGCTTTGAAGTACGCCAGGACACTCCCCTGCCCTTCGGCAAGCGGGGCCCACTGGTTCACCCACACAGCGGCTCCGGACTCGTCACGCTCGTCCGTGCGGACCCAGCGGGCATTCTTCACATGGATGTGTGACAGGTACGGGCCCAGCAACTCCAGGGCGGGCAACGGCGATTCCCAGCCTTCAATCAGCAGGTTGCCGAGGTCGTGGATGACGCCCACATGCTGGGGATCCAGGCCTTCCAGGAGCCGGCGGGCGGACGAGGCGGACGCGGTCACTGTCCCGTGGTGCAACTCCACAAGTGCCTTGACGCCATGGTGGGCAGCGCGTGCGGCCACCCACTCGTAGTGTTCCCGGGTAGCCGCGAACACTTCCGGGTAGGACAATCCGCTGGGCTCGCCGCCTCCCATGGTGGAATTGCCCAGCGGCAGGACGTTGACCCTGACCTGCCGCGCACCCAAGGCGGCCGTGGCGGCGAGAACGCGCTCCACGCCGTCGTGGTTGTCACAACGGGCGTAGCCGCCCAGGCCTGAGTATTCCAGGCCGGCATCCGCTGTGATCCGGGTAATCCCAGGCAGTGATTCCTCGAGACCGCTCATGGGCCAGGTGGCCTTATTCCCTGCCCAGAAGCCCGGTTCCGGCGATTCAGCCTGGTCCGTGACCCGCCATTCGATGCCGTGCCACCCCTGGGCCGCCAGCTCCGTGGCGGCTTCCTGCGGCGTCCATTCCGGTGTGGAGGCCGTGAAGACCGAGAATTTCATGCGGAAACCTCCTCGAAGTGGCCGTTGCCGGTGCGCACTTCAACGTCGTTGTACTTGCCGGCAACCACATCAGCAATGAGCACGGGGCGGCCCAGTGTGGCCGAAACGTACAGTGCCCGCACGGTGGCCAGTGCCCGCACAGCGTCCTCGATGGTGACCCCTGCGGGCCGCCCGTTCCGGATGGCATCCACTACGTCCCGGTATTGGCGGATGTGGCCGGCGGGATAAAGGGTGGGGTCCAGCTTTGATTGCGGCGCCGGGTCCGCGAACCTGGCGAGTTCTGTCTCGGCCTGGTTGCTGGCGCCGGGCATCCCCATGGGTCCGCTCTGTGTCTCTTCCTCAGTGGCGGCTGCGTGGAAGAACTGGAGGTTGTCGCTGTCGATCACGGCTGATCCCATGCTGCCCATAACCTGCAGCCGGACGCTCAGCCCCGGGTAGGCGGCGGTGGTGGCGTGGAGTACTGCCAGGGCGCCGGATTCGAACGTCACGGTGGCCACTGCGGTGTCCTCAACTTCAACACCGGTGTGCGCCAGAAGAGCCGTTTTGGCGCTGATTTCAACAGGGGTACCCAGGAACCACAGCAGCAGATCCACCGTGTGGACGCCCTGGTTCATGACCGCTCCGCCGCCGTCCATGGCCCAGGTGCCCCGCCACGCGCCGGAGTCGTAATAGCCCTGGCTGCGGTACCAGCTCACGGAAGCGATGGCCGACGTCAGGCGGCCGAAGCGTCCCGCCCGGCGGGCTTCGTCCACCACGATGCTCGCCGGATCGAAGCGGTGCTGGCTGATGACGCTTGCCACCAGTCCTTTCTCTTCTGCTGCTTTCGCTGCGGCAAGGATGTCGTCAGCGCGGTTGAGGTTCACGTCCAGTGGCTTTTCGATCACCACATGCTTGCCGGCGTTGAGTACTTCCAAGGCCTGCTCGATGTGCAGTCCGCTGGGCGTGGCGATGATGACAAGATCGACGTCGGCACCTGCGAACGCTTCGTCCACGCTCCGGAACGTGGCCGGCCGGGCCGCGCCTTGGTCTTCGATGTGCTGGGCCAACGCGTCTGCGGCTTCGGCGATCTCGTCCACCAGGGCCGTGACCTGCAAATCAGCAATCTCGGCAACCGATGCGGCGTGCGTGCGCCCGATGGTGCCGCAACCGGCAATGGCGACGTTGAGGATGGGGTTGGACGTTTCGGTGCTCACTTGGTTTCCACTCCTGCTTCGTTAACGACTTTGGCAAAGGCCCGGGCTGCCATCCCGAAAGCGGTCGGCCCGGAGAAGCCGCCCAGGCCGTGGGCTCCGGCCAAGTGTGGTTCGAGACTCGCGAATCCAACGAAGCCGTCGGCTTTCAACGCCTCCACGGTGCGGAGCAGATCGCCGTCGCCCTCACCGGCAGGAACCACGACGCCGTCCGCGAACCGTGCGTCCTTGACCTGCAGGTACTCGAGGTGGGGACGGAGCTTGGCGTAGCCTTCGTCGAACGGCTTCACGCCCACCTGGACGAAGTTGGCCGGATCCCACGCGACTTTCAGGGCCGGTGAATTCACGGACTCGATGATGTCGAGCACCCGTTCAGGGGTGTCTCCGAAGATATCTTTCTCATTCTCGTGGAGGAGGACCACACCGGACTCTTCGGCGACGTCGGCCAAGGCCCGCATCCGCTCGATGACGTCGTCCCGGATGCTGTGCACGTCCACGCCTTCTCCGTAATAGAAGGAGAAGATCCGGATGTAGCGGGAGCCAAGAACCTGGGCGGCGTTCGCTGCCCGGCGGAGGCGTTCGACCTCGTGCTCCACCGGAAGCGTGACATCCACCTTGCCGATGGGGGAAGCGATGGCGGAAACACCCATGCCCGCTGCGTCCAGGAGCTTCTTGAGTTCCGCCAACTGTTCAGGACCGAGATCCACGATGTTGGTCCCCCATGCGCTGCGGACTTCAATGTGGTTCGCCCCCAAAGCCTGAAGGACTGCGATCTGCAGGACCGGGTCGTCGTCGATCTCGTCTCCGAAGCCCGAAAGCGTCCACTGGACTGTTGCTGGACCGGTCATTGCTACTTAACTCCTCCGGCGGTCAGGCCGCCCACTAGGTAACGTTGGAAAATCAGGTAGAGAATCACGACGGGTGCCGCGCACACGAGCGAGGCCGCCATCATTTGCCCGTACAGGGGAATGGCTCCGCCTTCCTGCGAGGCTCCGAACACCTGGAGTGCCACTGCTGCCGTCTGGCTGTCGGGCCTGGTCATCACCGAGGCAAAGAGGACATCGTTCCAGCCGAGCAGGAAAGCAAAGATTCCCGAGACCACGATTCCGGGCCAGCTGAGCGGCAGGATGATCCGGACCAGGACGCCCAGGTTGCTGGCGCCGTCGATCCTTGCAGCCTCTTCCAGTTCGCGCGGAAGGCCGCGCAGATAGGTGACCATCACCCAGGTGGAGAACGGCATCGCGAACGTCAGGTAGGTGATGAACAGTCCCCACTGCGTGCCGATCACCTGGACGCCGAGGTAGCTGGCCGCCGAGGAGAAGAGCACGAAGACAGGAAGGACCATCAGGGTTCCCGGGACCGACTGCAGTGCAAGGAGGCCGCGGAGGATGGAGAGCCGACCGCGGAACTGGTAGCGGACAAGGACGTAGGCAATGGAGACGGACATCGCCGCTGAAACCACCGCGGTGGCCCCCGCTACCAGGACACTGTTGCCAAGGCCTTTCGCCAGACCGACGCTGGACCAGATCTTGGTGTAGTTCTCCAAGGAGAACGTGGAGGGCCAGAACTCGCCGTTGGCCACACCGATGTCAGAGTTGACCGAGGCCAGGAAGATGTACGCCACGGGGATCAGGACGATTGCGCTCAGGACTGTCAGGATGATCGCCAGCATGGGGCCGGGCAGGAGCCGGGTCACTTCGTGCTGCCGCCTGGAACCAGGCCTGAACGTGGTCCCGCCAGAACCGCTGCGGGCCGTGCCGCGGACGGAGGTGGTTGATGCGCTCACTTCTTGCCTCCCGGCGTCTCAGCGTCGTCCAGCTTGACGGCGCGCAGGTAGATGAACAGTGGAATGGCAATCAACACCAGGGAAACAAACGCCATGGCGGCACTGAGGCCGAAGCGGAAGCTTTGGAAGCTGGTGACGTAGGTGAGGATCGGAAGCACTTCGACGTCGGCCGGAGCCGGCACTCCGAACAGCACGAACGGGAGGGTGAAGTTGTTGATGTGGTGGAGCATGCCGATCAGGAAGGCCAGCGCCAGCGGTCCCTTGAGGTACGGGAAGACTACATACCGCAGCTTGTTCCACCACAGCGCACCGTCCAACGCCGATGCCTCATGGACTTCGTGGTCCACCGACTGCAGGCCGGAAAGGGCCAGCAGGTAAATGAACGGCCATGAAGCCCAGATCTGGACCAGGATCAGGGTCCAGTACGTTTGAGGTCCGTTGAGCCACAACCCGCCATCTATCCCGAAGACGTTCAGCGCCGAGTTGACTACTCCGTCCGGCTGGAACATGGTCCGCCATACCGTTGCCACCACAAAGGAGGGCAGCACGTAGGGGATCAGGAAGATCGAGCGGACCAGTGCGCGGCCCTTGAAGGCATTCTGTGTTGCAACAGCCGCGGCGATGCCCAACGGCAGGGTCACCAGCATGGCGATCAGTGAATAGCTGACACTCAGCCACACCGAGTGGAGCAGCGGCGAATTCGTCAGCGCTTCCACAAAGTTCTCGACACCAATGAACGGCGCGCTGACCCACTTGCGCAGCGAGTACTGGTCGAGGTTGAGGGCCGACATGTAGATACCCAGGAACAGCGGAACCACGATGATGACGAACATCAGGACGCCGCCGGGGATCAGCATCCACAGTGGACGGTTCCGCTCACTCAGGCCCTTGCGGCGGACGGGCTTCCGGCCACCGCCCGCCGGCTGGAGGGCTCCTGTGCCTGTGGTCGGCGAGGCACCGGCGTCGAGCGCTGGTTCCGGTGGCCCGGACCGGGCCAGCTGCCCATGGGCAGCCGGACCGGACACGGGTTTCATTTCCCTGAAGGAATCAGTGGACATGGGAGACCCTGCCTAGGACTTCGCGGCCCGGTCGAGGGAAGCCTGGCCCTTGGACTGTGCGTCCTTCAGCCGTGATTCCAGGGCGCTCTCGTCAACGGATCCCTTGGCCAGGTCCGGGATGGACTGGACCGTGACGTTGAGGAGACCCAACTGGATATCACCCCAGGCACCGGTAAAGGGAGTTGCCTTCGACTTGCCGGCGGCATCGGCGATGGGTTGCAGCTTCGGATCAGTCAGGGAGGCGAGCGCCTCGGCGTTGGCGGGAAGCTCGCCGAAGATCTTCTGGTAGTTCAGCTGCTCGTCCTTGGAAGTGATCAGCTCGATGTAGGCGAACGCCAGGTCCTTCTGCTGCGAGTAGTCGGCAACCACTACGTTGTCGCCGGAGAGGATGCTCGCGGCCTTGTCGCCATCGCCCTTCGGGGAAGATTCGCCCGGAGCCGTGGTGGGCATGATGGAGTAGGCGTACTTGCCGGCGACGGCTGACTTGTCCAGGGTGGGAATGGAGCTGGACGTGGTCATCATCAGGTATCCGGCCTTGCCGGACGCGAAGGCAGCTACCGCGTTGCTGTTGCTCCAGCCGATCGCTGCCGGATCCACCACCTTGTCCTTGGTGAGCCAGCCGAAGTAGGTTTCGTAGGCCTTCTTGACGGTGGGGTCATCCATCTTCAGCTTGTCGCCGTCCACCAGCGGGTTGCCTGCCTGAACGGACATGGCCCAAATGAACTTCCAGGGATCAAAGTTGTCCTTGTATCCGGTGGCCAGGCCGTAGGTTCCTGCGCCGGCGTTGGTCATCTTCTTGGCTTGCTCGGCGAGTTCGTCCCACGTGGTTGCCGGCTTTTCGATACCGGCCGCTGCCAAGAGGTCCTTGTTGTAGGCCATGACGAACGGACGGCTGACGAACGGGATGCCCGCCTGGTGCTCGGAATCCGGACCTGAAATGCCCAGCGCGGCAGGGTTGAACCGGTCCTTCCCGCCGACCTTCTTCCAGTCGTCGTCGGAAAGGGTCACGAAAGCTTTGGTGGCGTAGGCGGTGGGTGTGAAGGTGGTGCCCAGGCTGTAGACGTCCGGGCCCTGGCCGGAAACAACGGAAGTTTGGATACGGGTCAGTTCATCGTTGGCTGAGGCGAAGGTTTCGAACTTCACCTCAGCGCCGGTCTTTTCCTTGAATTTGGCGGCGATGTCACTCTGCCACTTCTTCTGCTCTTCCGGATACTGGTTGTTGACGCCGGTCAGGACATTCAATGTCTTCCCGGCCCCGTCGACGGCACCCCCGGAGCTGGCCGACGTGCTGCTGCCGCTCCCCCCACAGGCTGTCAGTGCCAAAGCAGCAGTCAGAGCGACGGCGGCAAGCTTGGCTGATGGTGCAAACCTCATTGTTTCCTCCTTGGATACACAGCCCAGTAGTGGTCTACGTCACAGGGGCTTCGGCATCGAGTCTATGAGTCCGGCAATGGTGCGGCAAGCGGTTGCCAAAAGTTGCCATGAATGGTGCAATCTTCCTATGGCTGAGACAAACGCACGGGGATCCGCACCCACCATCCGGGACGTCGCCGCGCTGGCGGGGGTGGCCACGTCCACCGTTTCCCGGGCCCTCTCCAACCCGGACCGCGTGAACAGAGCCACCCGCGAACGCATCGAAAAAGTGGCGGCTGAACTCAACTACGTGCCCAGCTCACAAGCCCGCGGGCTCAGCTCCGGCCGCACCAATGCCATCGCCCTCCTGGTTCCCGACGTCACCAACCCGTTCTACTTCGACATCATCCGGGGCACCCAGAACCAGCTCAAAGCAGCCGGCTACACGCAGTTGCTGGTGGACACTGAAGAGTCTGCCGAGATGGAAGCCGACACCCTCCAGAAGATGCAACGGACGGCCGACGGGTTCATCCTGGCCGCATCACGACTCACCGATGCCCAGATTCTCGAGGCGGCAAGCTCACAGGCGATCGTCACCATCAACAGGTCTTCGGCCAACGCCCCCACCGTGGTCATCGACACCCCTGGAGCTGTTGTCCAGGCCCTTGAACACCTGACATCACTGGGCCACACCAGGATCTGCTACGTCGGCGGGCCGGCGTCGTCATGGTCAAACGCCAAACGCTGGAAGACTTTCGAAGACGAAAGCCGCGATCGAGGGCTGACGACCTCCCGGGTGGGACCCTTCACCCCCAAAACGACGTCCGGAGCAGCAGCCGCCGACGCCGCGGCCCGGACCGGAGCAACAGCCTGCATCGTGTTCAACGACCTCCTGGCCATCGGCATGTTGCAGCGCCTCAGGGAACGCGGGATCCGCGTTCCCGAAGACATGAGCATTGTGGGCTGCGATGACATCTTCGGCGCCGACTTCTGCAATCCACCCCTCACCACCATGGCCTCCCCGATCGAGCAGGCCGGGCGCGTGGCCGTCTCCATGCTCCTGGCACAACTCGACCCCCTGCACGCGGGCTCCAGCCGGCGCCTGGCCGTCATGCCCACCCACCTCACCGTGCGGGGCTCAACCGGGCCGGTGTCCCCAACCAGCTGACACGTAGGCTGGAAGTGTGCAATATGGTTGAGCCTTCATCACCGGGCTGACTAGTGTGGAACACATGCGCGAACTCCAGGCCAAGATCATTGAGGAAATGGGCGTCCAGCCCCGGATCGATCCTGCGGAGGAGATCCGCAAACGGGTCACCTTCCTGAAGGATTACTTGAAGGCAACAGGAACCAAAGGCTTTGTCCTGGGCATTTCGGGCGGCATCGATTCGTCGCTGGCCGGCCGCCTCGCCCAACTGGCCGTTGAGGAACTGGAAGCCGAAGGCGTCGACGCGAACTTCGTGGCCGTCCGCCTCCCCTACGGCGTGCAACACGACGAGGACGACGCCCAGGCAGCGTTGGACTTCATCAAGGCCAAAACCGAGTGGACTTACAACATTTCCCGGGCTGTTGACGGCTTCGAGGACGAGTTCGAGAAAACCACCGGCGCCCCGATTTCCGACTTCCACAAGGGCAACACCAAGGCCCGCGCACGGATGATCGCCCAGTACGCACTGGCCGGCGAACACAACTACCTGGTGATCGGAACCGACCATGGGGCCGAGTCCGTGACCGGCTTCTTCACCAAATTCGGCGACGGCGGTGCGGACATCCTGCCGCTGTTCGGCCTCAACAAGCGCCAGAACCGCGCACTCCTGGCCGAACTCGGTGCTCCGTCACGCGTTTGGGAAAAGGTGCCCACAGCCGACCTCCTGGACGACAAGCCCGGCCGCACGGACGAGGACGAGCTCGGAATCACCTACGACCAGATTGACGACTACCTCGAAGGCCGCGAAGTCACCGAGGGCGCAGCGGAACTGATCGAGCAGAAGTACCTCCGGACGCGCCACAAGCGGACGGTGCCGGTCACGATCTTCGATACTTGGTGGAAGTAGGCGCGGTGGAAGTAGGCGCGGCCTAGCGGAACACCACTGAAGACACCCTCGACGGCGGGTGCGGACTTAGCGATAAGTCCGCACCCGCCGTCGTTGTTTTAACCCTCCCTCACATCCCGCGCCCTTCCACCAAACCTTCTTCCATAACCATTGACATGTAGATAGATACCGATATATCGTTAACTATCGCCGATACTCCTTCGGTGACAACTATCGAAAGGACGATGCTGTTATGAAAGGCATCCACAACCACGAAGAAAACACCTTCCCGGAACACGGCGAAGGTCCCCACGGACGCAACCGGTTCAACCGCGGCAAGGGTCGTCGCGGCCCGGGCGGCCACGGCGGAGGCGGCTTTGGGCCAGGGCGCGGCCCAGGCTTTGGCCCGGGATTCGGCCCCGGCGGATTCGGACCCAGGGGCTTCGGACCGGGCGGCCCACGCCGTAACCGCGGCGACGTCCGCGCGGCGATCCTCTCCCTGCTCGCCGAGGCCCCGTCCAACGGCTACGGCCTGATCAAGACCATCGCCGAGAAGACCTCCGGGGCATGGCGGCCCAGCCCCGGATCCGTCTACCCCACCCTCCAGCAGCTGGTCGATGAAGAGCTCATCACGGCAGTGGGCGAGGGGCGCCGGACTGAATTCACTCTCACCGACGACGGCCGGGCTTATGTGGCCGAGCATGAGGAAGAACTCGCCAATGCCTGGAATACCGAGGCGGACGGGAACATGCAGGAATTCCACCAAAGCATCGGCAAGCTCATGGGGGTGGTTCACCAGTTCCGCGGCGCGGCAACCGACGAACAACGCCGGGCAGCAATCGAAAAGCTCGACGAAACCCGCCGGGCGCTCTACCTGATCCTGGCCGACTAATGGCTGGCAGAATCCCCTTGACCTTGACGTAACGTCAACCTCTACTGTCGAAGAACAAGGAGGAGACGGAGGACAGATGGACTGGTCAATCCAGGAAACCGCAAGGATCGCGGGAACTACCAGCCGCACATTGCGTCACTACGACGACATTGGGCTGCTCAAGCCAAGCCGGACCGGCCATAACGGCTACCGCTATTATGACGGTCCGGCCTTGGTTCAGCTCCAGCGCATCCTCCTGCTCCGGGAACTGGGGCTCGGCCTGCCGGCCATCACCGAGGTGCTCCATCGCGAGACCGACACCGTCAAAGCACTGGGCAACCATCTGGAATGGCTTGGTCAGGAGCGGGACCGGCTGGCCCGGCAAATCGCCTCAGTCCGGCAAACAATCGACACTTTGCAAGGGGATGGAAAGTACATGGCACAGGACATGTTTGATGGCTTCGACCACACGCAGTACAAGGACGAAGTTGAGGAGCGCTGGGGCAAGGATACCTACGCCGCCGGCGATTCCTGGTGGCGCGGCATGAGCGCCGACGAAAAGCAGCAGTGGAAGGACCGCGTCCGGAAGCTCGGTTCAGACTGGATCGCCGCCGCCGGATCCGGTCTTTCGCCCGAAAGTGCAGAGGCACAGGATCTGGCCCGGCGTCACGTCGAGTGGTTGCGCGGCATTCCAGGAACCCCGACGGCGGCACCTGGCGGAGACGTGAAAGGTTACGTCACGGGACTGGGCGAAATGTACGTGGCGGATCCACGATTCGCTGCGAACTACGGCGGAGAATCAGGGGCTGCTTTTGTGCGGGATGCCCTACGTATCTACGCGGAACGAAACCTCTAGGCAGCCGGGATGCGCTGATCCAGGTTTGGCAATAGTCTGGCCAAATGGGTACAAGCACCGTTAGATCCGGCGAACAGGCTGACAGGCAGACACGCATCCTCGACGCGGCCCTGGAGCTGTTGTCCCGCCATGGAATTTCGGGCATCAACATGCGCGCAGTGGCACGTGAAGCCGGCGTCGCCCTGGGGCTCGTGAACTACTACTACGAAGACAAGCCGAGCCTGATCCGCGCAGTGCTGCACCAAATCGAGGAGCACGACCTCCTCTTGGTGGAACCGTCCCCGGCCGTTGGCCCCGAGGAACAGCTCCGGGAGTCCCTCCGGCGCGTTGCCGACCCCGACCTCCTGACCACCAGGTACCTCTCCCTTCGGCTTCACCTGTGGGCCCTCGCGCAGGCAGATGAAGAATTCGCACAGATCAACGCCGCAGCCTTTGACCGATACCTTCAAGGACTCGCGGCGCTGATCGGGAACGCAGTTCCCGGGCTCTCCCCCGATGAATGCAAGGCGCGGGCGGCCGACGTCGTGGTGGTGCAGAACGGTATGTGGCTCACTACGCTGTTGGGCATCGACAAGGCGGCCATCAAGCGAGGCATTTCCCGCACGGAAGACATTGCTTTTGGCCGGACCGTAGGGACCTGAGAAACAGCCACTGTTCCCTGAAGCCTCAGCCGGCAGACACCGGCTGACCCTATGCTGGACACCATGGATAGTCCCTTGGCACATTCTCCGGTTCAACCCGTCAAGTCGCTGCTTTACTGGCGAAAGAGCAAGGTGAACGGATCTGCGACCGTCCCGGTGATCCTGGCTCTCAATCCCTCCGGAATACTCACCATGAAGGATGCCGGGCAGGAGATGGTTTTCGCTGCGCCGGTGAACCAGGTTTCGGTCCGCTTTACGAGCTGGGGAACAATGGTGGTTCAGGCCCAAGGCCGGCAGCACGACATCGTCGGCGTCGGGGCCTCGTTGTCCCCCAGCCCTTCCCCAGCGCAGCTGGATGAACTTGCCGCAGCCCGGGGAGGAAACACCGGTAACGATGGAACTGTGACCCGGCTGGGTTCCTCAGGTGCAGCCCTGAGCGCGGTGGACGGGATGGGAACTGCCGCGGGCGTTGCCGGAGGTATCGCCATGGAATACGTCTACTTCCGGGGACTGGAAGCAATCAGGGCGTGGCAGGAAACCTTGCCCTTGGCCGGTGCCACTGTGAAGAAGAATTCCATGAAGGCCATGAAGTACTTCACGGTTGCTGTCCTCGCGGCCCTGGTCATCGCCCTGATGGTTGGCCTGTTCATCAAATAACGTCGGGCGTAATTACTCCACCGTCACCATCACCGACGGCCACCCGGAGGCGCCGTCAGGCACGGGATCGGCACGCTTTTCCGTCTGGACTTCGCCGGTGCCGTCGGTGGCCCGGGCCTTGACGTAGTGGATGCCGGGTGTGGCGTCCCATTCGTAGGACCACTGGCGCCAGGTGACGGTGGACGCCTCGGTGGAAAGGGTGGCTTCCACCCATTCGCCGTCGTCGATCTGAACCTCCACTTTGGTAATTCCCCGGGTCTGGGCCCAGGCGCTGCCACCCACTGCGACCTTTCCTGCAGGGAACTTCGCAAAGGACTTGGGTACATCCACGCGTGCCATGGTCTTGATGGGGCCACGTTCTGACCATCCGCGCTCAGTCCAGTAGGCCTTGGCGTCCGCGAAGCGGGTGACCTCCAGGTCCACCACCCATTTGGTGGCCGAAACAAAGCCATATAGCCCCGGAACCACCATCCGGACAGGGTATCCGTGCTCCACCGGAAGCGGCTCCCCGTTCATGCCGATCGCCAGCATGGCATCGCGGTCATCCTGCAGGACCTCGAGCGGAGTGGAGGCGCTGAAGCCGTCAATGGACTTGGAGAGCACCATGTCTGCGCCGTCCTTCGGTTTGGCCCTGGCCAGGACCTCACGGATGGGATAGCCCAACCACTTTGCGTTTCCTGCCAGCTTTCCGCCCACAGGGTTGGATACACAGGTGAGGGTGACGTGGGATTCGATCAGGTCCGCGTCGAGCAGGTCCTGGAAGGTCAAGGTGATTTCCTCTTCCACCATTCCGTGCACACGCAGCACCCAGTCTTTGACGTTGATCTCCGGGACGCTCAAGGCCGTGTCGATGCGGTAGAAGTCGTTGTTCGGTGTCAGCCACGGGAAGACTCCCTCCACCGGGGACTGAACTCCCGCCGGGACAGGGGGTGCAGCTTTGACCGGCGCAGGCAATCGGAGGGCGTCCCGGGCCTGGGCGATGTTGTTCCGCGCAGCGCCCAACAACCGCCCGCCGGTTGCGGCGATTCCTGCGGCCACCGCGGTGATCCCGGCAGCGGCAAAGAAACGACGGCGGCTGGTGCCGGCTCCTCCGGCCTTGTTATCGGCGTCGGCCGCTATGTCGGAGGGCGCTTCGGGCCATGCCTTCATCCCCCACAAGGGCACCATGAGGCGCCGCAGGACCAGAAGCCCGGCGATGGTTCCAAGGATCGACGGGATGGCGTCAGCCGGCCCCACTCCGGCGCGGGTCAGCACGCAGGCAACGATGACAGTGCCCATAAAGAGCACGCCCAGGACGCCAAGTGCCCACTTCTTGTAGGCCACGACGCCCAGAACGCAGGCCAGCACAGCGATGGTAAGGCCCATGCCCACAAACAATGCAGCCTTGTCGTTGGTGCCGAACGTGGCGATCGCAAAGTCCTTCATCCACGGTGGAGTGAAGTCGATGAACGTGGATCCCAGTGCGAACACCGGGGTTGCCCTGGCAGTGAAGAATGCGCCGATCAGCTCCGCGACGGCAAGCACGACGGCGGCCGACACCATGCCTGCCAGCGCTGCCATGGTTTCGGGGCCTTTGGTCCGGAGTCCGAGCTTTTTCATGTCAGTGATTCGTAGCGGCCGGGAAGAGGGATGGGTGCGTCACTTTGAACATCTGTTCATGATTTTCCTTGAACGGATGTTCAAAGTGAACTAACCTGCTTCGTATGACCCAAGCCACATTTTCTGATTCCGCATCCACTCTTTTCATCAACGGATCGTGGGAGCCGGCTGCATCCGGCGCGGTCCGCCACATCCACAACCCGGCCGACGGCGAGCTTGTCTCCACGGTATCCGAGGGCGGCCGCGAAGACGCCGAACGCGCGATTTCCGCCGCCCGCGCAGCCTTTGACTCGGGCGCCTGGTCCTCCGTCCCGGCACCTGAGCGGGGCGCGTTCCTGCTGAAGGTCGCAGCGCAACTGCGCGAACACCGGGAGAAATTCGCCCGCGCCGAATCACTCGACACGGGCAAGCGGATCATCGAAAGCCGCATCGACATGGACGACATCGCCGCCTGCTTCGAATACTTCGGAAGGCTGGCCGGACAGTCGGCAGGCCGGGTAGTCGACGCCGGGAACCCGGACGTTGTGAGCCGAATTGTCCACGAACCCGTGGGCGTCTGCGGCTTGATCACGCCGTGGAACTACCCGCTGCTGCAGGCAGCCTGGAAGATCGCCCCCGCGCTGGCCGCAGGCTGCACCTTCGTCCTCAAACCGGCCGAACTGACGCCGTCCACAGCCATCCTCACCATGCAGCTGCTGAAGGATCTTGGCCTGCCCGACGGCGTCGCGAACCTTCTCACCGGGCCCGGCACCAAGGTGGGTGCACCGCTCTCGGAACATCCCGACGTCGACCTCGTTTCCTTCACCGGCGGATTGGAAACCGGCAAGCGCATCGCCGCGGCCGCTGCCGCCACGGTCAAGAAGGTTGCGCTGGAGCTGGGCGGCAAGAACCCCAACGTCATCTTCGCTGACGCCGACTTCGACGCCGCCGTCGATAACGCCCTCAACGGCGCTTTCGTCCACTCCGGACAGGTCTGCTCCGCAGGCGCCCGCCTGGTGGTGGAGGAATCCATCGCCGAGCGCTTCGTTGACGAGTTGGTCCGCCGCGCCGAAGCCATCCGCCTGGGCGGCCCCTTCGACGAGGACGCCGAAACCGGCCCCCTGATCTCCGCCGAACACCGCGACAAGGTCCACGAGTACGTCCAGCGCGGCATCGAGGAGGGCGCCCGGCTCCGGACTGGCGGTGCGGCACCTGAAGGAGAGAAGTACGACGCCGGGTTCTACTACCAGCCGACCATCCTGGATCGCGTCACCCGTGGAATGTCCGTAGTGATCGACGAGGCATTCGGCCCGGTGGTCACGGTGGAGACGTTCCGCACCGAGGACGAGGCCGTGGCAACCGCGAACGACACCATCTACGGGCTGGCCGGAGCCGTGTGGACGCAGGACGCAGGCAAGGCACAGCGCGTGGCCGGCCGGCTTCGCCACGGCACCATCTGGATCAACGACTACCACCCCTACCTCCCCCAGGCGGAGTGGGGCGGCTTCGGCCAATCCGGCGTCGGCCGTGAACTCGGGCCCACAGGGCTGGCCGAATACCAGGAAGCCAAGCACATCTACCAGAACACCAGCCCCCAGGTGACCGGCTGGTTTGCAGACCACGGCAAGGAGAAATAGATGCACAGCGACAACATCGACAACCTCAGCGAACGCGCGTTCGACTACGTCGTCATCGGCGGCGGGTCTGCCGGCGCTGCGGTAGCCGCCCGGCTGAGCGAGGATCCGGATGTGACCGTTGCCCTCGTTGAAGCAGGCCCGGACGACCGCAACCTGCCCGAAATCCTGCAGCTGGACCGCTGGATGGAACTGCTGGAATCCGGCTACGACTGGGACTACCCGGTGGAACCGCAGGAAAACGGCAACTCCTTCATGCGCCACGCCCGCGCCAAGGTCATGGGTGGTTGCTCGAGCCACAACTCCTGCATTGCTTTCTGGGCTCCCCGCGAAGACCTGGACGAATGGGAATCCAAGTACGGCGCAACGGGGTGGAACGCTGCCGCCGCCTGGCCGCTGTACAAGCGGCTCGAAAGCAACGAGGACGCCGGACCGGACGCTCCCCACCATGGCGACTCAGGTCCGGTACACCTCATGAACGTGCCCCCGGTGGACCCCGCCGGAGTGGCCCTGCTTGATGCCTGCGAGCAGACTGGCATTCCCCGCACGAAGTTCAATACAGGCACCACCGTAGTGAACGGAGCCAACTTCTTCCAGATCAACCGCCGCTCGGACGGGACGCGTTCGTCCAGCTCGGTGTCGTACATCCACCCCATCGTGGACCGCCCCAACTTCACGCTGCTTACCGGCCTGCGTGCCCGGCAACTGGTGTTTGACGCGGACAAGCGCTGCACCGGCGTCGACGTTGTTGATTCGGCCTTCGGCCGTACCCACCGCCTCTCGGCGCATCGGGAGGTAGTCCTCTCCACCGGCGCCATCGACTCCCCGAAACTCCTCATGCTTTCCGGCATCGGGCCGGCCGCGCACCTCGAGCAGCACGGGATAGAGGTCCTGGTGGATTCTCCCGGCGTGGGCGAACATCTGCAGGACCACCCGGAAGGCGTCGTCCAGTTCGAAGCCAAGCAGCCGATGGTGCAAACCTCCACCCAGTGGTGGGAGATCGGCATCTTCACTCCCACCGAGGAGGGCTTGGACCGCCCGGACCTGATGATGCATTACGGCTCGGTGCCCTTCGACATGAACACCCTGCGGTACGGCTACCCCACCACGGAGAACGGCTTCAGCCTTACGCCGAACGTCACCCACGCCCGCTCCCGCGGGACCGTCCGGCTCCGCAGCCGGGACTTCCGCGACAAGCCCATGGTGGACCCCCGGTACTTCACCGACCCGGAAGGCCATGACATGCGGGTCATGGTGGCCGGAATCCGCAAGGCCCGGGAGATCGCAGCCCAGCCGGCCATGGCTGAATGGACTGGCCGGGAGCTCTCGCCGGGCATCGAAGCGCAGACTGACGGGGAACTGCAGGACTACATCCGCAAGACGCACAACACCGTCTACCACCCGGTCGGGACAGTCCGCATGGGGCCGGTGGGCGACGAGATGTCGCCCCTGGATCCCGAGCTGCGTGTCAAGGGCGTTACGGGACTTCGCGTGGCCGACGCCTCCGTCATGCCCGAACACGTCACCGTAAACCCCAACATTACGGTGATGATGATCGGCGAGCGGTGCGCTGATTTCATCAAGGCCGACCTCCGCGCCGGCCGCTCGGGCGAAACGACGACGTCGGAGGCGGACTTCAGCTTGTCTCTTGCCTGAGCAGGCAAGAGACATTGACCGAAACAAACGGTGAAGGGTGTGCGCGCCTTCTCCGGTGCTTCCGCGCACCCTTGCGGGCGCAAAGCTGTACGGAAAGGCGCGCACATTATTCTTGAACATTTGTTCATTCACAAGTCTTGAACGCCTGTTCAAACTGAACTAACCTGTTTTTTATGACCCACGCCACACCTAAGCGATTGTGGCCTGGCGGACCTGGCCTGGACGTCGACTACATCGACAGTACGGCCAGCCACGCAACATCAACGGGGGAAACAGCCTGAGGCACACCGCGGTGCCCGGCCTTTTGATTTCGACTGCGACCAATGGCGGCCGCAGGTCATCACCATTTGTGCATGTCTGAATTAGGAGTTCGAATGTCAGAACCCAGCAAATCAGGACCCTGCAAGAGCGATGCAAGCGGCATGGACGAGTTTGGCTATGCCCAAACCCTGGACCGCAGCATCGGTAAGTTCGCCAGCTTCGCCGCCGGCGTCAGCTATATCTCCATCCTCACCGGCGTCTTTCAACTGTTTTACTTTGGATTTTCGACGGCGGGACCCGCCTACGCCTGGTCGTGGCCCATCGTGTTCGTCGGGCAGCTCATGGTTGCCCTGTGCTTTGCTGAATTGGCCGGGCGCTACCCCGTGGCCGGTTCGGTCTACAACTGGGCCAAGAGGCTCTCAACAGGAACATGGGCCTGGCTGGCCGGATGGCTGTTGCTGCTCTCCTCCATCATGGCCCTGGGCTCCGTTGCGCTGGCCCTCCAGATCACGTTGCCGCAGATCTGGAGCGGCTTCCAATTGGTCGGCGACGGCACCGGTCCCTACGACTTCGCCGTCAACGGAGTCATCCTCGCCAGCATAATGATCGGCATCTCCACGCTCATCAATGCGTTCGGCGTAAAGCTCATGACCATGATCAACAGCGTTGGCGTGTTCGTGGAATTGGTGGCGGCCGTCCTGCTGATCGTGGCCCTCATCTGGCACTCCGTTCGCGGACCGGAAGTCCTCCTGGATACCGCCGGTTTCGGCCAGGAGCACCCCCTGGGATTCTTCGGTGTGTTCCTCATCGCCGCGATGGCTTCGGGCTACGTCATGTACGGATTCGATACCGCCAGTTCCCTGGGCGAAGAAACCAAAGACCCCAAGCGCACGGCACCCAAAGCGATCCTGCGTGCCGTCACAGCATCCTTCCTGCTGGGTGGTCTGCTCCTGCTGGGCGGAATCCTGGCAGCCCCGGACCTGTCCGATCCCAAGATCGGAGCGGCCGATGGCGGTTTGCAGTACATCGTGCTCTCGGTGCTCGGCGGCCCCTTCGGCAAGGCATTCCTGGTCTGTATCGTGGTTGCCGTAGTTGTCTGCACCCTGGCCGTCCACGCAGCCGCCATCCGGATGATGTTTGCCATGGCGAGGGACAATAACCTTCCCTTCAGCCGCCAACTCAGCAAAGTACACCCCACCCGGAAAACCCCTACGGTCGCTGCCATTGTTATCGGCGTAGTGGCAGTCATTCCGCTGATCGTCAACATCTCCCAGCCGGCAATCTTCACCATTCTGTCCAGCATCAGCATCGTCCTGATCTACCTCTCCTACCTTCTGGTCACCGTGCCGTTGCTGCGGCGCCGGTTCCTCAAGAAGTGGCCGTTGAAGGATGATGGATCAGAGCCCGGGTTCAGCCTCGGTAAGTGGGGGCTGCCAGTGAACATCCTGGCAGTCCTGTGGGGCGGCGCCATGACGCTGAACCTGGTGTGGCCGCGACCGGAGATTTACAACTCCGTCCCGCCGTTCGAGTGGTACCTGCAATGGGGCGGCGTGATGTTCGTTGCCGCGGTTGTCGTGGGTGGGACGCTCCTCTACCGCCTCCGCATCAGGCACAGGACAGGAGTCCTGGCCGAACACGCCGCGGCACCCGCAGCGGCAACGGCAGACCCAGCAACGGCAGACCCGTCGCAGGTAAGCCCGGCAACGGCAGACCCTTCCCTCGCTGCGGCCCGTAACTCCTAGCAATCACGAAGAAGGGCATCCCCTCGCCGGTTCCGCACCAGCGAGGGGATGCCCTTCTCGCCGTTAAACGAACGCCGACTTCCCCGTCACCGCACGGGCCACGATCATCGAGTTGATCTCATAGCTGCCCTCGTAGGTGTAGAGGATTTCGGCATCACCGAAGAGCTTGCCCATCTCGTAGTCCGTGGTGATTCCGTTCCCACCCAGGAGGGATCTGCCCATGGCCACCGATGAACGGGCCAGACGGGTGGTGGTGGCTTTGCACATGGCGGCCTGGACCATCTCCAGCTTTCCAGCCTGCTGGATCCGGGCGAGCTCCACCATCATGGACAGCGAAGCATTGGCGTTACCCAGGATGTCGGCGAGCTGCTGCTGTACCAACTGGAAGCGGGCGAGTTCCTTGCCGAACTGCTTCCGCTCCAAGGCGTAGGAGCGGGCAATATCAAAAGCAGCCAACTGGATGCCCGCAGCCTGCCAGCCCACCCACGCCCGGGAATCGCGCAGGAGATCGTTCGCCCGGGAGAACTCTGTTGCCCCGGGCAGGAGGTTCGACTCCGGGATCCGGACCTCGTCCAGGACGATGTCCGCATTCTGCATGATGCGGAGGCCTATTTTGTTGGAAATCTTGGTGGCTGAGTAACCCGGCCGGTCCGTCTCAACGATGTAGCCCTTAATATGGCCATCGGAGAGATCCCGCGCCCATACCAGGGCGAAGTCGGCAATTGTGCCGGCCCCGATCCAGCGCTTGGCACCGTTGATGACCCATTCGCCGCCGTCGCGCCGCGCCGTCGTCGAGAGCCCGCCGGCGATGTCCGAACCGTGGTCCGGTTCGGTGAGCGCGAAGGCGCCCAACTGAGTGAAGGCTTCCAGGCCGGGCAGCCATTTTCGCTTCTGCTCCGCTGAGCCGAGCTCGTGGATCATGCCGACGATCAGCTCGTTGTGGATGCCCACCAACGCCGAGAGGGACACATCGGCGCGGGCCACCTCGGTGTACATGAGCCCCTTGAACAACTGCGAGGAGCCGTCTGTTTGCAGCCCTCCCAGCCCGAACTGCGCCATTTCGGCGAGCAACCCAACCGGGAATTCTTCCCGGTTCCAGTAGTCGATACTGGCTGCGCGGATGCGTGACTGCAGGAACTCCCTGATCTGCAGGTACCGCTCCCGTTCCCGGACAGGGAGCAGATCGACCACATGCATGAGGTCCGCCTCCGGGTAAGGAGGGAGGACGCGTTCTGAAGCTGGACCGCTGGTAACGGTGCCGGCGGCTTTTTGCTCGAGCATTAGACCCCTTCGTCATGTCCCGGAAGGCTCTTCCAAACCCTTGGATGTCCTAGTATATTGCAAGGTGATGTGTATCACTAGGTGGGATGCCGGGCAAGGGTGCCCGTCATCCCCAAGCGAAAGGCTGACTTTGACAGTCACAGAAGACTTCCGTGCGGCCCGCGACCGGCTGCTGGAACTACGCGAGGACTATGCAACGGCACACGCTGAATTCCAGTGGCCACGCTTCGAGGAGTTCAACTTCGCCCTGGATTGGTTCGACCAACTGGCGGCAGACCCTCACAGAGGTGACCAGCCCGCACTGGTGATCGTCGAACAGGATGGCAGCTCCACGCGGCGCACGTTCAAGGAACTATCCGACAGGTCCTCGCAGCTCGCCACGTGGCTTCGCGGCGAGGGCGTCCGACGCGGCGACCACATGATCATCATGCTCGGCAACCAGGTGGAGCTCTGGGAACTCATGCTGGCCGGCATCAAGCTGGGCATCGTCATGATCCCCACCACCACGCTCATGGGAGCACGGGATCTCCAGGACCGCGTTGAGCGCGGCGGTGCGGCCTGGGTGGCGGTCGGAAGTGCCAACATTGGCAAGTTTGCCGCCGTCGAGGGCAACTACCGGCTCATTGAGGTGGGCGTCGAGCGCAGCAACCCAGACGCGAAACAGTACGCGGATTCGTACGACGCCGGCACGGACTTCACCCCCGATGCCCCTACCAAGGCGGACGAAACCCTCCTGCTCTACTTCACGTCGGGCACCACATCGCGCGCCAAGCTGGTGGAACATACCCACACGTCCTACCCTGTGGGCCACCTGTCCACCATGTACTGGATCGGCCTCGAGCCCGGGGACGTGCACCTGAACGTGGCCTCCCCGGGGTGGGCAAAACATGCCTGGTCCAACGTCTTCACTCCCTGGATCGCCGAGGCCACGGTCTTCATCTACAACTACGACCGCTTCAATGCAGCCGCCCTCATGGAGCAAATGGGGCGCGAGGGCGTGACAAGTTTCTGCGCGCCACCCACCGTGTGGCGCATGCTCATCCAGGCTGACCTCACGCAGCTCACCACTCCGCCAGGCAAAGTGGTTTCCGCTGGCGAACCGCTGAACGCCGAGGTCATCGGCCAGGTGGAGCAAGCTTGGGGCGTCACCATCCGCGACGGCTTCGGCCAGACAGAATCCACCGTCCAGATCGCCAACACGCCCGCCCAGCCGGTAAAAATCGGCTCCATGGGCAGGCCGCTTCCCGGGTACGACGTCGTCCTTGTTGACCCTGTTACCGGCCAGGAAGCCAACGACGGCGAACTTTGCTTGCGCTTGGACCCCCGGCCCGTGGGCCTCATGAAGGGCTACTTCGGTGACGAAGCCAAGACGGCCGATGCCTTCCGCGACGGCTATTACCACACCGGCGACATGGCCAGCCGGGACGCCGACGGCGTCATCACCTACGTCGGACGGGATGATGATGTCTTCAAATCCTCCGACTACCGGCTGTCACCGTTCGAGCTCGAAAGCGTCCTGATCGAGCATCCCGCAGTGGCGGAGGCCGCCGTCGTACCTTCGCCTGATGCCGTGAAGTTGTCGGTCCCGAAAGCGTTTGTGGTGCTGGCCGCCGGCTACGAAGCGGGCCCGGCGGTTGCGGAGGACATCCTCAGGTACTGCCGCGAGCACCTGGCACCCTTCAAACGGATCCGGAGGCTCGAATTCGGTGAGTTGCCCAAAACGATTTCAGGCAAGATCAGGCGGGTTGAACTGCGCGGGACGGAAGTTGCGCGGCACGGAGACGGTCCACTGCCCTCGGGTTTGGGCGTGGAATACAGCGAAGAAGAGTTCCCGAATCTGAAAGACTAAGCACCCGAGCAACCAAGGAGGCCCATGGGCACGCCACTCCCCCGCGACCCCATTGCCGATGCCCAGCGCAACTGGGAAAGGCATGGTTGGGGTGATGTTGCCGCGCCCATGGCGGCCATCACCGCGATCATGAGGACGCAGCAGATCCTCCTGGCGCGCATCGAAACAGTACTCAAACCATTCGAGCTGACCTTCGCGCGCTACGAACTCCTCGCCCTGTTAAGTTTCGCCCGCAGCGGTGCGCTGCCCATGAACAAAGCCAGTGCGCTCCTGCAGGTGCATCCGACGTCGGTGACCAACGCCGTCGACCGCCTTGAAAAGGCCGGCCTTGTGGCACGCTCACCGCACCCCACTGACGGCCGCACCACGCTGATCGAACTCACCGCCGAAGGCCGGACCCTCGCAAAGAAGGCGACGGCGGCCCTCAACGCGGAGGTTTTCAGCAACTCAGGTTTCGGTTCCGACGACGTCGATCACCTCATCCGCGTCCTGGGCACCTTCCGTAGGGACGCCGGGGATTTCACGGAGGAATAAGACGCTAAGCGAGCCTTCTACGTTCTGGAGGGTCGATGTCCGGGTAGTGACGGGGCTTTGGACAGGTAGCTGTGTCCGGTGGGCGTGCTGATTTCGAGCGTATGCACGTCGGCTTGCACGGCTCGGGTGGTCCAGCCGGGGCTTTCCTTGGTGTGATTGCACGCTTCGCATAGTCCTGCGCCGTTGCCGAGGTTGGTTTCCCCTCCGGAACGCCATGGCACCACATGGTCAATATGCCTGATGGGGGCATCGCAATACGGCGTCCGGCAGGTGTCGTCCCGCGTTTCGATGAACCGCCGGAGCCGACCAGTAAAGAGCCGCGCTTTGGAATCGGTGGCAAGGAGCTCTCCCGTGGCTGGCGCGGTGTAGAGCCGGCGAAGCCAGACAGTGAGCTCGTTGTCCCGGTTCTGGTCAGCTTGAACCTGGCCAGCTAAATTCTGGTCAGCTTGAACCTGGTCAGCTGAGTTCCGGTCCGTTGGATCCTGGTCAGCTTGCCCTTCGGCGAGCATTGTTCTGGCCCATTCGGCGGGGACGATTCCGTAGCCGTTGAGGCGTGCTGGTTCGCTGTCGCCTTGGAAGAGGGTGCGGTCGGTCATGACGAGATCCAGATTGATCCCTGTGATTCCGCCGGGCGTGCCGGTGATGCGCTCAACGAGCGTGTCGGCCATGAGCTGGCCGCGTGTCAGTACAACCCCAGATCCCGCACCACGGGCGCCCGGGCCACGGGCGCCCGCACCATCACTGGATCCCGAACGCCAGCCACCCGCACCCGGGCCGCCACTGGCGCGGGCCGAATCAGCAGCTCTGGTGAGGGCGGCGTAGACCGCCACGCCTTGGGCGACCGGAAGCAGCGCGGTCAGATAGGTCATGGTGTCCGGCGCCGGACGCAAGCTCACGGTCCGCTCCGCGGCGGCACGGCTGGCCCGCCCGAGCACCGACCGCGGATCCCGCCGGTACGCGGCCGTCTTCGCCGCTGCAATGATCGCGCGGTCGCCCTTACCCGTAAAAGCCCCGGTATCGGGGGCGAGTTCCTCATCCACCGCACGCCGGTCCTCAACAGACAAACACGCCGTCTCCTTTACCAGGAGTGTGGCCCGCCATTCATTCAGCTGCCCGGACTGCAGCACCGCCAAAGTCCGCGGCATCTCCGTCACAAGGGCCTTCGCCAAACCGAGCAGCCGGGAACCACGGTTCGGTGACTCCCGCCGAGCCAACGCAACCTGGGCACCAACCCCCTGGCCGCGTTCCGAGGCAGGGACACCGGCTTCGGCTTGTTCGGCACGCTGGGCAAGATCAAAAGCCACAGCAACCTGCGCCTGCAAACCGCAGATCGCCGACTTCATCTCCTCCAAAACACGCAACTGCTCCATCAGGTCTGCACTCACGGTGCTGGCCGGAACAGGACTCCGATGAACAGCGTCAGGGACATCGGGGGCTCGCCGGAGCGCCACTGCTGCGCCCGCTCCGCTCTCCCCAATTTCCTCCATGCCCTAACTTTGACAGCGGGCACCGACAATATAGCGTCGATGATCGAGGGCGGACTTATGGTTATCCGTGGTTGCGAATGCAACGCGCGTGGCAAGGGCGGGCAGAGCCTACGTTGCCAGGCTCCGAAAGCCGACAACTCAGGAGGAAACACCGTGGGCTTCGCCAATAAACTCAGGAACCAGTACGCCGAGGACTGGGACGCCGCCGTCAACCACCCGTTCGTGGACCAGTTGCTGGACGGGTCCCTCTCCGATGAGGACCTCCGCCGCTATCTCGTTCAGGACTACCAGTTCTGCGATGCCTTCACGGCCCTGTTGGGCCAGGCTGTGGCATCGGCGCCGTCGTTGCCTTCACGTCTGGTGTTTGCCGGAGTCCTTGGTGCCTTCGCTTCGGACGAGAATACGTACTTCCAGGATTCATTCAATGAACTCGACGTTCCCGAAGCAGATCGGACCGCACCGGAGCTAGAGCCCGCCACGCGGGATTTTGACGACCTGATGCGCAGCGCCCTCGCCACCCGCTCCTACCCGGAGGTCCTTGCCGTGCTGCTGGTTGCCGAGTGGCTTTACGGCGATTGGGCAGCACGCGCTGGCGACCCTGGTCAATGGCCCACCCACGCAAAGCACGCCGAATGGATCCGTCTCCACAACAACCCGGGGTACAACGCCTGGGTGACGTGGCTACGGGACGAGTTCGACGCCGTCGAGCCTTCCGACGCCGCCGCACGGGAACGCGTTGCCGCCACCTTCGCAGATGCCGTCAGGTTGGAGAGGGCGTTCTTCGACGCCGCACTAACCGGGTCCCGCTAAGGACATCGCGACGCTCCCGGTCGTTGCGCCGCAACGGCGCAGCAGGTTCGCAACCCGTCAGCGGTGCTTGAATTCCGGCTGGCGCTTCCCGCTGAACGCGGCCATGCCCTCTTTCTGGTCTTCGGTGGCGAAGAGCGAGTGGAAGATCCGGCGCTCGAAAAGCACGCCCTGCGCCAGCCCTGTTTCGAAGGCCGCGTTGACAGCTTCCTTGGCCATCATCGCCACGGGCTTGGACTTGGATGCTATGACTTCGGCGGCTTTGACGGCTTCCTCAATGACCTCTGCAGCGGGCACCACCCGTGATACCAGCCCTGAACGCTCAGCCTCTTCAGCATCCATGTACCGTCCGGTCAGCACCATGTCCATCGCTTTGGCCTTTCCGACGGCGCGTGTGAGCCGCTGCGAGCCGCCCATGCCCGGAATGACGCCGAGGTTGATTTCGGGCTGCCCGAACCGCGCGTTGTCACCGGCGATGATGAAGTCAGCCATCATGGCGAGCTCGCACCCTCCACCCAGGGCAAAACCGGAAACAGCCGCAATCACGGGGATCCTCAGGCGGGTGAGTTCTTCCCAGTGCCTGAACCAGTCCGCCGCGTACATCTCCATGTAGCTGTTGGAGGACATTTCCTTGATGTCGGCACCGGCCGCGAAGGCCTTGGCGGATCCCGTGATGACTACGGCCCCAACATCGGGGTCGGTGTCCATGGCGGACACGGCCTCCACGAGTTCGTTCATGAGGGCAGTGTTCAGCGCGTTCAGCGCCGACGGCCGGTCCAAGGTCACCAAGCCAACCCTGCCCCGCCGTTCCACCACAATGTTCTGGTACTGCTCCGTCATGCTCTCCCTCTCGTCAAAACCCTCATGGACACAGCTCAAACTCTCACACGGACTTGTCGCGGATATCGGTGATGATGCCGGAGAAGTCCCTCCCCGCGCCCTCCCCGGCTGCGAAAGCATCGTAGATCCGGGAAGCCAACGGGCCCATTTCTGCAGCAACCCCTGTGCTTTCCAAAGCGTTCAGTGCCAGGCGCAGGTCCTTGGCCATCAGGGCGCCGGCGAACCCGGGCTGGTAGTCACGGTTGGCAGGGCTGGTGGGAACCGGCCCGGGAACGGGGCAGTTTGTGGTCAATGCCCAGCACTGGCCGGAAGCGTTGGAGGCGACATCGAACAGGGCCTGGTGCGTGAGGCCCAGCTTTTCGCCGAGCACGAAGGCCTCGGCAACGGCGATCATGGACACCCCCAGGATCATGTTGTTGCAAACCTTCGCAGCTTGCCCGGCACCGTGGTCACCGCAGTGGACAATCCTCTTTCCCATGAGCTCCAAAATCGGCTTCACGGTGTCGAAGTCCTCCGGCAAGGCACCCACCATGAACGTCAGGGTGCCTGCCTCGGCACCCACCACGCCGCCGGAGACGGGGGCATCCACGGATCGGTGGCCAGCTTCCAAAGCAATCACGGCTGCTTGGCGGGCCTCGTCAACGTTGATGGTGGAACAGTCCAGGAACAAGGTGTCCGGCTTGGCAACCGAGAGCAACCCCGGCCCGTCCACGCCCCGGTACGCATCCAGGACATGCTTGCCGCTGGGCAGCATGGTCAACACCACGGCCGCCTCCGCGGCCGCTTCATGCGCGGAGGACGCCATGGGAATTCCGTGAGCCAAAGCGGCCTCAACGGCTGCCGGAACGGGGTCATAGCCGATCACCTGATGGCCGGCCTTGATCAGATTGGCGGCCATGGGCCCACCCATGTGACCCAGCCCGAGGAAAGCGATGAGTCCCGTTGCCGGGGCTTGGGTATCTGACATGGCTGCGTTCTCTGTCATGCTCGTCTCCTTCAATTCGACTGGACTGGACTGGCTGAAAGGCCAAGCTCGCGGTCACCAAGTGGCGCGAAGTAGCCCTCGACGTCGGATGCCTGGACGTCCGCGAGGGTTGCCGGTTTCCATTGCGGATTGCGGTCCTTGTCCACCACTTGCGCGCGGATGCCCTCACGGAAATCGGGGCCGGCCAGGCATCGGAGTCCTACGCGGTATTCCTGGTCCAGCGCTTCCTCAAGGGATAACCCCCGGACGCGCCGCAAGGATTCCAAGGCCACCTTCACTGAGGTGGGCGATTTCGCCTCGATGGTGTCTGCGGCGCCGGCGGCTTCCCCTCCCAGGGACCGCAGGCTCCGCACGATTTCCTCCGCATCCTCATGCGCATAGGCGGGATCGATCCACTCCCGCTTCGCCGCAAGCGCCGAGTCCGGTGCGGCTTGCGCAAAGCGCACGACGGCGGCCTCCGCCGTCGAGCTTTCCAACGCTTCCGCCAGCGCGGCGAGGCTATCGGAGGGCACAAAGTGATCCGCGAGTCCGAGGAACAGGGCGTCCGCACCGGAAAGGTGGGCGCCCGTCAACGCAGCATGGGTACCCGCTTCGCCTGGTGCGCGGGACAGCAGCAGGGTTCCGCCGACGTCGGGCACAAAGCCGATGGTGGTTTCCGGCATGCCGGTGCGCGTCCGCTCGGTGACCACCCGGACAGAGCCGTGCGCTGACACACCAACGCCTCCCCCCAAAACCAGCCCATCCATGAAGGCCACGTAGGGCTTGGGGTACTGCGAGATGAGCAGGTTCAGCCGGTACTCGTCGGCCCAAAACTCAGCCGTTTCCGTGCCGCCGTGCAGCATGTCCTTGTAGATGGCTACGATGTCGCCACCGGCACACAGCCCCCGGTCCCCGGCGCCGCGCACCAGCACTGTTTCCACCGAATCGTCGTCGGCCCAGGCAAGCAGCTGCT
The DNA here is from genome assembly GCF_014647595.1 of Paenarthrobacter histidinolovorans. GTDB lineage: Bacteria > Actinomycetota > Actinomycetes > Actinomycetales > Micrococcaceae > Arthrobacter > Arthrobacter histidinolovorans. Next base: position 130,147 of record NZ_BMPM01000007.1, on the reverse strand, counting down.
GGAGCATGGCTTTGACCATTCCGTGGTTCAGGGCATTGACCGCTTTGGGGCGGTTGAGCGTGACAATCCCCAGGTGCCCGCGACGCTCGAAAAGAACCTCGTCTTCCTGCAGCTCTCCCATCAGCTGCCCGCCGGCATCACGAAGCTGGCGCCCTGGCGGATGCCGGACGGCCACCGCGAGGTGACGGTCTTGGTCTTGGTGTAGAAGCGGAAGGCGTCGGCGCCGTGCTGGTTCAGGTCGCCAAAGCCGGAGGCCTTCCAGCCGCCGAAGGTGTAGTACGCGATTGGCACGGGGATGGGCACGTTGATGCCCACCATGCCCACCTCAACGCGGCTGGCGAAGTCGCGGGCGGAGTCGCCGTCGCGGGTGAAAATTGCGACGCCGTTGCCGAACTCGTGCTCGCTGCAGAGCCTCAGCGCTTCGTCGTAGTCAGCTGCGCGCAGCACGCTGAGGACGGGGCCGAAGATCTCTTCCTTGTAGATCTTCATGTCCTTGGTGACGTTGTCGAAGAGCGTTGGGCCAACCCAGAATCCGCCGTCGTAGCCTTCCACGGTGAGGCCGCGGCCGTCGGTGACCAACGTTGCTCCTTCGTCCACGCCGGACTGAATGTAGCCCTCGATCCGTTCCTTGGCGGATGCTGCCACCACGGGCCCGAAGTCCGAATCCTTGTCCAGGCTGTGGCCCACCTTCAGGTCCTTGACGCGTTCGGTCAGCTTGGCCACCAACGCATCGGCGGTTTCCTGGCCAACAGGCACCGCAACCGAGATGGCCATGCACCGCTCGCCGGCGGAACCGTACCCGGCACCAATCAGGGCGTCGGCGGCCATGTCCAGATCGGCGTCGGGCATGATCACCATGTGGTTCTTCGCCCCGCCAAAGCACTGCGCCCGTTTCCCGTGCGCGGCAGCAGTGGCGTAGATGTACTGGGCAATCGGGGTGGATCCCACAAAGCCGATCGCCTTGACACGCGGATCTTCGAGCAGCGCATCCACGGCTTCCTTGTCACCGTTGATGACGTTGAAAACACCGTTCGGCACGCCGGCTTCGCTGTACAGCTCGGCAAGGCGCAACGGCACAGAGGGATCCCGCTCCGAGGGCTTGAGGATGAAGGCGTTGCCTGCTGCGAGCGCCGGCCCGGACTTCCACAAAGGAATCATGGCCGGGAAGTTGAAGGGGGTGATGCCTGCAACGACACCGAGCGGCTGGCGGAGCGAGTGGACATCGATCCCCTGGCCGGCGTTGTCCGAGAATTCGCCCTTGAGCAGATGCGGGGCGCCGGCGGAGAATTCGACAACCTCGATGCCGCGCTGGATGTCTCCCTTGGCGTCGGCGAAGGTTTTGCCATGTTCGGAGGACAGGAGCTTGGCGAGTTCATCCATGTTCTCGTTGACCAGGTCAACGAACTTGAGCAGGATGCGTCCGCGGCGCTGCGGATTCATGGCCGCCCATTCGAGCTGGCCCTTTTCGGCGTTGGCGACGGCGTTGCGGACCTCGTCCGCGCTGGCCAGCGGGAGCCGGGCCTGGACTTCGCCCGTGCAGGGATCGTAGACATCGCTGAAGCGGCCGGATGTGCCGTCGATCCTCTGGCCGTCTACGTAGTGTGAAAGCTCGCGCACCATGGTGGAATGCTCCTTTGCATCGTGAATGACTACCGTGCCGCTCAGTGCTGGGAACACGGCGGGAACACGTGACCAACTGTGATCCAGGTCATCTCTGAATCCGAATATACTCGGACTTCCTACTAATTTCCAGAGGGCTGTTCTTTCGGTCCTGCAGCGCCGCCCACCATGTCCGTCCGGGCCGGCCAGTGCCCGGTGACCTGGTGGAAATCGATGGCACGCAAGAGCGGCGTCATGTCGTAGGTCCTGATATTCAAGCTGAGCTTGACGCCCTCTACCGACTTGACCGTCAAGTACGGCTGCCCCTTCAACGTCTGGAAGCTGTAGTTGGCAATGTCGCTGTAGCGAAGAAGGTGCTCTTTGCCGAAAACACTGCGGAAGGCCACCTCAAAGTCCCGGGGAGCCACATAAAAGTTGCGATACATGAACACGAAAACCAGGCCACCCGCGATGATCGCCACCGAAGCGATACGGAAAGCCAGGGGATCCCGGGCATGGTCGGAGGTGAAGGCAACCAGCCCCATGAGAAGACCCACCACAAGGAAAAGCCAGCCCACAATCGCCACGACCTTGGGCATGCGGACCTGCTCCGGGTACTCCTTGGAGCGGTTGGGGTGCTTACGGGCCCACCAGGCAATCGCAGCGATGAAAAGGGCCGCAAACGCCATGATGAGGATCTTCAGAACAAGCTCAGTCGACATGCGGCAAGCCTACTCAGTGAACCTCTCTCATCTCCTTGTACGCTTCCAACGCTTCCGCCCGGGTGGTTTTGAGGTCCACGATTTCCTCCGGGTATTCGGGGGTCCCGAACTCGGGAATCCAGTGGGCAATGTACTTCCCCTGGGGATCGAACTTCACGCGCTGGGCCTCCGGGTTGAAAATCCGGAAGAACGGCGAGGCGTCAGCCCCGGAACCTGCCACCCACTGCCAATTGGCAGGATTCGACGCCGGATCCGCGTCCACCAGGGTGTCCCAGAACCACTGCTCCCCCAGCTGCCAATGAATGCCCAGGTTCTTCACCAGGAAACTCGCGGCAACCATACGGACCCGGTTGTGCATCCAGCCGGAGTGCCACAGTTGGCGCTGCCCTGCATCCACCATGGGGAAGCCGGTGCGGCCCTGTTGCCAGGCGCGGAACTCCTCCGGCGCCGACTCATGGCCAGGATGCTTGCCGTTGCTGTTGTTGGCATCCCCAGCGCCGCCGCCCGGCCACGCCCACGGAAAACGGTCAAACTCCGGGCGAAGATTCGCGGTAGCAAGCTCCGGATTGTGGAAGTACTGGTGCCAGCAAAACTCCCGCCACCCCAACTCGGACGCGAAAATCGAGGCGCTTTCAGAACGTTTGGAACCCAGCGAATGCCACACCTCGAACGGGCTGAGCTCACCCCAGCGCAAGTATGGCGAGAGGCAACTGCTGCCATCAGTATCCGGACGGTTGCGGCCCTCGCTGTAGTTGGAGAGGCCGTCTGCCACGAAATCGGCCAACCTCTTGTGGCCGGCGGCAGCGCCGGGCGTCCACATCTCGGCGAGGCCGCCGGACCAGTCCGGCTTGCCCGGCAGGAGACCCCAGGAATCCAGCTCGTCGTAAGCCGGGAGTTCGCCGGTGAATCCATGGCCTTCTTCAGGTACGGCCAGCGGCTCACGAAAATCCTGCGCGGACACCGTCCGCCAAAACGGCGTGAACACCTTGTACTGGCCACCGGTCTTGGTGGTGACCTCCCAAGGCTCATGAAGGAGGGAAGCCTGGAAGCTGGCCACATGCAAACCGGCTTCACCCGCCCAGGCCTTGATCCCTGCGTCGACCGTACGCTCAGCCGCACCGTACCGCCGGTTCCAATACAAGCCGCCCGCTCCGAGCGACGTCGTGGTTTTTCGGACAATTGAGGCAGCGTCACCGCGGCGCAAGAGAAGGGGAATGCCCAACGCGGCGAGGTCTTCGCCAAGAGCGGCCAGCGAATGGTGCAGCCACCAGCGGGAGGCACCACCGTGGGCGCGGATGCCTTGGGATTCCTCGTCAAGGACGTAAAGGGCAACGGCAGCCCCATCATCGACGGCGGCCCGCAGGGCAGGATTATCAGCGACCCTCAGGTCGTCGCGAAACCAAACGATGGACGGTTTCATTGAAGCCTTTCCGCGGAAACCTCTGGAAACAGGAACAGCCCATGCCCCCTATGAATCCTAGGGGCATGGGCTGAATGCTTGCTGAACGGGATCAGGCGATGGAAGCCACGGCCTGCTGACGGACCTCTGCAGCCGGCAGGTCTGCGGCGGTTTCGCTCCACATGGGAACGCTGTTGACCACGTAGTCCCTTGCTGCAGGTCCCACCATGCTCATCCCGGGATAGAGCCGCAGGCCATTTACCTTGGTGGTTTTCAAGCCCTCACGTTCGAGGGCGGTTTTGAAGGCAGAGTCGGGAATGGGGATTTTGCGTCCAAGAACGCACCAGCTGATGTACAGGCCGTAGAAAGTGTCAAAATCCAAGCCGTTCTCAGTGTCGTCCTCAAACACCACACAGTCGCGGATAAAGCTGCCTATTTGGGTGTCGGTCATTACGGGGCCTCCGGCGTCGGAAGAAAATGCGGGCCGCCGGTCTGCATCAGCGAATGTCCTGTTCCCTCACTATAGACCCCTTCTGCTTACCCGGACGAGGAAATGAGATTAACTCTGGGTGACGGAGCAGGTCTTCCTGACGCCCGGTGGTCATAACGGGGGCTGCGCAGAGCGGCCGGGATCTGGCGCTGGTCCTTCGGTCGGCGTAGCGTCGTCTTCATCTCCACACGCGGCCGGACAGGCGGCAGCGGCTGCAGCTCAAGCGGATCGAAAAGGAGCCTCACGTGGCTGGATGGAACGCTGACACAGCAGCCGGGCCCCTGGGGGCCGGGACCGTGACCTTGGTGGAAGGCTCGTCCTTCTGCATCTCCTCCGCCAATGGAGACATCCATCCTGAATTGCCCCACGGCGTTTTCCATTTGGACACCCGGATCCTCTCCAAGTGGGAGCTCACCGTCAACGGACAGGTCATCGAAGCCTTGGCAGCGGAAACCAGGGAACCGTACCGTGCCTCGTTCGTCGGGAGGGTTCCCCGCCCGGACGGGCACGCCGACAGTCCCCTGTTGGTGGAGCGGCTCCGGGAAGTGGGAAACGGAATCCGCGAAGAAATCACCGTCCGGAATTACTCGAACCAGGCCACCCAATGCCGCATCCTGCTGTCCGCGGAATCGGATTTCGCCGACCTTTTCGAAGTCAAGGAAGCGCGGATCACGCGGCAATGGACGGAAACCCACCTGCCTGATGGCGATTCCCTGGAAATCCGCGGGAATTGGGAGGGAATCCGGAAAAACGTGGTGATCCGGGCCGATGGTGCCGGTGCAGGTTCCAGGGCATTGGGTTTCACAGCGAAAATTCCCGCGTTCGGGAGCTGGAGTACCCGCGCCAGCGTGGTGCCAAAGCAACAAAGCGCCGGGATCGCTTTCACCCACCAGGATCCGGTGGGGCTCTCGCCCAGCGATCAGCGCCGGCAGGATTGGGTTGCCCGGATCCCTGTTGTGCAGCTCAGCAACCGGTCGATCGAAGACACCCTCCGCCGCAGTTACGAGGACCTTGGGGCGCTCCGCATCCAGGATCCGGATCACCCCGAAAGGGTGGTTGTGGCCGCCGGGGCCCCGTGGTTCATGACGCTGTTCGGCCGGGATTCCCTGTGGGCGTCCGAGATGGCCCTTCCCGTGGACCCCTCCTTGGCTTTGGGCACTTTGCGTACGCTGGCCGACCGTCAGGGCACGGTGGTGGATGAGGCCACCGAGGAAGAGCCGGGAAAGATTCTTCACGAGGTCAGGCTGGGAGTGTCCGGGGGCCTGGCCCTGGGCGGCAAATCCGCTTACTACGGAAGCGTGGACGCCACGCCGCTGTTTGTGGTGGTGCTTGGCTCGGTGAGCCGCTGGGGCTTCGCCAAGGACGCGATCTCGGCACTCCTGCCGCACGCGGACCGGGCCTTGGAATGGATCCGGACCTACGGCGACCGTGACGGCGACGGTTTCGTGGAGTACGGGCGGCCCAACGAGCATGGGCTCATCAACCAGGGCTGGAAGGACTCCTGGGATGGCATCAATTTTGCGGACGGCACCCTGGCTGAACCGCCCCTGGCGCTGTGCGAGGTCCAGGCATACGTGCACGGCGCCTATGTGGCGCGTGCCTGGATGGCCTACGACGACGGCGACCTCGCCTTGGCGGAAAGCCTGCGGGAACGCGCGGAGGACCTGAAGAAGCGGTTCAACGAGCAGTTCTGGATGCCGGACAAGGGCTACTACGCTGTGGCACTGGACCGCAACAAGCGGCCCGTGGACGCGTGCGCTTCCAACATGGGGCACTGCCTGTGGTTTGGCTTGATCGACGAAGACAAAGCCCCCGCAGTGGTGGAGCGGCTGATGTCCCCCGAAATGTTCAGCGGATGGGGTGTCCGGACACTCGCCAAGAACATGGGTGCCTACAACCCCGCCAGCTATCACAACGGCTCCGTATGGCCGCACGACAATGCGCTGATTGTGTCCGGCCTGCTCCGATACGGCTTCGTGGAGGAAGCCCAACGGATAGCAACCGCAATGCTTGAAGCAGCCGAGATCTCAGGCGACCGGCTGCCCGAGCTCTTCTGCGGATTCGACCGCTCGCAATTCCGGGAACCTGTCCCCTATCCCACAGCTTGCTCACCCCAGGCGTGGGCCGCCACCACGCCCATCCACCTGGTCATGAGCCTGTTGCGCTACGACACACACATCTCCTTGGGCGGCATCTGGCTGGACCCGGTGCTGCCGGCTTCGTTCGGGGACCTGCACATCCGCAACGCGCCCATGGGCAGCGGGCGAATCACCATTGACGCCTCCGGCACGGAAGCGACGGTCCAGGGCATACCTGAAGGCCTGACGGTCCATCACGGGCAACGGCCCTGGATGTCGGACCTGGTGGAGCGGGCCCACCACCGGACTCCCGAGATCACCTAGGCACGGGAGCCCGCCGGAACAGCTGGCCACCGCCAGCAAGTAGCCCGGAAGAGCGTCCCCTCAAGGACGCTCTCCCGGGCTAACCCGACAAGCAACCGGAACGTTACTGGATGGCTGCTTTGAGTTCCTTTGCCGCCAGTTCCGGATCAGCTGCGCTGTAGATGGCGCTTCCGGCCACGGCTACGTCGGCACCGGCCAACTGGACTGCGGCAATGGTGGATGCGTTGACTCCGCCTGCCACGGAGAACGGCACGCGGGCTTCTTCTCCGGCGTTGAGGAGGCCCCGCAGGTCATAGCCCGGCTGGGCCTGCTCATCCAGGCCGGCGTGGAACTCGATGAACTTGGCTCCCAAGGACCTGGCTTCCTTGGCGCGGGAGACCTTGTCGGCCACGCCGATCAGGTCCACCACAATGCCCTTGTTGTGGGACTGTGCGGCCTTGACGGCACCGGCGATTGTGGAGTCATCGGCGGTTCCAAGGACCGATACCAAATCGGCCCCTGCCTTGAAGGCGATGTCGGCTTCAAGTTCACCGGCGTCCATGGTCTTCATGTCGGCGAACACGATCTTGTTGGGGTGGGCTTCCTTGATGGCAGTGACGGCCGAGAGGCCCTCGGCCTTGATCAGCGGCGTGCCCAGCTCGATGATGTCCACGTGCTCGGCCACTTTGCCGGCGAGGTCCAAGGCATCTTCGATGGTGAGGAGATCAAGGGCAACTTGCAGTTTCATGGTGTTCTACTTTCTTTTCCTGGGTGGCTTTTGAGGAGAGTTAAGCGGTCTATTCGAGGTTTGCGTGGCGCAACCAGAGCTTTTCGGCAGGTTCGGCGGTGACTTCCCAAAGGGATTGGAACACCGACTCGGTCACCAGGAGAACGGATTGTTCAAAGAGGCTGCCCGAGTATTGCCGGGAGAGGGTGGAGCCGTGGTCTGTCTTCCGGGCGGCCGGAACAACCACCAGCGCATCGGCGAAGCCCGCGACGGCGGAAGAAGGGTTGGTGGTTATTGCTGCCACCCGCGCCCCCGCTGCCAGTGCTGTCTGGGCTGCTTTGACCACACCGGACGTGGTCCCGGAACCGGAGGCCACCAGCAACAAGTCGCCGTCAGTGATGGCCGGAGTTGTGGTGTCGCCGGCCACGTGGACCGTCAACCCCAGATGCATCAGGCGCATCGCCGCCATGCGGAGCACCAGCCCGCTCCGGCCGGCTCCCGCCAGGAAGACCCGATCTGCTGAACGGACTTCCTCTGCAAGGCGGGCAACCTGGCCATAATCCAGATCGGAAGCAACGCCCGCAAGCTCTGCCAGGATCAGGGACGCGTTGCCGGCGACGCCGTCAGCCGTGGCTGTCGCAGTTTCTTCGGAGACGTTCACGTTTCACTCCTTCTTGGGTGGTCAATGGCGGCTTCGGACCTGAAAACTATTCTTCCGACTCGCTGGGGTGGGCATAACGCTGAAAAGGGACAGTCTTAGCCACCCTTTCGGGTAGGCAAGGCTGTAGTCGCTCCTCTACTCTTGGTACATGCCCGAGCCACTCCCCTGGCAGCTCCTCAGCGCCATCGAAGACATCACCCAAGCACCCCTTGCACGCATCGCGGAGAGCCTGTGGGCGGCCCTTTCGCCAGTCGTGCCCTCCAGCGCCCTGGTGATCTTCACGGAAGACTGCACAGGCCGGCCCCAGAAGAAGGCGGGCGACGAGGGGATTGTCAGCCGCGTCTCCATTCCCGAACTTGATGGCATCCGGGCGGCCATGGAGGGGAAAGGACCATGGCGGACGCACGCAAGGGTCGCAGGGCAGGAGCGCGACATCCTGGCCTTCACCTACCCGCCCAGCAACGCCCTTCTGGTCCTCACAGATCCGGAGCTTCCCGGGGACGCCGAAGCACTGCGCCTCGCATCGTACCTTTGGGGGCTCACGGCGGCCCGTATCCAGGAGAAGGTCAGCGACGCACCGCCGTCGTATCTTTTGGAATCCCGGGCCGCATCAGCGGAACGGATCCGCGTCACCGCAGAGCTGGTGGACCAGCACTCCACCACCCTTGAAACCCTGCTGGCCGCGCTGCGGTCCAGCTCCATGGACGATCACGCGGCCCGGATGTCCGTGACGGACCTCGCCGTCAAGGCATTGGTCGGACTCAGGACCCTGAACGACCGCACCAGCGACCTGGTGGAAGAACCTGTGAGCACAGCCTTCCAAAGGCTCCGGGAAGACCTCCGGCCGTTGATGCATTTCAGCAACATCGACATCCAGTTCATCGAGCCACCCGCCAATGGACGTGCCCTGCCCGGAGAGGTAGCCCACGCTGCCAGGGCTGTCGTCAGGGGCCTGGTCCTGGCCATCGCCGAGCAACCGGAAGTGCACCGTGTCCGGGCCCAATGGGACTGCGACGGGGAGAACCTGCTGATCAATGTCAGGGACGACGGACGCGGCGAACTGTCCCCCGACGCTTCCAACATGGAACGGCTCCGCCAAAAAGTGCAGGCCCTGAACGGCAAAATGAGCGTCGACGTCATGCACGGATGGGGAGCGGATATCTCTGTGGCGCTGCCCCTTGACCCACCGGCGGCGCCCGTGGGGAACGTTGCCGAGTGGGGGCTGGCAGCACGGGAATTGGAAGTTCTTCAGTTCCTGGCGTCCGGGCAACGCAACCGCGCCATCGCCGCCGAACTGAACATCAGTGAAAACACCGTGAAATTCCATCTCCGGAACCTGTTCCGGAAGCTGGACGTCCGGTCCCGCACTGAGGCCATTGCGCTGGCCCACAGTGCGGGACTCCGGTAGCAGCTAGGCGTCGATCACCATATCGGTGCGTGCCGTGGAGCAGCAGGGCAGGAACTTGCCGGCGTCGATTTCCCGCGCCCGGATTCCGCCCTGGTGGTTCATGTCGACCTCGCCCGAAAGCTTGACCACTTTGCAGGAGCCGCACATGCCTTCCTTGCAGTTGGCGCCGATCCTGACCCCGGCACGCTGGGCCACCCCGAGAATGTGTTCGTCGGGGTCGATACGGACGTTGACACCGGTGCGGAGGAAGGACAGGGTGAGGCTTCCCGTGCCGACCGTGTCAAAGCTCGAGGCATCAGGAATTACGGCCTCGGGCGCCTGGCCCTGACCGCCGTTGGACGCTTCGGAACCCGACTTATCCGGTTCGGAGGTTTCCAGCGGCAGTCCCGTGGCTTCCAGGGTCCCTTCGGCGTCGTAGCCGGGCTCGTAGAGCCCGAACGCCGCGGGCTGGCTTTCGTAGTAATCCTCGGCGGAATCGGCGATTTCTTCCGCGATTTCCTCGGCAATGTCTGCTGCCAGCGCCACCTCAGCCTGGTATTCAAGAAGGGTCTGGCGGTCGCCGGTAAAGAACTCCATGTAAATGGAGGTGTCGTCAACGCCTACCTTTTTGAGCAGCTCGGTGGCCGTGTTCAGGTAACCTTCCGGGCCGCAGGCATAGACCTGCCTGCCATTGGCATCGGGGGCCACCTCTTCGAGCATGGCCGCGGTCAACCGCCCGCTCAGACCCTCCCAGCCCTCGGGCTTGCTGCGGTCGCCCAGGGAATAGAAGACCCGGATCCGCGAGTCCACGGAAGCGATGTAGGCAAGCTCCCGGTGGAAAGCGAAACCTCCGGCTTCAGCTCCGTGGTAGAGGACAACCACATCGGCATGTCCCGGCAGGGAGTGCACGGTCCGCACCATCGACATGATGGGAGTGATGCCCGCCCCGGCCGCCAGCAACAGGTACCGGGCACGCCGGTCCGCATCGGGCAGGTGGAACGCACCAACGGGTCCGAGCATTTCCAGGACTGTCCCGGGCTTGACGTTCTCATGGACCCACGGTGAAACCAGGCCGCCGGCATCGCGTTTGACGCTGATGCTGAAGGTCCACGGCTCGGTGGGTGAACTGGACAGCGAGTAGCTGCGGTCCACAGGGTCCTGGTCCTCGCCGTTCACCGGGAACGCCACGTTGACGTACTGCCCTGCGCGGAACGCGAGGGGGGCGCCATCGCTCCGCCGGAAGACAAACGTCATGAGGCCGCCCGCTTCAGGAACGGTTTCCACGCATTCGGCCATGAACTCCTGCGGATGCCAGGGACCCAGGGCACGGGCAGCGCGGGCGGGTGCCTCGCTGCTGCCCATTACACGGTTCCAGGGCATCTCAAGCCCCCGGATGCGCTGTGGCTCCTGGATGGCTGTTTCGGTGAGGAGTTCAATCATGCCAAGTGCTCCTGCACGCGCTGGACGTACCAGTTGATGAATGCCTCCACCTGGTATTCGCTCTTCATGTAAGGGCCGGGCTCGTAGGCGGGGCTTCCGGCACCCGTCTGGCACAGCTCAACGAACGCCTTGTCCTGCAGGTTCGTCTGCTTCCAGGTGTAGGTGAGCTTTTCCAGGTCGTAGTCGACGCCTTCCACGGCGTCGTCAGCTACCAACCAGGTGGTGCGGACCAGCGACTGGTGTTCATTGATGGGGAAGACGCCGAACGTGATGACGTGGTCGCCCAGGAAGTGGAACCAGCTGTTGGGCTGCAGGTGCATGGAGCAACGGCCCAGGCGGAAGTCACGCAGGTCGCCGAGAAGCTTCTTGGAGAGCCGGCGGCCGTCGGCAGAGAACGACTCGCCTTCGCCGTCCAGGGATTCGCGCGAGATGCGGATGCCGGCAATACGGGTATCGAGTTCCTCAACCACCTCGTAGGGCAGTCCGTAGCGGCGGCAACGCTCCTCGAGGGAGGACTGGGCTTCCTTGTTACGGTCCCAAACCTCTTCAAGGTGGGCCGGGATCAGTCCCTCGGTCAGGCCCCAGGTGGGGAACAGCGAGCAGGCGAGTTCCGGGTGGCCATCACAGTGGTAGCACTCACGGTTGTTCTCCATGACGAGCTTCCAGTTGCCCTCTTCGATGATGTTCTGCTGGTAGGCAATCTTCGTCTTGGACAGATCGTGGGGCGCCAGGTAGGGCTCGAAGATCTTGGAGGTCTCGTCAAAGTCTGTGGGCGGCTCGTTGGCGATGCAGACAAAAATGAGTCCGGCAACCTCACGGCTGTGGGCACGCTTGAGGGCGAAGCAGTTCTTGTCGAACTTGGCCTCTCCCGGCGCCGAGGCGTGGATCAGGTTGCCTTCGGGCGAGTACGTCCAGGAGTGGTAGCCGCAGACCAGGTTGCCAGTGGAACCAGCGGACTCCGTCAGGACCCGGGCGCCGCGGTGGCGGCACACGTTGTGCATGACATTGATGCCGCCGTCGTCGTTGCGCAGCACGATCAGGGAGTAGGGGCCGTAGTCAACCGTGATGTAATCACCGGGTTCCGGCAGTTCGGCGACGCTTCCGGCGAAGATCCAGTGCTGGCCGAAGATGGCTTCCATGTCGATCTTGAAGATCGTGGGATCGGTGTAGAAGGGTGCATCCAGGGAGTAGCCGGTGCGGCGGAACTCGAAGAGGGCGCTGATCTCCGCCAGCTGCTCTGCAGGCAATGTTGAGGCGAGTTTTCCGCGTGAATTAAGGGGCACGTTCACTTGAGCAGTCATGGGTTTCCTCCCGGGAGGCTGGGTCAGTTGGGGGTTCTTGGGGGCCGCGGGTGCATCGTCGCAAGCGGCGTTGTCGAAGTCTTCGTAGTACGAGATTAGGGACGATTGCAGTGCAACAAAAGCGCAATATTTAGGAGATAACCATGCGCAATAGGTGCATGATAGGTCCATGATCGATCAGAGGCTGATAACACTTCGGGTGTTCGCCAGGTGCGGCACTGTGGGGGCGACGGCCGAGCTCACGGGATATTCCCCCTCCGCCGTCTCAGCGCAGTTGCGCGAGCTCCAGCGCGTCCTGGGCATGCAACTGCTCACCAAGGACGGCCGGGGCGTGCGACTGACCGCCACAGGGCGCTTTCTGGTGGCGGGCTCGGACACCCTTATTGCAGAGTGGGAAACGTTGCGTGCCGCAGCAATGGAGGCCGGCGACCAGGTGCAGTCGCACTTTGGCCTGGGCGGATTCTCGACGGCGGCCGCGCAGCTTCTCGCGCCACTGGCCGCCACGCTGCGGTCCACCCGCCCGTTGCTGGAGGTGCAGGTACTGGAGGCAAATCCGTCCCGCTGCTTCGACCTGCTGGTGGCTGAGCGCATCGACCTAGCAGTCATTGTTGCCATGCAGTCCGACACCTACGGCGAGGACGATCCCCGCTTTGAGCAGACGGTCCTGCTCGACGACCCATTGGACGTCATCCTTCCGGCGGATCATCCCCTGGCTGCACGGCAGACGGTAACGCTCGAGGAACTGGCGTCGGAGCCGTGGATCACGGAGGCTGCGGGGTCCACCTACCACTCCTTGTTCACTGCGGCATTCACGGCGGTGGGCGTGACGCCGCGGATCGCGCACGAAGCCGTTGAATGGGAGACCCAAATCGCGTTCGTGGGCGCCGGGCTGGGAGTGGGCCTGCTGCCCCGGCTGGCGCCCCTGCACAGCGCAGAGAACGTTGTGCGGCTGCGTATTACCGGCAAGGGGAAACCCGCGCGCCGCATTGTCGCAGCGGTTCGCAGGGGCAGCATCGCCTCGCCCTTGATCCAGGAGTCACTGGACATCCTGCAAAAAACGGCCCAACGGATCCTGACGACCCGGCCGGAGGATGAGGCCTGAGTTTGGCAGGCAGGTTGGCCCTCTAGGCCCAGACCTCGTACCCGGTGGACTGGTCAAAGAGCTTGCGCCGGTCAGCTCCGTTCGCTGCGATCCAGAGAACGGAGTCATCAGCAGCCGTCTGCTCCACAACCCCGGTGACTACCCGGTCGCCCTTGAGCCAGACTTCGACGACGTGTCCTGTCAGCTGGGCCCAGTCCTTGCGCAAGGCGCGCCCCTCCACCGTCCTGGCCGGCTTTGTCTGCACCATCTCCGTCACCATCCGCGTTCTGCGAGGCGGTGCGGTTGGGGGATGTCGTCGACGTTGATGCCGACCATGGCTTCGCCCAGGCCGCGGGAGACTTTTGCGATCACGTCAGGATCGTCGTAGTAGGCAGTAGCGTTTACGACGGCGGCCGCACGCTCTGCGGGGTTGCCGGACTTGAAGATACCCGAGCCAACGAACACGCCGTCGGCGCCGAGCTGCATCATCATCGCAGCATCAGCCGGGGTTGCGATGCCACCGGCAGTGAACAACACCACGGGAAGCTTGCCCGTGGCAGCGATCTCCTTGACCAGCTCGTACGGGGCCTGCAACTCCTTGGCCGCGACGTACAGCTCGTCCTCGGGGAGGGCGGCGAGCTTGGCGATCTCCGAACGGATCTTGCGCATGTGGCCGGTGGCGTTGGAAACATCGCCGGTGCCGGCTTCGCCCTTGGAGCGGATCATGGCCGCGCCCTCGTTGATGCGGCGCAGCGCCTCACCAAGGTTGGTGGCACCACAGACGAAGGGGACGGTGAAGTTCCACTTGTCGATGTGGTTGATGTAGTCCGCCGGGGTCAGGACCTCGGACTCGTCGATGTAGTCCACACCGAGGGACTGCAGGACCTGGGCCTCGACGAAGTGGCCGATGCGGGCCTTCGCCATGACCGGGATGGACACAGCGGCGATGATCTGATCAATCATGTCCGGATCGGACATCCGGGACACGCCACCCTGGGCGCGGATATCAGCCGGGACACGCTCAAGCGCCATGACGGCGACAGCACCGGCATCCTCGGCGATGCGGGCCTGCTCGACGTTAACGACGTCCATGATGACGCCGCCCTTGAGCATCTCAGCCATGCCCCGCTTAACGCGGCTGCTGCCCGTAAGCGGGATGTGTTCGAAAAGAGGGTGTCGTGTAGTCACGTGATACTCCGGGGACTTGGGGGGCTGTGATTCCATCACGAGCACCGGACCAGGACGCTGGCCAAGCATGCGTCCTAATATCCGAGTGATATATTAGTGAGGAGTCCAGTATGCAAGTGACCCGTCTCCGCGTCAACCACTCCTGAGGGTGGCCGCTCCGCCTAGGCTGCGAACAGTGCTTGGCGGACCGCCCGCTCAAAGCCGTTGACATGGACCCGGGCGAGCTCGGCAGCTTCTTCTTCATTGCCGTCTATGACTGCGCGCAGAAGGTCCAGGTGCTCACGGACGTGATGTTCAAGATCGGGCAAGCGGTCAAGCACCATGCACCAGATCCGCGTAGCCAGGTTGTCGTAGCGGATCAGAATGTCTTCCAGGTGCGGATTCGCGGCCGCGGCATAAATACCCTGATGGACACTTGCATCGAGGCGGAGCGTCTCAACCACCGACGCCGCGCTGACATCAAAATCTTCAACAGCCCGCATGACCTCCCGCAGGTGTTCCCTGGTGGATGCCGAGGCAACCCGGGCCGCGCGAGCTGCTGCCAAGGGCTCCAGCTGCGCCCGGATCTCGGAGATAAAGGCCAAGTCAGTCACCTCCACGCGGGTCGCGAACGTTCCGCGCCGTGGGTAGGTGATCACCAGTCGGTCCAGTTCCAGGCGCTTCAAGGCTTCCCGGACAGGAGTACGTCCGATTTCCAACTCCCTGGCGAGCTGGTCATCGTTAAGGATGTCCCCCGGCTTGATGTCCAGCATCAGCAGGCGGTCGCGCAAACGTTCATAGGCCACGTCAGCCAGAGATTTCCTGGTGGCATCGCCGATGCTTGCGAGAGTTCCAGTAGCCACTGCGCCAACCCCTTCTTCAAAACCGGGAAATCTATTGACCTGCCCCGGACACCAGTATACGCTGATTCCCAATCCTAATATATCAGTTCGTATTTCAGGAATATATCTAGGCAAACACCTAAGGAGGACACATGACCCTCGTGGCTTCAGACTCACACCTCAGCACCCTTCCGGCAGAACGCGGCCAGCTCAAGGACGAGCAGACGCAGAAGTTCGTACTCACACTGTCGTGCGTCGAACAGCCGGGCATTGTGCAGGCAGTCACCACTTTCCTCTTCGACCGCGGCTTCAACATCGAAGAACACCAGCAGTTCGACGACAGCCTGCGCCAGACACTGCACCTGCGCACTGCCTTTTCCGGCCCCCAGAGCTACTCGCCGGAACAGCTTGATGCAGAGTTCCGGTCAATCGCAGACCGCTTCGACATGCAGTTCAGCTTCCACGACCAGACCAAGCAGCGGGTCCTGGTGATGGTCTCCAAGTTTGGCCACTGCCTCAACGACCTCATCTTCCGCTGGCGCGGAGGCAGCCTTGGCGGCGAGCTTGTGGCAGTTGTCTCCAACCACGAGACCCACCGTGCCATGGCCGAGGCAGCCGGCCTGCCTTTCATCCACATCCCTGTCACCCCGGACACCAAGGCCGAAGCAGAGCAAAGGCTCCTGGAACTTGTGGACGAATACGAGGCAGACCTGGTGGTCCTGGCCCGCTACATGCAGGTCCTTTCGAACGACCTGTGCCGCAAGCTGGAAGGACGTGCGATCAACATCCACCATTCCTTCCTCCCCGGCTTCAAGGGTGCCCGCCCCTACCACCAGGCCTATGACCGCGGCGTGAAGCAGGTGGGTGCCACCGCCCACTACGTCACCGCGGACCTGGATGAGGGACCGATCATCGAGCAGGAGGTCATCCGCGTGGACCACAGCTACGGCCCCAACGCGCTTTCCACCGTTGGCCAGGACGCCGAAGCGCTGGCGCTTTCCCGTGCCGTTCGCTGGCACTGCGAACACCGCGTCCTTCTGGACCGGACCAGCACGGTCGTCTTCCGCTAACCAGCCCGTTCAAGCCCGCCCCACACGAACTTCTGCAGGAGAATCTTTCATGGCATCCACGCCCCGCATTGTCATCATCGGAGCCGGGATCGTCGGCACCAACCTCGCCGACGAACTGGTCACCCGTGGCTGGAACAACATCACCGTCCTGGACCAGGGCCCCCTGAACATGCCCGGGGGTTCCACCTCGCACGCACCGGGACTGGTTTTCCAGACCAACCCCTCAAAGTCCATGGCCCTTTTCGCCAAGTACACGGTGGAAAAGCTGCTGTCCCTGACGGAGGATGGCCAGAGCTGCTTCAACCAGGTGGGCGGCCTTGAAGTAGCCACCACCGAAACCCGTCTGGCAGACCTCAAGCGCAAGCTCGGTTACGCGCAGTCCTGGGGTATCGACGGCAAGATCCTCTCCCGCGAAGAGTGCAAGGAGCTTTACCCGCTCATCAACGAGGAAGACATCCTCGGCGGCCTCCATGTACCTACCGACGGCCTGGCCCTGGCTGCCCGCGCAGTCCAGTTGCTCATCAAGCGCACCGAAGCAGCCGGCGTGAAGTACATCGGCAACACTGAAGTGACCGGCATCGAACAGTCCAACCGCCGCGTGACCGGCGTCGAGACCGCCGACGGCGTGATCCCGGCGGACATCGTGGTTTCCTGCGCAGGCTTCTGGGGCGCCAAGGTTGGCGAGCTGATCGGGATGTCCGTCCCGCTCCTTCCGTTGGCCCACCAGTACGTCAAGACCACGCCGGTCCCGGCTCAGAAGGGCAAGAACGAACTGCCCAACGGCGCCCGGCTGCCCATCCTGCGCCACCAGGACCAGGACCTTTACTACCGCGAGCACGGCGAGCGCTACGGCATCGGCTCCTACGCACACCGCCCCATGCCCGTGGATCTGGATGAACTGGGCAGCTACGAGCCCAGCAGCATCAGCGAACACAACATGCCTTCCCGCCTGGACTTCACCCTGGAAGACTTCCTGCCAGCCTGGGAAGCAACCAAGCAGATCCTCCCGGCGCTGCGTGAAAGCGAAATCGAGGATGGCTTCAACGGCATCTTCTCCTTCACCCCGGACGGCGGCTCCCTGGTGGGCGAGTCCAAGGAAGTGGACGGGTTCTTCGTGGCCGAGGCCGTGTGGGTCACCCACTCCGCCGGCATCGCCCGTGCCGTGGCCGAGCTCCTTGTGGACGGCAAGTCGCAGATTGACCTGGGCGACTGCGACATCCACCGCTTCGAAGAAGTCCAGCTGACCCCTGAGTACGTCAGCGAGACCTCCCAGCAGAACTTCGTGGAAATCTACGATGTCCTGCACCCGCTCCAGCCCAAGCTCTCACCGCGCAACCTTCGCGTCAGCCCCTTCCACGCCCGCCACAAGCAGCTGGGTGGCTACTTCCTGGAAGGCGCCGGCTGGGAACGCCCGTACTGGTTCGAGGCCAACGCCGAACTGTTGAAGGAAATGCCGGACGAATGGCAGCCGCCGGCCCGCGATGCCTGGTCCGGAATGTTCAGCTCCCCCATCGCAGCGGCGGAGGCCTGGAAGACCCGTACGGCAGTTGCCATGTACGACATGACGCCGCTGAAGCGCCTGGAAGTTTCCGGCCCCGGAGCCCTGAAGCTCCTGCAGGAACTGACCACCGGCGATCTCGCCAAGAAGCCAGGCGCCGTCACCTACACCCTTCTCCTTGATGAGGCCGGTGGTATCCGAAGCGACATCACGGTTGCCCGCCTGGACGAGGAGACGTTCCAGCTTGGCGCCAACGGCAACATCGACACCGCCTACTTTGAGCGCGCGGCCCGCCACCAGACGGCCAATGGAAGCGCCGGCGACTGGGTCCAGGTCCGCGACACCACCGGCGGCACCTGCTGCATCGGCCTCTGGGGCCCCCTTGCCCGCGACCTCATCAGCACCGTCAGCAGCGACGACTTCACGAATGACGGCCTGAAGTACTTCCGCGCCAAGAAGGTCACCATCGGCGGCGTCACGGTCACCGCCATGCGTTTGTCCTACGTGGGCGAACTCGGCTGGGAGCTCTACACCAGCGCAGATAACGGCCAGCGCCTCTGGGACGCCTTGTGGAAGGCCGGCCAGCCGTTCGGCGTCATTGCCGCAGGCCGTGCCGCCTTCAGCTCGCTGCGCCTGGAAAAGGGCTACCGCTCCTGGGGCTCGGACATGACCACCGAGCACGATCCCTACGAGGCCGGCCTCGGTTTCGCAGTGAAGATGACCAAGGAAAACTTCGTCGGCAAGGCGGCCCTTGAAGGACGCACCGAGGAAGGCTCCGCCCGCCGCTTGCGCTGCTTGACGGTCGACGACGGCAGGAGCCTGGTGCTGGGCAAGGAACCGGTGTTCTACAAGGACCAGGCGGTGGGTTACGTCACCAGCGCCGCTTACGGTTACTCGGTCCGGAAGCCGATCGCCTACGCCTACCTTCCTGCAGCGGTTTCACTGGGTGACTCCGTTGAAATCGAGTACTTCGGCCGCCGCATCCAGGCCACCGTTACCGAAGATCCGCTGTACGACCCCACCATGAGCCGGCTCCGCGGCTAGGACGCCCCGCAATCATCAAATCAGGCGGCCCGGACCCTTTCCCCTCGAATTCCCCTCGGAATGGGCGGGCCCGGGCCGCTGCTTTCCCCTCTTCAGCCAGGACGGCACATGATCAGCTCAGAAACCATCAATGACTACCTCTCCAGGCTGGCCTCCCGCCAGCCCACACCGGGCGGCGGTGCTGCCGCTGCACTGCACGCGGCACAAGGAGCCGCGTTGGTTGCCATGGTGGCCCGCTACACCACAGGCGCAAAGTTCGAGCAGCATGCCGCGCTTGTAGCCCGGATCACCAGCGCCGCCGACCACCTGGTGGTGGAAGCCTTGCGCCTTGCCGACGCCGACGAACATGCGTTCCAGTCCGTAATCGATGCCTACAAGCTTCCCTCGGATACCGATGAACTCAAGGCAGCAAAGGCGGCAGCCATCCAGGATGCCCTGATCCAGGCAGCCCAAACTCCCGCTCAACTCATCGGGGTTGCCGGTGAGATAGTGGACCTCGCCGGCGATCTCCTGGATGCGGCAAACCCCAACGTCATCAGCGACGTCGCCGCAGCGGCAGATGCCGCCCGGGCTGCCGCTACAACAGCCCGCGTCAACATCGACATCAACGTCGTGGCCATCAAGGACAGTGCCGCCCGCACCCGCCTGGCCGGGCAGACGGACGGAATTGAGGACAAAGTGGTCCTCGCAGCTGATTCCCTGGTCAAGCGCGTCCGCGAAAGGATCCTCTCGTGAACACCCAAGTGCTTTCCGGCAAGCAACTGGCAACCCTCATTCAACAACGCGCCACGGAAGAAGTACGCGTCCTGGAAAACAGCGGCCGCCGTCCGGTCCTGGCCGTCGTGGTCGCCACCGACGACGAGTCGACGCTCTGGTACGTCCGCTCCATCGAACGTGCCGCTGAACGGCTGGGCATCGGCTGCAGGATCGTCGATCTGGGCCCCGAAGCCACCGAACAGGTACTGGCGAGCGTCCTCCGGGACCTGAGCGCCGAACCTTCGGTCAACGGAATCATCCTGCAAACGCCGCTGCCCGTGGGCGTGAAGGCTGATTCCCTGGTGGGCCTCATCGCTCCGGAAAAAGACATCGACGGCGCCAATCCCCTCAGCCTCGGCCGCCTGGCTGTCGGCCAGCCCGCTTTCGCCCCCGCCACGGCGCAGGCTGTAGTGGAACTCCTGGATCACTTCGAGGTGCCCGTCGCGGGCCGCAACGTGGCCGTCGTCGGGCGTTCCGCGGTGGTGGGCAAGCCGCTGGCGCTGCTGCTCCTGGAGCGCGACGCGACTGTCACCGTCTGCCATTCCAAGTCGGGGCCGCTGGAGCGATACACCCAACCCGCCGACGTCGTGGTTGTTGCCGCCGGCAGGACCGGCCTGCTCAAGGGCAGCCACCTCTCGCCGGAGACCGTAGTGATCGACGTCGGAACCAACGTCCTGCCCGACGGCTCACTGGTGGGGGACGTTGACGAGGCGAGCGTCACCGGTATCGCGGCCGGGTTGACCCCGGTGCCCGGCGGCGTAGGCTCGGTCACCACAGCACTGTTGCTCCTGCACACGGTTGAGGCCGCGCGCCAGCAGGAACCCGCTGAACTGGCCGCCGCCGCCACCTCCGCTGCCCGGATCTGAAGGGAAAACGCATGGCTACGAAAGCCCCTGACGGAAACATCGACGAGTCAAAGCTGACCGTCACCAAGCCCAAGACGAAGGCCGTGGGCATCCCGGCCGTCGCCAACGCGCTGAAGATCTCGTTGGAACAAATGGGTCCTGTGCGCAGCGTCCAGACCCTGCTGGCCGTGAACCAGCTGGACGGCTTCGACTGCATGGGCTGCGCCTGGCCGGAGCACGAAAAGCGCAACGCCGCGGAGTTCTGTGAGAACGGTGCCAAGGCGGTGGCCGAAGAAGCCACCCGCCGACGCGTCACACCGGAATTCTTCGCCAAGTATTCCGTGGAAGAACTGAAAACCCGCGACGATTACTGGCTTGGACAGCAGGGCCGCCTGACGCACCCCATGGTCCTGGAGGAAGGCGCCACCCACTACACACCCATCGACTGGGATGACGCCTACGAGCTGATGGCCCGGGAACTCAGGGAACTGGAAAGCCCGGACCAGGCAGTGTTCTACACCTCGGGGCGGACGTCCAACGAAGCCGCTTTCGTGTACCAGCTCCTGGTCCGCGGAATCGGCACGAACAACCTGCCGGACTGTTCCAACATGTGCCACGAGTCCTCCGGATCCGCGCTGGTGGAGACAATCGGCATCGGCAAGGGCTCCGTCAGCCTGACGGACCTGGAAACGGCGTCATTGATTTTCGTCGCCGGGCAGAACCCGGGAACCAACCATCCCCGCATGCTCAGTGCTTTGGAGAAGGCCAAGAAGAACGGCGCAATCATTGTGTCCGTTAATCCGCTTCCTGAAGCGGGCCTACTGCACTTCGAAAACCCGCAGCATGTGGCCGGCATGATCCAGGGAACCCAGCTGACCGACGATTTCCTCCAGATCCGCGCCGGCGGCGACCAAGCCCTCTTCCAAGGCCTGGGCAAGTACCTGCTGGAAGCCGAGGCTGCGGGGCGGAACACTCCGGGACTGGAAACGGTGCTCGACCACAACTTCATCGAAAACCACACAGTAGGTCTCAATGACTACCTGCGGTTCCTCGAAAAGGTGGAGTGGGCGGACATCGTCGAAGCCACGGGCCTGACGTTGGAGCAGATCCACTCCACAGGTGAACGGCTGCTCGCATCCAACGCCACCATTGTGTGCTGGGCCATGGGACTTACCCAGCACAAGCACTCCGTGTCGACGCTACGGGACGTAGTGAACGTCCTGCTGCTCCAGGGAAACATTGGCAAGACCGGCGCCGGTGTCTGCCCCGTGCGCGGCCACTCCAATGTCCAGGGCGACCGCACCATGGGCATCTTCGAGAAGATGCCGGAAGCATTCCACGACCGCCTGGACCAGGAATTCGAATTCCGTTCGCCCCGGGACCACGGCTTTGACACCGTGGCAGCCATCCGCGCCATGCGCGACGGGAAGGTCCGTTTCTTCATGGGAATGGGTGGCAACTTCGTCCGGGCCGCCCCGGATTCGGAAGTCACCGAGCACGCCCTGGCCAACACCCGGCTGACCGTCCAGATCTCCACCAAACTGAACCACTCACACCTGTCCACAGGTCGCCGGGCACTGATCCTGCCTACCCTCGGACGAACCGAAAAAGACACCCAGCGCACAGGCGATCAACGGGTCACCGTGGAAGACTCCATGAGTGCCGTCCACGCCTCACGGGGCCGGCTCAAGCCTGCCAGCGAGCACCTCCACTCCGAAGTAGCGATCGTGTGCAACCTCGCCCACAAGCTCTTCACCGAGGGCAACCACCGCCTGCCGAACACCCCCAAAGCCTCCTGGCTCGCCATGAGGGACGACTACACCCTGATCAGGAAACACATCGAGGCGGTCTTTGACGGCTTTGAAGACTTCGAAGCCCGGATCCAGCACCCCGGGGGCTTTGTGTTGCCACACCCGCCCCGCGATGCCAGGAAATTCGACACCGCTTCGGGCAAAGCCCACTTCACAGGCAATGAGCTGGAATACATCAAGGTTCCGCCGGGAAAGCTTGTCCTTCAAACGCTGCGCTCCCACGACCAGTACAACACCACCATCTACGGCAAGGACGACCGGTACCGCGGCATCCACGGTGGCCGCCGGGTGGTGCTCATCAACGCCCGTGACATCAGCGAACTCGGATTTTCCGACGGGGACATGGTCCACCTCATCTCCGAATTCCAAGGGATCGATCGCCGGGCCGAAAACTTCCGCATCGTGTCGTATTCGACGCCGACGGGTTGCGCCGCCGCCTACTACCCCGAGACCAACGTCCTGGTGCCGCTGGATTCCGTGGCAGACACCAGCGGTACTCCAACGTCGAAGTCCGTGATCATCCGGCTGGAAAGGGCCTGAATCACCACAAAGTTGTCCGATTGTCCATAAATCCGCTCGTCCAACGGTTCGTAAATGGTGCTTCGGTGGCCTGAAACCTGGGGAGGTATTCCTCATCGAAGCACCGCTTTCGGACCGTTGGACAGGCAGTTCAACAACAGCAAGGAACAGGGAGTGACCATGTCAGGAAACAGAGCAGTCGCCTACAAGGAACCCGGTGTCGTCGAAATCATCGACACCGACTACCCAACGTTTGAACTCAAGGACGGACCGGGCGTCAACCCGGCCAATGTCGGGAGGAAAGTACCTCATGGTGCCATCCTGCGGACAGTGACCACCAACATCTGCGGTTCGGACCAGCACATGGTCCGCGGACGCACCACCGCGCCGCAGAACCTGGTCCTCGGCCACGAAATCACCGGCGAAGTGGTGGAAGTGGGACCCGACGTCGAATTCATCAAGGTAGGCGACATCGTCTCGGTGCCGTTCAACATCTCCTGTGGCCGCTGCCGGAACTGCAAGGAACAGAAGACCGGCATCTGCCTCAACGTCAACCCCGACCGCCCCGGCAGCGCATACGGTTACGTGGACATGGGAGGCTGGGTGGGCGGACAGGCAGAGTACGTCCTGGTCCCCTACGCGGACTGGAACCTCCTGCGCTTCCCGGACCGCGACCAGGCCCTGGAGAAGATCATGGACCTGACCATGCTCTCGGATATCTTCCCCACCGGCTTCCACGGCGCTGTCACAGCCGGCGTCGGTGTCGGCTCCACTGTGTACGTTGCCGGTGCCGGTCCCGTGGGTATCGCTGCCGCCGTCGGCGCCCAACTGCTGGGGGCCGCCGTCGTGATCGTGGGCGACATGAATGAGGACCGCCTGGCCCAGGCGCGCTCCTTCGGCTGCGAAACGGTCAACGTCTCCCAAGGCGACCCGAAGGACCAGATAGAGCAGATCCTTGGCGTGCCGGAAGTGGACTGCGGTGTTGACGCCGTGGGCTTCGAAGCCCGCGGACACGGCAAGGACGCCTCCCACGAGGCCCCGGCCACCGTGTTGAACTCACTGATGGACATCACTGCGGCCGGCGGCGCCCTGGGCATCCCGGGCCTTTACGTGACCGGCGATCCGGGCGGAATCGACGACGCCGCCAAACACGGCTCCCTCTCCCTCTCCTTGGGGACGGGCTGGGCCAAATCGTTGTCCTTCACCACGGGCCAATGCCCCGTAATGAAGTACAACCGCCAATTGATGATGGCCATCCTCCACGACAAGGTCCAGATCGCCAAGGCGGTCAACGCCCAGGCCATCCCGCTCGAGGACGCGCCCCGCGGCTACGCCGAATTCGACGCCGGAGCCGCAACGAAGTTCGTACTGAACCCCAACGGCTACGTGAAGGCCTGACAACAGCTACCGGGGACTGCGCGGCAGTAATTACGGGAAGGCCGTGCAGTCCCCGGTGCCTTCCACAACGGAAGCACCACCCCAGGAAGCGAACACCCATGCTTGCACAAGAGGAGCTGACAGCCGTCCTCCATCCGCACCACGCCATGACGTGGGCCGAAGCACGGCAGCTGGCGTACCGCTGCGCCGCTCCCCTCCCGCCGGGGCCAACAAGCCTCGGCACAGCGATCGGCTGCACCTTGGCCCGCGATGTCCTTGCCCGGCAGGACCTTCCCCACTACGCGTCATCGGCCATGGACGGCTGGGCCATCACTGGCGAAGGCCCCTGGGCACTCACCGGACCCGGGCGGGGCCTTGCTGCCGGAGAAGCCAGTGTCATAGCCACCGGCGGCCTCATACCAGCCGGGGCCACCGCCGTGCTCCGCAAGGAAAGCGGACAGGTATCGGGGGACGGGTACCTTTCGCTGAGGCCGGAGGCGAAACCGGGCGAGACACTTCCCGGCCGCCACATCCGTCCCGCCGGTGAAGAAGCCACCGCAGGGGACATCCTCATACCCGCCGGAACCCTGCTCAATCCGGCACACCTCGCCCTGGCCGCCGTGGCCGGCCATGACCAGCTGCAGGTGCAGCGCAAGCCGAGGGTCGCCGTCGTCATGACCGGCTCTGAAGTGGTCACCTCAGGTGAGCCGGCGCCCGGACAGGTGCGCGACGCTTTCGGTCCGCAGCTCGATGCCGTCATTCCGCAACTGGGCGGGGTGCCGGGCGGGCAGCTACGGATCGGCGACTCATACGGAGAGTGGCTGGCGGCTCTGGATGGCGCCGGTGACGGCAAGCGGCCCGAAGTGACGATTACCACCGGTGGAACGGGCAAATCCGGAACAGACCACTTCCGTGCAGCCGTTGCGGCGCTCGGCGGACGGCTCCTGCTGGACGGGGTTGCCATGCGCCCCGGCCATCCCGCAGTGCTGGCTGAACTACCGGACGGCCACTTCATCCTTGGGCTGCCCGGCAATCCGCTTGCAGCCATGCTGGCCCTCATGACCTTGGGCGAACCGCTGCTCGCCGCCTTGGGAAACCGCCCCTTCCAGGAAGCCACTCCCCTGCTCTCCGGCGCCGATGTCGAAGCCTCCCCGGGAAAGACCCGGCTCATACCCTGCAGGATCGTCCACGGGCTTGTGTTTCCGGCCGACCACGCGGGTCCCGGGATGATGCGCGGGCTCGCCTGGGCCGATGCGTACATGGCGGTGCCTCCTGAAGGTGCATCGGCCGGCGATCGGGTACCCGTGCTGCCCCTGCCGTGGACAGCGCCCATCGGCACCCCGGCCCCACTTTCCACCGAGTCGCTCCAGAGGGGAAGGCAGACCGGATGGCCCGCATGACGCAGCGCAGGAAAATCCACCGTTTCCAGCTGGACGGGACGGGCGCCGAAAATCCAGTTCGTTACAAAGAGGACGTCCTGGCTGCCGAGGAACCACTGGAAATCAGGATCGGGGGAACCTCTTTCGCCGTGACAATGCGGACGCCCGGGGATGACTTCGATCTCGTGGCCGGGTTCCTGGTCTCCGAAGGCATCATCCGCGAGCAAGCGGAGCTGGTCTCGCTGCGGTTCTGTTCCGGCGAAAAGGACGGGATACAGACCTTCAACGTAGTGGACGCCCAACTGCGCCCGGATGTCCCGCTGCCGGACACCAAACGCCACGTCTACACCTCCAGCTCGTGCGGCATTTGTGGCACGGACTCGATTGACGCCGTGCGCAAGACCATCCACTACGACGTCTCCCTGGATGGGCTGTGGGTTCCCGTCGATCTCCTGGCCGGGCTGCCGGACCGCCTCCGTGAGGCCCAGGCCGTTTTTGACAGGACGGGCGGCGTCCATGCTGCGGGGCTCTTCAGGATGGATGGTTCCGAACCGGAGCTCCTGTGCCTCCGCGAAGATGTTGGCCGCCACAACGCCGTCGACAAGGTGGTGGGGTGGGCGCTCCGCCAGGACCTGTTGCCGCTGACGGGCCTGGTTCTGCAGGTCTCCGGCAGGGCATCGTTCGAACTCGTCCAGAAGGCCGCCCTTGCGGGAATACCCGTCTTGTCAGCGGTCAGCGCACCCTCAAGCCTGGCAGTGGATCTTGCCGTGGGAACCGGCCTGACCCTGGTGGGCTTCAGCCGTGGCCACAGCCTGAACGTCTACGCGGGCAGGGAACGCGTGATCGGTCCACGGGCTCGTGTCCCGAAGGTAGCCGCCAGCGCCTGAGTTACGTGTGTCCCATGGAGTGAAAGAGTCCGTGCAAAACTCCGTCTAGGATGAGGAAAGACGAGGGTGCAGGCCGTTCAGGGCTACGGAAGCCACGGACCGCCTGCCTGGACAACGACACGAGGCAGCATGGCCGCACGCAACAACCCGGACTTCGACAAGGACGCGGACGCCCAGGGCGGAGGCGTCCAGTCAGTGGACCGCGCCCTCCAGATCCTGGAGATCCTGGCCCGGGAAGGCGACGCCGGAGTGAGCGAGATCGCGGAGGAAATGGGTGTCCATAAATCCACCGTGTCACGGTTGGTGGGCTCGCTGGTTGGCCGCGACCTGGTCCGGCAGAACAGCGAACGTGGCAAGTACCAGTTGGGCTTTGGCATCCTCCGCCTGGCATCGTCCATCCCCGGCAGGCTGAGCGTCGTGCATGAGGCCCGGGAAGTGCTGGAAGCCCTGGCCCACGAGTACAAGGAGACGGTCAACCTCGCCGTCCTGAGGTCCAATTATGCCGTCAACGTGGACCAGGCGATGGGGCCATCAACACTGGCCACCTACGACTGGGTGGGAAGCCTGACGCCGTTGCACGCCACTTCCAGCGGCAAGGTCCTCCTGGCCGCATTGACTGCAGACGAAAGAACCCAGGTCTTCAAGGCGGTAGGGCTGCCCGCACGAACGCCCCGCACGGTGACGAACCGTGGACAGCTGGAGAAGCAGTTGCTTGACGTCGCCCGCAATGGATATGCCACTGTCCACGAAGAGTTTGAAATCGGCCTTACGGCCGTCGCCGTACCCATTTTCAACCACGTGGGCAGTGTCATCGCGGCTGTGAGCATTTCCGGTCCGGCGTTCCGCTTTTCGCCCGAGGACCAGCCTGGGCTCATCGACGGACTTCGCGAGGCCGGGCTGACCATCAGCGCCCGGATGGGCTACAGGGCCCGCTAGGCCGGGACACAGCCAGCACTTCCATTGGCGCTCTCTGCGCAACAGTGATCATAATAAGCAACACCCCACGTCAAGGCCAATTGATATATCAAGTGGCCGTCAAAGACGGAAAAAACCTTGACTTTGAGGTGTGACGGGGCGCACTCTGTTGCTTAGCGCGAATGTTGTTGATTCATGCGGAACGTTCCCCACCCTTCTCCGAACGCACACCCCAGGGCCGTGCATCACCACAAAACCCATGACTCGCCGAGCAAAGGACCCGCTCATGGCTACAAATAGTGACACAAAACCCTTAACACCAGAGGACTTACCTGCCGACGATCCCTTGGCAGAGAAGTCAGCAACCAACCCCGTCCACGTGGAGATCCCTGAAGAAGTCATCAGCCTCTCCCCCAACGCCACCAACCCTGAAGACCTCAACGACGAGGACGGGGGTGCAGAGACTCTCCCCGATTCTGAGGAATACGAACAGATCCTGGTGGAACTGCGAAACGCCAAGACTGAGCAGGCCGTCTCCGCCCGCCGGAACCAGAAACTTACCCTCGACAAAGTCACCTTCGGAATCACGGGCGCCATCGCCGTCGCCTTCGTGGTCTGGGGCTTTGTTGGACGCGACAGCCTTTCGGAAACCTCCAAAGGCGCCCTGAACTGGGTCATGGAATACACCGGTTGGTTGTTCATGGTCCTCGCCTCGTTGTTCGTTGTCTTCGTGCTGTGGCTGGCCCTGGGCAAATTCGGGAACATCCCGTTGGGCAAGGACGGCGAGAAGCCTGAATTCCGCACCGTCTCCTGGGTGGCCATGATGTTCGCCGCAGGCATGGGCATCGGCCTCATGTTCTACGGTGTTGCCGAGCCGCTTTACCACTACATCTCGCCCCCGCCGGGAACCGTGGACGGCCGCACGCCCGCTGCCATCCAGACCGCCATGGCCACCTCGATCTTCCACTGGACCCTCCACCCGTGGGCCATGTACGCAGTGGTTGGCATCGCGATGGCCTACGGGACCTACCGCCTCGGCCGCAAGCAGCTGGTCTCCGCAGCGTTCACTTCGCTGTTCGGCATCCGGATGGTTGAAGGGCCGATCGGGAAGTTCATCAACATCCTGGCCATCTTTGCCACGCTCTTCGGAACCGCTGCCTCCCTGGGCCTCGGCGCCCTGCAGATCGGCAGCGGCATGACGTCCAACGGCTGGATGGGCGAGATCGGCACACCTGTACTGGTGGTCATCGTAGCCATCCTGACCTTCTGTTTCGTGGCCTCCGCCGTTTCCGGCATCAGCCGCGGCATCCAGTGGCTGTCCAACATCAACATGGTGCTGGCCGTGGTGCTGGCCCTCATCGTCTTTGTTGCCGGCCCCACCCTGTTCATCCTCAACCTGATCCCCTCGGCGATCGGCGATTACGCCCGCGACCTCGCTGAGATGTCGTCCCGGACTGAAGCCGTGGGCGACGAGGCATTGCGCAGCTGGATGACCAGCTGGACCATCTTCTACTGGGCCTGGTGGATCTCCTGGACGCCCTTCGTCGGCCTGTTCATCGCACGCATCAGCCGCGGCCGCACCATCCGCCAGTTTGTTACCGGTGTCCTGCTGGTGCCCAGCGTTGTCAGCGTCATCTGGTTCGGCATCTTCGGCGGAGCAGCGTTCCAGGTCCAGCAGGAAGCGGACAAGGCAGGCACACCCGGCCTGGTGACCACCACCAACGGCGTGGCCTCCGTCAACTTCGACGGTGCACTCTTCGACCTGGTCAAGAACCTGGGAATGCCCGGCTGGCTCACGGCAGCGGTCATCGTCCTGGCCATGGTCCTGGTGGCAATCTTCTTCATCACCGGCGCCGACGCGGCTTCCATCGTCATGGGCTCCCTCAGCTCCAATGGGGCAGAGCACCCGCGGCGCGCCGTCGTCATCTTCTGGGGAAGCCTCACCGGTGCGGTAGCCGCCGTCATGCTCTTGGCCGGTGGTGACGAACCATCGGAAGCCTTGGCCGGCTTGCAAAGAGTAACCATCGTTGCGGCGCTGCCGTTCGTGATCGTCATGCTGCTGCTCTGTTTCGCCCTGACCAAGGACCTGAGGCGCGATCCCCTGTCGCTGCATAGGCGCCTGGCGACCTCGGTGGTGGAACGCGCCATCCGCACCGGCGTCGAGCAACATGGCGGCGTCCAGTTCGACCTCGTCACCAAGCACGAGTGCGCCGGGAAATGCAACGACTCCGATTGCCCGGGAGGAACAGCTACCGGGACCATCCCGCTGGTTGGCAAACCTCCCTTGGACTCCAGCGACAAGTAGCCCACCGAACCGTTCACCTTGCCCGATTGACCCCAACAGTTAGGTCCCCCATGTCCTACGTATCCACCACCGAAGGAACCCTCCGGCTCAGCAAGCAGTCAAACGACGTGACCCTTACTCTGGACGCATCCAAGCCCATGACTGTCCGCATCGAGGTTGACCACTGCCCCTGCGGCTCGGCACACAACCGGCCGGGCTCCTACGTCGACAGCGACCTGAACAACTAGCACCGCAACTTAACAGCAAAGCAGGCGCCGGATTCCCGGCGCCTGCTTTTGTTGGTGCTGTTGTGGAGGCCAAGGCCTACTTGGGCATCAGCACCGAGTCGACCAGGTAAACCGTGGCGTTGGCGGTCTGGACGCCACCGCAGATGACGTTGGCACCGTCAACCGTGAGGGCATCCTTGGTGCCGGCAACCGTTACCTCGCCACCCTGGACAGTCTTGTGGGTGCCGACGATCTGGTCCGGGGACAGCTGGCCGGGGACTACGTGGTAGGTGAGGATCTTGCTCAGCAGGGCGTCATCGGTCTTGAGCGTTTCGATGGTGGCCGGGTCGATCTTTGCGAAAGCGTCATCAACCGGTGCGAAGACCGTGAATTCGCTGCCGTTCAGGGTGGAGACCAGGTCAACCTTGGGGTTGAGCTTGCCCGAGACCGCGGCGGTGAGGGTCTTGAGCAGCGGGTTGTTGGAAGCAGCGGTTGCTACCGGGTCCTTGGCCATTCCTGAGACCGAACCGGCACCATCCGGAACCTGTGCGGCGTAGCCGGCGCAGCCGGGGCCTACAAGGTTGGCGGCGGGATCCATGGCCGCGCTGCTCATGGGGGACGACGACGGCGACGGTGCCATCGACGACGGAGCCGCAGAGGAACTCATCGGGGCGGGTGATGAAGAAGAGGGCGAGCTGGAGGTGCTGGATCCACCACAGGCAGTAAGCCCGAGAAGGGTGGCTGCAGTGAGGCCAACGAAGGCGAGGGCGGGGCGCTTTGTGGACAACATGTCATTCTCCTTGTTTTTGGAACCAGGGCGTTGGGTCCATTGGGTGGTGGGACACGGGCTGCAGATGCGGCTTTTGCTGCACCTCCGGTTTGTGTCTCACTACCTATTCGGAGGATGGGGCGGGGTGGATGGGTGCGGATTGAAAAAGTTTTTTATCCACCCCGCGTTGTTCTAGAAGTACGGCTTGGTGATCAGCTCCAGGGCGTGGCCCGAGGGGTCCTTGAAGTAGACCCCGCGACCACCGTGCTCCGTGTTTGTCTCGCCCGGGCGGGTCATCTGCGGATCGGCCCAGTGTTCGACGCCGGCACTCACCAGCCGCTCATAGGCGCGGTCAAAGTGCTGGTCGTCAACCAGGAACGCGTAGTGCTGCATCTGGATCTCGACCGGGGGCTCGGCGAACTGAAGCATGACCCCGCCGCCCAGCGTGAGGTTGGTGAAGGGACCCCAGTTGGGAGCGTCGTCGGCTTCAAGGATGGCCTGGTAGAACGCAGCAGAAACTGCGCGGTCGAGGGAGGCAATGATGGTGTGGTTGAAAAGTGCGGGCATGGAAACTCCTTTGAAAGTGGATTTCATTTCGATGGTCTGAAGTTCATCTATCCACAAGGAGGTGCCCGCGGGGTGCCCACTGTGAGGGTCCCACAGCGCGTCAGAGGTCGGCCGGGTAGCCGATCCGTGCAGGGCTGAAGCCCGATCCGGTCATCACGTCCGCTAGTCTAGCCGACCACCCGCGCACGGTGGCAGGATGGGCGGCATGGCTATCGAGGTGAGGCCGGCGACGGTGTTCGATGACGTAAAGACCATGGTCGGTCCCAAGCGCCCCGATTCCAACGTGTGCTGGTGCCTGAGTTACAGGGTCCCGTCCAGGCTCAACCAGAGCCTTCAAAAGCAGGAACGCGGCAAGTACGTTCAGAAGTTGGTGGCCGAAGACCCGCCGCCCGGGGTTTTGGCGTACGACGGCGACGAGGTAGTTGGGTGGGCGGCCGTGCACCCGCGCGCGGACACCAGTTTCGCGACGAACCGGAAGATCCCGAACGTGGACGAGGCCGAGGTGTGGTCCGTGTGGTGCCTCCGGGTGCGGCCCGGGCATCGCGGCAAGGGTATCTCCCACGAGTTGCTGCGCGGGGCCATCGACTTCGCCAGGAGCCATGGCGCGCCCGCCATAGAGGGCTACCCGGTGGACAACAAGGGCGGCAAAGTGGACCTGACCATGGCTTATGTGGGCACGCGAAGGCTCTTTGAGAAGGCCGGCTTCAAGAAGGTAGCCGAAACGACGTCGGTCCTCAACGGTTTTCCCCGGGTGCTCATGCGCCTGGACCTCCGCCAACCCAACTAGGTAGCAGATCACGCCGTTCCCAGCGCTGGGAACGACCTGATCTGCTACCTAGATGGGTCAGGCGCCCTGTAACCGTGCCGTCATCCTGTGCGCCTCCTCGAGCAACAACTTTCCCAGGAACTCCTGCCTGTCCGGACGAAATCGTGGTTCGATCCCGGTCAGGGACAAAGCCCACGCCGGTCTGCCCTGCGGGTCAAACACCGCCGCCCCCATTCCCCAGCTGCCCTCCAGAATGAGCCCCGGGTTCACGGAGTACCCTGCCAAACGGGTTTGCTCCAGGTTGCCCCGCACCACCTCTTCGGGGTGTCCGGAAGCGAAGCCGCCCGCATGTGCCGGCCACTCCGCCAGCAGGGACTCCTGCTCGTCGGGAGGCAGGAAAGCCATGATCGCCGTTCCTGCCGATGCGATGCCCAGCGGAAAGCGGACGCCTTCGTGCAGCACAAACGACCTCACAGGGAACGAACCTTCTTCGCGCAGCACGCACACGGTTTCGTTGCCCCGGCGGATGGAGAAAAACGCACTCTCCCCTGTTTCGGCGGCCAAACGGCGCAATGACGGCCGGGCAACTTCTTCCATGGGAAAGCGCGCCGCCGCCACCGAGCCCAACAGGAAGATTTCGGGGCCCAGGACCCATTTCCCGGACGTCGAATCGTGCTCCAACAACCCCTCGGCAGCCAGGGACGTCAACAGGCGATGCACGGTTGGACGCGTCAGCCCCGATTCGCGCACCAATCCCGCGAGCGAGGTCCCTTCCGGCTTTCGCCCCACCAGCCGCAGCAGCAGCGCCACGCGGCCCACCACTTGGGCTCCTTGTACTGCCACAGCACCCTCCCGGAGATTTCATCCACAATATGGACACCTCAAACGGTACCGTCCACACCGTGAGTAGCCAAGGCACTTGGTCATTGACCGTTCTCTGCGAGAAATCTAGGCTCGACTGCAAGGACCGAGAAGTCCACAAAGTGGATGCCACTCACTATCACGCAAACTCAATGAGGAGTCCAACATGACCAAGATCCGTGCGGGCGCGGCCCAAGCGCTCCATGACCTGATGGCAGACGGCCTGACCATCGCCGTCGGAGGTTTCGGCATCAGCGGCATTCCTGCCGACCTGATCGACGCCGTCCGGGACTCGGGCGTCAAGGACCTCACCATCGTTTCGAACAACATGGGCGTGGATGGCAAGGGCTTGGGCGTTCTCATCGAGGCTGGCCAGGTTCGCAAAGTCATCGCTTCCTACATTGGCGAGAACAAGCTCTTCGCCGAGCAGTACCTCGCCGGCAAGCTCGAGGTGGAGTTCGCACCGCAGGGCACGCTGGCTGAGCGCCTTCGCGCAGGCGGAGCCGGCATCCCCGCCTTCTACACGCGAACCGGCGTGGGCACCTTGATCGCCGAAGGCAAGCCACTGGAAGAGTTCGACGGCGTCACGTACGTCCGCGAGCGCGCCATCACCGCCGACGTCGCACTGGTCCACGCCCACACCGCCGATACGGACGGCAACCTGATCTACCGTTACACCGCACGGAACTTCAACCCCGTAGTGGCCACGGCAGGCACAGTGACCATTGCCGAAGCCGAGGTGATTGTGGAGCCGGGCGAGTTGGATCCCAAC
The DNA here is from genome assembly GCF_014647595.1 of Paenarthrobacter histidinolovorans. Taxonomy (GTDB): domain Bacteria; phylum Actinomycetota; class Actinomycetes; order Actinomycetales; family Micrococcaceae; genus Arthrobacter; species Arthrobacter histidinolovorans. The sequence goes on along the minus strand of NZ_BMPM01000007.1, from coordinate 96,603 downwards.
CACATCGTCACCCCGGGCGTTTACGTCCAGCGGCTGGTCAAGGCAAGCAATCGGGTCAAGGACATCGAACAGCGCACGGTCCGCCCCCGCCCGGAAACACAGCGCGCCCAAGCGCTGACGGTCTGAAGCAAAGGAGCACACATCATGGCTTGGACACGAGACCAAATGGCTGCCATCGCGGCCGAAGAACTGAACGACGGCGACTACGTCAACCTCGGCATCGGCATCCCCACGTTGGTGGCCAACAACCTGCCCGACGGCGTGCGGGTGATCCTTCAGAGCGAGAACGGGCTGCTCGGCATGGGCCCGTTTCCCTATGAGGGCGAGGAAGACGCCGACCTTATTAACGCCGGCAAGCAGACCGTCACCATCACGCCCGGCGGGAGCATCTTCGACTCGGCAGCCTCGTTCGGCATGATCCGCGGCGGACACGTCAAGGTCGCCATCCTGGGCGCCATGCAGGTGTCCGGCAGCGGCGACCTCGCCAACTGGACCATCCCCGGCAAGATGGTCAAGGGCATGGGCGGTGCCATGGACCTGGTAGCCGGCACACCGCGCGTCGTGGTCCTTACCGAGCACAATGCCAAGGACGGTTCCGCGAAGATCGTCACCGAATGCACGCTCCCGCTCACGGGTCTCAAGTGCGTGGACCGGATCATCACGGACCTCGCAGTCTTCGACGTCGAGGAAACCCCACCCACGGCAGAAACGCCCGACGGCGGCACCCGGCTGCTGCTGACCCGCCTCGCCCCGGGCGTCACCGTGGAAGAGCTCCTCGAAAAGACGGGGGCCGCGTTCGATGTCCAGCTCGAAGCCACTTCCCCCGCAACGGAAGAACACACCCTCGAAGGAGCCACCGCATGAGCCTCAAAGACCAGTTCGGCAAAGACATCCTGCTCACCGGATGGGGCCACAGCAAGTTCGGCAAACTGACCGATGACACGTTGGAGTCACTGATCGTCCAGGTGGCCGGGGAAGCCATCAGCAACTCGGGCCTGGACCCCAAGGACATCGACGAGATCTACCTGGGCCAATTCAACTCCGGCATGCAGCCGCTGGGCTTCACGTCGTCCCTGGCCCTCCAGCTCTCCGCAGATTTGGCCAACGTTCCTGCCACCCGCACAGAGAACGCCTGTGCCTCCGGCTCTGCTGCGTTCCAGCAAGGCGTCAAAGCCGTGCTGGCCGGGACTGCCCGGAACGTGCTGGTGATCGGTGCGGAGAAAATGACCGACGCCGGAGCCGACGTCGTGGGGGCAGCGCTGCTCGGCGCTTCCTACGAGATGGCCGGCAAGGCATCTTCCACCGGATTCACTGGCCTGTTCGCCGAGGTCGCCAAGCACTACGACAAGCGCTACGGGGCAGCCATCACCGGTCCCGGCATCCAGGGCCTCGGCGACGTCCTGGGTTCGATCGCCGCCAAGAACCACCGCAACGGCATGGACAACCCCTATGCCCAGATGCACCGCGACTTCGGCGAGGAGTTCTGCCGGACCATTTCCGACAAGAACCCCATGGTGGCCGAGCCCTTGCGCCGCACGGACTGTTCGCCGGTCTCCGACGGTGCTGCCGCCGTCGTGCTGTCAACATCCGCAACCGGCGGCGCGACCGCGCCCGTGCGCCTTGCAGGTTTCGGCCACGCGAACGACTTCTTCCCGGCGGAGAAGCGCGATCCCACCGAGTTCGCCGCCACCAGGGCATCATGGGAGCGCGCATTCGCCATGGCCGGTGTTGGCTTGGAGGGGTTGGACTTCGCGGAGGTGCACGACTGCTTCACCATCGCCGAACTCATCATGTATGAGGCCATGGGCCTGACTCCGCGCGGCGAAGGCTCGCGTGCCATCACCGAAGGCTGGGTCTATAAGGACGGGAAGCTGCCCGTGAACGTCTCCGGCGGCCTGAAGGCGAAGGGCCACCCGGTCGGAGCTACGGGTGTGTCGCAGCACGTCATCGCGGCCATGCAGCTCAGTGGCACCGCGGGCGACATGCAGCTCCCCAACGCCCGCCGAGGAGCCGTGCAGAACATGGGTGGTGTGGGCATCGCCAACTACGTGAGCGTGCTGGAAGCCCTGTAGCTAGCGGTTCCGGATCAGCGCCGCGATCTCCGCAAAACCGAGCCGCTCTGCGTTCTGCAGGGCGGTTCGGCCTTGCGGGTCGCGGATGTCCGGGTTGGCTCCGGCTGCGAGCAGTTGCCGGACCACGTCCTGCTGATTTGGGCCGCCATTGTTGAGCAGGATGGCTTCCTGCATGGCGGTCCAGCCCAGGTTGTTGACGTGGTCCACGGGCACGCCGGCCGCGATGAGGATCCGAACGGTCTCGACGTGCCCATGCTCGCTGGCCGGGATCAGGGCCGTGCCGCCGTAGCGGTTGATGCTGCGCACGTCTGCTCCGGCCTCAAGGGTCAGCTGCAGCACGTCATTGAAACCCTCCGCCCCGGCGTAGAGGAACGCGGAGTCCTGGATGTCGTCCTTGGCGTTGACGTTGCCGCCGGCCGCGATCAGCTCGCGGACCCGGGTGGGATCGTTGGCTTTGGCCGCGAGGATCAAGAGCCTGTCGGTTTCGATTTGGGCCTCCGGTGACAGTTGGGACGGCACAGCAGCCGACGACGCCGGGCCCGGACCCGTGCTCGACGGCGCGGCTGCGGTGGGGGCTGCTTGACCCGGCGCCGGGCTGGAAGGTGCCGGGCTGGAAGGTGAGGCGTCCGCCGTCGAACTCCGGGTAGCCGACGGTTCGGACGGCGACGACGGCGCGCAGCCGGCCGCGAGCCCGACGACCAGCAAACCCGCGCCGATCACCGAACCCGCCGCACGGCCCTGCACCCTCATGAAACCCATACCTTCGAGGCTACTTCGCTGCCAAGGCGTCGGCACCGGCCGTTGCGCAGGCTTCGTCGAGAGCGCCGTCCGGAGCGCCGCCGACGCCAATGCCTGCCACAGAAACGCCGTTGACCTTCAGCGGAACGCCACCGGCCAGGAAGAGGGTGCCGGGGAGGTCGGCGATGGAGGGCCCGTTGCCGTTGATGCGCTTGGCCAGCTCGCTGGTGGGGGCGCCGAACGCGGCAGCCGTGTAAGCCTTCTGCTTGGCGGCTTCGATGGTGTGCTCAGCGGCGTTGTCACCGCGGAGGATCGCCTGAACGGTGCCGAAGCGGTCCACCAAGGCAACGGTGACGAACGGCAACTTGTCCGCCTGGCACTTGGCCAGTGCAGCATTCACGGCTTTGCTGGAGGCGCCCACGGTGATGCGGTTCTGTGCCACCACGTTTTCGGGGGCGGGCTGGACGTCGGCGGCTACCTTAGCGGACGCAGCTGCGGGTGCGGCTTCCGGTGCCGCGGCGGGCGACACAGCATTGGCCACGGCAGTGACACCGCCGGTGAGCAGCAGTGCTCCGGCAGCGGCGGCAGCAATCATCTTGTTGGACTTCTTCATGGGCTTCTCCTTCAGGACTGCATGGACTTTCCGGGTACACCTCCATGCTTCCCGGACGGTCCCGGCACCACATCGGCCCAAGGCAGTCCCCGGCCTCATCCTTTCCGCGGGCCGTATCAGCCAAAAGGTGGAGAGACCAGTATCCGCCGGGGATCTAGCATGGAAAGAACGCCTTCCACCAAAACCCGGAACGGGAACCACCCATGCCAACTGCTCCTCCACAGCCGCCGCCAAGCAGCCGTTTCGATGGCCGCATCGACGCCGTGGTGCATGCGGGCTTCGCTGTCCTGATGGTCGCTTCCGGGGTCCGGTACGTCATGCGGCACTCCCCCGCAGACAACCTGTGGACAGTGGCTCTGGCGGCGGCAGTGTGCGCCCTCTACGCCCTGACCGCCCTCCTGGCCCACCAACAACCGGCCCGCGGCCGCCACTGGATCCCCTGGATGATCGCCCTCGTGGCGGCGTGGGCGGCGCTGGTCATCCTTGCCCCGAGCTTTGCGTGGTGCTCCTTCGCCATCTTCTTCCTGACGCGCCGGGCCTTCCGCGGCTGGGCCGGATACGCGGCCAGCGGCGTGACCGCAGCGGCCACCGCCGTCGGGCTCTTCCGGATGAGCGGCTGGACGGACGTCGCCATGCTGCTCGGCCCGCTGGCCGCCGGCGCACTGCTCACGCTGATCTACGACAAGATCGAACGCGACCAGGAGCGGCTGGCCGCCACCGAACGGGAGGCCGGGATCGCAACGGAACGCGAGCGCGTCTCCCGCGAAATCCACGACACCGTGACCCAGGGCCTTGCCAGCAGCCTGCTTCTCCTGGAAGCCGCGCAGCGCTCCTGGCCCGACCACTCCGCCCAGCGGGACGTTGCCAAGGCATCAAGCCTGCTGCGGAGGAACCTCGCCGACACCCGCAGCCTGGTGCACGAACTTTCCGCGCCGGGCCTCGAATCCGGGCCGTTGACGGAAGCGTTGCAGCACGCTGCGCACCAATACGTGGATGCCATCCAGATCCAGGTCACCGGGGACCCACGTCCGCTCCCGCCCGAAGTCCGCCACGCCTTGCTGCGCGTGACCCAGAGCGCGGCAGCCAACATCAAACTTCACGCGCACGCGGACCACGCCAGCGTGACGCTCGGGTACCTCCCGGAGGCGGTCACCCTGGACGTGTACGACGACGGACGCGGCTTTGATCCCGGAGCGGTACCTTCGCCGTCGGAAACCGGAGGATACGGCCTGCGGGCCATGCGGCAACGGGTGGAGCAGCTGGGTGGAGAATTGTCCGTGGAGAGCTCTCCGGGTGAGGGCACCATCATCGCGGCGCAGCTCCCCCTCAGCCAGCCAGCCCAGTCGTCAAAGGAGGGCCTGTGACCACCATTTCCGTTGTGCTCGTTGACGACCACACCGTGGTCCGGAGCGGACTCAAGGCGCTGTTGGGCACCCAAGCCGATCTCGTCGTCGTCGGTGAAGCCTCCTCGGGCGAAGAAGCGCTGGTCGCTGCGGCGCAGCACTCACCCGGCGTGGTTCTGATGGACCTGGCCATGGGTGCCGGAATGGACGGAATCGAAGCCATCAAGCAACTGCGGCAACGCAACCCCAAGCAGGCGGTGATCGTGTTCACCACCTACGACTCCGACGCCGATATCGTCCGCGCCGTGGATGCCGGCGCCATGGGGTACCTGCTCAAAGACGCTGCGCCGGAGGAAATCTTCGCAGCCGTCCGCGGCGCTGTGCAGGGCAAGAGCGTGATGAGCGCACCGGTAGCCTCACGGCTGTTCCAGCAATTGCGGAATCCGGACGAAATCCTCACGCCACGGGAAGCCGAGCTGCTCAGCCTGCTGACCGAGGGCCTCAGTAACCGGGACCTCGGAAAACGCCTCTTCATCTCCGAGGCAACGGTCAAAACGCACCTGGCCCACATCTACGCCAAGCTGGGGGTCGAGACCCGGGCCGCTGCAATTGCCACAGCTATCCGGCGCGAGGGGATGCGGTAAAGGCACGCGGTTGGTTACGCTGACCATATGTCGGACACAACGGGTCGCAGAATGTTCACCACTCCAGGGACGGCTTTGTTGGTCCGTGGAGCCCTCGCCATCGTTTTCGGACTCCTGGTCCTCGTCTTGCCCAGCGCCACAGCATTCGCGGTGGTGGTGGTGTTCGGCTTCTTCGCCATCATTGACGGCATCACCAGCGTGGCCCACTACTTTTACGACCCCGCCGGCCGCTCACGCTGGAGCGTTGTGGGCGGATTCATCTCCATCGCCGCCGGCATCCTGGCCATTGCGTGGCCCGGCATCACTGCGGCCGTCATTGGCGTCATCATCGGTTTGTGGGCCCTGGTGTTGGGGATCTCGCAAATCATCCTGGCCCTCGCCGCCCGCAGCTTCATCCGCAGCTGGGGCCTGTGGCTGCTCACCGGCCTCATCACCACGGTGTTCGGGATTGTGGTCCTGGTCAACCCCGGCATCGGACTCCTGGGCCTCATGGGAATGCTGTCCGCCTTTGCCATTCTGACGGGTTTGCTCCTGATCGCATCAGGTATCGGGCTACGCAAGCTGGCCACCACACAGCGGCTGTACGGTCACTAGGTCCGGCTCGGTAAAAAGCCGCAGGGGGATGCACTCAGCCCCAAGTTCGGTAAGTTAGTTGCTGTGAAGATAGCTACCTGGAATGTGAACTCCCTCCGTGCCCGAGCCGACCGCGTAGAAGCCTGGCTTGAGCGCAGCGACTGCGATGTCCTGGCCATCCAGGAGACCAAGTGCAAGGACGAGAACTTCCCCTGGGAACTCTTTGAGCGCATGGGTTACGAGGTCGCGCACTTCGGCGTCAACCAGTGGAATGGCGTGGCCATCGCCTCCCGTGTGGGCCTGGACGACGTTGAGCGCACCTTCGTGGACCAGCCTGCTTTCGGCAAAGCCGGCAAGGACCCGGCCCAGGAGGCCCGCGCCATAGCTGCCACCTGCGGCGGCATCCGCGTCTGGAGCCTGTACGTTCCGAACGGCCGCTCCCTGGACGACGAACACATGCCCTACAAGATCAAGTGGCTCGAAGTCCTCCGGGGCCAGGCCGCCGAATGGGTCCAGGCCGACCCCAACGCGCAGATCGCCCTCATGGGTGACTGGAACATCGCGCCGTTCGACGACGACGTCTGGGACATCCAGCTCTTCCGCGACAACAACTACACCCACGTCAGCGAACCCGAGCGGGCAGCGTTCCACGCGTTCGAAACCGCCGGATTCACCGACGTCGTGCGTCCTTATACTCCGGGCCCGGGGGTCTACACGTACTGGGATTACACGCAGCTGCGTTTCCCCAAGAAGGAAGGCATGCGGATCGACTTCTGCCTGGCCTCCCCTGCGCTGGCTTCCCGCGTCACGGGCGCGTCCATTGACCGCGAGGAACGCAAGGGGAAGGGCGCCTCTGATCACGCGCCCGTGATCGTGGAGCTCGCTGACTGAGCACTGCACCTGATGATTCATTGACGAAAGGGGTGTCTGGAGATGGCGGGTAGCCTGTACCGGGGCCAGGCGGGATTGCCGTTCTCTTCGTCGCTGCGCATTTACGAACCGCTCGAGGCGTTCCCTCCCGAGCAGCAGCGCCAGCTGGTGGCGGAGAGCAGCAAGGCAGGGTCCCGGGCCGCCGTCGAAAACGCGGAGCTCCAGGCCTCGCTGGGGCGCATCACGCGCTCCGGCGGCGATCCGTTCCCCACCGGCCGCACCGATCTTGTGCGGATGACGCGGGTCCCCACAGGACGGCACGCCGCGCCAGGAAAAGACGAGGACGACGCCGGCCGGCTGCTTTACTGCCCCAGCCAGCTGGTGATTCGGGCCGGCTTGGCAGCCAACGCGCTCATGGACGGCGTCCACAGCCCGCTGGCCGACCTGCTCATTCCGGTCTCGCAGAGGGACAAACACCAGATGCGGATTGACCGGATCAACGCCCGCGAAGACGCCAAACGCGTCCACACCCGGGCCTCCACCTGGGGTATCCCGTTCAGCTGGTTCTCGCTGTTTGCCGAGTCGGACCGCAAAGACGTGGTGGAATCCGACGGACGGATCCTGACGGTGCGGGTATGGACCCCGCTGACAGAAGCCTTGGAACGGGCCCGGTTTTCCGTGGCCCACCTGGCCCTGGCCGCTCCGGACCTGGACATGCTTGATGACCTGACCCAGCTCACTGAGTGGTTGGAGCTGTTCCACGTTCAATCCATGGTCGAACTCGATTACGGCGCTGTGGCAGACAAGGTGTACCCGGACGATTCCCCCATGGATGTCCGCTTGGGTATCGAGTGCCTGGCCGAAGGCGATATGACAGGGGCGGCAGCCGCCTACCGGCGTCTGGCCTCCCGGTGGATTCCCATCCGGCAATTGGCGCGCGCTTCGTAGCTTCCCGGTTTGCAGCTTTCCGGTTAGCAGCTTTCCGGTTTGCAGCTTTCCGGTTTGCAGCTTTCCGGTTTGGGCCTAGTTTGGGCTGCTGGTGAACTTTCCGTTCGGCGGCGCTGTGGTCTCGCGGACGATCAACTGGTGGGGCGCCACCGCAGAGTGCACGGCACCAATGTTGCCGTCGAGTTCGTCCAACAGCATCTTCGTAGCGAGCTCCGCTTGGTTGTCCGGGCGTTGGCCCACGGTAGTCAGGCCGAGCGAGGACGAGAAATCGTGGTCATCGATGCCGATCACGGAAAGGTCCTCCGGGACCCTCACCCCGTGCCGGCCGGCTTCAAAAATCACTCCCATCGCCATCTCGTCCGAGGAACAGAAGATCGCGGTCGGTTTCCGGCCGGGCTGGCTCCACAGCCGGTTGAACGCCTGCTGCCCGCTGGCGACCGTGAAGTCACCCCACTGGTCCCATTCGGGGCGGACTTCCAACCCGGCGTCGGACATGACTTCCTGGAACGCCTGGATCCGGACACGGGGAACGTCGAAGTTCAGGTCTGTCTCGTCGTCGCCGTGCAGCAAGGCAATGTCCTTGTGCCCCAGATCCAGCAGGTGCTTCACAGCCGTGGACGCGGCGTCATAATCGTTGATGCCGATGTAGGGGCAGTCTTCAACATGGCCGCCCACAACCACCAGGGGAATGTCGATCTTGTGGAGGTGCTCCAGTTCGTCCTCGGTCAAGGACATGCAGAGCACCAGCAGGGCGTCGATCTGCTTGTAAACCATGGTGGAACTGAAGAGCCGTTCACGGTTGCTGCCGTGGCCGCCCAGGTTGAACAACGAAAGGTTGTATTTCCTTGAATGCAGCTCCCGGTCGGCGCCTTCGATGGCCTTGGAGAAGAACCACCTGCTGACGAAGGGAGCCAGGACGCCAATGGTCCGGGTGCGGCCCGTCGCCAGCCCGGAAGCCGACGACGACGCCACATATCCCAATGAACTTGCTACTTGAAGGATCTTCTCGCGGGTTGCAGGAGATACCCGCGGCAGTCCCCGCACCGCCCGCGAGACGGTCGCCGTCGAGACGCCTGCTGCTGCGGCGACGTCCTCGATGCTGACGCCGGCGTGGCCGCCGCGCTGGGACCGCTCGTTCGTCTTTGCCACTCAAGCCCCCTTTTTGGTGCATGCCGAAAGCCGAGGGCTCGTTCCCGGACGGCACCTTACAGCCTATTCCGCCTGCCCGCTGTTCGCCGATTTCGCACAGGTTGTTGCGAAGCCGGTCAGCTACTGGTGTTCGCCGTGGGCCACCTCAACCAATCCGACGTGTAGTGCGCTGGGGTAGCTTGCGCCGCAAGCGAAGCATGCCCCAGAGCGCGAGGACAACAGCCAGCAGGCCCAACGCCCAGCCGAGGGCAGGCTGGCCTGTGACTTCCATCGAAACAGTGACCACCAGGAGCACCAGGCCCCAGAAGGCGAGGAACCCGATGATGATGTCGAAGTCCTCCGCAGACCGTACCCGTTTGGTTCCCGGGTCCGGCTTTGCTGCGGGGGACGCCCGACGTCGATCTCCGTAACTTGTCACTTGACAGCACCTGCCGTGAGGCCGGCCACGATCTTGCGCTGGAAGATCAGCACCAGGACAACCAACGGAATGGTCACCACGGTACCGGCGGCCATCACGGCTGTGTACGGTTCCTGGTGAGGTTGGGCACCGGCAAAGTATGCGATGGCCACTGTGACGGTCTTGGTTGAGTCATTCGACAACTGGCTGGCAATAAGGAATTCATTCCAGGACGCAATGAACGCCAGGATCGCTGTGGTGAACGTCGCCGGGGCTGCCAAAGGAAGGATCACCTTCCGGAAGGCCTGTCCCTGCGTGCAGCCATCAATCCTCGCCGCTTCTTCAAGCTCCCACGGCATCTCCCGGAAGAAGGAGGTCAGCGTGTAGACCGTCAGCGGAAGAACGAAGGAGATGTTCGGAATGATCAGCGCCTGGTAGGTGCCGAACCAACCGATGTTGGTGAACAACTGGAACAGCGGGGTAACCAAGGCGACGCCCGGGAACATCGATGCACCCAGGATGAAACCGAGGACTACGAACTTGAACCGGAAATTCAGCCGGGCCAGGGCGTAGGCCGCGAAAACACCAACAAGCAGCGCGACGACTGTGGTCACGGCGCCGACGATCAGGCTGTTCAACAGGTTGCGACCAAAGTGGTTGCCAAGGCTCTCGTCGAACACCGTCGCGAAGTTATCCCACGTGACGTGGGTAAAGAACGGGGTGGTGTCGAACGTGTATCCCACATCGCGGAAGGCGGTGACCAGCATCCAGTAGAAGGGCGCCATGCACCAGATGAGGATGATGACGGCGCTGATGTAGGTGCGCAGCGACCCCCAATTGAAGGGCCGTTTAGGCCGTTCCACGGAGCTGGTGGAGGTCTTCGAAGCTGTGGCTGTGCTCATCTCACTTGGCCTTTCCGGAAGATGTGGCTGCATCCACGGCATTCGCCCCGAGGAAGCGGACGAAGATAAAGGCCACAAGGAAGATCACCAGGAATGTAATGGTCGATAGCGCCGCCGCTGTATTGAACCCTTGCCTGATTTGTTGGACAACCAGGATGGACAGCGTGGTGGTGCCGTTCGCGCCCTGGGTCATGATGGCGGGGAGATCGTACATGCGCAGTGCGTCCAAAACTCGGAACAGGATGGCCACCATCAGCGCCGGCTTCACCAGCGGCAGGGTGATCAGGCGGAACCGCTGCCAGGTGGACGCCCCATCAACCTTGGCGGCTTCATAGACTTCGTCCGGAATCAACTGCAGGCCTGCCAGGATAAGGAGGGCCATGAAGGGAGTGGTCTTCCAGACGTCGGCAATGATGATGGCCCACTTGGCAGGCCATTCCGAGCCGGTCCACAGGATCTGGGTCCCGAACAGCTTGTTGGCGATGCCTTCGAAGGCGAAGATGAAGAACCAAAGCTTGGCAGTAACAGCCGTGGGGATGGCCCAGGGCACCAGGACAGCTGCACGGATCAGGCTGCGTCCGCGGAAGGCGCGGGCCATGATGACAGCCATCCAGAAGCCAAGAACGGTCTCAAATGCCACGGTAACCACCGTGAAGAAGAAGGTAGTGCCCATGGAGTCCCAGAACTGGGCTCCGAGTGTGCCCGGAGGGCAGGCAAGCGAGCCGCCACCGGGGGCCGTGCATTGCTGCAGCAGCCAGTGCGTGTAGTTTTCAAAGCCCGCCGGCCCGCCCTCGGAGAAGAAACCCGTGGCCGGATCGAGGCCGGAGTCCTTCTGGAAGGACATGATGATGGCGTTGAGCACCGGGTAGATGATCACAATCGCCAGCAGGATGAGCGACGGCGCCAGGAGGGTGTACGCCCAGCGGCCCTGCGTGAGTTGCTTTCGATCGGCGCTTTCGCGGCTCGGCATCGTGTGTCCGGTAGCCGCCGTCGCGTCTGGTTTTTGTAATTCTGTTGACATGTCAAGACTCCTGTCAGGGAGAAGGCCGTGGCCGGCAGTCCGGCTGCCCGCCCCTCAGGGACAGGCAGCCGGACTGAAGCCCGGGTGGTTACTTAGCTCCGGCCGACTCAATAGCCGCTTGCATGTCGGAGATCGCCGAGTCCACGGTCTTCTCTCCCTTGAGGGCGGCGTAGGCGTTATCCTGCACAGCCTTGGTGACGGCGGGGTAGAACGGCGTCACGGGACGCGGAACCGCGTTCTCGATGGACGTTTTCAGCACCGGGAGGTACGGCAGCTTGGTCACGAGTTCCTGATCGTCATACAGCTTGGTCAGGACAGGGGCCAGCGAACCCTGGGTGGCGTAGAAACGCTGGGTTTCCTCGCTGGTGATGAACTTGATGAAGTCCGCAACCGTTGCCTTGTTCTTGGAGTACACGCTCATGGCGATGTTGTGGCCACCAAGCGAAGATGCGCCAGGGCCGTCCTTGCCCGGGAGGGGAGCCATCTTGAACGTGTCCTTCACAGTGGACGAACCATCAGTCTTGGCCAGGTTGTACACGTACGGCCAGTTGCGGTGGAACAGCAGCTTGCCGGCTTCGAAGGCCTGGCGTCCCTGCTCTTCCTGGAAGGTGATTGCCTCTGTGGGGATGTTGCCATCCTTGTATGCGTTCACCAGGTTGGTCAGGCCTGCCTTGGCTTCAGCGGAGTTCACAGCTGCCTTGCCGGAATCGTCAACGATCTTGCCACCGGCGGAGTTGATGGCTTCAGCCGCGTTGACCGTGAGGCCTTCATACTTCTGGAACTGGCCTGCGTAGCAGCCGATGTTGTTCTGCTTGGCGATCTCGCACATTCCCATCATCTCGTCCCAGGTCTTGGGCGGGTTGGGAACCAGGTCACCACGGTAGTAGAGGATGCCACCGTCCGAGCTCTGCGGAGCTGCGTAGAGGGTGTTGTTGTACGTCGCGCTCTTGACGGTGGACTCAAGCATGCCGTCTGTGGAGATTGCGGTCTTGTCCTTGAGCGGCTGCAGCCAGCCCTTGGCAGCAAATTCTGCCACCCAGATCAGGTCTACGCTCATGACGTCGTAGTTGGCGTTCTTTGCCTGGAAGTTCTGGACCAGATCATCGTGCTGCTGGTCGGCCTGGTCCGACTGCTCCTTGAACGTTACTTTCTCGTCCGGATGGGCTGCGTTCCACTTTTCGATGAGCGGCCGGACAACGTTGCTGTTGTCCTTGCCTTGGACGTAGGTGATCGGCCCGCGGCCGTCAAGGTTGTTGGCTGCGTCGCCGCTGGCACCGCCGGAACTGGTGCCGCCGCCACCCCCGCCGCCACCACAGGCGGTCAGGGACAGAGCCAGGACTCCGGCTACAGCTGCCGGAAGCAGGAACTTTTTGGATTTCATGCTGGGAACTCCTCGGTGAGTGGACCAGGTTTTTCCGCGGTGCGGTTGATGTGGTGAGGCTCACAATAGTCACGGGGTGAGGCAAAATGCAAGCGCTTACACGCGTCGTGACCACAACGATACAAAGTAGCCTGATTATTGTTGTCGAACACCCGCGAAAAGGGTGGTCTTCCAGCAGATATCGGAGCGCTTAGGGAAGGCTGCGGCGCGGGGTCGATTTGATTGCCTAGTATTGCCTATGGAACAGTGGGAAGCGTGGATGAACTCGAAGCACTGCAGACCATTGGACGGCTGATCAAGGAAGAACGCCTCGCCCAAGGTTTGAGTCAGGTGCAGCTGGCCAAACAAGCAGGAACCGCCATCAAGACAGTGCGGACACTGGAATCAGGCACCCGGCGCACGCAGGAAATCAACCAACGCAAACTTGAGCACGCCCTGGGCTGGCGGGCAGGCTCGGTGTCCGAAGTCCTTAAAGGCAAGTCTAACTTCGCGCCCGACATGATCACGCCGGATGACATGCGCTCCGGTGACGACTCGCGGCAGGGACCACCACGCGTCGCCGTTCCCGCGGCACCCGTCGCCCGGGCCTCGCACCTTTCCGACGAGGAACTCCTCGCAGAACTCACCTACCGGATGATGCACCGCAACAGGGGCTGAGCGGCCCATTCACTGCCGGCGCACCGTCACTGCCGGGCACCTTCACTGCCGGCGTATCTTCACTGCCGGCGCATCGGACGGTTGGCCAGTTGCCGCAGGTATGCGTTGTAGGCGTCCAGCTCAGGGTCTCCTGCCACGGCAGACCTGCGGTCAGCCCTGGCCCATCCCCGGGTCTCGTCCCGCTGCCAGCGCACCAGGATGAACATGAGCAACAGCACTCCCGGCAGCTCGCCGTAGGACCAGGCCAGTCCACCGGCAATGCCCTGGTCCTGCATCGGGTCCAGGCTCCAACCCGCCGGTGGTGTGGCGAAGAATTTAACCATCGGAGCGGTGGCCATCATGATGACCACGCCAAAGAAGGCGTGCAGCGGCATCTCAGCGAAGATATCCAGCATCCGGCCGAAGTGGGTCTGCCGGGTCGGCAGCGGGTCCGCAGAGATCAGGGGCACTGTGAACAGGATGCCGGCCGCAAGAAACAGCACTTCCAGCCCCACGTGGCCATACCAGTTAGGCAGCAGCAGATCGGCGAGGCCGGAAAAATAGACGCCGTAGAAGCTCAACAGGAACAGCGGCACCATGAAGGCCGGATGGATGGCCAACCGGCCCCACCGGGAACGCAGGCCCCAGATGGCCGCTCTCAACGCCGGCCGACCGAAGCGGCCATGCGGGGTTGACCGTAGCAGCAAGGTGCCAGGAGATCCGATGACCAGCAGCGGAGGCACGGCCATCATCAGTGTCAGCTGCTGGAACATGAAGATGGAGAACATTCGCAGCCCGTACCCCTCGATGCCCGCCCCCATCACGATGATGATGGCCAGGCAGCCGAGCAGGAAGGATGCTGTTCTGACCGGCGACCAGCGCCGGCCCTTGCGCCAGAGACTGATGGCGCCGGCAAGGTAGAAGGCCGCTGCGAGCAGCGTCAGGGCTGGAATCAGCGGAACCGGCTGAATGTTCGGGGCGAGGTACTCCCCCAGCGAGGGTGGCAGCAATGGAAGCCAGACGGGGCCGTCGATTCCGGGCTCGCCCAACTCAGTACACCCTTCTGGTGAACGCGCGCTGTTCCGGTGTGGCCGTTAGCTGTTGCTGACCGCTTGGAGTCGTCCTTGGCCAGCGTGTCCGACGTGCGTGAGCCCCAGATCGAGCAGCATCCGCACGTGCGAGTCCGCCAGGGAGTAGTAAGCCATCCGACCAGCGCGACGGACCTGCACCACGCGCGGTCCGCGCAGCAGCCGGAGTGCATGGGAAACCGCGGACTCGCTCAGTCCTGTGGTGGCAGCCAGATCGCACACGCACATTTCGCCGTCGAGCAAGGCGATGAGGATCCTCACTCGCCCAGGGTCCGAGAGTAGCCCGAAGATTACGGCAAGATCGCCCACGTCCGACTCGGCCGGCATCCGCGCTCTGACCGCCTCGACCCGGTCGGCGTCGACCAAGCGGACTGCGCAATCGGCGCCGGCCCGACGGGGCGTCGTCCGCAGTGCCCGTGCTGTTCCAGTCATTCATCAAGACTACCCCTACCTGCTAATGCGTCGCATTTGTCTTGTCCTGGCGGCCGCCTAAAGAACGGCAGACCCAGGAAGCCCGGCTGCGCCTTGGATTGGCCACGAATTAACGTCTGAACAACTCTACATATATTCTGTGATGGTGCCGGACTGTCTGGCACGTCCCAATTCCGGGCCGATCGGGGCCGGGCCCGGGACCAGCGCCAAGGAGCCATTGTGACTTTGAAAGCCTTCCTTGCCAGCAGCGGGAGCCCTGCCATAACACTTGAATTGCGGCAGCTGGGCATGACGGGCGCGACTCCCAGGATGGCCGGAGGTGCCATCATCTCCCTGGCCATCCGGGAGGCCCGGGCATGAGCGGTCACGGGCACGACCACGCCGCCGAAGCCAGCACCCGGCGCAGCAAATTAATCACGGTCTTCGCCATCACCTTTACCGTGATGATTGCCGAAATCATCGGCGCCGTCCTGACCGGGAGCCTTGCGCTGCTGGCGGATGCCGGGCACATGTTCACCGATTCTGCCGGGCTGTTGATAGCACTCGTCGCCGCGTCCCTGGCCATGAAGCCCGCCACGATGAAACGGACCTGGGGTTACAAGCGCGCCGAAATCATCGCCGCTGCCGGGCAGGCGGCTTTGCTGCTCGCCGTCGGCGGTTTCGTGATCGTCGAGGGCATCCGCAGGCTGTTCGAACCACCCGAAATCGGAGGGTCCACGATGCTCTGGTTCGGCATCATTGGCCTGGCCGGCAACGCCGTGGGCCTGGTGATCCTGGCGTCCGGCCGGAACCACAACTTCAACATGAAAGCCGCCTTTCTTGAGGTCCTCAACGACGCTCTCGGATCCGTGGCGGTCATCATCGCAGCCATCGTCATTGCCGTCACCGGCTGGCTTCAGGCCGACGCCCTGGTGTCCTTGCTTATCGGCGTCCTGATCATCCCCCGGACCCTGAAGTTGCTGCGCGATACCGTGAACGTGCTGATGGAATCCACCCCCGACGGCCTGGACCTGGCCAAGGTGCGCGAGCACATCCTGGCCCTCCCCCACGTCATCGACGTGCACGACCTGCACGCTTCGCTTGTGGCCTCCGGAACCCCGGTGCTCTCGGCCCATGTCTCAGTGGAAGACAAATGCCTCACCGACGGACACGCTGCCGGCATCCTCTCCGAGCTGCAGGCATGCCTCGCCCAGCACTTCGACATCAGCGTCGAACACTCCACCTTCCAGATCGAACCAGCCTCCCACCGCGACCAGGAAAGCATCCACCACTGATGACGCAAAGCAAAACGCCCCCGCCCTTGGACAATGCCAGGAAAGTCCGGGTCTTCATCTGGGTCCTGCTCGCTGTCGTCGTTGCCGTCGGCGTGATCTGGTACACCGTATTCACGCTGAACAAACCCGCGCCGTCGGAACCCACACCGGCCGCCGAAGCCCGGGTAGTCCGCGAAGACAGCCATCGGCTCACCTCACCGGCCGTCGAAAAGGCCCAGCTGGTGGAGTTCCTGGACTTCGAATGCGAAGCATGCCTTGCCGCGCAGCCGGTGGTCGAGGAACTGAAGAAGGAATTCGGAGACCGGGTCACCTTTGTGCACCGTTACTTCCCGTTGCCGGCCCACCGTAATTCGGCCACCGCAGCCCTTGCCGTGGAAGCAGCCGCCCAGCAGGGCAAGTACGAACAGATGTCCGCGAAATTGTTTGAAACCCAGCCGCAGTGGGGCGAGAAGACGGAGTCCCAAGCACCTCTTTTCCGCACTTTCGCCGGGGAACTGGGCCTCGATCTTGGCGCCTACGACGCCGCGGTGGCCGACGACAAGACCAAGGAACGAATCAAGAAAGACATCGCCGACGGTACGGGCCTGGGCGTCAAGGGCACACCGACGTTTTTCCTCAACGGTGAAATGCTCACCCTCGACACCAAGGAACAGTTCCGCCAACTCGTGGCCGAAGCCGCAAAATAACTGACCCTCCGCCAACCGGGCCGGTTCAGTGCCCGGCAGCGCTCCGGGCAGATGCTACGGAGCGGCTTCGCCACCCAGCGGCCCCTGGCCGAACAGCAGAATTGCAGAACATCCAATGAAACTCTCCACTGCTTGCTTCCTCCGCACCCGCCTGGCCCTTGGCGCCGCCGTTCTTGTCCTTGCCGTCGCCGCGGGCCCAGCGCAGGCTCACAACGCCTTGGAAGCGACGGTTCCGGCCAAGGAGACCACCACCGTCACCGTTCAAACCCCGGCCCAAACCGGCAGCGCCACACCTTCACCGGCGCCCGACGCGTCTCAGCCATCCAGCACACCTGCTCCGGCAACTTCAACCACGCCGGAACAGGTCAAACCCAACGATGACAACGCACCCATGGCCGTTGGCATCGCTGCAGCAATCCTGGTTGTCGCTGCCGTTGTCCTTTTCATCGCTCAAAAGCGCAGGGACAAGAACACCCGGGCATAGTGCCCCAAAACTGTTCGAGCGCTAGGTTCCGGCTTGGCGTTTGACCATTTCATTGATCCAGGCCGGGGCGAACGGAGAGGTGCAGTTGGGTGGCGTTGGATAATCCTTCAGCACTTCCAACCGCTCGCCAATATCCAACGCACGGGAACGATACCCGGGGTGTTCGATGCCGATTTGTGCCAGACAATTATTCATGGCCCACTGCAGACGGTCCGGAGCGTCCTTCATTTCTGCTTCGATAATGTCCAGCAGTTTCTCCAGGTTCAGGCCCTCGGGCCTTTTAATCACGCGCTCGGCGGTGAGGGCCCACCCGGCACTCGCCACCACGGGGTCAGGGTCAGCAAACCACGCCACCCTCAGCTCCTCAGCGAACGGGCTTTTCTTGACTACGTAGTTGACGAACCAGTCATGGACTTTGGGGCGATTGGCTTCCCTGAGCATGGCGTCCAGTTCGTTCTTTCCGAAGTCCTTGGGACGGCAAACCAAAAGTGACAGAAGACGTGCAGCAGTGTCACCTGTGGACCACAGTTCACGGGACAGATCCTGCTGGATTTTGAGCCGCTTGGCCACGGCACGAAGCTTGCTGAGGTTAACCCCGTGATCGTCGCCGTGCTTCTCGTTCACCTCACGGGCACGGGGATCCTCCAGTGCAGCAAGCTCAGCCAGGACCGCATCCAAGGAAGATTCCGGCGCATTTGATCCGGCCATTTATGTCTCCTGTACCCGGGTGGCAGAAACTATTGCTGCTTCCCGTCCTTGAAAAGTCCGGCAATCTTCGCACCGAGGTCTTTCACGTTCTCCGCTACGTCGCCGGCGATTTCCTTCGACTTCTCCGCTACGTCACCGGCCAATTCCTTGGCGTTCTCTCCAACATCCCCGGAGAAGAACTCCTTCACGTTCTCCGCGGCATCGCCGGCGAATTCCTTGACATTCTCTACAGCCTCACCAGCAAATTCCTTGGCATTTTCCAGGGCATCGCCGGCGGCGTTCTTCGCGTTCGATGCCGCGTCGTTCACGGCGTCTGCTCCAGTGTTTTCCTCAGTCATGACTAACTCCTCTGTCAGGTTGTGGCTTTGTGCATCAAAGGAGGTTTCCCCTCTGGCTTCAAACTATTTGCAGCGGCGGAATTCCGCAACGTCAGCGCACCCGTTCGGCTTTGGTGAATCGTGAGCGCGCCCCTGAGACCATGTGCACCAGCACGGGCGTCTTCTGGCCGATGACGAGGTCCAGCGCTTCGACCAGTTGCGAGACCTCGGCAGCAAGGAGGTGGGGTGCCACGCCCTGGCGGGGTTGGATGCGTATCCGCAGACCCGGTTGCCCTTTGAACTCGTAGGTTGCCACTGACACCCCTGTGAGGTCGGGTCTTTCCGTCAACGCGGCCCTCAGCGCCTGCTCGGCGACGCCTCCGCCAATCCTGACTTCGCCGTCCACGGTGCTGTCGTCATCACTGGCCACCAGGAGGTTGGCCCGTCCTTTGCCTTGCTGTGACAGCCAGGCGATCATGGCGACGATGATGGCCACCAGGACCACACCCGCCACAATCCACAGCCAACTTTCTTCACGTCCGGGGAATCGCGTCTGCCGGAAGGCATTTTCAGCTCCGGCCCAGGCACCGGCGGCCCATCCATGCCACCAGTCGGCCACCGCGGGAACAGTCGCCAGCAGCAGGAGCAGAAGGCCTACCGCCAGGAGTTTGATCCCGATGATGAAGAGCAAAACACGGTTGAGTGCCCGAGGTGTCCCGTTCACGCCCCAATCACCCCCGACGACGCCAGGTTGACCCGCACAGTGGGCATGGGGACCGGCGACATCTCTTCAAGTTCGGCCTGCACGGCGGCGAGCACGGCGTCGTGGCTCACCCGGCTCCCGGATGTTGGCCGTACATTGACCACCACTGTCTGCCGGGAAACCACCACCATCACCTGCTCCTGGGTAACATTCGCTGCCATCCGGGCACGACGGGCAAGGGCCGAGGCCAGGACTTCGTCATCAACCACGACGGCGGTCCGCGGGTCCCGGAGCAGATGGCGGGCCCGCCTGCCAGGCAGCACTGCATGGAGCAGGAAGAACAAACCCGCCATGGCGATCACGGCACCGCTCGCCCCCAGCAGGAGGGATGAAATGCCCCCGGGAAGGGCGATGATGCGTTCGGCAGCAGTGGTGGGATCAACCAGCCAAGGAGGTTGGCCGACAGCCCGGACTCCGGCTTCCAGCAACGCGTAGACGCAGAGAATGATGACAAGTACCGCGGCAATCACGGCCGCGCCGGCCCGCGATGAATGGGTCTCGCGACGGAGGATACGGCTCATTGCGGGGTCCTCCCCCGCCACTGGCGCCGCGCCGTTGTCCGGGCCGGCGGCCATGAACTCCGCGGTTTCCTGATCCTGTGTCATTGAACGCGGCCTCCCTCCCTGACCTGGGCACCACTGATCCTGATATCCACCCTGCTTAACTGGGAACCGCTGAGCCGTGTCACGGTCTCAAGCACCCTGGCTTTCGCAGCTACGGCGCGGTCCCAGATGGAACCGCCAAAACCTTGGACGCGCCTGGGATCCCGGAGCACTTCCGTCAAAGCCGGGACGCTGATGGGTGCGACGATCGACAAAGCCAGCAGGCCGTCGTCGTCCGTCCAATCTGCGCGGATGTCGCTGGCCTCAACACCGAGCGCCTCGGCGGCAGCGGCACGGGCCAGGGAAGTCAAAGCCTGGGTACTGATCCGGTTATGGCCGGCCAGGCTGGTGGTGGTGTACTCCACAGCCTCAGCCACGCTCATGACGAAGAGCGCCGGCCCGTAATGGCGTCAAGGACGCTTCGAAGATCCAGTTTCCCCTCCGCGGCCCGCCCCAACAGCGCCCCGATTCCCATGAAAAGCAGCGAGATCAGGAAACCCCACAGCCCGAACGAGAACGACATGAACGCCACGAAGGCTCCGATCGCGATTCCCACAACGGTCATGCTCACTGGAGTGCCTCCCTTTCCACCACGACGGTCTTGGCTCCGGGCTGTTTTGCCGGCGGCGCAATGAAGACGTCGGTAATCTCTACGTTCACTTCGATCACCTGGAGGCCCACGAGCTCTTCGACGGCGCGGTACACTGCGGCCCGGACCTGGTTGGCGACGCCGTGCAGAGGATGGCCGTAGAGGGCAACCAAGGTGATGTCCACTGCCACTTGGGTTTCGCCCACCTCGGCGCGGACGCCCGCTGCGTGGTCTGAACTGCCGACGGCGTCACGGATCGCGCCCAGAGCGCGGGAAGGACCCGAACCAAGAGAGTAAACACCGGGGACTGTGCGGGCGGCGATCCCCGCCACCTTCGCCACGGCCGCCTCGGAGATGATGGTGCGTCCGGTACCGGGAATCTCGCCCCCAGGCACAGGATCCGGCTGTACATTCTGGACTTCCATGGAGCACTCCCCTTCTCTTGAGTACCACCCTAGCGTCTAGCCACGACGCTTTGGAGACAAGGGGTACGCGCGGCGGCGCCCTAGGAGCAGTTCTTCTCCGTCCACGTCTGGATGGGCTTCATGAGTTCCTCGAACTGGCCATCGCCGTACTTGCTGAAGTCCGACCCCGCAGACTCAGTGAAGGCCCTCAGTTTCTCGAACGACGGCTTCAGCTCTTCGGGCACCTTGCCCTGCATCTTCGACAACTCGTCCTTGGCCTTCTGGATGTCTTCAGCATTTCCGCCGGTCATGGCCGCCAAGGGGAGGATGGTGACGCTCAGCATCGTGGCGCTGACAGACAGGCAAGCCTCCGACATCGAGGTGAATTGGCCGTATACACCGCCGGTTCCAGCTGTGCCGTCCGGGCTGGGTGCCGTGGCGGAAGCAGAGCTTGAACCGACTTCCGCGGCGGGAGCCTCGGACGAGGCCGCCGGGGTGTTTTGAGCCGCTGGTGATGGTGAGGAGCAGGCGCTGAGCGTCAACATTGCGACGAGACCGGCAGCTGCTGCCAGACGACCGGAAATGGACAAGCGTGAACGTTCCATGGCGACCATGATTTCCCCCATAAAGATGCATGCGATGACAAGCTGGCAGGCCAAGAATACTTCGGCCACCGCCCCGAGGCCAGAGATGAGTTATCCACAAGGCCCATTTTCAGACTGGGAGGCGGCTGAAGACCCTGCCTAGACTGGCCGACACATCACCCGAAACAGCTGCTGGGGAGCTTCGCCATGCCACGTCTTTCGTCTGCCTTTTCGTTTTTACATGCGCGGACTTTGGGGGTCCTGGTTGGGCTGGCGGTGCTTCTCACCGGTTGCCAAGGCGGGTCGTCCACTGCGGGCACCTCGGAACCACAGACGACGACGGCGTCCCCAACCTCCAGCGTTTCAGTTCCGGCTGCGTCGGCTGCTCCCGCGTCTTCCGGGGCCTACAAGCCTGCCGACGCCAAGGGAAAAGCGCAGAACGTGCCTGTCCCAGTGATGCCGGAGCTGGCGAAGGAGAACTCGAAGGCGGGGCTGGAGGCGTTTATTGGGTACTACTACGCAATCAAGAACTATGCGAATGAAACTGGGGAAACTACGACACTTGCCTCCCTGAACTCTTCGGAGTGCGTCTCTTGCAGCAAGCTCCTCGATGGAACGAACGATAGTTACGTTAACGGACGGTGGATGGCTGGGGGAAGGATTCAAGTTCCAACGGTAGATCTCGACTGGAACACGGATGACTCATCCCATTTGGCAAAAGTTCAGCTGATCCAAGATGCCATCTCGTACTACAACGCTGACGGCACCGAAGGTCGACCGCCAAGTGCCGCGACAAATAGCGCCTTTGTCTTTGTCGCGCGTTTCCAGACAACCTGGAGGGTGGTGGAAATCGGTGTCATCCGCTAGCCGCTTTCCAGGCATAATCGTTTGTCTCCTCTTCTTGTTACATCCCACGGTGGCGATAGCTCTAGATCAGCCGAGCGGTTCATCATCATGGGGAACCGGAAATGAGGAAGAGGGAACGATAGAAGCCGGGGTCATCTGGGAGTTCGACCCGATAAAGGGCGAAGCCTCTCCCCGTGGCGCCGATTCGGTTCCGGTTGCTGAGGACCCCTACCAATACAAGGCCGACCTTCGGTGCAGTCTCGGTGGTCCCGGAGCCCGTGAAATGGGCTGCCTGACCCTTGAATGCCCACCTAAAACACCCGATGGCGAGAAAGGCTCACCAGTCATCTGGCTGAAAGCACCAAAGGCCATCACCAACCCAACTTTCACGGATTGGCAGCCCGTCGACGGTAAGCCTGCCTGCCTCTACGACGCCGAACCCGGCAACGTCCTGGCCGACATCGCCGCCCGCATCCTCAACGACTTCCGCCAACTCCCCATCAACCCAGGAACCCTCGAAGCCCAACCCTTCCCCCACACCCTCAAAGGCGGACCCACCAACTTCTACACCACCGCCACCCACCAGGCTTTCGACCTCACCATCCTCGACCAAACCGTCCACCTCACCGCCACACCAACCAGCCACACCTACACCTTCGGAGACGGCACCACCCTCGGCCCCACCCCCACCACCGGATACCCCATCCCCGAAACCGAATGGCTCACCACCAACACCCGCACCAGCCACGCCTACACCGAAACCGGCAACTACCAAGCCACCATCACCACCAACTTCACCGGCACCTACTCCGTCAACAACGGCCCACCCCTACCCATCAACGGAACCCTCAACCTCACCACCCCGCCCAAAACAATCCACGTCTGGAAAACCGAACGAGCACTCGTCGCCGACACCTGCCAACAAAACCCCAACTCCTGGGGCTGCCCCGGCACGGCACCCCAATAGCCAGCCGCACCACCTGTACCGCCACCACCCACTTTGACCGCGGATAACCCGGCGACACACCATGCAGACGGCGTGTCCAGCCCCTCCAGAAATCAAAGTGGGTGGCGGCCGTACTCGCCCGGTGGCCGCCATTTTGACCACAAGGGGCTGGTTACGCCGTAGCTCCGGATCCGAGGAGGGGCAGTGATATGGGGCGGGAGGGAGGTAGCGCCATACCCTGACCCGCCAACGTCTCGTGAGCCAACGCAATGTCGTTGACGCACACACCATCGACCCTAAGTTCCAGGGCTTCCAGAATCTCATCGGCCGTAACCAGGGTCCACGGATAGACCTTGAGTCCTGCCAAATGCGCCTCCGTCACCAGTTGGGCATTGAGGATTCCAAATTCCGGCGCAATGGCTGACGCTCCGGTTGCCAAAGCGGTACTTATGAGCGAATCGGGTGCCGAGGGATAGAGTCCCGGTAACTGACCGGTGTTCGCTCTGCTGAGGGCTATCACGGGGACATCAGGCAGCATGGCTGTCATTGCCCGAACGATCTGAGGATCGAAGCTGCGGACACGCAGGGCCTGTTCGTGCTGGTGGGCTTTCAGAACTTTGGAGAGAGCGGACACGATTGCCTGTCCATATTCATCCCAAGCCGTGCCCTCCGTCTTGACTTCGATATCCAAAACTACTGCGGTGGCGTTGGCAAAACGCATGAGAGCGAGCGTTTCGGCCAACGTGGGGGTCCGCGTTTCGACGTCGACATCAGTGGTCGTCGCCGGATGTTTCTCAACCACTGCATCACGCAAGAAGCCAAGCCTGATGTCGGCGTCGCGAATTACCGCATCATGGCGCAGGGCGAGCTGTCCATCCGACGTGAGCCAAACATCTACCTCGATGGCATCGGCTCCCAGGCGAAGGGCTTCCACGAAGCTCGCCAGAGTGTTGCCATGCCGCGTGGCCAGCACCCCACGGTGGCCTTGAATTTCGATCATCTCTTCTTCCTTTACTGGCTATTTACGGGATTAGTCGGCGTCATCAACGACGGAAACTTCAGTGACCGCGGTGAGTTGGGAGAGCTTACCGACAATGTCGGAGGCAGGGGCGGTGCCAACAACCTCGAGCTCAATTTCAATGAAGTCCGGGATGACCATTCCATCAGGAGACCCTTGCATCAACCGGTTCATGATTCCCTTAGCATCGGCGGCGACCTGGGTGTTCGCGAATCCCTGAATGCGAAAGCCTTGCTCGGTGCACGTGCGCAGGATATCCCGCAGCGCCCCAACCCCATCCAGATAACTGACCCGGAGCAACCATTGGTCCGGCAAGCCGAAGCGAAACTTTCCCGTCAGTACCGGATAAAGGTAGACGATGACGAAGTGCGCAGCCGTGACAAAGACTGCCGGCAGCACCAGCCCGGCGCCAGCCGAGGTGCCCACCGCCGCCGTAACCCAAATCGACGCCGCAGTGGTTAATCCGCGGACTTGGTTTCGTCGAACGAAGACGAGGCCCGCCCCAATGAAGCCGATCCCGGACACAACCTGGGCCGCCAGACGGGAGGGGTCCAGCCTCACCAGATCCACCATCAAGACATCACTGAAGCCGTATTTGCTGACAACCATAAAAAGCGCAGCCCCCAGGCCCACCATTGCATGAGTCCGCATCCCCGCCGATTTGTTCCTGCTTTGCCGTTCAAAGCCAATGGCTGTGGACAGCACCAACGCCACTGCCAGTGCCACACACATCTGCCACCACTGGGTATTAAGGGTGAAAATCACTTATTGCTCCCGCTTCTTTCAGACCCCCTTTTCGGTGTGGTTCGGCAGAACATTCCAGTCCGATAGCGGAAGTCCAAGCCGGAAAAATCATCAAAAAGCAGAACGCCGCGAGCGGCGGTTCCCGTTCTTGTGTCCGGGCCAGGGAACGATTCCATCACCCAGTGTGCCCACCTGTGCGTGAGAAGTAAAGTATTTTGTAAGTTTGTCAGAACATAAAGTATCAATGGCTTACTATGCCCGCGGAAGCCTACTGCTATATGGGAAGCCCTGTTATCCACATAGCGCAAAGCAGGTCTTGCGGATGGCCAAAGTTATCGGATACGTTGTCCATGACCTGAAGTTAGGTTGTCAGGTCAAACTTGAAATACTTGCTTTTCATATTGTCAGAATCGCCCGGACAGCGATGACGTGGGGGTCAACGTGAGGTTTCTCCATGGGCAGATCAGACATTGGTGCCGCAACTCAGCGCACCCCAACCACAACACGGTCAAATCCAGCGCGGCTTGCCACTGCGGACGCTGTGCTTCCGCCGGGCGAGGCCGCTCTTCCCAGGCCACCCCGACCAGGACTTGAAGCGCGGCGTTGGAACAAGCGGTCCCGAAGGGATGCCTTGGTTTTCGTCGCTTTCGCGGCGCCCAACGTCCTGCTTATCCTCCTGTTTACCTACAGGCCGCTCATAACAAACATCTACTATTCGACACTGGACTGGACGCTGGGCGCCGCAAGTGCAACCAGCGTTGGGCTTGGCAACTACGTGGAGTTCTTCGATTCCCCCGATGCATCCGCTGTTCTAGGCGTTACGGCGATCTTTACCGTCACAACAGTCGGTGGGGCAATGGCACTAGGCCTCCTGGTTGCCTTGACGCTCAACCAAAGACTGAAGGGCCGCACCTTTGCCCGGGCAGTTGTCTTTGCCCCGTACGTCTTGTCGGGTGTTGGCGTCGGATTGGTATGGCTCTTCATCTTCGACCCTACCTATGGGGTTCTGTCCTGGATGTTGAGGGGGATCGGACAACTCAGTCCGCAGTGGGTGAACGACCCCAAGCTTGCCTTGGTGATGGTCATCCTTGTCTATATATGGAAGAACCTCGGCTACTGCGCCGTGGTGTATCTTGCAGGCCTTCAGTCAGTTCCACCCCAACTTCTGGAGGCGGCCTCGCTGGACGGCGCCAGCAGTGCGCGGCGGTTCGTGTCAATTGTGGTCCCGCTCCTGTCTCCCACAACGTTCTTCCTGCTGATCACTACATTGCTGAGTTCCCTGCAGGCCTTCGACATCATCCGAATCATGACGCCTTCGGGAAATGGAACCAGCACCCTCATCTTTGATTCCTACCTTCAGGCGTTCGGTTCCTATAACCGCGCAGGATACTCGGCAGCCATTTCAGTCGTCCTGTTCCTTGCGCTACTCATCATGACCGCCGTCCAGTTGCGGTTCGTGGAACGAAAGGTTCATTACTCATGAGCGGGACCCTTACAAATAGTTCCACCGGGCGAGGCCGCCCCTTGTCCTGGCAGAATCTGGGCCGGACAGTTGCTGGCGGCTACCTACCCCTTGCCATGGCCACACTCGTAGTTTTTCTTCCACTGCTCTGGATGTTGCTGTCGTCGCTCAAGGCGCCTGGTGAGATCGTCACAACCGACCTGGCCCTATGGCCCAGGAATCCAAGTCTGCAGAACTACGCAGATGCTGCATCCACCGTCCCCTTCGCCAGGTTCTTCCTCAACAGCGTCATCGTCACTGTTGTCGGCTCAAGCATCAAGTGCATTCTGGCAATCTTCACGGCGTACGCATTGGTGTTCGTGCGGTTTCCCTTCAAGAGAGTCATATTCCTGCTGATTCTGGTCGCCCTCATGGTTCCGCCACAGGTGTCAGTTCTCCCGAACTACGTGCTGATTGCGGGCATGGGAGGGCTTAACACGTACTGGGGAATCATTCTCCCGGGCTTGGGGACGGCCTTTGGCACGTTTCTCCTCCGCCAGCATTTCCTCACATTGCCCCAGGCCATCCTGGAGTCGGCGGAGATTGACGGCGCCGGCCACTGGCGAAAGCTGTGGAAGATCGTGGTTCCCGTCTCCATACCCAGCATCGCGACAGTGGCCCTGGTAACCATCGTTTCCGAGTGGAACGAATATATCTGGCCTCTGATTGTGACCGATCACCCCGACATGATGACTCTTCCAGTCGGCTTGACCCAATTAGTCAACAGCGATGGTGGAACACAGAACTGGGGAATGCTCATGGCCGGAGCAGTCATTGTGCTGCTACCCATTCTGATCATCTTCGCTGCCTTGCAGCGGTATATCGTCTCCGGGCTAACCCAAGGGTCGGTTACGGGATGAATTTTCCCACTCACAGGCCCGCACGCCGGGCGTCCATCCATCAGAAAGGCACGTCCCCGATGTCCGCACCACTTTCAAGGAAGAGCTTCCTCACTTTGACCGGCGCAAGCCTTGGGGCCGCGGCCCTTGCGGCCTGCGCAGGACCGTCAACCAGCGGCGGCGGAACAACTGACAAATCGACGTCGATCGACTGGTCCAAGATCAAACCCGCAGCGACCATAAGTTTCATGTCCAGCCATCCCGGCAAGTCCCGTGAAACGGAACTGAAGCTGATCGAGGCCTTCCACGCTGCCAACCCGGACATAACAGTGAACCTCATTACGGGTGGTTCGAACTACGAGGAGGTGGCTCAAAAATTCCAGACTGCCCAGGCGGGAACTGAAGTACCTGACGTCGTGGTCGCATCCGACGTCTGGTGGTTCCGGTACGCCGTCTCCGGTACAGTCCTGGCACTGGATGAGCTCCTCAATGCAGTCGGGGTCAGCACCTCGGACTATGCCCCCGGCCTCATCAGCGACTATGAGTACAACAACAAGCAGTGGGCTGTTCCCTACGCCCGCTCAACACCGCTGTTCTACTTCAACAAGGACCATTTCAAGGCCGCAGGCGTCCCCGAAAGGGCGCCGGCCACCTGGTCAGAGTTTTCAGAATGGGCTCCAAAAATCAAGGCAGCCCAGAACTCGGCATCCGGATACCAGAACGCTTACCAGTATCCGGCAATTGCCGGATACGCCGGGTGGACGCTCCAGAATGTGTTGTGGGGCATGGGCGGAAGCTGGTCAAAAGAATGGGAGATCACGGCCGATGCAGCTGCCTCGGTCTCAGCAATGCAGTGGGTCCAGGATTCCATCGTGAAGGACGGCTGGGCAGGGGTCTCCTCCAAGAATGCCATCACAGACCTGCAGGCCGGCGCGGTCAGCGCGACCATCAGCTCCTCAGCCGATCTGACAGCCACGCTTAAGGCTGCCAAGGAAGCGAACATGAGGATCGGAGTCGGTTTCCTGCCTGGCGGTCCGGTATCTGCCTCGCCAGTATGCCCTACAGGCGGTTCAGGATTGGTGGTAGCCAGTAAGACCGCACCGGAGAGGCAACTGGCGGCGGCAAAGTTCGTCACCTTTGTTACCAACGCGCAGAGCGCGGCCACGCTGTCTGCGGCGACTGGTTACATGCCGGTTGCCAAGGATGCAGACATCTCCGCGATCGTGGCACAGACGCCAGAGTTCGCCACTGTCGTAGATCAGCTGAAGGTCACCAGGACACAGGATTTTGCCAAGACCTTCCTACCCGGTGGCGACCAGGAACTTGCCAAGGCTGCCACCAAGATCATGAACGAAAAGGCAGAGGTCAAGGCCACACTTTCAGACCTCAGGGCAGCCTTGGAAACTATCTACACCAAGGATGTGAAGCCCAAGCTCAAGTCCTAGGGTGACCGGGCCAGGATAAAGACGGCGACGTCGGCACCCACCTGGGTGCCGACGTCGAACTTTGCGGAGAGTTGTACCGCCACCACCACGTTGACTCGGGCAACCCGGCGACACACCATGCAGACGGGAATGAAGAGCCGGCGGCTTAAAAGCGGCTTAAAAGAAGAAAAGCACCAGTTCCAAAGAACTGATGCTTCCCAGTGGTGGCTCCGACCGGCGTCGATCCGGTGACCTTTCGATTTTCAGTCGAACGCTCTACCAACTGAGCTACAGAGCCTAGGTGACATGTCACCTTGAGAACCGAATTTCTTCGGCGCTCAGAGCGACCCTGACGGGACTTGAACCCGCGACCTCCGCCGTGACAGGGCGGCGCGCTAACCAACTGCGCTACAGGGCCTTGCGTTTGCAGTATCTCTACCGCGTTTTTTTCAAGGCTTCTAGCTTACCAGACTTTTTTCATCCGATTTACCACTTCCTTGCGTACCCCCAACGGGATTCGAACCCGTGCCGCCGCCGTGAAAGGGCGGTGTCCTAGGCCGCTAGACGATGGGGGCCTGAACTCAATTCGGATTTTGCAAAGAAAAGGGACGCTTTACGCGTTCTTTCCGTGTCTCGCTCGTCCGAACTGGACTCTAAAACTTTAGAGCATAGATGCCGATATTCCCAAATCGAGGCTCGAGGGGCATCCCGGGGCCCCCGCTTGCGAGCACGCCGAAGGGTTGGATCTCGACCCTTTGCCCCTCGGAACAGCTCCGCAAACATTGGCAGGATCTTGTCCTGACGCGTCCGAAAACCGCCAGCGGTCCAAGCCGATACCCCGATAGATTTGGCACATGACAACCACTTCCCCGGCCGAACCCGGCCAGCCCTCCCCAGGCCTGCCCCCGCGCACCACCCCCGCGCCCGGAGCGGCCATCAGCAAGGCCGGCATCGCGGCCGTCGTCGTCACGGTCGTCCTTTGGGCTTCGGCCTTCGTGGGCATCCGTGCGGTCGGCCCCAGCTTCTCCCCCGGGTCCTTGACGCTCGGGCGTTTGGCGGTTGCCGCCGTCGTGCTTGGCATCGTGGTGCTGCCGACGCTGAAAGTGTGGCCGAAAGGCCGCGAGTGGCTGCCGATCGTGGCCTACGGGGTGATGTGGTTCGGCGGCTACAACGTCGCGCTGAACGCTGCGGAACACATGCTCGACGCCGGCACCAGCGCCATGCTCATCAACGTATCCCCCATCCTCATCGCCATCCTGGCCGGAATCTTCCTCAAAGAGGGCTTCCCCCGGTGGCTGCTGATCGGCAGCGGGGTGGCGTTCTGCGGCG
This sequence comes from Paenarthrobacter histidinolovorans, assembly GCF_014647595.1. GTDB lineage: Bacteria > Actinomycetota > Actinomycetes > Actinomycetales > Micrococcaceae > Arthrobacter > Arthrobacter histidinolovorans. Next base: position 66,738 of record NZ_BMPM01000007.1, on the reverse strand, counting down.
TGGCGATGATCGCCCTGGGTTCGGGGCAACGTTCGACGGCGGACGTCGCCGGAGTGTTGTTGTGCCTCCTGGCCGCTGTGCTCGCCTCAGTCAGCGCAATCCTGCAAAAGCCCGTACTCCGGAAGTTCTCTGCAGGCCAGGCAACCTGGTTCGGCATCATGGTGGGCGCGCTTTGCTGCCTGCCGTGGGCTGGCCAGTTGGTCGCCGAGGTCCAGGCCGCGCCTCTTCCGGCCACGCTCGGCCTTGTGTACCTGGGCATCTTCCCCACCGCCATAGCGTTCACCACCTGGGCGTACGCCCTCTCGCTGATCTCGGCCGGCAAGCTGGCCGCCACGACGTATCTGGTGCCGGGAACAACAATCCTGATCTCCTGGGCGGTCCTGCAGGAAGTCCCCACCATCTGGGGACTGATCGGCGGCGTGGTGTGCTTGGTGGGCGTTGGACTCACGCGACGCCGGTCGAGCTAAGCCGCTAGCGGGCCATCTCCGCCAGAAGTTCCCGGTGCGTGGGCGGGTTGGCTCCCGGACGCCCAACCGTGATGGCAGCCGCCATCGAGGCGATGTTGCCGATCCGTTCCAGCACGGTCGGTGCAAGCCCGTCGCTGCCGCGCAGCAAGAGCCCCATGATGAGCGCCGACATGTAGGAATCGCCCGCGCCGATGGTGTCGGCCACCGTGGACGGCACGGCGCGGACACGGAGCTGTATGTGACGGGTGGCCATGAGCGAGCCTTTCGCGCCCTCCGTCATGACCGCCAACGTGGTACCCAGTGTCAGAAGATGGCTCGCGATATCCTCCAGCGCCTTGCCGGGATAAAGCCAGTGGGCGTCCGAGGCGCTCATCCTGACCACATCGGTCAACGGCACAATTTCCTCGAAGAGGGCGAGGGCCTCGTGGTGGCTGCCCAGGAGATCGGTGCGGATATTGGGATCGTAGGTAACCAGGCAGCCTCCCTGTGCCTGCTCCAACAAGCTGCGGACCACCCCTGCACCAGGCTCAAGGAACGTGGCAATGGAGCCGGTGTGAAGGATACGCGGCGCATACGGCAGGGCCAGGGGAGCCAGCGCCCACTCAATGTCGAAGGTGTACGCGGCCGAACCGTCGGCAGCTATCCGGGCTGTCGCCGTCGCGGTCTTTCCCATGGATTGGGACCCGGGCAACAGCACCACGCCGGCGCTCTGGAGGTGCGCCGCAATGGCGTCGCCCCGCTGGTCCCGGCCAATGGCCGTCAAAAGTCCGGCTTTCACGTCCAGCCGGCCAAGCCCGTAGGCGACGTTGGTTGGGGAGCCGCCCGGGTATTCGGCTTGGCCGTCGGGCGACTGCACGATGTCGATCAGCGCCTCACCCACAACGACGACGTCGAGGGGTTCAGACAGGGGGGAAGCGGTGGAAGTCATGCGGTTCCTGTGTCTATCGGAAAGGGACTGAGATCAGTATCCCTCATCACTTAGGGAGCCAATACAGCCATGGCGGACTAAAGTCGAGTCATGCCCGCGAATCTTCCTCCCGGACTTCCGATCGTTCCCGACGGCGAGCGCCCCTTTTCGCGCCTGCCTCAGCGAAGCGCGGCGCACCGCCCCCCGTTTGGGATGTCACCTGAGGAGTTTGAGGAAGCCGTCAGCGATGCTCTGCAGCTGATTCCAGCCAAAGCCGCCCGTGCGATGGACAATGTGGCAATTTTCATTGAGGACGATTACACCCCACAGCCGGGCGAAAACCCGGACACGGTGCTACTGGGGCTCTACGAGGGCGTGCCGCTCACGGAACGTGATTCCTGGTGGGATGCGGGCTCCCTGCCCGATCGGATCACCATCTTCCGCCAACCCATCCTGAACATCTGCAGCAGCCGCCAGGAAGTCATTGACGAGGTGGCCATCACGGTGGTTCACGAGATCGCACACCACTTCGGCATAGATGACGACCGCCTGCACGAACTCGGTTGGGGCTAGCCTTGAACCATGGGGCATGATCACAACCACTCGCACGGCGTCACGGCAACCGGCAAACACCGCAAACGCCTCATAGCCGTCCTGGGCATCACCCTGGGCGTGGTGGGCGTGCAGGTGATTGGTGCAATCGTTTCCGGCTCCCTGGCCCTGTTGGCCGATGCCGGACACATGCTCTCCGACGCCGCGGGTGTCTTCATTGCCCTCATGGCGGCGTGGATCGCAACGCGCCCGGCCAGCGACCAGCGGACGTACGGATACCAGCGCGCGGAGGTGCTGGCCGCGTTGGCCAACGCGCTGATCCTCATCGTCATCGCCGTGGTGATCATGATCGAAGCGATCCGGCGGTTCGGCGAAACCACCGAAATCCAGACCGGTGTGATGCTGTGGGCTGCCATCCTGGGCGCCGTCGCCAATCTCGTTTCCCTGCTGATCCTGCAGGGAGCCCAAAAGGAAAGCCTCAACGTCCGTGGCGCCTACCTTGAGGTCCTGGGCGATCTGCTGGGCTCCATCGCTGTCATTGTGGCAGCGATCGTGATCATGACCACCGGGTTCTCGGCAGCCGACCCCATCGCCTCGGTCCTCATCGCCCTGATGATCATTCCCCGTGCATGGCATCTGCTCCGCGACGTGGTGGACGTCCTACTTGAGGCCACCCCCAAGGGTGTGGACGTCAACATGATCCGCGAGCACATCATGGCCGTTGACGGGGTGGTGGAAGCGCACGATATCCACATCTGGACCATCACGTCCGGCGTACCGGTGTTCTCCGCCCACGTGGTGGTGCAGGACGAGGTACTCAACGCCAGCGGGGCGGACAGCATCCTGGACCAGCTGGGCTCCTGCCTTGGCCGCCACTTCGACACCGAACACTGCACGTTCCAGTTGGAGCCCGTCAGCCATTCCGAGCACGAATCACACCAACACGCCTAAGCGTCCCCGCCCTGCGCACCTTCTGCGCTGACCGTTCCGGCTGCGCCGTCCACGGTGATGAGCTGGCCTGTACGTAGCCGGGTGGTTGCATCCGGGACTCCGACGACTGCGGGGATCCCGTACTCCCGCGCCACCACGGCTCCGTGCGAGTTGGGCCCGCCCATCTCCATGACCAAGCCTCCAGCCGTGAGGAACAGCGGTGTCCAGCCGGGATCCGTGGACGGAGCCACGAGGATCTCGCCCGGCTCCAGATGGGCTCCCACGGGGTCCATGATGACCCGCGCAGGCGCCGTCACCAGACCCGCCGACGCCGGACTGCCGGACAAGGTGCCGGGGCGCTGTTCCGCGTTGGCCCCTGCAGTGGCCTCAGGTTCGGTGCCATCGGACAACAGCATCCGGGGAATGTGCCTGCGCCGGAGTTCTTGTTCGTAGGCCGCTCTGTGTTCGGCCACTGCGTCCCGCAGATCAGCGCCTGCCAACGCGTTTTCCACCGCGTCCAGGTCCAGGAAGAAAACATCCTCCGGGTGCTCGATCCGTTGTGACGCTGCCAGCTCCTTTCCAACCAGGAGCAGTTGTTCCCGGGCCGCAGCCAGTCCCAGGACGAGGTTGTACTTGGGTAACTCCCGCAGACCAGCGAATCTTCTGGTTCGATCCAAAGCCGTCCGCACTGCCATCGCGTGGAGCGGGCTGATGGCCCGGGCCCGCGCCACGAACTTCGCGACCTGCTCCTCGGCCTCGTCAACTGCCCTGCGGAACTGCTCGTCGGGAGCCCCTGCACCGGGCTGCAGCCTCAGGTAATTGGCAAGGACGCCAATAATGTGGGTGGGATCATCTCCCCACCGGGGCATGCCAAGGTCGATTTCGGCCACCGCCCGATGCCCGTAGGCGTGGAGGAATCCATCGAGGCCGGATTGGGCGACGGCAGGCAACTCAGCGTCCCGGTACCGTTCCAGCAGCGCCTCTGTCGATTGACCCGCCATGGAGGCAGCGGCGTCGTTATCTTCCCTGATCTGCGAGGCGAGCTGCCACAGCGCCAGGTCCATCTCCGTGGTGACGTTGTTGGGCAACCCGCGGATTACGGTCTGCATTTCATCGTGCGTCGCTTGCCCGCCGAGAATCCGCCCCACCAGGGCCAGCATGGCAAAGCCGAGCACCGGCAATGGCAGGATCTGCGGAACTGTGGCAAAGAGTTCCGAGCCCAGGATTCTTTGCACGTGGGCTAGCCGCTGATGGGCGGTAGCTTTCCCGGGGACGGCCAGGGCTTTCCGGAGTTCCGAGCTGAGGCGCTCCGCCCGTGCCATGGCAGCATCCGGGCGGAACAAGCCCCGGAGCAACGACTCCGGGACCCGGTACTTTGCAGCCACCGGAGCCACATGGCGGATCAGTCTCAAAGGCGTTTTGTTCGTCACCGAAAAACGGGGGTCATCGAACAAGCTCCGCATCAGCATGGCGGACCGGGCTTCCATGACGTCGAAGACCCGGGGCACTATCTTCCGCCCGACACGGCTCCGCAAGACAGACGTGAGGTCGAAGAAAATGCGCTGGCCGGCCTCGTAATAGGGCGACGGTCCGGATCGGGGATCCGGGACGGCAAAGCCCGCCGTTTTGGCGACACAGGACGCTATGAGCCGGATCCCCGCCAAACCCATGGGTGTCAGCGGCCGTGTGAGGCCCTGCGCGAGGCTGAAGTTCAGAAAGGAATGGACGCCCGGGGCCGGAGGGGTACGGGTGGTTTGCGGGTAGAGGGTGGTGATGGGCCTGGCCTGGGTCAACCACAGTTTTCCGTTGGAATCCATGGCCCATTCGGTGTCCTGTGGAGTTCCATAGTGTTTCTCCACCATGCGGCCCAGCTCAGCCAGATCCTTGATCTGCCGGTCACTAAGACACTGTTGGACAGCTGTAGCCGGGGTGTCTCCCGGATCACCTGGACTTTCCATGCGCGAACGCTGCGTCCTTTGCGTGCCGCCTCCTGGCAGGGCACGGATCTCCACCCGCCGGTCACCCAGAGTGCGTTTCACAATCGTGCCGCGGGCCTTATCAAGAACGTATTGATCCGGATTTACGGCGCCGGACACTACGGCCTCCCCCAGGCCCGGGCTCGCGTCGATCACCGTCTCGGACCTCTTGCCCGTCACGGGATTAGCCGTAAACATGACCCCGGCGGCCGCCGAATCCACCATCTCCTGGACAACGACGGCCAAGGCCGCAGAAGCATGCTCAATGCCGTTGGTAGCCCGATACGCCACCGCCCGGTCAGTCCACAGGGAAGCCCAGCAGCGACTCACGGCATCCAGGACGGAGTCGGCGCCCACTACGTTCAGGAAAGTGTCCTGTTGGCCGGCGAAACTGGCGAAGGGCAGGTCTTCAGCTGTTGCCGACGACCTGACAGCGACCGGGACGTTGTCTCCCAAACCTTCATAGGCAGACCGCACCGCTTCAGCGATGCCGGCCGGGACCCCGGCGTCGAGCACCAGGGAACGGGCCTGCCCGGCAAGCCCGTTCAGCCGGGCGAGGTCAACCGTGCTTGTCGATTCCAGGGCCGCGCAGACCTCATCCAGGCCGCTGGTGGACAGCGCACGCCGATAAGCATCCGTGGTGAGGCAAAAGCCCGGCGGCACGGGTAAGCCCGCGCCGGCAAGCTCGCCCAGGTTCGCTGCTTTGCCACCCACCCGGGGAAGCATGGGTCCACGAATATCCGTGAGCTGCAGCGTGAACACCAGTGGCTCTTTTCCTACACCGCGCCGAGCATCGGGCCAAACTTATCGCGGTCTGCCAGACGGGGATCCTCACGGTCCGGAACAACCAGCACCGGTCCCTTGGCATGGTGCAGGACGCCATCGGACGTCGATCCCAACAGCATGCCCGCAAACCCGCCACGGCCACGGGTGCCCAGGACCACCAGTTCCACGCTTCGGCTGGTCTCCACCAAAACGTCAACAGGCGAGCCATCCCTGAGGTCGGTCTCGATGGTCAACTGCGGGAAGTGGCTCTGCAACCAGGCAACCCCGGCGTCGAGCTGCACCTTGATGTCGGCAAACAAGGCGTCCCGGTCCAAGGGAGCGGGTACCCAGGCCAGGGAGCCGCTGTATTGCGGGACAGCGCATATGACCCGGAGCTTGGCTCCCCTGCGTTGAGCTTGCTCAGCTGCTTCGAGCACAGCCACCCGGGCTTGCTCGGAGCCGTCCACGCCCACCGCAACCACGTTTTCCACGATGCGGGGCCCGGCTTTGGCGTGCTCGGCCTTGATGTGTTTGTCCTCGGTATTCTCGCCGAGGCGGTCCGCGCAATAGAGCGGAACCGTTACGGTGGGGCACTTGGCATGGGCTGGCAAGGCGCTGCTGACTGAACCCAGCAGACGACCGACGAAACCGCCCCGGCCGCGGCTTCCGAAAACCAGGAGCGCTGCCTCTGCGGAAAGATCCAGCAGCACGCCTGCCGCGTCGCCGTTCTCCACGGAAGCATCAACGTCGATGGAGTAGGGGGATACCTTGTCCATGGCCTGCTGGACAATGGCTTCCGCGCCTTCGCGAATCACCGAATCGTCCACGGTGGCATATCCGCCGTCGAGTCCTGATGCAGCGAAGATAGGAACCGAGTAGGCCGTGACGATGTGCAGCGGAAGCTGCCTGCGTTCGGCCTCACGTGCGGCCCACACCAGGGCACACTGCCCGTGTTCTGAGCCGTCCACCCCAACGACGATGCCACCCGGTGCCACTGCTGGGGCCTCGCCGTCCTGTGGCTCTTCATTGTGCCTGCCGTGCTGGTCCATTTGGGGCCCGCCTCTCCACCTACTGCTTGATGTTCCGGCCATTCTGCCAGAGGTTTTCCGCATCGGATTCCTCGACGGCTCCATTGTCAATGGCCCGGGACAGGCAAATCCGGAATTTCCCCGTCCAATGCCCACTATTCTCGGTCGGCAGGGCCGAATCAAGGTGGCTCGGCGGTATGTGTATAACGGTCGGGGCTCGGTTTCCGGACCCCGTTTTTGTGCTGCTGATGAACACGCCGAACACGCTGTCCGGGAAGGCTATCCCTGCGCGAAAAAGTTCGGTAGTGTTCGAGTCACCGAATGGCCGGCGAACGTGTCCTACAGCACACTCCGGCCATTTATTTGCGGCCGCTTGGGGAACTCGGACGCGATCCCACGCGATGCCGCAAGGCACACACGTCAAGGAGGAACCAAGCAGTGTCATACGCGCCTGATTCCGGCACGGAACGCACCACCACCGTGGTCATAGGAGCCGGCTTGTCCGGTCTGGCAGTCGCCAGCGAACTCAGCCGCTACGGCGTGGGCTCCATAGTGGTGGATGGTTTCGGCGCCTTGTCGGCCACCGGTCCAGCGGTCCACACAGGCATGCTCCAACGCTGCGAGGTCACCGATCCCGCGTCCATCCAGGAACGCAACGAAATCCTCCGCCACTTACGCAACTACGCGGCCAGCCACCATCTGGACGTCCGCAACACCACCAGGGCCGTCCGCCTGGACTTCCTGGGCGCGGATCCAACCCAGCACATCGGGTACGGTCTCGCCGCGAGCATGACCCGGAGCGGGCTCCACGCCTCCGGTCCCCTCGAATCCACGCCGCGCCAGTGGGCTGTCCACACCGCCAACGGGATTCTCCTGGCAGACCATGTAGTGGTGACACGCTGCGCCCAGAGCCAGTTGCGCCGCATGCTGGCCGAACTTGGCATCGCCGTGGGGCAGAACCTGGTCTCCGCAATGCGGGCAGTGGGAATGCATCTGGTGGGCGTGGGCGAACTCATCACGCCCAGCCCCAAGGAAGTCCTGCGGCAAGCCAAGGCAGTGGGGCAGGCGATCTCCACCAAAGTAGCGCTCCCGGGCGGGCCCGGCATCGCCATCGCCTAGGCGTCCGCAAAGCGGTAGCTGCCGCAAACCTCCGTTAAAGCCCAAAGGCCGGTGTCCTCGAAGATGATCTTCGAAGACACCGGCCTTTTGCGTTGAAGCGTGAGGCTTATGCGCCAGCGCGTACGTACGTGATGGGACCAGTAGCGGTCAACCAGCTGATCGGGTGGATGCCCGTCTGGTTGCCGTTGATGCCACCGCTGATTGCCTGGCCGTTGCCGATGTAGATGGCAACGTGGCCGGACTGGACGATCATGTCGCCCGGCTGCGGGTCGCTGACAACCTTGCCGTAGTTCATGAACTGCATGGGAGCGAGGTCGCCTACCGGAATGCCGGCGGAGCCGAGGGCCCGCTCAACCATGGCGGTGCAGTCCTGCATGATGCCGATCTGGGCGTAAGCCGAGGCAACCATGGCAGCGTTGACGCCACCGGCAGCAGGAGCAGCAGCTACCGGAGCTGCAGCGGGGGCAACAGCGGCCGGAGCTGCAACTGCGGCCTGGGCGGCTACGGGAGCCGTGGCAGCGGAAGCGGTAACGGCGGCCGGCTTGGCGACGGGGGCTTCAACTACAGGAGCCGGCTTTTCGATGACCGGGGCTGCAACGGAAGCAACAGCCGGACGCTCGAAGTTGACCGTAGCCGTAGCAAGAGCGGTAACAACCTTGGTGGGAGCCTCGGAAGCGGTCTCGGCGACCGTGGCGGGGCTGGAGTCGCGCTGGATCGGAGCCTCTGCAGCGTGTGCAGCGACGGAGCCGGTCAGAACGAGTCCGGAAGCTGCTGCGATAACGGCTGCCTGGCGGCCAGCGCCGGAAGCGTTGCTGGCAACTGCCTTGGAGATGGAGATGAACGGATTAGGACGTACGCTGTCCGCCTTACGACGGCCGCGAAGAATGCGTGAAGACATGAAAGAGCCTCTCCCGATGCCTGCGAGGTTAGCTGTCGGATTCGGATGGGAGTCACCCGGCCACTATCCCCCGCTGTTCAGCGGAAGCTTCGTGACTTCACCCCAAGGCACGCTCGAAAGCGGCCCAAAATGGGTTCCCCGTCTCTGCCGTAGGTTTGTCTGCGAACGGATTCCGGACTGCGGCAGAGCTAGGCAATCAGGCCGGAAGTGCCCGCTACGTGGAACAGGCACAGGTACTACCGTACGCGATGATCTCGCCGAAGTCACATTTAAGTAACGAGAACTGCCGCCTTGGCGTGTCGCGGTAACCGAACCGAGATATTCGCAGCTACGTAGAAAAGCCCGCTATTCCGCGGATTCCCGGCCGTTTTCGTCATCCGATCCGGCAAGTTTCCTGCGGGCAGTAACGGCAAGGAAAATCACGAGAGCCACGGCAACAACCGCAATGACAACAATGCTCCATGGGAACGGCTGGGACGCATCCGCTGCGGGTTCACTGCCGACTGTTCCCGGAGGCGCCGTGCCTGCGGACGGCACCGTTCCCGAGGTCGCCGAAGCAGACGCCGAAGGCGCCGCGGAGCCGCTTGCCGCCGCAGAGCCACTTGCCGCCGTTGTGCTTCCTGCTGTTGCCGTGAACTTGAAGGTGCCCTCGATGGGGTGCGAATCGGAGCTCACAACGCGCCAGACAACGGTGTACTCCCCCGCCGGCGCGCCGGGCCGGAGCTTCTGCACAGCCTGGCTGTCGATGATTTCCACCGGTCCGTCTGCCCAATTCTCGCCACCGGAGGTCACGGAGACGCCCGATCCAATGGCCAGGGGACGGTTGTTGAACGTAATGGAGACCGACGCCGGCACTTCAGCCACGGTGGCACCGTTCGCCGGCGCTGTGGATTCGGCGACGTCGTGCGCGGACGCCGGAGCCGCGGAAAACAGCAGGGCAGACGCGAAGGCAAGGGCGGCGACGACGGCGGCCAGAAGCGGGCGGATGGTACGCATGGGGCGGTTTCTCCTAGTGTTGGCTTCCTTACAGACTAGGGGAATGGTCCGAAGCTCCCACATTCAACGGCATAGGATTTGAGAGCACACTCCCCCCAATACCCGGAGACCGTCATGCTTAAACAAGGTTCTGCAGTGGACCGCTATTTCAAGATTTCCGAACGTGGCTCCACGTACTCAAGGGAAATCCGCGGCGGCTTCGCGACATTCTTCGCCATGAGCTACATCGTTGTGCTGAACCCGTTGATCCTTTCGGGGGCGGACTCAAGTGGAGCTTCCCTGGGCTTTACCGCCGTGGCAGCCACCACGGCCTTCGTAGCGGGCATCCTGACCATCCTCATGGGCGCCTGGGCCAAGCACCCCTTCGCGGTGGCCACCGGGCTGGGCGTCAATGCGTTCGTCGCAGTGACCGTGGCCTCGCACCCGCAGCTGACCTGGCCGGACATGATGGGCCTGGTTGTCCTGTCCGGCGTCACGATGCTCATCCTGGTGCTCACCGGTTTCCGGACCGCCGTCTTCAAAGCTGTCCCGGAGGCGTTGAAGACGGCGATCGTGGTGGGTATCGGTTTGTTCATTGCCCTGATCGGTCTGGTCAATGCCGGATTCGTCCGGCGCATCCCGGACGCTGCAGGCACGACGGTTCCGCTGGGCCTCGGTGTTGACGGCAAGCTCATGGGCTGGCCCACCCTGGTGTTCGCCGTGGGCCTGATCCTGACCATTGCATTGGTGGTCCGCAAGGTCCGTGGTGCGATCCTGATCGGCATCGTGGTTTCTACCGCCTTGGCAGCGATCCTTGAGTTCACCCTCCACATCGGCCCCAGCTTTGACGGCAAGAACGTCAATCCCCGCGGCTGGTCACTTGTAGCTCCCACCTTGTCGGAATGGGGCGCTCCGGATCTGTCCCTGATCGGCAAGGCCAATCCGTTCGGCGCGTTCGAACACCTCGGCTTCATCGCCGCCGCGCTGCTGGCCTTCGTGATCCTGCTGAGCATCTTCTTCGACGCCATGGGCACCATGGTGGGCCTGGCCAACGAAGCCGGAACGGTGGACAAGGACGGCAACATCCCCAACGTTGACCGCGTCCTGCAGGTGGATGCCCTCGGCGCGATCGTGGGTGGCGGTGCCTCGGTTTCCTCCAACCAGATTTTCGTGGAGTCCGGCGCTGGCATCGGCGAAGGCGCACGCACGGGCCTCGCCTCGATCGTCACTGGCGTTCTCTTCCTCATTGCCATGTTCTTCACACCACTGATCAACCTGGTGCCGTTCGAAGCCGTAGCCCCCGCCCTGGTGGTGGTGGGCTTCATGATGGTCTCCCAGGTGGGCAAGATCGATTGGCAGGACTGGGGAGTCGGGATTCCGGCGTTCCTGACCATCGCCCTGATGCCTTTCACGTACTCCATCGCCAACGGCCTGGGCGCAGGGTTCATCTCCTTCGTGCTGATCCGCACATTCCAGGGCCGTGCCCGCGAAGTCCACCCCTTGATGTGGGCTGTGGCCGCGGCGTTCCTGCTGTTCTTTGGCATCGGAACCGTTGAGGAACTCCTGGGCGTCAAGTAAGCATTCCGGTATTTCAGACACCCCGGACCCGGAACCGCTGGTATTGGCAGTCCGGGTCCGGTCTGCTTTAAGCATGGAAACAAGCGTCACCACCGTAGATGTCAGCCCCACGCCATGGACCGGCCGCCTTGACGGCGACGGCGTCGCCCACCGCCGGTGGTGGCAGGCCATCACCGCACACACGCCCGCAGCGGCCAACGCTGCCTCGCGTCCCGCCGTCGTGCTTGGCTTTTGCAGTGACGCCGGCGTCCGCCGCAACAAGGGCCGTGTTGGCGCCGCGGCTGCTCCGGCCGCCATCCGTTCGGCGCTGGGTCCGCTGGCGTACCACCTGGACCGGGACGTGTTCGACGCCGGCGATGTGGTTGTGGAGGACGACTCACTGGAAGCGGGCCAGGAGCGCGCCGGCCGCGCCATTTCTGAATTGCTCGACGCCGGAAACCTCACCGTGGTGCTGGGCGGCGGCCACGAGACCGCGTTTGCCAGCTACCTGGGCGTCGCAGGCTCGGATGTGGTCAAGGGCAAGCGGCTGGGCGTGCTGAACCTTGACGCCCACTTCGACCTGCGGGATGAGCCCACGCCGAGCTCGGGCACGCCGTTCCTTCAGATGGCCCGGGCGGAAGCCGCCGCCGGGCGCGAACTGCAGTACGCCGTCGTCGGAATTTCCGAGCCGAACAACACCCGGACCCTTTTTGACACCGCCCAACGACTGGGCGTGAAGTACTTGCTCGACGAACGCTGCTCACCGGAGGCCGTGGAGGTGTTCGTCGCGGACTTCCTGGCCGGGGTGGACGTGCTCTACCTGACGATCGACCTCGACGTCATGCCGGCTTCGGTGGCGCCCGGGGTGAGCGCACCTGCGGCCTATGGCGTGCCGCTGCCCGTGATCAGCGCGGTCTGCCGGCAGGTTGCCGCAAGCGGGAAGTTGCTGCACGTGGACGTCGCCGAGTTGAACCCGGAATTCGATATTGATTCCCGGACTGCCAAGGTCGCTGCCCGGCTGGTGAACACCCTCCTGGGATAGTCGCCCCAGCCCCTTTTCCCACCGGCGTCCGCCGCTTAGCCTGTGTGGAGGGAAGGATGGCGATGCACGTAGTTAATGTGCAGGACAAGTGGGCCTGGGTATCCGGGCTGCTGGCCGTCGGCCTGGGGCTGGTGGCCCACATGGTGGCTGGCGGCAGCGCTCCGGCCCTTCCGGTTCTCCTTGCCTTCGCGGCGCTGTGCTGCCTTGCGGCCCAACTCCTGGCCCGCTGGGTCCACGGGCCTTTGATCCTGCTGCTGATATCCGGAGTGGCGCAGCAACTGCTGCACTTCGGGTTCGCCGCATTTGGCGGTTACTACCCTGGCAGCGGGTGGGTGGAGCACCTTCACGGCGTCGGGCAGAGTCCTGGCGATGCGCCGGCGGCAGCAGCTTCAAGCGGGGGTTCGCCGCACATCATGCTCTACACCCACATGGCCGCCGCCATCCTGACTCTTGTGGTTGCTGCCGGGGTAACGGGACTACTCAAACGCGCGTCATTGACGGCAACCAAGGGCAACACTGCGTAGCCGGACGAAAGGCTGCGTCGCCCGGCGAAAGCCTGGGCAACGAATGTTGGGCAGGCTTGGTCGAGCCCTTTAGTGTCGACTGCACGTGGTGTACCCAAGAGGCCAGGGAGCTGCCTGCAAAGCAGCGCACGCGGGTTCGAATCCCGCCACCACGTCCAATCGGGCTCCTGGGATCGTCCGCGAGGTGGCAGTAAATGCCAGTGTTTTGTCCAAACATTGGCATTAACTGCCAACTCGCCGCACGTGAGACCCAGCTCACTCCGTTGCCAGTCATCTTACAAATATTCGGCAAGCACCGACTATGATTGATGGGTCGCCCTCGCATGCGGCACGTAATAGGAGGCCCCCAATGACCCCTGCAATGACTGCAGAACGCGAAATTCGCCTGTCCTTTTCCAGGGCCGACGAAATCCACGACGGACTCGAGCAAGCCGTGGATGCATTGATCAAGAACGCAGCGGCAGACGCCAACTGCGGCATTCTGGTGACCAGGCACGAGCCCGGCACCTACACCGTGGCGCTGGACGAATCCGTTCCCTTCGGTCAGACCCACGAAGTACTCGCTGCCTGATTGCCACCCCTGACGGCATCACCGGCAGCGACACCAAAAGCCGGGGCCCGTTCCCTTCCGCATCTACTACCCGCGGAAGGGAACGAGCCCCGGCTTCTGTTTAAGCTCCCCCACCCAACTGAGTCGCAGCTGAGGTCGTTCCCAGCGCTGGGAACGACCTCAGCTGCGACTCAGTTGGGCATTCAGGCGCGGCGGAGAACCACGCCGTCGGACTTCATGAACAATTCCTTGCCCTCTTCGGTAACGCCGGGCCCTGAATGCTCAAGCCACACGACGTTTCCGCTGCTGGAAACTTCTTCAACCCGACCGGCTGCGATGACGTGGGCGTACTTGACCACTTCCACCGTGTCGCCGGCTTTCAGCATCTTCCAATCGGAAACCATAGCCGAGTGAGCGTTTCGCCTGGACAGGACTGCTCCGCGTGCCTTCATTGAACTTCTACCCCTTTGTGGATGTTCTCTGTTGTGTATTGAGTTGTGTGAACGGTTGCCCGTCAAGCCCACGACATCTTCGGCGTGGACGTGACGTACACCATAAGTTCTACTACATTTGCCACGCCCCGGTGCCTGCGTTGCGAACAAACACCGGGGCGTGACAAATCTGCCCATCAAATGAGCGTCTTATTCGTCGTCAGGCCAAAATCCCGACGGCGGATTCGGCGGCCGCACGGACCGCGCCGGAGCCAACCAAACGGTCAGCCGCTTCGAGTTCGGGCGACAGGAACCGGTCGGCTCCCGGTCCCTGGACCACTTCGCGAAGCACCTCAAGCACTGCCGTACCGGCAGGACCCGGAGTGAGTTCGCCGTCGGACAGCTGCGTACGCATGTCAATGGCGCGGGCGCTGGTGACGAGTTCGACGGCGAGCACCCGGCGCAGGTTCTCCACGGCCTTGCGCAGCTTCCGGGCTGCATGCCAGCCCATGGACACGTGGTCTTCCTGCATGGCGGAGCTCGGGATGGAGTCCACCGACGCCGGAACGGCCAGGCGCTTGTTGTCCGAGACCAGTCCGGCCTGCGTGTACTGGGCGATCATCAGGCCGGAGTCCACCCCGGGGTCTCCGGCGAGGAAGGCCGGCAGGCCGTGCGAACGGGCAGGGTCCAGCATGCGGTCCGTGCGGCGCTCGGCGATTGAGCTGAGGTCCGCAACGGCGATGGCCAGGAAGTCCAGGACATAAGCCACGGGGGCGCCGTGGAAGTTGCCGTTGGAGGTGACGCGACCATCGGGCAGGACCACAGGGTTGTCGATCGCAGCGGCGAGTTCGCGGGACGCTACCAGCGCGGCGTGGTCCACGGTGTCGCGGACAGCGCCGGCAACCTGCGGAGCACAACGCAGCGAGTAGGCGTCCTGCACCTTGGTGTCGTTGATCCGGTGGGAAGCAACGATCGGTGAGTTCGACAGTACGCGGAGCATGTTGTCGGCGCTGGCGGCCTGGCCCGGGTGCGGGCGGAGCGCTGCGTGAAGCTCCGGCAGGAACACCTGATCGGTGCCGAGCAGGGCCTCGACGCTGAGCGCGGCGGTGACGTCCGCCGTCGCGAGCAACAGACGGATGTCTGCGATGGCCATCAGCAGCATGCCGAGCATGCCTTCGGTGCCGTTGACGAGGGCCAGGCCCTCCTTTTCGGCCAGCGTGACGGGCTCGATGCCGTGCTGGGCCAGGAGCTCAGCGACAGGCGGCTTGCCAGCGGTTCCGTACAGTTCGCCGTCGGGACCGGTTGCTTCGCCTTCACCCATGAGGACCAGTGCGCAGTGTGACAGCGGTGCGAGGTCGCCTGAGCAACCCAGCGAGCCGAACTCGCGGACCAGCGGCGTGATGCCTGCGTTGAGGACGTCCACCATGGTCTGCAGGACCACGGGGCGGACGCCGGTGCGACCGGAGGCCAGGGTCTTGGCGCGGAGGAACATGATGCCGCGGACCACTTCGCGTTCCACGGCCGGGCCCATGCCGGCAGCGTGGCTGCGGATCAGCGACTTCTGCAGCTGGGTGCGGAGGTCGTTGGGGATGTGGCGGTTGGCGAGTGCGCCGAAGCCCGTGGAAATGCCGTACGCGGGGACGTCGCTGGTGGCGAGGTTATCGATGTGGGCGCGGACCTTGGCCACGTTGTCCAGGGCTTCCTGGGAGATGGTCACCTTGGCGTCGTGGCGTGCGACGGCGACGACGTCTTCCGGGGTTACGCCACTGGAGCCGAGGGTGACGGTCAGGGGTTCGTGGGTAGTGATAGTCACTTTTATTGCCTACTTCTCGTTCATGGGGATGCGGACGCCGCGTTCGTTGGCGACCTCGAGAGCACGGTCGTAGCCGGCGTCGACGTGGCGGATGACGCCCATGCCGGGGTCATTGGTCAACAGCCGTTCGAGCTTCTCCGCGGCCAGGTCAGTACCGTCAGCGACCGAAACCTGCCCGGCGTGCAGGGACCGGCCAATACCAACACCGCCACCGTGATGGATCGACACCCACGTAGCACCGGAAGAGGTGTTGATCAGGGCGTTCAGCAACGGCCAGTCAGCAATAGCGTCGGAACCATCAGCCATGGACTCGGTCTCCCGGTACGGGGACGCCACCGAACCCGAGTCCAGGTGGTCACGACCAATCACGATCGGGGCCTTGACCTTGCCCTCCTTGACCAACTGGTTGAACAACAACCCGGCCTTGGCGCGCTCGCCGTACCCAAGCCAGCAAATACGTGCCGGCAGGCCCTCGAACTCCACCCGCTCCTGCGCCGCGTCAATCCACTTATGCAGATGCTTGTTCTCCGGGAACAACTCCTTGATCGCCTCATCCGTGACCCGGATATCCTCCGGGTCACCCGAGAGCGCAACCCAACGGAACGGGCCAAGTCCCTCGCAGAACAGCGGACGAATATACGCCGGAACGAAACCCGGGAACTCAAACGCCCGGTCATAACCGCCCTTGCGTGCCTCATCACGGATCGAGTTGCCGTAATCAAACACCTCAGCACCGGCGTCCTGGAACTCCACCATGGCCTGCACGTGACGGGCCATCGAAGCCTGGGCCTTCTTGGTGAACCCTTCCGGATCCGCCTCGGCCTCGGTGTGCCACTCAGCCACGGTGATGCCCTCGGGCAGGTAGGACAACGGGTCATGCGCACTGGTCTGGTCCGTGACCACATCAAAAGTGATCTCCCCGGCCTTGTGACGGCGGAGCAGCTCGGGGAACACCTCGGCGGCGTTGCCCACGTAACCTACCGACCAGCCGCGACGCTCGTCCTTGGCCTTCTGGACCTTCGCGATCGCAGCATCGAGATCCGTTTCGACCTCGTCCAAGTACCGCTTACCCGCACGACGACGCAGCCGGGTCTCATCCACATCCACGATCAAGCACGCGCCATCATTCAACGTCACGGCCAACGGCTGCGCGCCGCCCATGCCACCACAGCCACCGGTCAGCGTCAGCGTCCCGGCCAGCGGTCCTTCGGTGGAACCCTCCTCGGCGGGGGCCGGGTGCCGACCCTCCGCTTTGAGCTTGTTCCCGACCGCAGCAAACGTCTCATACGTGCCCTGCAGGATGCCCTGCGTGCCGATGTAAATCCACGACCCAGCCGTCATCTGGCCGTACATCATCAAACCCTCAGCCTCGAGCCGGCGGAACTCAGGCCACGTCGCCCAATCCCCCACCAGGTTCGAGTTCGCCAACAACACCCGCGGAGCCCACTCATGAGTGCGGAACACACCCACCGGCTTGCCCGACTGAACCAACAGAGTCTCGTCCTTCTCCATGGTCTCCAACGTCCGGGTAATCGCATCAAACGCAGCCCATGACCGGACAGCACGGCCCGTGCCACCGTAAACAACCAAGTCATCCGGACGCTCAGCAACCTCCGGATCCAGGTTGTTCATCAACATGCGCAACGGCGCCTCGGTCTGCCACGACTTGGCAGTAAGCTCAGTACCCCGCGCGGCCTTGACCGGACGGGCACCAGAAGTGAAATCGGCGGGTGCCATGGTGACTCCTTCGTCTGTGGGAAGTGTGTGGTGAAAAGATCTTCTGCTTCTACTAAAGCCCCTTTATCAAGCGGCCGGAACGGCTTTTTGCAGGGTGCTGTCCGGTATCGCAGACATGCGGGGCCTCTCGCTTTCGCGCCGGAATGCGCGCATGCTGGACCCATGGCAACGTATCGAGTGTCCACCTTGGTCGCCGCGCCGCCGGAGCGGGTTTTCGACACCTGGACGGATCCGGACCGGTTCACGGAGTGGATCGGCGGTGTCACCCGCGTGACCGATCGCGTCGGCTCCGCCGCCCAAGCCGGCAGCAGCTACACGGTGTGGTTCGGCCGGATGGCCAGCCCGACGGAAGTCATCTCGGCAGAACGGCCCCGGCACCTGCGCACGCGGTTTGGCAACGCGATCCTCAAAGGGGAATCGGATGTCACGTTCACCCCGGAAGGTGACGGCACGCGCATCCAGCAGCTGTTCGAGACACGCGGTTTTGTGGCCACGGTGGTCGGACGACTCTTTGCCATGGGATCGTACCGGGGCAGTTTCCGGGGCGAGCTGGAGACATTCCGCGCCATGGTTGAACGCGATAATCCCGGAGCGGGCAGCGGGTAGCGGCGCGCTTAGGGTGCGTCAGCCCGCCGTCGGACGACCGTGGATCCGTACGGACAGTTCGTCCGCAGCTTTCCTGATGCGGGCAGCCAGTACCGGCCATTGCTCAGCGGGCACTTTGTCCTCCAGGAACGTGACGGCGACTGCCGCCGTCGGCCATCCAACGTGGTCCGTCACGGCGACGGCGATCGAACCGAACCCCGGGGTGATTTCCCCGTTTTCCGTGGCGTAGCCGCGCTGCCGCACCTGGTCCAAATGGGACGACAGAGCGGAGTACTTCATGATGGGGAACTCGACGTCATGCCTGGATGTGAAGGCGGCAGCGTTCGGGTACAGGGCGCGGACCTGCGACTTTGGCAGGGCAGCGAGGATCGCCCGGCCCGACGCCGTGAGGTGGCTGGGAAGGCGAACCCCGACGTCGGTCACCAGGCTTGGGCGGTTCTTGGCGCGTTCTTCCACGATGTAGAGGACGTCGCGGCCGTGGAGCACAGCCAAGTGGGCGCTCTCGCCGATCACGTCAACCAGCGAGGCCAGCATGGGTCGGCCCAACCGGGACAATGGCTCCTGCCGCGAATACGCGGAGCTGAGTTCGAAGGCACTGATGCCCAGTCCGTAGCGCTGTTCCTCGTGCAGGTGAAGGACGAAGCCGTTGGCCTCCATCACGCCAAGCAGGTGGTAAACGCTGGACCGCGGCAGGCCCAGTGCCGTCGCGATGTTCGACGCCGCCATCGGCCCCCGGCGCGACGCCAACAGTTTCAGGATGCGCAAGGTGTTTTCGGCAGCAGGGACTTTGGACGTGGCCTTGCCGGGCGCAGGTGGCGTGGTGGTCATGGTTCCTCGATGCTGGGGGATCTTGAGGGCTACCAAACCATACTGTCCGGTATCCCGTACTCAAGCGTGCATCTTTCGAAAGCCAATGACCAGCACCGGGCCACCGGGAGTGTCCGGAATACCGGACACTCCGACGTTGTTTCAGACCGACCCGGGCCGTTGCCGGCCAAACCTAGGCCGGGGTTTAGGCCGGAGATGCACCCTTGCGGCGCAACAGGAACGTGATGGCACCGGCCGCTGCCAAGACCAGCGCCACGATAAGGCCAATGGTCCAGCCACTCATGCCGGCAGCAGAGGCAGCCATCGGTGCAGCGGCCTCTTGGGACTCTGAATCCACCGACGCGGACTCCTTGGCAGCTGACGCTGCCGGCGGCACGGAAATGCTCGGTGCGGCCGAAGGCGTTGCTGCGGGCTTTTCCGCGGCTTCCGGCTCTGTTCTGGTTTCGGCCAGCCCGACGGCGGGAGCGT
The DNA here is from genome assembly GCF_014647595.1 of Paenarthrobacter histidinolovorans. Lineage (GTDB taxonomy): Bacteria > Actinomycetota > Actinomycetes > Actinomycetales > Micrococcaceae > Arthrobacter > Arthrobacter histidinolovorans. Next base: position 47,565 of record NZ_BMPM01000007.1, on the reverse strand, counting down.
ACTCGCGCGGCCAGGGAATAACGATCGGGGCTACCCCGGCGCCGGACTGCTGCGATCCGTCAACGCTGCCGGCAGCAACCTGCCCACCAGCGGCGGCGGCCTGGCGGGCAGCTTCTGCCGCCGCTTCTGCCTGGCGTGCCGCCTCCGTTTGACGTGCGGCTTCAGCGGCCTTGGCAGCGTCGGCGGCCTTGCCTGCGTCGACGGCTGCTGTATCCGCCAAGCCGGCAAGCTCGGCGATCATGGCATCGATCGAGGCAACGTGGGCAGCGGTTGTTTTGTCCCGATCGGCGGCTGCGGCCTGGCCTGCGGTCATGAAGGCCTCGAGATCTGCACGGCTGCCATCAAGAGCAACGCTCGCGGCCGCACGAACCTCCGGCGTCGAATCCAACGCGTAACTGGTCTGGATGCGATTATCCAGGTTTCGGGCTTGGTCATAGCCGTATTCGAGGAAGTAGCGTGTATCCGGGTGACTCCAGGACTTTCCGGCTATCGAGGCAGCCTTGCGAACGTATTCGCCGCCCGTAGCGTGGAGCTGGGCAACGCGCTGCCTCTCGTTGACCATGACGGTGCCATCCAACTTTTCTGCAGCATCGCGCCCGACGGTGATGAAGTCCTTGATCGCGGCGTCGCCACCCAGCAGGGCAGCCTCCGCGGCCTTCCGAACCTCCGGGGTACCTACCAGCGCAAGGTCCAAAGTGGCCTGGCGTGCTTCGGTGGTCAGGGTGTTGAAGTCGGCATCGGGAGCCGTCAGGGCTGCCAGAAGACCGGGCACTTCTTTGGCAGCCTTGGCAAAGGCTTCCCGTAGTGGCTTCTCAGTGATCATGCTTGCGCCGTCGATAACAGCACGTGGGAGTGCCTGGGCGGACTGGAACTTCCATTCGGCCGTCAAACGGGCCGAGTCTGCTTTTTTCGCAGCTGATGTCGCGTTTTTGGCTTTCTCCACGGCAAACCTGGCGCGATCAGCAACAGCTGCGGCGCCGTTGGGGTTGGCTCCGATATCGGCCTTGACCTGCTGGAGCAGCCCTGACACTGTCGTCAACTCAGCGTCGTGACCGGCAACCACGAACTGGCCGTAGCGAAGAAAGTCGGCCACCACATCCCCGTTTTCGGTTTTCAGCGCGGCCTCCGCAGCGGCAGAGACTGAAGGGTTCTCGGAAGCCAACACGGCATAAGCCGCCATGCGGTCCGTCATCCAGACCTTGGCGCGCCAGCCCTTAAGGACAAAATCCTCAATAGCCCCATCGCCCTTGTCCAGGCTCTCGGACGCGGCGCGTTCAACATGGACATTGCCGTACTCCTGAAAGAACGTAGCAGCGACTCTGAGGTCAGCCTTCCACGTCTCGGCCCAGCCCGTGGCGAGGAATGCATCGATCTTCTCAGGATTGTTCGCGGCCAAGGCGTCCGCAGCCGACGACCTCACACGCGCACTTCCCCGCGTCGTCAGTTCGGTAACCAGCTGCTTGCGGTCCGCCGCCAGCGCGACGTCCTGTCCGGCGTCGAGGAATGCCTGAAGCGCGTCCGCGCCGCCCACCAGGGCTGCAGCGGCGGCGGTGCGTGTTGCAGGACCGCCAGTCTTCCAGAGCTCAACAACGCCAGCGGTGTCACTTACCCGCTCCACGAACGGCACGGGAGCCTGCGACGCACTCGGAACCTCAAAATTCGGAACGTCATACGCCTGTGCGGGCGCGGCAAAGAGCAGGGTAGCCCCTGCTGCCAAGGCAACAACGGCAGCCGCCCAACGGCGTCGCGTAGCGCGGATTACGGAAATCATGAGTCCCCCAAGTAACAGATGCAAGAGTCAGCACAGAGTTCAAAGGGGGCGACGCGTAATGCGAGGGATGCCTGACCGTGTTGAAGAGCTGTCCGCGGTCATCCTATCCGACCGGGAACTATGACTTTTACCACCATCCATATGGCCGTAAGCGGAGTGTCTGCGATCAAAGACACCAAAGCCCCGTGAGTCCGATCACAAGGCTGCCAAAAGTGATCTGCTGGATAGCGATCCCCTCCCAAAGACGAGAAGGTTTTACTATGCAACAAACCAAGCTGGCCGCGGAGAGCTCTGTCCTCCAAGCCGCGGGTACGGCGCTCAGCCGAGGCCTCAACGTCCGCCACATCCGCTTCATGGCACTCGGATCGGCGATCGGCACGGGCCTGTTCTACGGCTCGGCGTCGGCCATCCAAAAAGCCGGCCCGGCCGTTCTGTTGGCCTACATCATCGGCGGCGCCGCCGTCTTCATGGTGATGCGCGGCCTCGGCGAAATGGCCGTGCGACACCCCGTGTCCGGTTCCTTCGGCCAATACGCCAGCCGCTACCTGGGCCCCTTCGCCGGTTTCGTGACCGGGTGGACCTATGTTTTCGAAATGGCAATCGTGGCCATCGCAGACGTCACGGCCTTCAGTATCTACATGGGCTTCTGGTTCCCGCAGGTGGACAGATGGATCTGGGTGCTCGCGATCATCCTGTTCCTGGGCGCCATGAACCTGCTCAGCGTGAAGGTGTTCGGCGAGCTTGAGTTCTGGTTCTCGCTGATCAAGGTTGTGGCGATTATCGCCATGATCGTGGGCGGTGCGGCAATCGTCGTGTTCGGCTTCCAAACGGGCGACGGCGGTGGCGTGGCACCGGGACTGGGGAACCTCGTCAACCACGGCGGTTTGTTCCCGAACGGCTTCGAGGGGCTCCTGGCCGCGTTCGCCGTCGTGATGTTTGCGTTTGGCGGGATCGAAACGATTGGCATCACCGCTGGCGAAGCCGCAGACCCCAAAAAGGTCATCCCGCAGGCCGTCAACACTGTGCCCGTACGTGTGCTCCTGTTCTACGTGCTGACTTTGGGCGTGCTGATGAGCATCTTCCCGTGGAACGAGATCGGCAGCAGCGGCAGCCCGTTTGTGCAGATTTTCGACGGACTGGGCATTCCGGCCGCTCCGCACATTCTGAACGCGGTGGTCATTACGGCCGCGCTCTCTGCGATCAACAGCGACATCTTTGGGGCCGGGCGCATCCTGTTCGGTCTGGCGCAGCAGGGCCACGCGCCAAAGAGCTTCAGCAAGATCTCCCGCCACGGCGTTCCGTGGATGACCGTGGTGATGATGGGCTGCATCCTGCTGGTTGGCGTGGTTTTGAACGCCGTCATTCCGGAAGACGTGTTCGTGCTCATTGCCTCGATCGCCACGTTTGCCACGGTGTGGGTCTGGGTGATGATCCTGGTTTCGCATGTCGCCATGAAGCGGGAGATCAAGCGCAAGGGCCTGCCGGCGTCGGAATTCGGGTCGCCGCTGTGGCCTGCCGCGTCCATCCTGACCATGGCGTTCATGGCGATGGTGATCGTGATCCTGGGGGTCTTCGAGGACACACGGGTTGCGTTGTACGTGGGCGGAACCTGGCTGGTCCTGCTGTTCGTGGCCTACAAATTGTGGGTCCGCGGTGGTGGCCTGCGTCGGGCCGAGCTGGTGGACGAGACCGCCTGATTCCCTGCGCCGATGTGACAGCTAATGCCAATATTCTCGCGGAACATTGGCATTACCTGTCACCTCGCGGAGGGAGCGAGGGAGAGCTGCTCTTCCAACTGCTCCATGGCCTCGGGAAAGCCGGCGATGTCAATGGTGCCCCGTGTTGTGTTCAGCTGGCTCGAGCGGACACCCCGGCCAAGCAAGCGCGCATCATTCGGGTGCGGGTCCCGAAAATCGGGCTCGGCCCTCCCGCTGACCAGGAAAGTGAAGAGCCTTTCCTGCGAAGGATTGTTCGGATCCGTTCTGACAAAGTCCACAGCTGGTGCCCGGAAGGACACCAGCCCGCGCTCCCACCCCACCCATCGACCGTTTTCCTGTGGCTCCCGGCAACGGATCCAACACTCCAGGTTTCCGCGTCGCAGCATGCGATGGAAGCGCAGCTCCGCGAAGAGAGCGTCCAAATACAGCACGGCGTAAGAACCAAAGACACCAACAACAGCAGTGATAACGGCCCAGTACAGCGGGGCCCCGGTGATCACAAGCATCACCGTGAACGCTGTCACGGCCGCAAGGTTGATCACGGTCGCGACTGTCCTACTGGAACGCAAAGACCTCACTTTAGCCATGCGGACACTCTAAAGTGCCAGCGGGTTGGTTCCCGCCGATGTGACAGCTAATGCCAATATTCTCGCGGAACATTGGCATTACCTGTCACCTCGCGGAGGGAGCGAGCGGGGCCCGCCCGCTACCGGGCCGACCAGCCGCCGTCCATGGTGTAGCTCGCACCGGTGACCATGCCGGCGTCGTCGGAGGCCATCCAGGCGGCCAACGACGCAACTTCCTCGGGCTCCACCAGCCGCTTCACCGCCGACTCCGTGAGCATCACTTTGGCCAGGACCTCGGCCTCGGGGATGCCGTGGAGTCGGGCTTGGTCGGCTATCTGGCGTTCCACCAACGGTGTCCGGACGTACCCGGGATTGATGCAGTTGGAGGTGACCCCGCGCTCGCCGCCCTCCAAAGCGGTGACCTTGCTGAGTCCCTCAAGACCGTGCTTGGCAGACACGTAGGCGCTCTTGTAAGCAGATGCCCGCAACCCGTGGACCGACGAGATGTTGATGATCCGGCCGAACCCATTGGCGTACATGTGCGGGAGAGCGGCCCGGATCAGGAGGAACGGCGCCTCCAGCATCAGGGCCAGGATCCGCCGGAACTCTGCGGGTTCGAACTCCTCGATCGGCGCGACCTTCTGGATGCCTGCGTTGTTGATCAGGATGTCGCAGTCGAGGCTGAGGGCGCCCAGCGCCTCAGTATCCAGCAGGTCCACTGTCCAGGCCGTGCCGCCGAGCTCATCGGCGAGGGCCGCAGCGCCGGAGGCATCGACGTCGGCCACTACTACTTTCGCACCACGGGCGGCCAGCGCCCGGGCGCAAGCAGCCCCGATGCCGCTCGCACCTCCCGTCACCAGTGCTTTGCGTCCGTTCAAGGAGTTGTCCATGGAGCTAGCCTTTCGAAGTAGATGAAGTGGCCAGCCCGTGGCGGATGGCATCCGCCTCGTCCACCTCTTGGAGCGCGATGCCCTTGGTTTCCTTGAGCGAGATAACCGCGACGGCGGTGATCGCGCAGGCGACCACGAGGTAGATCGCTGTGGGAACCCAGGAGCCGGTGTCCTTGAGCCACTGGGTGGCCAGCAGCGGCGCGAGTGAGCCGGCGAAGATCGACGTGACCTGCGAGCCGAGCGAGACACCGGAGTAGCGCATGCGCGTTGGGAAGAGCTCGGACATGATGGCCGGCTGACCGGCGTACATGAAGGCGTGCAGGCAGAGGCCGATGGTCACGGCAAGGACGATGACCACTGCGTTCTTGGTGTCGAACATGGGGAAGGCGAAGAACGGCCAGGTTGCTCCGGTGATGGCACCGATGAGGTAGACAGGCTTACGGCCCCACGAATCCACCAGCCGGCCGATCTGCGGAATGATCAGGAAGTGGATGACGTGGGCGATCAGGAGGGCCAGCAGGAGCGAGGACGTGTCGTACTTGTGAACACTCTTGAGGTAGACGATCGCGAAGCTCACCACGAGGTAGTACATGATGTTCTCTGCGAAGCGGAGGCCCATGGCCTGGAGAATGCCTTTGGGGTACTTGCGGATGACTTCGCCAACGCCGTAGCTGATGGCTTTGGACTCCTCCACCTGTGCCTTGGCTTCGAGGAAGATCGGGGCTTCCGTGACGTGGGTGCGGATGTAGTAGCCCACGAACACGATCACTGCCGAGAGCCAGAACGCGACGCGCCAACCCCAGCCGAGGAAGGCTTCGCTGCTCAGAGTGGTGGACATGACGAACAGGACCAGCGTGGCCAGGAGATTGCCCACCGGTACTGCCGCCTGCGGCCACGAGGACCAGAAGCCGCGCGATTTGTTGGGGCTGTGCTCAGCCACGAGAAGGACAGCGCCGCCCCATTCGCCGCCGAGCGCGAAGCCCTGGATGAAGCGGAGCGCCACCAGCATCGCCGGTGCCCAGTACCCGATGTCCATGAAACCGGGGAGGCAGCCCATCAGGAACGTCGAGACGCCGACGATCACGATGGTCAGCTGCAGCGTGGGCTTGCGGCCGAGCTTGTCGCCGATCTGACCGAACACGATCCCGCCCAGCGGCCGGGCGACGAAGCCCACCGCGTAGGTAATGAAGGCCTGGATGATGCCGTCCAGTTCGTTGCCCGTGCTCGGGAAGAAGTACTTGCCGAAAACCAACGTGGCGGCGGTGGCGTACAGGAAGAACTCGTACCACTCCACCACGGTGCCCACCATCGAGGCCGCGACGATCTTCTTCAGGCCGGAGCCTTTGCCGGCGTCTTTCCCGGCTTTTGATGCGGAGCGCTGCTCTACGCTCATATCCATCTCCTCAGTGTCCTCTTTGACCCTTTTGAACGTGATGTGATCCACAACACGAAATGCTCCACTGAGTATTGCTGCAGATTTGTTATGTCTCAATGACCAATAAGGCACCTTAGGTGTGCAGAATTGCAGATATGAATCCCAACCCGGATGACCTCCTCATCTTCCTTGCCGTCTCACGTTCAGGAAAATTTACGACGGCGGCCCAAGCCTTGGGACTGAACCACACCACGGTTTCGCGCAGGATAGCGGCGCTGGAGAAGGCACTCGGCGGCAGGGTCCTCGCGCGTGCCGCCGGTGGGTGGGAAGTGACGGAGTTGGGTGCCGAAGCCGTACTCGTCGCAGAGCGGATCGAAGCTGCGGTGAGTGCCCTGGGACCCAGTGATCGCGCACCCGACCCGATTACCGGCGTCGTACGAATGACCGCGACTGACGGATTCAGCGCCTATATCGCTGCGCCGGCGGTGGCCCGCTTGAGGAGGGAGCATCCCGGACTCAGCGTCGAGATCGTGACGGTGACGCGTCGGGCGTTGCAGCAGCGCTCCGGTCTGGACATCGAGGTGGTGGTCGGGACGCCGCAGGTGCACAGGGCCGAAGCGATCCGGCTCGGCGAGTACCGGCTGGGGATGTACGCGTCGCGCGCGTACCTGGCGGACCACGGGATGCCGTCCAGCATTGAGGAACTGACGCAGCATCAGCTGGTCTATTTCGTGGATTCCATGCTTCAGGTGGATGACCTGGACGCACCCCGAAGGCTGGTCCCGACCATGCGCGACGGTCTGAGCTCAACCAACGTGTTCGTCCATGTTGAGGCCACCCGGGCAGGGGCAGGGATCGGGTTTCTGCCGTGCTTCATGGCCGATCGGCACTCGGATTTGGTGCGGCTCCTGCCCTCAGACTTCGCGGAGCTGCTCCCCTACTGGATGGTCCTCCGCCCGGACTCCATGCGCCGCCCCGCGGTAGCCGCCGTCGTGCAGGCCTTACGGGAGGAGACGGAGCAGCGGCGGGAGGAACTGCTGGGGGCGAAGTGAGCTATCCGCCCGCGGGACGGGCCGTGAAGGCCAGGGTTCCATTTCGTCGGACAACGTGTAACATCCCCCTACGGGCATCGACGCCCGTGACGCTTTTTGGGGGGAAGTGATCACGATTCCAGCAAACAAACGGTGCAGGTTTCCGGCGCTTGCGGTCGATGCTGCATCCTCAATAGGCGTCCTATCACCGCACCCACTCCGCACGCTTCGCATCGCACGTCGGTCAGGTGTCCTATGAAGGGACTCTCATGAGCCAAAACCCCTATCCCACCGCTTATCCTCCACCCCAGGCCTACGGACAACCACCGCAAAGCAACAAGTCCTTCCTCGTGACATGGTTGCTATCCCTTCTCCTTGGCGTCTTTGGCGTGGACCGGTTCTATCTGGGCAAGGTAGGAACCGGCCTCCTCAAACTGTTTACCATCGGTGGCTTAGGCATATGGGCCCTCATAGATCTCATCCTGGTTCTGGCGAACCAAACGCGCGACAAGCAAGGTCTGCCGCTCGAGGGGTACCAGAAGCACAAGAAAGTGGCCCTAATAGTCACGGGCGTGGTCGTTCTCTTGAGTATCATTTTCAACGCAACCCGCGTTGGCTCCGGCCCAACAGCAGCCCCAAATGTATCCAGCACCAAAGCCGCATCCTCGGCATCGGCATCGGCTTCGGCATCTGCTTCGGCATCTGCTTCGGCTTCCGTGGACTCAACAGCTGAGAAGGAGGCGCAAGCCTCCGCAAAAGCGAAGGCGGACGCAGAATTGAAGGCAAAGGCTGATGCGGATGCTGCAGCAAAAGCCCAGACAGAGGCTGCGGCCAAAGCCGAAGCGGAGGCCTCCGCGAAGGCTAAAGCAGATGCAGACGCAGCTGCAAAGGCTGCGGCGGACGCTGCAGCAAAAGCTGCCGCTGGAACAGTCAGCCAACAAAACGCCCTGCGAAAAGCAAACAGCTACCTCGACTTCACAGCGTTCTCCTACCCGGGTCTTATCAAGCAACTTGAGTTTGAGAAGTATTCAACAGAGGATGCGACGTGGGCCGCAGACCATGTTAAGGCCGATTGGAACCAGCAGGCAGCCAAGAAGGCTAAGAGTTACTTGGAGTTCAGCTCATTCTCACGTGCAGGCTTGATCGATCAACTGCTGTTCGAAGGCTTCACTCCTGAGCAGGCGGAATACGGAGTGAGCCAGACGGGCCTATAGCAGGTTCGCCTAAGTGGCAGTTAATGGCAATGATCAGTGGCAGCATTGTCATTAACTGCCACCTCGCGGGGAGCTCAGGACCCCAGGGGGATCACCAGCGGCGTGTGGCTCACGGGGTCGTCGATCACGATGCACGGCAGGCCGAACACGTCCTCCACCAGCTCGGCGGTGACCACATCTGCGGGCCGGCCCTCGGCGACCACTGCCCCGTCCTTCATCGCAATCAGGTGCGTGGCGTAGCGGCATGCGTGGTTGAGATCGTGGAGCACGGCCACCAGGGTGTTTCCTTCACCGTTGAGGCGCCGGAAGAGTTCCAGCAACTCAATTTGGTGCGCAATATCCAGGAACGTGGTGGGCTCGTCCAACAGGAGCAACGGGGTCTGCTGGGCGAGGACCATGGCCACCCACACACGTTGCCGCTGCCCGCCGGAGAGTTCATCCACCAAACGCCCGGACAGCGACGTTACGTTGGTGGCCTCCAACGCAGCAACTACTGCGGCTTCATCGGATTCAGACCACTGACGCAGCAACTTCTGGTGGGGATAGCGCCCACGGGCTACGAGGTCGGCCACCGTGATTCCGTCGGGCGCAATGGAGGTTTGCGGCAGCAACCCCAAGCGGCGGGCCACTTCCTTGGCGCCGTACGACGAGATACTCTTGCCATCCAAAAGCACCGACCCGGACGTAGGCTCCAGCAGCCTCGACAGCGCCCGCAACAACGTCGATTTGCCGCAGGCGTTGGGGCCCACGATCACCGTGAACCCGCCGTCCGGAATACGCACGTCAAGCCCCTCGGACACCGTGCGCCCGGCGTAGCCAAGGCTCACGTTCTCGGCGCTGAGCCGCGCGCCGGAGGGCCGGGCGGAATCCGGCCTCGAAAGGGCCGCAGAACCCGGTTCAACCAACACATCAGTCACAGCAATCTCCTTTAATTCTTCGCTCATTGCCGCTTCACTTCACGGGCCAGGAGCCATACGAGGTAGCAGCCGCCGATGCTGACGGTCACCACGCCCACGGGCAGTTGGATGGGCGCGAAAAGGTTCTGCGCCACGATGTCGCTGGCCACCAAAAGAAACGCACCCATGGCGGCTGAAGGAACCATGCCCACGGACGCGGACCGGGTGAGGCGGCGCGCCAATTGCGGGGCAGCCAAAGAAACAAAGGCGATCGGCCCGGCAGCGGCGGTGACCATCGCGGTCAACGCCACGCCCACCACTGCGAGGACCAGCCGCGAACCCTCCAGCCGAACGCCCAAGGCGCGGGCGGCGTCGTCGCCCATCTCCAAAAGCCCCAACCGCCTGCCGTAAAAGACAAGCACCGCCAACAACACGGCAAAGACGCCCACCACGGGCGGGACCTGCTCCCAGGTGACCTTGTTCAGGGACCCGGCACCCCACACGGCTGCAGACATGGCCTGCTCCAGCGAAGCTTTGAGAATGAGCCAGGTATTCACCGACGCCAGCATGGCGCTCACGGCGATGCCGGCGATGATGAGCCGGAAACCCTGGATGCCTTTCTTGTAGGCGAACAGGTACACCAGCGCTGCAGTCACCAATCCGCCCACCAAAGCACCGGCCGACACCGCAAAGTAGCCGCCGCCCATCAGCAGGATGACCACCAGCGCGCCGGTATAGGCGCCGGTGTTGAAGCCGATCACGTCGGGACTTCCCAGCGCGTTCCGGGTCAGCGACTGGAAGATCGCCCCGCTGACCCCCATGGCCGCCCCCAATAACAGGGCCAGGAGGACGCGGGGCAATCTCCACTCCACCACCACCATGTGCACGGCGCCGCTGGACTTTCCAAGCAGCGCAGAAACAACGTCCGGTACCGCAATGCTGAACTCACCCAGGCCAAGGGCGACGACGGCGAGCGCCAGGGCGGCGGCAAACAGGACGGCGGTGACAACAAGGGTCCGGACGTCGAGGCGGAAGGAGACCCGTCCGCCAAAGCGCCGGATGGAGAGGGTTCGCCGGCCGAAGTCGATATTCTTCGCACGATCAAGGGAATCCACCGTGTCAACCGTTGTCATAGCGTGCTCACTTTCCGGCGTCGGATGAGCCAGATAAGGACGGGCGCGCCAACGAACGCGGTGATGATGCCGACCTGCATTTCACCGGGGCGGAGAACAAGGCGCCCCACGATGTCGGACACCAGGAGCAGCACGGGCGAGAGCACCAGCGTGTAGCCAAGGATCCACCGCTGGTCTGGCCCAACGATCCAGCGGGAAACGTGCGGAATCATGAGGCCCACGAAACCGATGGGCCCGGACGCTGCGGTGGCAGCGCCGCAGAGCAGGGTCACCGCGATGATGGTCCAGATCCGGGTGCGCACGATGTTGGCACCGAGCGACCGGGCCGTGTCGTCGCCCATCGCCACGGCATTCAGGGGCCGGGCCATGGCCAGGGCAATGAGCGTGCCCACGAGAATGAACGGCGCCACGGTGGTGACAATGTCCCACGTACGGTTGCTCAAGGTGCCGGCGCTCCAACTGCGCATACTGTCGAAGACGGCCGGGCGAAGCAGGGTGATGCCGGACGAGACCCCGCCGAGGACAGCGCCCAAGGCAACTCCGGCAAGGGTGAGACGGAGCGGCGTCGCCCCACCCCTTCCCCGGGACCCGATGAAGTACACCGCCACGGTAGCCACTACGGCGCCGGCGAACGAGAACCAGATGTATTCCTGGATGCTCGTGACACCGAAGAGCGCAACGCCCAGGACCACGAAGAAGCCTGCACCAGCATTGACGCCCAGGATGCCGGGGTCCGCCAACGGGTTGCGCGTCAAGGCCTGGATCAGCGCCCCGGACAGGCCGAGCGCTACGCCGACGACCACACCCGTGACGGTCCTGGGCAGGCGGAGGTCGTGGATGATCACGTGTTCCGGCGAGCCGTCGTAAGCGGTGATGGCGGGCCAGAGGCTGCCAAGGTCCACGTCTTTGGAGCCCACCACCAGGCTCAGCCAGAGGACCAGTGCCAACGCAGCTATTGCGGCGAGCAATCCCAGCAGCCGGTACCGGTTCACGGCCATCAGGCCCGCCGGGCGTGCATCAGGGCTGGAAACCGGCGCCGCGTCCTGCACTTCGGTTACGACAGAACGCGGCGCCATGGTCCCGGACGCCATTCAGAGGCCCAGCAATTCGAATTTTGCGTCCTGCAGGTCCACGATTTCCTCGCGATCGCGCTTCCCGTCGGACCAAAGTTCGTCGAACCAGCGGCGGGTTTCGGCGTCGAGGTTTTCCCAACGCTCGTCCCAGGCTTCGCTCTTGTCGGTCCAGTAGCCGATCAGCTTGTAGGACCCGGGAGTGAGCTTCTTTTCCTGCCGAAGGTACTTGCGGATCCCGCGCAGCACCTTGGTTTCGCCTGCCACCCAGATGTAGCCGACCCCTCCGGGCAGTTCCATCGACCGCAGGACCTCGCCAAGCCGGGACTGGCTGTGGCCGTTCCCGCCGTAGATCCAGGCCACTTCGGTTCCGGCGCCAAGATGCAGCTCCTGCTGGTGTGTGGAATCTTCGACTTCGATCAGGACCCGGGTGCGGACACCCGGCGGCGTCTGCTCCACGAGTCGCGCAACCGCCGGAAGTCCAGTGGCGTCGGCCAGCAGGATCTGCCATTGCAGTTCGGCCGGCGGTTCGTACAGTCCAGTGGGCGAGTTAAGCCCGACGACGTCACCCACCTGGGCGCGCTGCGCCCAGGAAGCCGCCAATCCGCCGTCGTGAACCACGAAGTCGATGTCCACGGTGCCTGCGGCATTATCCACGGACCGGACCGTGTACGTCCGCATGGCGGACGGTTCCACACCATCGACCCAGTCCCAGGAGTCCCCGGTGGAGATGGGCAGCCGGGCCTCGCGGGCACCAGGATCGGGAAGGAACACGCGCAGGTATTCGTCGCCGATTCCAGTGGTGTCAAAGCCGGCCAGGCAGGGTCCACCGAACGTTATCCGGACCATTCCCGGTGTCACAAGGCGAGTGGAAATGACCTCGGCCCGGTAAATGCTCATCATGACAGGAGCGCCTTTTCGAACTTCTCCAGGAGGGCGTACTGGCCACTGGGCGAGCCGTAGATCATTTCGAGGTCGTACGTGTGGATCTGCTTGTTGGCCACGAAAGGCAGTGAGGTCCACAGCTTGTTGTTGGCCAGCGGAGCGAAGGCATCCGGGTTGGCGCCGTCCTTCTCGGGAACCTCGGTGGTGATGGCGACGTCGATTCCCTTGAGCTGCTCCAGCTGTTCGGCGCTGAGTTTGGTTCCCTCGCCATCAGCCAAGGGTGAGACCTGCAGGCCGAGGTCCTTGATCACCAGGCAAGGCGTTCCGTAGCAGCTGACCGAAACCTGATCCTGGTAGTAGTCCACGGGACCTACCACCAGCTTGTCCTGGCCTGCCTCGGCCAGGCGCTTCTTTACGTCGTCAACCTTGGCCTGGTACTTATCCATCCATGCCTGGTACTGCCCGGTCTTGTCGAAGGCCTCGGCCACAGCTTTGAACTTGGTGCGCCAATCGCTGCCATCGAAACCGTTGAAGGTATAGGTGGGAGCGATGTCGGAGAGCTTGCCGTCGAGCTCCTTGTCGTAACCCAGGCCGTTCAGGATCACGTCGGGCTGGGCTTTCAGGATGGCCTCAAAGTTGAACTCCGGGTAGTTGGTGAAGGGAGTGATCCCCTTCAGGGCTTCCTGGTCAAAGAATGACGGAAAGCCCGAGTAGCCGCTGTCACGAATGGGCTGCTGGCTCGCGAGGGGAATGTCGAGGGTGATGAGCATGTCCAGGTCCGTGGTGTACATGCCCAGCGCTTTCCTGGGCTCGGCTGGAATGTTCACTTCCTTGACCTCACTGGTGACAGTGCGGGTCTCCGATTTTGTATTGGCGCTCGCATCGCTGGTTGCGCAACCAGTCAGGAGCAGAGCGGCGGATGCCATTGCCGCGATGGCGGCTGACATGGTTTTCGGGCGTGAAATCACGGCGGTCCTCTTTGGTTCTCAGGGGAGACGGAGAGCTCCCATTGGCGGCCCCGACCCTGGGAAGAGTCTCTGGTGGGCAGCCGAAGTTAGGTATACCTACCCTAACAAGGCACTGAGGAAGAAAACCGGTGGAATTTAGTCGGAACCGGCCAAAGAGTGGTGGTTTCCGGCCTTAAGCGAGGCAACGTACCAGCCGGGAGTGTGCCCCATCACCTTCCGGAACACCTGAACGAAGGCGCTCGGATTGTTGTAACCCACCCGCCTGCTGACCGTGGAGACCGGGTACCCCGCCGCGAGCAAACCCAGCGCAACCCGCACCCGGGCATGGATCCGCCACTGGGCGAACGTCATCCCGGTCTCCTTGTGGAACAACCTGGACAAATTGCGCACACTGACGGCAACCACAGCACTCCACTCCTCCAACGAACGGTCCAGTGCCGGATCATCAAGGAGGGCCCTGGCCATCAATTCCAGCCGCGGGTCCGTGGGCATGGGCAACAGCATCGGCCGGGAATCCACGACGTCGAGCAGTCCCACCACTACGTGTTCAGAGCGTCTGCGGATGGAATCATCCATGTCAAAGGTGCTCATGTGCCGGAGCAACTCCTGCGCGGCTGCGGGCACCGTGACAGCTACGGTGCGGCTCTCCAGGTGCGGCGCCACCCGGGCGTTGATGTGCGAGCAGTAGAACCCTGTTCCCTGCGTGGACTTCACTGCATGGACCACACCCGCAGGGATCCACAGGCCCAACGTGGCCGGGACAGCGAAGAACCCGCCGTCGGCTTCCACCGTGAGCACACCACGGGCACCCCAGAGCAGCTCATGCGTGTCGTGGACGTGTTCAGTCCACGTGGCCGGCGTCGCGCACTCGAAGTAGCCCGTATGGACACCCCGGACCTCCGGCACGAAGGCGTCCCCGGCAGGCATCTCCTGCTGCGGCGCCGACTGCGGCACACCGTGTCCGGATTGCGATATAGCTTGGCGGGTCATCTGGCCTTCTCGAAGTTAGGTGAGCCTTACTATGGTAAGCATGCCTTCCAGTTCCGCTCTTCAGCCCTGCCCAACCGGGCGCAACAAGCAAGCACCGTGGAAGGTATCCCGGATCTTCACGTTCGCCTTGTTCGCGAATGGCCGCTGGAAGCTGCTGCTGGGTGGCTGCGCCGGACTCGCGCTGCACCAAATCAGCGAGGCTCTGGTACCGGCCACCATCGGCGCGGCGGTGGACAACGCCATCCAACCCAACGACGCCGGCGCCCTCCTTGCGTGGCTCGGCGCCCTGGCAGTGGTGTTCGTTGTGCTGGCACTCTCGTGGCGGCTGGGAACCCTGGCCACCGAACGTTCCTTCAATTACGGCTCGCACGACCTCCGCCAGTTGGTGGTGGGACGAACCCTTCACCCACGTGGAATGGCCGCCCGGCGCGCACCCGGAGAAATCGTCGCCATTGCATCCTCCGACGCCGACAGGGTTGCCGGACTCTCATGGCTGATCAGTGGTGGCCTGGCTGCCGTGGCCGGAGTGGCCACTTCTGCCATCACGTTGCTGCTGATCTCCGTGCCCTTGGGGCTGGCCGTCCTCCTGGCGACCCCTGTGATGCTGCTGGTCATGCACCATCTCACCAAACCCCTGGAAAACCGCAGCGACGTCGAACAGTCCACGGCCGCGCGGGCCGGAGCCTTGGCAACGGATTTCATCACCGGGTCCCGCCCCCTGAAGGGTCTCGGCGCCGAAGACGCAGCCATCACCCGCTACCGCTCCGCGAGCCGGAACTCGCTGGCGTCGGCCCTGAAAGCCATCCGCGCCAAGTCCGCGTATACGGGAGCAAGCACCGCCCTCTCCGCTGCGTTCCTGGCCGGAATCGCCTTCTTCGCGGCCTGGTTCGCGGTCCAAGGCAGTATCAGCGTTGGCCAGCTCGTGGCCGTTGTTGGCGTCGCCCAATTCGTCCAAGGACCCATGACCTCGCTCGGTTTCCTCAGCGTGGAACTGGCTCAAAAGCGCGCCTCAGCGGCCCGGATCGCAGCTGTGCTGGAGGAACCGGCCGCAGTGCCGGCCACCGGACAGTCCGCCTCACTTGGGACGAAAGAGCGCACGACGGCGGTGGCAAGGTCCGCGGCGGCCAGCACCCCGCTGCTCGAGATCCACAGGGGCGCAGCTGACAGTACCCTCCCCGCCTTCACGGCATCCGCCGGGGAGATCGTGGGCATCGTCCTCCCCGACAGCACGCAGGCGAGGCTTTTGGTGGACACCCTTGGCGTCCGCGTACCCACCGCGCCAGGCCTCATCTCCATTGATGGCCAGGATGCCGCAGGGCTGGACCCCGGCCACGTCCGATCCATGGTCTTCGCCGACAACCACGACGGCGTACTGTTCCGGGGCAGCGTCCGCGAAAACGTCGCAGCAACCGCCCCGCAACTGGAGGAACGCGCCATGGCCGCTGCCGCCGTCGGGGACTTCGTGTCCCGACTGTCCGAAGGCACTGAAACCGTCCTGACCGGCCACGGCCAGAGCCTCTCAGGTGGCCAGCGGCAACGGCTGGTCCTGGGCCGCTCGCTGCACCAGCAGCAACCGGTGCTGGTGCTCCACGACCCCACCACCGCCGTCGACACCGCGACAGAAGCTGTGATCGCTGACGGTCTGCGGAACTTCCCGGACAAGGCGCTGGTGCTGGTGACAACCAGCCCCACCCTGCTCGCAGCGTGCCACCGCGTAGTGCTCATGGGTGCGGACGGAACGCCGGAAAGCGGCACCCACCGCGGCCTGCTTGCCACCTCAGACGGCTACCGCCAGGTGGTGGGTTCGTGAGCACGGAAATCCTTCCCATTGCCTCACCCCGCGAAACGCGGAAGGCCATGTGGCGCTTGCTGGCTCACCGCCCGGGCAGGCTCACGCTGACCATCGTGGTGTTGCTGGCGGCATCCTGCTGCGGGCTGGCGGCACCGGCAATCCTGGGCATGATGGTCAATATCGCAGCCACGGGCGGAGACGTCCTGCCACTGCTGTGGCTGGCTGTTGCCTTGCTGGCGGCCGGCGGCCTGGGCGCCCTTCTGGGCATTCTGGGACAGAACCTCCTGGCGCGGATCTGCGAGGAAGCCCTGGCCGGACTGCGCGAGGACGTGTTTGCCGCAGCAGTGCGCAAGCCGCTGGCACAGCTGGAAAAAGCAGGGATCGGCGACGTCGTTGCCCGCGTTTCAGGCGATGTGGAGGCAGTCAGTGAGGCTATCTCCCGCGTGTTGCCCGCGTTCACCAGCGCAGCATTCACCATTGCCGTGACGCTGTTGGGCTTGGGGGTGATCGACTGGCGGTTCGCCGTTGCAGTGCTGGTTGCGGCACCGTTGCAGGTCATTACACTGCGCTGGTTTCTCAAGCGGACAGCCCCCATCTACCGTACGGTGCGGATCACCGAGGCCAGCAGGACTGAACAGATCATCGAGACCGTCCAAGGTTCGTCGTCGGTCGTGGCGCTGGGGCTTGGTGAACGCCACGCGGACCTTGTTGCGGCGGCCTCCCGTGAGAATATCGGCCATTCACTGCGCGGGGTCGGCTACCTGACCCGGTTCTACAACCGCCTGAACCTGGCCGAGCTCATCGGGCTGTCCGCCGTTTTGCTGGTGGGGTTCTGGCTTCATGCCGAGGGCGCCGTGACCATTGGGGCGGCGACTGCGGCCGCACTGTATTTCTACCGCTTGTTCGATCCGATTGGCCTGGTCCTGGGACAGTTCGACGAGCTCCAGAAAGCGGCCGCGGGCCTGGGCCGGATGTTCGGGCTGACACAATCGGCAGGCGCGGCTGCTCCCCGCATCAGGACCAGCCAGGCACCCAGCGGGACCACCCCGGAAACGGACACCGGAATTGTCCTGGACGATGTCTTCTTCGCCTACCCCGGCCAACGTCCTGCCCTCGACGGCGTCTCCCTCATGATCAAGGCCGGCGAACGGGTGGCCATTGTGGGAACGTCAGGGGCAGGCAAGACCACCCTGGCCAAGGTCATCATGGGCCTGGAACGGCCACAGGGCGGAACTGCCTTGGTCGGGGGCCTCAACGCCGCCAGCGCCCACCCCGCGGAGCTGCATCAGCACATCGCCATGGTGAGCCAGGAAGTGCATGTCTTTTCCGGCACCCTCGCAGAAGACCTCAGGCTCGCCAAGCCCGACGCTTCCACCCAGGAATTGCGGCAGGTCCTGCACGCTGTGGGGGCTACCTGGAGTGAAACGCTCGACGACGGCCTGGAGACTCCCGTAGGTGCCGGCGGCCACCAGCTCACGCCTGAGCAGGCTCAACAAGTAGCCCTCGCGCGGCTCCTGCTTAAGGACCCCCCGATCGCCGTCCTGGACGAAGCGACGGCAGAGGCGGGGACTGGTTCGGCCGCGATGCTAGACCAGGCGGCGGAAGCTGCCCTGGCAGGCAGAACGTCCGTGGTGATCGCGCACCGGCTGTCGCAGGCAGCCTCGGCGGATACGGTGGTGGTGATGGAGCACGGGCGGCTTGTTGAGTCCGGCCCGCACCAGGAGTTGTTGGCCAACGGCGGCCGGTATGCCACCCTGTGGGAGGCTTGGAACAGTTCCCTGAGCCGCGGCTAGCTTCACTCCGCCGGGGGATCGTGCCTCACCGGGGTGCCGGCCGCGAAGGCCCGGACCTTGGCATCATCCCAGATGTGGGCCGGCACGCCGCCGCCCAGCAGCCTGCGGGCCAGCGTGGGATCATCACCGAAAGGAACATGGCTGCCGGCCATGATCATGTTGCCGTATCGTCGCCCCTTGAGCATGGCGGGATCAGCGATGATCATGGTGTGCTCGAAGGTGTCGGCGATGGTGGCCGCGTCAGCACGGGCATTCTTCAGGTCCGGCGCGTCCCCTGAATTGACCACATACAGTCCGTCAGCAGCCAGCACAGCATCCGCATGTGCGGTGAACTCCCGGGTGGTCAGCGCGCGTGGGGTGAAGGCCCCGGCGAAGACGTCGCGGATGATGAGGTCCCGGGTATCCGGAGTGAGGGACTCGGTGACTTCCCGGGCTTCTCCTACGCGGATGCGCAGCAACGGCGCCTTGGGTAAATCGAACCAGCCGCGGACGTAGTCGGCCAACTTGCCGTCAAGCTCCACCACCACCTGCCGTGCTTCGGGGTACGCCGCGTGGAAGTACCGCGCCATGGAACACGCTCCACCGCCCAGATGGAGGGCACGCAGCTTGGGCTTGTGTTCGCGGGGCCATCGCGATTCCACCAGGGCGGCAATCCACCGCATGTACTCGAAGTCCAGGAACAGAGGATCGGCGAGGTCGATGTGTGAGCTCATGACGCCGTTGATCTTCAGCAACCAGCCATTGGAGTTGTCCTGGTCCTGCAGCAATTCACAATCGCCGGTATCGATGTAGTAGACGCCTTCCACCGGGCCGTCAGGACGGGTGCCGGAAGGCACCTCGACGACTCCCGCCGTCGACCTTTTTCCGCGTTTCGCCACTATTTCCGCCCTGCCTGATCCATGGTTCCAGCCTAGTGGAGTGCCGTGTTACCCGGTTCAGTCACATTAGTAGTAAGGATACTTACAAATTCGTCCCGTTGAGCCATATGATCGCTGCATGAACCTTGGAGCATCGGTGTGGGCGGAGGTATTGACGGCAGCAGTGGCGTGGCTGACGGTGGTCTGCCTCCTGCTCGCACGGGTGCCCAAACCGCCCAGCCTGCTCGATTCACCGCTGGATATGGACTCGCCTCTGGATATGGAACAGCCCGAGGAGAGCGACCACTGACTCAGGACCCGACGCCGGGACGCACCATCCGGTGTTCGGGCAGCGAATACCACGACGGGTCACACAACTGGCGCCTGCCGTCGGGGACGAATCCGTTGCGGCGGTAGAAAGCCTGGGCCCGCGGGTTATCGTCCAGGACCCACAGATAGGCCGGACCGTCCCCGATCAAGGCATCCACCAGCGCTTGTCCAACACCCCTGCCGTGGATCCGCTCCAAGGTGTAAAGCATGAACAATTCCGTCTCACACGGGCGGTCCTCGTCGTCGCCCTGACCAGCCGCTCCAAGCCCCACCAGGTCGCCATCGGGCCCGAAAGCCAGCATCCTTGCATGGCCCGCGGCAATGTACTCCCTGTACTTGTCGATGCGTTGGGGCAAACCTGCTTCCTGCCTGGCAAAGAACTCATCGGGCAGGAGCCGTCCGTAACTCTCGCGCCACGACTGGAGGTGCATCACGGCCATTGCGCGCGCATCGTCCACCGTCGCCGGGCGAAGGGTGAAGTCCATCTACCGCACCCTCGCGATCGCGAATCCGTCCCAGCCCTTGCTGCCAACCGTCTGGATGGCAGTGGCATCCAGACGGGGATCCTGCCCCATCATTTCCAGCGCCTTCACAATTCCGGGCGCATTCGTCTCGTCCCGCCCGGGCTCCAGGATGGCACCGTCCCAGATCACGTTGTCCATCACGATCACCGTGCCGGGGCGGCCCAGCCGGACGGCCCAGTCGAGGTAGTTGGCGTCGTTTTCCTTGTCCGCATCAATGAACACAAAGTCGAACGCCTCCTGGCCGGCAAGGGTCGGAAGTGTGTCCAAGGCAGCACCCACCCTGATGTCCACTTTGTGGCCAACACCGGCGGCGTCAAGGTTGGCGCGGGCCACGTCGGCGTGCTTCCGGAGGTATTCGCACGTCACGATCCTGCCGTCGTCGGGCAGTCCCTGAGCCATCCACATACTGCTGAAACCGGCCAGCGTTCCAATCTCCAGCACCCGCCTGGCTCCGGACATCTGCACCAGCATCCGAAGCAACTTGCCGGCGTTGGGCGCCACCTCTATAGCCGGCATGCCGGCCTCCAGCGCAGAGGTCACCGCACGTTGGTGGGCAGGTTCGGGATGGACGACGACGTCCGTCAGGTAGCGTTCGACGTCTACCCAGCCGGGTTCGGCCACGTGTTCAATCATGGCCCCCAGTCTTGCACTGACGGCCCGCCGGGGAAAGCACCTAGTCCGAAGCGGAGATGGCGTCTTCCAGGCGCTCCACTTTGCCGGTCAACTCGCCGCTGTAACCGGGGCGGATGTCTGCCTTGATGACCAGCGAGACGCGACTGCCGTAGCGTCCAACCGCCTCAGTGGCACGCTTGACGACGTCGAAAACTTCATCCCATTCACCTTCGATCGTGGTGAACATGGAGTCCGTCTGGTTCGGCAGCCCGGACTCGCGGACGATCTTGACGGCGGCTGCAACGGCGTCGTGCACTGAGGCGTCAGGGGTGGGTCCACCGTTGTCGGCGGCAGCGGGCTGGCCTGAAGGGGCAACTGAGAATGCAAGCAACATGAATCCAGTGTTTCATGTGCTGGTTTGTCATATAACAACGTACTCCCGCGTAACAACGGGCCTGAACGCCTCCGTTGCTACCCTGACAAGCATGGAACAGCCCTCTGAACGCAAGCCCCTCAGGGCAGACGCCGCACGCAACGTAGACAAGATCATTACCGCCGCCCGGCAGTGCTTCCGTGAATACGGCCCCGAAGTACCCTTGCAGACCATTGCCGCCACCGCTGGAGTTGGCCCCGCGACGTTGTTCCGCAACTTCTCCGACAAAGAACAACTGGTACTCGCTGCATTGTCGCGTCAGTTGCGCCAGCACGTGGACCCAGTGGCCGCTGCGGCCGCCGACGGCATGGACGCCACCGAAGGCCTCATCAACGTCATCGACGCCGTGATGCGGGTAGCCAGCGAAGACGCCAACCTGCTTGATGCAGTCGCGGGACGCCGAGGTCTCCTGATGGGCATCACCGGCGGCCTCATCGGGTCCATGGCTACCCTGCTGGAACGCGGACAGGGCCAGGGATCACTGCGCAAGGACATCACCATCGAGGACATGGTCAGGCTGGTGGCCATGCTGATCGGGGCCGTCGACACCATGGAACCGGGTTCCGAAGCCTGGAAGCGTCCTGTGGCGTTGATTGAGGACGCCATCAGGACCGAACGCCCTTCGCGTCCCCTGCCGGAACAGTCGGGCATCCCTGGAGTGACGCTCACCGAAGGCGCCTGAAACCCTTCGGGGGCTGCGGCAACCGGGGCACCGCAACCAGGCCTTCGCAACCGGGCCTTCGCAACCGGGCCCTCGCAACCGGGCCCTGACCCGATGGTGAGTCCTGCCCATCGCGGAGTCGACGCCAGGCCCGTATTGTCAACCGTATGAATATTCCCCTGAGCTCATACTCTTCCAGCGGAGCGGGATCCGCTGCCACGGTCGGCCTGGCCCTGCTGTTCATGCTGATCTACTTCGCCGTGATCTTCGCGATCATTGGTGTGCTCTACATGGGAATCTTCACCAAGTCCGGCCGACCGGCCTGGGCCGCTTTCACACCTGTCTACAACGGGATCAAACTGCTGGAGATCGCCGGACGCCCTTGGCACTGGTACTTGCTGTTCCTCATCCCGTTCGCCGGGATCTACTTCAGCATTGTGGCCCTGAACGATCTCGCGAAGAGCTTCGGAAAAGACGCCGGCTACACGGTGGGACTCGTTCTGCTTCCGGTGGTCTTCGTACCTATGCTTTCTTACGGCTCCGCCCAATATCTCGGACCGGCAGCCGGCCGGCAGTTCATGGCGTACCAGCCGGGTTACCAGCAGGGTTATGGGCAGCCCCAGGGGTACGGGCAAGTGCAGGGGTACGGGCAGCAGCCGCAAGGCTATGCCCAGTCCCAGGGATACGGGCAAACGCAGGGTTACGGGCAACCCCAGGGCTACGGGCAACCGCCTGCCCAGGACAACAGCGGCCAATAGCCCACCGGCCAGGAGTACCGCTAGCCCCAACCCAGCAGCCGCAGTAATGCTGCGGCTGCTGCGCCGGAGATGACAACAACCAGGAAGGGCGCACGAAGCAACAGCGCAACAGCTGCTGCCACCAAGGCGCCGATCCGGGCATCAAGAACCAGACCCTGGCCCGATGCCACGGCATTCACCACCGTGAGGGACGCGAGCAGCCCGATGGTCATGGTTCCGGCCACGTGCATGATGCGGGGGTTGTCCAGCAGCTTGGCCGGCACAAAGTAGCCCACGAGTTTGGTGAGGTAGGCCAGTGCACAGGCGATGAGGATCCACAGCCACAGGTTCATCGTGTCCCGCCTTCCCTGTGACGCTCACTTCCGTGCCCGCCGTTTCCGTGCCCGCCGTTTCCGTGCCCGCCGTTTCCGTGCCCGCCGTTTCCGTGCCCGCCGTTTCCGTGCCCGCCGTTTCCGTGCCCGCCGTTTCCGTGCCCGCCGTTTCCGTGCCCGTCCTTTTCGTGCCGGCGCTTCTCCGCATAAGGGTCCACGTCGGGTTCAAGCCCTTCATCCATGCGCGAGTGGCTGAACCAGCCGATTACTCCTGCGACCACTGCCGCCACGAGGATGGGCACGCCCGACGGCACAAACGGCACCGCCAGGACGGTGGCCAGGGCGCAGGCGGCGGCAATCGCCCAGGGCTGCCGACCCTTGAGCCGGGGCCACAGCAGCGCGAGGAAAGCCGCAACAGCGGCGCCGTCCAAGCCCCACTGTTTGGGATCGCCCATGGCGTCGCCCGCCAGCGCCCCAACCGCCGTAAAGATATTCCATAAAACGAATATGCCAATCCCGGCCGTCCAGAATCCGCGCGCTTGTTCACCGGGATCGGACTGGCCTGAAGCCGTAGCAGTCGATTCATCAATGGTGATGTGGGCAGAGACGTAGCGCTTCCAGCCACCAGGACGCAGCATGGCATTGATCTGCATTCCGTAGATGCCGTTCCGCAACCCCAGCAGGGCACTGGCCGTCATGGCGGCAACACCTGAGCCTCCACCCGCCACCACACCGATGAAAGCGAACTGGGATCCACCGCTGAACAGCAGAAGGCTCAGCACCATGGTCTGCCAGAAATCGAACCCGGATGCGACCGAGAGAGCCCCGAATGACACACCGTACAAACCGGTCGCAATGCTCAAGGAAAGGGCGACCTTGAATGCCGGTGACTCCCTCAGCTTCGCGGGAGCGGAACCGCCACTCATTTCCGGAGACTCCACGACCAAAGAATCAGGGGAAGCTGCAGGGGCAAGCGGACGGTGTGGATGCGACGCTCTTTTTCCGTGCCATCGGGACCGTAGGCGCGCCGCAAGGCATCAATATGCCCTGCGAGGAATGCAGTGAACATGGCAGTAGTGGCGTCGGCAGAAACCCTTCGCGTGGCGGGGATCAGCAGTCCGACGGCGGCCGCTGCCTCCAGCAGGCCGGAGGAGGCGATCCATTCCTCGCGGGACATAACTGCCAGCGGACCATTCGGGCGGCTCCCCGGCTCATCCTTGCGGCACAAGTAATCGGGTACCACCGGCTTGTAGAAGGAGGGCGCACGGAAGTGCTTCACCGCACTGGTCAGGAGAAGGGCACTCAGGGCGACTGCGGAGGTTGTACGGGTTGCTTGGGCTGACCAGCGAAAAGGCATGAGACCACTCAATCACACGCCGGGTGGCCCCCAAAGCCGGAGCCGCTCCGCCCTAGTTGGACACCATCAGCTGGGCGAGGACCTGGGCGGGTTTGTTGGTGGTGATCTCCTGGATGCCGAGCCCTTGGCACAGGGCAACGTCCTTTTCGGAGTCCACCGTCCACACCCTGAAGACGCGCCCGGCTTCCAACCAGCGCTGGACATTCCGGGCGTGCTCGCGCACATAGTCGATACCGGGCCCGGCGATGCCCACCTGCCCCTCGTCCAGGACACGCTCGGCGTCCTCCTGGGCTGCCTTCATGACGTTTGCCACCGCAGCACCGCTAAGGAAACCCAGGCCCAGCTCCTGGCGGATTTCCTGCACCGTAAAGTCATCCACCAACTGGCAGATATGTTGCCCCGGAACCGACTGAAGCAGCCGCTGGATGGAGTCGGAGTCAAAGCTCATGAAGGAGACCTGTATATTCTCCAGCCGTGATTCTTCGGCGGACCAGCCTTCCTCCTCCAGAAGTGCGATGACCCTCTCCTCGAGCTTCAGGCCATAAGGGCTGGGATGCTTGAGTTCAATCGCCAGGCCAATGTCCCTGCCGGCCCCGCGGAGGATATCCAGCAGTTCCGGCAGCGTGAGAAACTGGTCTGCCACTCCCCCATAGGCGTCGGGGATACGCACCCCTTTCCATGAGGAGAAATCCAAGGACCGGAGCTGCTCAAGGGTGTGTTCAGATACAGGACCCGTACCCGTGGACGTGCGGTCGAGGTTGGCGTCATGCAGGAGCACCACGTGTTGGTCGCGGGTCAGGTGAACGTCGCACTCCACACCGTCGGCGCCATCGGCGATCGCCTTCAAATACGCCGAACGGGTGTGCTCGGCGTACGCGGCACTGGCACCGCGGTGCGCGTAGACCTTGGGGCGAAACGGGGCGAAGTCGTCGCTGCTCATGCAGACACGGTAGCCCACGCGGCCGTCCCAACGGGGACTACGCTGGGCTAATGCAGGTGAACTCTGAGCGAATCCCAACTGAAGACGTCACCACCCCCGGCCCGCTGCCCACGCAGCCAGGTACGACGACGACGCGCGGCCGTACCGCCGTCGTCGATCTTTCCGCCGGTGAACGGGAGAAGGCTGCCGCGCTGCTGCGCATGAAGCGCTTGGCGCTTGCCCTCCTCATTGCCATGGCAGTGATATTTGCTGTGGCTTTCGCCTTTCAAAAGCAGTATCCGTGGCTCGAATATGTCCGCGCCGCCGCGGAGGGCGGCATGGTGGGTGCCCTGGCGGACTGGTTCGCTGTGACAGCGCTGTTCAAGTACCCCATGGGCTTGAAAATCCCGCACACAGCGATCATCCCAAGGCGGAAAGACCAGATCGGCGAATCGCTCAGTGAGTTTGTGGAGAGCAACTTTCTCTCCCAGGAGGTTGTGCAGGAGAAACTGGCCAGCATCGATATTGCCCGTAAAGCCGGGCTTTGGCTGTCCGCCCCCGGCGGGGCCGAACGCGTGGCCAAAGAGGGTGGCGCGGTGATCCGCGGCGCGTTTACAGTCCTCAACGACGACGACGTGCAGGCGGTCATCGAAGGAATGGTGCGCAAGCACCTCCTCACTCCTCCGTGGGGGCCGCCCGTAGGCCGGATGGCTGAACGGATCTTCGCTGATGGACACCACCACACGCTCGTGGATCTGCTGGTTGACCGCGCCGCAGACTGGGTTGATGCCAACCATTCAACCGTGAACCGGCTGGTGTCGGACCGCTCGCCCCTGTGGGTGCCGACGTTCGTTGACGGACTGGTGGGAGACCGCGTGCACGTGGAACTTTCCAAGTTCGTCCGCGCCGTCCAAGCCGACCCGAACCACCAGGTCCGGCAGTCCATTGATGCGTACCTGACCGACCTTGCCCAGGATCTGCAACATGATCCGGCAATGATCGAGCGGGCGGAGAGCATCAAGGCACAGATCCTGGGCGACCCCGAGGTCCGCGAACTGGCCTCCCGCACGTGGGGAACGGTCAAGACCGCCCTGCTCAACGCCGTCGACGATCCCGACAGTGAACTGAGCCAGCGCTTCAAGAGCGCCGTGCGCGACTTCGGTAAGCGCCTGGTCAAGGACGAGGAACTTGCGGGCAAGGTCAACACGTGGATCGGTGATGCCGCCGGCTACCTCGTCAACACGTACCGGTCAGACATAGCGGGCGTCATCTCGGACACCGTGGCGCGATGGGATGCGGAGGAGACCTCGCAAAAGATCGAACTCCAAGTGGGCAAAGACCTTCAGTACATCCGCATCAACGGTACCGTGGTGGGTGCCCTGGCCGGCCTGGCGATTTTCACTGTGGCCCATCTGCTCTTCGGCTAAGGTCGGGGCCCGGGATTGCCGGGTGTTCCAGGACAGGTCTGGAGGTTTCCAGGGTGCGTTGGTACCGTCAACCCATGCCTATCAAACTCGAAAATGTCGGTATTGCGGTCCGGGACCTGGAAGAAACAATTGCCTTCTTCACCGACCTCGGCCTGACAGTGATGGGCCGGGACACGGTCAGCGGTGAGTGGGCAGACACCGCCGTCGGGTTGGATGGCAACCACGCCAAGATCGCGGTACTCCAAACCCCCGACGGGCATGGCCAACTGGAACTCTTCGAGTACCTCCATCCCGATGCGATCGAAACGAACCCAACCCTTCCCAACGAGATCGGCATGCACCGCGTTGCCTTCTCCGTTGACGACATCGATGCCGCCCTCGAGATCGCGGCCAAGCACGGATGCACCCCTCTGCGCGGCGTCGCCAACTACCAGGACATCTACAAACTGACGTACCTTCGCGGGCCCAGCGGCATTCTGGTCATGCTGGCCCAGGAAGTGAAAGGGCACTGAAGCTCAGCCCAGCAAGTGCACCATCTGTCCTGGCCTCGCCTGGCCTATGAGGTCCAGATCGTCATCCCGAACAAAGGCAATCACCGGGGATTTGGCGGTGGCGGGTCGGTCGGCAAGGGCAATAACCGGAAGGCCCGACGCCGGTAACACCACCGAGCCTGCCGCCAACGGTTGGGCCTGGGGTGCTGGAGCCGAGGCAACCTCGAGCGGCCGGCCCGCCAGCCGCGCACCGACACGGTCCGACTCGGGCGAGAGAATCCACGGTTCCGTGGTCAGGCGATGCCACAGTCCGGCGTCGTAATTGGGGACGCGGGGTCCGCGGCTGATCCTGGCGACCACCGGCCGTTCCGGGTCCAAAGCGCGACGGGCCGTCTGATGGATGCGCGGGAAACCCTGCCCTTGTGCCTGGCCGAATGACAATGCGGCGCCGGCTTGGAGCGCCCCGCGGCCAGTGAATCCGCCCTGCACGGCCAGGTAGTACCGGATTCCAAATCTGGCCGGCCCGAAGGACAGCACTGCTCCGGGAGCCACACGGACGGGCTTGTTCAGTGGCAGCTCTTCGCCGTTGAGGGTAACGACGCCCTCGGCACCAGTCACTGCAACGGCGGAGCCGGTGACGAAACGGAGTTTAAGCCCGCCCACCAGCACCTCAAGACCGGGAGCGGCGTCGGAGTTACCCAGCAACGCGTTGGCAAGGTTCATGGATGCACGATCCAGGACATGTTCCGGGTCAAGCACCAGGCTTGAGAACCCGGGATCCACCACTACTGCACCCATGCGGCCTCCCACTTCACGTCTTCTGCAGTCCAACCGGAATCAGGCGAACGCCTCGATGCCCACGCCGGCCCGCTCAAGGCCTTCGCGAACCGCGGTCGCCATTGTTACCGCTCCCGGTGTATCGCCGTGAATGCACAGCGAATCAGCCTGGACAGGCACAACCGTGCCGTCAATGGCCACTACTTCCTGACGCGTGGCCAGTCGCACTGCCTGAGCCACTACCGCGGCGGGGTCGTGCAGGACTGCGCCTTCCTGCGTGCGGGGAACCAGCGTTCCGTCCGGCAAGTACGCCCGGTCCACGAACGCTTCGCGGAAGACAGGGTGTCCGGCTTCCTCGGCCAGGGTGATCCAGGCCGAGCCCGGCAAGCCGAGCACAGGAAGCCCGGGATCATATGCATGGACGGCCGCAACCACGGCCTCGGCTTGTTCGGCGTCCCGGACAATTCTGTTGTACAGGGCGCCGTGTGGCTTCACGTAGTCCACCGATGCCCCTACAGCGTGGGCCATCCCGTCCAGGGCGCCAAGTTGGTACAGCACATCGCCGAACAGTTCGTCGAAGGTCATGTCCAGGGAACGCCGGCCAAACCCTGCCAGGTCCCGGTACCCGACGTGCGCTCCCACGCGAACATCGAGTTCAAACGCGGCACGGCAGCTGTCCAGCATGGTGAGGGGGTCTCCGGCATGGAATCCACAGGCCACGTTGGCGCTGCTCACGATGCGGAACATCGAGGCGTCGTCGCCCATGGTCCAGGAGCCGAACGACTCCCCCAGATCAGCGTTCAGATCCATCGTTGCCGCCTTCCAGTGTCAGGGTCTCTTCAGGGGTCAAATTCCCAACAACATTCTTGGGTGCGTTGGGAAGGAGCTCACCGGGAACAGTGTCCGGCAAGGGGCCAAATGCTTCCTTGGCTGTTGACACCACGGCCCGGCCCATCATCATGTTTCCAGCACCACCTACCACTGCGCCCACCCCGAACGGCAGTGCGCGGCCCAGGAACGCGGTGCCTTGCCGTTTTATCAGGCTCTTGAGGAAGGCGCGCTGGATGGTGTCGCGGATGACCCCGAAGCCGCTGCCCGGGATCTTCTTGGTCAGAGTCCGGCCCCAGGCGTTGGTGACGCCTTTGCCGCGTCCGAGCGACTGCCCGCTGAGGGCGCCGAGCATGGACGTGCCTTCTTCGCCCAACATGATGGCCATGACCATGGTTTGGGCCCGCACGGGATCAGTAAGCCGGATGCCGTGGAGTTCGGCCAGCGAGGACGCGTACAGCGCGGTGGTTTCCAGGAAGCCCACAGTGGCCAGGGCCGAGAGTCCCAGCGATGCTGCGGTCCCGATTCCGGGCACGACGGCGGTGGCGCCCACCGCTGCACCCCCACCGGAAATGGCGAACAGGTAGTGGCGCTCGAGTTTGGCGGCAAGCTGAGCCGGGGAATCGTTGGGGTGCCTGCGCTGAAGCCTCCGAAGGTTCGCCAGGACCAGGGGACGCTGGACCTCCACTGCCTTCAGGAGCACGTTGTGCACTCCTGGCTTGGTGTTGCCTTCGGCATCGAAGACTGCGTTGTGTGCTGTCTCCTGGGCGATTTTCACCGCCGGGTTGGGTCGCTTGGGCATATTCACCTCTCCGTGGCAGCTCTGATTGTTCAGGGAACTGATGGTTTTAGCCTATGCCACACTCCAACGTTGCAAGGGCCGTTTTGTACCGTTTGTGGATACTATTCCGCGCAGAGCGGACCCCGTTTCCAGCCTTCCGCGGCGTAGACTGAGGTCACTCACGGAAGCAGTCCAGCAAGGACAGGGAGTACCCGTCGTGAACGCACCGGACAAGAACGAGCACCTCGAGCGGCACCACACCGACGCCCCGGCGGAGGGTGAAACCGAAGGCTGGGTTCCGCACGACACCGGCCTGCACAGCCAGGACCCGGCGGAGGGTCCAGACATCGACGACGACGCCCCGCCGTCGGGCGCTTCTTGACCTGACGTCTTCCGCGCCGCGTCTTCCCTCGCCGCGTCTTCCCTCGCCGCGCCTTCCCGTGCCAGCCACGGGACGGCCTTACTCAGTGTCCTGACACAGGTTTAGGCTGGTGAAATGGCCGCCCTGAGAGCGCTGCGCCCCTTTGCACACCGGGAATTCCGGGTGTTGATCTCCGCCCTGTCGATTTCCATTTTCGGCTCGGGCATGTGGGCAGTGGCGATGGTCTACGAGGTCATACATCTGGGCGGCGGGCCGCTGGAGTTATCGTTGGTGGCCACCGCCGCCAGCATCGGACTGGTGGGATTCGTCCTGGCGAGCGGCATCGCCGCCGACCGTTTCCCCCAGCGGCTGCTCATCATCGCCGTGGAGGGGGCAAACCTGGCAGTGATCGCCACGGTGACTTTGCTGGCGATGCTCAATGTCCTTCAACTCTGGCACCTGGCCCTCGGTGCGTTCGTCCTGGGCGTGGGGCAGGCCTTCTTCTTTCCGGCATACTCGGCGATCCTTCCGCGCATCCTGCCCGCCGAAGACCTCCTCGCGGCCAACGGGATGGAAGGCACCGTCCGGCCCATCCTCCAGCAGGCGGCCGGGCCGGCGATTGCGGGCATCCTGGTGGCGGCGTTCTCACCGGCCCACGCCGTTGCCGGGGTGGCTGCCTGCCATTTCCTGGCCTTCGGCATCCTGAACTTCCTCAACCGACGGGCTCTGGTCGGCACCGATGCAGACGGGGCATCCTCCGAGGCGTCGGCTGGACGGTCCTTCCTCCAGGACCTCCGCGAAGGGTTCAGCTACACCGTCCGCACCCCCTGGCTCCTGTGGACGCTTGTGTGGGCGTGCCTGTCCGTACTGTTCCTGATCGGGCCAATCGAGGTCCTGCTGCCCTTTGTCGTCCGGGACCAGCTCGGTGGCGATTCAAGAATGTTCGGCTTCCTGCTGGCCGTCATGGGCGTCGGGAGCGCCGTGGCCGCGCTGGCCACCGCGTCTTTCCCCCTCCC
Source organism: Paenarthrobacter histidinolovorans (assembly GCF_014647595.1). GTDB lineage: Bacteria > Actinomycetota > Actinomycetes > Actinomycetales > Micrococcaceae > Arthrobacter > Arthrobacter histidinolovorans. The sequence goes on along the minus strand of NZ_BMPM01000007.1, from coordinate 17,030 downwards.
GCGCCGCTACCTGACGGTGATGGTGGTGACGTGGGGCCTCGGCAGCCTGCCCGTCGCTGCCATTGGTTTCATGGACAGTGTGTGGCTGCTCGGAGGTGCCATGCTCATCTTCGGGGTCACCGAGGGCATGGGAACGGTTATCTGGGGCACGCTCCTGCAGCGAAGGGTCCCACGGCATTTACTGGGCCGGATTTCGAGCCTGGACTTTTTCGTCTCCCTTGCCCTGATGCCTGTGTCCATGGCGCTCGCCGGTCCCGTGGCCGAGGTGGTTCCCATCTGGCTGATCTTCCTGGTGGCCGGCCTTGTATGCCCGGTCATGGCGTTCGTGGCCGTCTTCGCAGCACGAATGATGACGGACGAGATCGACAATCCTCTGACCCGGGTTGTTTCCGAAGCTGCGGACCAACAGTCCGGCTCCGTGTAACGCGGTCCTGTCGCAGGCTCTACCCGGGCACGTGCGCTGTGGTGCGGCGCGCCACCAGATGCGGCGTCCGCACCAGGTGGGTGGCCGGCGTCGTCCCTTCCAAACGGTCGACGGCGCGGTCCACCGCGGCATGGGCAAGAAGCGGCGCGTCCTGGCTGATGGAGGACAACTGGACGTAGCTGAGGCGCGCAAATTGGCTGTCGTCGTAACCAAGGACGGACACGTCTTCCGGCACGCGAAAACCGCTGGCCCTGAAGTTCTCCCAGACGCCCAGGGCGCAGCGATCGTTAAAAGCCACGACGGCGGTGGGCAGGTCCTCCTGCAGCTCACGTCCGGCGCGCAAACCATCTTCTTCCGTGGGACCACCCGGGACGATGCGGACAGCCAGTCCGCGGCGCTCCATTTCATCCCGGAAGGCCGCCCTGCGCTGCGGACCGGAGACGGCTTCGCCGCCGTCAACGTGGGCAATGCGCCGATGGCCAAGCGACGTCAGGTGCTCGATGGCGATGCGCATGCCGGCTTGGTCGTCGCTGCTCACGGAGTCCACGGAATCGCCAACGTCATCCCGAAGCAGGCTGACTACAGGCACCCGGGCGGCGTATCCGGCCAACTCCTGCTCTTTGAGGGTCGGGGAAATCATGATGAGGGCTTCGCATCCCAGATCCAGCAGCGACTCCACTGCCCGTTCTTCGGATCGTCCGTGGGCCACCGCGCTGAGCGCGATGTCGTAGCCCCGGAGTGTGGCTCCGGCGTAGGCGGCATCAACGATTTCGGCATGAAAGGCCTGGGCAGTGGTGAAACTGACGCCGAGGAGTTTCGTACGGTTGCTTCGGAGGAGGCGGGCGCGGCTGTCCGGTCTGTAACCGAGTGCCCGGGCTGCTTCCTGCACTCTTGCCCGGGTAGCGTCCGATGCGCCTGGAACGTCCCGCATGACGATGGAAACGAGGGCGCGTGAAACACCTGCCGCTTCCGCTACGTCCATCAGCGTGGGCCGTTTGCCCGTCATGGCTCTCCTCTGCTCGGGAGCCAGTCTATAGAACGATCCAACTGCATGGCTTCCGACGAGTCGTGCGGTCGGTCGCGACTCAGACGACCGACCGCACTAGCCCGTTCATGCAGCGATGGCGCCCCGGGCGGGCCCCAGAACCCGCCACACCCATCGCTGCCTACTGTGCCAATGACGCGACGCGGCCGAAAAGGGCAACGGCGCTGAACGCGGTCAATGACATGGGCACTGGATATGTACTCCGACTTCCTCAAACATGACGCGGAGTTCCGAAGAATATTTTCCAGGATGCGCTTTTCGCCTGAGCTCCACGACATCTTCGTCGTCATTTCAGGGCACTTTTCCGAATCCGGCGCAATGTGAACAGTAACTCGAGAAACGTTCTAGAACGATCTAGACGCACCCACCCAACCCGTGCAACCATTGATCCACTAGAACGATCTAGATCCCCGAGAAGGAGCCCCAGTGACGTATCTCCAGCACCCGGTCCAGGCGGAGCAGCCTGTCCGCATCGCCGTCATCGGTGCCGGCTGGATCGGCAAGTTCCACGCCGAGTCCATAGCCCACCGCATCCCGAACGCACGGCTGGAAGCAATCGCCGACCCCGCGCTTTCCGCCGTCGACGAACTCGCCAGCGGGCTCGGTGTGGCGAAAATCAGCACAGACGCCGCCGATGTGCTGGCCGATCCGGATGTTGATGCCGTCCTCATCGCCACTCCCCTGCGTTTCCATGCCGCGCTGATCAAAGCCGCCGCATCGGCCGGCAAGGACGTCTTCTGCGAAAAGCCCGGCGGGCGGACCATCGCCGAACTCGACGCCGCCATGGATGCTGCGGCGAGCGCCGGCGTCGTTCTCCGTTTTGGCTTCAACCGCCGCTACTCCAGCGATTTCGCTGCCGCCCGCAAGCTGGTGGACGACGGTGCCGTTGGCACACCGCAGCTCTTGCGCTCCCTCACCCGGGACCCCGGAACCGAAGCCGGCATCAGCCACCCGGAGCGCATCGCTCCCGGCACAATCTTCCTGGAAACCCTCATCCACGACTTTGACACCCTTAACTGGCTCAACCCCGGAGCCGTCCCCGTCAAAGTCCACGCGGTCGCAGATGCCCTGGTGGCGCCGGAGGCGAAGTCGGCTGGCCTGCTGGACACCGCCGTCGTGACCATCACGTACAGCAATGGCGCAATCGCTGTGGCTGAAGCGAACTTCAACGCGCTCTACGGCTACGACGTCCGGGGCGAAGTGTTCGGCTCCGCAGGGATGGTCACAGCCGGTACACCGCAGGCCACCAACGCCACCAGCTACACAGCCGCAGGCATCGTCACGGAGACCTCGCGGCTGAACATCCATCTCTTCCACGACGCCTACACCGCCGAACTCGCAGCATTCGCGGGCGACGTCGCGGCACGCCGTGGCTACGCAGGTGAAAGCACGACGGCGGCATCCTCCCCAGCACCCGTGGCGGCACCGGGTGGGGTGGACGCGCGGAACGCGTTGGCCGTGGCACTGGCTGCCTTCAAGTCCGCGGAGACAGGCCTGCCCGTTGAGGTTTCGGAAATCGCGGAACTGCGGGCCGCCGAGCCCGTTCCCAAGCACGCCAGCGCCCAGCCCGCGCCCGCCGGTGTCCCCGCATGAGCTTCCGCCTGGCCGTCTGCGCGGAAATGGTCTACGGCGATTTGCCCCTGCTTGACCGGGTTCGCCGGATCCACGAGCACGGCTTCGAGGTAGAGCTGTGGGACACCCGCGGACGGGACATCCGCGCCCTGGCCGCCACTGGGGCTACGTTCTCCTCCATGAGCGGATACTTCGGGGGCAGCGTCATCGACCCCGCAAACGCCCACGAGGTCCTGGCATCGGCAGAAAAGCTGATTCCCACTGCGCTGGAGCTGGGCGTGGAGCGAATGGTGGTCCATCCTGCCGAACTCGGTGAGGGAGGTCGGGCCGTGAGGCCCGCCTACCGGTCCACGGGTGACATGTGGCTGACCGGACTCAGGACCTTGGAAAGGCTTGGCGAACTGGGCGCAAAGCACGGAGTCACGTTCGCCTTGGAAAACCTCAACACGATCCTTGACCACCCGGGCATTCCGCTTGCGAGGGCCAAGGACACGCTGGCCCTTGTGCAGTCCGTGAATCATCCCAACGTGAAGATGATGCTGGATCTGTATCACGCACAAATGGGCGAGGGAAACCTGACCGAGCTGGTACGTGCGGCGCAGCCATTCACCGGCGAAATCCAGGTGGCCGACGTACCCGGGCGCTTCGAACCCGGAACAGGCGAGATCAACTATCCGGCGATCGCGAAAGCCCTTGACGAGTCCGGATTCACGGGTGTGATCGGCTTGGAAGCCGGCGCGATCGGCGGTCCGGGAATTGAAGCCGGTGACGCCGCCCTTGCCGCCTTCCGCGCCGCGTTCACGCGCAACTGAGTCGCAGTAGTGCGCGTTGCGGGCGCTGGAAACCGACCACCCGTACCACGCACTACTGCTACCACTCTGGGTCAATACTTGACAGGCTCCATGCGGCCGGATCGCAGGGAGAGCACAGCGGCCTCGGCGATCGCTTGGGCCTTCAGTCCGTCTTCCATTGACGGAGCGGGGGCCTCGCCGCTTTCCAACGCTGAAACGAACGCAGAAAGGACCGCGGCATACGTTGGCTGGACGCGTTCGAACCAGCCGGAGTGCAGCCCGTCGTCCACCACGGACGTGCCGGAGTAGCGGGACACCGCTCCCGTCCTGTGTCGTCGGGCTTCCACCATCCCCTCGGAACCCATGACCTCGATGCGCTCGTCGTACCCGTAACCGGTGCGGCGCACACTGTCGATCTGGACCAATGCCCCGCCGGGAAGCCGCAATGTAACGGCGGAGGTGTCGACGTCGTCGTAGTCCGCAATGGCGGGTTCCGCCAACGCTGAGCCGGTGGCGAAAACCTCCACCGGATCCAGGCCGGAAAGCCATCGGACCAGGTCAAAGAAGTGGACCGTCTGGTCACGCATCTGGCCGCCGGAGACGGCGACGTAGGACAACGGCGGCATGGATGGGCCGCGGGAGGTGAGCTGGATCAGTTCCACCGTGCCGATCCCACCGGAATCCACCAGACGTTTGAGTTCGCCGTAGTCGCGGTCGAAACGGCGGTTGAAATCCACCATCACAGGGACGCCGCACTCCTGCGCGAATGTGGCGGTTTCGCGGGCGCGTTCCAGGTCCAGATCGATGGGCTTCTCGCACAAGGCCGCAATTCCGACGGCGGCCGCTCGCCGAAGGTGCCCGGCGTGCGTATCGGTGGATGAGGCGATGAAGACGGCGTCAATCAGGGACGGGTCGAAGAGCTCCTCCAACTCCGTGGCGGCGGCAGCACCATGGGCTGCTGCGAGGGTTTGTGCGCGCTGCCGGTCGACGTCGTAAACGAGTCGAAAGTCGACCCCCGGATGCGCGGCAAGGTTGGCGGCGTGGACGGTGCCGATGAAACCGGCACCTATGAGTGCGAAGCGGATCATGTCAGGCGGCTGCTTTCCGGTGTGCTGATGCTGGGACTTTCCATGCGGAATCGTCGTGGTGCGAGGCAGCGACAGCCTCCACGAACTGGACGCCGATCAATCCGTCGATTCCGGTGGGGAATGACAGCGCGCATTCCGGGAGAGGCGTGGAGTCGCGGCGTGCGCGGAGGACCTCGGCGAGATCGGAATAGAAGTTGGCGAAGGCCTCGAGGAAGCCCTCGGGGTGGCCGAGGCCGACGCGCGTGAGCCGGGACGCATCGTCGTGGAGGGTGCTAAGCCCATGCGTGAGGACTGTAGTGGTGCCTGCGGGATCCTGGACCTTGAGGTGATGCGGGTCCTCGTGCTGCCACTCGAGGCTCCCCTTCTCGCCGTACACGCGGATGCGGAGTCCATGGTTGTGGCCGGTGGCCGCCATACTTGCCCAGAGGCGGGCCGGGACGTCGCCGGTCAGTTCGATTTCCACCGTGGCGTTGTCGAAAACGCGGCGCCCGGGCACGAAGGTCTGCAGCCGGCCGGAAAGACGTTGGGCTTCGAGTCCGGTGATGTAGCGCAACAGATGGAAGGCGTGCGTGCCGAGGTCGCCTACGACGCTCGGGAAGCCGGCAATGTCCGGATTGGTGCGCCACGACGCCTGCTTGTGGCCCTCCTTTTCAAGCGGCGTGGACGCCCACCCGGAAGCGTGTTCGACGTCGACAAAGCGGATGGCGCCCAGCTCACCGCTACGGACCATGCGGGCCGCCTGTCGAACCATGGCGTAGGCGGAATAGCAGTGCGGCACCGCAAGGATCGCGTCATTGGCGGCGGCGATGCGTACGAGTTCGGCGGCGGAAGCCGAGCCCTGCGTGAGCGGCTTCTCGCAGACCACCGAAATGCCGTTCCCGAGGAACGCCCGGGCGATCTCAAAATGACTGTCGTTGGGCGTAGCCACCACAACCACGTCCACACCGTCTGCACGGGCGGCCTCGGCGACGGCCATTTCACGGGCGTCGCCATAGTTGCGCTCCGCCGTCACACCAAGCGAGGCACCGATGGCGCGGGAACTGCTCGATTCCCGCCCGAAGATTCCTGCCTGGAGGTCGTAATGGCCATCCAGCCTCATGGCGAAGCGGTGGGTCTTGCCGATGTCGGCGCCCTGGCCGCCCCCGATCATGCCGGCGACCAATTGCCGGGAATGTGGTGCACTCATGGAAGATCTCCATTGACTCTTTGGAATTTACTTGGACCGGTCCATAATGGCTGTGGGGAGGGTGGAGCGTCAAGCCCTCTAAGCTTGGATGGAATCCGCCGGAGCGAGAAGGGACATTGCGTGACTGAGGCCTTCAGCGCATCTGGGACCAAGCCCACCATCCGCGACGTCGCCACCGCCGCCGGCGTCTCAAAATCCCTGGTCTCCCTGGTCCTGCAGGGCTCCGCCAACGTCAGTGAGAGCCGCCGTCGTGCTGTTCTGGAAGCCATGGAGCAGCTGGGCTACCGACCCAACCGGCTGGCCCAACGCTTGTCCGGTACCCGGAGCGGAACCATCGGGGTAATGCTCAATGACATCCGAAACCCATGGTTTGTGGAATTACTGGAGGGACTCACTGCGTCCCTGCACGCGGCCGGAATTTCGCCGGTTCTGGCCGACTCCTACACCGATAACCGGGTGGGCCGCAGTTCCGTGGAGACGTTGCTGGAGCAAAGGATTGACGGACTGGTGGTGGTGGGTACCACCTCGGAGTCGGCCGCGATCGGAAAAGCAGCGCAGAGTGTCCCCGTGGTTCTGGCCGGAACCCGTGAACCGCACCTTCCCGGCGTCGACATCGTCGTCAATGACGACGACGCCGGCGCGAGGCAAGCCACCGAGCACCTGCTCTCACTGGGGCACCAGCGCATTGCGCATCTTCAGGGGCCGGGCGAGGTCGGCAAGCTGCGACGGTTGTCCTTCGAACAGACTATGCTCGACGCCGGACTGGAACCATCGGTGGTAACTGGCGGGGTGAGCGAGGAAAGTGCCTACGCTGCCGCGGGCCGCCTGCTGGCCGGAATCAAAAGGCCGACCGCGATCTTCGCTTACAACGACATTGCATGCATCGGCGCACTGTCCGCAGCCGACGACCTTGGACTGTCGGTACCCAAGGATCTCTCGCTCGTTGGCTACGACAACACCTACCTCGCCAAGATCCGGCATCTCTCACTGACCTCCGTGGACAACGGCAACCTCGCCGTAGGCGTGGAAGCCGGTAAATTCATCCTCGAGCGGCTTACAGCCCCGGACCTTCCTGCCCGCTTGCACCAAGTGCCGTCGCAGCTGCAGGTGCGGGGGTCCTCCGGTGACGCTCCCTCGTAGCTACCACTTCCGTCGGCCCAGCAACAGCACTCCTGCGTTGGCTCCGACGATCAGGGCGATTCCGGCCCACTGCAACGGGGCAAGTTCCTGACGCAACATCAGGACTCCGATGACCGCCGCGAACACGGGGTTGATGCTCATCAGAACGCCGAACAGGTTCGCAGGCACCCTCCGGAGCGCGATCAGGTCCGCCACATACGGCAGCACTGAGGCCATGATGCCAGCACTCACAGCACAGAGCACAGCAAAGCAGTCCACGGGTTTGGTCAGAAAAATTATGACGGCGACCGGCAGGAAGAGGGTCGCGGACACTCCCGAGGCCGCCGCTGTTCCCTGGATTCCTTTGATTCGCTGGCCCACAATCCGATTCAGGACTATGTAAGCTGCCCAACTGCATGCGGCAATTAGTCCAAGGCTGATGCCCAGGAGATCCGTTGAGACCTCCGGACCGGTGATCGCGACAACGCCCGTCGCTGCGGCGATCGCGCACAAGGCACTTCCCGTCCTTCGAGAACCTGCCAGTGCCACGGCTAGCGGGCCCAGGAACTCCAGTGTCACCGCCAGCCCCAGGCCGATGCGCTGAATGGATGCATAGAGCCCAAGGTTCATGGTTCCAAACGACAGGGCCAGAAGAAGTACCGGCCACCATTGGTGCCAGCCCAGCTCGCGCAGCCTCGGCCGCACGACCGGAAGCAGGACAGCCGCGGCCACAAGTTGTCGAACAGCCACGACGCCCACAGGTCCCATGACAGGAAAAGCGAACGAAGCACTCGCGGCCCCCAGCTGGTTCGAGAGCGCGCTGGCTACGAGGGTGGCGGCTCCCCCGGCCTTGCCCGCAGCGGCGCTGGTCTGTTCCATGATGAGATTCTGCGCTCCCGGGGTTCAGTCGCTAAATGCGTAAACCGAGGTATTTATGCGCTGCATGCATGAATATGATGAGGGGCATGGACGTGGAACTGCGCCAATTGCGCTGTCTGATCGCGATAGTGGAGCAAGGCACGTTTACCGACGCCGGCATCGCGCTTCGAATGTCCCAGACCGCCGTGTCACGAAACATCGCAGCCCTCGAAGATGCATTGGGGACACGTCTCGTGTGGCGGACCACCCGCAGCGTTGCGCTGACAGCCGCCGGTGAACGCGCCCTGGGCAAGGCCCGCAGAATCATCGCGCTCCTTGCCGAACTCGAACAGGATGTCCGCGCCGGCACAGGGCAGGTCCGCATAGGCTACGCGTGGTCGGCTTTAGGTGAGCACACAACCGAATTCCAACACCGCTGGAAATTGCGCTTCCCGCACACCGAACTGCAACTCACCCGTTCCAACACACCCAGCGGCGGCCTGCTGGACGGAACCACCGATTACGCGATCCTTCGACGCCTCCCGCAGTCCACCGCCATCGAGCATATCGGCGTCGGTGAGGAGAAGCGCTACTGTGCCATGTCCACTGTCGATCCTCTGGCCTCACGGAGATCGGTGACTTTGGCTCAGATCGCCACGTTGCCCGTAGCGATGGACCTGCGCACGGGTAGCACCACACTGGACCTGTGGCCGGAGCAGGGTAAGCCGCCGCAAGTGGTCCCTATCCACGACATTGACGATTGGCTGACCGTAATCGGCAGCGGGTCCGCCCGTGGCATCACCGCAGCCTCCACCGCACATCAGTACCGACGCCGGGGAGTCGCCTACCGGCCGGTGCGTGACGCCCCCGTGGTTCCGGTGTACGTGGCGTGGCTGAAGAAGGACCCGCCCCGGGATCGCCAGGCTGTGATTGATCTACTGGCCGAACTCTATCGCTCCGCGCTTTGACGCCCCACGCCATACCCGTGAAGGCAAGCGGTCTACGTCCGCAGCGGTGTGTGGTGATGGTTGCGTCGCGCTGTTTGGCCGGGATCGATGTGCGGTGGCGGGGTGAACCACGGGACGCCGTTCCTGCTGGCAATCTTCCACTGTTCCTTGTGGATGACGTGGTGATGGTGTGAGCACAGGAGCACGCCGTTGTCGGTGTTGGTGGGGCCACCTTGCGACCAGTAGGTGATGTGGTGGGCTTCGCACCAAGGCGCCGGCATGGTGCAGTCCGGGAAAGCACATCCTTGGTCTCGGGCGTTGAGCGCCTTGCGGATGTGAGGCGGGAAGATCCGGCTGGTGCGGCCAATTCCGAGGACCTGGCCTTCGGTGCCGAGCAGGACCGGGAGGATGTCGGCGTCGCAGGCAATTTTCCGGATGACGTTCGGGTGGATGGGCCCTTGGAAAGTTGATACCGCGCTGCTGAGCCTGGTTCGGGAACCGCCAATGCCCTTGGCACCGTCGTTTGTGGACTTCGTGCCCGGGCCGGCGTTGACCGTGCCAACAGGATTGGCGGTTTGGTTTTGGGCAGCTTGGTTCTGAAGCTGGTCGAACAGATCCCGATGGTCAATAGTGACCATGACTTGAGGCTTCAAGCCTCCGTTGGCTGGTAGCTGAGCAGTTCTGAGGGCCAACGCGCAGCCGCCGACCAGACCGTCGAGGAGTCTCTGGGCACGGGAGCGCCGTTCCAGTTCCGGAACCCGCTGGGTCACGATGGTAGGCGTCCTGCCGAGGGTGTCGGTGATCTTGCCGTCGAGGGCTGCCTCCCCCGAGCCGCTTGGACGTCCATTGTTTCGCGCGTCGCCGTCGACGAGCCGGGGGTTGGTGGCCGCGTTCATCACGGTGGTGAGGGTTTCGAATTGTTCGGCCGTTGCGAAGATTTCGAGATGATGGAGCCCATGCCGGGGCTTACGAATGAACGCACCTTGGAGGTGGCGAAGCACTTCTTCCGTGGGTTCGGGGCCGTCCTGGTCGATGAGGTCCGCCCAGTGGCGTGCCGTCGTGGAGACAAAGTCGGGGTCGGACCGAATGGCTGTGGCGGTGAGGGCCTTCTCCATCCTGGTGATGGTGTCCTCATCGGTAAGAAGCTGAACGCGGTCCAGTGCAGTGCTGATCAGGGTGGCCGAGCCGGTGGATATCAATGCGTCCGCCACAGCGGAGGCGAGCTGTTCGCGCTGCGGTGGGATTGGCTCGCCGGCAATGCCGATACCGGGCAGGACGGTGCCCGCGAGGGCCAGCCGGCGTCGGGCTTCCTTGGCTGTGATCCTCAGCCGCGAACGGAGGAAGTCCGCGGCGTTCCGGTACCCGTCATCAAGCACAGCGGCACTTCCGGCCTCTTTGGCCGGGTCTGCCTGTTTCCCTGATGCCGGGTCTGTTTTTTCGGTCCAGCCTGTGCGCCATGCGACGCGCGTCGAAGACGAACCGAGTGCTTTACCGGCTTCATTGCGGGTTCGCTCCACGGCGTGGGCTGCGACGATTTGAAGGTACTCCACGATCCGGGCAATATCCTCCACCCTGCCGGCGAAAGCGCTCGCTTCACTGAAATCGAACATCGAGGCTTGCCCAAGAATCGAGGTCCGCACGCAATCAAGGGCGTCGGCGCCGTCTTCGAGGTAGTCCACCGCATGGTGCGATGAGGGATCCACCCTCTCCTCCGCCAGCCCGCTGATACCCATAAACCAACCCTGTCACGGCCCCAACCCACAGTAACCACGCCAATCTTCGTATGTGGATAAACCCAGCAACCGCTGTTAACAGCGAAAGCCGCCGGCCGCCGTCGTGCGTTGAAAGAAGCACGACGGCGGCAGACGGCTGGGCGCTAAACGGAGCCTTACAGGTTTTCCACCAGCGAGACGTCCCGGACGGCGCCCTTGTCGGCGGAGAGCGCCATGGCCGCGTAGGCGCGGAGAGCCGGTGACACCTGGCGGTCACGGTTCTTGGGCTTGTACCCGCCGTTGACTTCGAGCTTCTCGCGGCGTTCTGCGAGGATCTCGTCGGAAACCTGGAGCTGGAGCGAGCGCTGGGTAATGTCGATGCTGATGATGTCGCCGTTCTCCACCAGGGCGATGGCGCCACCGGAAGCAGCCTCCGGGGAGATATGCCCGATCGACAGCCCGGACGTGCCACCTGAGAAGCGACCGTCCGTGATGAGGGCGCACTTCTTGCCCAAACCGCGGCCCTTGAGGAATGACGTCGGGTAGAGCATTTCCTGCATGCCGGGGCCACCGCGGGGGCCTTCGTAGCGGATGACCACCACGTCGCCTTCCTTGATGGTCTTGTTCAGGATCATTTCCACGGCTTCGTCCTGCGACTCGCACACAACTGCCGGGCCTTCGAAGGTCCAGATTGACTCGTCCACGCCTGCGGTCTTCACCACAGCGCCGTCCACCGCCACGTTTCCGCGCAGCACGGCCAGGCCGCCGTCCTTGGAATAGGCGTGCTCCACGGAACGGATGCAGCCACCTTCCGCATCAGTGTCCAGGGAGGTCCACACGTTCGATTGCGAGAACGCCGTAGACGAGCGGACACCACCGGGAGCCGCGTGCCACAGTGCCTGCGCTTCCTCCGTGGCTTTGCCGCCGCGGATGTCCCAGTCGTCCAGCCAGCCGTCGAGGTCGGAGGAGTGAACGGAGTGGACGTTCTTGTGCAGGAGGCCGCCGCGGTTCAGCTCGCCCAGCAGCGCGGGGATACCACCTGCGCGGTGGACGTCCTCCATGTAGTACGTCTTGTCCTTGGCGACGTTCGGAGCCACCTTGGCCAGGCAGGGCACCTGGCGGGACTTGGCGTCCATCTCCGCAAGTCCGTACTCCACGCCCGCCTCCTGGGCTGCAGCCAGCAGGTGCAGGATGGTGTTCGTGGACCCGCCCATGGAGATGTCCAGGGCCATGGCGTTGTCAAAGGCCTCGGCGGTGGCGATGGAGCGCGGCAGCACGGAGTCGTCGTCGCCCTCGTAGTACCGCTTCACAAGCTCGACGACGGTAGCGCCGGCCTTCTCATACAGCGCCTTGCGGGCGGTGTGCGTGGCGAGGACCGAACCGTTGCCCGGCAGGGCGAGGCCGATGGCCTCGGCCAGGCAGTTCATGGAGTTGGCTGTAAACATGCCGGAACAGGAACCGCAGGTGGGGCAAGCGTTCTCTTCGATGAGGTTGATGTCGGCATCGGAAATGGATTCGTCCACGGCATCGGCAATCGCGTTCACCAGGTCCAGGGAGCGCACGGAACCGTCGGTCAGGGTGACGCGGCCGGCTTCCATGGGCCCACCGGAAACGAACACCACGGGAATGTTCAGGCGCAGCGCGGCCATGAGCATGCCCGGAGTGATCTTGTCGCAGTTGGAAATGCAGACGAGGGCGTCGGCGCAGTGTGCGTTGACCATGTACTCAACGGAGTCGGCGATCAGGTCGCGCGAGGGCAGGGAGTAGAGCATGCCGGAGTGCCCCATGGCGATGCCGTCGTCCACGGCGATGGTGTTGAATTCGCGCGGCACTGCACCGGCCGCGAGGATTGCGTCGGAGACAATCCGCCCCACAGGGGCAAGGTGGGTGTGGCCGGGAACGAATTCGGTGAAGGAGTTGGCCACGGCGATGATCGGCTTGCCGATGTCTTCGTTGGCGACGCCGGAGGCGCGCAGCAGTGCGCGGGCGCCGGCCATGTTGCGGCCGTGGGTGACTGTTTTAGAGCGAAGTGCAGGCATGAGTACCATCCTGCTGGGGTTTTGTTACCTCTGGAAGACGGTGCTGCTACTAGTAGTGAAAGTACCAGAGTAATAGTGTTGTCAGAGTGAAAGATGAGAGGCGCAAGGAACTGGGACTTTATCTCAGGACCCGCCGCACCCAGGCCCTGCGCTCCGACTACGGGCTTCCCCCGGTGGGGCGGTCCCGCGAGCGCGGATTGCGCCGGGAGGAGATCGCCTTCCTCTCCGGCGTCAGCGTCACTTGGTACACCTGGCTCGAACAAGGCCGTGACATCAGTCCCTCACGGCAGGTCCTGGAGTCCATCGCCCGGGCCCTGCACCTTTCGGACACCGGGCTCGGCTACGTGCTCTCCCTGGGTGGTTATTCTTCTGCGATTCCCAAGGGCCCGGTTGCCGCCGATGCGCCCGCGCACGTCCAGCGACTGCTGGAGGCCCTGGATCCCAATCCTGCCTATGCACTCTCACCGGACTGGGGCGTTGCCGGGTGGAACCGCGCCTATGAGGCGCTGTACCCGAACATTGGAACTTTCGACGCCGCCGACAGGAACCTTTTGTGGCTCGTCTTCACCGACCCCTACGTCCGTGACCTGCTCCCGGACTGGGACGTCACCAGCAAGAGGTTCCTCGCCGAGTTCCGGGCGGAGACGGGTCAGCGGTTGGGTGATCCGGATGTCGCGTACCAGGTGGAACGGCTCAAGGAAGCCAGCCCGGAATTCCAGGAAAGCTGGGACCGCTACGACATCCTTGGCTTTGAGTCCCGCGAGCGCCTGTTCCACCATCCGGCAGTGGGAGTGCTGCAGCTGGAGCACCACCAGGTATCGCCGTCTGACCGTCCCGACCTGCACATTGTGGTTTATACGCCGGCGCCCGGGAGTGACGCCGGTGAGCAGATGCAGCGGCTGTTGAAGGCGGATGCTTAGGCCAGCCGAATCTGGCCGCCGCGATTCATTCACCAAAACGCAGTTTCCAGCGAGATGAACCGAAGCGGCCTCCGACGTCGGGCTACATCCCAAGCACGAGCAGTGCCGGACTTACGGCAGTTGGTTGACGTTCGGCACCCAGGCTTTGGAGCCAGCGGTCATCGGGACCCCTTGCATGTCGGCTTCGGCCAGGTCACCATCCGTAGCCCCCCCGGGCGTCAATGACGCCGTTGTCCGAGTCATCCGGGGCGCTTCGGCGAGGACGCGATTGGCGGCGGACACGCCCCGCACCCCTAACCCAGTTCGCAATCCTTTGCCAGGTGACATCCCTGACAAATATTGAATCAATGGCCACCATTGCCAACGAGAACCACGGAAGACCCATGAGGACAGCGATGCCAAAATGGAATCCCACCATCGCGAAGAGGACCGGAATTCTGGTCCACCGGAACAGTAAGGCTCCTGGGAAAAGGAGTTGGATCAGGATCGAGCCGATTGAAGCGATGGCCACTGCAGGCGCCCACGCCGACACCAGCTCGCTGAGCTCCGGCCAAGGCGCAAATCGAGCGACATGAAGTGGGTAGTAGACGGCTGTTCCGTTTTGCCAGACAGTGCCCCCGGCCTTGAAAAGTGCTCCTGCGACATAGACGAACGCAACCTGACAGGTCAGTATCACTACTACCAAATTGTGCGACAGGTTTGTTAGCGCCTGTGGGAGTACGGGCGCTCCTTGCCACAGTCTGCTGATTGCAGACGCGCTTGCCGCAGCGCGAGCACGTCGTCTGGCATCCAGAGACCAGCGCATGGATGAGTCAGCGAACACTAAGCCGAGCAGGGCAATTCGAAATATGTTGTCACCCTGATCGGACACCATATCCTGCAGCTCAATCAAGCTGACCCACAAAACCCAGAAGGCAGGGAGCACTATTCTGGTGCGGTATCCCAGCAGCAGGGCAATCGCCAGCACGCCTACAAAAAGATAGAGGAGTGTGAAGAGTACGTCATATTGAATCAACTCATGAAAGGCCGAAAAGAGCCATATTCCAGGGAATGGGCTCCGCGGCGATTCGAGCTCCCCGGTCCAAGCGCTTGCCGAACCAAAAGTGTAAAAGCGGGTGCTGAAATTTGTCGCCAACAAACCCAGCGCCGTGATGGCTAGAAGCATTCGCGTGACAGCAAGGCCGTATGTGGCCTTCTTGGAGTCCATCAGCCATCCGTCCAGTGTCACCAGAACGTTGCGTAGCACCAGCAGCAGGTAGCGCGGCCCCTCCGACCAGAAATTTCTCCAAATCCGTCCAATTGTTGCTGCGGTGGACCTTAGGACCTTCATGGGGTTCACTTGACTCCCTTGAGATTTGAGAAGACCTCGCTGAAGAGCGATTCGTTCTGCCCCGGAAACACGAGTGTGCCACGCCATCCAGAGTCCAGCACCGTGACGGCCGGAGGCTTGGCGTCAGGCCGGTCTCGATCTGCGAATGGCGTCACGTTCTGTCGGCTGACTTGGAATTGAACAGCTGTCACTGAGCTTCCCCAGACAGCTTTGGCGACTTGGGTGGCATACGCCGCGGTCCGCCGTTCCTGGGCAAGAAACGTCTTGGTGTTCTTCTCCGATGCGGCTTTAGTCGCGCCGGTGGCTACGCCTGCCGTGATGGCTTTCTCCAGCCGGTCTTGCCAATTTTCGCCCTTGTAGTATCCGGCGGCCACCGTCTTCTTTTGCGCCGCAGTGAGCTTATCGAAGGACTGCTTGTACTCGGTGGCCTGCTGGAGGCCCAACATAGTGGCTCGCGGCGGGAATAGATTGTGATGGGTCATGTCTAACTCGGCCTCTGTTGCATTGACCCAATCTGTCGGCTTCTTCTCGTCACCGCCCAAGATTGCCCTGACCTTTATCGTCACGTTGCCATTGATTGGATCCGGTGCGAAAACGCTCCAGCTTTGGCCAAAGACGGGAAGCATGTAATTCGATAGCGTCTTTCCCGGAACCAGGTCTCGCAGTCCGCTGGCGGGTGCTACCCATAGGAATGTTGCAAATATGTGCCATGCGGTGAGCAGCACGCATACGGCGGCCACAATTCTGATCCAGACAGGACGATGCCTGGGCCTAAGCTCGGCCAGTGCCATTGGAAACCTTTCAGGGTTGGATTCTAACTTCACAAATGGGGTCGATGCTTTCGAAGCGAAAGCATCGACCCCATTTACGTGAACCGCCTACTACGAGGTGCGCTTCTTGCGGGCAACAACCAACGAGCCGAGACCGGCCGTCAACAGCAGAGCAGCTATGCCACCGAACAACAGAACGTTCGTGGCACCTGTGGTGGCCAGGTTGGAGCCTTCGGTACCGGCGGTAGCCGACGCGGCGTTAGCAGCCGTCGCCGAAGCAGCATCAGCAGCAGTCGCCGAAGCGGAGTCAGCAGCCGAAGCAGCGTCAGCAGCGGTCGCGGAAGCCGAATCTGCAGCCGAAGCAGCGTCAGCAGCGGTCGCGGAAGCCGAATCTGCAGCCGAAGCAGCGTCAGCAGCGGTCGCGGAAGCCGAATCAGCAGCCGAAGCAGCGTCAGCAGCGGTCGCGGAAGCCGAATCTGCAGCCGAAGCAGCGTCAGCAGCGGTCGCGGAAGCCGAATCAGCAGCCGAAGCAGCGTCAGCAGCGGTCGCGGAAGCCGAATCAGCAGCCGTCGCCGAAGCAGCATCAGCAGCAGTCGCCGAAGCCGAATCAGCAGCCGTCGCCGAAGCAGCATCAGCTGCCGTCGCCGAAGCCGAATCAGCAGCAGTCGCCGAAGCGGAGTCAGCAGCCGAAGCAGCATCAGCAGCAGTCGCCGAAGCCGAATCAGCAGCAGTCGCCGAAGCGGAGTCAGCAGCAGTCGCCGAAGCGGAGTCAGCAGCCGAAGCAGCATCAGTAGCAGTCGCCGTCGCGGAATCAGCAGCCGTAGCAGCATCAGTAGCAGTCGCCGAAGCAGAATCAGCAGCAGTCGCGGAAGCCGAATCAGCAGCAGTTGCGGAGTCAGCAGCAGTCGCCGAAGCGGAATCAGCCGCAGTCGCGGAGTCAGCAGCCGTCGCCGAAGCCGAATCAGCAGCAGTTGCGGAATCAGCAGCAGTTGCGGAGTCAGCAGCCGTCGCCGAAGCGGAATCAGCAGCCGTAGCAGCATCAGTAGCAGTCGCCGAAGCCGAATCAGCAGCAGTCGCGGAGTCAGCAGCCGTCGCCGAAGCGGAATCAGCCGCAGTCGCGGAGTCAGCAGCCGTCGCCGAAGCCGAATCAGCCGCAGTCGCGGAGTCAGCAGCCGTCGCCGAAGCCGAATCAGCCGCAGTCGCGGAGTCAGCAGCCGTCGCCGAAGCCG
>NZ_BMPM01000006.1 GCF_014647595.1 Paenarthrobacter histidinolovorans | reverse complement strand
CTGCGGTGCCGACCAGTGCGACGGAGGCGAGGATTTTGCCGGAGGTGGTTTTGAGGCTGATGGCCATGGGGATCAGTGTCCTTTCGTGTGGCCACCGTGAGACCGGCCGGCCGTTTCCTCAGCCTGTATGGCTGACAAGAACGACTTTGCCGGGCCCGGATCAAGAACCAACCCTGCAAACCCACAACACTTCCTCAGGAAAACCTCAAGAAAACCGCAGCACAAACGGCGGGGCGAACTGAGCAGTTTTGGAGAAGCCCACGTGCCTGCTGCGCCGTAGCGTTGGGGTATCCGAAAAGATCCAATTGAGGAGAGATGGGCACATGGCTGGAACCACAACCGCGGGCAAGAGCAAGTCTTACGAGGGGTTCTCGGAGGATGAGCGCGCCGCCATGAAGGAGCGGGCGCAGGAGCTCAAAAAGTCTCCGCGCAAAAAAGCGGGCGCAGCTGACGGCGAGGCCGATGTATTGGCCAAAATCGCTGAGATGCCCCCTGCAGACAAGGCCATGGCGGAACGCCTGCACGCCATCGTCAAAGAGCATGCCCCCGGACTCAGCCCGAAGACCTGGTATGGAATGCCTGCCTACGCCAAGGACGGGAAGAACATCGTCTTCTTCAAGAGCGCAGACAAATTCAAGTCCCGGTACGCGACGCTCGGCTTTGAAGAGAACGCCAAGCTCGACGACGGGGCAATGTGGCCTACGTCGTTTGCCCTGACGGAGATCACGCCGGACGTGGAAGCCGCGATTGTTGGGCTCATCAAAAGGGCGCTCGGGTAGCGGGAGCTGCGGGGGCCGTCGGCCAGTCAGTAAGTCGGGTCCGGATTTGGGGTGGGAGGAACCGGGCCGGGGTCAGGGACCGGCGTTGGGCCTGGCGTCGGGTTGGGGTCCGGAATGGGGCTCGGCGGAAACGGCGTGGTGGGGTCCGGTGGCGGCGGTACGGGGCCGGGATCCGGAGGGAACGGCTCGGGCTCGTGGGTTGGGGGCAATGTCATGATCTCTCCTCTGCGTTCTGATGAATGGTGCTCGGGGTAGATAACAGCAGCCTAGACACGGGTGCTCCTGTGCGCCACCACCAGGAGGACAGTTTCCCAATTTTAGGTCATATGACCTAAAATCAGATTCATGATAGATCATCTCAAGCTCGATACCTCAGGTCCTGTGCTGATTGTTGGCGGTTACGGAACGGTCGGCGCAGCGCTCACACAGCACGCGGCCAAAGAATGGCCCCTCCTCCTCACCGGAAGGAATCCCGACCGCGGGAGCCATCTGGCCAGCGACAGAGTGGCCGTCCGCGCATGGGATCTCAACCAGCCCGAGCCCTTCGAAGCGGGCGTCCGGGCAGTGATCAGTACAGTCAATGACGCCGATGACAGGGTGCTTCGAGCAGCTGCAAGCGCCGGGATTCCGTACGTTGATGTCACCCGCTGGACCAGCCGGGTCACCCGGGCCATCACCCTTGCGACTCTGTTGCGGCCGACTGCGCCTGTGCTGCTCAGCTCGGGGTGGATGGGTGGCGTCACCAGCACAGTGGCGGCAGCCCTCGCCCAGGAAGTGGGCGAAGCGGCCGAGGTGGACATTTCCATCCGCTATGACACCAATGACCAAGCCGGAGCTGACTCGGTGGACTTCATGGACCGGCTGGGACTGGAGTTCGAGGCGCGGAAAGGCGGCAAGGCCGCCGTCGTACGTCCCTTAACTGACACCCGCTGGGTGGATATTGCCGGGCACCGCACCAAAGTCGCACGGCTTGACACCCCCGAGCAGTTCACGCTGCCGCTCACCTTGGGCGCCGGTTCAGTGGCCACGAGAATCGGGTTCAGTTCCAATACGTCGACGACGGCGTTGCTCGCCGCGCGTGCGGTGGGGCTGTTCCGCTGGGGAAGTGGAGAGAAATGGGCTCCGCTGCGACGGTCGCTTCTCTACTCGCCCGGGTCGGGCGGGACGGCGCATATCCGGGTGGAGGTCAGAGGTGCAGCCGGCACCAAAACGGCCACCATCACCGATCCGCTGGGCCAAGCGCACCTTACGGCGGCAGGTGGACTCCTGGGACTTCACACGGTGCTCAGCGGTGACGCCCAGCCCGGCGTTTCCTTTCCCGAATCAGCGCCTGATCCAGCGGAACAGCTCGCCAAACTCCAGTCATACGGTGTGACAATATTGAGGTCATGACCGAAAGCAAGGGCGCCCTGCGGAAGGCGGCCCTCCTGGATGCTGCTGAAGAAGTACTGGTCACCAAAGGCAATGCCAACGCTGCCATGCGGGACTTCGCAGCTGCCGCCGGGGTTCGTGTTGGACACTTGCAGCACTACTTTCCCACCAGGGCAGACCTCATTCGCGCTGTCCTGGAGCGAGCACTGGAGCGCTCACTCCAGAGACTCAACGACGTTACCGGCGTGGACCTCGCCCCGGAGGCCCAGGGCGGGCTCGGCATGGATGATTCACAGCGGCTCCTCAACGCATTGCTCCAGGAACACTCGGACATGGCCGACGTCAGGATGCACCTGGAAATCTGGGCCTTGGCTGCCTCGGATGACACGGCAGCCGAGGCCTTGAGGAGCTTCTACTTCCAATACGCCGCCCACGTGCAGGGCCTGGTCCGCAGAAGCAGGCCGGAGCTCCCGGAGCAGGAAGTCAACGCAGTGGCCGCCGCTGTTGTGAGCTTGTTCGAGGGCGCGGCCGTCACGCGTTCAGATATTGCGGGCCTTCGAACGGTGCCCGGTGACCAGGCAATTATCCGCACGGCGCAGTGGTTGATCCACGGGCAGTAGAGCCTGGTCCAGCCAGCCGGGCCGCCGCTGAACGGCACCGGAAAAGCCTTCCAAAAAAAGTTTGTACTCCTGCGTAACCCTTTGCCGTACTCCAACGATTACGTCTGTGAAAGGGCCGGGTTGGAATTTGTCCCCCATCATCTTCCAGCCCGGCTCTTCCATGTCCGGGAGTTCCTGCCGGTCGAGGGTTCGTCCTTTGGCAGGCCCGGCATAGCAGTTACTCTTGGTGGGGTCGTCCGTTGTTAAAGACGGATGATCAGGCTCCCAGCCTGGACCAGCCGCCGATCGAAAGTCCGAATTCTGTGACCGACGCATTGACCGACGAAGCGCTTCGCGCACTCCAAGGCAATAACGCGGAACTGTTCAGCGCCGTTTACCAAGCCTATGCGGGCCAGGTTCTCGGGTACTTGACGGCCAAGGGAGTCCCGGACCCGGAAGCCACCACACAGGATGTCTTCCTGGCTGTCCTTCCACGCCTGGACGAGATCGACGGAGGCGTGAACGGCCTGCGGACCTTTATCTTCTCGGTAGCCCACGCCCGGATGGTGGATGAGCACAGAAAAGAAAGCCGGGCACCGGACCAGCATGAGTTTGAGCCCGAGCGGGATGCGCGCGAATCGAGCTCAGCAGAGACCGAGGCCATGCTCCGGCTGGCCCCCTACGAGGTGATGGCGCTGCTGGAACATCTCGGCGAAGATCAGCGGGAGGTCTTGACGCTCCGCATCGTCGCAGGTCTCACGGTGGAGCAGGTTGCCGGAATCATGGGGAAAACCGCCGGTGCAGTGAAGCAGCTGCAGCGGCGGGCACTGATCGCACTCCGTGAGCATTCGGCAGTAAAGGAATACGTGTCGCCATGACATTCAAGGATTTGGACCGCGAGCGGGTCGTAGACGAGTTGCTTCTCGACGCCGGACTCTCCGACGCATCCGATGTTCGGCACACCCTTCTGGCCATGGGGCATCTCGCAGACGCAGCCGCCCCTGCGCCCGGCCCGGAGCTCGCTGCCATGCTGGCGGGACCACATGACGAGGTTTCCAAGCGGCGTTGGAGGCACAAGCACCGGACCGCAGTAGTGAGTGTCGCCGTGGTGGCAGCGATGGGACTTGGCGCCAGCGGCGTTGCAGCCTCGAGTTCAGGCTTTACGCGAAGCCCATCCTTTGAGGGTCTCCTGGACAGCTTCGCTCCGCACAGGGCTGCTGCAGCGCCAGTCCTGCCCGTTCCAGACGCCCCCAAGGTCAGCACTGTGCCCGCTCCGTCGGTTGATCCCGCAGCGATCCCGCAGCCTTTCCAGACGGTTCCGTCCGTCCCGGTTGCGGTGGTCCCCGTACCCGCGCAACAGGTGCCTGCAGCGTCGCCTCAACCGGCACAACAGGCACCGGCGCGAACCGCGCCCGCGGCCGCCTCCGGCGTCGTTCCTGCCGCCACCAACCCGCCGGCCACCCTACCTGCCAAAGCTGCCCCCGGAGCGATCCCTGCTGCGCCCACCACCCCGGCGCCCTTGCTGCAACCCGCTCCGTCCGGCCCAGGCAGCCGGCCTGGCAACGCCCTCTCCGCACTTTCTGAAAAGCAGGCTCTGGCGCAGCTCAAAGCCGCTGAAGAAAAGCTGAAGCAGTGGAGGAAACAGGTGGAACGGCAGGATCCGGGCCAGCCTCGGCCGTGATTGCCCGTGCAGGGACAGCAGTAGGCTTGGATCATGATGCACGTCAACGATCCCGCCGTCGTCGAGCGGTTGATGCGGACCAAAGGTACGTGGGCCATCGTCGGCCTCAGCAACAACGAATGGCGCTCAGCCTATGACGTCTCGCTTTACGTTCGGGACAAAATGGGCATGGAGATCATTCCCGTCAACCTCAAGGGCGAGGACGTGCACGGCGAAAAGGGCTACAAAAGCCTGGGGGACATTCCTCTCGACAAGCACCCCATCGACGTCGTGGATTGCTTCGTCAATTCCGAGCGCGTTGGGGCGGTCATTGACCAGGCGATCGCGGTGGGTGCCAAGGCGGTCTGGCTCCAGCTTGGAGTGTTTGACGACGACGCCACTCAACGCGCGCATGACGCTGGCCTGGACGTCGTGGTGAATTCATGTCCGGCCCGTGAAGGCTGGCATTACGGCTTGTGATTCACGGCCACTTTCTTCTGTTAGATTGCTGCTGACTCATCTCTTCAGCCCCGGGGGACGGCCATGTCTGGCGACCATTTTGCAATGCCATTTTCCATACCCAGCAGAAGGGCCGCCCTCAGCCTCTTAGGCGCCTCCATGGTGGCCGGCTTAACTGCCTGCACTGCCGCTGAAGGGGCAGAAAGTCCGACGCCGTCGCCAACGGACACGGCAGCCCCGGAAGCCGCCGCCTCGGCAACACCGACGCCGACCCCCACAGCAACCAAGCGGCTTCGCCGCACCTTCATTCCGGACTTCCAGCTGCCGCCGATCGTGGGCGGCCTCGCTCCGGTCATCACCAAGATCCCCACCAAGCACCCGATCGTTTTCCTGACCATCGACGACGGCAACATCAAAACCCCGGAATCGGTCAAACTCATGGCCGAATACGATTACCCGGCGTCCCTGTTCCTCACCCGGGACACAATCGCCGACAACCCGGCGTTCTTCAACGCCTTCAAAGCCCAGGGCAGCCTGGTGGAAAACCACACCGTGACGCACAACATCAACATGGTGCGCCAATGGGGATACCAGCAGCAGGTGAATGACATGGTGGGGATGCAGGAGTATGCGCTCCAGCATTACGGCCGCCGGCCTACTCTCTTCCGCCCGCCCGGTGGCGCCTATTCCAACGTGATGCGCCAGGCTGTTGCTGACGCCGGAATGAAGGCGATCGTTACCTGGGAAGCCAAGGCCAACGCCGGAAAGATGGACTACCAGGTGGGCAACTCTCTGCGCCCGGGTGACATCGTGCTGATGCATTTCAGGGCGGAGTTCGCCGCCGACCTGGGTGCTTTCCGGGCAGCACAGCTTGCAGCGGGGCTGGAAGTGGTCCTGCTGGAGGACTTCCTGGGCGTGGCGTAGCCGTACCTGTGGCGCTGAGGGGCCGGTAGGCTCGCTCCATGGATGTTTCCCAGCTCCGTGAGATCTGCCTTGGCTTTCCGGGCGCCTTTGAAGACTTCCCGTTCGGGCCCGAGACGTCGGTCTTCAAGGTTCGTGCCGCCGTCGCCGGTGGTGCCCGGCACGAAGCCAAGATGTTCGCGTTGTCCTCCATGGATCCGGACGACTGGTCCGTGAGCCTGAAGTGCGAGCCTGCGCTGGCCGAACAGCTCAGGGCCGCGCATCCGGAAATCACGGGGGCCTGGCACATGAACAAGACCCACTGGAACGGTGTCCGGCTGGATGGCGCGCTGCCTGATGGAATGGTCCGGGACATGGTGGAGGACTCCTACGACCTGGTGGTAGCCACGCTGAGCCGCAAGCAACAGGAGCAACTCGGCTGGGCCCGGCTGGCGCGCCCGCAGGGCGACTGAGACACCCCTCCCCATGGCGCTGACATCGGACTAGATTGATAGTGCATACCAGGGGAGCCCAGCTCATGGGCTGGTCAGGAGCGGTTTGATGCTGGATCGGAAAATACAGGCCCGTCTGTGGAACGTCCCACGAGCGCGCTGAGCCGGTGAACCGATGCGAAGAGCCTACGGATATGCCCCTGCTGCACTGGATGATCGAACCACGCGGCGGATGATTGCTTTGCGCATTGGCCCCGGAGTGTTTCTGTGCAGTAAAAACTGCCTCACAGACCCCGTCCCTGAGTCCCGGATGGACGGGAATTGGCCGGAACTACGGGGAACTGAGCATCCTGGAGGTGTGGATCGCCGGTCCCTGACGGGCTGCGGAAAGACCCTCGCGGAGGGGCCGTGAAAAGATCACGCTTTGACAAATGTTGATCGAAACTGCGGAGAAATATTGATTTTCGATCATTCGTGGTGAAGTATGTCACACGAAGGTTGGTGCTGCCAGAGCGTCAGCCCAGACTGTCCGACTGGACGGCGCCAGACGCCGGAGTCGGCCTTACGAGTCACAAAAGGGGTATTGAAATGACCATTCAGCACCAGTCCGTCGGTCGCCGTGGATTCCTGCGCGGAGCACTCGCAGCAGCCGTACTCGTGCCCATGGGGGGAACCATTGCATCCTGCGCTGCCGGTGGAGGCAGCACATCCACCGGCCCCACCGGCACCGTCTCCGATACCAACCCGTTCGGAATGGCAGACAAGGCCACCCTCGACGCCGTGATCTTCAAGGGCGGCTACGGTATTGATTACGTGGACTTCGCCGGCAAGATCTTTGAAAAGACGCACGAGGGCTCCACCGCAAAGATCGCCCCTTCCACGGACATCGCCCAGGAACTGCAGCCCCGCTTCGTCGGTGGCAACCCGCCGGACCTGATCGACAACTCCGGCGCCAAGGCAATCGGATTCAGCACCATCCTGGCCCAGCTTGAGGACCTCACCCCCGTGGTGGAGGCCAAGAACCTCGAGGGCAAGGTCATCAAGGACACTCTGTACACGGGCGTCCTTGCTCCGGGCACTTTCGATGGCAAGCTTGCCGCCCTGAACTACGTGCTGACCGTCTACGCCGTCTGGTATTCAGACTCCCTGCTCAAGGAAAACGGCTGGACCGTTCCCAAGACGTGGGACGAAATGTATGCCCTGGGTGAGCAGGCAAAAGCCAAGGGCAAGTACCTGTTCGTGTGGGGCAAGGAAGCCGCAACGTACTACCAGGAACTCGCCATCGCGTCAGCCATCAAGGAAGGCGGGGACGAGGTCCGCCTGGCGCTGGAAAACCTCAAGGAAGGTTGCTGGTCGCACCCGGCCATCCAGTCCGTTTTCACCGCGCTGGACAAGATCGTCAAGGCCGGCTTCTTCAAGCCGGGCGGCTCGGGTACGCAGTTCACGGCCGCCCAGGCACAGTGGAGCAACGCCCAGGAGGCTGTGTTCTACCCGTCGGGTTCGTGGATCGAGAACGAAATGAAGGACCAGACGAAGGCCGGCTTCAACATGATGGGAGCCCCGGCGCCGTCGGTCAGTGCCAGCCCCAAGATGCCGTACACCGCCATCCACAGCGCAGCCGGCGAGCCCTACATGGTGCCTTCCCAGGGCAAGAACGCAGCCGGTGGCAAGGAGATGCTCCGGATCATGCTGTCCAAGGAAGCTGCCACCAACTTCGCCAAGACCAAGTTGGCTCCGACCATCGTCAAGGACACCGTTCCCGCTGATGGCTTCGGTTCCACTGCTCTGGTTTCCCAGACGAAGATGCTCGGCGATGCGGGCGAAAAGGTCTACACCTGGAACTTCATCGACCTCTACGGAACCAACAAGGACCAGCTCGTTGTCTGGAACACCTTCCTGGACGGCAAGTCGGACGTTGCAACCCTGACCTCCGCACTCCAGAACATCACCGACAAGGTCCGCAACGACAGCTCGGTCAAGAAGATCGAAGTGAAGTGACCGTAGTGAAAACACAGCAGAGCCGGAACGACGACGGCCTGGCCGCCGTCGTTCCGGCCGCAGCTCCACAGCAACTGGTCAAGCGGCGGCGCAAGCCGCTGACATGGGACAAAGTCAGCTTCTTCGCGGTGTTCCTCGGGCTGCCGCTCGCGATTTACCTGCTGTTCGTGATCTGGCCGTTCATCCAGGCATTTGGCTACTCGCTGACGGACTGGTCCGGTTTCTCGCCCACGCAGAACTTCATTGGCCTGGAGAACTACGCCAAGATCTTCACGGACGACATCTTCATGAAGGCCATGGGGAACAACATCCTCCTGGTCATTTTCCTTCCGATCATTACCATCATCCTGAGCCTGGTACTGGCTTCCCTGGTGACAGTGGGCGGAAGCAGCAAGGGGCAGATCAAGGGCCTGCGGAACTCCAGCTTCTACCGGGTTGTGTCATTCTTCCCTTACACGATTCCCGCCATTGCCATCGGCATCATGTGGGGGCAGATCTACGATCCTTCGGGCGGTCTCCTGAACGGCCTCCTCACGGGGCTGGGCCTGGACCAGTTCAAGGACTTTGCCTGGCTGGGCAACAAGGACACTGCCATGATCGCCACGATGTTCGTGATCGTCTGGGGCTTCGTCGGCTTCTACATGGTCCTGTTCGTCGCCGGCATCAAGGGCATTCCGGCTGAACTTTTTGAAGCCGCAAGGATCGACGGCGCGGGTCGCTTCCGTACCGCTGTATCCATCACCATTCCGTTGATCCGCGACAACATCCAGACTGCCTACATCTACATGGGCATCCTGGCCTTGGATGCCTTCGTTTACATGGCCGCATTGAACTCCGGCGGTGGTCCGGACAACTCCACGCTGGTCATGGCGCAGCAGTTGTTCTTCACGGCCTTCAGCAAGGGACAGTTCGGCCTCGCCAGCGCCATGGGTGTTGTGCTGGCCGTTGCAACGCTGATCTTCTCCGGATTGGTCTTCGTGGTCAACCGGCTCACCGGCGGCGATAAGGATGTGAGCCTGTAATGACAACAAAAGTTTCAAGTCCGGAAATGAAGTCCCTGCACTTCCAGCCGCGGACCCCGGCAACATCCACGTCCGACAAAGTGGTGGCAGCGGTCTCGCACACCGCCCTGACCATTTGGACGCTCATCGTCATCCTGCCGTTGCTATGGACGGTGATGTCGTCGTTCAAGACGTCCAGCGAGATCTTTGCCTCGCCGTTCGCCTTGCCGTCCCAATGGAACCTGGACAACTACACCAAGGCGTGGAGTGAAGCAGGCATCGGAGCTGCGTTCCTGAACTCCGTGCTGGTGGTGGCTGTTGCCTTGGTGATCGTCATGGTACTTGGCGCCATGTGTGCCTACGTTCTTGCCCGTTACACCTTCCCGGGCAGCCGGGCCATCTACTACCTGATGCTCGCGGGTCTGACGTTCCCGATCTTCCTGGCCATGGTTCCGTTGTTCTTCGTCCTGAAGAACATGGGACTGCTGAACACGCTGCCCGGACTGATTCTGGTCTACGTTGGCTTCGCGCTTCCGTTCACGGTGTTCTTCCTCTTCTCCTTCTTCAAGTCGCTGCCGCACGAAATCACTGAGGCAGCAGCCCTTGACGGTGCAGGGGAGTGGCGGACGTTCTTCCAGGTCATGTTGCCGATGGCCAAGCCGGGCCTTGCCTCAGTTGCCATCTTCAACTTCCTGGGCCTGTGGAACCAGTTCCTTATTCCGGTGTCCATCAACGCCGCCGGGCCCCGCGTCCTGTCGCAGGAACTCGCGGCCTTTGCCGGCCAGATGGGCTACGCGGTGGACTTCGGGGCGCTGTTCGCCGCGGTGACCGTCACCGTGGTTCCGGTGCTGATTGTCTACATCATCTTCCAGCGCCAGCTGCAGGGGTCCGTCTCACAAGGCACCTCCAAGTAGCACAACTGCGCTAAAAACAGCGCGCGACGGCGGTCCCCACCTTGAGGTGCGGGCCGCCGTCGGGTTTTAAGTCTGAAAGACTGGAACGGATCTGTAATGCAACGAAAGGCAGCAGCCCGTGATCTTTATTGTGGTCAAGTTCAACGTCAAGCCAGATTGGTCCGATCGCTGGCTGGACCTCGTAGGTGATTTCACCGAGGCAACCCGTGCAGAGCCGGGCAACCTGTGGTTCGACTGGTCCCGCAGCGTGGACAACCCCAACGAGTTCGTCCTGGTGGAAGCATTCCAGGACGATGCTGCTGAGGCCCACGTCAACAGCGAACACTTCAAGAAAGCCATGGCGGATATGCCGAAGGCGCTCGTGGAGACGCCCCACATCATCAGCCGCCAGTTCGAAGGCAGCGGCTGGGACCGCATGGGCGAACTGACCATCGCCTAGCCGGAGGGCAGAGGTGGTGCCCGGCTCAAACGAGCCGGGCACTACCTGTTTAACTTCTCAGAACATCCACGGGATCTCTGCGTGACCGAAGTCGGAGAAGGACCCGAACCGTCCGGCCTTGAACGCGAGCACCTCGCCGTCCCGGTCCCGGCACGTGGTGACCTGGCCGAAGAAGACCTGGTGGTCGCCGACGTCGTACTGCTGTACTACGGTGCAGTCCGCCTGCGCGAGGGCGCCCTTGATCACCGGAAGGCCGCTGTCCGTGATGTCGAAGTCTCCGTCACCGAACCGGTCGCCGCCGCGTACCGCGAACCGCCGGGCCACCGATTCCTGTTTGGCGCCGAGGATGGATACCGCGAACTTGCCGCTCTCCATCAGGGCCTCACCGGTCCGGGTGCCGAAGTTCAGCGAGATCATCAGGATGGGAGGTTCCAGGCTGATGGACGTCAGCGAACTGATGGTCATCCCGTATTGCTCGTCCTGGTGCTGGGTGGTGACCACGGCAACGCCTGTGAGGAAGCGGCCCATGGCTCGGCGCATCCCCATGGCATCGGGGATGGTGAAGGCTGGTGCCAGGCTCATGTCAGTTGCTCCGCTCAGTTTGTGCCGGATCCGTGTAGTACCGGACCTCGAACATTTTGGCCCCGTTTTCGGAGACCCACGGGCCGTGTTCCATGCCCGGCGGGCGGGTTGCCCAGTCGCCGGCCTTGAAGGTCTTGCCCAGCCGCTGGTCCACGAACGAGCCCTCGAAAATGAACACTTCCTCCCAGAAGTCATGCGTCAGGACGCCGTTGGGGGATGTGTCCGTGCCCGGCTCGAACTTGAGGATGCGGGTGACGGAGTCGTTGTCCGAATCCCGGGCCAGGATTGCTTCGGACAGTCCCTCAATATGCGGGTTGCAGGGTGCGAAATCCACGGAGTCCGTGGGCGTGAACTCGAATTCCGGCTTGGCCATGGTCAGATTCCTTCCGATTCGGTGCTGCCGTCGATGCCGTAGGAACCAAGGAAGGTGTCCAGCTCGGCGACCAAGGCGTCGTAGCCGTAGTTCCGGTAGGTGTACGCACCCCGGACCACGAACGGGGCGCCGGCGTAGAACATCTCATACTGCTGGTGGCGTCCGGCGAACTCGGAGCCGATGATGTCCCAGGCGAGCTTGAACAGCTTGACGCGTTCCTCGCTGGTGACGCCGGGGGACTGGACATAGCGTTCCATGTCCGGCCGGGTCACGCTGCTGGTCATGTCCGCGACGCTGGAGGGCAACTGCAACACGCCGCCGCCAACGAGGTCGCGCAGGATGGAAATAACGCGAGGGTAGGTCTCCGATTGCAGGCCCATGGCCCCGTACAGCGCGCTTTTCCCGGGAACGCGCATGCCGGCGTCGTCCGTTGTCGCGGTGTATTCGGCGGCGAGGACTGCCGACTCAACGGACTGGACGATCGCGGCCAGCTCGCCGAGCTTCTCCTGGACGCCCGGGATCTTGTCTGTGCCATTGACCTGCGTGACCTTGCGGGCAACGGAGGCGATGAACTTCAGCTTGGTGGAGAAGCGGATCTGCGCCTGCCAGTTGCCCAGGGCATGGGCGCCGGTCTCGAAGAACTGGCGGCGCAGGGTGTCGATGTTCCGGTTGATGAATACGCGGTCCCACGGGATGAGGACGTCGTCAAAGACCACCAGGGCGTCCGGCTCGTCGTAGTGGCTGGTCAGCGGGTAGTCGAAGTCGCTGGTGGCGGCGGGGGCGAACGGGCGGCGGCAGTACAGCTTGAGGCCGTCGGTGGCCACCGGGATGGCGAAGCTGACCGCGAAGTCAACGTCGTCCGGTCCGAGCGGCTTGATGCAGGTGACGAAGACTTCGTCGGCAATGGCAGCGCCCGTGGCGAGCATCTGCGAACCGCGGACAATGATGCCCTCCTCGGTTTCACGCACGACGCCGACCTGCAGGTATTCGCCTTCCCACCCCGACGCTGTGGTAGCGCGGGAAACCTGCGGCGGGATGATCGCGTAGGAGAGGTAAAGGTTCTCGGAGAGGATTTTCTTGTAGTAGCGCTCCACGTTGCCGGCGAAGTCCCGCGTTTCATCCGCGAACACTGCCGGGTGGGAGCCGAACGCGGCGAAGAACGTACCTACGTGGTCGGGGCTCCGGCCCACCCAGCCGTGGGTGTGCTTTGCCCACTTTTCGATGGCCTGACGACGCAGCACCAGCTCTTCCTGCGTACGTGGAGCGGCGAATGTCCTGTTGGCGGGACCGTCGATTTCTTCGGAATGGAACTGCATGCCGTTAGCGGGATCGGCTGCGATGTCGAACAGCTCGGACATGGTCCGGGCGACCTTCGCGAAGGCCGGGTGTTCCAGGACGTTGCCCACTACCTCGCCGTCGAGGATCACTGTCCGGCCGTCGTTCAGGGACTTCAGGTACTCTTTTCCGGTCCTCATCAGAGTGAGCCTTTCTTGATTTTGTAGTTATGTTCAATGGTGGTCCCATTCGGGAATGAGAGCTCCAACTTCCAGGAAGTTCCGTCGACGAACTTTCCGTTCAGCAGCGGCAAGGTGCCGCCGAGGCACATGAAGTCGGCGTCGCCGATGTCTGTCCGCGCCAGGAGCCGCTCGACGACGTCGGCCGGCTTGCGCAGGCCGCTCAACGAACCTTCCTGGTACAGGGTGCCGTCCACCCACGAGCGGGCGGTGCAGTTGTCGAGGTCCAGGGCCTCCAGGTTTTCGACGGCGATGACCTCACCGGCGACCGGCTTGGGGCACGCCCGCTTGGAATCGCCGATGTCCTGGGCTTCGATGTCACGGTCGGTGTGGTCCGATCCGATCCCGAGGTAGAACTTGCCGTCGTGGCGGATGTACAGCGGTTCGATCTCGCCGGAGGTCAGGTTCTCCGAGGTCTCATGCTCGCCTGAGGTTTCGAACAGGTCCGAATCCATGCGGTAGAACATGGGAACTTCCGGTGGAGGAGCTACCCCGATGGCCGCCAGCTCGTCGATGTGGTGCTGCACTGCTTT
This sequence comes from Paenarthrobacter histidinolovorans, assembly GCF_014647595.1. Lineage (GTDB taxonomy): Bacteria > Actinomycetota > Actinomycetes > Actinomycetales > Micrococcaceae > Arthrobacter > Arthrobacter histidinolovorans. Next base: position 279,919 of record NZ_BMPM01000006.1, on the reverse strand, counting down.
CGGATCGCGGCCCGTATAGCCGGCCACCACTGCGTGGAAGTCCGAGAGTGTGATCGTGCTGTCTGTTCCGGCGGTTTTTTCGGGGCCCACCACCCTGAAGGTGAGGGGGACTGGCCGGGTTGTTTGCTGTGTTTGCATTGGGTTTCCTCTAGACGGTCAAGGTTTCGTAGCTGGCCAAGCGGTCATTGATCACTGGGAACTCGTTGCGGACAATCCCCACTTGCTGCGGATCGATGTCCACCATGAGCACGGACTCCCCGGAGTCGGCCTCGGCCAGCACGTTGCCGGCCGGATCCACCACCCTGCTGTGACCGCCGAGCTCCACGCCTTCCTGGGTGCCTGCGGCGTTGCAGGCAATCACGAAGATCTGGTGCTCCAGGGCGCGGGCGGTGGTGAGGAGGCGCCAGTGTTCGCGCCGGGCTGCCGGCCAGGCCGCAGGGACGATCACGACTTCCGCGCCGCGGGTGCTGAGCTCCATCCACAACCCCGGGAAACGGAGGTCGTAGCACGTGATTCCTGCCGTGGCCCCGAACGGAAGCTGGACCACGGGCAAGGCGGCCCCGGCTGTCAGGAGACTGGCCTCCTTGGACTTGTAGCCAAAAACGTGGATCTTGCGGTAGGTGTGGACCACGCTGCCGTCCGGGCCCAGCAGGATGGAGGTATTGCTGAGCTGCCCGTCCTCGCCGGCCTCGATGATGCTTCCGAGGTGGAGGTGCACGCCCAAGTCTTTGGCCACCCGTGAGCACATCGAAACGGTGGGGCCGGACAGTGTCTCTGCCAGGGTCGCGTAGTCATCGAAGTGGAAGTAGCCTGCACTCCACAGTTCCGGCAGGACGATCAGCTCAGCACCGTTGATGCTCCGGAGGATCTTCTCGACCCGGTCGATACGGTCCTCGCGGCTTTCGGTGTCCGGGCTGGCCACTTGGACCAGTGCGATTTTCATGCTTGTTCCTTGTCTGTGCTGGCCGGGCCACTTGCCGGCTCGTCCAAATCACTGAGCTTGAGGCCCTTGGTTTCCTTGGCGAACATCACCGAGACCATGGAGATCAGGCCCATTCCTGCCAGGTAGATGCCGATCGCATAGCCGGTGCCGAAGGCGCTGTAGAGGGCCAGAGCGATGATGGGAGACAGTGAGCCGGCGATCAGCGAAGCCAGGTTGTAGGCCACGGAGGTGCCGCTGTACCGGACATCGGTGGGGAAGAGTTCCGAGAAGAAGGCGCCGATCACCGAGCTGTATGCGGCGAAGATCAACAGGCCGCCTACCGCCGCGGCGATGATGCCCCACATCTGTCCGGTGTTGAGCAAGGCGAAGAAGGCGAATGCCCACACCACGGTGGCGATCGAAGCCCCGATCATGATGGGTTTCCGGCCCACCCGGTCCGCGTAGATGGCCAGGACAGGTATAGCGACGACGGCCACTCCCTGCCCGATCATGACGGCGGTGAGTCCAGCCTGCCTTTGCAGCCCCATGATCTGGGTGACGTAAGTGATGATGAACAGCGAGTAGATGTAGAAGCCCGCGTTCTCGCCCATGCGGCTTCCGGTGGCGATGAGGATTTCGCGCCAGTTCCGGCGGAACAGGATGGCCAAGGGCAGCTTGCGTTCGGACACGCCCAGGCTCTCGCGCTTCCGCTGCGCTTCCTTGAACAGCGGTGTTTCCTGTACATACAGGCGGAGGATGAGGCCGATGATGACCAGCAGCGCCGACAGTCCGAATGCTATGCGCCAGCCCCAGGCCAGGAATTCGCTCTCCGGCAGGGTGGCCGCGAGGATGGCCAGCACGCCGGCTGCCATGAGGTTGCCCAAGGGCGGGCCCATGTTCGGCCAGGAGGACCAGAACGCGCGGCGGGAGCTGTCGTTGCTATGCTCGGAGACAAGAAGGACGGCGCCGCCCCATTCTCCTCCGAGCGCGAATCCTTGAATCAGCCGCAGCAACAGGAGCAGCAACGGTGCTGCTATGCCGATGGCGGCGTAGGAGGGGATGAAGGCGATGAGGGTGGTTGCGACGCCCATGAGCATGAGGCTGGCCACCAAGGTGGCACGGCGGCCGTGTTTGTCGCCAAGGTGCCCCAGGACAATCGCGCCGAGGGGCCGGGCGAGGAAGCCGGCGGCGAAGGTGCCCAGCGCCAGCATGGTGCCGACGAGGGGATCGTCGGTGGGGAAGAAGAGCTTGTTGAATACCAGCGCAGCGGCTGTGCCGTAGAGGAAGAAGTCGTACCATTCCACTGCCGTACCGGCGAGGCTCGAAGCAGCAACCACGGGCAAGCTGGAGTGCTTTTGTTGCTTTAGCTCGGCTTTCTTCAAATCGGTCATTTGCGGGGATCCTTTTGCGATTGGGAGCGGCCGGGCTTCTTGCGAGGCGGGCCGGGGTCCCAAGAAATTGAGGGGTTCCTGGGGGTGAGCGGAATCACTTGAGCCGCCACTGTGAACTACTGTAGACGGGTTGTATACAACCTGTCTATAGTTGGGATTAAAGTTTCTTCCAGACGTCCGGGACCCTCCTGAATGCAACTCGTATACTGGGCTTCGCGAGAAAGGCTCTCCATGATCCAGATGACTCCCACTGCGCAATCCCAGCCCGAAGTGGCTTATCAGTGGATGAAAAGCTACATCGCTGCCCTCCCCAGGGAGGAGGAAACGTTCCTCAACGAAGCAGTCCTCGCCAAGACCACGGGCACGTCACGTACGCCGGTACGGGAGGCCCTGCTGCGCCTCGAAGCGGAAGGCTTCGTCAAGCGGATCCCCCACAAGGGCGCGTTTGTGCCACCAATCTCCGACCCCGATGTCCGGGCCATCCTGCAGGCAAGGGCGGTAGTGGAAAAGTGGGCGGTCTCAGCTCTGGACACCATGGCCGAAGGCCAGATTGACGCCTTCCAGAGCGTCATAGACCAGCAGCGGGAAGCCAAGGAGGATCCCGCGCGCTTCATTGAGCTGGATACCGAGTTCCATACGCTCATGGTTCAGGCCGGCGGAAATCCCGTCCTTACCGACTTCTACGCCTCGCTGCGGCAAAAGCAGCTGAGAATCGGAGTCAAAGCAGTCTCCCGCGGATCGGATCGAGCCGGTGATGTGCTCCGTGAGCACCAGTTGATCGTGGACGCCCTGCGCACCCGAAGCCTGGAAGCGGCCCACCAAGCCATAGATGCTCACTTGGACTCCACCCGATGGGCCGTCATCGGCTACTAGCAACGCGGGGTCACTTAAGGCCCATGTCAGGGGCGTTTATGGGCCAAAAGTGACCCCGCGTTGTTTGAGGTCTTGAGTAAATCTTGAGCCTACGCAGCAAGGGGTCTTGATTTCGGCCCGGCAGTGTCAATGAGGTTGGCCTAACAAGGCTTTCCCACCTCATCCGCTGCTAGTTACTCAGGACTGACATCGTGACCCAAAACCCTGCCAGAGCCCGTGCTTTATCCCGCACCGCGGCTATTCTGCTCGCCTGCACCGCAACCCTGGCCACCACCGCCGTCGCCGCCCCGATGGCCGCCGCCGAACCCGCCCAGGCAGCTGCGGTCCACGCATCCTCCAGCGTCTCGGCCATGGCCGGCCAAACCGAGCAAACATTGGTGGTGCCAGTAACCGCAGGACTGGAACCAACCCGGGTCAAAGGCACCATTGCAGTGGCCGGGAAGCCGGAAGGAACCATCCGTGCAACCGCCAACGGCAGGGTAATCCTTGAGGCCGCCGCGGCAGCCACAATCGCCCTTGACCAGGCAGTCAGCAGCGCGGACGTCGTCAATCAACAGTTGACCGTGGGGCTCCAATTCGTCCCTGCAACCCAGACCATGTGCGTCCTCTCCAACGCCACAGCCACCCTGAACAACCTGGCAGTGGACTTCTCCGGAACCGCGGAGGTTCCCACAACCGTTGGCGGGTTCTTCCCGGTCTCCGTACCCGCCGTCGTACTTCCCGTTCCCGCGGAACCAAGCACGGATGTCTCCGCAGCCATCATGACGGCCGCCGCCGCGATGTCGCACCGCTACCCGGATGCCACCGTCAGCGTGGTTCCGGAAGCCGGGCTTGGTGCCCGGGCAGCGGGACTGCCTGCGGGCAGCCGGGTTCTCAGCGTCGTGGGTGACCAAGGCGAAACCAGCACCAAACTGTCCACTACCGCCGGCCTCCCGCAGCTCATCCTCAGCGGCCATGACGAACAGCTCCGCACCGCCGCGCGCGCACTGGCCAGCGACAAGACCGCGCTCGCCGTGACGTCGTCCGTCACCGGATTGACGTCCGCCTTGCCGGCAGCGCCCGGACTGACCCAAAGCCTCAAGGACCTGGGCAGCAGCACGCTGAAACTCTCCGGTTACGGCACGCCCGAATCCTACGTAGGAGTCACCCAGTCACAGTTCGGCGGCCCGGTCCAGTCAGTGAAGGTCCAGCTCAAGGGCACGCACACGGCTGTCCCGGCCAACGCCCAAGCGCAGCTTTCCGTCTTCTGGAACGACTACCTGCTCAGTTCAAAGAACCTCGACGGCGGTGACAGCTTCTCGGTGGATGCCGAAGTATCTGCCGGGCAGCTTCAGGCGAACAACGGCCTCCGGATCCGGCTCGCCGCCCTTCCCGCGGGCGGGGACTGCACCGGACCCGCCGGTGTGATGCCCATGGAGGTAACCGTGGACACTGCGGGCAGCACGCTGACTGCAGTCCGGGGCGGTTCCATCAAGGCCGGCTTCGCACGGTTCCCGCAAGCCCTGGGACAGAGTGTTCCCGTGGCGTTCGGCGGCGGAAACGCCCAGGCAAACACCGTGAACGCGGCCACGTTGATAGCGTCGCTGCAGCGGCAGGGCGCCACGCTGCTGGATACCCGGATGGTGGGCCTGGATACCGTGGCCGGCTCCAGCGAGTCCGGGCTGGTGGTGGGCGCCACCGGCGATGTTGCCGACAAGCTCTCGGCACCGCTCCGCTTGGCGGAGTTCCGCACCATCTCTCCGGACGACGTCGAATACGGGGTGGGCACTTCGGCGCCGTTCGGTGTCCTGGAGGCCTTCGAACAAGGCGGCCGTGATCTGCTGCTCCTCGGGGCGTGGACACCGGACGGTGACGCTTCCGCTGCCGCGTTGCAGGCCGCGCTGACCTCGCACATCAGTGGTGTTGACGGAGGTTGGGCGTCGCTGTCCCGGAACCTCCTGGTCACCCAGCCCTCGGGTACCCCGGTCCTGTTGGAGAGCAACGTGTTGGTTCCGCAGAAGGCCGTCACCGACGACTACCGTCCCTACGCCTGGTGGATCGGCGGTGCAGTGCTGGTGCTGGGCCTGGCGTTCGCCGCCCGGACCATCCTGATGCGGCGCCGCGCCAAGGAAGCGCAGGCCTACGTGGACGCCGAACAGAAGGCGACCGAACCGGGCCATGGCAACTAGCGTTGCCACGCGACGCCGCGCTGCCCACCGGCAGCCGGCGCTGCGGTCCCTGACATCTTTGGTCACCCGGGGCTGGGAACGGCTGGGAGCACCGGTGGACGGACGCAAGGTCCCCGGTACCAGGATCGTGGCTGTGGTGGCCGCAGTGGTGGGCTACATTGCGTGCCTGTACACCATCGGCCATGGCACCAACCTGGACTATTCCGACGCCCAAAGCCACCTGACCATCGCCCGGCGCATCTTCGACAGCAAGGCGCCCGGCTTTGAACAGCTCGGCACGGTATGGCTGCCCATGCCGCACCTCCTGTTGGCGCCGTTCGTGCTGAACATGTGGTTGTTCAGCACGGGCTGGGCTGCGGGACTGCTGGGGATCCTCGCCTTGTCCGCCACCGCCACGGGCCTGTACCTGATTGCCGCGCGCCTCGGTTTGGGCAGGGCAGGTCGACTCGCGACCACGCTGGTGGTCCTGGCCAATCCGGCCGTCCTTTACGTTTACACCACAGCCCTGACCGAGCCCGTGCTGATCATGTGCATCGTGGGCGGCATGGCCGGGCTGGCGCACTGGGCCACCAGCCGCCGCCGGATGAGCGCCGGTGAACTGGCAGTTTTCGCAGGCATTCCCTCGGCTGCAGCCGTTCTGTCCCGTTATGAGGGGTGGGCGCTGGTGATGACCGGCACGCTGTTCGTGCTGATCGTCTCCAAACGCCGCACGGGGCAATGGCGCGAAGCCTTCACCATGGCAGGCGGTTACGTGATGGTCCCCGCCGCGGCGGTGCTGTGGTGGCTTTCGTACAACTGGGCCGTCTACGGCAACCCGCTGGAGTTCATGTTCGGGCAGTACTCCGCTTACGCGCAGCAGAAAAACATCACCGACGGCGGCTTGTTGCCTACCAAGGGCAACCTCGGATTGACGCTGACTACTTTCCACTGGTCGCTGCTCGAAACCGCAGGTGTGGTGGTCCTCGCCCTGGCGGCGTGCGGCGCCGTCGTGCTGGTCTTCAGGCGGGGCTTCGCGAACGGCACCCTGCTGGTGGCGGTGACCGGCAGCGCTTACGCCTTTGCGTTGTTGAGCCTGTTCCTGGGCCAAACGGCCATCAATAACGATCACTCGCTTCCCACCACTTGGTGGAACAACCGCTTCGCCCTGACTGCGCTGCCCTTGGTAGCCATCCTGGTGGCCGTCTTCGTGCAGGAACTGACCCGGCCGGCGCGGCTCCGGCCCTGGCTGGTCTGTGTTTTGCTGGCGGCCTTGGTGGTGCAGAACATGTGGTGGAACGAGGACCCCACCGGCAGGTTGGCTGTCCTGGCGGAAGGCAGGATGTCTGCTGAATCCACCACCAACTCCACCGCCGCCGCCCGTTGGCTGAACCAGCATTACGAATCCGGCGGGATCCTGATGGATGAAAGCGCACGCGGAAACGCGGTACTTCCCGTGATGGGCATCCCGCTTAAGGAGATCTACAACCGGGCCTCCGGTGACTACTTCGCTCCGGCGCTGGATGATCCTGCCAAGTATGCCAAGTGGGTGTTCGTCAACGTCGAGGCAGGTACGGGAGCGCGGGACTCGGGCCCCACCGACCTCGTCTACCAGGCGATCATCAAAAACCCTTCCTTCGGCGTGCGCTACTCCGTCGCTTTTTCCACTCCCACACACCGGATCTATGAAAGGTCCTCGGATTCATGAGCCCCGCTTCCCTCGTCAAAGGCCAGTTCAACCGGCAGTCGATCGGCCAGACACTGCTCGCCGCAGGTCTGGTGAGCCCTGAACAACTGCAGCGTGCCCTGGATCGCGCTGCGAGCGAAGGCGGTTTGCTGGGACGTCACCTGATCCTGGAAGCCGGGCTGGACCGGCGTCGGATTTATGAAGTCCTGGCCCGGCAGTGGGACGCCCCGCTGGTGGACCTGGTGGCAGAGCCACCCGGGGACGAACTGATGGAGCGGCTCATCTTCAGCGAGCTTGGGGAACCCCAATGGTTGCCGTGGCGGCTGGAAGGCGACGTCCTTGTGGTGGCCACGGCAGTTGCTCCTTCGGAAAGAATCGCCGAAGAAGCGGCGCAGAAGTTCCGGGTGGCCGACGTCGAATTCCGGACTACCACCGACTGGGACATCTACCAGTCCATCCAGCGTTCCTTCCGCCGCCACCTCCTGTACGAATCCGCTGAACGCCTGGCTGAGGAACGGCCGGGTGACTCGGCGCGCATCGCGTTGACCCCGTGGCAGCGTTACCTTCCCGTGGTCCTGGTCGCGGCGATCATGGTGGCGTTCGTGATCTCGCCGTTGATGGCCGTCATAGTGCTCCTGACCGCCGCGAATGTTGTCTTCCTGGTAAGCATCGGATTCAAATCGTTGGCGAGCCTGCGGTGGCCTTTCGACAAGCTCCACGAGGCAGCGGTGGTCCGGGCACGGAACAAGGAACGCGCACGCCGCGGCCTCCCGCCGGTGGCCGATGAACGGATTCCGGATTCCGAATTGCCCGTCTACACCATCCTGGTCCCGGTGTTCCGGGAGGCCAACATCATCGACAAGCTGCTGACGAACCTTGGGCAGCTGGATTACCCCCGGTCCAAGCTGGATGTGCTTGTCCTCCTGGAGGAAGACGACGCCGAGACCATCGCAGCGGCCAAGGCCTCCAAGCCGCCGGAGTACGTCCGTATCCTCATTGTTCCCAGGGGCGAGCCGCAGACCAAGCCCAGGGCGTGCAACTACGGATTGACCTTCGCCCGGGGCGAGTACGTGGTCATTTACGATGCCGAGGACCGCCCTGATCCGGGACAGTTGAGGGCCTCCATTGCAGCCTTCAAACGGGATGAGTTCGAGCGGGAACACCTGAACCCCGGCCGTAAACCCCTCATCTGCGTCCAGGCCGCGCTGAATTACTTCAACGCCGACCAGAACGTGCTGACCCGCCTGTTCACCATCGAGTACACGCACTGGTTCGATTCCATGCTCCCGGGCCTGGACAACTCCGGGATCCCCCTGCCACTGGGCGGCACGTCCAACCACTTCGTCACCGCGCTGCTCAAGGAGGTTGGCGCGTGGGACCCCTGGAACGTAACCGAAGACGCGGACCTGGGACTCCGGGCGGCCGTGGATGGCTACCGGGTGGGCGTCATCAATTCCACCACCTGGGAGGAGGCGTGTTCACAGGTGCCCGCCTGGATCAAGCAACGCACCCGCTGGATCAAGGGGTACATGATTACTTCGGCGGTGAACACCCGGAACTCCCTGAGGTACATCAAGAGCACAGGGGTGGCTGGAACCGTGGGCTTCCTTGGACTGATCCTCGGCACGCCGCTGGCGTTCCTGGCCTATCCGCTGGTGGTTGGTTTCACCGTGGTGACCTACATCGGCTACGACATTGTGGGCCTGGTCCTGCCCGGCTGGTTGCTGGCAGGAGGGGTGGTATCCATGCTGTTCGGCAACGCCATGATGATCATCGTCTCCGGCGTCGCCACGTTCCGCAGGCACGGGTGGCGGATCGCCATTTTTGCCCTGCTGAACCCGTTCTATTGGGTACTGCATTCCGTGGCGGCGTGGCGTGCGGCCTGGCAGATGCTCACCAGCCCCCACAAGTGGGAGAAGACTCCGCACGGCCTGGAGGCGGAATACCACGACGACGGCCACTGGGTCGGGTGAGGAACCGCACCTGATCTTGAGCCAATCTTGAGCAAATGCCGCAGAGAGGTTGAGTAAGCACCGCCACACTGAATCCAAAGCCGAAGGATGACCAGCTGAGGGGGTTGGACACGGTGCTCGATCCATTCTCTGTAAGAGTTGCCCTGGGTGTGGTCACAGTGACCCTCTTGGCGTTGTTCTGTACGTCCTTCCACCGCACCCGCTCGCCATATGCGGGCTGGTGGAGCCTGGCCCTGCTGGAATTCATGGCGGGCAACACAGCGTTCCTGCTCAACGGAACATCCCACCAGCAGTGGGCCAATCCTGCCGGAAACGTGCTGGTGGTAGCCGGAGCATTCAGCGTCTGGGCCGGAGCCCGCTCATTGCGGGACCTAAAAACCGCGCGGTGGCAATTGGCCACAGGCCCGGCAGTCACAGCCGTGGCTTCTGTCCTTGAAGGCCCCGCCACGAATGTCTGGTCCGGAGGCTTTGTTTATCTGGCCATGATGACCGCCGGCATCGCCTTGGCCGCCCGGGATCTCTGGCTGATCAAAGCTTCCCACTCCCAAGTCCACAAGGCTCTGTCGCTGGCGGCAGGTCTCCTGGCCACGTACTACCTGGGCCGCTGGACGGTGTATGCACTGGAAGGGCCGGCGAGTGAGACCTTCCGAACGTACTTCGGTCCCGGACCTTCAGGGCTGGTTTCCCTGGTGCTGCTGGTAACAGTGTCCTTCAGCATGACGGCCCTTACCAGCGACCAACTCATCAAGGGCTTGAAGGAACGCGCAGCCCGGGACCACCTTACCGGCCTGCTCAACCGCGGAACGTTCCTCGAACTGGCTACCACTGAGCTCAACCGCTTGTACTCCACGGGATCCGGTGCTGCCGTGGTGTTGGCAGACCTGGACCACTTCAAGGCAGTCAACGACGAATACGGTCACGGCGCCGGGGATGAAGCCTTGAAGGCCTTCGCGGCAGCCTGCGCGGCGTCCGTCCGCTCCACGGACCTTATTGGCCGCTACGGCGGGGAGGAATTCATCCTTTTCCTGCCGGGGGCCACCCAGGAGCGGGCGGAGAGCATCGCCGTCGAAATCAGCCGCCGGACAGCAGACATGCGTACTCCGGAAGGAATCCCGTTCCCCACCATCAGTTATGGAGTGACGTCCAGCATCTCCTCCGGAGCCGATCTGAACTTCATGATCGAGGTAGCTGACGCAGCGCTTTACAGTGCCAAGGCACAAGGAAGAAACCGGATTGTAGGAGCCGACCGCCTCGAGGCGGCCACTATCGCGGATGAGGCACGATCATGACCCTTAACGAACTGACCACCAGGATCCAGGTCCAGCACAACCAGGAGTTGTCCGTGTTCAGGAAGGACATCACCAGCGCTCCCTACAAAGCGGGAACAGCTACGTCCTTGAATGCTGACCGGCGCTCGGTCCGGATGGGTCCTGTGCAGTCCGTTGAGGACGGGAACGCGAACCTGACCATCGTGGCCGACGTCGAAGGCCTCGCCTGGTTCACCGCGGACAAGGGCCTCCTTGGCAGCTGCATCACAATGTCCATCGCCGGGCACCGGAGAAACACCGGAACGCGCGTCCATCTCCCGCTCGCTGAATGCGATGCCTGGATCGAAGCCATCCTGGGCGGCTCGTGGATCGCGAACGTCTACCGCATGGGCAACAAGGCAAAGCCCGACGGCCGGCTGGATATCGCTTCCTATCGTCTGTTCCTGGACGAGCACCGCAACCCGGTTCCCAAGCCCCAGGCCGTGGTGGACATGACGCTGCGCAGCCTGGACGAATCGTGACCAGCACCAAGCCTCGCAGGCTGGTGTCCACTGATGATGACGACCCCCGAATACGAAGCCTGGAACGGCAGGTCCGCGCACTCCTGGAAGAACTCCATGATGTCCGGAAGGAGCGACGCCATGAGGCCCTCACCGACCCCCTGACCGGCGTCGGCAACCGGTTGGCGCTGGCCGTTGCCTTCAAGGAAGCCATGGCTGCCGGGGCCCACGGAGCGGCCCCGCCCGCGCTGCTCCTGTTGAACCTGGACGCCTTCAAGGCATTGAAGAGCTCTGCCGGGCACGCCGCGGCGGATCAGGTTCTGGTCACCGTTGCCATGCGCCTCCGCTCGGCAGTCCGGGAGAACGACGTCGTCACCCGCCTGGGTGGCGACGAATTCGCTGTTTTGATGCCCGCCACCCCCAAAAACCGGGCCGCCGCCGTCGGGAACCGCATCCTGGCCGCGCTGGAACCCACCATCGACCTCGGCAACAGCAGTGTCCAGTGTGCTGCCAGCATGGGACTGAGCGTCGCCGGGTCGCACCACACCTTGGAGGACCTCCTCCAGGAAGCCGATTTCGCCGTCGAGGAATCCAAGAACGAGAGCCGGAACAAGCTCAAGCTGTTCGATCCCGTCACCCTGCATTCCCGGCAACTCCAGCGGCAGATCGTTGGCGACCTCCGGGAAGGGATCCGTTCGGAGCAGCTGGTCCTTTACTACCAACCGATCGTGGAGCTGGCCACCGGACAAATTGAGGGGTGCGAGGCCCTGGTCCGCTGGAACCACCCGATACACGGCCTCATCATGCCGGACCAGTTCATTCCCGTGGCTGAGGCCACCGGGCTTATTGCGGAACTGGGCAGGTGGGTCCTGTGCACGGCCATGCGCCAGCTACGGCAGTGGCGGGACAATCCGGCGAAGTCCACGCCGGCCTTCTCCATGCGCATCAACGTCTCTGCCGCCGACCTTCAGAGCCTGGAATTCGTGGACGACGTCCGGGATGTCCTCTTGAAGGAAGGCCTGTCCCCGGATTCGCTGGTCCTGGAACTTACCGAGAGCGCCATCATCCGGAACAACGAGCTGGACCGTTACACCCTGATGAGCTTGCGCAGGCTGGGCGTGGGCCTTGAGATCGACGATTTCGGCGCCGGCTATTCCTCGATGGGCTACCTGCGCAAGCTTCCCGTGGACCGGGTGAAAGTAGACCGGCAGTTCGTGAAGGACCTGGGGGACGACCCGTGCCAGTTGGAGTTCCTGGCGGCCATCCAGCACGTGATCCGTTCGTGCGGGCTGGAAGCGGTCTGGGAAGGCATCGAAACGGCCAAGGAAGCCGAACTGCTGCGGAGCATCGGCTGCACCAGCGGCCAAGGGTATTTCTTCGGGAAGCCGTTGCCCGAAGCTGACTTCCTGGCCCGGTTAAAAGCAACGCGAGGTCACTTATGGCCCATCCCGGAGGAATTTATGGGCCATAAGTGACCTCGCGTTGCTTTATGTGGTGAGGATCAGCCGAAGTACTTCGGCAGGGTTCCTTCGTGGGCTTCGCGGAGAGCGTCCAGTGAGAGCTCGTCCACGCCGTTGATCTCCAGCTTTCCACCGGCAGCGTCAACAACGCCGATCCGGAGGTGCGCGAAGCCGCGGGCGGTGCACATGTCCTTGAAGCGGACTTCCTCGGAGCGCGGGACGGACACGATGGCCCGGGCCTGGGACTCGGAGAACAGGGCCGTGAACAGGTCCACGCCGTCGCGCTCCATGAGTTCCTCAAGGGCGATGCGGGCGCCGACGCCGTAGCGCAGCGACGACTCCACCAGAGCAGCCGCGAGGCCACCTTCGGAGAGGTCGTGTGCTGCGTCAACCATGCCGTCGCGGGAAGCGTTGATCAGGATCTCGCCCAAGGCACGCTCGGCTGCAAGGTCAACCTTCGGCGGCAAGCCACCGAGATGTCCACGCAGGTTGGACCATTCCGAACCGTCCAGCTCAGCTGCGGTGGTTCCCAGCAGGTAGATGGCCTGGCCGTCCTCGCGCCAGCCCGACGGCGTACGGCGGGCGACGTCGTCAAGCTTGCCCAGGACTGCCACAACAGGGGAGGGGTGGATCGGCGTGGTGCCGGTCTGGTTGTAGAGCGAAACGTTGCCGCCGGTCACCGGGATGCCGAGTTCCATGCAGGCGTCCGAGAGGCCGCGGATAGCTTCGGCGAGCTGCCACATGACATCGGGGTCCTCGGGGGAACCGAAGTTCAGGCAGTCGCTGACGGCCATCGGAACGGCGCCGGAGGTGGCTACGTTGCGGTAAGCCTCAGCCAGTGCGAGCTGTGCGCCCTGGTACGGCTCGAGGTAGGTGTAGCGGCCGTTGGCGTCGGTGGCCAGGGCAACGCCCAGGCCGGTTTCCTCGTCAACGCGGACTACGCCGGCGTCGTCCGGGAATGCCATGGCAGTGTTGCCGCCAACGTAGCGGTCGTACTGCTTGGTGATCCAGGACTTGCTGCACATGTTCGGCGATGCCACCAGTTCGGTGACGGCTGCTGCCAGCTCGGTGGGGGCCGAGGGACGGCCTGCGTCCTCAACCGAACCGGTGAAGGAGTTGGCCTGGACCGAGTCCTGCCACTCCGGGCGGGCGAACGGACGGTCGTAGACCGGGCCGTCGTGCGCAACGGTGCGGGGATCGACGTCGACGATTACTTCGCCTTCCCAGGTGATGATGAGGCGACCGGTGTCAGTGACTTCACCCAACCAGGAGTACTCCACGGCCCACTTGTCCATCACGGCTTCGAAGGCTTCGATGTTCTCGGGGGTGACCACTGCCATCATGCGTTCCTGCGACTCGGACATGAGGATCTCGCCCGGGGTCAGCGTGGGGTCGCGCAGCAGGACCGAAGTCAGCTCCACCTGCATGCCGCCGTCGCCGTTGGAGGCGAGCTCGGACGTTGCGCAGGAAATGCCTGCGGCGCCGAGGTCCTGGATGCCTTCCACCAGGGAGCCCTTGAAGAGTTCCAGGCAGCACTCGATGAGGACCTTCTCAGCGAAGGGGTCGCCCACCTGGACGGCCGGTCGCTTGGAGGGCTTGGTGTCGTCAAAGGATTCGGAGGCGAGCACCGAAGCGCCGCCAATGCCGTCGCCACCGGTGCGTGCACCGAACAGGACAACCTTGTTGCCCTTGCCCGAAGCGTTGGCCAGGCGGATGTCCTCGTGGCGCATGACGCCCACGGCCAGTGCGTTCACCAGCGGGTTGCCCTGGTAAACGGAATCGAACACCATTTCGCCGCCGATGTTCGGCAGGCCAAGGCAGTTGCCGTAGCCACCGATGCCGGCAACGGCACCGTGCATGACGCGGGCGGTGTCCGGGTGGTCGATGGCGCCGAAGCGCAACGGGTCCATCACGGCAACCGGGCGGGCGCCCATGGAGATGATGTCGCGGACGATCCCGCCGATGCCGGTAGCGGCACCTTGGTACGGCTCAACGAACGACGGCGAGTTGTGGGACTCGATCTTGAACGTCACGGCCCAGCCGTCGCCCAGGTTGGTGACGCCGGCGTTCTCGCCGATGCCAACCAGCATGTCCTTCTTCATTTCCTCGGTGACCTTCTCGCCGAACTGGCGGAGGTGGTTCTTGGAGGACTTGTAGGAGCAGTGCTCGCTCCACATGACGGAGTACATGGCCAGCTCGGCACCGGTGGGGCGGCGGCCGAGGACCTTGACGATCTCGTCGAATTCGTTCTGCTTCAGGCCCAGCTCGGCCCACGGGAGTTCCGTGTCCGGGGTCTTGGCAGCGTGCTCAACGGTGTCGATGTTGAACTTCTTGGTGGTTTCCGTGGTCACTTGTCGCCTCCCACAATCTTGGTCAGTACGGAGGTGAAGAAGCCTAGGCCGTCGGTGTCGCGGGGCTCGCCGTTCAACGACTCCGGACCGAAGCCGGTCTCCACTGCGTGCTCGGGGTGCGGCATGAGGCCAACGACGTTCCCCGCTGCGTTGGAGATGCCGGCGATGTCGCGGCGGGAGCCGTTCGGGTTGAAGCCCACGTAGCGGAACACCACACGGCCCTCGGCCTCAAGGGCGTCCAGGGTCTTCTCGTCGGCGATGTACTGGCCGTCCTGGTTCTTCAACGGCACAATGATTTCCTGGCCGTCCGTGTAGTCCACAGTCCAGGCAGTGTTGGCGTTTTCCACGCGCAGCGTCTGGTCGCGGCAGATGAACTTCAGGTGGTCGTTCTTGATCATGGAACCGGGCAGCAGGTGCGACTCGGTGAGGATCTGGAAGCCGTTGCAGATACCCAAAACCGGGAGCTTGGCGTCCGAGTTCGCAGCATCGATGATCTTGGACATCAGCGGCGCGAAACGTGAGATGGCGCCTGCGCGGAGGTAGTCGCCGTAGGAGAAACCGCCGGGGATGATGACTGCATCAACGTCGCCGAGCTCGGAGTCTGCATGCCAGAGCGGCACCGCCGTGCCACCTGCAAGGCGCACTGCACGGGCGGCGTCGCGGTCGTCAAGGGTGCCGGGGAAGGTGACGACGCCGATCTTGGCGCCAGCGAGGCCACGGGCACCATAAGCGTCGGCGGCGACGGCGATAGCCTCGCCAATCAGGGGGATCGAAGTCATATCAGGCCTCGACGACCTCGACGTTGACAACATCCTCGATCACCGGGTTGGACAGGAGGGTCTCGGCGGCTTCGCGGGCCTGGGCCAGGATAGCGTCGGTCACCTCGCCGTCAACAGTCAGTTCAAAGCGCTTGCCCTGGCGGACTGCGCTGAAGCTGTTGAAGCCGAGGCGGGGCAGTGCACCCACGATGGCCTTCCCCTGGGGGTCCAGAATCTCGGGCTTGGGCATGACGTCAACGACGATCCGGGGCATCCGGTAACTCCTGTGCGTGAGTTGGGTGAACCTTAAATAAGGCTGCCGCGGAGGTGCCGTCTCACGCCGTTCAGCCGCATTCAAACAGCGTTATGGACACAGGGTTAAACACGGTTGTGAACTGCATTGTTTGAACGGCATGGGGGCGCTCCGCGAGCTTGCACAACCATTCTACCGGGAGCGGGGCACATACCCTATTCAGCCTGATTCTGCGAGGACACCCCGCCGTCACGTCGGAAATCGTGCCAAGGGAAGGCTCGACGGCGGCACGTGGGGGCGCCTGCCGGCGCTGGCCGCGGAGGGCGCGCGTCACTAGTATTGCCGCATGGCTGAAAAACCGAAATCGATGGTGCTGGGCGTTGTGGCCGCTGCCGTTCTTGCAGGTTTGGGCCGGATGGTCATTCAGAAGATCAGGGCTGACAAAGCGGCCCGCGACCATAGGGTGACAGCCCCCTTGGATGCGGAGACGCGGGCGAAAATCAGCGATGCCCTGCGCGGACCCCGGTAGGGGCAGACAATAGCGCACGTACAAATGCGCTATTCAAAGGGGTTAAACGGCGTGGTTCCGGCGTATTTTGGAGATACACGCGGGGGTTCACCCCCCTGGTAAAACAAAGATAACCAGGAGGACCAATGACCGATCACATTGCAGAAGTATCCGCCTGTAGCGTTGGCAGCTGCGGATTCAACCACGACGGCTGCACCGCTTTTGGTATCACCATCGGCGGCACCCAGGACCACGCTTCCTGCGCAACGTTCATTGACACCAACGCCATGGGTGGGCTTCCCAAGGTCCTGGCCCACGTCGGCGCCTGCCAGAGGTCCGAGTGCGTCCACAACAACAACCTCATGTGCGAGGCCCACGACGTCAAGGTTGGACCCGGCCGCGAAGCCGCCGATTGCCTGACCTACGAACACGCCTGATTTTTATCGACGAGCAAAAGGGTCCCCGTCTCGGTTGAGGCGGGGACCCTTTTTGTGGTTCTCTACTTCTTCTTGGCCGGCGTGGACTTGGCTTCCTTGGGGCTGTCCGCGTCCTTGAGTTCCTGCTCGGCCGTGGCTTGGATCAAGGCAAGCAGTTCCGGATCGAGGCCGGGGGCAAATTCTTCCTTGCGCTCAGGGGACATGGTCATGGGAAATCCGTCCGGCATTTGTTCGGTGCTCAGTTCGGTGCCGTCGTTGGACGGCGACGCCCCACGGTAGAGCTTGCCTGCTTCGCTGAGGTTGTCAGCGCTGAAGGTGTATTGAATGCTCTGCAGGCCTTTGTCCAGGAGCTTCTTCACTTCCGGGAACTGCTCGGCGTTGGTCTTGGGGATCGGGAGGACCTTGCCCCAGTTCACGCCCAGGCTTTCCAAGGCCTTTGCGTAGGCGTTCTCGTGGGCTTGGTCGCGCACAATCAGGTACGCGATGGTGGAGCGCGCCGTCTTGTTTTCCGTCATTTCGTAGATACGGCACTTTTGCAGCCTGCCCGTTGACTCAAGCATCAAGTTGTAGAGCAGGTCCAGCACCAGGTTGCCGCTGTTGTAGACATAGGAGCCACTCCACGGGTTACCCGCGGCGTCCACGGGCAGGGCACCTTGGGCGCCCACCAGATAGTGATGGATGTTGCTGGTGTCCAGCGCGATCTTCAGGGGAGTGGCCCCGCCGGCGCCCGGCTGGTCCACGGGATCGGACTTCTTGCCCTGATAGCGGGGTGAGCCATCAAGGAGTTGCGAAATGGTTGTTCCGATGAGTTCCACGTGGCTGATCTCTTCGGTACCGATGCCCTGGAGGAGGTCCTTGTAGGGCTTTGATGCGGGATCGCCGCGGAAGTTCATGCTTTGGAACAGGTATTGCATCATGGTCCGCATTTCGCCGAACTGCCCGCCGAGCCCTTCCTGGAGGGCGTTGGCTGCTGCGGGATCCGGCTCGTCAGCGGCGATTTCGTTGATCAGGAGTTGGGTGTGCAGGTACATATGTTTCCTCACGTTGGCTCATGCTCTACGTGGGATGGGAACCCTCTGCTGGCCACCCCGGAATCCCTACCATAAGCATGCTTACTAATTTGAGGCAAGGAAATCCTTAAGGAAATTGACCCTGTGAAAAGGACTAGCCAGCCACTTGGTTGGTGAGTGGCTTGCCCTCCTTGAGGGCTGAGATGTTGGCCAGGACCAGCTTCGCCGAACCCTTGGGGCGGTTGCCCGCCACGTGCGGTGTGATGATCAGGTTGGGCGCCGACCACAATTCCGAATCGGCCGGGAGCGGCTCAATCCTGGTCACATCCAGCGCGGCTGCGCGCAGGCGACCCTCCCGCAAGGCGCCCAGCAGCGCGCCCTCATCCACTGTGGCACCCCGGCCCACGTTGACGAACACCGCACTCGCCGGCAGCTGACGCAGGACCTCGTCGTTCAGGGCGTCGGTGGTTTCCGGTGTTGCGGGCAGTATCGAGATCAGCACGTCCGTGGAGCGCAGGACCTCCGGGAACCCGTCCGCGGCCACCACCGGGAAGCCATAGCGCTCGCCTTTGGAACTTGCGACGCCGGTGACCTCCGCACCCAGCGCGGCCAGCAGGGGAGCGAGCCGCCCAGCGATGGAGCCGAACCCCCAGATGGTGACCTTGGCGCCGTCGAGCGTGTAGAGCTGTTCGGTGGCGGGGTTGGACTGCTCGGCGTTGTAGGGCTGGTTCCACGTGCCGGATTTTTGGGATTCCATGAGGACATCGAGGCGGCGCACGGCGGCCAGGATCAGCGCCAGGGCGTGTTCGGCTACGGGGCCGTCGTGGAGTGAGCGACCGGACGTGATGGCTACGGTGTCCGCGAATCCCGCGGCGAGTACGGAGTCCGGACCGGCTGCGAGAGTCTGGACGAGCCTGAGGCCGGGCATGGCGCGGGCGGCGTCAGAAAGGTTGTCCGAGGTGTTGCGCCAGACCACCAGGACCTCTGCGTCGCGGTGCTCGCCGGGGATCGCTTTGTCCACTTCGTAGACCACGATCTCGTCTCCGGACGAGGCGAGGTCCGTGAGGTCCAGCTCGATGGTGTTGGGGACGAGGATTTTCACGGCAACTCCAAGGTTCGCGGGCGTCGGGCAGTTTGCACTCGAGGCTACCGCGTTATCCCGGCGGGTATCTTCTTCGGCTTCATCCCTGGAAATGTGACGCCCAACACCCTATGGTTGTAGGACGTTCGACGTAGCACGTAACACGAACGACCACCACGAGTTAGCTTTCACCCCAATCCCTGTGCCAAACGTGGGCGTGAACCGCCAACCCGGAGCCGATTCGAAAGGACACTGGATTTGAAATCCATACCCCCCGCACCATCGCTCGCCCGCATCGCAGCTGCCGGCGCCCTGAGCCTGGGCCTCCTGGCCGGGCCCGCTTTTCCAGCCACCGCTGCCCCCATCCCACCCAACAACCCCGCGGCAGCGCCGGGCGTCTTTACCGAGGCCAACATCGGCGGCGACCGCACGGCCGCCAACTTCTTCTACCGCATTCCCGCGCTGACGTACCTGGGCAACAACGTGGTCCTCGCTGCGTGGGATGGCCGTCCCGGTTCAGCCGCGGATGCTCCCAACCCCAACTCGATCGTGCAGCGCCGCAGCACCGATGGCGGCCAGACCTGGGGGCCGGTGCAGGTCATCGCCGCGGGCCACGAGGGCGACGCCAGCGGTCCCAAATACGGCTACAGCGACCCCTCCTACATCTACGATTCAGAAGCCGGCAAGGTCTTCGCCTTCTTCGTCTATTCCAAGGACCAGGGTTTTGGCGGCAGCCAGTTCGGCAACGACGACGCCGACAGGTCCGTGATCTCCTCAGCTGTCATCGAGTCCTCTGATGGCGGGATCAGCTGGAGCCAGCCACGGCTCATCACCAACGTCACCAAGCCCGGAACCAGCAAAACCAACCCCATGGCCGGTGACGTCCGCTCCAACTTCGCCTCCTCCGGCGAAGGCATCCAGCTCAAATACGGCCAGTACAAAGGCCGGCTCATCCAGCAGTACGCCGGGGACATCCGCCAGGCAGACGGAACCAACAAGATCCAGGCGTACTCCGTCTACTCCGATGACCACGGAGTGACCTGGAAGAAGGGCGCCAACGTCGGTGACCGGATGGACGAGAACAAGACCGTTGAGCTTTCCGACGGCCGGGTGCTCCTGAACTCCAGGGACAACGCCAACCAGGGCTACCGCAAAGTTGCCATTTCCACCGACGGCGGCGCTACCTACGGTCCGGTCACGCAGGACACCGAGCTCCCGGATCCCGCCAACAACGGTGCCATTGCGCGCATGTTCCCCAACGCGGCACAGGGCTCAGCTGACGCGAAGAAGCTCATCTTCACCAACGCCAACTCCAAGACCGGCCGCGAAAACGTCTCGGCACGTGTCTCCTGCGACGACGGCGCCACCTGGCCGGGCGTGCGCACCATCCGTTCCGGCTTCTCTGCCTACTCCACCGTCACCCGCCTGGAGGACGGCAAGTTCGGCGTGCTCTACGAGGGCAACTACACGGACAACATGCCGTTCGCGAAGTTCGACGACGCGTGGCTGAACTACGTATGCGCACCCCTGGCGGTTCCCGCTGTCACCACCGCGCCGGGCGCCACCCAGCAGGTTCCCGTGACCGTCACCAACCAGGAAGCCAGCGCGCTGTCCGGCGCCACGGCCACTGTTTACACACCCAGCGGCTGGTCGGCCACCACGGTGCCGGTTCCCGACGTCGCCCCCGGCGCTTCGGTGACCGTCAACGTAGCCCTGACCGCCCCGGCCAACGCCAGCGGTCCGCAGAACCTCAACGCAGCATTCACGACGACGGATGGCCGGGTTTCGCAGTTCACCTTCACCGCCACCGTGCCGGTGGCCCCGCAGGTGGGCCTGACCATCACCGGAACGGCACCCGCCCGCGACGTCGTAGCCAGCCCGTACCAGGTGGGCGACGTCCTCAGCTACTCACTCAACGTCAAGAGCACCGCCAATGTCACGGCCAATGCAGTACCGGTCTCCGGGACGTTCGACTCCGGGTTCCTGCCGCCGTCGGCCCCCAATTGCCGGTTCAACAACCTGGCCGCAGGCGCCAGCTACAACTGCACCACGGCCAAGCACGTGATCACGGCTGCCGACATCCAGCGCGGCTACTTCGTGCCGGAGGCGAGCTTCAGCATCACTGCCAGTACGACGCCGTCGCTCACCACAACGGTGCCGTTCACCGGCGCTGCGGTCGCTTTGCGCGACGGGCTGCTGACGGCCGACATCAGCGGGGCGCGTGCCGACGTCGGGCGTGATCTCTCTACCCAGCCGTACGCTGCCGGTGAGCTGGTCCCGTACACCTTCACGGTCAAGAACACGAGCCCGCTGGTGGAGAAAATAGTGCCGACGGCCGGCAACTTCAGCCCCTTTCTTCCGGAAGGTCCGGGCAACTGCCGCTACAGCGTGCTGCCTGCGGGTCAGAGCTACCAGTGCACCACCCCGCGGCACACGGTGACCGCCGAGGAAGCCGGGCAGGGCTTCTTTGTTCCGGCGACCAACTGGGAGGTCAGCGCGGCCGGCCAGAGCACCAAGACCATCACGGTAAACGGCGGCGAAGTGGACCTGAAAGTCCGCGATCCCAAGCTCGAGGGGACGGTGTCGGCGCAATGGCGGGACGCTGACGGCAACCGTTTCGCCAGCGTCGGCGATCCCGTGACCTACAGCTACACCGTGGGCAACGCCGGGAACGTTGCAGTGAGCGGCCTGGAGGCCCCCGGCGCCGGCATCTCCGCAGCCTCGCTCGCCGCGGGGGATACTGTGAGCGCCACCCGCGAACATATATTGACGGCCGAGGATGTCGCTGCCGGCAGTCTGGGCGCGGTTACGTTCAAGGTGACGGCCCGCAACGGTTCCCTGGAAACCTCCGCGGCCGTGGAAGGCGGCTCCCTGGCACTGACGGTTCAGCCGGCCCGGCCCGCCTCGGAGCCCGGAATAGCCCGGCAGGTTCTGGGCACGCCGCCTACTGACCTGGGCACCGCTGACAAGTACCGGACCGGTCAGAAGGTTGTGCTGAGGGGCCTCGACTACGGCAACTGGTACTACGTGTACTTGAACAAGACCGGGTACCGCCTGGGCTGGATCTTCCCGACGACGGACAACACGCTGGAGTTCATCCTTCCCTCTGACGTCAAGAACGGCCGTGATGACGTTGTTGTCCTGGACAATGCGGGCCGCCAGGTCTCGTTTGATCGGCTTCAGGTGACGCCCAAGGGCTGACGCTTCGCGGCACTGACAGGCAACGGGCTGCAGGACATTCCTGCGGTCCGTTGTTTGTCGTTGGATGACGAATCACCCCTGCTGTGACAAGACAAATTTCCTGGAATGTGCTGTATGTCATATTCGGCTCTCACTAGATACTCTATGACTCGGCTGGTTGCGCGGTTTTGACAAGAACTGTCAAAGGTTCAACCAACTGATATTTGACAGGCCTTGGCGATGGAGCCCGGGCCTCCCTCAGTGAAAGGTGCAACCACTCGTGAAATCACAAGGAAAGAGCTTCGTCAGAAGCGGGGGACTCCGGAAGGCCGCGGTGCTCGCCGTCGGTCTGCCGTTGCTGCTCTCGTCCATGGCGATGCCGGCCCAGGCCGCCCCCGCCCCGGAGGCGCCCGGAAATGTTGCAGGCGTGGCCAAGAAGAACCTTGACCCCGGTTCCTATAAGGACGGCCGCTACATGGTGGTCCTTGCCGAAAAACCTGCGGCAACGTACGACGGCGGCACGGCGGGCCTCGCGCCCACCAAACCCGAGGAAGGCAAGAAGCTCGACGCCGACAGCGCCGAGGTGAAGGAATACCAGGAACACCTGCAGCAGAAGCAGCAGGAAGTTGCCCGGCAGGAAAACGTCACGATCAAGCGCGAGTTCACCACGGCCGTCAACGGCTTCAGCGCCAACCTCACGGCGGACCAGGCAGTCAACCTTGCCAAGGACCCCAAAGTCCTGATGGTCGCCCCGGACACCCAGTACGCGCCGGACTACTCCACCACCGATTTCCTGAAGCTCAGTGGCCCCAACGGTACGTGGGCAACCCAGTACGGTGGCCAGGAGAACGCCGGCAAGGGCACCGTTGTTGGCGTCATCGACACCGGCTACACACCCTCAAACCCGTACTTCGCCGGCGAGCCCGTAGGTCCGCTGGTGGGAAACCCCCAGGTGGGCGTTCCCTACCGCACCGCTGACGGCAAGATCGCCATGCTTAAGGCCGACGGCGATACTTTCGTGGGTGAATGCCAGCCGGGTACCGCTACGGGCGCAGACTACGACGGCAGCGCCTGCAACTCCAAGGTCCTCAGCACCCACTACTTCGCAGATGCCTTCCTCGAAACAGTTCCCCCGGAAAACCGTGCACCAGAAGAAGTCATTTCACCCGTGGACGTGGACAGCCACGGAACCCACACCGCCAGCACGGCAGCAGGCAACGGCAATGTTGACGCCGTGGTGGACGGCCGGAGCTTCGGAACCACCAGTGGCATCGCGCCAGCCGCCAAGCTCTCCATCTACAAGGTCTGCTGGGAAGACACTGATCCTGCCACGGGTGGTTGCTACGGCTCCGCTTCGGTGGACGCGATCGAGCAGGCCATCCTGGACGGCGTGGACGTGCTGAACTACTCCATCTCCGGTTCCACCACTTCCACCACCGACCCCGTGTCGCTGGCGTTCCTGTCCGCAGCCTCCGCAGGTATCTTCGTGGCCACCTCGGCCGGCAACTCCGGGCCGACGGCCAGCACCGTCAACCACGGAGCCCCCTGGTTGACCACCGTGGCTGCCACATCGTTCTCCCAGGAACTTCAGGGCACCGTTGAATTCTCCGATGGCAGCAAATTCCGCGGAGCGAGCATCATGAACCGGGAGGTTCGCGGGGCCGGCGTCGTGCTGTCCACCAATGCCG
Source organism: Paenarthrobacter histidinolovorans (assembly GCF_014647595.1). Lineage (GTDB taxonomy): Bacteria > Actinomycetota > Actinomycetes > Actinomycetales > Micrococcaceae > Arthrobacter > Arthrobacter histidinolovorans. The sequence continues at coordinate 256,435 of NZ_BMPM01000006.1, read as the reverse complement.
CAAGCGGTTCAGGTAACGCAGCGCTGTGCGCTCCCGGGTCCCTGGACCCGGCCAAGGTTGCCGGCAAGGTGGTTGTCTGTGACCGTGGCGTGGTTGACCGCACTGCCAAGAGCGCCGAGGTCCTGCGTGGCGGTGGTGTGGGCATGATCCTGGTGAATCTCACTGATTCCTCCTTGGACACCGATAAGCACGTCATCCCCACAGTTCACGTGAACCCGCCTGCAACGCAGACCATCAAGGACAAGGTCACGGCCAACCCGGCCATCACCGTGTCCCTGATCAACCGCGACACCACTGGACTGCCCGCAGAAGCGCAGCCGCAGATCGCCGGATTCTCCTCCCGTGGACCGCTGCTGGCAACTGACTCTGACCTGTTGAAGCCGGATGTTTCCGCTCCCGGCGTGGCCATCCTCGCCGGTGTTTCTCCGATCGGAACCGGAGGGGATAACTTCGGCTTCCTGTCCGGAACCTCCATGGCTTCACCGCACGTGGCCGGCTTCGGCGCACTGATCCTGGGCAAGAACCCGCAGTGGTCCCCGGCCACCGTGAAGTCCGCCATGATGACCACCGCAGGTCCGGTCAAGCTGGCAAACGGCGCCGTCAACAAGGACGTCTTCGCTACTGGTGCCGGACAGGTTGACCCCGCAAAGGTCCTCAACCCGGGCCTGGTGTACGACGCCACCACTGAGGACTACCTCAAGTTCATCCAGGGCACCGGAATGGACCTGGGCATGGAAGGGCTCGGCACCACGGCCGCGCGCGACATGAACGTTCCTTCGTTCGCACTCGGCAACCTGGCCGGCAAGATCGAGGTCACACGTACCCTCACGGCACTGACTCCGGGTACTTACCGGGCGTCCGTGGATGTTCCGGGTGTCAACGTCAAGGTGACGCCGTCAGTGCTGACCTTCGGTGCTCCCGGCGAGAAGAAGACCTTCAAGGTCCAGTTCGAAAACAAGAACGCTGAACTGGGCAAGTTCGCCATGGGCTCGCTGAATTGGCAGGGTGCCAACAAGACCGTCACCTCGCCCATCGCAGTCCGGCCGCAGTCCGTCATCGCGGACAAGGCCCTGGCGTTCACGGGCACCGGTCCCAACGGCTCAGGCACCATCAACATCACCTCCGGCACCAACCTGCCGGTGGGTGTGACCATTGATGGCTTGTCCAAGGCTGATTCCTCGGCCATCGAGCTGGTTCCCGGCCCGTTTGCCGGCGAAACCAACGCATCCAACTTCGTGAAGAAGGTGACCGTTGGTGCGGGCAGCGCGTTGGCCAAGTTCTCGGTGATCTCCTCCAACGAGGCCGCGGACTTCGACATGCTGGTCCTGACGCCGTCCGGTCAGCAGTTGCCGGCCGCAACGGCATCCGCCAGCGAAACCCTGTCCGTTCCCAACCCGGCGCCCGGCGATTACTATGTCTTCGCCAACCTCTACGCCAGCCCCAACAACCAGCCCACCAAGGCAACCGTTGATGCTGCAGTGCTGGGAGCCAACCAGGGCAACGCCACCGTGACGCCGAATCCGATCCGACTCGCCAACGGCAAGACGGGCCAGATTTCGCTGAACTGGAAGAACCTGGAGCCCGGCTCCTACATTGGCCGCCTGACCTTCGCCGGAACCAGCGAGCCCAGCTTCGTCACCGTTCTGATCAACCCGGGCGGAACCGTAGTGGTCCCGGACGAGGAAGACCCCAAGAAGGACAAGAAGGACAAGAAACCGCGGGGCAAGATCCGCGCTGACGAGCCGACACAGAGCAATAACGCCGGCTAAAAATCTGCGGGACACGCAAATGGGCTGAGGACACCCGAATTCGGGAGTCCCCAGCCCATTTGCGTGTCGTGCGCCGGAAGGCGCGTCCTACACCGCCCCCGTTGCGCCTCCGGTATTGCCCAGCAACGCCGCCAAGGCCTTCCAGCGGGCGATCTCGCAACCATCCGTCCTGCTGAAATGGCTGTGGACTTTGCGGCCGCGGAACCATCCTCTTACTTCGGCCACCTGCGGGCCGCCGTACTGTTGAGTGCAGATCCGGTCCGGTCGCGGCTCGGGAAAGAAGATTTCCTCCCCGAACTGCTCGACGGCGGCCAGCGCCGCTGTCGCGTCCGGCAGGTTTGAATCAACGGACTCGGGGTCGGGGGAGAGGACACCCCCGGCGGACCGGAGGTGGAACTCCCGGCTGTCAGCGCCAGGTGCCTCTGTCAGCGTGACAGTGAGGTCGACGTCGTATTCGCTGTTGCTTGGGGAAACCATGGTGACCTTTCGCTGGTGGCGTCGGGTGCTCAGGCGGCCGCGCCGCTCAGCTCGTCCAAGAGCGGGGCTACAGCCTGGAGCACGCGGGCCCGCAGCTCCTGGGATTCGGCTGCGAAAGCCCGCTGGTATTCAACGTACTCGGCCTTGCCCTGCGGTGTCTCGATCCTGATGGGTGGGTAGCCCCATTCCTCAAGATCGTAGGGAGAGGCCTGCATGTCCATGGCCCGGATCCGCCACGACAACTCAAAGCAGTCCATCACCAGCTCGCTGGGGAGTGCCGGCGTGAGTTTGTAAGCCCACTTGTAGAGGTCCATGTTGGCGTGCAGGCAGCCGGGTTGCTCCATGGTGCGCTGGTTTTCGCGGGTCGGCGTGAGCTCATTCAGGGGCAGGGCGTCGGGGGTGTAGAAGCGGAAGGCATCGAAGTGGGAGCAGCGGATGCGGTTCTCTTCCACCACGGTGTCCGTGCCGTCGCCGCCGAGCCGGAGTTCCAGGTATTCGTGGCGCAGTTCGAACTTCGCCTGCCGGTACACCATGGCCCACTCGTGCAGTCCGAAGCAGCCGAACTGGGCCGGTCGCTTGGCCGTGCCGGACAAGATGATGCCCGCGAAGCGGATCGCTTCGGTGCGGTCGGCCAGGAAGCCGGCCCGGTCAAAGGTGACTGCAGATGTTCCCGCAGGCAGCCCGAGCGTGGCGAGTTCGCCGTCGTCGAGGGCCCGGTAGAACTTCCACGCGCTGCGCTCCAGAGCCCGCTCACCGCTGAGGACCACGGCATCACCTGGGTGCCAGCGCAGCAACTGCCCGGGCTTCTGGGTGTAGTAGGTGAAGAGGAAGTCCTCAACCGGGTGCTTCTTGCCGGCCGAGCGCCGGGCCAGGTAAGGGTCGGCGTAGCGTGCGACCCGGGCGTGATGGGCAGCCTCCAACCCAAGCCATTCTTCTTGGGGAAGGTGCCGCAGCCTAGAAACCGCCATCTGATCCGAGGACGCTCTTGGCGGCGTCCCACATGCCGATCTGGCAACCGTCGGTGCGGTTGAAGGCAGCCGCCACTTCCTTGCCATCCACGACGCCGGTCACCTTGGCGGTTGCGGGGCCGCCGTACTGCATGGTGCAGGCCCGGTCGGCCCGAGGGGGAGCGGGGCTGAGCATGGAGGGGTTGTTCTTGATCGCGGCGCAGGCTTCGGCAGCCGATGGATGGTTGCTCTCCGCAGCGGGCGTTCCCCCGGTGCAGACCAGGGTGAAGGTCTTGGGCGCCGCCTCCGGAGTCTCAAGGAGCGTGATGGATAGTTCAGCGTCGCCGCGTCCGGCCGTTGCCGACTGGCTGCCGCTCGCTGCCGGGGTACTGCTGGCGGAGGGGCTGCCGGGTGCCGTGCTGCTGCTTGAAGGGGCCGACGTCGGTGCCTGGGTTGCGCTGCTGGTGGAACCTGGGGCGGGGGCGCCGGAGCATGCGGCGAGGCTGGCGACAGCAAGTACTGCCAGTAATGTGCGGACACTTCGCATGCGCATCGGATCTCCTAGGTTGCCTCCATTTTACGTGGCTCTTGGCCAGTGCGCTGAGTGGCAGCAATCAAACCGGTCATGGCTTGGTGGAGTTCGGCTACTTCCTCGCGGCTGAGCTGCAGGCGGTCGCGGATTTCCCCGGGCACTGCCGTTGCCTGTGCGCGGAGGGCCGCCCCCTTGTCTGTAAGCGTGATGGCCAGTGCGCGCTCATTGCCTGGCACGCGCTCGCGGGTGATGAGCTGCGCTTCTTCCAGGCGCTTGAGCAGCGGCGAGAGGGTAGCGGGATCGTGGAGGAGGCTGTCGCTGATGTCCTTCAGTGTCCGCGGGCTGCGTTCCCACAGGGCCAGCATCACCAGGTATTGGGGGTGGGTGAGGCCGAGTTTTTCAAGGACGGGCTTGTAGACGCCTACAACGCTGCGCGAGGCTACGGTGAGGGCAAAGCACAGTTGGCGTTCCAGCAGGAGGTCATCGGTTTCCTGGCTGGTATCGCTGATGGTCGTCATGGCTTCCTCCTGCTTGCTGCATTGACGAGGCTACACCGAACCAATTAGTTAGTGCACTAATGATTAGCGTACTATGAACACATAGAGTCGTCGAGCAATGAGGAGTCGATCCGCGTGGCAAAGGAATCCTTCACCCGGAAATTCATGCGCGCAACCGGAAAGTTTCGCGTCATTTTTGGCCCGGCGCACAGCAGCTCCCTGGATCACGAAATGACCGAAGCCAACCGGAAGCTGCTGGCCCAGCGCCAAGCCGAGACGCAGCAGTGGGAAACCCTCCACCGGCCGGATGGCAGCACCTACGTGGTTCCCCGCAACCCGGACGACAAGTCCCTGCGCTAAACCCCGTTTGCCTCCCGCCGAGTTGCCACTTCATGACAATGCCCGGCGCCCGGATTGTCCTTAACTGCCGGCCCGGCGTTCGTCCGATCCAGAGCCTTTTCGTGCCCGCAGGCGTAAAATTGCCTCACTGAAGGGCGCGCGCTTTTTCTTTCTCCAGCACGGGAGGAGGTGGAAGAACATGGGACGCAGATTGGAAGGCTTCCAGCATGTGACCGATCGGCTGCAGTCCGTTTTTGGGCCCGCAACACACGGTGACACGGATGCCCCGGTTGTGCATAAGCATGACGATTTTGAGACCGCTTCCGAGGAAGACCTGAAGAATTTCGATGTTGAAACCGATTCCGAAGGCCATCACTACGCTGTCCGGAACAACGACCCCGGCGCGACATCAACTGACTACTCCGTCTGACGGGGTTACCAAGCCGAAGGGCCGGACCGCGAACTCCGGCCCTTCCTCATCGATTGGCAAGTGTGCCACCTTGACCATGTTCGGACCGGCGTGCCACTGTTGAGCAGCTAGTCAGCATGCTTATTATGTAATTGCATAGTACGTGCTGGCGTACAAAGGGGGCCGTCAATGAGTTTCCACGAAGATGCAGCAGGTGTTCCGGGTGGTACGGCGCGCCCGGACCGGGTCGGTTCCGGGCACCAGGAACGCGTGACCCCGCCGCCCGCACCAGGCCACGCCCGGCCCACCCGCACAGCAGCGCTGTGGGTAGCGGTGGCTGTCGGCTTGGTGGTCCTGGTGATGTTGATTGTGTTCTTTGTCCAGAACCAGGACATGATCACCGTCCGGTTCTTTGGACTGGAGGGGACGCTCGCCTTGGGTACCACGCTCTTCATTGCCGCCGTGGGTGGCGGGGTGCTGGTTGCCCTCGCCGGGGGAGCGCGCATCCTTCAACTCAGGATGGGCAACCACCGGCGCAAGAAGGCCGTGGGCGGTCCGGGAACGGCACCTTAGGCCTTAATTGCGGAAGGACCGGAGCGCATGCTCCGGTCCTTCCGCAATTTAATCCCGACGGCGGCACTCCCTGACGACGTTCAGTCCGCCGGGGTGTTGGGTCGTCTTAGCCTTCGCAGTCAGTGCAGTAGGCAACGCCATCTTTTTCGCGGGCAATCTGCGAGCGGTGGCGTACCAGGAAACAAGAGTTGCACGTGAACTCATCGTTTGCCTGCGGGATGACCTGGATGACCAGTTCCTCGGCGACGATTTCGCCACCGGGGCCATTGGCGTCAAGGCCATCGGTTTCGTCCAGTTCCAGCACGACGCTCTTGGCCGTGGGGGCGCTGGCAGATTGAAGAGCCTGGAGCGACTGCTCCTGGTTCTCTTTTACATCGGTACGGAGTTCGTCGTAATCGGCTGCCACTTTTTAATGCCTCTTCGTGTTAGGGGGTTACCGGGTATGCAACGTACAGCATGCCATGAAAATTCCATACCATACCCCAGTTCTACTGCTTGTGGCGAAAACCACGTGCGTGGCGGTCAAAAAAGGCCGCCACGCACGGAGATACTACTCCTGTATTACCGGAGTTCGATGTTTTGGTGGCCGGGAAGATCAAGGTTCTCCGGTGGAAGCCCTCGGATTCAATCGTTGCGTTGGTACCCAGCACGGATTCTACGTCGCGTAGAATGACTGCATCGTAAGGAGGGCCAGCCGTGGGTGGCCCTCCGAAAAAGGGGGAGGGACATGACGGCACGCAAGGCCCGCTTCGCGCGCGGCTGGGCTGGCGCTGTTGTTGCCACCTTCCTCGCCGCCGCATCACACGTCATCTCGGGCGGCAGCGCGCCAGCGGCGCCCCTCCTGATCCTGTCCCTGGCGCTTTCCGGTCTGGTGTGTATGGCCCTTGCCGGAAAAGTGCTGTCGCTGTGGCGACTCGCCACAGCAGTGGTTGCCAGCCAGAGCGTGTTCCACAGCCTCTACAGCCTGGACCCCGGTTCACACGACGACGGCATGGCAGCGGCCGCAGGGCATGCCGGCCACGCCGGGCACATTCTCGCATCAATGCCGGATCCCGGAGCCCTGGATCACACCTCTCCGGCGATGCTCCTGGGGCACGCGCTCGCAGCCATCGCCACGATTGCCGTCCTGCGCTACGGCGAGGTCACAGCGGTACGTTTGCTGACTGCCCTTGGCCTCAGGCTGGTTCCTTTCCTCAGGGCCATCCAACCCTTGGCCGTGGAACCGGAAGCCAAAGTCATCCCCGCGGACTGGGCGGTCCGCCCGCTGCGCAATCTTGGGGTCCCGCTGCTGGCCATGCGCCACCGCGGACCGCCGCCGCTTCCTGTCGTGTCCCAGGCGCACCGCGCCTTCATCACCTCATAAGCCCCGCCAGCCCGGCTTCGGGCGGCGATCCCTTTCACGGACTGCCGGACTCTGCCGCAGGCCGCGGGGCGGGAAGCAGCCATGGCAAGAGAATCCTTGCGTATATCTTCATGGCGAAACCCAGGACTCAGCGGAGCAATCCCACTTGCCGTCGTCGTGCTGTGCCTTGCCTTCGGGCTGGTCGCTGCACCGCCGGCGTCCGCGCATGACCAACTGGTTTCGTCCACCCCTTCAACCGGCGAGCGGCTGTCCGCGCCGCCGTCGGGCATTGAACTGAAATTCAGTGCACCATTACTGACCATCGGCCACGAAGTACGCGTCGTCGATGCCGCATCAAACAACTGGGTCCAAGGAGAATCCGTCCTGGACCGGGGGACCCTGACCCAGCCCCTCGCCGCTGACCTGCCCACCGGGGAATACCAAGTCAGGTGGCGCGTGGTTTCCAGCGACGGTCACCCCATCAACGGCAGCTACACCTTCCTTGTGGGGGCGGATGCGACGGCCGGTGCCATCGCGGCCCCCGGCAACGCCGCCCCCGACGCTCCTGCCGGGTCGGCCGAGCCCAAGGAGGCGACGGCCGCTGTACGGATCCCGGAGTGGCTGATTGCCGCTGCCCTTGGGGCCGTTGCGGGCCTGGCTTTGTACCTGGGTTGGGGAGTCTTCAAACGCCGGCGTCGGTCCGGCACTCGTGGCGAGTAACCAAGACGCCTGTCATCTTTCCTGCGTCGCGGCCGGAAGGCCTGCCGCAGGACACCAATCCGAAACAGAGAGCATCACCGTGAAGAAGAAAATCATTGTTCCCGTCCTGTCCCTTGTCGCAGCCGCATCCCTGGCTCTCACCGCTTGTGGACAGAACGACAGCCAGGCGCCCGGCGCCTCCGGTTCCGCAACCCAAGCCACCTCCCAAAGCCAGTCCGCCGGGCCATTGACCGTCTCCGATACCTGGGTAAAGGTTGCGGAGACCGGCATGTCGGCCGCGTTCGGAACGATTCGCAACACCGGCGACAACGACGTGACGATCATCAGCGCGTCAGCACCCGTCGCCACCATGGTGGAACTGCACGAAACTGTCATGGGAGCCGATGGCACCATGAAAATGCAGGCCAAACAGGGTGGTTTCGTGATTCCTGCCAAGGGCGAACTCAAGCTCGAGCCCGGCGCGAACCACATCATGCTCATGGGCCTGACCAAACCGGTCCAGGCCGGTGACCAGGTCACCTTTGAGCTGAAAACGTCCGACGGCGGTACGGTCACCTTCACTGCCCAGGGGAAGGACTTCTCAGGCGCCAACGAGAACTACGCCCCGGGCGGGGACGGTGCGTCAGCATCGCCTGCCCCGACCAAATAGTGGTTGACGCAGTGGGGACCCCCGCACCGGGCGGCAATACACCACCTCCGGGATCGGGTCTCCGGCGGCGGCACCTTCTCTTCGGAGGTGCCGCCGCCGGCGTCGGGGCGTTGGCTGCGGCGGGCGCGCAACTGGCCGGGACCGCAGCTCCGCAAATGCAAGTGGCTTCGGAGGATGGCGCCAACGGCACAAGGACCGTGCCGTTTTATGCCGACAGGCAGGCGGGCGTTGGAACTGCCGCGCAGGCCCATGGAGTTTTTGTCGCTCTCGATCTGAAAACAGGGACCACACCCGAACGGCTCAAGTCACTGCTGAAGCTGTTGAGCGACGACGCAGCCAACCTGACCCAGGGAAAGCCTGCGCTGGCCGACACCGAGGGCGAACTGGCGGTTCGTCCGGCCCGGCTGACCGTCACTTTCGGATTCGGCCCGGGTCTCTTCCGGGTCCTGGGCCCGGAGCGGGTCCAGGCAGGGCCGTCGGTCCTTCCGGCATTTTCCATCGACAAGTTGGTGCCGGAGCTCAGTGGTGGCGACCTGTTGCTGCAGATCTGCGCCGACGATCCACTGACGGTTGCCCACGCGCAGCGCATGCTGCTCAAGGACAGCCGCAGCTTCACCACTGTCCGTTGGGTGCAATCAGGATTCCGCCGGGCCTACGGAACGGAACAGTCCGGCACCACCATGAGGAATCTTTTCGGGCAGGTGGATGGGACATCCAACCCAGCCCCGGGCAGTGCGGAGTTCGAGCGGGTTGTCTACGGGGATGACGGCATGCCGGCGTGGACACCGAACGGGACATCCCTGGTGATTCGCAGGATCAGCATGAACCTGGACAAGTGGGACGAGCTGGATAAATCCGGGCGGGAAGAAGCCGTGGGCCGCCGGCTGGCCAACGGTGCTCCGTTGACGGGAAAGTCCGAACACGACGAGCCGGACTTCGCCGCCGTCACGCCGGTCGGGTTTCCCGTGATTGCCGATTTCTCCCACCTGCGCAGGGCCCGGCCGGAGGACTCATCCCAGCGGATCTTCCGGCGGGCGTTCAACTACGATTCCGTGCCGGGCCCTGGGGGTGTCTCCGATTCCGGGCTGATCTTCGCTTCGTATCAGGCCGACGTCCAGAGGCAGTTCGTTCCCATCCAGCGCCGGCTTGACGAGCTGGACCTGCTCAATCTGTGGACCACTCCGGTGGGATCGGCCGTGTTCGCGATTCCGCCGGGATGCGCTCCCGGGGGATTCGTAGGCGACGGGCTCTTTGCCTGATACGAAAGCTCTTCGCCTGAGACGAATGAAGGACCGGAGCGCGCGCTCCGGTCCTTCATTCTGACAATGCAGCAGCCCTAGCGGCCGGTGCCGCCGTAAACGGTAGCCTCAGCGTCGCCGTCGAGCTCGAACGCGTTGTGGATGGCGCGCACGGCATCATCCAGGGCGTCGGCACTGGTGACAACGGAGATGCGGATTTCCGAGGTGGAGATCATGTCGATGTTGATACCGGCGTCGGAGAGTGCCTTGAAGAAGGTGGCCGAAACGCCGGGGTGGGAACGCATGCCCGCACCGATCAGGGAGAGCTTGCCAACGTGCTCGTTGTACTCGATGCTCTCGAAGCCGATCTGGCCCTCAGCCGCGCGCAGGGCTGCCAGTGCGTCGGCGCCCTCGACGATTGGCAGGGTGAACGAAATATCCGTACGGCCCGTGCCGTGCGTGGACACGTTCTGGACAATCATGTCGATGTTCGAGTGGGCGTCGGCGATCACCTGGAAGATCGCAGCAGCCTTGCCGGGGATGTCCGGGACGCCAACAACAGTGACCTTCGCTTCGGACCGGTCGTGTGCAACGCCGGAGATGATTGGCTGCTCCAAGGCAACTCCCTCTTGAATCGTGAACTTTTCGTCGGCGCCCGGGATGACCCAAGTACCTTCGTTCTGGCTGAATGAAGAACGGACGTGCAGCGGCACACCAAAGCGGCGGGCATACTCCACGCAACGCAGGTGGAGAATCTTGGCGCCGGAGGCGGCCAGTTCCAGCATTTCCTCGCTGGAAATCCGGTCGATCTTCTGGGCCGAAGTCACCACGCGGGGATCGGCTGTGTAGATGCCGTCAACGTCCGTGTAAATTTCGCAGACATCGGCGTCAAGGGCTGCAGCCAGGGCGACCGCCGTGGTGTCCGAACCGCCGCGCCCCAATGTGGTGATCTCGTTGGTGCTGCGGCTCATGCCCTGGAAGCCCGCGACGATCGCGATGTGTCCCTTGTCCAGGGCAGTGCGGATGCGGTGGGGGTCGACGGCGATAATGCGCGCCTTGCCGTGGATGCCATCGGTAATCATGCCGGCCTGGGAACCCGTGAAGGACTGCGCTGAGGCTCCGAACTTGTTAATGGCCATGGCAAGGAGGGCCATGGAAATTCGCTCGCCGGCCGACAACAGCATGTCCATTTCGCGGGCAGGCGCGGAGTCCGTCACTTGGCCTGCAAGGTCCAGGAGCTCATCGGTGGTATCGCCCATGGCGGAGACGACAACGACGACCTCGTTGCCGGCCTTCTGCGCATCCACGACGCGCTGTGCGACCCGCTTGATGCCATCAGCATCGGCAACCGAGGAGCCGCCGAACTTTTGAACGATCAGCTGCTTGGTAATGGCAGCCTCGTTGGAGAGCTCTTCGATCTTCACTTCGGTAGTGGGCATAGTCATGCGCGCACCCTCACTGCATCAATAGGGTTCGAACGCGGCATGCTCCAATTCGGGCACGCCTGCGTAGCTTATTTGCCCAGTTTATCGCCGCCTGCAGGGCTGGTAGGAATTGTGACCACATGGCGGCCACACAATCTGCGGCCCGGGAGAGCTCACCACCCGGCAGTATCGGGGCCGCCCTTGAAGGGGCCCACGATCTTCCGCGTGATCCAGCCCCCGTAGAAGTTGCCGTCCTGAGGGGTTACCTGCTCGCCGTCCACCTCACAGGACTCCATCCGGCCAGGATAAAGAGCCACGCGGGTACGCAGTGCTTCGAAACCCCGGGTTGGTTCCGGGTACGTCCACCCGGCCCGTGACGCAACAACCCCGCCTGCTGCGACGTCGAAATATCCGGCCATTCCCTTGTACTCGCAGAAGGTGCCGCCGTCCACTGGGATGAGCACGCCGGGTACAAAGGCGGCGAACGGCAGGTAGTAAACGGGCGGATGACTGGTTTCCAGGACCCGCACAGAATCCACGGTGTCGGCAATGACGCGGCCACCGAGCCGCACCACTATCCTCTCCGAACGGGCCTCGACCCGAGGTGGCCGCGGATAGTCCCACACTGATTCCTGTCCGGGGCCAGGCTTGATCCGCTGCGGACGCTTGGAACGGGGGAAACCGGGAAGGGAAACCATCCTTCCATGGTCCCACCTTCTCCCCGGAATGGATGTTGGTGCCGGGCTGCCGGGCGTACCATCCACAGCATGAGGAGTGCGTGGGGCAATGGCCGGCGTCCCTGACCATCCGGCCCGTGATGCCGGGTGGAATGAGCCCGAGTATGAGGTCATCGGGGGTGGGTTGGTCGATGACCAGCCACGTGCCGGGCAGCCCGGCCCTGGTTCCGAGCCACCACGTGGCGCGGTAGTCAAGGACGCGGCCGGGGACGCTTGGCGGGACGCCCGGAAGTCCTTCTCATCGTGGCTGTTCTGGCTCTCGTGCTGTTCAGGCGTAGCTTTCGCCGGGGGAACGGCTGCTGGACTGGTTGCCTGGGTGCTGCGGAATGGTTGGATCGAGAACGCGATGCCGGAGGCCACCTTCGTAGTCATGGCAGCTTTCCTGGGGCTCCCGGCTGCCATGCTCGGCATTGTCTGGGGATACCGGCACATTCATGAAAGCCTCCTGGTGATGCTTCTGGCAGGGAGCCTACGGGGATTGGCCCTTTCTTTGCTGGCGTTGCCGGTCCTGCTCGTGGTGGGCATCAGCAGCGGCGGGCCGCTCGCATTGGCCGTTGCCGCCGTCGTCGTGGTTGTCCTCGAAGTGGCCCTGTTCGGGCTCATGGGGGCCGGCTCGCGGGCTTGCTTCGCAACGACCGTCCCCGGCGTCGCCCTGGCCACCGTGCTGGCGGCCTTTTTCTGCGCAGGAAATGTTGCCCTCACCGTTCTCCTGCTGCCCGGCACCACGGACCTGGCCACCGCTTCAGTTCCCGTGAACGTGGAGCGCGACGACGCCGGGGGGATTACAGCCTATGAGTGTGTTGGCAGCCTGCACCAGGTGGAAGTGGCGCATACGGAAAGGGTGGCGTGGTTGGCGGCATCGCATCCGGCCCTGCTGCTCGCCAGCTTCGGAGGGGAGTTTGTCCCGCCGGATAACAATGTTGCCTGGGTTTTGTCCGGGCTCCAGTTCGCGGCCGATGGGCCTTCCAGGGAGGTCCCTTGTCTCGGCGGGGTCTCCAGCGACGGGCTGACGCCACCCGTGCCTGTGGCGCTGAGCGGTTTTGCAGTTCAGGCCGCCGTCGCTGCCCTGGTTGCCGTCGGCGGGCGGAGGTTGGGGCTCCGGAGGTTGCGCGCCTGACGGCGTCGTCGTTCCTTAGAGCAGCGCGTTCCGCCGGCCCTCGAAGGCACGTCCCAGCGTGACCTCATCGGCATACTCCAGGTCTCCGCCGACGGGCAGCCCGGAAGCCAGCCGCGTCACCGTGATCCCGATCGACTTGAGCATACGGGCCAGATAGGTAGCCGTGGCCTCACCTTCCAGGTTGGGGTCTGTGGCGATGATGATTTCCTGGATGGCGCCGTCGTTGAGCCGCGTCAGGAGCTCACGGATGCGCAGCTGTTCGGGGCCGATGCCGGCAATGGGGTTGATGGCGCCGCCCAGCACGTGGTACCTGCCGCGGAAGGACCGGGTACGCTCCACAGCCAGCACATCCTTGGACTCTTCAACCACACAGATCACCGAAGGATCCCGGCGGGGATCACGGCAGATGTTGCATGTTTCCTGCTCGGTGACGTTGAAGCAGACAGAGCAGAACTTCACGCGTTCCTTGACCGTGGTGATCGCCGTGACCAGGCGCTTCATGTCCTCGGGGTCGGCCTCCAGGATGTGGAACGCCAGGCGCTGCGCTGACTTGGGGCCCACGCCGGGTAGCCGGCCGAGCTCATCAATCAGCTCCTGAACTGCACCTTCGTACACAATGTCCTCGTTTGTTTGAAATCAATGCCGGGATCAGCGGGTTTGCAGGGGAGAACCGTCCAAGGCGCGCTCTTCGATCAGCTTTCCGCCCAGAATACGCTCCACCGCGGCCCGCCCAAAGACCCTCGACTCCTCGATGGTTTCGTCCTCGGGACTTGGAATATCCTCTGGCACGGCGGCCGGCGCTGCCTGCGTCCGAACAGGTGCCTGCACCCGTCCCGCCTGGGCTTCGGGGCTGTTTGTCAGCCGCTGGTACAGGCTCTGGCGTCCGTTCGGATTGCCCGACGGCGCGTCGTCCTCGAGCGTGGCCACGGAACCGTGCGCTTCCTCAGGTTGCGTCGCCAAGGACGGCCATGTGGGGATGCTGCCGGCGGCCGGCGCTCCGGACACGGGCGCGCTGGACGCCTGCGTTCCCGGCCAGCTCGACGCCGGTGCCACGTCCCAGCTGGAGCTCGGGTTCTCTTCGGCATTGGTTGGGTGACCGTACGACGCGGTGGGGGCCACCGTCTCCGGGACCTGCGCCGCCGCCGGCTCGTAGTCCGGGGTGTCCGTTGCGGGTACGACGACTTCTTCAACTGCCTGCGGTTGTTTACCGACGTTGGATTCCGTGCCGACAACCCATGTGCCCGGAGCCTGTTCCACCGCGCGGGACCACGGGTCATCCGAGGGGGATTGCGCCGTGGTGGCTTGAGGTGCTGCGGTGCCTGGTGATGCGGGCGCTGGCGCAGTTGGAGGTGCAGTTGTCGGGGTGGCAGGCGCCGGGGTGGCAGGGGAGGCCGCGGCCGCTTGTGGGTTGCTTCGGCGTTCTTCCTGGCGGCCGTAGGGTGGCTCCCAGTCAGCCGGAGGCTCTTCCTCGAGCGGCGGGGCGTCCTCGTCCAACGGCGGACCCCAGTCGTCGTCAGGGTAGGAGTATTCGCCCGCGGAGGAAGGAACGGCCTCGACCCTGGCTGGTGCTGGTGCTGGTGCTGGTGCAGGTGCAGGTGCAGGTGCAGCGTGAGCGGGGGCCGGTGTCTGGGCGGGTGCCTGGACCGGCGCCGCAGTGGTAGGAACTGATGTTGCTGAGGGGGCGGGTGTAGCAAAGGGCTGGGGCTTCTCCGCCGGAGCCACGTCAGCTGCATGGGATGGTCCCGAGGACGCAGCTATGCCCGAGGCGGGAGTTGCCAATGGAGCCGTGGCCGCGGCAGGGCTGGCTGGAGCGAGGCCCCACGCCGAGTCGACCGACGACACCGGAGCCGGTACCGACGTCGACGCGGCCGGGGACTCCATGGCCGCAGCGGGTCCGCCTGCCGGTACCGGGGCACCCGTTGGCGTCGAGGCAGCCGGGGTCTCCCGGCTAGTAGGCGCTTTTGGGTTTGGCTCAGAGCTCGCTGAACTGTTGCCGCCAGCCACTGCGACGATCTGGCAGTCGATGCCGATGGTCTTGTGGATTGCCTGGCGTAGGTTCTCGGAATGGTCTGCGCGTCCAAAGGCACCAGCAAGGCCGCCGGTAGTGAAGGCCAAGGTCAGCACCTGGCCGTCGAATTGGGCAACTTGTGCGTTGGGCTCAACAAGGGCCCATGTGCTGCGCTTGATCTTGGTCAGTGTTTGAAGCACATCCGGCCAGGCGCGGCGAAGGGCCTCGACGTCCCCTGTGCCTCCGGCAGCCGGAACTGAAGCAGCAGTAGGCTGCGGCGCTGACGCAGGTGCCTGGGGTGCGGCCTGGGATGGCTGTACCTGCGGCGCTGCCTGTGACGGTGCAGCCTGAGGTGGCGCGGCCGGGGGCGCTGCCTGTGACGGTGCAGCCTTGGATGGCTGGGCCTGCGGTGCGGCGGCTGCGGGCGCTTGGACGGGCTCTGGATGCTGGGTTCGTGCCGGGCCGGGAGCAGCCGGGGCTGTAGGAGCCTGGGCCGCGCGGGCCGGGGCCGGACGTTCCTCCACGGGCCAATCGTTGGTGGACACCCGGGGCGCAGAGATGGCATCCCGCGGAGCACCTCCCGCCGACGGTTCAGGAACAACAGGTACTGAAGCAGCAGGGACCTGCTCCACTGCTGCGGGTTCGGCCGACGGTGCAGCTGAAGCCGCAGGAACCGGCGTCGACTGCGCAACGGGCGCGGCCACCGGCGAAGCAGCCGCGGCTGCAGGTGTGCCTGCAGCAACAGCCGGAGCGCCGTCGTCGCCCGCGTAGTTAAGGCGACGTTCCACCCGGTCGATGCGCGCGGCGATACCACGCTCGGTTTGTTCAGCGCTGGGGAGCAAAATCCGGGCACACAGGAGCTCAAGGTGGAGCCGGGGCGAGGTTGCACCCGTCATCTCTGTAAGGGCTGTGTTGGTGACGTCCGCGGCGCGGGACAACTCGGCTGCGCCAAGGTTGGTTGCCTGGTTGCGCATGCGGGCAATCTGGTCGGCGGGCATTCCGCGGAGGATGGCTTGGGCGCTTTCGGGCATCGCCTGGACGATGATGAGGTCGCGGAAGCGCTCCAGCAGGTCCTCGACGAAGCGCCGGGGATCATGCCCGGTCTGGATAACACGGTCCACGGCGCGGAAAACGGTGGCGGCATCGGCTGCGGCAACGGCATCAACGATGTCGTCCAGCAAGGAAGCGTGCGTGTAGCCGAGCAGGGCAACCGCGAGCTCGTAGTCCAGGCCATTCGGTCCGGCGCCGGCCATCAGCTGGTCCAGGACGGACAAGGTGTCGCGAACGGAACCTCCGCCTGCGCGGATCACGAGCGACAGCACGCCGGGTGCAACCGGAACGTTCTCCTGCTGGCAGAGCAGCTCAAGGTAGTGCATGAGCGGCTCGGGCGGCACCAAACGGAAGGGGTAGTGGTGCGTGCGGGAGCGGATGGTGCCGATGACTTTGTCCGGCTCCGTGGTGGCAAAGATGAACTTGATGTGTTCCGGCGGCTCTTCCACTATCTTCAGCAGCGCATTGAAGCCGGCAGACGTGACCATGTGGGCCTCGTCAATGATGAAAATCTTGTAGCGGTCCCGGACCGGGGCGAAGGTTGCGCGCTCGCGGAGATCGCGGGCATCGTCCACGCCACCGTGGCTGGCGGCGTCGATCTCGATGACATCCAGCGAGCCGGAGCCACCGCGGGCAAGTTCGATGCAACTGGGGCACTTGCCACACGGAGTGTCAGTGGGGCCTTCGGCGCAGTTCAAGCAGCGCGCGAGGATGCGGGCGGAAGTGGTCTTGCCGCAGCCGCGCGGACCTGAGAAGAGGTAGGCGTGGTTCACGCGGTTCTTCCGGAGCGCCGTCATCAGTGGCTCTGTGACGTGTTCCTGCCCGATAACGTCCGCGAAAGAGTCCGGGCGATACCTTCGATACAGGGCAGTTGTAACAGTCACAAGTGAAACCTACCTATAGAGACTGACATTTAAATAAGTGACCCCTCATGCACCCGCCAGAGCCCATCTACCCTTGCTACCTTCCGGTCCTGGGGGAGTTCAACAGGATGACGCCACATGAGGGGCCGTCGATAAGCTTACCCGAACTTGGTTCGGGGTTCGAATCGGTACGGACGGCTGTGGATAACGCTCGACGGCGGGTGGTTGGGTCACCGCCAACCGTTCACCGGCCACGTCATGAAAGCCGGTTCCTCGTAAGGGTGCGCTGCCCGCAAAGCCAGCACCACGACGTCGAGCATTGCTTCCTCAACCACGCATTCAACGCGGATTTCGGGGACCTGCTCCTCAATTCCGACCTCTCCCACGAAGGGCTGGGCGCCGGGCTGGGGAGTGAACCGGCCTGTGCCCGGGGATGTGTAGAAACAGTGGGAGTAGTCGCCGATCCGTCCCGCACCGGCGTCGCCGATGGCCAGCAGGACCTCTTCGATATGTGTCTCGGGCACGTAGACCACCAAGGCGTGAAGCTGCGTCATGGGGACATCTTGTCAGCAAATTAGGCTACAAACCGGTCTCAACCATTGCAAAAGACGGGGTGGCGGCGGACCATGGGAATGTACACCGATTGGGGCAATCTCAAGGTTGTGAGCTGCGGGGCCTGGGGGCGAGGGGCCGGACCCGGTAGCTCAACGGTTGTGCCGCAAGAATGGGCGCGTTGGGGGCGTCCATTTTTCCGTTAACGGGTGCGCTTCCCAGGCTGGCCTTTGGCGGTGATTCAACCCGATTACACGATGCCGAAATTCTCAGGTACAGTAGTATCTGCTTTCGAATCGGAAGCAAGGAGAATTCGCCTAGCGGCCTATGGCGCACGCCTGGAACGCGTGTTGGGTTAACGCCCTCGGGGGTTCAAATCCCCCATTCTCCGCGTTTGGCCCCGGTCCCCAGGACCGGGGCCTTTTGCGTTCCCGGGACACCTCGGCTGAGCTTGGCTAGCCGGCGTCGGCCTGCTGTTCGGCATCCTGCTGCTGGGCTTCCGCAACGCGTTCAAGCACCTCGCGGCAAGCGGCGGTGGCCGGGTGGATTCTGCCCGCTGTTCTGGTGGAAGTGAAGACGGTCCGCTTCGGCAGGCCCGGAAGATCCAGGAGCTGGACCGTCCTGCTTCGCCCGGTCCAGACGAGGTCCGGCATGAGGGCCACGGCATTTCCGGACTCAATGAGCCGTATCTGAGCCTGAAGGTCGGCCGTTTCGTAGCGCACGTCCGGCTCGAAGCCGGCGGAGCGGCATGCCTGCTCGGCCCAATGCCGGGACGCGGCTCCCCGGGGTTCCATGACCCACGGCATGGTGGCGGTGTCCGCAAGAGAGGAAACGGTCTCGCCGCCGAGTCCTACCGGGGGAGTGGCCAGCCTGATGGCATCGCTGGTCAGGGTAACCCGGTCCAGTCCGCTGTGGTGCGGCGCCGCGTGGCCGGGGTATTGCTCGGCCACCACCAGATCGAAGTCGCGGGCCCACGTTTCGTAGAGGGCGGTCTCGGGCTCGCGCTGGGTCATTTCCACGCGGACCTCCGGGTACTCCCGCCGCATGATGCTCAGGAAATCGGGAAGCAAAGCCAGTGCCGCGGACTGGAAAACGGCCAAACGCACGGTCCCGGTCACCATGGACAGGGACGCGGCGAGCTCGGTTTCCGCCCGTTCCAGTGTCTCCAGCAGCGCCGCGGTATGCGCCACGAGGATCTCGGCCTGCGGCGTCAACTGGACCCGGCGGCCTGCCTTGCGCAGCAGTTCCACCCCGGCTTCCTTCTCCAGAAGGGTCAATTGTTGGGATACCGATGAAGGGCTGTACTGCATCGCATCGGCCACCTCGGCCAGGGTTCCGCGGATCTTTAGTTCGTGCAGCAAACGCAGCCTGCGGACGTCCAGCAAGGCAGCCTCCAAAGGTTCGGGATGGGTAATCAATATTCGTCAGAAAAGATCGCTTTTCCTAATGAGATTGTAGATCCATACTGATGGAAACAAACAAACTTCTCCGTCCCAGAAGGAGCCCCCATGACCAGCACCCTCCCGGATGCCACCGCCCCGCGCACCGAGGATTCGGGGCAGTTCGATGCTCTGGCCCAGGAAGCCATTGCTTTGGTCCGCCACTGGTTGACCGAAGCCAGCAAGATCCCCGTGGATGTCTCGGCGCAGCGCCTCGCCGGCGTCCTCAAGGACCCCAACGGGCTGGACTTCACTGTCGGATTCGTCGACGGCGTCATCCGCCCTGAGGATCTGTCCGTCGCCGGCCGCAAGCTCGCCGAACTCGCCCCCAAGGTGCCCAAGTTCCTTCCCTGGTACATGCGCAGCGCTGTACGTGTGGGTGGTGTCATGGCCCCGATCCTGCCGCAGGTGGTCATCCCGATCGCCCGCCGGGTACTCCGCGAAATGGTGGGCCACCTGATTGTGGATGCCACCGACGCCAAGCTCGGACCGGCTATCGCCAAGATCCGCCAGGACGGCGTGCACCTGAACGTCAACCTCCTCGGCGAAGCCGTCCTGGGCGAGCACGAAGCCCAGCGCCGCCTGGAAGGCACCCTGAAGCTCCTTGCCCGCGAAGACGTGGACTACGTTTCCATCAAGGAATCCTCCACAGTTGCTCCGCACTCCCCGTGGGCCTTCGACGAAGCCGTCGATCACGTCGTGGAGAAGCTCACCCCGCTCTACCGCCTCGCAGCGTCCTTCCCCAAGCCCAAGTTCATCAACCTGGACATGGAGGAATACAAGGACCTCAGCATGACCATCGCGGTGTTCAAGCGCATCCTGGACATGCCCGAGTTCAAGAACCTCGAGGCCGGCATCGTCCTCCAGGCCTACCTCCCTGACGCACTCGGCGCCATGCAGGAACTGCAGGAGTGGGCCTCTGCCCGTCGCGCCGAGGGTGGCGCACCCATCAAGGTCCGCGTGGTCAAGGGAGCCAACCTTCCCATGGAGCAGGTGGAAGCCTCGCTGCACGACTGGCCGCTGGCGACCTGGGGCAACAAGCAGGACTCGGACACCAGCTACAAGAACGTCATCAACTACGCCCTCACCCCGGAGCGCATTGACGCGGTCCGCATCGGCGTCGCGGGCCACAACCTGTTCGATGTTGCTTTCGCATGGCTGCTCGCCAAGCAGCGCGGGGTGACGGAAGGCATCGAATTCGAAATGCTGCTGGGCATGGCAACCGGACAGGCCACCGCGGTCCGCAAGGACGTCGGCAGCCTCCTGCTCTACACACCGGTGGTCCACCCGGGCGAGTTCGACGTCGCCATCGCTTACCTGATCCGCCGCCTCGAAGAGGGCGCCAGCCAGGAAAACTTCATGTCCGCAGTGTTTGAGCTGAGCGAAAATGAAGCCCTGTTCAAGCGCGAACAGCAGCGCTTCCTGAACTCACTGGCCAGCATGAAGAGCGAAGTTCCGGGGCCCAACCGCCAGCAGGACCGCCGTCTCCCGGCGGAACCGGCACCGCTGGAGGGTTTCCGCAACACCCCGGACACCGACCCCGCCCTCCCGGCAAACCGTGCCTGGGGCCGCGACATCCTCAAGCGCATCCCGGGATCCACGGCCGGCAACAAGATCGTCGAATCCACCAAGGTTTCCGACGCCGCGGAACTCGAGCAGATCATTGCCTCCGCCGTTGACGCCGGGAAGGCCTGGGGCGCACGTCCCGCCGCCGAGCGGGCAGCCATCCTGCACCGCGCCGGTGAAGTCCTCGAGGCCCGCCGCGCCGAACTCCTGGAGGTCATGGCTTCCGAAACCGGCAAGACCATCGATCAGGGCGACCCCGAGGTCAGCGAAGCCATCGACTTCGCGCACTACTACGCCGAGCGCGCCAAGGACCTGGAAACGGTCGACGGCGCCACGTTCGTCCCAGCCAACCTCACCGTGGTGACCCCGCCGTGGAACTTCCCGGTGGCGATCCCCGCAGGCTCGACGCTCGCAGCGCTCGCCTCAGGCTCCGCCGTCGTGATCAAGCCGGCAAAGCAGGCCCGCCGCTCCGGTTCGGTCATGGTGGACGCACTCTGGGAAGCAGGCGTCCCCAAGGACGTGCTGGCGCTGGTACAGCTCGAAGAGCGCGAACTGGGCACCCAGTTGGTCTCCCACCCGAGCGTTGACCGCGTGATCCTGACCGGTGGCTACGAAACCGCCGAGCTGTTCCGTTCCTTCCGCCAGGACCTGCCGCTGCTCGCGGAGACCTCCGGCAAGAACGCCATCATCGTCACCCCGAGTGCGGACCTGGACCTCGCTGCCAAGGACGTTGTGTACTCGGCATTCGGGCACGCGGGCCAGAAGTGCTCGGCTGCCTCGCTGGTGATCCTGGTCGGTTCAGTCGCCAAGAGCGCCCGCTTCCACAACCAGCTGATCGACGCCGCGCGCTCCCTGACGGTTGGTTACCCGGAGAACGCCACCACGCAGATGGGGCCGATCATCGAGCCCGCCAACGGCAAGCTCCTCAACGCCCTCACCACCCTGGGCGACGGCGAAAGCTGGGCGGTCAAGCCCGAACGCCTCGACGAGACCGGCCGCCTCTGGTCCCCGGGCATCCGCTCGGGCGTCAAGCGCGGCTCCTACTTCCACCTCACCGAATTCTTCGGCCCGGTGCTGGGTGTCATGACCGCTGAAACCCTCGAAGAAGCTATCGCCATCCAGAACGAGATCGAGTACGGCCTCACCGCCGGCCTCCACTCCCTGGACTCCGCTGAAATGGGTGTCTGGCTGGACAAGATCCAGGCCGGAAACCTGTACGTCAACCGCGGCATCACCGGTGCTATCGTGCAGCGCCAGCCGTTCGGTGGCTGGAAGAAGTCGGCTGTAGGCGCCGGAACCAAGGCCGGTGGACCGAACTACCTGATCGGGCTTGGTTCCTGGACCCCCGCCGAAGCCAAGGCCAAGCGCGGCACTGTCCTTCAGGGGTCTGCCGCCCAGCTCCTCGCCGCTGCCAAGTCCGCTGATGTGACCGCTGAGGAACTCCAGAGCCTCCAGCAGGCACTCTTCAGCGACGCGGCGGCCTGGGAAGCCGAGTTCGGCACCACCAAGGACGTCTCCGCCCTGACCGCAGAGCGCAACGTCTTCCGTTACCGTTCCCTGCCGGTGACCATCCGCCTCTCCGAAGGCGAGCGGCTCGCTGAGCTGATCCGCGTTGTCGCAGCCGGTGCAGTGGCGGGCTCCAAGCTCACGGTGAGTTCCGCCGTCGTGCTTCCCGACGCTGTGGTGACTGTGTTTGCGAACCTGGGCGTCAACGTCCGGATCGAGGACGACGCCGCGTGGCTGGGCCGCGCTGCCAAGTTCGACGCCGGCCGGATCCGCTTGATCGGTGGGGACTTCGCCGCGCTGAGCGCAGCGATGGGTGGCCGCCCGGACGTTGCGGTGTACCACGGTGCTGTGACCCAGGCCGGCCGGATCGAGATGCTGCCGTTCCTCCGCGAGCAGGCCGTGTCCATCACCGCCCACCGCTTCGGCACCCCGAATCACCTGTCGGATCACCTGATCTAGTTCGTGCGTCGAGGGGTGAGCTCCCGGCAGAAAGCATGTGCGTAAAAGGTTGAAAGCCAACCCCTCGGCGAACCCCACATAACGTGAGGTGTCGCCGAGGGGTTGGCTTTCGGCTTTTGTGCGTCGTTTGAAAGGTTGAGAGCTCACCCCTCGGCGCAACTACGCGTCGGCGTATCCGAGCCTTTGCAACCTTTGCCGCGCGGCCAGTTCGCTGGGGCCGTGCGATCCCAGAGCGAACCGGACCATGCCCAGCACCACCCTTGCCGCCGTGATGACCGGCAGCGGAACGACGCCAAACCGGGCACGCTGGAGCCCCAGCAGGTCCCGGTATTTTGGCTCAAGGCTTGCGACGGCGGCTGCGAACAGGATGCGGTACCCGGGCTTGAGGAGCGGGCTCAGTGGAGGGTGCTGAATGAACGAGACGGTCTCGGCCAAGCGTTCATCGGCCCGAAGAATCCCTGAGGCGTACCATCCCTCCAGCTCGTCGCGGACTTGTGCTTCGGTAAGGGGCGGGTCCTGAACTCCGATGAGTCGACCGGCTGCTGCCCATTCGCTGACGTAGGCGTCGGCACCTCCCGGTATGGAGGTGCCCCAAATGCGGTTGGCTGTGAGGAATGAGTCCGCGTAGGTGACGTGGACCCAGCGGAGGAGCTCGGGGTCATTGGCGGCGTACTCGTGGACGGTGCCGTGTCCGTCCACGTACGTCCCCCGGACGCGTTCGTGGATCCTCCGCACTACGGCCGTTGCGGACTCGGCTGCCTCGGTGGATCCGTAGGTCACGGTGAAGATCCACCGCACGGTATTCGCCAGGCGGCCCAGGGGATCCTTCTGGAAACCTGAATGCTCGTAGACACCTGCCAACGCGCCGGGATGCAGGGCCTGCATCAGCAGGACCCTGATCCCGGCGACGATGGTAGCCACGTGGCCGTGCACCGCCCAGACGGCCGAGCCCGGAAGGTGATAACCGGCGTCGTTCCCTTCCGCCAGGCGCGGCACCCACTCAGGCGGCGTTCCCGACGTGCCGGTGAACGTGCGCTGCAGTTCGTGGCGGTACTCAGTGAGGTAATTCCTCATGCATCCCATGAGACAGCGCTTTGGCGGAGGTGTACAGAGCCAGCTACGTGCGGACCCGCTTGCGCGATGGTGCAGCGGCCACCAGCAGGGCGGCAATTGCGACGGCGGCACTCAGGATGAGTCCCGGACGGTACTGTTCCAGCATGGCTTGGGCACTGACGGTGCCGGCGGCTTGGCCGTGACCGCTGACCAGGGCTGTGGTGACGGCGAGGACCAATGCGGCGCCTACCTGCGTGCTGGTTTGGATCAGCCCTGCCGCCAGTCCCTGTTCCGAGTCCTTGATCCCGGCTGTGGCCTGGACGTTGATGGAAGGGAAGGCCAGGGCAAAGCCGATGCCCAGCAGGACCACCGACGGCAGGATGTCCAGGGCGTAGTTCGGAGTTGTGCCCACCCGGAGGAAGAGGACATAGCCCAGGCCGAGCGCAGTAAGACCGGTGAGGATCAGCTGCGTGGCTCCGAACTTTTCGATGAGCCTGTCCGCGAAAGGTGCGCTGGTGGCCACCAGCAGGCCGGCCGGCAGCAAGGCCAGCGCCATGCCCAACGGTGTCCAACCAAGCACGGATTGCAGGAACATGGTGACGATGAACTGGAAGCTCAGGTAGGACCCGAACAGCCCCACCGCGCTGAGGTTGGCCCTTGCTACCCAGCCTTCCTTGAGGATGCCGAAGCGGATCAGCGGATGCTTGACCTTGTTTTCAATGATTGCGAATGCTGCCAGCACTGCAACGGAGACTGCGAATCCGGCGATTGTTGCCACAGATCCCCAGCCCTGCTCCGGTGCTGAAACCAAGGTGTACACCAGGCCGAGCATGCCCAGTGCCAGGGTCACGGCACCCCAGATGTCGTGTCCGCTGTTTTCGGCGGACGGCTTGTCCTTGGGGATGAACTTGATGCCCAGAAGGACCACCACCACGGCGATCGGAACTGATACCAGGAAGGTCCAGCGCCAGCTCAGGCTGGTCATCAGGCCTCCCACTACCAGGCCCAGCGAGAATCCGCTGGCGCCGAACGTGGTGAAGATGGACAGCGCCTTGTTGCGCTCGCGTCCTTCGGCGAAGTTCGTGGTGATGATCGAGAACCCGGTGGGTGCGGTGAAGGCCGCTGCGAGGCCCTTCACGAAACGCGTGGCAATCAGGACGGCGGGGTCGTCCACCAGGCCGCCAAGGAGCGACGCCGCGGCGAACACGGTCAAGGCGATGAGGAAGATTCGACGGCGGCCCAACAGGTCCGCGAGCCGGCCGCCGAGGAGCAGCAGGCTGCCGTAACCCAGGACGTAGGCCGAAACGATCCACTGCAGTGAATCGGTTCCGAGGTGGAGTTCTTGTCCGATGGAGGGCAAAGCGACGCCAACCATGGACACGTCCAGCCCGTCCAGGGCCAGAACGGTGCAGACGACCATCAGCAGGAGCCACTGGGCCCGGGTCCAGCGAACGGCTGAAACCAAGGGCGGCTCGGCAGGTGTTTTGAGGGTGGTGGGTGAGGTCATGCGATCAATCTATATGACACGTCATTCAATGACAAGGAATATGACGCGGAATCTTATGACGTGGATTTTAACTGGTTCATGAACTAGAATCAGGGCATGGCAACGACGCGTGACCGCCAACTGGAAGACCGTGAACTGGTCGAGCAGTGGCGCGACATCCAGAGCTCCTACTTCCGCACCGCAGGAGCAATCGACCGCGCCCTGGAAGCCAAATTCGACATCGGCCTCAATGAGTTCGAAATCCTTGACCTCGTGGCCGAGAGCGAAGAGTCGTCGTGTCGCATGAAGTCCTTGGGGGAGCGGACACCCATGACCCAGAGTGCCGTCTCCAAAGTGGTGGACCGACTGGAAAAGGCAGGGCTCGTGTCCCGGCAAACCTGCGAAGAAGACCGCCGCTCGCTGTTCCTGGAACTGACTGAGGCGGGCCGCGCACTCCACTCGACTGCCGCCGTCGAGCACCGAGCGCTGCTGAAGGCTAACCTGGGCTCCTAGCTGGCCGCAGGATGCCAGCCGCTGGAGTAAAGCATCATCGTTTTTCGCATGACGCGCACACGGCTACCAAGATTGACGTCATGGACATAAGCCGGGACTCCCGGAACAGTCGCTGTGCCGTCCTTCTCCAAACGTCCGCGAAGGCCCTCCCGCATTTGCTCCGCGTCAGGTTCAGGGGCACCGCAAACCAGATAGTCTCTCCCGCACCCTGTGCTTCGGGAAGGGGCTGGAGCCATAAGACCCGCCCGCAAAATGCCCGGTAAAGGGGCCTTAAACGCTACACGTCCACTCGGACGGTAGGGGTGATCTTCGAGCCGGCCGCCTGGAAGTGTCCGCAGCAAAAGCGCCCCCCGCAGAAGCTCAAGACATCTTGAGCAAAAACTGATTCAACCTTTCGCTCCACGGCGCCCGGGAAGCCTTTATTTCTGAGGTGATACCCGCAACAATGGTGCTTGCACGCCAGGCTGGGGTTTGGTGCCGCTGGCTTTTGGGGAGTGTTTTGTGGGCAAGCATCATGAATCAGACCGGGCGATTGACCTGATCCGCACCGAAAAATTCCGTCGCGTTCTCATCGCCGGATGTCTTGCCGTTCTGGCCTTCTTCGCCTTCGGCTTCCAACCTCTGACCGCCCTTCCTGCGGGAACGGTGGACGGGATGGTTGCCCAAGGGGTCGTTGGACCCACGGCGTTGGGGAGCCTGACCCCGCCCGAAGCGGAAACCATGGTCATCGACCCCACCCAGGCACCTCCCGAGCAACTGCCCGGCACGCCCATGGTCTACTTTGACCGGGCGATGGTCCGGACGGTCAGCAAGGATGGTTCCACCGGCCTGACGGTAGCCTCCGCCGGAATGTCCCGACCCCCTGCGGGCAGCCTTTATGCGCCCCTGGAAGTACTCAACCCAAGTTCCCCCTACGGCTACCGCTACAGCCCGCTGACAGGCTTGGCCGGTGAGTTCCACTGGGGCCAGGACTACGCTGCAGCCTGCGGAACGCGCGTCTACGCAGCCGACGCCGGAGTCGTCCGCGCGGTCGGCTGGCACATCTGGGGCGGCGGCAACCGCGTGGAAATCGAACACGGCAACGGCCTGGTCACCACGTACAACCACTTGCAGGACATCGGCGTCACGCAGGGCCAGTCTGTCCGCGTCGGCGAGGTCATCGCCGAGGTAGGCACTACTGGCTGGTCCACGGGTTGCCACCTCCACTTTGAGACGATCGTCAACGGGCTCCACACCAACCCGAACGGTTGGACGTATCTGCCCATCAAGCAGGTGGATCCGCTGCAAACCATGACATTCGTGAACTACCAGCCCGGAGTTGGCACGGGAAGCTCCGCACCGCAATGGGCAGTCCCAGTAGCCGACGGCACCAACCGCGCTGTTATCGGCGGCGAGCACGAAGAACCCGTAGCTCCGCCGGTAGTGGTCCCGCCCGTCACCTCCGTGAACACCCCCGGCCCGGTCGCCCCCGCACCGCCCCAAACCACGACGCCGGTACCGTCACCTTCCGTGACAGCGCCGCCGACGGTCACGCCGACCCCGACAGTCACGCCGACGCCGACGGTTACGCCAACCCCGACGGTCACTCCGACGCCGACGGTCACCCCGACGCCGACCGTAACTCCGACGCCGACCACAGCCCCCGGAACTACCGCGCCACCGGTCACGTCAACCGAACAGACGCCAACCGAGCAGGCGCCGANAACCGAACAGACGCCAACCGAGCAGGCGCCGACAGTCCAGACCCCAACAGTCGTGGCACCCACCGTCCAGTCTGCTGTCGCACCGCCGCCAGCCGCCGTCGTCGAGCCGCCTGCACCGGTTGCCCCGGCGCCCGCCGCAGTGCAGCCCGCGCCCGCCGCCGTGCAGCCCGCCCCCGCTGTCGTGGAGCCGGCACCCGTGGTGGTGCCGACAGTTCCAGCGGTGACGCAAACCGTGGCGCCAGCTCCGACGCCGGTGGCCCCGGCACCCGCGCCGTCACCGGTGGCGGTCCTCCCGTCAGCGCTTCCTGTAGTGACGCTCCCGCCCGGATACGTCCTGATCGCACCGGACCTGGTCCAGCGGCCGGACGGCGTGATCGTGCCATTGTCCACGCTCATTATTCCCGCTCCCTAGACGCCGGCGAGGGCCTGCATTTCGTGGCCCTCAGCCAGCTCCCGTAAGCTCGATGGCGGCGATCCCGCCAGCCGACGACGTCAGGAAGCGAATCCCATGACCAGCCTGTACAGCATTCCCATCACGTTCAACGATGGCTCCGAGGGCGACTTCGGACGGTTCCAGGGCAAGGCCGTGATGGTGGTTAACGTGGCTTCCGAGTGCGGCTTCACCCGTCAATACGCGGGCCTTGAAGAGCTGTACGGCAAGTACCGCAGCCAGGGGCTGGAGATCCTCGGCGTCCCCTGCAACCAGTTCGGCGGCCAGGAGCCGGGTGCCGACGCGGAAATCGCGGAGTTCTGCGAGCGTAACTTCGGCGTCACGTTCCCGTTGACCAGCAAGGCGAACGTCCTGGGCAAGGAGCAGCACCCGCTTTTCGCCGAACTCACCCGGGACGACGACGGCCAGCCGGTCAAGGTGAAGTGGAACTTCGAAAAGTTCGTCATTAACCGTGCCGGAGAACTCGTGGAGAGGTTCCCATCCGCAGTGGAGCCCGACTCCGAAGACCTGTTGAAGGCAGTGGAAAAGGCGCTGGCCTAAGCCGCCAAACCCGAAGGGAGGAAAGTAATTTTCCAACATTCCGCCGGAAATTAGCCAGTTGTTGGCTTGTTGTCTGGTTGGATTGGCCCTACTGGATTGACACGGGGGACGCCGTCTCCCACCAAACGCTAAGGCAAGCTATGGAGCTCATCGAGGCCGAGTACCCCCACCCAGGACATGTGCTTTTGCACTTGAGCGATCTTCACCTGGTGGGTGGACCAGGCACGCTCCACGGCTCGGTGGACAGTTCTGCCCGGCTCCAGGAGATCTGCCAACAGATCATTGCTTCCCGGATCAAGCCCGCGGCCATCATTTTCACCGGTGACCTGGCGGACAAGGGAGAACTCGAAGCCTACAAGCGCCTCCGCGTCATGATTGAACCGGTTTGCGATGCGCTCGGTGCCAAGGCCATCTGGGCCATGGGAAACCACGACAACCGGGCAAACTTCCGCACCGCGTTCATGGACGCCTCGGAAGCGAGCCAACCGCAGGACCCCGTTGACCGCAGCTACTTTGTCAACGGACTTCGCATCATTACCCTGGACACCACGGTCCCGGGCCACCACTACGGTGAGCTGTCCGAGGCCCAGCTCGACTGGCTGGCATCCGAACTCGCGACACCGGCTCCGGACGGAACCATCCTGGCGTTGCACCACCCGCCGGTCCCGTGCGTACAGGACCTCGCGGTCCTGGTGGAACTGCGCGGCCAGGCCGCCCTGGCCGCCGTCGTCCGTAATACGGACGTCCGCACCATCCTGGGTGGACACCTGCATTACTCCACGACGGCGAGCTTCGCCGGCATCCCGGTGTCCGTCGCCTCTGCGACGTGTTACACCCAGGACCTCGGCGTGCGCGCCGGAGGGCAGCGGGGACGCGACGGCGCACAGTCGTACAACATGATCCACGTCTACGAGCACACGATTGTGCACTCCGTGGTTCCGATGTCCGGCGGAGTCACCGTGGGCGAACCCGTGGACGCGGCGGAGGTTCAGCGGCGACTGGCAGCGGCCGGCATCCGCATTCCGCACGAGTCGCGCGTGGGCGCCCACACTTCCCCGGGAACCCTGACGTCGTCCCTGCCGCTTATTTCTCCCAAGGGGCCTTAACCGGGAAGTACTTCTCCAGGAAGTCGGTCACCAGCTCGGTGCGTTCGTCCGACTCCACCTCAGGGAAGCTGCCGTCGTTCAGGCAGAAGAAGTCCATGTGACGCTTGGCAAGGAGCTTGGGCAGGTAATGCAGGCCCGCCCACAGAGTGGTGTCCACATACCTGACCTTGGCAGCGGTCTGCGTCACCGCGCGGCCGGTCAGCAGGGCGTAATAGTGGTACAGCGAGTTGGTGACCGAGATGTTGTCCGCAGCGCGGAATCGGCTGCCTGCGGTCTTGGCGAACTCGGCAGGGAATTCCTTCTCCATCTGCGCCACCACGCTGCGCCGCAACGGCGCAGCGGTGTGTTCCAGGTGCCGGGTGGTGATGCGGCCGAAGCGTTCCCAGAGAAGCTTGCGGTTGACGCGGGCGGCGTTCTCAAATCCGCTGCGCTCGGCGTCGTTTTCACCGAGTCCAATGCGGGTGTCCGCTTCGATGAACTTGGTAATCCCACCTGGCGTGAAGAACATGTCCGGTCCCACGGGGCGGCCAAAGAACATGTCGTCGTTCGAGTACAGGAAGTGCTCGGACAGGCCTTCGATGTGGTGGAGCTGGCACTCCACTGCCTGGGAATTGTGTGTCGGCAGGACAGAGGGATCGGCGAAGAACTCCTCGCTCCGAACTATCGTTACGGCGGGGTGGTCAGCCAGCCACTCCGGCGCGGGAGAGTCCGTGGCAATAAAGATCCGCCGGATCCACGGCGCAAACATGTGCACCGAACGCAGCGCGTACTTGAGCTCGTTGATCTGCCGGAAACGGGCCTCATGGTCATCGCCTTCACCGAGGACGGCTTCGGCCTGCTGGGCGCGCCTGCGTGCGATGTACTCGGGATCGCTGCCATCAACCCAGGAAAAAACGATGTCGATGTCGAAATCGATGTCGCTGGCGTGATCAGCGAACATGTTCTCGATGGTGGGCCACGCCAAGCCATGCCGCTGCACGGTTCCGCGGACGGCGTCCTGCCGGAGCATGGTCCGGCGCGTCAGCGAATTCTCTACCGGGAGTTCCAGGTGGTCCCCTTCGAACCTCCACAGCTCAAGCTGGACACCCAATGCGGGGCCGTACCAAAGGCCGCCGCCGACCTCGACGCGGGGGCGGTACAGGCGGAAGATACGGGCCTTCCTGTTGGCTGAGAGTTCGCCGTCAGCCACCAGCACGGAGGTCTTCTTCCTGGCGTCCACCGTCATGGCATAGAAGGGTTCATTCTTGAAGGCGAGAACCAGTGCGTCCCTGACGTCCTTGCGGGATTCCCAGTCAACGGCGATGACGGGCCGTTCGTCGTTGCCCCGCACCAGGATGAAATCGATTCCCGCGGCATCCAGGGCGGCCCGAACGGCCAGGAGATCGGAAACCATGGCCTGTTGCGGTGTCAGGTCGCTGTTGATCAGGGCGTACCGCCCACGGTGACGGACGACGTCGGACCTATGCCTGAGATGCGCGACGACGGCAGGCGAGACCGCCTCCGCAATCGTGTCCTCTTCGACGGAAGGGCTGCCGTGGTAAATCGGATCGACCTGTGCTTGTGTGATGGCTGTTTCTCCGGGATCTTCGGTGTTTCTTGGTGTCAGTGGTGCTGCGCCGCCGGCTAGATGGCCAAGGCCTCGCGCCAGCTGCGGAGGAACGCTCCGCCGGCGTCGTCGTGGATCACGTCTTCTGCAAGTTCCAGGTCGGCGGCAGTCAGGATGGTGTAGGGCTTCACCGGTATGCCGTCCGCGGGCCGGACATCCACGTGCTTCACGTCATGGTCGTTGTGGTGTAGCCAGTCTGCCATGGCATAGTCCGTCCGGGAATCTCCCACGGTGCGCCAGGAAAGCGGGGTGATGCCCTGGGCGGCCAGGAGCTCCACCGCGCGGCTTGCCCCAAGGTCCTTGCCCAGGCGCACGGATTCGATGTCCGTGGAGATGATGGTGGGGTCCAGGCGGTAGTCCGCGGTGTCATCCGATTCGGGCGCGTGATGGTCCAGGATGGCGGCGCTGAGGCCGTGCCGTTCCATGATGCCCAGGGCGTCGGCGTCGAAGAGCTTCTGTTCAGCCAGGTAATCCGCGCTGGCTACGTCCAGGTGCTGCTCCACGGAAACCATGGCGCGCTTTGTCTCATCGAAGAACATGTGGGCGGAGTAGTCCTCGGCCACCAGCCTGCGGATATCGTCCCCGTAGGCCTTGGGTACCGCGAGTTCGTGGTCCACATGGATGGGTCCGGGGCCGTCGGCGGTGTAGCTGAACCACACGGCTCCCTTCTCGCATATGGCGTGGATCACCGTGTTGGCGGGCATGCCGGTGGCAATCATGGGTTCCATGACCTGCTGGGCGATGAACGCGTCCGAGCGGCCCGTGTTGAAGATGACCGGGATGCCGGCTGAGGCCAGCGCCACCATGTCGGCGATGATGTCCGGTTTGACGTCGCGTGTCACAGGGCTGGCTATGGGGCCATCGACGTCCAGCAGCAGGGCCAGTGCGGGCTCGGTGCGGGCAGCGGTCCGGTCGGTACCTGGGAACGGTTGGGTCATGCCCCTATTCTGTCAGTCCCGCCGACCCGTCACACAGCTATGACGTCTGTGACGCCCCGCGAAGGATAGTCACCGTTTGGCTACAACCTGACTGTGCCGCGGGTCACAAGTTCCGTTACGGCAGTATCTTCCATAGGCTTGCAGGGTGATCTTCAAAGCTGTGGGCGAGGGACGCCCGTACCCCGACCATGGATACTCCGCGCCGAGGGACTGGGCGGCTCTGCCCCCGCGCCCTGTCCGCCTGGATGATCTGGTCACCACCAAGCGGACTTTGGATCTGGAGGCATTGCTGGCCGAGGACTCCACTTTCTTTGGCGATCTGTTCCCGCACGTTGTTCAGTACCAGGGTGTGATGTACCTCGAGGACGGCCTTCACCGGGCGGTCCGCACGGCGCTGCACCAAAGGACGGCCATCCACGCACGCGTATTGGTGATCGATGGCTAGGCAGTCCGGTCCGGACGAGGAAAACTCCCGACCAAAAAAACGTAGGCGTCCCAAAGATGTGACGCAGCTCCACGGCCACCATGTGGTGACGGGGCCGGAGCTTCGGGCTACCTTTGCCGACGACGCCCCGGTCCGGCGGGGCAGTTTCGGGCGCCGCCTGTTCCACGGCATTGTCCTGGTGTTGTTGCTCGGCGTGATCGCCGCGGGTGCAGTAGGTGCCTGGGCGGTCATGAACGGCGTCATCAAGGTCCCCACGGCGATTGCCAGCAAAGCCCCCGCCAGCCTGTGCCCTTCAACCACTTTCGACTACGTGCCGAACAACGCCGTTCGACTCAACGTCCTCAATGCCACGTCCCGTGGCGGCCTGGCGGCAACGGTGGCCGACCAGTTCACTGCGCGTGGTTACACCGTGGCGTCCGTGGGCAACAGTGACACTGCCTACTCAGGCATTGGCGTGGTGGTGTCCGGGGTCAAGGGCCAAGCTGCCGCTTTCAACATCCAGCGCAACCTTGCCGGAACGGACTACTTCCAGGACAACCGCGAAGACGAATCGGTGGACGTCATCATCACGCCGGGCTATGAGGGGCTGGTAGAGCCGCAGCTGGTGGATCAAACTCCCGGCAAGCTCCAGTGCCCGCGTGAGGAACTGCGGATCGCCGACAATTCCAAGTGGCCCATCATCCCCACGCGGCCCGCCAGCTGACACGCTTGCCGGTTTTCGCCACTCAAAGTGATGGGCGACGCGGGGATTTGCGTGGCGTCAGTCTGTTTGCGTGGCACTAAACCGTTGGGGTGGCGCCGGCCAGCGGGACCGGCCTGCCGGCTTCGTCGAAGCGCGCTCCCGCTCCCAGCTGGATGAAACGGACAGTCTGGGCTGTTTGGGCTTCCTGCGCGGCGAGAAGCCCGACGTCGGTGGCCGGGGACGGTGGGGGAGTCCCGCCGTCGGGCGTCCGGTTGCGTCGTGCGGCACTTGCCGACAGTGTCCCGTGGATAAGCCTCGCGAGCTGGGCGACATCGATCTCCGGAAGGTAGCCCTGGTGGACGCCATCCCTAAGGATGTCCTCGAGCAAGGCATTGAGGTCGCCCACATGGTCTGCGAGCTTGGCGAAGGACCCGGGGGAGAGGACGGCGGCCATTGCCGGACCTGGCGGCAGGTGTCGCCGGCTGAGATCCTCCACCTGTGCGCGGACGTAGAGTGCCAGGCGATCCACCGGATTCTCCAAAGCAGCCAGGGATTCACGGAGGTCCACGATGAAGCGTTCCGTCTCGTCCAGGGCGTACGCGATGAGGAGCTGCTCCATGTCCGCGTAATAGTTGTAGACGGCGGTGCGGCCAACACCGGCGTGGCGGGCGACATCGGTCATGGTCAGTCCGGGAAGGCCATGGGTGAAGAGGAGCTCGCCAAAGGCGGTGAGAATCCGACGTTGGGTCTCGGCGCGTTGGGCGGCGTTCGTGGCGGCCGTGATCCTGGGCATATAGACACTTTACAGTGATCTGTCAGCAAACCGGGTCCCGGCACGGCGGGTCCCGAACCGGGCGGTAACATCGTGGAAAACCGGAAAGCAAGAAACATTGCAGCAAGGGGGCGTCTTGCGCGCAACGGTCAAGGACGTAGCGCGCCGCGCGGGGGTCTCACCCAAAACGGTCTCCAATGTCATGAACGGAATCGTGCCGGTGAGTGAACCCACGCGGTTGAGGGTTGAGCAGGCCATGCAGGAGCTGGACTATGTCCCGAATCTCTCGGCCCGTGGACTGCGCAACGGACGCTCGGGAGTGATTGGCCTGGCGTTGCCGAACCTCGGCACCCCATTCTCGGCGGAGCTTGCCCAAAGCGTTGTTGAAGTCGCCCACGCGCAGGGCTGGAGCGTGCAGATCGAAGAGACGGGCTCCGATCCCCAGCGCGAGCAGGAGCTGATGACCCGGGCGCGCGCCAACCTGATTGATGGCTTGATCCTGAATCCCGTGGTGCTCGATGAGAGCGCCGTAAGGGTAGGCGTGGCGCTGCCTCCGGTGGTCCTGCTGGGCGAGGTATCGCAGGAACTCGCCGACCGCGTCTTTGTTGACAGCTTTGCAGCGGCCCGGGATATGACCCTGGCCTTGGCCAGACCCGGGCGGCGGCGAATAGCGGTACTGGGCATCAACCAGGGAAGGAAGTCGGCCACTGCCATCCAGCGGACCCAGGGATACGAAACAGCCCTGCACTCCTTGGGCATCCCCCTGGACGAATCCCTGATGATCGCCTGCGATGAATGGACCCCCGGCTCCGCGGCGGAGTCCGTCCTGCGTTACCTCGACACGAACCCGCTGCCGGAGGCACTCTTCTGCTTCACGGATTCGATGGCCCTGGGTGCCCTGAATGCTTTGTGGAGGCGCGGCGTGCAGGTGCCGGAAGACATTGCTGTGGCCGGCTTTGACGATGTTGCCGATGGCCGGTTCGCCGTACCGTCGCTCACCACCGTGTCCTTCGACAAGCGCGTGATCGCTTCCGAGGCGTTGCGCCTGCTGACTGAGCGTATGGCGGACAGGAGTCACGGGCAGCGCATTGTGTCCGTTCCGTACAACATCGAAGAGCGCGACAGCACCCGCTAAGGACGTCCGGGCCCACTCCAAATAAAATTGTGTGCGCTAACAATTTTCTCTTGCCCTGCACATTACAACGATGTAATATGAGATCTGCGTCACCCGGGGGCCACCTTTTACCCATGCGAGGAGACGCAACGGATCCGGACTTTGTGCAGCAGTGTGTGTCCTTTCAGCGGACCCTTCCAAAGGAGTGACGGGTGAAGCAGTTTGAATCTTTGACCGGGAGAAGTTTGTCCCGGAGACAGTTATTGACAGGCTCAGCGCTTCTTGGCGGTGGGCTTTTGGCCACAGGCCTCACAGGCTGTGGCGGATCAGCCGGAGCCGCATCCGTGCAAACCATCAACTTCTGGCATCTCCTCTCCGGAGGAGACGGCGTCAAGATGCAGGCCATGATCGCCAACGCCAACAACGCCAATCCGGGCTTCAAAGTGCACCCCACGGTGCTGGCTTGGGGACCCCCGTACTACACCAAGCTCGCCATGGCGTCGGCAGGCGGCCGGCCACCGGAGGTAGCCATCATGCACGCCAGCCGGGTTCCCGGCTACGCCCCGGGCGGGCTTATTGAGCCCTGGGACCTGGGCCTGCTGGCGGAGTACGGCATTACGCCGGAGAACTTTGCCCCGCGCATCTGGGAGAAAAGCCAGCAGAACGGCAAAGTGTTCTCCCTCGCCTTGGATTCCCACCCGTTCATCATGTTCTACAACACGGACATAGCCGGCAAGGCGGGGCTCCTGGAGAGCAACGGCCTCTTGCAGGAGGTGAACTCACCGGACGCATTCAAGGCCATGGCACTGGAGATGCAAAAAGTCACCAAAGCCCACGGCCTTTCCTTGGGCTACCTGAACCTCGGCGCGCAGATGTGGCGGCTGTTCTACACGCTCTACAAGCAGCACGGCGCGGAGATTGTGCTGACTCCCGGCCAACCCATGCAGGCTGATCGGGACGCCGCCATAGAGTCACTGGAATTCATGGCCTCCCTGTTCGATGACACCATCGCGGCCAAGGGCAACGACATCAACACCGGCATCGCCGAGTTTGTCCGGGGAGATTCGGGAATGCTCTTCAGCGGCGGCTGGGAACTGCCCACCATGAAGAAGGCCAAGCTGCCGGTTGACGCTGCCACCATCCCCACCCTCTTCGGGACGCCCGCGTCGTACGCCGATTCGCACTCCTTCGTTCTTCCGCGGCAACTCGCGGTGGATGAAGAAAAACGCAAGGACGCCTACAAGTTCGTCAGCGACATCCTCAAGGGTTCGTTGTCGTGGGCCGAGGCGGGACACATCCCGGCGTACCAGCCTGTAGTGCAGTCGCAGGCTTACCGGGACCTCACCCCCCAAGTCCACTACGCCAACGCGGCCGACATCATCGCTTACGACCCCGAAGCCTGGTTCAGCGGATCCGGATCGGACTGGCAGAACTATTTTGCCGAGTACATCCAGAACGTACTTCTGGGGCGCAGCAAGGCCAAGGACGGGTGGGACGGCTTCGTGGCCCGCACCAACGACCTTCTATCCCGGCCCAACCCGGTCTGACCGGCATCAGCACACCGAGCGACAAAGGAGTCCTTCATGAGTTCCTCAACAGTGTCCCGGCAGACCAGCCAAGTACGGACAAAACCCACTCCCGGCATCAAGGCCGGCCCCTCCCTGCGCAGAAGCAGGGACAACGTCAGCGGCTGGACCTTCGCGGCCCCGTTCCTCGTCTTCTTCCTGGTGTTCCTTGTATGGCCCATCCTGTACGGCTTCTACATGAGCCTGACGGGGAAGTCACTCACAGGAGCCAATGACGCCCTCATCGGTTTTTCCAACTATTCCGAGGCCTTTGCCGACGCCGGGATGTGGCGTTCCCTGGGCAACACGCTCTATTTCACCGTGATCAGCACAGTGCCGTTGGTGCTGGTGGCCTTGGTGATGGCTGCGCTGTTGAACATCGGTCTTCCAGCCCAGTGGCTCTGGCGGCTTTCGTACTTTGCCCCGTTCCTGCTGGCATCCACGGTTGTCTCCCTGTTCTTCGTCTGGATGTACAACCCGCAGCTTGGACTGATCAACGACTTCCTGTCCAAGTTCGGCATACCGAAAATCGGCTGGCTCAATGATCCCAACGTGGCCATGTGGTCGATCGTCATCGCAACGCTTTGGTGGACCGTAGGATTCAACTTCCTCCTTTACCTGGCAGCAATGCAGAACATCCCCGCTCAGCACTATGAAGCGGCATCACTGGACGGCGCCGGAGCGTGGCGGCAGTTCTTCTCCATCACGCTGCCACAGCTCACGCCCACCACGGTGATGATCGTGCTGCTCCAGATCCTCGCCTCCTTGAAGGTCTTTGACCAGATTTACCAGATGACATCAGGCGGTCCGGGCGGATCAACCCGGCCCGTGGTCCAGTACATCTTCGAAACCGGGTTTACCGGATACCGGCTGGGATACTCCGCAGCCATCTCCTACATCTTCTTCGGACTGATCGTGCTGGTTTCTGCCTTGCAGTTCGTCATCACCCGCCGCAGGAGTGCATAGCCATGGCAAATACAACCCTCACCCGTTCCATCCCGCGCAGTGGTTCCGCCCAGGTTATCCGCCAACCACGCAAGAAGCTGACAGTGGGCAAGGTTGCTGCCATTGTGGTCGCCGCCGTCCTCGCCGTCCTCTGGTTGATTCCCTTCGCCTGGGCAACGGTCACCGCCTTCAAATCCGAAGCGGATGCCTCGGCGTCCAAGATCAGCTGGGTGCCGCCGTCGGGCTTCACGTTCGATGCGTTCGCCAGCGTCTTCCAAGCCGGCAACATCCCCTTGTGGACGTGGAACTCGCTCTAC
Organism: Paenarthrobacter histidinolovorans; assembly: GCF_014647595.1. Taxonomy (GTDB): domain Bacteria; phylum Actinomycetota; class Actinomycetes; order Actinomycetales; family Micrococcaceae; genus Arthrobacter; species Arthrobacter histidinolovorans. The sequence continues at coordinate 218,986 of NZ_BMPM01000006.1, read as the reverse complement.
ACCTCCGCGGCCATCACGCTCATCACGCTGGTAATCTCGGCCTTCATTGCCTACGCGTTGTCCAGGATCGAGTTCAAGGGCAAGAAGGTGCTGATGACGGCAATCATTGCCAGCATCATCGTGCCGCCACCGGTACTCATGATTCCGCTCTTCTACCAAATGCTCGCGTTCAAGATGATCGATACCCCGTGGGCCATCATCCTGCCGCAGGTCATCCACCCAGCCATGGTGTTTGTCCTCAAGAGGTTCTTCGACCAGATTCCGCGTGAACTTGAGGAAGCAGCCGTCATGGACGGCGCCAGCCGCTTGCGGATCTTCATGCAGATCATCCTGCCGTTGTCCCGGCCGATCCTGGCGGCGGTCGCGATCTTTGTGTTCATCGGCGCCTGGAACAACTTCCTGTGGCCGTTCATCTCCACCAACGACGACTCCCTGCTGACCCTCCCTGTGGGCCTGCAGACCATCAAGAGCGCCTACGGCGTGCAGTACGCGCAGAACATGGCGTCAGCATTGCTGGCCGCGCTTCCGCTGATTGTCGTCTTCCTGTTCTTCCAGCGCCAGATCATCAAAGGCATTTCCACCACCGGCCTCGCCGGGACCTGACCGGGCCCGTTTCCGCACCAGACCTGAAACACACAACCAAGGAGATACATGTCCCGCGCACGCATCACCCTCGATCGCGACTTCACCATCGGGGAGGTACCCCGCCGGCTCTTCGGCTCCTTCGTGGAGCACATGGGCCGCTGCGTCTACACCGGCATTTACGAGCCCTGGCATCCGGAGGCTGACGAGCACGGCTTCCGCCAGGACGTCCTCAAGCTCGTCAAGGAACTCGGCGCCACGGTCATCCGATACCCCGGCGGCAACTTCGTCTCCGGCTACAACTGGGAAGACGGGATCGGCCCGCGTGAAAGCAGGCCCCGTCGCCTGGATGGCGCCTGGCACACCGTGGAGACCAACGCCTTCGGCCTGCACGAGTTCGTGGACTGGTCCAGGCAGGCCGGCACCGAAATCATGGAGGCCATCAACCTGGGCACCAAGGGAGTGGAGGAAGCCCGCGCCATTGTGGAGTATTCAAACCACACCGGAGGCACGTACTGGTCTGACCTCCGGGCGAAGAACGGCCACAAGGACCCGTTCGACATCAAACTCTGGTGCCTCGGCAACGAGATGGACGGTCCGTGGCAGATCGGGCACAAGACAGCCGATGAGTACGGCCGCCTGGCCCAGGAAGCCGCCAAGGCCATGCGATACGTGGATCCGTCCATTGAACTCGTGGCGTGCGGCAGCTCGAATTCCAGGATGCCCACCTTCGGCGACTGGGAGCAGACAGTCCTCACGCACACCTACGAGGAAGTGGACTATGTGTCCCTCCACGCCTACTACTTCGAAGAAGAAGGCGACGTCGGCAGCTTCCTGGCATCCGCCGTCGACACCGACTACTTCATTGAGTCAGTGATCGCTACGGCCGATGCCGTGCGGGCCAAGGGCAAGCACAAGAAGCACATCAACCTGTCCTTTGATGAGTGGAACGTCTGGTACCAGCGGGGCCGGGACACCGAGGACCAGCTGAGCAACATCGTCAAGGCACCGTGGCGCGAACACCCGCGTGTCATCGAGGACCAGTACAACGTGACCGACGCCGTGGTGGTGGGGACCCTGCTCAACTCGCTGCTGCGTCATGGCGACCGGGTGAAGATCGCCAACCAGGCGCAGTTGGTCAACGTTATTGCGCCGATCCTTTCCGAGGAAAACGGCCCGGCGTGGAAGCAGACCATCTTCCACCCGTTTGCGCGGATGGCCGAACTCGCCAAGGGACAGATCCTGCAGCTCTCGGTTGATTCGGACAAGTACTCGAACAACCGTTTCGGGGACACCGACCTGGTGGACGTCAGCGCCACGTGGAATGAGGAAACGGGCCGGGTTGCCTTGTTCTTCGCGAACCGCGGCCTGGAGGAAGCAGCCGACGTCGAGACCGCCCTGCGCGGCTTCGACGCCCGGCAGGTGCTCCGCGCCGAGGTCCTGGAAATTCCCGACGGCGGCGACCGCTTCACCATCAACAGCCAGGACCAGCCTGGCCGGGTCGGGCTCAAGCCCCTGGAAGGCGTCAAGGCGACTGGTTCGGAGCTGCGCCTGACGCTGCCCGCCCTGTCCTGGGCCGTCGTCGAGCTCGAGGTGGCGAAGGCCTAGCCCACGCCAACAAAGCAACGCGGGGTCACTTATGGCCTATCCCAAGGGGGATTTTGGGCCATAAGTGACCCCGCGTTGGGTTAAATGCTGCAGCCGTCCGGGCCGCAGGCCTCGGCGTCGGAAGCACCCACCGGGATCAGGGGGTTGGCTTCCTGCCAGGCCTGGTTCAGTGCTTGGCTGAAGAGGTCTGCGGGCTGGGCACCCGAGATGCCGTACTTACGGTCGATGACGAAGAACGGGACGCCGGTGACGCCGATGGCGCGGGCCTCGTTGATGTCCTGGTTGACCTCTTCGGTGTACTTGTCCGAGCTGAAGAGCTCAGCGACTTCGCCGGCCGGCAGCTCGAGGGCTGCGCCGAGCTCCGTGAGGTACTCCTGGTTGCCGATGTCCTTGCCGTGCTCAAAGTGGTCGCTCAGCAGCTGTTCCTTCGCGGCATCCTGCTTCCCATGGGTGGCAGCCAGGTGGATGAGGCGGTGGGCGGTGAAGCTGTTGGCCACCACCACCTTGTCGAAGTGGTAATCCAGGCCCTCGCCCTTGGCGGTCTCGGTGACGTGGGCGAACATCTGCTTGACCTGCTCCGGAGCCATGCCCTTGCGCTTGCTCAGGTAGTCCAACTCGGTGCCGTCGTAGTGTTCCGGGACCGAGGGATCCAGCTGGTAGCTCTTCCACTCCACGTCAACGGAATCACGGTGCGGGAACTGAGCCAGGGCGGTCTCGAAACGACGCTTGCCGATGTAGCACCACGGACACGCGACGTCTGACCAGATTTCAATCTTCATGCTTGCGTCAACCCCGAGGGTTGTGGAGGCATTCCGGCAACAGCCTGTTATTTTGCTCACGGGGCGAATAGCCTTAGTGAGGGTTATGAAGCCAGCCCATGGTTTGGGGGGTTTGCGCGGAGGCCCGGATGCGCATCGGACTCATTGTTGGACCATGGTTTACCGTGCCACCGGAAAGATACGGCGGCACCGAGAGGGTAGTTGATAACCTTGCCCGTGCGCTGGTTGATGCCGGCCACGAAGTCCTCCTGGCAGCAGCGTCCGACAGCACGTGTCCCGTGCCCCAAATGCCCGGCTTCGGTCCCAGCCAGCCGGAAGCACTTGGCCTGACCATCAGTGAGTTGGACCATGTCATCAAGGCCTACCGCGGGATGGGCGGGGTGGACATCATCCACGACCACACGCTGGCCGGCCCCCTCTATGCCCACCGCCCCCCGGCCATCCCGGTGGTCACCACCATCCACGGCCAGTTCACGGCCCAATCGGCGGAGCTCTACCGCGCCATGGAAAGGGACGCGTCCATCATCGCCATCTCCAACGACCAGCGCTCCATGTTCGCGGACCTCAACGTTGCAGCTGTCATCCACCACGGACTGGACCTCTCCACCGTGTCCAAGGGCGAGGGTAAAGGCGGGTATGCGTGTTTTGTGGGACGGATGTGTCCGGACAAAGGACTCATGGAAGCGGTGGCAGTTGCCCGCGAAGCCGGTATTCCCCTGAAAATAGCCGCCAAAATGCACGCAAAAGACGAACAGGACTTCTTTATGGAGGTCGTGCAGCCCGCCTTGGGTACGCAGGAGGAGTTCCTGGGTGAACTCTCCGACCCCGAAAAATATGAGCTCATGGGCGGCGCCGTGGCGTTGATCAACCCCATCCAATGGCCCGAGCCCTTTGGGCTGGTCATGATCGAGTCACTGGCCACGGGCACACCTGTTGTGGCCACCCCGATGGGTGCCGCCCCCGAAATCGTCAAGCACGGACAGACCGGCTTTCTGGGCGAAGTCCGGGACCTTGCCGGCTTCGTGGACGCTGCCGCGAGGTTGAACCGGGCGGACTGCCGGCGCTCCGTGGACGAGTACTTCAGCGCCGGCCGCATGGCTGCCGAGCACCTGGACCTCTATTCGCGCATCCTTCAACAATTCAGGAGCAAGGGGCTTCCCGGCGGAGCCTACGTGGAAGAGAATCAGAGGCAGGCCTCGTAGCCCGAGGTTGCCTGCCCGCGAAACCAACCCCGCCAGAGGAGCCCTGCCGCGCATGACCGCTTGGAACGCAGACACCGAAGCCGGAGCGTCCGAACTGGGGGCGGTGACCGTCGTCGAAGGCTCGTCCTTCTGCATTTCCGCCCACCCGGGCGACATCCATGGCGGTGGATCGCAGGGTGCGTACTACCAGGACACCCGCATTGTTTCCCGCTGGGTGCTGCGCATCAACGGCGAACCCCGGGAGCCCCTGGTGGCCCGCAACCCGACGTCGTTCCAAGCTGAGTACGTGGGCCGGGCGTGCACCGAAGACGGGCGCTTTGAAAGCCCGCTGCTGGTCCGGCACCAGCGCAGCGTGGGCGCCGGACTGCGCGATGACCTCACCATCACCAACTATTCCGGCAAGCCGTCAACATGCACCATCGAACTGTTGATCGACGCCGACCTGGCCGACCTCTTCGACGTCAAAGGCGGCAGGGTAGGGACTGAACGGGAAACGCTCCGGACAGCCCGGGAAGACGGACTCCACATCGACTCACTGCACTCCAACGGACAGCGACGGGGAGTGCTGTTCCAGGCGCAAGGGGCAAAAGTCAGTGCGGAAGGGCTGACATTCAGCATCACCATTCCGGCCCGGGAGGACTGGTCCACCACCATCATTACCCTGCCGCTGGTCAACGGTGAGCCTCCGGAGGATCGCTTCACCGCCGCAATACCCCTTCACCACACCACGGGCGCGCGCCGGCAGACGCAATGGCAGGAACATGTTCCGCGCATCACGGTCAGCGACCAGAACGTCACCGACGTGCTGGACCAAAGCCAGCGGGACCTCGGCTCGCTGAGGATCTTCGACGACGAACACCCCGGCCGTGCCGCCATCGCCGCCGGAGCACCGTGGTTCATGGCCCTGTTCGGACGCGACTCCCTCCTGGCCTCCTACATGTCCCTCATGGTGGACCCCGGTCTGGCCGCCGGCACACTCCAGACCCTGGCCGGACTCCAAGGGACCAAAGTGGACCTGGACTCCGAGGAAGAACCCGGCCGCATGCCCCACGAGGTCAGGCTGGGAATCACCGCGGGCTTGTCCCTGGGCGGCACCGCCTACTACGGAACTGCCGATGCCACACCGCTGTTCGTCTCCACCCTGGGTGAGCTGAGCCGCTGGGGGCTGGGGGAGGACATCATCGAATCCCTGCTCCCGCACGCGGACCGGGCCATCGAATGGATGGAACAGTACGGCGACCGCGACGGGGACGGCTTCATCGAATACCAGCGTCCCAACTCCCACGGACTGGTAAACCAGGGATGGAAGGACTCCTGGGACGGGATCAACTTCGCCGATGGCCGGATGGCGGAAGCACCGATCGCCCTCTGCGAAGTCCAGGCGTACGCCTACGCGGCCTATGTGGGCCGGTCCCTGCTGGCACGCAAGGCGGGCGACTCCGCCGTCGAACGCCGTTGCGCGGACAAAGCCGCAGAGCTCAAGGAGGCCTTCAACAAGACCTTCTGGCTGCCGGACAAGGGCTACTTCGCCTTGGCGTTGGACAAGGACAAGAACCCCGTGGATTCCTGCACCTCCAACATGGGGCATTGCCTGTGGGTGGGCATCGTGGATGAGGACAAAGCGCCGCAGGTGGCGGAGCGGCTCATGTCTCCAGAGATGTTCACCGGCTGGGGCATCCGCACCCTGGGCTCCGACATGGGTGCCTACAACCCCGTCAGTTACCACAACGGCTCGGTCTGGCCGCACGATACCGCGCTCGCCGCCACAGGCCTCATGCGGTACGGCTTCGTGGACGAAGCCAGCCGGGTAGCCAGCGGATTGTTCGACGCCGCCGAACACTTTGGCGGGCAGCTCCCCGAGCTTTTCTGCGGCTTCGACCGTTCAGACTTCGCGGAGCCGGTACCGTATCCGACGGCGTGTTCCCCACAGGCGTGGGCGGCTGCGGCGCCGGTGCAACTGGCCCGGATCCTGCTCCGGTTCGATCCTGATTTCACCCGGGACGTGCTTCATCTGGCGCCTATCCTGCCGGAATCCTTCGGCGGGTTCACGGCCGAGAACGTGCTGCTCGGGAGCTCGCGGCTCACCGTGCGGGCGTCCGGTTCCTCAGGAACGGTCAGCGGCCTGCCGGAGGGGCTTCATTTGCGCAACGACCCCCGGCCGCAGTTGGCCGGGGATTTGTTCGGCTAGAGCCTGTTCTCCATGACGAAGTCGTGTTCCACCGTGTTGCCGAGCTTGAACGATTTGGTGCCCACACGCTGGAAACCGCTCTTCTCGTAGAAGCGGATGGCTTTGGCGTTTTCGCTGTTCACGCCGAGCCACACACCTGATGCGCCCTTGTCCGCGGCCAGGGCCAGGGATGCCTGGATCAGCCGTGATGCGGCGCCCTTTCCGTGGTGGTCCGGGTGGACGTAGCACTTGCTCAGTTCAGTGGAGGGCAGGGCCGAGAGGACGGAGGCGACGTCGGGGTCGCTTGCCGGCTTGGCAATCAGCATGGTGTACCCGGTGAGCTGCCCGTCGTCGTCGAGCACCATGACCGTGATGTTCGCATCGGCGAGATACTCCGAAAAGTTGGCCTCGCTGAGCGTCTTTTCAAGGTGCGCCTGGATGTCAGCGGGCGAAGAGCCAGGCGGGCACGCCAGCGGGAAGGTGACGGCGGCAAGCTCAGCCAGCTTCCCGGCGTCGTTGGCTGTTGCGGTGCGGATGGTGTCAGGCACGTGGTCCCCCTAAGAGTTTTTTGTACAGGTAATGCCCCTAAGAACGAATCTTAAGGGCATTAGCTGGATGTGAACTCCTAGCCCACTGTGGGGGTAGCCCTGACGGCATTGGCAGCCCGGTCCGCCAGTACTTGGGGGTCGCTGCCGGAATCGAGGACGGTGTTGCGTGTTGATTCGGGATCGACCATCACAGCTGTTACGGCCAGGGCAGCAGCGGTGTCAGTGGTCAGCAGGGCCCCTACCTGGGCTTCGAAGCAATCGTCGCTGGCGGCGGCGTGGACGTCCATGGCAACGACGTGGTTGTTGGACACGAAGTTCCCTGCCCCTTCCCGCAACCGGATGAGGACCGGCGTCGCGCCTTCCGGACGGATGCTCCCGGCATCGATGATCTGGGAGAAGTGGTTGCCGATCACGGAGTTGTTGCTGCCGCGGACACTCAGGACTCCGTGGAGGTCATCCAGCCCGTTGTCGATCCCCAGGAAGGGTGTCCATGGCTCGTGGTCACGGAGGAAGTGGTTGGTGGCCACGAGATTTTCCGAGCTGTTTCCGTCAAGGACAACCATGCCGGGGTAGAAGGAGTGGAGGCGGTTGTTCGTGACGCTTGAACGGGTGACGCCGTTGAAGTGCACGCTGCTCGCTCCGCGGGGGAAGACGTTGTTGGCGGTGACCAGGAGCCCGCCGTGATTCTCCGCGTAGATTGAATGGCCCTTGAACCCGGCGCCGATCAGGTTGTCGGTGATCTTGGACGCCTGACCCCAGCCGCGCAGCTCGATGCAGCTTCCGCATTCCGCGATGAAGTTGTTGTGGATGGAGAGGGCATCCGCGTTGTGGATGCTCAGGGCATGTTCCAGGTAGATGAAGCCCATCTCGTTGACACGGAAGGAGTCGTTGGCACTTGAGACATGGATGCCGGTCTTTCCGTTCACGTAGGTGTTTTCGGCGGGCAGGTCCGAACCGTCCGCGGCGAAGTGGAGCCCGTCAATGCAGAAGTTGGCGAACTCCACCGAACTGATCCGCGGACTGCCCTCACGCTTAACCAGGAAGGCAGCGCCCTTGGACGGGTCAGCTTTGGACGTCTCGGCTTCCTCATCGACCGGGAGTTCGGGCAGGTCCACCAGGACACGGCTCCCGCCCGGCCACAGTTCATGGAGCTCGGGCCATTCGTCGTGGGGGACGTTGAACCTGATGCTCGAGGACGTGAACCCGTGGCCCGAGCCCTGGATCCTGAGGAAGCTGATGTCTATCAGAACCTGGGTGCGCAGGCGGTAGTCACCGGGCGGGAGGTAAATCACCGCACCCGGCTTTCCGCCGTCGTTAACGTCCGTGGCGTGCTGCCGTTCCTTGATGTCGGCGATGATGCTGTTGATCACCTCGCCGACGTCCTCGGATGGGTTGCCGATGGGCCAGGTGGTCACGTCGTAGTAGTTGTTGCTGGACATGGCGTGGGTTCCCTCGTTGTAGTGGGTGGTGGACGTGGTCAGCTGGCAGGTTGCTGTTCGGGGAGTTCGGCCAGCAGCTCGTCCGACGTCGGCGGGTTGGCGCCTGCGCGGCGCACGGTAATGGCTGCGGCCTTGGTGGCCCTCCGTCCCAGGGACTCGAGGGCCTCGGGGGTGAAGCCGTCCGCCACGGAAACCCCGGAAACGAGGAGCCCGTAGATCAGGGCGGACATGTACGAGTCACCGGCGCCGATGGTGTCCGCCACGGTGGACTCCACGGACGGAACCAGCACCCGGGTACCCGTTGTGGAGAGCATGGATCCTTCCGAACCCTTGGTCACCACGACCAGTCCGGCACCAAGGTCCAGAATTCGCTGGGAAGTGTCCTCAAGTGACTGCTTCGGATAGAGCCAGTGTGCGTCCTCGTCGCTGAGCTTGACCACGTCGGTGAACGGAATGAGTTCCTCGAAAGTTATCCGCGCCCCTGCCTGGCTTCCAACTAGGGCAGGCCGGACGTTGGGGTCGTACGTCACTAGGCATTGCTGGTGCACCTGTTCCAGGAGTGCCCGCACCGCCGCCGCGCCAGGCTCCAGGAAGGTAGCGATTGACCCTGTGTGCAGAATTTTTGGCTGGGGCGCGGGGGCAATTGCGGGTAGATCCCACTTGATGTCGAAGTCGTAGTGGGCTGAACCGTCGGCGGCCAGGGTGGCGGTGGCAGTAGCTGTCCGGCCGCGCCTGCCGGTACGGGTCAGGAGTTCGACGCCGGCGCTCGCCAGGTGCCGTTCGATGGCTGCACCGTGGTTGTCGTCTCCGATCGACGTCAACAATGTGGTGGGCACGCCGAGCCGGCCGAGTCCGTAGGCAACGTTGGCAGGCGATCCTCCCGGATATTCCACGGTGCCTTGCGACGAGACGACGATATCCACCAGGGCTTCGCCGACAACCACGACGTCGGCTTCCGTTCCCGGGTGGGTGGCTTCTACTTTTTGCATTCCGGACTTCTCCTTAGGCGAGTGATGAGACTGCGAGCTTCAGAACTGTGGCGGTGCCGCCCTCTGCGGCCAGCCAGTTCTCCTGACTGTTTGCCCCTGGGAAAACGAGATCGGTGAGAACCACTGTGCCGTCCTGCGCGAAGACTTCCACTGAGCTCTGGTCCACGATGATGAGGAGCTTGAGAACGCCGTCCTCCAAGGCGACGGGTGCTGATTCTGCTGACGCGAACTTTTCGTGGAACGTGGTGTCTCCTGACCGGGTGCGGTCAAGGGTGAGGCGGCTGTTGCTTGTGGTGTAGCTCAGGACTGTGCCCTGGCTCCCGTCGGGGCTCGCGAGCAGTTTCACCTCGACGCGTTCGGCGGTTCCCGGCTTGATTTCGGCCTGGATCACCTGGGCCCTGCCGGGAAACGCATCGGGCAAGCGGAGGGCTTCGGAGCCCAACTCGAAGCTGCCGGTTTCGCTCAGCTCCTCCTTCGCTTCCCCCAGGACCGGGTGCTGGACCAGCCGGGTGGCGCCGCTGACAGAACTCAGCCGCAGTTCACGGGCCAGGGTCATGGAGGACCGCCACGGTGCCGTGGGCAACTGGTTGGCGTAGTCCCAGTTGTTCATCCACCCGATGATGATGCGGCGGTTATCCGGAGCATCACTGAAAGACACCGAGGCATAGCAGTCCCGTCCCCAGTCCAGCCACAGGCATTGCTGCATGGCCGCGGCGGCCGCTTCGGCGTCTGCGATCGATGAAAGTCCGGTAGGAGCCGCCAGCGAGCCTGCGTCGGGAAGGAAACGGACGCCGTCGAACTGTCCCACGAAGTACTGGCCGCCCGAACCTCCCGCCACCGCGCCGGGGTTGACGTTGACGATCAGCACCCATGCGGTGTTCCCCGGATCCCCGTCCACCGCCAAAGGAAAGAGATCGGGGCATTCCCACTCGCCCGCGTCGGCGTTGGCCGGGCCAAAGTGGCTCAGGAAGTCCCACGTTTTGAGGTCGTCGGACCGGTAGAAAACCACCTTCTGCTGCTGCGCTTCGACGGCGACCATCACCCAGAAGGAACCCTGCGGGCCTTCGTAGCGGAACACTTTGGGGTCGCGGAAGTGCTCGGAGTTCCTGGTGAGCACAGGGTTTTGATCGTATTTGCGCCACGTCATTCCGCCGTCGGTGCTGTACGCGAGGGACTGGGCCTGGGTGCCGCTGTGGATGGTTCCGGCCTTGAAGGCGCTGGTGTACACAGCCACCAACGCAGGTGATTCGATGCTGCCGAATCCTGAGGTATTGCCGTGGTCCACCACTACGCTTCCGGAGAAGATGTCCTCTGTCTCATCGCCCGCGATGGCAACAGGGTGCTCCGTCCACTGCAGGAGGTCAGTGGAGGTGGCGTGGCCCCAGGACATGTTGCCCCAAACGCTGCCGAATGGGTTGTTCTGGAAGAAGAGGTGGTACAAACCGTCGTGGAATACCAAGCCATTGGGATCGTTCAGCCAGGTGTCCCTTGCCGTGAAATGGATGGCAGGCCGGAATCGGGGAGTTACGGCCGGGGCTGTTTCCGGGCGTGCGGCATCGAGGCTACTGGACATGTGGTGCGTTCCTTTTGGGACGTTGGAGTGGCTTGTTGGGGTTACCGGGGAGCTGCGACGGAATCGCGGCGGACCAAGGGGCAACCCAGGATGGTCGGGTGGAGCGCCATCAAGGACAGATCTTCCTTGCCCTCAATGGCGTCAATGAGGTGTTCAGTGGCCCAGGCCCCCATCTCGTAGTGGGGGAGGGCCACGGTGGTGAGGCCGGGGTACAGGTTGGCGGCGATCAGTTCCTGGTCGTCAAAACCGACAACTGAAAGGTCCGCCGGGATGTTCAGGCCCAGCTCGGCAGCGGCCCGGTAGGCGCCCATGGCCATGCGGTCGTTGTAGCAGAACAGTGCCGTAGGAATATCGGCGCGGTCACCCCGCGACAGGATCCGCTTGGCGGCCTCATAGCCGCCTTGCACCTCGGAGACCTCGGACTCGACAGGTGCCGCTTCGCCGTCGAGCCCCGCTTCGGTGAGCATGGCCCGGAAAGCCTGGAGGCGTTGACGGGTCGCTGGAACGTCGTCGGTGTTGTTGATGAAGCCCACCCGGGTGTGGCCGGCGTCGAGAAGCGCGCCAACAGCAGCCCGGGCACCGCCGTCCTCGTCCGGAACCACGGCGGTGATGTTTCCACCGATCGCTACGGAGTCCACCAGCACGGACGGGACGTTTCCCAGGTTGTCGGGGAGTTCCACATTGCGGTGGTACATGGTGGCATAGAGAATCCCGTCCACGCGGCGTTCCAGGAGGGCCTGGACGTCGGCTTGCCTGGATTCGAGACTGGCCGAGCCCGGGGTGTTGATGATCATGAGGTTGTAGCCGCGGGCTTTGGCGGCTTCGTCAGCACCGAGGATGATCCGGCCGGCGTGCGGGGTGGTGGCGATTTCCTCACTCACCAACCCCAGCATGCCCGTCCTCTGCGTTCGGAGGGCCTGGGCCAGGCGGTTGGGGCCGTAACCGAGTGCTTCGGCCGCGGTCCTGACTTTGTCCCTGGTTTCCCTGCTGATCCGGGCGTAGGACACCTCGTTGAGGACGTGGGACACGGTAGTGACGGACACGCCGGCGGCGACGGCCACGTCCTTGATACCGATGTTCTTGTTGCTCATCCGACTCCCACGTCCTTTAGGTTTTGGTGATGCCCTTGAGGGGCTATCAGTAGGCTACTCGTTGATGGTGGTGCTGGCCCTGAGGCGGTCAGCCCTTCACTGCACCCAGCGTCATGCCCGCCACGATCTTGCGTTGCAGCAGGAGCGTCAGCAGGATGACCGGGATCGAGTACACGGCGGCGAGGGCCGTCATGGATCCCCAGTCCAGGCCGAACTGCGTTTGGAAGTTCGCGATCACCACGGGCGTGGTCTGGGACCGGATCGCGGTCATCAGCAGTGCGAACAGGAACTCGTTCCAGGAAGCCAGGAATGCGAAGATCGCCGTGACCGCAATACCGCCGGACACCACCGGGATCACCACCCGCCACAGGGCACCGAGCCGGCTGCACCCGTCCACGGTGGCGGCTTCTTCCAGGTCACGGGGGACCGATTCGAAGAAGCTGGACATCAGCCAGATGGACAACGGAAGCGAGATGGTTGTGTGCGCAATGGAAAGGGCTATGGGGGTATCAGCCAAGCCGACCGAGGCCATCATGGAAGCCAGCGGAATGCCGATTGCTACTGGCGGGACCATGCGGGTGACCAGTGCGGCCATGATGAAGACGCGGCCGCTCGGTGTTTTGTAGCGGGTGATGCCGTAGGCGGCCGGAACGGCCAGGACCAGTGACAGTGCGGTGCTGATGACTGCCGTCTGGATGCTGTTGATGAACGAGGCCACCACACCGCTGCGGCCCAGGGCGTTGGTGTAGTTCTCCAGCGTCCACTCCCTCGGCAGGATGGTGGGCGGAACAGCGATGGTGTCGATCGGCGTCTTGAACGACGTGAACAGCAGGTACAGGAACGGGAAGCCGTACAGCACCATGGCCGCAGCCAGCAGGATCCAGAGGATGGTCCGGGTGCTTCGGCGGCCGGCCTCCAGGCCTTCGCGGTTGACTCCCCGCCGCTTTCGCAGCGGTTGCGGTTCCGGGATGTCCGACGGCGGTGGCCCGGCTTTGGTAGCGACGCTCGCGTTGCTCATCAGTTGTCCTTTCCTGGCCGCCAGATGGTGGCCACTGCAACGAAGGCAATGGCGAGCATTGCGAGGAGGTAGATGGTGCCCATGGCGCTGGCGAGCCCGGGGTCCCCGAAGCGGATCATGGTGCGGTAGATCAGCAGGCTCATGGTTTCCGATGCCGACTGCGGACCACCGTTGGTCTGGATGAGGATGGTGTCGAAGGCCCTTGCCGCGTCGATGCCTCGGACCACCAAAGCGACGGCGATCACCGGGCGCAGCAGCGGAAGGATGATCCGGAAAAGGAGCGCCGGAGCCCGTGCACCATCGAGGCGGGCGGCCTCAAGCAGATCGCCCGGGATGTTCTGGAGGCCTGCGAAGAGCACCAGGCACATGAAGGAGGTGGTGAGCCAGATGTCCGGGATGGCCACTGAGAAGAGCACAATGTTGGGATCGGACAACCAGCCGATCTGGTTGGGATCGGACAGGATGCCGGCCTGGTGGAGGAGCGTGCCGATGAGGCCGAAGTTGTCGATCATCAGGAACTTCCACAGCAGGCCTGCCACGATCGGGGCGATCATCAGCGGGTAGAGGAAGACGGTCCGCCAGATCTGGGATTTCCTGCCCAAGGTGGTGAACAGCAGGGCCATGCCCAGGCCGAGTGCGAACTCGAGTGTCACCACCACCAGGGTGTAGGCCAGGGTCCGCCATCCGGCGCTGGTGAAGGCTTCGGAGGTGAACGCGGTGACGTAGTTCTGGAGACCCACAAAGTCGCGGGGGCCGCCGGCGATGGGGGAGATCTTGAAGAAGCTGTCAGCCACAAGGCGGAAGAGGGGATAGGCCACGAATACGGCCAGGAACAGTGCCGCGGGCGTCATCAGATAGAGGGCGAAGCGGCGATCGGAGATACGCACGGTTTTCTTTTCTGCTGGTTGGGACCGCGGCCGGCACTGTCTTTCGCGCTGTGCGCGGGCCGGTGCCGGCCGCGGAGTTTTACTTCAGGAGGTCCTGGATCTGCTTCTTGGCATCAGCCAGGAGCGCCGAGGTGTCTCCACCTGCCACGGCCTTCTGCAGCAACGGGATCAGGACGGTGTCCACGATCTGCTGCCACTTGGCGGTTGCGGGCCGGGTGGCCGTTGCTGGAGCGTTGAGGGTTTCAATCAGCGGCTTGAAGCTCTCGTAGCCAGGCTGGTCCTGGTACTTCTCGAACGCGCTGATGCGGGAAGCCAAGCCGAGCTTGGAGTCGATTCCCATGCTGTTGTAGTCATAGGCGCACTTGACGAACTTCTTGGCGGCGTCGGTGTTCTTGGTCGCCTTGGGAACTGAAAGGTACCAAGGTCCCGGGACGCCCGCGACGCCGGCGCTGCCGCCGATCATTGCCGCGGCGCCAACCTTTCCTGCCACGGGAGCATCCGCTGGGATCTGGCGGTAGGCGTGGGCCCAGAAGCGGGTCATGGCGGTCTTGCCCTGGTTGAACAGGTTCTGTGCTGCTGCCCAGTCGACCTGCGCGGCGCCGGTGGGCGCGGACTTGGCCAGGCCCACGTAGAAGTCCAGGGCTTCCTTGTGGGCTGCGTTGTCGATCACCACGTTGTTGTTCTGGTCAAGCACCATGGGGGAACCGGCCTGGAGCACGTGGGCCAGCCATTCTGTTTCCACGGCACCCTTGACGTCCGTGCCGTACATGCCGTCCTTGGTGAAGAACTGGGAAATGTCCTGGTACTGCTTCCACGTCTTGGGGGCTGCAAGCTCGTAACCGTACTTGGCCTGGAAGTCAGCCTTGTTCTTGGCGTCCTCAAACAGGTCCTTGCGGTACAGGATGATCTCGGCGTTGGTCCAGGCCGGCAGTCCGATGAAGTGGCCGTCAACGTTGGCTTCCTTGACGAGGGCCGGGAAGATGTCCTTTTTGACGTCGTCCGTGAAGAGCTCATCAATGGGTTGGACGGCGTCCTTGAAGCTCGGCAGCCAGACCGAGTCGAGCGCGGCGACGTCGAAGGAGACGTTGCCGGAGGAGAACTCGCTGGAGAGGCGGTTGAACATTCCGTCATAGGGGAGCTCAACGAAGTTGACGTCGATTCCGGTGTCCTTCTTGCACTGCTCGGCTACGCCGGTGAGTTCGGCGTGACCACCGGCTTCGACCAGGACGTTGATGGAGCCGGAGCCGCCGGAGCCGCCTTGGGATGGTGCCGGGCCGCCGGCGCCACAACCGGTGGCAACGAGTGCGACGGCGGTGCACAGCCCGCCGAGGGTGACGAGCTTGGAGATGGTGTTTCGAGTGGACATCTCTGTCGACTCACTTTCTCTTGAACGGAAATTGCAGAGAGATGGGGATGACATGTCTTTGGCTTGAAAAATCGTTTTGCCAAAACGACTTGGCAAGAGTGTATGCCGCCGATATTTTCCGTGTCAAGGGTCACTCGCTGTCGCATCGGGGGAGTGGTGGTTGCCAAATTTTCCGCAGGATTTTGGCGTTGACAGCCCTCCTAAGAGGCTCCTAGTGTTTCTTCCAACTCCCTTGAATAAACGATTTGGCATCGTTGGGTCTGATTGCCATGCCAAGGAGCGGGAGCAATGAACAATGACCGATAGGAGATCCAGTGGGAACTGGCAGCAGGCTTGAAATGACTGACACGAGTCGCCGAATGCTCGTTGGGGCGGGGGCCGTGGGCACTCTGGCAGCGGCCCTGAGTCTCGGGGTATCCCCAAAGGCAGAGGCCGCCGAAGAGGCCAAAGGTGGTCTCTTCAACTCCCCGAACACCTACGACGTGACGGCCTGGCGAATCCAAGGGCAGCCGAAAACCACAGCGCAATCGGATATCGGCGCGGTCATCAACGACATCATTGCCGATATCAAACAGCGCCAGAACACGCCGGACACCAGGCCAGGGGCAGTGGTCATCATTCCCCCGGGGGACTACGACCTTCGCACCCAAGTTGTGGTGGATGTGGATTACCTCACCATTGCGGGGTTTGGTCACGGCTTTTTCTCACGCAGCATCAAGGACAACGTGGACACCAAAGGCTGGCTGAACCTTCAGCCGGGCGGCAGTCACATCCGGGTCCTGACCCCGCCGTCGTCGCCGCAGGCATTCCTTGTGCGGCGGGACGGGAGTCCGCGCCTCTCCGGGATTGTGTTCAGGGACTTCTGCCTGGACGGGGTCAATTTCACCCCGGACGCGAACAGCTACAAGAACGGGAAGACCGGCATTGAAGTGGCAACGGACAACGACTCGATCCATGTCACCGGGATGGGGTTCGTCTACCTTGAACACGCTTTGGTGGTCAGGGGCGCGGACGCCCTGCGGGTCCACGACAACATGATCGCTGAGTGCGGGAACTGCGTTGAACTGACCGGTGCGGGGCAGGCGACAATTGTCAGCGACAACCTGATGGGAGCCGGGCCTGACGGCGTAACACTCCTCGCCGAAAACCACGAGGGACTGCTTGTTACCGGGAACAATTTCTTTCCCAGAGGACGCAGCCTCATTGAATTCACCGGCTGCAACCGCTGCTCCGTTTCGTCAAACAGGCTGCAGGGTTTTTATCCGGGCATGATGCGGCTGCTGAACGGATGCAAGGAGAACCTGGTAACAGGCAACCACTTCCGCCGCGGCGTGGAAGGCTTCCCCCCGTTTATCGACCGCAACAACGGGTTGGACGACCTCTACGGTGTCATCCACGCACTTGGAGACAACAACCTCATCTCGAACAATCTCTTTGCCTACGATGTCGCACCGGCCAAGGTGGTTCCAGCCGGCGCCGAGCCGACCATCATCCTGATCGCAGGAGGGGATGGCAACGTCATAGCCACCAACCACGTAGTCAGCAACGTAGCGTCCCAGAACGTGGTTCTCGATGGATCGACAACCCATTCCAAGGTTCTCGATAGCGGAGCCGCGTCCACCATCACCTCATACAGCCCGGATACGGTTGTGCGCCCCACACCCTGAGATGAAGCACGACGGCGGCTGGTCACCAAGGGTGACCAGCCGCCGTCGTGCGTCCACGTTCTTTGACCGGCGTCAGTCCGCCTTCACCGCAAGGACCGGGCAGTCCGCCTCCAGGAGGATGCGCTGGGAAACGCTGCCCATGATGAGCTTGCCCACCGGGCTCCGGCGGCGGAGGCCGATCACGATCAAACCGGCGTCGTGCTCATCGGCAGCATCAAGCACCTCGGCTGCTGCGTCATGGCCGCGGATGGGTTGCTTGATGATGTGCTGGATGCCGTGCTCAGCCAGCCGGTCCTCGATGCTCTGGATCTCCGGCTCCTGGGCGTAGCGGTTGTCCACCAGGGCGTCGCCCTTGGAGGAGTTGATCACCACCAGGGTGTCATTGCTCTTCTTGGCCTCGGCGATTGCCTGCGTCAATGCTGCTTCGCCTTCTGGTGTGGGGACGTATCCCACCACGATGGTCATGGTTTCTCCTGCTGGTGGTGTGCGGGCATGGTTGGTTCGGTCTTCGTGGTTGAAGGCGTCGCCGGGGTCTGTGGCTCATCGTGGCCCGAAAGCACGGACGGCCCTGCTGGAGCTGCCGCCGGACGGTTCCGCCGGATGAGCTTGAGGACCAGCGGCCAGGCCAGGATGATGCCGATGATGACGTAAATCCCGACGGCGATCGGCTCGCTCCAGAGCCCTGCCGGGTCGCCGGCGCTCAGCTGCAGGGTCTTGCGGAGCTGGCCTTCCAGGCGGGGGCCCAGGATGACGCCGAGGATGAGCGGCAGGACGGGGAGCCCGAAGCGGCGCATCATGAACCCCAAAGCCCCCAGAATCAGCAGGATCACCAGGTCGAAGGCCTGGAGATTTACGGAGTAGGCGCCCAAGGTGGCGAAAAACAGGATGCCCGCGTACAGGTACGGACGGGGCAGCTGCAGCAGCTTCGCCCACAACGGTGCCAGGGGCAGGTTGATCAGCAGGAGCAGCAGGTTGCCGATGAAAAGGCTCGCAATCAAGGCCCACACCAGTGGTCCCTGGCTCGAGAAGAGCTGCGGGCCGGGCTGGATGCCGTAGGACGTGAACGCTGCCAGCATCACTGCCGCGGTTGCGTTCGTGGGCAGGCCGAGAGCCAACATGGGGGTGAGGGTGCCCGCGGCGGCTGCATTGTTCGCAGCTTCCGGACCCGCCACGCCTTCGATCGCTCCGTGGCCGAACTCTTCGGGGTGCTTGCTGAGGCGCTTCTCAGTGACATAGCTCAGGAACGTGGGGATCTCGGCACCGCCGGCGGGCAAAGCCCCGAACGGGAAGCCAAACACCGTGCCACGAAGCCACGGCTTCCAGGAGCGCTGCCAATCCTTCTTGCCCATCCATGGACGGCCAACGGGGATAACATGCAACGGCGTGCGGCGCAGGTGCGCAGCAACCCAGAGAGCCTCGCCCACCGCGAAGATGGCCACAGCCACCACCACAATGTCCAGGCCGTCGGAGAGCAGCGGCTGGCCGAAGGTAAGCCGGCTCTGCCCTGTGACGGAGTCCAGGCCCACCAGGCCGATGGCCAGCCCCAAGCCAAGGGAGGCGAAGCCGCGCAACCGCGACGACCCCAGTACGGCAGTGACAGCCAGCAGGGCCAGCATCATGATCGCGAAGTAGCTGGGGGAGCCCAGGCTGACCGCGAACTTCACAACGATCGGTGCGCAGACCGCAAGGAGGGTAGTACCAATGGTGCCCGCCACGAACGAGCCGATGGCCGCCGTCGCGAGCGCTTGCGCGGCACGTCCCGCTTTGGCCATCTTGTTGCCTTCGATGGCCGTCACCACCGACGACGATTCGCCGGGGGTATTCAGCAGGATGGAGGTGGTGGAACCGCCGTACATTCCGCCGTAGTAGATACCGGCGAACATGATGAAGGCGCTGGTGGGTTCAAGCGCATACGTGACCGGAAGAAGCAGCGCAACGGTCATGGCGGGGCCGAGCCCCGGGAGGACACCAACAGCGGTGCCCAGGATGACGCCGATCATGGCGTACATGAGGTTCAAGGGAGTGAGGGCGGTGGAGAAACCGTCCATCAAGGAGGACCAGACGTCCATCAGAGGATTCCTTCCAGGAGTCCGGCCGGCAGGGCAATGCCGAGGCCGAGGTAGAAGCCGTAGAAGGTCAGCAGGGAAAGTGCCACGGAGATGAGTCCGTCACGGATGTAGCGGCGGCTTCCGAGGGCCAGGACGCTGCCCCAGAAAAGTACGGTGCCGGAGATGACCCAACCAGCCCAATCAATGAGCAGGATGTTGAGCAGGAACGCACCGGCCAGCGGCAGGACAGTCTTCCAGTCGGCAGGGTGGGCCAGGTCCACATCCTCGCCGCCTTCGGCTTCGCCCCTGCCGCCGCGGAGGACGTTGATGGCCAGCAGAACGGCGCAAACCACCAGCAGTCCGGCAACGATGAACGGGACAGTCTTTGGACCCACTGGGTCCGATTTCGAGTACGGGGTTACCAGGCCGTTGGCGTCCAGGAAGACCAGGACTCCGACCACGCCGAGCAGGAGGGCGACCCCCAGCTCGGCGCGGCCTTTCAAGCCTGTTGCTGGAGAGCTCACGCCAAGCCAAGCTTGGTGAGGACGTCCGCCACCCGCTTGTCCTGGTCAGTCAGGAACTTCTGGAATTCGTCGCCGGTGACAAAGGCATCCGTCCAGCTGTGGGTCTTCAGCGCTTCCTTCCAACCTGCGGACTCGTGCATCTTCTCGAGTGCGGCGATCAGGGACTTCTTGTCGGCGTCGCTGATGCCTGGAGGGGCCACGACACCGCGCCAGTTGGTGAACACCAGGTCAATGTTGGATTCCTTGAGGGTGGGGGCGTCCACTCCGTCAAGCCGCTTCTCGCCACTTGTGGCAAGGACGCGGACCTCTCCGGACTTGATCTGTTCCAGGTACTCGCCTGCGCCGGAAGCTGCGAAGCCGAGCTTGTTGCCAAGGATGGCGGGAAGGAGATCGCCACCGCCGTCATAGGAGACGAAGTTGACCTTGGTGGCGTCGATGCCCACAGCGCCGGCCAGCTGCATCGGCAGGAGGTGGTCCGGGCCGCCAGGGGAGGAGCCGCCACCTACGGAGATGGATGCGGGGTCGGCTTTCCAGGCCTTCACCAGATCATCGATGGTCTTGTACGGGGAGTCCTTGCTGACCATGATGGCGCCCGGCTCTTCAATCAGCTTGGCCAAGGGCGTGGTGTCCGTCAGTTTCGATTGGGACTTGTTGGTGTAGCTGGCGCCCACCACACCCAGGCCCATGAGCATGGTGAGATCGCCGTTGCCCTTTTCATTCACCACACGGGCCAGGCCAACGGTGCCACCTGCGCCTGCAAGGTTGAACACCTCGGTGTTGTTGGCGATCTTTTCATCGTCCAGGACCTTGGCCGCTGCCCGGGCGGTAGTGTCGTAGCCGCCACCGGGAGTGTTCGGAACCATGATCTGGAGGCCGGTGATGGGTCCGGCGGCAGCGCCGGAGCTTTCAGAACCTGTGGAGTTCTTGCCGGTGGCACCGCAACCGGTGGCCATCAGGGCGAGGCCGGCGGCGACGGCGGCGACTCGCAATGCGCGGATCTGGCGCATGGTGTTCCTCTTCTCAGTTTTGAATTCTCTGCAGGGCGATCAACGTTGTGCCCCGTGAACCGATGCTAGGGGCCGCAGTGACGCCGATCACTCTTGTGTTCGCAGTGGTCTTTAAGTTCATTGCGTTCACGGGCTTGGATGGTCCTTGGCAGCTCTGGGGTATAGTTCCGATACGCCACGCGGAGCGCCCCCAGACACCTCCGGACTCTGGCACCACCTAAGGATTCATCAGTGACTCGAAGAAGAGGAATGTCCCTGGCCGGGCAATACCTTGTGCTGCAGTTGCTGATCGTTCTGGCCGTTCTGGTGGCTGTGGTTGCCATCTCCCTGGCGCAGTCGGCCGCGGCCTTCGAACGGACAGAGGGCCGGCGGGCCCTCTCGGCAGCCGAAGCCCTGGGCAACAACCCCACCGTACGCGCGCTGCTCCCCACGGCGGAACCGCGCGGCGGTTCGGCCCTCCCCGCCGTCGCCGAATCCGTCAGGACAGTATCGGGTTCAGCGCACGTGGCGCTGGCAAAACTGGACGGCACCGTGATTACGGCATCGGACCCCGGGCTGATCGGCCGGCCCTTGCCTTTGGGCGAGAGCAGGGTGATGGAAGGAAGAGCCTGGACCGGGGTCGTCACCAGCAACAACGTGACGGTGCTGTCAGCCCATGTGCCGGTGATTGACGATTCCGGAGAAATAATCGGCATCGCGTCCATCAGCCGCAACTACCCCTCCACACTGGAAAGACTCGGCGACGCCGTCCCCAACCTCCTCACCTACCTGGGTGTCGCCAGCGTCCTGGGAGTAGCCGGATCGCTTCTCCTGTCCCGGCGGGTCAAACGACAGACCCTGGGCATGGAACCACGGGAAATCACCGGATTGGTGGAAAACCGCGAAGCCATGCTGCAGGGCCTCAAAGAAGGAGTAGTGGCATTGGATCCGCACGAACGGATTACCGTGGCGAACCAAAGTGCCCGGCAGCTGCTCGGCTTGCCGACCGACTGCGTTGGCAAGAAGATCCGGTCCCTCCACGTTGACCCGGCATTGAAAACCGTCCTCACCCGGGAACAGTCTGACCCGGACCAGCTCGTGTTGGTAGGGGAGCGGCTGGTGGTGATGAACCGGGTGGCGCTGCGCTCGCATGGGCGCGATATCGGTTCGGTGACCACCCTGAGGGACCGCACCGAACTGTCCTCCCTTGAGAGTGAACTCGGTGCAACACGCACTGTCACGGACACCCTCCGCGCACAGGCCCATGAATTCGCCAACCAGCTCCACGTCATTTCCGGCCTCATCCAGATCGGCGAATACGATTCCGTGGTGCAGTTCGTCAACGGAGCCACCGTGGAACGGACCCGGCTCAACGACGACGTGACGCGGCGGATCGAGGATCCGGCGCTCGCCGCCCTGCTGATCGCGAAGGCCAGCCTGGCCGCAGAGCGCGGCGTCGAACTGAAACTGGATCCGCTGTCCGCGCTGCCGCGCGTCAAGGATGAACTGTCCCGCGACATCACCACCGTGGTGGGCAACCTGGTGGACAACGCGTTCGACGCCGTCACGGGCCTCGCCGGGGCATCGGTCCGTGTGCTGGTGGAGGACTGGCCGGACGGCGTCGCGGTCACTGTCCAGGACAACGGCCCGGGAGTGCCCGCGGGTTCTGCCGAGGAGATCTTCCAACAGGGCTACTCCACCAAGGAACCGGGGCCAGGGGATGCCCGGGGCTTCGGTTTGGCGCTTTCGCGGGTCATCTGCCGGCGTAGCGGGGGTGAACTGACCGTGACCAACGATGACGGTGCAGTGTTCACCGCACAATTCAGCAAAGGGGCACACCACAGGTGATCAAGGTCTTGATTGTCGATGACGACTTCATGGTGGCCAAGGTTCATGCCGGGTTCATCCAGCGAAGCCCCGGTTTCGGGGTGGTGGGTGTTGCCCACACTGGTGCGCAGGCCTTGGCGGAAACGCGCAGGCTGCAACCCGACCTTGTGCTCCTGGACATCCATCTCCCGGATACCAACGGCCTGGACCTCATGCACCAGTTGCGGGATGTTGCCCCGGACCTCGACGTGCTGGTGATCAGTGCTGCCCGCGAGGTGGAGACCGTGCGGAAAGCCCTCCGGGGCGGCATCGTCCACTACCTGATCAAGCCGTTTTCCCAGTCCGACCTTCAGGAACGGCTGGAACACTACCTCAGCGCCTACCAAGGGCTGGATGCCTCCAAAGTTGAGGCTGAACAGTCCGACGTGAACAGGGTCTTTGGTTTAGCCGCATCCGAGCGTACCCTGCCCAAAGGCTGCAGCGTGGAGACGCTGGAACTTGTGGAATCGGCGCTCAAGTCGGCGCCGGGTGACGTTTCCGCCGCGGAAGTTGCAGAGCAGCTGGGCACCTCGCGGGTCAGTGCCCGCCGCTACCTTGAGTACCTCCACGACGAAGGCGCGTTGGATGTCCGGCTCAAGTACGGCGTCGGACGTCCTGAAAGGCGCTATGTGCTCAAGGGGCGGTGATTGCGCCACGCGCCACGGCCGGGTTGGAAGCCCTGCCGCCTCTAGACCCGCACCGTCTTCAGGTAATTCCTGATGCCGTCCACCACCAGCTGATGGTCCTCATCGGATGACAAACCGGACACCGTCACAGCCCCGATCACACCCGCGCCACGCACGCGGATCGGGAAGGAGCCACCGGCCAGTGTGTAGTCCTCGTGGGCCAGCCAGCCGTTACCGAGAGGGCTGTGGGTGCGGGCTGCGAACAGTTCGGTCAGTAGTGCCGTGCTGTGCTCAAACCGCAGCACGGATGCCGACTTCCGGCGGATCCATTCTTCCTGGTCCGATGTAGCGCCGGGGAGGACGCAGCGGAAGAGAACGAGGTTGTGTCGTCGGATGTCGATCGCAACCCCGAATTCCGATGCTATGGCATGATTGGCGATCAGCGAACCCAGCCGCCATGCATCGTGGTTATCAAACGCAGCGAAGACCAGCTCTTCTTCCTGCTGGCGGAGCTCGGCGAGGCGCGGTGAATCAGTCATTGTCGTTTCCTTCCGGGACGGCGTCAGACTCATAGCTGAGTCCAATCTGCCGACGGATCTCATCCATCGCTGCCATGATGGCCACACTCTCGCTCGGCGGCAGGATGGTTCCAGCAGCGGAACCAGCCCGGACCAGGCGCTCCAATTCAGCTGCCTGGAACTGCATGCCCCGGCCGTTCACGGGCTGCTCGTACCGCTCCACGACGCTGCCGTCCACTGCATGAACGGTAAACGGTACCGGGTTGTACCAGGTGTGTTCGATGTCGATCCACCCCTCGGTTCCGATCACCATGGCACGGTTGGCGCTTGCTGCGTCGAGCTCGCAATCAACAATCGCCTGGGCGCCATTGGCGTACTCGAAGATCGCAGCCGTTTGCCGGTCGACGCCGGTGGCTGTCATGGACGCGCTGGCTTTGATGGACGCCGGGGTACCCAGGATGTCGAAGGCAAAGGAGATCGGGTAGATGCCCAGGTCCAGCAGGGCTCCACCACCGAGCGCGGGATCGTTCAGCCGGTGGGCCGGGTCCTTGGGCAGGCTCTGGTTGTGGCCGGCAACCACCTTGCGGACGTCGCCGATGGTGCCGGCGGCAATGATGTCGCGGACCCGGATCATGTGCGGCAGGAAGCGGGTCCACATGGCCTCCAGTGCCACGAGTCCCTTGGATTCCGCGAGGTCAACAATGTCCTGCGCTTCGCGGGCGTTCATGGTGAACGACTTCTCCACCAGGACATGCTTGCCGGCATTCAGTGCCAGGAGCGCGTTCGCGTGGTGGAAGGGGTGCGGCGTGGCGATGTAGACCACGTCAACCATTGGATCGGCCACCAGCTCTTCGTAGCTGCCGTGCGCGGTGGCGATCCCGAATTTTTCCGCAAAGGACCTGCTGGACTCTTCAGAACGCGAACCCACAGCCTGGACGGTGAAGCCGTTCTCCTTCAGGTCCTGCGTTTGAAGGCCTGCGATGAATCCGGTGCCAAGAATGCCCCAGCGGATTGTCCCGTCGGAAGTGCCGTTGCTTAGGGTCACGTCGTTAGTCCTTTGCTGAGTCAGTGAGCGGGTACGCCACAAACGCAAAGCGCGCGGAGTCCGGCGACCAGCTGTTGACGTTGAGGGTACCTTGGCCACCGAAAAGTGGCCATGTTTGGAGTGGGGTGGTCCAGTCCTCGGTCGAAACAAGTACGACGTCGACAGGCAAGTCGGCGGGGTGGCCTTGCGTTCCGCCGGGGAACCGGATGTACGTGGCGTAGCGGCCATCAGGGGAGAGGTGCGGGAACCAATCGACGGTGTCGGACTTCAGCAGCTGCGCAAAATCGCTGCCGTCCGGGCGGATCCGGGCGAGCTGGGCGTGGCCTTTGGCTGTGCTGAAGGATTCAGTGTTCAGGTACAGCCACTTGCCGTCGGGGGAGTATTCCGGGCCGTCGCAGTGACCTGAACCGACATCGACGCGGGCGGCAGCACCGCCGTCGGACGCCATGGTCATCAGGCGACCGGGCTGCGTAAAGTCGCCGGCCTCAATTCCGACGTACGCGAGTTGTTTGCCGTCCGGGCTGACGCCGTGGAGGAAGTGGAAGGAGCCATCGTCCCCGGTGATGCGGGAAGCAGGACCGCCCTTGAGCAAGGCGCGGTAGATGTGGCCGTCGTTCGCGGAGAGGAAGATGTTTTCGCCGTCCGGGGCCAGGATGTGGTCGTTGTTGAGGTCCGGGACGCCAGCGAGGGGGACTTCCGTGGGTCCGCCGCCGGAGACATCCAGCGTCCACAACTTACCGTCCCCGTTCAGGACAAGGGCGTCTCCGTCAAGGGTCCAGTTGGGAGCCTCAAAAAGTATGTTTTCTGTGCTGTAAAGGAGTTCAGCCTGACCGGTCACCGACGCGATCCACACCTCGCAACGTTGGCCGGGTTGAAGGGTGCGGATCACGTCGGTTTTGTCCTAGTCTTTGCTGTTGAAGGCGGCGTCGAAGCTGGTTTGGGAGGCGGGGAAGTCGAACTTCTTCAGGGCCGCGAGGGCTTCGGGGGCGCCGTGGAGGCGGTCCATGCCGGCGTCTTCCCATTCCACGGAGATGGGTCCGTTGTAGCCGATGGCGGTGAGGGCGCGGAAGGAGGATTCCCAGGGCACATCGCCGCGTCCGGCGGAGACGAAGTCCCAGCCCCGGCGGGGATCGCCCCAGGGCAGGTGGGAGCCCATGACGGTGTTCCGGCCGGTGGGGCGGAGCTTGGTGTCCTTGCAGTCCACGTGGTAGATCCGGTCTTTGAAGTCCCAGATGAAGGACACGGGGTCGATGCCCTGCCACATGAAGTGGGAGGGGTCCCAGTTCAGCCCGAACGCTTCGCGGTGGCCGATGGCTTCGAGGGTGCGGACGGTGGTCCAGTAGTCGTAGGCGATTTCGGAGGGGTGGACTTCGTGGGCGAAGCGGACCCCTTGTTCGTCGAAGACGTCCAGGATGGGGTTCCAGCGGTCGGCGAAGTCCTGGTAGCCGGCCTCGATGACTTTCTCCGGCACGGGCGGGAACATGGCGACGTATTGCCAGATGGAGGAGCCGGTGAAGCCGACCACGGTGTCCACGCCGAGTGCTTTGGCGAGGCGGGCGGTGTGTTTCATTTCCTCCGCAGCGCGCTGGCGGACACCCTCGGGTTCGCCGTCGCCCCAGACACGCGATCCGACGATTGCTTCGTGGCGGAAGTCGATGGGGTCATCGCAGACGGCCTGGCCTTTGAGGTGGTTGGAGATGGCCCAGACCTTGAGGTTGTACTTTTCCAGGATGGCGAGTTTGGACTCGACGTAGCCGGGTTCGTCCCAGCGCCAGGCGTCCAGGTGGTCTCCGGAGACGGCGATTTCCAGGCCGTCGTAGCCCCAGCCCGAGGCAAGGCGCGCGACTTCCTCGAAGGGGAGGTCGGCCCACTGGCCGGTGAACAGGGTGTACGGGCGGGGCATGTCAGGCTCCTTCAGTAGTGGTGCTGCTTGGCTTGGCGGACAGTTGGATCAGTGAGCTTTTGGCTGCTGCCGACTCTTCCACGGCGGCGAGGATGTGCTGGACGTTCAGGCCCTCTTCGAACGACGGCGACGGCGACTCACCGGCCGCAATTGCGGTGAGGAAGTCCCGGATCTGGTGTGTGAACGTGTGTTCCCAGCCGATGATGTGACCCTGTGGCCACCACGCTTCCATGTACGGGTGCTCGGGCTCATTGACCAGGATCCGCCGGAAACCCTGCTCCCGGACCGGCACGGTGGAGTCCAGGAAACCGAGTTCGTTCAGTGCCTCGAGGTCAAACAGGATGGTGCCCTTGTCTCCGTAGATTTCGAGCTTGAGAGAGTTTTTCTGGCCGGTGGCCACGCGGCTGACTTCAACAGAGGCGATTGCTCCGGAGGCGAGGGTCAGCGTGGCCCAGGCGGCGTCGTCGACCGTGACATCTTCCAGGCCGTCAGCCCCGGGGCGTCGGTCCACGAAAGTCTGCAGGCGGCCCGAGACCTCGGTGACGGCATCGCCCAGAAGGAACAGGATCTGGTCGATGGCGTGCGAGGCGATATCGCCCAGCGCACCGGAACCGGCGGTTTCCTTGCGGAGACGCCAGGTCATGGGGGACTGTGCGTCAGCCAGCCAGTCCTGAAGGTACGCGGCGCGGATGTGGCGGACAGTGCCGAGGCGGCCCTCTGCGATGAGTTCGCGGGCCAGGGCCAGCGCCGGGACACGGCGGTAATTGAAACCGATCATGGATTGGACGCCACGTTTGCGGGCTTTCGCCGCGGCGGCGGTCATGAGTTCAGCTTCACCCAAGGTGTTGGCCAGGGGCTTCTCTACCAACACGTGCTTGCCGGCCTCAAGTGCGGCGATGGCGATTTCGGCGTGCATCCAGCCAGGGGCGCAGATATCGATGATGTCGATGTCGTCGCGTTCAATGACTTCACGCCAGTCGGTGGCGGACTCGGCCCAGCCGTACTTGGCGGCGGCCTCGGCCACCTGGGTGGCGTCCCGGCCAACCAGCACTTTCTGCTCGAAGGCCGGGACGTCGAAGAAACTGGCCACATTCCGCCACGCATTCGAATGGGCCTTCCCCATGAAGGCATAGCCAATGGCGGCAACGCCGAGGGGGCGGGAAGCCGGGGCAGGCGTGTGGTCGGATGGGTGGGCGGGGGTGGTCATGGTCAGGTTCCTCGCAGTTCGCTTCAGTTACTAGAGACTTGCTGTTTCGGGGGCCCAGTCCTCAGGGACTGCCGCCGAGGCTGGTGCGTTGCTGGTGACGTCCACGAACGTGCCTGATTCCACGGACTCCGCGATGGAGACCATGCTGTCCAGCACGTGATAGGCGAGGTCGCCCGTGGCGCGGTGCGGAGTTCCGGCACGGAGGGCCCGGGCCATGTCCAGCACACCCAGGCCACGGCCGTTGGCAGGACCTGTCGCGGCGATGATCTCGGGTTCCTCCGCGCCCGGACGCCAGAGCTTCAACTCGCCGTCGAAATAGTTCGGGTCCGGCAGGGAGAGTGTCGCTTCGGAACCGGTGATTTCCACGAAGCCCATCCGCAGCCGCGGTGACTCAAACGAGAACACGCTGTGCGAGGACTGTCCTCCTTCGAACTGCGCCATCGCGGACACATGCGTGGGAACCTCGACGGCGAATTCCTCGCCGGCCTTGGGACCGGAACCGATCACGCGGGTCGCTTTGGCGGAGGAGCCGACGGCGGCAACCCTGCGGATCGAGCCAAAGGTCTGGATCAGGGCCGTGAGGTAGTACGGACCCATGTCGAACAGCGGGCCGGCGCCATGCTGGAACAAGAAAGCAGGGTTCGGGTGCCAGGATTCCGGACCGGGGGTCTGGAACGTGGTCATGCCCGTCAGCGGCGTGCCGATGTCACCGCGTTCGATGATCCGGCGGGCGGTCTGCAGGCCCGCACCCAGGAACGTGTCCGGGGCGGTGCCCAAACGGATACCCGCGGCATCTGCTGCCTTCAGCAGGCCCAGCCCGGACTCACGGTCCAACGAGAACGGCTTTTCTGTCCATACGTGCTTGCCCGCATTGACCGCGGCTGTGGCCACCTCAACGTGCGCTGCCGGGATGGTCAGGTTCACGATGATTTCGACGTCGGGATGGTTCAGTGCCAGCTCCGGCGCACCGAATTCGGCGATCCCGTATTCTTCGGCACGTGCTTTGGCGGCCTCTTCGAACAGGTCCGCGATCACCAGGACTTTGATGTCAGGGAAGGTGGTGAGGTTGTCCAGGTACTGCTTGCTGATGTTGCCCGCACCGATGACGGCAACGCCCACGGGGCCCTTGCGGGTTGAGGGTGCGAAGCTCATGCCTTGGCTCCTTCTGCTGCCTGGGCGCTGGCCGCGGCGGTCAGGTAGTTCAAGCTCTCGGTGATGCCCTGGAAGATATCTCCGGAGTAGTCATCGAATTCCACCACACCAACCTCCAAGGACTTGGCGGCGGCAATGACGTCCAGGACCGGGATGGTGCCCTGGCCTGCAGGCTGCTGGGCCTTGGTGTCGGTGTTGCCGGGGCCATCCTTGATGTGGATGAGCTTGACCCGGTCGCCCAGGCGGGCCAGCAATTCGACGGGGTCCTGGCCTCCGACGGCTGCCCAGTAGGTGTCTACCTCGAGGACGAGCTCAGGTTCCAGCAATCCTTCGAAGTATTCAAGGGCCGTGGTGCCTTCGATAGTGGACTCCAATTCCCAGGCGTGGTTGTGGTAACCAACGCGGATGCCGTACTCAGCACCCTTTTTCGCGGCGGCGTTGAGCTTGGCTGCCGTGCCTTGGATGGTTTCTGCGTCCTGCCAGTGTTCGGCCGGGAGGAACGGGTCGATGACGGTGGTGATGCCCAGCTCTTTGGCGGCAGCGAAGATTTCGTCCTGGTCTTGTGACAGGAGCGGAGCGTGGCCGGACGGGGCGGTCAGGCCGTTCTCCTTCAAAGCCTTGCCGAGTTCCGCAGCTGTGGCCACGAAGTTGTACGGCTCTACCTGGGTGTAGCCGATCTCGGCGACCTTCCTGATGGTTCCAGGCAGGTCCTCCTGGATGGCGTTGCGGAGGGTGTACAGCTGGAGTGAGTAAGACATGGGGTTCCTTTTCGGGAGTGGTTTTTCAGGGAGTTCGGGGGACTGGCGCCAGTCTAATCAGCGGCCGGCCAGGGAGCCGCCGATTCCGCCGACGCTGAAGTACTTGTTCAGGGTGGCGAAAACAATGATCGGCGGGAGCATCATGACCACGGCCAGAGCCATGACGGATGTCCAGTCGGTGGCGTTTTGCTGGAAGAAGGATTGGACGCCCATGGGCAGGGTGAAGATCTCGTTGGACCGCAGGAAAACGATGGCCACCAGGTAGTCGTTCCAGGCGAGCAGGAACGCGAAGATAGCGGTGGAGAGGATGCCGGGAAGGCTGTTCCGCAAGACCACCTTGGTGAAGGATCCGAAGACTGAGCAGCCATCAATCCAGGAAGCCTCTTCAAGGCTGATGGGGATGGAGTCGAAGTAGGCGGCCATCATCCAGGTGGCCACCGTCATGGTGGAGCCAACGTAGATGATGGTGATGCCCAGGAGGTTGTCCACCAGTCCCATGGCGGCGAAGAGGATGAAGAGGGGCACCACGGAGGTAATGATCGGCAGGGACTGCATCACGAACAGGAGCAAAGAGTAACCGGATACCGCCTTGGAACGTCCGCGGGAGAGGACGTAGCCGGCCGGAGCGGCCACCGCGACGGAAACCAGCACGGTGGAGAGTGTGGTGACCAGGCTGTTCTGGAGCCAGGTGGCGGCGAGCGTCCCGTTGAAGACGTTGGCCAGGTTCTCGAACGTGAACCCGGTGGCGGTGCTGTTGGCGCCGGGGGTGAAGGCCAGGACAACTGTGACCATGATGGGGACCAGGACGATCACCGTGATGGCCAGTATCAGGGCGAACCTCCACCAGCGTCCGCGCATGCCGGCTTCCGAGAGCACCTTGCGGGTTTTGCCTGAATCGGCGATACCCAGGGCTGGACCGGACTCGGGGTGGGCGTGAAGTACTGTGCTCATTATTCGACGCTCGACTTTCGGATCTGGCGGTACAGGATGACGGAAATGACCACCAGGGTCATGGTCATCAGGAAGGCGATGGCGACGCCGGGGCCGGTGGCGAAGTCCTGGAAGACAGTGCGGTAGGCAAGCACCACCAAGGAGGTGGTGGCACTGACGGGACCGCCGCCGGTGAGCAGGTAGATCGTGGGGAAGTCGTTGACGCAGAAGATCGTCATGAGGATCCACGAGATATAGGTGGAGCGTGCGATCAGCGGGAGCGTGATCTGGGTGAACTGCTGCCACTTGGAGGCGCCGTCCATGCTGGCTGCTTCGTAGACGGTGGTGTCCACCGAAGCCAGAGCTGCGGAGATCATCATCATCATGAAGGGGAAAGATACCCAGACCTTGAACACCATCACCGTGATGGACGCCAGCGTGGGGTCAGCAAGGAACAACGGGGTTCCGAGTCCCAGTCCGCGGAAGATCGACGGAATGAGGCTGTCGGGGGTGGCTACCAACCAGTTCCAAGCCGTGGAGGAGACCACGATCGGCACTACCCACGGCAGGAGCAGCAGGACCTTGAAAGTGTTGCCTGCAGGAATCCGGGTTCGCAGCAGGAGCGCCAGGCCCAGTCCTACCAGCCAGGAGCCGAAGACCCCGACAATCGTGAACCAGAGCGTGAACTGCGCAGCTTTCCAGAATGCGGGGGAGGAGAGGACGCTGGCGAAGTTCTCCCCGCCCACAAAGTTACCGGTTTGGAGCAAGTCGCCGTCGTGGGTGGCCTGTACCGCGGCGTGGATCAGCGGGTAGCCGTGGATCAGGACCAGAAGCACTACCGAAGGCAGCAACAGCCAGAAGAATGTGCGGGTGGTCTGCGCGCTGAGTTTGCTCTTGCGTTTTCCCGGGACCGCCCCGGACCCACCGGGGGCCACTCCCCGGCGGGCCCGGGACAGGCCCGAAGTTGCAGTAGTTGATGACATGGCAGAGGTACCGTTCTACTTCTTCAAGACCGATTCGAGGCCGGACTGGAAGGTCTGCAGGGCGCTCTTGGCGTCAGATGCCTGGCCGGTAAGGATCGACTGGCTGAATTGGTTCAGTGCCTGGCCGCCGTCAAGGGCTGCGAGGTTAGCGTTGAGGGTGCTGCCCTGGGCGGCGAACGTCTTGGCGATCGGCTGCCAGTCCTTGACGATCTTCACGTTGTTGGGGTCGTCGGCGAACTCCGGGAGCTCGGTGATGGATTTGAAGACAGGCAGTGCGGACATGAGCTTCTGCTTCCACAGTTCCTTGAGCTGGCCCAGGTAGTAAACCAGGAACTCTTCCGAGGCTTCCTGGGACGGAGTGTTCTTGTACATCATGATGTTGTTCGGGAACACGATGGTTGCCTTGTCACCGTGCGGTCCCGTGATGGGGTCGGCCACCAGCAGGTCGCCGGAGGTGTCGCCGACGCGCTGCGGAACGTTGACCTGGAAAAGACCGAAGCCGGCCTTGCCGTCCTTCCACTGTGCAGACATGTTGTCCGTGGTGTAGCTGACCGCTGCAGGATCCACGATGCCGTTGGAGACGAGTTCGCGCACAAACTCGATGGCTTCCACGTTCCGGTCGTTCAGGAGGTCCAGCTCGCCGTCCTTGTTCCAGACGCCGCCGCCGTTGTTGACCATCATCATGATCATCGAGTGGTTGCCGTAGTTGTTGCCGGAACCGGCACCTGTGGCGAAGCCGAACGCGCCGACCTTCTTCAGTGCCTTGCCGGCTTCAAGCAGGGATGGCCAGTCCGTGGGCAGTGATACGCCGGCCTTCTCAAACAGGGACTTCCGGTACCAGAACACGCGCATGTCCAACTGCCACGGCACAGCAACGTAACCCTTGTCGGACTTGAACGGGTCCAACACGCCGGGCAGGAAGTCATCGAACTGGCCGTTGGACTTCAACTTCTCAATAACCTTGTCCGCGTATGCGATCTGGCCCTGCTGCTCGAACTGGAAGGCCTGGAAGCCGCCACCGGTGGATACGGCGGGGCCGGTCTTGGAAGCGATGGCCGATGAGAACGTTTGGTAGAAGTTGTTCCACTGGATGATCTGGTAGTTGGCCTTGGCGTTGTTAGCGCCGGAGAAGCCTTCAGCGATCTTCTTGGCGGAGTCGTTGTAAGCGGGGGTGGCCCATGGCATGTCCCAGAACTTGACCGTTCCACCAGCACCTCCCCCTCCGCCCTGGGTGGCCGAGCCGCCACCGCATGCTGCCAGCAGCGGCACGGAAGCGGCCGCAGCGGACAGGCCGAGGAAGTTGCGGCGGGAGAAGGACCGGGTGGCTGCGGACTGAACATTCATAGTGATTCCTTTCGGGACCGGCGACGCTGTGCGTTGATTTGCCGGTCCAGCTCAACTTTGAGTAGGGCAACGGATACTGAATGGCTGGTGGAACGGATGTGCGGGTGTTTCAGGTGAGACTTGCGATGGCTTCCGAAACCGCAGCGAATTGCCGCAGATCGGAGGGGAGGGTGCCGGCGTCGAGGTGTTCCTTGAGCCGGCGCCAAGTGGTGCGATGAGCGGATTCGTAGATCGTTGGGACAAGCAGCTCGCCTTGCGGGCCTGTGACTTTGACAGTCGCCGGCCAGGCTGCCACGGGATCCGGCAGCGTGACCCTGGCGCCGCCGTCGTCAGTCAGCATGGTGATGTTGACGCTTGCGGGCCGGGCGTCGGAAATGATTCCCTGCAGTGCCACCGGCGCGCCGTTGGCGAGTACTGCCGTCGCGGTGTAGCCGTTTTGTCTGCGGTCCAGGAGTTTCAGGTTTCCCAGCGGTCCGGCGAGACGGACGACGGCGGCGAGTTGGTCAGCGATCAACGCTCCGATGTCGGTTCCCAACGGAGCGGTAGCGACGACGTCGAGGACCGCGGCGCGACCGGCCATGGACCGCACTGCCACTTCTGCTGCCGTCGCGGCGGGGTTGGACGCCCAACGCTGGTCGAGGACCACCACGGTGCCGTTTTGTTGCGCGGCATCGTCCAGGTCATCGGTGTCTTCCGGTGCGGGATTTACCACAACCACACCGCGGGCTCCCGCTGAGATGGCTCGGGCAGCTTCCGTAGTCCAACCTGCGTGGCCCGCAATGGCATGGACGTGGGCGTTGTCGTAGTCTCCGGCGGGACCGAATGATTCAGGAAGCGAAGCAACGGAAAGGGTGATGGCGCCGGCTTCCCGGGCTTCGGGCGTCGCACGGACAGTGTACTGACTCATGCGCGCGCTCCTTCGACAACAGCGTTCCGGGTATCAACGTGGGTCACCGTGGCCTCGGCGATGTCCAGGGCAAAAGTGAGATCGTCGATCAGGGATTGCGCCGATGGGGGCTGTTTCTCCCCTGTTGCCAGGGCGGCGAGTTCGCGCCATTCGCCTTCGTAACCGTTGTGCTCAAAGGGGCCGTGCACCGTGGTGCGTGTGCCTTGGGTCAGAGTGGCAACGGCGGAACCGGCCTGGACGTACGACGGTGTGAAGTCGATGCGGAGGGCCGCGTCGTCGGACACGGCTTCGAAGCTCCATTCGGGCTTCCATGTGTTGTTCATGGCCGCGCGGAGCTCAATGCTGCGCGTTGGGGTTCGGAGGGAGATGACGTAACCGAACGGGCGAACATGGCGCGCTTCAAGCACTTCGACGTCCTTGAAGTCCGGCGTGAATCTGCGAATCAGGGGGAGGTCGTGGATGGCGAGCCCCATGACCCCGCCGCGGAGTGCTCCTTTGATGACCTCGGGGTCCGAGTAGTCTGGTGCGGCTCCGGCGGGACGGGTGATGATCTCGGTGGCAAAGTCCTCAAACCGTGCGTTGGGCGGGAGGACAATGGAGGAGCGGATCGTGTGTGCATGCTCCGGAAGTTCTCCCCAGTCCTCGCTTGCCGCAATCCAGCCGGGGTCGAAGGTGTGCATGGCTCCGACGATGATCGGCACCGCTGTTTCCTGGCTGACGGCGGAAATGCGGGCGGCTTCGTCGGCGTTCATGGCGAAGGGCTTCTCGCAAAGGACAGCCTTCTTCCCGGCGCGGCACGCAGCGATGACCTGCTCGGCGTGGAACTGGTGAGGGCTGCAGATGGCCACGATGTCCACATCCGGGTCGCCAAGGAGAGCGTCGATGCTGGTGCTGTGGGCGGCACCGACACGGGCGGCAACGGACTCAGCCACGGTGGGGTCGACGTCCATGATGTGGCGGACAGCCAGGATGTGGCCCAAACGCGCCAGGGATGGCAAGTGGATGGCCTGCGTGACCGGGCCGGCGCCGAGGATGCCAACGCCCAGGATTCGGGTGGCGTCTGTATGGCTGGACAAGTTCAGTTACCTCTTCGTAAGCGGACTGGCGCATGAGCGGAACGGGAGGGACCAATGCTGTGGATTCCCAACATCGAACGTCTTGATGTGCTGCTCATCACAACCTAGGGGGACTTTTGTCGATCGTCAAGCAAAAGTTGAAAAATGGCCGACAAACTTTCATTGCATGACATGCATAAGCAATCGTGCTTCACTAAATGCATGACACCAGCACCCGGAAACGACGCCGGAAACACCTTGGTCTTGGAGGCCGGCAACTTGTCGCGCGCTGGTGATCTTTTCCAACTCCTCCGCGACGGCCAAGCCCGGACACGCGCCGAACTTGCCCTCACCACCGGACTTGCCCGCTCCACCGTCGCTTCCCGCATCGACGCCCTCATCAACTCCGGCCTGGTCGGGCCAGCCGGTGAGGCAAGCTCCAGCGGCGGCAGGCCGCCGTCGCGCTTTGCCTTCAACCCCGCCGCGCGCGTCGTGCTGGCGGTCGACGTCGGAGCGACCCACCTGATTGTTGCCGTCACCGACCTCGGGGGCAGCATCCTGGCGGAGCGCCGGCTCGGACAGGAAGTGGCCGACGGTCCCGAAGTGGTCCTGGGCCGTGTTGTTTCAGCGGGGCGGGAGCTGCTTGCCGAAGCCGGACGGGAGCCGGGCGACCTCGCCGGGATTGGCATTGGCCTGCCCGGGCCGGTGGAACACGACACAGGACGGCCCGTGAAGCCGCCGATCATGCCGGGCTGGGACGGATTCGACGTCGTCACTTACGTCCAGCGCTCGCTGCCTGTCCCCGTTCTGGTGGACAACGACGTCAACATCATGGCCCTGGGTGAGCGGACCGCGTACTGGCCCGATCACGACAACTTCCTGTTCATCAAGGTGGCCACCGGCATCGGTGCCGGCATCATCAGCAGCGGTGAGCTGCAGCGGGGCGCCAACGGCACCGCCGGCGATCTTGGCCACGTCCGGGTGCCGCGTGGCGATGACGTCCTCTGCCGCTGCGGCAACTACGGGTGCCTGGAAGCGCTCGCCTCGGGGCCCGCCGTCGCGCGCCAACTGCAAACGCAAGGGCTGGAAGTCAGTAACGGTGCAGATGTCCTGCGGCTCGTGGGAGAGGGAAACCTCCAAGCGATCCAAGCGTTGCGGCAGGCAGGACGGGACGTCGGAGATGTTCTGGCAACCGTGGTCAACCTGCTCAACCCCTCCATGATCATTATTGGCGGCAGCGTGGGAGAGGCCGGCGAACACTTGGTGGCCGGCATCCGCGAGGTGGTCTACCGGCGGTCGCTGCCGTTGGCCACCACGCATCTTCGGATCGGCATTTCCATGGCCGGAGATCGCTCGGCCATCCTCGGCGCCAGCCAGATGGTGACCCAGTACGTTCTTTCACCCGCGGTGATTGAGGCCACACTCCAAGCGACAGGCTAAGCCTTCATGGATGCCGTGGGGCGGCCGGGGGCGTGATAGCAATGAAACTGATGAAAACGCTTCCTGTCATTTTCCGGTCCACACCATGAGCCAGTTCCTCGCGAAAGTTCCCCGAGGTTGGCTGATCCTCGCGTGCATTGGGCTGATTGCCCTGAACATGCGCGGCCCCTTCGTCGCCGTGGCGCCCGTTGTGGACCTGCTCCGGCAGGATCTTGGTTTCTCCCCGGTGGAACTCGGACTGCTGACAGGCATCCCGGTGCTCTGCTTCTCCCTGGCCTCGCCGTTGGCCTCCTTGGCCGGACGCCGCCTTGGCGCCGAATTCGCGGTCATGCTCACCTTGCTCGGCGTGCTTGCCGGCGTGGTGATCCGCTCCAGCGGGGGCGGTGCGCTGGTGATGGCAGGCACGGTGGTCATTGGCGTGGCGATCACCATCGGCAACATCGCCGTGCCACTGATCATCCGCCGCGACTTTGTGCCCAGACGGCAAGCCACAGCAATGGGCGTGTACACCGCGGCCCTGAACATCGGCTCGTTCCTCACCTCTGTGGCCACGGCCCCTTTGGCTGAGTTGGTGGGTTGGCGGCTTTCACTGGCCGCCAGTGCTCTGCTGGCTTTGGCCGCGATCCTGTTCTGGGTACCAACTGTGGGAGCGAGGCAGGCTTTTGTGCCGGCTGCTGTTGTGGCCCCCGCGCCGTCAGGGGCGGGGCGTGTTTCGGGAGTGGGCTGGCTGACCGTTGGTTTGACGCTCGGCTTCGCCGGCCAGGCGTTCTCCTACTACGGTGTCACCGCGTGGCTGCCGAGCTTCCTGTCCGACGAACTCGCCATGGGCACGGCCGAGGCCGGGGCAGGTTCTTCGCTGTTTCAGATTTTCGCGATTGTGGGCGGCTTGGGCGTCCCGCTCCTGGCCCGTTTCACCAGCACGACGACGGTGGCCGTCACCTTGAGCGCGCTGTGGTTGACGGTTCCCGTTGGCTTGTTGCTGGCGCCTTCGTGGTGGTGGCTGTGGTCCTCGATGGGTGGCGTTGCCCAGGGCGGCGGGATCACGGTGATCTTCATAGCGATCATCCAGTTCGCCCGTTCGCAGGCCGCCGCTGGGAAGATGTCCGCGGTGGTGCAGGGTGTCGGTTACTGCTTCGCTGCGCTGGCTCCGACGGTTGTTGGCTACGTGCACAGTGTTTCCGACGGCTGGACGGTTCCGCTGTTCGTAATCCTCGGCTCGGTGCTCGCGTTCTGTGTGTGCACTACGTTGTCCGTGCGGTGGGTGGCCCGGCAGCGCTAGGTGCGCCGCGCGGGCGGTGAGCTGGCCGCGCGGGTGAATGCCGCCGTCGTGCTCTCCCAAGTGGGTCGCAGATCAGGTCGCTCCCAGCGCTGGGAACGACCTGATCTGCGACCTACTTGGGTGGATGTTCCGCTGCTGGGCTGCCTCCCCGACCATCGGGGTCACTTGTTGCGAAGAGTGCAGGCAGCCCAGCGTTGGGGCTCAGTTGTTTCGTCTACCAGACAGCTAGGCGGCGACGAGTTCCTCCTCCGTGGCCTCTTCACGGGCCTCGGTGAGGAAACGGGCGTAGGCGGGGATGGTGAGGAAGGTGGGGAATTCCTCGGCCAGGGTGACTTCTTCGAAGATGGCACGGGCGTCAGCGAAGCGATCCCCGTCGAAGCGTTCCAGGCGGGCGAATTCCTCATCCAGCATGTCCTCCACCCACTCACGGGTGATGATGTCGCCCTGGTCAGTGATGGCGTGGGAGTGGATCCACTGCCACAACTGGGACCGGGAGATCTCCGCGGTTGCGGCGTCTTCCATGAGGTTGTGGATGGCCACAGCCCCGTTGCCCCGCAGCCAGGACTCGATGTAGCGGATGCCAACCTCGATGTTCAGGCGGACGCCGCCCTCGGTGATTGTGCCCTCGGTGCTGGCGATGTCGATCAGGGCACGATCATCCGGGGTGACATCCTCGCGGGAGCGGTCCAGCTGGTTGGGCCGGTCTCCGAGAACTGAGTCGAACACTTCGCGGCATACCGGCACCAGGTCCGGATGGGCCACCCAGGAGCCGTCAAAGCCGTCGTTGGCTTCGCGGGTCTTGTCGGCGCGGACCTTCTCGAACGAAGCCTGGTTCGCTGCTTCGTCCTTGCGGTTGGGAACAGCGGCAGCCATGCCACCGATCGCCATGGCGCCACGGCGGTGGCAGGCCCGGACCAGTTGCTCGGTGTAGGCCCGCATGAACGGCTGGGTCATTGTCACCTGGCCGCGGTCCGGGAGTACGAAGCGCGGTCCGCGGGTCCGGAAGTTCTTGATCAGGGAGAAGATGTAGTCCCAGCGCCCGGCGTTCAAACCGCTCGCGTGGTCCCGCAGTTCGTAGAGGATCTCTTCCATCTCGAACGCTGCCGTGATGGTCTCGATCAACACCGTGGCGCGGATGGTGCCCTGCGGGATGCCGAGCAGATCCTGGGCCAGGACGAAGATGTCATTCCACAGCCGTGCCTCGAGGTGGTTCTCAATCTTCGGCAGGTAGAAGTACGGGCCCTTGCCCTGGGCCAGCAGGCGGCGGGCATTGTGGAAGAAGTAGAGCCCGAAGTCCACAATGCCGCCGGCGATCGGCTTGCCGTCGATCAGCATGTGCTTCTCCGGCAGGTGCCAACCACGGGGACGGACCACAATGGTGGGCAGGTCCTCGGCAGCCTTGAGCTTGTATTCCTTGCCCTCAGGAGACGTGAAATCGATCCGGCGCTCCAGTGCGTCTGTCAGGTTCAGCTGTCCCTGGATGACGTTGCGCCACGTCGGTGTGGACGAGTCTTCCATGTCAGCCAGCCACACCTTCGCCCCGGAGTTCAGGGCGTTGATGGTCATCTTCTTGTCCACCGGACCGGTGATCTCCACACGGCGGTCCTCCAACCCCGGAGCCGGGGGAGCCACGCGCCACGACGGGTCGTTCCGGATCGCTTCGGTCTGGGGCAGGAAACGCGGATCCTGGCCACCGGAGATCGCGTTGCGCCGCGCATGCCTTGCCTGCATCAGCTCCTGACGACGGTCAGCGACAGCGCGGTGCAGCTTGCCGACGAACTCCAACGCGTCCGGCGTGAGGACCTCGTTCTGACGGCAAATGGGCTGCGCGGTGATGGTGATGCCATTGATAGTGAAGTTGTCAGTGAAGCTGTTCATTTCAAGACTCCTAAGAATATGTTCGACGGCGGCACTTACGTGAGGTGCCCACGAGGCCGGAGGTGCGGTGCCGCGGCAGCCTGCGCAAAAGGGGCCCTGCGTCCCGGTCCGGCCTCGCTCAGCGAGGTCGAAACCGGGACGCGGGGAATAGCAGGCAGAGCGGTACCGGTCCGCAGGCCGGAGGCGACAACCGCCGTCGGATGTTGATTAGTGGAACTGGCCCTCTTCGGTCGATCCGACCAGTGCGAGGGTGGATGCGTTCGGGTTGAGCGCGGTTGCGATGTCGTCGAAGTAGCCGGTGCCGACTTCGCGCTGGTGCTTGGTGGCGGTGTAGCCGCGGGACTCGGAGGCGAATTCCTTTTCCTGGAGCTCGACGTAGGCGCTCATGCCTTCACGGGCGTAGCCGTGGGCGAGGTCGAACATCGAGTAGTTCAGGGCGTGGAAGCCGGCCAGGGTGATGAACTGGAAGGTGAAGCCCATGGCACCGAGTTCGCGCTGGAACTTGGCGATGGTGGTGTCATCCAGGTGCTTGCGCCAGTTGAAGGACGGGGAGCAGTTGTAGGAGAGCATCTGGTCCGGGAATTCGGCCTTGACCGATTCGGCGAACTTGCGGGCCAGTTCCAGGTCCGGAGTGCCGGTCTCCATCCAGATGAGGTCGGAGTACGGTGCGTAGGCCTTGGCGCGGGCGATGCAGGGTTCGATTCCGTTACGGACCTTGTAGAAGCCCTCAGCGGTACGAACCGGCTGTCCCCCTTCGCGGAGGATGAATTCCTGGTCCCGCTCGTCAACGTCGGAGGTGATCAGGGTTGCTGCTTCGGCGTCGGTACGGGCGATGACCACCGTCGGGGTGCCGGCGACGTCGGCTGCCAGGCGGGCTGCGTTCAGGGTCCGGATGTGCTGCTGGGTGGGGATCAGGACCTTGCCGCCCAGGTGGCCGCACTTCTTTTCCGATGCGAGCTGGTCTTCCCAGTGAACACCGGAGGCGCCGGCGGTGATCATGGATTTCATGAGTTCGTAGGCGTTCAGCGGGCCACCGAAGCCGGCTTCGGCGTCGGCGACGATCGGGACCAGCCAGTCTTCAACGGATTTGACGCCCTCGGCATACTCGATCTGGTCTGCGCGGAGCAGGGCGTTGTTGATGCGGCGGACTACCTGGGGTACCGAGTTGGCCGGGTACAGGGACTGGTCCGGGTAGGTCTGGCCCGAAAGGTTGGCATCAGCGGCCACCTGCCAACCGGAAAGGTAGATGGCGCGGAGGCCGGCCTTGACCTGCTGAACGGCCTGGTTGCCGGTCAGCGCGCCCAGAGCATTGGTGTAGCCGCCGGTGGGAGCTTCCTCGGTGAGCTGCTTCCACAGCTTCTCCGAACCGCGGCGGGCCAGGGTGTGCTCTTCGGAGACGCGACCACGGAGACGGACGACGTCGGTGGCCGAGTAATCACGGGTGACGCCTTCCCACCGCGGGTTGGCGGACCATTCAAGTTCCAGCGCTGCTGCCTGCTGCTCTGCAGTCTGTGCGGATTCTGCTGGTTCAAACGATGCGGTCATTGCATGTCTCCTAATATCCAAGCGGGGCTCCCCGGGCCGGCCTCCGCTGCGCCTTTGCTGCATCGGCCGGCTTACCCGGGATCTGTATTTCTTTTTCGTAAGACTTACTTTTCTGCACTTCCAATGGACTTACTAGAGGAAAACTATGGAAAGAAATGCACTTCTTCGCGTATTCTCAAGAAATGTCGCCTGTGAGCTGGAATCGTGAAGTCGCGTCGCCGTCGTTGTCCCCTGCGTCCCCTGAACTGGACGTCATCAGCCTTGGCCGCCGCGTGCGCCATCTGCGCAAGCAGGCCGGACTGACGCTGGACGACTTGAGTGCCGCCGTCGGGACCGCGCCGAGCCAGCTGAGCCTGATCGAAAACGGCAAGCGCGAACCCAAGCTGGGGTTGCTGCAGCAGCTCGCTGCGTCGCTCAACGTGAGCATCGATCAGCTGCTCGGGGCGGAGCCGCCCAGCCGTCGCGCGGCCCTGGAAATCGAACTGGAACGGTACCAGCGCGGGCCGCTCTACGAGTCGCTGAACCTGCCCAAAATCCGCGTCAGCTCAAGGCTTCCGCTGGATGTGCTGGAGTCGCAGGTGGGGTTGCTTCAGGAGCTCGAACGCAAACTTAATGAGCAGGTCGCGACGCCGGAAGAAGCCCGCCGCGCGAACGGCGAGTTGCGTGCCATGATGCGCGAGCGCGGTAACTATTTCCCCGAGTATGAGGCCGAAGCGCAGAAGGTCCTCAAAGGGGTTGGCTACACCACGGGTCCGCTCAGCCAGCACGTCATTGCGGACATCGCCGAGAACCTCGGGTTTTCGCTCCATCACGTGGGCGATCTGCCGCACTCCACGCGCTCGGTGACCGACTTGAAGAACCGCAGAATTTACCTGACGCAGAACCAACGGCAGGATCACGACCCCCGCTCGGTCCTCCTGCAGGCATTGGGCCACTACGTCCTGGGGCATGAAACTCCGCGGAACTACGGGGATTTCCTGGCGCAGCGGGTGGCCACCAACTACTTCGCCGCGGCTTTGCTGCTGCCGGAGCAGGCCACGGTCGAATTCCTCCAGAAGGCCAAGGCGGCCAAGGAAATCGCGGTGGAGGACATCCGCGACGCCTTCGCCGTGTCCTACGAGACCGCCGCGCACCGCTTCACCAACCTGGCAACCAAGCATCTGGGCATCACCACACACTTCCAGAAGACACACCAGTCGGGCATCATCTACAAGGCCTACGAGAACGACGGCGTGGCGTTCCCCCAAGACCACACGGGGGCCATCGAGGGGCAGCCATCGTGTAAGGCGTGGACCTCGCGTGCGGTGTTCGACGTGCCGGATAAGTTCAGCGCCTACAGCCAATACACGGACACTCCTTCGGGTACGTACTGGTGCACGGCCCGGACGGAACGCTCGGCAAACGGGGAGTTCTCGCTGAGTATTGGCGTGCCATACCAGCATGTGAAGTGGTTCCGCGGCCGTGAGACCACCGCCCGTGCCACGTCCAACTGCCCGGACCCGAACTGCTGCAAGCGGCCGCCGGCCTCCCTGGCCAACGAGTGGGCAGGCAACGCGTGGCCCTCCGCCCGGGCCCACTCGCACCTGCTCGCGGCCATGCCCCCGGGTGCCTTCCCCGGCGTCGACGAGACCGAGGTGTATTCCTTCCTGGCGGCTCACTCCGAGCGCTGACGCTACGGGCGGGATGCTCGCTCGCGCCGGAACCTGCACGGGTGCGCGGACGCAACCATTCGCCTTCAACCTCTTGACCGGAGCCCATCACACCCTTAGAGTTCTGATATATGAGTCATATGTCACATTTTCTCCACCACCATTCGAGGCTTTGATCTCGATGGGTCGGCGCGAGGGTGCCGTAAACCCAGGCCCTGCCGTCTACCTCTCGAACAGCAAATGACTCATGACGACGCCGGAATCATCCCGAGGGTCCCGCGCTGCCATATCGAGTGGCATCGCGCCAGTCGGCAGCGTCCACCGGTCGCCTGGGGTTGCGGCTGTCCGTCTGTATACGAATCGGCGCTCTGGTGCCGTCAGCGGTTTGCGCTGAAGCCAGAAGGGAACACATCTCAATGATCCATCCGACCAGGACGACGGACTCCGTCGACACCTCCACACCAAAAGACACCAGCTCCAAGTTCAAACGCCGCTTCATGGTGCGGCTTGTTGCTGTGTTCATCGGTGGGATGTTCCTCGATGGCTACATCCTTGGAATCATCGGGCCCGTCACAGGACCCATGAGGTCAGAGCTTCAGCTCGACGCACTATCGCTGGGCATGATCGCTGCGGGCCCCCTGGTTGGCATCTTCGTCGGCTCCCCGCTGGCTGGCTGGGCTACTGACAAGTTCGGACGCAAGCCCATGTTCCTCGTGGACATGGGCCTGTTCCTGGTCGCCTCAGGGGCCCAATTCTTCGTAACCGCGGGAGACGGGGCAGTGATCCAACTGGCCGCCATCCGCTTCCTCATGGGCGTCGCGATCGGCGGCGAGTACTCAATCGGAGGGCCATTGCTCTCAGAGTTCTCCCCGCCAAAGCTCCGCGGCCGATTGCTCGGGCTGACTCTCATCGCCTGGTACGTCGGCTTCATGATGGCCTTCATCATCGGCACGCTGCTGCACGACGCCGGCACCCCCTGGCGCTTGGTCATCGGCACCAGCACCATACTCGCCTTCGTCCTGTTCATCGCCCGATTGGGCCTCCCCGAATCGCCGAGCTGGCTCATTACCAAGGGGCGGCGTGAAGAAGCGCTCGCGATTGCACGCAAATACGTCGAATCGCCCCAGATGCACGACAGCATCACCGAAGAGATCAACCTGAGGATGGTCCAGGAGGCGCAGGCCGCAAAAAACAAAACCAAAATCAAGGGCGCCTCCATCGGAATGCTGTTCTCGCAACAGTATTGGCGGACCACCCTCTTCACTGCAGGTTTTTGGTTCTGCGCGGTCACCCCGTACTTCGCGATCGCGACCTTCGCCGACGACGTACTCACCCAGTTCGGCTTCGGCGGGGGATGGGCCGGTGGAGTCGGCCTGTCCGCACTGGCGGCCGCAGGTGTGGTCACCACCGTACTTCTGATTGACAAGCTCGGCCGCCGGATCCTCACCGTGCCCGGACAATGGCTCTGCGCAGGCATCCTGCTGGTCATCGGAGTCTGGGCGGATGCACCAGCGATCCTCGTGCTGGTACTGTTCCTCGCCTTCTCCTTCTTCAACGCCGGCTACACCACGATGACCCAGGTCTATCCGGCCGAGGTATTCCCCGGCCACCTGCGTGGCATCGGCATGGGCTTCTCCGCGGCATTCAGCCGCATCGGAGCCGCACTCGGTACCTTTGCCCTGCCGTGGGCAATCAGCAACATCGGCATGGGCCCAAGCATGGTGGTAGCCGCCGCCGTCGCGCTGCTCGGTGCAATCCTCTCGCAATGGCTGGCACCTGAAACGAAGGGGCGAACCCTCGCTGAAATCTCAGCGGACTTCTCCCACTGATATCCGGATCGAGTGCCCGGCGGAAATACAGCTCTGTCCAATGGCTCCGTGGGCGGCTCGATGGAATCCTCCCATGGATGGCGAGAACCAGGTCCCGCTGAGCTTCCGAGAGTGAAGCTCAGCGGACCAACCGGCCCACCAGTACGGCGGCAGCTTCAACAACCTCGTCCGCCTCACGCTTG
This sequence comes from Paenarthrobacter histidinolovorans, assembly GCF_014647595.1. GTDB lineage: Bacteria > Actinomycetota > Actinomycetes > Actinomycetales > Micrococcaceae > Arthrobacter > Arthrobacter histidinolovorans. Next base: position 174,416 of record NZ_BMPM01000006.1, on the reverse strand, counting down.
GTGGCACTCAGCGCCACTTCCTGGCCCGAAACAGTCACGATGTCGGTAATCACCGCCACCGTCAGCCGCCCGAGGGTGTCGTCGTTGGCGCCGAGCAGGACCGAGTTCTGCCGGACCCATTCGCGTCCGCGCTCGCGCCGCAACACCTCGAAGCCCGGGGGAGTGTCGCCTTCAATGAACACCCGCTCCAGCTCCCGGTGTTTCCAGGTGTAGTCGAAGTAGCTTCGGCTGCCGACGTTGAAAAGCGTCAAGGGATCGTCTTCGCCGGCTTTGCGGGCCTTGGCCACTGCGGCAGCCACCAGACGTTCGTGTTCATTCTGGTAGTCGTTCCATAGGGCCAGGAAGAGCTCGGTCTTGCCGCCGAAGTGGTGGTAAAGGCTGCCGACGCTCGACCCTGCGCGGGAAACGATGTCCGAGATGCTCGCGTCGGTGAATCCGTGCTCCACGAACACACCAGCGGCCGCGTCCAGCAAGTTGCGTTGGGTGGCGGCGGTGCGGGTCCATTGCCAAGAGCCTGCGGTGCTGGCTGCTTCGGATGTCTTGCGGACCACGTTTGGCCTCCTCTCGCAGGCAGAACAAGGACCGGAGTGTCGAACGGCTATTTTTTGGAATCCTACCTCCCAAAGAATCCACATAGCCAACAGCACGCCTTGACTGACCCACAAAACACAGGAAATAATTCTGGAAGTCTGTTCTAGAAATGCATGTTGCGGCGTGTATCCAAATGCTGCGATTTTTGACGTCGGACGCCCCAAAACCCGGGTGCCGTTTTCACCGTCGGGCTGCAACTGGTTGAATCGCTGTATAGCGCCAACTGGTCGCAGCCAACCAAGCCAGAGAGGAACGCGGCCTGATGTCCGTTTCAAGCAAGTCGTCCGGGATCACGTCGAACAGGTGGTTCAAGCCCGTCGTCGTCACCGCAGGAGCTTTGGTGGTGGCCCTGATTCTGGTCCTCCTCGCGCAGTGGCTCCGGACCCTTCAGCCGGTGCAGCAGTTCCTGACGGACTATCCCGGCCATTCCGCAATCCCTGAAGGCACACCTACGGGGTTCCCGGCCTGGCTCGGCTGGCAACACTTCCTCAACATGTTCTTCATCGTGCTGATCATCCGTTCGGGCTGGCAGGTGCGCACCACCACCCGTCCACCGGCGTACTGGACCAGGAACAACAAAGGCCTCATCAAAACGAAAAACGCACCCAGCAAGATCAGCCTGGACCTCTGGTTCCATCTGACACTTGATGCTCTTTGGGTTTTGAACGGCATTATCTTCATCGTTCTGCTCTTCGCCACGGGCCAATGGTTGAGGATCGTCCCCACCAATTGGGATGTCTTCCCGAACGCTGTCTCAGCCGGCCTGCAGTACGCCTCGCTGAACTGGCCTGTTGAAAACGGCTGGAACAACTACAACAGCCTCCAGCTGCTGACGTACTTCATCACCGTCTTTATCGCCGCACCGCTGGCCATCATTACAGGCATCCGGATGTCCGGAGCATGGCCCAAGAAGGCTGCGATCAATAAGTTCTACCCGATCGAACTGGCCCGCAAGATCCACTTCCCGGTGATGATCTACTTCGTAGCTTTCGTGATCGTCCACGTAACCCTGGTGCTGGCCACTGGTGCGCTGAACAATCTCAACCACATGTACGCCTCGAACAACGATTACAGCTGGTGGGGATTCGGCATCTTCGCAGCGTCCATCGTGTTCACGGCGGCCGCTTGGTTCCTTGCCAGGCCTCTGTTCCTGCGACCCATTGCCTCGCTCATGGGCAAGGTCTCACGCTAGTCCTCAATCAAAAGACTGGTTCTGAACCCAAAGAAGAGCCGCCCCGGAAGAGTTTTCCAGGGCGGCTTTTTCGTATGCCAGAGGGGTTAGCTCAACGCCCCGCCCTGCCATAGCGCATCAAAAGGCGCCCCCGAGGCCACGCGGTTCTTGATACCGGCGGTCACGAATGCCTTCGCAGTCCGGGCAGCTTCCAGCGGGGTTGCGCCCTTGGCCAACTCTGCGGTCACAGCAGCGGCAAGCGAGCAACCGGCGCCGGACACGGCCACCTCGCCCACTTTCGCTGCGCGCAGGACTTCCAGCGTCTCGCCGTCGTAATAGACGTCGACGGCGTCAGGGCCTTCCAACCGCACCCCACCTTTGGCGAGGACCGCAGCGCCGCTGATTTCGTGGATGCGGATGGCCGCGGCTTTCAGAGATTCTTCGTCCGTGATGGTGAGCCCGGACAGCGACTCGGCTTCGAAGTGGTTCGGAGTGACAAAAGTAGCCAGAGGCAGGATCTGGGCCTTCAACGCCTGGTCGGTGTCCAGCGCGTGGCCCGGCTCCTGGCCCTTGCAGATCAACACCGGATCCAGCACCACGTGCTTGAAAGAGCCGTCCGTCAGAGCCTTCTCCACCGTGCTGATGGTTGCCGGGCTTCCGAGCATGCCGATCTTCACGGTGTCCAGAACCGACGGCGCGCCGGAAGCGGCACCGTATGCCGCCGTCGTCGCCTCCAATTGGTCCGCGATGACCTGCTGGTCCACCGGGACAAAACGGTGGTTCCAGTTGTCCTGCGGATTGAAGGAAACGATGCACGTGAGGTTCGCGATGCCGAACACTCCGAGTTCCTGGAAGGTCTTGAGGTCCGCTTGCGCGCCGGCGCCACCGGTCGCTTCGGAGCCGGCGATGGTCAGAGCAATGGCAGGGGCAACGGCTGAAGTCATGTGTCCATTTTGGCAGTTGCTCCGGTTTGGCTCCTAAACGGGGTTAGCCGTGCAACGTCCGGTAGCTCGCCTCGGCGGCCGGATGGAGCGGCACCCCGGCGGTGTTGATCAGCGTTTCGGGGCTGAGGAACTGGACCCCCGCACTGGACTTGGGTACCAGATCCTGGGCCTTTCCCACCAGGAGTTCCACGGTCTGCCGGACAACGTGGTCCGCCAGATCACTTCGGCACAGGAGCAGGTTGGCCACCCCGACTGTCCAGACTGCGGGCGCGTTTCCGTAACTGTTGGCAGGGATCAACACCCGGTCGTAGAAGAAACCCGACTGTGCACGCGTTGCGGGAATCAGTCCGGACAGATCAAGAAGCCGCATGCCAAAGCGTTGGGCGGCAGAGGCAATGGGCGCCGTGGGGACCCCTCCGGACTGGATCATGACATCAACGGAACCATTGGCAAGCGCGTCAATGGCCTGGTTCAGTCCCAGATTGATTTGTTTCAGAGCTCGACCGGGCGGTGCGGACTGCGGTGCCAGCCCCGCCGCGGCGATGATCCTCCCGGCCGTGAGGGTGGTTCCGGAGCCTACTTCGCCCACCGCCGCGGTCTTGCCGGCAAGGTCCGCGAAGGACCGGATGGTACTGTCCTCCCGCACGATGCAGTGGACGTAGTTCTGGTAGACCTTTCCCAAAGCCATCAGGCGTCCTTCGCTGTGGCTGTTGGCGGCGGGTTGGGCTGCGGCATCGGCGAGGGCGACGGCGAAGGTCGCCTCGCCTGCCAACACCCGCTGAATGTTCTCGAGACTGCCGCCAGTGGTCAAAGCCCGCGCCTTGTCAGCGATCCGCTCACGTTGCAGCAAGTCCGCCAGCAGGGTGGCGAACTCAAGGTAGAAACCGCCCGATTCGCCACCGGCCACCGTGAGTTCCTGCGGCCGTTCCTCCGCGGAGCAGCCGACAGTTGAGGCCAGCAGGCCGAACGTCACGGCCGCCCTCAGCGCATTTCGGCGAGTCATGGTGCGGAGCTCAGGCATCGGAACCGCCCTGTGGCTGCACGAATTCCAGGCGTACCGTCAGCCCGTGCGGCACGCGGGGTGCCAGCACCAACCTTGCTCCGTTCGCCTCGGCCAACCGTTCCACAATGGTCATGCCCAAGCCATTGCCCGGGATCTTGCTGTGCTGGGGCGCCCGCCAGAACCGGGTGGTGGACGCGGCGCGCTGATCGGCCGGGAGGCCGGGACCGTCGTCGGAAACCACGACGGCGGTGCCGCCCGGGGTGGGTTCGGTGGCCACTGTGATGTTGGCGCCCGGGGCGTACTTGATGGCGTTGGCCAGGAGTTCACCCACCATGTGTGCGAGTTCCTCGGGGTTGCAGGCGATAGTGATCGGCCGGGCTGGTTCAAGAAGCGTGATGCCGGCGCCCGCCTGAAGGGCAGAGGGTGTGGCTCGTTCTGCCTCTCCTTGCAGGACCGGAAAGGGGTCGATGACCGTCAGGCGCTGGTGTCCTGCGTCCTGATCTGCGCGGGCAGCCCCAGCAGAGGCACGATGTTCAGCGGTGGCCAGCTTCAGCACGCCGTCGAGCATTCCCTCCACGCGTTCAAGTTCCGCAACGACACCCGCAGCGGCCGCTTTTTCGGGCTCCGACCGCAAGGCAAGCTGCAGAAGATCGATCCGCAAGCGGAGCGCCCCCACCGGATTACGGAGCTGGTGTGAGGTGTCAGCGATGAGCCGCCGTTGCGATTCCATGCTGTCGCTTACGGTGTGCGCCATGGTGGTGAACGAGCGGCTGAGTTCGCGCAGTTCAGGCGGGCCGGCCTCGGGGAGTTGGGTGGTTGTGCCCGTGGCTTCAAGCTCGTGGACGGCTTTGCTGAGCCGCTGGACGGGGCGGAGCACCCAGCCCGTAATGCGGGCGGCGGCCAGCAGGAGCAGCGCGCCCAGCGCCACGGCGGCAACGACGACGACGAGCCACCGCTCCCGTAGCTTCTGGCGTGCGGCGTCGAGGTTTACCTCCATGACAACCTCACCGAGAACCTGGCTGGCCGTGCCGAAGGACCTTGAGATGATCTCGTTGCCCGTCCCGAAGGCGCGGACGGGACTCAGTGTGGTGTCGCTCAGGTTCAGGCTTGCGCTGCCGAGCGCGTCCATGACCTCCGGTTGATCGTCGCGAAGGTCGCCGGAATGGATGGTCTGCCCTTGCATGTGGATCAGGGTTCCCTCGCCATAAAGCTCGGCGTAGCGGTCCATCTCGCGCTGCAGTTGGGTGGTGTTGTTGTCCTCCAGGGCATCACTGGCCAACTGCGCGAACCGATTCAGGGCAGCGACCCGGTTGATTTGCAGCTCCTGCGTGAGCTCGCGGCTGGCCGATGTCAGAATCACGCTGGACACCGTCACCACAATCACCACCACCAGCAGGCTGAGGATGCCCAGGACCCGGAGTTTCACGGTTGCTCTACGCGGTAGCCGACGCCACGGACATTGATGATGAAGCCAGGCATCTGCAGTTTGGACCGGAGGCCGGTCAGGTGGACGTCCAAGGACCGCGAATGCGCAAGGAACGCGTCGCCCCAGAGGGCATCCAGGATCTGTTCCCGGGTGACCACCGAGCCGGCGTTCCTGACAAGGAGGCCCAGGAGGTCGAATTCGGTTGCTGTGAGGGCCAGTTCTTTGTTGTTGATTGTTGCCACGCGGCGATCGAGGTCAACTTCCAGTTCACCAAGAACGATCGTGTGGGGAGCTTCCGGTCCGGAGCGGTTGGTCCGCCTGGTCACTGCCTCGATTCGGGCCAGCAGCTCCACGAGTTTCACGGGCTTCACCAGGTAGTCGTCCGCACCGGAGCGGAGGCCGAGGACCACGCTGCGTTCGTCATCGCGGGCCGTCAGGATCAGGATGGGGATCTGCGTGACCTGGCGGAGCTTCCGGAGGACATCAAGGCCATCAAGGTCCGGCAAACCCAGATCGAGCAGGATGACCTCGTGCTGCCGGTGGGCCAGCAGCGCGTCCTCGCCCCTGGAGACCCGGGTGTGCTTGTGCCCGGCGGAGGCGACGGCGGCGCTCAAGGCTGAGGCCATGGCGTCGTCATCCTCGACGATGAGCACGTGCACTGTGTGGTCCTCCGGAGGTTCGGTACTGGGTTTGCTGGCAGGGTTGGCTGGCGGGGTTCGGTGCGGGGGTTGCTGGCAGGGTTGGCTGGCGGGGTTGGCTGTTCGGGCCCGCTACTAGAGCTTAACGTTGTGAGGCCCGCTCTGCGCCTTTCGGAGTATCCAAAGTGCGCAGAGCGGGCCTCACAAGGCACCCAAGTCAGGCGTTGACGCGATCCTTCTTGCCGCCGTCGTCGGTTTCCTCAGCCGAGCCCTTGGCGAGGAACGCGTGGCCCTGCTCCGCATCCAGATGCGTGGACTTCTTGTTCTTCAGGGCGAAGATGTACACCAGCAGCGAGACGAAGATTGCGGCGGTGACGTAGGTGAAGAACATGTCCACCTGGCCCGACTTCTGCAGCGCGGCGCCAATCAATGGAACCGTTCCGCCGAAGAGCGAGTTGGCAATCGCGTAGCCGAGGCCCACACCGAGGGCGCGGATGGACGCGGGGAACAGCTCAGCCTTCACCAGCGCGTTGATGGATGTGTACCCACCCACCATGAGCAAACCGCCGAACATCAGCAGGAACGCCACGAACGGATCCTTTGTCCCAGCCAGCGCCGAGAGCAAGGGCCAGGTGAACAGAACCCCGGTCACGCCGAACCAGATCAGCAGCGGCTTCCGGCCGATCTTGTCGGAGAGCATGCCGTAAACAGGCTGGAGGAGCATGAAGATGAACAGCGCCCAGAAGTTGATCACGGAGGTGTCGGTCTTGGCGATGCCGGACGTATCGTTCATGAACTTGAGGATGAAGTTGGTGTACGTGTAGAACGCAACGGTGCCGCCGAGCGTGATTCCGATGCAGATCAGCAGCGGCTTCCAGTGCTTGGTGAACAGGAGCTTCATGGTTCCGGGCTGTGCCTCACCGGCGACCTTGACGTGCGCCGCGCGGAGCTGGTCGGCAGAAAGGGTTTCCTCCATCGAGCGACGAAGCCAAAGCACCACCAGGGCAGCAACACCACCGATGGCGAACGGAATCCGCCAGCCCCATGCGGTCAGGTCTTCCTTGCTCATGGTGTTCTGCAGGATCACGAGTACCAGGAGGGCCAGCATCTGGCCACCGATCAGTGTCACGTACTGGAAGCTGGAGAAGAACCCCCGGCGCTTGGCCGTGGCAGCTTCGGACATGTACGTGGCGCTGGTTCCATACTCGCCGCCCACTGAGAAGCCCTGGACCATGCGGATAAAGACCAGGAGGATCATGGCCCACAGTCCGATGACATCCTGGGTGGGCATGATCGCAATGGCGAACGACCCGGCGGACATCATGGTCACGCTGAGTGTGAGAGCGGCTTTACGGCCCTTGCGGTCCGCGTAGCGTCCGAAGAACCAGCTGCCGATCGGGCGCATGAGGAACGACGTCGAGAAGACGGCCATCGCTTCAAGGCCGGCTTGGAGGTCGTCCGAGGAGTTGAAGAAATGGGACTGGAAATACGCCGCAAATGCGGTGTAAACGTATACGTCGAACCACTCCACTAGGTTGCCCGCGGAGCCCTTGAGGATGTTGCTCACTGCTTTGCGTGTCTGTGCGGCTTCGCTCAGAGGTGCAGCTTGTTGGGTGCTCATCAATGAACCTTCCTGGCGGCTGCGCACGTGGCAGCCGTGTCTTGCATGAGTTCGTTCTGTCCATGAAGCTCGTGCTCATGGCGTCCTTGCGCATGGCTCTTCGTTGACTAAGAAAGGCCCTCTTGGGGGTGAAGAGGACGTATTCCAAACTATGGGTGATGCACGGCACAACCAACGTGGGAGCGGATTTCCTAACACTTCCTTAGGTTTTGTAGTGCGGTGTGGTCCGGCCGGGGCGCGTGCAGGCACCTGGGGACGCTTGCTCACTCCCCTGGGGATTGGCGGGGACGCTTGCTCGGTAGGGCTTGTCGATGCGAACGATCTTCCAGATGGTGAGCCGTCCAATGCCGGCCGCAAGGGCTATGGACATCGAAAAGTGAATCGCGCCGCTCGGCGACAGTCCGCCGAAGGGCGCGCAAAAGAGCAATGGAACCAAGAAAAAGGCAGCCACGTGAATCCACTGGTTGGGGATACGCCGCAGGACCAAGCCCAGGAGAGACCCGGCGGCAAGACCTACGACCCACACTGGAAGCAGGCTGTATATGAAGAAGAGGAGTGCCCAGCCGCCCGGTGACTGGACTGCAAGCAACAGGCAGAAGGTCGGATGGGCCACCGCGACGCCGACAGCGAGGCTTCTGCCTCCGATCACTACCCGGTCTTTCGATCCGTATCGCCAGCTATTCCCCGACCCAGGAGCCCCCAGCCCGTACTCGGACTCATCCACCCAACTGTCATCGTTCATGGGTCACCGTAGAACCGTCGCTTGGGGAGGGAAAGTCGTTCACGATGACCAGGTTCCAAATGCAGAGCCGTCCGACGCCGGCCGCGAGCGCTGCAGGTATTGTCATTTGAATCAAAGTGTGCGAGGTCCACCCCGTGAAGGAAGCGCCAACCAGATTTCCCACCAGAGCGCCTGCGAGGATAAAGGCCGCTACGTGAACCCATTGGCTGCGAATGTTGCGCAGCACTCTTCCTAGCAGTATCGCCGTAGGGAAGGCCACCAGGCAGACAGGGAGCGCGCCAAAAACTACGAGGATGGGCAGGAACGAAAGCTGATATTCGGCATGTTGTGGGCTTCGAACGACTCCGATGAATGCCTGCACCAGAAAAAACACGACATCAGAAAGTAGAACGCCCACTACCAGGCCTCTTCGGCCCAGCACCACACGGTCGTTGGGTCCGTAAGGCCGCGGCGTCCCCGCTTCTTCCGGCCTCACCGGGTCCCTGCGGCAATTTCATTGAGCGCACCGGCCAACGATGGGTACTCAAACGCGAAGCCCGCGTCGAGCAGTTTCCGGGGCTCCACCCAGCGGCTCTTCAGCACCAGCTCGGTCTGGGTCCGGATGAGAACAGACCCGGCTTCGAGCATCCACGACGGCGTAGGGACGCCAAATGGAACACCAAAGCTCCGCCGAACCAGTGCCATCAGCTCCCGATTGTCCACGGGGTAGGGCGATGCTGCGTTCACCGGGCCGGTCAGCTCAGGCCGCTCGTGGACAAACAACACCGTCCGGTACAGGTCCTCCACATGGATCCAGCTGAACTTCTGCGTCCCGGGCCCCATGTGCCCACCCAAACCCAGCCGCGCGAGGTTCCGGAAAGGACTCATGACCCCACCGCCGGTTCCCAGCACAATGGCAATCCTGAGCGGTACTTTCCGGGTCTCCGGAACAACAGCCGCAGCCAGCTCGTCTTCCCAAGCCCGCGCCACGTCTACGGAGAACCCGCTGCCCAGCTCACCCGAAGATTCCGACTGCGGACGGTCCTCAGCGTGCCGGTAAATTGTGCCTGTACTTGAGTTGATCCAGGTCCGCGGCGGTTCGGCGCACACAGCCATCGCCCGGCCCAGAGCCCGGGTGGTCACAACCCGGGAATCCAGAATCTCCCGTCGGTGGCGCTCGTTATAGCGGCAATTCACGGATCGTCCGGCGAGGTTCACCAGCAGTTCGGCGCCGTCCAGCGCTTTGGCGATGGCGCCGTCGTCGTTCCAGCGGGCGTCAGCGGAAGCGTCCCGCCCAACGGTCCGGATCTGCCAACCCTCTTCAGGAAACCGCCGCTGGAGGTGGCTGCCGATGAAGCCGGTGGCGCCCGCGATCACCACAGTCCGGGTCATTTGGGGTCCTCCTTCACACTGCGGACGAGTCCGAGGACGTCGTCGAAGACCTTGCTGACGCCGGGAATCTTCGCGAGCGACAAGCCACGAGCCATCAACGGGGCCGCCCCGTCGATCAATCTGCGCGTGCGGCGTTGGCCCTCGGATTTGTCGTAAACCCAGTACAGGGCGACGCCCATGTACGCAAGCCACAGCAGCTCGGGCAGATCGTCGCGCAGCTTCTTCGCGACCGAGGGGGAGGAACCCTCGACGGCGGAACGGAAGATCGCGAGCGAAGCGTCCCGGGCGGCGGTGGACGCCTCGCCGAACGGGTTGACGGGCGACGTCGGCCGAATCGCCGTCGCTATGAAATCGGAACCGAATTGGTGGTACGGCGTCATAACGTCGATGCCCGTGTGGAGCACGGCCTTCAGGCGACCCGCGAGGTCCTGGACATTTTCGAGGGCCTGCGCCGCGACAACTGCATGCTCATCCTGTACTTGGATGTACAACTCCTGGACCAATTCATCCTTGGAAGCGAAGTAGTAGTAGGCGTTGCCAACCGACACCCCGGCTTCCTGGGCGATGGCGCGCATGGTGGTCTTTTCGAAGCCGATCTCGCGGAATAACTTCAGCGCGACGTCGGCCACCAGTTGGCGGGTCTGCTCACTTTTAGCGGCCATGCGGTGCTCCCTATGGGTTTTGAACGTGTTCAGAAATCAGTATTGCACTTTCTTGAACGTGTTCAAAACGGGGTGGAGGTGGGGTGTGAGGGAGGGGTTGGTTGAAGGGGGTGGGGTGTGAGGGAGGGGGCGAGGATAAGTGGGAGAATGGAACCGGTGCCGGGCTGCATGCCTCACCAACCACAGTGCTAATACAGCGGGGCTCCCTGGAACCGGGTGCCTGCGCGAACCACTACGAAATGGATGACCCATGCCCTCGCCCTCCGGCTCCAGCACGCTGAGCAAGCCTGCGCCCCGCTTCGCCTCGATCGGTTCACCGTACTTCGGCATCATGCTGGCCGTGATGGCCGAGGTGCTGATCCTGTCCAATATCGGCGCCTCGAAGGGCGTGGTGCTTGGCCCGATCATCACCGACGGCGGGTTCTTCCTCTTCCCACTGGCCTACATCCTGGGCGATGTCATGAGCGAGGTCTACGGCTTCAAGGTTGCGCGCAAGGCCATCATCACCTCGTTCGCACTCTCCGTGTTCGCATCCCTCTGCTACTGGGTGATCATCATCCTTCCCGGCTTCAACGACGAGTACGGAACCGCCAAGCAGGCAGCCATCGAAGGCGCTCTGGGTCCGGTGCCGCAGATTGTGCTTGCCTCATTGCTTGCTTTCCTGGCTGGCCAGACCATCAACTCGTGGATCCTGGTGAAGATGAAAGCCCGCACGGGTGAGAAGAGCCTGTGGGCCCGCCTCATGGGCTCGTCGGTGGTGGGCGAGTTCGTGGACACCCTGATTTTCTGCAGCATCGCGGCGTCGGTCATTGGTATCTCGGACGCCGGCTCGTTCGTCAACTACGTCCTGGTGGGCTTCGTCTACAAGACGGCCGTGGAGTTCCTGTTCGTACCGATCACCGTGTTGGTCGTTGGCTGGATCAAGAAGCGTGAGCCGAGCTACGGAGTTAACTGAGATCGCCGGAACAGTGCTGCGTACGCGGCAGCTGCGCGAGATCGCCGGATAAGAGCGGCGATCTCGCTTAGATCCCGCGTCCTCGCACAGGCTCGGCGATCTCGCGGCCCAGCATGATGGGAGCGCACACGGTCGGCGTTGAGCTCACCGGCGGAGCGCCTTCAGAACGCGCGCTTTGAACTCTTGTTCGTGAAACAGGTCCCGCCACTCCACCCGGATGAAGAACCAGCCGTCTTCAACGAGTGCCTTCTCCCGACGTCGTTCCTCAAAGATCACCCGGTCCGTCCGGGCGTACTTGAAGTACTTGACCTCTCCGTCGAACTCAAGGGCCACCTTCTCCTTCTTCCACGCAAAGTCCATCCGGTAGCGGCCGATCCGGCTTTGCACCTCTACCTGCGGCTCGGGCATCGGTAACTTGAGCCGCTGGAGCAGATCACGGCACAGCGTCTCACCTGCCGATTCGGAGGCGGGGTCCGCATTGGCCAAGCATCTCCGCAGGGTCGTGACTCCTCGGCGTCCCGTTAAGGCACCGGCGTGCGCCATCATGAGAAACCTGTCGGCTCCGAGCCGAAGCGCATGATCCATGATGATCAGCGCCTGCCGATAGCTCAACGTCATGGCACAGTCCACCACCGTTCGTTCCAGGTCCGTTACGGGAAGGTACTCCACCGTGACGATCTGGGAGGCTGGCAACCGCAACCTGTGGCCGCGGACATCCTTGCCAAGCCGGCCGCTGGAGGGGTTGGTGGGAAGAATGACATGGATCAGCTGGTCCACGTTCCACAGGAACAAGCCGTGCAGGCGGGCAGCAGAGGTATGGCTGTAGACGAAGTCCCCGTTGGACGTGGCGAGAGTTCCGTGAGCATGCGCGTGGATCAGTTGCTTGCCGCGGGCATCGACCGGCTGTTTGTCCCACGCCGCCTTTCGGACGTAGCATCCCTGGCGTACGCGGAGAAGCTCACCCTTCCGGACCAATCCGGCGATTGCGCGTGAACCAAGTCCCAGTTCGTTGAGCTGCTGTGTGCGCCACAGTGTTCCCAGCTGGGGGAGGGTCGGCATAAGTTTCTGGCTCATGTACCCAGCCTTGGCTGCGCGTCAGCCCCAAGACAGCCCCTGCTGCCGCTATGTGGAAAACGCTTGAGATCGCGGTGGTCATGCCGAGGACGCGGGAGCCGTGCGAGGTCGCGGTTCAGCTCCAGCGATTTGGCACCGGACCCGCGATTTGGCACCGGACCCGCGATTTGGCACCGGATCCGCGATCTGGGGGGCGGGGGGGCGGGAGCAAGCGGGCGGAACCCCGGCCTAGGAGTAGTACCGGCCCAGTGTCTCGGCCTTGAACTCGAAGAAGTCCCCGGATTCGATGGCCAAGCGGGCGTCGTCCACCATCTTCACCACGAACCGCTCGTTGTGGATGGAGATCAGCGTAGCCGAAAGCATTTCCTTGGCCTTGAACAAATGGTGGATGTACGCACGTGAGTAGTTGACGCAGGTGTAGCAATCGCAGCCATCCTGCAACGGGCCAAAGTCGGTTTTATAGCGGGCCCCGCTCAGGTTGAACCGTCCGAACGGCGTGTAGAACGCGGAATTCCGGGCCACCCGCGTGGGGGAGACGCAGTCGAAGGTGTCGGCGCCGTTCTCGATGGCCGTAAAGATGTCGTCCGGCTCTGAGATTCCCAGCAGGTGCCGGGGCTTGTCCTCTGGAAGTTCCTCGTTGCACCAACGAACGATTGTGCCCAGGTTTTCCTTTTCCAGCGCACCGCCGATTCCGTAGCCGTCAAAGGGCATGGCCCCGAGGTCCTGGCAGGCCTTGCGGCGCAGGTCCTCATACTGGGCGCCCTGGATCACGCCGAACAACGCCTGGTAGGGCTTGCCGACGCGGGACGCGGTCAGGGAAGCGTGTTCCTCCAAGCACCGCAGCGCCCACAGCCGTGTCCGTTCCAGGGACTCCTCCTGGTACGCCCGCGAGTTCTGCAGGGTTGTAAGCTCGTCGAAGGCGAACATGATGTCAGCGCCGATCTGGTGCTGGACCTGCATGGAGATCTCGGGGGAGAAACGGTGCCGGTCTCCGTTCAGGTGCGATTTGAACCAGACACCGTCGTCGTCGATGTGCGCCAGCCGTTCCTTGCCGGGAGCCACCGCGTCATCCGGGCCGGATGAATCCACGTTCTTCATGTCGATGACTTTCTTGAACCCCGAGCCCAGGCTCATCACCTGGAATCCGCCGGAGTCGGTGAACGTGGGACCGGACCAGTTCATGAACGCGCCCAGCCCGCCGGCAGCATCGAGGATCTCAGGCCCCGGCTGCAGGTACAGGTGGTAGGCGTTGGCCAGCACGGCTTGCGCACCGAGCCCGGCGATGGACTCAGGCAGCACCGCCTTGACGGTGGCTTTGGTCCCGACGGCGATGAACGCGGGCGTCTGGATGGTTCCGTGCGGTGTGGTGATGGTTCCGGTGCGGCCCAGGAAGGCGCCGCCGTTGGCGTCTGTCTGGGCGCTCGACGGCGGGCACGTCTCAGTCAGGCGCGTGCCCACCGAGAAGGAGAACTCGGATTGCCGCTGGGACAAACCGGGCAGCGCAGGGGAAGAAGCAGGGGCAGGAACAGAAGCTGGCACGCTACCAAGTGTGCCAGCTTTACCGTGGGTAACCTGCCGGGGAAAGGCTACGACCCGTAGTTTTCAGCTTTCCAGTTGTCCCACGACGACCGGATGTCTGCCAAAGTGTGGGCCCCCAGATCGTAAGTGGAGGCAATCACCATGGAGCCGCCGTCGGGCCTTTTCTCAGGAATCGGCAGCTGCTCGGCGACGATCAGGAGCCCGTCGCCGTGCTCGGCGTAGCTGTGGACGGTGAGGCCAACCTGGTGCCTGCTCTTGAACCAGACTTTCCCGGAGATCTTCTCGCCCGTCGCAAGCGTGAGCGAGTATTCCTCCCCAACGGGTGGCAAATCTCCCAGCCCCAGCTTTTCGATCGCGGGGCCGCCTTTGCCCGGCAGCGAGACGAAGTGCGTCCGCCGGTGCCCGTGCGGGTGCCGTTCCAAGGCGAACCGGAGCTGGTGCAGGAACGTGAGCCAGCCTTGCGTGATGTCCTCGTCCCAGTCAGCCCACTCGGAATCGTGGTCCAGGGCAACCCTTGTGATTCTTACTTCCGTGCCACCGGAGACGGGGTGAAGCTCGAAGACGTCCCCGCCGTTGACGGTGAGGCTGGTGTGATCGGGTCCTTCCACAACGTCTGTGTTGAAGTAGATTTGCTTGATTTCGTCGGCGAGATCATCGGCTTCCCAACCGTGCCATTGGGCAACCAACGACGGTTCACGCAGCATGGTCCAAACTTGCTGCGCATCGGCATTAACCACAACGCTCAGATTGTTCGTCATGGCCCCGAATCTACCGCCGTTCGCGCCCATAAAACAGGCCTTGAAATCCGGTAATCCGCGGGTCAGGAAACTTAGGCGCGGACCGATTCCAGTTCGTTTGCGATCCTTCGGGCCAACTCGTCCTCGCCAATGGTTTTGGACCCGCCGTGGGCCCGCAGGAACATGAGTGCCTCGAGACGCAGGAAGCGCCATTCGCGCTCGGCTTCGTGGTTGCCGTTGTCGATCGCGCGGAAGATTTCCTTGTCGTAAAGGTTGGGTTCGTTCAGGGAACGCTGCCGCACCCTGGCGTTGATCCGGGCTTTGAACGGGTCCTCTTCCTGGGATTCGGGTGCCCGGAGCAGCTTCTCGTAAACGGCGGCGCGTTCAGCCTGGCCGGCCTCGCGGCAGATGAAACTGGACAACGCCAGAGCCCGCTCGATCGAGGCCCACCGGTCCAGGTTTCCATCGAACGGCAGCACATTCAGCAGGTCCGCGACCTCCAAAGCATGGTCTGGATCGCGTAGGACAATGCACAGGTCGAATGCGAGGTTGCTGAGGTCCCGGAGGCAGCTTCCGGATTTGGTGTTGATGCCCTTCGCGAGCCGCTCAGCCAGGACTTGCACGCCGTTCTTGCCCTTGTGGTTGGCCGCGGCGGCGCGCACCACGGCTTCCGGGGTTCCTGCGGGCTCGGGGATGAGCGCGAGTTCTTCAGCGCTCGGTCCGGTGTAGGCAGGCGGCGTTTCGGGGCGGGGAGGCACGACGACGGCGGGTCCAGCGGGAGCGTCGGCCCCGGCTTCCGCGGAGGTGCTGGAGTCGGGGGTGCTGGAGGCGGAGGTGCTGGAGTCGGGGGTGCTGGAGTCGGGCTCAGCCACGTCGGGCTCGGGCGAGTCGGCTGTGCCGGCGTCGGCAGCGTCCCCTGCTGGGCCGGCCGGAACTCCGTCGCCCACAGGAACGCTGGACCCGACAGCGATCCGCACCGTACCGCCGTCGTCCATTGTCAGTCGCAGCAAAGCGGCCACGCCGTAGTCATCGTTTTCGACGTCGATACTGACGATTTCCTGGGCCGGCCCGTCACCGGGCGGGAACACAAAGTCCCCGGGCCGCAGGTCCCCAGCCTGCTTCTCTCTGTACTGCTGTGTGGCTGGGCTGTGAGTCATCGGAAGTCCTTTGGTTCTCTTGGGGTCCGCCGTCCAGTCTACAAAGACGAGCTGCTGCAGAGGCCGGGACCCGCTAGAGGACCACGCCCGAGAATGAAAGGGCCTGCCGCACGAGGTTGCCCCGGCCGCCGTCGAATTCCTGCTGGACGTTCTCGCTCAGCACCTCCTGGGGTGTCATCCAGGTCAGTTCCAGGGCGTCCTGGCGCGGATCGCATTCTCCGGTCACCGGAATCACGTAAGCCAAGGAGACCGCGTGCTGGCGGTCGTCCGTGAAGCCCGTCTGGGACGGAGCCGGGAAGTACTCGGCCACCGTGAAGGGGACGGGGCTGATGGGCAGCTGCGGGAACGCCAGGGGGCCGAGGTCCTTTTCCATGTGCCGCAGGAGTGCCGCGCGAATGGTTTCGCGGTAGAGAACACGGCCGGAGACGAGGTAGCGCACCATGTTGCCGTCGGCGTCGCCTTGCAGGAGAGTGCCAACCTCGTTCACGTACCCGAGCGGATCCAGCCGGACGGGAACGGCCTCCACATAGACCATGGGGAGGCGGCCGCGGGCTTCGAAGAGGTCTTCATCTGAAAGCCAGCCTGGATACGGGTCCGGTGTACGTACGCTCATGGTTAAGTTCTACCGCATCCCCGGCCGAAGTTCCGTGGAGGCATTCCGGTTGTCGGGGCCGTTACGCTCTCGGCGGCATTAGAGGGCAAGGATGGACTCGAGCGGCTCCCCGGATGCTATGCGCGCCAGGATGTCCGGCTCGGCAGCGTCCGAGGCGAGTGCCTTTCCAAGGACGTCGCGCGCAGCATCAGGGGCGAGCACGATCAGCCCGTTGTCGTCTCCCAGCACGAGATCGCCGGGGTTGACCGTCACGCCCCCGCACTGCACAGGAACGTTCACGGCGGAGCCGCTTCCATGGAGTCTTTTGGTGGTCAGGCACGACGTCCCGCGGGCGAACACCGGCAAACCGGTCTGCCGCAGTTCCAGCACGTCGGTGGCCACCCCATCAACCACGACGGCGGCTGCACCTTGAGCGAGCGCCGCGGCAGCCGTTACGGCCCCGACAGGCGCGTGGTGCTGGTCGCCGAGCATGTCCACCACCAGGACGTCCCCGGGCGTGAGCGCCAGGAGTGCGCGGTTCATGGCGATGGCATCGTGGTCGGCGATCCGGACGGTGACGGCCGGTCCG
This sequence comes from Paenarthrobacter histidinolovorans, assembly GCF_014647595.1. GTDB lineage: Bacteria > Actinomycetota > Actinomycetes > Actinomycetales > Micrococcaceae > Arthrobacter > Arthrobacter histidinolovorans. The sequence goes on along the minus strand of NZ_BMPM01000006.1, from coordinate 157,604 downwards.
GCGATCTTGACGTTTGCCAGCAGCGACTGGATGGCCGGGGAGACGAAGCCCTCCTCGAGGAAGTGCCCGATGGTGGGGTAGCTGACGTCCGTCAGCTCCCGCAGGAGGGTGAAAGTCACGGGGCAACCTCCTGGTTCCCGGCAAGGACTGCCACGCATTCGATTTCCAGGGACACTCCCCACAAGCTCACGCACACGCTGGTCCGGGCCGGTTTGGCGGTGCCGAAGTACTCCGAGTACACGCGGTTGTACTCCTCCAGCTGATCCTGGCTGGTCAGGTAGGTGTTGACCTTGACTACGTGCTGAAGGCTGGATCCTGCCGCCTCCAGGACGCCGGCAAGGTTTTCGATGGTTTGCCGGACCTGCCCTTCGAAGGTGTCGGGTTGATCGTCCAGTCCGGTGATCGCGGGGATCTGGCCGGAGGTGAACACAAAACCGTTTGCAATGACCGCCGGGGAGAAGGGCCCGACGGCGGGCGCCTGGCCGGGGATGCCAGCCAGGCGCTCGATGGTGGTGACGGTCACCGGGCTGCCGCGGCTTCCGCGGGTGCCTGGTCGACGGCGTCAATGTTGCCGTACCGGGTCTCGGTCAGCAGGAAGAGCGCAACCAGGGACAGGCCGGCTGCGGCCATGATGTACCAGGCGATGGACGAGCTCTGGCCCGTCATGCCCAGCAGCCACGTGGTGACGAACGGGGTGGCGGCGCTGCCCAGGAGGCCGGACAGCATGTAGGCCACCGACAGGCCGGAGTAGCGGACCTTGGAGCCGAACAGCTCGGCCAGGAACGTGGCGATGGGGCCGTAGTTGGCGCAGAAGGCGGTCATCATGGCCAGGTAGGCAACGAAGAGCAGTGCCACCGATTTGGTGTCCATGAGCCAGAACATGGGGAAGGCGAGTGCTGCCTCGGCTGCTACACCGGCGAAAATGATGGGTTTGCGGCCCAACTTGTCAGAGAGTTTGCCGAAGAACGGGATGAGGAACAGTCCCAGGATGCAGGAGGCCAGGACCACCCAGAGCATCAGGCTCTCGGAGTGGCCGAGTTCCTTCTTGCCGTAGGAGACACCGGAGGCCACCAACAGGGTGAAGGTGCTGCCCGTGGAAAGGGTAGCGACGCCGCCCAGGACAACCTGCTTCCAGTACTTGGCCATCAGCGCAGCGAACGGCATCTTGGCTTTGGCTCCGGCGGTCTTGACTGCCTGGAAGGACGGGGTTTCTTCGATGTGCAGGCGGATGTAGATGCCCACAGTGACCAGGAGGACCGAGGCCAGGAACGGGATGCGCCAGCCCCACGAGTACAGGGCTTCGGTGCTGACGGTGGAGGCCACTATCAGGAATGCCACGTTGGCGATCAGGGTGCCGGCGGGAACGCCGACCTGTACCAGGGAGCCGTAGAAGCCACGGCGTGCGGGCGGGGCGTGTTCAACAGTCATGAGCACGGCACCGCCCCATTCGCCGCCCAGGGCCAGGCCCTGGATGACGCGGAGGAAGAGCAACAGCAGCGGCGCCATGATGCCGATGCTGTTGTAATCGGGCAGCAGGCCAATGGCGAACGTTGCCGCTCCCATGGTCAGGAGGGAGACCAGCAGCATGGACTTGCGGCCCAACCGGTCACCGAAGTGACCGAAGATGATGGCGCCGACCATGCGGGCGATGTAGGCGGAAGCGAAAGTGCCGAAGGCCAGCATGGTGCCGACAATCGGATCGAAGCTGGGGAAGAAGATCTTGTTGAAGACAAGGGCCGACGCCGTCCCGAAGACGAAAAGGTCGTACCACTCGACGGTGGTGCCAATAACGCTGGCGAGGGCAATCTTGCGCATCTTAGCCAGGTCCAGCCTGGATGTTGATGCGGAGGCAGTATCTACCGTGTGGGCCATCTGATTCTCCGGATGGGGTGCGGGGACGAGTGTCCGGTGCAAGGTAGCTACAACTATGGTGTGTGCCCGATCACACCATCAATGGCATAACTTCCATCAAACCGGGCCCAGCAATGTGAGAACACACATCGGGCATCCCTCCGTGCCGGAATGGGCTAGGCCCACGCCACCACCAGGCGGGCCGTCTTTGCAGGAACGGCAAGGTCTATTCCCGTCAGCTCCTGGAACCGGTTGAGTCGGTTGAGAATGGTGTTGCGGTGGCAGAAGAGTTGCTCGGACGTGGCAGTGATGTTGCCCGTGCTGAGGTAGTTCCGGACCGTTTCGAGCAAGCGTTCGCGCTCGCCGCCCCGGCAGTCCGCCAAGGCCTCCTCAAGTTCCGCGGCGAGGTCCAGCCCGGCATCTTGCAGGTTCTGCTGGGCCAGCCGCGCCCATGCGGAATCTGCGGACAGAGGCCCGGTGTCGCGGGGACGCAGCAACGCGGCCAGGCTTTCGGCGGTGCGGGCGGCGCCGGGGAGTGCGCGCAGGCCGAGAACCTCGGGCACATAGCCGCAAGGGATATTGACGACGCCGGGTGGCAGCTGCTGGCTGTCCGCCCCCGGGCCGGGCGTCTCTGCCCGGAGTTCCGGACCCCGCGTCCGCACGGCTGGCAAGGCCCAGAACACGTAGGTGTTGCCGCCTGATTCGTGGAGGAACAACCGTTGCCGGGCGTGCTGCCCCGAACCGAACTGGGACGTCGCGGCCCGCAGCCGTGCACCAGGCTCACCGCTGGCCGCCACAAGGGCGAACCGTGATTCGGGGTTGATGCCCAACGCCGAAGCCACTTGAGTGGACGTTTCCTGGGACGGCGTGCTCTGGTTGAAAAGGCGGGCGATGAATTCGCGTTGGATGCTCGATTCTTCCTGTGCCATCCTGACGCGTTCGGTCAGGTAGCTTGTGTGCGTCCGGGTGGCGAATTCGTCCACCACGCTCCAGACCTGGTCCACCCTGGTGGCCAACAGGGCAGCGTCCTCGGTGTGCGCGATCTCCAGCAGTTCGGCCCACAGGATGCTGAAGTCCAGGCGCACCGCGGAGGTCAGGGACTCCGGTGGAATGCCGGCCCTGGCGCGTTTGGATCCGAGGTCGGAGGCGAAGTCCAGCAGGCCGTCGCGGCTATCGGTGCGTCCATTCCTGAGCCCGTTGATCAACCGCCGAAAAGTCTCCCGTGCCGTCTCCTGGATTTCCAGGACGGTCACCTGGCTTTCGCCGTATTCGGGGATCTCGCGGACTCTCGTCGTGAAGGCCTGCGCCAGTGCGTCCAGCCTGCCTTCAAGTTGATCCACCAGCTCAGTCCATCGGGCGGCATGGCCCGAGGTATCAGAATTGTGCATTCACACATTCTAGCGCCATGTTTCCGTGGTGGATTGCTAGTCATTTTGGGAAAAACTACTGGCACTATGGATTGAGTCACACAAATTTGCCCGGGCACCCCCAACGTCCGGTCCCGTTCGCACTCATGGAGCAACAATGGCAAGCACGGTCAGCGGAGCCACGGACACCAGTCCCACGGCACCACGCGTCGTCGATGAAAGCGTCACCAAGAAGGTGGCCCTGGCGGCCCTGGTGGGCACTGCGCTGGAATGGTACGACTTCTTCCTTTTCACCACAGCCGCTGCGCTGGTGTTCAACGCGCAGTTCTTCGTTTCCCAAGACCCCTTCGTGGCGGCCATGGGATCCTTCGCAACCCTCGCGGTGGGCTTCGTGGCCCGTCCGATTGGTGGTTTCATCTTCGGCGCCCTCGGCGACAAGGTAGGACGCAAGAAGATCCTCATGGTCACCATCGTGGGCATCGGCGTAGTCACCGGCCTTATCGGTTTGCTTCCCAACTACATGACCATCGGCCTGGCCGCCCCCATCCTTTTGGTGGCGCTGCGCATCGTGCAGGGTCTCGCCGTCGGCGGTGAGTGGAGCGGCGCGGTGATTATCGCCGTCGAGAATGCTCCGGTGGAAAAGCGTGCACGCTACGCTGCCCTGCCGCAGATCGGTTCGCCGATCGGCACCATCCTGTCCTCCGGTGGATTCTTCGGCATGCTGTTCCTGGTTGGCCAGAGCAACTTTGACGCCTGGGGCTGGCGGATCCCATTCATCGCCGCGATCCCGCTGCTGGCCATCTCGCTGTGGATCCGCAGCCGCCTTAGCGAATCACCGGAATTCGAAGCCCTGATGGAATCCGGCGAGACCGAACACGCCCCCATCCGCGGAGTCCTGAAGAACAGCTGGCGCCAGATCCTGGTGGGTATGTGCTCGGCTTTGCTCGGCATCGGCGGCTTCTACCTCATCACCAGCTTCGTGGTCTTCTACGGCACCAAGGTCCTCAAGCTGCCCTCTGAACTCCTGCTCCTTGGCACCCTGCTTGCTGCTGCACTCGAGATCGCCGCACTGATCTGGGCCGGACGCCTTGGCGAGAAGTACGGCGCCAGCAAGGTCATTTTGTGGGGCGGCGTGGCATCAGCCATCATCGCGGTTCCGGTCTTCCTGGCCATCGACAGCCGCAACCCTGTCCTGGTGGTCCTCGCCATGATGATCGGCGTCGCTGTCCTCTCCATCCCTTACGCCGTCTCCGGCACCGCGCTGACTGCGCTTTTCGCCACGAAGGTCCGCTACACCGGCGTCGCCATCACCTCCAACACTGCCGGCGTTATCTCCGGCTTCGTCCCGTTGATCGCTACCGCACTGGTGGCCGCCAACAATTCCTTCTGGCCCGGAGCCATCATCCTCCTGGTCGTGTCCGCGCTGACCGCGCTCTCCGGCCTGTTCCTCCCTGGCCTTTCCATCGAAGAAGAAGGAATGAAGCATTGAGCACAACCACTGCCGGCCACTTGATTGTTGGCCAACTCGAACGGGCAGGCGTCCAGCGCGTCTACACCGTGCCTGGCGAGAGCTTCCTGGACGTCCTTGACGGACTGCACGGCTCGCCGATCCAGAATGTTGTGGCCCGCCAGGAAGGCGGTGCCGGGTTCATGGCATTGGCCGAAGGCCGCCTGACCGAGCTCCCGGGTGTGGCCATGGTGACCCGTGGTCCGGGCGCTGCCAACGCTTTCATCGCCATCCACACCGCGCACCAGGACGCCACGCCTCTCATCCTGTTCGTCGGCCTGATCCCGGTGGCCGACCGGGGCCGCGAGTCCTTCCAGGAATTCGATATCAACGCCTGGTTCGGCAGCACCGCCAAGAAGGTGGTGACCCTCGACGACGCCGCTTCCGCCGCCCGCGTGGTGGACGACGCCATCTTCACCGCCCTGAGCGGACGCCCCGGCCCTGTAGTGATCGGCCTCCCGGAGGACGTGTTGGTGCACGTCGTCCCGGACGCCACCGTGGAACCCCGCAAGGTTGCCCGTCCCGAGCCGGCCTCGGCGGACCTGTCAGACCTCACCCAAAAACTGGAGAAGGCACGCAAGCCGTTGATCGTCGTCGGCGGTGAAGGCTGGACGCAGGAGTCCGGCGAGCAGCTGGCCACCTGGGCGAGCCGTAACAGCGTTCCCGTGGTGACCGACTTCCGAGCCTACGACGCCGTCCCGCACCGCAGCGACGCCTACGCCGGCTTCCTGGGCTACGGCCGCAGCGACGCCAACGCCCAGCGCCTGGACCAAGCAGACCTGATCGTGTTTGTTGGCTGCGTCCGCGGCGACGTCCTCTCCGATGGCTACAAGCGTGGACTCACCGCCGAAACCGTCGTAGTCAACGCCGACGCCAACCTCCTGGGCCACTTCGGACGCGTGGACCAGCACATCATTGCGGACGTGACCGCATTCGCGGCGGCGCTGGCTCCCTCACAAGCGGCCGGCGAGCGCGAGGAAGGCTGGTTCGCCAGCGCCCGCGCCGACCAGCTCACGTTCTCCACGCCAACGCCCGACGGCGGCATCGGTGTGGATCTGGGCGTCGCCATGGAGGTCCTCAAGAAGGAAACGGCCGACGACGCCGTCCTCACCTTCGGTGCCGGAAACCACGCCCTGTGGCCCGCGCGCTACCTGGACCACAACTCGGCCAACTCCCTGGCCGCTCCGCGCAACGGGGCCATGGGCATGGGTATCCCGGCAGCCGTGGCAGCCTCGCTCGCTTACCCGGGACGCCAGGTGATCTCCGTGGCCGGCGATGGCTGCTTCATGATGAACGGCCAGGAAATCGCCACGGCCATGGGCTACGGCGCCAAGTTCATCGTCCTGGTGGTGGACAACGGCATCTTCGCCACCATCCGCGAGCACCAGGAAGCGCACTACCCGGACCGCCCGTCCGGAACGCACATGACTAATCCGGACTTCGCCGCGCTCGCCCGTTCCTACGGCGGTTACGGCGAGCGTGTGGACCGCACGGAAGACTTCGCAGCCGCGTTCCGCCGCGCCGTCGACTCCGGCCTCCCGGCCTTGCTGCACCTGCCGCAGGACCCCACCACGCGTTCCCCCAAGACTTCAACAAACTGACCGGAGCCTCACCGTGATCCAGCTTCAGAACATCATCAACGGCGAGTCCGTGGACACTGCGGCCAGCCTGCCGTTCTTCGACCCCGCCACGGGCCAACAAATCGGCACAGCGCCGGACAGTGACGCGGCCGCCGTCGACGTCGCTTTCCAGGCCGCTGCCGCAGCTTTCACAAGCTACAAGCGCACGACGCCGGGAACTCGCCAGTCGCTGCTGTTGCAGCTGGCCGACCTCATCGAGGCGAACGTTGACCGTCTGCTCGAGGCTGAGGTTGCCTGTACCGGCAAGCCTGCCGCCCTCACCAAAGAGCTGGAAATCCTGCGGGGCGCGGACCAACTGCGCTTCTTCGCAGGTGCATGCCGGGTTGTTTCCGGTACTGCCCAGACCGAGTATGTGGAGGGTTTCTCTTCCACCATCCGGCGCGAACCCATTGGCGTGGTTGCGCAGATTACGCCGTGGAACTACCCGTTCATGATGGCCATCTGGAAGATCGGTCCGGCCCTCGCTGCGGGCAACACGCTGGTCCTTAAGCCTGCCGACACCACGCCTTGGTCCACGGTGGTCCTTGGGGAGTTGGCACAGCAGGTGTACCCGGCGGGCGTGGTGAACATCGTTTGCGGTGGCCGCGAAGCCGGCGCTGCGATGGTGGACCATGACATCCCGGAGATGGTGTCCATTACGGGATCCACCCGTGCCGGTGCGCAGGTCATGTCCGCGGCGTCCAAGACGCTCAAGGACGTGCACTTGGAGCTTGGCGGCAAGGCGCCCGCTGTAGTGTTTGCCGACGTCGATATCCAGCGGACTGCCAGCGAAATCGCCCTGGCTGCCTTCTTCAACGCCGGGCAGGACTGCACTGCGGTGACCCGTGTACTGGTGCACCAGGACATCCACACGGAGTTCGCAGCAGCCCTGGCTGACGCCGCTGCCGCCTTGAAGGTGGGCGGTTCCGATGCGGATCTTGGGCCGCTCAACAGTGCCGCGCAGTTGGAGCGGGTAGAGGGCTTCATGTCCCGCCTGCCTGCCAACGCCCGCGTCCTGTCCGGTGGCAAACGCACCGGAAGCGGCTTCCACTTTGAGCCTACGGTGATCGATGGCGTGTTCCAGACCGACGAGGTGGTGTGTGACGAAATCTTCGGCCCCGTGCTGACGGTCCAGCCGTTTGCCACCGAGGAAGAAGCGATCGAACTCGCCAACGGCACCAAGTACGCCCTGGCGTCCAGCGTGTGGTCCGAGAACCACGGCGTGGTCACCCGCGTTTCCAACGAGCTCGACTTCGGTGCCGTGTGGATCAACTGCCACCAGGTGATCCCGGCCGAGGCACCACACGGTGGTTTCAAGCACTCCGGCACCGGCAAGGACCTCTCCGTGTATGGCCTCGAGGACTACACGCGCATCAAATCCGTCACCACCTCCCACCGCTAGAACTGGACATGAAACTCGACCTCCTCCTGCGGAACGCAGAGATCATCACCATGGATCCGGACCGCCCGGTGGCCGGCTCGCTGGGCATCTGGCAAGGCCGCATCGTGGGCCTGGACGAGGACCTGGATGGCTTGGACGCTGTTCAGGTGCTTGATCTTGGCGGTGCCACTGTCACTCCGGGCTTCATCGATGCCCACTGCCACACCACGTGGTTCGGGCTGGGCCTGGCGGAGCTGGACGTCTCCGGTGCCCGCGGCCTGGATGAGCTGTATGGGGTGCTCGGCGGCGCCATGACCGACGCCGGTGCTGTTACCGGCGACGGCGCGGGCTGGCTCTTCGCCACTGGCTTCAGCCAGACCCAGCACGGCGGGTCCTTCCCGGACATCGCCGAGCTGGACCGCATCACGGGGGAGCGGCCGCTGTTCATGCGCCACAACTCCGGGCACATGGCCGTGGTCAACACAGCCGCGTTGCGGCTGGCAGGTGCGGAGTCGCCGTCGTTCCCGGATCCCGACGGCGGTGCGATCGTCCGCGACGCAGCGGGACATCCCACGGGACTGGTCCAGGAGACGGCCCAGGAACTGATCCAGCAGCTGATCCTGCCGTACTCGCTGGAGGACATCGAGGCCGCCCTTGAGAGGGCCACGTTGTATTACGCTTCCGAGGGCATCACGAGTTTCACCGAGGCCGGGGTTGGCGGCGGGTGGATCGGGCACAGCCCGGCCGAGCTCGCCGCCTACCAGAGCGCCTCGGCCAACGGCCGGTTGCATGCCCGTGCCCAGGTCATGCCGGTGCTGGATGTACTGCACGGCCTGGGCGGGCATGCTTCTGACAGTGTTGGTGCCGTCCCGGCCGGGCTGGACCTTGGCATCACCAGCGGATTCGGGAATGAGTACCTGTCCCTCGGGCCCGCCAAAGTGTTCCTGGACGGCTCACTCCTGGGCGAAACCGCGGCCGTGAGCCACGAGTTCTGCAGCCACGGCCACAAGGACAACCGCGGCAACGTTGGCTACTTCCAAGCGGATCCGGCCCAGCTGCGGGAGCGCATCGAGGCTGCTTACGCCGCCGGGTGGTCCATCGCGGCGCACGCCATCGGGGACCGTGCCGTTGACCTCGCCGTGGATATCATTGCCCACTGCCAAGCGGTGTACGGACCGCGTCGGGTGCCCAACAGGATCGAGCACGCCTCCATGACGCGCCCCGAGCAACTGGCCAGGCTCGCGGACGCCGGAATAGCCGTGACACCGCAGGCAAGCTTCTTCCGGGACGGTGGGGACGGCATGACCGCTTCCCTCGGACCGGAGCGCCTGCCGTGGGCCTACCGGGCAGCGAGTTTCCTGGAAGCAGGCGTGACGCTCGCTGGGAGCTCGGACCGTCCCGTTGCCGACGGTAACGTACTCCGTGGCATGCAGGCCTTCGTGGACCGGCGGACCGAATCCGGGGCTGTCTTTGGCAACCCCGCAGAACGCCTCGCCCCGCAGCAGGCCCTCGCCGCCTACACCTCCGGAGCCGCGGCAGCCACAGGTTCCTTGGACGAGAAAGGCACCCTGACACCCGGCAAGCTTGCCGACTTCGTTGTCCTGTCCGCCTCACCGTTGAAGGCACCGGCCATCAGCGGACTGCAGGTCCTGGCCACCGCCGTCGGAGGCCGCTTCACCTACCAATCAACCGGCTTCAACGCTGAACTTTCCCCTGAAAGTTCGTTCGCCGCCCACAGCTCATAGGGGAGATCATGACAACCACCACACGTTTCACCGCCCAGGACACCGCCTTCGTGCAGGACTTCCGGACCATGAGCGCCTTCGGTGCCACCGGGAACGGCGGCGTGGACCGCCAGGCAGCAACGGTTCCCGATGGCGAACAGCGCCGCTGGCTCACCGGGCTCCTTGAAGAGCGCGGTTTCACAGTGAAGTTCGATCACGCCGGCAACCAGTGGGGCCTCTACGAGGCCGTGCCCGGTGCGCCCTTCGTGGTGGTCGGGTCCCACATGGATTCACAGCCGACGGCGGGCCGTTACGACGGCGCGTACGGCGTCCTGGCCGCAGCGCACGCCGCGTTCCGCTTGGCAGCCCGCTGGGAAGCCGGCGCCACCGCACCCAAGTTCAACCTCGCCGTCGTCAACTGGTTCAACGAGGAAGGCAGCCGCTTCAAGCCGTCCATGATGGGATCGTCCGTCTACACGGGCAAGCTGGACCTCGACGCTGCACTCAACACCAAGGACGCCGCCGGGATCACCGTCCGTGACGCCCTGGACGCGATTGGTTGCCGCGGAACGTTTGAGGGGCCGGAGGCGGCTTACTGCGCAGAAATCCACATCGAACAGGGGCGCAGCATGGAGCGGGAGGGCATCACCATTGGCCTGGTCAGCTCCAACTGGGCAGCGAACAAGTATGAGTTCGTGGTCCACGGCGAGCAGGCACACACCGGTTCCACGGTGATCGCGGACCGCAAGGACGCCCTTCTGGGTGCTTCGATGCTGGTGGTGGCGGCGCGCGAACTCGCTGACCGCTTCCCGGGCGTCCTGCACACCTCGGTGGGGCAGCTCAACGTGTACCCGAACTCACCTGTGGTGGTGCCGTCGCGCGTGAACCTGCTCCTGGACCTGCGCAGTGCCGACGAAGCAGTGCTGGCCGAGGCGGATGCGCTGCTGCACGCGCGCATCACGGAGATTGAACGGCTGGCCAACGTCTCGGTGGAAAAGAACCACTCACACTCCTGGGCGGTCACCCCATACCAGCCCGAAGGCGTGGAACTTGCGGCCAAGGTCGCCGCCCACCTGGGACTGTCCAACAAGGAAGTCATGACCCTTGCCGGGCACGATTCCACCAACATGAAGGACCTCGTTCCAACCGTGATGCTCTTTGTTCCCAGTGTGGATGGGATTTCCCACAACGAGCACGAATACACCACGGATGAGGACATCGTTGCCGGACTGGCCATGCTCACCGAGGTTGTGGGCCGGCTCTGTGACGGGGCGCTGGAGGACTAGCTGCTTGGGCCGGCCGGCGTCTGTTGTGTTGCTGTTCTCTCCACAACAATCGACGCCGACGCCGAGCCACCCACGGCATCAGGGTTGGCGACGTAGAGGACGTCCTCGCTGATCCGTGCCTCAACTTTCGCCTCGGTGAGCCGCCCCAGCAAAAGCTCCAGATCGCCGTCGTACTCGAAGGCCAGGTCCCCGGACCCGGCAGCGGAACCGTGGACAACGCGGAGGATGCCACCGTTCTTGGCAGTGAAGGTGGCAGCTTCGTCGTCCGACGTCCGCGGCCGGGCGCCGATGTTGCGCAGTTCCCGGGCGGAACCGTCGACGTCGGGACTCACCCACGTGCCCACCACGACGAGCGCCGGGTCGGCCTGTCCGGACGTTGCCCAGGTGCCGTCCTCAGCCCGCTGTGCCTGATCCGCGAGGAACTGGAATCCGTCCTTGGCTGTGACTTGGACCGTGGTCCCGTGGGATGCTTCGGTGACGTCCGCCTGCGTGCCGTCCTCCCTGGTTCGGCGGGCGAACTCCTCCAGGATTCCCACTTCCACCCCAAATACCGTTGTTCCGTCCTCCGGGGATCCGTGTGCTGCGGCGTGCAGCGCCAGGCGACCGGAACCGGCGTCGAACTCGAGCCAATCGCCCTGATCCACCACCTTGGCCAGACCCAGGGCGGCGAGAACTCCGGTCCAATGCTCCAGACGGGATGTGAAATGAAGGGGTCGGGCTCGCAACATTGTTCCTCCTGGGGTGTGGCAGGGCGTCTGCTTTTCAGCCTATGCCGTTTCCCACGTTTCGCAGCAGAGCCGTTTCGCAGCAGGGCCATTTCGCAGCAGAATGGGGCCATGCCCATTGAGCTCGAGGAACTTCTTGTCCGGGACGGCGCCGAATGGCGCGCCTGGTTGGCCGAACACGCAGCGGACAGTCCTGGCGTGTGGCTGATCCTCCACAAGAAGGGCGGTAACGTCACGGAGCTGGATTACGACGCCGCCCTGGACGAGGCCCTGTGCTTCGGCTGGATCGATGGCCAGTCCCGGAGCCGCGACGCCGAGAGCTACTTCCAGCGCATGACACCGCGGGGACGCCGCAGCATTTGGTCCGCGCGGAACGTTGGCCATATCGCCAGGCTTGAAACCGAAGGCAAGATGACCGACGCCGGGCGCGCCGCCGTCGAGGCCGCCAAGGCCGACGGCCGCTGGGAAGCTGCCTACGCCGGCCCCGCCGACTCAACAGTGCCGGACGACCTCGCAGCAGCAATAGCCGCTGTTCCCGAGGCGCAGGCCATGTTCGACGTCCTCACGTCCCAGAACCGTTTCGCCCTGATCCACCGCACCAACCTGGTCAAACGGGCCGATACCCGGGCCCGTAAAATCGCCGGGTTCGTGGAGATGCTGTCCCGCCATGAAACGCCGTATCCCCAAAAGAAACAGCCGGCCACGCCCCCGAAACCGGCCAGCTAAAGCGTGGCCGCGGCCTCGAAAGCCATCCAGGCCTGCAGCTGGGTGGAAAGTTCGACGCCGGCACCCGGCGGATAGGTCTCCGTCGCCGGGCGCAGGGGGTTGGGGGAGAAGACGAGGGGCGGGTTTTCCGCAGCTGGGCCCCGCATCAGCTCCGGTGCTTCCCGGCGTCCCGTCCAGAAAGCTTCGGCCGTGGAGATGACCAGTTCGCGCGCCGTTTCACGCGCTTCAAGGGTAAGCCGCCCGTCCCGTCCCGCCACCGCGAGGTAGCGGACCAGGATCCCCGTGAAGAGCCCTCCGTCGCCGGTCCCGTCTCCCCGGATCACCCGGGTGCCGGGAACCGTCAACTCGCGGTCAATGGCCCCGACCAGGCGTGCGGCCCGATCAAGGTTGTCCTGGCCACCGAGTTCCAGCAAAGCCCCCAGAACCGGCCCCTGGTTATAGGTGTACACGGCCTCCTCCAGGACAGGCTCACCGTTCCTGATCCGGATCCCATCCCGGTAAACGCCGAGCTCGGGATGAAGAAGCCGGGAGTTGAGCCACCCCACCAGGGCCTGGGCGCGGTCCCGGTGGCCCGTCCGGGCAAAATACAGGGCTACGGGTGCGGTGGCAGGAGTGTTCTTGAAGTCCCTTTTGGTACTCCAGAACGTTCCGCCGCCCAGCTCGTCCGTGGACGCTGAATCGAACTGCAGGGTTAACCGTTTTTGGATGTACGCGTTGCGCCGGCGCCCCGGTTTCCTGGTTTCCTCCGCAAGCTTCCCAAGCCTGAGCGTTGATAGGGCAAGCCAAGCCATGTCGTCGTAGTAGTGGTTCTCGAACCTGAGCAGGTTACGCAGCCGGATAGTGGTGACCAGCCGGGAAGCAAGCCTGCCGGCGCTCGGGCGGGAGTCGCCGTCGAACCTTGTTTTGGTGGCGAGCTCCCGGCGGCCCGTGTCCACCAGGCAATCCACATAATGCGCCTGCCACCAGTAGTGCCAAGGGCCCAACAGGCCGCGGAGCGTGTTCCCCGGAATCCTGATCGCGCCGATGTGCGTGCCAGGCAGGAAGAGCAGCCGCCGCCCGAAGCTGCGGGTCACCGAACGGGCTGCCTGGTCGGCGCGGCTGGCCCGGACAGCGGCATCCGGAGTGGGGAGCGATTGGTTGTCGAGGGCATCGTGCGCGGGCATGGGAACAGCCTATCGGTGGACCAGTTGTGCACTGGCTCACAATTTCAGTTAACATGCATTAACGGATTTGGGTTCTGCATCAAGGAGGATGGATGGACATCAACGGTACGGTGGCGCTGATTACCGGCGGTGCGTCAGGTTTGGGTGCGGCCACAGCGAAGCGACTTTACGACGCCGGAGCATCAGTGGTGCTGGTGGACTTGCCCCAGTCCGCCGGCGAGCAATATGCCGCCACGCTGAATGCCGGGAACGCAGGCGGCAAGGTGGTCTTTGCTCCAGCCGACGTCACCGACGAAGCCCAGATCCAATCCGCTGTTGACGCCGCAGCATCGTTGGGACCACTGCGCATTGTGGTCAACTGCGCAGGCATAGCTACACCCGGAAAAGTGCTTGGCCGGGACGGCGTCCTGCCGCTGGAGACCTTCAATAAAGTCATCCAGATCAACCTCATCGGCACCTTCAACGTGATCCGCCTGGCCGCCGCCGCCATGGTGGAAACGGAACCCGTGTCCACCGAGCTGGGTGGCCCCGAACGAGGTGTCATCATCAACACTGCCTCCGTTGCCGCCTTCGAAGGCCAGATCGGACAGCCCGCCTACGCCGCCTCCAAAGGGGCGGTAGCTGCCATGACGCTCCCGCTGGCGCGCGAACTGGCACGTTCCCTGATCCGGGTCGCCACCATCGCGCCCGGCATCTTCGAAACACCCATGATGGCGGGTCTTCCCCAAGCAGCCCAGGAATCGCTGGGGCAGCAGGTCCCGCACCCGGCACGCCTTGGCCGGGCCGCGGAATACGCCAACCTGGCCGCCCACATCGTGGAAAATGCGATGTTGAACGGCGAGACCATTCGCCTGGATGGCGCCATCCGGATGGGAATCAAATGATGGGCGACTACAGCGGGGCCCCGCTGCCGGCGGGATCATCCGGTGGCACCCCGGCGTCGGTAGCGGATCTTCCCACCGCGGATTTCTTCGACTTCGAGTCACTCCTGAGCGTCCAGGAACAGCGGAAACTCAACGAACTCCGGGCGTTTCTCGCCTCGGAGATCGCACCCTACGCCGGGCAATGGTGGGAGAAAGCCGAATTCCCGGAGCACATCCTGCCAAAACTCGCCGCGCTCCGGCTCAGCGCGCCGGCCCAGCGGGGTTACACCCATCTTTTCGCTGGACTGGTCATCGCGGAGATGACACGCGTGGACACCTCGATCGCCACCTTCTTCATGGTCCATCACGACCTCTTTGTCGAGTCCCTTTACGACTTCGGCAGCGACGCCCAGCAGGACCGCTACCTCGACGACGCCTCGAACCTCCGCACCACAGGCGCCTTCGCGCTCACCGAACCAGACCACGGTTCAGACGTCGCCGGCGGCATGGAAACCACGGCCCGCCGGGTGGCGCGGCCAACGTCCGACGGCGGCGACTACTGGGTGCTCAACGGCGCCAAACGCTGGATCGGCAACGGGACGTTCTGCGATTACATGCTGGTGTGGGCCAAAGACGAAGCCGACGGAGCCGTGCGGGCCTTCATCGTCGACGCTTCATTGCCGGGCGTCACCCGGAGCCGTATCGAAAACAAGATCGCCCTCCGGACGGTGCAGAACGCCGACATCGTTTTCCGTGACGTGGAAGTTGCGGAGGCGGACCGGTTCACGGGCATCAGCAGTTTTGCCGACACCAACCATCTCCTGCGCGGATCCCGGATCATGGTCGCCTGGCAGGCTGTAGGCCAGCAACTGGCCGCGTTCGACGTCGCCCGGCAGTACGCCGTCGAGCGTATGCAGTTCGGAAAGCCGCTGGCCAGGTTCCAGCTCATCCAGCAGCACCTGGTGGAAATGCTCGGGAACGCGGTGGCCAGCATGGGAATGATGGTCCGCATAGCCCAACTGCAGGAGGATATCTTCACTGACGCACGCGGGGTTCGGCACGGCGGTGCCGACATGGCCCAAGTGGCGCTCGCAAAGGCCTACTGCAGTGCCAGGATGCGCGAGACTGTTGCCCGCGGACGATCCATCCTGGGCGGGAACGGGATCGTCACCGACTACCGGATGGCCAAGATCTTCGCTGACGCCGAAGCCATCTACACCTATGAAGGCTCGTATGAAATCAACTCGCTGATCGTTGGCCGGGCCGTGACGGGCGTTTCCGCCATCGCCTAGACTCCGGGGATCTTCTCACCGGCTTCCACCCGGACATCGATCGAATTCCCCCGGACAGGCATGGGGCAGGTGCCGTAGGGAGTGAAGGCGCTGGGGTAGTTGATGGCGCGGTTGAAATCAATCACCACCGAGCCGTCAGGCCGGGGCCGGGGAATGAAAACCTTGCGCCACTCGTCCGTTGTGTCCCCGTTGGTTTCGTCGTGGAACGTGACGTTGAGCGCGCCGAGCTTCTCTGCCTCGGCATGGAGCCGGATCTCGTGCTCGACGCCGGAGACACGGAAAACGACCTCGCCCACTGAGCGGTGTACGCCGTCCACCAAGGGGTTGGCCGTGCCGATGGGGACGTCCTGGGGTTCTTCATAGGGCTCGAAACGTCCGGTGACCACCCAGTCCGGGTTGTAGTCGTAGGTGGGTACGGCCGTGAACTCCGTCAGGACGGGGGACCCGTCATCACGGGTGCGGATCGCGTACTTATCCGCGCGCATGGCCAGTTCCACCACTACCTGCTTGCCGTCCGCGCCACCGTACCGGACCCACATCAGGGACTCTTCGTCCTCCAGCACCGCACTCAGGGTTCCGTCCACCGTCTCACCGGTGGCTACCAGGGTAAGGCCGTCTTTGGCACTGGCCGTCAGGAAAGCTGTTGTGCCGTCAGTGGACCAGAGCCCGGGCGCGAGCTCCACCGCGGACGGTTCTTCAACAAGCCACTGGAAGGAGGTCAGGGTCAACCAGCCATGTTCGGTGGCAAGGACCGAATTCCGGCCATCACGGAACCGCTCCCAACGAGCGATCCGGGGGTCGGTTGCTGTGGCAGATGAACTCATGGCTCTCCTTGGCTTGGGGGTGGTGCCTTGTTGCACTGTCCTCAACCATGCACCGGCCTGCAGCATTCCCCGAAGTCCTGGAACCGGCGGCGTGCACTTGGCAGTGTGGAACGGCTCGCGCTGGCCCCCAACCCATGCCAGCGCGAGCCGCGTTTGATGGTCGGTCCCCGGAGAGCACCGGGAACGATCCGTCAGAGGCTCAGTGCTGGAACACTGCATTTCATGACGCGATTGGCCCAGGTTTTAGTTCGATTCGAAGAAGGGAAGCACCGGGGCTTTGATCGTTGCGGCTGTTGATACCGCCGCTGTGCCGCCTGCCAGAGGATGGAAGTCCAGGCGTGCCGGGCTGAGTGCGCCATCGCCCACAGCCTCTATGGCTGTTTTGCATTGCGATAACCGGGCCAGATTGCCTTCGCTGAGCGGAAAGAGCACATGGACCGCGGAGTCCAGGTACATCGCAGTAGCCTCAGTTCCACTCAGTTGGGCCTTGACGACGTCCCCGATGAGGGCCAACAGGGTCCACCGATGGCTGCGGCTTTCCTGCGGATTGGGCACCGAAATGACGGCCAGTGCATGCGCCCGCTGACATCCCGTGGCAATTCCCGACACTTCATGGATCCGGCGCTGAAAGTGGGCTTTGCTGGCCAGACCCGTGTAGACATCGGTGCAGGAAATGGGCGGCGCCGTCTCGGCTACGTCTGCCCAGCCTTCGGCCAGTGATTGGAGAGCGTCGACGTCCAGGGATTGCTCGGCGGCCGTGAAGAGGGCCCTGAAATCCGTCATGGTCTCGCCGATGCTCACGCCGTTCCTTGCCCTGGCGGCACCCAGCGACCAAGCGGTCGTTGCCGGAACCGAAGCGTTTGCGGCGAGGGATGTCACCACCGGGCGGACTTCCGGTTGGAACCAATCCGAACGGAAACGCCAACCGGCTTGGTAGCTGGTGCTCTGCCATCTGCGTAGCAAAAGGTGCCGCGCAAAGGTGCATTCCCCCTGTGATTTTGTGCGGAACGATGTCATACCGAACCAGTGCCCCTCACAGGCAATTCGTGACGAAACTACCCGGCGCGGAACGTTGGTAAACATTGTGTACAAATTCGCGTCACGACCCGGAGTTACGTCGCACTGCATGTATATGGGCAGGGTTCAATACGTTTTGGGGGCGCTAAGATGGCACGGCGGTCACGCTCGAGCAACAAATCCAACCGCGAAGTCAGCGATGATGGGCATCTGATTGAGTTGGTCCGCAGCGGGGACCTATCGGCATTCGACCACCTTTATGAGCGTCACGTATCCATGGCCTCCACGGTAGCCAAGCGCAATGTGGACAATCCGAGCGATGCTGAAGATGTCGTAGCGGAGGCCTTCCAGTCGGTTCTGCGGAGCTTGGTGGCCGGCAAGGGGCCCGATACTTTTTTCCGCGCGTACCTGTTGTCCACAGTGACCAGGTTGTCGCACCAGCAGAATCGGAAAAGCAGCAAAGTGCTTCCCAGCGGGGATGAGTCCGTGCTGGACAACACCATGACTGAGCCTGATGCCGCCGTTCAGGCATTTGAGTCGAACACGGTCGCTCGAGCGTTCCGATCCCTGCCGGAACGGTGGCAGGCTGTCCTGTGGTACCTGGACGTTGAACGAATGAAACCGGCGGCTGTTGCTCCGATCCTCGGAGTGTCGGCGAACGCCGTCTCCGCCTTGGCTGTGCGCGCCCGCGAAGGGCTGCGGAGACAGTACCTGCAGTACCACCTTGCCGACCAATCTGATGAGAACTGCGCAGAATTTGGCAATAAACTTGGCTACTTCATCCGGGGAGGTCTCTCCAGTGGTGCTGAGCGAAAGGTCCGCGGGCACCTGCAAAGTTGCGCAAAGTGCACAGCCGCCCTCGCTGAACTGGAGGACGTCCAGGGAACCATGCGTGCCATCCTTCTGCCCATGATCACGGGAATCCCACTCGCCGCGTGGGTGGGAAAAGGTGCCGGTCTTGGGGTACTGGGCGGAATTCTGCCGGTCAAGGGTTTCCTTGCCGTGCCCGCCCTCGCACAGCCCGCCGTTATGGCCCTCACCACGGCTGCCGCTGTTGGATTGGTCTTGGGTGCCGTAGGAATCGTCGACCTCCTTTCCCCGGATGCGTCCATGGAGCCGAAGGCCGTGGAAACCGGTGCGGTGCAGGTTGACACCAGGCCATCGCCTGCTTCGCCAACACCCACCGCCGAGCCCACACCGGCCATGCCTGCCCCCGCTGCCTCTTCTCCCGCGGAGCAGGCCCCTTTGCCGGAGACTCCTCCCGTACAGGAGCCCGTGCCTGTTCCCGTGCCCTCGCCGTCCACCACCACCGCACGGAAGTCCCCCTCGACGTCGCTGGCCGCCGTCAGCGGTTCAGCCAAGCGGGTTACGACGACGACTCGAAGCGGTGGAAAGAGTTCCAACGTTTCAACCTGGGACATAGCCTTCACCGCATCCGGAGACCGCCCGTTGGGACAGGGAAAAGTTGTCCTTGCGGTGGAAAATGATGTCCCCATTGAAGCGAGGTCTGTTGTGGCTCCTGCTGGTTGGTCATGTTCGGGGCAAGGTTCCAACGCAGTGTCCTGTGTCACGAATTCGGTCCAGCGGAGCGACCTTCACTTCCGTGTAGACGCGCCAAAGGATTCCAAAGGGAGCGGGATACTCAGATACTCATTCAGCGGCACCGGGCTGGTCACGGGCAACTTTGCCTGCGCGTACTGAGCCCGGCAATTGCCCCGGACAGCGTCACGAAGCTTTTCCTCCGACCACTACCTTTACGGCGGTGCCGGAGATGGGCGCCGCGCTTGTTCCATGCGATCTGGGGGAAATATGAAGGCCTCTTTCTTCACCGCTGCTTGCCTGCTGGGCGGACTGGTGTCCTTTTGGGCCGCCACCCCGGCAGGCCGCAGCTGGTGCGTCCGCAAGTTCAGCAAGGCGGATCGTCTTCAGTGGGCCCTGGTCGGCTCGGGCACGCTTCTACTGCTCCTTTTGGGAGCTTGGATGGTGGTGCCCGAGCACCGTCCGTGGCTTGAAAACGCAGGGTTGTCCGTGGGAGCGGGTTTGATCGGTGCCTGCATTGTGGTGCCGTCCCTCCGCGTCGGACCGGGAATGGCCAAGCAGCCCCGGCGGATCCTTGCCATAGGGGCTCATCCTGATGACCTCGAGTTGGCGTGCGGTGCCACCCTGGCGAAACTGGCCGATGCCGGCCACGAGGTCCGGACCATGGTGATGAGCTCCGGGAGCAAAGGTGGGAACAGCGCCGTCCGCAGGGTTGAAGCCGCGGCAGGCTCGGATTTCATGGGCGTATCCGCAGTCCAGGTCCTGGATTTCCATGACACCAACCTGTCAGGGTGCGGGCAGGAGATGACGCAGGCGATTGAGGTATTCATGAACGAATTCCGGCCGGACGTTGTCATGACCCATTCCTCCAACGACTACCACCAGGACCATCAAGCCGTGCATAACGCAACCATGCGGGCAGCCCGCCGCCACTCTTCCATCCTGTGTTTTGAGAGTCCTTCGTCAACCCGGCAATTCGACCCGAGTGTGTTCGTGGATATTGCCGGGTACGTGGATGTGAAGATCCATGCTGTTGCCCTGCACCGGAACCAAAAAGGAAAGCCGTACATGAGCGCGGAAAGGGTCCGCAGCCTCGCGGCTTTCAGGGGTTCGCAGGTGAAGACCTCGTACGCCGAGGGTTTTGAGCCTGTTCGCTTGCTGGGTTCGGCCGTGGGGGAGTTCTGATGGCGCGGGTATTGGTCACAGGCGTTGGAGGACCGGCCGGACTCTCGTTGTCACATCAGCTGATGGAGCATGGACATTGGGTTCTGGGCGTTGATATGCGCCAGGTCCACGCGTCGTGTGCGAACGCGGTGGCAGTTGTTTCGCCTGTGAATGCGCCAGGCTATTTGTGGGAATTGCGGGGACTCGTGGCCGCCCATGGCCTTGAACTCGTCATTCCGACCGTGAGTGAGGAGTTGGTGGCGGCGTCCTTGGCCCGCGAAGGGTTTGCTCCAGGGGTGGATGTGCTGATCGCGGATCCCGCGCCTGTCTCCATTGCGAACGACAAATACCTCACCATGAAATGTCTCGACAATGCCGGTGTTCCAGTGCCGGACTTCGGGTTGCCGGGGGATTTCAGCTCCGTGAACGAGGCCATGGCCAGGATGGGAGGCTGGCTCGTCGTCAAGCCACGGGTCTCCCGTGGTGGCCGGGGAGTGCAGGTTCTGGAAAGACATACCGACGGCGGCCGGAACGCCGAACGTGTCTGGCGTTCCCTGGACGACTCCTGGCTGGTCCAACGATTCGCAACCGGAACCGAATACGCACCAGTGGTTTATCGCGGTGCAGCAGGAGACGACGACAACCTTGTAGTGGTGCTGGAGAAAACCGAACTCAGGCACGGAAGCTGGGGCAACGCGGTCTCGGTCAAAAGATTGGGACCGCCTGCGGCATCCGATGTGGCCAGGACCGCGATGGCAGCGGCTGAAGCGTTGGGCCTGACCAACGCCGTCGATATCGACATCCGGCGCATGGCTGACGGACAGCCTGTGGTCTTGGAAATCAACGCACGTTTCGGTGCCAACAGCGCCCATGCCCCGGAGCTCCTGCTTCACGCCATGAGGCCGTACGCTGCCAGGCAGGTGCTGGGAGGGGCTGTGTGACTTTACTGGACGTGGCTTTGGCATTTGTCCAATTTTCAGGGGCGATGATCCTCGGCTTTGGCGGGGTGAAGATTGTGTACGTGCCTTTGGCCTTCTATTTCGAGTGGATTGACCGGTCAAAACCAGCCCGGCACCGCTATTCCATCGTCAGCAGTCAACCGTTGGTATCGATTATCGTTCCCGGGTACAACGAGGCGGTCGTCATTTGCAAATGCGTGGAGTCGATTCTGGCCAGCCGCTACCGGAAGCTTGAGGTGATCCTGGTGGATGACGGTTCCACGGATTCAACGGCCGCCATCATGTCCGGTCTCGCGGACCAGCACGTCCGCGTACGTTTCCTGTCCCAGTCCAACGCCGGAAAGGGTGCTGCCCTTAACCTGGGCATCTCTGCAGCGCGCGGGGACATTCTCATGTTCGTGGATGCTGATGGCATTTTCGCCCCGGACACCCTCACGTTCATGCTGGACGGGTTTGACCATCCGGACATAGGTGCCGTTTGCGGTGATGACCGTCCTGTGAACCTGGACCGACTGCAAACGATGATGTTGGCGATCCTGAGTCACGTTGGGACAGGACTGGTGCGGCGGGCGCTGTCCCTGCTTCATTGCCTGCCTATTGTTTCGGGGAACATTGGGGCGTTTCGCAGCGAATTGGTGCAGCAGATGGGAGGCTTCGATGAAGAGACGCTCGGCGAAGACCTCGAACTGACCTGGCGCATCTACCGGGCGGGCTACCGTGTCCGCTTTCAACCCAGGGCGCTGGTCTACGCGGAATCCCCTTCAACTCCCGGCGGTCTGTGGCGGCAACGAGTGCGGTGGGCGCGCGGGCTGCTCCAGACGCTCCGACGACACTTGGGCATGCTCGGGCGGCGCCAGTATGGGTTATTCGGCATTTTCCTGGTCTTCAACTCCATCACCATGGTGGTCATCCCAATCCTGCAGTTGGCGGTCCTCTCCGTCCTGCCCTTCCTGTACCTCGCAGGCCGTGGCCCTCTCAAGGCCGAAGCCTTGGCCCTTTTGGGATGGTTGGGACTGTTTATCTCCCTTGTCCTGGTCATTTTTGCCGTGGGTCTGAACCGCTCTTGGCGGGATCTTCGGTTCCTTTGGACGCTGCCGTTGTGGCCCCTCTATTCCGTGTTTGTCGGGCTGGCCCTGGCAAGTGCCATCGTGAAGGAAGCCAGGGGCAGTCCGGCCCGCTGGAACAAGTTGGAACGAACCGGTGTCATATCGGCGGGCGCAACAGAGCCCGGCCGTTAAACCGTTACGGCGCGATCGAAAAGCCCGCGCCAAATTCTGAGACGCATTCTTTGCTGGGGTTGTGTCCGGGTAAGATCCCGTAGGAAACACCAGTAATCCGGCTCACAGTATCCAGCGCAGTGTACGGGCCACAACTGATCCCGAAGGTATGCATCCATGGTTCACACTGCCCATCAAGACACCGATCTCGCTGCAGAACTGCGGGCCGATGTGCGTCGCGTTTCGACTCTTCTGGGGGAGTCGCTGGTTCGGCAGCACGGTCCGGAACTGCTCCAGCTTGTGGAGCAGGTGCGTCTGCTGACCAAGGAATCAAAGGAAGCCGCACGGGGCGGCGCGGATGCTACGGGCCCTTGGAGCGCGCACGACGTCGTGGCCCAGGTCCGCGAGTTGCTCGCCTCCCTGCCACTGGACCAGGCGACGGATCTGGTCCGCGCCTTTGCGTTCTACTTCCACCTCAGCAACGCAGCCGAGCAAGTGCACCGCGTCCGTGGACTCCGGACCCGCCAGGAGAAGGACGGCTGGCTGGCCAAGGCCGTGTCCGAGATCGCCGGGCAGGCAGGTCCGCAAGTTCTCCAGGATGTCATCAACGAACTCGATGTGCGTCCCATCTTCACGGCCCACCCCACGGAGGCTTCGCGGCGTTCTGTGCTGGACAAGGTCAGGAAGCTCTCCGATGTCCTGGCCGAAGCTACGGAGGAAGGCACCTCGGCGAGGCGCCGCCAGGACCGCCAGCTCGCCGAAATCATCGACCAGATGTGGCAGACGGATGAACTCCGCCAAGTGCGCCCCACCCCTGTGGATGAAGCCCGCAATGCCATCTACTACTTGAACAGCATCCTCACCGACGCAATGCCGGAGATGCTGACAGATCTCTCGGAACTCCTCGAGGAACACGGTGTGAAGCTGCCGGCAGCGGCTGCCCCTCTCCGCTTTGGTTCCTGGATTGGCGGTGACCGCGACGGCAACCCGAATGTTACGGCTGCGGTGACCCGCGAGATCCTGCAACTGCAGAACCAGAATGCGGTGCGGATCAGCATTGCCCTGATCGATGAGCTCATTTCGATCCTGTCCAACTCCACGGCCTTGTTCGGTGCCGACCAGGCGCTGCTTGATTCCATCACGGAGGACCTGAAGAACCTGCCAGGCCTGGATAAGCGAATCCTCGAACTGAACGCCCAGGAACCGTACCGGCTCAAACTGACCTGCATCAAAGCGAAGCTGATCAACACGGGCCGCCGGGTTTCCGGTTCCACCCACCACCAACCGGGCCGCGACTACGCCACCACCTCCGAGCTCCTGGCAGAGTTCGGCTTGCTGGAGGACTCCTTGCGGAACCACTCTGCCGCGCTGGTGGCTGATGGTGCCCTGGCGCGCGTCCGTCGGGCCATTGCCGCCTTCGGCCTCCACCTGGCCACCCTGGACATCCGTGAGCATGCCGACCACCACCATGACGCCGTCGGACAGCTCGTGGACCGCCTCGGCACGGAAGAAAAGCCCTACGGCGAACTGACCCGGGAGGAACGGTTCGCGTTTCTCGGTGCGGAGCTCGCATCGCGCCGGCCTCTCTCCGGCCACCCGATCAAGCTCGAGGGCACGGCAGATGGCACCTATGACGTCTTCCGGAGCATCCGCCAAGCACTGCACACCTACGGCCCGGACGTGGTGGAAACCTACATCATCTCCATGACCCGTGGCGCGGATGACGTGCTGGCTGCCGCTGTGCTGGCCCGTGAGGCCGGTTTGTTTGACCTTTTCGGAGCCAAGCCCCACGCCAAGATCGGCTTCGCTCCGCTGCTGGAAACCGTGGAGGAACTGCGTGCCTCGGCGGAGATCGTGGACCAGCTCTTGTCCGATCCGTCGTACCGCGAACTGGTCCGTCTGCGCGGCGACATCCAGGAAGTCATGCTCGGCTACTCGGATTCCAACAAGGAATCCGGCGTGATGACCAGCCAGTGGGAGATCCACAAGACCCAGCGCAAGCTGCGCGACATTGCTGCGAAGCACGGCGTTCGGGTGCGCTTGTTCCACGGCCGCGGCGGTTCCGTGGGCCGTGGTGGCGGACCCACGTACGACGCCATCATGGCCCAGCCGAACGGCGTCCTCGAAGGGGAAATCAAGTTCACCGAGCAGGGCGAGGTAATTTCGGACAAGTACTCGCTTCCTGAACTTGCCCGCGAGAATCTCGAATTGTCCCTGGCCGCGGTAATGCAGGGTTCGGCGCTTCACCGCACTCCGCGTACCTCCGAAGATGAGCGTGAACGCTACGCCAACGTCATGGAGACCATCTCCGACGCCGCGTTTGCCCGGTACCGCAAGCTCATTGACGATCCCGACCTCCCTGCCTACTTCCTGGCTTCCACGCCGGTGGAGCAGTTGGGCTCCCTGAACATCGGATCGCGTCCTTCCAAGCGTCCGGATTCCGGCGCTGGACTCGGCGGACTCCGCGCCATTCCGTGGGTCTTCGGATGGACGCAGTCCCGGCAGATCGTCCCGGGCTGGTTCGGTGTGGGCTCCGGGCTGAAGGCTGCCCGCGAGGCCGGGAACACCGGACAACTCGTTGAAATGATGGACCGTTGGCACTTCTTCCGGTCGGTCATTTCGAACGTGGAAATGACCTTGGCCAAGACGGACATGGAGATCGCGGGGCACTACGTTTCCTCGCTGGTCCCTGGGGAACTGCACCGCTTGTTCCACATGATCCGTGACGAGTACGAACTTACGGTGGCGGAGGTGGAGCGGCTCACCGGCGAGATGGAGCTGCTGGACGCGCAGCCCACGCTGAAGCGCTCCCTGGAAATCCGTGACCAGTACTTGGATCCGATCAGTTACCTGCAGGTGGAGCTCCTCCGACGGGTCCGCGAGGAGTCGGTTTCCGGCGCCGAGATCGACGAGCGGCTTCAGCGGGCCATGCTCATCACCGTCAATGGTGTGGCCGCCGGCCTGCGCAACACCGGCTAGCAAACCCTCTTCCACATCCCTCGGGCTAGCACGGATCCCTCCCTCACCAGTGAGGGAGGGATCCGTTCAAGAGCGTGGGACGTGCGGGAGCGTTAGGGTGGTGGGATGCCGTCGTTCCAGACCAAGTTGAAGATCACTGGCCTCAAACCGGGCAACGCACCGGAGGCCGTCATGGCCGCAGCGGTCGAAGCCTTGGAAACCCGTCACCACGTCGAAGCGAACCAATTGGACATCGTGGGCGGCGTCCCGCAAATCAGCCTTCGTTTCATGGTGGACGCCCGCGATTACCCAGGTGAGAACGACGAAGCCCGGACGTCCGCGGCGATGATGCGTGACGCCGTCGAGCGTGTTGCGGTGACCGGCAGCCTCTATGTGTTGCGCCGCAGCCGCGGCCGTTGGTCTCCCGTTTAGGCTAAACGCCTTCTTCGGGTCGGGCTACGTCGCCGTCGAACGGTTCCTCCACGGGGGAGCGGCTCCCGCGCCGCCGGGTGACGATCAGGCCCACGACCACGCCGATCACCAAGCCCACGCCAACGCCGATGAGGGAGCTGGCCCAAAACGGCAGCTTGGTGGTGGAGCCGGTGAAGTAGCCCAGTCCTACCTGCCATACAGCCCACAGGACTCCGCCCAGGCTGGCGCACAATCCGAATCCGCGGACCGAGACGTTGGCAATCCCCGCTGCGGCCGACGTCGCCAGCCGCCCGCCCGGGATGAAGCGCGCGCCGATGATAGTGCCATACGTGGAGGAGCGGCCGGCTCTGGCGATGGCCTCGTGGATCCCGCGGTGGACCCGTCGGCCCCATGACCAACGATCCAGGACATGGCTGATCCGCCGTTTGAACAGCATGAAGACGGCCATGTCTCCCAGCCAGGAGGCGAATGCGGCGAGGAAAAGAATCAGCCAAAAGTTGGCATGTCCATCGGCTGCGAGCGCTCCACCGGTGATGACCACCATTTCGGAGGGGATGGGCGGGAAGATGGCGTCGCCCAGCACAATGGGGACGATCCACAGGTAGATAGCGGATCCCCATGTCTCCGGGGCGGTGATGTCCATGGGCACAAGGTACCGCACTTGCCGACCCCGCCGCGCGGGCGTGAGACTGTGGGCATGCGCATCGACATCCTGCAGGGTGACATCACAACCCGTTCAGTGGACGCAATCGTCAATGCAGCCAATTCTGCGCTGCTCGGTGGAGGGGGAGTGGATGGGGCCATTCACCGGGCCGCGGGGCCGGACCTTCTTGAGGCGTGCCGTGAACTGCGCCGCACCCAACTGCCGGCCGGGCTGCCGGTGGGGTCCGCCGTCGCGACGCCCGGTTTCAGGCTCCCCTCGCAGTGGGTTATCCACACGGTGGGGCCGAACCGGCACGCCGGACAGACCGACCCGGCGTTGCTTGCGTCCTGCTTCCGGGAGAGCCTGGTTGTGGCTGGCGGCCTGGGTGCGCGGTCAGTTGCTTTCCCTGCTATCAGCGCCGGTATTTATGGATGGGATGCCCGGCAGGTTGCCAAGGTGGCCTTCGACGCCGTCGAGTCGTTTGCGTCGTTGCCTGCGGCAGGCGGTGCGGCGGCAGGCGCGCTGGAGTTGGTGGAGTTCGTGCTGTTTTCCGAGGATACGACGGCGGTCTTCCGGGCGGTGTTTGGCGACTAAGGCAACGCGGGGTCACTTATGGCCCATGCTGAGGCGAAACTTGGGCCATAAGTGACCCCGCGTTGCTTTTAGGCGGGGTGGGCTTCGCTGAGTTCGAGTTGGCTGCGGTATTCCACGGGTTGTTTGGTGATGGGGTCCACGAACGTGATGCCGCGGGCCAGGAGTTGCAGGGGTTTCGTGTAGTCGTCCGGAGCCTTGTCCAGCAGCTCCGGATAGAAGGTGTCGTTGACGATGCCCAGCCCGAGCGAGGCCATGTGCACGCGGAGTTGGTGGGTTTTTCCGGTGTGTGGCTCCAGCCGGTACAGCGCGCGCTGGTGGGTGCCGGCGTCGAACGTTTTTGTCTGTTCAATGCGCGTTTCCGCGTTCGGTTCACCGGGGATGACTTCGGCGAGCAGGTAGCTGCGGGACTTGGTCATGCGGTTGCGGACCACTGCCGGGAACTCGACGGCGGGATATCCTGCGGCCGGCGTCGCCGCGGACACGCACTCGTATTCCTTCTGGACCTGGCGTTTCTCGAAGAGGACCTGGTACTTGCCGCGCGTCTCCGGGTTGGTGGAGAGCAGCAGCAGGCCTGCGGTCATACGGTCCAGGCGGTGCATGGGGATGAGGTCCGGGAGGTCGAGGAGGTTCCGGAGCCGGACCAGCGCCGATTCCTGGATGTAGGTGCCGCCGGGGGTGGTGGGCAGGAAGTGCGGCTTGTCCACCACCAGGATGTGTTCGTCCTGGTGGAGGATGTTGATTTCTACTGGCAGTCGCGTCTCCGGCGGGAGGGTGCGGTAGTACCAGATGAAGGTGTGGTCCTCCAGCTTGGTGCTCCGGTCCAGCGGTACGCCGCCTTCGCCCACGATCTCACCGGCGTCGAAACGGTCCTCGATGCCTTGGGGGTCGATGTGTCCCCAGCGATGCATCATGTAGTCCATGGCGGTGACCCAGGGCCCCTCGTCCGGGAGGCGGAGGCGGGTGGCGTTCACGCCGTCGCGCACGGGGAGAGGGGATTGCATCACCGGACAATTCTACCGGCCGTGCGTTGTGAGGCCCGCTCTGCGCCCTTAAACGTGTGCGAATCGCGCATAGCGGGCCTCACAACGGAAAGGCTGACCGAACACAAAAAAGTTCTTGACAAGAAAAGTTGTCGGTGGCCATACTGGAAGCATGTTGGACATCGAAGTGATCGAGGACCCGGCCGCGGCGGAAGCCTCGCTGGACCCCATCCGGACGCGCATCCTCCAGGAACTCGTCGAGCCCGCGACGGCCACGCAGCTGGCTGCCAAAGTGGGGCTTCCGCGCCAGAAGGTGAACTACCACCTCAAAGCTTTGGAACGCCACGGCCTGGTGGAGTTGGTGGAGGAGCGGCGCAAGGGCAATGTCACGGAGCGCGTCGTTCGCGCGACGGCGGCGTCCTACCTCATCTCGCCCGTCGCCCTGGCTTCTGTTGCGCCGGACCCGCGGCGGTTCTCGGACCGCTTCTCGGCGTTCTGGTTGCTGGCGCTCGCCTCCCGCACCGTTCAGGAAATGGGCAAGCTCATCTCCGGCGCGGCCCTGGCAAAGAAGAAGTTGGCCAGCTTCGCCATCGACGGCGAGATCACTTTCCGTTCCGCTGCGGAACGCGCAGCATTCGCAGAAGAACTTGGGGTGGCGGTGACGCGCCTCGTGGATAAGTACCACGACGGCGGTTCGGCCACGGCGGCGGGCGGCGGACGCAAACACAGGCTCGTCGTCGTCCTCCACCCCGCACTGAAGACCCCACCACAGACTGACACCTCAACAGAAAAACCAGCAGATAAGGACCAAAGCAATGACTGACAACCGTAACTTCGAAATCGTGGCGGATACCGAGCTGCCCGGCACGCCGGAACGCGTGTGGAACGCCGTTACTGCCGACACCGCAGCCTGGATGTTCCCCACGGACCAGTGGCCTGCGGAGAAAACGGTGGAGGAGTACCCCACCCACCTGGTTTCGCGGATGGAAGGCCCCGACGGCTGGTTCAACCAGTTGGAGCATGTCCTCGAGCCAATGGACGGTGGCCGGGCCAAGCTGCACTACGTCCACAGCGGGATCTTCGCCGACAACTGGGATGAGCAGTACGACGGCGCCAGCAAGCACACCCGCTTCTACCTGCACACCTTGGGTCAGTATCTGCAGTACTTCGACGGCAAGCCGGTGACCTTCACTGACATCCAGGCCCCGGCTTCATCGCAGACGCCGGACGGTTTCGTACAGCTGAAGACGGCCCTGGGAGTTGATGGCGCCACTGCCGGGACTGCTGTTGACCTGGAGCTCGACGGCGTTGGGCGGCTGAGCGGCGAGGTTGACTTCTCCGATGAGAACTTCCTCGGCTTGCGCACCGCGGACGCGATGTACCGCTTCTTCGGCCGGAACGTCTTTGGCGCACCGGTGGGGATGACAGTGCACGACTTCAGTGGCTCCGGAGACTCCGAGCTCACGGCCAAGGCCTGGGGAGCGTTCCTGGAGAAGGTGTACGCGTAGGGTTCCCCTGCCTGGGCGCCTGGCCTGGGCGCCTGGGCGCGTTAGGGGGCCCAGGCGCGGGCCACCGATTCGAGGGCGGCTTCGTAGATGCCCGCCCAGTCGGTCTCGGGAGAGTTCATCCGGGCCAGCTCCAGGCCCACCAGTCCGTGGACCTGGCCCCAGATTGCCATCGCGACCACTGTGGGGTCTTGGGCGCGAAGCCTTCCCGCTTCCTGTGCGGAGGTGACCGCCTCCACCAGGGGGAGCATCGAGTCGGAGGCGACTTCCGGCGTCGGAGTGCACTCAACGTAGGCGGCCAGTGCGCCGCCGAACATCAGCCGGTACAGCGCCGGGTGGTCCAGGGCCCAGATGCGGTAGGCCCGCCCGAGGTTCAACAGGCCGCCCGGGGCTGCTTGGCGCTGGGACTCGCCAAAGGATCGGAATCCGTCGTCGATCGCGGCCGTCAGTAGTTGGGCTTTGCCGCCGAAGAGCGAGTAGATGGCCGACGTCGACGTTTCTGCTGCCGTGGCGACGTCGCGCAGGGTCACCCGGGAGGGGCCCTCGCGGTCTACGAGTTCGGCGGTGACGGCCAGGAGCCTTTGCTGGACCAGGTGGTCATGGACTATGGGTCTTGCCATGCCTTTCATTGTTCCATAACATTGTTTCATAACGCTGTTATGAAACTGGATCTGAGAATGCACAAGCGTCTGAGAATCCACAAGAGAAGGAATGTCATGGCACAAGAAGTCTTTCCCGGCCGCTTCACCGCGGATATTGGCCGCAGCGACGTGACGGTCTTCCTCATCGGCATGCGGGCCAACAGGTGGTGGAAGATGGGCAAGGTAGCCAAGGTGGCCTCGGCCATGCCCGCCATGATGCAGCACCTGGCCGCCAACCCCGAAGCCGGACTGCTCGGCAGTGAGCAGTGGTTTGGGCGCACCACCATCATCCTGAGCTACTGGGAAAGCCCTGAACACTTGAGGCGCTTCGCTGCAGACCGGGATTCGCCCCACCTTGGGCCCTGGCGGAAGTTCATGAAGGAGATCGCGGGCAGCGGGGACGTGGGCGTCTGGCACGAGACGTACCAGGTGCCGGCGTCGGGTATTGAAGTGGTGTACAACGGCATGCCGCTGTTTGGCCTGGCCAAAGCCACAGCCCAGGTTCCCATCGGCCCGGAGACCAACACTGCAAAGCAGCGGATGGGCTCGGCGGCTCGCGGGGGCCAAGGGTAGCCGAACGCGTTAGCTCCTGGCGGCCTGGAGCATGCGGATGTCACTTGTCACCGGCGCGCCGTCACAGTCGAGTCCTGCAGCGATCAACTCTTTGTAGTGCTCAACCTTGCTGTCCAACGCTGCCTGGGCTTGGTCAATTTTGCGACGACGTTCCTCCAGCAGTTCCCGGGCCTGCTCCAGCACGTTGATTCTGCGCCCGTGGCTCGCCGCGCCTTCCATGAGCAGCTGAACAAAGGTTTTCATCATGGCCGTGGACATTCCGGTGTCCCGGAGCGAGGTCAGGAGCAGCACGAGATCACGCTCACGCGGGCCGTAGCGACGTTGCCCTGAAGAACCACGGCCCACCGCAGGGAGGATGCCCTCGCGTTCGTACCAGCGAAGGGTATCTGTGCTGAGTCCGGCCAGGGCTGCCATCTCGGCGATCCCCAGTCCCTTGTCGACGTTCATGGTTGCGAGTGTAGTTCCTGAAGTGCACTCCCATGCGGGCGGCCGGCAACCGTCGGCTTGTGGCTTGCGCTGGAGTGGACTCCAACTTCTACAGTCACCACGTCACCTTCATTCGCGACCTGCAGGAGAACAATGCGTGCGCTCGTCCTCACACACCACCAATCCTTCGATGGGCTCGTCCTCAGCGAACTTGCCGCACCCCAACCGGGCGCCGGCCAGGTCAGCATCGACGTCGAGTACGCCGGTGTTGGTCTGATCGATGCTCTCTGGGTCAACGGAGCCATGCCCTCCGGTCCCGGCTTCGTGCCCGGACTCGAAGTTAGCGGAACCGTACGTTCGCTCGGGGAGGGGGTCGGAAATTTCGACGTCGGTCAGCAGGTTGCCGCGATACTGCCAGCTGCCGGGGGATTCGCTGACGTCGCCTGCGCTCCGGCAGCACTCGTCTCCCCCATCCCCGCCGGGCTTGGCGTCGACCTCGCCGCGGTGGTTTCCGTCAACACCGTCACAGCCCACCTCGCCTTGACCACGGTTGCCAGGTTCTCCGCGGGGGATAGCCTGCTTGTCCACGCAGGCGTAGGCGGTTTGGGTTCTCAATTCGCGCAGGTTGCACGAGCACTTGGCGCGGGCCGCGTGGACGCCGTTGTTGGTACGTCCGCCAAACAAAACATCGCCCGCGAGCTTGGATACGATCACAGCTATTTGCGCAGTGAATTGGAATCAATTCCATCAAGTACCTACGACATCGTTGTTGACCCCGTTGGGGGTGCCGCCACTGAGGCCGGATTCCGCCTCTTACGTGGAGGCGGCCGGTTGGTCCGCGTAGGGAACGCATCGCAAGCCCCGGACGTCGCCCTCAGTTCCATGGCCCACTGGATAGAGAACAAAACCACTGCAGGGTTCAACGTCGGCGCGTGGCTGGCCGAGCACCCCGGGCAAGGGACGACCTCCCTGAAATGGGCGCTCGAAGCCACTGCCCAGGGCCTGATACGCGTCGATCTTACGAGGGTGGGCGAGGTCGACCAGATTTCGGATCTCCTCGCGACCTTGGAACGCGGCGAAACCACCGGCAAGCTTGCAGTCCGCATGGGCGCCACCTTCAAGGAGTGACCCTGTCCATGCATGGCGATCGTCTGGGCACGATTGGGCGAGCGCGTGATCTGTTGCTGAACAGGGAGCCGGGGTACTTGCGGTATTAGGCGACGGCGGCCGGCCGCTCGGGTTTGAGGGTCCGGCGCAGTTGCGGGGACGTGTCGAGCTTGTACTGCGCGGTGCGCAGGGCCCGCACAGCAACGTCCAGTTGCTCCGGCGGCAAAGTGAACGGGACGCGCAGGTAGTGCTCAAAAGCCCCGCCGACGCCGAAGCGCGGACCGGCGGCCAACCGCACACCAAAGTCGGGCGCCAACACTGTAAGGGCTGTGCTGCACGGGCTTGGCAGCCGGCACCAAACCGTCAGCCCGCCCTTGGGCATCTCCACCTCCCACTCCGGCAAATGCTGCTCCAAGAGGCGCAGCAGGGACTCCCTGTTGTGGCGAAGCTCCTCAAGGCGGGCGTCCAGGGGATCGGAAAACGACCTGATCAGGCGCGCCGCCGCCAGTTGCTCAACCACGGGGCCACCCAGGTCCATGACGGTACGGGCCGCTATGAATCGGGTAACCAGGTCCTCGTCTGCCCGGATCCAGCCGGTCCTCAGGCCCGCCCAATGCGACTTGCTCAGCGAGCCGATGGAAACCACAGCGGGACTGAAAGCCGACATCGGAGCTGTGCGGACGCCGTCGAGATTCAAGCCGCGCAGCGTCTCATCCACTACCAGTACCGTCCCGGCTGACGCGGCCGCGCGGGCGAGTCGCCGTCGCTGCAGATCAGACATGATGCGCCCCGTCGGGTTATGAAAATCCGGCACCAAGTACGCCATTGCGGGTCGTTGCTGGCTCATGGCCGTCACCATCGCGTCGATGTCCCAGGCCGGTGAGGTGCCCGCCGGCAAGGCCACCGGAAGGACCCTGCATCCGGCGGCGCGGATGGCATCCAACGCGTTGGGATAGGTGGGGTGTTCCACCATCACCCGGTCCTGCTTTCCCGCCAGGGTGCGCAACACAATGTTGAGAGCATGCTGCGCTCCGGACGTGACCAGGATCTGGCTGGGAGCGGTGGGTACGCCGTCCGCCGTGTATTTGTCCGCGATCGCTTCGCGCAGGGCTGCTACGCCCATGGCGTCGTAACCGAAGCCCGGCAGGAGGGCGGGGAGTTCGGTCAGCGCGTCCGCGAACGCGCGGTGGACTGCTTCTCCTGCCGCAGGCAAGGACGCATAGGCCAAATCCAGGAGCCCTTCCGGCGCGGCAAGCCCCGGCATGCTCGCCGGTACGGAGCGATGCGGGATGCAGGTCCGCCCCCGGCTGCCCTGGCCGGCGGTCAGAAATCCTTGTTCGCGAAGACTCGCATACGCGGCCGTCACTGTCGTGCGGCTGACGCCCAGCGACTGGGCCAGCGCCCGCTCGCTGGGCAGCGCGACGTCCAACGGAATTCGGCCATCCATCACCAATAGACGCACGACGTCGGCAAGCTCACGGTAGGCGGGCAGGGCGCCGGTGTTCCAAGAGCCGAGGAGGCGAAGGAGTGCGGTGGGATTCAGCGAGGGTGCCATCAGACCAGTATTCCAAACTGGCTATGGAATACAAGGCCAGTTCTCTTGGATGATGGATCTCATGATGACCCGAAGAATCACACAACTCCTGATCGGCCTGGCAATGTACGGCATCTCGCTGGCCGTGTTCATCCGGGCCGGCTTGGGCCTGGACCCCTGGGACGTATTCCACCAGGGCCTGTCGGAAAAGACCGGCTTCAGCATGGGCGTTGTTGTGATCGCGGTCAGCTTCCTGGTCCTTCTGCTGTGGATCCCGCTGCGGCAGATGCCTGGCATCGGGACCATCGCCAACGCGGTTCTGGTGGGCCTCTTCGCAGATCTCGGTCTGTGGCTCATACCGGACGTGACACACCTCGGCGGACAGATCGCCATGCTGGCTGGTGCCGTGATCCTCAATGGCATCGCCTCCGCCTGCTACATCGGAGCCCGCTTGGGTCCCGGCGCGCGTGATGGGCTCATGACAGGTCTCGTCCGGCGCACCGGGTGGTCCGTGCGACTGGTCCGCACCGGCATCGAGGTAGTGGTTCTGGCAGTCGGCTTCCTGCTGGGCGGCTCCGTCGGCGTGGGGACCGTGGTCTACGCCTTGGCAATCGGGCCGATCGTGCAGGTTCTGCTGCCGAAGTTCATGGTCCCGGAACGGTCAAAGGCAACGGCCCCCACGGAAGCCGTGGAGGCCGCGCCCGCTGCTTGAGGCTAGTCCTTGATGGCTCCCATCGAGAGGCCCGACTGCCAGTAACGACGCAGGGAAATATCAGAGGCTCGGGGTATTCAGGCGCCAACGCCGCCAACCAGAAGTGGTGGCGTTGGCGTGGTGGAACGTCCGACGGCGGCGCGCACCTTCGCGTGCTCCGGCGGCTATTGTCTTCTAGCTGGAGCACTCATTGCAGCCGCAGCCGCTGCCGGTTACCCATGGCCCCCGCAATACCGGGTTCGCGTGCGCCAGGTGATCCATGGTTGACCGGAAGTCGGTGGCGATCCGCGACGTGTCGGCCAGAAGTTTGCCATCCCGTTTCACGACCTTGCCCTTGACGAGTACGGTGTGGACGTTGCCGGTGCCGAGTTGGCTGACAACAGTTCCCCAAGGATTGATGACAGGCTCGGCGACCAGACCTGGACGCAAAATAATGATGTCGGCATCCTTGCCGGGCTCGAGTGATCCGATCCGATCAGCCAGCCCCACGGCCTCTGCCCCATTGATGGTGGCCCACTCCACAGCTTCCCTCATCCCGACCTCGAATGTTCCCGGATCATCGGGGACTGTATCGGGGTGGTCCAGGCGATAGGAAACCATACCGGCGAACATCGTGGTGAACAGATCGCGTGGCGCCCCGGTGACCATCGTGACCCCGATGGCGGGACGACCGCCCAGCGCGGACCAGCGTGCGATAACCGGGGGGATGAAGGCGCCGAGCATCTCGGCGGCCGGCAACGACACGATCTTGCCGCCGCTGTCCAGGACAAGCTTCAATTCCTCGTCTGTCGCCAACCCCATGTGAGCCCACAGGATGTCCGGACCGAGCAGACCTTCGGCATTGAGCGCCTCCACCTCGGTTGGCAGATTCGGCAGCTGAACCACACAGCCGTGCAGGGTGATCGGCACTCCAAGCGCTCGTGAAGCGCGCACTTGCTCCACCAAGGTCTGCGCGCCTTCAAAAGGAAGGTCCGACGCGCTGGTCCAGAGCGTCACGAGCTCGTTGCTGCTTCCTTTCGCAACCATGTTCCGGAGGTTGTCGAAGCGCTCCTCGAGCGAGCGGAATCCTCCTCGCTTACCAGGTACTTCATTGAAACCGATTCCGTAGACAGCACGGCCTCCCGAGTGCTCCAACGCTTCCATGTTGGCGTCGACGTGCTCCGGCGAATTCAAGCAGTGGGCGTAGTCAAGAACCGTCGTTACCCCGCCTTCGAGGGCGTCGAGCATGCCGACAAGGGCTGAGATGTACAGGTCCTTCGGCCGGTAGTCCTGCATCGCTTTGCCGCGAATGTGCTTCAAGAAGTTGTACGAGGTCCAACCGGATGCCGAAGTCCGGGTGCTGGACAACCAACTATGACGATGCGCGTCGATCATGCCGGGCATGACGATGCAGCGTTCCGCATCAATGATGACAGCGCCTGGAGGCGGTGACACTTCGGCGCCGACAGCGACGATCCGTCCGTCATCTCCGATCAGTATGGAGCCAATTTCCGGCTCGGCGCCAGCGCGCATTGAAAGTATGAGTCCGTTCTCGATAACAGTTGCCATGATTGATGCGCATCCTCCTACGTGGGGCTCCTGCAGAATGCCGAGCCTGTGCCAGTGATGATTGGAATCTGTATTAAAGTACATATATGGACTCAAATATAGATATGCGCTTCAGGCTAAGTTAGTGCCCGACTGGAGTCAATAGCGAATCCGGGCCGTGGTGACAAGGCATACTCATCCAGGGCAGTCAGGAGTCACCGGCGCGACGGCGGCATTGTGGCCGTCATCCCGGAACCGTCCGATCAAATCGGCCATCGGAAACGACGAAACCCGCCCCCACCCATCGCGGAGGAGCAGTCCGCCGGGCGATCAGCATCTGGCTGAAAACTTAGGAGACGCGCCCTAGGGAGCCGGCTGGCAGCGCGGGCAAAAGTAGATGTCGCGTTCCTCGGTCCCGTCCGGTCCTGCCAGCAGGCCTCGACGGATCGTGGCGCCGCAGCGCCTGCAGGGTTGGCGTTCACGGCCATAAACCCAGTAACCGGGACGCAAGGCGCGTGGGCCCAGGGTAGACCGGCGGCCAGGCCCAAGGTTCTCGCCGAGAAGGCGTTTGGCATCGTTGACCGTCTTGGCCAGATCCGGGACTTCGCCGACTGGCAGGGCCGGATGGATGCCCGAAAGGTAGCAGGCTTCACAGCGATAGATGTTGCCGATACCTGCCAGTTTCCGCTGGTCCAACAGGGCGAAACCGACGGTGACGTCAGGCTCGGCCCTGAGCCTGCGCAGGGCTTCCTCTTCGTCCCAATCGGGCCCCAGGAGGTCCGGCCCCAGATGTCCCACGATCTTCGCTTCCTCCGCTGTGGGCACTACCTCGAGAATGCCCAGCGAGAATCCGACGGCGTCGGCTACGGATGTGCGGAGCACGCACCTTGCCGTGTGGCCGGGTTTGGTCCAACGACCACCTGGCGGATAGATCATCCAGTTGCCCTCCATTTTGAGGTGGGAGTGGATGGTCAGTGCCCGGGGTTTCCTGCTGGCACCTGGATCTTCGTCAACAGGGCCGGCCAGGCGCATGAGCAAGTGCTTGCCCTTGGGGACCAC
Organism: Paenarthrobacter histidinolovorans; assembly: GCF_014647595.1. Lineage (GTDB taxonomy): Bacteria > Actinomycetota > Actinomycetes > Actinomycetales > Micrococcaceae > Arthrobacter > Arthrobacter histidinolovorans. The sequence goes on along the minus strand of NZ_BMPM01000006.1, from coordinate 120,689 downwards.
CTCGGTCATGGTCCAACCGGCCAGGTTGAGGGTGGCGAAACGAGGGACGCGGAAGTCGGAAGCTGTGATGACCTGCCCCGCCAAGGCCTCGTTCAGGCGATGAGCTGCCCGCCAGATGGAATCGCCTTCAGGCACGGATTCTTAGTCCTTTCGGAGTGGAGTAGGCCCCCGCGGCCGCGAGGGCAACGGCGATGGGAGTTTCCAGGAGATCGTGGCCGTTGACCTTCTCCATGAAGAGCTTGTCTACGGCTCCGCGACGCACCACGTCCACCAGCGCCTGCGCCGCTACTGTCAGTGTGGCGTCGTCCTGGTTGAAGGTAAGCAGCGTCTTACCGCCGCGTTCGACGTAAAGGACCAGTGCGCCGTCGACCATCACCACCAACGCTCCGGCTTTGCGCCCCGGTCGGTGACCGGAACCGGCGTCGACGGACAGCGCAGGCCAGGGCAGCGCCGCGCCGTACGGGTTGGCCGGATCCGTGGCGGCGAGTGCAAGCGCGACGGGTTCCGCCTTGGCGATGCGGGCGTCTTCGGTGAAGGATCTCAGTCGGTCCACTGTTGCCGGGACGGCGAACTGGGCCGCCCCAAGGTGCTCGATGAAGTAGCCGCGGCGGCATCGACCGGCTTCTTCGAGCCGGGCCAGGACTTTGTACATGAGGCCGAAGCCGCCGATGATGTTCTCCGCCATGACCGAACCGCGGGTCACCACACCGTAGCGGTCCAGCAGAAGCTCAGCCGTGCCCCGGGCATGGATGGTGGGGTCCAGTTCGGGCGCAGGCAAAGCAGACCAGCGGCCTACTGCCGACGGCGGCGCCGGTGCAATGCCGCCGCCCACCGAGCCGTACCGCCCGCCGGTGAGGCCAGGCGATCCCAGCAAGCCGGTTCCATGCGAGCGGCCGAGCCTGCTCATCCGCGGAGCCCTGGCCCTGGGGGCCTTGGCAACCTGCCGGTGGGCTGTCTTGCCGCCCGAGATCATGGCCCGGACGGGGGCGAAGGTATCGCCGGTGACGCGTCCGGCCCACACCAGATCCCACAATGCGGTGACGACGGCGTCGTCGCTGAGGACCGCGTCCATGCCGCCTGCCACTTCCGTAAGTTGCCGGAAGAAATAGCCACCCCCTGCGCTGAAGTGCTCGAGGAGCCTCTGCTGGGCATCGCCGGGTTCGAACTCCGGATCCGGGTTGAGAGTCAGTTCGGCGGAATCGGCCACGTGCAGGCTGATCCAGCCGTCGTTGCCGGGTAAGGACCCGGCCCCGGACCAAAGGAGTTCGCCGGCAGCCATGAGTTCGTCCAACATTGCTGGCTTGTAGTCCGCCACACGGCTTGCGAGCACCAGTGGTTCCCACGCGGAGGCCGGGATGGGAACTCCGGACAGTTGGTCCACTGCCGTGATGATGCCATCGAGTCCCCGCAGTGCTTGGCTTCTGGGCTTACCCGGCGCGGTCACGTTTTGCCAGGCGGGGAGGAACCTGCCATAAGCGGCAGTATCGACGGGCTCCACTTCTGCCCGAAGCGCGGCAAGCGAACGACGCCGGAGCTTCCGCAAAACCTCGGCATCGCACCACTCGCTGGACGGCGGGGCGTCCAGGCTCATGAGTTCCGGTTCAACCGCTTCTGTGGGCTGCTCAGCCACAGCGTGGGGGCGGAACTCTCCTTCCACCACGCGGCCGTCTCCGGCCAGTCGCTTCAGGGCCGTATTGACCACAGCCACGCCGAGTCCCAAACGGGTTGCCGCCTCGGCCGCGGTAAACGGTCCATGGGTCCGGGCGTACCGGGAAACGAGGTCACCCAGGGGATCATGGACGGGCTCAATGAAAGCAAGCGGTACTCCCATTGGCAGCGGAACACCGATGGCATCGCGGAGCCGCGCCGCGTCTTCAATGGCAGCAAAACGCTCGACGCCGCCGATTGTCACTTTGAGTGCGCGGTTGGCTTTCTGCAGTGCAGCAAGGTGTGATTCGGCGTCGGACTCTGTGCCGTGCGGCGCGGCCGGAGGCCTTTCCTCCACGTGGTCCGGATCCTCAGGGTCCAGTGGCTGGTCCAGCGTTTCGGGCTGCAGGGCAGGCTCCGGCTGTTCCATCCCTTGAAGCCGTTCGGCTACCTCGTCGACGCTGAGCGGGCCGAGTAGACGCAGAAGATCAGCGATGCCTTCCATCCCACGCACCCGGCGGTCCGGCGCGAGCCGCTGCAACTCCATTTCGGTGGAGTCGATGACGGCTGCGTCCAGAAGCTCGCGAAGTTCCACCCTGCCCAGGAGTTCGTTGAGCAGTGTGGAGTCCAGGGCCAGGGCAGCTGCGCGGCGTTCGGCCAGGGGCGAGTCGCCCTCATACAGGAACTGGGCCACGTAACCGAACAGTAAGGACTTGGCGAAGGGCGAGGGCTGCTGGGTGGTGGTTTCCACAATCCGGAGCTCACGGCGCTCCACGGACGCGGCGATGTCCTTCAGCGCGGGGAGATCGTAAACATCTTGAAGGCACTCCCGGACGGCTTCGAGCACGATGGGGAAGGAAGGGTACTTTTTGGCGACATCCAGCAGCTGCGCCGAACGCTGGCGTTGTTGCCACAGGGGTTGCCGTTTTGCAGGATTCTGCCGCGGGAGGAGCAGGGCCCTGGCTGCGCATTCGCGGAACCTGGAAGCGAACAGTGCGCTGCCGCCGACCTCTGCCGTGACAATCTGTTCGAGTTCTTCGGGGTCGAAGAGGAACAGCTCAGCTCCGGGTGGTTCGTCCTCCATCATGGGTACGCGCAGCACAATCCCGTCGTCAGCGGCCATGGCTGAACCGTCCAGACCGTAGCGTTGCTGCAGGCGTTGCCCGACGGCGAGTGCCCACGGAGCATGGACCGGCATGCCGAAGGGACTGTGGAGGACTACCCGCCAGTCGCCGAGTTCGTCGTGGAAACGCTCCACCACCAAGGTCCGGTCACTGGGGACAATCTCGGTGGCTTCCTTTTGTTCCCTGAGGTATTGGATCAGGTTGCTTGCGGCGAAGGCGTCCAGGCCGCTGGCTTGGCAGCGTTCCATGGCGGGAGCTTCATCCGCAGCGGAGAGTTCCCGGATGAAGGCCCCCAACGCCCTGCCAAGATCAACAGGACGTCCCAGGGAATCACCCTTCCAGAACGGGAGTTTGCCGGGCTGGCCGAAAGCGGGGGAGACCAACACGCGATCGTGGGTGATGTCCTCGATTTTCCAGCTGGTGGCTCCGAGGGCAAAGACGTCGCCCACCCGGGACTCGTAGACCATTTCTTCGTCGAGCTCGCCCACCCGGCGTCCGCCCTTCGCGGCGCGGGCAGAGGCTGTTGGTTCACTGCCGTCCGAACTGGCCGGGGAGGACGAGCCTTCAACTTCGGTGCCGATGATGTAGACGCCGAACAAACCACGGTCCGGGATGGTGCCGCCGGAAGTGACCGCCAGCCGTTGCGCACCCGGCCTGCCTTCGATGGTGCCTGCGTGCCGGTCCCAAATGATGCGTGGACGGAGTTCAGCGAATTCATCGGAGGGGTATCGTCCAGCCAACAGGTCCAGGGTGGCCTCGAACGCAGAGCGGGGAAGGCTCGCGAACGGAGCCGATCGACGCACCGTACTGAACCACTCCTCGACGTCGATACTTCCCAACGCCGTGGCCGCGACCGTCTGCTGGGCCAGGATGTCCAGCGGGTTGGTGGGTATGCTCAGCCGCTCGATCTGGCCACTGAGCATTCGCTCAACGGTGACGCTGGTGTGCAGGAGGTCAGCCCGGTGCTTGGGGAACAGCACGCCCTCGGAGATCTCGCCCACTTGGTGTCCGGCACGTCCCACGCGCTGCAGACCGCTGGCTACTGAAGGCGGCGACTCCACCTGGATCACCAGGTCCACGGCGCCCATGTCGATGCCCAGTTCCAAGGAGGACGTGGCAACGACGCAACGCAGCCTGCCGGATTTGAGGTCGTCTTCGATCATGGCGCGCTGGTCTTTGGACACCGATCCGTGGTGCGCTCGGGCAAGCACAGGATCTGCGCCGGTGGTACTGCCGGCTTGGGCCATCATGTGCGCGGGCGTTGCTGTGGAGGAGGGAAGGGCCGGGGTGGGATCGCCCACGTTCGATTCGGGGGCTGCCCACTCCCCGCCGCCCGCTGCCATCAATTGACGCTCGGCATAGATCTCGTTCAAGCGGGCGGTCAGGCGCTCCGAAAGGCGCCGCGAGTTCGCAAAGACAATGGTGGACTGCTTGGACAGAACCAGATCCACGATCTGCTCCTCCACATGCGGCCAGATGGACGCCTGTGGTTGCAGCCCGGACGCCGGGCCGGAATCGAAGGCCCCTGCCGCACCCTGCAGGTCTGACATGTCCTCCACAGGTACCGTGACCGTGAGGTTCCAGTTCTTCTTGGACGGTGGAGCGACGATTTCGACGGGAGCTTGACCCGCGAGGAACTGGGCCACCAACTCGCGGGGCTGGACCGTGGCCGAGAGTCCGATCCGCTGGGCAGGTTTCGGCAGGAGCGCATCCAAGCGCTCAAGGGAGACGGCCAAGTGCGCACCACGCTTGGTGCCCGCAACGGCGTGCACTTCGTCGATGATGATGGTGTCCACTTCGCTGAGGGTTTCCCGCGCACGGGACGTCAGCATAAGGAACAAGGATTCCGGGGTGGTGATGAGGATATCGGGCGGGTTGGTCAACAGCGTTCGGCGATCCGCCGCCGTCGTATCTCCCGAACGGACTCCGACAGTCACCAAAGGTGCCGGCAAGCCCAAACGCTTGGCTGTCTGGGTGATCCCGATCAGCGGTGACCTGAGGTTTCGTTCAACGTCCACACCCAATGCTTTGAGCGGTGAGATATAGAGGACGCGTGTTTTGGTTTTGGGGCGCTTTGCTCGTCCCTTGCCGTTCGCTGGCAGGGTCTCAAGCCCCGGCAACGTGTCACGGGGCGTGGAGTGCAGCCTGTCCAAAGCCCAAAGGAAGGCAGCCAGTGTTTTGCCGGACCCCGTAGGCGCTACGACCAGGGCATGGGAACCCGAGGAGATCGCGTTCCAAGCGCCGTCCTGAGCAGGCGTGGGCTCGGAAAAAGCGCCGAGGAACCATTCCCTGGTTGCCTGGCTGAAACGGCTGATGGCGCCAACGGACGTCTGCGGCTCCTGCATTCATCCATCATGCCCCACGGCTCCGACAGAATAAGACGGAACCGTGGGGGACTGGTCAAACAGCCTGGAATGCAGTGATGGTCAGCAGCTTGATGCCGGCGTTGCTGCACGCATCGTGCTGTTCGGCGACGAACAGTGAGGCAGTGTCATTTGGCGGGTAGATGCGAAGCCCGGCCGCGGGGACCTTGGTGCAGTCGCCGTAATTGCCTGCCTGCGTGTACCGGATCTCAGCCCACGCGGACTTGCCCGGGGCAAGCTCAATCTTGGTGACCGGGGTGGTGGTTTCACGGGTCGCCGGTTCACCGATCGGTTCACCGTTGGCATCTGCCGTCAGGGACACCCCGGCGAAACCCTCAACAATGCACGGGGCCGTTCCGGAGTTGGTCAGGATCAGCTTCTCGTAGACACTGCCGGCTGCTCCGCCACCAGTGGAATCGGTGGCAGCGGTCAGGCTCGACGCCTTGCACTGGCCAACAGCTGCCGGTGGCGCGGAGGTGGTTGTGGGAGTGGGGGACTGCGAGGGCGTCGTGGTGGCCGTCGCCGAGGGGGAGGCCGATGTTGACGATGCCGAGGGAGTGGAAGAACTTGGCGGGGCACTGCTCGATTCCGCCGGGCTGGGGCTTGGTCCACAAGCCGCAAGAAGCAGCAGCGAGGCGGCCGCCGTCGTCGTCACAAGACCGGTTTTGATGCGCTGAGTCCACATGGGCACCAGCCTTGCTTCGGGGGTGGCACTAGTCAATTCAGCCACGGGTTACAGCGCGGATTGGCGCCCGGATCGTGATCTTCCGGGCGCCACCTGCGCTGATTACTTGGCGTCTGCCTTCACGGCGGCGGGCTTGGCCGAGCGGCTGCGGAAGAACGCCGCGCCGCCGAGCCCAAGGCCCGCGATGCCGGCGATCAGGCCGGCCCAGCTCCGGGCCTGTGACCCGTCGTCGTTTACCGAGGAGGCTTGCTCGGTGGACACGCTGGCGGCAGCGTGGTGGTCTCCCGCAGCATCCGCCGGGGTGATGGCGATGGCCGGTGCGGGCGACTTCAGGTCATCCTCGCTCTGGCCGTCCTTGGGGATCTCGATCCAGTCCGTCTTGCCTGTTTCGCAGGTCTGGTACGTGGGGAAGTAGATGGTCTTGCCCGCTGCGTCCGGCAGTTTGACCGAGAGGACCAGGGCATCGCGCATGTGCGGATCCAGTGGCGCCTTGGCCGTGTAAACGATCTGGCTGGTCCGCTTGGTGATGGACGTGCCATCGTCCAGCTTCTTGGGCTCAGCCAGGTTTTCTGTCACCTTCTCCACGTTCCAGTTCGGGTTCACGGTGGGGGTTGCGTCGGTCAGTTCCTCGGGGAGGCTGATGGCAATCTTGGTGGTGCCGGACGTGCCGCAGCCGTGGGGGACGCTGAACGTCAACAGTGCGTAGGAGTTTGCTGCGGTCTTGTTCGGATCTACGCCGACGTGGGCCGATGCGCCTGCGATCCCGGCCATCATCAGGGCAGCGGTTCCGCCAGCAACGGCGGTAGCGGACAGGGTACGACGGAGCGAGGACTTGTTCATGGGGTTGCCTTTCGGGGCGCCAAAATGAGGGGCGCTGGGGTACGGGTTTGGGAGCCCGTCACCTTGCAAAGGCTATTACTGGCTTTGCAGCTTTGGTGCCGGGCGGAACTAGCTAAGTACGACGACGGCGGGCGGGCCGCGGCGGCTGTCTTGCCTCAGGTTCCGCCAGGGGCGGGGGATGAAAACCTCGGGTGCGCCAACTGCGACAGGTGACGCGCCGGCGTCGGGCCTGAACAGAAGCGTTGGAAGGGAAACCAATGGTCGGAGCCACGCGGCAAGCTGCCACAGCGCATCCTCGCCCTTGGCCAGGACGAGGGCCGACCCCAGGGTGGCTACGACGTGGGCGATCAGCATCAGGGCCCCAAAGGTGGTGCCAAGCTGGTGAGTGTGTTCACTGACGGTGTTCAGCGCAGGGTTCAACGGTTCGCTGCCCAGGTGGTGGGCGGTTCCCTGCGTGCCGGCGGCAACCGGCCCCAAGGCAGTGAAGGCCTCGTGGAGTGCCAATTGTCCCGAGCCCAGGAGCGCTGCCATGGTGACGGCGTTCAGCTTGAACCGGGTTGCCAACGTGGTTGCCAGCGCCGTCAGCGCGACGAGCGCCAAAAGGACTGGTGCCATGGGTAGCGATCCGCCGCCGATCACGTGCGCTCCGGCGGCCAGAACGACAATGACCAGCGCGATGGCTCCTGACCGCAAGGCATGGAAGGGTGCCCGGGGCTGTGAAGTGCGCACGGGTCCTCCCTTTCTTCTTGCGTTGGCTGTTCGTCGGCGTCTTGATTCTATCGGGAGTTCGGTGCAGGTCTGGCCCCGGATGGGTTCGCCGCGGCCTCTTGTGTGGCCGCGGCGGTCCGCCCCGCGATGGCGCTGGCTGCAATGGTGATGAGAGCACCTAAGACCATCGCCGCGCCTTCGCCGGGTTGGAGCAGGTGCAATTGTTCGCCGATGGTCACGGCGGCCACGGGCACGCCCAGTTGGGATGCCGAGAGGACGGCCAGCGGCAGGGGCTGGCCGAGGACACGCATGGCGGCGTGAACCAAGAGGGTACCCGCGCCAAGGCAGAGGCCCAGGAGAATCATTTGGGGGTTCGATCCGAGGTCGTTCAGGTTCAAGGAAGCGCCGAGCCAGACGAAGAAGACCGGTCCCAGGAAACCGTCACTCACCGCGAAAAGCTGATGGGCGAGCCGCCGGGGTTCACCCACAGCTGCCACGACAAGGCCAAAGGAGAACCCGGCCAGCATCACGGAGACGTGCCCCAGAACGGCCAAACCTGCCAAGGCAAACAACAAGGCCAGTTGGATCCGTAATTCCAGCGCGAACTTCCTGTCTTCGGAAACGTCGTGCAGGCGGCCGCGTGTGCCGCGGCGTTCCAAGGCCCGGAGGATGAAGAACAGAAGCACCGCGCTGACCGCTACCGCGGCCGCCCCCAGAGCTGCGCGGCCCGCGTTGGGCGGATCAACCGCCAGCGGGAGTGCCACGATGCAGGCTATGTCGGCTATCGCTACCTGGGCGGTCATGGTCAGTACCTTGGATCCGCGCAGTCCCAAGGAATCGACGATCGGCAGCACCAAGGCAGCCGACGACGAGGCCAGCAGCACGATGTACATGGGCGCGTGGCCTGTCCCGAAAACGGCAGCAATCCCCAAACCCGTCCCGACGGCCAGTACCGCCGCGGCCCCGGCCCGGGCTGCGCCGCCTCCCAGGGCTGCCCGGATCGCTTTGTCCCGCACTGGGACGTGCGTGCCTGCAACGAACATGATCAGCGCGAAGCCGACATCGGCCATCAAAGTAAAGGCAGGGTCCCCAGGGTCCACCGCATGGAGTCCCGTCCGGCCAATCACGATGCCGGCCAGCAGTTGGCCCAGGACAACGGGCAGATGCCATTTCCGGGGCAACGCAAGCAGTGGCCCCAGGAGGGCCACTGCCGAGATCAGGGAGAGCTGAAGGAAGGTCACCTGCTTTGCCCGGGCGGGAGGTCCGCCAATTTGAGCGGGATATCGGTGTTCTCGTCCGTGTAGTAGCTGGCGCAGACGCGGTGGTACCCATCGACTACCTGGGCCGGGATTCCACGGGCCAGGTCCCCGCGCACCACGAGCACAGGTGAAAGCCGTTTGCCGCTCCTGATCTTGCGCAGGTCAGACGCCACGTGTGCGTTGTCCTCCGGAAGCAGGGCCAGCCGGGATGCGCGGAGGATGTCTTTTGCTTTCCTATGGACAATCCTGGCGTTTCGCAGGGCCTTCACCAGTTGGTTCACGGCATGGTCGGAACCCAGAAAGGACAAGTAGTCCGCTGCGGCCGGGTAGTCCTGTTCCTCCGGTTCCGGGAGCCACAGGACACTGTTCTTGGAGGCCTCCGGCATGTTCAGCGTCCTTCCTGCGTAAGTTTGCGCCGCGCAGTGAAGGTTGGACCCGGCGGCGCCGGTACGCTGCCCGCCGAACCGGACCTACGACGGCGGAGCTCAAGTTTAAGGCTTTCCTCACCTTGGGCCATGGCCCAGTGGTGGTTCGCCGAGAACGCTGGTTTGAGGAGCCAACTCAGTCTGCGCAGGAGAGGTTTGGCGGTGTTGACCCGCCAGTCGTAGGTGATGACTGTTTCGGGGCCATCCGTTGTGAAAGTCCAGCGTCCCGTACCGTTGAGGTCGCCTTTGGCTGTGAGTGCGAAGCCATCCAGGGTCACCGGTTCCGTGACAGTGAGCCGCCAGCGCAAGGTGTAGGGGAGCCAGCCTTTGGTGTGGAGATCGAAAGAAGCGCCCACTCTCTCGGGGCCGCCCGGGGATACTCTCGTAACGTCCAGGTAGACCGATGGCCACCACTGTTTCAGTGTCCCGGCATCTCCCAGGACATCAACCACTTCCTCACGCGTCCCCGCCACGCGCCAGACGGTGACGAATTCGTAGTCGGTGCTTTTGCCTGTTTGTTGTGCCGACCTGGCCATTGCCGCCTCCACGGTCCGTGATGGTTCCGAGGGTGCCATGCGGCATCCGGCCTAAATCTACTCCTGGCTGCGGCGAAGGGTTAGATCCCGGCTCTTTGCCTTCGCGAAAGTGCCGAAACCTTGCCCCTCGACGCGTTATTTGCCGGTTTTCAGCAGTTCGTCCATGTCGAACAGGGCTTCAAGGGGGCCCGCGGTCTCGGTCAGAGGTTGGTCGGATCGGCCACCGCAGTTTTCAGCCGACTTGGAGTAGCGCTCCGCACCGCCATCCCGGATGGTGATCTTCGAACCCGTGCCTCCCGTGCAACCGGGCTTGGGTTCGCTGATCTTGCCGGCACGGGCGGGCAAGGTTTTTGCCGACTCCAAGACCTTGGTCCACGTATCGGCCGGCATGACAATTGTTTCCTGGGCCAGCACGTCGCCATATGAGTCAACGGTGATGGAGGCGTCGTTTTTCGAAGCTTTGATCACGTAGCTGCGGTGGTACTGAGGCGGGACGGAGCTGTCACGGAAGCTGTACTCGACCGTGGTTGTGCCGGCATCCAACTGAAGAGGAGCAGAGCCGGCGCAGGATGTTGCCATTCCCGCGCAGATGACGGCCAATGAGGCCAACACGATGCGTCGACGCATGTGGATTCCCCCTATTTGGATGGCGGCGGTGGCCTTTCCGAAACGGCCTATTGGTGGATGACCACTGCTCGAAAAAATACACCACAAAGGCGCTGAGAATGCAGAAAACCCCCGGTTTCCCGGGGGTTCTCATTGGCGGTGACGGTGGGATTTGAACCCACGTTGGCTTTTACACCAAACAACATTTCGAGTGTTGCACCTTCGGCCGCTCGGACACGTCACCAACTGAAATAGGGTACCGGAGTTGGGCCCGGTTCCCCAAAACGTGCCCGCTCGGAGCCGCGGGCACAACCGCCCAAAGCCCACCACGAAACGGGGCCAACTTCCATCCGAAGCGACCCACGGATAGATTCGTAAGCATCATGACTATTCCTCGCGATCACGTGCACGAAGCCCACGCCTACTGGGTCACCAAGTCAGGCGATGGCGAACTGCGCCCTGAATCCCTGCCGCCACTGCAAGAAGATGAAGCACTGGTCAGGACCCTCTACTCCGGCGTCAGCCGCGGAACCGAACGTGTGGTCCATGAAGGCCGTGTCCCGGAGCGGGTTGCCGATCTGATGCAGGCCCCGCACCAGGAAGGGGGCTTCCCCGGCCCGGTGAAGTACGGATACCTGAGCGTCGGCACTGTCGAAGATGGCCCGGACGAATGGCGCGGGAAAACGGTCTTCAGCCTCCACCCGCACCAGGACTTTTACGTGCTCCCCACGAGCCAGCTCACCGCAATCCCGGAGGACGTCCCGGCCCGCCGCGCCGTACTTACGGGCATCGTCGAGGTAGCCATCAATGCCCTCTGGGAAGCCGGACCGAGGCTGGGAGACCGGGTCGCCGTCGTCGGTGGTGGACTGGTGGGCGGCGTCCTGGCGACGCTCCTGCGGAAGTACCCGCTCGGGCGGCTCCAATTGGTGGATGCCGACCCGGAGAAGCGGCAACTCGCCGAAAAGCTAGGCATCGAATTCGCCGAACCCGACGACGCGGCAAACGACAACGACATCGTCTTCCACTGCTCCGCCTCCAACGACGGCCTGAAGCTGAGCCTGCAACTGGCCGGTGATGATTCGGACGTCATCGAGCTTTCCTGGTTCGCGGACAAGGAAGTCACCCTGCCCCTTGGCGAGGACTTCCACGCCCGCCGGCTGAACATCCGCTCCAGCCAGGTGGGCGCCGTTGCGCTGCCCAGGAGGCACCGGCGTACCAACGCCCAGCGGCTGCAGGAAGCAGTAAACCAGCTCAAAGATCCGCTGTTCGACACGTTTCTGACCAGCGAATGCCAGTTCCAAAACCTGCCCACTACACTCGTCAACCTATTCGAACGGCCCGGCGGTTTCTGCCATGTGGTCGCGTACCCAAACCCGGAGGATTAAGACATGTTCAGCCTGACCGTCCGACGCCATTTCATGATCGCCCACAGCCTTCCCCGTGAAGCCTTCGGCCCCGCGCAGGGCCTCCACGGTGCAACGTTCGTTGCCGAAGTCAGCTTCCGTCGCCAGAATCTCAACGACGACGCAATCGTCCTCGACATCGGAGCCGCCGGCGGCATCCTCGAGGAAATCCTCGAGGACCTGAACTACAAGAACCTCGACGAACACCCCGCTTTCAAGGGCAAACTCTCCACCACAGAGGCACTCGCAAAGCACATCGCAGACGCCATGGCCACCCGGATCCAGGACACCGAAGACGGCCCCGCCCTCGCCGGCATCGACGTCGTCCTTCGCGAAAACCCCGACGCCTGGGCGGGCTATTCGCTGGAGCTTCCGGCCAAGTAAGTGCACATCCGCTTCCTGGTCCCGGGGAACGTCAGGCACGGCTCCGGCGGCAACAAATACAACGCCAAACTCGCCGAACACCTGACGGCCCTCGGCGCCACGGTTGAGACACTGACCGTCGACGGCGATTGGCCGGTTGGCAGCCCGGCGGACCGCCAACGTTTGGCGCAAGCGCTCGACGGCGGCACTACCGTGATTGCCGACGGCCTGGTGGCGAGCGGGGCGCCGGAAGAAATCGCCGCCGCGGTGCAGGCCGGAACCAAGGTCTGGATCATCTCGCACATGGCATTGGCGGATCATCAGGATCTTGAGGCGAGTGCGTTGGCGTCCGCCACCGCGGTCATCTGCCCGAGCGCCCACTCCGCAGCTGAATTGAAGGCCAAACACGGATCGCTGACCATCCACGTGGCCCGCCCCGGCGTGGATCGTGCGCAGATCGCCGAAGGATCAGTGCCCCCGCACATCCTCGCCGTCGCGGCCCTCCTGCCGAACAAGAATCAGACTCTCTTGCTGGAAGCCCTCAGCCAGGTCAGGGACCTTCCGTGGACTGCTGCCCTGATAGGGACCATGGACGCAGACCCGGCGTACGCGGCCGAGGTGAGGGCCGCCGTCGAACGTCACGGCCTCCAGAACCGCATCAGCGTCACTGGCGAGCTGACCGGCGATGCTCTGGAAGAGCAGTGGCACACAGCAAACCTCAGCGTCCTGATTTCCACATCGGAGGCCTATGGTCTGGTGGTAGGGGAGTCGTTGGCTCACGGAGTTCCGGTGATCGTCCGGCAGGGGACCGGCGCGGTAGAAGCCCTGGGCGAAAGTGACCCGGGCGCGGTGTGGGATCCCGCGGAAGCACTCGCGGAAGTTATCCGAAGCTGGCTCACGGACGCGGCACTCCAAAAGCGCTGGCGCAGCAACGCCCTCCAAGCCCGCGAACACCTCCCCGGCTGGGAGACCACAGCGGGCATTGTTCTGAAAGCAATGACCGGCCTGCCGGGATAACCGGGTGCAGAATGGGGCCATGACCAGCACCGCACCGGCATCCGCCATTCTGACCCCCGAACGTCTCAGGGCCTGGGCGTGGCACAAGCAAGGCCTCGACGGCTCACTGACCGGCAAGACATCAGCGGAAGTCCTGGACCACGCAGGGTGGGCCCGCTCGGTAGGTGGCGCCAACCCTTATCTCACGCTCTTCGCCCGGGCAGGAATCAGCCGCGAACAAGCGGACAGCGACGCCAAAGCCCTCAGAATCCACGAACTCCCCACCGCCCGCGGCTGCACCTATGTCCTGGGCCAGGCCGACTATGCATGGGCCCTCCAGATAGGCCGCGACGCAGCGATTGCCCCCTTCAAAGTCCTGGCGAGGCTCGGCGTGGAACGCGGCGAGATCACCCTCCTTGAGGACGAGGTGGAGCACGCACTCAAGGAAGCCGGCGGCCCCATGGACCCCAAACAACTCCGGGACGTGCTGGGCGATTCGGTCCGCAGCTTGGGTGAGGAAGGCAAGAAGAAGGGCGCTTCCACTACGCTTCCGACGGCCTTGGGACTGCTCCAGGCGGACGGCCGCATTCGCCGCGTCCCGGTCAACGGCCGCCTCGACCAGCAGCGTTACGCCTACACCGCTTGGGACCTTGCGCCCAGCGGCCTCGACGACGACGGCGCCCGCCGGCTGCTGCTGGAACGCTACTTGCGCTGGACTGGGGGAGCAACGCTCAAGCAGACCCAGTGGTTCACCGCATTCACCGTGGCCCAAAGCCAGGCAGCGCTCGCCACCCTGGGCGCCGTGGAGGTGCCCACGGCCAGTGGCGACGTGCTCTGGATGCTGCCCGCCGACGTCGAACGTTTGGCGGACTTCCAAGAGCCCGGTGACGAGCAGATCCAGCTGTTGGCAGGCACGGATTCACTGGTCCTCCACAGGCGCAATTCGGCGGATATGTTTGCTGATGAGGACAAGGGGAAGAAGGTCCTGGACACCACGCTGGCACTTCAGGCCGACCTGCCGGACCATCCGATCCTGGACCGGGGAAGGATCATCGGGCTATGGCAGTACGACCCCGGCAAGGAGCGGATCGTTGCCTGGACATTTGCCAAGCCCACGTCAGCGGTCACCACACGGATCGCCGAGATTGAGGCGTGGATCCGGGACGAGCTCGGTGACTTCCGGTCGTTCAGCCTGGATTCACCGGCATCACGCCAAATCCGGATTGACGCATTGGACGAGGCGGCCGGACGCTGACGCCAGGGACGAACCCCGTCAGCCCGAACCGTATGGTCTGGTGATGGCCTCCAGGAAATGTCCGTCGGGATCGGCGAAGTAAATGCCACGGCCACCGTCGTTATGGTTGATCTGCTGTGCCCGGGAGCGGGCAGGATCGGCCCAATAGGGCACCTGCCCGGCGGTGATCCTAAGGAAGATCTGGTCGAATTCCTCTTCGCTGACCAGGAAGGCGTAGTGCTGCGGGGCGATTTCGCCCGGGGCCTCCATGAAGTCCAGCGTGACGCCGTTATCGAGGGAAACGGTGACGAACGACCACATGGCCTGCGGCGCGGGAAGCCCAAAAATACGGGCCATAAACTCCGCTGAAGCCTGGTTGTTCCTGGCATGGACGATGGTGTGATTGAAAGAAACTGTCATGGCTTGCTCCCATGAAGGAAGGGATCAGGCTGGGCGGTGCTCCACTGCCGGGGCGCGGTGCGAGGCGAAGAAGTCCTTCAGGAGCGCTGAGCACTCGTCCTCCCTGACCCCTGCGTAAACCTCCACCCAGTGATTGAGACGGCGCTCGCGGAGGATATCGAATACAGATCCCACCGCTCCCGCTTTCTCGTCCCACGCGCCAAAAACGACGCGGGGAATACGGGCCAGGACAATCGCCCCGGCACACATGGCGCACGGCTCCAGAGTGACCACCAACGTGCAGTCCTCGAGCCGCCAACCGTCGTCGTCCGAGCCTGAATCCAGGGCACGTTGCCGCAGTGAGGCGGCCGCCTGGCGGATCGCCACCACCTCCGCATGGGCGGTTGGATCCCCATGCGCTTCCCGTTCGTTGCGTCCGGAACCCAGCACGCCGCCGTCGGGCCCCAACACCACTGCGCCGATCGGCACGTCGTCCGTTTTCAACGCCAGCCGTGCTTCCTCCAGGGCAAGGCCCATCCAGGCCAGGTGATCTGCGTGATACGGCTCGGTGGCGCTCATGTCTCAATGATAGTTTTGGGGGATGCGCACACTCGTCGTGGACCACCCGCTGGTCGCTCACAAGCTCACCGTTCTGCGGGACAAGAACACCCCTTCACCGGTCTTCCGGCAACTCACTGAAGAACTCGTCACCCTCCTGGCTTATGAAGCCACCCGCGAGGTCAAGACGCAGCCGGTCGAGATCGAGACCCCGGTCACCAAGACCATCGGTACGGCTTTCACCAAACCCACTCCGCTGGTGGTCCCCATCCTGCGTGCGGGCCTGGGCATGCTGGAGGGCATGACCAAGCTGGTCCCCACCGCCGAGGTCGGCTTCCTGGGCATGGCCCGCGACGAAGAAACCCTGGACATCATCACCTACGCCGAGCGCCTCCCCGAGGACCTCACCGGCCGCCAGATCTTCGTCCTTGACCCCATGCTCGCCACCGGCGGCACCCTGCGCGAGGCCATCAAGTTCCTCTTCAAGCGCGGCGCCTCCGACGTCACCTGCATCTGCCTGCTGGCTGCTCCGGAAGGACTGGCCAAGCTGGAAGAAGAGCTTTCGGACGCCAACGTGAACATTGTGCTGGCCTCGATCGACGAGAAACTCAACGAAAAGTCCTACATCGTTCCCGGCCTGGGCGACGCCGGCGACCGCCTCTACGGCGTGGCAGGCTAAAGGGAAACCCCCTTCACGACGTTCCTTCCCACTTTGTTGTGCGTGGACCTCTGCCATTGGGCCGGAATACCGGCTACTCGGCGGAACCGCGCCGGCTGGACGGGTGAAAGCCGGAAGCAACCGGGAAGGAACGTTCAGGACCGCGCGGAACGATTGCCCCTACCGGTTTCCGGTCCGCCCCGTTAGCCTGTGGCGAATGGACTGGAAACTTGAACTGGTATTTGTCCCTGTGTCCGACGTTGACCGCGCGAAGGATTTCTACGTCAACAAGGTCGGTTTCAACGCCGACTTTGACGAGCGTCCCATGGACGGCATCCGCTTCGTGCAACTGACTCCGCCTGGTTCCGCCTGCTCCATCGCCATTGGTGAAGGGCTCAGCGATGCCCCTCCAGGCACTGCCCCGAACCTGCAGGTGGTGGTCAGCGACATCAACAGAGCGCACGAGCAGCTCAAGGCCAACGGCGTGGACGTCAGTGACGTCGACATCCAGGATTGGGGCCACTTCGTGTACTTCGCGGACCCGGACGGCAACAAGTGGGCGCTGCAGTACTTGCCTCAGCGTCCCAACGGCTGAGTCACACAGCTGCACCACATCCCGCGGGTGCGGCAGGATGGAACCATGAGCCATCCTGCCGCCCAAGCTTCCATCGAACCGCCAGTACTCACCGTCCGTGCCGTCCTCTTCGACATGGACGGCACCCTGGTCGATTCCACGGCCATCGTGGAACAGGTGTGGCTGGAGTTCGCCGAACGCTACGGTTTGGATTACAACGAAATCCTCCGCACTTCCCACGGCGTCCAGGCCGGCGATACCGTTCGCCGTTATGCGCCGGCGGGCGCTGATCTGGAAGCTCTGACCGCCGAGCTCGGTGAGATGGAGCGCTCACGGACGGATGGCGTCATCGCGCTTCCCGGCGCCGAAGCCCTGTTGGCGGGGCTGCCTGATGAGGCCATTGCTTTGGTTACCTCCGCAGACCGCATCCTGGCAGAGATCCGCATGCAGGCCGCCGGGCTGACCATGCCGTCCACCACCGTCACAGCCGAGTCCGTCACCCGGGGCAAGCCGCATCCGGAGGGATACCTCAAAGCGGCGGGGTTGCTGGGAGCCGATCCTGCCGACGTCGTGGTTTTCGAAGATGCGCCGGCAGGCGTAGCTGCGGCGCGCGCTGCAGGCATGCGGACGGTTGTGGTGGGCGACGCCGGTGTCCACCTTGAGGAGGGCATGTGGCAGATCGCGGACTACTCAGCCGTGACGGTCACGGCTGTGAAGAACGCCGACGGCGGCCACCTCCTGACGCTGACCCTCTAGCTTTCATCCCGTACTGTTCCAGCCCGCGAACCGGGCGTAGGCTGTGCGCATGTCTGCGATGCCGGAGGCTTACGGTGCTGCATTGGAACGGGCCATGGTCCACGCCGGTGCCTGGCTCACCTCAGTGCCTACCCGCCCTGTCCGCCCTTCGTCCGACGCCGACCAGGTGGCCAAAAGCATCCTGCCGCGGCTCCCTGATGAGGCCACTGATGCCGCCGAGGTTGTGGACGAACTCGCCGCCTTGGCTGAGCCGGGCCTCATGGCCATTCAGTCAGGCCGGTTCTTCGGATGGGTCATGGGTGGGACCTTGCCCGCCGCCATGGCCGCCGATTGGCTCGTTTCGGCGTGGGACCAAAACACCGGGCTCCGCTTCGCCACGCCAGCGGCAGCTGCCATTGAGGAATCCGCGGCTGCCTGGCTGCTGGACCTTCTCCACCTTCCTGCAACGGCCGACGTCGGATTCACCACCGGTGCCACCACCGCGAACTTCGTAGGCCTGGCAGCTGGTCGCCAGTATCTGATGGATGAGGCAGGCTGGGACCTGGAATCGTTGGGACTGAACGGTGGGCCACGCATTACAACTTTTGCAGGCAGGGAACGCCATGCCGCAGTGGACCTGGCGCTTCGTTACTTGGGGTTGGGCGCCTGTGTCCCTGTTGACGCGGACCGGCAAGGCCGGATAATTCCCGAAGCGTTGGCAGCAGCCATGGATGAGCAGCCCGGCCCTTCGTTGGTCTGCCTGCAGGCAGGCAACCTGCACTCCGGCGCTTTCGACCCCATGGAAGAAGCCATCGCCGTGGCGCATGACCGCGGGGCGTGGGTCCATGTTGATGGGGCATTTGGGTTGTGGGCTGCGGTGAGTCCGGCCCTGAGGCCCAGGCTGGCCGGCGTCGAGGAGGCCGATTCCTGGGCGACGGACGCCCATAAAACCTTGAACGTCCCTTATGACTGCGGCCTGGCGATCGTCTCCAGGCCGGAATCCCTTCGCCGCGCTTTCAGCGTCCACACCAGCTATCTGATCGCTACGGAAACAGGCTTGGGAGATCCGTTGGAGAAGGTTCCTGAGATGTCCCGCCGGGCTCGCGGCATCCCGGTCTGGGCGGCCCTGCGGCAATTGGGCCGGAACGGTGTGATTGCCATGGTGGAGCGGCTCGCGGCCAATGCCCGCGCTTTGGCTGATGGTCTCGCTGGGATCCCGGGGGTTGTAATTCTCAATGATGTGGTGTTCACCCAGGTTTCCGTGAGCTTCGGCAGCGACAACCGCACCCACAGGATCACGCAGCGGCTCATGGCCGAAGGTGCGGTGTGGATGTCCGGATCTTCCTGGCGTGGCCGCGAGATCCTCAGGATCTCGGTGAGCAACTGGACCACGGACGCCGGCGACGTTGCAGCGTCCGTGGCAGCCGTCCGTGGTGCCGTGGAGGCGGAACCGGAAGAGTAGCCGGTCCTTACTGCGCCCTCGCCTTTGCCAGGTAACCCATGAGTCCTGCCAGGTCTTCGGAACTCCACGGCAGGTCTGCAGTGATTTGCTGGCTGTTCTCCTGCCAGGCGGCCCGGGCTGCTGCCTTGGTGTCCTCGGCTGAATGGAACATGTTGCCTATTCCATCCCATGAGTCCACCCATTCCCGCACGGCAGGGTCGGTGACAGGCGTCCCGGCACGAACATGGGCCAGTCCTTGCTCAACCAGGGCGGCCCATTTCTGTTTGGCGTCCTCGACCCTTTCGGCACCCAGTTCCTGGCGCTTGTCAGCGAGTTGCTGCCGTTGTTCGTCGGTGAAGTGCTTTTCGTACACGGTGATCATCTCCAAAGTCGACATGAATTGTTCAGGCGTTGGCATGGAGGGAGTATCAAGGCGGCTGACCAGAGTGATGAGCCGCTCTTGCAGGGCCTGGACGTGCCGGGCGTGTTGTTGGACCTGTCGGAGCTGCTCGTACAAGAGGGTACGCATGGACTGCAGGTCATCGTCACCGGAGGCCGCCAGGACATCCGGGATGGCGGCCAACGGAATCCCCAGCATGTGGAGCGCCCTGATCCGGTACAGCCTGCGAAGGTCGTCTTCCCCGTAGCGCCGGTGACCGGATGCGGTGCGGCCGCTGGCGGAGAGCAGGCCGATCCCGTCGTAGTGGTGCAGCGTCCGCACGCTGACGCCGCAGGCCCTGGCGAGTTCGCCCACACTCCACTGCCGCCCTGTATCTCCCGTCATGCGTACAACGCTAGATCCTCACGTCACGTCAGGTGCAAGTGCTGTGGCAGCTCATTGTTGTGGGGACGGTGGACGGAGTTCTGCCCGTGAAGGAGAGTGCGAAACCCTCCGGCCACACGGGCAGCCAACGCCGTCAGGACCAGCGCGGTCAAGGCAGCCGGGAATGCGCCGAGGAGATTGCACCACAGCAAGAAAGCCGCGACGCAGACCGCAGCCCACCCCAGGGCCCGAAGCACCCTGCCGGGAATGCCGCTTCCGGTGGCCGCCGCCGCACCGAGTTCCGTCCGAAGCTTGCGGACGGGGACCCGCCCGCCGGCGAGGTCGCGCATCAGCCGCGCCACGCCCCGCAGATCGGCAAAGGCGGTTCGTACGACGTCGACGCTTGAGTTGGGATCGTCAGTCCAGTCAACGGGGACTTCATGGACGCGCAAACCGCACAGTTCAGCGTCGATCATGAGTTCCGTGTCAAAGAACCAGCGGTCGTCTTTGATGTAGGGGAGGAGCTTGCGTGCGGCGTCCGCGCGGATGGCTTTGAAAGCGCACTGGGCATCGGAGACGTGGGCGCCCATGAGGGTCCGCAGCAGGGCGTTGTAGCTGCGCGAAATGAACTGGCGCAGTGGGCTCAGGTTTGAGTGCGATGCCGGGGCGAGGCGGGTGCCGACAGCTACGTCCGAGTGTCCGGAGAACAGTGGTGCCAGAAGGGGAGCCAGGGCGGATAGGTCCGCGGGCAGGTCTGCTTCCATGTAGGCCAGAATTGGCGACGGCGAGGTTTGCCAGACCTGGCGGAGCGCATTCCCACGGCCTCTGTCCTGGAACCGGACCACCCACAGTTCAGGGAGTTCCCGTGCCAGCCGCTCGGCAATCCGGAGCGTAGCGTCGGTGCTGGCGTTGTCCGCGATGGTGATCCGGAACGCGTGCGGCAGCGACTCCATGAGATGGCTGTGCAACCGGCGGAGGCTTGCCTCGAGCCGGGCTTCGTCGTTGTAGACGGGGATGGTGAGGTCCAGGACGGGGACCAGCGCAGGGGCGTCCGCAAGCAAAGGCTGCCGGTGCTGGACTACCGTTCTGGGATCCGTAATGGTCATGGATCCAGAATGAAGGACCCGGTTATGAGGGCTTTAAGTGGAAGCTGTGACCCTACTGTGAAGCCGTGGGTGCAGCTGTGAAACGGCAAAAGCCGCCCCGGTTCCGCTGTTTGCACCAGTGGAACTGATGCGAACGGCGGAAACCGGAGCGGCCATCGAGCCGTCTGGTTTAGTACCAGTTGTTGGCCAGGTGGAAGGCCAGGGCTGCCGACGGGGATCCGTAGCGTTCCTTGATGTAGTCCAGGCCCCACTTGATCTGGGTCTGGTAGTTGGTCTGCCAGTCAGCGCCGGCAGATGCCATCTTGGACGCAGGCAGGGACTGGACAATGCCGTAGGCGCCGCTGGACGCGTTGGTGGCAGTGGTCTTCCAGTTGGATTCCTTCTCCCACAGAGTGTTCAGGGCTGTCATTTCAGCGGCGCTCCAGCCGTAGCTGCCCAGGATGCTGGCGGCGTAGGCCTTGGCAGCAGCGGGGTCGTCCACGGCCTTGGGTGCAGCTGCGGCGGCTGCAGCTTCGGCGGCGGCGGCAGCAGCGGCGTCGGCTGCCTGCTTTGCGGCAGCGTCAGCGGCGGCCTTCTCGGCTGCAGCCTTTTCTGCTGCGGCCTGGTCGGCTGCTGCCTGTGCGGCGGCGGCGGCATCGGCAGCTGCTTTATCGGCGGCGGCTTTGTCGGCTGCAGCCTTTTCTGCTGCGGCTTTATCAGCTGCTGCCTTTTCGGCGGCAGCCTTCTCAGCTGCGGCCTTCTTGGCTGCTGCGGCTTCCTCGGCGGCCTTGTTGTTGCTGGCCTCGGCAGCGGTCCGGGCTTCAGCCACGCGGCTTGCCTCGGGAAGCGTAAGAGCGGCGTTGGCGGCGGTTCCAAGCGATGCGACGCCCAGTGCAGCGGCGATAACGCCGGCTACTACGGACATGCGGGCACCGGACTTGCCGTCGCGGGCAGCTTTCTTGAGGACGGACTGCGACTTGGTCAACGGGGCGTCGTTCTGGTCGCGGTGACGCGCGGAAGGGCGCGTCTGATCGTTAAATTCAGACATGTGTGATTACCTCTCAGCGCCTGCGGAGTTAGCTGTCGGGTTCGGATGAGGTCATCCGGCCGCGCATCACGCTGCGGCTTCACCCCAAGGGCCGGCAATAAAAGCCTGGGCCCGGAGACTCTGGGTCCCCCGTCTCTGCCTCGGAGAAAGATCGGACTCCGGGAAGTGGCAGAGCTCGGCGCATCCCGGATGTGGGCCAGTTGGGGGCGACCCACCCTTTCGACGGTACAGGAGGTTTCGGTAGAAGTCACATTTAGGTAACAGAGATCACGATGCCGGTGAGTCGGCTTGCCGGAGTCGTTACAGTTCTCTGCCGTTGACCGTCGGGAGTCTGACGGCGAACTCCGTACGTCCCGGGCGGGAGGTTACTTCAACGCTTCCACCGTGCGCCTCGACGATGGATTCCACGATCGACAGCCCCAGGCCCGACGTCCCTTCGGACCCTGATCGTGCCGCGTCGGCACGGGCAAACCGGGAGAAGATCCGGCCCTGGAAATCGTCGGGAATCCCTGGCCCGTTGTCCGTTACTGTCACTATTGCGCTGCCGTCTGCAGAGAGCATCACGCCCGTGACCACGGTAGTGCCTGGATCCGTATGCTTCCTGGCGTTGGAGAGCAGATTGGCCAGCACTTGGTGCAGCTGCGTGGCATCGCCGCGGACAGTGATGGGTTCATCCGGCAACGAGAGCTGCCAGATATGGTCCGGGGCCATGACTTTCTCGTCACTCACTGTCTCGACCACAAGCTGGGTCAGGTCCACGTCCGTGACCTTTACCGGTTGGCCTTCGTCCAGCCGTGCAAGCAACAGGAGGTCCTCCACCAGTGTGGTCATGCGTTCGGACTGGCTTTGGACCCTGGCCAGGGACTTCCTGCCGTCGTCGGTGAAGCTTTCGGTCATGCGCAGCAGCTCGGTGTAGCCCCGGATGGCTGTCAGCGGCGTCCGCAGTTCATGGGAGGCGTCGGCTACGAACTGCCGCACTTTGGTTTCGCTTTCCTGCCGGGCTTCCAGCGCACTGGACACGTTGTTCAGCATCTGGTTCAGGGCGTAACCGACGCTGCCTACTTCAGTTCCTGGATGGGAGGCCGACGGCGGTACCCGCACCGCAAGTGCTACCTCGCCGGCGTCGAGAGGCAGGCGTGAAACCTTGGTGGCGACCTCGGAGAGTTGCTCCAGCGGCCGCATTGTTCGCCGGATGATCACTGTGCCCACCAGGCCGATCACCACCAGGCCGCCCAGCGATACCAGCACCATGGTCCAGACCAGCGAAGCTTCGGCGGTCTGCTTGTCCGCCAGCGGAAGGCCTGTCACGATCACGTCGTCATAGTTGGTGGTCACTGCCACCAGGCGGTAGTCGCCGTTGGACAGGGAGCGGTCCACGGCGCGGCTGTCCCGGGGGAGTGCCAGAAGGACCTGCTCGTCGGCGTCCGAAAGGGAGACCCTGTTGCCTTGGGCGTCGATCAGTCCTGAACTGCGAACACTTGATCCATCGATCCGCGCGTTCAGGGTCCCGGCCGCCTGACCGCGTGCCTCCAGCGGGTCCGGCCTTCCGGACGGTGCGTTGGGAAAGCTCGACGGCGGCCTGCCGAACTCGTTCGCGCGGCTGGAGGCCTGTTGAAGCTGCTGGTCGAGTTGCTTGTTGAACACGGTGTCCATGGAGGCGTAGCTGACGATTCCGACAGCGCTGCAGATTGCTATCAGCAAAGCCATGGCTACCAGCACCAGCCGGGTACGCAGATGCCAGGTGGACGGATTGAGCCAGCTGCGCTGCGGGTTTCTGGCAACTCCTGAAAGTGTGCCCAATGCCTAGTCCGCGGGTTTGATGACGTATCCGGCACCACGGATGGTGTGGATCATGGGTGGGTGGTTCGCTTCGATCTTCTTGCGGAGATACGAAATGTAGAGCTCCACGATGTTGGCCTGTCCACCGAAGTCGTAGTCCCATACGCGGTCCAGGATCTGGGCCTTGCTGACGACGCGCTTGGGATTTTCCATGAGGTAGCGCAGGAGTTCGAACTGCGTGGCGGTGAGGGCGATGTCTTCACCGGCCCTGGTCACCTCGCGCGTATCGACGTTCAAGGTCAGGTCTCCCACCACCAGTTCGGCTGTGTCCATGGCGGCCACGCCTGAACGCTGGACCAGCCGGTGGAGGCGGAGGAGTACTTCCTCCATGCTGAAGGGCTTGGTGACGTAGTCGTCGCCCCCGGCGGCCAATCCAACGATGCGGTCCTGCACGGCGTCCTTTGCCGTGAGGAACAGGGCGGGAACTTCCGGGGCGAAGGCACGGATGCGGTTGAGGACCTCGACGCCGTCGAAACCGGGCAGCATGACATCGAGCACCAGGACGTCGGGTCGGAATTCCTTGGCAAGTTTCACCGCACCGGGACCGTCGGCGGCCACAGCTACCGACCAGCCGGCCATGCGAAGGCCCATGCTCATGAGTTCGGCAAGGCTGGGTTCGTCGTCCACCACCAACGCACGGATGGGGGACCCGTCGGGATGGGTGAGCTGGGGAAGGTTGTTGGTCATGGAGTGCGAGGAGGCCATGGGACAACTCTCCGTTCTGCTGGTTTGCCAGCGCTTTGCCGGTCCTGTGAGGACGCTGTGAAGTCAACACTAGCGAGGTAGGAGTCCGGAAACACGCGTTGTTGCACGTCACAGCCGGGTCTTCATGGCGGCACAGGCTGCGCACAGCAACGGGTCTGAGGCTGGGGGCGTACAACGGCACACGTCAATGGAGAAGACCATGAACGAGCACAACAGTCCCGCAGCTCCCCAGCCCGGACCGGTCCCGGAAAGCGAGCCGGAAACCGCCGGGCAGCCTGGAAGTCCGAGCACAGCTGCCGAGCCTTATGCCGGGTGGGGAGCGCCGCCGTCGTCAGCTTCCCAAGGGTGGGGTAAACAGCAACACGAGCTGCCGACGGCTGCCCGGAGCGGCCGTGCGGTGAAGCGGGTCCTGATGGTGGCTGGAATTGCGGTAGTGGTGGTTGCCGGGACGGCGGCCGGCTTCTACTCGCTGGGCAGCGCCGGATCGGCGGACGCCGCAAACGTACCACCGGGCCAGACCGATGCCGGTGGGCTTGGAGGCCAGGCCGTGCCAGGCCAGGGTGGCGCGGGCCAGGACGGCGTGACCCAGGATGGCATGGGCCGGCCGGGGCAGGGGCAGATGGGCGGAAACATGCCGCCGGAGGGTCTTGGCTTGGCTGGCGGACCCGGTGCTGCCGTCCACTCGGAATACGTAGTTCTCCGCGATGGAGCCTACGTGGCCATGGCTGATCAGCTGGGCACCGTCACTGACGTCTCATCGGCGTCGTTGACGGTGAAGAGCGCTGACGGATTCACCCGAAGCTACGCCGTGAGCTCCGAAACCGCGGTTGCACAAGGGGTCCGCCAGCGTGGAACCGCCGCGAGCCCGCTGACTCTGGCCGACGTAGCTGCCGGCTCCGCTGTCCGTGTGACGGCCTCGAAGGACGGCGACAACTACACCGCGGAATCCATTCGGCTGACATCGACGACGGGTCAGGGTGGGACGTCCAGCCAGGGTTCAACGTCCGGCGGCACGTCGTCCTGAAACCGTCGGTTTCGCTGTCACTACCAGATTCCGGGCAAAAAATTCGAGCGGTTGTCCGGCGGCGATTGGACAACAACTGTTTCAGAACGTGAGATTCCGCATCAGCTGCGATCACGTCCGTGAGTGTGCGAATCATGCCCGATCAGCCGAAGAAAATTCACTGGAAGGCCTATATTTCTTCATTCCGGCGAATGAAAGGACGTTCATTTTAGGGCCCTGCGGAATTGTGATTTGCAGCACAATAGACCTCTACGTCTCAAAATGTGGACGGTTCGACGCTTTGTTACTTGCGTGTTGCCATTGTTACGTTGCACACTTCCAATGTGAACAAGAACTCAACAGCACCTGCAGCCGCAGCAACCTGGTCCAGCACACCCGCTGGCCATGATGACCGCTGTTGTCGAATGCAAGCCTAACTTTCCACCCCAAGAAGTTTCAGGCATTCGCCCCCTAGCCCAGCGTTGGGCGCCCCTCCCCAAACTCATTGCGGGGACATTCAGCATTCGAAGCCGCGATGACGGCTATTCACTTTTGAGGTAAGCACTCCATGTCAGTTGCATCCGGATACGTCCACATCTCCGTCCGTAACGCCAACAAGGCCGCGTCGAACGCCGGGCTCCGCCCCGGTTTTGGCAACCGCCCCGGCTACGCCCCCGCCCAGCAAGGCGCCGGCCAGCAGGCTCCCGGGTACGTGCCGCAGGGCTACAACCCCAACTCCTACGGCCAGTTGCGTGCAGTACCCACCGCCGAGCCGGCACCCATGACTGCGCCCACCCCGGTGATCGCCCAGTCGGACAGGCTCCGCCCCGTAGCCAACGACAACGTGGCCCGCGGTTTCGTGCTGTACATGGGTATTGACGAAGAGACCGCAGCTGCGGCTGGAACCTCCATTGCCAAGCTTGCCCAGGAAATCCGGGCGTACGCGCAGTCACTCGTGACCGGTGCCGAGAGCTACGCGGCCGTCGCCGTGGCCCCCGCCGGGGCACCCGGGTCCGCGCTCGACGTCGTGCGTTCCACCTTCGGCGACCCCACCGTGGCCTCCCGCCAGCGTGCGGAAGCGGCACGGCCGGCACCGCAGCAGGAAGCCCGCCCTTCAGGTGTGCTGATTGATCTTGCCCGGCGCGAAGTGCACCTGGATGGCGAGTCGTTGAACCTGACGTTCAAGGAATTCGAGCTTCTGAACTACCTCGTCGAAAACGGCACCCGCACCGTGGGCCGCGACGAACTGCTTGAAGGACTGTGGCGCAACGCCGAAGAGGTGCCGAACGAGCGCACCATCGACGTCCACATCCGCCGCCTCCGCTCCAAGCTGGGCCGCCTGGCCAACACCGTGCGCACCGTCCGTGGGCAGGGTTACCGCTTCTACGAGCACCCCGAGGTCATCGT
Source organism: Paenarthrobacter histidinolovorans (assembly GCF_014647595.1). Lineage (GTDB taxonomy): Bacteria > Actinomycetota > Actinomycetes > Actinomycetales > Micrococcaceae > Arthrobacter > Arthrobacter histidinolovorans. Next base: position 94,285 of record NZ_BMPM01000006.1, on the reverse strand, counting down.
CTGGGCTGCTCCGGAATACTCCATCTAAGTAGCACTGCATCTAAGTAGCACTGCATCTAAGCAGTACAGCGTCGAAAGCGCCCGTCTCCGGTGAGGAGGCGGGCGCTTTTTGCTTTAGCGGGACGATTCCTCGGCGACGGCGCGTGGGCTGCTGACCCTCTTTGATGTGCGGAAAACCCCTTGGCAACCGCATCAGGTTGCCCCACGGCTGTTCTGCTTCCAAAGAAGGTCGGGAAGCCACGGGGGCCTGCTCCGGATAGGGTTATTGCATGAGTGACCATCACATCAAGCGGCTTGTGATAATGCGCCATGCCAAGGCCGACTGGCCCACAGGCGTGCCGGATCATGAGCGTCCGCTGGAGGAGCGTGGACACCGCGAGGCGCCGCTCGCCGGCAAGTGGTTGCTCAAGCACGGTGTGGTTCCGGACTTCATCCTCTGTTCATCAGCCCTGAGGACGCGCCAGACCTGCACTTGGGTGTGCGACGAGCTGGGGGAGAAGGCGCCCACGCCCAAACTCGAAGACGGCCTCTATTCCGCTTCCGCCAACCGCATGCTGACGGTCATCAATCACGTTCCGGACACCGTCACAACGCTCATGGTTATCTCGCATATGCCGGGCGTGCAGGACCTTGCCATGCACCTGGCCTCTCGCGATTCCGACCATGACGCCTACATGGATGCGGCTACCCGCTACCCAACCAGTGCGTTGACGGTCATGGAAACGGAAAAGTCCTGGGCCGAGCTCGACGGGCAGGATGCCCGGCTAACGCACTTCACGGTGCCCCGCCACTAGCTCCTGCTATCCGGGAAGTTCCTCAGCAGCCACTTCACGCAGCAGGCGGACAACGTGCCGGATGTTGGGGCTGGCCGTCATGGTCTTTCTGTACACGATTCCCACGGAGCGCTGCTGGGTGGGTCTGACCACGGGTATGGCCACCACGCCGGGAGGCAGGGCGGGCCGGCCCAGCCGGGGGACCAGCGCGATCGCCACGCCCTGTTCGACCATGGCCACATGGGTGGAAAAATCAGGGTCGTAAACGCGGATGTTTGGCACACGGCCGAGTCCTGCGAAGATCTGCAGCAACGCCTCATTGCAGATGGCTCCCGCCGGAGTGCTGATCCAGGTCTCGTCCAGCAGGTCTTCGCGCTCGACGGCGGAACGCGCCGCGAGTGCGTGGGTGCTGTTGACGAGGACATCGGCCTGGTCGATGCAGAGGTCCTCGTGCACGAGGTTCTCCGGTATGACCAGTGGGACCGAGTTCCAGTTGTGGACCACGGCCAGTTCGGCCTCGCCTGAGGCCACCCGCTGCACAGCTTCACGCGGATCCTCCGCCAGTACGGTGATGTCCAGCGCGGAGTGCATGGCTGCCATCCGCCCCAGCACCGGCCCCACCAGGCCACGGCAGGCAGTGGAGAAAGCCACCAGCCGCAGGAGCCCGGATGGTTTCGCAGGATCGGCCAGGAGGGTTGCCTGGAGCTCCTCGAGTTCGCCCATGATCCGCCGGCCGTATCCTGCCAGCGCCAGCCCCCGCTCTGTCAGCAGAACGCCGCGGCCGTTTCGCTCCAGGACAGCCACGCCGGTCTGCTTCTCCAGCTTCTTGATCTGCTGGGAAACCGCCGAGGGACTGTAGCCCATGACGTCCGAGGCAGCCACTACGGAACCATGCTGTTCAACCGCTACCAATGCCCGCAGAGCCGAGATATCGATCATGAAGCAAATCTACTTGGTTTATTGCTGAATTCAACGCTGGTGCTTCATGGCAATGGGCGTCAGAGTGTACTTGTGAACCTTCGCCATTCCTTCCTTGCCGTGCTGGTCGCCATTCTCTGGGGCATCAACTTCGTCGCCATCGACCTTGGCCTGCACACGAACGGCAGGGACGTCCCCCCACTGCTCTTCGTGGCCATGCGTTTCCTGCTGGTCGTCTTTCCTTTCATCTTCTTCATCCGGAAACCGGACGTCGGCTGGAAACCGATCGTCGGCGTCGGGCTGTTCATGAGTGCCGGGCAGTTCGGTCTCCTGTACCTCGGCATGGCGTTGGGGATGCCGGCAGGCCTGGCGTCCTTGGTGCTGCAGGCGCAGGTGCTGTTCACGGTGCTGCTCGCGGCGCGCTTCCTCGGTGAGAAGCCCAGCCGGAGGCAAATGGCCGGTGTTGCGCTTGGGATCGCCGGCCTGGCCGTCGTGGCGCTGGGCCGCAGTGCTGTGGCACCCGTGCTGCCGCTCATGATTGTGCTCGCGGCCGCGCTGTCCTGGGCCGTGGGAAACGTGGTGGCGCGCCATTCCAAAGCGGCCTCGGGCCTGGGGCTGGTGGTGTGGTCAGGCGCTGTGGTGCCGCTGCCGCTGGCCGGGTTGTCGCTGCTGGCGGACGGGCCCGGAGTCGTGTGGAGCACGCTCACCGACCTCCAACCGGCCACCGTCCTGAGCGCGATCTATACGGCGGTGTTTGCTTCATTGGTCGGTTACGGCATCTGGAACCGGCTGTTGTCGCTGTACCCGAGTTCCGACGTCGTGCCTTTCACGCTGTTGGTCCCGGTGGTGGGCATGACGGCCGCATGGCTTGTCCTGAACGAAATCCCGACCCCCGCCGAAATCACCGGTGGCTTCATCCTGCTGCTCGGCGTCGCGACGGCGGTGCTGGGTGTCTCACGAAAACGCCCGGACGCGCCCGTTGTGGGGCCCGCTCTGCGCGTCTAAACCTGGCGCAAGCGCGCAGAGCGGGCCTCGCAACGCAGGGGCGTTAGCGTTTGGGGGCTGCCTTGCGTTGGGCGGGAGCGTTCGACGCCGGCCGCTTGGCTGCGGTGGCTGGCGTGCGGGAGGGTGCGGGGCGCTTCGCGGCAGGCGGCTTTCCAGTGGCGGCAGGACGTTGAGCCGTGGCAACCGGGCGCCTGGCCTGCGCGGGGCGGGAAGCGGGCGTGCGCGGCGCCGGCCGCTTCTTTGCCGCAGGGGCGGGCCGTTTCGCGGGAGCAGCTGCCCTGGAACCGAACGACGGCACCACGGCTCCGAGGAACAACACGGCGAGTGTTCCCACCCCAGCAAGGGCCGCCAGGTAGAAGTAGATGTCGGAGTCCTTGGTGCTTACCGCACTGCCCAAAGCGTTGGCATCCTGGGTGAACGCGATGCCCCACATCCGCAGGAAGGCGATGCTGCAACCGATGAACAGGCTGGTTCCGATGGCGCCGAGAAAAATCACCAGGTACCGCCGCCGGTTGAAGACCTGGACCAGGGAAGCCAGGTAGCAGAGCAGCACGCTTCCCAGGAACAGGTACAACACCAATTCCTCAAGCACCACGGCAGCCATCACCAGCAGTCCCAAGGACACGAAGGCCGCCACTACCGCAAGCTTCCCGCTGTTCCCCATGTGACGCATGAGGTTAATCATCGCCGACCAAGCGGCCACGCCACGCCGTCGTACATTGCAGTTGCATACCGTTGCGGGGCCCGCTGAGCAGGCTATGAGCACGCCATACCCCGCAGACTGGGCCTCACAACGTGCTTGAAGTTACTTGATGACGTACCCGTGCATGATGGTCATCACCGCGGCCACGCTTTGCTCACGGGTCCGCTCCGGGTTGTACGTTTGCCGGTCCAGGCCCACTACGAAGATGGCCCCGAAGATGGCTGCTTCCAGGCTGCCCCGGACGATGTTCTGGTCAACCTTGTAGCCGGCGGCGACGCGTTCCACCGCGGAACCGATCACGGCCAACAGCTCTGCGCGGAGTTCCGTGAAAACAGCGCTCCACTCGCCGGGCGTCCGCCAGTTTTCGCTGACCCAGAGCCGGGCGAAGGACGGGTAGTCGTCCATGAATTCCATGGCCTGGGCCACCATGTTCTTCATGGATTCCAGCGGATCACTGCTTTGCCCCTGCACGTCCTGGAGCCTGACCAGCATGATGTCCACGCCGTGCCGCAGAAGCTGCGCGATCAGGTCCGACTTGCTGCCGAAGTTGTAGTACACCGTGCCCTTGGACACTCCTGCGGCTGCCGCGATTTCGTCCACGGTCACTCCCGCAGCGCCACGTTCGCCGATCAGTTCCATGGAGGCCTCGAACAGGCGCTGCTTGGTGGCGTTGGTACGCCCCGGGCGCAGCTTCTTCTCCGCAGTGCCGGAAGGGGCCGGCTCGTTGGTGCTCATACTGCGATCTCCGGCTTCAGGGTCTTCAAGGTCCACATCTTGTGCTTGCGGACGGCCAGCGTTGACAGCGCCGCTCCGAGCAAAGTGTATCCAAGCAGGCCGAGCACGGTAGGCCAGATCATGCTGAGCTCACCGCCGTAGATCAGGTGTCGCATGCCCGTGACGACGTAGCCCATGGGCAGTACTTCGTGCACGACGTGCAGTGGCATGGGGGTGGTCTGCCAGGGGAAGGTGCCGCCGGAGGACACCAGCTGCAAGACCAGCAGGATCAGCACCACGAACTTGCCGGGCGTACCCATGAGCGCCACAATGCCTTGGATGATCGCGCTGAACGCCATCACCGCGGCCAGCATGAACAGCCACATCCCGATCGGGTGGGCCGGATTCAAGCCCAGTCCGAGGTCCACCACCAGCGTGAGGATGGTGGCCTGCAGCACCGAGACCACGAAGAACGGCAGCCAGCCTCCGACGGCGATTTTCCAGGCGGGGGCATTCGACGCCAGGGCCCGCTGGGTGATGGGCCGCATGGCCTGCACCAGCATGAACACGCCGATCCAAAGGGCCAAGGTCAGGAAGAAGGGCGCCAGGCCCGCGCCGTAGGAACCGGCCTTCGCCTGGGACACGTTGTTCACTGCAACGGGATCCGCGATGACCTTGGAGACGCTGCTCTTCTGTTCATCGTTCGGGTTGGGGATCTCTCCGGCACCCTTGGCGAGCTCCGTGGCCAAGGTGTGTGAACCGTCGGAAGCGGTCACTGCACCGCTGGCAAGTTGCCCCGCACCGTCGTCGAGTTGGCGGGCGCCGTCGTCGAGCTTCACTGCGCCGTCCAAAGCGGTCTGCTGGCCGGCGGCCAGGGTTGCTGAGCCGGAATTCAACTGCCCGGCACCGGCGGCGGCCTGCGAGATGGCGTCGGTCAGGGTTGGCGTGGCACCGGCAAGCTTCTGGGCGCCTGCGCTCACAGCTGCCGAACCGTCCGAGAGCTGCTGGATCTTGGCCGCGTCACCGGAGATTTTCGCCTTGGCGTCGGTCACCGGGCTGGATGCTGCTGCGGCATCGAAATCAGCCAGGACCTTGTCGGCCTGCTCCTGTGTCAGCACACCCGCCGTCACGAGCCGCGCGTTGGACTCCACCACGCGGTTGCGCAGGCCCTTGTCAGCGGCGTCCAACTGCCCGACGACCTCCTGTACCTTGGCGTTCAGTTCCGCGTTTCCTGCTGCCACCTGGGCTGCGCCGTCCGCGAGTTTCTGCGAATCAGCAGGCAAGGTAGCGGTCTTGTTCTTCAATTCCGTGAGGCCGGAGCTCAGCTGGCTGGCGCCGGTCTTCAGCTGCACGGCGCCGTCCCGCAGCTGGGTTTGCCCGGACACGAGTTGGTCCGCGCCGGTGACCAGCTGGCCGGTGCCCATGTGGAGGGTGGCGGCGCCGTCGCTGAGCTTCCCGACGCCCGTGGCCAGCTCCGATGCACCGTCGGCTGCCTTCACGATCGACGCGTGGATGGTACCGAAGCCGGTGAGGAGCTGGTTGGCTGTTTCTTCGCCCACTTCCTTGGCCACTGTCGAGTGCACGGCCGTGGTGAGCTTGTCCACGATGGTGCTCAGGAGGTAGTTGTTGGCGTCGTTGGTGGTGACGTGGAGCATGGCCTGGTTGGCGGCGTCGAAGCTGCCGGGCGAGACCAGGTTCGACGAGAAGTCCTTGGGAATGCGCAACGCGAAGGCGTACTCACCCGTCCGGACGCCGGCGTCAGCTTCTTCCGCGCTGGAGACCTGCTTCCAGTTGAACACGTGGCCTTCTTCCAGGCTGTCGGCCACCTTCTTGCCGGCCTGCAGCTGGGTGCCATCCTTCGATGTGGCTCCGGTGTCCTCGACCACCAAGGCGGCGTCGATCTGGTTCAGGTTGCCGTACGGATCCCAGTTCGCGTACAGGTACACGGCGCCGTACAGCAACGGAACCATGGTCAGGGCGAGGATGGTCAGCTTGGGCAGGAGCCCGCCGGTCATGCGCTTGAGTTCGGAGCGGGCTAGCCGCAGAACAGTCACTTTGCAGTCCTTTGGAGGTTTTCGGATTCAGGTTCTTCAGTCACGTCCGGCGTTGCGTCTGCGGCGTGTTTGGCTTTGGGCTCGACGACGGCGGGTTCGACGACGGCGGGTTCGACGACGGCGGGTTCGACGACGGCGGCCGCTTCGGCCGGCGCCGGTGCCTGTGTCGGCTCCGCTTCCGGTTCAGGGGGATGGGTGACGGAGTTGCCGATTACGGCCGCGGCGCCCTTCCAGTAGTCCGGGAGGGCACTGACGACGGCGACGACGGCAAGCGGCCGCCCGGCGTCGGACGCCAATGCCTGAAGCCGGGGCAGCCAGGTTTCGGGATCCGCGCTGTGGCGATCGGGGGAGTCGATGACCAGGAGGTCGGTGGCGGGGTCTGCCAGGGCGAGGGCGGTCAGCAGCTCAAGGCGTCGGCCGGCGGGAAGCTGTTCGATCCAGAGGCCCGCGATGTCCTCAAAGCTGTTGACCTTCAGCCACGGCTTGCTCAGCAGTGCGCCACGGTAGCGGCGGGGAATGAGGGACAGGTCTTCAGTGACGAGGTCCCGGACGCTGAGATGCTGTTCCGGTTCGTTGACTCCGGGGGAGTCCACCAGGGCGCTGGCAAGCCTGATCTTCTTGGTCTTGGTGGTGTTGTCCCAGCTGAGGACGCCGTTGCTGGGCTTCATGCGGCCGCTCAGGGCCAAAGCCAGGGCAGTCCGCTGGTCCTGGCCTTCCCCTGCAACCAGGAGGAGTTCGCCGCGGTGGACCTGAAGCGACGTTGCCGGGAGGAGATCGTCCCGGCGGCCGTTGATCTGGAGTTGCTGTACGGACAGCACAATGAAGCCTTTCGCAGAACTGTTGTCTGCTGAAAGTCTAACTGAACTGACTGGTCAGTTCAAATAGAAATCAAAGGCCGTACTTCTCCAGGAGCCGGAGCCATACCTCGCTGATGGTCGGATAGGACGGAACTGCATGCCAGAGCCGGTCAAGCGGAACCTCGCCGACGATTGCGATCGTTGCTGAATGGAGGAGCTCTGAGACACCGGGGCCTGCAAACGTTGCGCCCAGGATGACCTTCCGGTCTTCGTCCACCACAATTTGGGCCCACCCCTTGTAGTCCGGGGAGTACAGCTGTGAGCCACTGACGTTGATGGGAAGTTCAACACCCGTGACGTTCTTGCCCTGCAGGAGCGCCTGCTCGAGGCCCTGCCCCACGGACGCCACCTCAGGGTCGGTGAAAACGACGCTGGGCACGGCATGATTATTGGCGGTATGCGCCCAGGCGCTCCACGGCTGCGGGCTGCCTTTCAGCTCGCCCTTGGCCCTGGCCACAATCGCATCACCCGTTGCCCTGGCTTCGTACTTGCCCTGGTGCGTCAGGAGTACCTTTCCGGCGGCGTCCCCGGCCACGTAAAGCCACGGGCTGCGGAAGTCATCGCTGGATGGACCTTCGACGAGCCCGCTGGCATCCGTCGTGAGCCGGAGTGGCTTGCTGTTTTGAGCTTCGAGGCCAACGCTTTCCAAGCCCAGATCGGCCAACGCGGGATGCCGTCCGGAGGCGACCAGCAGTTGGTCGGCAACGAGGGTCGTGCCGTCGAGTGCCACGGTGACGGAACCGTCGTCGTTCTTCTCCACCTTGTGGACATCGGTATGAAGGTGCACGGCGACGCCATCGGCCCGAAGCCCGGCCAGAACCAGGTCCGCGGCTTCCTCTGCGTAGCTGCTCAGCAGCCGACCCCGAGCCACCAGCGTGACGCTGGAACCCAGGCGGGCAAACGCCTGGGCCAGTTCGACGCCAGCCACGCCCCCGCCGAGCACCGCAAACCGGTTCGGAACTTCCTTGGCTGCCGTAGCCTCCCTCGTGGTCCAGAAAGGTATGTCCGCCAGGCCTTCTATCTCCGGGACGGTGGGCTTTGAGCCGGTGGCGACCACTACGGCGTGCCGGGCTTTGAGGACGTAGCCGTTGCCGTCGAGCCCCTCCGCATGAACCTCGCGGGGACCCGTTATCCGGCCGCGTCCGCGGATCAGGTCAATGCCGGCGCTGTCCAGCCATTCAACCTGGCTGCCATCCTGCCAGTTGTTGGTGAACCAGTCCCTGTGCTTCAGCGCCGCGTCTGCGTCAATGGTGCCGGTGATGGCCTCTGCGGCACCCGGAATGCCTTGGGCGGCATGGAGGACGCTGCCCGGACGAAGGAGGGCTTTGGATGGGATGCAGGCCCAATACGAGCACTCGCCACCAACCAATTCGCTTTCAACGATCACTGCCGACAGGCCACCCCGAACCACGCGGTCCGCCACGTTTTCCCCAACGGCGCCCGCGCCGATCACTATTACGTCGTATTCACGGGAGCTCTCGGCAGTCATGGGGACAGCCTACAACCGCTCCCTCAGCGTTGTGAGGCCTGCTTTGCGGGGTTTGGGTGGGTTTTGGGGTGCAGGGTGGGCCTCGCAAGTTGTGCCCGTTCGTTGTGAGGCCTGCTTTGCGGGGTTTGGGTGGGTTTTGGGGTGCAGGGTGGGCCTCGCAAGTTGTGCCCGTTCGTTGTGAGGCCTGCTTTGCGGGGTTGGGGTGGGTTTTGGGGTGCAGAGTGGGCCTCGCAAGTTGTGCCCGTTCGTTGTGAGGCCTGCTTTGCGGGGTTGGGGTGGGTTTTGGGGTGCAGAGCGGGCCTCGCAAGTTGTGCCCGTGCGTTGTGGGGCCTGCTTTGCGGGGTTTGGGTGGGTTTTGGGGTGCGGAGTGGGCCTCACAAGTTTCGGAGCATCCAAATAGTGGGATGTCTATCTCAAAATATGGAAAGCCTGTCTAGGCTGCTGTGCATGGAAGAAGAACTGAAGCCGTTTGTCGACTGGAGCTGGTGCGCGGATAATCTGGGGAAATTCGTTCTTGTAGATTCCCGCTGGTATCTCGACGGCTCCTCCGGAAAAGACGCCTACGACGCCGGACACATCCCGGATGCCGTGTTCGTCGACCTGGACAACTGCTTGTCTGGACCAGCGTCGCCGGAAGCGGGGCGGAACCCGTTGCCCGATCCCGAGGTCTTTGCCCAAGGGATGCGGGAAGCCGGCATCAGCGATGCTGACACAGTGGTTGTCTATGACGACGCCGGGGGAGTCATTGCGGCCAGGCTGGTCTGGATGCTCCGGTCGACAGGACACCGCGCCGCGATCCTGGACGGAGGTATCGGCAACTATCCTGGGGATCTCTCCACGGAAACGCCGCTACGCCGGACCGGGAGCTTCGCTGCCAAAGCCTGGCCCGCAGACCTCCTGGCGGACATTTCGGAGGCCTCCTCCGACGCCTTCCTCACCATGGATGCAAGGAATCGCGACCGATTCGAAGGCCGCCAAGACCCTATCGATCCCCGCCCCGGACACATACCTGGTGCTGTGAACGTCCCCTGCCGGGAGAACCTCAATGCCTCGGGAAACCTGCTCCCGGAGCCGCACATCCGTGCGAACTTCGAACGTGCCGGCGTTGCGTCCGCGGACCGCACCATCTCCTACTGCGGATCCGGAGTTACTGCGTGCCACAACCTGCTGATGATGGAGCACCTGGGAATGGGTACCGGCAAGCTGTTCGTCGGCGGATGGTCCCAATATGGCCATGCACTGGACAGGCCCGTGGAGACGAAAATCTGGCCTGACTGCAGCTTGTGAGGCCTACTCTGCGGACTTGCAGGGGGTCTTGCGGTGCAGAGTAGGCGGCCTGTTTCCTCCGCGTGACGGCTGAGAGCCACCGTCGATGGTGAAACTGTAACTTCGTCGGATGCCCCGGCGGACAAGAAGCCCCAGGCGTGGTCCTCGGTGGGGCCACTTTCAGAAGGGTCGAAGCCCGGCCCGCGAATGTTGGTAAGGCGGTTAGCCACATCATCATGGCCGATGGCTTCAGACCCGTAAACAAAGAAATCGTAGGACAGCGGCTCAGCTTGGCTTCCCGCGCGTTGGAGAGCGGCAAATTTGCTGGATCATCGCTTACCTGACCGGGGGCAGCCCGCGCCAGAGCTGGGTTTAAAGCACGGCGAGGTTCCGATGATCCAGCAGAAATGCACCCTCGAAGGGCCTAAGCGTGCATCGCACCCTTGAACCAGCCCGTGATGCTGGCCGGGTGCGTGATGGCGGTGCCCACAACCACGGCGAAGGCTCCCGCGTCCAAGGCTTGGCGGGCTTGGACGGGAGTGTGGATGCGGCCTTCGGCGATCAAGGGCCTTCCCAGCTCCGCAGCAGCGATCTGCTCCAGCAAATCCAGGTCCGGCCCATCGGTCTTCGGGCGCTCGCCCGTATAGCCGGCCAGGGTGGTGCCGATCAGATCTGCGCCCGCTTCAACGGCTGAGCAGGCATCCTCAAACGAACCACAGTCAGCCATGACCAACGCGTGGGAATCCCTGTGAACCCCGGCAATGGTCGCTGCGAGTGAAAACCCATCCGGGCGAGCCCGCCGCGTCCCGTCAACGGCCACAACGTGCGCACCCGCGTTCGCTACCGCAAGGGCATGCCGAAGGGTGGGAGTGATGAAGACACCCTCGTGCCCGTCTTTCCAGAGCCCAATGACAGGGACCTCGACGGCGGCACGCGTGAACTGCACGTCGGCCAACCCTTGGACACGGATCGCCGCGGCGCCACCGATCACGGCAGACGCCGCTACCTGGCCCGTGGTCCGGGGATCGCGCATGGGCTCGTCGGGGTACGCCTGACAGGAGACGATGAGCTGGGAGCGGAGGGCTTCGAGGCCTTCTGGGGTGAGGATCAAGTTGTCTTCCTTACTTAAGGACGAGTTTCGCTGCGCCCACAATGGCAGCGCTGTTGCCGAGGGCCGCCCTGACCACCGGCACGGAAGCCAGGGGCAAGAGCAGTTCCTGACGCAAGGCAAACTCCATGGGCTTCCACCAGAGGTCTCCGGCATCAACCAAGCCGCCGGAAATCACCACGGTTTCGGGGTCAAGAATGTTGATGAGTCCGCCCACGGCTTGCCCTGCGGCGGCTGCGCCGACGTCTATGGCACACAGGGCAGCCGCGGGGTTGTCCGCAGAACCCGTGTCAGCACCGCCGTCGAGCGCTTCCGCAGCAGAGGCCAGCGCAAAAACGCCCCGCGTATCCAAAGCCTCCCGGGCGGAACCGCCAAAGCGCAGATACGCCTCATACAGGGCGGGCCCGGAAGCGATGGCCTCCACGTGTCCGGATCCGCCGCACACACACGGCAGTGGAACACCGTCGGAATAGGCATGAGGAGAAGCAAAATGCCCCACATGCCCGCCCACAAAGCGGTGCCCCAGAACGGGAGCGCCGTCCAAGACGAAACTCCCCCCAACGCCGGTTCCGAACGCCACCATGAGCGAACTAGAGGAACCCTTGGCAGCACCGAGCCAAGCCTCACCGAGGGCGTGGGCGTGAACGTCGTTGACGGCGCGCACAGCCGAAGCAGGAAGCGAAAGACGGGCAGAAAGCCCGGGAACAAGCTCCGTCCCGGCCCAACCGAGGATGGCGTCGGTCGCAGCCACAACGGACCCGGTAGCAGCGTCAATAACCCCAGCGGAGCCGATGCCGACGCCGGAAACCGAAATTCCGGCGTCGGCAGCGCGCCCAACCAAGCCCGCGATCAGCGCTGCGGTGGCGTCGAGGATCGCTTCGCCACCGTCCCGGTTCAATGTCGGAATGGTCTCTGACATCAGCACTTCGCCGGAAGGTGCAACAACCCCGGCGGCGGTTTTGGTGCCGCCGAGGTCAACGCCGATCACGTGGGTCATGGGAGCTAGACCAGCCCGTTCCGCTCCAGAATCGAACGGATCGCAGCCGTCTCGGATTCATTCAAGGACAGCATCGGCGAGCTCATGGTGTTGGACTCGATGACGCCCATCACCTGCAGCGCGGTCTTGAAGGCGCCCAGGCCCGCAGCGCCTCCGGAGACGCGCCCGTTGGGGGTGTAGACGATCTCGAAGACGTCGGCCAAGCGGTCCTGCTCGCGGGCAGCGCCGGCCCAGTCGCCAGCCTGGGCGGCGTCGAACAGGCGGCGGTAGCCGGCCGGGTCAACGTTGCCGAGGCCCGGAACAACGCCCTGCGCGCCGCCCAGGAGGGCGCCGTCCACTACAACTTCGTGACCGGTGAAGATGTCGAAGTTGGGGATGTCCTTGGCTGCGAGGAGCAGTTGGCGGAAGGAAACGTCGTCACCCGAGGAATCCTTGACGCCGGCAATGACGCCGTCGCGGCCCAGCCGGACCAGGAGATCAGTGGGCAGCTTGAAGTGCGTGCGGACCGGGACGTCGTAAGCGAAGATCGGCTTTTCGATGGCGGCATGGATGCTGCGGAAGTGGGTTTCCGTCTCCGCGGCGTTGCCAATGGCGTAGTACATGGACGTGACTACGATCGCGTCGGCGCCGAGGTCGACCACCTTGCGGGCTTCCTCGATCACGCGGTTGGTGGTCTGTTCGTTGGCGCCCACGATCAGCGGGACCGCACCGGCGTTGGCGTCGGCGATGGTGGAGACCACCAGCTCACGCTCGTCGTTGGTCATGTAGGGGACTTCGCCGGAGGAGCCCAGGACGAAAAGGCCGGACACACCGCCGTTGATCAGGTGCTTGGTGACGTTCTTCAGCGACGCGGTGTCGATGCTGCCGTCGGCGTGGCGGGGGGTGATGACCGGGGGAATGACGCCCTGGAACTGAGTGGACACAGAATTCTCCGTTGTTTGTAGCGTGTGAAGGGAAAAACTAGATGTGGAGCAGGCTCGGCGCGGCGCCCAGCAGCTTCTTGGTGTAGTCGTTGCTGGGGTTGTCGAAGACCTGCGAGGCGGAGCCTTGCTCGACGATCTTGCCGAAGTACATGACGCAGATACGGTCAGAGACGTACCGGACAGTCTGGATATCGTGCGAAATGAACACCATGCCGAGGTTCAGCTGGGTCTTCAGGTCGGACAACAGGTTCAGGACCTGTGCGCGGACGGAAACGTCCAGCGCCGACGTCGGCTCGTCCGCCACGATGATGTCCGGGTCCAGAGCCAGTGCGCGGGCGATCGCCACACGCTGGCGCTGGCCGCCGGAAACCTGCGACGGCGTCACTTCGGCCGCGGATTGCGGCAAGCCAACCAGCGCCAACAGTTCCTTGACCTTGGCAGCGCGGGAAGCAGCGTTGCCGATCCCATGGATCTGCAGCGGATCCGTCAGGATGTCCTGGATGGTCATGCGGGGGTTCAATGCCGTCGCCGGATCCTGGAAGACCACAGAGACGGAGCGGCCGAACTGCTTGCGCATGGCCGCGTTCCGCTTGATGGCCGGCTTTCCGTGGAACAAGACCTTGCCCGACGTCGGCGGCTGCAGTCCCACGAGGACTGAAGCGAGCGTGGACTTGCCGCAGCCGGACTCGCCCACGATGCCGACGGTTTCGCCGCGGCTGATGGTGAAGTCCACGCCGTCCACGGCCTTGACGATGTTCGGCCGGAACAGGCCACCCGTCCGTGCGTGGTGATGGACCTTGACGTCCTTGAGCTCGATGACCGGCTTACCGGTGGATTCGCTCATTTCGCGTCCTCCTTCAAGTGGCTCGCCCAGTAGTGGTCGGCATCGTCACCGTTCGACGAGGAAACCGTGGTGAGTACCAGCTTTTGGTGGGGATCGGCGTCGGGCCTTAGTGAGCGGGCCGCGAAGCGGTCGCCCGTGGCGAAGTCCCGCGGGGACGGGACGGTGCCGGGGATCTGGTGCAGGCGGACGGCGTCGGCCTCAATGGAAAGCACCGCACCCAGCAAGCCGCGGGTGTACTCGTGCTTGGGGTTCTGCAGGAGCTCGGAAGCCTGGGCCGATTCCACTACCTGGCCGGCGTACATGACCGTGATGCGGTGGGCCAAAGACGCCACCAAGGCGAGGTCGTGGCTAACGAACACCATGGCGAAGCCGAGCTGTTCGCGGAGTTCGTTGAGCAGGTCCACAACCTGCTTCTGGACTGTGACATCCAAAGCGGTGGTGGGCTCGTCGGCGACCACGATCTTCGGCGAGCGGGACAGGGCCATGGCGATCAGCACACGCTGGCGTTGGCCGCCGGAGAGCTCGTGCGGGTAGCTGGCAAGTGTCCGGACGGGGTCCAGTTTCACCATTTCCAGCAGCTCGGTGGGGGTCTTGCGGCCACCGCGCTTGGTGAGCTGCTCCAGCTGGTCCTTGATCTTCATGGACGGGTTCAGGGAGCTCAGCGCATCCTGGTAGACCATGGCGATCTGCTCACCACGGAGGCCCTCGTAGGCTTTGGGGTTGCTGTGCTGCGTCCTGGCGTCCAGGAGTTCCTTGCCGTCAAACATGATGGAACCGGTGACCTGTGCGGCTTTGGGGAGCAGCCCCATGACGGCCAGCGAGGTGATGGACTTGCCGCAACCGGATTCGCCCACCAGGCCCATCGTTTCGCCTTCGCGGACGGTGAAGGACACATTGTCCACGATCGCGATGTCGCCGAAGCGGGCCGGGAATCGGATGGACAGGTTCTTTACCTCGAGGACGTTGCGTGCGTCGGCTGAAACCTGCGGGAGGCGGTCGGTGCGCTTCGCTTCGATGGCTGCCAGGAGTTCCAGCTCCCGGTCCAGCAGGAGGTGCGGGTTCGCGGCGGCCAGCTTCACGTCGGTGAGGACGGCTGAGGTTCCCGCCTGTGAAGCGACCCCGTCAGCGGAAGCCGCACGGACGCCGTCGAGCTCGTGTTCCTCAATAACGGAGGGCTGGGCAACTGAGGTTGCCACCTCAGTGTCAACGGCCACCGCTGCTACTGACGAAGCACTGCCGTCGTCGTCCTTCACTACCGGCGCGCGGCGGAGTTTCGGATTCACCATGGCGTCGGTAAGGCCCTCGGCCAGGATGTTCAGGGACAGCACGGTCAGCAGGATGGTCAGGCCGGCGAAGGTGGTGGCCCACCAACCGCCGGACAGGACCAGGTTGCGACCGTAGGAAATCACGTTGCCCCAGGAGGGGGCAGGGTCCTGCACACCGGCGCCCAGGAAGGACAGGGACGCTTCGAGGATGATGGCGTCGGCCACCATGACCGTGGCGAACACCAGCACAGGGGCCGCGGTGTTGCGGACGATGTGCTTGACCAGGATGTAGAAGCGGCCGGCACCGATCACGCGCTCGGCACGGACGTAGTCTTCGCCGTACTGGGCCAGCACGTTGGCACGGACCACGCGGGCCAGTTGCGGGGTGTAGATAATGGCGATCGCGATGATGATGGTCGGGACCGAATTGCCGAAAGCTGCCAGCAGCACGGCGGCCAGAGCGATGCCCGGGAATGCCATGAGGATGTCCATGAGCCGCATGATGATTTCGTTCACGGACTTGCTGGAGGTCGCTGCGAAGGAGCCCAGGAGCGCACCGGCCAGGATCGCCAGGCCAACCGCGCCGAGGCCGATCATCAGCGACGACTGCGCGCCGAACAGGAGGCGGGAGAAGATGTCACGGCCCAGGCGGTCAGTGCCGAAGAAGTGTTCGGCACCCGGCGGCGTGGCCGGAATGAACGTTTCCAGTGGATCGTGCGGTGCGATGACCGGCGCGAAAATGGCGGCCAGGACAATCACCATGAGGAAGAGCAGGGCGATACGGGAGCCCCAGGGCAGGGCTTTGAAACGAATGCCCGGGGCACTTAGCCGTTCTGCGAGCTTGCTGCGCATGAGCTATACCGTCCTGATTCGGGGGTTGATGAGCAGGTAGAGAAGGTCCACCACGATGTTCACCAGAACGAAGGTGACCGAGATGGTGAGCACCACGCCCTGGACCAGGTTGACGTCCAGGTTGGTGATGCCGTTGAGGATCAGCTGGCCCATGCCGGGCAGGGCGAAGATCATTTCAATCACGACGGCGCCGCCCAGCAGGTAGCCGACGCGGAGGCCCAGCACGGTCACCGGGGTGACGAGCGCGTTGCGGAGGACGTTCTTGGAGACGACCTCGCGGTACGGGACACCGTTGCCGATGGCGGTGCGGACGTAGTCGCGGTCCAGTTCTTCAACCATCGAGGTGCGGACCACCCGGATCAGCGAGGCTGAAACGGGGATGCCGAGGGCCAAAGCCGGGAGGGCCATCGAGTTGAGCCAACCGCCAAAGCCGGATTCCGGCGTCGCAATACCGCCTGAGGGGAACATCGGGTTCTCACCCAGGGCGAACCACTGGATGAGCAGGATGCCCAGCCAGAACGACGGCGTGGCGATCGCGGCGATGGAGAAGACACGAACCAGCTGGTCCTGCCACTTGTCCCGGTAGAGCGCGCCGAGGATGCCGAAGGCCAGGGACAGCACGATGGCGATGAGGACGCCCAGGAAAGTGAGCTGGAGCGTCAGGGGGAATGCCGAGCCGATCATGGAAGCCACGGATTTGGCCGGCGGGGTGGTGGTACCGAGGTCGAACTGCAGGAGCTTGCCGAGGAATCGGAAGTACTGCAGGACCAGTGGATCGTTGAGGCCATTGTCTTGGCGGTACTGCTGCTTCGCTTCTTCGCTGGCGCCGTCACCGAGGGCTGAGCTTGCCTGGTCTCCGGGAGCGGCCTGCAGGACGAGGAAGACGAGCAACGTAATGCCCAGGATCATCAATGGCAATGCTGCAAGCCTGCGGCCAAGCAGACGCAATATCGTGACCAATTTGTTCTCCGGTTGGTTGGTGGTGCTGGTTGCGGGGCCCGCTCTGCGGGCTATTTGGGGGATTCAAGCCGCAGAGCGGGCCCCACAACGCGAGGGGTGCTTAGGCCGTGCGTCCGACGTCGATGAAGGACAGGCCGGTGGTGGGCAGCGGCTGGAAGCCGTTGAGCTTCTTCTCGTCCCAGGCGCTGGGGAGCTGGCGGTGGAAGACCGGGTACAGGGGAACTTCATCGGAGACCATGTCCACGATTTCGCCCACGATCTTCTTGGCGTCGTCACCGGATGCCTGGGAGCCCTTGTCCATGAGGTCCTGCAGCTTGGTGCGCTCAGGGGTGGTCCAGAAGGCGCGCTTGTCCATCCAGGTTGCGCCTGAGTAGAACCAGCTCAGGAGGAGGTCCGCGTCGTTGCCAAAGACTGATGGATCGCCAGGTGCTGCGACCACGGAGTAGTCGCCCTTGCCCACCCGGTCGCTGTACAAAGCGCCGGACTGGAGGCTCTTGACCGTGACCTTGACACCGGGGATCTTGTTCCACGATTCGAGGATCAGCGGGGCCACATCCTTGACCCAGGCGGTGTCCGTGGTGAGCAGCTCGAATTCGAGGTTGGTGACGCCGGCCTGCTTCAGCAGGTCCGCGGCCTTGGAGGTATCAAAGCCGTAGACGTTCTTGGCCTTGACGTAATCCGGGTGGCCTTCCTGGAAGTAGGACGTGGCTGCCTTGGCGTTGCCGAACAGTGCCTTCTTGATGATGGCTTCCTTGTCCAGGCCGTAATGCAGGGCCTGGCGGACCAGCTTGTTGTCGAACGGTGCCTTGGCGCAGTTGAACATGAGGAACAGAAGACCGAAGGACTGTACGGATTCGACCTTTACCTTTGACTTCAAGCCGTCAACATCAAGGTAGGGGACGTCCTCGATGGCCTGGACGCGGCCGGACTGGACTGCGGTGACGCGGGCTGCGGCGTCGGAAAGGAGCAGCCAGGTCATGCCCTTGGCCAGTGCAGGTTTGGGGCCGTTGTAGTCGGCAAATGCCTCGAAGACGATCTTGTCGTCCTTGACGGCGGAGACCAGCTTGTAGGGGCCGGAGCCCACCGGCTTCGCGTCGAAAGCCTTCAAATCCGTGGCAGGTGCCTTGGGGACGATCTTCACTACGGAGATGCGCGGTCCGAAGCCGGGGAAGGCGTACTTAAGGGTGAATTCCACCGTCTTCGCGTCCAGCGGCTTGACGTCCTGGATGAAGGGGATGAACTGGGAGAACAGGGACTTGTTGGCCGGGTCCATGACGCGGGTGAACGAGAAGGCAACGTCTTCCGTGGTGACCGGGGAACCGTCGTGGAACTTCGCGCCTTCGCGGATGGTCACCTGGTAGGTGGTGTCGTTGACCTTCTTCGGGTCCGCTGCCGCCAGGGCGTTGTAGGGCTGGCGGGTTGCCGGGTGGAGTTCGATGAGGCCTTCGAAGATGTGCAGGTTTGCTGCCATCGGCGTTGCGCCCGAGGAGCTCAGGGGATCGAAGCCTGTGGAGAGTGCGTAGGAGATGCCCGCCTCGATGATGAGGTCCTTGTTCACTGCAGCGGTGTTCGTTGTGTTGCCTGTGGTGGTGCTGGCAGCGCCGCCGCACGCAGAAAGGGTTGCCGTGAAGGCGGCTGCTGCACCAACTGCGCCGCTCAGCTTCAGGAAGTTCCGGCGGCTGGCATCGTTGACCAGCGGCAGGCTTTGGATCGTCTTGCTCATAGGGTGCCTCACCATTCGAGTTTCGTGGGTTATCGGATGTAGGACGTCCGATGCTCGTATGGAAACTGTAAGGGCCGTCACAGCGGAACGTCAAGTGAGATTCAGTGGCCTGGGCGCAATCCGCACGCCCTGCGGTTACCCGGCTACGGCCGGTCCGTGGCGGAGATCTCAGGGATATCCGGGGAAATCACCCACCATGTCTATCAAGGAGGTGGGACATCCGATATTGTATGTTGCGAGCTACTCATCCTGTGGTGAGCGCTAAGCTCGCCTCAATATTAACACCGCACCACCCCAAACCCTTGGGGGCCGGTGCACGGCAAGGAGAAAGCCATGACAACTTCCGGTGTGGTTCCGCAGGCGCGGTTCAGCGCACAGGCCCGGCTGCGTGCATTGCAGTCGGACATTATGGAATTGATCCTTGAGCGCGAGCTCGAAGCCGGCGATCCCTTGCCCACGGAAAGCGAACTGTCAGTGGCTCTCGGCGTAGGGCGCAACACCCTCCGCGAGTCACTGAAGGTGCTTCAGGCGTTGGGCGTCATCGAAATCCGTCACGGGTTCGGTATGTTCGTCGCGCCGAGCAACTTCGATGCGCTCGCCGATGGGCTGACCTTCCGCGGCAGGCTTTCGCTGCGTCACCAGGGCCTCGAGGCGCTGCAGTTGGTGGACGTGCGCCAGGCCCTTGAGTCGGGGCTGATCGGTTCCTCCATGGACGTGATGACTAAAGAGCAGCTGGCGTCCATCGAAGAATCGGTCAAGCAGATGGAGGAACTGGCAGCGGCCGGCGAGAACTTCGTGGCCGCCGACGCCGAATTCCACCGCCGTCTTTTCGAACCCCTCAACAACGAGCTCCTCATCAACCTCATGGGCGTCTTCTGGAAGGTCTACCGCAAGATCCACGTGGAGATTGGCCCCGGAAACGAGGACCTGGTCAAGACAGCAGCGATGCACCGCGACATCTACGCCGCAGTTGCTGCTGGAGACAAGGTGGCGGCCGCTGAGCTGCTCAACCGGCATTTCGATGGCATTCGTCGCCGCATCAGCGAGGCCGTCGGCGAGTAACGCGCTGCACGCAAGGGCCGCCGTCGTACTTTCAACAGAAGTACGACGGCGGCCCTTGCGTTTTCTGCGTGCCGGTCACCTGCCGCCGCGCGCCGGCCCAACTGAGTCGCACTTCAGGCCGTTCTGAGGCTCACAACGGCCTGAAGTGCTACTTAGTTTGGGACGGCCGGACAAACAAAAGACCCGCACCGGTGATCCGGTGCGGGTCTTGATTTGTGCGCCCAAAGGGATTCGAACCCCTGACCTTCTGTTCCGTAGACAGACGCTCTATCCAGCTGAGCTATGGGCGCATTTCGTGTGGTTTCCGGCGGTCTGTTTCTCTGACCCCCTCGAACCTCAATAAACTTTACAGAAGTTCATGGGAAGTTCCAAATCGAAAAGCTGTAATCTGCGCAACTAGACCGGTCTACGTGACCTTAGTCACTTAAATTCCTTCCTCGGGAATCGGGAACGTTGAATTCTAGGGGTTTTTACTTTTCGGCAAGGTGGATGTCCGATGTCTGACAGCGGAATGGTCTGGTCCGCGGCCCCTATCGTTTAGGACACACCACTGAACCCGAGGAAGGGAACCGCAATGGGCGATCTGGCGCGACTGCCGCTGCTTGAGAAGGCACCTACTACGCATGCACGCCTGCTGGCCTGGGTTGAGGAAGTTGCCGAGCTGACTCAGCCGGACCGCATCCACTGGGTTGATGGCAGCGAAGCAGAAAACAAGAAGCTCACCGATGAACTGGTCGAGGCCGGCACACTGAAGCGCCTCAACCCGGAAACGTTCCCGAATTCCTTCGCGGCGTTCTCGGACCCCGCTGACGTTGCCCGCGTGGAAGAGCAGACCTTCATCTGCTCCGAGAACGAGCGCGACGCAGGCTTCACCAACAACTGGATGGCTCCGGCTGAGATGAAGCAGAAGCTGCGCGGCCTGCTCGCCGGCTCCATGCGTGGCCGTACCATGTACGTCATCCCGTTCGTCATGGGCCACCTTGACGCGGAAGACCCCAAATTTGGCGTTGAGATCACCGACTCCGCCTACGTCGTAGCCTCGATGCGCATCATGGCCCGCATCGGCACGGACGTGCTGGACCGCATCACCCAGACCGACGCATTCTTTGTTCCCGCCCTCCACTCGCTGGGCGCACCGCTGGAAGCCGGCCAGGCCGACGTCGCTTGGCCCTGCAACCCGGACAAGTGGATCGTCCACTTCCCCGAAGAGCGCTCCATCTGGTCCTTCGGATCCGGTTACGGCGGAAACGCCCTCCTGGGCAAGAAGTGCTACGCACTGCGTATCGCCTCCGTCATGGCCCGCGACGAGGGCTGGCTCGCCGAGCACATGCTCATCCTGAAGCTGACGTCCCCGGAGCAGAAGACCTACTACGTCTCCGCTGCGTTCCCGTCTGCTTGCGGTAAAACCAATCTCGCCCTGCTGGATCCCACCATCAAGGGCTGGAAGGTGGAGACCCTCGGCGACGACATCACCTGGATGCGCTTCGGCAAGGAAGGCGAACTTCGCGCCGTCAACCCTGAGGCCGGCCTGTTCGGCGTCGCGCCCGGCACTGGCTGGGGCACCAACCCCAACGCCATGCGCGCCATCGCCAAGGGCAACAGCATCTTCACCAACGTCGCACTGACTGACGACGGCGGTGTGTGGTGGGAAGGCATGACGGAGGACACTCCGGCGCACCTGACCGACTGGCGTGGCGAGTCCTGGACCCCGGACTCCGACGCCCCGGCAGCACACCCCAACTCCCGCTTCTGCACGCCGATCGACCAGATCGACATGCTGGCCGAGGAGTACTTCAGCCCGGAGGGCGTGGAACTGTCCGCGATCCTGTTCGGCGGCCGCCGCAAAACCACCATCCCCTTGGTGACCGAAGCCCGCAGCTGGTCCAACGGTATCTTCATGGGCTCCACGCTGTCCTCGGAAACCACGGCTGCTGCCGCCGGTGCAGTTGGCGTTGTTCGCCGCGACCCCATGGCCATGCTGCCGTTCATCGGCTACGACGCAGGCGATTACCTGAACCACTGGGTGAACTTGTCCGCCAAGGCCAACCCGGAGCGTCTGCCCAAGATCTTCCTGGTGAACTGGTTCCGTCGCACGGCTGAAGGCGGCTTCGCCTGGCCTGGCTTCGGGGACAACGCCCGTGTGCTCAAGTGGGCCATCGAGCGCCTCGAGGGCAAGGCCGACGCCGTGGAAACCCCCATCGGCTTCGTCCCGACCGGCGAGTCCATCGACCTCGAGGGCCTGGACATGACCCCGGCCGAGGTTGAAGCCGCTGTGCGCGTCGACGCCGACGAGTGGGCAACCGAACTGGCGTCCATCGAGGAATGGTTCGCGAACTTCGGCGAATCCCTCCCGGCGGCGCTCCAGTCGGAGCTGGACGGACTCAAAACCCGTCTGGGCTAGACCTCTTAGGAACAACGGCGTTCTTAAGTGAACGACGACGGCCCGTCACCTTTCTCTTGAAAGGTGGCGGGCCGCCGTCGTGCCTGGCGTTGGGGGTTCCTGGCGTTGGCGGTTCCTTGCCTTGGTGGTTCGTGGCTAGCTGGCGAGCCAGACGTCCGGTCCAAAAACTTCGTAGTGGATCCGGGTGGCCGGAATCCCGGCGTCGATTGCTTCGTCACGGATCTTTTTCATGAAGGGGAGCGGGCCGCAGAGGTACAGTGACGCATCGGCCGGCAAATCCACTTCACGCAATGACATGAAGCCGTCGTTGGCGCCGGCGTGCGGGGTTTCGAGCCACAGCCGGAGTTCGGCGTCGATTTTCGCTGCGTCTTCTGTCATCTGTCCGCTCAGTGCCCAGTGATCCATAGCCTTTTCTGCGTGCAGCACCATGACCTGGCGGTCTGTACCGGATTCCGCGAGCGAACGCAGGATGGAGGCCGTGGGAGTACAACCGATGCCGGCCGAAGCGAGGATCACAGGACCATCGCCGTCCTTGAGGGTGATCTCACCGTAGGGATTCGAAATTTCCAGAATGTCGCCGGGCTCGACGGCGGCGTGCAGTGCGGTGGAGACCTCGCCGCCGTCGTTCAGCTTGGTGGTAAAGACCCGCTTGGTGCCGGCATCGCCGGACAATGAATACTGCCGGACCTGGCGCAGGCCATCAGCGAGCGTTACTTTGACGCTGACGTACTGGCCGGGCGTAGCTTCGGTGACGGGGGTGTGGTCCGCAGGTTCCAAAGTGAAAGTGATCGCGTCTTTGCCCGCCGCATCCTTTGCCACCACCCGCCACGGCATCCACATCCGGCTGTTTGCCTGGGAAGCGTACAGGTCCTTCTCAAGTTTGATCAGGGCGTCTGCCATGAGCCAGTAGACCTCAGTCCAGGCCTCGGCGATTTCCGGAGTGATGACGTCAGCCAGATCAGCAGCGATGGCCGCGAACAGGTGTTCGTACACCACGCCGTACTGCTCTTTGACGATGCCCAGGGAAGCGTGCTTGTGCGCGATGCGTGACAGGACCTTCTCGGGAAGCGTGGCGGGGTTGTTGACCAGGTGTGTCGCGAAAGCGGCGATGCTCCCGGCGAGTGCCTTCTGTTGTTCTCCCGAACGCTGGTTGGAGCGGCTGAACAGGCCGTCCAGGAGCTCGGGGTGTGCTGCGAAGAGGCGGTTGTAGAAATCCGTGGTGATTTCGCCTATCCGCGATCCCACCAGGGGCAGCGTGGCTTCAATGACGGGGCGGGATTTTTCCGAGAGCATGTTTCTCCTGGCGGTTTGGGCTGGGCTTTTTGTCCGGCCGGAAAATACAAGCATTTGAAATGCGTGTATTTATACCCCAAGTTCTACACCTCGTAGAATTCATGTGCAAATCGCACGGGGGATGAAAGGGAAGGGAGCGCTTCTGCGGTGCGGCAGGCCGTTACTGCGCTGCCGGCATCCGGATCTCAGGCCGAAGCCCGATCGATTGAAATACCGGGTCCATCTGCCGGGCGTGGGGGAGGGACGAGATAACCACTGTGTCGAGTTCACGGTAGAACGCCTCCCTGGCGCGGGTCATGGCGTGACGGAGTCCGCACTCGGTGATGAGCGGGCAGTTCTTGGTGGCAGACTGGCACTCCGCCGGGTCCTGCCGGCTGTCCAGATGGCGCAGCACCTCACCCACGGTGGCTCTCCGCCCGGCTTCGCTCAACCGGGATCCGCCCAGCCTGCCGCGTTCGACGTCGATGAGCCCGAGGGAACGCAAACGGACCATAGCTTTGCTGACGTGGTTGTAGGGAGTTCCCACGGCATCTGCCACTGCCTGGGTGGTCAGCAGTGCACCCTCAGGAGCCGCAGCCAACACCATGATGGCCCGAAGGCTCACATCTGCGAAGGCGTTGATTTTCATGGGATCAGTCTAGGCGGTGGGTCTAGTCCACCCAGATGGATGGCTCGTGGGTATCCGGTTCCATGGCAGCGAAGATGAAACCCTCGGCTCCGGGGACATAAGGAATGATGGCGGCCAGCACAGCACCATCACGGTGCTCCGCCGCGCCATGAATGCCGTCGGAACCGTGCTCGGGTAGGCTGACGTCGCTGACGATAGCCACCGCACGGAACTCGTCCCGGCCTTGGCGCAACAGTTCGTGGAGATCGGTCAGCATTTGACCGGCGTCGACCTCGCCATCCTCGTCAGGTTCACCGGGAGTCACCATGACGATCCGGAGTTCGCCATCACTCCCAAGCGTGATTCCGAAGGGGAAGAAGCCGCCATTCTGTTGGAGATGTTCCTGGGCGGTCCCAAGGCCAGTGCCCAGGGTCTCCCGGAGCTCGCGGGCCTGGGCTGATTCTTCTGATTCTCCCTGCACTGAGTCTCCCGGCACTGAGTCTTCGGGCACTGAGTCTTCTGGGACGGCGCTGGAGCTTTGTCCACTCATGCTGACCACACATGTGCGTCGGCAGGAATAACTGCTGAATCTCCGAAGACGACCGCTCGGGATTGCCCGTCAATCTCGTACGGCTTCAAGATGTTCATGGACAGTCCTTCGGAATGTTCGATGTGCAGCCTGACTGCGTCCACGGCCCCGTCTTCAACCTGAACGAGAACATCGGACAGGATGCAGGTTCCCCTGAGCGTGTCTTTTTTGTTGCGGAAGCCATCGGCCATCATCAGAACGGACTCCGCAGAATCTACTTCGCCGTCTGCGTTGGCCTCCTGGTAGGCCATGTGATGCCCCAACTCGCCGGCGAGGTCGGTGGTGATCCCGTAGGGGGCCAGGCCGCCGTTCCTGGAAAGCTGATCCTCGGCGAACGGAACTGCGACTCCCACAAGCTTAAAGACATCCTGGATGGCCTGTTCCGAAAGTCCCTCGTGCCACCATTCCTGCGCGGGGGCCGGCGCTTCACCGTTCCACAGGTGGGCGGGCTGGGTCTCGACCCGGGGTTCGCTGAAAGTGGGGTGCTTGAGGAACTTCTTGCGGGTGAAGTCCACCCGGATGAGCTGGGCAATGCCACTGCGGTGTTCAGCCCAAAGGTGAAGCGTGTCCTCGGCCTTGGCCGACAGCGGATCCAGTACAGCCACCATGGCGTGGAGGTTCTGTGCGTATCCAGCGAAGAGGTCGACTGTCAGCTTCACGGCCACCACTGGGTCCGGGGGCATGGTCCCCCGGATTTCCTGGGGGACCTCGCCGTTCTGGACAGTGCCCTCGGCGTCGAGCATGAAGACGAACGGGGCGAAGCTCTTGTTAAGGACCAGCTGGGCCTCTGCCAGTTTCAAGGCCTCGGCCACAACGGCAGCCAATTCGGATTCAGGCGAGGTCCGTACCTCGGGCGGAAGCTGCGTCATGGCTGTGCGCCTAGCCTCGTACCAGTGCCAGGACGCGGTCGCGGACCTTCTCCATGGTGGCCTGGTCCTTGGCCTCGGCGTTCAAGCGCAGGAAGGGCTCGGTGTTGGACGGGCGGAGGTTGAACCACCAGCTGCCGTCCTTCGCAGTGAAGGTGCTGCCATCCATGTGGTCGATCTCGATGTCTTCGGTTTCAAAGTCCACCCGGACACGCTCCACGGCACCGGCTTTGTCCTCGATCTCGGAGTTGATCTCGCCCGAGGATACGTAGGGCTCGTACTGGCGGCCGAGCTCCGAGAGGGGTCCGTCCTGCTCACCGAGGGCAGCAAGTACGTGCATGGCTGCGAGCATTCCGGTGTCTGCGTTCCAGAAGTCCCTGAAGTAGAAGTGCGCCGAGTGCTCCCCGCCGAAGACTGCCCCTTCCTCCGCCATGACGGCCTTGATGAAGGAGTGCCCCACACGGGTCCGGACGGCACGGCCGCCGTCCTTTGCTACGAGTTCCGGAACAGCTTTTGACGTCAGCAGATTGTGGATGATGACCGGGGTTTCTTCCCCGGACTTCCGGGCCCGGGCGATCTCGCGGCGGGCAACCATGCCTGTGATGGCCGACGGGGACACGGGCTCGCCCTTTTCATCGATCACGAAGCAGCGGTCTGCATCGCCATCGAAAGCGAGGCCGATGTCCGCGCCGTGCTTGACGACAGCCGCCTGGAGGTCGCGAAGGTTTTCCGGTTCCAGCGGGTTGGCGGGGTGGTTCGGGAAGGAACCGTCCAGTTCGAAGTAGAGCGGGATGATTTCGAAGGGCAGCGCCGGGAGCAACTTGTCGCCCAGGACTGCCGGAGTGGT
Organism: Paenarthrobacter histidinolovorans; assembly: GCF_014647595.1. Classification (GTDB taxonomy): domain Bacteria; phylum Actinomycetota; class Actinomycetes; order Actinomycetales; family Micrococcaceae; genus Arthrobacter; species Arthrobacter histidinolovorans. The sequence continues at coordinate 68,169 of NZ_BMPM01000006.1, read as the reverse complement.
GAGGCCTGCCATACCGTTGCCGGCGTCGACCACGATTTTCAGCGGCCGGGAACCTGAAAGATCCACCAGCTTGCGCAGGTATTCGGAGTAGTCCTTCAAGACATCGTGGACACCGATCTCACCGCGCGTCGCGGCGGACGGGATGGTCCCTGCGTTCAGGTACTGCTCGGCGAGTGCCTGGATTTCCTTCAATCCGCTTTCGGAAGAGATGGGCTGGGCGCCGGCCTTGGCCATCTTGATGCCGTTGTATTCGGCGGGGTTGTGGCTGGCGGTGAAAGTGGCGCCGGCGGCGTTCAGGGCGCCGCACGCGTAGTAGAGCTCGTCGGTGGAGATCAGGTCCAAGAGCTGGACGTTGGCTCCACGGGTTGCGGCGCCGTTGGCGAAGGCCTGGCTGAACTCCGGTGACGAAGGACGCATGTCGCCTCCAACGAGGACAGTTTCGCCCTCAAGGCCCAGGACGTCGATGAAGGCAGCGCCGACTGCCTCGACGATTTCAGCCGTGATGGATTCACCTACGATGCCCCGGACGTCGTACGCCTTGAAGGATGCCGAGAGGTCGAATGTCTTGTTCTGCTCGCTAGTCACGGGCTCAATCCTACTGTGGCTGCCCGGCGCGGCATGAACCGGGGCGGTCCTATGTGGATAGTTGTCATCCACTCAGCTGTTATCCACATAGCAGGGTCTGCCCGTTCTTGCTGTCAGGGGCGACTGGAATACTGGGGTCATGGCCAACAACTCCCCAAACACTGCCGTTCCCGTGCAATCAACAACCCAACAGGAGGCCCTGGCTTGCCTTCGCGAACTGGTTGGCCATCCCGGCGCGCAGTTCCATGATGGTCAGTTCGAAGCGATCGAGGCGTTGGTGGATGCCGGCCGCAGGGCACTCGTGGTCCAACGCACCGGCTGGGGAAAGTCCGCTGTCTACTTCGTTTCATCCTTGCTCTTGCGGCGCAGGGGAGCCGGGCCAACCCTGATCGTCTCACCGCTGCTGGCTCTCATGCGTGACCAGGTGGCCGCGGCGGCTCGGGCAGGCGTCCGCGCTGTGGCCATCAACTCCGCAAATGCCCTTGAATGGGACACAGTCCTGGCCCAGTTGGCGGCGGACGAAGTCGATGTTCTCCTCGTGTCTCCAGAGCGACTCACCAATCCGTCCTTCCGGGAGAACCAGCTTCCGGAGCTGATCCGGAGGACAGGGCTTCTGGTGATCGACGAAGCCCACTGTATTTCCGACTGGGGACACGACTTCCGGCCTGATTACCGCCGTATCTCCGACCTCATCGCCCAGCTCCCGGAGACCGTCCCCGTCCTGGCAACGACAGCTACCGCCAACTCCAGGGTGGTCCATGACATTGAAGAGCAGCTCGGCTCCGGAGTGCTGACCATCCGCGGCGGCCTGGGGCGGGAGTCGCTGCGTCTGGGTGTCCTCAACCTCGCCGACTCCCGGGACCGGCTGGGCTGGCTGCTGACCCATCTTGCGGACATGCCGGGGAGCGGCATCATCTACACCCTCACCGTTTCTGCGGCCGAAGACACTGCCCGGCTGCTTGCCGGGGCCGGGCACAACGTGCTCTCCTACACAGGCAGGACCGACCCCGCTGACCGCGAGCGGGCAGAACAACTGCTCAAGGACAACCAAGTGAAGGCGCTCGTGGCAACTTCAGCTTTGGGCATGGGCTTCGATAAGTCTGACCTCGGCTTCGTCATCCACCTCGGGGCACCGTCATCACCTGTCGCCTACTACCAGCAAGTCGGCCGCGCCGGCCGTGGCGCCGCCAACGCGGATGTGCTGCTGCTTCCGGGGTCGGAAGACCGTGAGATCTGGCAGTACTTCGCCACAGCGTCCATGCCGTCGCAGGAGAAGGCAGCCGCTGTGCTGGCTGTCCTCGGCGATGCCGGTTCAGCCATGTCCACCGTCGCGTTGGAGGCCCGGGTAGACCTTCGCCGGACACCACTGGAATTGCTCTTGAAGGTTTTGGCGGTGGATGGAGCCGTCGAACGCGTCGGCGGCGGCTGGCGGTCAACCGGTCGGCCATGGCACTACGACGCCGAACGCTATGCCCGCATTGCCGAGGCGCGGGTGGACGAGCAGGACTCTATGGTGGTCTACCAGGACACGGCCGGCTGCCGGATGGAGTACATCACCTCGGTGCTTGACGACGAAACTGCTGCCGCCTGTGGCCGCTGTGACAACTGTGCGGGCAGATGGTTCCCCGTGGACGTGGCGGACTCGGCTGTGGAGGCGGCGGGCCAGACCCTCCGCTGGGCAGGAATCGCGGTAGAGCCCCGCCTTCAATGGCCCAGCGGAATGGACCGGCTCGGTGTCACAGTCAAGGGAAAGATCAAGCCCGACGAAAGCGTCGCCGAGGGACGTGTTCTGGCCAGGCTGACCGACCTTGGCTGGGGCGGCGCCCTCCGTGAACTGTTTGCTGCCGGCGCACAGGACCGTGCCGTGGATACCGGGATGCTGCAGGCATGCGTTCAGGTACTGCGGGAATGGTCAGGTGCCGAGGGCGGAACGCCGTGGAGTGGCGTCGGTCGCCCGGTGGCCGTCGTCAGCATTCCGTCCCGAAGCAAACCGCAACTGGTTGATTCCTTGGCCCGGGGAATAGCTGAAATAGGCAGGATGCCGTACCTGGGGCCACTACAGCCTGCTCACGGTGGTCCAACCGGAGCGCGGGGCGGAAACAGCGCCTACAGGCTCGCCGGGGTTTGGGAACGGCTGGTTGTTGGGCCGGAACTTTCTGAAGCCCTGGCTGGAATGGGGAGCCAGCCCGTGTTGTTGGTGGACGATCTGGTTGACAGCCGATGGACCATGACGGTTTCGGCGCGCGCTTTGCGGCAGGCAGGTGCTGCCGCGGTCCTCCCTCTTGCGTTGGCACAGGCGGGGTAGCCGGAAGTAGAAAAGCGTCATTTTGTGATCGCTCCCACATCAGGTCTATAGGATCGAGGAAACGCCCTGCTGCCTTCGCGGAGCACCAGCGACGAACTTGGACCGGAGTCATGACCACAAGACCTAGCGCAGGCCTCGCTGAAGCCAGCCAAAGCAGTTGGCGCCCACGCTTGGCCTTGTTGGTGGCCGCGACATTTTTCATGGAGTTCCTGGACGGGACAATCCTGATCACCGCGATTCCGAGCATCGCATCCGATTTCAGGGTCGCCCCGGCCGACATCAACATCACCATGACGGCCTACTTGGTGACGGTCGCGATGGGAATCCCACTGAGCAGTTGGCTCGCTGAACGATTCGGCGCGCGCAGGATCTTCTGCTTGGCCATTTCGGTCTTCACCATCGCTTCCCTGCTCTGCGCTGTAAGCACCGACCTGACCATGCTCACGCTCAGCCGGGTGGCCCAGGGCATGGGCGGGGCCATGATGGTTCCGGTCGGGACACTGGTGGTCCTGCGGGGAACGCCCAAATCCGAGCTCCTCCGGGCAACCGCCTATCTGGTGTGGCCAGGGCTCCTCGCCCCGGTTCTTGCGCCGATGGTGGGTGGAGCCCTCACGACGTTCCTTTCATGGCACTGGATCTTCCTCATCAACGTCCCGCTGGGCCTGGCGGCCTTCATCGCTGCGCTGCGGCTGGTGCCGCCGACGCAGTTCGACGGGAAGCGTCGCCTTGACTGGTTCGGGCTGATGCTGACCACCCTCGGCGTCGGGGCGTTGGTGGTGGGACTGGAAACCCTCGGCGGCCAGGCGTCCAACGTGCTGGCTGTCGTAGTGGTAACCGCTGGAGTGCTGTCCCTGGCGGGGGCGGTCTGGTGGATGGGCAAGGCCACAGTCCCGCTGTTCAACCTCAGTGTCTTTGGCACGAGGACCTTCCGGGCCACCTCCACCGGAGGCTTCATTTACCGGCTGACCATCAGCTCGGTCCCCTTCTTGCTGCCTTTGATGTTCCAGGACGGATTTGGCTGGGATCCGCTGAAGGCCGGCGTCATGGTCGCAGCAGTCTTCGTGGGCAACATCGGGATCAAACCTGCCACCACGCCACTTATCAGGCGGTTCGGGTTCAAGACCGTGCTTGTCTTCGCATCGTTCGCTTCCGCCGTGACGTTCGCTTTGTGCGCTTTCCTGGACGCCCAAACACCGGAACCGCTGATTTTCGCTTTGCTGCTGTTCAGCGGCGCGTTCCGGTCCATTGGCTTCTCCGCTTACGCATCGGTGCAATATGCGGACATCGTCCCGGGGCAGCTGCCATCGGCCAATGCGATCTCGGCAACCCTCGTCCAGCTGGCAGCGGCGGCGGGGATCGCGGTCGGGGCCTTGTTCCTGCGGCTCTTTGACGCCACCCGCCTGTTCGGGCCAGAGCAGCTGGGGGCGTACAAGGGAGCCCTCATCGCCATGGCCGTCCTGATGCTGATCAGTACCGTGGACAGCCTGACCCTCCATCGTCATGCAGGAGCCGAGGTCAGCGGCACGTCAGCAGGGGCAAAGCGCGCCTGAGCCCGGCCAGCGGGCGACACGGTACGCCCAGCACAAACTCCTCAAACGCAAATAGTCCCGGTTCTAAAACCGGGGCACATTCGCCGCCGAAGAGTGTTCATTCGCCGAACGTGAGGACGACTTTCTTGCCCGATGCCGGCTGTCCCGCAGCATCAAGGGCTTCACGGTAGTGGCTGACGTCGTAGACCACCGGATCGAGTGGTTTCAGCTGGCCACTGTCAGCGAGCTCGAGGACCTTAGTGAGGTCGCGCCGGTAGGAGCGGCGCTTCATTGCAACATACATTGGGGTCGAGCAAACAACCTCGGACGGTTGCGCGAAACGCCGTACGAGCGTCTTGGCGAATCCCGCAGCCGTCGCAGCTTTCTGATGGCCGACGGGTCCGCCAAATGCCGTCCGCACGATCCGTCCGTTTCGCTTGACGACAGAATTCAGGGTTCGAGATCCTGTATGGTCGATCACCCCATCGACTTTGCCTACTTGGTCAAGTAGTTGTCGTGGCCATTGTGTGTCGCCGTAGTCGAACGATGCGGCGCCGTACTGCATGGCGAGTGCCGCAGAAGCCGGGGATGCTGTGCCCGAGACGCGAACACCGTCAAGAGCAGCGAGTTGCGCAGCGAGAAGACCCACCGCACCGCTCACGCCATTGATGAAGAGCGCCCTGGGACTTGGCTTGAGCAGGTCCAATGCGTGTCTCGCGGTGACGCCGTCGAGTGGGAGCGTCGCTGCATCTTCCGAGGCCAAACCGTCCGGCACGGGCACGAGTAACGATGATGGAACCCGCAGCCTGGTTGCGTGTGCACCCATCCCAGGAAGAACCCCCGCCACCCGATCGCCAACAGATAAACCAAGGCTTTGTGCAGGACGGTCGATGAACTCGACAATGCCGATGAAGTCGTAGCCGGACACGAAGCCCGGAAAGGGATGCAGCAGGTAGTCACCCCGCCGGGCCATAATGTCTGTCGAGCCGACCGACGCGTGCGTAACGCGCACCAGACACCCATCACCGCGCATCGACGCTTCAACGAATTCCCTCGTGTCCCTCGAGAACGAGTCGACTCGGGCTACATTTGACGAACGTGACTGCTGTTCATGACGTGTCATATAAATACACGATACCCGAGCAGGCAAGCCACCCGGGCCCGGTACTAATGGCCGCCGCAGGGAAAGTCATCCGCGCCTTCAGGCCGCACGGAGGCCGGACGGAGGCCACACTGAGGCCGCTCACGGCACCCTTAAACGCAAAACGCCACGGCACCCTTAAACGCAAAAGGCCCCGGTTAAACGCAAAAGGCCCCGGTTCGAAAACCGGGACCTGTTCGCGGAGACGGGGGGATTTGAACCCCCGGTGGAGTTGTGCCCCACACTTCATTAGCAGTGAAGCCCATTCGGCCGCTCTGGCACGTCTCCCTTTGCTATTGCTAGCCCACCAAGGATACGCAGAACGGGGCTTCCAGCGCAAAACGCGGCAGTTCAGTCACCCGATTCGTTGGTCCGCTGCGGGACAGGCCATGCGCATGGCTCACTACGCAGCGAACCCCCGAATCGGGCGTCAGTTACTCCCGGCCAGCGAAAGCCACAGGAAGTGGTTGCTCCTTGCCTGCAACGCCGCAGCCTGCCGGTTGTCCGAGGCTCCCGCATGCCCACCTTCCAATGCCTCGTGGAACCAAACATTCGGAATCCCCATGGCCTGCATCCGTGCCGCCATCTTCCGGGCTTGAACGGGACCCACACGGTCGTCGGAAGTTGCTGTCCAGATGAAGGTTTCGGGGTACTCCACGCCGTCGCGAAGCAGGTGGTACGGCGAGAAGGTCCGGATGAAATCCCATTGTTCCGACACATCCGGGTCACCGTATTCGGCAATCCACGAATAGCCCGCCGAAAGCTTGGTGTATCGGCGCATGTCCAGGAGGGGCACACCGCAGGACACGGCACCGAAGAGTTCCGGGTACTGGGTCAGCATGTTGCCCACCAGGAGGCCTCCGTTGGACCCACCCACACAGCCCAGGCGACGACGACTGGTCACGCCCCGCGAGATCAAGTCTTTGGCTACTGCGGCGAAGTCCTCGTAGGCGCGGTGCCGGTTCTCCTGGAGTGCTGCCCGGTGCCATGAGGGACCGTACTCCCCGCCACCGCGGATGTTGGCAACCACGTACACGCCGCCGCGTGAGTGGGCGGCAGCACCGTCGTCGGAGGATGTGCCCATGGTGCGGCGCTCGAGCCAGGCGCGCCCAATGGTCCCGCTGTAAGCGGGCGTCCGGGAAACTTCGAACCCGCCGTAGCCCGAGAGTTGGGTGGGGTTCTCACCGTCCAGCACGAGGTCCTTGGATGCAACCTGGAAGTACGGAACCTTGGTGCCGTCAAGGGAAACGGCGAAGTGCTGCTGGACCTCGTAGGCGTCTTCGTTGAAGAACGACGGCGACCGCTTCACCTCGGCGTGCCGGCTCGCCACCCCACCGGCGGGTGCATCCTGCGCGGCAGCGGGCGCAAGCGTTCCCCGCGTCAGGGTGGTGGGTGTCGTGAAGCCTGTGGCCACCAACCAGAAGTCGTTTCCGGCGCCGGAATCAGAAATGTCCTCATCATCCACGGCGTAGGCGTTGACGTCGTGCAGCGGAGGGCAGGCATCCAGGACGGTGGAGGCCCACAGTCCTGAGGCGTCAACGGAGGATGGATCCAGGACCCGGATTTCGGAGGAGACGTCCCTGAGGAGGTTCAGCAGCAGGTAATCCTTGGTCCAGCTCCAGGACTGCAGGGACGTGTGAGCATCAGGGGTGAACAGGACCAGCAATGAACGGGAACCCGCAAGGTAGGAATCAAAATCTGCGGCCAGCAGTGACCCCGCCGGGTACACCACGCCATCTACCTCCCAGTCACCCTGGGGTCGGAAAAGCAGCCAATCGCGGTGGACGCTGATGTTGACATCGGTAGGCACATCGATGGTCACCCACGAGTCGTCGCGCAGCAGCGAGGTACTGCGGTTGTAGAAGTCGATGTAGTCAACGGCGAAGGTCCGCTCGAACCCGGGCGTGGAGTCGTGCGCCACCATGGCCAGCATGTGGTTCTCCGGAATTTCGAAGAGGCGTTCAGCGTCGGCCAAGGATTGGCCCCTCCGCAGTTTCACCCCGGTCCGTGCATACGAGGATGACGTGGCGGGCAGGCCTTCGGCCGTGCTGGACACGAGCAGTGTGTCGGCATCCAACCAGCTGATGTTGCCTTTGGCTGTGGGGATGTCAAAGCCACCCGCCGCCGGGTCCACGAAGGTGCGTGATTCGACGTCGAACTCGCGGTGACGGTCGGCGTCGCCACCGTCGGGGGAGAGCGAGACCATGGCCAGGCGGTATTCGGAGCCGTCAACGGGACGGAGGAATCCGGCCCCGTGGAAGACCCATTCGACGCCTTCGGCAGCTGCCAGTGCATCGACGTCGAGCAGGACATCCCACTCAGGCTCATCGCTGAGGTAGCTCTCCCAGGTGGTGCGGCGCCACAGGCCCTTGGGGTGTTCCTGGTCCTTCCAGAAGTTGTAATAGAAGTCGCCGCGCTTGTTGACCATGGCGATCCGGTCCGTGGAGTCCAGGACTTCCAGGATGCCGGACTCCACCTCCGCGTAGTCGGCGTCTTCGAGCAGTTCCTCGGTGCGGGCGTTCTGTTCCCTGACCCATGCCAGCTGCTCTTCGCCGTGGATGTCCTCGAGCCAGGCATTTTCATCAGTGGGTTCAGGCGCGGACTCCGCCGCATGGCGCGGTCCCGAGGCGGGTGCGGTGTCATTCCCGGAAAGTGGCGACGGATCAGCTTCTGTGGTGGTCATCGCCCCATCCAAGCAACACCCTTCGACGGTAAGCAAGTCACGCAGAAGTTAGGCTGGAGCGTGGCTAAATCGCAAATCAACCGTGTTGCCCTCCTGGGGGCGGGCCCTCGGGGCACCAGTGTCCTCGAACGGTTGCTCGCGAATTGGGCTGCGGAGCGTCCGGAGGGCACCAGCCTCCAGATCCATGTGGTGGATCCTTATCCCGCCGGTTCCGGCCACGTGTGGCAGCCTGAACAGTCGCGCCTGTACCTGATGAACACCCAGGCGTTCTATCCCACCCTGATCCCCGAGGATTCGGGGTTGGCGGCACCGTTGGCGGGTGGTTCCTTTGATCAGTGGCGCGAGGCCCGGCGTAGTGATGGAACCGGGCTGAACGACGCCGAAAAGTCGGAGCTGGCGACCCTCGATTCCCACGATTTCCCCAGCCGTGCGCTCTACGGGCGGTATTTGCGGCAAACCCTGGCGGAGCTGCTTGACCGGCTGCCCGACGGCGTGGAGGTCACCTTCCACGAAACGCTCGCCGTGGCGGCGCACCCGGTGGACGGGATGTTCGACGTCGAACTGGCCGACGGCGGAAGGCTCACCGTCGATTCCGTGGTGCTGGCCCTGGGGCACATCGAATCACGGCTGAATCCGGAGCAGAAATCATTCAAGCGCGCAGCTGACGAGTTGGGCTTGCTCTACTTTCCGCCGGCACCGCCCGCAGACGTTGACTGGCAGGCTGTGCCGGACAATGAGCCCGTGCTTGTCCGCGGCATGGGGTTGAACTTCTTTGACGTGATGGGCCAGCTGACCGAGGGCCGCGGGGGCAAGTTCGTTGAGGCCGGAGCGCCTGGCGCCGGGGTGTTGGAATACCGGGCATCAGGCCGGGAGCCCAGGATCATCGCCGCTTCCCGCAGGGGTACGCCGTACCGGGCAAAGGCTGGCTTGGAGGGCTATTACCCCAGCAGCGTCACCATGCGGTATTTGACCGAGGACGCAGTGGACAGGTTCCGGGCAGCGGGCATCCAGCCGGGCTTCGACCATGACCTGTGGCCTTTGCTGCACCGGGACGCGCTGTGGGCCTATTATTCAACACTGGCCCGGTCCCAGCCCGCGGCCATCAAGGATCCGGCGCAGTTCCTGACCGACCTTGAGGACGCGCTTCAACCGCATGCCCACACCACGGCCAACTGGGAAAGCGACGTGGAAATCCTGGTTGAAAAGCATGTGGTTGCTTCGCGCCGGTTGAATCTGCGCGGGTTGGCGGCGCCGTTGGCGGGCCGGACGTTCGAGTCACGGCGCGACCTGGACGCAGCGATCACCGCGTACTTGGACGACGACGCGAGGCGTTCGGCGCTGGGCGAATCGGACCCCGTAAAAATGGCCATCGGCGCGCTCCACACCGGCCGTGCCATCCTCAAGACCGTCGTTGCTGACGGCGGTATCACCGACGAGTCGTGGCTGGCAGGGTTGCGCGGCTGGTTTGAGTCGTTCGTCGAAGGACTGGCCAGCGGACCTCCCGCACTGCGTTCGGAGCAGTTGGCCGCCTTGGCGCGTGCCGGCGTCGTGAGTTTTGTGGGACCAGACCCCAAGTTCAGTGTTGACCGAGGAGCCAAGGTGTTCCGGGCGGCCTCGCCCTGGGTCCACGAAGGGCCCGCTGAGGCGCGGACCCTGATCGAGGCGATGTCGCCGGCGAACAGGGTTGGCATCAATATTTCGCCGCTGCTCGAACAACTTATGTCTGATGGCCTGGTGCGGACCAAGATCATGATGAGTGTGGAGGGGACGCCCATGCAGACCACCGGCCTGGACGTTGAGCCGCATCCGTACCGTCCCATAGCCGCCAACGGATCCATCACGGAAAACCTGTACGTTCTGGGTTTGCAGCTGTCGGCCTCGCAGTGGGGCAACGCCATTGCGGCGGAGGCCCGCCCCCGCTCGGGTCGTGCCTATGCCAGCGGCCAGCGGACCCTGAGGGATGCCGACGAGATCGCACGTAGCATTCTGGGTCTCTAGGGACATGGGGTTGCGCCGCCTGCCGGCCTTCGTTACTGTGTGAGCTGCATCACCCATCAGGGTGTGCGCGCTTTTGATCTGCGGCGGGAGAGTCCTGCCGGTACATATCGTCAGGCGCCGTAGGAGCAAACCCTCCCCAGGAATCTCTCAGGCCCATGTACCGCCGCGGTTAGGCAACTCTGGAAAGAAGTCCGGCTATCGGGCTCACCGAAGGTGCAAGCAGGCCCATGCCTGCGGAAACTCTCAGGTCTACCTACAGAGCGGGGAGGAACCCGAATCAATGTGGCACCCTGTGCCGCCTGAACGACGGAGTTCCTTTGACGATTCATCCTTCCGCTGGCGCCGATTCACCCCATCTCGAACGCCAGCTCAGCAACCGCCACATCCAGCTCATTGCCATCGGCGGCGCGATCGGCACCGGCCTTTTCATGGGCTCGGGCAAGACCATATCCGCCGCCGGCCCGTCCGTCATTTTCGTGTACATGATCATCGGCTTCATGCTGTTCTTCGTCATGCGGGCCATGGGCGAACTGCTCCTGAGCAACCTGAATTACAAGTCCTTCAGCGATTTCGCCGCCGACCTCCTGGGCCCCTGGGCCGGATTCTTCACGGGCTGGACCTACTGGTTCTGCTGGGTCATCACAGGAATTGCCGACGTGATCGCCATCGCCGGGTATTCCCAGGAGCTGTGGCCTTCCCTGCCCCTGTGGGTTCCGGGGCTGATCACCATCGGCATTCTCCTGCTCCTGAACCTCGCCACCGTGAAAGCCTTTGGTGAGACGGAATTCTGGTTCGCACTTATCAAGATCGTGGCCATCGCCGCGCTCATCATTGTTGGCCTGTTCATGATCTTCAGCGGCTTCCAGTCAGACGCCGGTCCTGCCGGTTTCTCCAACTTGTGGAGCCATGGCGGCTTCTTCCCGAACGAGTTCATGGGCTTCGTAGCCGGCTTCCAGATCGCAGTGTTCGCGTTCGTGGGCATCGAACTGGTGGGCACCACCGCCGCGGAAGCCAAGGACCCGGAGAAGAACCTCCCCAAGGCGATCAACTCCATTCCCATCCGCGTGCTCCTCTTCTACGTGGGTGCGCTGATCATCCTCATGTCAGTCACTCCGTGGACACAGTTCGCCGCCGGCCACAGCCCATTCATCGCGATGTTCTCCCTGGCAGGCCTCGGCGCAGCGGCCACCATCGTCAACCTCGTGGTGCTGACATCCGCCATGTCCTCGGCCAACTCCGGGATCTATTCAACATCCCGCATGGTGTTCGGACTGGCACAGGAGGGCGACGCACCCAAGGTGTTCGGCGCCCTCTCCGGACGCAAAGTACCCCGCAACGCCCTGTTCCTTTCCTGCATCCTGCTGCTGTCCGGCGTCGTGCTCATGTACGCAGGCCAGGACGTCGGCAAGGCCTTCGACATGGTCACTACCGTGTCCGCAGTGTGCTTCGTGTTCGTTTGGTCGATCATCCTGGCCAGCTACCTGGCCTTCAGGAAGCGCCGGCCGCACCTGCACGAATCGTCAGCGTTCAAGATGCCCGGTGGCGTGGTGATGGTGTGGGTGGTGTTCGCGTTCTTCGCCTTCGTTTTGTGGGCCCTCACCACCCAGCCGGACACCCTGGTGGCGTTGCTCGCCACCCCGGTGTGGTTTGTGATCCTTGGGGTCGCGTGGATCATCCTCCGCCGCCGGCCCGCGCACCTGGCACGCTACGCGGCGTTCCAGGCCGAATTGCAGCGGGATGCCGAGAGGGTGGCCGAGCCGGAACCGGCCAACAAGTAGCCTTCCGGAACGCAAAAGCAGGGCCCTTCACTCCGGCTGCGTGAAGGGCCCTGCTTTGTGGCTCACCTGTGAGGTATCAGCCCCTCAGGCACTTCTGGTACTCCAACCAGGCGAACGCGTACCGCAGCCAGCCCACGATGTCGTACCACTTGGACGGCTTGGTGGGTGCGGTGCACTGCGGCGGTTGTGGTCCGCCGTCCGCCACCGTGACGGTTGCCTTCACCACCGTTCCACTCTCGACGGCGGTCAGCACCAGGGTGCCGGTGCCTGCAGCTGCCGCCGCCGGAACCTTGAGGTTCACTGCCGCCGCACCGGCCGTCACCGGGACGGAACCGAGCGCCACGGCGGCGCCCTTGCTGTCCACGAAGACGGCATTCAGCGAGCTGTTGGCCGGGCTGCCGATCGACGTCAGGTTCAGCTTGGAGATGGCCAGCGTGATGGGCTCTCCGGTCTTCACCTGCGCCGCGGTCGAGTTGGCCACGGCAACGGAACGGCGTGCGAAGTCCGGAGACACCGGGTTGTGCTCGCGCAGGTACTTGATCCAGGCATCACGGTCCACCAGCCCCGTGTCCTTCGTGTTGCTGCCTTCCTTGAAGATCCGGAAGTTGTCACCGCCGGTCGCCAGGAAGCTGAAGGTACCGATCCTGTACTGCTTGGCGGGATCGATCACGGCGCCGTTCACCCAGATGCCGGTGATGCGGTCACCTGCGGGGCGGGCGGCGTCGTAGGTGTAGTTGACGTTCTTGGACAGTCCCAGCTGCTGGTAAGGGCGGCTGGGAACAGTGCCGTCCGGGTTTGTCTGCCACTGCTGTTCAAGGAGCGTCTTGAACTGCGTGCCTGTCAGGGACGTAGTCCAGAGGTTGTTCACGAACGGCAACACCGCGTTGGCCTCGGCGTAGGTGATGGTCCCGTCCGGCGCGTAGTAGAGCTCGTTGCGCAGGCCGCCCGGGTTCACGACGCCGATCTCCGCAGAGCCCAGTTCGGGTGCCTTGAGCGTGTCCACCAAGGAGTCCGCCACCAGGTTTCCCAGCGTGGACTCGCTCGCGCGGTCGTCGCGCTTCGGCGCTCCACCGGCAGGATCCGGAGTGAAGGCGGTGGTGATATCAGCGGTCACTGCACCCACCGGCTGGTTGCCGATCTCGGCAGCCTGGGCAAGGGCTTTGTCCACGATCGCCTTCACGGCCGCAACCCGCGGGTAGCTGGCCACGAGGCTCTCAGCGGTCTCGGTGGTCCGGTCCACCACGGCGGCTTTGTAGGCAGTGACGGACTTGCTGACGGTGTCTACCGTGAGCGTCACGCTGCCCACGTTTTCGCCGTAATTTCCGGTCTGCACGATGGGCCGGGTCTTGCCCGTGGGCTGGCCGTTGGCGTCCAGGACCGGAGCGTCCCAGGCGTACTCCTTGTGCGTGTGACCGGTGAAGATGGCAGCGACGTCAGGAGTGGTTTCATTGACCAGTTTGGCGAACGGACCACCTGCTGCGACTTCCTGTTCCAAAGTGGCGCCCTCGGGCGTGCCGGAAGCGGCGCCGTCGTGATCCTCCACAATAATCAGGTCCGCCAGGTTCCCTGCCTTGATCTTCGCCGCCACCCGGTTGATGGCTTCCACGGGATCGCCGAATTCAAGATCAGTGATTCCTGCCGGGGTCACCAGGGACGGAACTTCCTGGGTGACGGTGCCGATCACGGCCACGCGCATCCCGTTCATGTCCAGCACTTTGTACTCCGGCAGGACCGGGGTGGTGGTGCCCTTCTGGTAGACGTTCGCGGCCAGGTAGGCGAACTTGGCGTTGGTACCTCCGGCGATGACGCGTTCGCGCAGGTCCTGCCAACCGCCGTCGAACTCGTGGTTGCCCACAGCGGAAGCCTGCAGCTCCAGCGCGTTGAGGACGTCAATGGTGGGCTGGTCCTTCGCCACGGAAGACGCGAACAAGGATGCGCCGATGTTGTCACCGGCTGAGATGAAGGCCGTTGCGCCAGGTGCGGCAGCGGCCCGGAGTTTCTCCACCGTTCCGGCGAAAAGCACGGTGTTGGTGTCGATACGCCCGTGGAAGTCGTTGATGCCCAGGAACTGCAGGTCAACCGTTGCCGGTGCGTCGGGAGTCAGGTTCAACCCCACCACCACGGGGTCGTGGTCGCTGGCCCGGAACTCGTCCGCGGCATAGTAGTTGGTCACATTGTTGTTATACCGGCTGTACTCCAGGGCGACGGACTCTACGGAGTTGATGTTCCAGATGTCGGTTCCGGTAACTTTTTCAGCCGCCGCAGGGGATGCGAGGATGTGGTCCAGGGAACCCACCATGCCGCCGAAAAGATACGAGTGCTTTCCGGTACCAACTTCAAGGTCGGAGTAGCCGGCGCCTGTGAGGACGTTAATGGGATCTTCCTTGGCGTAGGCGTTGAAGTCCCCGATCAGGAAAACCTTGTCCGTGCCCTTGGAAGCCTGCAGGTCCTTGGAGAATGCGAGCAAGGATTCGGCCTGCTTGGTGCGGGCAATGTTGGAGGCGCCCTGGCCTTTGTCGGTGTCGTCCGGGGTAGCCGCGGAGCCCTTGGACTTGAAGTGGTTCACGATAGCAATGAACTTCTTGTCATCGGTTGCGCCCACCGGCTTGAACACCTGTGCCAGCGGCTTGCGGGCACTTGCGAAAGCCACGGTGTCGTTGTGGATGATGGACTCGCCCACGGGCTCGGCAGCGGCCTTCTTGAAAATGAACGCGGTGCGGATCATGTCCTCATCGCTCAGCGGGGGAGCGTTGGCAGGAGTACGGACGTAGTCCCAAACACCCGGTGTCTTCACGTTGAGTGCATCAACCAGCTTGGACAGGGCATCGTCGCGGTTCTTGCCGAACTGTGCCGAGTTCTCGATCTCTTCAAGGGATACGACGTCCGCGCCGGACTTGGTGATGGCCGCCACGATCTTGGCCTGTTGGCGCTCGAAGTTCTCCGCGTTGGCGGCGCCGCGGGCGTTGCAGCCTTCCTTGACCGTGATCGGGTTTCCCTCACGGTCGGTGTAGAAGACGCAGCCGCTCAGCTGGTCCCCGGTGGTGGGGAAGTAGTTGAGCACGTTGAAGGACGCCAGTTTGAGGCTTCCCCCAACGTTGGCCGGACCATCGGGCCTGGTAGCCGTGAAGGAGGCAGGCTGGACTGACTCCGCGTTGGCCGGGGTCAATGCGGCCAGCGGCTGGAATTTCCAGGAGTTGTTGCCGTAGCCCAGGATCACGTCCGTCCGGAACTTCGCGGGCGATCCGACGCGTACGGGATCAGAGGTGGTCAGGTACGGCAGTTGTTGTGCCTTGGTGGTGGAGTCCTTGAGGAAGTTCGTGGAGGCGCCGTCGTCGAGCTTGATGGCACGCAGGGCGTTGTCCGCAACCACAGCGGCGTACTCGGGCGAACCGTAGGTGGCTACCGCCGTCGGCTGTACCAGTGGTGATGTGCCAGCCGCCAGGCCGATCTCGCCGTACTGGTTGAGGGAGTAGTTGTCCGTGACGGTGAAGTCGCCCTGCGGGGCGACGAGCATGCCCTCCAGGCTCTCACGGGCGGCTTCATTGGCCGGCAGGGAGAACGGGGTGGACTTGACCTCGGGTGCTGCCTCGCTGAGCTTCTTCAAGCCTGCGGTTTCGACCGTGATCTGGGTCTGGTTGGCGAATTCGCTCACCGCTCCGGTGAGTTCCAGATAGTCACCCGGCTGGACCGTTCCCGCCGTCGTGGGCGAATAGACGAACAAAGCGTCCGACGCCGTCCTGGCCGCCCCGCCGGTGTCGCCCCCGGTTCCGGGGGTCTGGACGTAGTAGCCGTTGAATCCGCCGGTTGCGTAGACGGCGTTGACCTTGCCACGAGTAGTTACGGTACTGCCCACCAACGGGCTGGTTGCGCCGTTGCCTTGGACCTCGGCAATGGTCTTGACGCCGGGTTGCGGCCCGGGGTCGGTGGGCGGGGTTCCTCCGCCATTGGAACCTGTGGGTGTGATGCTGGCGCTGAGGCTGAAATCGGCGGAGTTGGAGTCTGTGTCCACGCCGTTCGTCCGGTTGAGGCTTTTCACATCGGCGTTACCGCTGGGAGCGCCGGCAGCGGCAGTCTCAAAGGTGTTGGAGGTGCCGTAGCCAAGGAGGTCGGCAATGGCAGGGTTTGCGGTGACCGAGCCGGCAGGGAGCGGTGAGACCGCGGTGGCCTGCCTGGCCAGGACCAGGGTTCCCGTGGTGCCGCTGGGGTTCAGGGTGCCCGTGGCCTGAACATCGGGTGTGGGGAGGTTCGGGGCCGTGGAACTGCCGTTGTTCGTGGCACCCTGAACCAGGTAGTAGCCCTTGGCCGGGATGCTGCCGGTCAGGGGAGTGATACCCGTAGGCGCCGTGGTGGCGGTGGCTGATCTGTACTGCAGGGACCATCCAGCCAGGCTGACGGGTGTGTCCGAGGAGTTGTAGAGCTCAACGAACTTGTTCTTGAACGCGGCGCCTGTGCTGCCGCCGCTGAGGTACGCCTCGTTGATCACCACCGGCGAAGTGCCGCTGGGTGCTGCCGGATCGTCCGCCGCGAAGGCGGGTGCCGCCGTCAGCGGGGCTGCGAGCAAGCCGACGGAGAGAACCGTCCCCGCAGCTGATTTCCAATATTGATGTTGCATCCGCTCTAACTTTCATTAGGGAGCCCTGTAGGGCCCTGTGGACGACGCCCGCTGTCTTGTGAAGTGGGCGATATGCCCGGAAGTTACTCCGGGGTAAAGCTGCCTCGGGCATAGCTGAACACGAACGGATGAATGGGAGGTGGCGCATCGGTGGCCGGAAGGTTCTCCCGGCCACCGACGCTCCTACTTGGCGGCGCCCTTAAGGGTTCCGGTGGTTGCGGCTCCCGCAGCAGCGCCGATCAGGCAGACAATCTCGCGATCGCCGCTCTTCCAGGAATCGCTGGTGGGGTGGAGGAACGTGACATCCAGGGCGGACTCTTCGAAAGGCACTCCTACGAAAGTTGCGAACTCGGCACCGCAGAACTCCTCTGCCTTGGTGCCCACTTCGGTGTCACCGGGGAATGAGGAAGTGTCCATCTTGGTGACAGCGTAGGCCTCGAGGTCGTGGCTCTGGTCGCACGGAATGATGGTGACGTCCACAACTTCCTGGGTATCAGGGTTGGCGATGCAGTCGCCCAGTTTCACTTTGAAGGCGTCAGCCTTGGACGACTCCGTTGGCTTGCCGGATTCATCCCGCTTGGCGTCCCCGCTGCTGATGAGCGAACATCCCGCCAGTGCCAGCGATGCCATGGTCAGCACGGCAGCAGCCCTGAGGGTCTTTGAAAGGTGGAGCATTCTGGTCCTCATTCCAGAAGGAGCACAGGATTCCTGATCGGAAAGGCCCTGTGGTCAACGATGAGGGACCCAACAAGGTATTCCCACGCCGGTCGATCCCCCAAGGCCGACGATGAGAGGCTCCAACCGGCCTGCCCCTGGGTAGGAGGCAGACCGGACGGACCCGATTTTTCCTAGTCTAGGCCGTTTGGCCCTGGTCCTGGATCACCTTGAAGACGGCACCTGTGGGATCGGACAAAGTTGCCAGCCGGCCGAAGGGTGTCTCTTCGGCAGGTTCCATGACGGTGGCGCCCAAGGCCGCGGCCTGCTCAACGGTGGCATCGGTGTCCGCTACCGCGAAGTAAACACTCCACATGGAAGGGACCTGCGGGGGGAGGAAGCCGGAGGCATCCATGATGCCGGCCTTGGCGTTGTCCCCGGAGCCGAGGGTGGTGTACCGGAATTCCGGGGTGTCGCTCATGACGTCCGTTTCCCAGCCGAACACCTTTTGGTAAAAGGCGACCGCGGAGTCGTAATCCTTGGAGAGGAGCTCATGCCAAGCTGGGGCGCCTGCCTCGGCAGCGATCTCATAGCCCTTCATCTCCCCGAATTGCCAGGCGCCGATCGAGGCACCCGAAGAGTCACCGTACATGGCCATGCTGCCTTGCTCGGGGACCTCCATCGGTTCCAGGTACACCTGGCCGCCGTTGGCAGCTGCAGCCGCCGTAGTGGCCTGGATGTCATCGGTGCGCAGGTAAGTGGACCACACATCCGGCATGGCACCCATGTCCTCCTGCTTCTGCATGATCCCTGCAACCATCCGGCCGTCCTTGGACGCTGTGATGTAGCCGCCGTACTTCTCCTGGTCACCGGTCTGGTAGGTCCAGCCGAAAAGTGCGCCGTAGAACGCCTTGGCCTTCTCTGTATCGGACGTCATCAAATCGATCCAGCAAGGTGCTCCCGGAGTGATGTCAGGGGTAGGCATGGATGAAGCTCCTGTAGTTGTTTCCGCGGTGAAAACCACGGCCGGTGGCCGTTGGTGTGAAGACAGTCAGAACACTATGCCGGGGGTCTGACACTTTCAATGATCTTCGGCGGGTCACTTCCCGGAGCGGGGTGGCGCAGGCAGCGGCAGCAACAAAAATGCCCCGGGTTGAAGAACCCGGGGCATTCGCTGGCGGAAGGTAAGGGATTTGAACCCTTGGTACGGGGTTACCGCACACTGGTTTTCAAGACCAGCTCCTTAGGCCGCTCGGACAACCTTCCTCGCCTAGTAGTGTTTCATAGGGAGTTGGCTGTTCCAAAACATCACGTCTTCCAGTCCCCGTCCCGGGGCCGGCGGACAAGCAAGAAACCGGGAGTTCGTCATGAAAGCCGTCTACATTTCAGAGCCGGGCGGGCCCGAAGTCCTCGAGGTCCGCGAGGTCCCCTCCCCGGTGCCGGGCGATGGCGAGGTACTGATCGACGTCGTCGCTGCGGGCCTGAACCGTGCGGACGTCCAGCAGCGGCGCGGCTTCTACCCGCCGCCGCCCGGGGCTTCCGAAATTCCCGGGCTTGAGGTTTCCGGCCGTATCTCCGCCTTCGGCCCCGGCGTGACCAAGGCTTTCTCCGTGGGCGACAAGGTGGTGGCGCTCCTGTCCGGCGGCGGCTACGCCCAGCAGGTGGCTGTTCCTGCTGAACAAGTACTCCGTGTTCCTGAGGGAGTGGACCTGATCACCGCAGCTGCCCTGCCCGAGGTTGCCGCGACCGTATATTCCAACCTCGTCATGACGGCACAGCTGCAACCAGGTGAGACGGTTCTCATCCACGGTGCCACCGGCGGCATCGGCACCATGGCCATCCAGCTTGCGAAAGCCTACGGTGCCACGGTGGCCACAACGGCAGGGACGGACGAGAAGGTCGGCACGGCCAAGGCATTCCTCGGCGCCGACATAGCCATCAACTACAACGAAGAAGATTTCGTTGAAAGCCTCAAGGCACAAAACGGCGGCGAAGGCGCGGACGTCATCCTCGACGTCGTGGGTGCCAAGTACCTCCAGCAGAACGTCGATGCGCTTGCCGAATACGGCAGGCTCATCATCATCGGTCTGCAGGGCGGCGCCAAGGCGGAAATCAACCTGGGCCAGCTCCTCAGCAAACGTGCAGCGGTGATCGGCACGGCCCTCCGGCCGCGTTCGGTCGCCGAAAAGGGCATCATCATGACGGCGGTGCGCGAGTCGGTGTGGCCAATGGTCACCGACGGGCGCATCACGCCGCTCGTCGCGAAGACCTTCCCTCTGGATCAGGTCCGCCAAGCACATGAGTACTTCGACTCGGGGGACCACGTGGGTAAGGTCCTCTTGCTCCTCTGAAATCCAGCCAACCCGCAGCAAGGAGCTTCATGTCGATCCGGCACAGCCTTCTGGCCCTGCTCCAGGACCAGCCCAGGTACGGCTATGAGTTGCGCGTCGAATTCGAGGACCGGACGGGTGCCGCCTGGCCCCTGAACATCGGCCAGGTTTACACCACCCTGGACCGGCTGGAGCGCGACGGCCTGGTCAGCAAGGACGGCGACGACGGCGGCGGCCACGTGGTCTACAGCATCACTGACGCAGGGGTTGAGGAAGTCGCGGCGTGGTTCTCCGGGGCCGTGGACCGGGGAAATCCGCCGCGGAACGAGATCGCCATCAAGCTCGCGCTCGCCGTGACCATGCCCGGGGTGGATGCCGCGGCAGTGATCCAGTCCCAGCGTGAGGTCTCCGTCAAGGCCCTGCAGGAGCATACGCAGGCGCGGAAAGCGGTCTCGGCCAACCAGCGCTCGGCTGATACCGCGTTCCTGCTGGTGCTCGATTCGCTGGTGTTCCAGGCAGAGGCGGAAGTCCGGTGGCTTGACCTGTGCGAGGCCCGCATGGTGCAGACACTGGGCAAGGGTGGGTCCAACAGCGCTGGTCCCGGCTAGACGACCGTTTGCCGCATGCAGGATACCGCTTGACGCAGCCAATGGTTCTGGGCGTGAGTCCTGCCATTGCGCGGGGAACCTCCTTGCTAACTTGCCCGTGACGCACGTCCGAGCCAAGGCAGCGCAGCAGTTCTCAAGGAGGAGATATGGGCAAGAATCCTGACCAGACCGGACTCATGGAAGGACTTGATCCCACGCTTCCTGCACCTGCGGTGGATGATTCGGTCCGCGACGCCGAGCAAAGCACCTGGACTCCGGCGAAGATAGGTGTTTGGGTGGCGATTTCGCTGCTCGGTGCGGTGGCGTGGTTCATGCTCGCCCTTGTTCGCGGCGAGACGGTGAATGCCATCTGGTTTGTCTTCGCCGCTGTATGTACATACCTGATCGGCTACCGCTTCTATTCCAAGGTCATTGAACGCTACCTGCTGAAGCCGGATGACCGCAGGGCTACGCCCGCCGAGTACAAAGCCGATGGCAAGGACTATGTCCGGACGGACCGGAACGTCTTGTTCGGGCACCACTTCGCGGCAATCGCCGGTGCGGGCCCCCTGGTGGGGCCGGTCATCGCGGCCCAGATGGGCTATCTTCCAGGCACTATCTGGATCATCATCGGCGTCGTTCTTGCCGGTGCCGTGCAGGACTATCTGGTGATGTTCTTCTCGATGCGCCGCGGCGGCCGGTCCTTGGGCCAGATGGCCCGCGAGGAACTGGGAGTCATCGGTGGTACAGCAGCTTTGATCGCAACGTTGCTGATCATGATCATCATTGTGGCCATCCTTGCACTGGTAGTGGTCAACGCCCTGGGCGAGAGCCCGTGGGGTGTGTTCTCCGTCGGAATGACCATCCCGATTGCGCTGTTCATGGGCGTGTACTTGCGGTTCATCCGGCCCGGCAAGGTGATGGAGGTTTCCATCATTGGTTTCGTGCTGCTCATGGCGGCCATCATCGGCGGCGGTGCGGTGGCAGGTACCGAATGGGGTGCGGCATTCTTCCACCTGGACAAGGTGACCATCGCGTGGGGCCTGATCATTTACGGTTTCATTGCCGCGATCCTGCCCGTGTGGCTGCTGCTCGCGCCGCGCGACTACCTCTCCACGTTCATGAAGATCGGCGTGATCGTGATGCTTGCCCTCGCCATCATTGTGGTGCGGCCGGAAATCACTGTCCCCGCGTTCAGCGAGTTCGCCGGCCGCGAGAACGGCCCGGTCTTCTCCGGTGCATTGTTCCCGTTCCTGTTCGTCACGATTGCCTGTGGGGCCCTGTCCGGGTTCCACGCCCTCATTTCCTCTGGAACCACTCCCAAACTGATTGAGAAGGAACGCCAGACCCGGTTCATTGGCTACGGCGGCATGCTCATGGAGTCCTTCGTGGCCATCATGGCGCTCGTGGCGGCAATCTCGATTGACCGCGGCATCTACTTCGCCATGAACGCGCCCCTGGCCCTGACCGGTGGCACGGTGGAGTCAGCCGCCACCTGGGTGAACAGCCTGGGCCTTGCGAATGTGAACATCACCCCGGACGTGCTGGCCCAGACGGCCAAGGACGTGGGCGAGGAAAGCATCATCTCCCGGTCCGGTGGTGCGCCGACGCTGGCAGTTGGCTTGGCGCACATCATGCAGCAGTTCATCGGCGGTCCCGCCATGATGGCGTTCTGGTACCACTTCGCCATCATGTTTGAAGCCCTCTTCATCCTCACCGCCGTGGACGCCGGAACCCGCGTGGCCCGGTTCATGCTGCAGGATTCCATTGGCAACTTCGTTCCCAAGTTCAAGGAAGCTTCGTGGCGCCCCGGTGCCTGGCTGTGCACGGCCATCATGGTCGCAGCCTGGGGTGCTGTGTTGTTGATGGGTGTGACAGATCCGCTGGGCGGCATCAACACGCTCTTCCCGCTGTTCGGCATCGCCAACCAACTCCTGGCGGCCATTGCGTTGGCCGTGTGCCTGGCCATCGTTGCCAAGCGTGGCACCTTCAAGTGGCTGTGGATCGTGGCCGTCCCGCTGGCTTTCACCGCCGTCGTCACCATCACGGCCAGCTTCCACAAGATCTTCTCGCCCGTCCCGGCCGTGGGCTATTTCGCCAACAACCGGGCGTTCTCCAAGGCATTG
Source organism: Paenarthrobacter histidinolovorans (assembly GCF_014647595.1). Classification (GTDB taxonomy): domain Bacteria; phylum Actinomycetota; class Actinomycetes; order Actinomycetales; family Micrococcaceae; genus Arthrobacter; species Arthrobacter histidinolovorans. The sequence goes on along the minus strand of NZ_BMPM01000006.1, from coordinate 45,841 downwards.
GCTGACGGCAAGACGGAGTTCGGTACGGCCAAGACGGTGGCGGCCATGGAAGCTGTGGTCCGCAATACCGCCGTCCAGGGATGGTTGTCGGTAATCTTCGTGGTCTTGAGCATCATCGTGATCCTCACGGCACTGATAGCCACCATCAAGGCCATCCGGGCCGGCGGGGGACAGGACCATGAAGATCCCGCCGCACCGTCCAGGGTATTCGCTCCTGCAGGCCTGTTCCCCACCCCGGCCGAGAAGGCGCTGCTCGCCGAATGGAACGCGTTGCCGGCGGACAAGCGCACCCATAAGGCGGGGCATCACTGATGAACGCGGTCACCAAGGGCTTTCGGGGGTTGGCGGCCTACATGAGCTCACTCATGGGTGCTGACGCGTACACGAAATACCTTGAGCACTTCACCACCACCGGCCACGCCGGTCCTGCCATGACTGAACGCGAGTTCTGGCGGGACCGGATGGACCGGCAGGACAGCAATCCCCAGGGCCGCTGCTGCTGAGACTTGGTTTCGCTACGAACGAAGTCCAAAATCCGGGCTGTGGCCGGAGGTTCATGGGAACCACATGAGAGTATGAACGAATGAGCGATCTGAACAACATTCAGCCCACGGATGAGGCTTCGGACGACACTCCCGTGGAGGGAACCACACTCGACGGGGATGCGGCTACGCCCGATAACCGGCAATCCCCCCAGGACGAGCCTGCGACCGACGTCAAACCCAAGCCCAGCCTTCATGAACTGGTGGACGAACCGGCCAAAGTAATGCGGATTGGCACGATGATCCGGCAGCTTCTGGAGGAAGTTAAGAGCGCCCCCCTTGATGACGCCGCCCGCGGACGCCTTGCTGAAATCCATGAGCGGTCCATCAAGGAACTCGAAGACGGACTGGCACCCGAGCTCATCGAAGAGCTGGAACGCATCAGCCTGCCCTTCCCTGAGGAGAAGGCACCTTCGGATGCCGAGCTTCGCATCGCACAAGCCCAGCTGGTTGGATGGCTGGAAGGGCTGTTCCACGGCATCCAGGCGGCAATGGCCGCCCAGCAGGCTGCCAAGGAACACGCCGCAGCGCAGATGCAGCTCCGGCAGCTTCCTCCGGGAACGGTCATCGCTCCGGGCATCGTGATCGGTGAGAACGGGCAACCGCAACGGGCCACTGCGCCCAATGCTCCGGGTGCTGCCGCCAACGGCCGCCCGGAAGATCCCGACCATGGCCCGGGCCAGTACCTCTGAGCTCGCGGGTGGGTTTCTTTGGGGCCGTCCGGCAGGGGCGGAAGGACGATCTTGAGCTCGGCAAGGGCTTGTGGCGCCGTGCCCATGACCGCTTCCATCGCGGGCTGGACCGTTACCACCAGGTCCTTGAAGGCGTCGACGACGAGCAGCTTTACAACGAGCTTGTACAGATCGCCAATGAACTGGCGGAGTTGTCCCCGCGCGTGCGGAGCATCTGCGTAGAGGCGCAGAAACGCTCGCCCAGCGATGGGCTGGACGTGCCGGGGGCGCTTGCGGGTGTGCACCGGGCGTTGTCGAAAGCCGGAAACTCGCTCGCCACCACGGCGGAGGCTGCGGCGATGCTGCGTTTGGCTGTGGGTCCTGTCCCGGTTGGTGCACTGTCCGTGCGACGCCGGGCGGAGTCCGTCTTCGAGCAGGTGGCCGACGCGGAGCGCCAACTCAATCCGTGACGATTCACGAATAAGTAAGGCGTTGGCAACTACACGCGTGCGCCCTTATTCCCTGTATGCAAGAAGTTAAGCGGATAGCTGATCTTCGTCATAATCCGCCCATGAACCGGGCCGTAGCTGGCAGGATGACAAACATGACTTCGTCACCAGAACTTACTTTTAACGACGGCAACACCATTCCCCAGCTCGGCTACGGGGTGTGGCAGGTTGAAGACGATGTAGCCGAAAAGGTAGTACGCCAGGCTTTCGACGCCGGGTTCCGCCACATCGATACCGCCAAGATCTACGGCAATGAGGCCGGCGTTGGCCGTGCCATCGCCTCCTCGGGTCTTTCCGCCGATGAAATCTTCATCACCACCAAGCTGTGGAACGCGGACCAGGGATACGAATCCACGCTGGAGGCTTTTGAGAAGTCGCTCGACCGCCTTGGCCTCGAAACCCTGGACCTTTACCTCATCCACTGGCAGCAGCCCAAGCAGGAGAAGTACGTCGACACCTGGAAGGCCCTCATCGAGCTCAAGAAGCGCGGCCGGGTCAAGTCCATTGGTGTCTCCAACTTCACCAAGGAAGGCCTGCAGCACATCATCGATGAAACCGGCGTTGTCCCGGCCATCAACCAGGTTGAGCTGCACCCCTTCTTCAACCAGGCCGAGCTGCGTGAGTTCAATGCCTCCAAGGGCATCCTGACCCAGGCTTGGTCCCCGCTGGGCCAGGGTGGTGAGCTCCTGGAGAGCGCCACAATTGCTGAGATCGCAGCCAAGCACGGTGCCACGCCGGCGCAGGTTGTCATCGCATGGCACTTGGCCATCGGCAACGTAGTGATCCCCAAGTCGGTCACGGAGTCCCGCATCCAGGAGAACTTCGCCGCCTTGGACGTCACGCTGGACGCCACCGACGTCGAGGCCATCAACAGCCTGGACCGCGGTGCCGAAGGCCGCATCGGTCCGGACCCGGCAGTCTCCGACTTCGCCTAAGGTCCACGCCTTACCAGGTGCCCCGCTCCCGTCCAGGGTGCGGGGCACCTGCCGTTAACGCCCGACGCCGGAACCCGGCTTGGGAGGGCAGCGACAGCTAATCGTGGCGTGTGTCTTATGGGGTGAGGGGTGCGAGGGTGGTCACGGAGAAGGGCACTTCCAGCAAAGGCTTCACTGCCTCCACGAAGTCCTTCACATGCCGTTGCCGGTTGTGTGTTTCCAGATCTTCGTGACTGGCCCAGTTTTCAAACATGACGAAGGTGCCTGGCCGCTGCACATCGGCGAAAACGGTGTACTCCAGGCATCCGGGGTCCTTTCGGCTGTCTGATTGCAGGGCGCTGAGGACTCTTTGCAGCTCGCTTTCGCGCCCTGCTTTGGCGGTGAATACCGGCATGAGCCATACTTCGGCGGTCTTTTCGTTGGTAGGCATCTAACTTCCTTGGTTACGGCCGGGAGGGACGGGGAGGGACGGATCCTCCCCGTCCCTCCCTCATGGGATCAGTCGGTTACTTGTGGAACCTCAACCCAGGTCTCTTTGGCCGCGGATTCGATGATCGCGTCGTCGATGAGGGCGACTTGATAGCCGTCGGCGAAGTTCGGGTTAACGCTTCCGCCTTCGGAGATTGCCTTGAAGAAGTCGTGGGCCTCGATGATCTTGGTCTCTCCGTAGCCAATGCCCAGGGCCGGAATGGGCCACAGCCCCTCACCGTAGGGGTGGGCCGGGCCTGTGTAAACGGTCCGGAAACCGCGACGATCTGCCTGGTCGGAAGCGAAACAGACCTGCAGCTCGTCGCGTCGCTCGTAGTTGAAGACGATGCTGCCTTCGGTTCCGTGGATTTCGAAGGTGATGTAGTTGTTCCTGCCGTGCGCGTTGCGTGTTGCTTCGACGGATCCGACGGCTCCGTTCGCGAAGCGGATCATGGTCATCACTTCGTCATCGACGTCAACCTTGCCCCGCGGGCCTTCTCCACCCCGTATGGTGCCGAGTGCATCGGCTCCCGCTGTTTGGACCGGCCGCTCCGGGATCCATGTTGACAGGACTGCATTGACAGCGCTGAACTCTCCCACGAGGTATCGGGCCATGTCCATAACATGGGTTGCGATGTCGCCGAGGGCGCCGGAGCCTGCGATGGACTTCTGGAACCGCCATGACAGTGGTGAGTTCGGGTCGGCGCTCCAGTCCTGGAGGTAGGTTCCACGGAAATTGAGAATCTGGCCGATTGCACCTTCTTCGATGTACTTCTTTGCCAGGGCAACCGCGGGGGTGCGCCGGTAGTTGAAGGCGACCATGTGGACGATGTCCTTGTCCTTGACGGCGTCGTACATGGCCTTGGACTCTTCGCCGGTACGTGCGAGGGGCTTCTCACAAATGATGTGCTTGCCCGCTTCGGCTGCGGCGATGGCGATTTCAGCGTGGAGATGGTTGGGCGTCGCGATATCGACGACGTGGATGTCCGGATCATCAATGATTGTCCGCCAGTCCGACGTGGAGTTTTCGAAGCCGAAGCGCCGGGCGGCTTCTGCGGCCAATTCGGGGTTCGCCTCTGCGATGACCTTGCGGACCGGCAGTGCCGGAGCAGGCCAGAAGAACATGGGCATGGCGGCGTAGGCCAGCGAGTGGGCCTTGCCCATGAAGCCTCCACCGATGAGGCCGACATTAAGGTTCTGCATGTAAATCATGGTCCTTCCGTGAAGATGGGCTTAGAGGAGTGTCTCGAGGTACTTTTTGCTGATTTTTGCTGCTTCGCGGGGGTCGCCGTCATAGTTGTCGAGCTCTACCATGAGCCAACTGTCGTAGCCGCTTTCCCGGATGGCAGCGATGATGTCCGGGAAATCGAGTTCGCCTTGGCCCAAGGGGAGGAAGTTGAACGGGTCCGCTTGGAAGTCTTTGAGATGGACGTGCTGGATTCTGTCGGGGTACTTCCGGATGACCGCGGCCGGGTCGGCTCCACCTGCTGCGAGGTGGGCGGTGTCAGGACAAAAGCCGATCCGGGTAAGCGGCATGAGCCTGTCCAGCTCGTCCGGACTCTCCACGATGGTGCTGAGGTGCGGGTGGTAGCTCGCAGACAGGCCGAAGCTCTCCGCGATGTCCGCCACGCGGTCCAGAGCGTGGCCGAGGAGGTGGTAGTCCTGGTCGGTGGTTCCTGCAGCCCGCCGTGCACCACCTCCGACCACGAGCCGTTCAGCTCCGTAATTTGCCGCCAGTTCTGCCGCCCTGTGGATTCGGTGCATTTCGTCGGGAAGGATGTCTGCGTAGATAAAGTTGGCGCCCGTGTACACGCTGGTCAGCGCGATGCCGTTGCTGCTGAGGATTTCTTTGAGCTCTTCGGGCTTGTCGGCATATTCGGCCAGGTTGCCGTCGAACATCTCCACGCCCTGATAGCCGACGGCGGCGATGTCGCCCACGGCGTCCCGCATGGATCCGTGGGTCATGTAGAAAAGGTCCTTGACGCTTGTCACGCCTTGGGCGTGGCCGACCACGCCGCCCCAGGTGATGGAACAGTAACCGAGTTTCATGTGAATTTGCCTTTCAGTGCCCATGAATTCTGTGCCGATGATCCCGGCATGTGGTGTGGCGGTCATGGACCGTCACTTCTTCCGGGCGAGGGCGACTGCCAGGATGATGATCGCTCCGCGCACTACTTGCTGCTGGCTGCTGTCGAGCCCCGCCAGGATCAGTCCGTTGTTGATCAGACCGATCAGAAGGGCGCCGAAAAGAGTTCCGATGATGGAGCCGAAACCGCCGAAGAGGCTTGTCCCGCCCAGGATGACTGCAGCGATGGCCGAGAGTTCATCGCCGGCACCCCACTGGAACCGTCCCGACTGGAGGCGGCCGGCGTAGAGCATCCCGGCAACACTGGCAACCATGCCGGAGATCAGCAGCACCTGGAACTTGATGCGTTTGGTGTTGATGCCAGTGAACTCCGAGGCGTTGCGGTTGCCTCCTGTTGCCAGGACCTGCCGCCCGAATTTGGTCCGGTTCAGCACGACGGCGCCAATGGCAACAAAGATGCCGCTCCAGACCACAAGGCCGGGAATGGGGCCGAAGTTGCCGGATCCGAACACTGTGTTGAACGTGTCGTTCAGGATGGGCTGCGGCGCGGAGGCTGTGATCCATTGCGCAACGCCCACGGCAATGCCGAGCATGCCGAGTGTTACGAGGAAGGAGGGGATGCCAAGGAGGCTGACCAGTGCGCCGTTGACCGATCCGACCACGAGGCCCACAGCCAGTCCGGCAAGGATGCCCGGGACCAGGCCCCATTGGGAAAGGGCCATTGCTGTGCAGACGCTGGAGAGGCCGGCCACGGATCCCACGCTCAGGTCGATCTCCGCGCAGGCGATGACGTAGGTCATGCCCACTGCTATGACGGTGATGGTGGCCGTCTGCCGGAAGATGTTCAGCAGGTTGTTCGGCGACAGGAATCCCTGGTCACGAAGCAGGACCGCGAAGATGAGGAAGACGACGACGAAGCCAATGTAAATGACGTAGCGTCGCCAGTCGAGGTCCTTCAGGATGGTGCCGACGTTGCGGGGTGCCCCGGTGTCCCGTGGCGCGATGGTGTTTGTCTTGCTCACTGTTCAGACTCCCTGGACTGCAAGTTGTAGATATTCCTCGTCAGCAATGTCGCTGCGGGGGATGTCGCGGATGATGGAGCCGTCCTTGAGGACGAGGACGCGGTCGCTGACCGCGAGTAGTTCGGGATACTCGGAGGAGATGACGATGATGGCTTTGCCATCGCCCGCCAGCTCGCGGATCATGTCCAGGATTTCGCTCTTGGTACCGATGTCGACGCCGGCCGTCGGCTCATCGAGGATCAGGATGTCCGGATCGGTGCCCAGCCACTTGGCGATGACCACTTTTTGTTGGTTGCCGCCCGAGAGCAGCCGCACGGGGCGGTGCGGGTGGGCGACCTTGACTGCGAATCTCTTGATCAGCGAGGCGGACAACTCGTTGCCTTTGGCGCCATCCAGAAGGGGGCCACGCTGGATGTGCTGCAGGAGCGGGAGGAGCAGGTTGTCCTGGACGGAGTGCTCCAGGACGAGGCCTTGGGCTCTGCGATCCTCCGGGACAAGGGCGATGCCGGCGTTGATTGCCTGCTGCGGAGATGCAAGGGTGACTTTCCTGCCCCGGATAAGTACTTGCCCGCTGTCCAGTTTGTCGATGCCGAAAAGTGCCCGCGCGAGTTCTGTCCGCCCGCTGCCCATGAGTCCGGCCAAACCGAGAATCTCGCCGGGCCGGAGTGCAAACGACACGTCCCGGACCCGGTGTCCCGCGTTGAGTCCGCGAACTTCCAGCAACGGCTCGCTGTCGTGGGCGATGTCATTGCGCGCGCGATAGGAAAGTTGGCCCTCGACCTTCTTGCCAACGATTCCTTCGACAATTTGTTCGGGAGTGACGTCGGTCAGCGGTTCGGTGAGGAGGTGCTTTCCATCGCGGAGGATGGTGATCCGGTCTGCGAGCCTGTATACCTCGTCCATGCGGTGGGAGATGTAGATGATCGAGATTCCGCGCTGCTTGAGACGGTCTATCAGTTCGAAGAGCGCTTCGGACTCGTGCCGGGCCAAACTTGCCGTGGGCTCATCCATGATCAGCACTTGGGCGTTCTGCGCCAGGGCCTTGGCGATCTCGGTCAGCTGCCAATAGGCGGTGCCCAACCGCGAGACTTCGGCACCGGCGTCGACGTCCACCTCCATCTCGGCAAAAACTTCCTTGGCCCGCCGCACCGCGGCGCGGTCATCGATCAGTCCGCCCCGGCCGAGCGGCTCAGCGCCGAGGAAGATGTTCTGCGCAACGGTCAGGCTGGGTACGAGGCTGAATTCCTGGAAGACCATCCCGATTCCGGCGGACTTCGCGTCCTGGATTGAGTTGATGGCGGCCGGGTTGCCACCGATCAGGATTTCGCCGGTGTCTGCCTGGTAGACGCCCTGGAGGATCTTCATGAGCGTGGACTTGCCGGCCCCGTTGCCGCCGGCCAGTGCGTGGACCTCGCCTTTCCGGACATCGAAACCGACATCCTTCAGAACGGGTACGCCGTTGAAGGCCTTGGATATCGAGCGCATTTCGACGACATTGTCTGCGGTGTTCATTTCCCGCCCTTTCGGCGCGGTGCGGGGGTGCATTCCCCCGCACCGTCGGATGGCTACTTCTTGTAGGAGTCCTGAATGTCCTTGGGAGCGTCCTCGTGGTAAACCTGCTTCCAGGCATCAAGGACGTTTGAGTGGTCAACAGGAAGGGCGCTCAGGGCCACGTATGGAGGTGCCTGCTTGCCGATAAGTGCCCCGGCAGCGAGCCGGGCTTCGGTGACGCCCTGGTCGAACGGAACCTGGGCACCAAGACCGACGACGAGTTCGTCCTTGGCCAGGGCGATGGCCACGTTCTTCCCCAGGTCCTCCGTAGCGATTTTCAAATCCTGCCGGCCGGCGGCGCGGGCGGCCGCCATGACGCCTTCGGCAGGAACGTCCCACACGGCCCAGATACCGGACAGGTCGGGGTACTTGCTGATCATGGCGTTGGCTGCAGCCTGCGCGTCGCCAGCGAAGTCCGGGCCTGCGATGCCCTTTTCCTCCACGATCTGGATTTCCGGGTATTCCTTGGTGATGGTGTCCTTGAATCCCTCATGGCGCTGTTTGGTCACGAAGAAGTCGGCCTGGTGGAACACAAGGCCAACCTTGCCCTTGCCGCCGAGGGCTTTGGCCATTTGGTGGGCGGAAACCACACCGTTGCCGTAATTGTCAGCTGAAACAACCGAAACGTAGTCCGTGCCCGGAGTAAGCCCCTGGGGGACGTTGTCCATGAAGACGAGTTTTGTGCCGGAAGCTGCGGCCTTCTTGTATGCGGAGGCCGTGGCTACAGGGTCTGTGGGGATGGAGACAATCACATCCGGGTCCTGCGTCATGACGGTCTCGATGTCCGAAACCTGCTTGTCCGGCTTAAAGTTCGCGTCCGTTGTGGCGATGACCTTGATGCCGAGCTTTTCAAATTCACTCTTGAGCCCGTTGACCTGCGCCGTTGCCCAGTCGTTGCCACCGTAGTGCATCACGATTGCAGCCTTGGCGTTGAGTGCCTTGACCTTGTCGATCTCCTCCGGCGTCAGATCTGCCACGGATGCCGGTGAGGGGGTCTCTCCGTTGGGTCCCTTGCTCAGGACCTGGCCTTTGATCTTGTCAAGAGCCAGCTGGGCCTTTTCGGACACGCCGGCATCCGGCGCATTCGATGTGCCCGCTGCCGAACTGCTGCACGAGGCTACGGATAGTGACAGGGCAGCGGCCAAAGCCACGAGGGGAAGCCTGCGGATCATCATTGTTCTCCAGTGCTTTTTGAGTGGATGTATGGGTGGTTCGGGTGTCGTGGGGCGGTCGGTGGGGACCAGCCCGCCTGGAACCGGTGAAAGGACAGGTCTTCCTCGGCTGAACCGTCGATGGTGGACGCCGAAGAGCCTGGGGAGAGGCCCGCTTCATCCTTGGTGAATCTGGGCCGTAATCGCTTACGAGGAAGTCCGTGAACGTTTACGGAACCGATCGTAAACGTTTACGGTAGAAAGTGTCAAACATCACGCCATGTCCGGTTTCAGGACACCGGACAGGGCGTGCGGACGTAGTATTGGTACGCATCGGCCCGGTTGGCCGCTGTGGGGACAGGAGAGAGCGTGTCAGGCATAACGGTTCCACGTGGAGCGAACGGACATACGGGTCCCACGTTGCGGCGAAAGCCGACGATCAACGACGTGGCGGAGGTCGCCGGCGTGTCCTTCGGCACCGTCTCCCGGGTCCTGAACAACGCCCCCGATGTCAGTGCGGCCACTCGCGAACGCGTGCTGCAAGCCATCAAGGACATTGGCTATCGCAGGAACCGGGCAGCCACCGCCCTGGTCACCAACCGCTCCACGTCCATCGGCCTGCTCTCTGACGGGTCCCCGCGATTCGGCCCGGTGGGCACACTCATGGCCCTGGAAAACGTAGCGCGGAAGAAGGGCTACGCCACCACAGTCATCAGTGTTGAGAAACCCTATGACCAGTCCGTGCAGGCGGCCTTGGACACCCTGGACGACACTGGCGTTGGGGGAATCATCGTCGTCGCACCGTTGGTCGACATGGCATCGGCCGTATGGAATGCCTCATGCCGGGTGCCTGTCGAGATGATCGCGGCAGGAGCATCATCAACTCCGAAAGTCTTCACTTACTCGGAGAACCAGGAACTCGGAGCCCGGCTCGCCACCCAGCACCTCATCGACCTGGGCCACACCGATATCGCGCACTTCGCAGGCTCCATGGATTGGTTTGACGGGCGTGTGCGCAAGCGCGGCTGGGAGGCCGCGCTGGGTGACGCCGGACTTCCGCCAGGTCTCTGCGTGGAGGGGGATTGGAGTCCTCGCTGGGCCTATGAAACCGGCCTCCGGCTTGTCCGGGAGGGGAAGGTGCCCCAGGCGGTCTTCGCAGCGAGCGACCACACTGCCCTCGGACTCATACGCGCGTTCACCGAAAATGGTATCCGCGTCCCGGAGGATGTGAGCGTGGTGGGCTTCGACGACATTGAAGGTTCAGACTATTTCCTGCCTCCCCTGACCACTGTGCGCCAGGACTTCACAGCCCTGGCGCTCATGAGTATGGAAGTCCTCCTGGGCGCTATGGAGGGGCGGGAGGTTGACCGCACCCCGATCGCGCCAACCCTTGTAGTGCGCGAAAGTTCTATCCGTGCAACAAGCCCTTCACAAAAAGACACCTAGCGTGTGGTCTGCGGAAACAGCGTCAGCGTGCGTGCTCCTTCCGTATGGACCTGAGCACCACGACGGCGAGGCCGCCGGCCGCCAGGGCCCACGGGGCTCCGACGACGACGGGATCGATCCACTGATGGCCAAGGTCGGCGCGCTTTTTTCCGAATCGTGAGCCCATGCCATGGCGGGAGAACTCACTGAGCACCCCTGTCTCGGTAATCGGGTTGTCCGGGCGGAGAGTCGCAAAGGAGCGGAGGTGGTGTTCCCAAGCGTCCACCCGGTCTGCGGCGACGAGCAACAGCCAATGGGCGGCACGGCCTTCGCTGTACTTGTAGGCGTATCTCCGGATAATCCCTGAGGCGCCTTTCAGCGGGGTGGAGGTCCCAAAAACGGGCGTTACGAACGCGTGCTCGACGGACCGCTCCCGCGGCCACTTTTCTTCCTGGCGTTCAGGAAAGTCCCAATGCGCGCCGGTCTCGATGCCGGGTTGCTCGCGGGGGTGGGCAGGCCTGTCCTTCGGGTCGAGGTCCGCGCCCCATCCAGGGATGCGGGCCCGCAAAGTCTCTGTGGACTCCTTCAGGGCAGGCTTGCCGGCAGTATACGGTGTGGGTAGCTCAGCCATGATGGTCTTCCTTTCCGGTCACGCCGGGTGTGGAACAACGAGGGGCTTGATGCAGTCATCGAGCTTGGCGGAGAAGATGTGATAACCCTCCGCGATGTGCTCAAGCGGGATGCGGTGGGTGACGATGTCGCTGGGTTTCAGGTAGCCGTTCCGGATGTGTTCGAGCAGCCGGGGCCACTGCCTCTTGACCGGGCACTGGTTCATCCGCAGTGTGAGGCCCTTGTTCATGGCATCGCCAAATTTCACTGCACTGAAGATGGGCCCATACGCGCCCACCACCGAAACCGTGCCCCCTTTGCGGACGGAGTCGATGGCCCAGTTCAGGGCGACCGGGGAACCGCCTTGCAGCTTCAGTTTTGCGGAAGATACGTGCTGGAGGAAGTTGCCATCCGCTTCGGCGCCCACGGCGTCAATTACGACGTCGGCCCCCAGATAGTCGGTTTCCTTCTTCAGGTGCACCACGATGTCCTCGTACTCAACAAAGTTGCAGGTTTCGGCGTGTGCGAACGTACGGGCCTTGGCAAGCCGGTACTCCAGGTGGTCGATCACGATCACCCGTCCGGCGCCCATCAGCCAAGCCGACTTGGCGGCGAACAGGCCCACGGGACCGGCACCGAACACCACAACAGTGTCGCCTTCAGCGATGTCGCCCAGCTGGGCGCCGAAGTAGCCGGTAGGCAGTGCGTCGGTGAGCAGCACCGCGTCCTCCTCGTCCAGCCAGTCCGGAATCAAACCCGGCCCGACGTCGGCGAAAGGTACGCGCACAAACTCGGCCTGGCCGCCGTCGTACCCGCCGCACGTGTGCGAGTAGCCGTAGATGCCGCCTACGGCCGTCGCGTTCGGATTGACGTTGTGGCAGTTCGAGTACAGGCCACGGGAGCAGAAGTAGCACGATCCGCAGTACACGTTGAAGGGAACCATCACCCGGTCTCCGGGCTTGAGCCGCTGAACCGACGGACCGACCTGCTCCACCACGCCCACGAACTCGTGCCCGAACGTCATGCCCACCCTGGTGTCCGGCATCATGCCGTGGTAGAGGTGCAGGTCGGATCCGCAGATGGCTGCCGACGTCACCCGCACGATCGCATCATTGGGATGCTCGATGGGAGGGATGTCCTTTTCTTCAACGCGGATCTTGTAGGGCCCGCGATACACCATTGACCGCATCAGTACCGCCTCCGGAAACTTATTGGTTCGGACATATCAGGGCCCTCTCAGACACCGGCGGGGTGGAGGACTACCTTGGTCCAGCCGTCTTCGCGGCTGTCGAAATTCCTGTAGCCGTCCGGTGCCTGGTCCAGCGTCAGTTCGTGGCTGACCAGGAAGGAGGGGGTGGCCTTTCCACCGGCAATGAGGTCGCGGAGTGCCCTGTTGTATTTCTTGACCGGGCATTGTCCAGAGCCCATGGTCTGTCCCTTGAACCAGTAGTTTCCGTAGTCGAAGGCCACTTGGCCCTCCTTGGCAAGTTCGTCCGGGGCTCCGGGGCTCCGGGGTCCTGGGGCAGGAACACGCCCACCACGCCCAGGCCTCCGACGAACCGGACGGAGTCCACGAGCCGGTTCAAAGTCATGTTGGCGTGCTCATTGCCGTCCGTATCGTGCGCCTGGTATCCGACGCATTCGCAGCCCCTGTCCGCCCCGAATCCCATGGTCTGGTCTTTGACGAACTCGACGGGGTCCACTTTGGAATCGTCTACCGGGATGGCGCCGATCTGTTCGGCCAGTTTCAGGCGGTCGCTGTGGCGGTCCACGACCATGACTTTGCCGGCGCCCTTGATGATGGCCGAGTAGGCCGCCATGAGTCCCACCGGTCCTGCGCCGTAGATGACCACGGAGTCCCCGGGGTACACGCCGGCCAGTTCCGTGGCATGCCATCCCGTGGGGAAGATATCGGCGACCATTACGTAGTCGAGCTCCTTCTCCTCGGCGTCCTCGCCCAGGCGCAGGCAGTTGAAATCGCCATAGGGCACACGCAGGTATTCGGCCTGGCCGCCTTGGTAGGGACCCATGTCTGCAAAGCCGTAGGCTGCCCCGGCGAGCTTTGGTTCCGGCTGCATGGTCAGGCAGTAGTTGGTGAAGCCACGTTCACAGTTTTTACAGAATCCGCAGGCGATGTTGAACGGCAGCACGACTCGTTCGCCCACCTTGACTTTGCTCACGGCGGGGCCCACCTCAATGACCTCGCCGAGATTCTCATGCCCGAAGGTGCGCCCGGGTTCGAAGCTTGTGCGGCCCTCGTACATGTGGAGGTCCGAGCCGCAAATATTGGTGGACGTGATCCGTACCAGAACATCGGCTGGATGCTCGATTTTGGCATCCGGTACGTCCTCGACACTGACGTCGTTTGGTCCTTTGTAAACTACAGCCTTCATTTTCCGCTCTTTTCTTCTGCCCATGCCGATTCGACCAAGTCGTGGTGGCTTCCGGGGGCACAGGCGCAGTAGACCGCGGGGCCGGGGCCGGAGTGGTGGCGCAAGTGGTCACGCAATACGCGTGGTGAATCAGCGAGGAAATGGGGAATTATGGATTGTGGCCCTTGTGTCCACCCGAAGGTTTGAGGGCCCAAGGCTTCCAGCCGGGAGGCTGTCCGGGGACTGCGCAGCCGGTCCGTCCGCCGACGTGAATCTGGTTGCAGCCCCAATACTAAGCACGCTTATCATCGGTGTCGAGGGGTAATCCGAAATAGATTCCGACCGAATGCGCCCATCAAAAAAGGAACCCCCGGAAATCAATGATTTCCGGGGGTTCTTTACCGAGCTTCCTATCAGAATCGAACTGATGACCTTTTCATTACGAGTGAAACGCTCTACCGACTGAGCTAAGGAAGCACCGCGTTCATCCCCGGTTTCCCGGGCGATCACGCAAGACATAACTGTAATAGAGGCACCGCACCCGGGTCAAAACGAGCGGAGGGGCGGCCGTTGCGGGGATGTTCACCCGGGCGTTGGGCCGGGTTCAGGCGACCGTTTCCCGGTCCCCGGAAGCTGGGGAATCAACTGCGGCGGGCCCACCCACCGCGAGATACTGCCTAAGGAGCCGCTCAATGACCGGGGACGCACTGACCAGGGACGCCAACCACACACCCAACCGGCTGCGGCTGGCAGTCGTGGACATGGTGGGAACCACCATCACCGATGATGGCCGGACCGAACGGGCCATGTCCCGGGCTCTTCTGGAACATGGGATCGAGCCAGGCAGCGGCCGGTTCGAAAGCATGCTCGGCTATGCCCGGGACACCATGGGCTTTTCAAAGATGACCGTTTTCGGCCATCTCTTCGAGGACCCTGCCGTGGCCGCAAGCGCGAACAAGGTTTTTGAGCAGGCCTACGACGACATGATTGCCGACGGCGGTGTCCACGCCATTCCCGGGGCTGAGGATGCCATTCTTTGGATGCGCGAGTCCGGGATGCAGGTCTGCCTGGCCACCGGGTTCGGACGCCACACCCAGAACATGGTGCTCGAATCGTTGGGGTGGATGGGCCTGGCCGATCTCAGTCTGTGCCCGGCGGATGCCGGACGCGGACGACCCTACCCGGACATGATCCTTACCGCAGTGCTCGCACTGGACCTTGATGACGTGCGTGAAGTCGCCGTGGTGGGCGACACCAGCTCCGACATGCTCTCGGGTGTCCGTTCGGGCGCGTCACTCGTCGCAGGCGTGCTGACCGGCTCACACTCAGAGGCGACCCTGCGTGCGGCCGGCGCCACCGTCGTCGTCGAGTCCATCAAGGAGCTCCCGCTCCTGGTGGAGAAGCGCGAAGCCGGGCGCCTTTAGCAGGCGCTGGCACATTTAGCAGGTGAGGCCGTCCTGCGGCAGCTTTCCGTCAACAAAGTAGTCGTCGACGGCGGAGCTGACGCACGAGTTCGAGCGGCCGTAGGCGGTGTGCCCCTCGCCTTGCCACGTCACCAGGGAAGCGTTCTCGAGCTGTTTACGCAGCGACTGCGACCATTCCAAGGGAGTGGCGGGGTCTCCGGTAGTGCCAACCACCACGATGGGGGCTTCACCGCTGTATTTGACGGGCGCCGGTGTCCGGGTGTTGGGGTAAGGCCAGTCCTTGCAGTTCACCCCGCCGTAGGCAAAGAATGCGCCGAACGTGGGGGAGTCCTGGATGAGCCGGGCCTCCTCCGCGCGCATGCCTGCGGTGTCCATGACCATGGGGTAGTCCAGGCAGTTGATCGCCTGGAAAGCGAAAGCGGAGTTGGAGCTGTAGGTACCGTTTGGTTCGCGGTCCGCGCCAAGATCGGCGAGGCGCATCATCTGCGAAACGTCGCCGGAGAAGGCGCTGTCCAGGGCCTGGGTCAGTGCAGGCCAGCTCTGGTCGTTGTAGAGCGGCAGGATGAGGCCGTTGACGAAGTCGTTGCCGGTGACCAATCGGCCGTCCTTGGCGGTTTGCGGATTCTCGTCCACAGCGCTGATGAGGTCCCTGATTTCCTGCACACCGTTTTCCACTGACCCGCTCATCGGACACTGGTTCTGCTTCTGGCAGCTGGCCACGTAGGTGTGGATTGCCTTTTCGAAGGCCTTGGCCTGGCCTGCGGTCAGCTCCTCGTTGCTGATGGATGGGTCCACGGCTCCGTCGAGAACCAGGTGGCCCACGTTGTCCGGGAAGAGGGAGGCATAGGTTGAGCCAAGGAACGTACCGTAGGAAAAGCCCAGGTAGTTGAGCTTGGCGTCGTTCACCACTGCGCGCAGGATGTCCAGGTCCTTGGCCGCACTGACGGTGTCAATGTGTCCCAGGACGGGGCCTGTCTGCTGGGCGCACTGTTCGGCAAAGGACTTGTTGAACGCTATGGCGGCTGCCAGGCCTTCATCGGTGTTCTTGCGGAATACCTTTTCCCTGGCGGCATCACGCTCGGCGTCCGTCATGCATTTGACCGGCGCGGAGTCTTTCACGCCACGGGGGTCGAAGCCTACGACGTCGTAGTTCGCCCGAAGTTTCTCCGTGAAGTGCGTGGTGCCCGCATCCTTGATGAAGTCCACGCCCGAGCCTCCAGGACCCCCGGGGTTGACCAGGATGGATCCCTTTTTGTCTCCGGTGCTGGGCAGCTTGATCGCGGCGAGGGTGATTTCCTCCGAACCCGGCTGCGCGTAGTCCATGGGGACCCGGACCTTGCCGCATTGAAGACCGTCCCCGCAGGAGCTCCATTCCACGGACTGCGAGTAAAACTTCTCCAGGCCCTTGGGAGCCGAGGCCGCGATGGACGGATCCACCGTGCTGGTGGAGGGCTTCGCCGTGGGCGCCGGCAGGAAAGGCACGGTGCAGGCGCTCAGGACCAGCAACGACGCCAAAGCTACGCACATTGCTGCGAACCCGCGGCTGCGGATTCCACGCCGTGCAGCCCCCCGACGGACAGCACCACCCGCAGGAAGCTGGGCAGACCGGTCCCGTGAAGGGTTACCGGCGGGCCGGCGTGGTGCGGACGTCATGCGTTCTCCTATTGCTGGATGAGGCTGGTTGCCATGGACTCGACCGCCAACAGCGGCGCCACGTTGGTGGTGGTGATACGGACCCGGGCTTTGTTGATGGCATCCATCCGGGCGAGGATGGTTTCGGGCGTTGACCTGCCGGCGTATTCTTCCAGCTCGCCCTTCAGCTCAACGTTGACCAGTTCAACGGCGTTCCCCAACTGGATGATCAGCACGTCCCGGTAAAAGGACAACAGATCAGTCAGGGTGCGGTCCAGGGAGTCCGTGATGGAGCGTTTGGCGCGGCGCTTCTGGTCATCCTCAAGCTGCTTGACTTGGCTGCGCATGGAGGGAGGCAGAGTCCCCGACTCGGGGGCGCCAAGACTGGCAAGCAGCGCGATCTTCTCAGCGGCGTCCCGTTCGTCGTTGGAACTGTTGGCTTCCTCCGTGGCTATTTTGACCAGCTTTTCGGCCATCATCACAGCGGCCGTCACACCCCGCAGGCCCAAGGGGATCCGCACGGTCTCCAGCCGACGCTCCCGGGCATCCGCATCGCGGGCCAGACGCCGGGCAATGCCGATGTGGCTCTGGGCTGCACGAGCCGCCCGCTCCGCAAGCTGGCGATCGACGCCGTCGCGCCTCACCAAAAGGTCAGCGACGTCGGCAGCCGGCGGAAGCCGCAGGCTCACCGGGCGGCAGCGCGAACGGATGGTGACCAGGACGTCCGCAGGCGAAGGGGCGCACAGCATCCAGATGGTGCGCGGGGTTGGTTCTTCGATGGCCTTCAACAGCACGTTGGTGGTGCGCTCGGCCATGCGGTCCGCGTCCTCCACCACGATGATCCGCCAACGGCCCGTGGCCGGCCGGTCTCCTGCCTTGGAAACAAGCTCGCGGGCTTCATCGATGGTGATGGTGACTTTTTCCGTCCGCACGAAGGTCACATCTGAGTGGGTTTCGCCGAGGATGGTGTGGCAAGCCGCGCAGACCCCGCAGCCACGCTGGGTGACATCGTCCTGCTCACAGTTCAGTGCAGCGGCGAATGCTTTGGCCGCATTTGAACGGCCGGAGCCCGGGGGACCGGTGAAGAGCCACGCATGGGTGAGGCCGGTCTCGCCCTGCGCCGCCTGTTTCAGTTGCGCGACAACCGGGGCCTGCCCCTGGAGATCGTCCCAGACGCTCACAGGCGTGGGCCGGAAACTCGGTCACCCAACAGTGACTCCACGCGCTCCAGGATCCGGGCAGCCAATGCCTCGATCTCCTCGCCCGCGGGCAGGACGAGGTAGCTCGAGGGGGCGGCCTCGGCCAGGTCCAGGAAAGCGTGGCGAATGGCTGAATGGAACTCGTCGGGCTCCGATTCCAACCGATCCTCGGCCGCGTCTCCAGCGGTGCGTCGCTGGCGGCCGTGGGCAGGATCGACGTCGAGCAACACCGTCAGATGCGGATGGAGGCCTTCGGTGGCCCATTCATTAAGGGACAGCACGCCTTCAGCGCCCAGGCCGCGGCCAACACCCTGATAAGCCACAGAGGAATCAACGTAGCGGTCCGTGATGACCACCGTTCCCTGAGCCAGTGCAGGGCGGATGACTTGGTGCGCGTGGGCTGCACGGGCAGCGGCGAACATCAGGGCTTCGGTGCGGGCATCGATGGTGCCGTGCCCGTGGTCCAGCACCAGGGAGCGCAGTTTCTCGCCAATGGGGGTGCCACCCGGTTCACGGGTGCGCAGTACGGTAAGTCCCCGGGATTCGAGGGCGTCGGAGAGCCGGGCAGCCTGTGTGGACTTGCCCGCTCCGTCCCCGCCTTCGAACGCGATGAAAAGACCTGTGCTCTGAATACTCACGCGTCTAGCCTACCGAGCTTCCCTGACAGCAAAGGCGCGTAATGCCTTTCATCCACAGCAATGCCCGCGACTACGCTGAAAGCATGAGCCTTTCAGATCAGCACGCCGCCGGATTGTCGCCTGAAACCGTTGTGGTTGCTGCCGGTCGTCCTGAACGCGCCCACGATGAACCGGTGAATCCGCCCATCGTCCTGTCCTCCACATACTTCGGCACAGGCAGCCTGGGCGACGGCGACCGGGGCTACGGGCGCTACGCCAACCCCACCTGGGACCCCTTCGAGGAAGCGTTGGCCACACTGGAAGGGGCCACGCTTCCCGGACTGCTCTACGCTTCCGGGCTGGCCGCGGTCAGTTCGGCCCTCTCCTTGGTTCCCGCCGGGGGAGTGGTGGTGATGCCGTCCCACAGCTACGCAGGTTCGCTCGTGATGGCCACGGAACTGGCGGAGAAGGGCTTCCTGGAACTCCGCACCGTGGACATCACGGACACAGAAACCGTGAAGGCCCTGATCAGCCCCGAGGACGGCAAAAAGGCAGACCTGCTCTGGCTGGAAAGCCCCACCAACCCCATGCTTGGAATCGCTGACATCCGCACTCTCACGGACGCCGCCCACGCCGTGGGCGCTCTGGTGGTCACGGACAATACTTTCTCCACGCCCCTGGTGCAGCAGCCCCTCAGCCTGGGCTCCGACGTCGTGCTTCACTCGGTGACCAAATACCTGTCCGGGCATTCGGACGTCGTCCTCGGGGCTTTGGTGACCTCCAACCCGGAGCTGCGTGCCACGCTTCTTCACCACCGCATCATCCACGGCGGTATCGCCGGGCCGTTCGAGGCGTGGCTGGCTCTGCGCGGCCTGCGCACCCTGGCGTTGCGGATCGAGCGCTCGCAGGCCTCCGCGGCCACGCTCGCCGAAAGGCTCAGCACCCACCCACGAGTGGAAGCCATCCGGTTCCCTGGCCTCCCCAAGGACCCCGGCCACGAGCGGGCGAAGCAGCAGATGAAGGGCTTCGGTTCCATCCTGTGCATCCAGATTGCAGGGGACAACCAGCGCAGCGGCGCCGAAGCCGCGGACGAACTGGTCCGCGCGTTGCAGCTCTGGCTCCCGGCAACATCACTGGGCGGGGTTGAGTCGCTGATTGAACGACGACGCCGGCACACGGCCGAGCCGCTCAGCGTTCCGGAGAACCTGGTCCGCTTGAGCGTCGGAATTGAGAACGTGGAAGACCTCTGGTCCGACCTTGAGCAAGCACTGAAGGCGTTGGACAGCTAGGCTGGAGGACGTGGACGGAAAAATCTTGATCGCGTACGTCACCGCCGGGGTCTATCTCATCCTGGGGCTGGTGGCCCTTGCCTTGGAACTGTGGGCTTTCGTTGATTGCCTGCGCCACCGGCCCACCCTGTTTGTGGCCGCTTCCAAGCGGACCAAGACTTTCTGGCTGGCCCTCACCGGCGTGGCACTGCTGATTGGTGGCCTGACCCTGCTTACCGGCGGCGGCAGCCTTGGCCTTTTCGGCATCGCTGCAGTCACAGCGTCCTGCGTCTACCTCGCCGATGTCCGTCCGGCAGTACGCGAGGCTGGCAGCGGCGGAAACCGCAACGTCGGCCCGTACGGACCCTGGTAAACCGTACGGACCCTGGTAAACGCTAAGGACCCGGGTAAACCGTACAGACCCTGGTAGACCCCGCCGCCGCGTTATCAGCGGTGTCCGGGCGCTACAGCGTCCCACGCCACCGTCACTTCACCAAGACGCCACCGCGAGGGTCCATCCTGAAGCGGCCACCCGGCGTCGCGCAGTGAACGGCACATTCCTGTCCAGCGCTGCCTGTTGCCGAACGACGCCAACGGCGCCGCCTCCAGCCAGGCCTTGTCCATTGCCTGCAGGAACGCGTGGATCGGCTCTCCCGGCACATTGCGGTGAATGAGTGCCTTGGGCAGCCGCTCGGCAACCTCGGACGGCAGCTCGAAACTTCCGAACCGGACAGAAAAACTCAGGCTCAGCGGACGTTCCGGATCCAGGGCCACCCACGTGACGCGCCGGCCTATTTCGTCGCAGGTGCCGTCAATGAAGAGTCCGTTCGGCGCCAGCCGGGACTGCACCAGGGACCAGATTGCGGGCACGTCCTGCTCCTCATACTGACGGAGCACATTGAATGCCCGGACCAGTACGGGATTGCCCGGGACCGGTACCTCGAAGCCGCCCACCGAGAAGCTCAGCCCTGGCCTTTCCAACGCCTTGGCGGTGCGGACACGCTCCGGCTCAATCTCGATTCCGCGGACCTGTACGTCCGGGCGGACGGCCTGCAGCCGTTCGAAAAGTTCAACGGCGGTGGCCGGCGAGGCGCCATACCCAAGGTCCACTACCAAAGGCTCGACGGCGGTGCGCAGCCTCCAGGCCTGGGGGCCGGCCAGCCAGCGGTCCAGCCGCCGCATCCGGTTGGGGTTGGTGGTGCCACGGGTAATATTGCCGATCGGTTTGCGTAGCGGGTTGCCGCCCCGACTGCGGGGAGAGCCCACCCGTTCCGCCTTTTGCACCACGGCCCCACTTTATCCTGCAACGCGGGGCGAGGCACCGGAGCCCTCGGCTAGGATGAAAACCATGACTTACAAGCTGATTCTGCTGCGCCATGGCCACAGCGAATGGAACGCCAAGAACCTGTTCACCGGTTGGGTGGACGTTGACCTGAACGACCAAGGCCGCAAAGAAGCAGTACGCGGCGGGGAGCTCCTGGTAGAGAACAACATCCTCCCGGACATCCTCTACACCTCCCTCCTGAAGCGCGCCATCAACACGGCCAACATGGCTTTGGACAAGGCGGACCGCGGCTGGATCCCCGTCAAGCGCGACTGGCGCCTCAACGAACGCCACTACGGCGCGTTACAGGGCAAGGACAAGGCCCAGACCCTTGCCGAGTTCGGCGAAGAGCAGTTCATGGAATGGCGCCGCAGCTACGACACCCCGCCGCCGGCCCTGTCCGACGACAGCGAGTTCTCCCAGGCGCACGATGTCCGTTACAAGGACCTGGGCGACGCCCTGCCGCGCACCGAGTGCCTCAAGGACGTCCTGGTCCGTCTGCTCCCTTACTGGGAGTCGGACATCAAGGAAGACCTCAAAGCCGGCAAGACCGTTCTGGTCACCGCCCACGGTAATTCCCTGCGCGCCCTGGTCAAGCACCTGGACGGCATCAGCGACGACGCCATCGCAGGCCTGAACATCCCCACGGGCATCCCGCTGGTTTACGAACTGGACGAGGACTTCCAGCCCATCAAACCCGGTGGCACCTACCTGGATCCCGACGCAGCTGCTGAGGCCATCCTCGCGGTAGCGAACCAGGGCAAAAAGTAAGCAAACGACGGCGGCCGGTCACCTCAGGTGACCGGCCGCCGTCGTCGTTAATGCTGTGGGGCTAGAAGCCTTCAGGCTGCCATTCGCCCGTCACCAGGTAGGTGACCTTGCGGGCAACCGAGACGCCGTGGTCGGCGAAGCGCTCGAAGTAGCGGCTGGCCAGGGCAACATCCACGGTGGTGGCCGGGTTTTCGCTCCACTCGGGTGAGGCGATGGCCTTGAAGACGCTGAGGTGGAGGTCGTCCACGGCGATGTTGATCTTGAGGATGTCACGGGCAACCTCAAGATCGCGGGTCTCCAGGAGCTCGATGACCTTCGCGGTGATGTCGATGTCGTGCTGGGCCATGGCCTTGAAGGTCTGGGTCAGCGAAGCAGGAATCACGGTTGCCGGGTAGCGCAGGCGCGCCAGCTGGGCCACGTGGCGGGCGAGGTCGCCCATGCGTTCCAGGGAAGCGCTCATACGGAGCGAACCCACGATCATGCGGAGGTCGCTGGCCACGGGACCCTGCAATGCCAGGATGTCGATGGCGCGCTCGTCCAGGCTGTTCTGCAGGAAATCGATCCTGGCGTCTGCCGCAATGACATCCTGTGCAAGATCCACGTCGGCGCCTTCGAAGGACGTCGTGGCCTTCGTGATAGCTTCGTGAACCAGCTTGGAGATCTCGATGAGGTCGTCACCTACCTGGGTGAGCTCCTCCTGAAAAACCTTGCGCACTAAGGCGTCCTTTCCTTGGAAATCCTCGGCCCTGCGAAGGGTAAGGACTTCAAAAACATTGGCAGTCCAACCAGTAACTGTGTCAGGGCCCCGTGAACTGTTTGGCACCTTTAGATGAACGTTAGTTGAACCGTCGGCGTTTGGCGCCGGATCAATGCCCGGCCCTGATTCCACAGCATAAGCTGGACACGTGGATCCGTTGCTCATAGGTGTCATTGCAGGCCTCGTTGGCTTGTCGCTGGGCGTCTTTGGCATGCTCGCTTTCAGGATCAGCGAACGGCAGCGCAGCATCGTGGACCTGGACGTCGCCGAGCCCCTCCTCCCTGAGGGAGCAGCGGAAGTCCTTGCCGTCGTCGGGCGTGCATTCGTGGTGGTGGACGCAATCGATGGTGTGGTCCGTGCCAGCCCCGCCGCCTACGCCTACGGGCTGGTCCGCGGGCACACGGTAGTGCACAAGCAGCTCCTGGATATGACCGCGAAGGTCCGCCGCGACGGCGTGATCCTGGAGGAACAATACGAACTCCCGCGCGGTCCCCTCGGCAAAGGCACCATTGTGGTGCAGGTCCGGGCAGCCATGCTCGGCTGGGAATATATCGTTCTTCTGGCCGATGACCGGACCGAGATCACCCGCACCGAGGAGATCCGCAACGACTTCGTGGCCAATGTGTCCCACGAACTCAAAACCCCGGTTGGGGCGATCTCCCTCCTGGCCGAGGCCCTGGAAGCATCGCCGGATGACGAAGAAGCTGTGCGCCGCTTCGCTAAACGCATGCACAAGGAGTCCGGCCGGCTGGCGGCGCTGGTCCAGGACATCATCGAACTGTCACGGCTCCAGGGCGCCAATGTCGCCCAGCAGGGCCATGCGGTGGACATCAACACGGTGATCACCGAGGCCGTGGACCGTTCCCAGCTTCCGGCTGAGAGCAAGAACATCCAGATCATGGTGGGCGGACACTCGGATTCCCTGGTGTTCGGCGACCGCGACCTCCTGGTCACTGCCCTGCGCAACCTGATCGACAACGCCATCCGCTACTCGCCCGAAAACACCCGCGTGGGCGTGGGTGTCCGGACCAGGGAAGGCGTGGTTGCCGTCTCCGTCACGGATCAGGGCGAAGGGCTGACGCCCGAGGACCAGGAACGGGTGTTTGAGCGCTTCTACCGCGTTGATGCCGCACGGTCGCGGCACACCGGCGGCACCGGCCTTGGCCTCAGCATCGTCAAGCACGTTGTCTCCAACCACGGTGGCGAAGTGACCGTCTGGTCGCAGCCCGGCCAGGGTTCCACCTTCACCATCCGCCTGCCCGAGATGGAAGGCCAGGACGACGACGCCGGCCTCCCGCCTTCGGCTGCCACGACGGCGGTCCCGCCGGGGCTCGCGACGGCCGCGGCCGCCGTCGACCCGGTAAACGCTACCCAGCAACCCCAACACGTGAACCACCAAGGGGGCGCCACTGGCGCCCGAGAACAAGGAGCCAGCGCTTGAGCCGGATTTTGATAGTGGAGGACGAAGAGTCCTTCAGCGACCCTCTGTCCTATCTTTTGGGCAAAGAGGGGTTCGATGTCGAGGTAGTGGACAACGGCAGCGATGCCCTGGTGGAGTTCGACCGGAACGGTGCCGACCTCGTCCTCCTCGACCTGCAGTTGCCTGGGACGCCGGGAACAGAGGTGTGCCGCCAGCTGCGCCAACGCTCCAGTGTCCCGGTGATCATGCTGACAGCCAAGGACTCGGAGATCGACAAGGTTGTGGGGCTGGAACTCGGTGCTGACGACTACGTCACCAAGCCGTATTCCTCCCGTGAGTTGGTGGCCCGTGTCCGCGCGGTTCTCCGCCGGCAGGGGGAGCCCGAGGAACTCATCACGTCTACGGTGCAGGCCGGTCCTGTCCGGATGGACATTGAACGCCACGTGGTCAGTGTCAACGGCGAACAGGTTTCCCTGCCGTTGAAGGAATTTGAGCTGCTCGAAATGCTGCTGCGGAACTCAGGCCGGGTCCTGACGCGTGGACAGCTTATCGACCGCGTGTGGGGCTCGGACTACGTGGGGGATACCAAGACCCTGGATGTCCACGTGAAGCGCCTGCGCAGCAAGATCGAGCCTGACCCATCAGCGCCGCGCTACCTGGTAACCGTGCGAGGCCTCGGCTACAAGTTCGAGCCGTAAAGCGCAAAGTACCCACAACGAAAAGTACGCACAACGAAAGGAAGGGTCCCGCCGCGGCGGGACCCTTCCTTTATGTGTCCAGGGGAACTCGCTGGTCCTAGTGGCCGGCTGCGGAGCTCGTGGAGGTAGCAGACGGGGTTGCCGGGCTGGTCTCGGTACCCGTGGCGCCAGGAGTAGCCGAACCGCTCGGGCTGGCCGAAGGGCTGGGGCTCGGGAGGTACTTGGCGTACTCGGGGAGCGTGCCGTCAACCACAGGGACGTTGATCGTGGCGGAGTCGGAACCGCTGCGGATCGTCACGGGAGTCAGTCCACCGGGAATGACTCCAGCGCTGCTGAGGATGGCGGGGTCGGCGGAGTCGTTGAGGTACGTCTCGGACATGGCCTTGACCGGGACCTCGGTCTGGGAGCCGTTGGCGCCGCTGATCGACAACGTGGCGTCGGAGTTCGACTGGTTGAAGACCGCACCGATGACGCGGCCGGGCTGGTTTTCGCCGGAAGCAACAATCAGCATGTTGCGCAGCTGCAGCTTGCCGAGGTCGGCCTTGACCCCGTCCGAAGCCGAATACTGGTGCGAAGTCTGCTGGGCGTTGACGAAGCCGCAGCCGGTGACGGACAGAAGGCCGACGCCGATTGCAGCGGCCGCAATTGCCAGCTTGCCGCGCTGGACAGTGTTCATCGCAGAAATGCGCACGACACCTACTCCTAGAGTCATTGGAAACTTTTTCAGCCATAGCCTATCGGCAAACGGTCCAAAACAAGGATTCGGGAGGGCTTTGTGGCGGAGCGCCGGGAGAAGTCCGGCCGCTCACGCAGGACGCCCGATGCATCTTTTGGCGAATACGTCAAGAGGTTGGATGAACCCGTTTGGGGCCTGTTTCCCTGTATTGGCGCGGGTGAGGAGGCCTTTGGGTGCCAGTCGTATGCCTTAATCGTGATAGACTAATCTGCGGGAAAGGGGAAAGTCCACATGGTTTTTGAGGTCGGCGAGACAGTAGTTTACCCTCACCACGGTGCAGCAAAAATTGAGGAAATCAAGATGCGCACCATCAAGGGCGAAGAGAAGATGTATCTCAAGCTCAAGGTGGCTCAGGGTGATCTGACCATTGAAGTTCCAGCAGAGAACGTTGACCTTGTTGGGGTCCGGGACGTAGTGGGCAAAGAAGGCTTGGAGCACGTTTTTGACGTTCTCCGCGCCGAGTTCACTGAAGAGCCTACCAACTGGTCACGTCGTTACAAGGCGAACCTGGAGAAGCTTGCTTCCGGCGATGTCATCAAGGTGGCAGAGGTCGTTCGCGATCTTTGGCGCCGCGATCACGATCGCGGCCTTTCGGCAGGCGAAAAGCGAATGCTGGCCAAGGCACGGCAGATTCTGATTTCAGAACTGGCCCTGGCTGAGAAGACGGACGAAGAGAAGGCTGCAAGCGTTCTTGACGAGGTCTTGGCTTCCTAAGAATTGAGCCCCGGTGGTGCGAAAGCGCCGCCGGGTTTCTTTTTGCCATAAATCGCTCCTGATGGCCCGCAGTACTCTGGTGACCATGAGTATTCCTTCCAAGCGCGCCGTCACGGCCGTGATCGTGGTTGCCGCCGGCTCCGGTGAGCGACTCGGCTACGGCATGCCCAAAGCCCAGGTACCGCTGGGCGGCGAGACCATCCTGATGCACGCCCTGCGCGGAGTTGTTGCGTCCGACGTCGCACGCCAGATCTGCGTAGCCGTGCCCAGGGGAGACACCACCCTGCGCGAATTGATCGCCGATTTCACAGTTGACTTGGTGGATGGTGGCCCTGAGGTCACAGTCGTCGACGGCGGGTCATCCCGCGCGGATTCCGTCCGCGCCGCCTTGGCTGCTTTGGAAGACGGCACGGAATTCGTCCTCGTTCACGACGCCGCCAGAGCGCTCACCCCTGAACGGGTCTTCCAGCGCGTTGCCGATGCGTTGTCATCCGGAGCCAAGGCGGTCATTCCCGCAATGCCCGTGGTGGACACCATCAAGACCGTCGCAGAAACGGATGGTCCGGACGCCTCCATAGCCCCCGAGGTCGTCACCGGCACAGCACCCCGCGAACAGCTCCGCGCTGTCCAGACCCCCCAGGGTTTCGAGCTGGCCACCCTGCGCCGGGCACACCAGGCTGCCGGGCTCTTTGATGACAAGCAAGCTGCGGCCGTGACCGACGACGCCATGCTGGTGGAACTCCTCGGTGTTCCCGTCCACGCTGTCCGCGGGGCAAGCCAATCCCTCAAGATCACTACGCCGCTGGACCTCATCATCGCCGAGGGCCTCCTTGAGGGTCCCCTGGGGATTCGTTGGGTGGAAGGATAGTGGCCCTGGAAAACATGATCCTGCCGAGGACCGGCATCGGGATGGACGTCCATGCATTCGCGCCCGAAGACGACCCGCAGCCGCTTTGGTTGGGTGGCCTCTTCTGGGAAGGCGAACAAGGACTCTCCGGCCATTCCGACGGCGATTGCGTCGCCCATGCGGCCGCTGATGCGCTCTTCTCCGCGTGCGGTATCGGGGATCTCGGCACCCACTTCGGTACGGACCGCCCTGAGTACGCCGGCGCGTCAGGCGTGAAACTCCTCGGTGAGGCCGCAAGGATCGTCCGTGCTGCAGGCTTCGAGATCGGCAACGTTGCCGTTCAATTCGTGGCGAACCGTCCCAAGTTCGCACCTCGTCGGGAAGAGTCCCAACGCGTTCTCTCCGAGGCAGCAAATGCTCCCGTCACCGTCACGGCAACCACCAGCGATGGATTGGGCTTCACCGGACGTGGAGAGGGCATTTCGGCTGTGGCCACTGCCTTGGTCTACCCGGTTGCAGCTTCCTCCCACCCGGGTCCAGCGAAAGGTGCGCCCCATGCGTAAGCCACGTGCCGGCGTCGTGCGTTCCGCCGTGGTGTTGCCCGCCGCCCTGGCGGCCGCCCTCCTTCTGGGCGGTTGTGCCGGGACACCGAAGATGGACGTGAAAGCCAGTTGCGATTTCCTCAACAACGATGCCTTCAAACCGGACGGGAACCAGCAACAGCAGTCGAAGCAGCTTGCGGAGCACTATCACGGGATCGCGGAGAAGGTGGCCCCGGAAATCGGCGATCCCATCAAAGAAATGGCCGCGATCATGGACAAGGCTGCTGCGTCGTCGCTGGGTGCAGCCACACAGGAGCAGCAGGAAAAACTCAAGGTCCAGTTCAATAAGATCGGCGAATACTGCAAGTAGGCAGGTCACGCCGCGTCATCGGCTAATCTGGAGCGGTGACCCTGCGCTTTTATGACACCGCTTCCGCCGAAGTCCGCGACTTCGTTCCCCTCGAAGACGGCAAGGCCAGCGTGTACTACTGCGGGGCCACCGTTCAGGGAATGCCCCACGTGGGCCACGTGAGGTCCGCGATTGCCTTCGATCAGCTGACCCGCTGGCTCGAATTCCGCGGCCTCCGCGTCACTGTGGTGCGCAACGTCACGGACATTGACGACAAGATCCTGGCCAAGTCCGCCCAATCGTTCGGACCCGACTGGGACGCCGAACCCTCCGCGCGGCAGAACGAAGAATGGTGGGCCCTGGCCTACCGCTACGAGCAGGAATTTGAGAACGCCTACGAATCCCTTGGCGTCCAGAGCCCCACCTACGAGCCGCGTGCCACCGGGCACATCCCGGAAATGCACGCCCTCATCCAGCGTCTCATCGACCGCGGCCACGCCTACCCCGCGCCGGACAATTCGGGCGATGTCTACTTCGACGTGCGCTCGTGGAGCAAATACGGCTCCCTGACACGGCAGAACATCGACGACATGCAGGGTGCGCCCGACGTCGAAGCCCAGTTCGTCAGCAGGAAGCGCGACCCCCGCGACTTCGCGCTGTGGAAGGGCTACAAGGAAGGCGAACCGGAGTCCGCGAGTTGGGCATCACCCTGGGGTGCAGGTCGTCCCGGCTGGCACCTCGAGTGCTCCGCTATGGTCACCAAATACCTTGGCGCGCGCTTTGACATCCACGGCGGGGGACTGGACCTCCGATTCCCGCACCACGAGAACGAGATGGCCCAATCGCAGGCCGCCGGCGACGAATTCGCCAACTTCTGGATGCACAACGGCATGGTCACGTACGAGGGCGAAAAAATGTCCAAGTCCATCGGAAACACCGTGAGCCCCGCCGAGATGCTCGACCTCGCCTCACCCCGCGTGGTCCGCTATTACCTCGGCCAGGCCCACTACCGCTCCGTGCTCGACTACCGTCCCACGTCGCTGCAGGAGGCCGCGGCCGCCGTCGAACGTATTGACGGGTTCATTTCAAAAGCATCAGCCAAAGTCCCCGGCAGGTCCGGCGCGGACGTGGCGCCCCAGGCCAACATGCCGGCGGCGTTTACTGCTGCCATGGACGACGACCTCAACGTTCCGCAGGCCCTCGGCGTGCTGCACGAAACCGTCCGCGCGGGCAACACAGCCCTCGCATCCGGTGATCTGGACGCTGCCAAGGCAGCCCTCTACAGCGTGCTGTCCATGACCGAGGTGCTGGGGCTCGATGCTGTGAAGCAGCCCGAAGCCGTGCAAGGCCGGGAGCATGCGGCGCTGAAGGTCCTCGTGGACGCGCAGCTCGAAGCCCGTGCTGCCGCAAGGGCCGCCAGGGACTGGGCTGCCTCCGACGCGATCCGCGACACACTCGCCGCTGCCGGCGTCGTCGTCGAAGATGGTGCGGACGGCGCCACCTGGAGCCTCAAACGCGACTGACAAACCTGCGCTGCGGCCGAATTGCATCGGGTCAGTAGACTTGATTCCAGACTTACTCACAAAATCAAGGATGGAATCTCATGGCCAACAATGGTCGCCGGTCGGTCAAGAACAAGAAGGGCCCCTCCACCGGAACCGGTGGCCATGGCCGCAAGGCCCTGGAAGGCAAGGGTCCCACGCCCAAGGCGGAGGACCGGACCTACCACAAGGCGTACAAGAACAAGCAGCTCGCTGAGCGCTCGGCCGCCAAGCGCGGACCGGCACGTCCAGGCGGTGCGGGCGCCCGCTCCGGCCCGAAGGGCCGCGCCACCGAGGAACTGGTTACCGGCCGTAACTCCGTGGTCGAGGCCCTGCGCGCCGGCATCCCTGCCAAGGCGTTGCACGTAGCCATCCGGATCGAAATGGATGACCGCGTCAAAGAGTCCCTCAAGCTCGCGGCCGAGCGCGGCATCCCGCTGCTGGAAACCGGGAAGCCTGAGCTGGACCGCATGACCGAGGACGCCGTCCACCAGGGACTCGTGCTGCAGATCCCGCCGTACGAATACGAGGACGCCTACGACCTCGCCGAGCAAACCCTCGCCAAATGGAAGAAGGGGCACATTTCCAATGCGCCCATCTTTGTGGCTTTGGACGGCATTACCGACCCCCGCAACCTCGGTGCCATTATCCGCTCCGTCTCCGCGTTCAGCGGGCACGGCGTGATCGTACCCGAGCGGCGTTCCGTGGGCGTTACCGCGTCCGCATGGAAGACCAGCGCCGGGGCCGCTGTCCGCGTGCCGGTGGCCCGCGCGTCGAACCTCAACAACGCGCTCAAGCAGTTCAAGAACATGGGCATTTACGTCCTGGGCTTGGACGGCGACGGCGACGTTTCCTTGCCTGACCTCACCGTGGCTACGGAACCGGTCTGCATCGTGGTTGGTTCCGAAGGCAAGGGCCTCAGCAGGCTTGTGCGGGAAAACTGCGACCAGATCGTCTCGATCCCGATTGACTCTGCCATGGAGTCGCTCAACGCATCCATGGCCGTCGGCATCTCGCTCTACGAGGTATCGAGGCAGCGCTCCGCCCAGTAATCCCTGGTGAGGCGGCGTTGCCGTCATCCTCCGCGTGCTGCTCCTTCGTCGCTTTGACGCACGCTTCCGGATGACGGCCACGCCGCCTTTCGTTTGCTTGGCGGGATGCTTTCGCTGCCGGTTTTCTTTGGGGCCACGTGTACCGGATGACGCCACCTATATTCGGGTAGCGCCCATCCGTTTGCGTGGCGCCGGCGAATTTGAGTGGCGTCCGTCAGAAGTCGCGGCGGTTGGCCAGCACGGGGAGTTTCTGCCGGGCTTCGGCCACCACTGCGGCGTCGAGGTCGGCGAAGATCAAGCCCGGCTCACCTTCGAGGCCCTCCAGGACCTGGCCGAAGGGGGACACGACGGCGGAGTACCCGACTCCCGTGGGTGCAGCACCTTTCGCTTCAACGCCCTGGGTGGCCGGATCGCCTTGTCCGCAGGCGAGGACGAATGTGGTGGTGTCCACGGCGCGGGCACGGGCCAGGAGCTGCCATTGATCGGCCTTCCCCGGACCGGCTCCCCAGGACGCCGAAACGATGTTCACCACGGCACCGCGCTGGGCGTTGGCGGTGAACAGGGCGGGGAAGCGGATGTCGTAGCAGGTGGCCAAACCGAAGGTGAGTCCGCCGGCGTCGAACGTGACAGGTTCTGTACCGGCCTCAACGGTGTCCGATTCAGCGAAGCCGAACGCATCAAAAAGGTGGATCTTGTCGTAGCTGGTTTCGACGCCGGGCCCGGTGGCGAGAAGGGTGTTGCGCACACGCGGTGCCCCGGACTCCGCAGCCGCACCGGGCGTGAACATGCCCGCCACGATGACCAGCTGCAGTTCCTCAGCGAGGGCACGTACACGGCTGGCCCATGGACCGTCCAACGGTTCGGCGATGTCCACCAGCGAATTGCCGAACGCGCGCATCATCGCTTCGGGGAAGACCACCAGCTCGGCGCCACCGTCTTTGGCCCGGTGGGCGTACTCCTCCAGGAGCCGCAGATTTTCGGCCAGGTCGCGGCCTGAGATGACTTGGGCAAGTGCCACGCGCACAGTAGAACCTCCACTTCTCTGTCTCCCAGTATGCCAAGGAACACAAAATCGCTGCCCTGAACGTCGTCATATGTGCCGTGGGCACTGCACATACCGGGCGTGGAACTAAACTTGCCTTCAATGGTTATGCCTATCTTTGACACAGCAGCTGCCGTCGACGCGTCGCGGCCCCGACCCCTCGGACTGAGCACGCCCCAGCCCGGTCTTTCGGATGCGGAGAGAACGCAAAACCTGGAAGTAAACGTTGCAGTCTTCGCACCGGACCTGGAACGGGTGGAGATTGTGTTCCAAGCGCCGGGTGAACCGTGGCGGGCCCGGATACTTCCCAACATCGAGGACGACGTGCATTTCGGGCTGGTTGGCGGCTTCCCTCCGGGCACGCGCTATGGGTTCCGCGCGGCGCCTTCGGAGGACGTGCTGCCCATGTCGGTTCCGGCGCTGGATCCGGATGACGACGGCGGACAGCGGCTCCTGCTCGATCCCTACGGTCGCGCTGTGGACCAGCACGGTGAGCTCCTGACGAGCGTCCACGTCGATACCGGCTTTGACTGGGGCGACGACCAGCCGCCACGGACTCCCATGAGGACTTCGGTCATTTATGAGGCCCACGTCCGGGGCCAGACGATGCTGCACCCAGAGATTCCCGAGCACCTCCGGGGGACGTACGCCGGAATGGCCCACCCGGTGATGATCCAACACCTCACCGAACTTGGCATCACCGCGGTGCAGCTCCTGCCCATCCACTTCCACCTGGATGAATCCCATCTTCAGGACCTCGGCATGACCAACTACTGGGGTTACAACACTGCTGCCTTTTTCGCCCCGCACTCCGACTACGCCACTGAAGCTGCCCGCAACGCAGGTCCCCACGCCGTGCAGGACGAACTCAAGGGCATGATCAAGCTGCTTCACGCCGCCGGCATCGAAGTCATCCTGGACGTGGTCTACAACCACACTGCGGAGGCGGGTCCTGACGGGCCGGCCCTGAGCTTCCGGGGACTCGGGGAGCAACGCTACTACCGTCATGACGCGCATGGCCGCTACCTGGACACCACCGGCTGCGGCAACACCCTGGATTTCAGCGATCCTGTGGTGGTGGACCTTGCCCTGGACTCGTTGCGTTATTGGGTCAACGAATTCCATGTGGACGGATTCCGCTTCGACCTCGCAGTGACCTTGTGCCGCGACGCCGGAAACACCTTCGATCCCCAGCACCCCTTCCTGCAGGCCATCGCCGAGGATCCGGTGTTGTCGGCAGTCAAACTTATTTCCGAGCCGTGGGACGTAGGCTACGGCGGCTGGCAGACCGGCCGGTTCCCGCAGGGATGGTCGGACTGGAACGATCACTTCCGCGACGGCGTCCGCAGCTTCTGGCTCTCCGACCGCGCGGCCATCGAAGCCGGCGGCCAGGGTGGTTCGGTGGCGTCGTTGGCTGAGCTGATGGCCGGTTCGGCGAATCTGTTTGCGTCCTCGGGCCGCACCCGGCTGGCGTCGGTGAACTTCATTACGGCCCACGATGGCTTCACCCTTAAGGACCTTGTCAGCTACGACCGCAAGCACAACGAGGCCAACGGCGAGCAGAACCGTGATGGGCACGGCGACAATCGCAGCTACAACCACGGTGTGGAAGGCCGCAGCGAGAACGAAGCCATTGTCGCCGCCCGCGCCCTGTCCATCCGGAATCTGATGGCCACGCTGCTGATCTCCATCGGCGTGCCCATGATCACTGCCGGTGACGAACTGGGCCGCACCCAGCAGGGCAACAACAATGCCTACTGCCAGGACAACCCGACGGCGTGGCTTGACTGGAGCCGGACCCAGGAAGCCAACGCCATGTTCCGGACCACCCGGGAGCTTGTCAGGCTCCGCCGCTGGTTCCTTCGGCACCAGCCCGAGAGCTTTCCGGGCCAGGCCAACGATTCAAGCCTTCAGTGGTTTGATGACAAGGGCAAGCGGATGACACCGGCACGGTGGAACGATCCGGGCGTTCGGGCCGTCCAGCTGCTCATGGGTCACGAGGACAGCGAAATCCGGGGCCTTATTGTGGTCAACGGCAGCAACCATGACGTGAAGATGGTGCTGCCGGAGATCCTGAGCGAAACGGGGATCGGCAAGCGCATGTTCGAGCTCAGGTTCACCACGTCGGTGCTGCACGACCGCCGGAAGGGTGCGTTGGTGGCCTCCGGTGAGCGGGATATCCTGCAAGCCAATACCATCAACATCTACCGCACGTAGGCGTCGACCCACAGGGAGAACTTCGCATGAACCGCAGCCGCAGCAAACTGGTGGCGTTCGCGGGGCTGGTGATCGCCGTCGTCGTGCTGGTGGTCGCAATGGTGGGTGGAGGCACGCTGACGGCGCCCTCTTCGGCGCCCGGCTCCAACGTCCAAACCACGACGCCGGTGCCTGGGCCCGTGCCGTCGTCGCCATCCGCTGGGCCCGGCAGGGCCGAGACGACCGGCGTCGCCAACCCGTCCGGGCTGCTGTCGATCAATGCCTCCCAACTACCGGCGGAAGCCCGCCAAACCCTGGCCCTCATCGCCAAAGGGGGTCCGTATCCTTACGACCGTGACGGCGTGAACTTCGGCAATTTCGAGGGCCTGCTGCCCAAGAAATCCGGTGGTTTCTACAAGGAATACACCGTGCCCACGCCGGGGGAGTCGGATCGCGGCGCCCGGCGGATCATTGTTGGCAAGGACGCAGCGAAGTACTACACGCCGGATCATTACGAGTCGTTCAAGTTCATTGTCGAAGGCAAGTAGGAGCCCATGAAAATCTACTCAGCAGACACCTGGACCGTGGAGGAACTGCAGGAGCAGGTGTCCGACGCCGGCCGCAGGACAGTGCTCGTCCCCCCAGCTTCCACCAAGCAGACGGTCCTCGAGGTCTTCGGACAGGTTCTGGACTTCCCGGAGTACTACGGCGTGAACCTGGATGCCCTGAACGATTCCCTGCATGACTACGCGGATGCCCTGTCGGAGGATGATGGCAGCCCCGTGACCATGATCTGGCAGGTCCCCGCGGCGTACCGCACGGATCGCTCATTCGGCGTTGTCTGCGAGATCTTGCAGGACGCAGAGCGCTACGCCGGCCGCGACCTGGCGGTCATTGCAGTGTTCCAGCACTAACTGCGCCGACGTACCGTTCGTGCGGGCCAACGCCCGGACGGGAACCGCCCGGAATGACCATGCGGCGAGCTGAGACGTAGCGGGCATCGGTTGCCCCGCGCGTTGTTGAAACCGTCCACAAAAAGGTAAGTGGCGCGTGCCGGCTAATCGTGACGCGAAAGATTGTATATTTCGATCGACGGCAAGATGAGGCAGTACTTACGGAACTCAAGAAGAAGAGCCAGCAGTACGTAGACGCCGCTGAGAAGTTGCTGAAAGAGATGCAGTGAACGATTCGCACCGGCGTGCGAACTCCATGGTGGGCATGCCAGTCCGGCAGACGGGAATTGTGCGCAGTGTATATACGGGACTCCTGCGAGGAGCCCTGGGGAATTAATCATCAGATTCGTGGAGCTTTGAGGAACAGCAAGAGTAGTCGCTGACCCGCTTTTCCGTTGTTGTTACCCAGCAACGGAAAAGCGGGTCAGCCACGTTATTGCGCTTAGGCGTTCGCGATCAGCCCCAGCTCAGCCTTGGAAGCCAGCGCGGAGTGCTTCGGGAATACGCGCACGGTGTAGCCGAACGAGCCCGAGCGGTTGATGACCAAGGAGCCGTTGAAGAGGTGCCGGCCGTTGCCGAGGTCCTCCACGGAGTCCAGCTCCGCCACCACGATGTCTTCGAGTTCGTCGGATTCCTCCGCGCGGCCAAAAGCGACTTCCACGGAGACGTCGTCGGGAGTCAGGTTGTTCAGGGCGATGTAGGCGTTGACCTGGAGGCTGTCGCCTACCTGGGGTTCCTCGGACACACCGACGGAGTCAACGTGTTCCACCACCACCTGCGGCCATGCACTGCGCACCTTTGATGTCCAGGCTGCGAGTTCCTTGGCTTCCTTGAACGATTCGGCAACAGCCCTGCGGCCGGAAACAGCGGCCGGGCAGTAGAGGTTGTTGACGTAATCGTGGAGCATCCGTTCAGCCGAGACGGCAGGGCCGAGATTTGCGAGCGTGTGCTTGATCATGGAGACCCAGTGCGTCGGAACGCTTTCCTGGCTGGACTCGGACGGGCCAGCTGCTCCTGCGCCCTGGGCGACCGTGGTGCCGTAGAAGCGCGGTGCCACCTGGGTTTCCAGGAGCTCGTAGAGGGCCGAGGCCTCGATGTCATCCCGTTCGTCGGCGGATGCGCCGTTATTGGCCGTCGGGATCGCCCAGCCGTTTTCGCCGTCGTACATTTCGTCCCACCAGCCGTCCAGGACTGAAAGGTTGAGGGAGCCGTTGATGGCGGCCTTCATGCCGGATGTGCCGCAGGCTTCCAGCGGGCGCAGCGGGTTGTTGAGCCAGACGTCGCAGCCGGGGAACAGGGTGCGTGCCATGGCGATGTCGTAGTTCGGCAGGAACACGATCCGGTGGCGGACCTCGGGGTCGTCGGTGAAGCGGACCAGGTCCTGGATCATCTTCTTGCCGGCGTCGTCGGCCGGGTGTGACTTGCCGGCGATGACCAGTTGGATGGGATGCTTCGGATCCAGCAGCAGGGCCTTCAACCGTGCGGGGTCGCGCAGCATGAGGGTGAGCCTCTTGTAGGTTGGGACGCGGCGTGCAAAGCCGATGGTGAGCACGTCCGGGTCCAGGACAGAGTCCGTCCAACCGAGCTCGGCATCGGCGGCCCCGCGCTTCTTCCACGAAGCCCGGAGCCGGCGTCGGACGTCCTCAATGAGCTGTGCCCGCAATTCGCGCCGGAGGCCCCAGACGTCTTCGTCGCTGACGTTGTACGCCAGGTCCCAGCGTCCCATCGCCTCAGCTTCGGCGCCGAACTGGTGCCGGGCCAGCGACGAGATCCGCGGGTCCACCCAGGTGGGGACGTGGACGCCGTTGGTGACGGAGGTGATGGGAATTTCGGAATGGTCGAATCCTGGCCAGAGTCCGGAGAACATTTCGCGGGAGACCACGCCGTGCAGCTTCGCCACACCGTTGGCGCGCTGCGCCAGACGCAGGCCCATGACGGCCATGTTGAAAACGGAAGGGTTGCCGCCGTCGTAGTTTTCGCGGCCGAGTTCCAGGATCCGTTCGGTGGGGACGGCAGGTGCCAGTCCGGCGTCGAAGAAGTGCTTGATCTGGAGCGACTCAAAACGGTCGATCCCGGCCGGCACGGGCGTGTGCGTGGTGAAAACTGTGGACGCACGGCCGGCGGCGAGGGCTTCGTCCCAGCTGAGGGGCTCGTTGGGATCGGACATGGCCTCCTGGATGCGTTCGATCCCCAGGAAACCGGCGTGTCCCTCGTTGGTGTGGAAGACCTCGGGAGCAGGTGTGCCGGTGAGCTCCTGGTAGACGCGCAGGGCCTTGACCCCGCCCATGCCCAGCAGGAGTTCCTGCTGGAGGCGGTGGTCCCCGCCGCCGCCGTAGAGGCGGTCGGTGATGCCGCGGGCGGCTTCGTCATTGGAGGGGACATTGGAGTCCAGCAGCAGCAACGGAACGCGTCCGACGTCGGCTCGCCACACGTGCGCGTGAAGCTCGCGGCCGTTGGGCAGCGGCAGGGAGATGTGGACCGGCTTGCCCTGGGCGCCATCCTTGGCGGGGTGGCGGAGCAGGGTCAGCGGAAGGCCGTCGGGGTCCAGCACGGGGTAGGTTTCCTGCTGCCATGCATCGCGGGACAGTGATTGCTTGAAGTACCCGGCCTGGTACAGGAGCCCGACGCCGATCAGCGGCACACCGAGGTCCGAAGCGGCTTTGAGGTGGTCGCCTGCCAGGATGCCGAGGCCACCGGAGTACTGCGGGAGGACTTCGGTGATGCCGAATTCGGGGGAGAAGTAGGCGATGCACGCCGGAGCGCCTTCGCCGAGGCCTTGGTACCAGCGCGGCTCGCTGAGGTAGCGGTCAAGATCTGCCGCGGCGTGCTGTACGCGGTCCACTACCTCGCCGTTGTTTGCCAGGTCCTGTAGCTGTTCGCGGCTGATCGAACCCAGAAGAGCGATGGGGTCGTGCTGCGAGGCCTCCCAGAGAGCCGGATTAAGGCTCGCGAAAAGTTCCCGTGTTGGCCGGTGCCAGGACCAGCGCAAATTGGTCGCCAATCGGGCCAGTGGCCGGATGGGCTCGGGGAGGACGGTACGGACTGTAAACCTTCGAATAGCCTTCACGAGCGCCACACTAACGGACTCCCATGGCAGTCGGAACTGCATTGGGTTTCTTTTAGGTAAAAGTCATCTTGCGTCAAGGAGAAACCTCGTTTGCTTAGCATTCTGTGATTTTTGTCGCTAACGTCGTGGTTGTGACGAAAACTGCGCGAACCACCACCGTTCTGAATTCCAAGACGACCACGGACATCACCAACGGACTTCGCTTCGGGCGGTTCCCCATCACTGCCGTGCAGCCGGTGGTTGAGGGTGGCCGTTTCCCGGCGAAAGCGTTGCCTGGTGAGGATCTGGTGGTCGGCGCCACCGTCTTCCGCGAGGGGCATGACCAGCTGGGCGTGTCCGCCGTGCTGCTTGATCCGCGGGGCAGGGAGCGCCAGCGCGTGCGACTGCACCCGGCCCAGGGCGAGCAGTGGAAGGGCCTGGATCGTTGGGAGGGCCTGATTACCCCCAGCGGCACCGGCGCCTGGTCCTTCGTCATCGAGGCATGGCACGACCGCTACGGCACCTGGCATCACAACGCCGAGGTGAAGGTCGCCGCAGGCATTGACGTCGAGTTGATGCTCGCCGAAGGCGCGGCCCTCCTCGCGGGAGCAGCGGACGACGCCGGACGCACCGGCGCTGAAAAGCGCACCTTGCGTGCCGCGTCCGTTGTGCTTTCCGACACCACCAAGACAGCCGAGGAGCGCCTTGGCGCCGGTTTCAGCCCTGAGGTGCTGGCCGCCGTCGGGCGTCTTCCCATCCGCGAGCTGGTGACCGTTTCGGAGCGGTTCCCGCTCCAGGTGGAGCGCGACCTGGCGGGCCGTGGTTCCTGGTACGAGTTCTTCCCGCGTTCCGAAGGCGCCGTCCTGGACCACTCCACCGGGGTGTGGACGTCCGGCAACTTCCGCACGGCGGCCAGGAGGCTCGACGCCGTCGCGGACATGGGCTTCGACGTCATCTACCTGCCGCCCATCCACCCGATCGGTTTCCAGCACCGCAAGGGCCGCAACAACACGTTGACTCCGGGGCCCCAGGATCCGGGTTCGCCGTGGGCCATTGGTTCCAAGGACGGCGGGCACGACGCCATCCACCCTGAACTGGGTACGTTCGAGGACTTTGACGCTTTCGTGGCCCGGGCCAATGAACTTGGCCTTGAAGTGGCCCTGGACCTGGCATTGCAGGCAGCCCCGGACCACCCTTGGGTCACGTCCAACCCGGAATGGTTTACCACCCGCGTGGACGGTTCAATCGCCTATGCCGAGAACCCGCCCAAAAAGTACCAGGACATTTACCCCCTGAACTTCGACAACGATCCCGCGGGCCTTTCCAAGGAGATCCTGCGGATCGTGCAGTTGTGGATCAGCCACGGGGTCAAGATTTTCCGCGTGGACAACCCGCACACCAAGCCCGTGTGGTTCTGGGAATGGCTGATCGGCAAGATCAACAAGAAGAACCCCGAGGTCGTGTTCCTGGCGGAGGCCTTCACACGCCCGCCCATGATGCATGCCTTGGGCAGGGCCGGATTCCAGCAGTCCTACACGTACTTCACCTGGCGGAACACCAAAGCCGAGCTCGAGGAGTACTTCCACGAAGTCAGCCACGTAAGCCCGGCATACTTCCGTCCGAACTTCTTCGTCAACACCCCGGACATCCTTACTGAGTACCTGCAGTACGGCGGTCCTGCAGCCTTCCGCATCCGGGCGGTCCTTGCGGCCACGGCAAGTCCGCTGTGGGGCGTCTACGCCGGCTACGAGCTGTACGAGCATGTGGCCCGTCCCGGCGCGGAGGAGTACATCGACAACGAGAAGTACGAGTACAAAGCCAGGGACTGGGAGGGCGCCGCCGAATCCGGCCGGACCCTGGCCCCGTACATCACACGGCTGAACACGATCCGCAAGGACCACTTGGCGCTGGGTGACCTGCAGAACCTGACCATCCACCGCAGCACCGATGACGCCACGATCGTGTACTCCAAGCACAAGACCTTGGCTGACGGGACCAAGGACACCTTGATCATGGTGGTCAATGTGGATCCGCACAGTGCCCGCGAAAGCACCGTTTCCCTGGACCTGGCGGCCCTGGACCTGGACCCGGCCGATCTCAACGAAGATGGCCTGTTCCGTGTTGATGACCTCATCAGCGGCCAGAGCTGGTGGTGGGGCGAACACAATTATGTCCGCCTCGATGCCCACGTGGAACCGGCACACGTCCTGAGCATCCGGAGGCAGCCTTAGTGAGTTTTTCTCCGCAGAATCCCAGCCAGTACTTCACCCCGAAGAACACCTTCGAGTTGAATGCCCCCGGCCTCCAGCATGATCCGCTCTGGTACCGCAAGGCAGTCTTCTACGAGGTACTGGTGCGGGCTTTTGCGGACGCCAACGGGGATGGTTCCGGCGACTTCCAAGGCTTGATCGACAAACTGGACTACCTGCAGTGGCTGGGTGTTGACTGCCTTTGGTTGCCGCCGTTCTTCCATTCCCCGTTGCGCGATGGCGGCTACGACATCGCGGACTACACGTCGGTGCTGGACGAATTCGGTACCATCAGCGACTTCAAACGGCTGGTGGCCGAGGCCCACGCCCGCGGAGTCCGGGTGATCATCGACCTTCCGCTGAACCACACCTCAGACCAGCACCCCTGGTTCCAGGAGTCCCGCAAGGATCCAACCGGACCCTATGGCGATTTCTATGTGTGGAGCGACACCGACGAGAAGTACCAGGACGCCCGCATCATCTTCGTCGACACGGAGGAGTCCAACTGGACCTTCGATCCGATCCGCCGGCAGTTCTTTTGGCACCGGTTCTTCAGCCACCAGCCGGACCTGAACTTCGAAAACCCCAAGGTCATCGAGGCTCTCTACGACGTCATCCGGTTTTGGCTGGACCAGGGCATCGACGGTTTCCGTGCCGACGCCATCCCCTACCTCTTCGAAGAGGAGGGCACCAATTGCGAGAACCTGCCTGCAACCCACACGTTCCTGCAGGACCTGCGCCGGATGGTTGATGCGAACTATCCGGGCAGGGTGATCATCGCGGAAGCGAACCAACCTCCGCACGAGGTCGTGGAGTATTTCGGGACGGATGAAGCGCCCGAATGCCACATGGCCTTCCACTTCCCGATCATGCCCAGGCTCTACTACGCACTCCGTGACCAGAAGGCCGCGCCCATCATCGACACGTTCCGGGACACTCCGGAACTTCCCAAGGGGGCCCAGTGGGGGACCTTCCTGCGGAACCACGATGAGCTGACCCTGGAGATGGTTCCCGCGGAGGAACGTGCGGCGATGCTCGGTTGGTATGCGCCGGATCCCCGTATGCGCGCCAACATTGGCATACGCCGCCGCCTCGCGCCGCTTTTGGACAATTCCCGTTCCGAGATCGAGCTCATCAACGCACTGCTGCTGTCCCTGCCGGGCAGCCCGTTCCTGTACTACGGGGATGAAATCGGCATGGGCGACAACATCTGGCTCGATGACCGCGACGCCGTCCGCACCCCCATGCAGTGGAATCCGGACCGCAACGCGGGGTTCTCCGCGGCGGACCCCGGCAAGCTGTATCTTCCGGTGATCCAGTCGCTTGTTTACAACTACAGCATGGCCAACGTGGAGGCCGAGGCCGCACACTCAGGCTCGCTGCTCCGGTGGACCCGGCAGATCCTCAGCGTCCGGAAGAACCACCCGGTGTTTGGCCTGGGCGGCTTCCGGCATATTGAGGCCGACCATGAGGTGGTGCTCGCCTACGTCCGGGAGTTGCCGGCAGGGAACCCGGAGGGTGAAGACGCGGAAACCATTCTCTGTGTCTTCAACCTCTCCCAGCACCCGGTCGCGGCAACGTTGGATATCCCCGAATTCGCGGGCCGCGGCCTGCGCGATATTTTTGGCGGCCAGCCTTTCCCGGCCGTCGGTGACAACGGTCACCTGACCGTGATGCTGGGCAGCCACAGCTTCTACTGGCTGCGGGTCCGCTCGGCATTTTCGAATCCCTCGTCGCCTTTTACCCAGGCGATTCCAGTGGTGACCTCCAGAGGATGAGATGAACAAGGAAAACTTGAACCCCTCCATTGAAGGACTTCTGCGGACCTGGCTTCCCGGCAAACGCTGGTTCCCGGTCAAGAGCCCCGACTTCGCATTGGAGCAGGTGGGCGGTTTCAGGCTTCACGGCAGCGGTGACGCGGTGCTGGAGATCCTGTTGCTGGCCGTCACGCACCGGACGGCCGACGGCGGTCCCCGGACCGACGTGGTCCAGGTCCCGTTGAGCTTCCACAGCCAGCCGCTGGTTGATGCGCCCTCGGCTCTCTTGGGCGAGTACACGGATCCTGAGCTGGGCCTGCGGCTGGTGTACGACGCCGTCTACGACACCGAATTTGTTACGGCCTGGCTGCAGCTCATGCGCAGCGAAGGGGCTGTTGATTCGGCCCGGGGCCACCTCACCCGTGGCCGTGTCCCGCTGCCGGAAAACCCCGTGTCCGTGCGGGTCCTTTCCGGCGAACAGTCCAATACGTCCGTCATTATCGACGACGGCGACTCGGCGGCGATCGTAAAAATCTTCCGGGTGCTTTCGGCCGGCAGGAATCCCGAGGTTGAGCTGGGTGCGGCATTGACCGCTGCGGGGACGAGCGAGGTTCCCG
This sequence comes from Paenarthrobacter histidinolovorans, assembly GCF_014647595.1. Classification (GTDB taxonomy): domain Bacteria; phylum Actinomycetota; class Actinomycetes; order Actinomycetales; family Micrococcaceae; genus Arthrobacter; species Arthrobacter histidinolovorans. The sequence continues at coordinate 3,749 of NZ_BMPM01000006.1, read as the reverse complement.
CGACGCTGGGATGGATCACGGGCTCGTGGAATGCTCCGGGTTCGATAGAAGCGGCGGCGGCCACCGGCGAGCTGACGGTCGCGCACGAATTCCTGGTCGGCGGCCTGGACGCCTGGCGGTTGGCTGTTGATGCCGCCGCTGCCGGCAAGGACTTCACCGATGAGGCCCGGGGACTCGGGAAAGCCACCGCCACGGTTCACGCCAGGCTGGCGGAAACCTTCGGCACCCACGACGGCCAGGAGCAGGGCCCGGACATCATCGCCACTGTTGCCCGACGGGTCCGGCAGTCGTGGGCTGAGGCGGCGTCCGCCGTCGGGCCTTATGACACAAACCTTGACGAACTGCTGGCGGCCTTGGACCCCCGGGCCGTGGGCCAGTTGCAGCGGGTCCACGGTGATCTCCACCTGGGCCAGATCCTGCGCGTTGCCGGCGCCGGGACGCAACCGGGCCGCTGGGCGATCCTGGACTTCGAGGGTGAGCCGCTGCGGACGATCGACGAACGGAACACCCCTGATCTTCCCCTCCGCGACGTCACCGGCATGCTGCGCTCTTTCGACTACGCCGCCGGTGCTGCCAGCCGGGAGAATCCTGGGGCGCAGGTGCCGGAGACCTGGGTAGATGACTGTGCTGCCGCCTTCCTTGAGGGGTACAGCGAAGTCACCCCGGGAACCATTGACCTCCAGTCGCCGCTCTTTGTGGCATTGTGGCTGGACAAGGCCTTATACGAGGTGGTGTACGAGCTGCGTAACCGGCCCGACTGGTTGTCGATACCGGTGAACGCATCCCGACGGATCCTCGACAACACAAGCCGCGGCAAGCATGCGGCAGCAACAGCGGAAGGTAATGACATGACTGGCTCAGCACGTACCGAACGGCCCCGAGTTCCCCTCCATGTGGACTCCGAGACCTTGGAACGCGTGGCGGCCGGCGCTTACCACGCGCCGCATTCGGTCCTTGGTGCCCACCTCGATGACCACGGCCACGTGACCATCAGGACAGTGAAGCACCTGGCCAAGTCCGTCACCGTGGTGACGGAGGCCGGCCGCACCCCCATGGAACACGAGTCGCACGGAGTCTGGACAGCGGTCCTGGAACCGCTCCAGGCCGGGCATGTGCCGGACTACCGCCTGGAAGTGGTGTACGACGTCGAACCCGTCACCATCGATGACCCCTACCACTACCTGCCCACTGTGGGCGAGGTTGACCTGCACCTGATCGGCGAGGGCCGCCACGAACGTCTCTGGGATGTCCTTGGTGCGCACGTCCAGCACTACCGGTCCGCTTTGAGCGACGTGGATGGCGTTTCCTTTGCTGTGTGGGCGCCGAATGCGCAGGCAGTCCGCGTGAAGGGTGACTTCAATGGTTGGGACGGACGCTCGCACGGAATGCGCTCGCTGGGGTCCTCGGGCGTCTGGGAAATCTTCATTCCGGGTGTTGTAGCAGGGGCGTGCTACAAATACGAGATCCTGACCAAGGCGGGCCAGTGGATCGAAAAGGCCGACCCCCTGGCTTTCGGGACAGAGGTTCCTCCGCTGACGGCATCGCGGGTAGTGGACGCCAGTTACCGCTTCAAGGACGCGGACTGGATGGCCGCCCGGGCCAGGCGGGATCCGCACAACTCGCCCATGAGCGTCTACGAAGTCCACCTGGGCTCGTGGCGGTTGGGCCTTGGCTACAAGGAACTCGCCAAGGAACTTGTGGAGTACGTGAAGTGGCTCGGCTTCACCCACGTTGAATTCATGCCCGTCGCCGAGCACCCTTTCGGTGGCTCATGGGGTTACCAGGTGACGTCGTACTTTGCCCCGACCTCGCGCTTCGGGCACCCGGATGAGTTCCGGTTCCTGGTGGACTCGCTCCACCAGGCCGGCATCGGAGTCCTCCTGGACTGGGTACCTGCCCACTTCCCCAAGGACTCCTGGGCGCTGGCGCAGTTCGACGGCCAGCCGCTGTACGAGCACTCCGATCCGGCGCTGGGCGAGCACCCCGATTGGGGCACGCTGATTTTCGACTTCGGCCGCAGCGAGGTCCGGAACTTCCTGGTGGCCAACGCGCTCTATTGGTTGGAGGAGTTCCACATCGACGGCCTGCGCGTGGACGCCGTGGCCTCCATGATCTACCTCGACTACTCGCGCGAAGAGGGCCAGTGGCGCCCGAACAAGTTTGGTGGCCGGGAGAACCTGGAAGCCATCTCCTTCATGCAGGAAGTCAACGCGACGGTTTACAAGTCACACCCGGGCGCGATCGTCATCGCTGAAGAGTCCACCGCATTCCCTGGCGTTACCGCGCCCACCAACCACGGGGGCCTGGGTTTTGGGCTGAAGTGGAACATGGGGTGGATGCATGACTCCCTGAAATACATCTCCGAAGACCCCATCAACCGCAAGTGGCACCACGGCACCATCACCTTCTCGCTGGTTTATGCGTTCACGGAGAACTTCCTGCTGCCCATCAGCCATGACGAAGTGGTCCATGGGAAGGGCTCCATGCTGCGCAAGATGCCGGGCGACCGCTGGCAGCAGCTGGCCAACCTCCGCGCCTTCTTCGCCTACCAGTGGTCGCACCCCGGCAAGCAACTCATCTTCATGGGCACTGAATTCGGCCAGGAAGCGGAATGGTCCGAGCAGTACGGGCTGGACTGGTTCCTCTCCGACATTCCGGCGCACCGTGGCTTGCAGCTTCTGGTCAAGGACCTCAACGAGGTGTACGCCTCCACGCCTGCCCTCTACGAGAAGGACAACGAGGCCGGCGGTTTCCAGTGGATCAACGGAGGCGACGCGGACCACAACGTCCTCACCTTCATCCGTTGGGGCAATAACGGCAAGCCACTGGTATGCGCGGTGAACTTCTCCGGCGGTCCGCACCACGATTACATCCTGGGCGTCCCGCAGGCGGGGGAATGGACCGAAGTCCTGAACACCGATGCTGAGTCGTACGGAGGTTCAGGTGTGGTGAACGCCGGTTCGTTGAAGGCATCGACACCGGGCACGGACGGTCAACCGGCCGCGTTGTCTGTCACGCTTCCGCCGCTCGGAGCATCCTGGTTCACGCCGGCTGAGTAGTCGGACGCTCCTTCACGTCCCGTCTGGTTGGCCTGGACGCCCGCTCACATAAGCGGTGCTTCCAAGCAACGCTCCTTCACTGCGGTGGGGGAGCGTTGCTGCGTTCCTTGGGAGATGTTCGACGCCGGTCGCGGGCGGCGGCATCCGACGGCCCCAGCGGTGCCACCGCCCGGTTGCTGGTGCCAGGCGCGGGGCGCAGGCGCCCAAGCGATGGGGGCTTTGCCAACCCGGCAGAGTGTGTGTATAGTTAATACCCGCGCTGCTCCACGAGTTGTGATCGCAAGCTGACAAGAAACCGCAAGGAAAAATCAAGTCAAGCTTGCCGATTTGACTCGGAGGGAAGCAGCCGGTAAGTTTGGAAAGTTGCTCCGGAGCGATCCTGGACCCCTTGTGGGTGTGGGTGGTGCTGGTTAGTGTCTGTTGTTTGAGAACTCAATAGTGTGCCAAGTTTGTTGATACCGATTGTTTTTTGATTGGTTGAAATTATGGCTGGATCATTGCGCACCCCCGTGTGTGGTGGTCTGGTTTTCAGCTGGTTTCGAATTTTGTGCAGCCGCGTTCTACCGTTATTTCCGGTGGGTGTGGTTGTGTCTGTTTGATTTTTTTGTTTTCAACGGAGAGTTTGATCCTGGCTCAGGATGAACGCTGGCGGCGTGCTTAACACATGCAAGTCGAACGATGATCCCAGCT
>NZ_BMPM01000005.1 GCF_014647595.1 Paenarthrobacter histidinolovorans | reverse complement strand
TCACCTCAGCCAACCCCGCAGCAGCCATCGACGACGCCGACCCCACCTCACCCTGACACCCCACCTCAGCACCCGAAATGGACGCCTGCTCCTTATACAACACACCCACCGCACCAGCAGCGAGCAAGAACTTCACCACCACATCATCCCGATCCGCCTGGCTCGCCTGATCCATCCCCGGCGCGTAATTCAACGCGTAATACAACACCGCCGGAATAATCCCCGCAGCACCATTGGTCGGCGCCGTCACCACACGCCCACCCGAAGCGTTCTCCTCATTGACCGCCAACGCGATCAAATTCACCCACTCCTGCCAATACTTCGGATCGTTCCGGTCCTTGTCCTCCTTCAACAACCGCTCCAACCAATCAGGAGCACGACGCCGGACCCGCAACCCACCAGGCAACACACCCTCACGCTTCAGACTGGTTTCAACACAAGCCTCCATCACCGACCAGATATGCAAAAGACCCTCCCGGATCTCCTCCTCACTCCTGGACGCCCGCTCATTGATGAACATGATGTCGCTGATCCCCAACCCCTTGGACGCGCACCTGCCCAACAACTCCGCCGCCGTCCGGAACGGCAACGGCAACTCCGCCTTGGTCTCCTCCAACTCCTGCCGGGCAGCGTCTTCCTCACCCTCACGGACAATGAACCCACCACCAACCGAAAAGAACGTCGCCTCCTGCAACACCTCCCCCTCAGCATCAAAGACCTGGAACTTCATCCCATTCGTATGCCGCGGCAACACCGTCAACGGATGCAACACCATATCCTCCACCGCATACGGCAACTCCACCCCTTCACCGGAGGCACCGCCAGCAAGGTTGAGCTTTCCCGTCTCCGCAATGGAAGCCAGCCGGTCCTCCACCTCGTCCGGCAGGATCAACTCAGGCTCAAAGCCCTCCAGGCCCAACAACGTCGCAGTGAAGGTGCCATGGCCCTTGCCCGTCGCAGCCAAGGACCCATACAAATCAACACGCAGCCCAGCCACGGCAGGCAGCACCCCCGATTCACGCAACTCACGGGCAAACACCGCCCCAGCCCGCATCGGCCCCACAGTATGGGAACTCGACGGACCAATGCCCACAGAGAACAAATCGAAAACACCAACAGCCATAGCCGTGCTCCCTTTCAGGGAAGAGTCAAAACAAACAAGAATGTGGGGCCGGACCAAATCCCGAGCCAAGGCGGCCCGGCCCCGGAGGTCCCAGTGCGAACCCCCAACCCGGTTTTTATATGAGCGCCCGTTCCCAGCGAACACCCACCCGGGAGATCAATGTGCGCTGGCCCGTCCGCCGAATCGGGGCCCCGCTGCCAAACATGCCACGCCCACGGCACACCACGCAGCCAACCCACGAAATGGCGAACCCACCCTCGGCACCGCGGACAAACAGGCTCAGCCCAGGTTCGTAACTCCCGGGTACAACGGGTGCGCGGCAGCCAGGGCCTCAACACGGTGACGCAACCCCGAAAGATCCGCATCGGCGTCGGCGATCAATGCCTCGGCGATGATGTCAGCAACCTCGCGGAAGGCGGCTTCCCCGAATCCGCGTGTCGCCAACGCCGGCGTGCCGATCCGCAGGCCGGAGGTGACCATCGGCGGGCGCGGATCGAACGGGACGGCGTTGCGGTTGACGGTGATGTCGATCGCGGCAAGACGGTCTTCGGCCTGCTGGCCGTCGAGCTCGCAGTTGCGCAGATCAACCAGGACCAGGTGCACGTCCGTTCCGCCGGAGACGACGCTGATGCCCTTGGCGGCGACGTCGGGCTGGACCAAACGTTCGGCCAGGATGCGTGAGCCTGCCAGAACACGTTCCTGGCGCTCACGGAATTCCTCCGAGGCAGCGATCTTGAAGGCAACAGCCTTGCCGGCGATCACGTGCTCGAGCGGTCCGCCCTGCTGGCCCGGGAACACGGCCGAGTTGATCTTCTTGGCGATGTCGGCGTCGTTGGACAAGATGATGCCGCCGCGTGGACCGGCGAGGGTCTTGTGCGTGGTGGACGTGGTGACGTGGGCGTGCGGGACCGGCGAGGGGTGCAGCCCCGCAGCCACCAAGCCTGCGAAGTGGGCCATGTCCACCATCAGGTAGGCGCCCACGGAATCGGCGATCCGGCGGAACTCTGCGAAGTCCAGCTGCCGCGCATACGCGGACCAGCCGGCCACGATCAACGCCGGTTTGTGCTCCTGGGCGAGGCGCTCCACCTCAACCATATCCACGGTGTGGGTGTCCTCGCGGACGCCGTATGGGACCACGTTGTACAACTTGCCGGAGAAGTTGATCCGCATGCCGTGCGTGAGGTGACCGCCATGAGCCAGGTTCAGACCCATGATGGTGTCGCCCGGCTTGATCAGCGCGTGCATCACCGAGGCGTTGGCCTGTGCACCGGAGTGCGGCTGCACGTTCGCGTACTCGGCTCCGAACAATGCCTTGATGCGGTCAATGGCCAACTGCTCAATCACGTCAACGTGTTCGCAACCACCGTAGTAGCGCTTGCCCGGGTAACCCTCGGCGTACTTGTTGGTCAGCACCGAACCCTGTGCCTGCATGACAGCCACGGCCGTGTGGTTCTCGGAAGCGATCATTTCCAGGCCGTCGCGCTGGCGGCCCAGCTCGTCGTCGATTTTCGCGGCGATCTCAGGGTCCAGCTCGGCGAGCTGCGCGTCCAACGAGGCCGACACAACCTGCTCGAATTCGGTCACGGCTGCCGGGTTCACAGTTCGCCTCCGTTGGCTGCTGCGTATTCTTCGGCCGACATGAGCGGTCCTTCTTCGGTGGCGGCGACCTTGAACAGCCAGCCCTCGCCGTAGGGGTCGTTGTTGATCAGGGCGGGATCTCCGACAACGGCGTCGTTGATCTCGGTCACCTCGCCGGTCACTGGCGAGTACAGATCGGACACGGACTTGGTGGACTCCACCTCGCCGCAGGTCTCTCCCGCGGTCACTGTGGAACCAACCTCGGGAAGGTCCACGTACACGATGTCGCCCAAGGCGTCGGCAGCGACGGCGGAGATACCGATCCCCACAGGCCCGCTCCCGTCGGCGGCAACCCACTCGTGCTCAGCCGAGTATTTCAATTCAGCAACTACTTTGCTCATTCCGATTCCTAACTTCTGGTCTGGTTACTTTTGACGCTTGTAGAACGGCAATGCGACAACTTCGAACGGCTCAGCTTTGCCGCGCAGGTCAACGTCAACCACCGTGCCAACCGCTGAATGTTCGACGTCGACATACGCCAACGCAACCGGGTAGCCGAGCGTGGGGCTTGGCTGGCCTGAGGTCACCTCGCCGATCAGGGAACCGTCCTTGAGGACGGAGTAGTGCGCACGGGCGGCACGACGGCCGGTGCCCTTGAGGCCCACGAGCTTCTGGCCAATGGTTGATCCCACACCGGCAGCCTTGATCGCGGCGAGTGCTTCCTTGCCAACAAAGTCGCTTTCCTTGGCCAGGGAGACTACCGGGCCAAGACCTGCGGCGTAGGCGTTTACGTGGCGTGACAGCTCGTTGCCGTAGAGCGGCATGCCGGCTTCCAGGCGCAGGGAGTCGCGGGCGGCGAGGCCGGCGGGGATGAGTCCGTGGCCCTCGCCTGCTGCCAGGAGCGATTCCCAGAGCCCGGCGGCGTCGACGTTCGGGATGTAGATCTCGAACCCGTCTTCTCCGGTGTAGCCGGTGCGGGCAAGCAGCAGCTCGTCGCCTGCAATGGTGACCTCGACGGCCGCGTAGTACTTCAGTTCGGTGACCAGGGCGTGCTGTTCGGCAGGCACCAGCTTCAGCAGGATCGCTTCGGCGTTCGGTCCCTGGACTGCGATCAGCGAGGTCTCGGCGGAGGCGTCTTCCACCAGTACATCGAAGCCGCTTGCACGCTCCTTCAGGGCCGCCGCCACCACCTTGGCGTTGCCGGCGTTGGGGACCACGAGGAACTTGTCGTCAGCGCGACGGTAGGTGATGAGGTCGTCGATGATGCCGCCGTCGGCGTTGCAGATCAGCGAGTACTTGGCCTTGCCCACCGCAACCGCGGAGAGCTTGCCCGCCAGGGCATAGTCCAGGAACGCAGCGGCTTCGGGACCGGCGACCCACACTTCGCCCATGTGGGAGAGGTCGAACAGGCCGGCTGCGTTGCGGACCGCGTGGTGCTCGGCGAGTTCGGATTCGTACTTGAGGGGCATCTGCCAGCCGCCGAAATCGGTGAAGGACGCGCCGGCTTTTTTGTGTTGCTCGTAAAGGGCGGTGTAGTTCTCAGACATCGTCAGTCCTTCAGTTCTGGAATTCTTCGATCGGAGGGCAGGAGCAGACCAGGTTGCGGTCGCCCGCGGCGCCGTCAATCCGGCCGACCGGCGGGAAGTACTTGTCCTGCTTGAGGTGGTGCACGGGGAAAGCGGCCTGCTCACGCGGGTAGTCGCGGTCCCAGTCGGAACTGACGACGGCGGCAGCAGTGTGCGGTGCGTTGCGCAGCGGCGACTTCTCCACTGTGAAATCACCGCTGGCCACCTGCTCGATCTCGGCACGGATGGTGATCATCGCCTCGATGAAGCGGTCGATCTCGGCCAGGTCTTCGGACTCGGTGGGCTCCACCATCAAGGTTCCGGCAACCGGGAAGGCCAGGGTAGGAGCGTGGAAGCCGAAGTCGATGAGGCGCTTGGCCACGTCCTCGGCCGTGACGCCCGTCTTCGCGGTCAGTTCACAGAGGTCCAGGATGCACTCGTGAGCCACGAGTCCGCCTTCACCCGTGTAGAGGACGGGGAAGTGCTCGTCCAGCCTTGAGGCGACGTAGTTCGCGGCCAAGAGGGCTGCTTTGGTGGCTTCGGTGAGACCCTGGCCGCCCATGAGTTTCACGTAGGCCCAGGAAATCGGGAGCACGCCGGCGGAACCGTAGCGGGAGGCTGAGATCGCGACGCCGCCTTCGGAAGAATCACTGTTGGCATCGCCCGGCATGAACGGCGCCAAGTGTGCCTTTGCAGCAACAGGGCCCACGCCCGGACCGCCGCCGCCGTGCGGGATGCAGAAGGTCTTGTGCAGGTTCAGGTGCGACACGTCGCCGCCGAACTTGCCCGGCTGGGCCAGGCCAACCAGCGCGTTGAGGTTCGCGCCGTCAACATACACCTGGCCACCGGCCTCGTGAACCGCGTCGCACACTTCGCGGACATCGGCGTCGTACACACCGTGCGTGGACGGGTAGGTGATCATGATGCAGGACAGCACGTCCTTGTTGGCCTCGATCTTGGCCGTCAGATCGGCATGATCAATAGTGCCGTCAGCAGCCGTGGCCACCACAACAACCTTCATACCGGCCAGCACAGCCGAGGCAGCGTTGGTGCCGTGAGCCGAAGCAGGGATCAAGCAGACAGTGCGCTGCTCGTCGCCACGTGAAAGGTGGTAGCCGCGGATCGCCAACAACCCAGCCAGCTCGCCCTGCGAACCGGCGTTGGGCTGGATGGAAACCTGGTCATAGCCGGTGATCTCCGTGAGGTCCGCCTCCAGGTCCTCGATCAGTTCGCGCCAGCCAGCTGTCTGGTGGTCCGGAGCGAACGGGTGGATGGAAGCGAACTCCGGCCAGGAGATCGCTTCCATCTCAGCGGTCGCGTTCAATTTCATGGTGCACGAGCCCAACGGGATCATGGTGCGGTCCAGCGCGAGGTCCCGGTCTGACAGCTTGCGGATATAGCGCAACAGCTGCGTCTCCGAACGGTGCGTGTTGAACACGGGGTGCTGCAGGAAATCGGAGGTGCGGACCACGGATGCCGGCAGTTCGAACCCTTCGGCGTCCCCTACCGGCCCGGCGCCAAAGGCGACGGCCACCGCGGAGAGGACTTCCGGCGTCGTGGTTTCATCAACTGAAACACCAACGGTGTCGGCGTCGATGATCCGCAGGTTGATGCCGCGGGCTTCGGCGGCGGCGATGACCTTGTCTGCTTTGCCGGGAACGCGGACGGTGAGGGTGTCGAAGAAGGAGTCGGAGACGAGTTCACGGCCGGCCTTCCGCAGCGTTGTGGCCAGGACACGGGCGTGGCCGTGGACGGTTTCGGCGATCGCCTTCAGGCCTTCGGGGCCGTGGTAAACCGCGTACATCGAGGCAACGATCGCGAGGAGCGCCTGCGCGGTGCAGATGTTGGACGTGGCCTTTTCGCGGCGGATGTGCTGCTCGCGGGTCTGCAGCGCCAGACGGTAAGCGGGGACGCCGGCGTTGTCCTTGGAGACACCCACGATGCGGCCCGGAAGCGTCCGCTCCATGCCTTCACGGACGGCCATGTACGCGGCATGCGGACCACCGAAAAACAGCGGAACACCAAAGCGCTGCGCAGTTCCGACGGCGACATCCGCACCTTGCTCGCCCGGGGGCGTGATGAGGGTGAGCGCCAGCAAATCGGCGGCCACGGTCACCAAGGCACCGCGTTCCTTGGCGTCGGCGATCACTGCGGAGTGGTCGAAAACCCGGCCCGAAGCGCCAGGCTGCTGGAGGACGATACCGTTGATGTCGCCGTCGGGAAGGCCAGCCGACAGGTCGGCGACCTCCACCTCGAAACCGAGCGCTTCGGCGCGGCCCTTCACGATCGCGATGGTCTGCGGGAGGAGGTCTGCGTCAAGGACAGTCTTGCCGTCTTTGGCAGTCTTGTTCTTGTTGGCGCGGCGCATGAGCAGCACGGCCTCGGCCACGGCGGTCGCTTCGTCAAGCAACGAAGCGTTGGCCACAGGCAGGCCCGTGAGGTCCTGCACCATGGTCTGGAAGTTCAGGAGCGCCTCAAGGCGGCCCTGGGAAATTTCCGGCTGGTACGGAGTGTAGGCCGTGTACCAGGCGGGAGCTTCGAGGATGTTGCGGCGGATGACCGGGGGCGTGACGGTGTCGTAGTAGCCCTGGCCGATCATCTGGACGGCAGTCTTGTTCTTGGACGCGAGCTTGCGCAGCTCGGTCAGGACCTGCACCTCGGTGAGGGCGTCCTGCAACTTCAGCGCAGTTTCCTGGCGAATGGAATCGGGGACCGCGACATCTACCAGGCCGTCGACAGAGTCGTAGCCGATGGCCTTGAGCATGGTGTCAACGTCGGCTTGGCGCCGGGCGCCGATGTGCCGGTCCGCGAAGGCGGTGGGGGTTGATTGAACAGTCAAGAGGAACTCCATGATTCAGGCGCCCAGTGAGCGCCACGATGATGTGGGGTTCCTCCCCGCTCTGTATTGGACCTGAGAGATTCCGCAGGAATGATTGCCTGCTTGCACCGTCGGTGAGCCCGGTTACCCGGACTGCTTTCCAGAGTTGCCTAACCGCGGCGGTACATGTGCCTGAGAGATTCCTGGGGAGGATTTGCTCCTACGGCGCCTGACTGGATGTACCGGCAGGACTCTCCCGCCGCAGATCAAAAGCGTTGCATCACCATGAGTGACACGCTTCACACCATAGCCGGTTGTTTTGAAAAAGTGCAAGCAAGGGACTCCTACTGATGCATCGCTTCATGGATCTGCAACGCGAACCACAATTGGGCAACCGTGGACGTTTCACCCATGTCCAGCCCCGTCAGCTCGCCGATTTTCCGGATTCTGTAGATGATGGTTTGCCGGTGCGCGAACAGGGCTGCGGCAGTCTTTTGCCAAGAGCGCTGGGAGTCCAAGTAAGTCCTCAGGGTGACGATGAGATCGCCATCCTGACTCTGCTCATAATCGAAAATCGGCCCCAAAAGACGCCGCACCAGTGCGGTCCCTTCCTCAAAACCGGTCAGCCCAAGCCACGACGGACCCTCGGCGTAGCGGGCCAGACCCAGCTTGTTGGCACGGGCCGACCCGAGGGCCCAGAGGGATTCCTGCAGCGCCCTTTGGATGCCCGTAACGTCCGCCTTCCCACTGATCCCGATTACGGCGTCCGCCCCTGCGCAGTGCACCAAGACGTCGTCCGGCATATCGGCCGGGACCACCATGTGGAGCCTGTTGTTCCGCTTCAGGGACGCCGACGCAACCCCGTGCCGCCACAGTTCGATGTGCACGTTAGCCAGCCTGCCGCCGTCGTCCGCTGAGATCGAGGCGACCACGAAGTCGTGCGCCGGGACCTCGAAAGCTGCCAGCCTGCTTTCCATGTCCGCTGTGCCGAGCCGGCCGTCGAAGGCCTGGAGCAGGAACTCACCCGCCAAGCGGTGTCTGCCTTCCAGCGACAAGACGATCCGCGAAAGCTGCAGTCCCAGCACGGTTGCGGCATGGAGAAGTACGACGGCGTCCGGGTGCGGTTCGCTGTTGGGCAGCACCACCAGGAGCGCGTTGGCATGGGTGGGAATGTCCATGGTGAGCACATGCCGGCCGCGGATGCGGTGCCACTGGAAGTTCTTGCCCGCCAAGCCAACCTGCCCGGACAGCGGGGCCCATTCCTCGGCGAGGAACACCGGGAGTGCCTGCCCTTCCGGATGCCAGGGATGGAGGCATCGACGGTCCACCACGAACAGGTCCGCATCCAGTTCGCTGGCGAGCCGCTGGACCAGGCTCTGCCAGTGGTCTTCGGAGGCTCCAGCGGTGCGAAGGAGATCGTAAACGCGGGCCGTCTGCCGCAGCCGACGGGATTCTTCCAGCAAGGAGGATTCGGCTACCGACCGGGCGATGGCGATGAACGGGAGCGGATACGGGATGTTGATCAGCGGCAACGGGAGCCGGTTGCATGCTTCCAGGAACTCGTGCGTGAGAGGCGGAGCGTGCATCTTCTCGCCGATCGCCAACGCGCTGGCACCGCTGTCCATCAACGCCTCGGCGAGCGCCACCTGGCCGTCGGCATCCGCCGGGATGGAGAGGCCGTTGGTCATCATGAGCTCACCCCCGGTCACCCACTCCCACAGCCTGGGAAGGTCCGAGGTGTGGGCCCAGGTGATGCGGTTATCCATGCTGGCGGACCCGGCCAGGAGGGTGAGCCCGAGCTGCGGCTCGGCAATTAGTTCGGCCACAGTGATTGCCAAGGCTTGGGCTACCCTTCTTAGGAATTTGGCGGCCTTAGACATTTATCTAAGCGTCTCGGTCATTTGTAGCCAATGTAGTGCTAGTCGCCGTGACCCGCATCACCAAGACTTTAGTTACATACTTCCCCCGCTCAATGATGAGCACTCACGAGAGAGGGTTTGCAATGAGCGCAACAAGCAACCTCATTGATGATGCCCCGCTAACCACGTTCCACAAGAAGCTGACATTCTTCGCTTCGGGCGGGCCTTTCATTGACGGTTACGCCCTGTCCATCATCGGCATCGCACTGATCACCATGATTCCCGGCCTGGACATGACGCCTGCCGAGATCGGCTTGGTCGGTGCGGCCAGCCTCGTGGGCATCTTCTTCGGAGGCGGCGTCTTCGGTTGGCTCACTGACAAGATTGGCCGGCACAAGATGTATATTGCCGACCTGATCGCTTTGGCACTGTTCTCCGTGCTGAACGGCTTTGCTACCGAGATTTGGCAGGTGGTCCTCTGTCGGTTCTTCCTGGGGATGGCCATTGGCGCCGACTACCCCATCGCCACCTCCCTCCTGGCAGAGTTCCTACCCAAAAAGCACCGCGGGCGCCTTCTCGGAGCAACCTTTGTTGTCTGGGCCGTAGGCGCGGCGGTCGCCTACGCCGTCGGATATTTGCTCCGCGACACGGGACCGGAGGCCTGGCGCTGGATGGTTGCCAGCCCCGCGATCTTCGCCATTATTACCTTGCTCTTCCGGCTGGGCACTCCCGAGTCCCCACGCTGGCTCCTTTCGCGCGGACGGCGGGACGAGGCCGATGCTGTCATCAAGAAGGTCTACGGCCAGCAATACGGGTTGGCCGACATCGCGTCGGACAGCGATGGCCCCGCCAAACAGGGAAAATTCCTGGACATCTTCCGTGGGCAGTACTGGAAACGAACGCTGTTTGTCTCCATCTTCTGGACCGCGCAAGTCATCCCCCTATTCGCCGTGTACACCTTTGCGCCAGACCTCCTGCACTCCATGGGTTTGACCGGCGACGCCAACCTCTACGGTGGATCGTTCCTGATATCCATGCTGTTCGTGGTGGGTGGCATACCCGGGCTCTGGCTGGTTGAAAAGATCGGGCGGCGCAAGTTGCTTCTTTCGAGCTTCGGCGTAATCGTGGTGGCCCTCGCCATCCCGGCCTTTATTCCCAATGTCCAGGCCGCGCCGCTCTTCACCGCCCTGGCTGTCTTTGCTTTGGCCTCTGGTGCTTCCAGCTTCCTCGAAGTTGTCTACCCCAACGAGCTCTTTCCTACAGAGGTCCGCGCAACGGCAGTGGGCTTCGGCACCGCCGTCAGCCGGATCGGATCGGCTGCCAGCACGTACTTGATGCCCGTCGCAATCGTAAGCTTCGGCGCTGCCGGCTCACTGCTCATCGGCGCCGGCATCTCCCTGGTCGGTCTGGTGGCTACGTTCCTGCTCGCACCCGAAACAGCCAACAAATCCCTATCAGAACTGACCACTGAAAAGAATCCGGCAACCCCGGAGCCCAACAAAGTAACCGAAGGATCCCTGTCATGACCACTCACCTGCCCGTTGGACCAGTCGATGCCACCAAGATTCCCCGCTTCGCAGGCTTGGGAACCTTCGCCCGGCTGCCGCAGATTGACCGCGTCCCGGACTACGACATTGCCATTGTCGGCGTACCGTTCGACGGCGGTACCTCCTATCGCCCAGGTGCCCGGTTTGGTCCGGCCGCAGTCCGTGAAGCCTCCCGCCTCCTGCGCCCTGGTTATCACCCGGAGCTGGATGTCGAGCCAGTCAACGAAGTCCAGGTTGTGGATGCGGGGGATATCGCCTGCACTCCCTATGACATCGCCCGCGCCGTCCGCGAGATCGAGGAACAAGCCCGTCCGCTGATCAGCCAGGACAGGAAACTCATCTCCATCGGCGGCGACCACACCATCGCGCTTCCCATGTTGCGGGCCCTCGACACCGTGCATGGGCCAGTGGCACTACTCCATTTCGACGCCCATCTGGACACCTGGGACACGTACTTCGACCAGCCGGTCACGCACGGAACCATCTTCCGGAGGGCGTTCGAGGAGGGCCTGCTAGTCGAAGACAAGTCGATGCACGTCGGTATCCGCGGCCCGGTCTACGATCGTAACGATTTCCTCCGGGACCACGAGTTCGGCTTCCAGATCATTCGCTGTTCCGACCTGGATGTCATCGGCGTCCCGGCGGCAATCGAGCAGGTAAAGCAGCGTCTGGGTGACACTCCCGTGTACGTTTCCATCGATATCGACGTCCTGGATCCGTCCTACGCACCGGGCACGGGCACCCCGGAAATGGGCGGCCTCCATTCCCGCGAACTTCTGGCACTCCTCCGCGGCTTGAACGGCATCAACATCGTAGGTGCCGACGTCGTTGAAGTAGCACCCGCCTACGACCATGCGGACATCACCAGCGTCGCCGCAGCAACTGTGGTGTTTGACCTCTTGGCCCTGATGGTCAACCGGGGTAAGGGTGCCACCGTTTCAGGCACCGTACTCGAAGAGGCTTCGGCCTGATTCGCAGCTCCGCGATTCGGGCACCGAGTGGGGGTCGAGTTTCCTCTCTGGTCACTTGACCCCCACTGGAAACACCGGAATGGTAGTTTGATTCCTGCTGAGGCAGACAACGCACCCAACCGGAGGACCATCCATGTTTAAGGGTTTCAAGGACTTCATACTTCGCGGAAACGTGATCGAACTGGCTATCGCTGTCGTTATCGGCAGTGCATTCACCGCACTCGTCGGAGCTTTCACCAACCACATCATCAACCCCGTCATCGCCGCGGCCGGTGGCATGAACGCCGAGGGTTTGGGCTTCCGCATCTGGGCTGACAACCCGGCGACCTTCATCGACTTTGGTGCCGTGCTGACCGCACTCGTGACCTTCGTGATCACCGCAGCCGTGGTCTACTTCATCTTCGTGGCACCCATGAACAAGATCAATTCATTGGTCAAGGACCGCCTCTCCACCGAGGAGCCCGAGGAAGAGCCGCTTCCGGCCGACACCGCGCTGCTTGCCGAGATCCGCGATCTTTTGAAGGATGCGGCCGCCTCCCGCGGAAATGCCCGGGACTTGGACGAGGACTCCATCCGCTAGGAAGGCCCGCCGCACATCCCTGTTGTTGCGGTCTTTCCCGTTTGGCCAAGTAGAGCCCGGCACTACCCCCTGGGAAGTGCCGGGCTTTACGTTTGTCCGCCCCGATGCCTGGTCCCCGGACTGGCTGGAACAGCCGGCTACCCGGAAGTAGCCGGAACGTGACGCACCAGCAACGGGTTCGAAACAGGCGCAGGGCAGCATGAAACCATGAAGCGCAACCCGAGCACCCCCGTTACCGCGGACCTGCTGTGCGATGTCTGCGGCCAACTGCCCGAACCGCCCAAAGCCAGGCTGACCCTGGCCAACATCGCGGTCATGCTTCCCATTGAACTTCTGGTGCATGCTGCGGTGGTGGAAACCCATCTTCCCTACCTGGCCAAGGTCCTGTTGCTCACCGTGACCGCGACCGTCCTGGTGATCTGGGTCGCCGAGCCCTCCGCCGCGAAGGTCCTCAGACGCTGGTTGCATGCCCCGGCACTCCGCCACCGGCACCGGCTGAATATGGCGCCTGCCTTGTGGCGGGCGCGGACCCTCGTGCTGGACCAACCCGGTTCCCTGCAAAGGATCACCCAGGCCCTCGCCCGCCTGGAGACCAACATCCTGAGCATCCACGTTCATCCGCTGGACGGCTCCCATCCATTGGAGGACGCCGGTCGCGACGGCAGCGTCCTGGACGAGTTCGTGCTTTCGGCCCCAGGCGAAGTCACCGAGGGTGAACTGCTGAAGGCATTGCACGACGGCGGCGGGCGTGGGTCCCACGTCTGGCCCACCACTGCGCTGGCCATGGCCGACGGACAAACAAAGGCCCTGAGCCTGGCCGCCCGGATCGCTGGAAATCCTGCCGAACTCCCCCACGCCGTGGCTGAGCTGCTGTCCGCGAAAGTGGTTCCCAATCCTCCGGTACGTCCGGCACCCGAGGTGACCCCCGGCGTCGGACGTTCACCGGATATCCTCAAGATCCCCACGGCCTGGCATGGGCCACTCGTGTTCTCGCGCCCTGGCGAGCCGTTCACTCCGGCGGAGTCCGCGCGGGCCCATCGCTTGGCTGAGCTGGCCGAGATCCTGGCTTACGGCCCCCATCACTCCACCCCCGCAAACCGCTGAAGGTATCCCAGAAAGGGATAAGGTCCTTCGCGGCGTAAGCAGCCGAACGCGCACAAATGACGTGAGGAAACAGGGTTTTCGCACGTCAAGTGGGGACAGGGGCCGCATCAGAGGTGCGCACCGTCCGTAATCCGGGAACCCGGTCACATTTCGCCGGAACAGTAGGTATACCAAAAGCCTTGACAGTGCCTCACGTCACACCTATCTTTGATTTTGGGATCCCAAAACGGGATCCCAAAAGATTCCACCACCGGCTGCGGTTCCTCCCCACCACCAGGCAGGGGCCGCAACAGTTGCCGCCGGCACGGAACCGGCTGCAGCGGTATCCCGCCCGGCTCATCCCCCCAATAAAGACATTCCACCCCGTTGACTCCTAATGAAGGAGAAGCTGTGTCTCTCCAAAACACCCAACAGGAAACGCAGGAAACCGAGCCCACCTCCGGCAAGAACGGCGTGCAGCGACGCACGAACGTCCGCTGGAAATTGTTCATCCTGCTTCTGGTCCTCGTCGCGGTCAACTACATCGACCGCGGATCCATCTCTGTCGCCCTGCCCATCATCCAGAAGGAATTCAACCTGCCGCCCGAGCTTGTGGGGCTCCTGTTGTCGGCCTTCTTCTGGACCTACGCCCTGATGCAAATCCCCGTTGGCTGGCTGATCGACAAGTTCGGCCCCCGCAAGGTTGTTACCGCGTCCTGCATTGGCTGGGGCGCAGCAACTGCAGCCTCCGGCTTCGCGGGCGGATTCCTCAGCATGTTCATCGCCCGCCTCGGCATCGGCGTCACCGAAGCGGGCGTCATGCCTGCCGGCGGCAAGCTCAATGCCATCTGGATGCACAAGAAGGAACGCGGACGCGGTGCCACCATTCTCGACGCCGGAGCTCCACTCGGCGCAGGCCTGGGCGGCATCCTCATCACCTGGCTGATCGCCTCCACCGGCAGCTGGCGGATGTCATTCATCGTCGCCGGCGCAGCCACAATCCTCATGGGCCTCGCCGTCTGGTGGTACATCAGGGACAACCCGCGCCAGCACAAGGGCGTCAACGAGGCAGAAGCGGCCTACATCGAAGCTTCCCACGCCGAGGACGACGCTGAGGCCGCCAAGGAAGGCGCCCAAGGCAAACGCGCACTCCTGCCCTACCTGAAGTTCCGCTCCTTCTGGGCCATGTGCTTCGGATGGCTTGGCTTCAACGGCGTTTTCTACGGCCTGCTCACCTGGGGTCCGCTCTACCTTGCGCAGGCCAAGGGCTTCGACCTGAAAACCATTGGCTGGTCCACGTTCGTCATTTTCGGAGCCGGCTTCGTCGGCGAAATCCTCGGCGGCATCATCGCGGACAAATGGCGTGCCTCCGGCGCATCGGCCAACCGGGTCATGCGCACCCTGCTGGGCTTCTCCAGCGTCGTAGTCGTGGGCGGCCTCGTAGGGGTCACCGTGGTCGCAGACCCGATCACCGCCGTCGTGCTTCTCTCGGTAGTCCTGTTCTTCCTGCGCTGGGTTGGCCTGTTCTGGTCCATCCCCTCCATCCTGGGCGGCCGCACAAACGCAGGCGTCCTGGGCGGTGCCATGAACTTCAGCGGCAATATTGCCGGATTCGTCACCCCGATTGTGGTAGGCCTGATTGTCGGAGCCACCGGTTCCTACACGTGGGCATTGCTGTACTTTGTTGGATCCGCCGTGGTCATGGGCGTCTCTGTCCTGGCCCTGGACTACAACAAGCGACTTCCGGTCTAACTCGTCCGACCGGACCGGCCGGACGGTCCTGAACCGCCGAATGGCCGGATGCCCGCCGGGAGGCCGGGCGCACCGCCTCACACATCACGAAATGGAGCTGGAATTGCTAACCGCAGAAGACACGAACAACACGGACCGCCCCCTCAGGGAATCCGTGCGTGACACGCTCCGTTCCCGGATTTTCGAGGGGCACTATGCGCCCGGCGCCCGGCTGGTGGAACGCGACTTGGCTGCCGAATTCAACGTCTCACGGCTGCCCATCCGGGAAGCACTCCGCATGCTGCGGCAGGAAGGCCTGATCAGGGACCGCGCCGGACGCGGCTCCGAAGTCAGTGGACTAAGCCCCAAGGACGTGGAGGACCTCTTCGATGTCCGCCAGTCCCTGGAGGTCCTCGCCTGCCGGCTGGCCTCACAACGGGCAACCCCGGAAGACCTCGACCAACTCCAAAACCTCCTTGACGAGGCCGACCGTTGCCTGGCCAAAGGCTCCATCCTGGAAGCCCACCGCGCCAACAGCGAATTCCACGATGCCATCACACGCATCGCCAACAACGACTTTCTCCGCTCCGCGCTGGAGCCCCTGCAAGGCCGCATGCACTGGCTTTTCCGCCACGTCAGCGACCTTCCGGAACTCATCCAGGAACACCGTGACCTCTACGCCGCAATCGCCAGCGGCGACCCGGACCGTGCAGCCGCCCAATCGGCGTTGCACATCGGAAAGTACCGCGAACAGTTCCCCGAGGAATCCAGCGCCGCCGAGCCCAAGCTGCATCGGAAAAAACCATGAAACTCCTGGTCATCAACCCCAACATCAGTGACGACGTCACCGCGCTGATCCAGGCCGAGGCCCTGCGCTCCGCCGGTCCGCATACGGAGCTGATCGTGCGGACCGCCGGACACGGCGTTGAATACATCGAAACCCGTTTCGAGTCCCTGATTGCCGCTGGTGCGGTTGCCGAGCTGATTGCCGAATACACGCACGACGACGGCACTCGCGCCGGAGGCGAAACCGGCGGCACCGCCGTGGACGGCGTGGTTGTGGCGGCGTTTGGGGATCCCGGCATGCCTGCCCTGAAGGAACTCGTGGACGTGCCGGTCATCGGCATCACCGAGGCGGCCCTGTGCGCTGCTGCACTCCAGGGGCACCGCTTCTCCATCATCGCCATCTCGGACCGCATCCAGGCCTGGTACCTCGACTGCGTTGAACGGTTCGGCTTCGGCGGACGCCTGGCCTCCATCCGTTCCATCAACCAGAGCCTGAACTCCATCGGCTCCGTGCAATCCGACTTCAAGGAAACCCTCCTGGCACTCAGCCGGCAGGCCGTGGCTGAGGACGGCGCCGACGTCGTGATCCTGGCAGGTGCCCCGCTCGCCGGTCTTGCCCGCGAGCTGGAGGGGCAGCTTCCGGTCCCGGTGGTGGATGGCATCTCGGCCGGCATCCGTATGACCGAAGCCGTCGTTGCGCTGAAGTCCGGTGCGCACCGCGGGGGTTCCTTCGCGGCGCCGCCCGTGAAAGCCCGGCGCGGCCTCTCCGAAAATCTCGACGCCGCCCTGGCGCGTGCCCAGGCCGCCCACCTTTCCGCCACAGCCTAGAACCTTTCAGAAAAGGAGGACAACGATGTCCCAGCTTCCAGACCTCGTCATCGCCCACGGCACCGTGGTCAACAGTTTCGGCCGACAGGACGCCCATGTAGTGGTCGACGGCGGCCGGGTCACCCAGCTTATCGACGCCGCTGAGCCCGTACCCGCCGCACATCGGATCATCGACGCCAGTGGTCTTCTGGTCATTCCGGGCGGCATCGACGGCCACTGCCACGTTGCCCAGGTCACCGGCCGTTTCCGCACCTTGGATGACTACGCCGTGACTTCCAAAGCGGCCCTTTGGGGTGGCACCACCACGATCATCGATTTCGGCATCCCCCGCGACGCACAGGAAACCCCGCTGGATGCTGTGTTGAACAAGAAGCGCCTCGCCGCCGAGTCACGCTGCGACGTTGCCCTGCATGGCTCCGTGATCAAGTGGGACGAGACCGTGCCGTGGCAACTTGAGCAACTGGCCGCGGAGGGTGTCCGGTCCGTGAAGATGTACACCACCAACCGCGGCTCCACCATGGCTGACGGCGACACGATCCTGAAGGTCATGCGTGAAATGGTCCGGCTGGACGGGCTCACCTACATCCACGCCGAGCACGACGCCATCATCACCGACTGCACGGAACAGCACGCCTCCGATGGCCGGATCGGGATTGAGCATCTGCACCGCACGCGACCGGAACTCGCCGAGGAAATCTCCGTCAAGGAAACCCTGGCCCTGGCCGACTACACCGGGGCACCCGTGTACTTTGTGCACCAGTCAACGCCCGGGGCAGTCGATCTGGTAACCGAGGCACGTGAACGTGGACAGGAAGCCTACTCCGAAACGTGCCCGCACTACTTGACGCTTGACGATACGGTTTATGGTTCACGATTCCCGGAGTGGTACGCCTGCTGCCCACCCATGCGCAGCGCCGAAACCGTCGCCGCGCTAAAGGACCGCCTCGCAGCCGGGGCCATCCACACTGTTTCCTCGGACCATTCCTGTTACGACCTGTCCCAAAAACGCGAGCGCACCGACGACGTCCGCTTCATGCCGCACGGCCTGCCCGGCGTCGAAACCCGCATGCCCGTCACTTTCACGGCCCTGGTCTCCGACGGCGGCGGATCGGTGGAGCATTTCGTGGAAGTTTTCTCGGCAGCGCCGGCCCGGATCAACGCCGTGCCGCGGAAGGGTGCCATCGTGGAGGGCTTTGACGCGGACCTGGTGGTCTTCGATCCCGCCATCCAACGCAGCGTCGACGGCGGTGCGCTGCACATGGGGACTGACTTCTCGCCTTTCGAGGGGAAGACGCTCAACGGTTGGCCCGCCGTCGTGATTTCCGCGGGGCAGGTGGTCCTGGACGGTGACGGTTTCCACGATCCCGGCCCCGTGGGCCGTTTCGTCGCCCGGGAAGGCTTCACGGAACACCGCGATGCGCTCTCTGATTCCCTGCCCCTGTCCCAGCCTGCCTAGGAGCACCCATGCCTTCAACCAACCGGCCCACCCGTATCGGCATGATCGTGCCATCCTCCAACACCTGCCTCGAGCCGCAGACCTACCGGATCCTGGACGGTCGACGCGACGTGACTGTCCACTCCACCCGCATCCCCGTCACACGGATCGCGCTGGATGACTCCTCGGACAAACAGTTCGACTCATCCGTGATGCGGGTGGCCGCCGAGCTCCTTGCCACGGCCAACGTGGATGTCATCGCCTGGAACGGCACCTCCGGGTCCTGGCTGGGAGCAGCCCACGACCACGCCCTGGTCAAGGAGATCACCGAGGCCACCGGAATCCCGGCCACCACTTCCACCCTGGCCTATCTGGCGGCTTTCTCGGCCTTCAAGACAGAACGGATCGGCCTGTTCACGCCGTACACATCCGATGTGAACGACGCCGTGATTTCGTCCTATGCCCGTGAGGGGATCAAGACCGTTGACCACAGGCACCTTGACCTCAGTGACAACGAATCCTTCGCCCGGGTCACTGACGAGGAAATGCTGCCCGGGTCCCTCGAACTGGCCGGTTCCCACCCGGATGCACTGGTCTATCTGTGCACCAACCTTTACGGCGCCAACATCACGGAGGAGGTGGAGGCCCGCACCGGAGTACCCGTTCTCGATTCCGTGGCGGTCACCCTCTGGCACGCCCTGAAGTTGGCCGGGGCGCCGTTACTGGATCCGAAGTGGGGCCGGCTGCTCAGCTAGCTGCCCGGCTGTCCGGGATGCCGGCTCCCAGGGCTCAGAGCATCCGCCGGGTTTACCGCGGCGGGTTAGTCGCCGTCGATCTTCTCCAGCAGTTTCCCCAAGGCATCGCGGATGTCGTCGTAGTCGTATTGGCCCGCCCTGCTCTCTGCCGAGATCACTGCGCAGCGGTGGATCTTCTTGAAGTCACCGATCGGGAACTTGTAATGGCCCTTTTGGTCATCCGGGTGCTCGTCGTCCACGCCAAGGAACCACTTTGAATACTCGGCATGTCCGTGCTTGTCCAGGAATGCGTTCTCATCATCGGTGGAAGGGGCGTGCTCGCTCCAGTCGTCCCTGGTGTCCTTGGCTACCTTGCCATCGCGGATCAGGTGCTTCGCGTTCTCCAATGCCTTCTTGTTGAGTTTCACGGTCATGGCTCAACCTCGCTTCGTAGTGCGGTTGGATTCGTAATGCGGTCGGAAACGACAGGGTACTTCTTACCGTTTACCTTAGGCCGCGGTCCCGCCGTCGGGAAGGTCCGGAAGACGCCCGCAGGAAGAGATCCCACCCTATTTGAGGGCGCGGACCCTGACGCCAACGCCTCGCTCCTTCACGACCATCCGCCGGCCGGTCGCCCCCTTCTGCCTGAGCCACAGGATGCTTCCGTCAAAGGTCACGGCATCAACAACGCCCTCGTCCACCACGTCCTTCCCGCGCAGGATCTGCACACCTTGGCCCACGAGCAACTTCCAGTCGGAGACCCGTTTGCCCCCTGCTTGATCAAAGCGGACACCGAACAGCGAATCTTTCGCACCCTCTTGCACCGATGACTCCTCATATCCTCCACAAAAACCCTGTACAGGAGGTGTGCTGTCACCGGTCAATCCATGACGCGATTCCTTGATCGATTTAATATATGTCCACAACTTAATGGGCTACAGCGCCTTCACCGCGCCAAGCACCTTGGTCAAAGAGTCCTTGGCGTCGCCGAACAACAACGTGGTCTGGGGTTCATAAAGAAGCTCGTTCTCAATTCCGGCAAACCCCGGCCGCATGGAGCGTTTGAGAAACACCACCTGCCTGGCGTCCGATACTTCCAGGATGGGCATCCCGTAGATCGGTGAACCGGAAGTCGTCTTCGCTGCGGGGTTCACAACATCGTTGGCGCCCACCACCAGGGCGACATCCGCAGTCTTGAATTCGGAATTGATGTCGCTCATTTCCTTCAGGGATTCATAGGGAACATTGGCCTCGGCGAGCAATACGTTCATATGTCCGGGCATGCGCCCAGCGACCGGGTGGATGGCAAAGTCCACTTCGATTCCTCGCGACTCCAAGGCCAGAGCCAACTCGGCGGCCGTGTGCTGCCCCTGCGCCACCGCAAGACCGTACCCCGGAACGATGATCACCCTTTGCGCATAGCCGAGGAGGACCGCTACGTCCTCGGCACTGGACGAACGCACCGGCCGCTCGCTCACAGCGGTGGAACCCGCCGTGGACCCGCCCTTGAAGGCGCCGAACATAATGCCGGCAACGCTGCGTCCCATCGCCGCCGCCATGGCCCGGGTGAGGATGGTGCCCGATGCTCCAACCAAGGTGCCGGCAACCAGCAACAGAACATTTCCGAGCACCAGCCCGGACGCAGCAACGGCCAAACCGGTGAAGGCGTTCAACAACGAAATGACGATCGGCACATCGGCGCCACCGACCGGCAACACCAGCAGGACCCCGGCTGTAAGCCCAAGAACCAACAGAATCAACGCCAGCACCAGCGAACCGTTCAGGATCACTGCAACGCCTGCCCCCACTGCAGCCAGCAGCACCAGGGCCATCAGCACAGGGAGCCCGGGGAAAGTCACCGGCCGAGTGGTCATGAGCCCTTGGAGCTTCGCAAAAGTCACCCCCGACCCGGCAAACGACACTGCGCCCACCAGCAACGTAAAGACAATCGCCAGGCGCACCCAGGGATCGCCCGTGTGTGAAAGCTCCAGCAAGGCAACCAGTGCCGCGGCGCCACCACCTACGCCATTGAACATGGCCACCAGTTGCGGCATCTGCGTCATCTGAACCCTGCGGGCAACCGGGGCAGCAACTCCGGCACCGACAGCAACTGCACCAAGGATCCAGGGCACGTTATCCAGCTTCACCGAAACAAATACGGTCACCACAGCAAGAAGTGCCCCAAGTGCCCCAATCAAATTCCCGCGCCGGGCCGTGCGTGGCGAATTCAGCCCTTTGAGGGCAAGGATGAAGCAGGCTGCTGCTGCCAAATACAGCAATGCCGTCCAGGTGGGATTCAACAGCGTCACGGGCGGCGCTCCTCAACTGCCCCTGCCGCGGCTTCAGTTTTCGACGGCGGCCGCTGCCTTCCCCGGAACATCTCCAGCATGCGGTCAGTCACCACGAATCCCCCCACGAGGTTGGCCGTGGCCAGGACGACCGCCAGCAGGGCAACCACCAACACCCACAGGTCCGTTGCCTGGCCCGCCACGATGATGGCCCCCACCAGGATGATGCCGTGAATCGCGTTGGCCCCGGACATCAAGGGTGTGTGCAGAGTGCTGGAGACCTTGGAAACAACTTCAAAGCCCACGAACACGGCCAAGACAGTGATCGTCAGCAGACTCATACCGTCCATCAGCGGACTCCTTCCGTTCCGGGCTGGATACTTCCAAAGGGTGCGGTCTCACCGGCGAGGGCGGCGAGTGCTTCCGCCGTGGGGGCGTGCCGGACTGCGCCTTCGTGGGTCAGGCAGGTCCCGGCCACCACATCGTCCTCAAAGTCGGGCGAAACCACGCCGTCCCGGGTCATCAGTGCCAGCAGGTTGGCCACGTTCTTGGCATAGAGGCGGGAGGCATCAGCGGGCATGGCCGAGGCGACATCCTTCATCCCCACCAGCGTCACTGTGCCTTGGTCGTCTCCCGTGGGGATGGAAATGTCCTGCCCAGGAATGCTTCCCTCCACGTTGCCGCCCGATTCGGCGGCGAGGTCCACCACCACGGCCCCGGGCTTCATGCCCTGGACCATCTCGCGGCTCACCAGCAGGGGTGCCCGCCTGCCCGGAACCGCGGCAGTGGTGATCAGCACATCAGCCTGCGCCACGTGCGGTGTCAGAAGCGCCCGTTGCAGTGCTCCCCTGTCCGCGCTCAGCTCCCGCGCGTACCCTCCGGAGGCCTCCGCTGTCTCCAGGTCCAACTTGATGAACGTGCCACCCATGGAGGCAACCTCGTCCGCCGACGCCGGGCGGATATCGTTGGCTGAAACCCGCGCGCCAAGCCTCTTGGCAGTGCCGATGGCCTGGAGGCCAGCCACACCGGCGCCCAGCACCAGGACGCGGGCAGGTGGAATGGTTCCTGCCGCCGTCATGTACAGCGGGAAGAACCGCGGCAACCGCATGGCGGCTTCCAAAACACACCGGTACCCCGCCACCAGCGCCTGTGAAGTCAGCGCATCCATGGATTGGGCGCGCGAAATGCGGGGAACCAGTTCAAGGGCAAAAGAAGTGATCCCGCCGACGGCGAGCGCCCGCACGGTAGGCAACTCCGACGACGGCGACCCCAATCCCACGGTGACGGCGCCCCGGCGGAGGGCTCCCGCCGTCGTCGGGTCCATGGGACGCACGTGGCAGTAGACGTCCAACGATCCGAGGTCCAGGGACCCCACCACGGACGCTCCTGCGCTGCGGTAGTCGTCGTCGCTGTGACCGGAGGCGAGCCCGGCACCGGATTCAACCTCCACCGCCAGGCCGAGGCCCACCAATTGCTTGACTGTTTCCGGCGTGGCGGCCACCCGCCGCTCGCCGTCGAGTGCCTCGCGTGCTATGCCTGCCTTCACCCGCCACCCCTCTTCCGGAACGCTCCAGAACCCAGTTGGCATGAGTCTATGACCGCAAGGGTCCGGGCGGGAGTAGGGGGGGCTGCGCTATGTGAACAAGTCCACTAGGGTCGGTTGAAGCGGGTCAACCCGCCACCACACCGTCGACGAGCCGGTTCCGGCCGTGCCGTCGGAAAGGAACGCCGCCATGGACACTTTCAAAATCGGCTATTTCGTGGGAAGCCTGGCCAGCAATTCCATCAACCGGGTCCTCTCCAAAGCGCTGATCAGCGTCGCGCCCCCTGAACTTGAGTTCCATGAGATCGCCATCAAGGATCTTCCCCTCTACAGCTCCGACTACGACGCCGACTTTCCGCCCGCGGGCCGGGAGTTGAAGGACGCCATCGCGGCATCGGACGGGATCCTGTTCATCTCCCCCGAATACAACCGTTCCATCCCTGGCGCCCTGAAGAACGCCATCGACTGGGGCTCGCGTCCCTGGGGCACCAACTCGTTCGCACGGAAACCCACCGGAATCATCGGCGCTTCGCCCGGTGGCATCGGCACCGCAGTGATGCAGTCCTCCATGCGCAGCGTTCTGAGCTTCCTGGACGCGCCGCAGCTGAACGCGCCTGAGGCGTACATCCGCTTCGTGGCAGACGCGTACGACGACGACGGTTCCGTTAAGGACGAAGGGACCGCCGCGCTGTTGCGCCACTATATGGAGGAGTACAGCGCGTTCGTCCAACGTGTCCTGGCAGCCAACGCGCCGGGTCACATCGGCGACCCGGAGCCGGATTCGGCCAAGCTCACGCGCTAGATGCACTCGGCCGCGGGGTGCCGCCCTTCAGGCGTGCGGCACCCCCGGGACCGGGAGGAAACATCGATATGACTTTCCAGGACCTCTCGTTCGTTACTGAAGGCTTTCAACGTGGAGCACTGCGCGACCCGAACGGTGAAGTGAGTTGGCCGATATCCTAGGCTTCAGCCGCCATCGAAGCACTTGCCGACTCAGGTCGCCTGGTTCTCGGACTGGATCTCAGGGACTACCAAAGTGACGGCATGCTCCTCGAGGTGCCCTGGTGGTCCTACACAGGGTCCGACACGGAAGAAGCCCGTAGCTTTGCACTGGACGCTCTCAGCCATGGAGATCTCCCTGGAGACTGGGTACTCGTTACGTGGTGAGCCATCCCTTGGGGTACAGGAAATAGGGCACACTGCTCTCATGGCAACTCACTACTACCGGAGGCCGTGGAACGAGTCCCGAGGCGACCAGTATTCCTCGTGGGGTCCCGCCACTTATTACTTCGAAGTCGGGGACGACGGCCGGCCGAGTCGCCAGATCGAGGTTTACGATTCTGGCCCGACTCTTCGTTATGACCCTGGACATGTAGAGGACGAATTTGGTCTTCTGGCGCAGGAGCCGCTGGCTCCGCTAGATGAGTGGCAGCTATGGGCTGTTACCGAGGCAGAGTTCGGACAGGCGTGGCACGACCTGCCCTAGTTCACTGCGTGTGTCCGCTAACGGATGGCTATGCGGACATATTAGGGGGCGCGTAGGAAAAGACTGACAGCCTCCTAATGTGCGCCATCATGGTTCTCATGAGATCTGAACTTGATTGGGCGCGCGTCCATAGAGCTTTCGGGGATGATCCCGGCGTACTCCCTGATGGAGAAGTGGTCGGGAGTGCGGAACAGGACTGGGATGTGCTGTTTGCGATGCTGCACGACAGCGATTGGAAAGTGACGACCAGCGATGGCCATTCACCGCTTCCACCCAATAGGCATGGTCTTGCCGAGTTTGAGATCATTGCCGTCTGGCCGATTGACGGAGTGCGTGTCAACTTCTTCCCAGGGCCCGACGGCGTATATTTTGACGTCGACCTTCGGGAACTCATCAACCAGGCCGCAATGGACGGGCTTGCCAACTTGATGCGCAAGCTCGGAGCGACTCTTCGTCGAGACGTCGTGCTCAGAGACGAGGGGTCAACAGGCGCCCCAGTCATTCGCTACGCCACTTCAGCAGACCTGTTCACAATAAGCTAGATACAAAAGGACACCGTCAAAGCCCCGTCCCTTGCAGAGCCAGCCCTCCCGTTAAAGGATCCCTCACCGCACACTTATTCCCGTGACCAAAAGCTCCGAGCGTCTGAACCCACCGCATCGTAGTTATCCGCTCCCTTCACCGCTTGGCCCATGACTCCGCTGTCGTCGTCTCTCGCCTGTTTCCAGGCTCTGAGGTCTCGTCGCTTCCGGCTGAGATCACGCGGAGAGCCTTCGTGAACATACACTCCCGCTAGGGCGACTGCGTTGTCTATGAGCATGCTTGCCCCACTTTTCGGGTGGGGGCCAAAGTGCAGAATCCACTCGGCGACCGTGAGAGTTCTTTGCAGTTCCTCGACAGATGCTTTGCGCGCCCATCCGGCTGCTTTCTCCTCTCCATAAGAAACGAGAGCCGCTACCATCAGCCCACGGCAGGTACTAATCATGGCCACATTCTTCCATTTTCAATGAGCCAGCCCGGTGGAGCATGATTCCGCATTCCACAGCGCAGCAGGAACGGACCTCGGCAAACATTTTCGACTACCCAATCAGCGCCCGCTAAAGGATCCTTCAACGGACACCAGTTCCGTCGGCTGCCTACTTCACCTGTTGTGTTCGGCCGGTCTCATAATGAAGGACGCCATCGCGTTCCAGTGCGAACAATCTGTCGGCGACTTCCTGCGCCTGGGGCTCGCCGCAAGATATGGCGAAGAACCGCGGAGAGATGAAATCGAGGAGGCAACCTTGCTCGGCAACTTCAGAGGCCAGGGGCTGCCACGCGTTGGGGTCATCCGATTTCAGCAGCACTCTGAATGCGAAGTTGCGAGCGTCGCGCTCCACTCCGGTGACAACAAGGGCATTCTCCGCCGATCGCATCACATTCACGCCGTCGCCAAAGTTGACGTCATAGAGATAAGCGGGGACTGCCAAGACAGTCGCTGTGCCGTCCTCTTCCAAGCGACCGCGAAGACCCTCCCACATCTGCTCCGTGTCAGGTTCAGGGGGCACCGCGAACCATATGGTCTCTTGCGCTTCCTGAGCTTCTGGAAGGGGCTGGAGTGAACCATCGCGCCAGTGTGCCACGACGCTGGGATGTTGCCGGTAGTCAGTCACCAGCTGAGACTACCCAACGAACGCATCCATGAGAGCGCTCCAGCGGGCATGCATTCCTGTGTCCGACGAGGGATCGCTTACGGCTCAAGAGTTGGGTCGCTTCGAAAATTGGCTACCATTTCCTGAAACCTGGACTCGTGCTTGGCTATTCTTGCCGCGTTCTGTTCGGAGTTCAGCCATGGCATACGTTTCCCGATCAGAAGAACATCAAGGGACTTGCCGTCGACGTCAAAGGGCTTTTCTAAAGGGAGGAGGGCATTCAGTGCTTCTGATTTCGTCGTTTCTGGAAGGCGGGCTCGGAGCCACGCAATCTGTTCTGTCGTGAACATGTTGAAGGGGATCCGCAGATTTTCAAGGTTGGTAAGCTTCCCAAGCGGCTGGATCCGTCCGTTGTCGATGCGTTTCGGAAGCAGGCTTAGACTCCGTAATCCAGTCAACTCTGCTAAGGGCTCTAGCGTCTCAAAAGTGGTTTTGTCCCACACTGCGTCGCCGAGAATGAGTTCCTTCAGTTCATGCCCTGCCACGAGGTCGTCCAGCCGATGGAGCCGGTTGAAATCTTCAACACGTAGCGCAGTCAGAAGCGGCGTGCGCGAAAGGTCCCATAGGCGAGTGCACCGCTGGTTCCAGTAGAACGAGACCATTCGGAGCTCTGACAAATCCTCGATCGGGGTGAGGTCATTAATCCTGGGGCACTTCCAGAATTCAATTGCTGTGAACTGGTTCCCGTAGTTGGAGACCAAGCGCTCAAATGCGGCTTGGCTCAGCCCACTGATACGAAGGGTGGTTGCATCAGGATGTGCCTCGATTTGTGAGAGATCTTCTGGACTAAGTTTCCCGCCACCGACTTGCGGGGCGACGAGGTCAAGGAACCCAAAGGGCTTCGCGTCCCCCGCCTGTCTCAGCTCCAACAGGTTCTGGGGACCTGGTTCCATGCGTGAGCACCATCTTTCGTCTTAGGACCCTCCAGCATCTGATCGTAAACCTACCAACAACGCAGGCAACGCGGCATCGTGCGTGAAATGTTCCTCTGAGGACGTGCCCGTAAGCCGGTCGATCACCGTGCTGCCAAAGCCTGTCGCAACGCTCTGCGCCATTGCTGGCATGGGCCATGTACGTAAGACCCGCACGATGAAATGCACGGTGACGGGGGGGGATTACTGCAACCATGTTCCTTATGACTGGAATGAAGATCGGTTATGCACGGGTCTCGACGAACGACCAGGACCTCACTGCCCAACGCAATGCCCTCGTTGCTTTGGGTGTGGAAGAGACCCAGATCTTCGTCGATCACGGACTCACGGGAGCGAATCGAGTGCGCCCAGGTCTCCGTCAAGCAATGGCGGCCTGCCGGGCCGGCGATACGCTCGTGGTGACCAAGCTCGACCGGCTGGCGCGCTCTCTATCTGATGCCAGGGACATTGCCGATGAGCTAACAGCTAAGGGGGTTGTGCTTAGTCTCGGTGGAAGCACCCACGACCCAACTGACCCGGTAGGCCGTCTGCTGTTCAACGTCCTGGGAATGGTGGCCGAGTTTGAGGCGGATCTGATCCGGATGCGCACCCGCGAGGGCATGGCGGTAGCAAAAGCCAAGGGGCGGCTAAAAGGCAAGCAACCAAAGTTGTCCAAGACACAGCGGAAGCACCTTCTGACACTGCATGACGCCGGCGAGCATACGCAGGCCGAACTGGCCGAGCTGTTCCGGGTGTCACGGACCACGGTGTACCGCGAGCTCCAAAGGCGCACCATCTGAGACCGATGCGGCGCCTCCTGCCGGGAACGCGCCAAATAGTGCCGCAAAAAGACCGCCATTTAGCGCCGAAAGTCACAGGAAAACAGTTCGCCCAGCGTATTCAGCGTGATCAAAGCGCTGCCGCCTGGGGGTTCTGAGTGCTTGGTCGGACGCAATCACTACAGGTTTCCTAAAAACTGTTCCCAAGATCGACAAAGCTATCGACGTCGAGGATCTCGCGGGCGAAGTCCTGAAGCGGCACCCAAAGGGACCATCCACCGGCGACGATTTAGTCAGTATGCTTACGAGTATGAGGATTCGCGGACACGCCCCCTACTCAGGAGATACCGATGCTTCGTAAATTAGCCATGACGTCAGCCGCCTTGGCCCTTTTTGCCGGGTCGATGGCATCCACCACCGCCGCAGCAAACGCCGCAGCCCCGGCGGCAGCCACAACCACCGTCCACGCGCAGGGCAGCGTAGCCGCCACCACGGCAACGCCCTCACCGGATGCAAGCAACCCATCGGGCCCGTCAACGCAGACCCCCACCAACCCCGGGCCGTCGTCGGGACAGCCGAGCACGCCCAACCCCGCGGGCAGCGGACCCGCCAACCCGGGAACCGGAGAATCCGATCCCCAGGAGCAGACCCGCACCAGTGCCGTGCCGTGGGTATTGGCGGGCGTTGCGGCACTGATCATCATTGCGCTGATTGTGTGGACCCTGCGGAACCGGCGCGGACGGGACAAGGGAATCAGCGGGGAACGCTAAATCAGCTTGCCAATGAGGCTGTTCTCAAGGTTTTCGAGCAGGTGCCGCGGATTGTCATAGACTTCCGCGGCGCCGGCGTCGCGCAGTTCGGCCTCGCTGATTCCGCCGCAGGTCAGGGCGATCACCGGAACGCCGATGGCCGAGCCGGCCTTTACGTCCCACACCGCGTCGCCCACGAAGACAACATCCTCCGGGCTCAGGTTCAGCTTCTCCAGGCACGCTTCCAGGATGTCGGGCGCGGGCTTGCTCTCTTTGGCATCGTTGGAGCTCGTCCACGCGTCAATGGAGGATCCGGCGTCGAGGAGCCTGCGGCTGACCTCAAGGTCGCGGTCCTGCGCCGAGGACGCCAAGCCAACAGCCAGCCCGGCCTCCGAGCATGCCGCCAGGAGATCCCGGGCGGATTCGAAGGTGCGCAGGGAAGGCCAGAAAGTCGAGAAAACCGCACTGTGCGAGGACTTCAGGTCTTCCAGTAAATCCTCGGAGGACTCCTCGACGAGGCTCTGGATGAGCCGGTCGCCGCCCATGCCCACGCGGCGGTGGATGGCCGACATTTCGACGTCCAACCCCTCCCGCCGGAAGGCCTGCCACCACGCCATGGCATGGAAGTAACTCGAATCGATCAGGGTGCCGTCCACATCGAACAGGACACCGCGCTTCTTAGACGTCGCATCAGTTGCCACAGTTGGCCACCTTCGGTTGTGCCCGCACCCCTTGGGCGGCGAGCGCGGAATCAATCACCGGCTCTTCCAGCATCAGCACGGCGTACCGCTCCGCGGAGCCGGTTTGCAGCAGGCCCGTACCCGCCACTTCCCGGATGGCGGCCACCCCCTCCACGGCGTCATCCACCGTGGAGAACCGCTTGGACAAACCCATCAGGCAATCCCCGCCATCCACCATCAAAATCCGATATCCCCCATCGGGCGTTTCCACCAGTTCCAAACGGCCGGCCATCGCTACCTCCTCGTTTTCGATGAAAAACAGCTTAGTAAGACTACTTAGTATAGGCCTTTGGAAATAATCCGTAACGCGGGAAATAGGCGCCTGCAAGTTCTTGTTGGCGTGGATATGACAACAATCGGAATTATCGGTGCAGGACACATTGGCAGCCAGGTTGCACGCAAGGCGGTGGAACTCGGCTACGACGTCGTGATCAGCAACTCACGCGGACCCGAAACCCTCGGTGACCTCGTCGCGGAACTGGGGCCGCGCGCCCGGGCCGCGACGGCGGCCGAAGCGGCAGCGGCGGGCGATTTCGCCGTCGTGACCGTCCCTCTGAAGAACTACCGGGACGTTCCCGCCCAGCCACTCGAAGGCAAGGTGGTTATCGACACGAACAACTACTACTGGGAGCGCGACGGACGCATTCCCGAGCTGGACAACGGTGAAGCAACCACGTCCGGCCTGCTCCAGAAGCACCTCCCCACCTCGAAGGTGGCAAAGGGCTTCAACCACATCTTCGCCAAGGACATCACTACGGACGGCACTCCCGCGGGGACGCCGAACCGTCGCGCCCTGGCAACCGCCAGTGACTTCCCGGAAGCAGCGGAGCTCGTCACCAGGCTTTACGACGAATTCGGTTTCGACACCGTCAACATTGGACCCCTTGCGGACAGCTGGCGGGTGGAGCGCGACCGCCCGGCTTACGTCATCCGGCAGAACGCCGCCGAGCTTGAAGAGAACCTCGCCAAGGCGGACCGTACCGTCTAGGGCAGGCACGACGGCGGGCAAGCGGCTCGCGCTTGCCCGCCGCCGCACGTCGTGAAACAGTCCCACAACGCGCCGAAGTGGCGCTCATCACAACGTCATTGGAGATAAGCCCAAGCTTCCCTTACCATTCGAACCAGTATCCGTAAGCGGGAACTCCGGCCGGTCTAGTCTCGCCCTATGGAAAAGACCCTTTACGACGCAGTCATTGTTGGCGGCGGCCACAACGGACTTACAGCGGCCGCCTACTTGGCGCGGGCGGGCAAGAGCGTAGCCGTCCTGGAGCGGGACGACCACTTTGGCGGGGCTGCCGTTTCAGCGGCCGCCTTCAAGGGCGTCGATGCCCGCCTCTCACGCTACTCATACCTGGTCAGCCTGCTTCCCCAACGGATTATCCAGGAGCTCGGCCTGAACATAGCGCTGGCCCGCCGCAGATACTCCTCCTACACGCCGGACCCCGAAAATCCCGAAACGGGTCTCCTGATCGACGGCGGAGACTCCCAAGCCAGCCGGGAATCCTTCGAAAACGTAGGTGCGGGAGCTGACTTTGCCGCGCTGGAAGGCTTCTACACCGACACCGGCAAGCTCGCCCAGGCCTTGTTTCCCACCGTTTGCGAACCACTGCCCAGCCGCTCGGAAGCCCGGGCCCTGGTGGCCGACGACAACCTCTGGAACGCCTTCATCGAGAATCCGCTGGATCAGGTCATCACAGAGCGCCTCACCCACGATCTGGTCCGGGGCATGGTTTCCACCGACGCCCTGATCGGCACCTTCACATCCCTGGATGACCCATCGCTCGACGCCAACCGCTGCTTCCTCTACCACGTGATCGGCAACGGAACCGGGCTGTGGGACATACCCTTGGGCGGCATGGGGTCTGTTTCCCGCGAACTCGAGCGGGCGGCCCGGGATGCCGGGGCGGTGCTGCTGCCGTCGGCGGAGGTAACAGCCATTTCCGACGACGGCGGGGTCCGGTTCCGGCGCGACGGCAGCGAACACATTTTCCAAGGCCGGCGTATCCTCGCCAACGTTTCGCCGTGGGTGCTGCAGGACCTTGTGGGAGTGCCGTCACCGCAGGAAATCAGCCGGCCCGAAGGGGCGCAGATCAAGGTGAACCTGCTCCTGAAGCGCCTTCCAAAGCTTCGGGATGCCACGGTCACTCCCGAGGCCGCCTTCGGCGGGACCTTCCACATCAACGAGACGTACCAGCAGCTTGCCGACGCGCACCGTGCGGCCACCGACGGGCAGATACCCAGCCCACTCCCCTGCGAGATCTACTGCCACTCATTGACTGATCCCAGCATCCTTTCCGGGGAGCTCGCGGCCGCCGGAACGCACACATTGACGGTGTTCGGGTTGCACACCCCGGACCGGCTGGTGACGGAAGAAAACAACCACGGGATGCGCGCCAAGCTCCAGGCCGCCGTCCTCGAATCGCTGAACTCGGTCCTGGCCGAACCCATCGAGGACCTTCTGCTCACAGGCGCCGACGGAAACCCTTGCATCGAAGCCAAGACCACCCTTGACCTTGAGCACGCCCTGAACATGTCCGGGGGCAATATCTTCCACGGCAAGCTGCAGTGGCCCTTCCTGGAGGATGACGAGCCGCGGGCCTCCCCTGCTGAACGGTGGGGCGTCGCAACGGGCTACCCGAACATCTTCCTGTGCGGTGCAGGTGCCCGGCGCGGGGGCGGAGTCAGTGGACTGGGCGGCCACAACGCCGCCATGGCCGTCCTGGAGGATTTGCAGGACTAAACCGTGTCACGAACGGCGCCTTGACTGCACTTTAAGGGTGGTTGCCTCTTCGGACGTCTGGCGCATAGGGCCTTCGGGGAGGCAACTGCCCATCTGCAGCCCTACCCCAAGGAGCCCCATGTCCACCAAAATCTCCGCCTGGCCCGCCGCAACACCCATGTGGGTGGATCTGGGAGTGGATGACGTGGACGCGGCCAAGGCCTTCTATGCCGAGCTGTTCGACTGGACGTTCACCCCCGGTGGCCCGGAGTCCGGAGGTTACCTCCTCGCGGTACTTCGCGGACACGCGGTGGCGGGAATCGGACCCAAACAGGCTCCGGAGGCGCCGGCCTCGTGGACTACCTACCTGGCGTCGGATGATGTGGACGAAACTGCCGGCAAAATCCTGAACGGCGGCGGCCAACTGATCGCGCCGCCGTTCGATGTGATGGACTCCGGCCGGATGGCTTTGGCATCAGACAGTCTCGGCTCCGTCTTTGGGATCTGGCAGGCCGGAAACCACATCGGGGCTGAACGCGTCAATGAACACGGTGCACTGTGCTGGAATGAACTCCATACCCGCGATCAAGAGGCTGCGCGGTCCTTCTACACGGACGTCTTCGACGTCAGTTTCCAGGAAATCCACGACGACGGCCACGAGTACTCCACCATCCGCAGGCCCCTGGACGGCAGGGAAGTCGGCGGAGTTTTCAACGATGCCGAGGCCTCTTTGCCTGATCATTGGATGACGTGGTTCGCCAGCGACCATGTCCATGGCACTGCGCTGCGGGCGGTGGAACTCGGCGCCACGCTCATCCGACCGGCCGCGGACAGCCCCTTGGGCCGCACCGCCATCGTGCGGGCCCCGCAAGGTGAGACCTTCGGCATCATCGACGCACCCAGAACCAGCGACTAACCAGAACCAGCAACTATGTGGTCCGGCTGCAGGCTCAAGCAACTATGCGGTCCGGCTGCAGGCTCACGCGACAGCGGGATCCAATGCCTCCGAGATCACCTCGTGCGCGTGCGCTGCGGCAAGCGGCGCCGCCAGGCGGTGGACCGCTTGGAAGGTCCTGCGGACTGCGGGCCCGTGCCACTCCGGCGGCAGGTAATCTGCGGGCAGGTTCGGGTCCTTGTAGGGGAACTTGCGCCACAAGGTGAGCATGGGAATGTAGTAACGGAAGGCTTCGCGCCGCAGCTCCTGGGTGGAGCCAGCCAGTGCGGCCTCAGGATCGTGTCCAACCCGCTGCGTCCACTGTTCCTCGGCCCCCGCATACAGTTCCAGGAACTCCGTGAATTGCTGGTCCAGTTCGTTCAGATCCCACCATTCGGCGATCTTCGGACGCATGGGGCCGTCAAACACGTAGTCGCTGCGGAAAAGGTCCACGAATTCGATCAGGCCGCTGCTGGTGAGCCGCTCCCTGGCCTGCTCCAGCTTGTTCGCCGGAGCGATCCACACGCCGTTCGCCACAGATCCAAAGCCGAGCCCCAGCAGCGCCGAACGCAGTTGGTGTCGGCGGTTGCGCATGGACTCCGGCACGGAAAACACGGCCAGTACCCATTCGTCTACGGGGGCAGCCTGCTCAGGGGCGAAGATCCGCCGGTCACCTTCCCGGAACACGTCGCTGACGGACTCGGAGATCTTGTACTTGGCGATTCCACCTTCACGCACGCTCTTGAGCACGCCCTTGGCCTTGAGCCTGGAGACTGACGAGCGCACGCCTGGAGCGTCGTACCCCAGGGAACCCAGCATGGAAATCAGTGCTGAGACCGGCAAAGCGTCGCCCGCGTTCCGGCCGTAGAGGCCAAAGATCGTGACGAGGAGTTGCTGGTGGCGCACCGGGGGTGCCGGGACGGCAAACATCGAAAACATCCTCATTTCCGCGCCACTGTTCAGGCGCCAGTCCACTTCATCATAGGTGTGGGAGCTGTTCCGCCCGCCCAGCGAAAGGCAGCGAACTGGCAAGGTCATAATAAGGATGCTTACTATAGGGGGACACTTGAACTCCGCAACAGGACCAAGCAGCCACATCAGGTACTTTCCGCATCAACGATAGGAAGCACATCATGGCAGGAAATCTTGTAGCCCGTTCCATCCACGACCTCACCGCTGCGGCATGGTTCGGCGGCTCATTGATGGGAGCCATCGGGCTCAACGGAGCAGCCGCAGAAGCAAAGGACCCCACCGAGCGCACCCGCTTGTCCAGCAAGGGCTGGGGCAAATGGGCTCCGATCCAGACAGCGGCCTTTGTGGGTCACCTCGCCTCCGACCTCGCCATCGCCTGGGAGAACAAGGGGCGCATCGCCAAGCAGGACAACGTGGCCGCCAACACCGTCTACAAGACTGTGGTGACCCTGGCAGGAGCAGCGGTCACCCTGTACGCAGGCATTGTGGGCAAGAAGGTTGACGAACTCGCCGGAGAGGGCGCCGAAGGAGCCACGGAACCGCGTGCGGGCGCCTCCGATGAGCTGAAGTCCGCACAGACCCAGCTGAAGGCACTTCAGTGGGCCATTCCCGCCTTCGCCGCCTGGGTCATCATTCTCGGTGCCAAGCACGGAGAGATGCAGCGCCCCAAGAACATCCTGAAGGGCCTGCGCTAACCACCTGAATCTCCCCTCCGGGGTGGCAGTAGATGACAATCCAGGAGTTCTCCATTGTCATTAACTGCCACCTCGTTCGGGCTATTCGCGGGCCCGCACACCCTGGATCGCACGGACCACATGCTCCGGCCAGGGCTGCGCCGTGGTGGTTCCGTTGGGGACGTGGACAGTGGTGAGCGTCCCGTAGGCGGCGACGCCGCCGTCGTCGGACTTCACTTCAAAAGCCATGGTCAGCGAGGTCCGGCCAAGCGCCTGGATCTTCACCGTGGCGGTGATGCGCTGGCCGAACCACAGCTTGGCCTTGTAATTGACCACTTGCTGCACCCGCGGGGCGCTGGGAAAGTAGTCCGGCAACTCCAACGACCGGAAAAGTTCCGCTTCGGCCGCCTCAACCCATCGCATGATGGCCGAGTTGTGCTGGTGCCCGGAGGCGTCCGTGTCCACCCATTCGACGGTTCGCTCCACGCACGCCTCCGGAAACATGGCTCTCCTAGCGCGTGCTGACGGCGGCGTCGTCCGGATCCACCTCGACGGCGGTCACCGGCACCTCAGGCTGCGGCTTGGGAATCAGTGCCACAGCGCCTGCCGCAAGTACCGCGATGCCGGCGAAGATCGCGAAGTTGGCTTCAAACGGCAACTTGGAACCAGCAATCCAGCCGCCGATCAAAGGCCCCGAGATCGCACCGAGCCGGGCGAAACTGAGCGCCCAACCGGTTGCCGTACCGCGGACCTTGGCCGGGTAGTAGTCGGCGATGTACCCCGTGAGAACCAGCGAAGTGGAGATGGAACCGACACCCGCGAAGGCCACGAACAGCAGGTTGACCACCATGGTGTTCGGGAAGACCAGCAGCATGATGCCCAGGCCGCCCAGGATGTAGAACACCACCAGGATGAGCTTCTTGCCGTACTTGTCCGCCGCGCGGCCGAGGAGCAGGCCACCGATGGCTGAGGCAAGGCTGAAGACCAGGAGGAAGGTCAGGGACGAACCGAGGTCGTAGCCTGCCTTTTTCATGATGCTCGGCAACCAGGTGTTCAGACCGTAAACCAGCACCAGCCCGCAGAACAGCGAGATCCAGAAGAACACGGTGGAGCGCAGGTACTTCCTGGAGAACATAGTGGTGATGGTCTTCCACCAGGGATCCGCAGGACCACCTTGCGCAACGGGAGCTGCCGGAACCACGGGCCGGTAGTTCGCGATCCGCAGCGACGCGGCCAATGCCTTGGCTTCGGACTTCCGGCCCTTGGACTCCAGGTACTCCAGCGATTCCGGCAGGAACTTCCAGATAATGGGCAGGAGGACCACCGGGGCGGCACCAATGGCGATGACCGCTCGCCAGCCACCAAGGGGCAGGACGAACAATGCTGCCAGCGCCGCGGCAACAATGCCCAGGGAATAGCCGGAGTACATGAGGCCGTAGTTGTAGGACCGCTTGTTCGGGGCGGAGTACTCGATGGTCAGGGCCGCTGCCACGGGGATCACCCCGCCCATGCCCAAGCCGCCGATCAGCCTGAAGATACCGAACAGCTCCGGCGTGGGAGCCCATGCTGCGCCTGCCTGTGTGATCGTGAAGATCACCATGGAAGCCAGGAGCATCCTCTTGCGGCCCACGAGGTCGCTGAGCGTGCCTATAAAGAGAGCTCCAATAAGCATGCCGATCAGGGCATATGACCCCAAGCCGCCCAAGGCAAGCGGGGACAGGTTCCATTCCTTGTACTCGGCAAGGGCGGGCAGGACAGCGCCGAGGACACCGACGTCGTAACCTTCGGCAAGGATCGCGAGCCAGCAGCAGAACAACACCAGGCCGGTGGTCTTCTTGGGCACGTTCCAGTCATTGACCGGTGCGGTGGCCATGGCTACTTCACCAAAACCGATGCAGCGGCGGACTCGGGAGTCCAGCGCAGGTGGTTGGTGGTCTCTTCGATGTCCGCTTCCTTGAGCAGCGACAACCGCGGCCGGACCGCATCCGTGCGCGAACTCGGCGGCTTGCGACGGCCTGCCCGGAACTGCGGAACCCACTGGGCACCCGGGCCCTGGTATTCCTGCTCTGCTGCGGCATGCAGGGTCCACTGCGGATCGTAGAGGTGCGTACGGCCCAGAGCGATCAGGTCGGCACGGCCCGCAAGAAGGATCGAGTTCACGTCGTCGTAGCTGGAAATGGCGCCGACGGCGATCACTGCCGCACCTGCCGGGGCGGCAACTTCCTGACGGATACGGTCAGCGAACGGGGTCTGGTAGCTCCGGCCGAACGCGGGCTTCTCTTCCTTGGCCACCTGCCCCGTGGAAACGTCCAAGCCGGCAGCGCCGTGCTCCACGAATGCCTTCGCGATCGCCACCGAATCGTCGGAGGTGTTGCCGCCCTCGATCCAGTCGGTCGCGGAGATGCGCACCGTCAGAGGCTTGCCGGCAGGCCAAGCCGCGCGAACGGCGTCGAACACTTCCAACGGGAACCGCAGCCGGTTCTCCAGGCTGCCGCCGTACTCGTCGGTCCGCTGGTTGGAGACCGGCGAAAGGAAGGAGGAGAGCAGGTAGCCGTGGGCAGCGTGGAGCTCCAGGAGGTCGAAACCAGCCTCCTCCGCGCGGAGGGTCGAGGCAACAAACTCCGCCTTGATGGCGCCCATGCCGGCACGGTCCAATTCCACCGGTGTCTGGTTTTCGGCGCTGTACGGCAAGGCGGAAGGCCCGACGGCGGTCCAGTTGCCGGACTCGAGTGGCTGGTCGATGCCTTCCCACATGAGCTTGGTGGAGCCCTTGCGGCCGGAGTGGCCCAGTTGGGCTCCGATCCTGGCGGTGGAGCGGCTGTGAACGAAGTCCACGATCTCCTTCCAGCTGTCGCGCTGCCCATCGGTGTAGAGACCGGTGCAGCCTGGGGTAATGCGGCCCGTTTCGGAAACGCAGACCATTTCTGTCATGACCAGGCCGGCACCGCCCAAGGCCTTGGAACCCAGGTGGACCTTGTGGAAGTCGCCCGGGACGCCGTCAACAGCTGAGTACATGTCCATC
The DNA here is from genome assembly GCF_014647595.1 of Paenarthrobacter histidinolovorans. GTDB lineage: Bacteria > Actinomycetota > Actinomycetes > Actinomycetales > Micrococcaceae > Arthrobacter > Arthrobacter histidinolovorans. The sequence goes on along the minus strand of NZ_BMPM01000005.1, from coordinate 320,637 downwards.
GGGGAGACGATGATGCGGTTCTTGAGCTCCAGCCCGCCGATGCGGAAGGGCTGGAACATGGCTGGGGCAACCTCGCTGAGGCCCTGGGATTCGGCAAAGTTGCGGTCCACGGCATCGGCGAATTCGGGATCGCGTAGGCGCAGGTTTTCCTGGGTGATACGGCGGCTGCGGGTGAGCAGGTTGAACGCGAACTGGGTAGGGTCCTGGTCCTTGTACTGGCCGATGCGCTCGAACCACTCAAGTGATGCCTGGGCTGCACGCTGCGTTGACGCCACCACGGGCCGGCGTTCGGCTTCGTAGGCTTCCAGCGCTTCCCGGACCGTCGGATGTTCGTGCAGGCACGCAGCCAGGGCCAAGGAGTCTTCCATGGCCAGCTTGGTGCCGGAGCCGATGGAGAAGTGGGCCGTGTGGGCAGCGTCGCCCAACAGCACCACGTTGTTGTGGCGCCAGCTCTCGTTGCGGACCGTGGTGAAGTTGATCCACTTGGAATTGTTGCTGAGGACCTCGTAGCCGTCCAGCTCCTCGGCGAAGATTTCACGGATCTTGGCGATGGCTTTCTCGTCCGAGACACCCGGAGGGAAAACCTCGTTGGCGGTCTCGTCGAAGCCCGCAGCGTGCCACACGTCCTGATGCATTTCCACAATGAACGTGGAGCCCTCATCCGAGTAGGGGTAACCGTGGATCTGCATGACACCCCACTCGGTCTCCTTGACGAAGAACTTGAAGGCTTCAAAGACCTGGTTGGTGCCCAGCCACATGAACTTGTTGGTCCGCGGATCCAGGTTCGGTTTGAACGAGTCTGCGTACTTGGCGCGGATCTGCGAGTTGACGCCGTCGGCAGCGAGCACCAGATCGTAACTGGCCTCGAGTTCCTCGACGGCCGGAGCCAGGGTGCTGAAGCGGACGTCCACGTTGAGTTCAATGCAGCGGCGCTGGAGCAACTCCAGCAGTTCCTTGCGGCTCATCGCTGCGAAGCCCTGGCCACCCACCGTCTTCATCTCGCCGCGGAAGTGGATGTCGATGTCGGACCAGCGGGCAAAGCGACGGCTCATGTATTCGGCCACCACGGGATCGGCGTTGCCGATGCCGCCCAGGGTCTCATCGGAAAATACGACGCCGAATCCAAAGGTGTCGCTGGCAGCATTGCGTTCCCAGAGGGTGATGTCGTGGGACGGATCCAGCTGCTTCATCAGTGCTGCGAAGTACAGGCCGCCCGGGCCGCCTCCAACGATTGCGATCTTCATGGTGATGCTCCTTCTCAGGCCTGGCTCTGGCCGGCAGGGGTAAGTTGTTCGGTCTGGCTCGCGCTCCCGGCAGTGTCCTGTGCAAGAACCCCTTCGCGGAGCTTGAAGTGCTGCAGCTTGCCGCTGGGATTGCGCGGAAGTCCGGTGACGAAGCGGACGTCCCGGGGGTACTTGTAGGGCGCGATGGTCTGCTTCACGAAGTCCTGGATTTCCTTGCGCTTGGCGGCGTCGCCAATGACTCCGTCGCGCAGGACAACGAAAGCGCAGACGATGCTGCCGCGTTCCTCGTCCGGGATCCCGATGACCGCGTTTTCCACGACATCCGGGTGCTGGTCGATGGCCGATTCAACCTCCGGCCCGCCGATGTTGTACCCGGACGAGACGATCATGTTGTCCGATCGGGCCTGGTAGGTGAAATACCCGTCCGCGTCCATGGCGAACGTGTCGCCGGTGACGTTCCAGCCGTTCACCACGTAGTTCGCCTGCCGGGGATCATCCAGGTAGCGGCACCCGGTAGGCCCGATCACTGCGAGGCGGCCGATGTTGCCCGGGCCGAGTTCATTGCCGTCGTTGTCCAGGATGGTGGCCCTGAAACCCGGTACAGCGCGGCCCGTGGTCCCGGGACGGATGTCGTCCCCGGCAGCGGAGATGAAGACGTGCAGCATCTCCGTTGCACCGATTCCATTGACCAGGCGCAGGCCGGTAGCGTCGCGGACAGCTTCCCAGGTCTCCTTGGAGAGGTGTTCTCCGGCAGAGACGGCAATCCGCAGGCCGCGCAGGAGTTCTCCGCGCTTCTCCTTCAGGATGGCCCTGTACGCCGTGGGGGCGGTGAAGAGGATGGTGGCACCGGCTGCGGCTGCGTGCCCGGCCAGTTCCACGGGGCCGGCCTTCTCCGTCAGGAGCGACGACGCGCCGAACCTCAGCGGAAAGACCACCAGGCCACCCAGGCCGAAGGTGAAGGCCAGGGGTGGGGACCCGGCGAAGACGTCGTCGGCAGTGGGCTCAAGGATGTAGCGGGCAAAGGTGTCGGCATTGGCCAGGATGTCCCGGTGGAAATGCATGGTCACCTTGGGCACACCGGTGGTGCCGGACGTCGGACCCAGCAGGGCAACGTCATCTGCGGAGGTATCCACAGCGGCGAACTCCCCGCTCTTGCGCCCGCAACGGGAGATGAGATCGCCGTCGTCGTCAGCGTTTCCTGCGGCCGATCCGTACGTCAGGACAGCAACGTCGTCCCCCGCCGCGGCCGTGAGCTCATCCACGAAGCGGTGGTCCGAAATCGCAACCACCGGCTTGGTGAGTCCGATCAGGGTGGCGACCTCTGTGGAACGCAGCATGGGCATGGTGGTGACCACCACCGCGCCGGCTTTCAGGACGCCGAGCCAGGCCGCGACGATCCACGGGTTGTTGGGACCGCGCAGCAGGACGCGGTTGCCGGGAACAACGCCGAGGTCTTCGGTGAGGACCTGGGCCACCTGGTTGGAACGGGTTTGCAGCTCGCCGTAGGTCCAGACAACGCCGTCTGGAGTACGGAGGGCGGGACGATCGGCACCGTACTGGGCGACAGCGTCGTCGATCAGCACAGCGGCAGCGTTGAGCCGGTCCGGGTATTGGAGTTCGGGGAGGGTGAATTCGAGCGCCGGCCAGGTATCGGCGGGCGGCAGGTGGTCGCGGGTGAACGTGTCCACGTGGGCCGATGGCAGCATGCTCATGGCCGTTCCTTTCAGTGGTGCGTCGTTGGAGCTGGGGATGGGTGGAGTGGGGCTGTTTGGGTGCAGGAGCGATCAGGCGCCGGCGCGGATCATGCCTTCCTGGGCGACTGTTGCCAGGAGCCTGCCGTGCCGGTCAAAGAAGCGGCCCATGGCGAGGCCCCTGTTGCTTTGTCCGGAGATGGCTTCCTGGGCATACAGAATCCAGTCATCGGCACGGCCGTCACGGTGGAACCACATGGAGTGGTCCAGGCTGGCGGTTGCGAGTCCCGGGCTGGACCAGTTCAATCCATTGACCCGGAGCAGCGGCTCTAAAATGGTGTAATCGCAGACGTAAGCCAAGGCTGTGCGGTGGAGGTCGGCGTCGTCCGGCAAGGCATCAAAGGCTTTGACCCAGATGGCCTGCTGCGGAGCCATGCCGCCCTCCAGCTCGACATATACCGGACCGGGAATATGGCGCATGTCGAAGCTGCGGCCCGCAGACCAGTACTCCGCCGCCGCGCCGTCAGTTCCGCTCAGCGCTTCCGCCGCTGACCGCAGCGATTCAGGCTCGACGGCGGCAGGCGCCTCAGGCTGGAAGTCCGGCCCGTCTTCGGGAACCTGGAAGGAACCCATGGCCGCGTAGACCGGCTTGCCGTTCTGGAAGCCGCGGACCGTGCGGGTGGAGTATCCGCGGCCATCCCGAAGGCGCTCCACTTCGTAGCGAACACTGGAAGCTATATCCACCGGACGCATGAAGTAGCTGTGCATCGAGTGCAAGGTCCTGTCAGCGTCCACCGAGCGCATCATGGCTGCAGCGGCTTGGGCCACCATGTCTCCACCATAGGCTTTTGGCCACGGCACGTACTGGGTGGTTGCTTCATACGCTTCATCGAAGATCTCAGCCGTCGCCGGGGTCAGGTGGACGGCGCGGAGGAAGGTCTCGGAGGTCAGGGTTCCAGTGATCATGGCCTACGCCCTGCGGTAATCGGCGAGGGTCTCGTCCGGAACGTCCTCAAGGTTGACCACGAGGTTTTCCGGGGTGCGGGCGGTCAGCCACACGAGGTCTTCCGTGACGGACATGTTGGCCTCGACGTGGGGCATGAACGGGGGTACGAACACCCAGTCGCCGGCTTTCATGTCCAGGAACTCCGAGTAGTTCTCCCCGAAGTAGATCCGGCCGTGGCCACGGAGCACATAGCCTCCCGTCTCAGCTTCGCCGTGGTGGTGGGGCAGTGAGCGGTAGCCGGGGGTGTTGGACACCTGACCGAACCAGATCTTGGTTGCCGGGGTGTGCTGGATGCTCACCCCGGACACGCGGATGCAATCGCCGGACTGGGCGGTATTGGTGTCCTCGGCGCCGGCACGGGTGACAACGGGGACAACCTTGCCGTCTGCCTGCGCGTAGATGGAGTTGTCGCCTTCGAGGACGTATTCAGTGGTTGTCTGGCTCATGGGGTTTCTCCTTTGTGGGTGGGGTCGAGACGTTGTCAGGAAGCGGGGACTGCTACGTCGGCATGGATCCGGAACAGGTTTTCCAGCCGGCCGATCCCGTCGATTTCGGTGGTGAGGACATCCCCGTCCTTCAGGAAGCGCGGCGGGGTCATGCCCATGCCCACTCCCCCGGGCGTTCCCGTCAGAACGAGGTCGCCGGGACGAAGGACAGTGAACCGGGAGATGTAGGACAGGAGCTGCGCCGGGCCGAACACCAAGGTGCTGGTGTTCCCTTGCTGCACGAGCTCGCCGTTGACGTAGCCCCGGACATCAAAGCTTTCCCCGGCCTCGTCCGCGGTCAGCATCACCGGGCCCACCGGGGTGGTGCGATCCCAGGCCTTCCCCTGGAACCACTGCAGGGTCCGGTTCTGCCAGTCGCGCATGGAGACGTCGTTGGCAACGGTGTACCCGGCGATGGCTTCGCGGGCCTGCTCCTCATCCGCGCGGTACAGTTCGGAACCCACGACGACGGCCAGCTCGGCTTCCCAGTCGACCCGGCCGCTGCCGTGGACTTCTACAGCATCGTTGGCGCCAACCAGAGTGTCTGCGTACTTGGCGAACAGGGTGGGGTATTCGGGGAGCTCCCTGCCCATCTCCTGGATGTGGTCCCCGTAGTTCAGGCCGCAGCAGATCACTTTTCCTGCGCGCGGCAGCAGGGGCGCGTACTCGGGGTCGGTGATGAAGTCCCCGTCGGCTTCTTCCACCACGGACCGCCAGTCCGGCCGGCCCAGGAGCGCGCCAACGTCACTGGCCGGAAGCGCGAGCCAGGCGTCGTCGCCCGTGGCGATGGCCGCCGTCGTACCCCCGTTGGCTGAGCGCAAGGTGGCGAGTTTCATTGCTTGTCCCTTCGAGATTTTGGATGTGTCGACTTTTTTACGATCGTCACATATGCTCAACGTAGCACGGCGGAAATGATCTGCACAGAGGCTTTTCAAAAGTTTTTGCAGTTGCCACAACCGAGGAGGAACAGCATGAGCCACACGACAATCAACCCGGAGTCACTGGCCAAACCATCCGGCTACGCACACGGAATCCTGGCCGGCAACACGGTCTTCCTGGGCGGCCAGACCGCTTTGGACAAGAACATGAACATCGTTCCCGGCGGGATTGTGGAGCAATTCAAGCAGGCGTTCACCAACGTGCTCACCACCCTGCGCGAGGCCGGCGGTGAACCCGAGGACCTGGTCAACGTGACCATCTACCTCACCGACGTTGACGACTACATGGCCAACGGCCGCGAAATCGGACGAATTTGGCGCGAAATGGCGGGCTCGCAGTACCCGGCCATGGCAGGCATCGGCGTCACACGGCTGTGGCAGAAGGAAGCACTGATCGAAATCCAGGGCATCGCAGTCATTCCGGAGCGCTAAGCCTCTGGCCCTCTTGGTGCAGGTTGGTGAAGCATGTCCCTATGGGAACCGTCACCGAATATTTGGAGAACGTCAGCGAAGCCAACCGCTCGATTCTGGAGCGCATCGTAGGGGTTGCCCGGGAACTCGCCCCTGACGCCGAGGAAGGCACAAGCTATGGGATGCCCGCGTTGCTGGTGGACGGCAAGGGCTTCGTGAGCGTGCTCGAAACCAGGAAGCACCTGGCGCTGTACCCGTTCAGCGGACAGATCCTGCCCGAGATGTCGGAAGAGCTTGGCGGGTACTCGTGGTCGCCGGGAACATTGAGGTTCTCCGCGGACAACCCCGTGCCCGACTCCATGGTGCGGAGGATCCTGGAGACCCGGCTGGCGGCGATCCGGAAGTAGCCGCCCCTACCCATCTGAGTCGCAGATCAGGTCGTTCCCAGCGCTGGGAACGACCTGATCTGCGACCTGCTTGGGTTAGTGCTTGGCGGAGACGTCCTGGGAGATCGCGTTGGCGGTTGCTACTACTTCCTGCCGCACGTCATCGAGGTACTGCTCCGGGTCCGGCCGCGCTGCAACAGCCTGGGCCTGCAGCGACACATTAATGGCGGCCACGTTATCCCCGTTGTTGTGGTTCCACACCGGCGCTGCGATGGACATCAGTCCAAGTTCCAGCTCCTGGTCCAGCAGGCACCAGCCTTGCTGGCGGACACGCTCGACGGCGGCCCTCAAGTCGGGCACGCTGGCGACGGTTCGCGGCGTAAGCGGCGTGAGTTCCGCCGTCGAAAGGTAGGCCTCGAGCTTGGCCTGCGGAAGTCCGGCGAGCAGCACCCGGCCCATGGACGTCGCGTAAGCGGGGAAGCGCGTGCCCACCGTGATGCCGACGTTCATGATGCGCTTGGTGGCGACCCGCGCCACGTAGAAAATGTCCTGCCCGTCCAGCACCGCGGCGGACGTGGACTCCCCCAGTTTCAGGCTGAGCTGCTCCAGGTGCGGCTGGGCAAGCTGCGGCAAGGAAAGGGCAGACAGGTACGAGTACCCGAGCTGCAGCACCTTTGCGGTGAGAGCGAAGGTCTTGCCGTCGGTGCGGACGTAGCCCAGCTCAACCAACGTGTGCAGGAACCGCCTCGCTGTGGCACGGGTCAGGTCCGTGCGGGCTGCGACTTCGCTCAGCGTCATGACGGGGTTGTTCGCGTCGAACGCCCTGATCACTGCCAGACCCCGGGCCAGGGACTGGACGTACTGGTCGCTGGCCTGCGGGGTTACTGCGGAGTCGGTCATGGTTACCAATCCTAGGGTGCGTTGTGGGGCCTGCTCTGCGCGATTCGTTCCCGAAATACCACGCAGAGCGGGCCCCACAACGGGAGAGCCCAGACTTGCGGGGCCTACTCTGCGCGATTCGTTCCCGAAAGACCACGCAGAGCGGGCCCCACAACGGGAGAGCCCAGACTTGCGGGGCCTACTCTGCCTTCTTCAGGGGCAGCGGCACGAGTTCCTGGATTTCCTCGAAGGTGCAGCCGAAGGTCTCGCGGACGGTGACGCCGTCGGGTCCTGTGAGGAACACCGCCTTGTCCGTGTACACGCGGGTCACGCAGCCGACGCCGGTCAGCGGGTAGCTGCACTTCTCCACCAGCTTGGACACCCCCTCACGGGTCAGCAACGTCATCATGACGAACACGTCCTTCGCGCCGGTGGCCAAGTCCATGGCACCTCCGACGGCGGGGATCGCGTCGGGTGCGCCGGTGTGCCAGTTGGCGAGGTCGCCGGTGGCGGAGACCTGGAAGGCCCCGAGGACGCAGATGTCCAAGTGGCCGCCGCGCATGATCGCGAACGAGTCGGCGTGGTGGAAGTACGAGGCTCCGGGCAGCTCGGTGACGGGGATTTTGCCGGCGTTGATGAGGTCGCCGTCAATCTCTTCACCCTCGGCGGCCGGGCCCATGCCAAGCATCCCGTTCTCCGTGTGGAGCGTGATGTTCTGTTCCTCGGTGAGGTAGTTGGACACGAGCGTCGGCTGGCCAATGCCCAGGTTCACGAAGGAGCCGGGAGCGATGTCACGGGCTACCAACTGCGCGAGCTCGTCGCGTCCCAGCGGTTTCTCAGATGTTTGGATGCTTGTCTGGGTGCTCATGATCAGGCCACCTTCTCTTTTGCTCCGGCAGAATCGACGCGGACCACGCTGTTGACGTAAATACCGGGGGTCACCACGTTCTCGGGATCCAAGGAACCAGTGGGCACGATCTCAGAGACCTGCACGATGGTGTGCTTGGCAGCGGCGGCCATGATCGGCCCGAAGTTCCGGGCTGTCTTGCGGTAGACGAGGTTGCCCTTGCCGTCGGCTTTGAGTGCCTTGATCAGGGCGACGTCGGCGTGGATGGGCGTTTCGAACACCTGCCACTTCCCATCCAGGAACCGGGTTTCCTTGCCCTCGGCCAAGGTGGTGCCGTAGCCGGTGGGCGTGAAGAAGCCACCGATACCTGCGCCGGCGGCACGGATCCGCTCGGCCAGGTTGCCCTGCGGAACCAGCTCCAGCTCGATCTCACCGGCGTGGAACTTGGCGTCGAAGTGCCAGGAATCGGACTGCCGCGGGAAGGAGCAGATCATCTTGCGGACACGGCCTTCCTTGATCAGCAACGCCAGGCCCTGATCACCCTGGCCGGCGTTGTTGTTGACTACGGTCAGGTCCTTCGCTCCGCAATCCATCAGGGCATCAATGAGCTCAAACGGCTGCCCGGCATTGCCGAAGCCGCCGATCATCACAGTGGAACCGTCCTGGATACCGGCCACAGCCTCGCCAACAGTGTCAATGAAATTCAGCATGATCCCTAGACTCCTTCCGAAACTCCGGCAGAAACGTTCTCCAGCACCACAGCCAGGCCCTGCCCAACACCGATGCAGATCGCCGCGACACCCCAGCGCTGGCCCGAAGCCTGCAGGGAACGGGCGAGCGTGCCCAGGATGCGCGTACCGGAAGCACCCAGCGGGTGCCCCATGGCGATCGCACCGCCATGGCGGTTCACGATTGCGGGGTCGATCCCCCACGCGTCAACACACGCCAGCGATTGCGCGGCGAACGCTTCATTAAGTTCGACGGCGCCCACCTGGTCCCAGCCGATGCCCGCCTTTGCGAGGGCCTTGTTGGCGGCCTCCACCGGGGCGAACCCGAAGAACTGTGGATCGTTACCGTGCGCACCACGGCCCGCGATGCGTGCCAGCGGCTCCAGACCGAGGATGGACGAAGCAGCTTCAGAACCGATCCACGCCGCAGAAGCACCATCGGACAGAGGCGAGGCATTCCCGGCGGTGACCGTACCGCCGTCGGGCCCGTCAGACTCAGGCCGGAACACGGTCTTCAAACCGGCAAGCTTCTCAGCCGAAGAACCGGCACGGATTCCTTCATCACGGACCAGGTCCGTGCCGGGAACCGCTGTAACCAGAGAATCATAGAAACCCTCGTTCCACGCAGCATCAGCCAGGTTGTGCGAATCCGCCGCAAAAGCATCCTGCCGCTCACGGGTGATCCCGTACTTCTCGCGCAGCCTTTCGGTGGCCTCGCCCAGGGAAATGGTCCAATCCTTGTTCATGGCCGGGTTCACCAGACGCCAACCAAGCGTGGTGGATGCCAGCGTCATGTCACCGGCCGGGTACGGCTTGGAGGTCTTGGGCAGCACCCAGGGCGCACGGCTCATGGACTCGGCGCCGCCCACCAGCATGAGGTCGGCGTCGCCCGCATTGATCTGCCGCGAAGCGATGATCGCTGCGTCCAGGGACGAGCCACACAACCGGTTGACCGTGGTGCCTGGAATGGACACGGGCAGGCCGGCCAACAGGGTGGCCATGCGGGCAACGTTGCGGTTTTCCTCGCCGGCACCGTTGGCGTTGCCGAACACCACCTCGTCGATCCGCTCAACATCAAGACCGGGAGCCCTGCGAACAGACTCGCGGACCACGTGCGCGGCAAGGTCATCGGGACGGACAGCGGCAAGACCGGAGCCGAACTTGCCAAAGGGCGTGCGCACGGCGTCGTACACAAATGCCTGGTTCATGGGTTTCTCTTTCTCTTGCCCAACTAGGTAGCAGATCAGGCCGTTGTGAACGCTGAAAACGACCTGAAGTGCGACTCAGTTGGGTTCGGTGGCGTCGATTTCGGCGAATACTTTCTGGGCCGTCTTGAAGGCCGAATTGGCCGACGGCACACTGCAATAGATGGCGGTCTGCAGCAGGATTTCCTTGATTTCGTCCCTGCTCAGGCCGTTGTTGAGGGCCGCCCTGACGTGCATGGCGAGCTCCTCCCAGTGACCGTGCGCCACCAGCGCCGTGAGGGTGACGGCGGAGCGCATCTGCCGGCTCAGGCCGGGCCGCGTCCAGATGCCACCCCAGGCGATCCTGGTGATCATGTCCTGGTAGTCCTCGGTAAAGGAATCCTTGCCGGCATTCGCCCGGTCCACGTGCGCATCGCCCAGCACTTCGCGGCGAACCACCATGCCGGCGTCGTAAATATCCTGGGCTGTTGCGTCGGGCTGGACAGCGCCGTTCCGCTCGGAATTATCAGGGGACAAAGTAGTCACAGTCCGTTCTCCTTCATGAAGGTGCGCATCAGCCCGGCCACAGCGGCCGGTGCCTCTGCAGGCGCAAGGTGGCCGACGCCGTCGAGCGCCACAGCCTCGGCGAAAGAACCGCCCGCCCGGATGGCAGCGGCAGTCTCTTCAGCGAGCGACGGCGGTGCTACGGAATCCTCTTCACCGGCAATCAGCTGCGTGGGGACGGTGATGCTGCCGAGCTGGTCGCGGACGTCCAAGCGGGCCAGGGCTTCGCAGCAGAACGAGTAGCTGAAGCGGTCGGCGTCACGGAGAGCGTGCAGAAGGCGGCTGCTGATTTCCGGCTGGCGGTCCATGAATCCATGGCCGAACCAACGTTCAGCCGAACCCTGGATCATCACCGGAGTTCCCAAGGTCCGGACGGTTTCCGCCCGTTCCAGCCAGCCCTCGGGCGTGCCGAGCTTCGGCCCGGAGCACTGGACGGACAAGCTGAGGAGGCGGTCGGCGTGCTTGAGGCCGAGCTGCAGGCCGGTGGCACCGCCCAGGGAGACGCCCGCGTAGTGGAACATTCCGCCCGGCGAAACAGAGTCGACAAGATCGATGACGGCGTCAGCCAGGTCCGCGACGTCGAAACCTTCGGCGGCGGCCGGCGAGATGCCGTGGCCGGGCAGGTCCCAGCCGATGACGTCGTAGTCGTCGCCCAGGAGCGCGGCCGTTTCGGACCACAGCACGGTGGAAGTGCCCAGCGACGGCCCGACCACCAGGAGCGGCTTGGCTCCCAGTTCACGTTTCGGGGAAAGCAACACTGCCTTGATGGTTGGTTTAGCCACGATGGGCTCCTTTCACAGAAGATCCGGTGAAATCGGGGTAGGCGGCGAGGATCCGGCGGCTGATCTCCTCTGCCTCACCCAGGTAGCTCGCCGGGTCCAGCAGTGCCTCAAGTTCAGCATCGGAGAGCTCGGCGGAAGGAACGCTTTCACGGAGGAGCTTGCGGTACGTGTCCGCCTGTTCGGTTGCCGGCGCCGCGAGGGTTCGGTCGACGACGGCCTGCAGCTTTTGCTTCCCGTCCTCGCCAAGCAGAGGGGCGACGGCGGCCGACACGCCTTCGCTGAGGAGCAGCGGACCCGAGATCCCGAGGTTCCTGCGCATCGCTTCCGGGAAGACGCGGAGCCCGTCGGTGAGTTCGCGGAGGTGGGAAGCAGCGCCCAACGCCAGGCTCAACAGGCGACGCAAGGCCGGCCATTCGCTGTGCCATGCTCCGTCGGGTCGTTCGTCATTGAAGGTGGCGGCCGCGAGGTGCAGTTGCGATGCGAGGCCGGGAGCCTGCAACGCTGCGCTGCGGATCAGCACGGAAAGCACCGGATTCTGCTTCTGCGGCATGGCGGAGGAGACACCGCGTCCCGCAGCGAGTGGTTCGCCCAGTTCGGCAACTTCGGGACGGCTCAGGAAGAGAAGGTCTGCGGCGATCTTGCCAAAGGAGTCGGTCAGCGCGGCAAGGGAATCGCCGAGGGCCGTGATGGCGAGGCGGTTGGTGTGCCACGGAGCGGGAGCGGGCGCCAGGCCGAGGTGCGAGGCCAGGGAATCGGCCAGCGTGAACGGCGTTGAGCCTGAGCCCGCAGCCAGCTTGGTCCCGGAGGCCAACGTCCCGCCGGCCCCGCCGAACTGGACCGGCAACTCAAGCGATGCCAAACGTGAAGCCGCAGCGGCGACGCCTTGGAACCACTGCGCAGCCTTGAGCCCGAATGTGTACGGAAGTGCATGCTGCGTCAGGCTCCTGCCCACGCACAGCGTGTCGGCATGCTGTTCCGCCAAGCTGGCGAGCGCCGTCGTCGTGCCTTTGACCTCAGCCAGCAGTGCCGAAACGGTGCGGCTGGCGAGCAGCATCAGGGCGGAGTCGAGGACGTCCTGGCTGGTCAGGGAGGCGTGGACGGCCTTGCCGGCACCAAGCCCCGAGGTGTCCAGCTCCCTGACGCGGGCACGGAGGTCGCCGAGCAGCGGGATGACCGGATTGCCGCCGCCTTGGGCACGTTCCGCCACCGAAAGAACGTCGTAGAAAGAGGGGTCGGCGGCTTCGGCCACCACAGCGGCGGACCCGACAGGGACAAGCCCGGCTTCCTCGAGCACGGCCGCCCAGGCAGCTTCGACGTCGAGGATTGCCGCGATCACGGCACGGTCGCCCGTCAGCGAGGCCACGGAGGACGACGCCGAGACAGGGCTGAGGAGGCCGAAGTCGCCGTCGATCATGCCGGGTTTTCCGTCACCGGATCGAGCGAGCCGTCCTGCTGGAAATCCAGGAACACGGTCTCGTCGCCGCCCTGCAGCCGGATGTCCCAGGTAAGTCCACCGTCGGGGTCGCGGCGCGCGATCAGCGTCTTGCGGCGTTCGGGATCAAGGGAGCTCAGCAAGGGATCGTTGGCCAGCGCTTCCTCGTTTTCCGGCAGGTACACGCGGGTGAAGAGGCGGTTCATGAGGCCACGGGCGAAGACCGCCACCGAGATGAATGGTGCCGCTCCCGGCGCCGTGGGTCCGGGGTTGACAGTGGTGAAGGTGTAGACGCCGGAGTTGCCCACGGAGCCGCGGCCCCAGCCGGTGAACGTGTAACCGTCACGGACCAGTGAGCCGGTCCGCTGGACGACGTTGCCTTCCGAGTCCGGCTGCCAGATCTCAAGGATGGCGTCCGGGATGGTGTTGCCCGCTCCGTCGTACACCGTCCCTTGGAGGCGGATGCTGCCGGGGCTGCCCGGTGCCAGGAGTTCGTTGTCCTTGTTGAAGGGAAGGGCGTAGCCGTAGAAGGGGCCCACGGTCTGGCCCGGTGTGGGTGTCAGCTTGCTCATGTGCTTACTCCTCGTCCCCGGCGTCGCCGTATGCTTCGTTTTCCGTCCAGGTCCGCTTGGAACCGGTCAGGATGATGTCCCACTTGTAGCCGAGGGCCCACTCCGGGCTGGTCAGTTCGTGATCGTACTGGGCCACCAGGCGGTCGCGGGCGTCCTGGTCCACGATCGACTGATAAATGGGGTCCAGCGGGAAGAGCTGGTCGCCCGGGAAGTACATTTGGGTGACGATGCGCTGCGTGAACTCCGAACCGAACATGGAGAAGTGGATATGGGCCGGACGCCAGGCGTTCAGGTGGTTCTTCCACGGGTAGGCGCCGGGCTTGATGGTGGTGAAGGAATACGAGCCGTCTGCGCCGGTGATGCAACGGCCGACGCCCGTGAAGTTCGGGTCGAGCGGCGCGGGGTGCTGGTCACGTTTGTGGACGTAGCGGCCGGAGGCATTGGCCTGCCAGATCTCCACGAGCTGGCCGGCAACCGGGCGGCCGTCGCCGTCCAGCACGCGTCCGGCCACGATGATGCGCTCACCCTGCGGTTCACCATTGTGCTGGATGGTCAGGTCCGATTCCAGTGCGTGCACGTCCTGGTGTCCGAAGGCCGGCGAGTAGAGCTCGATGGTTTCCGGGTCCGCGTGGTGCAGGCTCTTGGTGGGGTGGCGCAGGATGCTGCTGCGGTACGGCGCGTAGTCCAGCCGCGGCATGGTTTCGGGTCCTTTGCCGTTCTTCAGCGCCTGGGCATAACGGTCCCCGATTGCGCTGATCTCTGCGCTGAGGTCCGCCTGCGTCTCAACCTTCTTGCCATCGTGCGCGGCATGCGGCTCTGCTGGCGGCACGAGTTCCTCGGATTCTAGAGCTTGTGCAGTGTTGTCTTGCGGCACAACCGGCTCCTTTCTATGGATTCTTTGTGAGGTTCGGGCAGCTATGCCCGGTGAAGTGAGTCGTATTGCACGGCGTGACGGACAGGGGCATTCGGGGCTCCGTAGCCGTTGTAGCTGCCACGGCGTTCCACCATTTCGAAGAACACGCTGCCGACTGTGGCGGTGTAGAAATGGAGGAATTCGCCGTTGGCGTCCCGGTCATACAGCAGGTTGAGCTCCTGGAGGGTGGCCAGGAAACCCGGTTCAAGATCGAACCGTGCTTCCAGGTCCTCGTAGTAGTTGGCCGGAATCTGCAGGAATTCAAGGCCGCGGTCGCGGGCGGACCGAGCCGTGGCCACGAGGTCGTCCACGGCGAAGGCGATGTGTTCCTGGTACGTTTTGCGGGCTGTTTCCTGGGCTTGCTGGGCGGGCGCCAGATTCAGCACGAGCCGCACAGCGCCGTGGCTGGTTTCCATGACCTGCGAGCGCACCAGGCCGCTTGGGCTCGGCACCTCCGCGAACGGCAGCGGTTCCAGTGCCAAAGCGCTGGTGTAGAAGAGGACGGCTTCGTCAAAGTGCTGCCACGGCTGGGCGAGGTTCACGTGGTCAATCACGGCGTTCTGCGGTGCTGCGGAGTGCTCCAGGCCTTCCCCGAACTCGTGGGTCCACGCGGCGGTTCCGTCCGGGCTGCCTTGGCACAGGAAGATTTCGGTGGAATCCGGAGCGGAAATGCCCTGGAACACTTCTTCGTCCGCCTGGACCTTCCGGGCGACCACAGGTGCCTTGAGTTGCTGGGCGCGAGCGGAGGCAATCACTGGTGAATCGACGTCGAACCCCAAAGCGGCGATAGCCGGTTCTGTATGCGAGGCCGCTTGTTCGTTGATGATCACGCGGGCCTGGCCCATGGTCCAGAGCTGGACGTCCTTGGTGCGGTGGCGGCCCTCGAATCCGAAGCCGAGCTGGCCCAGGAGCTTCTCAAGCTGCGCGGTGTCGTCGGCCTTGACCTCGGCGAAGTTGAAGCCGGCGGGCTCGTTCACCTTGGGCAGCGTGGCCAGTTCCATGGGATAACGACGGCGGGACGCACCGCCGTTGCCGGCCGCGGTTTCCGCGGGGGTGCTTGCGAGCCAGTTGGCGCTCTGTTCTTCCAGCCAGATCAGGGAGCGCATGGCATCCACGGCCGTCCGCTCAACGTCCGACTGGCGGAAGACATCGTTGAACACTTCGAGCGAGACCGGACCGGTGTAGCCCGCGCGGACCACGTGGCCCATGAACTTGGCGAGCTCGAACTGCCCCTCCCCGGGGAAAACCCGGTAGTGGCGGCTCCAGGAGAGCACGTCCATGGAGAGCTTGGGAGCATCGGCAACCTGGACGAAGAAGATTTTCTCCGCGTTGAGCTGCTCGATCGGCGCGGTGTCCCAGTCGCGGGAAAGGATGTGGAAGGAGTCCAGGCAGGTGCCAAGGTTGGGGTGGTCCACCATGTCCACCAAGCGGTAGGCGTGCTCGTAGTCGTTGACGTACTTGCCCCAGGCCAACGCCTCGTAGGCAACCTTGACGCCGTGGTCCCCTGCCAGCCCGGCAAGCGCTGCCAGCTGTTCTGCACGCAGCTGGTCATCATCGATGGTTGCCGTGGCCACGTTGGAGCAGACCAGGATGGTGTCCATTCCCAAGCGGGACATCAGCTTGAACTTTGCCTCGGCCCGCTTGAGGTTGGCCTTCAGCAGCTCGGGAGTGACGCCGTCGAAATCCCGGAACGGCTGGTAGAGATCGAGGCCCAAGCCGAGATCGGCAGCCATTTTCCGGATGTCCTCGGGGCTCAGCGGGGAGGTCACGAGGTCCTGCTCAAAGATCTCGATGCCATCGAAGCCCGCGATGGCGCAGGCCTGCATCTTTTCCTTCAGGGTCCCCGACAGGCAGACAGTGGCGATTCCGGTGCGCATCAGTGGGCCGCCTTTGCGAGGGTGCCGGCCGAGAGCACGGTTGCCGCATCTTCAACCGCGATCAGCTCCAGGAAGTGTGCCCGCATGCGGTCCCTGTCGGCTTCTTTTCCGGTGAAGAGCTGGAAAGCGTCGGCCGCCTGGCCCACTGCCATGCGACCGCCGTCGAGGACGTCGCAGCCCTTGGCACGGGCTTCGCGGACCAGTTGCGTTTCGATAGGGCGGTAGACGATGTCCGCCACCCAGTGCCGCGATTCCACGAGTTCCACGTCCAATGGAAGTCCGGGGTGTGCGGCCATGCCGATCGGAGTGCAGTGCACCAGGCCGTCGGCGAGGGGCATGAGCTGCGGGAGTTCGTCCGTGCTGCGCGGAGTGACGGTGGCCGCGGGGAAGAGGCCGCTGAGTTCAGCGGCACGTTCCGCAGCCCGGGCGGGGTCCATGTCCACCAGGTCCAGCGTGCTGACGCCGGCTTTGAGGAGGGCATAGGCGACGGCGGAACCTGCACCTCCGGCGCCAAGCTGGACGACGCGGTCAAGCTTCGCGTTCGGAAGTCCGTCCCTCAAGGCCGAAGCGAAACCGGAGAAGTCTGTGTTGTGTCCGATGAACCGTCCGTCCTGGATCAGGACGGTATTCACGGCACCCAGGCGAGCGGCGTCGTCGGAAATTTCATCCAAGTGCCCCAGCACCAGCTGCTTGCACGGGTGCGTGATGTTGAGGCCGTTGAAGCCCGTGCGGGCGGCTGCGGTGAGGAGGTCCCCGACGGCGGTGGCCGGCAACTTGAGTTCCAGCAGGTCGATGGGGCGGTACAGCAAGCGAAGGCCCTGCACATCGGCTTCGCGTTCGTGCATGGGCGGCGTGAGCGAGGGCATGACCCCTTCGCCAACGAGGCCCACCAGAACGGACTCGGCTCGGTTGCTCATCCTAAAGCTCCTTTGACTTCAGCACCGCGGCCATTGACGTTTTCTGGGGCGTCGATGGCCGGGTGTTATTTAGATTACTACAAGTGTTCATATTCCGCACGCTTGTTCTTATCGCGAACATTTCAGTAGCATCCGGGTGTTTCGACGTGCGTTGTGGGGCCCACTCTGCGCGGCATTCCGGGGATTTGGGGCGCAAACCGGGCCTCCCAACGGGCGGGGGTGCGTTGTGGGGCCCACTCTGCGCGGCGTTCCGGGGATTTGGGGCGCAAACCGGGCCTCCCAATGGGTGTCAGCGCTGCGGCAGGCGGGCTGCGAGTTCAGCCGCAGCCTCCTGCAAGGTGGGTACATGGGCGATGAGTTCCTCCATGCTGAGCCGGAAGACCGGCACAGCCGTGGCCAGAGAGGCGAAGGCGTGGCCCTGCGAATTCAGGACCGGGACGGCGACGGCGCGCATGCCGATCTCGTTTTCCTCGTCCATCACGGCGTAGCCCTGACGCCGGACCTGCTCAATTTCCGCCCGGAAGACGTCCCGATCAGTAATGGAGTGCTCGGTGAGCGGGTCCAACGGCAGATCTTCCACGAGACGCTTCCGCTCAGGCTCGTCCTCGAACGCAACAAGAGCCTTGCCCACCGACGTCGTGTGCAACGCACCCAGGTGACCGGGGTCGCTGGTGACGCGGAACGTCTTGGGCCCATCCACCTTGTTGACCGTGAGGTGATGGTCGCCGTCGCGCACCGACAGGATGGTGGCTTCATGCGTAATGTCAGTAACCCGTTGCAGGACGGGCAATGCGGTGGCTGCAAAGCCGTGGTGGTTGGACACCCGCTGGCCAAGTTGGAAAACGCGCAAGCCCAAGTGGTAGCGCCGCCCGTCCGGCTCGTAGTCAACGAATCCGTCGCGGGTCAATGAGCCCAGCAGGCGGTACGTGGTGCTAAACGGCAGCCCCGCACTCCTGGCCAGATCCGCCGCACTCGCACCCTTGGGCTCGTTTCCCAGCAATACCAACAGGCCCAGGGCCTTGCCGACCATGTCGGTCTTTGTGTCCTCTTTCACACTCATAGCTCGATGCTCTCACATAGTGAGAGCTATTTCTAGATGGTGGTGACACCTCTTGACAAGTGACCGCACTCACAGTCATCATTGCTGTATTACGCAAGTAGCTCTCACCATGTGGTTACTTACTCAGGGATTGACCAGCCGCACCTCGCTTGGGTCTCCCGCCAAGCTCTATCCGCGACATCGTCGTCACAGAAGGAACACCCAATGAGCCAAACAATGCCGTCAGCGACGCCAGGCATCACCGAAACCAAAGGGACACCCAAGAAAGCAGCCCTCGCCAGCTTCCTGGGCAGCGCCGTCGAGTACTACGACTTCTTCATCTTCGGCTCCGCCGCGGCCCTGATCTTCCCCCACGTCTTCTTCCCGGATGCAGACACCAACGCGGCCGTGATGTCCTTTGCCACGTTCGGCTTTGCGTACCTTGCCCGGCCCATCGGGGCGGCATTCCTGGGCCACTTCGGTGACCGGATCGGCCGGCAAAAGGTCCTCATGTTCACCCTGGTGCTCATGGGCGCATCAACCTTTGTGATCGGCTGCCTCCCGGACTTCAAGACCATCGGCTGGGGCGCACCGATCCTGCTGGTTCTTGCCCGCCTGTGCCAGGGATTGTCCGCTGCAGGTGAGCAGGCCGGCGCCTCGTCCATGACCCTGGAGCACGCTCCGGACAACCGCCGCTCCTTCTTCACCTCGTGGACCCTCACCGGAACACAGGGCGGCCAGATCTTGGCAGCACTCGTCTTCATTCCTGTGGTGGCTTTGCCGGACGACATCAAGTACGGCATCGGCTGGCGTATTCCGTTCTGGCTCAGCGCAGTTGTGGTACTGGTTGCCTTCTTCATCCGCCGCACCCTGCACGAGCCTCCCGCATTCGCTGAGGCACAGAAGAACAACCAGATTGCCAAGCTCCCCATCGCCGACCTCCTCAAGCACCACTGGCAGGACGTCCTCCGCGTGATCTGCTGCGCGTTCATCGCCGCAGTCAGCACCGTTTTCGGCACCTTGGCCATCAAGTACGCCCAGGACGTTGCCCACGTGAACAGCACCATCACGCTGTGGTTGGTGGTTGTGGCAAACCTTGTGGCTTTGGGAACCCAGCCGCTCTTCGGCACACTGGCCGACAAGATCGGCCGGAAGCCCGTCTTCATCTACGGAGCCGTGGCCAGCGCCATCATGACACCGTTCTTCTTCCTGAGCTTCGAATCCGGCTCCACCCCGCTGATGTTCCTCGCCGCCGTCGTGTACTTCTCCCTCGGTTACGCCGCCGCAAACGCCGTCTGGCCGTCGTTCTACGGTGAAATGTTCAGCACCAAGGTCCGCTTCTCGGGCCTGGCCATCGGTACTCAGCTCGGCTTCCTCGCAGCAGGTTTCGCCCCGACCATCGTGACCGCAATCGGCGGAACCAAGCCCGGTGGATGGGTCCCGGTGTCCATCTTCACGGCCATCGTCTGCCTCATCGCCATCATCTCGGCCTCCACGGCCCGTGAATCAGCAAAGGTCCCGACGGCGGAACTCGGCCTGCGCTAGCACGTCGCCTTCGTGACGCTCCAGCCTGAGGGCTGGAGCGTCACTTTTTAACCTACCGGGGATCCAGCACCACAGACTGGAAACTCCCCTGACCGGTTCCGGTGTACAGGAAGAGCGCGCCGTTTCCGGCAACCCCCACCACGGACGGGTTGCCCGTTCCAGTGAATCCCGTCCCGAGCGCAGCGAACGAGCTGAAGGTGTTCCAGCCGGCGCCCAGGGCGACCCGCGCCAGGAATCCGCCACTGCCATTGCCGGGGTAAAGCCAGAGGGCCCCGTCAGTTCCCCGGGCCATGATGTCCTCCCGGCCATCGCCATTGAAGTCCCCGCCCTGCACTACTGAATCAAAAATGTCCCACCCCGTGCCGATCTGCTTCCACGGAAGAAAACCGCCCACGCCATTGCCTGGGTAGAGCCACAAACTGCCGTTGGCGGCCCGTGCCACAAGATCCGCTTTGCCGTCACCCGAAAAATCGCCTGGAGCCAGCAGCTCAGTGAAACCCTGCCAGCCCACGCCGATCTGCTTGCGGGGCAGGAACTGGCCCCGGCCATCTGTTGGATACAACCAGAGCACGCCGTCAGCTGTCCGTGCCACCAAGTCCGGGTGGCCATCGCCGTCGAAATCTCCGGCGCTCACAACAGTGTTGAAGGCATTCCACCCCGACCCCACCTGAACGCGGGGCAGGAAGCCGCCCGAACCGTTCCCCGGATAAAGCCACAACGCGCCGTCAGTACCGCGCGCCAGGATGTCCGCGACAGCATCGCCGTCGAAATCTCCTGCCTCCCAGACCTGGCTGAACTGGTTCCAACCGGCGCCAATGACCAAGCGTTCGGCAAAACCGGAGCCGCTGCCCGGGTAGAGGCGCATGGATCCCGCGGACGTCACCGTCAGGACGTCCGATTTCTTGTCACCCGTGAAGTCCTGACCGCTCACGATGTCGCCCAGGGCGTTCCAACCGCTGCCGATAGCAACGCGCGGCACGAAGCCACCCCAGCCGTTGCCGGGATAAAGATAGAGGGTGCCGTCGCTTGTCCGCGCCAGCAGCCCGGCCCCGGCGCCACCAAAGGAGCCATCAGATGTGATGCTGGTGAAACCGTTCCAGCCCGAGCCAATCTGCGACCACGTACGGAAACCACCCTGGCCATCGCTTGGGTAAAGCCACAGGCTGCCGTCCGGCTTGGTCGCCATGACGTCGAGGCGGGCGTCGCCGTCGAAATCGCCCACACCAATGAGGTTCGTGAAGCCCTGCCAACCGGAACCGATCTGCCGTTTGGCGAGGAAACCGCCGTTTCCGTCGCCCGGGTACAGCCAGAGGACACCGTCGCTGGTGCGGGTCAGGATGTCACTTCGACCGTCTCCGTCGAAATCCGCCAGGCCGGTCATGGCATCGAAAATGTTCCATCCGGAGCCCACCTGGCGCGGATTGTCGAGCCTGTTGCCCGGCAACCCGGAGTACAGCATCAAGGAGCCGTCGGGCTCGCGGGAGAAGACATCGGCCAGACCGTCGCCGTCGAAATCGCCCGTCGAGAAGCGGATCTTGGCGGTGAGCCGCGGGTCAGCCGTGATGGTGATGGTGGCCGACGTCGAAGATACCGAATTCATGGTCACCTGCGTACCGGTGTACGTGGTGAACGTGCTGCCGGCCTGCCAGGCGTGGTTGCTGGCGTACCAAGGGTCGGAGAAGGGCTTGGTGGAGGGCATCAGGATCAGCGAAGAAGCGATGGTGGCCCCACCGCGCTGGACGACCTTTACGCCCATGTTTCCGGGTTTACCGGCTGTTCCCAGGTAATTGTCATAGCCGGCAGGTTCCCGCAGCTCCACGTAATAGACCTCTTTGCTGACGGGATCGGTAAATTTGATGGCACGCTGGGCTTCGGTGCCGCCCCACGGCTTGAGTGTGTAGCTCTTGGAACCCGTTGCGATGCCCACGTCCCGGATCTCATCCCCGCGGCCAAGACCCGCGTAGTCCCAGAACGTGGAACTGACAACCGGCAATGCGTACTGGGCAGCACCCATGATGTCGGTGGTGTCGCCGTACTCGCGGATGTAGCAGGACGGATCGGTGAACTGGCCGTTGCTGTTGACCCCAACGTCGGACACTCCGCTGCCGCACTGCAGCGCGTCTGCGTGCATCAGGCCAATGACGTGCCCGAACTCGTGGCTCATCACGTTGTTGGTGAAGCTGCTGATCTGCGGCAGGAGCACGCGACCGCTGTAGCTGCCGCTGCTGTACCCGGCGCCCAGGGCGTTGCCGGACAACGTGGACGTGGGAATGAAGATGACCAATGCCGTGTACGGGCTCGCTGTCCAGTTCAGCTCGCCGGTGATGGTGGAGATGATGGTGCTGTAACTGTCCGTGGAACGGGCTTTGGACTGATGCCCGGCAACTTTGCTGGCCACCGTCATGGACAGCTTGTCGGCCGTCATGGCTTTCCAGTAGTTGCTGGTGGACACCACCGCTTTTTCAGCGTCCGTCATGGAAACCGGGTTGGTGTTGTCCGCCAGTTTCGCAGTGACCAGCCGGACGTTGATGGTGCCGCCCGGGCCGGCTGCGGCAGCCCCGTCACGGAGCAGGGACTCGACGTCGGCCTTGCCCTTGGTGGGTTGGGTGGTTTCCGGGAGCGGCGCCTCGAAAACATGCTCCGAGTGCGGCGTGCCCTCAACGAATTGGACGTTCGGATTATCAGGCCCGGGAAGAGGTACTGCCGTGGCAGGGGCCTGGACAAAAAACAGGCCGGCGGTAAATACCACCAAGCCTGTGGACAGCGCGAGCGATCGCCGTAAAACACCCATTGGTTCTCCCGGGAGGACGGAGCCTGTGGTCGCTGTACATCTCAGTAACCGAGATCAGGCTACAACCGCGTCGGCACTGGCCAGCGGAGGCGCCGGACTTCAGGCGGGCGCGTCTTGTCGCCACCCGTCGCGGCGGCCCGCGCCCATCCACGGAAACGCAACCATCCCGGAATGCTTACCGGGCCCTAACCACGCCGAAATACCGTGGCAACATTGCCCCGCCACACTGGAATAGCCGGCAAGTGCAGGCACCAGCTCCAGCCAGGAGGACACCATGCTGAAGGAAGTAACCACTCACACAACACGTATACGCGCGATCAGCCAGCTCCACCGCGGAGACGAGATCGAGGCCCGCCTGTCGGTTGGGCCCGCTTACGACGACGTGGTCATACGTCGTGGACGCGTCCAGGAAACGGCCCCGGGAATCGGCGTCGTCTGGATCATGGATCACGCCTCCGGGATGAGGAAAGCCATCAATACCGACGAATGCAGTGTTTGGCGCGTCGCCTGAACCGTCTCTCCTGGAGACCAGGCTGGACTCCCATCGCCCCTCAACCGCCGGCCACGGACTGGACAATCAAGACCTCCTGGCCCGCCGCAACTTCCGTATCAAGACCATTCAAACGCCGGACCTCGTCACCGTTAACGTAAATATTCACGAAACGGCGCAGCGCCCCGGTTTCATCACGCAAACGCCTGGCCAGGACCGGATAATCTCCGGTCACCGAGTCCAACAACTGTCTAACGGTCACAGCACCGTCGGCGGACGCAGTCAGATAGGACTGTCCGCCGACGAGCGGCTGCAGGACACCAGGCAACAGGACCGTAAAGTCAGCCACAACGGACCTAACCAGGTACCGGAGCGCTGACTGCCGATTGTTCGACGGCGGCCGCTGCTCCGGCGTCGCTTCCAACAACGACCGCCGCACGAACGCAGAGCACGTCCGGCAGGTGCGAGACCACTTCGTTGAAGGTCTCGCCCTCGTCGGCGCTGGCATAGACGGAACCACCGCGGGTTCCGAAGTACACGCCAACGGGCTCGGCGGTATCGACGGAGGCCGCATCGCGGAGCACCGCGTTGTATTCGTGATCCGGCAGGCCTGTGTGGAGTTCTTTCCACGTTTTGCCCGCGTCACTTGTGCGGTGGACGCTGAGTTTGCTGCCTGGTGGAATACGTTCGCCGTCTGCCTTCAACGGAATGACCCAGGCCGTGCCTTCCCGGCGCGGATGTGTGAGCATGACAAAGCCGAAGTCGGCGGGCAGCCCTTCTGCGATGGAGTCCCAGTTCTCGCCGTTGTCGTCCGTCCGGTACACGCCGTGATGATTCTGCGCGTACAGCCGGCCTTCGACGGCAGCATCGGCCGCGATCTTGTGGACGCACTGGCCGAACTCGGGATTGGGGTCGGGCATGAAGTACGCCGAAATGCCCTTGTTCCGGGGCTCCCAGGAGGCTCCGCCGTCGAGGGACCTGTAGACGCCGCCCGTACTCATGGCGATGTGGACCTTCTCGCCGGATGGATCCACCACGATCGAGTGTGCCGCCGCGCCGCCGTAGCCCGCACCCCATTCGCTGCGGTGGGGGTGGTCCCATAGTCCGCGGTTCAGCTCGAAGTGCTCGCCGCCGTCGGTGGATTTCCACACGGAAATTGGCTCGCAACCGGCCCACACCACGCCCGGTCGGGAGTCGGCGTCGGGGTAGATCTGCCAGACCCGTTCCAAAGCGGCGTCAGTGCCGTCCGGGAATTTGATGGCGCCTTGCTCGGGCTCGGTCCAGGTGGCGCCGAGGTCGTCTGAATGTGCCACGGTGGGACCCCAGTGCTCTGACCGGACACCCACCATGATCCGTGTTTTGCCGTCCCGCGTGTCTATCCCGATGCTGGGTATCTCGCTCATCAGGAAGTGCGGACCGGAGAGGGACCATTCTTTTCGGTCCGGGCTGGTCGCCAGCCACAGGCCTTTCTTGGTCCCGATCGCCAGGACATAACTTTCTGCGGTAGCCATGAGTCCCATCGAACCATCGCGGGGTGGGCAGGGCAATGGCTTTTTGGAGCTATGTGGACAATCGCGGGGCACAGTATTGGTTATCTGCGCTGAAGGGCGCTCAGAACTGCTGAGAAGCGCGCCCGCGGCACCGCCGTACGGTGCCGCGGGCGCTACAGACTCTTATGCCTGCAAAGTTACGGTCGTGGCCCCCGGCTCGCGTGCGGCCTGCAGTTCCAGCAATTCAGCGCGGAGCTGCGGATCCAATGCGGCGTCCAACACCGTCAAGGCAATAACCATGGCGCCATCCACCACGGCGTCGTCGGCTTCAGGGGTGATGGCATCGGCTGTGAAATCCGGGTGGTGCGGGACGGCGGTGCTGTTGCGGACCACCACCATGCCGTGAACGGAAGGAAGCACCTGCGACACGTTGCCCATGTCCGAGGAACCGCCGCCGAAGACCGGAGTGTGGTCCACCGGTCGTCCAATGCCTTCCATGTTGGCGTCCCACAGATCACCCAGTCCGCCGTGCGTGTCGATCGGGGCGTAGGGATGCTCGGTCTGCCGGTGGGTCCAGGTGCATCCCGTGGCGATCGCCGCGCCTTCAAAGCAAGCAAGGACCCGGCGTTTGAGATCCCGCCACACGTCAACATCCCCTGCGCGCACTTCCACCTGGACCGTTGAGTCTCCGGCAATGACGTTGGTAGCCCCGCCTCCGTGGGATATGAAGGCGTTTGTGTTCGCATTTTCGGGAAGGTGCTGACGCAGGACGGCCAGGTTCATCAACGCCAGGCTTGCAGCGGCACCGGCGTTGATGGCTTTGTCCGGGGCTCCAGCAGCGTGGGCCTCGCTGCCTTTGTAGTTCACTTCGAACCGTTCCACAGCGGCCATGCTGAATGCCTTGGCGCTGCGTTCCGTCCCGGTCATGCCATGCACCATCAGCGAAAAGGCGGCGTCCTCCCACGCACCGGCCTGCAGGAGGGAGACCTTGCCGCCGCCGTGCTCTTCGGCGGGAGTTCCGAGGACTTTGATGCGCAACCCCGCAGCATCGGCCACGGGCTTGAGCGCCAAGGCCGCACCGACGCCGGCCGCCGCGATGATGTTGTGCCCGCAGGCGTGCCCTACTTCAGGCAGGGCGTCGTATTCGGCGCAGATCACCACAGTCAGTTCGCCGGCACCGTACGTTGCCTCGACCGCCGTCGGAATTCCGTAAGCGCGTTCGGTGACATCGAAGCCGCCGTCGCGCAGGACAGCGGCCACGGCCGCCGCAGACTCGTGTTCCTCCCAGGAAATCTCTGCCAGCGCGTGCACTTTGTGGCTGAGTTCCAGGACGGTAGGTACGACGGCGGACGCAGCCTCGCGTACGGCGTCACGCAGGGTTTCCTTGGACGTGATGTCGATGGATATGGTCATGGTCTTTTCCTTCTCTGGTTGTCAGTGGGGTTCAGCGGCTGCTGGAGCTCACTGGGCTGGTTCGAGTTCGGCGGTGGCCACGGGATCCCCGCGGTCCTGGGTGGGCGTTTCGGGCACCGCTTTTGCCTGCCGGATGAAAAGCACCGCCACTGCGAAGAGGACGCTTAGCCCGGCGCAAATCCACCAAACGGCGTGGAAGGACACTTGCGTGGAGACGCGGGTGCCTGATGCTGCAGGGGTGGCAAGGGCTGACATCAACAGGGCAAAAAGTGCACCGGCCACTCCACCTGCCGCGGTGCGGGCCGTGTTGTACAAACCGGAAGCGATGCCCACGGAATCGGAAGCCGCACGCTGCACCACCAGCGTGGGGAGGGTCCCGCTGACCACGCCTGTGCCAAGGCCGGCCACTACCAACCACACCGTGAAAGTGACCAAGGTGCCGGGCGCCAGGATCATGAGCACGTAGGCCACGGCTCCCAGGAAGCCGCCGAAGGCGACCGTTCGGGGGCCGCCCAGACTGCGGGATACCCGGTCCGCGAAGGTTGCTCCAAGGAAGGCCGACAACGCCATGATGCTAAGCAGGATCCCCGCAGCGGACGCAGCGGCACCGAAGCCGAATCCCAGGGTCGCAGGATCCGAACGGAGATAGACAGAAATGGGTGCCTGGGCTCCAAACAGCTGCGCACCGAACAGGAAAGCAACCAGGATGGGCAGGCCGATGCCTCCTCGAAGCAGCATGTTGAGGTCCACCAGTGGGTGCTCCACTCGGCGAGCGGAAATTACCCAAGCCACAAGCAGGACACCGCCCACCAGCATTGATGCACCAACCGCCAGCGGAGGCCAGGTGGCGAGGTTTGACGCGCCGCCAAGAACCGCTACTAAGCCACCGCCCAGAAGTACAGCGCCGAGGTAGTCCACCTTGCCCTTGCTGCGGATGGGAGATTCCTTGACGAAGACGGCGATGCCCGGGATGCACAAGGCCATGAAGATTGCAGGGAGCAATAAGGTCAGGGGGAGGCTGCCAACGGTGTCCAGGACAATACCGGACAGGAGACCGCCGATCGTGGCGCCGAGGGTAAGCGCCGCGACGAGTCTGCCGATGCTCCGGCCTGAGCGCTCGGAGTCGCGTTGGTGGACGATGGCGAATTCAAGCGGCAGGAACACGGCAAGCGGAGCCTGGATGGCCCGGCCCAGCAGGAACAGTTCGAAGTTCGGCGCGAAGGCAACCAGGACCGACGCCGCCGCAACGATTGCGGTGGCGATCATGAGGATGCGTTTATGGCCGTGGATGTCACCGAGCTTGGAAAGGAGGGGGACAACCAGGACCGTCGCCAGCAGGTAGGCGGCACTGATCCAGTTGAGCGAGGCTGCCGAGACGCCGTGGTGTTCGCCAATCGAGGAAAACAAGGGACTCAACCAGCCTTGCAGGATGCCGCTGCCAAGCTCCATGACAACCAGGAAGCCAACGGCTCCGGCAGCTGTGGATTTCTGCACAGTTGTACGCATGTGCGCTCCGATGTGATGAGAAGTGAACGGGATCACACCATGATGGAAGTGCCGTGTTTCCATTGGATGAAATTGAAGCTTTCCCTGTATATCGTTTTCTTCATGCAGGAATACATGCTGGACCCTCTTGATGAGCGCATCATCCATGCTTTGCAGATCGAGGGCAGGGCTCCGTGGAGTGAGCTGGCTCCGGTGATTGGCGTGGACGCCGTGACGCTTGCCCGGCGCTGGGAGCAGCTTCGTGAACGGGGACTCGCCTGGGTCACCGGAATCTTTCCCGGCGGTGCCACTGCCCTGGTGGATATCACCTGCATGCCGCAACACACAGGCCAGGTGGCCCGGGAGCTGACCAGGATTCCGGCCATCATGACGCTCGACCACACCTCAGGTGGCCGGGACTTGCTGGCCACAGTGCTCGGAGACAACCCGCTGGCCATTTGGGACGTGGTGACCAATCAAATCGGTGCACTCGACGGAGTCCGGAACACACAGACCCACCTGGTGACCGAACTGATCATGGAAGCCTCCGATTGGAGGTTGCGGGCGCTCACTCCCGGCGAAGCCAGCAGAGTCGGGAAGCCGAAACCGCCAAGGGCCCGCGCCCCACGGACCGTGCACCCCGACGTCGAGGCAGCGCTCCGGCACTGCCTGATGGAGGATGGGCGTCGTCCGGTAAGCCGTATCGCAGCCGAACACGGACTCAGCGAACAACGCGTTTCTGACGGACTGGCCCGGCTGAGGTCGGATGGCCGCCTTCGGATACGAACGGACGTGGCCCGCACCGTTACGGGCTGGCCCGTCTACGCCTGGTACTTTGTGCGCACCGCCGCCAAGCACATTCAGCAAATGCGTGGCCTGATGGCCCAGATTCCCGAAGCTCGGACAGCTCTCGCCGTAGCAAGTCAATACAACCTCGTCGTTGCCGTGTGGCTGCGGGAGATGACCGACGTCATGCGCTTTGAGGCCGCGCTTGAAGCTGCCGTTCCGAGCGCCAGGATTGTGGACAGGAGCGTCGTGTTTCGAATGAGCAAGCACTTGGGCCACCCCATTGACGAGGAAGGACGGGCAACCTTGGGATTCGTACACCCCTTCTCCCCTTAGCGGGCTGTGCGGTCAGCAGAGCCGGGCCGAGGGAGTGGCCGGGCGGGCAACGTCATTGTGCCGTGAAAGCCCGGTTCCTTCCGGCTGCTTTGGCTTGGTAAAGGGCCCCGTCGGCTGTGTGGATCAATTGCGCCAGCGTTGACCCGGCAATGGGAGTAGAAGAAATCCCGTAGCTGACAGTGGGAAATTCCAGCCCATCAGGTGCCGGTGCAGCTGCCAGGCGCCGGCTGATCTCGGTAGTGATGGCCTCCGCCGCGACCTCGTCGGCGCCCGGGAGGAAGATGACAAACTCCTCCCCTCCGTATCGGCCCACCAGGTCGGTCCGGCGCAAGGATCCCTTGCAGGCGATGGCAAACGCCCGGATGGCAGCGTCCCCCGCAGCGTGCCCGTGGGTATCGTTCACGGACTTGAAGTGATCAAGGTCGGCCAGGACAACGGCCGCCGACCTTCCTGCCGTTTGCAGGGCAGCGAGCTCCTGCCCAGCCAATTCCATGAATGCCTCGCGATTCAGCAAGCCGGTTAAGCCGTCACGCGTAGCGCGTTCATTGAGCCTCGTGATGAGCTGGTGGTTGTTGAGCGCGGTCATGCTGAATGAAACCAGGACCAGCAACATGATCAGCAGCAAACACGTCACGGCCGGGCTGAAGTAGGAATGCAGCACCCCACTGTCCGGCCCGGCTACGGCATAGACCACAATGCGACAACCGAAATAGGCCACCAGGACAGCAGCGACAACCAGCAGCGGCCTGTGTGCTTGCGAGGCCCGCGACTTCAGCAAGGCCAGTTCCCGGGCGGCGAGCGCCATTCCGGTGGCCATCAAAGCGAAATACACCAACCCGCCCTGCCACGCGCCGTCGGGATCGGTTTCAATAACGGTCGCCGAGGCCGTAACCGCCGGAGCGGCAAACAACAGCCACAACGGCGTCCCCAGGTTCCGCAAGGAGCGGAACCCCGCCCAGACACCGAAAGCACCCGCGACAGAAAGCGCATTGCCCAGGGGGCTGGATGCCCATCCCCAGTCGGTTTCCTTCAACCAGTACGCCACGTTCCCCGCCAACCAGCAGCCCAGTGCAGCGCACCAGTACGCGCTGTAGAGCGAGCGGGTCCTCCGGTAAGAGCCCAGGAAAAGCACCCACAGCGTCAACGTCACAACAGCAAGAGCAAGTTTCATGCTCAACAAATCCAACATCGAATCCCCCATTCACCGGCCAGCCTAAGGGCCAGCAGGAGAATCGGCGGGACACGACGCGGCGAAGGACCGCAGCCGCAGCGGCGGTTATGCCAGGAAAGAACTCGTCAGGCGCCGTAGTCCTGGTCCGTGACGTGTTCCAGCCAGGTCACGACCTGGCCGTCCTGGTCCGCTTCCTGCATGGCAATGTGTGCCATGAAGCGGTCCGAAGTGGCGCCATGCCAGTGTTCTTCGCCGGGCTCGATGTAAACGACGTCACCCGGACGGATCTCCTGGATGTGCCCGCCCCTGCGTGCAACCAGCCCTATTCCGTCGGTGACATACAGGGTTTGTCCCTTGGGGTGGTGGTGCCAGGCAGTCCGTGCACCGGGCGCGAAACGGACGTGGGCGCAGCCGATGGCTGATTGCTCATCCGGGTTCCTGATGCCGTCGATCTGGACAGTTCCGGTGAACCATTCCTTGGGACCGGCTGCTGTCTGGTTCCCGCTTTTCGTATATTTCATGTCTTGCTCCTTTGTGACTCAGGGCGTGTTTGAGGTGGCTTTCTCGACGACGTTTTCGGTAGCCGCCCAGGACGCCAGGAGTTTCAAGCCTTCCTCGCTGGCACTCCCCGGGACGGCCGGGTAGACGGTGACGTGAAGGCCCGTATCCTCGTCGAGTTCGAGCTGCTGGTAGGTCAGTTCGAGCGATCCAACCACCGGGTGCTGGAAGGTTTTCATTCCCGAGCGGTGCCGCCGGACGTTATGGGCAGCCCACAGGGTCCGGAACTCCTCGCTCCGCATGGAGAGCTCACCCACGAGTTCGGCGATTGCCTTGTCATGGGGGAAGCGGCCGGCGTGGCGGCGCAGGATTTCCACGTTGGTGTTCGCGGCACGGTTCCAGTCAGGGTAGAACTCCCGTCCCCGGGGATCCAGGAAGATGAACCGGGAATGGTTTGCGGGCCCCGCCGTGCTCCGGAAGAGGTCGAAGTACATGGCGTAACCCAGCGCATTCGCCGCAACCACATCCATGCGGTTGTTGGAGATCAGGGCCGGTGCGCCCGTGATGGAGTCCAGAAAATACTGCAGGGCGGGATCGATCGTGCGGGCTGCCTTCTTCACGGTCGTCCGCCCACCCCGGTTGGCTGTCCGTGCGAGGTCGTAGAGGTGGTCGAGCTCCGCTCGGTCGAGCTGCAGTGCCCCACCGATAGCGTCCAGGACACTGTCCGATACGCCGGAGAGGTTTCCCCGCTCCAACCGGATGTAGTAGTCGATACTGACGCCCGCAAGCCGCGCTACTTCATCGCGCCGCAGGCCGGTCACCCGGCGTCGGATGCCGAAAGCTTCGATGCCTGCCTGCTCCGGGGTAATGCGTGCGCGGCGGGACATCAGGAACTCCCGCACCTCCGACCGATTGTCCATGCCCTCCACGTTACGACGCCCATTGCTTGTGGTGAGAGGTTCTGTTGGAACCCGTATAAACGGGCCCTCCCACCTGTCCGCCGAACCATGGTCCGATGGATCCAGTTGTTCATCTGAGAGGCCAAACCATGTCAGCAGATACGCGTACCGCCGCGCCCGGCGCACCC
This sequence comes from Paenarthrobacter histidinolovorans, assembly GCF_014647595.1. Classification (GTDB taxonomy): domain Bacteria; phylum Actinomycetota; class Actinomycetes; order Actinomycetales; family Micrococcaceae; genus Arthrobacter; species Arthrobacter histidinolovorans. The sequence goes on along the minus strand of NZ_BMPM01000005.1, from coordinate 289,650 downwards.
AAGGACACCCCACAGCCCGTGAGCCGATGGGGTGGTGTCTTCGCCATGTCATTTGGAGCGTTTGCCGTGGTGGCATCCGAATTCATGCCTGTCAGCCTGCTCACTCCGATGGCCGCGGACCTGCAGGTTTCCGAGGGACTGGTTGGCCAGGGAATCGCTATCTCCGGATTGTTTGCCGTCCTCACCAGCCTTTCGGTTTCCACGCTGGCGGGCCGCCTGGACCGGCGCACGCTGTTGATCGGGCTGACCGTGCTGATGGGGGCCTCCGGGGCCCTGATCGCCTTGGCCCCGGGGTACCTGCCATTCATGCTGGGCCGGGCATCCATTGGTGTTGTGATCGGCGGTTTCTGGTCCATGTCCGCTGCCACCGCCATACGGCTGGTCGCCCCGCCGCAGGTCCCCCGCGCGCTGGCGATCGTCAACGGCGGCAACGCACTGGCCACCGTCCTGGCGGCGCCGCTTGGCAGTTATCTGGGCTCGTTCATCGGCTGGCGGGGAGCGTTTCTTTGCCTGGTGCCGGTCTCTGCGGTTTGTGTGGTGTGGCTGTGGATTTCCTTGCCGTCCCTCGCAGCGCCGGTCAGCAGGACAAAGGCCCGTGACATCCTCCGAATCTTCACCGCTTTCAAGGACCGGACTGTCGCATGGGGCATGGCCGCCTGCGGGAGCTTCTTCATGGGCCAGTTCATCCTCTTCACCTACGTACGGCCTTTCCTGGAAACTGTGACCCACATTGACGGTCCGGTGGTGTCCCTGGTGTTGCTGGTGATGGGCGTGTCCGGGTTCGCCGGAACCATGCTCATCGGCCGGTTCCTGGGATCCGGCCTGTACCGGACACTCGTGGTTATCCCCGTCATCATGGCCCTGGTGGCGGTGGCATTGATTCCGTTCGGTGGCGTGTTCGCTGTCGTCGTTGTCCTGTTGGGTTTCTGGGGGCTGTTGGGAACGTCTGCTCCGGTGGGCTGGTGGAGCTGGGTGGCGCAGGCGATGCCACACAACGCCGAACAAGGCGGTGGGCTCATGGTGGCAGTCGTCCAGACCTGCATCGCCCTGGGCTCCACGGTTGGCGGGGTCCTGTTCGATTCGCTTGGTTTTGAAAGCACTTTCCTGGCCAGTGCCGCGATCCTCCTGATGGCGGCGTTCCTGGCATTGGCAACGAAGCGGGCGTCACACAGGGGGTAGCCAGGATCTGGCGCCCCGGACCGCAGATGCTGTAAATTTGTGGCGAACGTAGGCAGACGCAATCCATCCGGTGGGCCTGCTCGCAGCGGTCAAAACATCGCGAACCCCACCGGGCCTGATGCCGCCACGCACCCCGGTTTAACCTCGTGCAGCGGCCGACAGCATATTGCGAAAGGTGCCGTCCATGCGTGCAAATCCTGTTCCCCCTTCCGAGCTGCTCGAGCAGGAGCTCACCTCCCGGCTCGCCCGCCTGGACCTGGAAGCCAAAGTGCGTCTCTTGTCCGGCAAGGACCACTGGAGCACCTACGCCGACGAATCGATCGGGCTACGATCCTTGATTCTCTCCGACGGAACCGTGGGAATCCGCGGCGTGCGGTGGACCGAAACGGACACGTCCATCAACATCCCCTCGGCGACGGCCATAGCAGCGACGTTCGACCCCAGCGTGGCGTTGTCCATGGGTAGCGTGATCGGCGCGGAAGCCCGGCGCAAGGGTGTGGACGTGGTCCTGGGGCCGGTGGTCAATCTTCAGCGAACCCCCTACGGCGGAAGACACTTCGAAGCGTTCAGCGAGGACCCGCACCTCACGGCCATCATGGGCGCGGCCATGGTCCGGGGAATCCAGGCCGAAGGCCCAGCCACCACAGCCAAACATTTCATTGCGAACGAGGCCGAAACGGACAGGCTGAATTCGAACTCGGTGGTCCCGGAGCATGTACTGCGGGAGGCATATCTGGCCCCGTTCGAAGCGATCGTCAACGCCGGCGGCCTCGGCATCATGTCCTCCTACAACCGGGTGAACGGCACACCGGCCGTTGAGTCGGACCTCGTGACGGAGGTTTTGGAGCGTGAGTGGGGATTCGACGGTTTGGTGGTTTCCGACTGGGGAGCCATCCGGACCGTGGAGTCGACGGCGCTGGGTGGTACCGACCTTGCGATGCCCGGCCCCAAGACCGTGTGGGCCGCAGGCCTCGTGGACGCCGTGCGCCAGGGCCGGGTCCCGGAGGCGGCCATCGACAACAAGGTGCTCCGGCTGCTGCGGCTGGCCGCCCGCCTCGGAGCCCTCGATGGCATCGAGCCACTCGTTGACCTTGAAGCCCTCCCCACGCCGCCGTCGGCGGAATCACCCGGGATACGCCGTCTGCTGCGTGACACCGGAGCCAAGGGCATGGTGTTGCTGCGTAACGAGCACCAGGCGTTACCGTTGACGACGACGGCACGGAAGATCGCCGTCGTCGGTCCTGCCGCTGTGGTGCCCAGAACCAACGGTGGCGGCAGCGCTGCGGTCATCGCCCCCCGCACCGTGCCGCCGCTGGAAGCGCTGCGCGTGGCCATGCCGGACACCCTGTTCCATTACAGCGAAGGCGTCCGCCCCACCACGTTGGTGAAGACCCTTTCCGCTGCGAACGGCTCCGCGCCGGGAGGCCACGGCGTGGCCCTCATTGAATTCCTGGACCAGGAAGGCCGCACGCTGGGCAGCGAAACACGCGACCGCTGCGACACTCTTACCTACGGTATGGGCTACCCCGACGGCGTTCCGGAGGACGAAGTCAAAGCCATTCGGGCCACCACACGCCTCACCGCCGGCACCCCGGGCGATTACGTGTTCGCTGCAGCGGGCGTGGGCCACGCGCACGTGACCGTTGATGGGGAGACCCGGTTCGATGGCGAGCTCATCCCTATTAATGCCGATGCCGTGGTGGGCATGTCCCTGCCGCCGCAAGCACTGATTGACCTCGCCATGGCACCGGGCCAGGCGGTGGACGTGATCTTCACCTACACGCCCGCGCAGCGGACTGTGGCCTCGCTCCGTTTGGGCTTTGATTCAGCAGCACCCGACGCCGACCGTCTCATCGCAGAGGCCGTGGACTCTGCCCGGGACGCGGATTACGCCGTGGTCTTTGTTGGGACGGGCTCCGAAGACGAGGCCGAGGGCTTTGACCGGACCACCCTCTCCTTGCCGGGCCGGCAGGACGAACTGGTGTCAGCGGTGGCTGCTGTGAACGCACGGACCATCGTGGTGGTCAATTCCGGGGCGCCTGTGCTCCTGCCGTGGCGTGACCAGGTGGATGCCATCCTCCTCACCTGGTTCGGCGGCCAGGAAATGGGCTGGGCTGTGGCTGACGTCCTGACCGGTGCCGCGGAGCCCGGTGGCAGGTTGCCGGTCACCTTCCCGTCCAGCGAAGAGGGACTGCCGTCGCCGCAGCCGCAGGATGGCGATGTGGTTTATCGCGAAGGGCTCGCCATCGGCTACCGCGCAGCAGCGGAAACCGCACCTGCCTACGCGTTCGGGCACGGCCTGGGCTACGGAAGCTGGAGCTTGTCGGAACTGGAAGCCCGCGAGCAGGAAGAAGGCGTGGCTGTGACCGTCCAGCTCAGGAACCACTCTGGGCGGGCGTCCCGCGAAGTGGTGCAGCTTTACCTATCCCGGAGGCAGAGCCAGGTGGAAAGGGCGGCCCTGTGGTTCGCGGGAGCGGCCGTGTCCGAGCTGCCGGCGGGCGCGGAAACGACGGTCTCCATGACGGTTCCGCGTCGTCTGTTCGAGCACTGGGATACCGCCGCCGGCGCCTGGTCCCTTGAGCCCGGGGTTTTTCACGTCCATGCGGGGACGTCCAGTGCGGACTTACCTTTGATGACGGACATCCGGCTGGACTTGCCGGGAGCGGATGCGTTGCGTTTAGGCTGAACCTGGCACCAACTCCCTACCGAGGATGACGGAGAAAACCATGACTGAAGCAACCACGACTGCACGCGCAGAACAACTGAAGGCCCTGCATGAAGCGCCGGAAATCCTGAGTGTCGTCAATGTTTGGGATGCGGTCAGTGCCACTACGGTGGCCGCCCTGCCGCAGACGAAAGCCATCGCCACCGCAGGCCACTCCATCGCCGCGGCTTTTGGATACGCGGATGGAACCATGCCTTTGGATGTGGCGCTCAGCGGTGTGGAGAGGATCGTCAAGGCTGTGGACGTCCCCGTCACTGCAGACCTCGACGACGGATATGAGGACCCTGCCGAGACCATCCGGAGGGCGATTGGCATCGGAGTGGTGGGCGCCAACGTTGAGGACCGCCTGCGGCCGTTCGACGAAGCGGTTGCCCGCGTCAAGGCGATCATTGACGCCGCCAACGCCGAGGGTATTCCGTTCCAGCTGAACGCACGCACAGACGCGATCGTCCGTGGAGGTGACCGTCCCATCAAGGACAGCATCGAGGACGCGATCGCCAGGGGCCGCGCCTTCCTCGACGCCGGCGCTGCGCTGGTTTTCGTTCCCGGCGCACTGAATCGTGAGGTCATCGAGCCACTCGTTGAGGGCCTCGGCCACGGGAAGCTCTCCGTGATCGGTGCACCTGGAGCGTTGCCGGCGGCCGAGCTCCAGGAACTCGGCGTAGCCCGGGTGTCCTACGGCCCGTTCACCCAGCGGGTTGCCCTCCGGGCCCTTCAGGATCTGGCCTCGGACCTATACGGCTCCGGCGTCATTCCCACGGATACCCCCGCCCTGAACTAGCCGAAAGCTGACTGGTCCCGCCCGCTTGAAGCGGCGGGACCGGTCAGGATCCGGAGCGGGTATCGAACGCTGCCGCCGATTCACGCAGGAGCCGGGCCACCGTATCAACAGGAAGGCTGGTCGGTCTCCGCCGGTCAAAGCGCCGCAGAGCAATGTGGCGTGTACCCAATCCGGGAACGTCCAGGATGTCCACCTGGTCCTGGACCACGCCCGTCAGCGCCAAAGTGGGCACAATCGCAACACCTTCCCCGGCAGCAACCAGCGCCAAGGCAGTCAGTGTGTCCTGGTACTGGTGAATCGTCTCGATGTGGGCACCTGTGGAATGGCGCAGGCGACCGAGCACGGCGATGTTGGCTGCGGACGGCTCAACACCCAGCCAAGGAAGGGGCAGGCGGCTCAGGTCGAGGTTGTCCGTGCTGAGCAGGGACCCCGCCGGCACTACCAACTTCCACGGCTCATCCAGCAGTGGTTCTTCCACCATCCCGGCGGCCAGGGGACGCTGGTCCGAGGTGGTGGAATCCTGCTCAACCACCACCGCGTCCAGTTGGCGCTGGCGGAAAAGCCGCATAAGCGCCGGGAAGCCATCCTCAACCAGCTGGATCTGCAGCTGGGGGTACTGGGCACGCCATTCCGGAAGACGCGGGATCACCACCGTGCGCATGAAGCTGGTGAATCCGCCTACCCGGACAACGCCGGCTACTTCGGCCTGTCCCTGCATCCGGGATCGCGCTACGTTCAGCGCACGTTCTATTTCCTCCCCCGCCTCCGCCATGGCCAATCCGGCGGGTGTCAGCACCGAACCCTTGGGGGTTCTCAGGAGCAACGCCTGGCCTGCCTCGTTTTCCAATTTCGTCAGCTGCTGCGACACCGCGGACGGCGTGATCCGCAGTTCGTCGGCAGCAGCGAGGACCCCTCCCGTACGGGCGACGGCGAGGAGCACGAGCAGGCGGCGAGGGTCCATTTCCATGTTCAGAGATTCTAAATACGGGCTTCAGAATAATGCAATTGAACTAAAGGTTCCTATCGTCCAGAATTTAGTGCATAGCCGCACTTCGCTCTGAAGGCGCGGTCTCTGCATTCGGCAGAAACACCCCTTGAATCATTCATCACCCGGCCACTTCAGGCTGCCCGGACATGAGAGGACCTCCGATGGAACTGCTGTGGGAAATTACCGGTTGGGCCGGTGCGGCGGCGATGCTCTGCGCCTACATGACGGTGTCCATGGGGTGGATCAAGCCGGGCAGCACCTTCCAGGCCGTGAACCTGTTTGGCTCTTGCGCCTTCATCATCAACGGCACTCTCCATGGAGCTTGGCCTTCGGTGGTAACCAACGTGGCGTGGTTCCTCATCTCAGCGGTGGCCTTGCTGCGGATGCGCTCCCGGACGGAGGCAGCGGTTGTCGAAACCGAGCCGATCATCGCCCCTGCCCTCGTCACCATGGACCCCGGCTCCAGCGACCCCGGCACCAGCGACACATTCGCAAGGGATGCAGTCGTGAGGGAAACAGCCGTGAGGGAAACATGCATGACAGACACCGGCACCCACAGGGTGGTCCCGCGGCCCAGCCCGGCCGTCAACTGCGCGTAGCCGGAGCATCTCAAGGCTGCGCCACAGGACGGCATCTTAAGGCGGCGCCTCACACAAGGTAACCTCCCGTCGTCGTCGTAAGTCGCAGCGCTTAGGGTGGGCACTAAGCGACCACCGACAGAGAAGGAAGCCATGCCCACCCCAGACCGCCCGCTGCGCAAGCTTGGATTCCTGACCATCGGCCTGTTTGATCCGGCAGACCCCGCCGCAGGGCACCGTTCAACCTTGGAGATCATCGAACTCGGCGAGCGCCTGGGCTTCGATAGTGCCTGGTTGCGCCACCGGCACCTGCAGTACGGAATTTCGTCGCCTGTTGCGGTGATGGCAGCGGCCAGCCAACGGACCTCCAGGATCGAACTGGGCACCGCGGTGACCCCGCTGGGTTGGGAGAATCCCCTGCGTCTGGCTGAGGACCTGGCCACAGTGGACCTGCTCAGCGGCGGCCGCATCAATCCCGGAGTCAGCGTCGGCGTACCGATGCACTACGACACCGTGAAGGACCAGCTCTACCCGGATTCCGCAGACACCGAAGATTTCAGCTACGCACGCGTGGATCGGTTCGCCCGGCTGGTGGCGGGCGAAAAGGTGCGGGAGTTCTCCGGCAAGCAGGGCGTGGTGGAAGAGTTTTCAAACCGTGTGGAACCGCACTCCGCAGGACTGCGGGAACGGATTTGGTATGGAGCAGCGAGTCTGAAGTCGGCCACGTGGGCCGGCGGGAACGGCTTCAAGCTGCTCACCAGCAGCGTGGTGTTCCCCGGCCCGGATGAGGAACCCGACTTCGCTGCAGTGCAGCAGCGACAGATCCGGGCGTTCCGTGACGCCTCCTCGGCCAGTGGCAGCAACTCTGCCCGCGTATCGCAAGGATTGGTGGTGATCCCTACTGATTCCGCTTCCAGCGCCCAGCGGGAGAAGTACCAGCGCTACGTCGATGAGCGAACTCCACGCACCAGTGCGCCCCAAGGCCCGCAGCGCATGATGTTCGCGCGGGACCTCATCGGCAGCAGCGATGAGATCGCCGAGCAACTGTATGCGCACCAGGGGTTCCAGGAAGTGGATGAGGTGGCGTTCGCGTTGCCGTTCAGCTTCGAGCACGAGGACTACGTGCAGATACTCACCGACATCGCGGGCACGCTGGGACCCGCGCTGGGGTGGGCGCGCGCGGAATAGGTTCAGTCCACGAACTCGGACTGTGTCTCGATGAAGTCCCAGTCGGCTGTGGTCAGCACACCGCTGACCTTGTCCGGATGGGGACCGCCCGCCTCGGCGATATGTTGCAGGACCTGCAGGGGGAGTTCCTCCACGCGCAGGTTTTCGCGCAGCCATTCCTTGCTGTCCATGTGCAGATCAAGCCACCACATATAAATTTCCACTGCGGGACCACCTTCCGTCGGATTAACCGTAGGCCCGGGCGGGGACGTCTTCAAGGGTCCCCCAAACAGCCTGTTCAACGGCACCGCGCGGCGCAACAATAAAGGTATGGCTGAGGAGAATTTCAGCGGGCCCATCCCCCTTGTGGTGGGCGTCCTTCCCGACCAGCACGTGGAAGTGCTGCAGACTGCCCGGAGCCTGGCCGAGCAGCTGGGCGTGCCGCTGGTGTGCGCCTACGTCGACGAGGCCAGCTATCTGGTGGAGTGGGACCCTTCCCGTGAAGCCCACAGAATGTCGTTGCACCCTGAAAAGGACGACGCGGAGGTGGAGGCTGTCAGGGGAGATCTTGGGAAGGTCATAGCCGAGGCCATGGACGGCGGCTCCGCGGACTGGACCTTGCGGTTGCTGGCCGGTGATCCGGCCCGGGCGCTGGGGAGGTTGGCCGCGGATATCAACGCTTCCATGATTATTGTGGGCTCGCCGGAACCAGGTTTGGGGCACCGCATTTCCGAGGCCCTCAACGGCTCCGTGGCTGCGTGGCTCAGCCATCATCAGCGCCGACCGGTGCTGATTGTGCCGCAGAGAAAGCGTCACGACGGGGCTGAGAGAAACTAAAGCGAAAGTACTTATTCGAGGTGGTGGCGTTGGGGTCCAACGGCACGTAGAGTGATGAGTGCAGGAAAGCGAAAGCGCCTGCTCAAAGGCCGCTCCGGAGTGCGTATCCCCCAATAACGCACTCCGGAGCTCTTTGCTTTTAACGGCCGCTTTGGCCTGTGCGGCCACCACCCTCTTTGACGCAAAGACCGGCCCCGACACGCCTTGGGCAAGGCGTGTCGGGGCCGTTTCGATTTCATAGTGAGTGGTGGCGGTACAGCCACCGAGAAGCGCGCGACGCCGGCACCCGGCTTGGGTGCCGGCGCTACCTCACCTCACAAAGGTGTACAGCAGGGCCGCCATCCCGAAGCCCACAATGGACAGCACGGTTTCCAGCACGGTCCAGGTCTTCAGGGTGTCCTTGACTGACATGTTGAAGTACTTGGAGATGATCCAGAATCCGCCGTCGTTCACGTGGCTGGCGATGATGGAACCTGAGGAAATGGCCACCACGATCAGCGCGAGCTGCGGCTGGGAGTACCCGGTGGCCAGGCTCGGTGCCAGGATGCCGCCCGTGGTCACGATCGCCACGGTGGCTGAACCTTGGGCGATGCGCATGCCGGCACTGATCACGAACGCTGACAGGATGATCGGCAGGCCGGCCTGGGCCAGCGAGTCGGCAACAGCCTTGCCAACACCCGTGGCGGACAACACGGCACCGAAGAACGCGCCCGCGCCGACCACGAGGAGGATCATGCCCACGGGCCGCAGCGACGAGCCCGTGATTTCGCTGAGTTCGGCGGAGGTCATGCCGCGGCGGATGCCCAGCAGCCACATGGCAAGCAGCACGGCCACGGTAAGTGCGATGGCCGGGTTGCCGAAGAACTGCAGAATGTCCCGGAAGGTCCCTGCCGGGGCAAAGATGTTGCCGAACGTACCGCCGAGGATGAGGATCATGGGCAACCCGATGGCCAGCAGCACCAGGCCGATGGACGGTTCGTTGCCCTTGGCGGTATCGGCTTCAGCCACGATCCGGTCTTCCGGAACGGACACCATCACGCGCTTGCCGATGTAGGTGCCCCAGAGGATGCCGGAAGCGAACCAGGCGGGGATGCCACAGATGAGGCCCATGAGGATGATCCAGCCAAGGTCCACGTGGAACAGGCCCGCTGCGGCGACGGGGCCGGGGTGCGGGGGCAGGAAGGCGTGGGTTACGGACAAACCGGCCAGCAACGGCAGTGCGTAGAGTGCCAGGGACTTGCCGCCGCGGATGGCAGCAACATAGACCAGCGGCGCCAGGACGAAGATGCCGATATCGAAGAACACCGGGATACCCAGCACGAAGCCGGTGATGCCCATGGCAAGCGGGGTGCCTTTCTCACCGAAGATCTTCACGAGCCTGCCGAGCAGCACTTCAGCGCCGCCGGACCGCTCAAGGATGGCGCCCAGCACGGTACCGAGGCCGATGATCACGGTGATATGGCCGAGGATGCCAGCGAAGCCCTTTTCAATGAGGGCGTCGCTGCTCTTGGTGGCCGAACCCACCAGGGCTTCCACTGAGATGCCGCCGACCAGGGCCACGATCACACCGGTTCCCACCAGGGCGATGAACGGTTCGAGCTTGACCTTGATGATCAGGAACAGCAGCAACGCGATGCCCGCGCCTGCCAGGAGGAGCAGGCCGGCGGTGTCGTGCCGCAGCCATTCGAGGAATTCATTCATGGGCGTTTCTTTCTGGGTGAGTCCTACTTGAGGGTGCTGGTGAAGGCTGCGGCACGTGCCGCGATGTCTGCCCAATCGCCGGCAGCAACTGCTGCGGGCGGGACAACGCTGGTGCCGCAGCAGACTGCGGCAGCACCGGCGTCGAGGTAGCTCTTGGCGTTGGAGGCGTCGATGCCTCCCGAAGGCAGCAAGCGGATGCCCGGGTACGGGCCCTGCAGGTCCTTCAAATACGCCGGGCCGAGCTGCCGGGCGGGGAAAATCTTGACGGCCGCCGAGCCCAGGTCCAGGGCCTGCGCTACCTCGGTTGGCGTCATGGCGCCGAGGCTGAACGGGATCCCCGCAGCCACGGCGACGGCGGCCACTTCCGGCCTGAGACCGGGAGTCACCAGGAACTGCGCGCCGGCGTCGATTGCAGCGCGGGCCTGGTCTCCGGTCATCACGGTGCCGATTCCGACGGCGGCACCATGGTCCGCCGCCGTCTCCGCCGCGCGTTTGACATGCTTGAGCGCATCCGGCGTGGTGAAGGTCAGTTCGACACTTCGGATCCCGCCGTCCGCCAGTGCACGGCAAAGATCGGCCGCGTCAGTGATGGAGGGTGCGCGGACCACAGCGAGCGTGCGGTCCGTTTCGAGCTGCTGGAGGAACTGTTCAGGGGTCATTGTTGTCCTTCTCGGGTGAGGCCGTCGCTGTGTCTGCGGAGGGCACGGCCGGCGCGTGCGCCGGTGGGTTTGCCGCCGTCGATCGCTGCCGTCCCGTTGACGAACACGTAGTGGATGCCGTCGGCGGCTTGGCGGGGATTCTCGAAAGTAGCGGTATCGCGGATGGTTGCCGGATCGAAGAGCACGACGTCGGCCGCGTAGTTTTCGCGGATCAGTCCCCTGTTGTGGAGCTTGAGTCGGGCGGCGGGGCGTCCTGTGAGGTGGTGGACTGTTTCTTCGAGGCTGAGCAGGCCGAGGTCCCGGGAGTAGTGCCCGAGGTAGCGCGGGAATGTGCCCCAGGCGCGGGGGTGCGGCTTGGCGCCGACCAGGAGTCCGTCGCTGCCACCCGTGTGGGTGCGGTGCTTCATGATGGCCTGCACGTTTTCCTCGTGGCCCACGTGCTGCAGGATTCCAGTGCCGAGGCGGTCTTCAGTAAGAATCTGCGCGAAGACATCGAAGGGCTCCTGATGGGTTTCCGCCGCGATGTCCTTGATGGTCTTGCCCACGTCGCCTGCGAGCTCAGGGTTCTGTACGCCGCTGATTTCCAGGGTGTCCCACTCGGCCACTACGCCGTGGCAGCCGTCGGAGCCGTAGATCTCCACGGCTTCCCGGATTCTGGCCCGTGTTTCGGGGTCGGCCAGCCGGGCAAGGGTGGCCTCGGTTCCGCCGGACGAGGCCCAACTGGGCAGGATCGCCGAAAGCGTGGTGGCACCGGGGAGGTAAGGGTAGGTGTCCAGGGTGATGTCTACGCCTTGGTCCAGGGCGTCATCGATCAAGTCCAGGAGTTCACCCGCGCGGCCCTTGTTTTCGGCGAAGTTCATGGTGGCGTGGGACAGGTGGAGGGCGCAGCCGGTATCGCGGCTGAGGGAGATCATCTCGGCGTAGGCATCCAGGGCGCCTTTTCCGTAGGAGCGGTGGTGCGGCGCGTAGAAACCGCCGAGTTCGCCCACTGTCCGGCAAAGTCCGGCCAGTTCCTCGGTCTGCGCGTACATGCCCGGCGTGTACGTCAGGCCAGAGCTCATGCCGACGGCGCCTTCTTCCATCGCCGTACGGATGACGTCCTGCATCTGCTGCTGTTGCTCCGGCGTTGGGTCTCCCTCGGCGAAGCCCATCACCATGGCCCGGACGGTTCCTTGGGGGACGAGGTACGCGGCGTTGGTGGCGATGCGGCCACCGTCCTTTTCCGCGTCCAACCGGTCCAGGTACTCCCCCACTGTCCGCCAGTCCCAGTCGAAGCCGGCCGGGTTGTCGTTCCAGCCGGCGATTTTCTCCCGGACTCCGGCCAGGGTGGCATCGTCCACGGGCGCATAGGACAGCCCGTCCTGGCCCAGCAGTTCCGTGGTGACACCCTGGCTGAGCTTGGCGTAGTGGTCCCGGTTGACCAACAACTGCAGGTCCGAGTGCGCGTGCATGTCGATGAAACCGGGGCTCAGGACCAGGCCGGACGCGTCGATGACACGTTCGGCGCCGGTTCCCGCTTGGGTGAGGCTACCGGCGTCGACGACGGCGGCAATCACCGTACCGTCCAGCAGGACGTCCGCGGCGCGGCGGTCCGCTCCGGTTCCGTCCACCAGGGTGGCGTTGCTGATGAGGGTCTTCATGGCATGGGTCCTAGAAGAAGGTGTGGATGAGGTCGACGACGGTCTGCTGGGTGCCCGGTGTGGAGTCCGCGAGAACCGGGATAATGGTCCATTTGTCGAACGCGGTGCACGGGTGGGACAGGCCCAGGCGGACGACGTCGCCGGGGCGGACGGCGGTAGTTTCGGGGTCGAAAGTCATGAAGCTGTGTTGGTCGTTGACCGAAGTGATTGCGGCGCCGGGCAGCGGTTCCATGGCACCACCAAGCACGGGTCCGATGAGCTGCGGCTCAGGCAGTCCTTCGTCGAACGGGAGGTCCCGCTTGCCGGCGTCGAGGAGTGCCAGGCCCGGTTCCGGTTGCGACACGACCCGCGCCCAGCCGTACATTCCGGCGCTGAAGGGCTGGTTGCCTGCGCGGGAGAACGGCGAGATTCCCCGGTAGAAACCGTCGTCGTGGATGATGTAGGCGCCGCTGCGGATCATGAGGTCCACTTTGGGGCCACCGGTTTCAGCCCCGGTGCTGATGCACGGCGAGAGGACAGTGACCACGTCGTCGAAGTAGGCGCTTCCCCCGGCGGTGATGATGACGGAGCCCGAACCGTACAAACCGGCGGCGAGCAGCTCTTCGTGAAGCAGCCGCATATCGGCGAGGTACCGGCGCACGGCGCCCAGCCCGGCGTCGTCCGCTGTGTGCGCGAGCGAGCCTTCATATCCGGCAACGCCCACCAGACGGAGGTGGTCCGCGGCATCAACGGCCCGGGCAACCTCCAGGGCGGCGTCCACGCCGCGGGCACCGGTGCGTCCGCCGTGTGCGCCGAGTTCAACCAGGACGTCCAGGACTGAGCCGGTGCCGGCCAGGGTGTGTTCGATCACCGCGACCGTGTCCACGGAGTCAACCCAGGAAAGGATGGTGGAGTCCTGTTCCGCCACCCACGTGATGGCGTGGGGATCCGTGAGGCTGTTGGCGAGCTGCAGGTTCCGGACGCCGAATTCGCGGGCCACTCGAAGCTGCGCGAAGTTGGCCAGCGTGATGCCCCACGCCCCGCGTTTGAGCTGCTCGGTCCAGAGCTGGGGGGACATGGTGGTCTTGCCATGGGGAGCGAGCAGCACGCCCTTGTCGGCGCACCACTTCGCCAGGCGGTCGGCGTTGGCCGTGAGGGCACCGGCGTCGAGCGTGAGCAGCGGGGTCTGGAAATCGGCCAGGGTGTGCTTGGCCGCGAGGAAGGCGGCGTGCGTGGTCCCGTTGTCGGCGGCGGGGATGGCCTTGTGGCGCCAGTCGAGCCGGCGCGCAGCCAAGGATGCCACGGCGGTTGCCGAGATGGCTTCGGAAGTGTCCACGCGTTGATTCCCTTCGCGGTGCTGCGGCGTTGAAGCTGCGTTATGGGTGGATTCTCTTGCGTTGCGTATTTTGCAACGCTGGTTGCAAACCTGCTGGTGATATGTCTAACATGGTGGCGGATCGAGAGTCAAGGCCGCTGCGAAGCGCGTGAACATGGGAGAACGAGTGCTTTCAGCTGTATGTATTGGCGAAACCATGGCCATGCTCACCCCCGTCCAAGCCGTCCCCTTGGACCTCGCCACCGAGCTTCACTTCGGGATCGGCGGGGCTGAATCCAACGTCGCCATGGGCCTGGCCGCCATGGGCCTGGACACCCACTGGATCAGCCGGGTGGGCCACGACGGCTTCGGCACCCGCATCCTCCACGACCTCCAAGATCATGGGGTTGGCATCTCAGGCGTGGAAGTCGACGCCGGGCGGCCCACGGGCCTCTACGTGAAGGTCCCCGCCCAGGACTCAGACCCCGACGGCGGCAGTTCAGTTCTGTACTACCGGCAAGGATCCGCTGCCTCGGCCATGGGACGGGAGACGCTCGCCAATCCCGCAGTTTCCGCGCTGCTGGAAAACGCCTCCCTCATCCACCTGAGCGGGATCACCGCCGCACTCTCCCCGGAATGCCTTTCCCTGCTTGAAGCGATCCTCACCGAACCCCGGAACGGCCGGACCATCAGCTTCGACGTCAACTGGCGCGAAGCCCTGTGGGCAGGCCAGGACCGCGCCGTCCTGAAGCGCCTGGCGAACCTGGCCGACGTCGTGCTTGTGGGGAAAGACGAAGCCGAACACGCTTTCGGCACCACCGACGAAAGCGAACTCCGCCGCCTGATGCCGGACCCGGAGGTGCTGGTCATCAAGAACGAGGCCATCAGCGCCATCTCCTTGGACCGGAGCGGCAGCCGGGAAGAGGTGCCCGCACTGTCCGTCGCCGTCGTCGAGCCTGTTGGCGCCGGTGACTCGTTCGCCGCCGGGTACCTCAGCGGCATGCTGTTCGGACTGGGCCAAAAGGAGAGCCTCCGCCGCGGCCACGTTGCTGCTGCGTGCACCCTGACCGTCCACGGCGACCGCGGCCCGCTGCCCGACGCGGAGGAGCTCGCGGCCATCCTCGATTCTTCGGATGACGTCTGGGCTGCTATCCATGTTGAAGACGGACAATTCAACACCGGAACCGGAGTGTGACACTGTGAGCCAAAGCCTCCTGCGGGCCATCGACCTGCTCGGCGAACTCGCCGCCAAACCCGCAACCCTGGACGAGCTCTCGTCCAAGGCATCCGTGCACAAGACCACCGTGATGCGGCTCCTGCACGCCCTCGAGGAAAAACGGCTGGTAGTGCGGGACGAGGACCAACGGTTCATGCTCGGCTCCAAGCTGTTCGAACTGTCCTCGCTGGCACTGGAACAGCGGGACATCCGCAAAGTGGCCCACCCCCACCTGGCGGAGCTCAACGGCAAGACCGGCCACACCGTGCACCTTGCCGCCTTCGAAGGAAACGAGGTGGTGTACATCGACAAATTCGAGTCCCACCACCCCGTCCGCATGTACTCGCGCATCGGCCTGACTGCATCGCTGCACTCGGCCGCTGTGTCCAAAGTCCTCCTCGCCGACATGCCGAGAAGCCGGCAGGAAAAGATCGCGGCGGGGCTGGACTACGTCAAAGTTACCGAGAACACCCTGACCTCGCCGGAGGCCTTGCTGGCCGAACTGGAGCAGGTCAAGGAACAGGGCTGGGCCCACGACAACGCCGAGCACGAAGCCTTCGTGCACTGCATCGCGGCCCCCATCCGCGACGCCAGCGGCGCCGTTGTTGCCGCAGCCTCTTGTTCGGTACCGGTAGTGATGCTCAGCTATGAAGGCTTGCTTGAGCTGCTGCCCGACCTCAAAGCCAGCACCGAGGCCATCTCCAACGACCTCGGCTGGATCAGCCATGAAAGGAACTCAGCATGAGTGAAAAGACTGTAGTACTGACCGAAAACGCCCCCGCCCCGGCGCACGTATTCTCGCAGGGCATCAAGAAGGGCGGCATGTTCCAGGTGTCCGGCCAGGGTCCCATGGATCCCGCCACCAACCAGTACATCGGCGAGGGCGACGTCCGCGTCCAGACCCGCCGCACCCTGGAAAACGTCAAGGCCATCCTGGAAGCCGGCGGATCCTCCGTTGAAGACGTCCTCATGTTCCGCGTCTACCTCACCACCCGCGACGACTTCGCCGCCATGAACGAGGTCTACGGCGAGTTCATCCGCGAGAACGTCCCCAGCGGCCAGCTGCCGAGCCGCACCACGGTGTTCGTGGACCTGCCGCACGAGGTCATGCTGGTGGAGATCGACGCCCTGGCGGTTACCGCGTAACGCTCAATCACACCCCTCCAGCTTGAGCCAAACGCTCACGCACAGGGATGAAGCCCGACGGCGGCACTCACTTCTTGGGTTCTAGTGGTCGTTGCAACACCTGATTTTGGGAGTTGCAACGACCCTTAGAAACCGCCCTTGGGTGCCGCCGTCGGGCTTTAAGCCGCGTTCCAACAGAACGGCGCCTTAGGAGGCGGTCACCCGTGCGGGCGCCTCCGCCTTCTGGAAGCGGAGCTTCCATGGGGTGAGCGCGGATTCGAGTTGTTCGCGTAGGTCCATCTTGGAAGCGCCTTCCACCCGCTCTTCGAAACGGATGGGAACCTCCATGATTTTAAGGCTGTGCCGGGCTGCCCGGTAGTTCATCTCCACCTGGAATGAGTAACCGTCACTTCGAACAGAGGGAAGGTCAATCTCCTTCAGGGCGTTGGCAGTCCACGCCTTAAACCCAGCGGTTGCATCCTTGACCTTCAAGCTCAGGATCGCTCCAACATAAAAGTTCGCCCAGGCCGAGAGCGCCTTGCGGTGCCACGGCCATTCAGCGGCGGTGGAACCGCCGTCGACGTAGCGCGAACCGATGACGAGCTCAGCGCCGGAAGTCCGGATCCGCTCAAGCATCGTCGGAATGGCCGAGACGGGGTGGGAGAGGTCTGCGTCCATTTGGATCACCACGTCGGAATCCGAGGCCAGGGCTTGGGTCATTCCTGCCACATAGGCCCGGCCAAGCCCATCCTTTTCCTTGCGATGCAGGACCGACACCGTTCCATTGGACTCCGATGCCAGTTGTTCAGCCACCGATCCGGTCCCGTCGGGTGAATTGTCATCAACAACCAGCACGTGCAGATTCGGAATACTGAGTGCCTGGAGCTGGGCTACAAGAACGGGCAGGTTCTCGCGCTCATTGTAGGTTGGCACAACGACGGTAATTTTCGGAAAAACAGCAGTCACAACGAGGGTCCCCAATTCGGTTTTCGATAATTGCCGGGGCTCAAAAGCTGTTTTGCGCGGTCCCGAGCACCGCCAGTCTATTGAGCCAAGCTGAAGAAGCTTGGAAAGCTGTACCTCCACCACCCACTTTGACTTTGAAACGTCCCCGACACGCCGCACACAACGGCGTGTCACGAGCCGCCCGGCTTCAAAGCAGGTCAGGAAGCAACGCGCCGCCCAACTACCGACGCCGGCACCGCCGGAATCCGCTGCCGCTTGGCGTAGACCCTGGACCGTTGGCTGGAAAGAGCCAGGAGTACCAGGATGTCGGTGGCCAGGCCCGAAAGTCCGGCTTCGAGGGTGATGTTGGTGCTTCCGGTGAAGTAGTCAATGGCTTGGACAACCACCGAAATGGAACTCAGGCCCATCGCGATCACCCGTGCTCCGTTGCTGCCCAGGAAAATCCGCCAGGCAAGGAAAATCTCGCCCAACCCGAACAACAGCACCGCAATGGCAACGAAGGTGACCACCGCCGTCGTGGTTTGCGGGTCAAGGGGGTCGCCGTCGGTGGTGAGGTCCGTGAAGACCTCGGACGACGTCAGAAGTGTCATGGCGAGGATGAAGGCCGCAATGGACCTGGCCACCACCAACGCCGCGCCCATCATGGTGGGGGCGGGCCGCCTGTCACGGCTGTCGGTAGGACGGGACGGCTGGGCGGCCGGGACTTTCACGTGCCGCGCGTCGATAATGGGCAGGTCGCCGTCAGTAGAGATTGAATCGCCGCCGCCGTTCCGCGAGTGATACCCGGTGGAGAAGTCCTTGATGACGTGAACGGACACCGCGGGCTCGGCGTCGGAAACCGTCCGGACGATGTGGTCACGCTCAACGTCGGTGTTCTGCTCGATCTTGTGCGTGATCTGGAGGGTGAAGAGCGAGAAACCGACGCTGCGGTCGTACGTTCCGGCGGCAAGCCAGTCCACCTTGTGTCCGCCCGGCAGGAGCCAGCCTTCGGGGCAACGCCAGAACCGGACATGGTGGCGTTTGCCGGGGTTGTTGTCCACTTCCTGCTGGTACGCGAAATCCTGTTGCCGGTCAAACAGATAGAGCGGGCTGACCGGCGCCTCGGAGTAGCTTTGCCGGAAGATGGTGGAGCTGATGATGCGGCGGCTGCTGCCGAAGGTGACGTCGTCTGCCTGCGTCCAGCCGGCAGCGCGCATGATGGCATGGATTTGCGGCTCGTCCCCGAGCAACGCGACGTTCACAGGATCGCCCAGGAGGCCGTCGCTGGTCCGCGCACGGCCGATGAAGTAACCCGGAACGTAGATCGTGGTCAGGATGCGGTGCAGGCGCGGCAGGAGCAAGTAGGCAAGAAACGCCCAGAAGAAGAAGTAGAACCACACCTGGCCCCAGCCCAGATGGAAGCTCTCCCCCACCAGCAGGAACGCCAGCCACACCGCCGCCGCCCCACCCAGGATGAAGAAGGCGTGGTCCAGCCGGCTGTCGGTTACGTCCCTGCCCGGTGCCTTGTACACGGATAGCTCCCCCCTTTTGCTTGCTTCAAGCTTCGGGCTTGGCGCCGGGGATGTACAGACACCTTTCAAGCTCAGGCGGGGCTGCCGACCTCAAGTTGCCCGTGCTCAATAAGCCACCGCACAGATTCGTGCACTGCCTGTTCCGGCTCATAGCGTGGCGTGTAGCCCAGGAGGGATTTGGCCTTTTGGATAGTGAGGCAGTGGTTGCGGGACAGGTGGGCCCAGCTGGTGTCAGCGTGCTCCGGTGTGGTGGTCCGGCGGAACCCGTCCCATCCAACCGTCTCAAAATGCGGTTCCTGGCCGAACCAGGACGCCGCGATCCTGGCGTAGCCACGAACGCTCAGGGCAGTGGGAGCGACGATGTTGAAGTCTTCGCCGGCCGCCGCATCACGCCGGCCGATGGCTTTTTCAAAGGCCTGGGCCAGGTCATCGGCATGGACATGATGCATCATTTCCGTACCGCTGCCGGGCATGTGCACTGTCTGCCCGGCGGAGATCTTCTTCCACACTGTGGGATCAAAGTTTCCAAGCGGCCCCACCGGATGCCACCCCGGACCCACAATGTGGCCGGGATGCAGCGACGTCGTGACCAGCCCGCCGGACGCCGTCTCATCCTTCAACATACGGGCAATGTCGCGCTTCTGGATGCCATACTCATCCGTTGGTTCATCTGCCGAATCCGAGCCCTCTGCCATCGGCAACTTCATGCTGGCGCCATACCGCCAAATGGATCCACAGTGCAGGAGATGTCCCACCTCACCGCGGAGCCGGTTCACCAACGCGGTGGCCGAGTCGAGCGTGAAGCAGACAAGGTCAACCACGACGTCGGCACCAAGTTCCGCGACCCGGTCACCGAAAGCGCCCTCCCGATCCTCCTGCCCACGGTCTGCGGTAACCTGGCGGACCTGCTGCCATTCGGGTGAATCCGTGTAGGGCGTGCTGGTTCCGCGGCTTATGTTGACCACTTCATGCCCTGCACGCACCAGCCTGGGGACGAGGAAGGAGCCGATGTGGCCGCTGCCTCCGATGACGACTGTTTTCATGGTGTCCACTTCGCCTTTGCTCCGGGGCCGGGAGTTTCAGCGTAGTCGGGCTTCGGGGTTTAGAGCAGCGCACACGACTCACTTCTCCCCGAGGTCGACAAACAGCTGCCAAGGATGCTTAGCATGATTACGCCGGGCATGCCCGGGTACGTGACCTCTTGAATGACCCCTCGGACGGTCGACGCAACGCGGCGACCACGTAAAGGAGAATGCTGTGCGGGAGCCTGTAGTCAACGAGAGCGCGGCAGAAGTCAGCGCTGATCCATCTGAATCGCAGGAAGAGCCGCAGGAAACCGGGGAGACCGCAACCGAGTCACCGGAGATCACGTTTGACGAGCAGTTTTACCCTGCGCGGCCCAAAGCGCTGAGGCCCATTGCCCGCCGTCGTCAGTTTTTCGCCGCCCGACCATCCCTCGAGTTCGACGGACTGAACTCCACGTACGTCGATTGGCTGCGCAACCAATCGATGCTCGGCGACGCCAACACCATGGCCCGGCAACTTTCGGGCCAGGCCAGCATGTGGCAGAACTCCTACGCCCGGCCTAATCCGCGCTCCGCTGTGGAGCGTGCGCCGGTCTGGTTCACGGCTTATCCTCTGTCCTTCATCACCAAGGACGGCCAGTCGTTCCTGTCAGCGCTGGGCGATCCCGAGCTGTGGGATGCGTTCAGCCAGATCGGCATCCGGGGGCTGCACACGGGACCGGTCAAGCTGGCGGGCGGCATCCGCGGATGGTCACAGACACCCAGTGTCGACGGGCACTTTGACCGCATCAGCATGGCGATCGACCCCGCGTTCGGCACCGAGGAAGAGTTCCGGCAAATGTGCGAGGTCGCAGTCAACCACGGCGGCACGATCATCGATGACATTGTTCCGGGGCACACCGGCAAGGGCGCTGATTTCCGGCTCGCTGAAATGAACTTCCGGGACTACCCCGGCATCTATCACATGGTGGACATCCCGGAAGAGGACTGGCACCTGCTGCCGGACGTCCCCGAGAACGAGGACTCCGTCAACATCAGCCCCGAGACGGAGAAGGCCCTCCAGCAAGCCGGATATATCATCGGCCGGCTCCAAAGGGTCATCTTCTACGAGCCCGGCGTGAAGGAAACCAACTGGAGCGCCACCAAGGCGATCATCGACACCACCGGCAAGAAACGCCGCTGGGTCTACCTCCATTACTTCAAGGCCGGGCAGCCGTCCATCAACTGGCTGGACCCCACGTTCGCCGGCATGCGCCTGGTGGTGGGCGATGCCCTTCATTCACTGCTGGACCTTGGCACCGGCGCCCTGCGCCTGGACGCCAACGGCTTCCTGGGTGTTGAGAAAAGCGCCGAGGAGGAACCCGGCTGGTCCGAGGGCCACCCGTTGTCCGAGGCGGCCAACCAGCTGATTGGCTCCATGATCCGCAAGGTGGGTGGCTTCTCCTTCCAGGAACTCAACCTCACCATCGACGACATCAAGGCCCAATCCGAATCCGGCCCGGACCTTTCCTACGACTTCGTCACCAGGCCCGCCTACCACTACGCCCTGGTGACCGGCGATACCGAGTTTCTGCGCCTGACTTTGAAGCTCGCCATGGAGATCGGCGTGGACCAGGCCTCATTGGTCCACGCACTCCAGAACCACGACGAACTGACCTATGAACTGCTGCATTTCGCGGCCGGCCACAGGGACGACATTTTCGAGCTCGGCGGGGAAGAACTGACAGGCGCGGAGGTGGCCGAGAAGGTCCAGGACACCCTGCGGGAGCGCCTCACAGGCGAGAACGGCCCCTACAACGCTGTCTTCACCACCAACGGCATCGCCTGCACCACCGTCAGCTTCATCATGGCCACCCTGGGCATCAAGGACCCGGACGCCATCACGGCGGAACAGGAAGCCCAGGTACTGGACGCCCACGTCCTGCTGTCCATGTACAACGCATTGCAGCCAGGTGTCTTCGCACTGTCCGGCTGGGACCTCACGGGCATTACGGCCCTGGACCGCGAGACCGTCCGGGAATTGACGTCCCAGGGCGACACCCGCTGGATCAACCGCGGAGCCCACGACCTCATGGGGACCAGCCCGGACGCGAAGACCTCGTTGGCGGGCATGGCCAGGGCGCGCAGCCTTTACGGTCCGCTGCCCGAGCAGCTCAAGGATCCGGCGTCCTATGCGCGGCGTCTCCAGAAGATCCTCACAGTGCGGGAAGAGTCCGGGATCGCCACCAGCACCCTCCTGGACGTCCCGGACGTTTCCAACCGCGGACTTCTGGTGATGGTCAACCAGCTCGCCGACGGAGCTGTGCAAGTAACCGTCCTGAACTTCTCCGACCAGGACATCGCGGGCAGCATCCAGTCCTCGCACCTGGTGCCGGGCGCGGCGGTGCATGATTTGTTCAGCGGCGACGACGTGGGCCAGGTGGACGATCTTGGCAGCTTCTTCCTGGAACTGCGCCCGTTCCAGGGCACGGCACTCCTGTTGAAGGACCCGGTGGTCGAGGACGAGGCGGCGGAGTAGAAGGCCCGACGTCGGCACCCCCGTGAGTGCCGACGTCGAAAGTTCCGCGGGTTACTTTGAGACGAGGCCGTCCCAGCTCTGGACCAGGAATGGGGTACCGACTGGGGAGCATTCTCCGAGGTCCACGTGACCGGGCGAGCCTCCGCCTCCGAATGCATAGTTGTCGCCAAGATTGACCGGCGTTCCATCGGGCAGAATGACCCCTGTCGCAGTGACCTTGGTCCCGAAGGGGAAGACGAGTCCGCCCGACGTTCCGTCCGGGTGGATCCCGGCGAAGCACCCTCCGCTGTTCAGGCCGAGGGTTCCAGTGATGAGGGCATCCATGATGAGGTTGACGCCTTCATCCGTGGACACGGCAGCCTTGTTTCCGTTGCCTCCGACCACAATTTCCGCAGCCCCCGTCGCCGCTTTGGCGCCAACGATTTCGGGCGGTTGTGAAGGCCCGGACGAATCTGACTCCGGTACCGCAGCAGACTGCGTGGCTCCCGGCACCGGCTGCTGCAGCTGCTGTGGATTCAACGAGGACGCGAAGACACCCGCGACGACCGCGGCAGCCGCTGCCACCAAGCCAACACCCCCAATGACCCGGAACCGGCGGACGGGTGGCTGGCGGTGGAATTGTTCAACAGATCCACCGACGGCCAGCTGCACCGCGTCAGTCTGCATGACAGCGAGGCTCTTCCCGCGGCTTCGAGCCAGGTCTTCTTGCGTGACCGCCAGGGCGGGGTCGGCCGCGGCGAGGCGTTCCACGGCGGATTTTTTCTCATTGCTCATTGCTGACATCCTTCGCCACGTAATCCGTTCCCAGCAGATGGCTGAGTTCTTTGCGAGCCCTGTGTAGACGCATCCGCACCGCTGAGGCCGAGATGTGCAGCAGCTCCGAAACTTCAGCGGAGGTGAATCCGTCCCAGTACGTCAGGAGGAGAACCTCCCGCTCGAGTGGTCTGAGCCGTTCCATCGCCTCGCCCACCGCGTCCTCACCCATTCCCAACGGATGGATCCGCTGCCTCTCCAGCTGCTGTGCAAGGTTGGTGGACCGGGCGTTTGATCGGTTGTGGTTCCGGAGGACGTTCCGGGCTATGCCAAAGACCATGAGCACGGACAATTCCTGGTCCTGACAGCACTTTTCCCAGGCGATGCGAAAAACCTCGGCCGTCAGGTCCTCGGCTGTCGAGGCACCTTCCGAGCGACGCCGGAAGTAACGGTAAACCTTGTCATGGCAGGCCGCGTGCGCTGCCAGGAAAAGCTTCTCCCTGACTGCCCCCACGCGATCTCCTTGGTCTGTCTTCACGCTCATACCCGGTTAATGTCCGGCAGTCAGAAGAATGTAACGGAAGTTTCAAGAAAAGCGCGCGACGTCGGCACTTACGGTGAGTGCCGACGTCGAGGTCTGCTGGTTTCAGGCGTCCGCGTTAGTCGCCGACGGCGTCGCGGCCGCGGCGGACGATCAGTTCATCGGCCGGGTAGACCACCGAAGTGTCTTTGTCCTCGTAGTCGAATTGGTTGAGGAAGAAGCGCATGGCGTTGATCCTGGCACGCTTCTTGTCGTTGGATTTGATGGTGATCCACGGTGCGTGGTCGGAGTCCGTGTGGAGGAACGTCCGCTCTTTGGCGTCGGTGTATTCATCCCACCGTCCCAGGGATGCGAGGTCCATGGGTGAGAGTTTCCAGCGCCGCACGGGGTCGATCTGGCGGATCGCAAAACGGGTCCGCTGCTCCTGCCGGGTCACGGAGAACCAGAACTTGGTCACGTGGATTCCGGCGTCCACCAGCATCTTCTCGAACACCGGCGCCTGGCCCATGAAGGTGTCGTATTCCTCGTCGGTGCAGAACCCCATGACGCGTTCCACGTTGGCCCGGTTGTACCAGGAACGGTCGAACATCACGATCTCCCCGGCGGTGGGAAGGTGCTGGATGTAGCGCTGGAAATACCACTGGCCCTGTTCACGGTCCGAGGGCTTGGCGAGCGCAACGGTCCGTGCCGAGCGGGGATCCAGGTGCTCGGTGAAGCGCTTGATGGTGCCCCCCTTGCCCGCCGCGTCCCTGCCTTCGAACACGATCACATGCTTGAGCCCCAGATCCTGGCCCCAGTACTGGA
The DNA here is from genome assembly GCF_014647595.1 of Paenarthrobacter histidinolovorans. Lineage (GTDB taxonomy): Bacteria > Actinomycetota > Actinomycetes > Actinomycetales > Micrococcaceae > Arthrobacter > Arthrobacter histidinolovorans. The sequence goes on along the minus strand of NZ_BMPM01000005.1, from coordinate 265,642 downwards.
ACTTCAGCAGCTCGATCTGCAGATGGTACTTCTCGATCTCGTACTCGTCGCGGGTCATCCGCTCCGGGTAGGGGTATTCATCGCTCCAGGTTTCCACGGCCGATCCGCCGGGATCGATGAGCTCGGGGTCTTCCCCTTGGCCTCCACTGATGGTGTAACCCAGCTCCACCAGGTGGTCGATGGTTTCGCGCAGGTTGTCCCTGACCCACCAGTTGTCCAGCGATGTGGAGAGTGGGTTTGCGTCCGTCATGCGGTCCTCCTGCTAAGCCGTGTGGTGCGCAGAACGCTAACAACGCTTGGTGACGGGAACATGAACGGAATTCCGCGTTAGCTCTTGGGCGGCGAGACATCGATCCAGTAGCGACGAAAGCGGCGTCCCTCAGAGTCCGTCCGAGTATCTTCGAGCACCCCGCCGCTGCGCTCGATGGTCCTGGCTGAAGCTACGTTCGAGTCATCGCACGTCAGCAATACACGGCCAGGCTCTCCCTGCTTCGCCAATCGTTCGCAAAGTTCCTGCAGCGCCCAGGACGCTGCGCCGCGGCCACGCTCCGAGGGCCGGATGCCGTATCCGATGTGGCCGCCTGAATTCAGCAGGGCCGGGGTGAGGTAGTGACGGAAGGCAATGGCCCCCAGATACCGCGGGCCCTCCGTGACCCACAGGTAGGTGCAGGGAACAATGCCTTGGTCCTCCTGGACATCCTCTGCCTCGGTCAGCTGCTGGACCCAGGCCGAGAATCCTTCGGTGGAGGTGACATCGTCCGCCATGAAGACGCCTGCGCCGTCCTGATGGGCGCCGTTCCATTCACGATGGGACTCCAGGAACGACTGGTGGAAGGCGGCATCCGGAGCAACGAGTTTGAACATGCACTCGACCCTACCGGGTGGGCTTAGACCACCGGCGAATTCATGAGGGCCACCGTGATGAGCAGGGCAATCCCGAACATCGGCAGGCAGAGAACTGCGTTGGTCAGGCGGTTGTCCCTCATCACGGCCACGAACTCCCGAAGGAAAGCGCTGGGCACAAAGTACCTGGCAGTCGGAGCGCCCACCACCTCCGCGTTGATCTTCTGCCGACGGGACAGGAGGGCGGCGCGGAGTACGTGGTAGTTGTTGGTGCACACCAGCAGCGGCCCCTGAATTCCCTTTTCAGCAAGCAGGGCGACCGAATAGGCCAGATTCTCCCGGGTGGTGGTGGCCTTGTCCTCCTCCAGCACATCGCACGGAGTAGCGCCCTTGGCCACCAGGTAATCCTTCATGGCCGACGACTCAGGTCGCGGCTCATCAGGGCCTTGGCCCCCCGAAGGTACCAGGACGGGCCTGACGGGAGTGACGGCGTCGTAAATTTCCAAAGCCTTGTTCAAACGGGCCGCGAGCAACGGCGGGACCTTGCCGTCAATCAGCCCGGACCCCAGGACGATGACGGCAGCTGGGTTCGGGCTGAAGCGCATCTTGGAATAGACCACCGCATAGCCCAGGAAGACAACGAACGCACAGCCAAGGTATGCGCAGAGAAAGAACGCCAAAGCCGCGATGCCGGCGAGCACCGGCTGCCCGCTCAACACGAAGAGGAAGGCGACCACCGGTGCCAGGAAGACGGCCATTCCAACCGCCATCGGCAAAAAGCTGGTGATGCTTGGGCCCTCCCGGCGGACCATCGTGACGCCGTTCGCGATCAAGAACCCGGCGAACACGAAAATACTCACCACCGGCACCACCAAGACCAGCAGATTCAACCACTCGAACCACGGATTCAGGTCGATCAGGAAGTCCAGGAGGGCCTGCAGCAGGAACCACGCTGCGACCAGCAGCAGCACACCATTCCTGAGCCGTCGCCGGTCCGACTGGAATGAGGCAAGGAAAAGTCCCGCGAAAAGAAGTCCTAGGACCAGGGTCAGCATGCTCCTAGCCTATGTGGTGCCGCTACGGCTGGCAGGAGCACGCGCAGCTGCATGATCTTAAAGGCCGTTCTGCTCGGCGAAGTCGATAAGGGCGGCAGCAACAGCGTCCGGATGGCTCAGCGTGGCGTAGTGACCACCAGGGATCTCAACCGGCTCGGTGCCCAGCCGGTCACGGATGTGGCGCCTCATGAACGACGCCGGGAAGAACAGGTCGTCACGGCACAGAATCCCCAGGGTTGGAACGTCCGGATGGTTGCCCGGCCAGGGACCTGACATCCAGGCGCCTTGCTGGTCGCGCTCCCTGTCGGTGGCCTGCTGCACCAACTCTGCGGGGACAAGATTGAAGTATGGCTCGTCGGGAATAGTCTCGTGGTCGTGCCCTGTGTTGGTCCACCACTCGCCGAAGGTCTCCCCCGGCGTCGGGATCATTGCCGAGAGATAAACCAGGCCCGTGGAGTGGAGTTCCTGGCAAACCAAGGGTGCCGTGAAACCACCCAGCGAGTGCCCCACCACGATGGTGTTACGGTCCCCGCCAACGGCTGCCGTCACGGCGCGGGCGTAGTCCTCAAGCCGGGCATCAACGTCTTCAATGGGCAGGTCCACTGCCACTACTTCATGACCGGCTTCTTGAAGAAGTGGGGCAACCAAGTGCCAGTCCCACGCCGTGGAACCACCACCGTGAATCAGTACGAAAACCGCCATCATGTCCCGTTTCATCAGATCGTGTGGGCTGTCACCAGCGCATCCGGCGTGCTCTTGGCGACGCCCGCGGCTGTCTCAACGGGCAGCCCGTTCCTTATCCAATACTCGATGCCCCCGATCATTTCCTTCACGGAGTAGCCGAGCTCCGCGAACGCGAGCGCAGCGAAAGTGCTGCCGTTGCAGCCTGGACCCCAGGAGTACACCACCACCTGCGAACCAGCGGGGACAAGGCCGTGGGCCTGGGATGGGATCGAAGCCGTAGGGATATGTACGGCCTGAGGAATATGTCCATGGTCCCAAGAACTCCTGCGGCGGGTGTCCACAATGACCAGTGACTCCGGGTCGGCCTCCGCCACCTCCATCACGTCGATCTCGCACTGAAGCTTTGCGCGGAAGAAGTCGGCGGGGTCGAGCTTCATCCCAAAACTTCCGGCCCGATCATCGGTAGCCATTGAGTCACCTTGCCTTTACTGATTGCCGTTACCCGAAATCCTATCCTGCCAAAAACATACCCCCTGGGGGTACTTGACGCATACCCCCACGGGGTATAAGTTGATGACATGAATTCACCAGACCTGAAGCTGAGCCACCCGGATGCGCCAGTCATCGAGGTGGACCTGGAACCCTCCGCGACCCATGGCTACACCAGCAATAAGGACGCGTACCTCAAGAGGTTGAAACGAATCGAAGGCCAAGTCCGCGGGATTGCGCGCATGGTGGAGGACGACAAGTACTGCATCGACATCCTCACGCAGGTCGCGGCCGCCACCAAGGCCCTCCACGCCGTGAGCCTGGGCCTCGTCGAGGAGCACATCGGCCACTGCGTCGTTGGAGCCGCCTCCGAGCCCGACCCCCAGGCCCGCGCCGAACAAATCGACGCCAAAGTCAAGGAGGCCACCGATGCCATCGGGCGCCTGCTGCGGTAACCCCGCCTCCACTCACCACACCATCCAACTCAACACCAAGGAGCACTCCATGAGCCAGACCATCCAGACCATCCAGACCAACGTGAACGTTTCCGGCATGACCTGCGGCCACTGTGTTTCCAGCGTGAGCGAAGAACTTGAAGCTCTCAGCGGCGTCCAGAATGTCGCAGTGGACCTCAACCCCGGCGGCCTGTCCACCGTCACCATCACATCCAGCCAGGAGCTCTCGCCGTCGGAAATTGGCGAGGCCGTGGCAGAAGCCGGCTACCTGGTGGTAGCCAACGAAGCCTAGGGGGTTCGCTTGAGTAACCAGGAGAGCTTCAACCAACCCGCACAACGGGTGATCGAGTTGGACATTGAGGGCATGACCTGCGCCTCTTGCGTCAATCGGGTGGAACGGAAACTGGGCAAACTCGAAGGCGTCGAGGCGAGCGTCAACCTGCCTCTCGAATCAGCCCATGTCACCGTCCCCGCCACCGTGACGGACCAGCAGATCGTGGACACGGTCAATGCCACGGGGTACAAAGCCACCCTGCGCCAGGCACCCGCGCCGCATACCCGCCCGGCCGCCAGTGACACGGCAAACAGTCCCGGGCATGAGCATCATCACGACGCTGAGCCCATGCACGACGAGCACTCCGGGCACGAAAACCATATGGACCACGGCCCGTCGGCATCGACACTCCGGCCGCGCCTGATCCTGGCTGCCATCCTGACCGTTCCTGTGTTCGCAATCTCCATGATTCCGGCGCTGCAGTTCGCCAACTGGGGCTGGGTTGTGGGCGCCCTGGCACTCCCTGTGGTGAGCTGGGCGGCCTGGCCATTCCACCGGGCTGCTGCCATCAATGCCCGGCACCTCGCGTCCACCATGGACACCTTGGTTTCCATTGGTGTGATCGCGGCATACGTGTACTCCGCGTGGCAGTTGTTTGCCGACCCCCGGATGACCGAACATCCCGGCATGGAAAGCATGTCCGGCGGTGGGCTGTACTTCGAGGTCGCGGCCGTGGTCACCACGTTCCTGCTACTGGGCCGTTACCTGGAAGCGAACGCGAAGGCCAAAGCAGGCAATGCCCTCAAGGCCCTGCTGAACCTGGGTGCCAAGGACGCAACCATCCTCGAAGGGGGCGTCGAGCGGAAGATCCCAGCGGACCAGCTCCTGGTGGATGATGTGTTCGTCGTTCGCCCCGGTGAGAAAATCGCGACCGATGGCCTGGTGGTCGACGGAGCATCAGCTGTCGACGCCTCCCTGGTGACTGGCGAATCGGTTCCGGTTGAAGTCGGCACGGGCAGCGCGGTGACCGGGGCTACGATCAACACCTCCGGCCGACTGTTGGTCCGGGCCACACGAGTTGGCTCCGACACCACGCTCGCCCAGATGGGCCGGCTGGTCAGCCAGGCCCAAACGGGCAAAGCACCGATTGCACGGCTCGCGGACAGGATCAGTTCGGTCTTCGTCCCGATTGTGCTGGTCATCGCCCTGGCAACGTTCCTGCTCTGGCTGTTCATCTCAGGTGATCTGAATGGCGCCTTCACCGCCGCCGTTGCTGTTCTGGTGATCGCTTGCCCCTGCGCCCTGGGCCTGGCGACTCCGGTTGGCCTGCTCACCGGAACGGGCCGTGGCGCCCAGCTGGGCATCCTCATCAAGGGTCCGCAAGTTCTCGAGGACACGCGGCACGTGGACACGATCCTGCTGGACAAGACCGGCACCGTTACCAGCGGCAAGCTGGCCGTGGACCACACCGTCGCCTTGAACGGGCACTCCCCCGCCTCAGTACTCACGCTGGCCGGTGCCGTCGAGTCGGCGTCGGAGCACCCGATCGCCCACGCCATTGCCGCCGCGGCAAAAGACGCAATGCCCGACGCCGGCACTCTGCCTGCCGTTGAAGGTTTCAGTTCTGCTCCCGGCGGCGGAGTGCAAGGACGCGTGGTGCTGGACGGCAGTTCGAAGGCCGTGGTCGTGGGCCGCTCGGGTTGGCTGGAGGAGAACGGCATCTCTCTCGAAGCGGGTCATCGGGAAATCCTGGCCGCCCAGGAGAACGGGGGTGCTACCGCCATCTGGGTCGCCGTTGATGGGGCACCGGCCGGAATTGTGAGCCTGAGCGACACCATCAAACCCGGCTCGGCGGCAGCGATCCAGAAGCTGAAGGGTCTGGGCATCCGCCCCATCCTGTTGACCGGAGACAATGCTGCCGTGGCTGCCCAAGTGGCTGCCGCCGTCGGGATCCCACCGGAGGATGTGTTCGCCGGGGTGTTGCCGGAGGGGAAAGTGGAGGCGGTTCGCAAGCTTCAGGCTTCGGGGGCAACAGTCGCGATGGCTGGGGACGGCGTTAACGACGCCGCTGCTCTGGCGCAATCCGACCTGGGGATCGCGATGGGTTCCGGTACGGATGTGGCGATCGAGGCCTCGGATCTGACGGTCATGGGCAGCGACCTGGGTCAGCTCGTGCAGGCGATCGAACTGTCCCGGAAGACACTTTCCACCATCAAGACCAACCTGTTCTGGGCGTTCTTCTACAACGCGATCGGCATCCCGGTGGCCGCACTTGGGCTGCTGAATCCGATGATCGCGGGAGCAGCGATGGCGGCCAGCTCGGTTCTGGTGGTGGCCAACTCGCTGAGGCTGCGCTCGTTCGGCAAGTAGCCAGGAAGAAGGCCCGGGCTAAGCGGTTCCGAACCGGACCGCAGCCCGGGCCTTTGCCTTGGCCGCTTCCTCGTCCCGGTTCTTGGCCGGCCCATGGCTCACCAAGGAGTCCAGAAGATGTTGCGTAATGTGTGCGATTTCGTGGACAGCCTCGGCAAAGGCTTCTTCGTTGGCCTTCGAAGGCTTGGTGGATCCGCTGATCTTACGCACGTATTGGAGGGCCGCGGCCTCCACTTCCTCGCTTGTGGCATGCGGTTCGAAGTTATGCAAAGTCCTGATATTCCGGCACATAACCCCATGCTAACCATGGGCAGTGCTGCATGGGGAGGGGTGCCCATCGACGGGTTTGCGATTCCCGGGATAGGTTTTAGCTATTGGATCTTCCGGATGAGCCGGAGGCCGCTGGGGATGCCGAAGAGCTCGGGTCCGAACAAATGAAGGAGAATCTCATGGCTATTTGGGGTGCAGATGTTGATCAGCTTCGTCAGCTCGGTAACAAGCTGAAGGCAGGTGCCGAGCACATCGAGCAGCAGCGTTCACAGCTCAAGGGCGCACTTGATGGCACCGACTGGAAGGGCCCGGACGCTGACAAGTTCCGCGGCGAGTGGGACAGCCAGCACGCTTCGAACCTGAAGAAGGTTGCCGACGCTCTTCGCGAAGCCGGCGATCGCGCTCAGAAGAACGCTGAGCAGCAGCAGCAGGCCTCCAACTAAGACAGTTGGGAAAATGCCCGGACGCACAAGCGTCCGGGCATTTTTGCGTTCACACCAGTACCCGACGTCATCCGCAGCCCCACCCGGATCAGCCGCCCCCGACGTTCTACGGCGAGCAGGCAGACAAGACCGCGGACCCGGGCGTTAGTCCCGGGAAGCTCCGGCGACAGGCCCCGAAGGGACAGGTTCGACGTCGTTAGGGTGATCCAAAGCCCGGGCGCCTGCAGCAGCAGCCCGGCGGTCTCCCCGCAGTTCGTCCACGCGAACCAGGACCACGCCGCCCACAATCAGGAGACCACCCAGCAGTTGGATGGGACCGGGGAGTTCGCCCAACAACAGCCAAGCCCAGATCACCGCGAACAGCACCTCCGTCAAGGACACGAACGAGGCCACCTTCGATCCCAAGCTGCGGGCCGCCATAATTCCGGAAACGTACGCGAGGACCGTTGCCAGGATGATCAAGCCGACGGCGGAGACCCACCAGGGCAAGGTCCACGGGCCCAGCGTTGTGTCGGCGGTACTGAACGTCATGGGAAGCAGCCCCAACAGACCCACCAACCACATCACCAGTGCGCCCACCAGCAGGCCGCCCGAGGCAAGCACCAGCGGAGGTAGGGTGTCATTTTCCTTGGCCGTGATGAAGAAGTAGATCACCAGGCACACCGCAGCCGCCATGCCCCACAGGACGCCAACGAAGTCCACCTTGACCGCGCCGGTCAGATCAAGAACCAACACCAAGCCGCCCAGGGAAAGCAACGCGCCGGCAGCGGTGAGCGCCCGCGGTTTGCGTCGGCTGGAAATCCAGAGCCACAGCACAATCATCACAGGGGCCAGATATTCAAGCAGCAGCGCGACGCCCACGGACAGCCGGGCCACGGCGTTGAAGTAGAAGAGCTGGCAGCCGGCGACGCCGATCAGGCCGAACAGCAGGATGGTGAGCCAGTTGTCCTTCAGCTGGTGCCAGCGGCCGCGAAGGACCACGACGGCGGGAATCGCCAGGATCAGCGCGGCACCTGTGAGACGCACGGTTACAGCGGCGCCGGGCGACCAGCCGGTCTCCAGCATGGACTTGGCGAAAGAGCCGGAGGTTCCGAATACGGCTGAAGAAAAAAGAGCAATGCCGAGTCCCGATGCCAGGAAACTCTTTGCATCAGCCTTCGTCGTTGGAGCTGACACAGCAGCCTCCTGTCAGGAGTAAAGTGGGCTTATGGTCATGACAGTACTCCCGAACTATGTAAGGAGTCAAAGTGCTTTTTGCGCCTGACACCGAGGTTGCCCTTCGTAGCGTGGTCAACCTGATCAACACTGCAGCCAATGGGGAAGATCTGCTGGCAACACTGGAGGACCTCAACTCGTTCCTGAAAGCGGAGGAGTTCACAGGGTCGCGCACCAACTCCGCCGCGGAATTGACCAGCATCAAGCGCCTGCGCGGCGAACTCGCAGCACTCTGGACCTCCGACGAAGACACCGCAGCCAAGACCGTCAACAAACTGCTCGCAGACGCAAAAGCCCTCCCGCAGCTGGTCAAGCACGATCACTGGGACTGGCACCTCCACGCCACAACGCCGGAAGCACCCTTGGTCGACCGGATGGGCACCGAGGCCGCGATGGCCATCATCGACGTGATCCGCAGCAGGGAAATGGATCGGATGCGCGTGTGCGCCGCAGAGGATTGTGATGCCGTGGTGCTCGACCTCAGCCGCAACCGCTCCAAGCTCTACTGCGACACGGGCAACTGCGCCAATCGGGCCCACGTGGCGGCATACCGTGCACGGAAGGCCGCCGGGAGCGAATAACCCGGGCATAATTGCGGCATGGGGGAACAAACGAATACAGGCGCCTACAACTTTCCGGCTGGACGGACGCCGATTCCGAATACCACCTGGGTCAGGCCCCCCGACAAACCGGACATGGCTCCGATTGCCCAACTGGCGATCGCATACCCCTTCATGGCCGCAATGTGGTTCGTGTGTGTGATGGCGGCAAGTCCAGGGTATGAGTTCCTGGGGACTCTCCTCTTCCTGCTGATAGGACCACCCTTTCTGATGGGTGTTGCAGTGGCCGTCGGACTGCCTCTGCGCCTCAACGAGCGGTTAAGCCGCTGGTGGCTGGGGAATGCCCCCATGTACATTCTTCTGGCGGTCGCGGGCGTGGCTCTCATAATTTCCGGGTTCAACACGCCCGAACGCCACATAGGCGACATCGATGGTTACCACTTCGACGTTGTCACGTGTCACGGCGGAATGCTCATGGGCGGCTGCTTGATCGTCAACTTCCTCGTTGTTAACGCCTCGTTCCCGCTCCGGTTCCGAAAACGACCACGCACCGGAAGAATGGCCCAGTGACCAACCACTCTGCTGATCGCCACGTCCCCACACTGCGCGACTTGCCACGTGAACGCTACGGAAGCGCAGGAATGACCAGGTTCGGCCAACTCGCCCTGGCCTTCGCTTTCCTGGCCCCATCGTGGATCATGTTGCAGGTGGCAACCATGGTGGACTACGACGGCATCGGAGTAATAATCGGCCTTGTACTGGGCGGCCTTCTAGTGCCGGCAGCGACCATTTCCCTCGCAGTCATGGTGGGTCTGCCCGTACGCCTCATTCCCCCGATCAACCGCTGGTGGGCGGGCAACGGTCGAATCTACGTACTCCTGGCTGCGGCTGGCCTGGCCCTTATTGCTTCCGGGTACCTGAAACCCACGCCTGAGACCTTGAGGCCCAACGGGGTCGACTACATTGCTTCGGCACCGGACGGCGGCCTGCTCATGGGCGGCTGGTGTGTTCTCGCGTTTCTTCTGGTGAACGCATCACTGCCGCTTCGCTGGACCGCCACCGCAAGCCCAGCGAGGCCCACCAAAAAGCGCTCCCCCGAGCAAAGTGGGGAAGCGCTGGAAGGTTAGTGGCCGGCGTCGGGCGTTTCAGTTCCGCCGGAGGAGTCCGGCGATCCGCCGTGCGGACGCTTGGAACTGAGGTTGACCCCGGAGCCCTTGCCCAAGTGGTCGGCGTTCTCCTTGTAGCTCATGGACAGCATGGCCGCCACAACGAGGCTCACAATGAACGCGATGCCTGCGCCGGTGAATGCGAGGTCGAACCGCGGAACACGCGCGCTGCCGCCGGAAGCGAAGATCAGCACGGCCACGAAGGCCAGCACGGCGAAGAAGGCGGAGAACATGAGGGGTCCCTTGACCGAGGTCCGCATCTTGCGCGGTTCTCCTGGTGTCTGGTCTGCCACGGTCATTCCTCCAATGATGGCGGTACGTGCCCGCCGGTCTGCAAAAGTTCTACAACGAGTAGAACGTCCAACTACTAGTTTACGGCCTCCGGCGAAGCGCCGGGAGCAGAGGCGTGTGCACCCGTGCGGGCATCATGCCGCAGCGACAATCCGGAAAGCATCCACAGGACCCCGGAGAGGATTGCGCCACCCCCGGCAACACCCAGGAGGGCGTGCGCACCCAGCGAAGTGAAGAATGGCAGGGCAATCGAGGTGCCCACTGAGATGATCCCCGAGATGAGCCAGTCGCGGGCCAGGGAATCACGCTTCTTCAGGCCCATCATGAACTCAAGAAGTCCAAGAACCAGCAGAGCCAACATGGCAGAAAGAGCGACGCCTTCGTCTGACTGCGTTACCAAGGCCGCGATACCGCCCAGGGCCACCACTGCCGCTACGGCCACCGGCAGCGCGCGGGACATCCACACGGCCGCCGCCGTTCCCAGCAAATACAGCCCCACGGCCCACGCAAGGACGTGCACCGACGGCGAGCTCCAGAAGATGGTCACCAAACCGAACACCACAGCAACCGTTGCGCGGAGAAGGATGGGTTTCCACAGTCCGGCCGGCGGGGCAGCAGGAGTCTGGGCAGGAGTCGATGGAAGAGTCACCCGTCCAGTTTAGTGCGAACCCAACACCATCCACCGATCCGTCCGCGCACGCAGCCCCAACGTCACCGCGCGGGCCAGCATGTAACCCAGAGCAAACGCCGCCCACAGCCATAGCAGCCCCGCCTCGCCGTCGGGCTTTAGCTGGTGGACCGCCACCAGCAGCGGCAAGTAGACCGCCAGGTTCACGACGCCGGCAATCGCCAGATAGCGCGCGTCGCCGGCACCGATGAGGACACCGTCCAGAACGAAAACGTAGCCCGCCACGGGCTGACCCAGCGCGAGCACCCAAAGCGCAACCGTCAGCGCCGACCGAACGCCGGAGTCGGACGTGAAGATGTATCCCACCCAGGGAGCAGCCACGGCCAGCAGCACACCGGTAATCACGCCGAACCCCAGGCCCCAGCGGATCATAGTGCGGGTCAATTCACGGGCCCTGGCAGCGTTCCGGGCGCCCAGTTCCTTGCCGATCAATGCCTGGGCTGCGATCGCCAAAGCGTCCAGGGCGAAGGCAAGGAAGGAGAAAATTGTCATGGCCAGCTGATGCGCCGCCAGATTGACGGCGCCCTGGGCCGTCACCACCAGGACGGTGGCGAGGATGGCCAAGCGGAGGCTCAGTGTGCGGAGCATGAGCCACGAGCCCACCTTGGTCATTGCCCGGATGCCGCGCCAGTCGGGCCGCAGGGACACACCATGCTGCCGCGCATTCCGGCTCACCATCACCAGGTAGACCGCGGCCATGGCCCACTGCGCAATGCTGGTACCGATCGCCGAACCCGTCACGGACATGTTCAACCCGTAGACGAGGAACACGTTGAGGGCTATGTTGACCGCGAATCCGGCCGTTGCCACCACAAGGGGCGTCCGGGTGTCCTGTAAACCGCGGAGCACACCGGTGCCCGCGAAAATCAGGAGCATCGCCGCAAGTCCGGGCATGGACCACCGGAGGTAGTCCACGGCGAATCCCTGCACATCGCCCGATGCACCCATGAAACCGACCAAGGGCTCGGCCGCTACGAAGCCCACCACAGCGAGTACCAGCCCTAGCAGCAGGGCCAGCCACACGCCGTCGCGCCCTGCGGCCAGAGCCTTCCCCAGCTTGCCGTCGCCGATCGCGCGGGCGACTGCCGGCGTCGTCGAATATGCCAGGAAGACCATGAGTCCCACCGCAGTGTGCAGGATGGTGGACGCCAGCCCGACGCCGGCCAGCTGGTCCACACCCAGATGCCCCACGATCGCGGAGTCGGCCAGGAGGAACAAAGGCTCGGCAATCAGCGCTCCGAACGCGGGGACGGCCAGACGCAGGATTTCGCGCGCGTTCGAGCGGGCGGGGGCAATTGTGGTTTGGGGCACTAAACAAGCCTAGTCTGTTGGGGTACGGGTACATTTGGGCCGTGTCATATGAGCATCCCGTCACCGTTTCCGTGGCCCGCACCATCCTTCCGGGCTACACCCGCCAAGCCAACGCGTGGGCACACGCCGGGCAGGAACTTGCCCGCGAGTGGCAGGGCTACTTGGGATCGGGGTGGGTGCGCAATGGCGTGGACTCCACCGAGTGGCACATGCTCTATCGCTTCGCCGACGCCGAATCCCTGCAGGCGTGGGAAGACTCGGAGGAGAGGCGCTGGTGGATCGACAGCGCCAGGGACATGATGGAGACCACCCGGGTGGAGCGTCATACGGGGATTGAGGGTTGGTTCTCGCGGCCTGGCGACGTCTCGGTCGTGGTGCCCGAAACAGTGGTGCCACCGCGTTGGAAGCAGGCCATCAGCATCTTCCTTCCGTTCTTCCCGCTCAGCCTGCTGGCGAATTTCCTGCTGCACCCGGTGACACAGAATTGGCCGCTGGTTTTCGCCGTCTTGCTGAACATCGTCATCCTGACGCCCCTGATGACGTACATTTTCCTGCCGATCACCACCCGGCTCCTGCAGCCTTGGCTTCAGGCGAAGCCTCGTAGTTAGCTGGGAGCCACGTCAAAGAACACTGGGATTAGTTGACACTTCAACCAATGTCCTGCAAGGGTTGAAGCATGAACAAGTCCAGCTTGACCACCACAGCCCTGACCATCCTGCGCGTCATTGCAGGATTTCTCTTCGCCGCGCACGGTTGGCAGAAGTTCAACGAATTCACCATCGCCGGCACCCAGGCATCCTTCACCCAGATGGGCGTGCCCGGCGCTTCCGTAGTGGCTCCGATCGTGGCGACCCTGGAGCTGGTGGGCGGCGTCGCACTCATCCTCGGCCTCCTGACCCGCGTCTTCGCAGCACTCCTGGCCATCGACATGCTGGGCGCACTCTTCCTGGTCCATGCTCCGGCCGGCATATTTGTTGGCAATGGTGGGTACGAACTGGTGCTGCTCTTCGCAGGCGCCGCCTTGGCCCTCGCACTGGCGGGCGCCGGGAGGATCTCGGCCGACGCCGCGCTGTTCGGCCGCTCCGGTTCCAAGCTCCGCGTCCTGGCCTGATCGACGCCCCCTCGGACGCTCCCTCACCTAACGACACTTTCACGCCGAGGCTCTCTCATTTTCTTCAGGAAAGCGAGAGAGCCTCGGCGGTTAAGGGATGGAATGTGAGGGATCGTCCACCTTTAAGGCACGGGAGGCGCGGGGTGAACTAGCCCGTAACGCCGGTGAGCTCGTTCGGGGTCTGCCCAAGCTTTACCGACTTCGTCACCTTGCCCGCTTTCAGGTCCACGGCGTGAAGTGACTGCGTCGCAGGTTCGGTGACGTACGCCGTCGAGCCCTGGACAAAAAGGGTGGGCCGCGGGTCCTGCCAGGTGGCCGACTCCTCCCATGAGGCAACCACTGGAATGGTTGACGTGACGGCACCGGAAAGGGGGTCGATCACGCGCAGGCCGCCGTCCGTACCGAGGACCAGGGCTTCCCCCGCCGGGCCGCGGCCCAGTGAGCGGAACGAGTAGCTGGTGCCTATGTCCACGAGCTGCATGGCGGCGGTCTCCGTGTTGACCAAGGAAATCCGGGTTGGCCGCTCCGGCTTGGCGGCCTTGTCCACCTTGTAGTCGCCAAGGATCACCGGGGACTTTTCCGATCCCGCCTGGTTGCCCAAACGGCCGTACGCGTCGGGGCTCGCCACCTTGGTGATGGCCCCGTCCTTGTAGATCAACATGCCGTTCTCGCATCCCACCACCACGGCTTCACCCGCAGCGACGGCCTCACCGTGCACTCCCGGGCAGTCCTCGTTGCGGACTATTTCCTTGCGGTCCTGCCCTTTGCCGGCGGAGAGCACAGCAATTCCGGACCGGCTTTCCTCATCGCCGAGGGTCACCAGCAGTTTGCCGTCCTCAAGCTCGACGGCCACCCCATGGTGCGCTTCAGGCGTTGTGTAAACGTCGGTGGCAGGCAGCTTTCCGTCTTCCACAGCAGCCCCCAGCGCAGAGGTCTTGAAGCTCTCCACCTTGCCTGACCCGTCATTGAACAGCACCGTCCTGCCCGCGTGCAGCACCACATGCCCGGCCTTGTCGGCAGCGAAGGCAAGCTCGGTCAGCGCCGGTTCGCCAACGTAATGATGGCTGTGGTCACCGTGCGGTTCAGTCCAGGCGCCGGCGTCGAAGAGTCGGAAGGCGTCACCGGTGGACACGAACACATGCCGGCCGTCGCCTGCGGGATTGAGCCGGTTGAAGCCGCCCAGATCAGCGCTCCCCACCTCGTCCAACGAGGAAGCGTCAAGAACTCCTATGCCTCCGTCATAGGTGTACACCAGGCGCGGGGTCGGGGCGCCGGCCTCTTTGGGGCTGGGTTTCGCGGTGGACGACGGCGACACCTCGGCTGCGCTACCGGCGGAGCCGCCGGGCGTTGCGCAGCCGGTGAGCAATAGGGCGGAAAGCCCGACGACGGCGACCGCGCCCGTGGGCAGGTGGCGTTTACGGCCGCGTACGGCAGAGAGAGTGGGGTTTGGGTGATGAGACATGAGTTAAATGATATTGATTCTCATTTAGAGAGCAAATCGATTGGGTATCAACAGAATGTTGACAACAAGTTGTTGATAAGCGATGCTCAGTCTCATGAACGCTGCCACCCCACCCCGGGACTGGGAAGACGCAGAACTGCAGACCCACGCGACCCGGCGACTCCTGGAACGGGGCGCCGCCGCGCTGCCCCAACGTCCATGGCTCCACGAAAAACAGCCGCCAACCGCCATGGACCTGATCCAGCACGTGCTATGGCGTTCCCGGAGCCAAGAGGGCAATCCAACAGCGGATTCTGCGGATCTGCGTGCGGCCCTCACACTGGTACCCGCCGCCCGAGGTGAGATGGACGCCGTCGAAACTGCACTTTTGTTCCTCGCCCGGGCGGAAGGACTGACCTGGCAGCAGATTGCCGAAAGTCTTGGGCTCCGCTCGGCGCAGGCCGCGCAGCAGCGGCTGGATCGTCTGTCCGACCGCCCGCAAACAGCAGCCGGTAGCTGACAATGGCGATGGTTTTGGTAGGAACCGCGGCGAGCGCCGGAAGTTACAGGGGTGTAGCGCGGCTCGTTGCAGGGCCCGACGAATTCAGGCTCTTTCGCTCCGGAGACGTACTTGTTTGCCGGACCACGGACCCCGCGTGGACACCCCTTTTCGGTATGGCTTCGGCAGTTGTCACCGAAACCGGTGGAATGTTGTCGCACGCGGCGATCGTTGCCAGGGAGTACGGCATTCCGGCCGTTCTGGGTGTGCATGATGCATTGGAACTGGTGCCCGACGGCGAAATTGTGACTGTTGACGGGGCGGCCGGGACGGTCACCTTGGCAGGCACGCAATGACTCTCCTCACTTTGCACGCCGTGCGGTTGTTGGGCTTCGCCGACACCGACGCCGTAGCCGCACGCTTCTCCCAGGACCCTGGCCTTGTGGAGTCCACGCTCATTGACGCCGGCAGGACCGGTCTTGTCACGCGCAGCACCTTCGCTGGAGCCAGCGGCTGGTTGCTCTCCAGTGCAGGGCGGGCAGAGAATGAGCGCTTGCTCGCCCAGGAACTGGACCAGTACCGGGCGCGATCCCTTGTGCTGGAAGTGCACGACGACTTCGGGGAGTTCAACGACGGAGTCGTCAGCGCGTGCGGCAGTCTTCAGCTTGGGGTTCCCAAGAATCCCGAAGCCACGGACGTCTTGATCGGCGCGTTGGCGGCGTGGCGCCCGCTGGAAGCACGGCTCGCCCGGACCCTGCCCCGGTTTGAGGGCTACTCGGACCGGCTGCTGCGGGCGCTTAAGGAGTCCGCCCGGGACTCCTCCTGGCTGACTGGTACCGATCGCGACTCTTTCCACCGGGTCTGGTTCGAAATTCATGAGGATCTCATTGCCACCCTGGGCATCCAGCGGGCGCAGTCTTAGTCACGTAACAGAAACATGCCGACAGTAAACTTCGAGCATGAGCGACGACGCCCGAAACTCCGTGACCCTCCGCTTCCTTGCGGCCCCCACCGACGTAGGCCACAGCGGATCCGTTGATGCCGGGACAGTCCTTGAATGGGTGGACAAAGCGGCCTATGCGGCGGCGGTGGGTTGGGCCAAGTCCTACTGCGTCACCGCTTACGTGGGTAACATCCACTTCACTGACCCGGTAAACAGCGGGGACATGGTGGAAGTGACGTCCACGATCGTTTACACCGGCCGGTCCTCCATGCACATCCATACCGTGGTCAGTTCCCGGGATCCCAAGGGTGGGCCGGAAACCATGCACAGTCAGTGCATGGTGATCTTCGTGGCTGTTGGACCCGATGGCAAGCCGATCCCCGTTCCCCAGTTCGAACCCTCAACGCCCGCCCAGGTCGAGCAGCGGGACCACGCGCTGGCGCGCATCGAAGTCCGTGAGCAGATCGTCAACGCGATGAACGCCCAGGAATACACCGACGCCGGAACCGCCGAGCGCGTCACGCTGCGGTTCATGGCGTCCCCCACGGATGTGAACTGGGGCGGAAAAGTCCACGGCGGCATCGTGATGAAGTGGATCGATGAGGCCGCGTACGTTTGTGCGTCCCGTTACTGCGGCAAGGACACTGTGGCCGTGTTCTCCGGTGGCGTCCGTTTTTACCGGCCGCTGCTGATCGGCCATGTAGTGGAAGTCGAAGCCCGGCTCGTCTACACCGGAGCCAAGGGCATGCACATCGCGGTCCACGTACGCTCCGGCGATCCCAAGACCCGGGAGATGAACCTCACCACGTACTGCCTCACGGTGATGGTGGCCCGTGACGAAACCGGAACTGCTGTGCCCATCCCGGAGTGGGTTCCCGTTTCAGGCGAAGACAAGAAGCTGCATGCGCACGCCCGGGAACTCCTCGAAATCCGGGGCCGCGCCCCCGGAAACCGGCTGCCGGACCATTTGTTGAAGGCGCAGAACTAGCGCGCTCCGGGACTTGGGCTGTTCACCCGGGCCTCAACACACAGAAGTCGTTTCCTTCCGGATCCGTGAGGCATTTCCACGACACGTCGCCTTGGCCGAGGTCGGCATCGTGGGCACCAAGGCTGTGTAGCCGGGCAACCTCGGCGGCTTGATCGTCGCCGGGGTATGGCATGAGATCGAGATGGATGCGGTTTTGCAGGGTGTCCGGATCGGGGGTGCGAAGCAGCTCAAGGTAGGGACCTACCCCCTTGGACGAGCGCAACCTCGCATGCTCCTCAGTCACCTCATGCAAGGTCCAGTCCATTGCCCGACTCCAGAAGTCGGCCATGGCCCGGGGATCTTCACAGTTGACCACCACGGTGGCGATGGGGCCGGTGTCCTGATAGATCGGACGAGGTTCGAGTACGCAGAACAGGTTGCCCTCGGGATCAGCCATCACCACCCACGGCACCTCTCCCTGGCCGATGTCCGCGGGCGAAGCGCCAAGCTCCTTGAGCCGCTGGACGAGCTCCCTTTGATGATCAGCGGACGTGGTGGCAAGGTCCAGGTGAATGCGGTACTTCACCGTCTCAGGGTCGGGAACGCTGACCACATCCACGCAGACTGCCGTTGGATCCGGCCAAGTGAATTCAAAGGGTTCTACATTGGTGATCCCGGGTCCCTCGCTGGAAACACCCCAGCCGAGGGCATCCGCCCAAAACTGCCCGAGGGCTGAGTCGTCCCCAGCCTTGAAATTCACTTGAACCAGTCTCAGTGCCATGGTTCACAATGCTATGCCCGGGGCAGGTCCGATGACGGAGACTCAACACTGTCCGTAGGCTCAGACCACCCGAGAGCAGCCACCAGATGCCCGTCGTTGGGAAGCGCCAGCCCTATTCGACGGCGGCCGGAGCCCAGACAAAAAAGCGAGTTTTAACCCACCAGGTTCTCCGCCGCACCATTCATGTGCTCAATGATCGTTTCCCGCGCCTTGGCGGCGTTTCCGGTCTCGATGGCAGCCACAATGTCGTTGTGCCGTCCAACGCTCATGTTGCGGGTGGCGCGTTCCAGGCCGGCGAACATGATGGACATCCGGATGGAGCCCTCCAGTGATTCCCACTGGTGCAGCAGGGTCTCGTTGCCCGACAGGCGGCAAAGGGTGCGGTGAAACTCGAGGTCGGATTCGATCTGCTCTTCGAGTGAGAATTTGGCCGCTTTGTCCATATTGTCGACGGCGGCACGCAGCTCTGCGAGCACAGCTTCCTTGTCGGCCATGTCGCTGAGGGTCCGGGCCGCCAAGGATTCCAGCACGCCCCGAACAGCGAAGATGTCACGGATTTCCTTGACATCAAGGTGCCTGACGGACATCCGGCCGCGTGGTCCGGCGGAAATGAGCCCTTCCTGTTCCAGTTGCCTCAGGGCTTCGCGGAGCGTGCCGCGGCTGATCTGCAGCATCTCGGACAGCTCAGTTTCCACAAGGTGCCGCCCGGGCTCCAGCTCGCCACTGGTGATCGCGGTCCGCAGGGCTGCGAGCGCCTGTTCGCGGAGGCTCTTCTTCTCCAGTCCCAACAGGGAGGCTGTGGCGGCCATGGTGTGTCCTCGGTTCTATGCGCAACTGCTGACAGTCAGGTGTTAACTGTCGATACTACGGGCAGAAGTGCGGGACGGGCAGTAATGTCCGTCCCGCACTTCCCCCGGAAAACAAGAAACTCAGCCGAGTTCCGACAGGACCTTGGCCACAATCCGGTCCACGGACAGACCGTAGCGTTCATGCAGAGTGGGCAGCGCACCGGCGTCAAGGAATTGGTCCGGAAGCGCGATGGGAACCACGCGCTTGCCCAGCCCGGCAGTCACGACGGCGGACGCAACAGTTTCGAACAGACCGCCAACAACGGTGTGGTTCTCCAGCGTGACGGCCAGGCGGTCGGTATCCAGTTCTTTCAGGACTGTTGCGGAGTCGAAGGGCTTGATGGTGGGCGTGTGCACCACGGCCACGTCAACGTTGTGCTTCGCCAACGCATCCGCAGCCTGCAGGGCACGCATCGTCATCAGGCCGGAGGAAACGAACACAACGTCATTGCCGCCGCGCAGTACCTTGGCCTTACCGAGCTCAAACTTATAGTCGTACTCGTCCAGGACGGTGGGCACGTTGCCGCGCAGCAAGCGCAAGTAGGTGGGTCCGTCCGAGGCCGCGAGCTGGGGAACTGCCTGGTCAATGTCAACGGAGTCGCACGGGTCCACGATGGTCAGATTGGGCATGCCGCGGAAGATCGCCATGTCTTCGGTGGCCTGGTGGCTGGGGCCATAGCCTGTGGTCAGGCCTGGCAGCCCACCCACAATGTTGACGTTCAGGTTGGGCTCAGCGATGTCCAGGCACAGGAAGTCGTAGGCACGCCGGGCCGCGAACACCGAGTAGGTGGAAGCGAACGGGACCAGCCCGGTCTCGGCCATGCCCGCAGCAGCGCCGAAAAGTAGCTGCTCGGCCATGCCCATCTGGAAGAACCGATCAGGGAAGGCCTTGGCGAAAATGTGCATGTCCGTGTACTTGCCCAGATCCGCAGTCAGGCCCACAATCCTGGGATTGGCCTCCGCCGCGGCAACCAACGCGTGCCCGAACGGAGCTGACATGGTTTTCTGGCCGGGATCTGCGAAGGACGCGATCATCGCCGAGGTCTTGAGCTTCGGCTTTGCCGTTGTGGTGGTGCTCATGCTGAAGCCGCCCCTTCATATCCTGCCGTCAATTGATCGCGGCAGATCTGCCATTCGTTTTCTTCGATGCGCATGAAGTGCGCCTTCTCGCGGGTTTCCAGCAGCGGAACGCCGCGGCCAACCTTGGTGTCGCAGAGAATCACCGACGGCCGCCCGACCGGCGCCGCGACCGCGGCGATGTTGTCGAACGCGGCCAGCAGCGCACCGACGTCGTTCCCGTCCACGCGCTGGGTGTACCAACCGAACGATTCCCACTTTTCGGTGACGGGTTCGGTGCGGAGCACCGTGTTGGTGGCACCATCGGCCTGGAGTGCGTTGATGTCCACCATGGCGATCAGGTTGCCCAACTGGTGGTGGTGCGCGCCCATTGCGGCTTCCCAGGTGGAGCCTTCGTCGAGTTCGCCGTCGGAGAGGAAGTTGATGACCCGGTTGCTTGAGTTCTGCGCCCGCAGGCCCAGCGCCATGCCGACCGCGATCGTCAGTCCGTGTCCCAGCGAACCGCCCGAGATTTCCATGCCCGGTGTGTAGGTGGACATCCCGGACATCGGCAGGCGGGAATCGTCGGAACCATAGGTTTCGAGTTCGGCCACCGGCACGATTCCGGCCTCTGCCAACGCCGCGTAGTGCCCGATTGCGTAGTGGCCGGTGGAGAGGAGGAACCTGTCGCGGCCCTCCCAGTGGGGGTCCCCGGCGCGGTAGTTGAGCTGGTCTGCGTAGACAGCCGCGAACATGTCTGCCGCGCCGAGCGCCTGGCCGACGTAGCCCTGGCCTTGGACCTCGCCCATGGTGAGGGCGTGGTGGCGGATACGGAATGCGGCGGCGCGGATGCGCTCTATGCGCTCCGGCGTGGGAGCTGCGGCTGTAGCCGCCTCGACTGATGAGAGAGTCACTGGTTTCCTTCCGGAGCCGGGCGCGCACCGATGGGGAGTACGCGCCCGACGTCGAGTGGTGCTTTAGGCGTTTATGGTTTGGGGAGTTTTGCTGGCGGCTTCTTCGGCGAGCTGACGCTCGCGCTTGCCCCAGGTTTCCTTGGTGATCAGCGCAGCCCAGAGACCGATGGCGCCGTAGATGCTGAAGAGAAGCGCCGGTCCCATCCAACCCATGCTGACGAAGAGCAGGGTGGTGATGAACGGAGTGAAGCCCGAGACCATGGCGGAGATCTGGTACGACAACGATGCGCCGGACGAGCGGGTCTTGGCCTGGAACAATTCCGGGAACCAGGCACCCTGGGCACCGGCCAGGGAGTTCTGGCAGACAGCGTAGGCAACAACGATCGTTGCAATGATCAGGAAGAACAGGCCCGTATTGACCAGCATGAACATGGGGATGCCGAATACCACCGCGAAAGCCGTGGACCACACGTAAACAGGGCGGCGACCCACGCGGTCAGTCAGCTTGCCCCAGAAATAGGTGGCGAAGATACCGATTCCTGCGGCGACACAGAGCGCCACCAGGGTTTCGGTCTTGTCCGCCAGCTTGTTGGTGTGCAGGTAGGAAATCATGTAGGTCACTGAGACGGCGTATCCGGCAGTTTCAGCGATGCGCAGGCCGATGCCGCGGACGATGTTGCGCCAATCGGTCTTGATGACCTCAACGATGGGGGACTTCACGATTGCGCCCTTGGCTTTGACGTCCTCGAACACAGGGGATTCGGGCACCTTTGAACGGATGATGAGGCCGACGGCAACCAGAACGATGCTGGCCAGGAACGGTACACGCCAGGCCCATTCGCTGCCGAGTCCTACGCTGCTGAGGAAGACGAGGTTGGCTAGGAGCAGGCCCACGGGGAAGCCGGCTTGCACGATTCCGGTGAATTGGCCCTTCTTCCGCCAAGGTGCGTGCTCGTAGCTCATCAGGATGGCGCCGCCCCATTCAGCACCGAAGGCCAGGCCCTGGATGACGCGGACGAGGACCAACAGGGCGGGGGCCAGGAGGCCAACCTGCTGGTAGGTGGGCAGGAGGCCGATCGCGAACGTCGCCAGGCCCATGAGGATGAGGGAGGCCACCAGCACCGGCTTGCGGCCGAGCTTATCGCCGAGGTGGCCGCCGATGATGCCACCCAGTGGACGGGCAGCGAAGCCGACGCCGAGGGTCGCGAAGGAGGCCAGGGTGCCGGTTACCGGGTCAGCGCCCGGGAAGAACGCCGTACCGAAGTACAGGGCTGCGGCGGTGCCGAAACCGATGAAGTCGTAGGTTTCGATGACTGCGCCAACGCCTGAACCGACGGCGACGCGCTTTGCTTCCTTGGTTCCATGAACCGGACCACGCATGGTCAGAGCTTCATTGCTCATGTGTGTCTTTCCCTTTCAAAAGTGCGGTGCGTCTTCGGCAACCCCACTGTCGACAGTCAACATAATACGTCAACTGTGACCGACACCACCAGCAATGTCAACAGTCAACTTAGGAGGTTGACTGTTGACAGTTAACTTAGCTAACGTGGTCTCCATCACTAAGGCCCCTCTCCGTGGAGGGGCTCAACTTGAGGATCAAACAACGATGTTTCATCAACGACTCGGCTGTTCGTCGATCAGCTTCCGCCACCAGGACCTGGCCACAGCCCTGCACACCATGCGCGGCCTCGGCTTCGAGGAAATCGACCTCGGCGCCCTCCCGGGCGTCTGCGACCATGTGCCTTACGTACTGGACGCCGAGGCAGTGGAGGCGGTTGCCGCCGTCGTCAATAAGTCGGGACTGCGCGTCCGCTCGGTCAACGGCGATGTCGGGGACCTGAACGCAACGCTCGACGCCGGCACTCTGGTTGCGCGCGAACGGCACCTTGAGATGCTGCTCGCCCTTGCGGCGAAGACCGGCGCGAGGGCGCTCGTCCTGCCATGCGGGGCGATCGACCACGAACCCGTCAACACGCTCGAGAGCGACATCGACTCCGTAGCAGCACAACTGTTCCATGCTTCCAAGCGCGCGGCTGAGTTCGGCGTGGAGCTGTGGACCGAATCCCTGCACTACTACCGGCTGTGCTGGAACACCGAACGCGCACAGTTGCTCGCCGACCACCTGGACGGGTCCGACGTCGGAATTGTCATGGACTTCAGCCACATCGTCGCCTCCGGCGGCGATCCCGTGGATTTTGTTTCCCGTTTCTCTTCCCGGATAAGACACGTCCACCTGCGGGATGCTGTTCCCGCCACCGACAACGAGCCGGGGAACATCAACCTCAGCATCGGCAACGGCAAGGCCGACTTCGCGGCCGGACTCACAGCACTCCGGGACTCGGGCTACGCCGGCCACTTCTCCCTGGAACTCGAAACCCGGGACGTCACGCACGACGAACGCCCCGCCGCCGCAGCCAAAGCGGCCAGCTACATCTCAGACCTCATCTAACAACCACCATTCAAGGAGTACCCATGACCACCATCCAGCGCACCGCCGTCCTCACCGGAGCTACCTCCGACCGCGGCATCGGCCTCACCACCGCCCGCCGCTACGCCAACCAGGGCTGGGGCATCGTCATCCTGGACCTCGACGGCGAGAAGTCCGCCAAGGTTGCCGCCGAGATCGCCAACGAATTCAACGTTCCCGCGTTCGGCTACGAAATCGACGTTGCCAACGAAGCCTCCGTCACCGCAGCGCAGGCAGCAGTCGCCACCGAAGTTGCCGCCGGGAACCTCCCTCCCGTCGGCGCCCTGGCCAACATCGCCGGCATCACCTCCCCCGTCCCCTTCCTGGAAACCACGCTCGAGCTGTGGCACAAGGTCATGGACGTCAACGCAACCGGCACCTACCTGGTCACCAAGGCGTTCCTCCCCGACATGATCGCCAACGGCTGGGGCCGCATCGTCAACATGTCCTCGGTCTCCGCGCAGCGCGGCGGCGGAGTGTTCGGCAAGGTTCCCTACTCCGCAGCCAAGGCCGCCATCCTCGGTTTCACCAAGGCACTGGCCCGCGAAATCGGCGACACCGGCGTGACCGTCAACGCCATCACCCCCGGCGCCGTGGACACCAACATCCGCGTGGGCAGCACCGAAGAGCAGGAAGCAGCCATCAACGCCGGTATCCCCTTGGGCCGCAACGCCACCACGGAGGAAGTCGCCGCCGTCATCACGTTCCTGTCCTCCGAGGACTCCGCGTACCTCACCGGCACCACCATCGACATCAACGGCGGCAGCCACATCCACTAAGTCCCCCGCCGTCTGAAAATCCAGAACCAGGACCCACCATGACCAGAATCTTCAACGATCCCGCCGACTTCGCTGACGAAGCCCTCGCCGGTTTCTGTGACGCCCACCCGGACCTCGTCCGCCCGGTGGAAGGCGGCGCAGTGCGCCGCAACCGCCCGGCAACGCCGAAGGTCGCCGTCATCACCGGCGGCGGCTCGGGGCACTACCCGGCCTTCGCCGGCATCATCGGGCCGGGCTTCGCTGACGGTGCCGTGGTGGGCAATATCTTCACCTCACCTTCTGCCCAGCAGGCCTACTCCGTGGCCAAGGCCGCCAACTCCGGAGCAGGCGTCGTCTTCACGTACGGCAACTATGCCGGCGATGTCATGAACTTCGGCATGGCCAGCGAGCGACTTGCAGCTGAAGGCATCCGGGCAGAGAACGTCATTGTCACCGATGACATTGCCAGTGCTTCGCCCGGGGAAATCGAGAAGCGCCGCGGCATCGCCGGAGATTTTGTGGTCTTCAAAGTGATGGGTGCCGCTGCCGAAGCCGGACTGGACCTTGACTCCGTGGTTCGTTTGGGGCGCAAGGCGAATGGGCTTACTCGAACCATTGGCACCGCCTTCAGCGGGTGCACCTTCCCCGGCGCGGAGCAGCCTTTGTTCAGTCTTCCCGAGGGACAAATGGGCCTGGGTCTCGGCATCCACGGCGAGCCGGGACTCTTCGACACCGAGCTGCCGTCCGCCGTCGAACTTGGCCAGGAGCTGGTGCGCCGGGTCCTGGCCGAAACTCCGGCGGGTGCTTCCCAGCGACTCGCTGTGATTCTCAATGGACTGGGGTCCACCAAGCACGAAGAACTCTTTGTCCTCTGGCGCACCGTGGCTCCCCTGCTGCGCGACGCCGGTTACACGCTGGTCATGCCCGAGGTAGGTGAGCTGGTCACCAGCCTGGACATGGCCGGCGTATCCTTGACGCTCACCTGGCTGGACGACGAGCTGGAGCAGTACTGGACCGCTCCGGCCCTGACTCCGGCGTACCGCCGTGGTTCGGTTGGCTTCGATGCCGGCATTTCCGAGGTCGCCGATGAGGATCTCGTGACCGAGGCCGCCAACTACTCCTCCACAGACGAGTCCCGGGCTTACGCCGCACAGTGCCTGAACGCCCTGGACACAACATCATCCCTGCTGCGGGCCTCCGAGTCGATGCTGGGCGACATGGACGCGATAGCAGGCGACGGCGACCACGGGCGCGGCATGGTCCGCGGATCCGCGGCCGCCAACGAGGCCGCAGCAGCTGCGTTTGAGCGTGGCGCGGGAGCCGGTTCACTGCTGGCCGCTGCCGGCGATGCCTGGGCCGACAAGGCCGGCGGCACGTCGGGCGTCCTGTGGGGTGCCGGGCTGCGCGCCTTTGGTGAGCGGTTGGGTGACGCAGAAACCCCGACGCCGGTTGTCCTCGCTGCGTCTGTTCGCGCCTTCGCGGACCGCATCGCGGGGCTTGGAAAAGCAGAAATCGGAGACAAAACCATGATGGACGCGTTGCTGCCGTTCGCTGCGTCGCTGGAAGAACGCATCGCTTCCGGCGCCTCTGTTGGGGACGCATGGTCAGCTGCCGCCGACGACGCCCGCCACGCCGCAGCAGCAACTGCGGACCTTCGGCCGCTCAAGGGCCGTGCCAGGCCACTGGCCGAGAAAAGCCTTGGTACCCCTGACCCCGGGGCGACGTCGCTCGCCATGGTGTTTGCCGCCGTCGGACCCCATTTCACCGCAGTTCCCGTAGCTGCCGTCACCAACTAGGAGAATCCATGCGCATTATTGTGGGCGCCGACGAAGCCGGCGTTGATTACAAAGAGCGGATCATGGCCGATCTTCAGGCCGACTCCCGGATCACTGAAGTGATCGACATCGGAGTGAACCGTGCGGATGAAGACTTTACCCGCCCCTACCCCTACGTTGGGATCGCTGCCGGAGAGATGATCCGCGACGGCAAGGCTGACCGGGCCATCCTGTTCTGCGGGACGGGAATCGGTGTGGCCATCGCGGCCAACAAGGTGCCGGGCATCAGGGCGACCGCTGCCCATGATTCGTTCTCCGTGGAGCGCTCGATCCTGTCCAACGACTGCCAGGTCCTCACCATGGGCCAGCGTGTTGTGGGTGTGGAACTTGCCCGCCGGTTGGCCAAAGAGTGGATCGGCTACGCGTTCGATCCCTCCTCCGGGTCTGCCGCGAAAGTGAAGGTGCTGAGCGACTTCGAGGGCTGCTAGGGGGTGCTTGGAAGGAGGTTCCAGCGGAGATCAGTAGCATTGGTCCAAACAGGACGGACCAGGAGAGCTGATGCCCTACATCGTTGACTTCAAGAATGTTTCCAGCGTGGGGCTCGAGTCCTCACCCGTCGCAGAAGCCGCTGCAGGCCTGAGGGCCAACGAAGCCCGCTACTACAAGAACAAGTACGATCACGAGTTCACGGTCAGCCCCGCCGACGAGCTCCCCGACGTGGTGGACAGGGTCAGCCGGATCCTCAAGGAAGAACGCGACATTGTGAT
The DNA here is from genome assembly GCF_014647595.1 of Paenarthrobacter histidinolovorans. Classification (GTDB taxonomy): domain Bacteria; phylum Actinomycetota; class Actinomycetes; order Actinomycetales; family Micrococcaceae; genus Arthrobacter; species Arthrobacter histidinolovorans. Next base: position 239,201 of record NZ_BMPM01000005.1, on the reverse strand, counting down.
CAAGTCACGTCCATTGGAAGCCACGTCCTTCCAGGTGGAGGACCTGCAGATGGCCTACGTTTTCTACGAATCCGGACTGTCCATCAACGTCATGTACAGCACCGGCGAGGGAAAGAGGGCTGTTGGCTTCAAACTTTCCGACGGCATGGACGTTCCTGAAGAACTGGAATCAAAGTTCAAGTTTGCCCGCCAGAAATCCAAACTGGCCGGCACCATCCGCGGGTCCTACTTCGTGATCAAGGGCGAGTACTGAGCCTGCCCAGAGCAGCCTCAAGCCGATGAAGGCCGTACGTGCGGATGTACCGCACGTACGGCCCCTGACCTCGGATTACTTGATGAGCGCTGCAGCCTGGTCCATGAGCGCACCTGTGGCTTCCGGCCCACCAGCCGCAGCTTCGGTACCTGACGCCGTGGCCGAGATCAGGACACCGTCCTTGACAGCATGCGCGGTGTAGATCGCTCCTGATTTCCCATCAGGCATCACCATGACAGTCTTCAACGCCACCGTGCCCGGTACGCCGCCAACGCCCTCAATCTTCTCGGTGGAAGTGGTGATTGCCTCTCCCTCCGCGGAGAACGTCATTTTCCGGCACGCCTCGGCTTGGGATTTGGTGGCGTCCACACTTTTTTGCAGCTCTGCCGCTTCGACGCCGGACGTCAGCGCCACGCTGCTGATGAAATCGCCCACCTTGGCCCTGGCAGTACCTGCCGTGGTGGAGCCGGCAATTGTCTGCGGAACGCCAAGCGTGCGCAGATCCTTGCAGTTTTCCGGCGCGATGGTGGCCTTGCCGAAGCCGTTCACCAACGAGTCGTATTGACCCACCAGCTCCTCGCCCGAAAGCACGGCGGGACTGCTGCCGTCAGAGGCCTTGATCTGGCCCACCAAGCCTACGAGTTCCTCGTTGGTGTACATCTTGGCAGGTGACGGAGCGCTGGAGGCAGTCCCGCCGGACGCGGGTGCCGTCGAATCCTGCGGGGCGGCCGTAGTGCCGCCGCACGCTGTGAGAGTCAGTGCAACGAGTGCTGACGCACCAAGTCCGAGCAGCAAATTCTTCTTCATATGTTCCCCCAATAAGTCAGTGATGAACCCGCGGACGCGGACCGAATCAACACTACTTGCCCCGTGACACTGCCCGGAGCGGGACCACGCGAAGCTTAGAAGCCGCCGCCACCGCCGGTATCGCCTGCCATGTTGGCGAAGCGGGAATAGTGGCCCTGGAAGGCAACAACGATGTCCTTGGTGGGGCCGTTACGGTGCTTGGCGATCAGGATGTCCGCTTCGCCGGCACGCGGTGATTCCTTGTCGTAGACGTCTTCACGGTGAAGCAGGATGACCATGTCGGCGTCCTGCTCAATGGAACCGGATTCACGGAGGTCGGAAACCATCGGCCGCTTGTCTTGACGCTGCTCGGAACCACGGTTCAGCTGTGACAGCGCAATGACAGGTACCTGCAGCTCCTTGGCGAGCAGCTTAAGGGCACGCGAGAACTCGGAGACTTCCTGTTGCCGGGACTCTACCTTCTTGCCCGAGCTCATGAGCTGGAGGTAGTCAAGGATCACGAGTTTGAGGTCGTGCTGCTGCTTCAGGCGGCGGCATTTCGCCCGGATCTCCATGAGCGACATGTTGGGGCTGTCATCGATGAACAGCGGAGCATCGTTCATGCGGCCCATGGTGGTGGCGATCTTGGACCATTGCTCGTCCTTGATGGTGCCCTTGCGGAGATCCTGAAGGCCGATGGTGGCTTCTGCGGACAGAAGACGCATGGCGATCTCGTTCCGGCCCATTTCCAAGGAGAACATGACCGTGGCCAGGTTGTTCTTGATCGCAGCCGAACGGGCGAAGTCCAACGCAAAGGTGGACTTACCAACAGCGGGTCGGGCTGCGATAACGATCATCTGGCCCGGGTGCAGGCCGTGCGTCAGTTCGTCGAGCTCATAGAAACCGGTGGGAACACCTGTCATGCCTTCACCGCGGTGGCCGGAGGCTTCGATCTCGTCCACGGTGGACTCCATGACGTCCTTCAACGCCACGTAGTCCTCGGCCGTGCGCTTTTCAGCAACGGCGTACACCTCGGCTTGTGCCTGGTTGACGAGGTCTTCCACTTCGCCGTCCTGGCCGTAGCCCATCTGGACGATCTTGGTACCGGCATTAACCAGGCGGCGGAGCACCGCACGCTCGGCCACGATCTCGGCGTAGTATCCGGCGTTGGCTGCAGTAGGAACCGTCTGGATGAGTTCGTGGAGATAGGCGGGGCCGCCGATCCGGTTGATCTCGCCACGCTTGGTCAACTCATCGGAGACGGTCACGGCGTCAGCCGGTTCACCCCGACCGTAGAGGTCGATGATGGATTCGTAGATGGTCTCATGGGCCGGGCGGTAGAAGTCATGCCCACGGACGATCTCGACGACGTCGGCGATGGCGTCCTTGGACAGCATCATGCCGCCGAGTACGGATTGTTCAGCAGGTATGTCCTGGGGAGGCTTCCGGCTGGAGTCCGAAGCGCGTGTGCCCTCGATTGAGTCCAAGTGCGTAACTGACAAAGCCGTCCTCCAAATGTGTACCGCTGCAGAGATGTGCTCCCTGGCGGTCTGTAATGCGCAGTGTGTGGCTACGCCGTCCGCCCGGGTTGCTCTGAGGATGTCAGGCAGGTCGGACAAAATAGCTTTCCACAAGTTATCCACAACCACTTCCGCGGGATCGCCACAAGAAGTGACTTTTTGCGTCCCAGGGAACTCAGTGCGGGGAAATCAGTGCCCAAATTGGACACTTCAGACACGTTACAGCAGGCTCCGGATGACCCCTGTGGAAAAGCTGTGGAATACCATCCCCACGTTGTGCACAGACTGTGCACTACTCTGTGGATAGAGAATTTCTTTTGACGGAATGAAGGCTCTGACCTGCGGAAACGCACTTCACAAGCTGTGGACTAAAGAAAGATTTGGCGGCAAATCATCCACAGCCCCGGACGCCCGGGTACCCACACGAGCGGGTAAAAGTCCAATAAACATGCCTCAAATGTGATGCGTCTTACATTTGCACCCTTAATTTGACACTGCTCTCTCAGAAGCCTATGCCCATCGTGGAATGTGCTGTGGATAACGCAGTTCTGGCATAAGCTCTAAGCATGGGGATGAACTTTGGTGACGTGTTGACGATTGCCCTTCCGCTTCTTGTCCTCTTGGGCCTGCTGTGGGCCTTGACCGCGGCCTTCAAGCCAAGGGACACCGGAGTGTCGGACGCTGAGAGATACCAGCGGGAGCTGGCGGCCCGCTCCGCCGCGCACCAGGCTTCCCAAGTCCAGGAAGCGTTGGCTCTTCGGGCCCGGATTGAGGCCACCACCAAGCCCAGCCAAAACGAAGCCCAGCACAGCCAGCAGACAGAGCAGAGTCGCAGCGCAGTCCAGGCTCAGGCCGCGCGCTCACAAGCGGCGGGTCAGCAGGGCCACCAGCCTGCAGTCCTCCCCAACGGCCAGCTCAACCCCCAGCTCGCCTTCGAATTGCAGAACCTGGTCCGGAGCGGGAAAAAGATCGAGGCCATCAAAGTTCTTCGCCAAGCCACCCACTCAGATTTGCTTACCGCCAAGAACTACGTAGATCGGCTCTGACAACGCCATGGATTCCATCCTCATTCCGCTCCTGATCCTCATTGCGGTGGTTGCGGGAGTGCTCCTGCTCATTCACTCCTTCACCAAGCGCTCGGCTGAAACCAAGGCAGACTCCGCTGCAGCGAACGCACCCAAGGACCCGATCGAGCTGGCAAAGGAATCCGCGGCCAAACTCAACCAGGAGCAACACCGCCAGCTGTACTCGCTCATCGCGCAGGGCCAGGGCATGGCGGCCATCAAGCTTTACCTGCAGGCAACCGGAGAGGGCCTGCGGGCCTCGCGTAACGCCGTCGGCGCCCTGGCGGCGCACCCCCAGCCATTCACGCCGGAAGCCCCCGCCAAGGACCTGCTCGCGGACGATGACGATGAGCCCGAGCGCTTCCCCTACCGCTACCGGGCGATCGTCAGCAAGGGCGAAGTGACCCGTGAAGTGAGCAGCAACATGCTGAACGACGAAATCTACGGACGGATCCGGACCTTGGCAAAGAGCGGCGACGTGGAGGGCGCCGCGCTGGCTTTGACCCGCCACTCGGACATCAACATCAAGCAGGCCCGCGAGTTCATCGAGCTCCTTGACGACTGAGGTAACTCAGAAGTCGAACAAGTCCCCCAGGAACCCTTCCTTCTTCTTCCGCTTGCGGCCGTACTGGTCACGACCATCCCGCCGGTCATAGTCCCGCCGATCGTAGTCGCCACGGCCATCGCGCCGGTCCCGATCCTCGTACCGCGGTTCCTGCGGACGTGATTCAAAGGGGTTGTAGAGGGGTGGCGGTGCGATCGGCGGTTGGGCCGGCGCGGGTGCCTGCCGGGACAAGGCCGGTCCAGTCTCTGCAGCCACACGGTCGATGATCTTGTCCAGCTCGCCGCGATCCAGCCACACGCCCCTGCATTGCGGGCAGTAGTCAATCTCCACGCCGCTTCGTTCACTCATCACCAGGTCAATGGAATCCACAGGACATTTCATGCTTGCCCCAACGAGCGGACCTGGCTTTAAGTTCGAGTTACCTGCCGGCCGAGATCCCTGCGAGCAGTTGTTCGAACGGCAGTGATTCCAATGCGTCGTTCTTGCGGTGCGGCTGGGGGCCACTGAGCAGTTGCACGAGTTCACCGGCGGCCCGGTCCACCCGCGACGAAAGGGGCGAGCCGCCGTCGTCGGTGTTCCCCCAGTCCTGCGGTCCGGCGAAGACGCCGGTAGCGGCAATCCGGGTGCGCAGGTAGGTGAACAGGGGTCGCATCGCGTAGTCGAGGACCATCTGGTGGCGGTCGGTGCCGCCGGTTGCGCCCAGCAGTACCGCTTTGCCGTCCAGGGACTTGGGGTCGAGGACGTCGATGAACGACTTGAACAGTCCGCTGTAGGATGCGCTGAAGACCGGGCTGACGGCGATGATGGCGTCGGAATCCTCGACGCCGGCAATCACCTCTGCGAGTCGCGGCGCGGCATAGCCGGTGACGAAGTTGTTGGCAATGTCCACTGCGAGGTCGCGCAGCTCGACGATGTCGATCTTCACCTCATAACCGGCTCCGCGCAGCTGCCGCTCGGCAGAGGCTGCCAGCTGGTCCGCCAGCAAGCGGCTCGACGACGGTACGCCGAGTCCGGCGGAAAGTACGGTGATGCGGCGGGTTTCCATGGCATTCTCCTGTTGCTCGTTCATCCAGCTTACATGCATTTGCATCTAAATCTAAGAACAGGGGTGCGTGCGGAAGTATTCCCGGGAGCTCTTCTTGGCGTTCTCCCAAGACTGACGGCCGTTATCCACATGGACACCTCTGCCCACGCAGGAAATGGGCCAGCCCGACGGCATAGTTGGCCCCCGGACCTGGAACATCCTTTGCGGCCCTCAGATGGGTCCGGGCCTGCCACTCGAGGCTACGGCTTCCCAGCGGTGTACCGTGCCAGGAAATCGAACGTCTTGTCCCGCGCCTCCTGGGCCTCGCTGAAATTCAGGTGGAATTGGTATTCGTGCGGCAGCTCGGGCTCATGGTTGGCGGGCCAGAACAGCTCGGTCACGGGCACCCCGGCGGCCTTCAGTCGGTTGCTGTAGGGCACCGACTGCAACCAAGTGAGCCCGTCGCCGTTACCGCCGCTGATAAATGTGGGCGGGAAGCCGGGAGTAACAAAATCAATGGTGGACATGGTGGCCCCGGCATACGTGGCTGACCAGTCCTTGGTACCCGTGTAGGCCCACAGGGAGGTCTTGAAACCCCACGCTACGATGCCACTGAGGTCTGCCATGGCCCGGAGGTCGTAGACACCGCAATGCAGAATCGTGGCGGCAAGCTCCGATTTCTGAAGCGCCGGCTGGATTCCCATCAGATTGGCGTACTCGGGGTTCACGGTGAGCGTGGTCATCTGGCTGGCGAGCTGGGCACCGGCGGAATCGCCCGCGAGCACGATGCGGCTGCTGTCCACATTGAGCTCGGCAGCATGCGCCTTGATATAGGCCAAGGCCTCATTGATGTCCCGCACAGCGGTCGGGTACGTGGCTTCCGGCGCAATCGGATAGCTCATGCCGATGGTGGTGTAGCCCTTGGCGGCCAGGATCTTCAGGTAGGGATTGACGTCGCGCTGCGCTCCGGAAATCCAGGCGCCTCCATGAATCCACACAACCGTAGGAAGGGGAGCTTCCGTGCCTTCCGGGCTGAAAACGTCGAACGTGGAGCCTGGCTTGTAGACAACGCCTGCCTGGGTTTGGAATGGCGTATCGGGAACGTAGGGCGTCATCTCGTCGATGGTGGCCTGGGCTCCCCGTTCAAAAACACTGCGGATGAGCAAGGCTGACGGCCAAGGAGTCGCGGAAAGGGCCACCGCCAGGACCAACACCACCAGGATGGCCAGCTCAAGTTTCCGCAGCCGTGAAGTACGCCGACGAGGAATCTTCGGACGTGGTGGCACCTGAGCTGTTTCGGCTTTCCCTGCACTGGCTTGAATCGAATCCAACGGCCCCATCACACACTCCCCCAGTCGGCGCATCCCTGGACCCATGCTAAATCGGAGAGCCGTTGGATGGGGTCAGGACGGCGGTCGTGCCGCCGTGAGCAGGACTCCCTCGCCGCCGTCGAACGTCACAGTATGAAAAGCGGCACCGCGGGCGACCTCTCGAAACCCCCACTGTTGATGAAGAGCCAAAGAAGTCGAATTGCGCGCGTTCACCACGTACCACGCCGCGTCCGCGCGCTCCCAGATCCACTCAAGCCGGGATGTGGTCATGGCAGTCGCGACTCCCCGTCGGCGGTAATCGGCGGCCACGGTGATGCCGCCCAGGTAGTGCCCCGCCGGCGCTGGACCGTCACCGACGTCGTAATAGTGCGTTTTCGCCCAGCCAACCACACCGCAACCATCGCCCACGGCCGGGCCGCCCAACCCTTCGGCCACCAGAACCAGGCGCCCGGGATCTGCCACAGCGGCTCTGATACGTTCGGAGAAATCCACTGCCCCGGAAGCCGGCAGCCGCCCGGCCGCGCTCTCCACAGTCACAATGCCGGGAACATCCCGTTCAACCGCAGGCCGGATGGCGTATCTCATGGGCCTAGTCTAGGTTTGCAAAAGAGGCATTGCCGGATGGAAGAAGACCATGACAGAGCAAAGAATTGCCCCGCTGGACGGCGTGCGGGTCCTGGAGCTCGGCAACTACATCGCAGCTCCCACGGCGGGCCGGTTGCTTGCCGACTTCGGCGCTGAAGTCATCAAGGTGGAACGTCCCGGAACGGGCGACGAGTTGCGCAACTGGCGCCTGCATAAGGGCACCACCTCCATGCTTTACCGGACGCTGAACCGGAACAAGAAGTCGGTGGTACTCGACCTGCGCACGGAGGCGGGCAAGCGCGCGGTCCTGGAGCTCGTAGGCAAGTGCGACATCCTGCTGGAGAATTTCCGTCCCGGCACGCTGGAGAAGTGGGGACTCGGCCCGGAAGTCCTGAACGAGGCCAACCCCGACCTCATCGTCACCCGCATTTCCGCCTTCGGGCAGACAGGCCCGCTGTCCGGCCGGCCCGGTTTTGCCGCCGTCGCGGAAGCGTACGGAGGGTTCCGCAATCTGGTGGGCGACCCGGACCGGGCACCTGTACGCGTCGGGGTCTCCATCGGAGACTCGATCGCGGGACTGTACGCCGCCTTCGGCTCCGTTATGAGCCTGTTCCAACGTGAAGCACGACGCCGGGACCCGGGTGCCGCTGTTCCTCTCACCGAACGCGTCATTGACGTTGCCCTGCACGAGGCGATGTTTTCCATGATGGAGTCACTGATTCCGGATTACCAGGCGTACGGCGTGGACCGTCAGCGCGTTGGTGGACGAATGGAAGGCATCGCACCCTCCAATGCGTACGTGTGCGGGGACGGCGCGAGCATCGTGGTGGCCGGGAATGGCGATTCGATTTTCCAGCGGTACATGCAGACCATCGCACGCCCGGATCTGGCCGAACGCGCGGATTTGCAGAGCAATGCCGGGCGCTGGGCCCAACGGGAGGAGCTCGATCAGGCGATCGGCGAATGGACGGCCACGCTGCCGGCCGCCGAAGCCCTGGCAGTGCTGGAAGCGGCCGGTGTTCCCGCCGGACCCATCTACACAGCGGCGGACATCAGTAACGACAGCCAGTACGCAGCACGGAACATGATTCAGAAATTCGATGTCTCGACGGGCGAGGAGAACATCCCCGGGGTTGGGTTCCCCGGTGTTGTTCCCGTCATCGGCGGTCAATCCCTGCCCATCCGCAACCTCGGGCCGGACCTCGGGGAAAACACCCAGGAGATCCTGGGAGGCCTCCTGGGCATGAACGCCGGCGAAATCGATGCCGCCTCCGGCCGCGAGGAAGCAGCCCGGCCATGAGCCTCACCGGGAACCCACTGGCCGGAACACTGGGCCAAGCCGTCCTTCGGGACGTAACTCTGCGCGACGGCTTGCAGCTCACGGGCAAGCTCCTGACGGCTGACCAGAAGATCGAAACGGTCCGGGAGCTGCTGCGTCTGGGTGTACCCGCCATCGAACTCGGCTCCATGGCCCGGGCCGACCTGGTTCCTACCATGGCGAACACCCTGGAAGTCGTCCAGGCGCTCACGCCGGAGGAGCTGGAGAAGTGCTGGATTTGGGTTGCCACCCCTGGCCACGTGGCCAAGGCATCGGCTGCGGGGGCGCGGAACTTCCAGTACTGCCTGTCTGCCTCCGATTCCCACAACCAGGCGAACATCGGCCGCACCACGGATCAGAGCCTGGCGGCCCTGCCCGAGGCCGTCGAATACGCCCGTGCCGTGAACGGGCAGATCCAGCTGTGCATTGCAACGTCTTTTACCTGCCCGTTCGAGGGCTACATTCCCGAGGAACGCATCCTCTCGATCGCTAATGACCCCCGCGCCGAGGGCACCGCAGACATCGTCATCTGCGACACCTTGGGGCAGGCGGTTCCCGCCCAGGTTGCCAGCCTTGTGGCGCGTGTTCGGGACGAATCCCCTGCACGCCGGATTGTCTATCACGGTCACGACACCTGGGGTTTGGGGGTGGCGAATACCCTCGCGGCCATCCAGGCAGGAGCTGCCATGGTGGACGGCGCCCTGGGTGGTCTCGGTGGCTGCCCCTTCGCCCCGGGGGCCAGCGGCAACACCTCCAGCGAAGACATCCTGTTCGCGACCCGCCCGGAGTGGCTGACTCCCGGGGTCTTTGGCGAACTCGTGGTGTTGTCGGAGAAATTGCTGGCAGAACTTGATGAGCCCAACCGCTCCAAGTCAGCCCAAGGCGCACGGTCCAAGGCGGAGGCTTTTGACTGGGTAGTGCGCTCCTAGGACCTGCCCGCCCCGCCCAGGGCCATCAGTTCCAAGCGCTTGAGGGTTTCGCGGTTGCGGACAGCAATGACGGGATCGCGCAGTTTCTTCGGCACCACCTTGCCGGGGCCCCGCACAGCGTCCTCAGCGATAGCAACCCTGCATTGGGAATCGCCGAGGTCCTCCAACGTGATGAGCACCTTTGCTTCGCCCAAGGGCCACCCCCTCGCCCGGAGTTCCAGCTTCCGTTCCGGTTCGACGGCGGTGACACGGCTGCTGTCATCGATCAGGAACGGCCAGGATCCCACGGAATGGTGTAGTTCCGACCCAACGGCAGGCCATTGATCATCGACAGACCGGATCCTGGAGGCTCCCACCACCCAGCCGGAGTACAGCCAGCCCTCCTGGATGACCTTCCAGACGTCTGCGGCAGGGGCTTTGAACACCTGGGTCACGGTGGACATGTGGATCCTTTCAGCGCAGGCGCGGCTTTGTCGGGGACGTTAAGCTAAGCATGCTTATGGTTTGCTGGCCAGAGCCTCCCGTTATGAGGAAGCCGGCTTGCTGGCCTTACCGTCCAACCACAGCATGTCCGACTCGTCGCGGTGGGTACCCTGCGAACCCACATGCTTGCTGTCGATCTGCGGCCCCTTCTTGATGACGTGCACCAAGGCCATGCCGTGGCCACGGCCGAGGTCGTAGTCCGCCTTGAGCCATTCAAGGATAGTGCCCGCCTTCACCGAGGGGTCATTGAAGCCCTTGGTTTCCGCGATCTCCACCAATTGCCGTGGCGTGAGGCCGGTCTTGTCCTCAATTGCGTCGAGGTAAGCCTGGAATGACATGGGTACCGCCTTTCGTGGCAACTCCCCGGGTGGAGTTGATGGATGTGCGTCAGCGACATCGTACCCGCGCTCCCGACGGCGCCTACACTGATCGCATGGTGTGCCGAAGAGGGCGTGTCCTCGGCGGGTTTCTGGCTCTTGCGGCGATGCTGCCTGCCCTGTCCGCCTGCGACTCCGGCGCCTCTTCCCCGCAGCCATCGACGGGCACCAGCGCCGGACCCATTGCCGTGGAGGTCAACCAATCCCGGGACCAGTACGGCAAGCAGGCCATCCAGCTCCAGTTCACCAACACCACCGATAAGCCCCTGACGGTGACCTCCACCCGGCTTCGTTCCCCCCTCTATGAAGAGGACATTCTCTGGCAGCGGCCCGGGAGCGGCCTCGAACTGCCGCCGGGACAGCCCAAAGCTGTACCCACGGCACTCCCGGCGGCTACCTGCGCGGCAACAGAGGACGCCTCCACCCCGCAGACCAGAGCAACCCTTGAGTACTCCGAACCCGGCCAGGAAGCCAAGGAAGAGGCTACTGAAGCCGCTGATCCCTTCGGCGTACTGACCAGGAACGCAAGCGAACTCTGCATCGCAACTGAAGCCGCCGCCGTCGCCACCATGGTGCTGGATCCCGAACTGAAGGTGGCAGCGGACGGCCGCACCGCCGTCGTGCGCCTCATCATCACCCCAACCGCGCAAGTGGGCGGTCCGGAAAGGCTCACCATCGAATCGATCGACGAGACCACGTTGCTGGCCCAATCCCCCAGCGACCCGTGGCCCACGAACGTCACCGTGGGAACGGTCAAGCAGGAACTGCAGTTGACCATCCGCCCGGCACGCTGCGACCCCCATGCTGTCGCCGAGGACAAGGTGGGCACGCTCCTGCCGCTCAGGATCACGCTGGGAGACCGGCAAGGATTGATCAAAGTTGCCGCCTCAAATGACCTGCGCGGCCGGATCTACGACTTTGTCACCGCCGCCTGCTCACCTGCGGGTTGAATGGTCCCTATCCGAGTGTCGCCAGGGCGCGGGGAGCGCACTCCACTGTGACCTTGACATCGGCCTCCACGCTCTTTACTTCGCCGTCCATCTGGTACGGCAGCGGCTTGAGAGTGGTGAATTCATAGCTGCTCACGCTCGGCTGGTCCCCCAGGCCCTGCGTGGTTGCCTTCAGGGCAGTCAGGAGCACACGCCACTTGGGCATGTGCGGGAAAGTGATCACTTCGAATTTGCCGTCCGAAGGGTGCCCGTCGGCTTCACTCAGCGTGGCGTATTTAGCCATCTCGTGGATGTTCGCGAAGACCAGGCTGTCGAACTTCCGACGCTTTCCATCCGCCATCCGTATGCCGAACGGCTCGAACTTGGAGAAGGTCTGGATCACCGTGACCATCTCCTTCAAAGCCCCTTTGCTGCCCTTTTCCAATTCGGTGGCGACAACGGGCGTCAGGCCGAATCCAATGTACGAATGGGCGTACTCCGGCGGCTCATTCTCTTTTTGGCCGGTGTGGATGCGGAGAAGGTCGATGTTGTGGACATGACCCTCCGCAATGGCCTCTTCCAAAGGCTTGGTGGCCATGATCCGGCTGTGGTCATTGGCGTTCCCTGCTGCCCGGACAGCACAGACGGCCTTGGGGTTCCCGGCCTGCATGACGCCATTGACAACCTCGTTGTAGCCGCCGTCGCCGCTCACCGAGACCACAAGGACGTCCCCGCCCTTGGCTGCAGCTTCCCGTGCCAGATCCACGGCGTGGCCGGCGTGTTCGGTGGGCTGGAGGACAATCTCAGGTTCGTAGCTGAGGAGTTCCTTCAGCTTCCGCTGCAATTGCTCCGCGAGCTCTGGCGCATCCCCCGTGCTGTTGGGATTGAAAATGATAACGATCGACTCAAAGGTCCGGGCAGAATCCACGATGTACTCCTGATTCATTGCGAGGTCCCTTATTCAGGCGGCTGTATCCCTCGGAGGTTCCCATAGTATTCGCAACCCGTGGGGGTTTCGGATATACGGCGAACGTGAAACCATGAAAACGGGTTCCCAGAAGTGAACCTTTGTCGATCAGCTGGATGCGGTGTGGTGCTGCGGCAGCGGCGGGGAAAACCCATGGACTCACGCCAGACAGCTCGAACACTCGTCCTTGAGCATGAGATCACCCTTGACGATTTATGGGCCTGGTACTGGGCGAATGGCGGGAATGCCATGCTCTGGGACTTTGACGCCTACCTGTTTGGGATCCTGGAACGCGATCCCTTCGACCTCAGAATCCTTAGTTGGGCCATGGAAGATCTGGAAGCCCGCTCACTCCTCTAGCTGTCCTCAGACTGTGTTGCTCCCGCTTTCCGCTGCGCTTCGATCAGGTGCCGGGTGGAGTGCGCAACAAAGGGATGTCCGGATCTCATCCGGCCATCCAGTTCCCTGAGCTGGTCGAGATACCGTTCCGGCGTGAAACCGGGAATCCACCACACGCATTTGCGCAGGATCCACACCACCGCACCCACGTCGAAGAACTCCATGCGGCACCGGGCCGTCCTGAGGTCCGTCACGGAAAGCCCGGCGGCTTCCGCGGCCGCAACTTCGGCCTGCGGGTCGCGGCCCTTCCGCTGGTCGGGCAGGGGTCCCAGGAAATACTCGATGAGTTCAAAGGCCGACGCCGGGCCGACGTGCTGGGCGAAATAGTGGCCGCCGGGGACCAGCACCCGGTGGATCTCATTCCAGTCCGGGCTGACGGGGTGCCGGGCAGTAACCAGTTCGAACGTACCGTCGCGGAAAGGCAGAGCATCGCCGGCGGTTGTCTCCACGATCTGCACGCCCCGCGGCCCCAACAAAGCCCGGGCGCGGGCGGCGTTGGGCGGCCACGCCTCGGTGGCCGCCATCCTTTCGGGGAAGCGACCGGCTTCGGACAACACTTCCCCGCCACCGGTGTCCAGGTCCAGGGCGCTCCGGACGTGGGCAAGACGTTCTGCTTGCAACGCGGCGAACCCCCAGGGCGGGCGCTCTTCCGTGGCTCGGTTGTCCAGCCATCCGAACCCCCAGCCGTCCACGTCAGCTTCCATGGCCTCCGCAATCAGGGTTTCGAAGTCCCTCATCATGTCTCCAACTCCGCCGGCAGGCCGACTCTCCCTCATTCGTCCGTCTCGCCCGGGTTCAGCGGGCCATGCCCTACGCTACCGGGAGCTGGTGCCGGTTCCACGGGTAGGGTTGCACCATGGGGTCAGTGCTGGAAGCCGAAGGCTTGCTTGTGGGATATGCCGGAGCTCCAGTATGCGGAGAAGTTTCCGCTACGGTGGCTGCCGGTGAAATCCTCGGAATCGTGGGCGTGAACGGTGCCGGGAAATCAACAGTGGCCAGGACCATCGCGGGGCGCCAGGCTCCCCTGGACGGAGACGTGAAGGTCCACGGCCTCCTTGTCGATCCCGACGCCGTACCGTTCCGGCGGCAGGTATCAGCCGTTTTCGACGACGACCTTTTCTTCCCCTCGCTCACGGTCAGGGAGCATTTGCTTCTCGTTGCCCGCGGCCATTCCGTAGCCGACCCTGAAGGACGGGTTGAGAAAGAGTTGGACTTCTTCGGCCTCCTTGGAAGAGCCGATGCGATCCCGGATGCCCTCTCTTCCGGGCAACGACGCAGGCTCCTCCTCGCAGCAGGCCTGATCCGTCCGTCCTCGCTCCTGATCCTTGACGAGCCGGAACAACGCCTCGATCCGATCATGCGGGTGGCGCTCGGGGTGCGAATCGCTGAGCACGCCCGGAACGGCGGTGCCGTGGTGCTGGTGACCCACGATCCGGAGCTGTTGCTCGCCACCGCCACCTCCTGCCTGGTCATCGACCATGAAGTCCGCGAACTCGAACCCGTCCAGGGGGCGTCGATCATTGCCGGCTCCTGAGATGCTGACACTTGATGATTCGACGCCGGACCGTCACCTCGCCGCGGAGATCGTCCGTTTCACCCGCAGCACCACGCGGCGCCACAAGCGCAGCCGCGTTTCGTTGAGTGAACGCTTCGTGGACGCGTACAGCTGGGGACTTGGCATTGCTGTTTCACTCACCATCGCGGCCTCGTTCGTGCTGGCCCTGCGCAACGAGATCGCAGACCGCAGCTCGGCCGGCACTGGCATCATCGGAGCGCAGTGGCTTATCCTTCCAGAACCCGTGCTGTGGACCTCGGTGACGTACGCGTTCCTGCTGGTGGTTTCCAACCTTGCCCGGAAGCTGGGGCCGGTCACGGTGGGTGGACCCGAGAGCATTTGGTGGTTGACCCTGCCCATCGATCGTCGCCCCATGGTTTTGCCGCCTTTTCTCCGCAAAGCGGCGCTCACCGGTACCGGCCTCACCCTGCTGTACCTGCCGTTCAGCATGGTCACCGCTGTCGACCGCACTGCCCCCGAACACCTTCTTGCATCGGTCACCTTTGGCGCCGCCGGGGTCATCGCGGTGACGTTGGCGGCCTTCCAACAGCTTGGTCTGCTCGGACCGAGGATAGGCCGGGTAGTGCCCATGACGGCGCTCCTGGCCTGCGCGGTCCTTCCCACGGCCTCGTCCTCACCCTGGCCGGCAGCGTTGGCGTTCGTTACCGCCGTCGTGCTTCTGGTCCTTGAGGGTCCACGCACGGGTGAGGTGCGCAGCGAGGAGCTGATCCGCGGCGGGGCGGTGGCCGGGCACGCCGGCGCCTCCCTGTTCATGATGGATTCCAACGAAGTACTTCGCGCGTTGGGCGGCGGACGGAAAACGGTCGACGGCGGCAGGGCAGCGGGCTTCTTCGCCCGCCCCGCGGGCGGCCCACTTCGGGCGCTGATCCGGGCAGATATTGTGGCATTTCTTAGGCTGAATCCGCCCCTGATGCCTTCTGTGCTGTGGCTGGCGGCCTGCGTCGCCATGCTGCTGGTGGAAGGTGGCCTTCCTGAATTCGCGCAGCTGGGCATCATTGTTATCGCCGGCTGCGCGACGGCTTCCGGCATGGGCGGGGTGGCCCGCAAAGCAGCACTTGTTCCCGAGCTCGAAGCGTTGCTGCCGCTCCACCCGGCGCTTGTCCGCAGCAGCCGTGCCCTCATGCCGTGCCTGGCCATGGCCGTGTGGATGGCCGCTCTCAGTGGGCTCCTGGTTCTTTTGGGCGCTTCCGATCCTGCCCTGATTGCGGTGGGTGCCCTGGCAGGAATCGGGATGGGCGCGGGAACGCTCCGTTCCGCCACCAAGGCCGCGCCGGACTGGTCGGCACCCCCGGTGGACACTCCCTTCGGCCCGGTTCCACGCGCCCAGCTGGGTTCCCTGATGCGCGGGCTGGACGTGACCATTCTGGCCATGGTTCCGGTGATGGTGGGACTGTACCTCGGCTACACTCCGTTGACCGTGGTGGTAGTCCAGGCCCTGTTCAGCGCGGGCATCGTGCTGCTGTCAGTACTGTCAAAGCCCAAAAAGGCGTGACGTCAGAGCAGAACACTGCCTTGGATGCAGGTTGTCGATTCTCCACCGATCCAGATCACGCCATCCTTGGCTGAGACATGGATTCGCCCGGCCCTGCCAAGTACCGTTCCCTGGGCCGCAACAAACTCCTCCGGTGCGCGCCCGGATTCGATCAGCCACTGAGCCGCACCCGCGTTAAAACTGCCCGTAACGGGGTCTTCCACCATGGCATCACCCGGAACGAACGTGCGGACTTCGAAATCGATGGCTGCGCCAGCCTCATGCGGGCCGATCACGCCTACTTTGAGCTTCCCCATTGCGGCGTAATCAGGTTCAAGGGCCAGCACCTGTTCGGCTGATTCCAGGAGCACACCAATCCATTCAGGGCCGTTGACCAACCACGACACATCAAGGAGCGAAGCCTCGGGAAGACGCAGGCCTGCAGCGACTTGGGCATGCACGGTGTCACTTACCGGGCCAAAGCGCGTTAGCGGCGGAGCAGCGAAAGCCAACCGTCCGGCGTCGTGCTTCACCCGAACCAGGCCGGCCCCGCATTCCTGAACCACAACGCCGTCGGCCTTGGGCACTCCCCCGGACTGCAGCCAGGCGTGCGCGGATCCGAGTGTGGGGTGGCCAGCGAACGGGAATTCCTCGCTGCCGGTAAAAATCCGTACCCTGTAGTCCGCGGCAGGATCCGTTGGGGGGAGGAGGAACGTGGTCTCTGAGAGGTTGGTCCAGTTGGCGAAGTGCTGCATTGCCTGCGTGCTGAGACCCTCTGCATCCACCACGACGGCGAGTGGGTTTCCCCGGTATGGCTGGTCGGAGAAGACATCAACCTGATGGAACGGGCGGGCGCGCAAAGCTTCTGAAGTCACCCGGGAAGGCTATCACCGGGGTGCTGGCGGCCATGCCCCACGTCTGCAAAACTACGGTCATGGCAGAGAACAAGACCCAGCCCACGGTTGTGCCCGTTGAAGAATTCCTGGCCTCCGTCGAGCACCCCACCCGCCGTGCAGACGGCCTGGAGTTGCTGGACATGATGCGTGAAGCCACGGGCCAGGAACCTGTCATGTGGGGTCCCACGATCGTCGGGTTCGGCAGCTACCACTACAAGTACCGGACCGGCCGCGAAGGCGATGCTCCCGCCGTCGGATTTTCGCCGCGAAAAGCGAACCTGGTGCTGTACGGGGTTACGGAAGGGCCAGTTGCCGAACGGCTGCTTCCCGGACTCGGCAAGCACAAGACCAGCACCGCCTGCCTGTACCTCAACAAGCTGGATGACGTGGACCGGGACATCCTGGCAGAGATGATCCGGGCTGGGTACAAGCACGTAATGACGGAGCACCACACGCCATAGCTACCGCGCAGGGTTGACACTTGATGACAATCCGCCGTCCCCACATTGGCCTTAACTGCACTCAGGGCGCATGGAAAAGACCCCCGTCACCGGAATCCGGTGGCGGGGGTCTTTGGATGCAGTCAGAGACTACTTGCTGGCAACGACCTCGAGGTCGATAACAGCGGAAACATCCTCGTGCAGGCGAACGTTGGCCGTGTACGAACCGACAGACTTGATGTGGTTCGGCAGTTCAACGTTGCGCTTGTCGATGGCGCCGAGGCCAGCGGCCTCAACAGCAGCAGCGACGTCGGCCGGCTTGACGGTGCCGAAGAGACGACCGGACTCGCCGGCCTTCACCTCGAGCTTGACCTTCTTGGAGGACAGAGCCTGGGCCTGTGCCTGTGCAGCTTCAACGGAAGCGTGGGCACGAGCAGCGCGGGCAGCCTTGATGGACTCAACCTGCTTCTCGCCACCCTTCGACCAGGTCAGGGCGAAACCGCGGGGCAGCAGGAAGTTACGTGCGTAACCGTCCTTGACCTCGACAACGTCGCCAGCAGCACCGAGACCGGTTACTTCGTGGGTCAGAATGAGCTTTGCCATGTTAGTTAATCCCTTCCCTTAGCCGCGGCCAGCGCCGGAGTAAGGCAGCAGAGCAACTTCGCGGGCGTTCTTGATTGCCTGGGCGATCTTGCGCTGTTCCTGAACGGTAACGCCAGTAACGCGACGAGCGCGGATCTTTCCGCGGTCGGAGATGAACTTGCGCAGCAGTGCTACGTCCTTGTAGTCGATGACGGTGATGTCAGCGGCCTTCAAGGGGTTGGACTTTGGTTTGGGCTTACGGAGTTCAGCCTTAGCCATCGTGGAGCTCCTTTTCTATGGAGCCCGTGGATATTGATCCACGGGATGGTGGTGTTCGACGGCGGTGATCGCCAAGGTGCCTTTCGGCAGTCCCGGCGAGTGTCCGGCGTCGGACTTTTATTTGGTGTTTAGAAGGGAGGTTCGGAATCCGGGCCGTTGCCCCAGCCGCCAGCGTTGCTGACACCGGGCGTAGCCCAGGGGTCATCCTGCTGTTGTGCGGGCTGGTTGCCGCCCCAGCTTCCGCCGGAGTTGCCGCCGCCCTGGTTTCCACCAGGAGCGCCACCTCCAAAGCCACCGGAGTTACCTCCGCCGAAGCCACCCTGTCCACCGCCGGAGCGCTGGGTACGGTTGACCTTGGCGTTTGCGTAACGCAGGCTGGGGCCGATTTCGTCGACCTCAAGCTCGATTACGGTGCGCTTTTCGCCTTCTTTGGTTTCGTAGGAACGGCTCTTCAAGCGGCCGGAAACGATCACGCGCATGCCCTTGGTGAGGGACTCGGCTACGTTCTCGGCTGCTTCGCGCCATACCGATGCCCGGAGGAACAGGGTTTCCCCGTCCTTCCATTCATTGGACTGGCGGTCAAAGGTCCGGGGAGTAGAAGCGATGGTGAAGTTCGCTACTGCTGAGCCAGACGGGGTGAACCGCAGCTCCGGGTCATTGGTGAGGTTACCAATGACCGTAATAGTGGTTTCGCCTGCCATCTACTGCCTCCTTGTTCGTTCCTGCGGTGTAAAGATTTTGAAGGGGCTGATTACTCAGCAACGACCTTCTGGTCTTCGGGGCGGATGATCTTGGTGCGCATGATCGTCTCGTTGAGGGACAGCTGGCGATCAAGTTCCTTGGCGGTAGCCGGTGCAGCGGTGAAGTTCACCACGGCGTAGATACCTTCGGACTTCTTCTTGATGTCGTATGCCAGGCGGCGACGGCCCCAGATGTCAACCTTCTCGATGGTTCCACCATCGGTGGTGATGACATTAAGGAACTTCTGAAGCGACGACTCTACGGTACGCTCTTCGACCTCGGGGTCGATGATTACCATCAATTCGTAAGGACGCATATGTGAACCCACCTCCTTTGGGCTAAGCGGTTACGGTATTTCCGTAACAGGAGGTTCATTTGCGATGCTGTGCACCGCTCCCCCGCCGAAGACTCGGAAGGAGGGCGTAACACAGACTTCAACATCTTAGTGCATCTCCTGCACTCAAAGCTATTCGGGCGGATCCCGGCCCGGAACAGGCCAGTTGGCGTATGTGGATAACCAGCTTCGGCTGCAGTGACCCCGCCTGCCGTGCGGTAATCTCACCACCAGTGCCCCATCCAGGGCAATCTGATCCACGGGGGGCAATTTTGGACGGCATCCGCATGATGGTGGGCATGAGTCCGAGCTCCACACGGACTGAAGCCTTGCAACGCGAAGCAGCCTCCCGGTGATGCAAGGGTTCAGCCTTGTCGATGCCGACCGCCTGGCTTCATACGCTGATCATGCCGACGCAGCTCAATTGATATCAAACCTCGTCGGTCAGCTCGTCAACGCGTGTCCGGGCACGGTGACAACAGGCTTCAGGAGCGGATCCGGCCTTCAGATTCAGGGCTGGGATGGAACAAGCAACTCTTCGGCTGGAAACTCCTTCGTACCCCAAGGAATTACACAGTGGGAAGTCAGCAAGCAATCCCGCCCTGCAGACAAGGCGGAGAAAGACTACGCGGCACGTTTGCACCATGCCGACAAATCAACTTCCTATGTTGCCGTGACCTTACGTCGATGGGGCGGCAAGGACGATTGGGCTCAAAGAAAAAACGCTAATGGATGCTGGAAATCCGTACGGGTGTTGGACGCTGACGACCTCGTGCTGTGGCTTCAAAAGCACCCGGAAATCCATCGCTGGGTGACGGAACGGATACTGGGGCTGGTAACTGCAGCACCGCTGACGGAAGTCCCGAGGCAGATTCCTCCGAGACTTCAGGACTTCGTTGGACGCGACAACATCATCTCGGAGGCCATCAGCTGGGTGGATTCCTCCGATCCGCACAGGTCCAGAACGATTGTCATATCCGGGCTCGGTGGCATGGGGAAGACCACGCTCGCGACAGAACTCGCAGCGAGGTTTGGTTCCAGGTTTCCGCGCGGCCATGTGTTTCTCAATCTCGGAGATGGCACCTTTACAGACGCACTCGCCGTGGCCGCTGCTGTACGGACCGCGTTCGCCGGCACGAGGCCCACCACCGAGCCAGGCCTGGCCCAAGAGGAACAACAGTGGGGGCTGGATCTCAAGGGCATCCTGCTCGTACTGGACAACGTTGAGGACGAGCACCTGTTGGAATCGGTCTTGCCGTTGAAGGCTGACTCTTTGACGATCGTCACAAGCCGAAGAGAAATCTTCGCCCAAGACGACGCTTATGCCATCCATCTCAATTCGTTCGAACCTGACGAAAGCATGGAGTTTCTACTAAGAGTCAGTGGGTCATCGGACACGGACTCTGCCGCTGGAGTCGCGGCACTTTGCGGCAATATGCCACTGGCTCTCAGGATAGCCGCACGGATGGCACGACGGTCAGGACCCTCAGGGCTTCGAACGGTTGTCGATCAACTAACGTCGCCCGAACGACGCCTGAATGAGCTCCGCTACGGGAGAAAGCAAGTCAATGCTGTGTTTAACCTTGCGTTCGATAGCCTGACACGCACAACACAAAGGCTGATGGCCTCTCTGGTGCAGGTTCCTGGAAAGAAGTTTGATGCTGACCTGGCAGCAGCGGCAGCGAAGGTCAAAAATCACCATGCCGCAGCTTCTCTCCGCGAACTATCCGACCGGTATCTGATTGAGAACTCAGGAGTTCCCGGGCTATTTCGCTTTCACCCGCTCATTGAACTATTTGCCCAAGGAGTGGGATCTTCATCTATAACTGACGAGGAACGCGTTCAGCAAACAATGAGATGCTGTTCCCTATTGCTCGATACGGCCATAGAGAATTTACTGCAACTTCAACCTCCTCAAGGGGAACATCCCACCACCGGGCATACGCGAAGTACCATTGACGCCCTGGACCGCATTTGGGACGGATTTACTGCGGCAGTCGTTGACTATCCTCAATTGAATCCGCCACACCAAGTTGCCATGCTTGGGCTGCTTCTAGGCCCATACTGTCGGCTTCGGATGCAGGCACCTCGGCTTCGCGACGTCCTGGTAGCCAGCTACACGGCTGCCGATGAGGCCCGCAGGGCACAGCTGCGGCCCAACGCCGATGAACTGATGAGCTACGCACTTGCGACGGGTGCCTCGCAACTGTTGTTGGCTGACCTCGCCTTGGATAACAAGAATACGATTGAGGCCACTGGTCACATCGAGAATGCGCTGAATCTGGCACTCCGGATTTCTTCAAGGGAGTTGCTCTCCGTTGCAAACACTACCTTGGGGCATGTTTCAAAATCTAAATACGAGCACAAAGAGGCTCTGCGTCACTACCGAGAAGCACGCCGGATTGCACTGGAAGCGGGAAACGTGCCAATGGTGCAAGCAAACCAATACAACATCGGAAATATTCTTCGAGAGCTTGGGGAATTACCCGAAGCCCTGAGCTACCTTGAGTCAGACCTTGCTCATTGCAAAGACTCGGGGGATAAATGGGGTGAGGCAGTGACGCGTAACGTACTGGGAATTGTCTTGTGTGAAGATGAAGACTTCGAAAGGGCGGTCGAGCAGCATTTAGAGTCGCGGGCTATCTACACTGAGCTTGGTGATAAAAGACATGCCTCGGAAGTCGATTATGACTTGGGGGTGGCCCTTGTCAGGGCGGGCAGGTCGTCAGAAGCAGTACCATACCTGGTCGACGATTTGGCCTACTGCGAAAGCCAGGGTGACCTTGCAGGGGCAGCCATAACAGAACTCCTTCTCGTAGCAGCTACGGCTGACGATGGTTCGTCTCATGACGACGTAGCCGAACGCAGCCGACAATGTCTGGCTCGGATTCAGGCTTGTGGAACTCTTGAACAGATCGCAGCCGCGCAACTGGAAGTCGCACAAATCCTGGCCTACACCGGGCATCGTCCGGAGGCTATGGAGCATTTCGATGCCGCCATTGATTTTAACGTGAGGGTCGGCAGAAGCTACAGAGCGGAGCGAATCAGGTCAGTTGTTGACGAGATCGGGCAGTAAGCCATGACCATCCTGAAGTCCACCGTCCTGTTCGTCCTGGCGGCCGCAGCCGAGATAGGCGGAGCCTGGCTGATCTGGCAGGCCGTCCGTGAAAGCAAGCCGTGGTGGTGGGCCGGCCTGGGCGTCGTGGCACTGGGAATCTACGGCTTCTTCGCCGCCTTCCAGCCGGACGCGCATTTCGGGCGGGTTCTGGCAGCTTACGGTGGCGTGTTCATCGCCGGCTCCCTGGCATGGGGAATGCTGGTGGACGGCTTCCGACCTGACCGGTGGGACATCATTGGTACGGCGATCTGCATCGTGGGGGTCGGCGTCGTCATGTTCGCGCCGCGGCCGGGCGCCTGACCCAACGACAAAACCCCTGGAAGATCATGAATCTTCCAGGGGCTCTCTGTGCGCGGAGGGGGACTTGAACCCCCACCCCCTTTCGAGGACTAGCACCTCAAGCTAGCGCGTCTGCCATTCCGCCACCCGCGCAAGGTGATCAGGAGAAGGCACTTTCGTTTTTCTCCTTGACAGCGACAAAGACAATAACACGAACATGGCCGATTCGTGGATTCCTGGCACCTTGAGGACGTCCCGTTAGAGTGGCGCCATGGATGCCACACCGTTGAACACCCTGGTCCTGACCGTTGTTTTTTCCGCCATAGCCCTCTATGCCCTGTACTTCGTGGTCCGCGCCGGGGTGAGGGACGGCATCCTCCAGGCAAAGAAGGTCTCCCAGGAGCCAAGCTCGAGGGAACAACAATGACCAGCGGCGGGAAAGTGAAAAGCATCAGGGTCCGGCGCAGCAGGTTGCGCTTCGTCGCGATGCTGGTGGCGGGCGCGGCCACGTTCACCGCAACGGGGCTTGCGGGGAGCTGGGTGGACGCCCCTGCCGTGGGCTGGGCGACGGCGGCACTGGTCTATGTTGCGTGGGTCTGGCTGGTGATCGCCCGGATGGATCCCGGCCAAACACGGCAGCACGCAACGTCAGAGGACCCTTCACGCGGAGTCACCGATCTCCTGATCCTCATCGCGAACCTTGCCAGCATTGCCGCAGCGGTGGCGGTGATCGTCAACTCCCATACGGAGGACAACGGATCGCGCCTGTCTTCGGGGGCGCTGGCCCTCGTTTGCGTCGCGTTATCCTGGATGCTGGTGCAGACGCTCTTCACTCTTCGCTACGCGGAGCTCTATTACAGCCCCGAGGAGGATGCGGGAGGTGAGGTAGGCGGAATCAGCTTCAACCAGGACCGCCCGCCCCAGTACACCGACTTTGCCTACCTGGCCACGAGCCTGGGCATGACCTACCAGGTGTCCGACACCAACCTTGGCAATCATCGGATCCGGGCGGAAGCGTTGAAGCACAGCTTGCTCTCGTACCTGTTTGGCACGGTAATTCTTGCCGTCACCATCAACCTGGTGATCGGCCTGGCCCAGTAGCTCAAGCTGCGCTGTAGCCAAAGCAGCCGCTCATCATGCCGGACCAAAAACGAAACGGGGCAGCCGCCGTCGAACACCGACGGCAACTGCCCCGCATCAGAAAGAACCTTACGACGCCGGTCCGGAACCTACCGCAGACGGCTCGGCTGTATCGGCGTCCTGGTGCGGACTGCCACCGTTTTTGCGGTAGCGGAACACTCCGATGCCCACCACAACAGCGGCCAGGCCGAGCGACAGGAACAGCGACTCGCGCGTGGACTCGAGGATGACCATGCCGATAATGAGCGCCACGATGCTGCCAATGGCAATCCATGTGAGGTACGGGAAGAACCACATTTTGAGCTCAAGTTCCTTGGCTGCTGTGCCCATGCGCCTGCGGAGGATAAGCTGCGAGGTCGCAATGACAAGCCACACGAACAGGGCGATCGCACCCGAAGTGTTGACCAGGAACAGGAACACCGTGTCCGGCGCAATGTAGTTCAAGCCGACCGTGATGAAACCAACCACGGTGGAGGCAAGGACTGCGGCCGCGGGAACCCCGCGCTTGGAAATCTTCATCCAGGACTTGGGAGCATCACCGCGGCGGGAGAGCGAGAACAGCATGCGGCTGGCGGTGTAGAGCCCTGAATTCAGGCAAGACAGCACCGAGGTGAGTACCACGATGTCCATGATGGTGCCGGCGCCCGGGATGCCATAGAGCTCGATGACGGCGACGTACGGGCTCTTGGCTACGGATGCGTCGTTCCAGGGCAGGAGCGTCACCACAATGGCGATGGAGCCGATGTAGAAGATCAGGATGCGCCACACGGTGGACTTCACGGCCTTCTTGACGGCGTCTACCGGGTTCTCGGATTCACCGGCCGCGATGGTGGCGATTTCAGCACCGAAGAAGGAGAAGACCACCACAAGGATGCCCGCCAGCACTGCGCCCGGACCGTTGGGCATGAA
The DNA here is from genome assembly GCF_014647595.1 of Paenarthrobacter histidinolovorans. Classification (GTDB taxonomy): domain Bacteria; phylum Actinomycetota; class Actinomycetes; order Actinomycetales; family Micrococcaceae; genus Arthrobacter; species Arthrobacter histidinolovorans. The sequence continues at coordinate 214,906 of NZ_BMPM01000005.1, read as the reverse complement.
GCCACCCTGGTCCAGGAGGTTGGCGACCCCTGGCGCAGATACACCTGGCATGAGCCCGAGAATCGCTGCGATTCCCGCAAGCAGGAAGATCACGATGGCCGCAACCTTGATGGAAGCGAACCAGAACTCGAACTCGCCATAGGACTTGACGGATCCGAGGTTCGTCAGCGTCAGGAGAACCATGAGCACCAGCGCCCAGATCCACTGATCGACGCCGGGAACCCAGCGGTGCATGATGGCGGCACCCGCCGTTGCCTCGATGCCGAGGACGATGATCCAGAACCAGGCATAGAGCCAGCCAATACTGAACCCGGCCCAGCGGCCAAGGGCCTTGTCTGCGTATGTGGAAAACGAGCCCGTCTCCGGGTTGGCGGCCGCCATTTCACCAAGCATGCGCATGACGAGGATGACAACCAGGCCGGCGGCCAGATAGGCCACCAGAATGCCAGGTCCAGCCTGCTGGATAGCAGCGCCGGAGCCAACAAACAGTCCTGCTCCGATGACGCCGGCAATGGCGATCATGGAGAGGTGGCGGGGCTTCAGGGATTTTGAAAGCTGTTGGTCAGCGTGCATGGATCGGCGCCGTCCTTTGGGTTTGAGTTGGGCCATGAGTGGTGTGCCACGGGCCACATGACTTTCCCACACTAGCCAGCACCAAAGGACGGTTTGCTGTGCACTTGGACATTTTGGCAGCTTCGAAAAAGGGAGGCTGCACAAAATGTATAGTCACAGGCAACGTAAGTTTCCTTATGAAAACATTTGAAATATGCGCGAAACGAGTGTTTGAGGCTTTCGGCTAGACCGACGTCCGGAAGAACAGCTCCGTGACCGACGCAAGATGATGCGGATCCTGCACACCGCACAGCTCACGCGCAGAGTGCATGGACAGCAAGGGGATGCCGACGTCCACGGTGCGGATCCCCAGGCGCGTCGCAGTCAGCGGGCCGATGGTCGATCCGCAGGGAAGGTCGTTGTTGGAGACGTACTCCTGGTAGGGCACGTTCGCTTCGGCGCACAACCTTGCCCACAGCGCAGCTCCCGCGGCGTCGGTGGCGTAGCGCTGGTTGGCATTGATCTTCAGGAGGGGACCACCGTTGAGAACCGGCTTGTTCGCCGGGTCATGCTTCTCGGCATAGTTCGGGTGGACAGCGTGGCCGGCGTCCGCGGAAACACAGAACGACGCCGCCACGGCCTGCCGCCGCTGGGTCACCGAGGCTCCCAATCCATCAGAGATGCGCACCAGCATGTCCTCAAGGATGGGACCGCAGGCGCCCGAGCGCGAGTTGGAGCCGATCTCCTCGTGATCGAACGCCGCCAGAACGGCGATCGGGCCGTCGTCCGGCGACGAGGAAGCATGGGCAATCAAGGCCACCAACCCCGCGTGCGTGGAGGAAAGGTTGTCCATGCGGCCGGAGGCGAAGAACTCGCCCTTGGCCCCGAAAACCGCAGGAGCCTGCGTGTCCGCCACGACGACGTCGTATCCGCCGATTTCTGAGGCATCCACCGAGGCGCCCGCGACGCTGGCAGCCAGCAGTCCCAGAAGGTCCTCGCCCACGGGATCGCCCTGGCCAAAGATCGGGTTCATGTGCTGCTGCTTTGACAGGTGCAGGCCGTTGTCATTGACGCCCCGGTCAAGGTGGATGGCCAACTGGGGAAAACGCAGCAGCGGTCCTGTTGAGGTCAGGTGCTCGGTGCCGTCGCGCATGACCAGCCGGCCGGCGAGCTGCAGTTCGCGATCCAGCCACGAGTTGAGGAGCGGGCCACCGTAGACTTCCACTCCCGCCTGGAGCCAGCCGAACTTGCCGGTGGTGGGTTTCGGCTTCAATTTGAAGGATGGTGAATCTGTGTGGGCACCCAGGATGTTGAAACCGGTGGTGGGCCCGGCATTGATGGGGGTTACCCAGGCGATCAACGCGCCGTCACGAAGGACATAGAACTTTCCCGCTCCACCGTCCCACGGCTGCCGCTCATCCAATCCAGTGAAACCGGCCTCGTCAAGGCGGCGGGCGGCCTCGTGCACTGCGTGGAAACTCGACGGCGACGCCGAGACATACGCGCCGAGATCCTGGATATGGTCAACTGCTGCGGAAGCGTTTGAAGGCATGCTCCCGAGTCTAGCCGGATCGATTCGGCCAACTTTCCGTCCCGCATCGTCCCGGGTACCGGGTGGTCACGGGTCAGATGGTGACGTTCAGGGCTGCCGTGTAGCCCCCGGCCACCGATCCTGAAATAGTCGCCAATTGGTATATGCCTCCATCGTCACCAAAGACGTTGTCAGAGGTCAGGGTGGTTTTCGGGAAACTGCGGGCACTCTCTTCGTAGCCGGCAGACCCGTACACGGTCTTGCAGGCGCTCTCCGTCATAGCGATCTGCGAGACGGCCAGCACCTGTCCCGCCCTGGTGGTGTTGCTCATGGACTCAAATACCTCAAAGTGAATATGCGGCCAGCGGCCCATGTAAGCGCCCGGAAAGATCGTGCTGAACGTCAGTTGGCCATTTTCATCTGACTCCTGGACGCCCCGCAGGTAGTTCTCATCTTCCAGGCCGGAATCGTAGAGCGAATACTTGCCGTTTTGGTCGCAATGCCAAACGTACACAGCGGCGCCCGCCAGTGGAGAGCATCCCCTGGCATTGTCCAACAGCGTCAAGGTGACGGTGAGCGGCACTCCTGCTGCCTTCGTACCGGACGCTCCGAAACTGGATCTGATGTCCCGGCGCACCACCCCCGAAACCTCCAGCACGTTCGGCCCATTGGAGCCGTCGCCCGGGTAGGGCCCAAGGGTTTCCTCCGGGATTTCCGCTCCGCATTCGGCCAAGGCGCGGGTCACGGTACTGGTGGCCTGCGGCGATGGCGGGGCGGCCGCCGTCGTGCCTTGCGATGGGGTGACGGTAGCGCTGGAGGTGCCCGACGGCGTCGCGCCGCCGCCTTCCGTGCCCGGCGTGCAGGCGGCGAGGGCAGCGGCGGCGCCCGTCCCGAAAAGGACACCCAGGGTCCGCCGCCGGCTCAGGAGGGTGGAGAGGTCGAACTCCAGTCCCCTGTCGTGGTTCGGGTGCGGCTGGTGCGGAGATGTCATGCCTCCATCAAAGCTGCAGAGGCTGTGCCCTGTACATGGGTTATCTGTGGCGGGACTGTGATCGAGAGAGTAAGTGATCAAGCAACTGTGTGCAGAATAAGCATTTCCATATGCTTGTAATGCTCGTCACGTCATGGCACGATGGCATGCAACAGCAACTGACGGAAGGTCCACTGCAATGAACATCGAACTGAAACCGGTGCGGAAACTTCGCATCCACTGGCCCATTTCAGTGGAGACAATGACCCAACTCGCCGACGGTCAGCTCCAGGCCCTTGAGTCCGACGCCGGTATCGCCTCGTTGCTGGACGCACTGACATCAACTCCGGAGCTGGGCGGGTTCGGCAACTACCACCATGTCTTCGAATCCTCTGCCGGATTTGAAGGGTTCACGGTAGCCGAGGGCGCCAATCCCACCCTGGGCAGCGTGGGCCAGCGGACCATTTCACCGACTTTTGTCTTCACCACCTACTTTGACGACTCCCTGGACGATTCCACCGTGCAACGGCTCGTCCAAGGGATTGTGGACATCCACCCGTGGGAGGTCCCTGTCATCGAAGTCTCAGGGCCCCTCAGCGTCTCCACCAGCGCCCTGGCCTCCGCCGGAGAAATGCGGGTGGCATCATGAGCCTCCCCCTTTGGGACGAAGTGGCACCACTTCTCCGCAACAGGACTTTTACCGACCTCACCCACGCCTTCCACCCCGGCCAACCGCACTTTTCGGCTTTTCCCGATGAGGCACGGGAAGCTATTTTCGATATGGAAAAGGGCGACGGATTCACCGCCCACAGGTATTCGATAGTTGGCCAATGGGGCACGCACGTGGATCCGCCGTCGCACTTTGTCCGGGGCGGCCGGACGCTGGACCAGCTACCTGTGGAGGACATGATTCTTCCGCTTGTTGTCCTGGACATCACCCACCACGTCAGGACCAATGCGGACGCAACCCCCACCATGGAAGATGTCCGCCACTGGGAGGCCCGCAACGGCGCCATCCCCGCCGGGTCGTTCGTTGCCCTGCGGACCGGCTGGAGCAAGCACTGGCCGGATGCAACGGCCATGGCCAACAGGGATGGCGACGGCATCAGCCATACGCCCGGATGGTCCCAGGAGGTGCTCCGGTATCTGCTCGAAGAGCGCTCTGTTACTGCGGTGGGCCACGAGCAGACTGATACGGATCCCGGCGTGGCCACCTCCCGGCAGGATTTCAGCCTGGAAACCTACGTCCTGGCCGAGGACCGCTGGCAGATCGAACTACTGGCAAACCTGGACCAGCTCCCGGAGTCCGGTGCCATGCTGATCGCCACGTGGGCAAAGCCTCTGGAAGGCAGCGGTTTCCCGGCGCGGGTCTTCGCCATTCACTGACGCGTTGTCTGTCCGGCCCCCGTGGCTGATTAGAATCAATCCATGTCTAAGACCTCCAGCATGGGCCGCGGCATGATGGCCCTACTCACCGTTGGGGCGCGTCACGCGGAAGGATTCGACGGCGGTACGGTGGCTGACATTGCAGCCCGCCTGGACAAGGACCGCAGCCAGGTCTCGCGCAGCCTCAAAGGTGCACAGCTGGAAGGGTTCCTCACAAGGACAGAACAGCGCGAGTATTGCCTGGACTGGTCCATACTGACGGACGCACAGTTGGTCACCGAGCAGCGGCTGAAGACTGATGGCTTGACCGCATTGGAAGGCTTGGCGTCCGAAACCAACGAAGCCTGCTTCCTGGGCGTATTGAGCGGCAACAGCACGGTCACCATTGGCGAGCAGGTACCCGAAAGCGCCAATCTGGTGGGCTCCTGGCTTGGGCGCCCCTACCCCGCCTACTGCAGCGACGCCGGCCAAGCACTCTTGTGGGACGCGCCGGACTCAGAGGTCCGGAAGATCTTTGATGGAGTCGAATTCGTGAAGCACGGGCCCAATACGCCCGTGTCCGTTGACGACTTCCTGGAGCGCCTGGCCAGGGCCAGGGAACGCGGCTACTCGATCGTCGATGAGGAAGCCGAACCGGGTCTCTACTCCCTGTCCGCCCCCGTCCGGGATTTCAAGGGAGAAGTCGCCACTGCGTTGCAGATTGTCGGCCCGAAATCACGCCTGGAACCCCAGCGCGATGCATTCGCCACAGCTCTCGCTGGGTGGCGGGATTGGCTCGAGTCCACGGTTGGGGGACAATCAGGGCTGACGGGTCATTCCTGAACCGTTGCCGCCTCGCCGAGCCGGTTCGAAGCGGACCGAAGAACCGCTGCGATGCCGGGTGCCGCTTTTTCAAGATCGGCACGACCACCCAGGACACTCAGCGCCGCCACAATGCGCCCTTCGGCTGCCCTGACCGGCACCGCAAGTTCCCAGACGCCGTGCTCAAATTCTTCCGCTGCCAGGACATACCCCTGCGGCTTGTTCTGGTCCATGAGGGTGGCCACCTCCGCTGCTGAATGCGCAGCAGCAGGGCCGCCAACACCAATGAAATTGACCTCACGGAGCAGCGATTCAAGGTCCTTGGGGGAATGGTCCCACAACAAAGCCCTGCCCGCGCCAGTGCACCAAACGGGAGTCACCATGCCTGGCTTGGCGAATCCACCCAGCACGGAGTTGTTGGAGGACGAACGCAACAGGAGCACACGGACTCCGTCGCGGACCGATAGCCTGGCCCGCAAACCGAAGGATGACACCAACTCTTCCAGCTCCGCCCTCGATTGCTGGACCCAACCGGCGTTCAGCGAAGCCGCCAAGGTGAAGAATCGTGGACCCGTGCGGAAAGGGCCACGATCGACGCGTTCCAGCAGTTCCAGGTCGCAGAGTTCCTGGGCCAAACGCGAAACCCGGCTTTGTTCCATGTCCAGTTCAGCAGCCAATTGGGAGACTCCCAGAAGCTGGCGGCCTTGTTTTTCGCGGTCCGTAACCAGCCGGATCAATCGGAGGCCCTGCGCCAACGACGAAGCCTCTGGTGACACATCCACGAACCGGCTCCTTCCACCAAGCGCTCACGCCATTCTCACACGTTGGCAGACTCCCTGAGGATCCTGGCATCCTTGGCCCACACCGTGTACAAATCTGCGAGAATCCCTGCGTTGGCTGCTTCAAGCTCTTCCGGAGTGATTTCGGAGCGATCCTGGCGCCCGAACAGGACCACTTCGTCCCCGGGCAGGACCTCCGGAAGCGATGTCACATCAACCACCATGGAGTTCATGGAAATCACGTCGACGATGGGCACGCGTTGGCCGCGGAGCAGGACATCGCAGCGATGGTCGGCGCTTCGACGGCCGAGCGCGCGTCGATACCCATCGCCATAGCCCACAGTGACCGTTGCCAACCGGGACTCGGTTGCCAGGGTATGGGTCAGCCCATAGCCCACCTTGCTTCCCGCAGGATAGGTATTCACCGAGCCGATGCGCGCCTTGAAGGTCAGGCAGCGGCTGAATCCGGGCTGGCCGGGTTCCGTGTCACCGTAGAGAACGGCACCTGTCCGAACCATGTCCAGCCACAACGCCCTGACATTCAGGGTTGAAAATGAGTTCGCGGCATGCAGGAGCACCGCGCTGCGGGGCACCTCCGCGGCTTGGAGGATAGCTTGGGACTCTGCCCTGAAACGCCGTAATCCTTTATCTATGTTGTTCACGTCGTCGCAGGGAAAGTGCGTCATGATGCCGGCGGGTTCAAGCCAAGGCTGGCTCAGTATCCCAACTGCGCAGGCCTTGCCACGGGAAGAAGACACGTCAAGGCTATGGCGGCTGATACCCGACGAGTTAATGTCCAGGTGCACCCGTAATTTCCGGCCCGTTTCCTCGGCAATCCTGCTCATGGCGAAGGCGCTCTGCGGATCAGAGACGAGCTCTTCGATGAAGAAGCCCATGCCCGCCCTGACTTCCTGCGGGGCCGCTGCTCGAACGCGGAGCAGTTTTCCATCAAAACCATGACTCCGTGCCAACTCTGCTTCGTTATTCGAGCCCACCCCTATGTAGGGAACGTTCTGACGAACCAGGAACGGCAGCAATATGTCAGCCCCGTGGCCGTAGGCGTCGGATTTGATCACGGCACACAGCAAGGCCCGTCCTTCCAAGAGCTGCATCATGGATCGGACATTGCCATCAAAGGCATCGCCGTCAACTTCCAACCAACTGGAAAACTTCCCGGCCGGTTCCTTGGACTGGGTTGTTTGGGCCATCCTGCTCCCTCTTTCAAGCCTGCTCCCTCTTTCAAGACAGTCAGGCGGCGGGGCAATATTGCCCTGCCGCCTGACTTGGCAACCTGGGTCAGACTGACTGTTTTACCTTGATGGTCCGGCCGTAGCGGAAGTGGAAATAGAGGTAGCAGGCAGCCACGAACGGGATACCGAAGTAGAGGGCAGCAACCTGCGCGGGATCGGACGCAATGCCCACCAGTGAGAGCAGGCACAGTCCGAAGGCCAGGATCGGAACCACGGGGAAGAACGGCGCCTTGTAGGAAAGGTCAGCTACCCGTCCCCCGTTGCGGACAAAGGCCCGGCGATGGAAGAAGTGCGAGGCGGTGATGGACATCCATACCCCGACGACGGCGAAGCCGGCTACGGAAACCAGGGCCAGGTACACGGTCTCCGGAGCAGCCACACTGCTGATCAGGGACGCCAGCCCTCCCACCATGCTGACGGACAGGGCAAGGAGTGGGATGCCCCGGCGGGTGAGGCGCTTGAGCGCCTTGGGAGCGTGCCCTTCGTCTGCAAGGGAGTAGAGCATGCGGGCACAGGAGAACAGACCGCTGTTTCCGGCGGACAGGAGGGCCGTGATGATGACGAAGTTCATGATGTCCGCTGCGAAGGGAATGCCTACGGACGAGAAAACAGTGACGAACGGGCTCTCATCCAGTCCCACCTGGTCATAGGGAACGGTTGCGGCGATAACGGCGATTGCTCCCACGAAGAAGATGAGGAGGCGGATGACTGTGCTGCGCATGGCCTTGGGGATGTTCCGTGCCGGATCCTTGGTTTCGCCTGCCGCCACGCCGATCAGTTCCGAACCCGAGAATGCGTAGAAGACGGCCAAGGCTGTCACCAGGACGCCGGAGAAGCCGTTGGGAAACAGGCCGGCTGAGGTATTGAAGTTCTCGAACAGGAACGGGTGGTGGTCTTTGTCCGAGAGTGGATGGAATCCGAACAGTGCCGCTCCGCCGAATACGATCAGTGCGATGATGGCTCCGACTTTGATGATGGAGAACCAGAATTCCGATTCGCCAAAGAACTTGGACGAGAGCGCATTGAAGCCAAAGAGCATGGCAGCGAAGACCAGGCACCACACCCACACCTCAACTCCCGGGAACCACCGTTGCATGAGCAGGCCCGAGGCCGTGAACTCCGAACCTATCGCCACAGCCCAGCACAGCCAGTAGAGCCAGGCGGTGGTGAATCCGGTAGCCGGACCAATAGAACGTGAAGCGTAGATGTGGAAGGCACCCGAGACCGGGTAGGCAATGGCGAGCTCACCAAGGCAGGCCATCACGAGGTAGACCACGAAGGCTCCAACCAGGTAGGCGATGACTGCGCCCAAGGGGCCTGCCTGGGAGATGGTGTAGCCCGAGCTCAGGAACAAGCCTGAGCCGATGACTCCTCCCATGGCGATCATGATCAAGTGACGCGGACCCATGGAACGGCGAAGGCCTGTTTCCAAAGGTGCCGGAGGAGCGTCAGCCGGGTGGTCCAGTTTCAGAGGGGTTGATGATTCCATGACTCGTCTCCGATAAGTGAAAGATGCGATCGGGACGCCTGGGACTTCCTGCGCGGGGGAGCCGGAGGCGCGCTTGTAGTGACGAAGGTAACACAGAATCAGCTCAAATAGTCATTAAAAACATTTATGAATGTCTATAACGCACATGTTGCGAATTGGGTGGGCTCGTACCGGGCCCTCCGGATCAGTAGTCAGGGTTGCTCGGCACCACCAAGCCGGTTTCATAGGCGTAGACAACCACCTGTACGCGATCACGCAGCTGCAACTTGCTCAGGATCCGTCGAACGTGCGTCTTCACTGTGGCCTCGGAAAGGAAGAACTTGTGGGCGATCTCCGCGTTGGACAGGCCCTCGGCAATGGTCGTGAGGATTTCGGTTTCCCGTGGTGTCAGTTCGCCCAGCAATGGGTCCCGGTGCGATGCCGGCGCGTGGCCCGGCACCACGCCCCCACGAACATATGTTTCCAGGAGCCGCTGCGTTACCCGCGGGGCCACGACGGCATCTCCGCTCGCCACCAGCCTGACCGCGTGGACAAGCTCAGCCGGGGCAACATCCTTGAGCAGGAATGCCGAGGCACCGGCCTGTAAACCGGTGAAGGCGTACTCATCCAGGTCAAAGGTGGTGAGGATGATGACCCGCGCCTCGGAACCGGAATCCGAGATACGCCGGGTTGCCTCAATCCCGTCCATGGTGGGCATGCGGACATCCATCAGCACCACATCGGGTTGCAGTGCTTCGACTTGGCGGACGGCGTCAGCACCATCTGATGCCTCGCCCACTACATGGAAGTCGTCCTCGCCTTCCAGAATGAGCCGGAAGCCCATCCTGAGCAGCGGCTGGTCGTCTACCAGCAGCACTTTGATGTCATTGGTCATGATTCCCCCTTGTCACCGTTCCAGTGGAGATCGGCGTGGACCGCCCAACCACCCCTTTTTCCTGGACCGGCAGTAACGATTCCAGCATAGATTCCAGCACGTTCATTCATTCCGGCAATGCCCAGTCCTGTGCCCAGGCTGCCTATCGACTCGCTGCCACCATCCCGGGTTCCGCGACCGTCGTCGAGGACGTCAATGGTGACCACATCGCCGTCGCGGGCCACCTGGACATCCACCCGGCCCAGCGAGCGTCCGTAGCGCAACACGTTGGTCAGGGACTCCTGCACGATCCTGTAGACGGTGAGCTCGAACGCCGGGTCAGCCGGCAAGGCCGGCCCGGTGTGGGCGTAGTGCAAAGGCAGGCCGGCCGTACGGAAGCCCTCCAGGAGCTTGGCCAGGTTGTACCCGGACTCGAGCGGTGTGAGCGGGGCCGGCCGCCCTGAATCATCGCGTAAGACCCCCAAAACACGCCGCATGTCCGCCAGCGCGGTGCGTCCGGTGCGCGAGAGTTCGCCGAGCACCTCCCCGGCGCGTTCCGGATCCTTCTTGACCACAACTGCCGCACCGTCCGAAAGACTGATCATGACCGTCAAAGAGTGGGCGACGACGTCGTGCATTTCGCGCGCGATGCGGTTGCGCTCGGTGACCTTGCCCAGCCGCGTGGTCCGGGCCGCCCAGGCAGCGATTTCCGCTTCGTGTTCCCGCCGCTGGCGGACTGAGATGCCGATTCCCGTTGCCAGCAGGTTCGACAACATGATGGTGACCGCTGTAGCGATGTTGTTGATGAGGTGGAAATTCTCCGGGACATCCTGCAACGTGTCCATCTGGGCGGGACTCGTCCACATGAACAGGTAAAGCAGGCTCAGAGGCAGGCTTGCGGCAACAAAAACCACAAACGTGACCCCACGCTTCCGGAGGGTAGCCACCGCATAGAGTGCGAACCAAAGGCCGGCCGAGACGTTGGAACCCCACGGGTTCAGGATGGTCGCCGAGATTTCCAGCAAGGCCACGGCGAGAACCACCTGGAGCGGGAACTGCCGCCTGAAGACCAACGCCAGGGCGATCAGGAGGAGTATCGCCACCACCAGCCACTTACCCTCGCCGATCGAGGCGATGATGGTGGGCAACGCCAACAACACGTAGCAGAGCACCACCACCGCATCCATGGCGCGGGGACGTGTAAAGAAATAGCGCCGGATCCTGCCCCTGCGGCGCTGGGCGATTTCGGCGAAGGACGCGTCGGCCACAGCGGCCGACGCGTCCTTCGTCTGTGGAGCTTCAGTCATGAATTGAGCCTAGAGGGCACTTTTGGCCTAGACGTCGCGCTTCTTGATCACGATCATGGCCGGGATGAGGAAGACCAGAACGTAGCCCAGGAAGATCAGGCCACCCTGCCAGGGGTCGATAACCCCGTCAGTGTGCCCGATGGAAAGGAACCTTCCACCAGCCTCGCTGGGGATGTACTGCGGCACATACTTCCAGAATTCGCCCGGTACCAGTGAAAGGAAGCCGGACGCGATCGACAATACGAAGAACAGTGCGACAAGTACGGTCACGCCACCGGCCGAGTTGCGAAGAAGGGTTCCCAGCGAAAGGCCGATCAGTGCTACGCCGGCAACATACAGGCCACCCGTGAAGATGCTGTACACCACGCCCTCAGTGGACCAGGTCAGATCGATATCCAGGCCCTGGAAGACGGGCATGGCGATCAGGAAGGTGAGGACCGCAGCGACGGTGGTGATGACATAGGAGATGACCACCAGAAGCAAGGCCTTGGCCGCGAAAGCCGGGATCCGCTTGGGCACGGCGTTCATGGTTGAACGGATCATACCGGTGGCGTACTCGGAGGAAATGAAGAGGACGGCGAGGGAGCCGAGGACCAGTGTGCCGATCTGGATGCCGGCATTCGGGAGGTTGTAGAGGTCAAAACCGGATCCCGGAGGGAAGGATTTCGTCAACATCTCACCGGTCACGGGCTGGCCTGCATCCTTGGCCTGCTTGATCATCTGGTCCAGGAATGTGAAGCGGATCAAAACGGCAAGGGCACCCACACCCACTGTGGCAATCAGGGTCACAGCAAGCAGGATCACGGTGGACGTCAACGAACGGAGCTTGATCCACTCGGATTTAACAACTCCGCCAAAAGTAACGCCGCGGACTCCGGCCGAAGCGTGGGCCGGCGAATTGGTGCGGTTTTCAGTCATGGTGCTCATCGTCCTTACTTTCCTTCCTGCGCAGCGGCTACAGGCTCACCGGACATATGCGATTGGTACTCCACTTCGTCCTTGGTCAGATTGAAGTACGCGTCCTCCAGCGAGGAAACCTGCGGTGTCAATTCGTAGACGAGCACGTTGTTATCCAGCGCCACCTGGGCGATCTCACGGGGCTGCAGGCCCACAACTTCGAGGGTTTCGGTTTGGCTCTGGTCAACCCGGACGCCGTCCCCGACAAGCAGGGCCGACAACTGGCTGGCAGCTGATGTCCGGACCAGGGTCTTGGCTTGCTGTGCGCCGGCGATGATGTCCTGCACAGGAGCGTCAGCGATGATCCGACCCCGGCCGATCACAATCAGGTGGTCAGCGGTCTGCGCCATTTCGCTCATCAAGTGCGAGGAAAGGAATACGGTCTTGCCCTGGCTGGCCAGGTACTTGACCAGGTTTCGCACCCAGAGAACGCCTTCGGGATCCAGGCCGTTGACCGGCTCATCGAGGATGAGGGTTTGCGGATCGCCCAGGAGCGCCGCCGCAATGCCGAGGCGCTGTCCCATACCCAGCGAGAACCCGCCTGCCTTCTTCTTGGCCACCGCACCGAGTCCGGTCATTTCGATGACCTCGTGAACGCGGGCCGTAGGAATGCTGTGCGTTGCCGCCATGGCCAAAAGGTGGTTGTAAGCACTGCGGCTGGTGTGGACCGCCTTCGCATCCAGGAGGGCACCCACCTGGTGCAGGGGAGCCTTGTGCTGCGCATAGTGCAGGCCATTGACCGTGACATCGCCCGATGTGGGAGAGTCCAGTCCCATGATCATGCGCATCGTGGTGGACTTGCCGGCGCCGTTGGGGCCCAGGAAGCCCGTCACCCGTCCAGCCTGGACAGTGAAACTGACGCCGCCGACGGCAGTTTTTTGGCCGTAAACCTTCGTCAGGCCTTTTGCTTCGATCATGGAAGCGTTCCCTCCTCGGAGCACATGGGTGTGCAGGTGAGTTTTGAATGTACTCACCACGCTACTCAGGGAGGGCGCGTAAATCGCCTGTCTCAGGGATGATTCAGGGTTCAGTCAGGGTAGTCCTACCGGATGACCCTCAGCGGTCCGGCTTACTCAGCCACCGGCAACGACGAATACACACGAAGGGCCTGCGGCTTGACCTCGAAGGTAGCCGAGCGGACTCCGGGCGTTGGCTCACCGTCCACGGCCAGCACCAACGGCTGCCCGATCGCTTCGATGGTAATTTCCGTGGCCTCGCTCAGGTGGGTGACTTTGGAAGCTGACACCGTGCCGGTGACAACGGCCCACAGCAATCGCGCCCGTGCGAACGGCTCGTCCGCCGTGATCATGCGGAGGTCGAACACACCATCATCAAGCACCGGACGCCGGATGGGTGCATGGTCGCTGGGGTAAAACCTTCCCCGGCCCATGTAGAGAATCCAGAGCTTGTGCCGCTGTCCATTCACAGTGAGGGTGGTGGGGGAGTTCACGCCGAAGGTCCGGAGGGATGCCACCACACTGGCGAGCGGCTTGCCCATGGCCGGCTGGAGGCGCTCCCGCCGCCGGACCAGGTTGGGATACACGCCCACACTCGCCGTGTTCAGCATTGCCAGTTCGGAGGTCTCCGGTTTCTCCGGCAGCCCGCGCTGGACAACTACATGCCCCAGATCCACGGATGCTGCGAGGCCGTTGGTCAGGGCGTCCAGCACGTCCTCGATCGAGCGGGCGCCGAGGTCGCGCGCAAAGTGGTTCAGCGTCCCTCCCGGCAGAACTGCCAGGGGCAGGGAATGTTCGACGGCGGCAGCAGCTGCCGCTCCCACCGTTCCGTCGCCGCCCCACACGCCCAGCGCTACGGTGCCGGGCCGGGTTGCTGCCGCCTTGATCTCTTCCGCGACGTCCTCGCCCTCGGAAATCTCCCTTATATACGCCTTTGGAAATATACGCCGCAGGAGTTCGCCGGTTTCGGGGGAGTAGGATCCGCCCAGGACGTTGACCGCGATACTCAGCCCCTCGCCGTCGTGAATTGCGGGAACCTCAGCGGGGGTGCGGCGGGGAGTCGGCTCCGCCGGCCGGGCCGGCCACCACTTCCGGGTAAGGAAAGCCGCGCCGGCACCCAAAGCAGAGCCAAAGACGACGTCGGATGGCCAATGGGCACCTGTGTGCACGCGTGAGTAGGCCACCCCCACGGCGATGGGCGCCAAAGCAACGCCGATCGCCGGCGAGACAATTCCTGCACCCACGGCGAAGGCCACAGCGGACGCAGAGTGGCCTGACGGCATCGAAGAGCTTGTGGGTTGCGGATTCACGAAACGGAACAACGGCAGATGTTCAGGAAGCGGCCGCCTGCGAGGCAAGGCACGCTTGAAAATGACGTTGGTAACGCCGGAAGCAACACCCAAAGCGAGCAGGCCGTGCAGGGCCGCTCTGCGGGGCTTCCCGGGAACCGTCGCCATGATCCCCGCGATGCCGAACCACAGCTTGCCTTTTGTAGCTGCGGAAGAGAGCCGCCGGAAGAAGACGTCATGGTCTCCCTGCGGTTGCCGGGAAACAGCCCGCACCAGGAAGTGGTCGAGTTTGACAACACGTTTGGGGCCTTTGCCCACGAAGCCTCGCATCCCTTCACAGTATCGCCTGCCAGTACCGCAGGGCCGCCATGGCTACGATGAGTTGATGATTCGCGTCGTGACTCCCCGGCACCAGCCGGATTGGCAGTTGGTTAGCCCCGGAATATTGCTGTTATGCGTGTTTGCGGTTCCCGGAGCCATGATCCTGGCAGGACACGGCCAACCTGCCTTCAATGGCGTGGACACCTGGTGGCAGGCTTTCTCCTTCACGTTGCACTCACCCTTGTGGGACGGCGTCAACGGGATCCTCAACTGGGTGGGCTATGTGGGAATGCTGTCGGCCCAGGGGGTGCTGGCCCTCGCGCTGGTGGCTTGGAAACGACCGGTGACAGCACTTTTCGTAGCGGCGTCCGGAATAGCCGCTCTTGCCTTGACCCAGCTGGCCAAGGTGCTAGTGGGACGGGAACGGCCCGTCGGAGCCAAGGTCCTCACCGACACCGGTTCATACCCTTCCGGGCATGTTTCCGCCACGACGACGTTCCTGCTGGTGCTCGCTATCCTCGCCGGCCGTTGGTGGATGACGTCGCTGGCTGCTCTGGGCATCATCGCGATGATGATCAGCCGAACCTATCTATCTGCGCACTGGCTGAGCGATGTGGTGGGCGGAGCCTGCCTGGCCGCCGGAGTGGTACTTCTGATGTGGTGGCGCTTCCGGGATATATGCATTAGGGAGAATGCTCTATCGGATGGCAGGACTATTTGGGCGGCAAGGGCTTCGCGACGCCGGCAAGCAGGAGAGCCAGCAGAATAGGCGCCCCGATGGCCAGCAGTGCCAAGTGGATCCCGGTTTGGTCGCCCAAGTAGCCCAGCAGCGGCGGCCCTGCCAGGAAGGCAATGTAGCCGATGGTGGAAACCACGGAGACCCGGGCAGCGGCGTGTTTGGGATCATCGGCGGCCGCAGACATACCCATGGGGAAGGCCAGCGCCGCCCCAATGCCCCAAAGGGCTGCGCCGACTCCGGCCAAAACCACGTTGCCCGCGAAAACGAACAGGGCCAGGCCCAAGGCGGCTGCGGCCATGCTCGCGCGAAGAACGGCCACCCGGCCAAATTTGTCGATCGCCTTACCGCCCAGGAACCGCATGACGGTCATGGCCAGGACAAACAGGGCGAACAGCAGGGCTCCAGTGGACTCCGAGGCACCCAGCCCGTCCACCGCCGCCTTGGCGATCCAGTCATTGCCCGCACCCTCGGTAAGGGTGGCACCCAGGACCACCACGCCGATGAGCAGCGTCCTGCCATCCCGCCAAGCCGAGGGGCCCTTGGCTGCCGACCCGCCGCCGTCGCGAATTTCCACGGCTTCGTGCGGCAGGAAGTACTTGGGGACCGTCAGTGCCAGAGTGACGGCAATGGCGGCGATCACGAGCAAGTGCTCGGGCAGGCCAACTCCCAGCTGGGACAATCCCGCACCGATCAGCGCGCCCAGGAAGGCGCCACCGCTGAATGCCGCGTGGAATTGCGGCATGATGGTCCGTTCGAGCCGGTGTTCGACGTCGGCGCCTTCGATGTTCTGGGCGACGTCCCAGAGGCCAATGCCAATGCCAAAGAAGAACAGGGCCACCGCCGTGGCAGGTACGGACGCGGCCATCAGCGAGAAGGCAATGGCTGCACCGGCGGCGCCTGCCACAATTCCGGCCAGCCGAACCGTGTTTGCCGTACCGATCCGGCCCACTACCCAACCTGCGGACGGCAACGCCAGCAAGGAGCCAACCGCGGTGCAGAGCAACAGCGTGCCCATCTGGCCGGACGTGAGGCTGAGAGCTTCGGTCACTGCCGGGATGCGGGCCGCCCAACTGGCAAAGACCAAACCGTTCATGCCGAAGATCAGGAACGTCGCCACTGCAGCAGCTCTGACGTTGGTGGCGCTTCTGGTGTTGGTGGTCATGCAATCACAACTTCCACGGAGAGTTTGTTGAGCTGGGCAAGGTCTTCGGGGGATGGCTCCAGGTCCGTCACGATAACGTCCACGCTGTCCATCGCTGCAACCAGGGCCCTGGCGCCGGCATTCCACTTGTTTCCCGCTGCCGCGACGATCACGCGTGCCGCCGACTCCAAGCCGGCACGCTTCACGGCCGCGTCCTCGAGGTCATGGGCCAGGAGTCCGTCTTTGAGGTTGAGCGCGCAGGGAGTCACGACGGCGGTATCGAACCTCAGCGAGCGGATGTTGGCTTCCGCCATGGGTCCCCTGAAAGACTGCTCGCCTGGGATGAGACTACCTCCGGGGAGGATGAGCTCAGGAGCCCGGCCTTCCGTGGGTTGCGTGAGGGCTTGGACGCTGTGCAGGGACATGGGCATCACCGTGAGCTGGCGTGTGCTGAGTCTGCGGGCGATTTCCGTCGCCGTGGAGCCGCTGTCCAGCCACACGTGCTCGCGATCCCTGATGAGTCCGTCCACGGCTTTGGCTATGCGGGCCTTGGCCTGGTGGTCTTCGAGTTCGCGCTGCCCGTAGCCTGGATTCTCTCCTCGGGCCAGCAGACTGCGGGCGCCGCCGTGCACGCGTTTGAGCACGCCGTTGGCTGCGAGGATCTCAAGGTCGCGGCGGATGGTTGCCCCGGAAGCTCCGGTAACTGAGACCAGTTCGTCCACGGTTACTTCTTCTTGCCCACGCAACAGATCGCCGATGAGCCGGTGGCGTTCAGTGGTTCCCATACCTCCACGGTAGCAGGGGAGTGATCACTTAATCATGCTGAGTGATCATTTGCGCACAGGCGCTTGCTCACATCCCTCAGCGGGCGCGCTCTACCCGCTTTTCGTCCCACACAGGCTCTTCGGATTCGTAAACCTTGCCGTCGGACCCGAAGATCAGGAATCGGTCGAAAGACTTGGCGAACCAACGGTCGTGCGTGACGGCCAGGACGGTGCCCTCGAACGCGTCGATGGCACGCTCCAGGGCTTCACCCGAGTGCAGGTCAAGGTTGTCCGTGGGCTCATCCAGCAGCAGGAGCGTCGCCCCGGACAGCTGGAGCAGCAGGATCTGGAAACGCGCCTGCTGGCCACCCGACAAGGACTCGTACTTCTGCTCCGACTGACCCGCCAGGCCATAGGAATCCAACGCCCCGGCTGCAGCTTCACGCGGAAGGCCCGAGCGGTGTTCGTCACCGCGGTGCAGGATTTCCAACAACGTCCGGCCCAGAAGATCCGGACGGACATGTGTCTGGGCGAAGAACCCGGGCCGGATGCGTGCACCCAGTTTCACAGTTCCCTGGTGCGGGACTTCCGCGATGACGACGTCGGACACCGGCAGGTGCTCGCGCTCCGGGTCGGTACCGCCGGTGGCGAGAAGGCGCAGGAAGTGGCTCTTGCCCGAGCCGTTGGACCCCAGGACGCCCACCCGGTCCCCGAACCAGATCTCCGTGGAGAACGGCTTCATGAGTCCGGTCAGTTCCAGCTTGTCGGCAACGACGGCTCGCTTGGCGGTGCGGCCGCCCTTGAGCCGCATCTTCACGTTCTGCTCGATGGGCAGGGCCTCCGGCGGCCCGGCCTCCAGGAACTTGGCCAGTCGGGTCTGCGCTGCCTGGTACCTGTTGGCCATATCGGAGCGGAATGCCGCCTTGTTCTTGTACATGTTGACGAGTTCTTTGAGCTTGATGTGCTCCTCGTCCCAACGCTTGCGGAGTTCCTCGAAACGGGCGTTGCGGTCTGCGCGCGCTTCTACGTAGGAGCCGAAGCCGCCGCCGTGGATCCAAGCCCCGGCGCCGTTGATGCCCGGCTCAAGGGTGACGATCCGGCCAGCAGCATTGTTGAGCAGCTCGCGGTCGTGGCTGATGAACAGAACGGTTTTCTTGGACTCGTTGAGCTTGCCCTCCAGCCAACGCTTGCCGGGAACGTCAAGGTAGTTGTCCGGTTCGTCGAGGAGCAGGAGCTCGTCCGGCCCCGCGAAAAGCGCTTCCAGCACCAGGCGTTTCTGCTCGCCACCGGACAGGGTGGAGGCACGGCGGAACTGCGCCTTGTCGAAGGAAATCCCCAGCGCGGCCATGCAGACTTCGTCCCAGACGGTCTCCACGTCGTAGCCGCCGGCATCGCCCCAGTCCACGATCGCCTGGGCGTACTTCATCTGGGTGGGCTCGTCGTCGTGCTCCATCATGGCGAGCTCGGCTTCCTCGACGGCCTTGGCAGCAGCGGCGAGCCCGGCCTGTGCGGTGGAAACCAGGAGATCGCGGACGGTGGATTCATCGCGGACCTGGCCCACGAACTGCCGCATGATGCCCATATTGCCCGAGCGGCCCACGGCGCCTTCGTCCGGCGTGAGGTCTCCGGAGATGATCTTGAACAGTGTGGTCTTGCCTGTTCCGTTGGGTCCGATCAGTGCCGTTTTGGTGCCGTCGGGGACCTTGAAGGTCACGCCGTTGAGCAGCTGGGTGCCGTCGGAGAGGAAGTAGTCGATGCCGGAAACGTCAATATGGGCCACGTTTCAATCCTCCCACGCCGGGCTGTTAACGCCCGACGGCGGCACCTGCCTTGGGCGGCGACGCAGCGCTAGGGCTTTCGCCGGGCAAAGTCCGGCGCGCGCTCGGGGCGCGGCCCAAAGGCGATCATGCGGGCTGGAAGCTTGGGGAAAGCGCGCACGTGCCGGGCCATCAGGACCAGGATCCTGGGTGGTTTGGGCTGCTTGCCGGCCATCACTCGGGCAAAGATGACGCGATGCAGCAGCCGCTGGAAGGTCTGCACAATCACGGTAGGTAGCCAACGCCGTTTTTGGACGGCGGCGAGGTGGCCGTCGTCGAGCGTTCCGCTCAGCAGTGGTGACGCAATAATGCGTGCCGCCGCCACCGCGTCCTGCACTGCCAGGTTGATTCCCACGCCGCCGGCCGGGGACATGGCATGCGCTGCGTCTCCGATCAACAGCAGGCCCGGCTGATGCCAGCGGGACAAGCGGTTGAGCTTCACATCCAGCAGGTGCAGCTCATCCAGGGACCCAATGGTGTCTACGCGATCAGCGAGATCCGGCCTCAGCCGCGCCACCCTGGCCCGGAAGGCCTCCACTCCTTCGGCCCTGAGCCGGGGATCCAGGCCCTTCGCGGCCAGATAGGCGATCTGGTGGTAATCCTTGCGGGTCAGGCTCAACAGGACGTCGGAGTTGCCGAAACGTGGAGCTATGGAGGCCACGGGTTCGTCCTCGTCGGCAGTGCGGGGGAGCCGGAACCACCAAGTGTCGAACGGCACCGGGTATTCGTGGGGAGCCAGTCCGGCCCGTTGCCGCAGAACCGAACCGCGGCCGTCGCACGCCACAGTGAGGGTGGCCCGCAGTTCGCCGCTCTCCAGCGGGGATCCGGTCAGCGGATCCCGGCTACGGTATGCCACACCGGTCACCGCTCCCGAAGAGTCCCTCAGCAGGTCCGTGACCTCGGTATTCATGCGCAGCGTAAAGGTGGGTTCCTGCCCGGCCGCTGCCACCAGGAAATTCAAGAGGTCCCACTGGGGAACCATTGCCACATAGTTGTAGGGCTCTTTGAGGAGTCCGAAGTCGGCCAGCACCACCGAACCACCCCCGGCAACAGGCAACCGGAAGTTCCCCAACCGGCTCTGCGGCAGGGCCCTGAAGTCCTCTCCCAAACCCAACTCGTCCATGAGCCGGACGGTGGACGCATGGACGGTATCGCCCCTGAAATCCCGGAGGAAGTCGGCGTGTTTTTCCAATACGGTGACCTGCACGCCGGCCCGGGCAAGGAGCAGCCCCAGCATAATCCCGGCCGGACCTCCGCCGGCCACCACACACTGGGTGCTGCCTTCCATGGTTCTCCTCCGGATCAGCCCGCCGCGGTCAGGAACGTCTTCAGCAACGGCCCACTGGTGGTCGCACCAAGTCCGCCATCTTCAACAAACACTGCAACTGCCAGGTCCCCGTGAGTGGCAACAATCCACGCGTGGGTCTTGGGTGGGTTGTCATTGCCGAATTCGGCCGTTCCCGTCTTCGCTCCAACCGGAGCACCCGGCACCGAAGCAAGGAACCCCGCATGGCCGGAGGTTACTACTGCCCGCATCATGTCGGCCAGGGAAGCAGCTTCCTCCTTGGTGATCGGCTTGGTGGATGCCGGCGAGGCAGGGAGCGCGCTGGCCGTTGCGGAATCCGCCGACGGCGTGGCGGAACTGCTTTCGGTGGGCGTGGCCGTGGAGGTGGTGGCTGGCACGGCGTCGGCATTGAGCACGAGCTGGGGTGAAACGGGAGCGCCGTTGGCGACAGAAGCTGCCATGACTGCAGCGGAGAGGGGCGAGAAGAGCACCTTTCCCTGGCCAATCATGGATGCGGCGTGCTCCGTACCTTCAGCAGCTCCGGGCACGGAACCCAGGAACGCGTCCGCGCCAAGCTTGGGGGCTTCAACAGCCACCCCGAGCGCCTGGGCCGCGGATTCCAACTGGTCCTGGCTGACGGTGTCGCGGGCATTGATGAAGGCAGTGTTGCAGGAGTGGGCAAACGCATCCCTCAGGGCGACAGAACCCAGGGAGCTCTCCGGGTAGCCCTCCGCGTTCTTGAAGGTTCGTCCGTCCACCGTCACAGTGGGTGGGCAATCGACCTTGGAATCGGGAGTGGCGCCGTTCCTGAACATCGCCAGGGAATCAACCATCTTGAACGTGGAACCTGGTGCGTACTGCCCCAACATTGCAGTGTTGTAGCCGTTGCTCCCCGGGCCGGAGGCCGCCGCAAGCACAGCGCCCGTGGACGGCCGTATAGCCACAATGGCTGACGCCGGACCAACACCGGCAAGAGTTTCCTCGGCCAATTGCTGCAGTTTCAGGTCAAGGGTGGTCTTGAGAGTGGTACCGGGTGCGGGGAGAGAGGAAAAGAACACCTTGGTGCCGGGTGTCTCCCCTTCAGCCTTGGCTGCGGTACTGGCAATAACCTCAACGCCGTCCTTGCCTCGCAGCAGCGTGTCGTACTTCTGCTGCAGGCCGCCGGTACCTGTGGTGTCGCCGGCCCGCAAGGCGCCGTTGGACTTCTCAATCTGCTCCGCGCTGGCCTGTCCAACGCTTCCGAGCAGCGCACGCGCAAATGTCCGCGTTGGTGCAAGGGCCATCGAGTCCAGGATGCTCGCACCGCCAGGGATGGCTTTGATCTTGGCCTCGGTGATATCGGGCGTGTAGGCCCGCAGAACCAGGCCTTCCACGAACGCCTGCGGTCCGGACGCAGCAACCTGCTTGGCGTACTCCTCAACGTCCAAGCCCAGCAGGGCAGCCATTGCCCGCGCTGACGCGTCCGCTTGTTCCGCGGGAATCTTGGTCTTGTCGATGCCCACCCGGAAGACGGGCCGGTCCTCCACAATCGGGGCGTCTCCGGCACCCAGGATCTGTCCGCGCTGGGCAGGAACGGTCTTGACGGAAAGAGTTTCGTCGTCGGAAAGCTGTGGTGCCAGCAGGGCCGGACTCCACTGAACCGCCCACTTGTCACCGGACTTCTTCAAAGTGGCCTCGGAGCTGTACTCCCACTTGGCCGAGCCGATGTTCCAGCTGTAGTTAAGAGGGAAAGTGGCGGTGTCGCCGTCGAGCTTGACGTCACCGGACTGCACCGACGGTTTGGCGTCGAGTCCCTCGAAGACTGCCTTCAGTTGATCGTTGGCCGCGGCGGCATCCTTGCCCTCAACGGCGAGCTGACCGACGTCGAGCGCCGACAGTGAGGAGGCGAGCTGCTTGGCGGCTTCCTCAGCGCCGGAACGGCCGTCGTCGCAAGCGGTCAGCGAGCCTGCCAGCACGATCGTGGCCAGACCAAGAATCAAAGTACGTGTTTTCCCCATTTGCCACATTATGCCCGGTTCCCCTGACAGTTTCTTGTCCCGGCCGGCAGACGGACAACCGCCGCCTGCCACCGCCCGATGGGAGTGGCAAGCGACGGCCGTCAGGACACGCGAGCTAGGGAGCGCACGTGAACCTGGCATCACCCCAGACACCATGAGCGCCATTGATGGAACCGGACGGGTCAACCGCCAGCTCCACGTACGCCACACCCGTCAGGTCAACGGACACCGATTCCGGAGCGAATCCCGGCGTGTACGTGCGCGACTGGTACTTGTTCACCCCGTCGGCGTTGACCTTGAAGATGATGTTCCCGCCGAAGCCGCTTTCAAGGCCCACTTGTGAGGTGAATGACGTGCACTTGCCGCCCAGGTAGTACGTGATCCTGGAAGCAGCATGGACACCCAGGCCCTTGGTAAAGACGGGCTGCTTGCCGGTGGCGGGATCGGTGTAGTTGATGGCCAACGGCACGTCCGGGGAGGACGCCGAGTCCTTGTTGGCCACGTTCTTGCCGATCACGCCGTAGCCGTTCAAAGCCTGGACCCACGGCGTTTCAGAGGCGTACACCGATCCGTGAGGGACATCCGGCAGCGGTTGCGAGGTAACCTTCCAGTCGAAGAACTTCACCCGGGTGTCGGTGGGCAGAGTGACCGAGGCCAGTTCCTTGGTGGGGTTGAGCCGGACAGTGTTGGAGAACGCCTGATACTTGTATTGCGTGTACTCCGGAGAAGGTCCGTTGGCGTTGTTGCGGCCTTGTTCGGATACCGCGAGCAATGCCCCGTTCAACACGGACGGCTGCAGCCAGTTGGGGAAGAAGATGGACTGTTTCTCCGTGGATCCGTCGGCGTACGTCAAGGTCAACGCAGGACTTGTGCCGTTGCCCACGGCGGCCGCGCCGAGGACGGCCAGGTGCGTTCCCTTGCCTTTCACGGCGATGGTCTGCGCGGACAATGCCACAGAGTTGGGGACATCCGGTCCCACGGCCGGCCATGTGTAATCAACCTGCGTAGGCTTTCCGGCATCCACCGTCACCGTGCTGCCCGGCCGGACGCCGCCTGCCGGAACCGCAGCGGCAGCCAGCTGCTCGGCAGCGAAGGTGGCTCCTCCGCCGTCGAAGTTTCCGAGTGCCTTACCCGCCACGGTGGTGATCGAGACGGTGTTGTACGCCGCGGCCAAGGAACCGTAGGCAACGTAGATCTGGTTGCCGCCGGTCACCGATTGGGTCGAGCCGGAAGCAGCGTACGACGCCGATACACGCACGGTCTGCTGGCCAGCCTTCGCGCTGGAGCCGGGTTTGATGACGAAAGTGGCTGTGGTTGTCGCGCCGCCCTCAACCTTGGCCGTTATCGCACCGGCGGACGAGACGACCGTCCAGCCTTCGGGGAGAACCGGGGTGAGGACCACGTTGGTCTTCGCCTTGGTTCCGGTGTTGACGAAGGCCGCGGTGACGGTGGTTTCCTGGTCCTGGAAGACCTGCTGGCCGGTGGTGACGCGGACCTCAGCGGCCGTGTCTTCCTGGCTCTTGCCGCCCAGGGGACCGGCTTGCTGGAGCTGAACCGTGGCGGACTGGTTGGAGGCGATTGCACCCGTCTTGACCCAGATGGTTCCGTTGTTGGCTTCATCAAAGAACCAGCCGGTGGTCGCTGCGGCATACGCGGCCTGCGTGGAGAGTTGCGTGAGCTTGGTTCCACCGATTTTGATGTCCTTCGGCGCTGCGCCGGCGTGGACCTTCAGTTCGTATGGGCGGGCCGCGGCCTTCCCTGTGTACTCACCCTTCCGTTCACCGATGGACACCTTGACGCTGCTGTTGCCCTTGCCCGGAGCGTCCACGGAGAAGAGCTGGCTGGAGGACTTGCCGTCCTTGAATTCGCGGGTGACCTTGTCGTCCTCGTAGAGCGTGAAGGTGTCCTGGCCCTGGGCGTAAACGTCCAGGGTGATCATGGAATCCTCCGGGACCAGGGACGCATTGCGTGCCACGATGCCTTGGGGGATCACCGCTCCGGCACGGACGAAGACCGGCAGCTTATCCAGGGGCGCGTTGTAGCCGTTGAGGATCTGGCCGCCCTGGTAGAGCTTGCCGGTCCAGTAATCCACCCACTGCTGCCCGGCCGGGAGGAAGATACCGTTCCGGACGTCGGTCTGGGTAAAGACCGGTGCCACCAGAAAGTCGGAGCCGAGCATGAACTGGTTGTTCGCCTCGGCACCGTAGGACCACTGCTGGTCAGGGAACTCGAGGGCCATGGACCGCATCATGGACACACCGCTTGTGGAGGCCTCCTGTGCCAGTGTGTAGATGAAGGGCATGAGCTGCTGACGGAGCTGCAGGTATTGGCGGTTGATGGCCTTGGCCTCGTCGCCGTAGAGCCACGGACGCTTGTCCGTCGCAGCCCAGCCGGACATGGAGTACAGCGCCGGAGCGAAGGCCTTCCACTGGAGGTCACGGACGTAGGACTCCGCAGATCCGCCAAAGATGCCGTCAACGTCGCCCGTGGTGAACGCCAGACCCGAGTTGCCGGCGCCGGTGAGGGCCGAGACCTGCCAGCGGACGGCGTCGAGGTTTCCTGAATGGTCTCCCGTCCACTGCATGCCGCAGCGCTGGGAGCCGGCCCAACCTTCCACCATGAGCGAGGTGCCGCGGGCGTTGGAATACTGTTCAATGCCGCCGTGCGCTGCTTCGCAACCGGTGAGTGCTTGGCGGTAGCCCTGACCCACCCACGCGACGTCGAGCTTGCGAAGCCGGACGCCGGCCTCACCCACTTCGTATTCCTGGTTGGTCAGGGAGCGCTGGGTCCAGAGGCCGACTTTGAGGTCGGTTTCGTCCTCGATGTTGCTCACGGTTTCCGGAAGTTGCTGGTATTCGCAGCCGTAGCCGTCGTTGACCAGCATCCAGCCGGCGGGCATATCGTTCTCCACGAACTTCCGCGCTGTTTTGATGGCGTCGGGAGTCCGCTGCTTGGCGCCGTCGGGATCACCGTAGCCGGAGGATGAATATCCCGGGTTTGAGCGGTTGTAGCAGTCAGCATCGCCGTATTCCAGGGCGTAGACCGGAGGCATCATCGGCTTGCCGGTCAGCGTGGTGTAGGCGCCGAGGGACTGCTTGTAATCGCCCACGAAGTAGTAGGCGTCAAAGCGCTTTTCCTCGTGTGTAGTGGTTGACTCGGCGCCGAAGTTGTAGGAGCCGCGGGCAAACGTGTCACGCAGGACTCCGTAGCCCATGGAGGACATGTAGTACGGCACGGCGTTGGGGTAGCCGTCGTCGTCCCAATCGAAGTTCTTGGCGATGTTGATCAGGGCGCCGGTGTGGACTGAGCGGCCATTCTGCATGCCGCCGCCAATGAATTGCTCGCCATCCCGCTGGGCGAGGTGCTGCGTGGCCGAGTTGGTGCCGAAGGTGATGGGCGCGGATTCCTCCAGGACCAGCGAGCCGTCGGCCCTGACAACGCGGAGCTGGGTGGTGGCCTTGTTGATCTCCACGCTGATCTTCGCGGTTTTCAGGACCAGCCAGTCGCCGTCGGTGACGGTTGGCGTGGTGCCGGGGAACTTGTCCTTGCCCACCACAATGTTGGCTGTCCTGGCCGGGTCGCCTTGGTCTGTGTTGGCGGGGTCCGTGAACTTTCCGCTGGGGTCGGCTTCGAGACGGAAGTTGCTGTCGTCCAGGAAGGTGACGCGGATGGCGCCCTTAGCGGCGGAGAGGTCGACGACGTTGCCGGACTGGGTAAAGCCGGTCACCGACCCGAGGGGTACTCCAGCTGGGTCGACGGGCACTTCCGGGGTAACGGTTTTGATCGCTGCGGGGTCCCCGGGAGCGGCATCGGCGGCGGCAAATGTGAGGGCGGGGATGGTTCCAGTGAGGAGCAGCGAGGCGATGCCGAGGGAAGCGGCCTTCCTGGCTAGCGAACCTTTTTTGGTGCGTACGGAGCTGTTGGGGGCAGCTCCGGACAGACCCAATGAGGGTGCGGACATGTGAGCCAACTTTCGACGAGTGACAGTTTGTGATCTAACTCATAGCGAAACGTGCACTAATCGTCACTGTTCGAAGGCCAAAGGTCAACCGTTTCACCAAAATTGCTTACCCAACTGGGTCGCAGATCAGGTCGTTCTGAGCGCTCAGAACGACCTGATCTGCGACCTACATGGGGGGTCAGTGCCCGCGGATGATCCGGCGCTGCGTTGCCGTCGCGATGGCCGCCGTCCGGTTATCAACACCCAGCTTGGAATAGATGTGGACCAGATGTGTCTTCACGGTGGCCTCGGAAATGAAGAGCTGCTTGGCGATGGCCCGATTGCTCATCCCGGTGGCAAGCAATTCCAACAGTTGGACTTCCCTGCCGCTCAGAACAGGCGATGGGTTCCTGATCCTCCCCATCAGCCGGGCCGCCACTTCAGGCGCCAACGCGGTCTGGCCGGCGGCAGCTGAAAGAACCGCCTGCCGGATCTGTTCCGGTGGGGCGTCCTTGAGCATGTAGCCGCTGGCGCCGGCCTCCACGGCCGCGAGGATGTCCGCGTCGGTATCGTACGTGGTCAAAATCAGCACGGGTGGCGGCGGAGCCCCGGCCTCTCCGGCCTTGATCTTTTGCGTGGCCGTCACACCATCCATGCCACTGCCCATTTGCAGGTCCATGAGCACCAGGTCCACCGGCTCGCCGAGCGTGTGGAGCTTGCTCAACTCCGCCAGCGCGGCATCCCCGTCAGCGGCCTCCGCCACCACGCTCACCCCCGGAAAGTCGCCCAGCATGGCCCGAAGCCCGGCCCTGACCACTGGATGGTCGTCCACCAACAGCACCCGGATCCCCGTCACGACGCCACCTCTCCGGTTGGCAAAGGCACGCGGATGGCCACCACCGTGCCCTCACCCGGGGCCGACTCGAGGTCCAGCCTGCCGTCCAGCGCCGCCAAGCGTTCGCGCAAGCTCAGAAGCCCGACGCCGGTACCGTCACCGCGCGCGGTGCCGACCGCCGTCGTTGGTTCAAAACCGACACCGTCGTCGAAAATGTCCAGCGTCACCTCGGAACCCGGGAAGGACAAGGTCACGACGGCGGCACGCGCCTTCGCATGCGCCCAAACGTTCGCGAGGGAGGCCTGGGCGGCCCGGAGCAGGGTGGTCTGGTAGGTGTTGGGAAGCTCAACGGGCGTGCCCACCAGTTCGAAGCGGCAACGCAGCGCTGTTCCCCTTGCCGCCGCCTCAGTTTCGGTCTTTTCACAGAGTCTGCGCAGTGTGTCCACCAACCCTGAGTGTTCAAGGTCGGGCGACCGCAGTCCCCGAACGAAGCTGCGTGCCTCCGCCAGGTTGGCTGAGGCTGTGTCCTGGACGATCCTTAACTGTTCCTTCGCTGTCTCGGTGTTTCCGCCGTCAAGGGCTTTCTCTGCGGACCTCCCCATGAGGACGATGCTGGAGAAGCCTTGGGCCAGGGTGTCGTGGATTTCGCGGGCGAGTCGTTCGCGTTCGGCCAGCATGCCGGCGTCGTGCTGGGTTTGCGCCAGCGCGTCGCGGGTCCGGCGCAGTTCTTCGGCGACAAGCCGCTGGTTCTCCGCCTCCAGGAACAACGCCCGGTACGCCAGGCCGGTCACTACCGCGAAAGCCGCGCCGAACAAGGGGCCCAGCACCATGGCGAGCTGCAGGCCGCCATCGGCAGACCCCCTGCTGTGGAACCACAGAGCACCCACCAGCAGGGCGGTGCTCAGCACAATCGCAGGCAGCGCCAGGCGCCGTGGAAGGAGGTGGAGCTGCAGGAAGAACAGGGGGAAAGCCACCCAGGCAAAGTCCCCGCTGACCAGCAGCAGGAGCAGCCACAGGACCATGACGGCGGCCAGCCACCAGAGTGCGTAGGGCGTTGGGTTGAATCTGGAGGGGTTGCTGGCGTGCCGTTTCTCCAGGACTGTTCCAGCGAGGTACACCGCAGCCAGCAGAGCCGAAAGCCCTAAACCGGCGGTCACTGCGAGGGGTGAGGGCGCGCCGGCAGAGCCCAGGCCGCCCAGCAACCGCACGATTGCCACAAGCAACAGCACGGCAAAACCAACATGGAGGCACACGCGCAGGACCCGGAGGATCGTGGTGGCGCCGGTGGGGGACTGCATGCCTTCCAGCGTATCCCCGGCCCTTGCCTGTCCGGCCCGATATTCCGCCCAAGGTATGCGAATCAACCTTTCGGATGATTCCCGTTTCAACCTCCCGGCGTCCACCAATCCATCCGGCTCCCGATGTCCGCTATGCCCATCGCCGGAAGAGTTGGAGGCAACAGGATCAAGCCCGCACCAAACAGAAGGAATCCGATGTTTCTCGCCATCCGCGACATCCGTTTCGCCAAAGGCCGATTTGCCCTCATGGGCAGCGTGGTCGCGCTCATCACGCTGCTGCTCGTCATGCTTTCGGGGCTGACGGCGGGGTTGGGCAACCAGTCCACGTCAGCCATAGCGGCACTGCCCGCGCAGCAGATCGTCTTCGGCGCTCCCGCGGGCGGCGAGCCGAAAGCGTCCTACACGGAATCGGAAGTTTCCAACGCCCAACTTCAGACCTGGCGCGACCAGCAGGGTGTGAAATCCGCACAGGCGCTGGGCATCAGCCAGTCGCGGGCCCAATCCCTGGCCGACGGCGGCAACCCCAGTGGCACAGCGAACGTCGCCGTCTTCGGTGGTTCGGAAGCTCCCTCCACTATGGAGGACGGGACCCTAGTCGTGGGCCGGACCCTGGCAAAGGAACTGAGCCTGACCGAAGGCAGCCGGCTTCGTCTGGGCGGCACCGACCTGACGGTTTCAGACATTGTGGAGGACCAGTGGTATTCACACACCGGGGTCGTATGGACCACGCTCGATACCTGGCGCGCAGTCGCCCATGCGGCACCAGGGACGGCAACTGTCCTCACCGTGACGTACGACGACGACGCTTCCGTCAACGTCGACGCCGCTAATGTGGCCGCCCGAACGGTCAGCTCCGACCCCACCGGATCCTTCCAGGCCTTGGCCTCATACAAGAGCGAGAACGGCTCGCTGCTCCTCATGCAGGCGTTCCTCTACGGCATCTCAGCCCTGGTGATCGTGGCCTTCCTGACGGTGTGGACCGTGCAGCGCACCCGGGACATCGCCGTGCTCAAGGCCTTGGGCGCGTCCTCGGGCTACGTCCTGCGGGATGCCCTGGCGCAGGCAGCGCTCGTATTGCTGGCAGGCGCAGCTGTCGGGGGCGCAATTGGCCTGGCTGGTGGAATCCTGGCCGCCCAGGCAGCACCTTTCCTTGTCACCCCGCTCACCACATTGCTCCCGGTGGCGGGGATCGTCATCCTCGGCCTCGCCGGCGCCGTGCTGGCCGTCCGCAAGGTCACCAGCGTGGATCCTTTGCTGGCTCTCGGCGGCAACTAAAACATTCTTCGAAAGGCATACATCATGAATTCCGCACTGAATCTCGTCAATGTTTCGCTTGAATACCCCGACGGCGGCTCCACCCTCAAGGCCCTGGATGGCGTGGACATGGCGGTCAAGCAAGGTGAGTTCCTCTCCCTGGTCGGGCCGTCCGGGTCCGGAAAATCCTCGCTCCTGGCCGTTGCAGCCACGCTGATCAACCCCACAGCCGGGCTGGTCGTGATCGATGGGCAGGACGTATCCGCGCTCAAGGAGGCAGAGCGCACAGAGCTCCGCCGCGACAAGGTGGGCATCATCTTCCAGCAACCGAACCTGCTGCCTGCGCTGACCGCCGTCGAGCAGTTGCTGATCCGCGAGCATCTCCGTGGCAACGCCGTGAAGGAGGCCCGCCGCACGGCGGAGGATCTGCTGGATGTGGTGGGCCTGTCTGCAGCGATGCATAAAAGGCCGCACCAGTTGTCCGGAGGGCAGCGTCAGCGGGTGAATATTGCGCGTGCCCTGATGGGGAGCCCCACGGTGCTGCTGGTGGATGAACCCACGGCGGCGCTGGATCACGAACGGAGCGAATCAATCGTCCGGCTTCTGCGCCGCGTCACGGACGAGTTCCGGACAGCAACGGTCATGGTCACGCACGACACCGAGTTCCTGCCTCTTACCGACGCAGTCGCGGCCATGCGGGACGGACGAATCAGCCGCGCATCAGTTCCGTCCGCCCAAACCAGCTAGGTGACAGGCAACGTTCAACGGGGCGTCATTGGAGCAGCCCCTGGGTGGTGGAGCCGAGGAGGGCCTGGTCCTGGGCATCGTCATAAGCGTCGCGGGCTTCCATGATGGTTGGGACGTGACTCTCGGCCCATTCACGCAGGAGGGACAACGGCTGCAGCAGGGACTCACCCATGGGCGTGAGCTGGTAGTCGACGCGGGGCGGCACCTGGGCGTAGACCGTCCTGGTGATGAGACCATCGCGCTCCAAGGTACGCAACGTTTGGGTCAGGACCTTGGGCGTCACCACGTTCACCATCTTGCGCAGTTCCGAGAAACGCACGGGACCGTCGCCGAGAACCTGAATCACCAGTGAGGCCCATTTGTCTCCGATGCGTTGAAAGATCACGCGGGACGGGCAATTGGGATCCAGGATGTTCGCGGGGAGATCTTTAGTATCCATGAGGTAACTGAGTTCCTTTGAAGCTATCGGTATCCAATAGATACCTTTGTCTTATTGCAAGGATACCAACCTCAAGGAGAGCTATGAAAATCGCAGTCTACGGCGCAACGGGCATGGTCGGCAGCCAGATCGTCAACGAATCCATCACCCGTGGCCACGAGGTCACCGCTATCTCCCGCAAGGGCTCAGAGGTTCCCGGCGCTTCCGCCCGGGCAGCAGACCAGGCCGACGGCCAGACGTTCGCGTCCATTGCAAAGGATCACGACGTCGTTGTGTTGGCGACCGGCCCCAGCCGCACCGGCGGCGATCATGCAGAATGGCTCGACGCCATGGCTACTGCTTACAGCAATGCCGAAGGCACCCGCTTGATGATCGTGGGCGGCGCCGGCACCCTGGAAGTCGACGGCGTCCGCCTCCTCGACTCCCCGGATTTCCCCGAAGCCTACAAGGCCGAGGCCACCACCGCGGCCAAGGCCCTCGAAACCGTGAAGCAGTCCCCCGAATCCCTCGACTGGACCGTCCTGGCACCCGCCCCCGTCATCCAGCCGGGCGAGCGTACGGGCGAATACACCGTGGCCAAGGATTCCCCCGCCGGCAACACCATCTCCACCCAGGACTACGCCGTGGCCATGCTGGACGAGATCGAAAGCCCGGCACACCGCCGCGCCCGTTTCACGGCCGCCAACTAACCCGGCTAAAGCCCCAGGCCCAGTCCGGGTACCTGCAGTCTGAATATGTCCTTGAGGGCATATTTCGCTGCATGGTACCCGGACATTCCTGTAACTCCGGGTCCCGGCGGAGTGGAAGAGGAACACAGGTACACCCCCGGCATGGGGGTCCTCCACGGCACGGGAGACACCACGGGCCGTTGCACCAGGCCTCGAAGGTCGAGGAGGCCAGCGCTGAAGTCCCCACCCACATAGTTTTCGTTGTACGCGGACAGTTCCGCCGCCGTCGTGGTTTTCGATGCCACCACCACGTCACGGAATCCGGGCGCGTACCGCTCTATGCGGGCGGTCACGGCTTCGGCCATGTCCACTGTGGAATTCCTGGGGACGTGGCAGTAGGTCCACAGGATGTGGCGTCCTTCGGGGGCCCGGGACGCGTCCACAACGGATGGCTGGGAGACAAGGACATAGGGCTCGGCGGGATGCCTCCCCATATCCACGAGGTTTTCGGACTCAGCCATGGCTTTCCGCGAACCTCCCACATGCACTGTTCCGGCTTTGGCCAATCCGGAGGACAGCCATGGCACGGGAGCTGACAGGATGAAATCCACTTTGCAGGCAGCATTCCCAAAGCGGAATGCTTCCAAGGCGTGTCGATACCGCTCGGGCACCTCAGATCCACCCAAGCGCGCCAACGTAGGCGGCGCAACGTCCAGAAGGATGGCCTTCGCGGGCCGTACCTGATCCAGGGAATCCACGCGCTCACCCACGCGGATGGTCCCGCCATGGGATGTCAGGTCATCTGCCATGGCCCTGGCAATGGACAACGAACCACCAGCAGGAATCACCCACCCGCCTGCATGCGCCAGGATGCTGAGCAGTAGGCCGGCCCCGGTCGAACTGAGTGACGGCTGAGATCCCAGAGCATGGGACATCACTCCGGTCAACAGCGCAGGGGCGGCCTCTTCACGGAAGCGACGACCCCACAGCGGCGTGCCCTGGTCCAGGGTGGCTAGACCGAACCTCACCGCGGCCAGAGGATCCTTGGGGACCCGCAACAGCTGGTTGGCGGTAAAGTCCACCACCCCGTCCACCCGCGCCAGCAATGGCGCCAGGAGACGACCGTAGGCGGGCCCGTCGACGCCAAGCTCAAGGACCGTCCGTTCCAGAGACTGGTACGCCAAGGCCGCTCCACCCTGATCCAGCGGTGTACCGTGCTGAACCTCAGGCAGCCGCAGGTCAACGCGCTGAGAGAGCTCGAAATCGCGGAAGAACGGCGAGGCCAAGGCCATCGGATGCACCGCGGAGCATACGTCATAGAGGTATCCGGGCTCGATCAGCTCTTTAGTGCGCGAACCGCCGCCGATATCGTCGGCGGCTTCGTACAACGTCACGTCCAGTCCGGCGCGGGCCATGACGACGGCTGCGGCCAATCCATTCGGACCGGCCCCGACGACGGCGACGTCAACCATCGCTGTTTACCTCCGATTGCTGGACTGCTGGGGCTCCCGTGGACTTCGTGTCATGTTTGGGCACCCAAGGGAACACAGAACGCGACGGCCGGAAAAGGTCGATGCGCAGCCAGTCCCGCGCTCCGTCGAAGGGCCCGCCATGGGGATCATCTTCGCCGGCCATCCGCAGGGGATCCTGTGCGGGATCCCAGATATCCATGACGATCCGGGCCATCAGATATGCCGTGACCACCATGTGCAGACCCACCGCCAGGACGTAGTAGGACATGTCCAGGTTGTGCTGGACGGACCCGCCGCTGGTGGCCTGTCCGAGATACATCCAGATGGCAGCCCAGTGGAGGCCCTCTGCGGCCTGCCAGATGAGGAAGTCGCGCCAGCGGGGCCGCGCCAGGGCAAGGAGCGGGACAAGCCAGATGACAAATTGCGGGGAGTAGACCTTGTTGGTGAGGATGAAGGCAGCCACAATCAGGAAGGCCAGTTGGGCGATGCGTGGACGCTGCGGCGCACACAGAGCCAGGACTCCGATCAGCGCACATGCCGCTATGAAGAGGTAGAGGGCCAGCGTATTGATGGTTGCGGCGTTCATCTGCACCCATTGGAGCCGGTCCGCCACCAGGTTGTAAGCGAACCAGGGCGAGCTGTACCCGGCGGGACGGGATTGCGTGAACTCGAAGAAGTAGCGCCATCCGGAAGGGTTCAGTGCCGCCAGAGGCAGGTTCACGGCGAGCCAGGACGCAAGGGTGGCTCCTGCGGTCACCAGGAATGCACGCAGTTTTCCGCTCCGCAAGGAGAGGAGCAGGATGGCACCCAGAATCAGGACTGGATAGAGCTTGGTGGCGGTGCCAAGGCCGATGAACACACCGGCGAGGATCAACTTATCCCGCGAGAAAAAGTACATGCCCAGGGCCAGCAAACCAACGGCCCACATGTCCCAGTTGATGAAGCCTGCAAGGATGATCCCGGGGGCTACGGCCACCATGGCGGCATCCCAGGGGCGACGCTTGTTGATCCGGGCGGTCAGAATGACCGTGACCAGCCACACTGCCACAATCAGTGTGGCATTGACGTCGAAGTACCCCAGGATCCGTTCGCTTCCCACACCCTGACCGGGAACCATGAGCGCTGTTACTCCGGCAATGATCCCCATGAGCACTGGATATTCAAACAGGCTGCCTTGGGTGAAGAACGGAAACACGCCATCGCCCAGGCCGCGGTTTTTGAACAGCTCGGGGAAGTCCGAGTAGCAGGTGGAGTAGAACTGGCCCGGCGTTTCCCAACCGTTGACCCGGCAGTAGTCCTTTGCCAGCACGGCCACAAGAGCGGCGATCACCGTCAGAACGATGAGTACCCGTTCAACGGTGAACGGGCGCGGCGAGATCTCTCCGGGAGACGAATGTTTGCCCAGCGGTCCGCCCACGAGCTCGGTGAAGTTTCGAAGCAGGGAGTCACTGCGGCTGGGAACAACAAAGCGGGCACGTTTTTGTTGCCGGTGCGGCTTCGTCTCCTGCATGAATCGAGCTTACAGTCATGGCCGAGGCCGACCCAGTTAAAAGGGGAGGAGCCCACGCGTAGCCGCGTGGGCTCCTTGAGGTTCAGCATGAATGTCTGGCATCTGAACTCCTTCGTGGCCGGCTCAGGGGAATCAACGGATGAGTCCCATCTGGTGCAGGACAACGTAAACGTCTTCACGGCGCTGGTCGAGCAGCTGGCCGTTAAACAGTGTGCGGTCCTTGGGAGCATCGCTGCTCTTGTAGAAGCGCATCTCTTCGGGGCGCTTTGGCATGGTTCACCTCCTTTCCTGGAATGATCGCCGGAATTTGGGCACAACAATTAGAGCCAATTGAATTCATGAGAAAGCAGAGGCTTAAAGGGCACAAATAGCCGAGTTTAATAAAGGGAGTTAGCGGACCGAATCAGGAAAAACCCGAATCGTCGTGCACAATTGCGCGTGCTTCCGGCAGTCGACCCAACAAGAAGCTGGTTCCGAACTATGGGGAAACTGCGCACCCGCGGCATGCTGCGTGGGTCCGCGCCTACAACTGACTACTCAGCCAACCAAGGGAGGATGGCCGTCAAGAACACCGCCGGCAGTGGGCCGGTCCGGTGTATCAGGAGTGGGTCAGAGAGTTAAAAATGGCGTCGATCATCAGCAGAGGCCGGGGTAGCAGTGACGGTCAACTTCCGTCCGCTAGTCAAAGTAATCATTTTCCCAACCTCCTTTTCCGGCCGTTACAGCCTGCTGTGGCATTGTCCCGGATGACTAACCGGTGAATGCGCGCCTGGTTCCCGGCGGGTCGCTCTGGGAACAAGATATAAGCTACCCCATGAACATGGAGTTTGACCAGCACAATTGGCTAATTTGCCAAAAGTTTTTCTAAATTAATGTCTTAGAGGCCCCAACGGACAATTGCCGGCGTTCGCTTGTCCCATCCGAGGGTGCAAACCTTCGCGGTTCCGAGAATGAAGTGACGGCCTTCCCGTGCGTCCATTTCCAGCCACCGCGCCGTGAGAATCCGCGAGAAGTGTCCGTGGGCAACCACCAGCACATTGTCCATGCCCGATTCCAGGACCCTGCCAATGATCTTGTCGGCCCGGGCAGCTACCTCGTCCAGCGTTTCACCGTTGGGCACTCCGTCCGTCCAGATGAGGTAATCCGGGTTGTCCTTGCGGATGAGGTCGGAGCTGATGCCCTCATAGTCGCCATAGTTCCATTCCACGGCGAGTGGCTCGTGTACGGCGTCCGGGTAGCCGGCGAGTTCCGCCGTCCGCCGGGCACGTCGCAGCGGCGAGGTCAGCACCAGGTCAAAGTCGATGCCTTCCAGCACCTTGCGCGCCTCCACGGCCTGCTGCTCGCCCTCAACAGTGAGGGGGAGGTCCGTCAGGCCTGTGTACTGGCCGCTCTTTGACCATTCGGTTTCGCCGTGGCGAAGGATCCAGAGTTGCGGACGCGGGGAAGTCACAGCGTTCATGAGGGCTCCTCAGTTTCGGTCAAAGGCTCGACGACGACGGACTCGGGTTGTTCTTCCCACCATGCCAGGAGCTTGCGCTCAGCTTCCTCCGGCGAGAGCGGACCGTGTTCCATCCGCTCTTCGAGGAGGAACTTGTAGGCGCGTCCCACGACAGGTCCGGGCTTCAATCCCAGCAGTGCCATGATCTGCGCTCCATCCAGGTCGGGCCGGACGGCGGCCAGCGATTCCTGCTCCAACAACGCCGTGATGCGGTGCTCAAGGTCATCGTAAGCGAAGGACAAACGGTCGGCCTTGCGCTGGTTACGCGTGGTGACATCTGAACGGGTGAGCCGGTGCAGGCGTTCCAGCAGGGGCCCGGCGTCGGTCACGTAACGGCGGACCGCGGAGTCGCTCCAGCCTGCGTCACCATAGCCGTAGAAGCGCATGTGCAGTTCAACCAGGCGCGAAACAGCTTTGATCGACTCGTTGTCGAACCGGAGGGCCTTCATCCGCTTGGCTGTCAGTTTGGCACCCACGACGTCGTGGTGGCGGAAGCTCACCGCGCCGCCCGGTTCGAATCGGCGCGTCGCCGGCTTCCCGACGTCGTGCATCAACGCAGCGAACCTCAGCACGAAGTCGGGGCCGGGCACCGGACCGTCAGGACCGGTTTCCAACGCAGCAGCCTGTTCCAGGACCTGCAGGGAGTGCTGGTACACATCCTTGTGCCGGTGGTGTTCGTCGGATTCCAGGCGGAGGGCGGAGACTTCGGGGAGCACGAACTCGGCGAGTCCTGTGTCCACCAAAAGGTCGATCCCAACGCGTGGGTGTGCGCCGTTAATAAGCTTGACCAATTCTTCCCGCACACGCTCCGCGGAAATGATCTTGATGCGGTCGGCCATCTGCGTCATGGCGAGCCGGACGTCGTCGTGAACCGACACGCCGAGCTGGGATGCGAACCGGGCGGCGCGCATCATGCGCAGGGGATCGTCCGAGAAGGACGCCTCAGGCGCACCGGGCGTGGCGAGCTCAGAGGCGTGGAGATCGCGTACGCCGCCGAATGGGTCTACCAACTCCAGGCTCGGCAGGCGCAGTGCCATGGCGTTGATGGTGAAGTCGCGGCGCAGCAGGTCGTCGGTCAGGGAGTTGCCGAACGCGACTACCGGCTTGCGGGAATCGGGGTCGTACGCCTCGGCCCGGTAGGTGGTGATTTCAATTTGGAAGCCGCTCTTCCGCATCCCGATGGTGCCGAAGGCGCGTCCGATTTCCCAGAAGTTGTCCGCCCACTTCTTGATGACGGTGATGGTCTGGTCCGGAGTGGCGTCGGTGGTGAAGTCGAGGTCCGGGGAGGTCCGGCCCAGAAAGAGATCACGCACGGGGCCACCCACCAAGGACAGCTCGAATCCGGCATCGACAAAGCGCTGCCCGAGGTCGAGCACCACCGGATCGATGGTGAAGTTAACAGAAGAGCTGTCCAATACGTGCGCCATAGTTCCTTAAGCTTGGCAGATTTTTGCGCTGCATTGGGCCACTGTTC
The DNA here is from genome assembly GCF_014647595.1 of Paenarthrobacter histidinolovorans. Lineage (GTDB taxonomy): Bacteria > Actinomycetota > Actinomycetes > Actinomycetales > Micrococcaceae > Arthrobacter > Arthrobacter histidinolovorans. The sequence goes on along the minus strand of NZ_BMPM01000005.1, from coordinate 177,587 downwards.
CATGCGAAATCAGGCATGCGTCCGGCAGGCGTCTCCTGCAGTCCATCTTGTGGCCATGTCCCGGTCATCACTCCGGGGCAAGAGTCGTTAGAGTGGACCACATGGCCAACCCGATACCGAGCGCTCCCGGCAGGAGGACAAACGCACCGTTGCCTTCGGCAATCGGTGCCCACGTCGCGCCTGCTCCGCAGCACCCGGTGCAGGCCTCGCTGCCCACGGTTGAGGAAGTTTCGGCCGGCGGCGTTGTGGTTGATACGTCCGACGGCGAACTCCGGGTTGCGATCATCGCCCGCCTTAACAGGGGTGGCCGGCTCGAGTGGTGCCTGCCGAAGGGCCACCCCGAAGGCCGGGAGAACAACGAGGAAGCTGCTGTCCGCGAGATCGCTGAGGAAACCGGCATCGAAGGCGACATCCTGGCACCGCTTGGCAGCATCGACTACTGGTTCACTGTAAGCGGCCACCGCGTCCACAAAACAGTGCATCACTTCCTGCTCCGGGCCACTGGTGGCGAGCTGACCATCGAGAATGATCCGGACCAGGAAGCCGTGGATGCAGCATGGGTTCCCATCCAGGAATTGGCCCGCAAGCTGTCCTTCCCGAACGAACGACGCATCGCTGATCTGGCACGGGAAGTGCTGCCGGAACACCTCTGACCCGGGTACATGGGACGATAAAGGCGATGTCTGAAGCCAAAACAACCCAGTCCGTTCAATCCGGAGAAGCACGTTCCAGCGCCATCATGGCCGCAGGGACGCTCGTTTCCCGGTTCCTTGGCTTCGCCAAAACCTGGATGCTCGGTGCCGCACTCGGCCTGGGTTCCACGGTCAATGACACGTTCATTAACGCGAACAACCTGCCCAACCTGATCTTCCTCCTGGTGGCCGGCGGCGTGTTCAACGCCGTCCTGGTTCCACAGATCATCAAGGCCAGCAAGGCTCCTGACCGGGGGGCGGACTACCTCAGCAGGCTCCTGACGTTGGCTGTGCTGGTGCTTCTGGCACTCACGGCACTGGTGACCCTGGCGGCACCGCTCGTCATCGACCTCACTACCCAGGGCTACTCCGAACAACAAAAAGCCCTGGCTGTCACTTTTGCCCTCTGGTGCCTGCCCCAGATCTTCTTCTACGGGCTCTACGCCCTGCTGACCCAGGTGCTGAATGCCCACGGCGCGTTCGGACCCGCGATGTGGGCGCCCATCCTTAACAACATCGTGGCCATTGCCGGCTTGGGGTTGTTCATCTGGATTCTCGGCGCCAACATCACCAACCCGCACACGCTGGACAACTGGGGACCCACCCAAACGTTTCTGCTTGCCGGCTTCTCCACGTTCGGCGTGGTGGCGCAAACGGCCATCCTGCTCATTCCCGTGTTCCGGCTGCGCCTGGGTCTGCGTCCACGGTTCGGATGGCGCGGCGTTGGACTGGGCCAGGCCGCCAAGCTGAGCGTCTGGACCCTGGCGACCGCCGCCGTCGGCCAGTTGGCGTTCCTGTACATCATGAGGATTGCAACGATTCCCGGCGCTGAGCGCCTCCGCCTGAACAACGCCGGGGACACAGCCGCGGCCGCCGTCCTGCCCGGTAACGCCGTCCTGGAAGTTGCGAGCCAGCTGTATCTGTTGCCGCACTCGATCATCGCCTTGTCCCTGGCCACTGTCCTCTTTAACCGCATGACACGCGCGTCTCAGGACGGAAACAAGGATGACCTTCGCGACGCACTGTCGCACGGTCTTCGCACCATGGCCGTTGCTACGGTCTTCGGCGCCCTGGCGTTGTTCGCGTTGGCTGGTCCGCTCGGGATGTTTTTCTCCGGAGGTGAACCGCAGGACGGCGTCATGCTGGCCCAAACGCTCACCATCCTGGCGCTCAGCACTCCGTTCCTCAGTGCAAACTTCATGATGTCCCGCGTGTTCTACGCCAATGAGGACGCTCGCACCCCGCTGTACGTCCAGTTGTGGCTGGCCGTGATTTACGTTGTGGGTGCCTTCTTCATCCAGTTCCTTCCCGTCGGCCAGATCATCTACGCGATCGCCATCCTCTACACGTTGGGCAACATCCTGTCCGTCGTGATCAGTGTTGCCTTCCTGCGCCGCTTGCTGGGTCACCTCGACGGTCCGCGCATCGCCAATTCGTACATCCGCATGGGCTACGCCGGACTGGGATCCGCCTTGGCCGGCGCTGCGGCCCTATGGCTGCTTGGCTCCTACCGGGCCGACGGATTCGCGTGGAGCAGCCGCCCGGCAGCCTTGGTGACCGTGGTCGTCGTCGGGCCCGTCATGCTGCTCGCCTACCTTGTCCTGCTTCGCGTCTTCCATGTCACCGAACTTCGCGACCTCCTGCGTCCGCTGATGAGCCGGCTGGGCCGCGGCGGTGCGGCGCCAGTGTCCGACGGCGTCACCGAACCCACGACGGCGGCACGCGCCACGGTTTCGGACGATACCGGCTTGATCCCGCGCATCTCCGGCGAGTTCGACGCCGCGTCGTTCCGCGCGGGACCGGCTGTGGCACCGCAGCGTTCTCCTGAACCGGCCAGGAACGAACCGGATGCTCCCAAGAGCTATCTGCCAGAGGAAGACGAACCCAGTACTGCCCAGGGCGGCAGGTTCCGTCCATCGGTCCCGCTTCCGGGCAGGCGGACCTACCAGGGCGACGCCGGACAGAATCCTTACTTCCCCGTTCCGCGAAACCGCAGGAAGTGAGCCGGTGCCGCCAACATGGGCGGCGGGCCTCAATCCGCTAGGCTAGAAACGAATATAGGTAGTTGCAAAAGCGGTTGAACTGGCTCGCCGGGCCATCCGTTTGCAGGACCCGCAGCTCCCGGACAGCCTAGGAGGAACACGTGTCCCACCCGATCGACGTCGGATCAGTACTTGGCGGCCGCTACAAGGTCACGGCCAATGTGTTGACCTCGCATGACCAAGATCAGGTGCTCGACGGCGTGGACCAGGTCCTCAACCGTCCTGTGAGCATCCTTGTTGCGGGCCCCGGAAACGCCGAGCAGGTCGCCCAGAGCGCCCGCGAAGTAGCCACGGGGGAGCGCCCCGGGCACGTCCAGATCCTGGACCTCGGCATCAGCGACAACACCACGTACCTGATCACCAACCACAGCTCCGCTCCGGACCTGCTGGACTTGGTAGTGGCCACCAACCCGCCGTACATCGAGCCGTTCTTTACGGAGACGCTCGGCAGTGAGATCTTCGGCCAGGCACGCACCTATGAGCCCGAAACCTACGACGGCCTTTACGAGGATGACGAGCACGAGGCTGAGTACATCCAGTACGACGAAAACGGCTACGCCATCACTCCCGAGTCGGATGAAGAGCCCGAACCCGCCTCACCCGGCCGCAGCGCGCCGCACGTGCCGCCCATGCCGGCGTCCAATCCCTCGTCCTCCAGGAGCGGCATCGCCGGCAAGCTGGCAGCTGCTGCCGCTGGAGCGGGAGCAGCTGGTGTTGCCGCCGCTTCCGCGCTGAAGAACGCCGGTACAAAGAACAACGACGCCGGTGCTGCCGATGCGTCGCCCGCTGCCACATCTGCTCCCGCTACTGAAACACCCACGCAGGCAGTGTCGTCCGAGGCCGTTTCCTCTCAGGCCGCTCCCAGCCGCGAACCGGCGCGCGAGCCCAAGGTTTCCCTCTGGTCAGAGGAAGACTACGGCTACACCGAGAGTGGCGCCGCAGCTGGTGGCGCGTCCGCTGCGACTTCCAACCGGAGCGGCGAATCAGGTTACGACCGGGCGGCAAGCAGCTTCCCGGCGTCGTCAGCTGTTACGGAGGATTACTCGGACGGAGACGACGTTTACGAGGAAGAGGCTCCCGAAAAGGAGCCACGTTCACTTCGTTGGCTCGTTGGAGGCCTCCTGGCCGCCGTCTTGATCGTGGGTCTTGTCCTGGCCGTCACCAATTTGGGAAGTCTCCTGCCCAGCGGCAAACCTGCTGCCACGCAGAGCACATCCACGCCGCAGCCTTCTGAGTCCACCAGCGAGGAGCCCCCGCCCACGGAGACTGCTCCACCGGCGGTTCCACCGGCCATCGAGGAGATCACCCGCCTGGGCAACTTCCCGTTCGCAGCGACGTTTGATAAGGACCTCGGCAAAGCTTTCGATGGCAACGCGGCCAGCTACTGGTCTGACATGGAATTCGCTTCTGCCAACTGGGGTGGCCTGTCGGAAGAAGTTCCGCTCATGATCAAACTGAAGGAACCGGCCGATATCAAGTCCGTAGTCCTCAACCAGCTGGGCGGATCCGGTGGAAGCATCAGTGTCTTCACCAACGATCGACCCGCCATGGACGGCGCCAAGCTCGTAGGTACCAACAGCTTCACCTCCCCGGAACTGACCATTCCACTGGCCAGCCCCACGAAGGCCCAGTACGTCATTGTTGTCATCAAGGCGCTGCCCAAGCTGGCCGCACCCAAGACCCAGTACAACTTTGGCCTCCGGCTCGCTGAAGTCTCCGTCCAGTAACCACACTTGGGCAATTGACCGTAGGGGCCGTTCTGATTCGTCAGAGCGGCCCTTACTGCTACCCGCGCCGGCGTCACCGCTTCGATTCGGCAGGCGTACAGACGGTACCCTGAATGTTGATGGCTTTTTGGGGTCGCCAACTCCAACGGAATATTTGGAATCCAACAGGGGTTGAGTCAGATGACTGCCCCCGAAAGCCGCAGCATCGACTAAGAAAGAGGTTCACGCACGTGAGCATTGGAGAAAATACCGCATCGCAGGTGCGTGACGTCATCATCGTAGGTTCAGGCCCTGCCGGCTACACAGCCGCTGTTTACACGGCCCGCGCCAACATGAAACCTCTTCTTATTGCCGGTTCCGTCACCGCGGGTGGCGAACTGATGAACACCACGGACGTGGAAAACTACCCCGGCTTTCCCGAAGGAATCATGGGCCCGGACCTCATGGAGAACTTCGAGAAGCAGGCGGCGCGTTTCGGTACCGAAATCCAGTTCGAGGATGTCACCGAACTGAACCTCGACGGCGACATCAAGACCGTAACCATCGGCTCGGGAGAGACCTTCCAGGCGAAGGCCATCATCCTGTCCACCGGTTCGGCGTACCGTGAGCTCGGACTGGCCAACGAAAAACGCCTCTCCGGCCACGGTGTTAGCTGGTGTGCAACCTGCGACGGTTTCTTCTTCAAGGATCAGGACATCGCCGTGATCGGTGGTGGCGACTCCGCCATGGAGGAAGCACTGTTCCTCACCAAGTTTGCGAAGTCGGTCACCGTGGTGCACCGCCGCGACACCCTGAAGGCTTCCAAGATCATGGGCGACCGCGCGCAGGCCCACGAGAAGATCAAGTTCGTCTGGAACACGGCTGTCGAAGACGTCCTCGGTGAGGACAAGGTCACTGGCCTGAAGCTGAAGAACCTGGTGGACGGGACCGAGTCCGAACTCGCAGTCACGGGTGTTTTCGTGGCTATCGGCAACGATCCCCGCACGGACCTGGTCAAGGGCAAAGTCGATCTGACTCCCGAGGGAACCATCGCCGTTGAGGGACGTAGTTCACGGACCAACGTCAAGGGTGTGTTCGCCGCGGGCGACGTCATCGATCCGACCTACCGCCAGGCCATTACGGCTTCGGGTTCCGGTTGTGTCGCCGCCCTCGATGTTGAGCACTACATCTCAGACCTGAACTCCTAAGCTGCATCCAAGCAACCATACGAAGGGAAAAGTTATGAGCAACGCAAAAGACGTAACTGACGCAAGCTTCAGCACGGATGTCCTGGCTTCCGAGAAGCCGGTCATCGTGGACTTCTGGGCAGAGTGGTGCGGCCCTTGCCGCAAGCTCGGCCCCATCCTCGACGAGATCTCCGTCGAGTACAGCGAGAAGGTTGACGTCGTGAAACTCAACGTCGACGACAACCCGGCAATCGCAGCCGAGTACGGCATCACGTCCATCCCGGCTGTATACCTGTTCAGCGGGGGAGAAGTGAAGAGCACGGTCATCGGTGCTAAGCCGAAGCAGTTCTTCGAAAAGGAATTTGCGGACGTCCTGTCCTAAGGTTTCTGCCTTAATCGGATAGTTGAAGCCGGCGGTTCTGTTCCTTAGGGAGCAGGACCGTCGGCTTTTCTGTTATTTCCGTAAATCAGCCTCTATCAGGCTCATTAGCTACGTGACGTCATGTGGAAGCATTCTGTTGCCCAGGATGATGGATTTCCGCTCTTCCCTATCTGGGGTAGGGCGAAGTGGCCCGGTCGTCCTCCACATCCGACCCTCTTCCACGTCCCGGTCTGCTTCGATGTCCGGGGTCCTTCCCACCCCACCCTCCTCCACGTCCCGGTCTGCTTCTTTGATCGCCCCCTCGGCATGCTTAGGGTGGGCGGCCTAAAACCCAAGCCTGCTCTATGAAGATTCTGAATTGTGGTGCAAGAGTGCGCACTGAGCTGAACTCCCAAGACACGAGGAGTACCGATGCTCCTACCAGCCGATTCAGCCCCAAGCAGTGACTTTGCCCTGAAACGTCCTGTTCTGATCAAGGGGGGGGATGAAGCCATCAATCGAGCACAGGAATGCAACTAGCTCCCGACTTGGCTCAGAAATTGGCCAACTCACGTTGCCTGTACGTCTCGGAACGCGTGATACGAAGCCGACAACACAGCGGTTCGGAAAATAGGGCAGTTGCAGCGGTCATGGGCCTCCCTCAGTAGGCTCAGTTTCAGTGCTTTCCGGTGTCTGAATACACTTTTTGGGCCGCGTCGAGGCTCCAGGGGATGGGAGGCCGATTGTGAGGAAATCGGATACGCCGATGCCAAGACCAGGATTGTCGAAGGCTACGGCTGTTTCACGTGAAACAGTTGAGTGCCGAGCCACCTTATTCCTGCTGTTCAACCAGCGATGTTTCACGTGAAACGGAACATATGTCGATACGGCTGTACACATGCAATCGAGAGAGAACAGCTTGAGTTGGGGGTCGCGTTCAGCTTTACTCCTAAGCATCACCAACACCGATAGGCAGCAACGACCAAAGTAGATGCACGGCAGCACCTCCTGGGGTAAGCAACAGACGAGTTTCGACCTCAATCGTGGGTTGGCGACCTTGAAAGATCTCGAAGCCGCCGCGCGGTCGTTGCCGACAACCCTGCCTAGATGTCCTGCTGCCGCTCTGGGCGTCACACGGGCCTCTCACGACGCCTCCCTAGGGTGGCACACGGCCTCTCACGGCATCGCTTGGGCGCCAAGGGGGCTTTCCCGGCACCGCCTGTGCCACACTGACTAGTACGCCCCCTGGGGGGTGCCACACGGGCTCTCACTAAGCTACCTAGGGTGCCACTCGGCCCCTCACGACGCCGCCCAGGGTGCCACACGGGCTCTCACTACGCTACCTAGGGTGCCACTCGGCCTCTCACGGCTCACTCTAAGGCCACCTCTCACAGCGGCTCCCCGTCAGACCGTCCGGATTCCGCGACTGTAAGCCCGGGACTCCGCCCCAGACGTCATTGCCCACGTACGGACCCGCCGAACAGTTTCCACCGTTCACACCGCTACGCGATACCGGTCCCGCTGCCACATAGTGCCGTAAGGGGCCGCGGGGGAGATCATAGGCAGCACTTGAATTACGCGCTGCGCAGCCTCCGACGCTTGGCATGGTTGTCGCGAACGCCGCTGATCTGCTGGGCGACGTGACCACCCCAACTACAGTCGGCAGCTTGATTGCTCGCATTGGAAGAAGACGCCAAATCGGATGACGCTTCGATCACGTTTCACGTGAAACATGTGCTCAGTCGCGGGAATAGGCAGGCGCTCGGATTCTTCGTCACTTTCAATTGCGCCCCAATCTACACGGCCACGCCAACCGCCCATCATGGAAGCACCGCCGACGGTCTCAAGGAGCCCGACACCTCGTTTCCATCCAGCGATATATGGTTCGAAAGTGGACACCGGAAGGTGTCCAGGATTGGAACGGCCTACTCAGTGTCCGTTGAGGGGTACTCAACTGAGTCCTGGCAAGTCGCATCATCACCGCAAGACGGACTATCTCAAGCCGGGGAGCTGGGACATAGCCGGGCGTGGGACAGCGGGGTTTCCGCTGGCCAGGCTGCAGTGGTCCTCTTGTTATCGACATGCCTACCGAGTCTCGTCGGTGGTCCTCACTGCCTGAACGGATTCCAATAGGCCCGAGGATGGGAGGAAGGGAACGAGCAACGCAGTGGTCTTCGATGTTTCACGTGAAACCGGCCCAGAGGGCACGACCATCCCTTGCCACAGTGAATATGGCGACACCAAGCAGAACGAGAATGGGGCAACGGCACATGCTCCGCCCCCCAACGGGAAGTATCAGGAACCTCGGCAGACAGCTGTCCGACAAACCGGCACCCCTCGGTCTCCACGAATGCACCCTTGACCTGAGGCCACGAATGCACCCTTGTTCTGAGGAATCAAACGCCTACCTCGACGTTTCCCGAGCCACGTCATGTAGCCACCCCCAAAGCCACAGATCCGTGATCTCAATGGCCTCAGCCGGACAGGCAACTACAGCTCGCTGTTGGCGTCCGCGTACGGACCACTGGGATATTGAGGTAGGGGGCACATCCGCGAGGAGACATCGGATGAATCTTGGATAATCCTTGGCTGTGCCGCGGACTACGACGGAGTGGAGGCGAAGCACTCATGGAGACGCCAAGCCCGCTACCTTCCTGCTCATCGCACACAACGGGTCCACCATCGTCCGCATGACAGCTCTTGCCGATGAGATGTACCTGGGAGGCACCTTCCTGCGACGGATGTGCGCTTGACTGAAGACCGCATGGGGTCGGTGTGACTAAGTTATCCGCAGGGCACCCCTCCTCTTATGCACAGCGTTATCCACAGCCTTATCCACTGGGAGTGTTCGATCTCACGCTGGAGTCATCCACCCCTCAGACGCCAGCCATTTCGGCCAGGACGAGATGAGTTCAAATTCACAGCAGCGGTTCTAAGTACCAGACGTCAGCAGGGCCCTCAGATCCGCGCTTTTGCAATGATTTTACGTGTCAAATGCCTCGTTGCGTTTCCTTCTAGCAAGGTTCCTCGCGTGAAGGCAGATTATCCGGAGCGGGGTCAGCTCACGAAGCCGCCAGGCTTCCATCTGAGGAACTCAGAGGCTGTTGTGGCGGATTGGATATCGGTCATTCGCTCCCATGTTATCCCCAGAGTTTTCCACAGGCTTATCCACTGCAATATTCACAGCTATGAGCAAGGCTCACCGGGTCCCTGATCACGTCGTTCCCTGTTTCACGTGAAACAGGGAGGCCGTAGTCCTTGTTCTCGGAATGACTACTAACGGGTGCAGAAGGTGATGGATGGGGAGAGTGATCTCCGGGCGGCCTGCGTCGACCAGGAGTTCTCGGGACGACCTGACGAGAAGGGTGAAGTAACGTGGGGCACGGGCGCTCAACATCCGATCAATCATGAACGACCGCCCAACGTCCACAGTTGTCATGAGCGCCCGTACTAAGCTGGGGGACCATAGGTTCGGGCAGTACTCAGTTCGATGGAACGCTGCAACACGCGGCACAGAGACCACGTGACTTCACCTCGGACCAAACGGCTCGCGTGGCGGCAGCAATATCCAACTCATCCAGCAGCACCGTCTACATGCAGCTCGCCTTACAGGGTGAATCGCATCTGGTCCTCCGTCTCGTGTGCTGGCATCGAATCAATCCAATGACAGTACCGACGAACAAGTACTGGATGGTTGCTGTCGTTTACCACTACGGAATGAGACAGGACAGCAACTATCCGCCCAGCTCTCCAACACAACCTGATGCGCAGGTAGCTTGCCTCCTTCTGGCCGGCAACACCATTCGGACCCCGCTTGAAAGGAGCCCCACGTGTAATCCAGCAGTCACCACAACCGAGCAACTGCTGCTGGCCAGCAGATTGAAGGCAGTGCTCATGTAGCTCTCCTGATCCCCACACCAATCCGGTCCAGGTTCCAGAAAGTCCCTCGTTAGCGATTGGCCGAGACATCCTTCCAGACCCACAGGAACTGAAAGCGAATCACCACCCCAATGAGCGACGCGCGCAATTTTCGGTCTCCCGCCCGATCTGCTGCAATACGATCTGAGCACCTAACAAGTCGGCACCTACCACTCGGCTATCCCTCGACTCTACAGCCACAACGGACGGCGTCCAGCCAGCACTTTCGTGGCTCTCACGTGGCAGACAGCGCGACGATCCACTCTCCACGCCCAACTTGGCGCGACGAGCTCAGGGCGCCGCATCGGGCCGTGACAAGCCCCTGCGGGCGCGTCCACGGGCGACTCCGCTATCTCATTACACCTGCGTACTCCGACGGTCAGATCAAGCTAACCGTCGAACAAGGGGGAGCTTCATTCTCCCTCCACCCAAGACTATCTGTGCGTTTCACGTGAAACGTACAGACGAATCTCACTCCAGACGGTACGTACCGGCGAATCTCACTCCGAACGAAACGTACCGGCGAATCTCACTCCAGATAGTAAGGACCTGATTGAGAGATCCTGGTCAGCACCACGCTCTCGGGGAACCACCGACCAGAGTCCTTGGGCGGAGGCTGGGGTCCACTGTACTCACAATTGGGACGTTCCATAGGCGGACCAAAAGACCTGGCGCACCGATCTTATGATGTTTCACGTGAAACAAATCCCTGCTCAACACCGATGTACCGTAGTCTCGGCCTCCAAGGGCGCGTCCCGCCCCGCAGCTTCTCCTAATCCAATGCCCTCGGAACAATCGCTATGCAGCTCGCTAGGCTGCTGCTGTCGCATAATCACGGGGCCCAGCCGATGCAATTTCTGCAGGCTGAGGACTGATAGGACAAGCCAATGGCCGCATATCGTGCGTTGAGGTCCCAGGGTTCGGTGTTTCACGTGAAACGAAGAATAGCATTCCGAAGTCCTGAGCATCCGCAACTCCGGACAGTGTTAGATCGTCTTGCAGTGCACACTTGATCGGCCCGTGGATTGCAGCGCGGTCACAGACTGAGGCTTGAGGAGAGCACCATGGGAATTTCCGTGAACGTCAACGCCATGGGAAGACGAAGGCAGTCTCATACCGGAGCGGACGAACGACCCGCTCGACGCTTCTTTGCTTCGAGCAGGCCCCACACCTCCATCAAATACTGCCAATAAACCCACTTACCCGGGCGTTTCACGTGAAACAACGCTGGTCTATGCATTCCAAGTCCCAAAACCGGAAACAAAAGTCAGAAGAGTTCGCAAACAAGGGAAGGACGGTATCGTTCATGTCCATTTGCATTGAAAGAGCCCATTTTTCAAAGCTTGAACCTAAGTCTCCGACAACAGGAGCCAGCTCTGGAAGATGAAGAAGGGCCTCACTCAATGAGTGAAGCCCTTCCCGATGTTAAGTTCAGTCTTCAGAACCTGGACCCAACACATCCATTATGCGGTTGAGATCCTCCACGCTGGCGAATTCGATACTCACTCGACCCTTACGGGCACCGAGGGTGATCTTCACATTCGTGTCCAAGCGGTCCGAAAGTGAAGATGCCAGGTAATCAAGCCGCTCATGGCGCGCATTCGGCTTTGGGATACTGTTCTTTGCAGGAGTGGAGGGGTCTTGGTACAGCGTCACGGCCTCTTCGGTGGCGCGTACGGACATTCCCTCAGCAACGATGCGCTGAGCCAGGCGTTCCATAGCGGCCGCGTCCGGCAGGGCAAGCAGAGCACGTGCATGGCCAGCAGACAGGACGCCTGCAGCCACGCGGCGCTGTACCAGGGGCGGAAGCTTCAGCAGACGGAGTGTATTGGAGACCTGGGGGCGTGACCGGCCGATGCGATCTGCCAGCTGCTCGTGGGTGGTACCGAAGTCCTCAAGAAGCTGCTGGTAGGCCGCGGCCTCTTCCAAGGGATTCAGTTGGCTACGGTGCAGGTTCTCCAGCAAAGCATCACGGAGAAGGTCGTCATCCGTGGTGTCCCGGACGATCGCAGGGATGGTTTCCAGTCCTGCGGCCTGTACTGCACGCCATCGCCGCTCACCCATGACGAGCTCGTACGGTTCTCCACCCTTTTCGGTTGAAGTACGTACAACAATTGGCTGGAGGACTCCAATTTCCCGAACAGAATGCACCAACTCAGCCATGTCGTCCTCATCGAAGACAGAGCGCGGCTGTTTGCGGTTCGGATGAATGTCACCGACTGGAATCTCGGCGAACCGAGCCCCTGGGACCTCAACCAACTCGACGTCGTTGACTTGGGAAGCTGGGGGAGTCTTTGTGGCAGCAGACGGGGTCTGTACCTCAGCACGAGAGGGACTCTCTGACTGTTCCGCTCCAGCAGTCTTAGCCACTGAGGAACGCTTCGCAGCAGGCGATTTCGCTGATGCGGCCTTGGCTGGCACCTTCGTCGAAGAAGCCTTGGCTTTGGACGCCGCAGGGGACTCCGCAGTTGCCGGCGATGTCTCGGGAAGAGCCGACTCCTCACGTGGAGCTTCAACTGTAGGTTCCGAAGCTTTACGTGCTTCCGGAAAAAACAGATCCACGGGACGGGACGGCGCTGCGCCGTTTCCTTGTGCCGCGGCAGAGCTAGGAATGAGAGCCCCAAGACCCCTGCCGAGGCCCCTTCGCTTTTCGCTCATTGATTCATCCCTCCGATGGAATAGCCGAGCACGGACCTGCCCTGACTGTTGCTGTGTTTCAAGAATTCTAACGTTCAGCGATTTCGGCTGCGGCTTCCATGTAGGACAGCGCGCCGCTCGATGAAGGATCGTAGGTCATGACGGTCTGCTGGTAGCTCGGCGCCTCGGAAATACGCACCGAGCGGGGAACCACCGCACTAAGAACCTGCTGGGGGAAGTGTTGGCGAACCTCTGATGCGACCTGCGCGGCAAGGTTCGTCCTGCCGTCGTACATCGTCAGGAGGATGGTCGAAACCACCAAATCCGCATTGAGGTGTTTCTGGATCATCTCAATGTTCTTGAGCAGTTGGCTGAGTCCTTCAAGCGCGTAGTACTCGCACTGGATGGGGATCAGAACCTCGCTGGCAGCGCAGAACGCATTAACCGTGAGCAGGCCCAGGCTGGGAGGGCAGTCAATAAAGATGAAGTCCAAGCGGCCCTCACCGTTCTTTTCCCGCTCCTTGGCATAGACATCGATGGCTCGACGGAGCCTCTGCTCACGCGCCACCAGGGAAACAAGTTCGATCTCGGCGCCTGCCAAGTGAATGGTGGCCGGCGCGCAGATGAGATTCGGAATGTCGGGGCATGGGGCCACGACCTCTTTCAACGGGAGGTCATTGATGAGGACGTCGTAGATGCTGTCAACGTCCGCATGGTGCTCAATACCCAGAGCCGTGGATGCGTTCCCCTGGGGGTCGATATCAATAACCAGGACGTTGAGACCTGCAGAGGCCAGGGCGGCCGCAATGTTGACCGTGGTGGTGGTCTTTCCGACTCCGCCCTTTTGATTGGAAACCGTGAAGATACGGGTCCCGTCCGGCTTGGGAAGCTCCCGGCCGATCAATCGCTCACGGCGCCGCGTTTCGTTGGCGAGCTGCCGCGCTATCGGGCTGGAATCATCGATGGAATCCATGACGTTCTGCACTCCATCTGAGACGGTTTCACGTGAAACTGCAGCGTTTGCAACTGAATCAGTGCGCACAATCGCGGACTGGAGGGACGAAGAGGGTGTAGCCATGGCCCGCGCGGACCCCAAAGACATAAACGGGGGAATCCTTTGCGTGGAGGTTTCACTACTGCCCACTGGTCACACTCTCACTCTCATTCGGCGCTTGCTGCCGTTCTCTAGCCTAACCGCTCAGCCGCCGACACGCGGGAAACCAAGCGGGATCTACGCCGTCTTTCCCTGCTTGTTGACGATAATCCTCACCACAGTGGTGGGTTCCTCCAGCAGCTCCTGCCCGCACACCACAACAGACGTTTCCACGCCGCCGAGCTTGCGGATGACTTTGCTGGCCTTCTCTATCTCTTCTGCGGCGCTGCGACCCTTGATGGCCACCACTTCGCCGCTGCCGTTAAGCAGCGGGATGGTCAGACCCGCAAGATTGGTCAGCGCGGAAACGGCCCTGGCCGTGACGACATCGGCGTCCACCATGCCCACAGCCAGTTCGGCGCGAGTGCGCATGATGGTGACGTTGTCCAACCCCAGGTCATCCACCACTTCCTGAAGCCAGATGACCCGGCGTTCCAAGGGTTCAATCAAGGTCAGTTCAAGGTCCGGGCGGGCTATGGCAAGGCAGAGACCAGGAAGTCCGGCACCGGAACCGACGTCGGCGACATGGCTGTTCCTGGCGATGGCGGACTCGATGACTGCACAGTTGAGAACATGCCGGCTCCACAAACGTGGAATCTCGCGGGGGCCGATCAAACCACGCTCAGTTCCCGAGGTGGCCAGATGCTCAACGTAGCGCTTGGCAAGATCCAGGCGCTCCCCAAAGATCTTCTCAGCGGCTGTCAGTTCTGCTGCGGTGATTTCGACCATGGGCTCTAGTCAGCCGAAACGACGATGTGACGGCCAGCGCCTTCGCCTTCAGACTCGGAGACAAAGCCAAGATCAGCCACGGCGTCGTGAACAATCTTGCGCTCATAAGCGCTCATCGGTTCGAGGGCTACAGTGCCGCCGTCTGCCTTGACCTTGGCCACGGCGTCCTCGGCGATCTGCTGAAGAACGCCTGCGCGCTCCTTGCGGTAGCCGTTGATGTCGAGGACGAGGCGTGAGCGGGTCTCGGTTGCGGAGAGAACGGACAGACGGGCGAGTTCCTGGAGGGCCTCAAGGACCTCACCGTCGCGCCCAACCAGGCTGTCCAAGGCCGCAGACTCTTCATCCGTACCGATGGAGATGTACGTGCGTCCATTACGGACCTCGATGTCGATGTCGCCGTCGATGTCGGCGATGTCCAGAAGCTCCTCGAGGTAATCGGCGGCGATGTCGCCTTCCTCTTCCAAGCGGCTGGCCGTCTTGGATTGCGTCTCTTCCTGGGAGTCTTCCTGCTCTTCAGTCACGGCGGCGATAACTTCTTCAGTGCTCTCGGCAGACATTACTTCTTCTTCCTGTTCTTACGTTGTGGCTGGACGCGCTGGGCGCGGGCTTCGGCTGCGGCAGCAGCAGCTGCTTCCGCCTCGGCAGCGGCGTCCGCGGCTTTCTTGCCACCCAGCAGCGGGGGCAGGCCCTTGGCCGCCCGGCGCTCCTCAAGAGCTTTCGCGGCGGGAGAGCCCGGGGTGGGCATGCGGCGAATGACGAAGAATTGCTGGCCCATGGTCCAGAGGTTGGTGGTGGTCCAGTAGATAAGGACACCGATCGGGAAGTTGATGCCACCGATACCGAACACCAGCGGCAGGATGTAGAGCATCATCTTCTGCTGGCGCATGAACGGGCTGGCCATGGCCTCTTCGGACATGTTCTTGGCCATGATCTGCTTCTGCGTGATGAACTGCGAGGCCGTCATGGCGACGATCATCAGGATCGAGAGGACGACAACAGACATGTTGCCTGCACCACCGTGCAACAGCGCGGAAGAAAGTGGCGCGCCGAAGATACTCGATGAATCGAATTCAACGACCTGCTGGGCGCTCATGGCGCCAACGCCTTGGCCCTGCTTGGCGTTGGTGGAGATACCCGACAACACCTGGAACAGAGCGAAGAAGAACGGCATCTGGATCAGCATCGGCAAACAGGCCGAGAACGGGTTGGTGCCGTGCTTCTTGTACAGCGCCATCTGTTCCTGCGCCATTGCCTGGCGGGAGAGCTGGTCGGTCTTGCCCTTGTATTTGGTCTGAAGCTTTTTCAGGTCCGGCTGCAGCAGCTGCATACCGCGCTGGGCTTTGATCTGCTTGACGAATACGGGAATCAGGGCGGCACGGATCACCAGCACGAGGCCGATGATGGACAGAGTCCAGGTCCAGCCGTTCGCGGCGGGCAGACCAATGAAGCTCAGTCCTTCATGGAAGCCGACCATGATGACTGACACCAGCCATTTGAACGGGAACATGATTGTTCCAAAAAAGTCATCCATACGATATCCCTATTCGTTAGGCCGCAGAGCGGCCTTCTTCATCAGCCTGAGCAGCCAGGAACTGGTCCGGATTGTTCAGTACAACAATTGTGGGCGTCCGGCCTTCGGGCCAATGACGATGGCCGGCGGGGACATGGTCCACTCCACCGGCATTCCAGGGGTGGCATTTGGCGAGCCTCCTGGCCGCCAGCCAGCTACCCTTCACGGCGCCATGCACCGTCACTGCTTCCAAGGCATATGCCGAGCAGGAGGGAAAGAAACGGCAAACCTGGCCGTACAGGGGTGAGATCACCTTGCGGTAGGTCTTCAGCAGGATGATGAGAATGTTGCGGGGCAGTTCCCAGAGGAATGTGCCCACCGCCGCGGAAAGGCCCCGCTGGGGAACCTTCCCGGAGGGGTCGCTTGAGGAAGGAACGACGGCGGTGCTCATGTCATGCACGCGGTGTCCCTTCCATTGTGGTGCCGTTGTGTTCGGTCGAAGCGTTGCGCGGACCTGAGCCACCCAATCGCTTCGTCGTCACTGCCAGTGCGGCGTTGTAATCCGAAAGCAACTGCTCCCAGCTCGCATTTGCAGCTGCGGGCAGTGCCCGGACCACGACCGCCAGGCCCGTTCCATGCGTATGCAAGGAAAGTGCGCCTGCTTCTCTCAGTCTCCTCTTAACGAGGTTCCTGGTCACGGCGTTCCCGACGGCTTTGGAGACAATGAAACCGATTCGACTCGGCTCCCCGGCTCCGATAGGAGCCGTATATAACACTAAGTTCCGGCGTCCATTGCGGACGCCGGAACGTACAGTTGTTGAAAAGTCGGTAGACGTCCGCAGACGGTTAGGGGTGGCTAGCACCGTCGAACCCGCAAATAGACCCTGACCGACAAGTCAGTTATTTACGCCGACAGTTCGACGCGGCCCTTGCCGCGACGGGCAGCCAGGATGGCGCGGCCGGCACGGGTGCGCATACGAAGGCGGAAGCCGTGCTTCTTGGCCCGACGGCGGTTATTCGGCTGAAAAGTCCGCTTGCTCACGTTAGTTACTCCAGTGGATCAAAGGTGCGCCCACCCGATCAAAAAAGGGGAAGAACTGGCCGACGCTAAGTTTTTGTATGTGTCCGCCGACCTAGCTCGCCGTATGGCGCAACTGGTCATCCAAACGGACACAATGGACTTCACAACCTTAGGGCAAAACATGCCCGGCAGTCAAAAGCTGCTCACGGCCCTCGAACAGTACACCTAGCCCTTAGGTCGAGACGACGGAGCTATCTTGCTGGTCCTACTGCTTACCTCGGGGAATAGCCTCCGAACCCAAGCGGCTATAGTCCGGTCCGTCGTCACCCACATGCCACTACCAGGGAGCGCGTTCGGAGCGCGCCCTGGGGGCTGGCCAAATCTTTTGCCAAATAATTCGATTTTCGCTGCGACTCAAGCTGGACGGCTCAATGCAAACGAATAGGTGGTCACGAGTTGCTCATGCCGACAGGGCGGCCTCCCGCTCAGGAGAAGGCCACCCTGTCGTTTCGCGAACTAAAAACGCTTCATTCTTAGCAGCTACCTACGGCAAATACATTCTGAACACGATTCCACGGGAACGAAGTGATTGAACTCATTCCGGGCCCGAGACATGCATTTCCGGTGCCGATCCAATAGTCGATTTGGACGTAGACGTTTCCAGAGCCGCAGTGGTTGTAGTGGACTGCATCGTAGGCCTCGTTGTTCTTGCCTTGAAAGCCACAGCTCGCTGCCTGCGCTACCGAGGCTCCGCCGATCATGAAGGTAGCAGCAACCGCCGCCGCACCCATACCGGAAATGATTTTGGTCTTGATGGACCTCAATTTAACCCCCCAAAGGTTAGTTATTTCTTCGTGACAAGCATTCCTTGCCATAAGCTCAACAGTTCGTCAAGTCATATCAAGTCGGCTGCTTATTGAAGTACAACCTCGAATAAGAAGACTCTTGACTTGAATAGTCTATACATAAATCTAGTGAATATTTGTTTCACCATATTGAGTGTTGGCCAATTCTGGCTGGCGGCCTGCTCTTGTCATAAAGCTCAGGCTCTCGTAGGAATGGCAGCTGAACGGCCGATATCTTGAACGATCCACAAGCCGTCACTTGTGGCGTGACACTTCAACCGGCTTAGAGCACGCGAGGGCTTCAAATGGATCGATGGGGGCAAAAAGGCACCCACAGTCAAACCGGGAGCCTGCCGCGCATCTATCCACAGTTGTGTCCAACAGCGGGTTCAAGCCTGTGGATGAAGTGGCTCACAGACCGTTTTACCGAACCACAACAGTGTAATTATCCACAGGCAACTTCCCAGCTATCTTCTGGCGATTTCATCCCCTAGAGTGGCTCAGTAGCCCATTGTCCACCCGCTGTGCATAACTCTGTGGATTAACGCCCGGACCAGCGCCCGCCTGAGACACCTCGGCTGCCAGCAACGCCGGCAAGCAAGTATTTAGGAACTGATTGATGACAGTAGACGAAGCCAACCACGCCAACACTGTCGGAAGTTCCTGGCGCAGGGTGCTGACCCTCCTCGAACAGGACGACCGCGTCACACCCCGTCAGCGTGGTTTCGTCATTCTCGCCCAGGCCCAGGGCCTTATTGGTTCGACCCTGTTGGTGGCAGTGCCCAACGAGCTCACCCGCGAAGTCCTGCAGACGCAGGTCAAGGATGCTCTGGACGACGCCCTGCGCAACGTCTTCTCCGACGACATCCGCTGCGCCATCGATGTCGACACCGATCTGGTGCCCGTCCATGCCGAGCCGGAACCCGCCGTCGAGCTTTCTGCTGTTCCTGACTTCGCTGAACCGAAGCCGCAGCCGACCCCGCCGAGCACCTCGCATGAATTCGGACGCCTGAACCCCAAGTACATCTTTGACACCTTCGTGATCGGTTCCTCGAACCGGTTCGCACATGCTGCCGCTGTCGCTGTCGCAGAAGCACCGGCCAAGGCGTACAACCCGCTGTTCATCTACGGCGACTCCGGTCTTGGCAAGACGCACCTGCTGCACGCCATTGGACACTACGCACGGCGGCTCTACAGCGGTATCCGGGTCCGCTACGTAAACTCCGAGGAATTCACGAACGACTTCATCAACTCCATCCGCGATGATGAGGGCACCAGCTTCAAGACCACGTACCGCAACGTGGATGTCCTCCTGATTGACGACATCCAGTTCCTGGCGGGCAAGGACCGGACACAGGAAGAGTTCTTCCACACGTTCAACGCCCTGCACAACGCCAACAAGCAGGTTGTCATCACATCGGACCAGCCGCCCAAGATGCTGGCAGGCTTCGAGGACCGCATGACCTCACGCTTCGAATGGGGCCTCCTGACGGACATCCAGCCGCCGGAACTTGAAACGCGTATCGCTATCCTCCGCAAAAAGGGATTGAGCGAAGGCCTGTCGGCTCCCGATGACGCTTTGGAGTACATCGCTTCCAAGATCTCCAGCAACATCCGCGAACTTGAAGGCGCACTGATCCGTGTCACGGCGTTCGCCAGCCTGAACCGCCAGCCGGTGGACGTTGCCCTCGCGGAGATGGTCCTCAAGGACCTGATTACCGACGATGGCGCCCAGGAGATCACGGCCAAGCAGATCCTGGACCAGACCGCTGACTACTTCAAGCTCAGCATGGAAGAACTCTGCAGCAAGTCCCGTACGCGCACTCTGGTGACCGCTCGCCAGATCGCCATGTACCTGTGCCGCGAACTGACGGACATGTCGCTCCCTAAGATCGGACAGGAACTCGGCGGCCGCGATCACACCACGGTCATCCACGCGGACCGCAAGATCCGCGAGCTGATGGCAGAACGTCGTGTGATTTACAACCAGGTCACCGAGCTCACCAACCGCATTAAGCAGCAGCAACGCGACTCCTGAAATCCACATCGCGGCCGCCACTACATACCTTATTAACAGGCGCATGTGGATAAGCCTGTGGATACTTAAGGGGACAAGCGCGGTTAATGGGCTTAAAACCCTTAAGCCGTCTGTGGATCGTTAAAAACCGGCTTCGGAGTTGTCCCCATCCACACCCTGTTTAAAACCCAGTTAACGCACAGTCCATGAACAGGGCTTAACCGCGGATCTGCGCCGCAGGATGGGGTTATCCACAGTTTCCACAGCAGTTATTAACACTACGAATCCCAAAAAATTGAAATCCCTCAAATAACAATCTCGTTCTGCCGCCCACCCGACCATCCGAAGGACAGACCAGCATCCAGGCCAAGGCCGGCCTGCGGCTGTCCACATAGGGCGGGTCGGAGCAAACGGGGATGGGTTAATCGCGGATCTTCCGGCTAAGCTGTCAGCAGCGCTCCCATCCTTGGGTCTTGTTTGTAGTTCGCTCAGTGCGGACCATGCAGGTTCCGATGCCGGACTGCGAAGATTTAGCGGGTTCCAAGCAGGAACCCGCAGCTACTACATGGCAGCAGCAATGAAAGGCGGCACCCCTCCGTGAAGTTCAGAGTCGACCGCGACGTCCTGGCAGAAGCCGTTACGTGGACCGCGCGGTCGTTGTCTCCGCGGCCGCCCGTACCTGTGCTTTCCGGCCTCCTCCTCAAAGCCGAGGCAGGAACCGTAAGCCTCTCCAGCTTCGACTACGAGACTTCCGCGCGGCTGGAAATTCGGGCTGATATCGCCGTCGAAGGCACCATATTGGTGTCCGGACGCCTCCTGGCAGATATTTGCCGCAGCCTCCCTTCGGCTCCGGTCGAGGTTGAAACCGACGGAAGCAAAGTCACTCTTACCTGCCGTCGAAGCAGCTTCCACCTGGCCACCATGCCTGAGTCCGAGTACCCGGCCCTGCCCGCGCTGCCGGCCATCAGCGGCACTTTGCCCGGCGATGCTTTCGCTCAAGCCGTGTCCCAGGTCATCATCGCCGCCAGCAAAGATGACACCTTGCCGATCCTTACCGGTGTCCGCATGGAGATCGAGGACGACCTCATCACGCTCCTGGCCACAGACCGCTACCGTTTGGCCATGCGCGAAGTTCCGTGGAAGCCAGTGACTCCCGGCATCTCCACCAGCGCACTGGTGAAGTCCAAGACCCTGAATGAGGTCGCCAAAACCCTGGGCGGCAGCGGCGACATCAACCTGGCACTCGCGGATGACGACAGCCGGCTCATTGGTTTCGAAAGCGGTGGACGTACCACCACCTCCCTGCTTGTAGACGGCGATTACCCCAAAATCCGGTCGCTTTTCCCCGACTCCACGCCGATCCACGCAACAGTGCAGACCCAGGAACTCGTGGAGGCTGTACGGCGCGTTTCCCTGGTTGCGGAGCGCAACACACCCGTCCGGCTCGCCTTCACACAGGGCCTGCTGAATCTCGACGCGGGTACCGGCGAAGACGCACAGGCTTCCGAAGAGCTTGAAGCACAGTTGTCCGGAGATGACATCACCGTGGCCTTCAACCCGCACTACCTCGTTGAAGGTTTGAGCGTTATCGAGACCAAGTACGTTCGCTTCTCCTTCACCACCGCTCCCAAACCGGCCATGATCACGGCCCAGGCAGAAGCCGACGGCGAAGACCAGGACGACTACCGGTACCTCGTGATGCCGGTTCGCCTTCCCAACTGATCGGCAAACCCCACCCCGCTTTCGCAGAAAAGAGTTCACACTGTGCACATCGGATTGATCGGCCTTGGAAAAATGGGTTTCAACATGCGGGAACGCATGCGGAAAGGCGGCATCGAAGTCACAGGCTTCGACCGGAATCCTGACGTCACGGATGCCGCTTCGGTTGATGAGCTCATTGCCGCTCTCCCCACTCCGAGGCTCGTCTGGGTCATGGTCCCCTCCGGTGAGATCACTGATGCCGTTGTTACCGAACTCGGTGAGAAGCTAAGCCCCGGGGATATGGTGATCGACGGCGGCAACTCGCGTTTCACCGAAGACCAGAAACACGCTGCCGCGCTGGCCGAAAAAGGCATCCGCTTCGCCGATTGCGGTGTTTCCGGCGGCGTATGGGGCCTCCAGAACGGATACGGCCTCATGGCCGGCGGGGCTGAAGAGGACATAGAACTTGCCATGCCGGTCTTCGACGCACTTCGTCCTGAAGGCGAACGGGCCGACAGCTTCGTCCATGTGGGCGGCGTCGGCGCCGGCCACTACGCCAAAATGGTGCACAACGGTATCGAGTACGGCTTGATGCAGGCCTACGCCGAAGGATACGAACTCCTGGCCGCAAAGGACATCGTCAAGGACCTTCCTGGAACGTTCCGCGCGTGGCAAAAGGGAACTGTTGTCCGGTCCTGGCTTCTGGACCTCATGGTGAAGGCACTCGATGAAGATCCCGGCCTAGCCTCCATTGATGACTACGTCGAAGATTCCGGCGAGGGCCGCTGGACCGTGGAAGAAGCAATCGCCAACGCTGTGCCGGCACCTGCCATCACGGCTGCTCTCTTTGCACGCTTTGCTTCGCGTGAAGACAACTCACCAGCCATGAAGATGGTTTCGGCCCTGCGTCACCAGTTCGGCGGACACGCCACCCGTCCGGCCAACTAGGCCGCAGGAGTCCCGCAAACGGCGTGTACCTCGAACATCTTTCGCTGACAGATTTCCGCAGCTACGCACAGGTGGACCTGAAACTGGGTCCCGGTGTCACCGTGCTGGTGGGTTCCAACGGCATCGGCAAGACGAACCTGATGGAAGCCATCGGGTATTTGGCTACCCTTAGCTCGCACCGGGTCAGCACCGACGCGCCATTGCTTCGCTTTGGTGCCGACCGCGCGTTGATCCGGGCCCGCCTGGTCCGTGGTGAGCAAGCAACGGTGATTGAGCTTGAAATCAATGCGGGACGTGCCAACCGCGGACGCATCAACAGGGGAAACCCGGTGCGCGCTCGGGACATCCTTGGCATTTGCCACACTGTCCTGTTCGCCCCCGAGGACCTGGCACTGGTGAAGGGAGATCCCTCCAACCGCCGCCGCTTCCTCGATGAACTGCTGGTGAGCCTGGTTCCCCGCCATGCCGCCACCCGCAGTGACTATGACCGCGTCCTGAAGCAACGGAACGCCCTGTTGAAATCGGCCCGCGCCGGGAAATTCACTGCGGGCCACGAAGCAACCTTGGATGTGTGGGACCAGCACATGGCCCGGGCGGGCGCCGAATTGCTGCACGCCCGGCTGGAGTTGGTGGAGCGGCTGCGTCCGCACCTGAACAGTGCCTACGCCCAACTCACGGATGGCTCCAAGGACGCCGGCGCGGTTTACCGCTCCACCATCCAGGACATCCTGGACGACGACGGCGGTCCGGCCGACTATGGAACGGAACGATCGGCGTCGGTTGAGGACCTCAGGCTGCTGTCTGTTGACGAACTCACCGAACGCTACGTCCAGGCCTTCGCAGCGTCGCGGAAAAAGGAACTCGAGCGGGGTATCTCGCTGGTTGGCCCGCACCGTGATGAACTGGAACTCGTCCTGGGACAGGCTCCGGCCAAAGGCTATGCGTCCCACGGCGAAACATGGTCCATGTGCCTGTCTTTGCGCCTTGCTTCCTACTACGTCATGTTGGATGACGCCCGCACCGGTGGAACTGCGCCGATCCTTATTTTGGACGATGTTTTTGCTGAATTGGACGTGCAGCGGCGTCGTAAACTGGCTGCAATAGTGGCTGGCGCCGAACAGGTTCTGGTGACTGCCGCCGTCGATGCCGATATCCCTGAGGAGCTGGCCGGACGGCGTGTAACCGTTGTTCCGGGAGGCATCGATGGCGAAGGATAGTCCCGAAGGACTGCAACCGGGCCGGGATCCGGACGAAATTGATGCTGCCCAGGCGGCGCTGAACCGCATGCGTGAAGCAGCCGCCGCCCGCGGCGAAGTAAGGCTGCGCGCCCCCAGGCCCGGATCTGCGCCCAAGCGCAAGGGTCTGCGGGATACCAGGGGTTTCACGCAGTTCCACGGCAGTGGCCGCGACCCTTTGGGCCTGGGCAATGTTGTGGGAAGGCTTGTCGCGGAGCGGGGTTGGACTTCGCCTGTTGCGGTCGGTTCCGTCATGGCCGAATGGGAAACGCTGGTTGGTCCGGACATTTCCTCGCACTGCACACCGGAGAGTTTCACCGACACCACGCTGCATGTCCGCTGCGACTCGACGGCATGGGCAACGCAGTTGCGGTTGCTCAGTACCAGCCTCCTGGAGATGTTCCGGAATGAGTTGGGAGAAGGCGTGGTCACCAGCATCCAGGTTCTGGGGCCGTCCGCCCCGAGTTGGCGAAAAGGTGGCCGCAGCGTCAACGGCCGCGGCCCCCGGGATACGTACGGCTAAACGGCGTGCAGGGCGTTTCAACGCCCCCGAGTCGTATAGGCACCCATCGGGACCACCGCAGGGCCATTGCAGATAGGGCCAGCGGCCTCCTATCGGCATATTCAGCTCTGGGCTGCCCCCGTATTTGCAAGGATTCGCCGGTTTCCACGATAGAATTGGCGTAGATCACTGAGCGCCGGTGAAACGTCGTCGGATCCTGCATCCACTCCTGTGGCAGTTGGGAACCCCGTCTTCGGAGTAGCCGGCGCAATCAGTCACGTGCCCGTTGGCGGCCGCGGTTCGCCGCGGGGAGCTGCGGGAACGGCCGACATCGAGTACAGAGGAGTCGAAAGCGCCTGTGGCTAACGACAATGCAGAGACCTTGGCAGTAGAGCCCCAAGAGGAGACTGTTCCCACGCCTGATACGCCTGCGGAGGCTCCAAGGGAGTACGGTGCCAGCGACATCACCGTGCTGGAAGGCCTCGAAGCCGTGCGCAAGCGCCCCGGCATGTACATCGGTTCAACCGGTCCCCGCGGCCTGCACCACTTGGTCTATGAAGTGGTGGACAACTCTGTTGACGAGGCCCTGGCCGGTTACTGCAGCCACATAGAAGTAACGCTCCGCGCTGATGGCGGTGTGCAGGTGGTCGATGACGGCCGCGGCATTCCCGTTGATATCCACCCGACCGAGGGGAAGCCCACGGTTGAAGTCGTCATGACCATCCTGCACGCGGGCGGTAAGTTCGGCGGTGGAGGATACGCGGTTTCGGGTGGCCTTCACGGTGTGGGCATCTCCGTGGTGAACGCCCTTTCCCGCCGGGTGGACACGGAAGTCCGCCGTCAGGGCCACGTTTGGCGAATGACATTCGCCGATGGAGGCAAGCCCCAGGGCGAACTCGTCAAGGGAGAAGAAACCGATCGTACCGGGACGTCCCAGACGTTCTACCCTGACGGAACCATCTTCGAGTCCACCGAGTTCGACTTCGAGACCCTTCGCGCACGTTTCCAGCAGATGGCCTTCCTCAACAAGGGCCTGCGGATCACGTTGACCGACGAGCGTCCGGTCAACCGCGACGGCGATGACGATCTTGACCTGGACGCTGTAGCCACTGAAGGCGAAGTTGCAGCAGAGCACCGCACGGTGGTTTACGAATACCCGGACGGCTTGCTTGACTACGTCAAGCACCTCAACTCGAACAAAAAGGTCGAGATCGTCCACGAGGACGTCATCGCTTTCGAAACCGAGGACACTGAGCGGCACATCGCCGTCGAGGTTGCCATGCAGTGGACCACCGCTTATTCGGAAAGTGTCCACACTTACGCGAACACCATCAACACCCACGAGGGCGGAACGCACGAAGAAGGTTTCCGCGCCGCGATGACGTCGCTGATCAACCGCTATGCGCGTGAGAAGAGCATCATCAAGGAAAAGGAAGACAACCTCACCGGTGATGACATCCGCGAAGGCTTGACTGCGGTGATCTCCGTGAAGCTTTCCGAACCGCAGTTCGAAGGCCAGACCAAGACCAAGCTGGGCAACTCCGAGGTCAAGGGCTTTGTCCAGCGCGTGGTTACCGACCAGCTGGGTGACTGGCTGGAACGGAACCCGGGCCCGGCCCGCGACGTTATCCGCAAGGCCATTTCAGCTGCGCAGGCCCGCATGGCCGCCCGCAAGGCGCGCGATAACGCACGCCGCAAGAGCCCGCTTGAGTCGTTCGGCATGCCCGGCAAACTGTCTGACTGCTCCTCAAAGGATCCTTCACGCTGCGAGGTCTACCTGGTGGAGGGTGACTCGGCCGGCGGTTCGGCCAAGCGTGGCCGCAACCCTGAAACCCAGGCGATCCTGCCGCTGCGAGGCAAGATCCTGAACGTGGAGCGGGCACGCCTGGACAAGGCCCTGGGCAATGCCGAAGTACAGTCCATGATCACCGCATTCGGCACGGGAATTGGCGAAGACTTCGACATCTCCAAGCTCCGGTACCACAAGATCGTGTTGATGGCGGATGCCGACGTGGACGGCCAGCACATCACCACCTTGCTGATGACGTTGCTGTTCCGGTACATGCGTCCGCTCATCGAGAACGGCTATGTTTACCTGGCCCAGCCGCCGCTGTACCGGATCAAGTGGTCCAATGCCGCGCACGATTACGTCTACAGCGACCGCGAACGTGATGAGACCATCCGCAAGGGCGCCGCGATGAACAAGCGCCTCCCCAAGGACAACGGCATCCAGCGCTACAAGGGTCTCGGCGAAATGGATTACACCGAGCTGTGGGACACCACCATGGATCCGGAGCGCCGCACTCTGTTGCAGGTCACCATGGACGACGCTCTGGCTGCCGACCAGACCTTCTCCGTGTTGATGGGCGAGGACGTGGAATCACGCCGTAACTTCATCCAGCAGAACGCCAAGGACGTCAGGTTCCTCGATATCTAGCGCCCCGGAGGGCACTTGAATATTCCAGAACCGACATATACCTGAAACGGAAAACTTAGATTATGAGTGACGAAACTCCCGAAGTCCCGGCGGAATCCAACGACGCCGAGGATGTTGTTCTTGAGGGTGATGTGCTGACCGACCGCGTGGAGCAGGTGGACCTGCAGACAGAAATGCAGCGGTCCTACCTGGACTACGCCATGGCCGTGATCGTCGGCCGCGCCCTCCCGGACGTCCGCGACGGCCTGAAGCCGGTGCACCGCCGCGTTTTGTACGCAATGTTCGACGGCGGCTACCGCCCCGACCGCTCTTTCAACAAGTGCGCCCGTGTTGTTGGCGACGTCATGGGTACCTACCACCCGCACGGTGACATGGCGATCTACGACGCCTTGGTCCGACTCATCCAGGACTGGACCATGCGTTATCCGCTGGCACTTGGCCAGGGTAACTTCGGTTCGCCCGGCAACGACGGCGCTGCAGCACCGCGTTACACCGAAACCAAGATGGCCCAGCTGGCCATGGAAATGGTCCGTGACATCGACGAGGAAACCGTCGACTTCCAGGACAACTACGACGGCAAGAACCAGGAACCCACCATCCTGCCGGCGCGTTTCCCGAACCTGCTGGTCAATGGCTCCTCGGGCATCGCCGTCGGCATGGCCACCAACATCCCGCCGCACAACCTCCGTGAGGTTGCTGACGGCGTCCAGTGGGCACTGGAAAACCCCACCGCTACGCGTGAAGAGCTCCTTGAAGCCCTCTTGCTGCGCATCAAGGGACCCGACTTCCCCACGGGTGCAACCATCCTGGGCCACAAGGGAATCGAGGACGCTTACCGCACCGGGCGTGGCTCCATCACCATGCGCGCAGTGGTCAACGTCGAAGAACTCCAGGGCCGCACCTGCCTGGTAGTCACCGAGCTTCCGTACCAGGCCAACCCGGACAACCTGGCAATCAAGATCGCCGAGCTGGTCAAGGATGGCAAAATCCAGGGCATCGCCGATCTCCGCGATGAGACCTCCGGCCGTACCGGCCAGCGCCTGGTGATCGTCCTCAAGCGCGACGCCGTGGCCAAGGTGGTCCTGAACAACCTCTACAAGCACACGCAGCTGCAGGACAACTTCTCGGCGAACATGCTGGCAATTGTCGACGGCGTTCCCCGCACCCTGAGCCTGGATGCCTTCATCCGGCACTGGGTTACCCACCAGATGGACGTTATTGCACGCCGCACCCGGTACCGCCTGCGCAAGGCCGAGGAAGAAGCGCACATTCTGCGCGCCCTCCTCAAGGCACTGGACATGCTGGATGAAGTCATCGCGTTGATCCGTGCGTCCAACACCACGGAAGCAGCCCGCGAAGGCCTGATGGAACTGCTGGAGATCGACGAACTCCAGGCCCGTGCCATCCTGGACATGCAGCTGCGCCGCCTGGCTGCACTGGAACGCCAGAAGATCCAGGACCGCCACTCCGAGCTTGAAGCCATGATCGAGGAATACAACTCGATCCTGGCTTCCGAAGAACGCCAGCGCCAGATCATCAGCGAGGAACTCGCTGAAATCGTGGCCAAGCATGGCGACGACCGCCGGACGCACATCCTGATGGGCTTCGATGGTGACATGTCCATGGAGGACCTGATCCCCGAAGAGGAAATGGTTGTCACCATTACGCGCGGCGGCTACGTCAAGCGGACCCGCAGTGACAACTACCGTTCGCAGCAACGCGGTGGCAAGGGCATCAAGGGCGCCCAGCTGCGGGGCGACGACGTGGTGGAGCACTTCTTCGTCACCACCACGCACCACTGGTTGCTGTTCTTCACCAATTTGGGCCGCGTTTACCGTGCCAAGGCCTACGAGCTTGCCGAAGCAGGACGCGACGCCAAGGGACAGCATGTTGCCAATCTGCTGGCCTTCCAGCCGGACGAGCATATCGCCCAGGTCCTGGACCTGAGGGACTACCAGCAGGCTCCGTACCTTGTGCTGGCCACCAAGAACGGCCTGGTCAAGAAGACTCGCCTGGAAGACTACGACACCAACCGCACAGCCGGCGTCATCGCGATTAACCTGCGCGATGGTGACGAACTGGTTTCGGCCCAGTTGGTCAGTGAAACAGACGATCTCCTCCTGGTCTCACGCAAGGGCCAGTCCATCCGCTTCACAGCTACGGATGACGCCCTTCGGCCGATGGGCCGCGCTACCTCGGGCGTCACGGGCATGAAGTTCCGTGAAGACGACGAACTGTTGGCTGCAGACGTGGTCCAGGACGGCTCGTTTGTCTTCATCGTGACCGAGGGCGGTTATGCCAAGCGGACTGCTGTGGATGAGTATCGTCTCCAGGGCCGCGGTGGTTTGGGTATCAAGGTAGCCAAGCTTGCCGAGGACCGTGGTGATCTTGTGGGCGCTTTGATCGTCCAGGAAGAGGACGAAGTCCTGGTGGTCATGGAGGGTGGCAAGGTGGTCCGGTCAGCCGTGACCGGCGTTCCCGCCAAGGGCCGGGACACCATGGGCGTCATCTTTGCCAAACCGGACAAGAATGACCGCATTATTGAAGTTGCGCGCAACAGCGAACGCGGTTTGGAAGGCGAGGAATCCGAGGACGGAGCCGACGATGACGTAACGTTGGCTGCGGAGGACGGCGCCGCTGCGGTGACCGCAACGCCCGCAACGGAAAACGACGCAGACCCGGAAAGTGAATCGGGCGCGGAGCTGAACGAAGACAATACCGGAGGTAACGAGTGAGTAATTCCGACTCATATCCCAAGCCGAGCACAGGTGTCCCCGGCGGACTCCGGCAGCCCTCGGGCAATACGCAGGCCGGAACACCTGCACGGCCCCAGCAACGCCCCGGAGCGGGTTCCACCGGTTCAGGAGCAGCAGGTGCGCGTCCCGTAACGGGCGCCAACTCTGCTCCGCGGCCGGCCGGTGCCCCCGGACAGCGTCCGGCCCAAGCGGGCCAACGCCCTGCTTCGGCAGGGCAGCGACCCGCCGGTGCCCCCGGACAGCGTCCGGCCCAGCCCGGCCAGCGGCCTGCAGGCGCCCCGGGACAGCGTCCGGCCCAGGGTGCCCCTGGCTTGGTAAAGCCTGCCCCCAAGGCGAAGGTGCGCCGTGCCCGCCTCCTGGTCAGCAAGGTTGACCCGTGGTCGGTGCTCAAGATGGCGTTCCTGCTGTCCGTAGCGCTGGGCATTGTCACTGTGGTGGCTGCAATCGTTCTGTGGACCGTGCTGGACCTTACGGGGATCTTCAACCAGGTGGACAGCCTCCTGGGCACGCTCGCAGGTTCTGAAGGCAGCGGATTCGAGCTGAAGAAGATCGCTTCGCTTGGTCAGGTTGCCTCGTTCGCCACAATCATCGCTGTGGTGAATGTTGTTCTGCTGACGGCATTGTCCATGCTGTCCGCGGTGCTCTATAACATTTCGGCAACATTGGTTGGTGGCGTCGGCGTCACCTTGACGGACGACTAGAAGAAATCCGCGGAAATTGGCCGTTTTTGGCCGAAAACCTCCGCGAAATTGCCTCGATTTGAGATCGGGCCGGGAAGTGCTGTACAGTCATATCTCGGCCCGATGAGGCATCGGGGCGTATAGCTCAGGCGGTTAGAGCGCTTCGCTGATAACGAAGAGGTCCCAGGTTCAAGTCCTGGTACGCCCACGGAACCAAAACAGGTTCAGGTAAAACTGAGCCGGAATGAGGTACTTGTGAAGAAGTTGCTGATAGTTGTGGCAGCCGCAATCGCAGGTGTCCTGGTTTATAAAAAGAACCAGGAATCCGAAGCCCGGAAAGATGTCTGGAGCAAGTCAACCGATACGGTTGATTAGACGAGGAGCCCGGTTCTGAACTGGTAAATACCAGTCCGGAGATGGGGTATGATTGATGGGTTGCTTCTTATGGGGGCATGGCGCAATTGGTAGCGCACCTGCTTTGCAAGCAGGGGGTTCGGGGTTCGAGTCCCCGTGCCTCCACCATAAGAAAAGTCCCGGTCAGAAATGACCGGGACTTTTGCGTTTAACACCCAGGTCCGGAATGCGCCTCTTGCCGGCATCACGAATGGACAGACCGTCCCGGCACACTAGGGTTGGTCTGTGAACCTTCTCATTGCCGCCCTGGGGGTCTTGGGCGTTGCTGCCTCCGGCCCGCTGATGGCGGGGACCCTGGGCGCTACCTCGGTGACTGCCCTGGCCATCGCCTTCTGGCGCAATGCCATCGGGGCAGTAGTGATGGCGGCCCCCGTAGCCATCCGGGAGCCGAAGGCTTTCGGCAGGATCACCCGGCGCGAGTTCGGCTGGTCGACAGTGGCCGCCGTCGCACTGGCCTTCCATTTCGCTTGTTTCATCACCGCGCTCCAGCTGACATCGGTTGCTGCTGCCACGGCGCTGGTCTGCCTGCAGTCCGCATGGATCGCCGTCTTCCAGATGTTCCGCGGTACGCGGCACCGCTGGCCCGTCCTGATCGGCCTTGGGATCGCCTTCGTGGGCGTCGTGGCGATCACGGGATTCGATATGGGTTCGTCCCCGGAGGCGTTGCTGGGCGATCTCCTGGCTGTCGCTGGCGGGGCCCTGGCAGGCCTGTACACCCTGGCGGGAGGCAAAGCCCGGCAGTCCATGGCAACGGGAACCTACACCACCCTCTGTTACGGCATGTGCGCGGCGCTGGTGGCATTGATGGCCCTGCTCGCTGGACAGCCTTTATCAGGATTCGACGCCGGCGGCTGGCTTGGGATCATTGCCATCACCGTCTGCGCGCAGTTGATAGGGCACACGGCTTTCAACCATTTGCTGGCAACCATGAGTCCCTTGCTGGTGTCCATGATCATCCTGCTGGAGATCCCGGGCGCAGCCATCCTGGCTGCCATCTTCCTCAACGAAACACTGCCTGGCGGTATCTATGCCGGATTGGGCCTCATACTCGCTGGCTTGGCCGTTGTGGTGACCGGACAGAGACGCAAGCGGCCGGAAGCTGACCGGCGGGAAGCCGAGCTCGGCACCGACTGAAGTGCCGGCGTCGTACGTTAATGGTTGGCCGGCGTTACAGACCGCCGCGGCGGACGCCCTGAGCCGAATTGGCTGTGTGGATGGCCCGCAGCAGTTTGGCGGGGAAATACACGGAGAAGAACACCACCATGGGTGCTTTCAGCGCCATCTTCTTGACGTTGTGCGCCTTGTAGGTCCGGTCGAAGCGTTGGACGTAATAGCGGTAGTCCCTCGGTGAGTCTTCCAACCTGCGGGCGGACATACCGGAGACCATCTGGGGCACGTACTGGACTTTGAGGTCGTGCTCAAAAAGGTGCAGCGAGAGGTCGATGTCCTCGTGCATCTCATCCTTCTCGTCGAGGCACGTTTCGTCGCGGATGGTTTCCCAGGCAGTCCGGCGCAGGGCCATGTTGGAGCCGAACAGGAAGTGGTACTGGTGCTTGGCCAGGCGCAGCATGAGTTGGCGCATCTTGTCATCGGCCTTGAGCCCGAACCGGCGCATGGGCATGTCGTAGTACACCACAGGGCCTGTGGCAGCGGCTACGGAATCGTCGGTGAATGCCTTCTGCACCTGCTCAACCCAATCCGGTTCCAGTACGGAATCGGCATCGATGCGGCCCACAACGTCACCCGTGGCGCTGTTCAGGCCGTGGTTGCGTGTGGGGATGAGACCCTGCGCCACGTCCTGCCGAAGGAGAATGATGGGACTTTCGGGGTATTCCTGCTGCATCTGGCGCACAATCCTGGCTGTGCGGTCCGTGGACATGTTGTCCACCACGATGATCTCGTCCGCAGGCACAGACTGGTAGATGGCAGCGATGAGGCACTGGCGAATGACGCTTTCCTCGTTATACGCCGGGATGACAATGGAGACTCCCGGGGGTTCCGGAGCATCCTGGAGGGCACCCGCCAAGGGGCTATCGGCTGACATCTCCTCAAATCTAACACCCGTAACCTTGCCCCTGCCGGAGGCTTGGGTTACAAGCCGGCAAACACTGGAGGGACCCCGGCTGCTGCCGAAGTCCCTCCAGTATTGAAGCGGTGCCTAGCTGAAAAGCACTTAGTTGTTTGTACCCTTGGCGTCAGTCTCAGTGCCTTCGGTGTCCTTGTTCAGGCTGGCTGCGATGTTCTTGACGGCAGTCTTGGCGTCGGTTGCCACCTTGGCGGTGGAGTCCTCGACGTTCTTGAGGGCGTCCTTGGTGGCCTGCTCTGCCTCGTCTGCTGCTTCTTCCGGAGTGATGTCCGTGGCGGCGGGCTTGGTCGCTTCCGTTGCCGTGGCAGATGCCGCTGTGTCGGCCGGAGCAGGTGCCGGGGTGGCCGGAACCGGAGCCGGAGTAGGCGTGACCGGAGAAGGCGTCTTCCACGGATCCTCGACCGGTTTGGAAGCCTTCCAGGCGGCAACACCGGCGGCCGCAGCTGCGGCGATAACGGTGAAGATCAGCCATCCACGCTTCTTGGGCTTCGGTTCCTTGCCCAACTTCGTGGAGACAGCCTTGGTGGCCTCGTCAGCCACGGCTTTGATCTGCTTGCCGGTAGCCTGGGCCTGCTCCTGGACGCTGTGCACCACGCCCGAATCGACAAGCCTCTGCGCAACGGCGTCAACCTGTGCGGGAGCGTTCTCCAAGACGTGGTGAACGGCCACGGAAGCCTGTCCCAACTGTTCAGAGAGCTTGGGCAGGTACTCGTCCACCACTTTGTCCCGTGCAATTCCCAGAGCCGGAGTGGCCTTGTTGAGCGTCTCCTGGATCCTGGGTGTTGCATCCTCTACGACATCGTGGATCTTCGGCGCGAGGTGCGCCAGTCCGTCCTGGATCCGCGGCGTAACAACTGCCACGCCGTCGGCGAGGTTGTGCGCGGCGGACTTCAGCCCCTCTTGGATCTTGGGGGAAGCGGTGTCAATGCCGTGCTGGATGCGCGGAACAGCCCAATTGACGGCTGCTTCCACACGGGGCGCAGCCCAGTCGCGTGCGTTATCCACACCAACCGCAACGGATTGTTCGAGTTCGCGGGCAATACGGTCTGTTTTCTTCACAACTACCTCCCGATACACGTGCTCGTTTGTTGCTAGCCTACGTCGCTTGGGGAACACCGGCTATTCATCTGCCCGATTCGACCCGGATTTCACCGAGCGCGGAACCGGCTTTACAACTGCAACGGCGTTGACCCTGCATGGAAGAATGGGCCTATGACCATTGCAACTGCAAAAGCAACGATCCACACTACCCTCGGCGACATCAAGGTTGACCTCTTCGGCAACCACGCGCCCAAGACCGTAGCCAACTTCATTGGCTTGGCCACGGGTGAAAAGTCCTGGAACCACCCCGAGACGGGTGAGGACAAGACCGGAACGCCCCTGTACAACGGCACGATCTTCCACCGGATCATCAAGGACTTCATGATCCAGGGCGGCGATCCTCTTGGCCGCGGCGTCGGCGGCCCCGGCTACCAGTTCGATGACGAGATCCACCCGGAACTGACCTTCAACGCTCCGTACAAGCTGGCCATGGCAAACGCCGGCATCCAGATGGGCAAGGGCACTAACGGGTCACAGTTCTTCATCACCACGGTCAACACCGACTGGCTGTTCGGCAAGCACAGCATTTTCGGTGAAGTCACGGATGAGGAATCCCGCAAGGTTGTCGACGCCATTGAGGCTGTCCGCACGGGCATGGGCGACCGTCCCGTTGAAGACGTCGTCATCAACAGCATCGACATCGAACAGCTCTAGTCGCTCACTGAAGCTGAATCCATGAGTTACGGAATCCCGTCGGCAGAGCCGTCCGCTGATATTCCGGTGTGCCCACGGCACCCGGACAGGCCCTCCTATGTGCGGTGCCAGCGCTGCGGGCGCCCCGCGTGCCCCGAGTGCCAGCGGACGGCCGCCGTCGGGTTCCAATGCGTTGACTGCGTCAACGAACAAAAACGTACGACGCCGGTGTACCGGTCGCCGTACGGCGGCGCCTTGGCCGTCGGCCGTCCTTTGGTGACGTTCACGATCATCGGGCTCTGCGTGCTGGTGTACATCCTTCAGTGGATTGTGCCCGGCGATCTGATTTTCAGGAACTTTGCCTTCGCCAACGTTTACGCTGACCGCGAGCCGTGGCGCATGATCACCTCAGCCTTCCTGCACTCACAAGGTTTCCTCCTCCACATCGTGCTCAACATGTACACGTTGTGGATCTTCGGACAGGCCCTTGAGCCTCTGCTCGGGCGTATCCGTTTCCTCGCCGTCTATTTGATTTCCGCTGTTGGCGGATCAGTAGGCTTCCTTGCCCTCACTCCGACCACAGTGCCGGCAGTGGGTGTTGTGGGCGCTTCCGGAGCCATCTTCGGCCTCTTCGGAGCCATGCTCGTGGTGCAGCGACACCGGGGCGGCGACACCCGGCAACTCTGGATCCTGATCGCCATCAATGGCGCCATCGGATTCTTTATCCCCAGCATTGCCTGGCAAGCCCACCTGGGTGGCCTTATCACCGGTGGCCTGGCCGCCGCTGCCATCGCCTACGCTCCCCGGGGCAAGAACCAGGGTCTGCTCCAAGCCGGCGGCCTGGTGCTCGTGGCTGGCCTGCTGGCCGTGGTGACCTGGTTCCGTATTACTGCCGGCTAGAAACCTGTCCGAGGCTTGGCCTGGCCCCAGGGTCCGCTGCTTCGGCGATCCTCAGTCCGGAAGGTGTGCGACGGGCTGCCTCAGGATTGTCCTGAGCCTTTCCGGCGCGGCACGCCGGGGGTCGGAAAGGTAGATCTCGTGATGCCTCCCCGTCATGGCCAACGACTGTTCCGGTATGAACCTGTGGTGCATCTCCTCAAGCACGGGGCCTTCGTCGTCGTAGGGTCCAACGTGAAGCGTCTGCACGCTCAATCCCTCATCCAACGACTCCAGACGGAGTATGTCCAGGGCGGGTGCCCCTCCTTTGCCGGCGACCACCCTGCATGCTGCCTCCACGTGTTCCCGCGTGATCCACTCCGGGACCATGTTCATCAATGTCCACGACCAGAGTGATTTGTCCCTGGCGCCGGTGAACGAGTCCATGTCTTCGGCCCACCACAGTGCCTCCAGCGGCATGACCCCATAGTCGCGTTCGAGCTCGCCTTTGCTGAAGAACTTGAGTTTGTAGGCAACGGGATAGAGCGTGGACAAAGCGTCCCTGTACGCCTGGGAAGTGTTGGGGTCCCCGCTGCCATCGATCATCAAATACTGCAGCGGCGGAACAGTGATCAGGGAGAACCTGCCTTTCGTCGCGTTGTAGGCAGGTATCAAAGTCTTGAAGTCGCTCTTCATAGGACCACGGTAGGCCTACCAGCTCAGGTGCTCCACTCGATGGGCGCTTACGTTATCCACAAGCGTTATCCACACTGTGAGTAACTTACAAGCGTGTAGTTATCGGGTTACTCCCCCATTACAGCCCGTGTAGCGGTAGATATCCCCCGAAAGGCATGGATTTCTCCACACCTGTGGATAACTATGTCCCCATTGGTCAACGATTTGTGGACAAAGTGGGCGTATCCGGGATCAATGTGGATAAGTCTGTTAATTCCGCTCCGGAGTGGGGTCTATCAACAGGCTTATCAACAATGTTAATAACTTACACACGTGTAGTTTCGCCGTCTTGATGACCCCTGAGGCCCGGCATGGCGGCGATCCCGCTGCTGAAACCCACATGTTTTCCCCACCTGTGGATAACTTGTGGGTACGAGGTTGTTGTTAAGTGGGTAACCCCTGACAACAAGAGAAATCCGGGGAACGTGGCGATTGAGGCCAGCTACCCCCGAAGCCTTGGCCGGATTGTTCCTCACACACGAACCAGGCAATCCTGAACCGTTGAACTTTCGATGAAGCTTCGGCCACTATCCACAGGCTGGTACACAGTGGGCATAAGTCCCGCAGTGGTCTCCTGGGCCGGGCAAACCCCGTGTGGCGCCGATTTTGGGCCTAAGTGCGTGGATGTCCACAGAAGTTATCCACGCTTGTGGATAAAGTTACGCACTTCTGTGGACAAGAACCGCGCTGACTTGCCGCCTGCACGGACGCTTCTTCTACGTCCAAACCCCGGAAGTGCCGCGCCGGTGGCTATCCAGCAAATGGGTGTCGATGATGCCCACGGCTTCCATCAGTGCGTACATGGTGGTGGGTCCCACAAAAGCAAACCCCTTCTTCCGCAGGGCCTTGGACAGGGCGATTGACTCCGGAGAGGTGGTGGGGATTTCCGCAAGGGTGCGGGGCGCGGGTGTGTTGTGCGGCTGGAACGACCACACGAAATCCACCAGCCCGCCATCCTCGCGCAAGGCGATGGTGGCTTTGGCGTTTGTGATGGCGGCCTGGATCTTCAGCCGGTTCCGGACTATCCCGGCATTGAGCATGAGTCGCTCTACGTCGGATTCAGTGAAGGCGGCCACGCTCTCCGGATGGAAGTCCAGGAACGCCTCTCTGAAGGCCTCGCGCTTCCGGAGGATGGTGGCCCAGGAGAGTCCGGCTTGAAAAGCCTCGAGGCTGATGCGTTCGTACATGCCCTGCTCATCCCGCACGGGCATGCCCCACTCGTGATCGTAGTAGGCCTGCAGGAGCGGGTCCGAGGCAGCCCATGAGGGACGTGCCAGGCCGTCAGGTCCGATAATGGTGCCGTTATCCGGGGTCATGCGTGCTCCTCCGCAACCATGCCGCCTCAGCGGTCGGCATGTACTTAACTGCCGGGGATATTCTTCCCGGCACCTGTGACATTAACAGCAGGGCCGCTGTGGAGCCATGTTCCCGGGGTTCCGGCCTTACGACAGACCAGTGACGCGCATGGTGATGTTGATCCGTCCACGATCCAGGCCGCAGCCGTCAGGAGCCGTACCCGGGAGGACCTTGGGGATGCCGTGATAGGCGGACCGGGAAGGCCCCCCGAAAACGAACAGATCGCCCGAGCGGAGTTCCAGGTCCGTGTAGGGCTTGGTACGTGACTCGGTATTGCCGAAACGGAAGATGCACGCATCTCCAATGCTGAGCGACACCACAGGAGCGTTGGAATGCTCATCCTTGTCCTGGTGCATGCCCATGGCGGCACCATCGCCGTAATAATTCACCAGGGCAGCATCCGGCGCGTAATCCCGGGAAAGGCCAAGCAGGGACTCTTCCACCCCAAGGTCCGGGGAATACGCGGCCGCAACGGCTTGCTTTCCCAAACGAACCATCCACTCAGGAAAATCGAGGACCGGCTGGCCGTTGACGTCGGTCGCCGTCCGGGAATACCGGTACGGCTGCCAATGCCACCCCAGGCAAACCGTGCGGACGGACATCTGGTGCCCGCCCGGCAAAGTTGCAGCCCGCAAGGGAACCGGTCCCTGGGTCCATTCACTGAAACGCCCCACGATCCACTGCTGCTGTTCCAGTGTCAGCCAACCGGGGACGTGAACCGCGCCGGGCCGGACCAGGCGCGGACCGGCGTCGTGCTTTCCAGGTTGAACCAGCTCCAACGGGAACAGGGCGTCGTCGCTCACGCCGCGGCCTCAAGCGTCAGCAAGGCGCGCTTGGCTTCGGGTCCTCCCAGGTAGCCACCGAAGCTGCCATCGGACTTGACCACCCGATGGCACGGGACGATCACGGGCAGCGGGTTGGTGGCGCAGGCGGTGCCCACGGCGCGGACGGCGTTGGGGCTGCCGGCGGCCTGGGCCACCTGTGCGTAACTCGCTGTGTTGCCGTAAGGAATCCGGGGCAGGTGACGGAGGACGTTGAGCCGGAAGCCGCGGGACAAACGGAAATCAAGGATGAGATCGAAGTCCCGCCGTGTACCAGCGAAATACTCTTCGAGTTCCCGCGCGGCGTCATCCAGGCGGCTGGGTGCTTCCAAAATGCGCGGGCTGACGGTGTCGGCCAACAACTGCAAAACGGAGTCGTGGTTTTCCAGTTCGAACGCCACCCGGATGATTCCGCGATCCGTGGCTGCCAGAAGGAGCTTCCCCACGGGTGAATCGACAGTGCGGTAGGCGATGTCCAGGGTGTGGGTCAGTTGTGCATCACGGGCAAGCCGGGCATGGAGACCGGCGAGGGCCGGCTCGAGGGCTACGTTCAGTGGTTCCAGGAACGACAACACCTCGGTGTGTCCGGGGCTGGGGTCGACGGTCATTGAATTTCACCTTTCGACGATAAATGGACCAGCGAAGCACGGGTTTGGATGGCTGCCCGGAGCGCCTTCACGCCATCTGCTCCAGCACGGCGTGCGGCCTCCGGAGAACTGCCCAGAAGGGCGCCGATTTCCTTGTAGGGCAGCCCGGCGAGGAAGTGGTACGCCACAGCCTGACGCTGCTTGGGCGGCAACTGGGCGACGGCGTCGAAAAGTTCTGTGTCTCTTTCGCCCGGAAGACCCAGCCGGGTTGGCTGTTCTGGCGGCTGCTCAACAGGCAATGCGCGGCGCGCACCTGCCCGCAGATGGTCAATGCACTTCCGGTGGGCAATGGTGACCAGCCAGGCTTCCACGTTGGCCCCCACAGGAAGATCCGGATAGGCCTGGAGAGCTGCCAGGAAGGTGTCCGACCACGCGTCATCGGCATCGTGGACGCCGAGGATTGCACGGCACACACGGAGCACTGTTGCCCCGCGTTCCCGGACAACTGCTTCGAACGGTTTCTTGCTGGCCGCCTGTCCGGTTTCCATCAGAAGAGCTTGCCCTCTCTTACGGAATCCGGTTCTTCCAGCTCAAGGAGGAAGCGTTTGTTCCGAAGCCCGCCGGCATAGCCCGTCAGTTGCCCCTTCCGACCCACCACGCGGTGGCAAGGGATGACGATGCTGATGGGATTGCGGCCGACAGCCGAACCAACCGCCTGCGCCAGGTGCGGATCACCCAGTTCCTGGGCCAACTCGCCGTAGCTGACCGTTTCTCCGAAAGGAATGGTCTGGAGCCGGGCCCAGACCTTCTCCTGGAAGGGATTTCCGCGTGCTTCGAACGGAACGTTGAATTCGGTGCGGTGACCCGCGAGGTATTCAGAGAGTTCGATCCGGGTCTGATGGAACACAGGGTCCTCGATGGTGGTCGGCTCTCCGAAATAGTCGGGCGGCGGCATATGCCAGTGCCCTTCGTAGAAGAGGCCCGTCAAAAGTTCCCCGTGGGCTGTCAGCGTCAGCTGACCCAACGGGGAATCCAACGTGGTGTGCCGGTTGCTCATATCCTGTAGACGTCAGCGAGCACTGGAATGTGAGGTCCTGAATTCCTAGGAGCGCCAGCGCGTGGTCATGAGGAACCCGACAATTGCAATCCCGAAGCCGGCCACGATGTTCCAGGACGCCCAGTCACGGACCGGGAACTGCCCTTCAGTGATGTAGAAGGTGATGATCCACAGAAGACCGAGGATCATCAATCCAAACATGACGGCCTTGTACCAGACCGGGTTGGGCTTGTACTGCTGCGTGGCCGAAGTCTGTGGGGCCTGGCGGGCAGGCCGCTTGCGGGGCTTGGACTCGGGCACGGATCCTCCTGGACTGTTCGGTTGGTACCCGTCCCTGCCGGCCTTGATATCCTGCAGGAAGGAAATTTCCAGCGGTTAACGGCCACACGGCGTTCCGGGTTGGTTCTAGCTGTCAAGTCTAGCCGCAACTCGGGATACGCCCGCGACGCCCGCGCCCTAGATGAGGAGACCCTGTGGCGCACCAGCAGACGACGGCGGCATCAGCCGTGCCGTCCGCCAGTGACGGGCAGGAACTGCCGCCCCGAAAACCGCGCCGGGCCTCGGATGTCATCCGTAAAATCAGCCAGATCTTCGGTGAACTCCTCATCACGGCCGGCATAGTCCTGCTCCTGTTCGTTGGCTGGGAATTGTGGTGGACCAACGTTGAAGCCGACGCCAAGCAAACGGAAGCGGTCAAGAGCTTCGCCCAGGAATTCACCGGGCCGATAGCTCCAGCTGCACCGGCCGGCCCGGTGGACTACGGCACTCCCGTGGTGGGCACGGCTCCGGGGAATGGTGGCACCATCGGCATCATGTACATCCCCCGCTTTGGCCAGGATTACACCCGCCCCATCATTGAAGGCACGGGATCAGACGTCCTGGACACCTTGGGACTGGGCCATTACGGCACCACCAGCATGCCCGGAGCTCCGGGCAACTTTGCGGTGGCAGGCCACAGGCAGACACACGGTGCGGTCCTGGACAACATCCACACGCTGGTTCCCGGGGACAAGATCTACGTGCAGACCGCGGATGGCTATTACACCTACGTGTTCCGCAACAACCAGATCGTCCTGCCGGATCGCACCGACGTTTTGATGCCCGTGCCTACCCAACCCGGGGCAACCCCTACGGAAAGTATCCTCACCATGACCAGCTGCAACCCCCGGTTTGGTGCACAGGAACGCATCATTGCCTACTCCGTGCTGGATGGCTGGCAACCTGCCTCAGCGGGACCGCCGTCGGAAATCGCCGCCCAAGTAGCCCGCGCCCAC
Source organism: Paenarthrobacter histidinolovorans (assembly GCF_014647595.1). Taxonomy (GTDB): domain Bacteria; phylum Actinomycetota; class Actinomycetes; order Actinomycetales; family Micrococcaceae; genus Arthrobacter; species Arthrobacter histidinolovorans. Next base: position 136,570 of record NZ_BMPM01000005.1, on the reverse strand, counting down.
GGAAAGGGATAGCAGATGTACGCATGGATTTTCCGGAATTTGCCCGGTCCGCTGTGGGTACGGATCCTTACCTCGCTGGTACTGGTGGGTGTAGCCCTTGTCTTGATGGTCGAGTTCCTCTTCCCCTGGTTTTCCCAATTCACCACATTGACTGACTCAACGATTGGTTTAGTGCAGCAACCATGAGCACAACAAAGATTTTGGTAATAGATAACTACGACAGCTTCGTCTACACACTGGTGGGTTACCTCCAGGAACTGGGCGCCGAAACCACGGTGGTCCGGAACGACGACGTCACTCTTGCCGAGGCCATTGAGCTGGCGGGAACACGGGACGGCGTACTTGTGTCGCCCGGTCCCGGCACCCCCGCAGAAGCGGGTGTGTGCATTGAGCTCATTAAGTGGTGCGGTGAAGCCTCCAAGCCCATGTTCGGGGTCTGCTTGGGACACCAGGCTCTCGCTGAGGCATACGGCGGAGTGGTGACCCACGCGCCGGAACTGATGCACGGCAAAACATCCCCCGTGCGGCATGAAGGCAAGAGCGTCTTCGCCGGCCTCCCCTCGCCAGTTACGGCAACGCGGTACCACTCACTGGCAGCGGTTCGCGATTCCATACCTGAGGTCCTGGAGGTCACAGCGGAGACCACCAATGGCGTGGTGATGGGTCTTCAGCACAAGACCGCTCCCCTGTGCGGTGTCCAGTTCCACCCGGAATCAGTGCTCACTGAAGGCGGATACCAGATGCTGGGGAACTGGCTTGAGTCCCTGGGCATGGCCGGTGCCGCCGAGCGTGCCTCCAAGCTGAGCCCACTGATCAAGCAGTAGCCGCCGGGTCTGTAGTTCCGCCCGGCAGCAGGCTACTTCTTGGTTGTCGTCGGTGTCGGCTTCGGCGTAGGCGTGTCCGTTGTGGGTGTAGGAGTGGGTGTCGGCGTCGGGACAGGTGCGGGAGCCTTCGCAACAGTAACGGTGACCATCTTGCCCTGATCAACCTCGCTGTTGAATGCCTCGCTCTGTGCCGTGACCTTGCCAGGTTCCACCTGCGAGTTTTCCTGTTCCACCACCTGCATGGTCAGCCCGTTGGCCTTCAGGGCCGCCTCAGCCTCGGTGACAGGCAGGCCGATGAGTTGCGGCATCAGGACCTTACCCGAGGAAACCTGCAGCTCCACCTTCGACGACGCGGCAATGGGCCCGCCCGGGGCCGGTGAGGTGCTGATGACCAAACCGATGGGAACAGTGGGACTGTGCGTACGGACGGTTGAGATATCGCCGGTGATGCCGAGCCGCCGCAGTGCCTCACGGGCGTCCGGTTCAGTACGTCCCACAATGTTTGTCGGGATGGTCACCGAGCTGGGACCGCTGGAGATCTTGAGAATCACCTCGGCGTCCTGATCCAGCATGGCGCCAGCGCTGGGCGCAGTGCCGATTGTCATGTCCTTGGCCACGGTGTCGCTCGGCTCACGCACCGATTTTGGGACCAACTTGGCGGAATACAGCTCCTGGATGGCCTGTGATTCGGACATGTTGGCCACCACGGGGACCGCGATCTTCGCCGGAGGCGGGGGCTGCATGTTCATGAGGCTGTAAAGCCAGAAACCACCGCCTGCAAGGACCAGGAGCGTGAAAATCACCAGGGTTGCAACCCATGCGCGACGCCGTGAGTTCTGGCCCGCGGGCCGCTCACGTTCCGCTGGGAGGCCCAGGGGAAGGGGCTCCTCGTGTTCATGGTCCAGGGGCTCGTCCTTGAACTGGTCCACATCCAAAAGCCCCACGGCCGTAGTGCTCAGGAGCTGCGTGGCGGGGTCTTCCTGTTCCACAAGGTCGTTGGGATCCGTGGGAGCTTCGCTTGCCGGGAGTGCAGGCACGGGAATGCCGTTGCTTGCTGCCCGGAGCGCGCGGCGGAAGGCGGCTGCATCCTGGAAGCGGTCAGTACGGTTCTTCTGCAGCGCCTTGACCAGCACGGAATCCAGCGCTTCTGTGATGTCCGGGTTGTGGGTGCTGGGAAGATCCGGGGTTTCCCGGACATGCTGGTAGGCAACGGAAACCGGGCTGTCGCCAACGAACGGCGGCCTGCTGGTCAGCAGCTCGTACAGGAGGCAGCCGGCCGAGTAGAGGTCGCTGCGGGCGTCCACTGTCTCGCCCCTGGCTTGTTCAGGTGATAGGTACTGCGCGGTGCCGACCACTGCCTGTGTTTGCGTCATGGTGGCCGCGGAATCCGCCATGGCCCGCGCGATTCCGAAGTCCATGACCTTGACGTCACCGGTATCGGCACACACCATGACGTTGGCGGGCTTGATGTCCCGGTGCACAATTCCTGCCCGGTGGCTGTACTCCAAAGCCGCAAGAACACCCAGCGTGTAGCCGACGGAGTCCTCTACACCCAGCTCCTTGGCCTTGATCATGTCCCTCAGTGTGCGGCCCGAGACGAACTCCATAACGATGTATGGAACGCGGACATCCTCTCCGGGGCCGCCGGGAACGGAATACTCTCCGGTATCGAAAATGGCCACGATGGAGGGGTGGTTGAGCGCTGCGACGGCCTGGGCTTCCCGCTTGAAGCGAGCCTGGAACTGGGGATCGCGGGCGAGGTCCGCACGGAGGACCTTCACCGCAATGGTTCGGCCCAGGAGGGTATCTGTTCCCTTGTAGACGTCGGCCATGCCGCCACGACCGATCAACTCACCGAGTTCGTAGCGTTCATTGAGGATGCGCTGTGAAGACACAGGTGTGCTCTCCTCTCGATGCGCGGGGCCGGGACGGGGCGTAGACATGGTGGCTTAGCGGCCTGTTGGGGACGCAGAGCTGGACGGGTTTCCGCTGGGAGTCACGGGATTCGTTGGGACGAGTTCCTTGGACAAGTAGTAGGTCACCGTGGACCCTGCGGGTACCTCGGTCCCGGCGGCAGGCGAGGAACGCACGAACGTGTTCGGCCCCTGGCTGATGGTTCCGTTGACGTCCTCACCCCTCACGTACTTAAGCCCTGCCCCCTGCAGAGCGCCCTGGACCTGGGCCTCGGAGACTCCCTGGCCAATGGTGGGTACGGCAACCATCTCCGGACCCTTGGAGTAGGTCACTGTGATGGTTGTGCCAGGGTCAACAGGACCCGTGGGGTTGAGGCTGAGAACCGTTCCAGCTACTGACGGATCGAATTTCTCTTGGCCGTTCACTCCGAGATTGAGCGCGCGGAGCTGCGCACTGACTGTCTCGAACGGCTGGCCCTCGAATTCTTCCGGGATGAGGTTGATCTTCTGCGGCGTCGACTGGGTAGGCGTCGGCTTTTCCGAAGTCTGCGTGGGAGTTGGCGTCGGAGTTGCCGACGAGGACGTAGGGGTGGGCGTCCGGCTCGGGCTGGACGGCGTCGACTGGCTCGGCGAGGGGCTTGGCGAGAAGAAGCCCGACTGGGAGATCAGGAAACCAACCAGCGCGAACAGGACCAGCAGGATCAATGCGACCAGCGGCCACGTCCAGGGGCTGCGCTTCTTGCGCTCCGGTTCCTGATCGTCAAAGCGTTCGTCATCGCTGTAGATGACTTCTTCTTCGTCGTTCAGCTGCCGCTCCGCTTCGAGCGCGTTGGCGCGTGTCAGAGGGTTGTCCGCGGAAGCCGCCGCAGCTCCTGCAGCAGCTCCGGCGGCGCCGGCTCCCAGCACCGGAAGTGCGGAGGTCGCCGTCGAGGATTGCTCCTTGCCGTAAGGCGAGGTGACGACGCCGGTAGGTGCCGTTGCGGTGTCGACCGGCGCCGTGATGGGGCCGGTTGAGTCTTCGAACAACAGCATTCCCGGCACGGCGGCATGAGCCGTGGCGATGTCGCCGTTACGGATGGCTTCAGCTGCTTCGGCAAGCTTGATGGCGTTGGCCGGCCTGTTCTTGGGGTCCTTGGCAAGCATGGACATCAAGAGGGCACGCACGGGCGTGGGCAGCGTTTCCGGCAGGGGCGGCGGTGCGTCGTTGACCTGTGCCAGGGCGATTGCGATCTGCGATTCGCCGGAGAACGGACGGTGACCGGTGAGGCACTCGTAGCCGATGACGCCCAGGGAATAGATGTCCGAGGAGCCTGTGGCTGTCTGGCCGGTTGCCTGCTCGGGTGCCAAGTACTGGGCAGTACCCATGACCTGGCCGGTTTGCGTCAGCGGAACCTGATCCGCCAGGCGGGCGATGCCGAAGTCCGTGACCTTGACCCGGTTGTCCGGTGTGATCAGGAGGTTGCCGGGCTTGATGTCGCGGTGCACCAGGCCTTGCGCGTGGGCAACGGCCAGGGCGCGGGCCGTCTGGGCGATGATGGAGAGCGTCATGTCCGGGGACAGCACTTGCTCGCGCTCCAGAATGCCGCTCAGGGGGTGCCCGGGCACGAGCTCCATCACCAGGTAGGCCGAGCCGGCTTCCTCGCCGTAATCGAACACGTTGGCGATGCCCACGTGGTTGAGGAGGGCGGTGTGGCGCGCCTCGGCACGGAAGCGCTGCAGGAAGCCGGGGTCACCCGTGTATTCCTCCTTGAGCACCTTGATGGCCACGATCCGGCCAAGGATCTGGTCCTTGGCCTTCCAGACCTCGCCCATGCCGCCAATCGCAATGCGACTGGTCAGCTGGAACCTGCCGCCGAGTGTGATTCCCGAAGTAGGCCTCACTTATTCAACACCGCCTCAAAAATCTTCTTTGCGTTCGGACTGGTTAGCTGGGCACCGCTGAGTACGTCCACACGTTCCATGACGATGGTGACGGCTACTTGCGGGTCGTTTGCCGGGGCGAACCCGGTAAACCAAGAGTTGTTCAAACCTGAATCACCGAGTTCGGCCGTACCGGTCTTGCCGGCCACCTTGACGCCGGGAACGGCTGCGCCCTTGGCGATGCCGTTGTCCACGGCACTGGTCATCCATTCAGTGATCTGGCTGGCTATTGGCTGCGTGGTGCTGGTGCGGAGTGCCTCAGGCTTGGTTTCGCTGATGACCCGCAGGTCGGGAGCACGCACTGTCTGCACCAGGTTTGGTTTCATCTGCACGCCGCCGTTGGCAATGGCTGCCGTCATCATGTTGATCTGCAGCGGAGTGGCTTTGACGTCGCGCTGGCCCACGGATGACTGGGCGAGCTGTGCCTGGTCCAGGTCCCGGGGGAAGACGCTCTTGGCCTGCTGGAGCTTGAGCTGATCGCCGAAGGTTTCTCCGAAACCGAACTTCTCGGCCTGCTCACGGATGGCGTCCTGGCCAAGGTCCAGGGCAATGCTCGCGAACGGCGTGTTGCAGGACTGCTCCAAGGCAAAGGCGAACGACGCCGTCTCCCGGACATTGCAGTTGCCCCCGGCATAGTTGGGGAGGCTGGCATTGGAGCCGGGAAGCGGGAGGCTGCTGGGGTTCGGCAGCTCGCTGTCCTTGTTGTACTTGCCCGAGTTCAACGCCGCGGCCGTGTCAATGAGCTTGAAAACCGAACCGGGAGAGAGCAGGTTTCCCGTGGGGCCGCTGACATTCTGGTTCAGGTTGATGCCCGGGACCTGGTTCAGCTTGGCCATGTTCGCCTCGGCAGCTGCCGTGTCATGGGTGGCGATCAGGTTGGGGTCGTAGGAAGGCTTGGAGACCATGGCAATGATGGCTCCTGTCTTCGGGTTGGTGACCACGATCGAACCCCGCTGGCCATCCGGAATGAGGTCGTAGGCGAGTTTCTGGATGGCAGGGTCCAAGGTCAGCTCCACAGAAGCGCCCTTGGGCTCTTTGCCGAGGAACATCTGGCTGATGCGGTCCAGGAACAACTGGTCCGAGTTGCCGGCCAGGGTTTCCCCCATGGACTGCTCCAGTCCAGTGGATCCAAAGCCCCTTGAGAAGAAGCCGGTGACGCCCGCGTAAAGCTCAGGCTGCGGGTACGAGCGCTGGAAGGCGCAGGACTCGTTCCCGGGCACGGACTCCGCTACCGGTTTCCCGCCAACGATGATGGCGCCGCGTTCGTTGCAGAATGTGGCCAGGATGGCGCGCTGGTTCCAGGGGTTGGCGTTGAGGTCGTCCGCGCCAATGACCTGGACGTAGCTGATGGCGCCGAAAATCAACGCGAACATGGCGACGGCGGCCATCCAGGAGCTGCGAATAGCTTGGTTCATTGATGCTTCACCGCCTCAGTTGGTGCGCTTGGGGTCTGGCCTGTTGGAGTCTTGACTGTTCCGTGGGAGCTGGTGGTCGGGGGTTTGTTGACCATCGGTGTGGTGTCAACCGGTCCGCGGGCCGTATTGGAAATCATGAGCAGCAGCCCGACGATGATCCAGTTGGCCAGCAGGGACGAACCGCCGGCGGCCAGGAACGGGGTGGTCAGGCCGGTCAGGGGGATGAGCCGGGTGACGCCGCCGATGACCACGAAGCACTGAAGGGCGATCGCGAACGATAAGCCGCACGCCAGGAGCTTTCCAAACGCGTCACGCGTTCCCAGGGCTGCACGGAAGCCGCGGGTGAAGAGCAGCAAATACAGCATCACCACGGCGAAGAGGCCAATCAGGCCCAGTTCCTCGCCGATGAGTGCCACGATCATGTCGCTGTTTGCGAACGGAACCAGGTCCGGACGGCCCTGGCCCAGTCCTGTTCCCACAAGGCCGCCATCGGCCATACCGAACAGGCCTTGGACAATCTGCCCACTGCCGCCGGGAGACCTGCCGAAGACCTCGGGGGTGAAGGCATTGATCCAGCTGTCGATCCTGAAGGCAACGTGGGAGAAGATCTTCGATGCGATGAAACCGCCGCCGAGGATCAGGGCGAGCCCAATGACTACCCAGGAGATACGGCTGGTGGCCACGTAAATCATCACGATGAAGAGGCCGAAGAAGAGAACGGATGATCCGAGGTCCCTCTGGAAGACCAGGACGCCGATGCTCACCAGCCAGGCGGTGATCATGGGACCCAGGTCCTTGAAACGTGGGAACTGCATGGGACCGATCTTCCGGCCGGCCAGGAGAATGAGGTCCCGGTTGGACGAAAGATAACCCGCGAAGAATATGGCCAGGGTGATCTTGGCGATTTCACCTGGCTGGAAGGTCATGGGGCCGATCCGGATCCATACGCTGGCGCCGAGTACTTCGCCGGCGGAGATGCCGGGGACCAAGGGCAGAACCAGCAGCAAGGCACTGGCTGCCAGCGATATGTAGGTGAAGCGGCGCAGGATCCGGTGGTCCTTGAGGAACCAGATCACCGCGATGGAGACTGCCATGGCGATCAGCGTCCAACGGAGCTGGTTGTTGCCCGTGTCGTCGCCCGGACCGTCCATCCGGTGGATCAGGGCCAGACCCAGGCCGTTCAAGGCCACGACGATGGGAAGTATTACCGGGTCGGCATACTTGGCGCGGAGCCGGAGGACAATGTGGAACGCAAAGGCGGCGACGGCGAGCAGGCTCGATTGGAACCAGAAGTCGCTGTCCAGACCCATGTCCGAGTTGAGGCTGACCAGGGCACTGGCACCGATTCCAACGGCAAGGGCCAGGACGATGAGCAGAAGCTCGACGTTCCGGCGTGGCTTGGGGGCGGTTTCAGTCTGGATCATTTTGCCCCCTCACAGGGAGTCGGAACGGGCGATGGCGTGGGGCTGGCAACGGCTGCCGTGCTGGGTATTGGCACTGTGGCTGTGGGCGTGGCCGTTGGCGTGGGCGAAGGAGTCGCCGTGCGGCTTGGCGTGGTGCTGGGGCAGTTAGCCGAAGCGCTGCCGTAGTTCTTCAGGTTTTCCACAATGAGCTGGGCGTCGTGGAGGTCACCGGCGGGGACCGTCTGGCGAACGCTCTGCTGGCCATACTCGGGCAATGAATCAACCCTGACGTCGGTGACGGCTTCAAGCCGGGAAAGCTGTATGGGGCCGAGCCTCTGGGAAATGCCGTTGAAAATAGCAACCCGCTGATCGTATTCACCCACGTAATAGCGTGTTTGGGTCCAGGCGTAGCCAAGCCACAGTCCAACCACAACGCCAACAACCACGAACGCGGCGACGGCAGGCATCAACCAGCGGATGCGGCGTCTTGGCGGTTCCTCTATCTCCGCGCGGTCCTGCTCTGCTTTGTGCGTCAGGACCGTGGCGGCGCGGCGAGCCACCGTGCGGCCAGCAACGGTAGGAATGGAGCCTGTTTCAGCTGCCGTTGCGGCGGCGCCAACGAGTTCATGGGGGCGGCTGGCCAGCTCCTCGCGCAGCACTTCTGCTGACAGATGCTCACCGAGGTGGGGGTCGGTGGTTGCCGGCGGTTCGGTGGATGCTTCAGAAGCTTCGGACGTTTCGTCCGTCTCGTCTGCTTCCTTGGTTCGCTCGTCGTCCGTGGACGATCCCACTTTGGCCTGTCGGTCAGCTTTCGCCTTTGACGCGGAGTCGGCTTTGCCTGACTCTCCGGCCGGCGTTTCGTCGGGGGACTTGGTGGCCGTGACAGCGTCAGGCTCATCGACGGCGGCAAGCGCCGCGGCCGGTACGACGTCGACGGCGGCCGTGCTGACGTCGTCGACCGTCTCCTCGACGATCTCCAGCATGACGACGGTGACGTTGTCCGGGGCGCCCGCTTCGAGCGTCAGGTCCACGAGGATCTCGGCACATTCGCGCAGGTCCTTGGTCTCACGGACCATGCGCTCCACGACGTGCCCCGCAACATAATTCAAGCCATCGGAGCACAGCAGCCAGCGTTCGCCGGGTTCGACGTCCAGGACGTCCAGGTCCAGCTCCGGGCTCGCGTCAACATCTCCGAGTACACGCATCAGGACGTTCTTATGAGGATGCGTCTCGGCTTCCTCGGGCCGGAGCCGTCCCTCGTCGATGAGGCGCTGGACGAACGTGTGGTCCACGCTGATCTGCTCGAACTTCTTGTTGCGCAGGCGGTACGCCCGGGAATCGCCGATGTGCGCGAAGTGCAGCTTTCGGTCCTCGAGGAGTAACGCCGTAACCGTCGTGCCCATGCCGGACAGCTTCGGATTCTGGTGGACGAGCTCCGAAAGCAGGGAATTGGCGGTCTGGATCTCGTCCGCCAGGACGGTATCGGCGCCCTCAGGGTAGTCGTCATGATCCAGGTGGATCATGTCCAGGACCGTAGAAGCGGACGCGACATCGCCGCCGGCGTGCCCACCCATGCCATCGGCGACCACTGCGAGATGGCGGCCCACGTAAGCGGAGTCGTCATTCTTGGAGCGGATCCTGCCGACGTCGGAACGGGCCGCGTAGCGCATGATCAGGGGGCGCTCCGCGGGCTTTTCCTTGTCCTCGGGGGTCTCAGAAGAGGCCATGGACTATGGCCTCAATTCAATGACCGTCTTGCCGATTCTCACGGGGACACCGAGCTCCACCGGCAGCGCACGCGTGAGCTGCTGATCGGCCAGGTAGGTGCCGTTCGTAGAGCCAAGGTCCTCGATGAACCATCGGCTGCCTTGCGGGAACAGTCGCGCATGCCGGCCGGAGGCGTAGTCATCCTCCAGGACCAGGGTGGCTTCCTGGGCGCGCCCGAGCAGGATGGGGCTGGCGGCGAGGGGAACCGTGGTGCCCTTGAGGGGGCCCTCGGTGACCACCAGGTTGCGGGCATGCTGGATGGCCGGCGGCGGCGTGGCAGCCAGTTCAGGATGCTTGCGCACTTCGCGTGCCGTAGGAACACCGGTCACTGCCTTGCGCCCGATCTGGAAGTCGCGGCGCATGGTGGACACAATGCTGAAGATCAGGACCCACAACAACAGGAGGAAGCCGAAACGAAGCGCTGTAATGGTCAGTTCGCTGACATCGTTCACGCGTGGCCACCCGGGGTCTGGGGGAGGAGGCGGAAAATAATCTTGGTACGTCCCATCGTGATGGTTGAGCCGTCTGTGAGCTCCACGCTGCCGTTTACCTTATGTCCGTTGACGTAACTGCCGTTCGTGGAACCGAGGTCCACAGCCCACGTGCTCCCGTTCCCGGTACGAACCTCAAGATGCTTCCGTGAAACGCCGGTGTCATCCACCAGGATGTCAGCTTCAGAAGAGCGGCCGAGCACCACGCTCGCCGCATTGAGGGAGTATCGCTGCCCATTGATGTCCAGAACGGGCTGGAGACGGGTAGGCTGCCGGGCGGGGGCTGCGGGGACGTTGGCCCGCGGAGGCTGCGGGGCAGGAGCTGCGTCGCCTGAGGACTTTTCGGTCCGGGAAGCGATCTCGAAATGGCCGGCCCGTTCCTCGTCATTGCGACGGAACGAGATCCTGACCGCTCCCTGGAGCGTATAGCCCTGGCTGCGAACGTGTTGGATGACGACATCGCACAGCTCCTCAGCGAGGGGCGTTCCCCATTCCTGGGCCCTGGCGAAGTCCTCATCGCTGAGCAGGACATCAAAAACGTTGGGGGCCAGCGTGCGCCCGGCGGCGATGGTGATGGACTGGTTGTCCAGTTCCCGCCTCAGCTTGCTCGCGATCTCCACCGGCTCAACCCGTGCCCGCGACCCCGTGGAGAAGACGTTGCGGACGGCCTTTTCAATGCCGCGCTCGACTTTGTCCAGCAAACCCATGTTCCTTCTCCTTTCCTTGCCGCGGCACCTGCTGTGCCTGTCCGATGGTCCTGCTATTGGCCAGTCTGTGCACACACCAAAGTGCGTGCCCAACGGCCCTTCCACTTCCCGATACTACTGGGACTGACTGGGAATGACCTTAATCCACAACGCCTTGCGCCACGGAAAAGTTCGGCGGCGGCCCTTGCTGGCGGGGGTCCCGGGGGGTTCGAATCCTTGGAATTTCTGCGGTTTTCAGGGGTACGTCGCCGTTCTGAAGGACGCCTCCCGGCCCGATTGGTGTTTTGCTCCGGATGTCCGTTATGCTTGATCTCGCTGCTTTTGAAGGAAACGAAGCTGGGAGACCAGCCAAGTCCGGAAAAAGAAGTTGCGCGCGAGTGGCGGAACGGCAGACGCGCTGGCTTCAGGTGCCAGTATCCGAAAGGGTGTGGGGGTTCAAATCCCCCCTCGCGCACGCAATCGAAAGAGCCCCTGTCTTAGGACCGGGGCTCTTTTTGTTGTGTTCGCAGTGGGAAGTGCGGAACGCTCAGCTGCGTGCGGAACCCGCGAGCCGGCGTCGTGAGTTGCTGAGGTGAAGGCGCATGGCTGCCGCGGCAGCCACGGGATCGCCGTCCGCGATTGCTGCGTATATAGAGGAATGCTCGTGGATCACGTGATCGAAGCGGTCGCGGGTTTCCTGGTCATCGCCGGCTACGAGACGTGGGCGGGGCATGGTGATCATGGTTTGGCCGAGGGCGGTGATGCAGTCCGTATAAAAGGGATTGCCGGACGCCGCAGCCACGGCCCGGTGAAACTCGAAATCAGCCTTCATGGCGTGCGCCGGATGTGCGACATTCGCAGTGAACTGTTCCAAGGCACCGTGAATGGCCTTGAGCTGGCGTTCGCTGTGGTTCCGGGCAGCAAGGGCAGCTGCCTCTGTTTCGACGCCGATCCGGAAGTCCAGCATCTGCAGCCGTTCCTCCGTGCTGGACACCGGCCGGGTGCCCGGGGCTTGGGTCGGGCCGTCGGCGGGCGGAGTCAGCGCAAAGCTGCCCCGCCCACGTTCGGTTTCCACGAGTCCCTCGGCCTGCAAGCGCGTCAATGCGGAGCGGACCACGGTTCTGCTCACCCCGAACTCGCCGATGAGCGTGTTCTCGCTGGGGAGCTTCTCGCCCGGTTGGATGACGCCGTCGACGATGCGGTTGCGGAGGTCGGCGGCGAGATCCGCGGTCAGGTTTCGGCTCATGGGTTCCAGATTACGCGCCGAACTCCACGGATTCGGTGGTCCATGCCCGGGCCTGACCGCTCAAAGTGACGCCGAGTCCGGGGCGGTCCGGGACGATCATGCGGCCGTTCTTCGTCTCCAGCCGTTCCTCGAACAGCGGGTCCAGCCAGTCGAAGTGCTCCACCCACGGCTCGCGCGGGTATGCGGCGGCCAGGTGAAGGTGGATTTCCATGGCGAAGTGCGGGGCAAGGCCCAGGCCCCGTTCATCCGCCAGGGCCGCGAGGCGAATGAACTGGGTAATGCCGCCGACGCGTGGGGCATCCGGCTGGATGATGTCGCAGCTGTTGGCGTTGATGAGGCCCTTGTGTTCGGCGACGGATGCGAGCATCTCACCTGTGGCGATGGGCGTGTCCAGCACCTGGGCCAGGTGCGCGTGGCCTTCGAAGTCGTAGGCGTCCAGTGGTTCTTCGATCCAGATCAGGTTGAATTCCTCGAGTTGGCGGCCCATGCGGAGCGCGGTTGCGCGGTCCCATTGCTGGTTGGCGTCGACCATGAGCGGGACGTCCCAGCCGATGTGCTCGCGTACTCCCGCCACGCGGCGCAGGTCTTCTTTGGAGTCGGGCAGGCCCACTTTGATCTTGACGCCCCCGATGCCGTCGTCGATTGACTGCGTGGCGCGTTCCTTGACCTCGTCCAGGGTGGCGTTGAGGAAGCCGCCGGAGGTGTTGTAGGTCTGGACCGAGTCGCGGTAGGAACCCAGCAACTTGGCGAGGGGGAGTCCGGCGCGCTTGGCTTTGAGGTCGTAGAGGGCGATGTCGATGGCCGCCAGGGCCTGCGTAGCCACACCCGAGCGGCCCACAGAGGCGCCGGCCCAGAGGAGCTTGGTGTAGATCTTGCCGATGTCGTTGGGGTCCTCGCCGATGATGCCTTCGGCAACTTCCTTGGCGTGGGCGTACTGCGCAGGGCCGCCGGCGCGCTTGGAGTAGCTGAAGCCCACGCCGCTGTGACCCTGTTCCGTCGTGATTTCGGCGAAGAGGAACACTACCTCCGTCATCGGCTTCTGCCTGCCGGTGAAGACTTTGGCGTCGCTGATGGGCACGCTGAGCGGCAGTCGCGCCGTGGACAGTTTGACGTGGCGGATGAGGTCTACGGTACTCACTGGGTCTCCTAAGGGGCGGGGCATCCTTGCCTGCTACTTAAGATACAAGCAGGGCACTTGTATTACAAGAGTTGGGTGTTATTAGGAAGCCGCTGGTGACGCCGGCACATCCGTTGTCACCACGGGTTCCGGTGTCCGGTTTCCCCCTCGCTGCGCGGCTGTCCCGGCAACAACCACCAGGGCTATTCCTGCTACCTGCATGAGCGTCGGCTGCTGGGCGAGGACCAGTAGTCCGATGAGAACACCGAATGCGGGCTCGATCGAAAGCAGTGTTCCAAAGGCCGTGTGGGTCATGCGCCGCAGCGCCAGCATTTCGAGGCCGAACGCGATCACTGGGGTAACCAGGGCTATCCCGGCCGCCAGTGGCAGCACCCACCACTCAAGTGATCCACCCAGTACCTGCGGCAATCCGAACGGCATGGTGGCAAGCGCTGCAATGGGAATTGTGAGTGACAGGCCGCTGATGCCGGAGAATCGGTCTCCTACATGCTGGGTGAGTACGTTGTACAGGCCCCAGCAGGCTCCCGCGGCCAGGGCGAAGCCCACTCCGACCAGGTCAATGATGCCGTGCCACGGCTCCGTTAGAAGCACGACGCCAATAAAGGCAAGGAGTGGCCAAATTAACGCCTTCCGGCGTTTGTTCATGATTCCGGCCACCGTGAGGGGGCCAAGGAATTCAATGGCGACGGCGGTTCCCAGCGGGATGCGCTCGACGGCGGCAAGGAAGAAGGTGGTCATGAAGCCTGTCACGACACCCAGGGCGATCAAAGCAGGCAGGTCGCGGCGGCGCAGCGAACGGATCGCCGGGCGACTGATCATCCACAGGAAGAAGACTCCGAAGCACATGCGAAGCCAAGCAGTGCCTGCAGGGCCGACCTGCCCGATAACAGTCACCGACAGGGCGTTGGAGAGTTGGATGGCCATCATTGCTGCGACGGCCATCGACCAAGGGGGAGCGGCTGTGAGGGTTCGGGTCAAAGTCTTACGCACCGGGGTTTTCCGTTCGATGTCCTGCTCCAACGCCCGGTTCAAAAACGGCGAGGGAGAATCGGGTAGCCTGCCCGCCGGGATTGGCGTAGGAGTGTGCGACATCGCTGCGGAACGTCAGGGCGTCGCCGCTTCCGAGTTCGTAACTCTCGGATTCGACCATCACTGTCAGCGCGCCCTCCAGGACCTGCAGCAGCTCGCGGGTACCGGCTGAATGCGCTTCGCTCTCGTGAAGTTCTCCGGGAGCCAGGGTCCAGTCCCAAAGCTCGACGACGTCGGGAGACTCGGTGCCGGCCACAAGGACACCACGGCCGCCCAGTGGACCGTTCCACAGGGCTGCGCCGTCGCCTGCGCGAGTGATCTTCGCTGTGCGGGGAGCGGGCGGCTCCACCAGCGCGGGCAAGCCAACGCCAAGGGCATCGCTGAGCCGCAGGAGGGTTCCTATGCTGGGATTCACCCCGCCTTGTTCGACGCTCACCAGCATCCTGCGGCTAACGCCGGCCATGGACGCAAGCTGGTCGAGGGTCCAGTCCCTGCCTTTACGTTCCTGTTTTACCCGCAGGCCAATCGCGCGCGCCAAAGCCTCTGCACTGTCTTCCATAAGTGCAGCATAATGCACTAACTTGGCATTAAGAAGCTCCGAGTGTCAGATGCCCTACCCCCGCAGCGCCCCGAACCCCGTAATCAATGCCTCAAGTCCCAAGCTAAAGGCAACGTCGGTTGGCCGCTCGTGCTGTTCCAGGGCCAACCGGTCCACGGCGGCCGTGAAGTTGGGGACCTGATCGGCGAGCGTGCCGGCGTCGAAGATGTCCGCAGGCGCGGTGACGTCGTAAGCGGCTCCGAAGACGAACGCCTCAATGGCCACAATCGCGGAGATGATCTTCTCCTCCGGGAAGCCCGCATCGCGGAAACCGGCAGTCACGGCCTCGTACATGGCGAGCGTCTTGGGTGCGTTGGCTACGGGCAGGACGGCGATGATCGGAATCAGGGGGGTGTGCTCCGAGAACACATCGCGGTAGGACCATGCCCACTTGCGCACGGCCTCTTCCCAAGGCTCGGATCCGAAAGCCGACACGTCAACCATCGCCGCCAGATGGTCCTCGAGAAGGACAAGCACGTCGTCCTTGGAAGAGACGTGGTTGTACAGGGCAGAGGGGGCTACTCCCAGGGTGCGGGCCAACGCCGCCATGGTGAGTCCGTCGTAACCCTTGCTGCTGATCAGCTCAAGTGCCGCCGTCGTGATGCCGTCCTGGTCCAGGATCGCCGCTGTAGGTCGGCCGGCGCGGCGGCGGACCGGGCTGGCGGAAGGGGCGGGGGTTGGTGCGGGCATCGGGAGCCTTTCTGCTGCCTGTGTCCCCAGCATTATTCCATCGGCTCTTCACAGCCGCGCACACAGCCGCTACTATGGATATAAATGAATGCCATTCATTTATTGGTCAGCCACCAACGGACGGCCACGGAGAGGACATCATGCAGAATCTTGATCGCGACGTTGTAATCGTCGGTGCCGGACCGTCAGGGTTGACGGCGGCACGCGAATTGAAGAAAGCCGGACTCAGCGTCGCAGTGCTCGAAGCACGCGACCGTGTGGGCGGCCGCACCTGGACCGACACCATCGACGGCGCCATGCTGGAGATCGGTGGCCAGTGGGTTTCGCCGGACCAGACAGCCCTCATGGACCTGCTGGACGAGCTCGGCCTGAAAATGTACCCGCGCTACCGCGATGGCGAATCCGTCTACATCGGCGCAGACGGCAAGCGCACGCAGTACACCGGCGACACCTTCCCGGTTAACGAGACCACCAAGGCCGAAATGGACAAGCTCGTCGCCATCCTGGACGAACTCGCGGCAGAGATCGGCCCCACCGAGCCCTGGGCACACCCCAAGGCACGCGAGCTGGACACCATCTCCTTCCATCACTGGCTCCGCCAGAACTCCAACGATGAAGAAGCCTGCAACAACATCGGCCTCTTCATCGCCGGCGGCATGCTCACCAAGCCCGCCCACGCCTTCTCGGCCCTGCAGGCGGTCCTGATGGCCGCGTCTGCCGGTTCGTTCACGCACCTCACCGATGAAGACTTCATCCTGGACAAGCGCGTGATCGGCGGCATGCAGCAGGTTTCGCTGCTGCAGGCAGCAGAGCTGGGTTCCGACGTCGTGCTTAACAGCCCGGTGCGGACCATCAAGTGGGACGACAACGGCGTGACCGTTGTTTCCGAGCAGGCAACCGTCAACGCCCGCTACGTGATCATGGCCGTTCCGCCGAACCTGTACTCGCGGGTCTCCTTCGACCCGCCGCTTCCGCGCCGCCAACACCAGATGCACCAGCACCAGTCGCTGGGCCTGGTCATCAAGGTCCACGCTGTGTACGACACACCGTTCTGGCGCGAAGACGGACTCTCCGGCACGGGTTTCAGCGCCGGCGCGCTGGTCCAGGAGGTCTACGACAACACCAACCACGGCGACACCCGCGGAACCCTGGTGGGCTTCGTGTCCGACGAAAAGGCCGACGCCGTGTTCGAACTCAGCGCCGAAGACCGCAAGAAGGCCATCCTCGAGTCCATTGCCGGATTCCTGGGCGACAAGGCACTCACGCCCGAGGTCTACTACGAGTCCGACTGGGGATCCGAAGAATGGACCCGCGGCGCATACGCTTCCAGCTACGACCTCGGGGGCCTGCACCGCTACGGCAAGGACCAGCACGCGAACGTCGGCCCGATCTACTGGTCCTCTTCGGACCTCGCGGCCGAGGGCTACCAGCACGTTGACGGCGCGGTCCGCATGGGCCAGGCGACCGCCGCGCGGATCGTCGAAGCCAACAAACTGGCTTCGGTAGCAGTCTGATCGTTGTGAAACCACACCGGCAGGCCGGGGGAGCACCGTTTCCCGGCCTGCCGGCTGCACTGTTTAAGAACTGAAAGGGACCACCATGCGCTACGTAGTTGGTTACACCGCCAACGCAAGGGGGCACGACGCCGTTCACCTTGCCGTCGCCTTGGCCCGGAACCAGGACGTCAGCCTGGACCTGGTCCTGGTGATCCCGGAGGACTCCCCGTTCAACGCCGTGTACCCACCCGAAGCCGGCTACGACGACATCCTCAACCAGCAAGCCCAACGCTGGTTGGATGAGGGCCTTGCATTGGTCCCGGACGACATCACAGCGCGCGGACACATCCGCCGCGGCGATTCCGAGGCCCAGGCGCTGATTGACGCGGCCGTGGAGCTGGATGCGGCTGCCTTGGTCATCGGTGCCACGAACGGTGGCCTGTTCAAACGGTTCACCATTGGTTCCGTCGCGGGTTCGCTGCTCCATTCGTCGCCTGTCCCGGTGGCCCTGGCACCCCACGGCTACCAGCGGACGGACGCGATCACCCGGCTCAGCTGCGGTTTCGGGACGCGCCCCGGCGCAGACGAACTGCTCGACGTCGCCGTCGAGTCCGCACGCGACCGGCACCTGCCGCTTCGGCTCGTTTCCCTGTTGGCCCTCGACGGCGGCAACTCGCTGACGCTGGCCGATGCCGCCTGGATGCACGCCGCCGACCGGCTTGCCGCCGTCGGAAATTCAACCCCGGACGCGCCGCTGCCCGAGCCCGAAATCGTCGTGGCGCAGGGCCGCACCATCGAAGAAGCCGTGGACCGGCTCGACTGGGAAGACGGCGAAATCCTGCTGATCGGCTCCAGCCGCCTGGCCCAGCACCGCGCCACGTTCCTTGGCAGCACCGCCAACCGGATCCTGCGCGCCCTTCCCGTTCCCATGATCGTGGTCCCCCGCGATTACACGCGCCAAAGCTCCTAGCAATCGCCTGAGAGGCAATACCCATGTCTACTGCACCAAAGACGGTCCAGTCGAAAGAATCAACCCTGAGTGAAAAGGGACTGAAAGCCGGATCGGTGGGCCTGATTGGCGCCGTCGTGATCGGTGTTTCCTGCATTGCGCCCGCGTACACGTTGACCGCCGCCCTGGGTCCCACCGTGTCCGAAGTTGGTGTGCACCTTCCCGCCATCTTCCTGGTGGGCTTCATCCCCATGCTGCTGGTGGCGCTCGGCTACCGCGAACTGAACAACGCAATGCCCGACGCCGGTACCTCCTTCACGTGGGCGACGCGGGCGTTTGGTCCGTGGATCGGATGGATGGGCGGCTGGGGGCTGATCGCGGCCACCATCATTGTGCTGTCCAATCTGGCGGCTGTTGCCGTTGACTTCTTCTACCTGATGCTCGGGCAGATCTTCAGCAACCCATCGCTTGCAGATTTGAGCAAGATCCTGCCGCTGAACATAGCCACCACGCTGGTGTTCATCGCCGGAGCGTGCTGGATCTCGTACCGCGGCATGGAGACCACCAAGGGCGTCCAGTACGTCCTGGTTGCCTTCCAGCTGTTGGTTCTTGGCTGGTTCGCGGTCTCGGCGTTCGTGCATGTAGCCAACGGCACAGCCTTCGATGCCACAGCCATTTCGCCTGACTGGTTCAACCCCTTTGCCGTCGATTCGTTCTCGTCATTCGCTGCGGGTGTCTCGCTCTCGATCTTCATTTACTGGGGCTGGGACGTCACCCTGACCATGAATGAGGAGACGAAGAATCCGGAGAAGACTCCGGGCCGTGCCGCGACCATCACCGTGCTGGTCATCGTGATCATCTACATGACTGTTGCGCTGGCCACCCTGTCCTTCGCGGGTGTGGGCGAGACCGGTCTGGGTGCCGGCAACCCGGAGAACCAGTCCAGCATCTTCGCTGTCCTGGCGGGTCCGGTGATGGGTCCGTTCGCGATCCTCATGTCGCTGGCCATCCTGAGCAGCTCCGCCGC
Organism: Paenarthrobacter histidinolovorans; assembly: GCF_014647595.1. Lineage (GTDB taxonomy): Bacteria > Actinomycetota > Actinomycetes > Actinomycetales > Micrococcaceae > Arthrobacter > Arthrobacter histidinolovorans. Next base: position 117,978 of record NZ_BMPM01000005.1, on the reverse strand, counting down.
GTCCTTGCAGTCAACGTTCGTGTCGCCCGCGCGCACCATGCTGGCCATGGGCCACTACCGCGCCATATCGCCCCGCTTTGGGAAGATCAGTCCCACGTTCAAGTCGCCGAGCTTTGCCACCATCGCCGCGGCCATCGCGGCAGCCGCGTTCTATGTGATCACCCGTACGGTGTCCGAGAATGCGCTGTGGGACACCATCACCGCCCTTGGCATGATGATCTGCTTCTACTACGGCATCACAGCTCTGGCCTGTGTTTGGTTCTTCCGCGCTTCAGCCTTCAGCGGTGTCCGGGCATTTTTCTTCAAATTCCTGGCACCGTTGCTGGGCGGCGTGATCCTGCTGGTGATGTTCGTGAAGACGGCAATGGACTCGATGGATCCCGAGTATGGTTCGGGCTCGTCCGTTGGCGGGGTAGGCCTGGTGTTCGTTCTGGGGATGGGTGTGATCCTGCTGGGCGTGGTGGTGATGCTGGTGATGTACCGGCTGCGGCCCGAGTTCTTCAAGGGCAAGGTTCTCTAGCGTCCCTGTCCGGTTGGCGCTTAGTGACAGCGGTGCTCGGCGGGATTGGTATTAAGCGTCACCTCGGCGCGGGGAGGGGGACTCCCGCGGCGCGTTCGGCTGCCATGAGGGCATCCGCCAGACGCTCGACGGCGGCGCGATAGTCGGTGCCGGCAGTCACCCGGCAATACTCGGCCTCTCGCATGGCCCTGGTCAACGCAGCTGTCTCCTGTGTCCGCACATCTGTCATGGCCGGAAAGTCGATGGCACGGCCGGGATCCAGTTCGTAGCGGCTCCACTGCGCCAGGATGCTTTGGTGGCGGGCCACATCGTCAGCAAACCCGGCACGACGGCGGGGCTCAGCTGCGTGGGCCCGTTCCACTTTGCTGGCGCCGGCGAAGGTGGTCGCAGCGGTTGCAAAGCACACGAAAACCATGATGATCCCGGCCGGCGGCCACTGCACTGACGGCACCAAAACAGCGGGCACTATGACCACAAGCCCGGCGAACACGTCCCAAAAAAGCCCGTCCGGCTCCGGGCCGCGTCCATGCGTGAGTTTCTTGTGCAGGACGTATGTGGTTGCCGCAGTTGCAAGAACCAAGGCAACGCCCCACAGGAGCATCATGGCGGGCATCGGACCACCTCCAGGCGACTTCGCTGCTATTTATTCAGTATGCGCCAGCGCGTGAGTGGGCGCGAGGGCTCATCCTGTCGTACCCACGGCGTAGCCTGTTCACCATGAGACTGAAAATGTGCAGCATCCACGTCAAGGACCCGGCAGCAGCTCACGCGTTTTACACGGAGACACTGGGGTTTGAGACCCTGATGGCCATGCCGGAGTACAACCTTTTCATCATCAAGAACCCCGGTGCGGACAACAATGCAACCGGGCTGCTGCTGGAACCCAGCGACAACCCCATCGGCGCGAACTACATGAACGCCGTCTATGAGGCAGGGATGCCTGCGGTCGTCCTGGGCGTTCCGGATGTACAGGCCGAGTACCAGCGTTTGTTGGCTGCGGGCGTGACTTTCAAGGGCGAGCCGGCTGAGGATCCGTCAGGAATCAGCGCAGTTTTCGACGACGGTTGCGGCAACTTCGTCCAACTTCACCAGGATTAGAGCTTAAAAGGATGCGGCCGGAGACCATCGGTCCCCGGCCACAACCTTCAGAAAACTAGGCGTGATCGCGCTTGGAAGTCTTGGGAGCGTCGCGCTTTGCGGCAGCGTTGTCCCGGGCTTCCTTGGTGGCGGCCTTCCTGGCAGCCTCTTCCTTCACACGCTGCGCCTCTGAGCGGACGGCGGCGTGGGTGGCGCGCTCGGTGACCAACCACTGCGGGGGAGCCTGCAGCAGCTCGGTGATTTCCGCCGTCGTGAGTGCGTCCTCAACGCCGCCGCGGGCCAGGCCGCTGATGGAGACGTTAAGTTTCTGTGCCACGACGGGGCGCGGGTGCGGGCCGTTGCGGCGGAGCTCGGCGAGCCACTCCGGCGGGTTCGCCTGGAGTTCGGCGAATTCCTCGCGGGTGATGGACGAATCCTGGAATTCCTGGGGTGTCGCGGGCAGGTAGATGCCGAGTTTCTTGGCGACTGTTGCCGGCTTCATGGACTGGGAGTTCGAGGACGTCATGCTTCAAGGGTATCTGGCCGGTACTGTGAGTGTGTGCCAGATGCTGAAGATTCCGCCGAAACCTCCGAGTCCCAACCCGGGCTTCGCTTCGCCTATGTGGCGGGCGTTACTCCCGGGAAATGGATCCGCCGGTGGGAAGAGCGGATGCCGGGCTTTCCGTTGCACTCGTTCATGTCCGACGACGACGCCCAGCTTTCGGTGCTGCGTGACGGTTCAGCGGACCTCAGCTTTGTCCGGTTGCCCGTGGACCGCGAGGGCTTGAACGTCATCCCTTTGTATGAAGAGCAGCCGGTGGTCGTGGCGCCCAAAGGCCATGAAATCTCGGTGTTCGAGGAAGTGGCGCTGGATGACCTGGCCGAGGAGAACTTCCTTGACATAGCGGAGATGGGCGGCCCGGACATGGCCCTCCAGGTGGTCGCTTCCGGTGCGGGACTGGTGATAATGCCCATGTCGGTCGCCAGGCATTTGAACGCCAAAGACACTGTTATGCGGCGCTTGACGGGCGCTCCGGGTACGCAGATCGGCTTGGCGTGGCCGGTGGGAACGGATTCACCGGTGATCGAGGAGTTCATTGGAATCGTGCGTGGCCGCACAGCGCAGAGCTCGCGCCAGCCATCCGCCCAACAGGAAAAGCCCAAGAAAGCACCCAAGCCGGATCGTCGCGGCGGCGGCCCCAAGAAGCCCGCGGTTGCCCAACGCTACGCCCCGAACCCGGACAAGGGCCGCGGCAAGGGCTCACGCAAGAAGGGCAAACGCTGACCGGTGACGCTCCTGCCCAGTTGGTGGGTGGGTGTGCCGGATTTTGCCGCCAGATCGCTGGTTTTTTTGCTCTTTCGAGTGAGGCAACCGGGGAGGAGCGCGGCCTGGTCCGGGCTTACTCGCCGTGGATGGCAGCCTGCTGCTGTTCTGAACGGTTGAGATAGGCCAGGAGCAAGTCCCCCGCACGTTCCAGTTCACCGGCTTCCAGAGCTGAGCAGATCTGCTCATTTTCCTTCAGCCAATCGCTGTAGAAGTGCGCGTTCAAAGTGGCCTTATGGAAATAGAGCCGCATCTCGGCCAGGATCTGAGCCATGATCGTGTTCAGCCGGTTGCTCTCGGCCAGGGCGACGATTGCCCCGTGGAAATGCTGGTTGGCGCTGCCCAGACCTTCGTTGTCATTGGCGGCTGCGGCCCGTTTTCCCTCGTCGACGGCGGCCCTGACGGCGGCCACGCGCTCCGGTGAACCGCCTGCGCGGATGGAGCTGACCTCGATGGCCCGACGGACCGTGTAGACATCGTGGATGTCGCCGGCCTCGAGCGTGGCTACGAACACGCCCTTGTTGGGTTGGCGGAGGAGCAGCCGCTCAGCTGCGAGCTCGGCGAAGGCCTCCCGGACCGTGTTGCGGGAGACGCCAAGATCCTCGGCAATGGTGGCCTCGGTGAGTTTGGCGCCGGGAACCAGAAAGCCCTCAGCCAGTTGGTAGCGGAGTTCCTCGGCAACGCGCTCCGCCACGGATGGGACCCTGAGGCGCATCCGCGCCCGTGCACCATCAAAGCCAGCGTGTTCGCCTAATTCCTGATCTGCACTGGCCATGACTCCAAAATTACACGATTGCCGAAAATTCGGATCGCTGGATTGTTGAACAATCCAGCAGATTGGTGCATGCTGGATGTAACGCACATCACGAGGCAGGGATCACACCATGGCAACCATCGATCTGAACAGCGACGTCGGCGAGTCCTTCGGGCGCTGGACGCTCGGCGACGACGCTGCCATGTTTGAGTCCGTCTCCAGTGCCAACGTTGCTTGTGGATTCCACGCCGGCGACCCCAGCGTCATCCGCAGCACGTGCGCAAAGGCGGTTGAGGCCGGCGTCGTTATTGGCGCCCATGTCGGCTACCGCGACCTCGCTGGATTCGGCCGCCGCTTCATGGATGTTGACCCCTTGGAGTTGGCAGACGACGTCGTGTACCAGATAGGTGCGCTGCAGGCGCTGGCCGCTGTTTCCGGTGCCCGCGTTCAGTACGTGAAACCGCATGGCGGCCTCTACAACGCGATCGTCAAGCACACTGACCAGGCCCGCGCCGTAGTGGAAGCTGTGAAATCGGTGGACCCCAACCTCCCGATTCTCGGCCTTCCCGGCTCGGAGGTCCTGCGTCTGGCTGAGGAGGCAGGCCTTAGGGGCGTGTCCGAAGCGTTTGCTGACCGCGCTTACAACCCTGACGGAACCCTCGTTGCCCGGTCCCAGCCGGGTGCCGTACTGCATGATCCGGCCGAAGTGGCCGAACACGTCCTTCGGATGGCTACTGAGCAATCCGTCAGGACCATCGACGGCTCCATCCTGAAACTCCGCGCGGAGAGCATCTGCGTACATGGTGACTCACCCGGTGCCGTGGCAATGGCCACCGCAGTGAAGTCCGCACTGGGCGAGGCCGGCGTTCCCGTCGGCTCGTTCCTCTAGCCCGTCCCGGGCGCCCCGCACCATCCCTCATCCCCCCGGAGGACATCATGACCAGCACCAACAACGCATCCAAGGCAGTGACAAGGAAGCCACCGCCCGGCGCACTCAAGGCGTACATAGCCAGCTTGACCGGCACCTCGCTGGAGTACTACGACTTTGCCATCTACTCCGTGGCTTCGGCCCTGGTGTTCCCGAAGATCTTCTTCCCGGGCAACGACGAATTTGTTGCGCTGCTCCTCTCCTTCTCGGCGTTTGCCGTCGGTTACCTTGCACGACCGATCGGTGGTGTCATCTTCGGCCGTCTCGGCGACAAGGTCGGGCGCAAGTACGTCCTCGTATTCACCTTGGTCCTGATTGGCGTGGCCACAGTCCTCATCGGTGCGCTGCCCGATTACTCCGTGATCGGTGTTGCGGCTCCCACCATCCTGGTCCTCCTGCGGCTCGCCCAGGGCATCGGTGTAGGTGGTGAGTGGGGAGGAGCGGTACTGCTGTCCAGCGAATTCGGCGATCCCAACAAGCGCGGATTCTGGTCCTCGGCAGCTCAGATCGGCCCGCCCGCAGGCAACCTCATGGCCAACGGCGTCCTCGCAATTCTTGCTGCAACCCTGAGCAACGACGCTTTCCTCTCCTGGGGTTGGCGCGTAGCCTTCCTCGCCTCCGCACTCCTTGTGGTGTTCGGCCTGGTCATCCGCCTCAAGCTCGAAGAAACACCGGTGTTCAAAGCCATCCAGGCCCAAGGCGATCGCCCCAAGGCCCCCATCAAGGAAGTCTTCACCCAGCAGCCCAAGGCCCTGGTGGCAGCCGCCCTCTCCCGGGTTTGCCCCGACATCCTTTACGCCCTCTTTACCGTGTTCGTTGCCGTGTACGCCACCAAGGAATTGGGCATGACCACAGGCAACGTGCTGTCCGCCATCCTGATCGGCTCAGCTTTCCAGCTCTTCCTGATCCCGCTGGCCGGCGCCCTGACTGACCGCTTCAACCGTCGTTGGGTTTACGGCATCGCCGCAGCCGCTACCGCTGCGTTCATCCCGCTGTTCTTCCTGATGATCCAAGGCAGGTCCGTGCTCATGCTGACCATCGGCACCATCATTGGCCTGGCATTGCACGCCTTCATGTACGGTCCCCAGGCTGCTTTCATCACCGAGCAGTTCCCGGCGAGGCTCCGTTATGCGGGCAGTTCGCTGGCTTACACCTTGGCCGGTGTGATTGGTGGAGCGGTTGCGCCCATCATTTTCACAGCGCTCTACGGTGCGGCGAATCACGGCTGGTACCTGATTGCTGTTTACATACTGGTGGCATCCGTTGTCACCATCGTGGGCATGCTCCTGGGTCGCGATCCGGAGCCTGAAGAGGAAGAGCGCTTGTTGCAGGCGGCGCAGTCCCAGCCGGCAGTGTAACAAGTCATGGAAACCGCAATGCACACCACCACCGCGAAAAAAGTACTCTCCGTCCGGCCCGTTGGGACCCGCGCTGTCCTGGCCGAGCTGGACGGGCTGCAGGATGTCCTTGCCCTCCAGGACATGCTGTACAAGTCCCCGCTTCCGGGCCAGGTGGACGTACTCGCCGCAGCTGAAACAGTCATGGTGGTGGGCGAGTCCGCAGCGGCCACCCGCGCCATCGGCGCCCAGCTGCTCGAGTTGGAACTCACCATTCCGGAGGTCACTGACTCCGGGCTGGTGGTCATCGATACCGTGTACGACGGCGACGACCTCGCCGACGTCGCGGAGCTGACCGGACTGAGCATGGACGGCGTCATTGCGGCCCACACGGGCCAGATCTGGACCGTTGCTTTCGCGGGCTTCGCACCCGGGTTTGGGTACATGGTGGGCGAAAACGAAGCCCTAACGGTTCCTCGACGCTCGTCCCCGCGCACTGCAGTCCCCGCAGGATCGGTGGCCCTCGGTGGACAGTACTCCGCCGTGTACCCGCGTCGATCACCAGGTGGGTGGCAGCTGATTGGCCGGACCGGAGCCAGGATGTGGGATCTGGACCGCGCGCAGCCAGCCCTGGTGAGGCCCGGTGATCGGGTCCAGTACCGGGCTGTCCGCGAGGTTGTTACCGCGGCAGCCCAAGATTCCCAGACTGATCCGGACCACCACACGGGACCGGGCCTGCGGATTCTCAACCCAGGTGCCCAGAGCCTCATAGAGGATCTCGGCCGTCGCGGATTCGGCCCGCTCGGCGTCTCCGCAGCCGGTGCCTTGGACAGGGCGTCGCTCCGAAGGGCCAACCGCCTGGTGGGAAACAGCGCTTCGGCGGCGGCCATCGAGACCGTCAATGGCGGCCTGACTGTGGAAGCCGTGGGCGACCAGGTGATTGCCGTTACCGGTGCGCCGACGACGCTAACCATCCAGTCGCCGTCGTGGGTCGATTCCGACGATGACGGCGGCGAACCCCAGCCGGGCTCCCGGCGGACCGTCCCCATGGCTGCACCTTTCGCACTGCTCGACGGTGAGGCCCTCACCTTGGGCGCTCCCGAGTCGGGTTTCCGGAACTATGTGGCGATGCGTGGCGGAGTGGATGTACCAGAGGTACTGGGGAGCCGTTCGGCCGACACGATGTCCGGCATTGGGCCTGCCCCGCTGGTCATCGGCCAAGAGCTCCCTGCCGGTGACGCCACCGAATCGACCGCGGTGGGCAGCCCTGAATTGCAGCCCGGATTTCCAGGGGAGGACGTCACGGTGCTGGACGTCGTGCCCGGCCCACGCGCCGACTGGTTCGACCAGGCAGCGCTGGACTCCCTCACGAGCCAGGACTGGCTGGTTACACCGCAGTCCAACCGTGTGGGCATGCGACTGGACGGCACCCCGTTGAAGCGGATCCGCGAAGGCGAGCTTCCCAGCGAGGGCACCATGGCGGGTGCGCTCCAGATTCCACCCGCCGGACTCCCTGTCCTGTTTCTGGCGGACCATCCGATCACCGGAGGCTATCCCGTGATCGGCGTGGTGCGTGACGAGCACCTGGACCGCGCTGCACAGGTCCCCATCGGCGGACGGATCCGATTCCGGTTCATCCACGATTCCCCAGACTTCAGCAAAACCCCAGAGAAGTGAGTATTTGATGCGTAAGGTCCTGATCGCGAACCGCGGCGAAATCGCCGTCCGCGTCGCCCGAGCCTGCGATGACGCCGGCATTTCGTCGGTGGCGGTCTACGCCGACATCGACGCCGACGCCATGCATGTTAGCCTAGCCGACGAAGCCTACAGCCTGGACGGAAACAGCCCCGCTGACACCTACCTGAGCATTGGGAAGCTGCTCGGCATTGCGGCCCAGTCCGGCGCAGACGCCGTCCACCCCGGATACGGCTTCCTCTCCGAAAACGCGGACTTCGCACAGGCAGTGATCGACGCCGGACTGGAGTGGATCGGTCCCTCGCCGGAGTCGATCCGTCAGTTGGGCAACAAGATTACTGCCCGTGAAATCGCCGTGCGGGCGGGTGCGCCGTTGGTCGCAGGCAGCGAAGGACCGGTGTCCTCTGCGGCAGAAGCACGCGTTTTTGCCGAGGAACACGGACTTCCGATGGCCATCAAGGCTGCTTTCGGTGGCGGCGGACGAGGACTCAAGGTAGTCCGCGAGCTCGCTGAAGTGGAAGAAGCCTTCGACTCAGCAGTCCGTGAGGCCGTCGCCGCATTCGGTCGTGGTGAGTGCTTCGTGGAGCAGTACCTGGACCGGCCCCGGCACGTGGAAGCGCAGATCATCGCGGACAAGCTGGGCAATGTCATTGTGGTTGGTACCCGCGACTGCTCCCTCCAGCGTCGCCACCAAAAGCTCGTGGAAGAGGCACCCGCGCCCTTCCTCAGTGATGCGCAGCGGCAGAAAATCCACGACGGCTCCAAGGCGATCATCCGCGAAGCCGGCTACTACGGTGCCGGCACGGTGGAGTTCCTGGTTTCCGCGGACGGCGCCGTGGCGTTCCTGGAGGTCAATACCCGACTCCAGGTGGAGCATCCCATCACCGAGGAAACCGCGGGGATCGACCTCGTGCAGGAGCAGTTCCGCGTGGCGGCCGGGCTTCCTCTGAGTGTGTCCGAGGACCCCGTCGCCAAGGGGCACTCCTTCGAATTCCGGATCAACGCCGAAGACGTGGGCCGTGGATTTCTGCCCTCGCCGGGCACAGTGGCGCTCTTCGAGGTGCCCACAGGACCGGGGATCCGGGTGGATACCGGGGTCCGCGCAGGGTCCAACGTTCCGCCGCAGTTCGATTCCCTCTTGGCGAAACTGATCGTCTCAGGGGCAGACCGGCAGCAGGCACTTCGCCGCGCTCGGAGGGCCCTCGCTGAATTCAGCATCACAGGCCTGGCCACGGTGCTGCCCTTCCACCGGGCGGTCCTGGAGGCTGACGACTTCACCTCGGTGGCCGGACTCCGGGTGCACACCCGTTGGATCGAGACCGATTTCGCCGACCAGATCCCCGTGGACCCCGACTACAGCGCGGTGGCTCCGAACGGAGAACGCCGGACCATCACCGTGGACGTCGATGGCAAGCGACTTGCCGTGGGACTGCCTGCCGACCTGCTGGACGGCTGGGCGCGCTCCGGACAGGGCCTCCCCGCCGTCGCCGGGCTGACCGATGCGCCGGGTTCTGTCATCGGTGCCAATGATTCGCCCGCCGACTCCGCGCTCGTTTCCAGCATGTCCGGCACGGTGGTCAAGTGGCTCGTGGAGCCCGGCGCTGAGGTAGCTGCCGGTGACCCGCTTGTGGTTCTGGAAGCCATGAAGATGGAAACCCAGGTCCCGGCACACCGTGCGGGCACCCTCTCGGAAGTGCTCTCCGCACCTGGCGGAGTGGTCACCGCCGGCGCAGTGCTTGCCCACATCGAGTAGCGATTCCCCGCGTTCCCGCGCTGTCTGTCGCTCCCCCGTCGCTGACCGGCGGGGGAGCGCCGGTAGCGATGGAATCGCTTCTACGACGCCGGGTCTGACCGGTTCAGCACCACGGCATTGTGCAGGGCCATGCCCGCCGCCCCGATGGCACCTTCGGCTTCGGTCCACTCCCGGACTGTGATGGTCAGGGGGTGGTGGAAGCGCAGCACAGTCTCCTGCAGCCCTTGCTCAAAGCCGTTGCGGAGGTGTTCCCACAAGGCCGTCGTCTCACCTGTGACGATGATGGTGGAGATGCCGAGCAGGTTCACCGTGCCGCCGAGGGAACGGCCCAGCATCCGCCCCGTCCGGTCCAAGTAAGAACTCGCGGGGGAGCCTGGAACGCTGGCCCGGGCCGAAAGATCGTCCAGCGTCGTTTCCGGGGTGGGATCGGGTGCTGCCGCGAGCAGTTCCTTGAGCCCCGCGTAGACCTGAAGGCATCCTCGGTTTCCACAGACGCAGCGCGGCCCCTCGGGATCCACAGACATGTGGCCAAATTCGGTGGAGGCGCCGCCGGGACCGTAGAAGACCGACCTGCGGTTCACGATACCCATGCCCACGCCGGGCCCGAGTCCCAACAGCAGGAAGTCGTCGTGCCGGCGGCCCAGGCCGAAACTTATCTCCCGGGTGGCCAAGGCAAAGAGATCGTTGGAAACGAAGACGGGCAGGTCCAGTGCCTGCTGCAGCTGTTGGCCGAGGTCGAAGTTCTCCCAATTGAGCGTGGCGGAAATGATCACTGTAGAGGAGTTCTCGTCCACAGCGCCAGAGACCGAGATGCCTACTGCGACGGTGCGGCCGGGGTGCGCCATGTCTTGCATCTGCCTCGTCACCACAGCGGCCAGCTGGCCCACGGGCTCCTTATCAGGGTTGAAGGGGACGACGTCTGACGCCAGGATCTCACCGTCCAGCAGCATGGACACCACAACCACGCTGCGGGGTGTGATGCCCAGCCCGATAACAACGGCGGCGTCCGGCACGAGCTGGACCGGCACCTTGGGCCGTCCGGCTCCGGCGCTTTGGCCGGCCGGGAGGTCGCGGACCATGCCCTCAGCCATCAGGTTTCGTACCTGGGCTGTGACCGTGGCAGCTCCGAGGCCGAGTTGCTTGGCGATCTCACCGCGGCTGAGCGGGCCCCTTTCAGCGAGCAGTCCAAGGATCTCGGCGCGGCTGATGACTTCACTGGCAGGGGTCGGACGGGGACGTTGGCGAGTGTTCGAAATGTGAAGCACCTCTCTCTTGACTCCGGCCGGAGCGTCCGCATAGTCTAACCGGACCGTAGTTAATTCGGTACCGAATTAATTATAGGACCGGGTTCTTGCACCCTCCACCAAAATCAGAAGGACGAAGAATGAAATTAGCAACGAAGCTAGCCGCAGTCGTCGCCAGCACCGCCGTCATGTTCGGCGCCGCTGCTTGCGGTTCCTCCAGCACCTCCGGTTCCTCCGACGCATCCAGCGCGGACGTCACGCTCGACTGGTCCTTCTGGTCCCAGGGTGAAGAGGGCAACAAAACCTGGAAGGAACTGGCCGCGCAGGTCACAGAAAAGTACCCGAACATCAAGGTAAACCTGACCACCGCCCCCTTCGCCGATTACTTCACCAAGCTGCAGTCCCAGCTTGCCGGCGGTACTGCGCCCTGCATCGTGAGCATGCAGTCCTTGCGCCTTCCCGCTTTCGCCAAAGCCATGGAGCCCATGGAAGGCCCGTTGGCCGAAGCCGCCGGCTTCAAGGCCGATGAGTGGAGCCCCGGCGCACTCAAGGCTTTGCAGTCTTCGGACAAGCAGTACGCACTTCCCTACGGCCTTTCCACCATGGTCATGTATTACAACAAGGATGCTTTCAAGGCCGCTGGTGTTGACGAGCCCAAGAGCGGCTGGACCACTAACGAATTCATCGCTGCGGGCAAAAAGGTCTCAGCCTCCATGGGTAAGCCCGCTTTCGGCGAGTCTTTCTCGGACCTCCACATGTACTCCCAGCTGCTGGCCTTTAACGGCGCCCGCCCGGTTTCCGACGACGGCGCCCTGCAGCTGAATGACGGAAAGGTCACCGACGCCTTCGGCTGGTACTCCGGCCTGGCAACGCACGAGAAGATCAGCTCCGTTCCCGCCAGTTCCTCGGACGTTGCCTGGGGCGAACAGCAGTTTGTTGCCGGCAACACGGCCATGGCTGTGGATGGCACGTGGAACATCAAGAGCAACGTCACCGACGCTGCCGGCTTCAAGGTGGGAGTGGTGGCGCTGCCGCAGGGCACGAACGGTGGCGGTACATTCTCAGCCAACTCGGGCTTCGGCATCTCCAAGACGTGCAAGAACAAGGAAGCCGCAGCCAAGGCCATTGGCGTACTGACGGACGCCGCGTCACAGGCCGCCTCCGCCAAAGCGGGCAATCAGCCTGCCCGGTTGGCCGCCACGGATGCCTTCATCCAGGGGCTGAAGACCGACATCGACCCCACCAATCCGGGCTATTCGGACCAGGTGGCTGCAGTAGTGAAGGCTTCCTCGGAAAAGGCCGTGCCATTCATCAGCACCGACAACTGGGACAAGGTCACCAAGCTGATGGCCCAGCAGTTCCAGCAGGCCTATACGGACAAGGTCTCCCCGGAGGAAGCCCTCAAGAACGTCCAGGAGAGCGGCGCCAAGTAGCGTCCGCTGTTTCTTCCGAACCCCTGAGCCCGACGAGAAAGGCATCACCTTGACGGCCACCATTGCTTCACCGCCGCGGCGCCCAGCGCCGGAGCCGGTGAGCGTGCAACGGAAGAAGAAGACGGATTCCCGCGCGGCACTGGGCTTTTTGACCCCCAGTGCCGTGGGGATGACGCTCTTCATCCTTCTGCCCACGCTCCTGGCCATTGCCACGAGCTTCTTCAATTGGCCTACGTATGGTGACGTCACCTTCGCTGGCCTGGACAACTACAAGGATCTGTTTGCGGCAGGAAGCCAATTCCCGGCAGCACTCATCAACACGTTGTTGTTCACCATCATCGTGGTGCCTCTCAACCTGGTTCTGACCATAGCCACGGCATTTTGGGTTTCGACCAGCCGGTTCTCCAAGTTGTACCGGGTCCTGTTCTTCCTTCCGGTGGTGACGCCGTCCGTGGCTACGGCTGTCATCTGGAAACTGATCTACCAGCCGGACGGCATCCTGGACTCAACGCTGCAGTCCATGTTCGGCATCCACATGCCCAACCTGCTCGGCGACAGCAGCACGGCGATGCTCGCCGTCGTCGTCGTCATCCTGTGGCAGGGCTTCGGCTACAACATGCTCATCTTCTCGGCCGCCATTGATCAACTGCCGCAGGACGTTCTTGACGCCTCCATGCTCGACGGCGCATCGGGCCTCACTGCGCTGTTGAAGATCAAGCTGCCCCTCCTGACCCCGGCTATCTTCTTCGCCTCCACAGTGACCATGATCTCGGCGTTCCAGATGTTTTCCGAACCGTTCGTCCTCACTGCAGGCGGTCCGGGCACGTCAACAGTCACAGTGGTCATGAACGTCTACCAAACGGCCTTCCAGGGTGGCGAGCTTGGTGCCGCAGCGGCGCCCGCCATCATCCTCTTCGCCTTGATTCTTGTAGTCACAATGATCCAGTGGCTGGGACAAAAGAAATGGGTCCACTATGACCAGTAACCAGACAACGTCGCGGGCGTCCGCTGTTTCGGCAGAACGTCCCGGCAAGAATGCCAAAGCGCGGTTCCGCCCTTTCAGACTGGTCAGCGAAGTACTGATGGCCGGGGTGGTCCTGCTCTTCCTCTTCCCGATCGTCTTCACGTTCTTCTCCGCTTTCAAATCCAACGGCGAAATCTTCGCCCAGCCGCCATCACTGTTCGGGGCGGAGTTCCGGTGGCAGAACTTTGTGGAGGTGTTCGAGTACACACCATTCCTGCGTTTCATCTTCAACGGCCTGGTGGTCTCGATCATCGGCACGGTCATCGTGGTGGCAGTGTCCGCGTTGGCGGCTTACAGCTTCGGCATCCTCCGCTGGCGTGGGCGCGACAAATTCATGCTCCTCTACCTGGCAACCATGATGATCCCGCAGGAAGTCCTTGTCATTCCGATGTTCCTGCTCATGCAGAAGCTGGGCTGGATCAATACGTGGCAGGCTTTGATCCTGCCCTGGGCATTCGGCGCTTTCGGCGCCTTCCTGCTGCGCCAATTCTTCGTGAACATCCCGTATGAGCTGGTGGAGGCATCCAGGATGGACGGATGCAGCCAATGGCGCACCTTCAGCCGGATCATCCTGCCGCTGGCCAAGCCCTCGCTGGCGGTATTGGCGGTGTGGACGTTCATCACGTTCTGGAACAGCTTCCTGTGGCCCCTGATTGTGGTCAACGACGTCAATGAGCTTGGCAACGTCTCACTGGGTCTTCAGACCTTCTTCGGCGAGCACGGCAGCTCCTGGAATTTGGTCATGGCAGCGTCGGTCATTGCCATCCTGCCCACGTTGCTGCTGGTGGTCGCACTCCAAAAGCACCTGGTCAAGGGCATCGCAACAGTCGGCTTGGCCGGCCGCTAGCCCGCACTCCTTCTACCTCCAAGGTTGAACATGTTCTATTTTGAGGACCGAGTCGGTCCCGACTTCGGCGCGGAAGCACCGGAATACCCTGATTGGACGTTCCCGCAGTGGCTTAAGGACGCCAAATTCGGAATCTTTGTCCATTGGGGCCTCTATTCGGTGCCCGCGTTTGCCGAGACAGGTAATGCGCCCACCCCTGTGGAGGACGCCTACAGGGACCACAAATATGCCGAGTGGTACGGCAACACGGTTCGGATTTCCGGCAGCAGCGCCCAGGCCTACCAACGCGAGACGTTCGGATCCGGGACCAGCTATGAGGATCTTGCGGAGTTGTGGACGGCGGAGTCTTTCGACGCCTCCGAGTGTGTTGAGCTGTTTCGCCGGGCAGGTGCTCGCTACGTTGTGCCCACGGCAAAGCACCACGACGGTTTCTGCCTGTGGGGTACGGAGACGACGGGTTTCAACAGTGTCCGGCGTGGCCCGGGCCGTGACCTGTTGGCGGAATTCGCAACGGCAGCACGCGACGCCGGACTGAAGTTCGGGGCTTACTTCTCCGGCGCGTTGGACTGGCACGTGAGCGATCTGCGTCCCATCAACTCCGATCCCGATGTTTTCCGGTTGCGCCGGAACGACGAGGAGTTCGCCCGCTACGCCTTCCATCAGGTCAGTGAACTGGTGGACAGGTTTGCCCCGGACATCCTGTGGAACGACATCGAATGGCCCGACGCCGGCAAGTCGGCCGCGGATTTCGGCGTCGCCGCATTGTTCCGCAAGTACCTCGCCACAGTGCCGGAGGGCATCGTCAACGATCGCTGGGGCGTACCCTCGCACGGGTATCTGACGCGCGAATACAGCGATATCGGTTCACTGTCCGACAAGGATTGGGAGTCATGCCGGGGCTTGGGGCGCTCCTTTGGCGTCAACCGAAACGAAACTGAAGCCGATGTCCTCAGCGTCGCAGAGATTGTCCGCCATCTGGTGTCTGTGGTGTCCCGCAACGGCAACTTGCTGCTGAATATCGGGCTCAATGCTGATGGCACGGTTCCCGCCATCTACCGTGACAGGCTGGAAGGCCTGGGTTCCTGGATGGACGTCAACGGCGAAGCGATCTACGGTACGCGTCCTTTCGTTGGTGACCTGGGCGGACGGGACGATCTCGCGCTGACCGTTGACCAACACGCCACCTATGTGATGGTGATGGATCCCGCCGCGGAACTCCCGGCGGCTCCGCTTCCCACCACCGGAGGGCGCTGGCTTGGGGCAGGTGAAGCGGGCGACAAGTTCGTCATCCCGGAAACCTTGAAGGACTCGGCTGTGGCTGTTTTCGCCATTCCGCACACAGACGCCCCGGGGCACCCCGTATGAGCCAGCGGCTGGTGGGCATCGACATCGGCGGGACCAAAATCGCTGCCGGTGTGATCGACTCCAAAGGAAACATCCTTGCCCGCGAACAGCTCGCAACACCCGAAGGGGCCCTGGGTATTGCCGCCGCGGTGGCGCAGTTGCTGGGGGAGTTGGACGCCGACGGCGGAACAACAGTGGGCGTCGCCGTCCCCGGTTATGTTTCCACCGACCATCGCAGCGTCGCCAATGCGGCAAACCTTGCGCTCAAAGAGGCGCGGCTCGCTGACTGGATCGAGGAACGCGCGGACGTTCGCGCCGTCGTGCTCAACGATGCCAACGCCGCACTGTGGGCGGAGTTCCGGTTCGGTGCGGCGCGGGGTGTGGACAACGTGGCCATGCTGACCGTGGGCACGGGCATCGGCGGTGGCTTGCTGGTCAACGGCCAGCTTGTTTCCGGGGCGCATGGATGGGCCGGGGAGGCAGGACACATGACGGTTGTCCCCGATGGCCGCCCGTGCGGCTGCGGGAGCCGGGGTTGCCTGGACCGCTATGCCAGCGGAACCGCCTTGGGTCATCCTGCGGCCACCGGGGAAGACTTCGCTGAATTGGGCCACTGGTTGGGCTATGGCCTTAGCCAGGTGGCCATGCTGCTGGACCCGGACCTGTTCCTGCTCGGAGGCGGTGTCAGCGCAGTTGGTGCCGCGTTGACGGAACCCACGGAGCAGAGGCTTGCGGCGCTTTTGGCTGAGCGCGGCCGTGAACAGACCCCGCCGGTGCGGTTGGCCCAACTTGGACCGGACGCCGGCTTCATCGGGGCTGCGGCATATGCGGCGGACCTGTTGTCGGGCGACGTACCCGGCGGAGTGTCCTTGGTCGAGCGGATGGGAGCCTAGATGGATGCCACATCCTCCGGCCAGCGACGTCCCAATGTGGTGGTCATCCTGTCTGATGACCTCGGATGGGGCGACCTGTCCTGCCAGGGAGCTACGCAGATCCACACGCCCAACATCGATGAACTGGCCCGCCGGGGGATGCGTTTTACCGACGCCCATGCCTCCTCCGCCGTGTGTACGCCCAGCCGGTACTCCCTGCTCACCGGAGACTACCCCTGGCGGAGCCCGCTCAAGAGCGGCGTTCTGGGTGGTGCCGATCCCGCGATCATTGCCCGCGATGCTCCCACTCTGGCCCGTGACCTGAGGGACCGAGGCTACAGCACAGGGGCCTTCGGCAAATGGCACTTGGGCCTGGGATGGACCTGGTTGGATGGCAGTACTCCGGATGCCTTCACCGAAGGTTTCGTACCGGACATGCAGGGCAGTGGTCGTGGTATCGACTACTCGGCGCCGTTCACCGGGGGCCCAACAGCTTTGGGCTTTGACCGTTTCTTCGGTATTGCGGGGTCCCTGGATATGCCGCCGTATTGCTTCCTGGATCAGGACCACGCCGTCGGCGCGCCGTTGGTGGAAAAGACGGACCTGGTCTCCTCGCAACGGCCAGGCCTGGCCGCGCAGGGCTGGCGGGATGACGCAGTGGACACCACTGTCACAGAGCAGGCTGTTGCATGGATCGGGGAACAACGACGCGCCGGCCAGGAGTTTTTCGCCTATATCGCCACGGCTGCACCCCACCGCCCCTGCGTACCGCCCGCTTTCGTGCACGGCTCTACGGCTGCCGGTCAGCGTGGGGACGCGGTGTTTTTGGTGGACTGGATGGTCGGGCGCTTGATGGAAGCGCTGGGGGACGAGCTGGAGCGAACTCTTGTGGTCTTCACCAGCGACAACGGCGCACCCACCATGTTTACAGAGGACATGCTCGACGCCGACGGCGGGCTGACAGCGCATCTCCCCAATGGCCCGTGGCGGGGTCAGAAGGCTGATGCTTGGGAAGCCGGGCACCGGGTCCCGCTCATCGTTGCCGGGGCGGGCTCCTCCGCCGGTGTCTGTGACTCGCTCGTGAGTCTCCTGGACATTCGCGCCACCGTACGGGACGTAACGGAGAGTGCCGCGGGCACCGCCGTCGAACGCTCTGCCTCCGGTGACGCTGGCGGATCGCCGGCCGACCACGACGACGGCGAGTCGTTCGCAGCTTTGCTCACCGGGGAACAGTGTGCGGAGCCGGACCGGCTCTTGGGACACCAGGCGTTCGACGGCACCCTGGTGCTCCGAAACGGCCCAATCAAAGCCATTTACGGCACGGGCTCGGGTGGATTTTCGGCTCCGCAGGGCCAGCCGGACGATACCGGACGAGGCCCCGGGCAGCTTTTTGACCTGTCCACTGACCCGGTCGAGTCGGACAATATTTGGTCGAAACGGACCACTGATGCGCACGCCATGATCGACACGTTTGAACAACGCACTGGATTCACAAGAGGAACACGATGACGTCTCTTTCACACACAGCGCCCGAACAGTCCGAAGTCTGGTGCCCGGCGCTGGCTCCGCTCCACAGCGGCGGCCTGGCCCGGCCAAGGATCGGCATTGCCGGGATCTCCATAGAATCAAGCACTTTTTCACCCCACATCAGCGGGACCGAGGCCTTCACGGTTCGTCGTGGCGGGACGCTCAGGGCGTACTACCCGTTCCTGGACGAAGGCAGGGACCTGGGCGAGGCCGCCGACTGGGTGCCCCTGATGCACGCGCGATCGTTGCCCGGCGGTGCAGTGGATCCTGAACTCTATGCTGCCTTCCGCGACGAGATCATTGACAGTATCCATCGAGAGGGTCCCTTCGACGCCTTCTACCTGGACATCCACGGCGCCATGAGCGTGGTGGGAATGGAGGACGCCGAAGGCGACCTTGCCCGCCACGTCCGGGACGCATTGGGCGATGACACGCTGGTTTCCACATCCATGGACCTCCACGGCAACGTCTCCTTCGAACTGCTCAGCGCGGTGGACCTGATCACGTGCTACCGGATGGCCCCCCACGAGGACGCCATGAACACCAAGGAACGCGCGGTCTTCAACCTGCTGACGCGTTTGCGGGCCTCAACCGGGGCTGACGTGCAGGCTCGACGTCCGGCCAAGGCATGGGTGCCCGTTCCGGTGCTGTTGCCGGGTGAAAAGACCAGCACCCGCATCGAGCCGGCGCGCAGCATCTATGCAGAAGTTCCACAGGTAGCCGCCCTGGACGGCGTCGTCGATGCCGCCATTTGGGTGGGCTACGCGTGGGCCGACGAGCCGCGCTGCCAGGCATACGTAGTGGTCACTGGCGATGACGAAGAACTCATCGGCCGAGAAGCTGAACGCCTCGCCCGGTTGTACTGGGACGCGCGCCACGAGTTCGAATTCGTGGCCGAAACCGCCACGTTGGCCGATGGGCTCGCTGCGGCTCTCGACCCGGAGGCGCCGCGCCCGTACTTCCTCTCGGACACCGGCGACAACCCCACGGCCGGCGGCGCCGGCGATGTCACCTGGACCCTTCAGCAACTTGTCACCAGCCCGGAACTCGCGGCCGGTCCTTTCCGCCTGGTGCACGCATCCATTTTCGACGCCGGTGCGGTGGACGCCGCCGTGGCCGCCGGCGTCGGAGGTGAAATCGACGTTGAAGCCGGAGCCCGTGTGGACGCCAACGCGCACGGTCCGGTCCGGCTTCAGGGCACGGTCTTCTCCATCACTGAAGGGGATCCCGTAGCCGGCACCCAGGCAGTGGTCCAATCAGGCAACGTGTTCGCCATCCTGACCGAACGCCGCAAGCCGTTCCACCACATCGGCGACTTCACCAAGCTCGGCCTGGACCCGGCGTCGTTCGACATCTTCGTGGTCAAGATCGGCTACCTGGAACCGGAACTCTACGACGCCGCTGCAGGCTGGAAACTCGCCCTTACTCCGGGAGGGGTGGACCAGGACCTGCTCCGACTCGGCCACTCCCACTTGGCCGACGGCGTCTTCCCCTTCACCGACACAGACACCCAACCGGCTTTGTCGGCCGTGGTGCACCGCCGCTGATGATCGATCTTGAGATTGCGGTCCAGGACGTTGCAGGGGTGCGTTCAGCGTTGGAGGGCGGGGCCACCCGGGTGGAGCTTTGCACTGCCTTGGGTGTTGGTGGCCTGACACCGTCCATGGGCACCGTGCGGTTGGCCGTCGACGCCGCCCCGGCGGGCTTCGTCCACGTGTTGGTAAGGAACCGGGGCGGCGGCTACGTCTATTCCGACGACGACGTCCGCACCATGTGCGCGGACATCGCCGCTGTCAGGGATTCCGGAGTGGGCGGCGTGGTGGTGGGTGCACTCACTCCCGATGGCCGGATTGATCTCGCGGCGCTGGGCCGGTTCGTCGACGCCGCTGGAGAGCTCCCCGTGACGTTCCACCGCGCCCTGGACGCAAGCCGGGACGCCTTGGCCGAACTTGCCGCGCTGGAAGGGACCGGTGTGGGCCGTGTTCTCACGTCCGGCGGCGCGGTTCGGAGCATCCACGGACTGGAAATGCTGGCGGACATGGTCCGCACGGCGCCGATCGGCGTGCAGATCATGGCCGGCGGAGGCGTGCGCGTTGAAGACATCCCCGCGCTCGTGGAGGCAGGAGTTGCGGCCGTGCACCTCTCGGCGCGTACAAGTTACGACGACCCCTACCCTGCAGGCCCCGGTGGCGGGGCGCAGGAACTCGACGCCACAGACCCCGGGATTGTGGCCGCGGCCCGACAAGCTATGACGTAACAGTCACGCCCAGCACGCTGTCCAGCAAGGCATTCCGGAACTTGCCCGTGGGATCGTTGGCCTTGACCAGTGCCCGGAAGTCCTCGAACCGCGGGTAAAGGGCCGGGAAGTCGTACTCGCCGGGTGTGAAGAGCTTGCCCCAGTGCGGCCGTGCACCAAATGGACGCAGGGCTGCTTCGAGCTCAGGGAGTACGGCCTCGACGTCGGGCTGCATCGGCTTCCAGGTGAAGTGCAGGGCCACGCTTTGCTGGTGGTAGAACGGGCTGAGCCAGAAGTCGTCGGCAGCGATCGTGCGGATTTCGGAGATGAACAGCAGCGGTGCCAGCTTGTCCGCGAGGCCTCGAACGGCGTCCAAAGCGGCTGGTGCATGTTCCAGGGGGAGGAGGAATTCGCTCTGCAGCTCCTCTCCGTTGCTCGGGGTGAATTCGTGGCGGAAGTGCGGCAAACGGTCCAACCACTTGCCGGCGACGTCCAGTTGCTCGGTGCAGTTCTCGGCTGACATGTCCGGCAGTGGATGCAGGGCAGCCGTCGCCGGTGTCGCACCGAACAAGTCCGTCAGGGGAGCTTCGGTGTCCAAGGCCTTGACCCAGACCTGCGCGATGGTGTCGCCCGTGTAGTTCGTGAAGAAACTGACGCTGTAGGCACTGGAAGCGATGGTTTCGAAATTCGCCAACGCCGCATCCCAGGACAGATCGGTGAGCACGCGTTGCCGGACCTCGTAGCTGGGCCGGACGGCAAGCTCCAGTCCTGTCACAATGCCAAGGGCTCCCACGCCAACCACGCTGGCGAGGAATTCGTCGTCGTCGGCGGTGAGGGTGACCAGCTCGCCTGAGGCGCGCACAAGGTCGACACTTACGACGGCGGCAGCCAGGGAGGGGTTGTTGACTCCACTGCCGTGGGTGCCGGTTTGGATGGCGCCCGCAACGGAGATGTGGGGCAGGGAGGCGAGGTTGTGGATGGCGTAACCCTGCTCTTCAAGCGAGCGGCCCAAGGCACCGTAGCTGATGCCACCGCTGACCTTTACCGTGCCCTTTTCGCGGTCGAGGACGATTTCCTGGGGGAGGGCATCCAAAAGGACGTGGGTTCCAGGGGTGTCCGCGACCGTATTGAACGAATGCCGGGAACCAAGGGCCTTGATTTGTGTCGCCTGTGCCACGAGCTCACGCAGCTCATCAACCGAGGCGGGGCGCTGGATGCCCGCGGACGAATACTCAAGGTTTCCTGCCCAGTTCTTCATTGAATTCTTCCCTTTTGAATACTTGTTGGCTCCCGCAATTGTTAACGTTCACAACTAAGTGCGTCAAGGGGAGTCCACCTTGGTGAAGATAGAGTTCAAGAATCAATCGTCTGTCAGGAGCCGCTGTGAGCAAGGGATTCAAGCCCACCATCCGGGATGTTGCTACGGCAGCGGGCGTATCGCTTACAACCGTCTCTTACGTGCTTTCCGGCCGTCACGGCGGTACCACCCGGATCAGCCAGCCGACCCAGGACCGCGTCCTGTCGGCCGTGAAGGAGTTGGGCTACGTTCCCAACCAGGCCGCGCGCGGGATGCGGAGGGGCAAAACTGACGTGGTGGCCGTCGCGATTGGAAACCTCGAGTGGCCGTGGGACCGGGCGTTGGCCACTGCGGCGGCGAACATTCTTCCGGAGCGCGGCTACCAGCCGGTGATCCTCCTGGGCGAGGACTGGCGGAAGTTCATGATGTCCGGTGGTGCGGACGGTGTCATCATCGGCTATTTCCCGGAAGCGAAAACGGAGGACGAAACCGTCACCGAACTTGCTCGCCGTGGCGTAGCCCAGGTGGTGATTTCGGAAACCATGAATCCTGCCGGGTTTGATGTCCTTGCCCCCGAAACCGAGGCCGGGCTGGCCGACTGCATGGAGTTCCTCACTGCGTCGCATCGAAGGATCGCGTGTATTCGCCGGTCCGATTCCCCCGACCGGCCCAAGAGTCGCTTCGCTGCCTACGCCAAGGGGCTTGATAACGCCGGCATTCCACTCGATCAGTCCCTCATCAGGACATCGCATCACCGCCCGGCCGAGGCGTATCAGTCGGCGCTTGAATTGCTGCAGCTGCCCGTCCGCCCCACCGCCATCCTCTGCACCGACGACATGGAAGCGCTCCAGGCCATACGGGCAGCTTTCAGGCTGGGACTCCGCGTGCCCGAGGACGTGCAGATCGTCGGGGTGGGGAACTCTACCGAAGGGCAGGAGTTCGATCCGGCGCTGACCACTGTGGGGCCTGATCCCATTTTCGAGAAGGTGGTCCGGATGCTGCTTGACCGTTTGGAGGGAACAGCCCCTGCCGACGGCGTCCGGGTCGCCTCTCCGTGGAAGCTGCACCGTCGCGGCACCACGACGGACGGCACCACGACGGACGGCACCACGACAGACGGCACCACGACGGCGGCTCCGTAACGGCAGGATCTCAGCCCTGGTGCTGAAAACCAGGATGTTCGCAACGGCGCGGCACCGCTAGTCCGCGTCGTTCCCAGGCAAGTCCTCGCCCCAACGGGCCAGCGCGTTGATCGCTTCGCCCAGGGCCCGCCCCCTGTCGGTCAGCGCGTAGGCGCGGGTGTTGTGGCGCAGGGGCAGGCGGGACAGTACCCCGGCGGCTTCGAGCTCGCGCAGGCGCGTCGCGAGCATGTTGGTCGGCACTCCGAGGTCCCGCTGCAGATCGCCGTAGCGCTGTGGCCCGTCGAGCAGCCGTTCCACGATGAGCAGAGCCCACCGTGAGCCGACGACGTCGAGGGCCGCGGCGAGGTTGCTCACGCGGTCGGATCGGTGTCCGGCTTCATCCAGAACGGTGAGTAGTGGTAGCCATCGGGGTCGTCGAATTGGCGCTGGTACATGAAGGGGTAGTCGTCGGTGTCGCCGATCCGCCCACCGGCGGCGCCGGCGCGTTCTGTGAGTTCGTCTACCGCCTCGCGGCTGCCGAGGTCGAACGAGACCGTGACCTTCGAGGGAGTATCGGGTCCGCCGACCAGTTCTTCGGCGCCCCCCACGCTGGCGTACATTTCGCGGCTGCCGAGCATGACGTACTGCTCGGGCGCGATCGCGAAACATGACACGTTGTGATCGGACATCTCGGTGTTGAGAGTCCAACCGAGGGCGGTATAGAAGGCGGTCGAACGCTCAACGCTCTCAACGGGGCAGGTAATAAAGAGGCTCATGCGGCCATACTTGCAAAATGCAAGTGCGGCGTCAAGACCCCCGGCCAATGTCAGTCCTTCAGCGGGCGGCGCGCCAGCCAGGCCGCAACGATCGCGCCGGAAACGTTGTGCCACAGCGAGAACACGGCGGACGGCAGCGCAGCCAGCGCACCGAAGTGCGCGGTGGCCAGGGTGGCGGCCAGGCCAGAGTTCTGCATGCCGACCTCGAACGCCAACGCACGGCGCGCCTTGTCATCCAGACGGCCGAGTTTGCCGGCCAGGTAGCCGAGGCCCAGGCCGAAGCCATTGTGGAGAACCACAGCAAGGAACACGATGCCGCCTGCGGCCACGATCTTGCTGGCACTGCCTGCCACCACGATCGCGACGATCAGCGAAATCACGACGGCGGATGCCCACGGAAGTGCCGGAAGCACCTTCGCGACGAGCTTCGAGAGGAACAACCTCGCCAGGAGGCCGGCGATGACGGGAAGCAGCACCGTCTTGACGATGTCCAGGACCATGGCCCCGGCGTCGATGTGGAGGAACGAACCGGCGAGGAACAGCGTCAAGGCCGGCGTCACCAGAGGCGCGATCAACGTGGAAACGGACGCGACAGCAACAGACAGTGCAACATCGCCCTTGGCCAGGAACGCCATCACGTTGGAGGCCGTACCTGACGGTGCGCAGCCCACCAGGATGAGCCCCACTGCCAGTTCAGGAGGCAGTTGCAGCAGCACGGCAATGAGCCAGCCGGCGCCGGGCATGATCACGTAATGTGCCACGATACCCAGCGCTACCGCCCACGGACGCCGTGCTACTGACGCGAAGTCCGGAGGGGTCAAGGTCAGGCCCATGCAGAACATGATGACCCCCAGCAAATAGGGAACTGAGACGCCCATGGGCTTGAAGAGGTCCGGGACGAGGAAGCCAAGGACGCCGGCAGCCACAACGAGGAGTGGGAACACCGTGACCGCGATCCGCGCAATCCTTGCCTCAGCGGCGAGGGCGGCATTCACAGGCGCGGCTTTTTGTTCAGAGTCTGGTGCGTTATTGGTTGCCTCAAGCATTCATCCATGCTCACATCCGGCCGGCAACCACAACGAATTCTTTACTTGCAGGCAGGCGTATATGTCAGATGACCGCTGTTTCCCCACCCAACTAAGTAGCAGTTAAGGCCGTTTTGAGCGCTGGGAACGACCTGAACTGCGACTCAGTCGGGTTAGGGGTTGAGCTTCCCTGCCAGGCGCTCACGCATGCGGACGCTGGCCTCATTCAGCCCGATGAACTCCACCTCGCGGCCATGGTTCCGGTACTTCTCCGTCACCGAATCCAGCACCGATACGGAGGAAGCATCCCAAATATGCGAGCCATGGAGATCTATGACCACTCGATCTATGCCGTCTGAGGAATCCTTTGCGTAGTCGAACTGCGTATACAGATCGTTGGAGGAAGCGAAGAACAGCTCACCATCCACCGTGTACGTCGCAACCCTCTCGCCGTTCAGCTCCAGTTCAGTCCGTTCCACCGTAGCGAAATGCGCCACCCGCCGGGCGAACAGCACCATGGCGGCCAGGACGCCGACGCCGACACCCACCGCCAGATTGTGCGTCGCCACCACGGCGGCAACGGTAAGGATCATGACGGCGGTCTCGGACTTGGGCAGCCGCTTCAACGTTGAGGGCCGAACGGAGTGCCAGTCGAACGTGATCAGTGAAACGAAGATCATCACGGCCACCAAAGCTGCCATCGGAATCATGCCAACGATGTCACCGAGCACAACCACCAGGATCAGCAGGAACACGCCGGCCAGGAAGGTCGAGAGCCGGCTCCGGGCACCTGATCCCTTCACGTTGATCATGGTCTGCCCGATCACCGCGCAACCACCCAGGCCACCCAGGAAACCGGTGACGATGTTGGCCACGCCCTGCCCCCACGACACCCGGGTTTTGTTGGAACGCGTGTCCGTGATGTCGTCTACCAGTTTGGCGGTCATGAGGGATTCCAGCAGACCCACCAGCGCCATGGAGAGGGCAAACGGCGCAATGATCTGGAACGTCTCCAGGTTCAGTGGAACGTTGGGCAGGAAGAAGCCGGGCAGGCTGTCCGGAAGCTCGCCTTTGTCGCTGACGGTGGGAACGTCGATGTTGCCCAGGGCCGTCACCAGTGTGATGGCTACGATCGCCACCAAGGGTGCAGGAATGGCAGTGGTCAGCCGCGGCAGCCCGAACACGATCACCAAACCGACAATGACAATCGGATAGACCATCCACGGCACGTTGAAGAGTTCGGGCATCTGGGACATGAAAACCAGGATGGCCAGGGCGTTGACGAAGCCGATCATCACCGAGCGGGGAATGAACCGCATCAAACGCGTCACTCCGAGGACGGCCAGGATGATCTGGAAGACGCCCGCCAGGATGATCGTGGCGATCAGGTAGTCGAGGCCGTGCTCCTTCATGACGGGGGCGATCACCAACGCCACGGCTCCCGTCGCGGCGGAAATCATGGCCGGGCGGCCACCCACCAGCGCCGTCACCACGCCCATGGTGAACGACGCGAACAGGCCGATACGGGGATCCACTCCGGCGATTACCGAGAATGCGATCGCTTCCGGGATCAAAGCCAAGGCCACCACGAGACCCGCGAGGGACTCCGTCAGCAGCCGGCGGGGCGAGCGGAAGGTCGCCCGCAGTGACATGAGTTGCTCGGGAGTCATGGGTCCTTACAGGGCAGGTTTCTTACAGTGCAGTCTGGCGGTAGCGCTCAATCTGCTTAAGACGCCGCTGGAGGCTGTCGCGCCGCGGGTGCGGAACGGCGTCGGGCGCCTCAGCAGTGAGATCGATGTGTTCGGTTCCGTACTGCCACAGCAGGAGGTCGTCCAGGAGGCGGTCAGGGCCGGGTGAGTAGCGATGGTCCAGGGCCTTGCGGACCTCGGTGATCCGGTTGGCGCTGAGAAGCCCGGCCAGCTCCACGGTCTTGGTGAGTCCGTGGGCAGCCAGCAGCTCGGCGGCCCATCCCCAGTCGTCATCAACTTTACGGTCAACGTGCGGCAGGAGCGTACGCCAGACGTCACGAACCCGGTTGGGAGTCAACGGTGAGCCGCCCTCGCCCTCCAGGTCCCAGTAGCCGCGGACTTCCTCGTACCGTTCGTGGAGATCGGCAAAGGCGCTCTCCACGGTTTCCAGCATGGCGGCCGTTGCCGTGAACTGCCGGTCGAAATGCGGCGTCCATGCGCGCGGGTCCTCCGCCTTGAAACGGATGTCGTGCTCGATCTCGCTCCAGGCATGCGCAAAAACTGTGCGGATCTGGCATTCAAAGAAATAGCTGCCGTTGGCGGGCATGTCCGGGTTGAAGACGTGCTGGTACTCCTTGACGGTTTCATTCTGGATGGTGCGCAGGATGAGGTGCCGGCTGGAGTACCCGTAGGTCCCGGATTCGATGGAACCGATGTCCTTCTCGCGGTCGCCACGGCAGTCGAAGAGCTGCCGCTGCCGCTTGATGATGTTGGCCACGGCGGCGTTTTCCGCCGGGAGCTTGGTGATCACCCGGATGCCGACCATGTCGTTCAACGTGCGGAAAGGGTCCGGGAACTTGAGCACCCGTGGCCCACCCGGCTCCAAGGGATCATCCGTGCGGGAAATCTTTTCGCGGAACGACTCAACGGTCTTGGTCCGGCCGGTGACGAACAAAGGGGTGACTTCGGCGTCGTTCAACATGTCCCGCAGGGTCAGCAGCACGTCCCGTGTGACCCGCTTCAGAGCAGGGCGGACACGCTCATAGAGAGCCACATTCGCATCCACTGCATCCCGCTGGGCCTGGTCCAGGCTGTCCCAATTGCTTGCCATGCCCCCAGCTTACGTGGCGGCTGCGACAGTGAACCGGGCCACCCGCCGTCGGGGTGCCTCTAGCCAAACTACGGAACCGTCACGATAGGCTCAGTACAAAGGAGGGCGCAATGTTGCGGCACAAGTACAGCTACGGCGAACACCCCAGTCAGTGGGGCGAACTCTTCATACCTGAACCGAACAACGGAAACCATCGCGGCGCATCAGCTGTGGCCGGTGGAATAGCCGTTGTAATCCATGGCGGATACTGGCGCTCGCAATACGGTGCGGAGCTCGGCGAACCGCTGGCGCGGGACCTCGCAGCGCATGGAATCACCGCCTGGAACCTCGAATACCGGCGTGCCGGGAACGGCGGTGGTTGGCCCCATACATTCGAGGACATCCTCGCCGGCATCGACCACCTCTCGCAGATAGCCGGGGACCACGACCTCCAGCTCGGCAAAGTGGTGGCACTCGGCCACTCGGCCGGCGGCCACCTCGCGGTATGGGCTGCGGGCAGGCACCGCCTCTCGGACATCGGCGCCCCCGACGCCGACCGTCAGCTCCAGAGGGCACCGGAGGACAATGCCGTGCACCTGACGGGAGTGGTGAGCCAATCAGGCCTGCTGAACCTTGCGGCAGCCGAGAAGCTGAACCTCAGCAACGGCGCTGTCTGCAACCTCATGGGCGGGGATTCGGCAAGATTCCCCAAACGGCATAAATACGCTGACCCCATGAGTTCCCTGCCGATTGACGTCCCCGTCTACGCCGTGCACGCCACGGAAGACGAGGACGTTCCTGCAAGCCAGTCCGAGGCCTACGTTGCCGCGGCCACGGCAGCGGGGAGTTCGGCCCAGTTGCTGCGGGTTCCGGGCGACCACTTCGACCTCATTGACCCCAAGGCGGTCGCGTACAAGAAGTGCCGCGAGTTGGTGCAGCGACTGTTGTCGTAATTGTTGGGCTGCGGCAGTTGTCCTCTGGCAGAGTTGACCCATGCTGACTGTCATTGGTGAGGCCCTGGTAGACGTCGTCCAACGCTCCTCTGGAATTGAGGCCCACGTTGGCGGCAGCCCGCTCAACGTTGCCGTGGGCTTGGCAAGGTTGGACCACCCGGTGCAGTTCATCGGCCGCTACGGCAAGGACGCCTACGGAGACTCCGTCGCAGCGCATCTGCGCTCGAGCTCCGTGATGGTCCCGGTTCCGCCCGATGACAAAGCAACCAGCGTGGCCACCGCGCAAATAGACGACGACGGCGCAGCCACCTACGCTTTCGACCTCACCTGGGAGTTGCCCGGACTCGCCGGGCGGCTGCCCCTCATGCTGCAGGGTGCCACCTTGCTGCACACCGGCTCCATAGCCACCTTCCTGGAGCCCGGCGCGGCGGAGGTTCTTGCCGCCGTCGAGCATGCCCACCCGAACAGCACCATCAGCTACGATCCCAACTGCCGCCCAAGCATCATCACGGATGTTGAGTACGCGCGGACGCAAGCTGAGCGCTTCGTGGCGCTGGCCGACGTCGTGAAGGCCTCGGACGAGGACCTTGAATGGTTGTATCCCGGCGTCGATCCAACCGAGTCCGCGCGTCGCTGGCTGTCCCTGGGCGGCGACGAAGGGCCGGCCCTGGTGGTGGTGACGCGCGGTTCACGTGGGCCGTGGGGCATTACCCGGGCGGGTGAAACCGAGGTTCCCGCTCCGACTGTGGACGTGGTGGACACCGTGGGCGCCGGGGACTCGTTCATGGCAGGGCTGCTGTCCGCGATTGTGGATCACGGGCTGGACGGGGCTCAGAACCGCGAGGCACTGAGGGCACTGCCCGCCGAAACGCTCGCCGCAATCATGGACCACGCAGCACGCGCGGCCGCGGTGACCGTTTCACGCGCCGGCGCCAACCCGCCAACGCGCGCCGAGCTTAACCACGGGACGGCGTGACACGCAGAAGTGGCTAGCCGGCGCCATGCCCCGGCGCTACTTCTTCGCCGGCTTTCACTGGCCCCGGGGGAGTGCCGTCCCCGAACGGGCTGCCGCCCAGGGATTTCCGTCCGTGGGGCGTGAGCCAGCCGGAAAGATCAGGGCCCCCGGGCACAATCTGCGTGGGGTTGATGTCCTCGTGGACGATGTAGTAGTGCTGCTTGATCTGGACGAAGTCGATGGTGTCCCCGAAGCCGGGTGTCTGGAACAGGTCCCTTGCATAGCCCCACAACGCCGGCATTTCGCTGAGCTTGTTCCGGTTGCATTTGAAGTGCCCGTGATAGACGGCGTCGAAGCGCGCCAGGGTGGTGAAGAGCCGGACGTCAGCCTCGGTGATGGAATCACCCACCAGGTAACGCTGCGTTGACAGCCGTTCCTCCAACCAGTCCAAGGCATTCCACAGGCGCGTGTAGGCGGCGTCGTAGGCTTCCTGTGATCCTGCGAACCCGCACCGGTAGACGCCGTTGTTGACCTCGGTAAATACGCGCTTGTTGACCTGGTCGATTTCCTCGCGGAGGTGCTCCGGGTACAGCTGCGGTGCTCCCGGGCGGTGGAATTCTGTCCATTCAGTGGAAAAGTCGATCGTGATCTGCGGGTAGTTATTGGTGACTACTTGCCCACTGGGGATATCTACGATGGCCGGGACCGTGATGCCGCGGGGGTAGTCCGGGAAACGGCGGAAGAAGGCCTCCTGCAGGCGCTCGATCCCCAGCACGGGGTCTTTGCCGCCGGGATCAAGGTCGAAGGTCCAGGAGCGGGCATCGTGGGTGGGGCCGGGCTGGCCAAGGCTGATGACATCCTCAAGTCCCAGCAGCCGCCGCACGATCACAGAGCGGTTGGCCCACGGGCAGGCGCGCGCCGCGACCAGCCTGTAGCGCCCCGGCTCCACAGGCCAGCCGGTTTCCCCGTTTGGCCCGGCAGCACCATCGCGGGTGATGCGGTCCTCGATGTAGTTGGTGTCGCGGGTGAATTCACCGCCGGTGACGTACGCGCCGCGTGTGCTGTGTTCTTCGCTCATGGTCTTGTCACTCATCAACTCAGCCTATGCTCCCGGTTTTGAAAATGTGGAGGCTTTGCGGTGCGCAGCCGCCTGTTTCGCTCCAACGTAGACTGGCATGATGCGGCTCGTAGCAAGCGATATTGACGGCACCATCCTCGGTCACGATGGAAAAATCAGCGACCGGACCATCAAGGCGTTCCAAGCATGCCGCGATGCTGGAGTGGAGCTCGTCTTCGTTACGGGTCGACCACCGCGCTGGTTGTACCCGCTTCAGGAACAGTTGGGGCACAGTGGAATCGTGATCTGTTCCAACGGTGCCGTGGTGTGGGATTTGGAAACGGAGCAGGCACTTTCCTCGTGCGTCCTCGATGCTGAATCAGTGTTCGAGGCCCGCCGGATCATCAAGTCCATCAGGCCTGACGCGCTGTTCGCCGTGGAGACGCTCACCGGCTTCCAGTTGGAGCCGGGCTTCATCGAGAACGAAACCAGCGAACTGCTTTCCGAGTTCACCCCCAAACCGCTGGACCAGACGCTCACGGCGGATGACGCCGTCGTAAAGTTCCTTGCCATCACCCGCAAGGGGACGCCTGACGAGTTCCTGGCAGAGGTGCAGCCGGCTGTTGCGCATCTCGTGTCCACCACGCACTCAGCTCCGCGGACCGCGATGCTGGAGATGTCCGTACCGGGCATCAACAAAGCCGTCACCCTGGCCAAGTACGCCGAGTCGCTGGGGATCGACGCCGCCGATGTTGTGGCGTTCGGGGACATGCCCAATGACATTGAGATGCTGCGCTGGGCCGGCCACGGTTATGCCATGGCCAGCGGACATCCGGAAGCCATCCTCGCCGCGGGCCAGCAGGCGCCGCATTTCGACGACGACGGCGTGGCCCAGGTTCTCGAGGCGAAGCTGACAGAGCAGCGGGTCTAGTTCCGCCCGACGCGCGGGACCCAGCAGCTCACTGACGAACGGTACCGGCGGAATTCGGCTCCAAAGCGGTTTTCGAGGTCTGCTTCTTCGAGCGGTCGAACGGCGTAGTTCCACACCAAAGAGCCGATCATCGCGTAGGCGACCACGAGCCAGGACCCCAGGATGAGGCCCACTCCCACGCCTTGGGCGATGCCGGCGACCGCCATCGGATTACGAACCCACCTGTACGGCCCCGCGATGACCAAGTGGTTGGGCATGGCCGATGGCAGCGGTGTGCCACGGCCCCGGGACGACATGGTCACCGCGGAAGCAACCCCAAGAACGCTCGCCAGCATCAAGATCACGGCGCCCGCGGTGGCGACAGACTGCGGGAAGGGCAGGTACACCATCCAGCGACGTTCCAGCCACGAGATGACCAGCGGGACTGCACCAAGGAAGAAGCCCCAGAACAGGATCATTTGCCCGATGGTTGCACTTACGTGGGCCGACGCGGGGCGGCTCGAAGCAGCAGAACGGAACGCGAAGGGACCGCGGATGATCCAGTCCGTGGGAACCCGCCCCAGCAGGACAAGGCAGAGCGCCAGGCCTGAGCAGGCCGTGGCGGCAATCATCATCAGGACGCCCAGGCCCGCTTCCGTGGTGAATGTGGAGTAGACAGCCAGCGCGGCTGCCACCAAGGCCGTCCAGCCCGTGGCCACCACGGCTGCGGCCCTGATGCCACAAGCCGCGAGGGCCGAACAGAGCACGAAAAGGGGAACGTCGAGGGCGGCTACAGCGATGGGGTCGAGGCTGCCCAGGGTGGCTGCGCGCACCGAAGGCTGCAGGAAAACCAGGGTCCACCAAGCCAGCCCGGCAACCGCCTGCATTGCGAAGTAGGCCAGCCCCCATCCCTGCTTTCCTGTGGCACGCAGCACGCGCTTCACGGGTGGCGTACGCCCTCGCCGGAAAGCAACGCGCGGTACCCCTCTTTGTAGCTCGGGAACGTGAACTCGAAACCCGTCGCCCGGAGCCGTTTGTTGGAGCAGCGCTTGTCGCCGGGGCCGGCGTCGGACGCGCTCTCAGGTGCCGCCGTCGGGGGTTCCGGACAGTCCAGTTCGGCCGCGAGGAACCGCATGACGTCGCCCATTTCGGCGGCGTGATCATCAACACCCACGTAGACCTGGTCCGGGGTGGCCTCCATGGTGGTGAGGTGGACGATCATGGCGGCAGCGTCGTCCCTGTGGACACGGTTGGTGTGCCGGGGCTGCGCGGGGATGACAGCCGTGCCGCTCCGGACCTGGTCGATCAGCCGGGTGCGCCCCGGGCCGTAGATCCCGCCGAGCCGGAGGGAGATTGGCTGGGTGCCCGTTCCGCGCGTCCGGGTGAACAGCAGCTCCTCCGCCTCCGCCAGCACCTTTCCGCTGAATCGCGTGGGTTCCGTGGGTGTCGTCTCGTCCACAACAGCCCCGCCGGAATCCTTATACACGGCAGTGGAGGAGACGAAGAGGATCCGCCGCGGTTCAATGGATTGCCGTTCGAGGGCGTCCAGGACGTTCTTCACGCCGTTCAGGTAGGCCGCGCGATAGGCCTCTTCTGTGGAGGCGTCGGCGGCGACGGCCACCACCACAATGTCCACATCTGCCGGCAATTCCGGCACGTCCGTGGCGAGGTCCGCGTACACGCCACGGATTTCGGGGGGCAGCTTCCCGGGGGAACGGCGCAAGCCCACAACCTCGTGGCCTGCCGCAGCGAAGCGAAGCCCGGTTTCCGTTCCAAGGTCGCCGCAGCCGGCTATCAACACAGTCATGCCCCTAGTCTTGCAGTTTCGGGCTGTCACCGACTTCCCAGCCTCCATACAACCGGCGTTCACCTTGCGCCCGTAGGCTTCCAGCCACGGACCCGTTCGCATCGTGTCTACCAGTCGAAATGCAGGGGGAATCATGGCCAAGCGCAGGATCAACGATTTCAACACAGCGCCGCTGCGGCGCATCGAACCGGATCACCACTGGCGTTCCTTGCGCCAGGGCGACCGCGTCAGCGTAACGCTCACACCGGGGTACGAGTCGGCGGGTGTGATTGACGCCGTCACCGGCGACGCCACCGCCGTGTGGGTGGAGCTCGACGGCGGCCGCGGCCGGACGCTCGTCCACATCAGCGACGGCGTGGAGATCGTTCCGCAGACGACGGCGGCGCTCCAGCAGGAGGGCTAGCTCCACTTTCGCGATGGGCTACGCTACGGGTGTGACGCTGCCCTATTTCCTCCGCAAGGACGGTTCGTCAGGACCCTTGGCCTTGGCTCATCGCGGCTTTTCCCGGGAGGGGCTGGAGAATTCCATGGCGGCGTTTAAGGCTGCCGTGGAGCTCGGGACCGTGCACCTGGAAACGGATGTCCACACCACGTCCGATGATGTTCTGCTGGTCTTCCACGACTCATCCTTGGACCGGGTCACCGACTCGACCGGCAGGATTTCGGAGCTGACCGCCGCGGAGGTGGCCCGGGCCCGGATCGGCGGTGTGGAGCCGGTGCCAACTTTTGATGAGCTGGTGATGTCTTTGCCGGATGCCCGTTTGAACCTTGACGTCAAAGACTGGAACTCGGTTGTTGCCCTGGCTTCGGCGATCGAAAGGCACGGCGTCCACAACCGTGTCCTGGTCACCAGTTTCTCGGACAGGCGGCGCAGGGCAGTCTTGGCGAAGCTGTCGCGTCGGGTGGCATCTTCTGCCGGGAGCTCATTGACTGCGTTGTTTGTCCTTCTTGGCCCCGTGCTGCCGACGGGTTTGGCACGCAGGTTGTTGACCGGCGTCGACGTTTTTCAGGTCCCTGTCCGGTACGGGCGGTTGCCGGTAGTGACCGCTGGATTCATACGCCGTGCCCACCGCGTTGGCAGGCAGGTGCATGTGTGGACCATCAACGATCCCGCCGAGATGGAGCGGCTCCTGGATCTTGGCGTGGACGGGATCGTGTCCGACCGCCTGGATCTGCTCAAGGAAGTCCTGATCCGCCGGGGGCAGTGGGTCTAGCCCCTCCGGAGCTGGCTGGCCCGGATCCTCTCGAGATCGAACTTGGGGCTGCGATCAAAGGTGAAGATTCCGTTCTTCTCCTGGAACACATCGGTCAGCTGGGTGTAGCAGTAACCAAACATGTCCGGATTTTCCAGCAGGACGCCACAGAGCCCGTCGAAGCGGGTGTAGAACTCCTCCTCGCTGCTGACCCGCTGGCCGTAACCCCAGGAACTTTCGACGTCGGTGCCTGCCGCCCCCGCTGCCTGCCGGGCTTCGGCCTCGTTCCACCAGATCCCGCCGAATTCGGAGACGAAGTACGGCTGCCCGGCGTAGGGCACGGAATACTCCTCGCCGTCGGCCTTCTTGTTGATGTACGGCTTTCCGTCGGCAAGGCCCTGCTGTTCCATGCGGAAACGGTCGGGGTCTTGTTCGTAGGAGTGGGAGTCGTAGATGTCTGTTTCCCGGATCCGGTGGGAGTAGCCGGACGCGTCGATCACGGGCCGTGTGGGGTCGGCGAGTTTGGTGGCCAGGAACATGGCCTGGGTGACGTCGTCCAGCACGGTGAGGCGGTCGTGCAGCACCTGGTGGGTTTCATTGAGGGGGCACCAGCCGACGATGGATGGGTGGTTGTAATCGCGCTGCAGGACTTCCAACCACTGCGCCACGAAGCTGGCCGTCGGTTGTTGGTTGTGGCCGATGGTGCCGCCGCCTGACACGCCCCAGTCACCGAATTCGCCCCACACCAGGTAGCCCAGCCGGTCCGCGTGGTAGAGGAATCGTTCTTCGAAAACCTTCTGGTGCAATCGGGCACCGTTGAATCCGGCTGCCATGGACAGTTCGATGTCCTTGACCAAGGCGGCTTCATCGGGTGCGGTCATCAAGGAGTCCGGCCAGTAGCCCTGGTCCAGGACCAGCCGCTGGAAAACCGCATTGCCGTTGATGCGGACAACCTTGCCGTCCAGGGCGATCGAGCGGATGGCGGCATAGCTGCTCACGCAATCCACAATCTCGCCGGCGCTGTCCCGCACGCTCACTTCAAGGTGGTAAAGGAACGGGTCTTCCGGCGACCATGGGCGCAGTGCATCGGCGGGAATGGTGAGCCGGAGCGATGGTGTGAGGTCCAGGTCCGCCTTGGCCTGCGCTTCAATCCGCAGTTCTTCCTTATCGCTGAGAACTGCCGTGACTGTGTGTCCGCGCCGGTTCCGGCTGATCGGGACTTCCACGGTGATGCTTGAGTCGGCCAGGTTGGGGGTCATTCGGAGGCGTTTTATGTAGACCTCGGGCACGGCTTCCATCCACACGGTCTGCCAGATTCCGGTGGTGCGCGTGTATTGGCAGTGCGTGTTGTTGTACCAGGTTGCCTGCTTGCCGCGTGCCTGCATCCCGTGCCGTGAGTCCCGGGCGCGCACCACTATCACTGCGTCCGCGCCGGGCTCTACTACTCCGCCCAAGTCGGCGGTGAACGGCGTGAAACCACCCCGGTGCCGCGCAACCTCGACTCCATTCACCCAGACAGTTGCGTCGTGGTCCACAGCGCCGAAGTGGAGGAGCACATTGTGCGCTGCCCACTCCTGCGGGATGGTGACCGTTCGCCGGTACCAGACGGCTTCCATGAAGTCGACGTGCCCAACCCCGGAAAGTGCCGACTCGGGCGCGAAAGGAACCAGAATCTCGCTGTTCAGTTCGCGCGTTGTGAGCCCACGATCGACGCCGGAGTCTCCGGCGTCGATCTCAAAACCCCAGGTGCCGTTGAGGTTCATCCAGTTCTCACGGACCATTTGTGGGCGGGGGTGCTCGGGCTTGGGCATGGTGGAGGTCACATTTTGGCTCACACTCAAAAACCTAACGTGAGATGGTGTTCAGTACCACCAGCCGCTGTGGGGAGGAGATTGCCGTGACCCAGTTCCGTTTAGCCATTCTTGATGATTACCAGCAGGTTTCCGGGGATTATGCACCGTGGGATTCACTGCCCGACGACGGCGTGAAGGTCAGCGTCTTCAGCGCACCTTTCCTTTCGGAGGACCAAGCCGTGGCTGCGTTGACGCCGTTCGACATCATTGTGGCGATGCGTGAGCGGACCCGGTTTCCACAAAATGTCCTGGATTCGTTGCCCAACTTGAAGCTCCTGGTCACTACGGGCATGGCGAATGCGGCGATCGATCTCGAAGCCGCTACGGAACGGGGCATCGTGGTGTGCGGAACGGGCGGATCACCCGCCGCGGCGCCGGAGCTCACCTGGGCCCTGTTGCTCGCCTTCGCACGGAACCTGCCTGTGGAGGAGAACTCGCTGCGGGCGGGGGACTGGCAGACCGGCGTCGGATTTGAACTTGAAGGCAAGACGCTCGGAATCGTTGGCCTGGGGAAAATCGGCAAGCGCATGGCCGGGTACGCCCAAGCGTTCGGCATGGACGTC
Organism: Paenarthrobacter histidinolovorans; assembly: GCF_014647595.1. Lineage (GTDB taxonomy): Bacteria > Actinomycetota > Actinomycetes > Actinomycetales > Micrococcaceae > Arthrobacter > Arthrobacter histidinolovorans. Next base: position 81,775 of record NZ_BMPM01000005.1, on the reverse strand, counting down.
CTCGCGTGGAGCCAGAACCTCACCACGGAGGCCGCCGAGGCAGCAGGTGCCCGCCTGGTCAGCAAAGAGGAACTCTTCAGTGAGTCGGACATCGTGACGCTGCACCTGCGGCTCTCCGAGCGAACCCAAGGCATTGTGGGCTCCGAAGAACTGCGCCTTCTGGGTCCCGATGGGGTGTTGGTCAACACTGCCCGGGGCCCGTTGGTTGACGAGGTGGCCCTGATCCGTGCCTTGGAGGAGGGCTGGATCCGTGGGGCTGCCCTGGATGTTTTCGAGGAAGAGCCCCTTCCTGCCGGGCACGCGCTGCTGCATTCCCCGCGGACTGTCCTCACACCGCACATTGGGTACGTGACGCATGAGAGCTACCGGAAGTTCTACGGCGAGGCGTTCGAGGACGTGAAGGCGTGGCTGGAGGGTGCTCCGGTGAGGGTTATCAGCGGCTAGGTTACGGGCGGGCAAGCGCTTTCCGGGCAAAGCTGGCAAGATGGACGCATGCGTATCCTCATCGCCCCGGACAAGTTCAAGGGATCCCTGACCGCCGCCGAAGCCGCGTCAGCCATGGCCGAGGGCGCCTTGCGCGTCTACCCGGATGCTGTGACCACGCAGTTCCCGGTGGCAGACGGCGGTGAGGGCACGCTGGATGCTGCCATTGCCGCTGGTTACGAGGAGCGCAACAACGCAGTTGTGGGACCCATCCTCAAGCCGGTGGGTGCGTCCTGGGCGATCCGCAAAGACTCTTTCGGCGGCGTCACGGCCGTCATCGAAACAGCCATGGCTTCCGGTTTGGCGCATATGGAGCCGACTCCCGGGAATTCCCTGCGCGCCCATAGCTACGGTTGTGGCCAGCTCATCGCTGCTGCCCTGGACGCCGGTGCCACCGAGATCGTGCTCGGCGTTGGCGGCTCAGCAATGTCCGACGGCGGCAGCGGCGCCTTGCGCGCGCTGGGGCTCAAGCCCCTGGATGCGGCCGGGAACGTGATGCCGCTGGGCGGCGGATCACTCGCGGACGTCGTAGCCTTGGATGTCTCGGAGCTGGATCCCCGGCTGTCGGCGGTGAAGTTCCGCATCGCCGTCGACGTCCAAAACCCGCTGTACGGGACCGATGGCGCCGCGCATGTTTTTGGTCCGCAGAAGGGCGCGGATGAGGACGCCGTTGAAATGCTCGACGCCGGACTCCGCAACTGGGCGTCGCTCCTTCGGGAAACCACTGGGCGCGACGTGAACGTTCCGGGCGCCGGAGCGGCCGGTGGGTTCCCGGCGTCGTTCCTGGCATTCACGGATGCCGCGCTGGAAGGTGGTTTCGCGCTGGTGGCAGGGCTGACTGGACTCGCCTCGCACTTGAGTGAGGCCGATCTGGTGATCACCGGTGAAGGGTCCATGGATGAGCAGTCGCTCACGGGCAAGGCGCCGATTGCGTTGGCAGATGCCGCGAGCGTCCATGGCATTCCGGTGATCGCAGTAGCCGGCCGTATCACTGTGACGCCCGAGGACCTGGCGAAGCACGGGATCGTGGCGGCGGCACAGTTGCTGGACGTCGCACAGCGCAAAGATGGCGTTCCGGATGTTGCGGACGCAGTGGCCAACGCCGCCAAGTACTTGGCGTGGGCCACCAGCCAGGTACTTGAAGGCGCCTAGATTCCAGGGCCGGTTTCTGAGGGGTAAAGCTACTGCCGATAGCCCTCAACTTCGCTGATAGGACGGGCCTCGGCGTCGTCCGGGTTCTCTCCGGCGTCCTTCTTGGCACGCCGCTGGCGCAACAAATCCCAGCACTGGTCCAGCTGGGCTTCAAGGTGGGCAAGGCGTGCCCGGCTGTCGTCGCCGGCTGTCTCTGAACCTGCGGAGTCGCGGAGATGATGTTCCTCTTCCACCAATGCCTGGATTCGTTCCAGAAGGTCCTGCTCGTCCATGGTCTCTCTCCTTGGGGTGGCTGTTCCGGGCGTTATAAGAAACCTAGTCTTGCCGGTGGGGTGCGTCTACTGGTTCCTGGCGGCATACTTGGGTCATGCAATTTACAACCACCATCGTGGGCGATGGCAACAAAGCCGGCATCGAGGTTCCCTCCGACGTCGTGGATGCACTTGGGGCCGGGAAAAAGCCTCCCGTGGTGGTGACCATCAACGGCCAAAGTTACCGCAGCAGCATCGCGGTGATGGGCGGGAAATACATGGTGGGCGTCAGTTCGGCGAACCGCGAGCTGACCGGCGCTGCCGCTGGTGACACGGTGGAGGTGGGTCTCGAGGTGGACACCCAGCCGCGCGTCGTGGAAGTTCCGGACGATCTCGCTGCAGCCTTGGACGCGGACCCTGACGCGAAAGCCTTCTACGGGACGCTCAACTACAGTGCCCAGCGGCGGTACGTGGAACCGATCGGGGACGCCAAGACCGCTGAGACCCGCGCACGACGTATTGCCAAAGTTGTCTCGGATCTGAAGGCCGGCAAAAAGTAGCAACCAGGCGCAAAAAAATAAAAAAAGAAACTGACCTGGACCATGACACGTTCCGTCGGGTGGCGCCACTACTAAGTAGTGACAGGTTGCCGAGCGCATTCCGGATGCAGAGCAGCAGCCACGGCCTATGAGGTGTTGAGACCCCCTCCTCGGCCGGTCACGCGCAATACCCTGGGCCGCTCGTTGTCAGTGGCCTTGGGGGTGCGCTCGTCCGCTTGCCCGAGCGGACAGTGTGGCCGGCCCGAAAGCAGACCCCCCCTCGAGCCGGCCACATGCACCCCGCGTCACTCAGCTGCTGTCGTGGTTTGCGAACGCCAGGCCGGTCCCGGCACTAAGCCAGCCACCCGGCGTCGTTCGATTTCACGTGAGTCAACCATCTGTGCACCGGTTAGGACGCCCGAAAGTCCCCGCGACTTAGTGAGCGGAATCGCTACGAAAGCGGCCAGGAGCAAGAGGCCGGTGAGAGGACCGAACGCGGTTGCCTGCATCAGATCGCCCAGGAACGACAACACGACGTAGAGCCCGCCGGTAGCGCTGGCCCGGAGCAATGCCCGACGGCGGGTGGCCGGCCAATACGGTTGCAGCCACACGGCGCGCTGGCCGAGTGATGCGCCGGAACCCACAAGTGCGGGCAGGTAGAACACCAGGAACCCGGGAACGAGATGCATGAGGACGAGGGAAAAGGTGTCGTCTGCTGCGGGGAGATCCGCGCCGATCGCGAGCAGCCCCACGCTGTAAACGACAACAAAGCCAAAGCCGAGGAACACCAGCGCCACGTAGTCGATGATCATCCCAAGCCAGCGCCGCCGGACGGTGACGGGGCGGCTCTGGCCACGGGCCGCGCGGAGGTCACGTCGTTGCGGCATGAACCAAAGGACCAAAGGAGCAATAACGGCGCCGATCAAAGCGCCAAGGGTGTTCGTGATGAGATCGTCGACGTCGGCAAGACGGTAGGCGCAGTCGTAAATGCCCCATAAACCGGTGAATTGGGTGGCCTCGATGAGTCCCGAGACGATGCCGCCGGTCAGCGTGGATACGGCGATGTTCCACGAAAGGTAGCGCCGCGCGATCACGCCCCAAGGGATGAACAGCACCACGTTGAAGACAACCTGCAGCGTGGCGCGGCTGGTCAGGGTTCCCGTGATTCCCAGGCCCGAAGTTTCACGTTGGATGTCGTCGAGGAATTGGAAGGGAACCGGCTGGAAAGTGCTTCCGCCTGGGCCGCACTTCAACAGGGTGGGATCCGGCAGAGGCAGCAACGTGTAGGCCACCAGGGCAACACCGTAGACGCTCAGCCCTGCGGCACCCAGGAATCGACGCCACGTGAACCGGCCGTACATCCTGTACTGGATCGCCACGATAGGCACCATGAACACGCCAAAGAGGAGCACCCCTCCCAGCACACCCACGTACGCCGGCCACACCCATTCCCCCATGATTCCCTTTCACTCGTTGTCTCCATGGTTTCAGGATGGTGGGCTCAAGTCCTCCGACTCCGTGGTGATGTTGCTCGCCACCGACTCGTCCCGGGGGTGGAGTCCGGGACAAGTGGGCGGCCGCTTGCCGCGCCTGCTCCGATCAGGCGAGTACCGCCGTCGTCGAGGCTTTCCGGGCTATCAGCGCGACGCCGGCCGACGATGCCAGGAAGACCGCACCCAATATGGCCCAACCCGGGACACCATGTTCGACGACGGTAGCGGTCACCACAAGCGGTGCGAGCATGGCCCCGAGCGCCGATCCCATCCCGAACATCCCTTGGTACGCGCCTGCCTGGAGGGGATTGGCGAGTTCAAAGCTGAGTCCCCACGCTCCCGCTTGTGACAGGATTTCCGCCAAAGAGTGCAGGAGAGCCGCACCGCACAGGAGCGTAATGGCGGCGGCCACCGGCACTCCACCCGAAATTGCGTAGAGGGCGCAGGCCGCGGCCATCAGCACGCCACCGGTCATAACGATCTTTCCTGCCCGGCCCGGATCGTGTGAACCGCGGGAGAGAGGGACTTGCAGGAGGATGACGCACACAGTGTTGATAACAAGGACCACGGAAATCAGCACATCCGGTGCGCTGGTGTCCTGTGAAATCCATAGCGGGACGCCCATCTCGGCCAGCCCGAACTGCATGCCGAAGATTCCTGACAGCACAGTCAACAGAACGTAGCGGCGATCCCTGAAGGGGGAGACGCCGCGCTTCGGAGCGGGCTGGGAGGGATCGTGGCGCGGCGCGTCAACACGTGCTGGAAGGCGGCGGAGTTGCAACGCGCTGAGGACGTAAACCACGCCGGCGCCGATCATCATTGCCCGGAACGCGTCGGCGGTCCCGGCCAGCAAAGCCAGTCCGGCGATCATGCCGCCCACCGCGATGCCCAGGTTTGTGATGGTGCGCAGGACCGCGCGGGCGTTGACGCGGTTGGGGCCTTCGAAGGCCCGGGCAATGATCGCGGAGCGTGTGGCGTTCGCGCCCCGGTCCACGCCTACCGTAATACAGGCAATCACGACGGCGGTGCCGAAGTTCCCGGCGAACGTATAACTTGCGATCGCGAGACCTTGGACAGCGACCATCCCCACCAGGAGCCGACGCGCGGAGAAGTGATCGGCCAGGCGGCCGCCAATGTAGGACGTCGCGACACCGAGCCCGCTGGAAACAGAGAGGATCACGGCGATTTCCACGGCACTCAACCCGACGAAACGGCTGAAGTAGAGGACTGTCAGGGTGAGGAAGATGCCGCGACCCACTGTGGAGACCAGGATGGCCGATGCGAGGATCTTGAGGCTGGGATCGGAAAGCGCGGCGCGGAGGCCGTGCCGGGGAGTCTCGGTGGTGTCTGCGGGAGATTTGGTCACACACATAGTTCTGCCACCCACCGATGACGGCCGGTATTGATGTAGCGTTATCCTTCATGTTGAAGTACGAATTGTCCGGAGCAGATCTGGGCGGTGTGCGCTTCGGCATCTCGCCCATGTGCGAACTGGGACTTTCCCTCCGGGCCATACGCGATCCCAGCCAGTACCCACTTCAACTACCGTGGCTGCGTCGCACGGAAGAGGCCCGTTCCCGCCTGGACCTGGACGGTTTACTGGCCTTGGTCGACCACCGGCTCTGGACGCCGGACTTCCTGAACCCCCGGCCAGAGTCACCTCTCACCAGGATCGACGACGAGTTCGCGGCTTTGGAGCGGATGTCCAGCGAGCAGTTTCACGGCGACCTCATCCGGGTGCACGGTGCTGTTCCGGCGGTCTTTTCCGGCCCTGTCGGCCCCGCGATCCAGCGCCTCGTGCAGATCCTCAAGGACTTTTGGGACACATGCTTCGCGCCGCACTGGCTGCGCATGCGCACCATCCTGGAAGCGGACATCGTCTACCGCGGCCGGCAACTTGCCCACGGCGGCCTGTTCACGATGCTCAACGATTTGTCTGGTGCTGTGGAATTCGACGGCCGGGTCATCTCCGTGCGATTGAAGAACCCTGCGTCGCGGACCGAGAAGACCGATGGGCTGGGGCTGACCCTTGTTCCCACCATGTTCACCCGCAGGGCCTCAGCTCCCGTGAACCACGGGGACCCGCCGATGCTCATGTACCCTGCCCGCGGTCAAGGAGCAATGTGGGAGGCCGAGCAGGTGAGGAGCCCAGCCGCTGTTGTGGCGGTGCTCGGGGAGGTCCGGACCAGCCTGTTGACTGCGCTCGCCGCCCCTGCCTCATCCACCGAGCTTGGAGTGCGTTTTGGCGTGACCACGTCCGCAGTCAATCAGCATCTCAGGGTGCTCAGGAATGCCGGTCTAGTGACTTCCACGCGCTACGGCCACAGTGTGCTGTACTTCCGGAGCGAGCTGGGCGCGGCGTTGCTGCTGGGGTGAGCGCTGAGGCGGGCCGACGGCGCCAGGCCGCTGCCGCCGTCGAGCGTTCTCTAGTCCTTGCGGAGGCTGTAGGTGCTCACAACGTTGCCCTTGCTGGTGGCGTATTGGTCCTCCAGCACGAGCCTGTTCTGGGGATCGCCGTCCTCGAAGAGGCGCCGGCCGCTGCCCGCCACCACCGGGTGCGTCATCAGGGTCAGCTCGTCCAGGATGCCGGCGAACAGCAGTTGGCGAACCACCGAAATGCTCCCACATACGGCGATCTCGCCGCCGTCGCGGTTCTTGAGATCCGTGATGAAGTCCTCCAGCGAACCGCTGATCAGCTGCGAGTTCTGCCATTCAAGGGGTTCTGACAACGTCCGGGATGCTACGAACTTCTCGACGGGATTGATGAATGCCGCAAAGTCATCGTCCTGGGTGGCATTCGGCCAGTAACCGGCCCACTCCTGGTAGCTGACCCGGCCCAACACCACGGTATCCACGGTGTTGATCATCTTGGTGAGTCCCTTGCCCAGCTCCTCGTCGAAGCTGTCGAACTGGAACTTGAACGGGTCCTGGACCACGCCATCCACGGAATGGAACAGTCCGGCGGTTACTTTGCGCAATGGTTCTCCTCTTAGGCTGCCTGGCTTGTTGTCAGGACTTCCCGGGACGGCAGCGTGGTTACGTTGTGCGGCGTCGTGTTCAGGCGGACAGGCACCTCATGAAGTTCAGCGTAGATCTTCAGCTGGTCCAGCGCATCTGCATCGACTGTCGCCTCCGAAAGGTCCATCTCCACGCCCAAGCCGCCGCCGAGGCTCTTGGTTCGCTGAACCACGGGGTAGAGCCCCTGAAGGCTCACCGCGGTCACGCGCCCGGTCGCTGCGATCTGGATCTGTTCGCCGTCAACGTCGACGCGAACAACTACGGAGAGCTTGTCGCTGGCCAATGAACTGCCTTTCATCCTTGCTGCCACGCTGCAGCGCACCCCAGCGTATGTGCGATGTGTGACGTGCGCAACATTGCGACGGCGGGGCCGGTGCTGGTTCCTGTACGGGTGCGGGCCGTGACCAGCCGCGTCCTGTGGGTGCAGCATGGATGTGGGTCTTTGTGGGCCCTAAACCAACCGTCCCGGAAGTTGTTTTGTGACAGCTGCTTGAAGGGGATGTTTTGGCACAACATACGGGACGGAAATGTTCCGCGGATGCTGTGGATGTCATCGGTCATGGAACGCGTCTGAGTGAGTGGCCAAAGCCGTTTGCGCGGCATGCACGTTAGAGGATGCCACCAAGGGTTCGACGCGGCATCAGCCACGTCCGGAATGCCGCCAGCGACTGAATGCGCGAGTGGAAACTGTCCTACCGAGAGTGTCCCGGTTCCAAGGCAGTGGGATTCCATTGGCACAGGGCCGCGACGTGTCAAAGCGTGGGGCAACGACGGTGGGTGAGAGCTTCCTGCCATTTGCGAGGGTCTTTGATGAGGCGGACGACGGAACTGCCTAACCGGTTACGGGGGTAACCTCGTTGCCCTAATTCTGATGGATTTACTTGACTTGCAATTATTGCTGGATGTGTGGCTATGGGTTTTCCAGCGGAAAGCTGATTAAATTATTTGGGGGAATTTTGAGAATTTTCAAATCTTTATTGGCCGCCGTCATTTTGACAATTGGTCTCTGCACCGCCACTCCGGCATTTGCTGAGGTGCCGCCTGTGGAGCAGGAAAGCCAGCAAATCTTGCAGCGCGAGGCATTCAGGAACGATCCTCAGTCCCTCCAAGAGGTCACTACGGTCGTGGATGCTTCCGGGAATTTCACAACTACCTTGCGGGCGAGTGGTGCTACGGGTTACGCAGTGACGTGCGCAGGGACACAAGCGGACAACGCGGTGAGATACCCGCACTACTCCAAGGGGGCCGAGGGAGCCATCTCGAAGACGGTTATCAAGTGCGTCGGGACAGGGCTTCCCTCCGTTGACTTGAGGGTCAGTGGCATCATCTCGTTCGCACCGTCGAACTCGGCGACGAACACTGACGTGGTGTTCCAGCATCGTGGTGCTGCCACGGCGACCCAAACCGTCATGGTGAACGGCCCGGAGGTCACGTGGTATGTTCCGGAGCCCAGTCACAGCACGGTCCCGAGCAACGCCGGGCGCGGAACTGGTTTCTGGAGGGCGACGTCTACCTGGTTCTTCGAGGTCGGCGGAAAGATGTCGACCGTGGGCACGCAGACCGTTACTATCTGGAAGACAATCTAGTCTTAACTGGTGAGCAGCGATGAAACCACAAATTATTGACCCGCGTTATGTAAACCGAGTCGATCGGAATCCAAGTTACCGAGTTGATTTTTGGACAGATCAGAGTGTTTCGGAAGAGTGGAAACTTAGCCAAGTCACAGACATCGCTGAGGTGCTCCTGTGGGCCAACGAGCATTCCGCGGGCAGGACGTTCGTTATTTATGCAGAGTTTCCATACGAAAACGGGCATGGAATGATTCGACTGCTGGGAAACGAGCCTCCAGGAGTGTAGCCTCGGCGGCACTCCGAGATGCAATGGGCCAATGACCCATTAGGAAAGAGCCCAAGCGACCACAGAAGACGACGACACCATTTTGTCCGAAGAGGAGAGGCGGTACCGCTGGCGCGGTACCGCCTCGGAGCACGGCACGTGTCACGCGGTATGAATCAGGCCGGTCAAGCCGAGAGGCGGCTCTCGGACGCCGCCAGGGGGTCGTAGTCGGGGTTACGGAGAAGATCGTGCAAGTGCCGCCGACGCACCCCCCCATGTTTCCGCCGTCATAGAGCGGCAGGCACAGAACATCCTGCATGACCTTGCCCAATGGTGAACGGTCACCGTACGAGTCGACACCGACAAGCCGCATCGCGTCGTAGACCGTCTGCACTGATAGTTCCGAGTTAAAGATCTTCACCATGTTCGACAGCTCGCGATCGAGACCCCCCGGTCTTGTCGAAGTGATCCGACGCTTTCCACGCGAAGTAGCGTGCCGCTTCGATCCGAGTCTTGATGTCGGCGAGCATATAGCCGGCGTTCTGATGCTCGATCACTGGAACCCTGCCTGACCGTTTCTCCGTCTTCACGAAGTTATATGCGATCTCGAACGCGGCGCGCACTTTGCCGACGGCTGCAGCCCAGATGCTCGAGGAGGTCCAGGAGAAGGCCCCTTTCGCCAACTGGAGGCCGTCGCCCGGTTTGCCGATCATGTTCGACAGCGGCACGCGCACCTCTCTGAACTCGACGATGGGCGAGTTCGAGGCGAGATGGCCCATCGTGTCGATCATCCCGGTGATCTCCACGCCCGGTGTGCCCTTCTCAACGACGATGATCGCCAGCGACAGGATTCATTCTCAGACTCTACGCGGAGCCCCCGGGCAGCATGGGAGATACCGATACTGCCACCGCCCCACTCCCAAGGAAATGGAACACCTGCATCGTGACGATTCTCCAAGACACGAACGACGCGTTCCGACTCCAGGCGGATGTCTCCAAACCGTTTGTTCAAGACGGTCAGTAAGCCGGTGTCATTTCGATTACCGACTTCGCTCCACACATAATCGGGCAGGTTTTGATGAAGGAGCGAACACATCTAGCCTGTGGTCATGTCATATGACCTTGCTGTCTACCTGCCCGAAGCCCTTGACGCCGAGGCTCTGACTGCTCTCGTGGACGCTTCGATAGGTTTGCAGCTGGAAGAAATCGCCGACGGCGGAAGTGGTGATGGCCCGCAGAACTGGCACATCCTCCGGGGCAAGAGGGCCGCGTATTGTTTCACTTTGGAAGGCCCGTTCCTGGTCGAGCCCGAAGACGTTCCGCATGAGGTTACGGCTGCTGTCCTTGGCGCCGGCGTCATGTACAGCATCCTGGTTGAAGGCGCCGAACCGGTGTCCATCGCGCATGCTGTCCGGTTTGCCAAACGCTTGGCCAAGGAGGGAAACGGGGCGGCACAGGATCTGCAGACCGAAGAGATCTGGCCCAAGACCAGTACCCGGGCGGCAGCCAGGCCGGAGCGCGACACCATGATCGACATTGTGGAGGTCCGCTGGTATCACCTCATGGACGAGGTCCGGGACGACTTCCCACAGCGGTACCTGGATCTGGCCCGGCAGTACTTGCCGGAGGCGCTGCCGAAGCGGTTTGGCAGTTACGAGCCGCTCCAACGAAACCTTGCCCGTGACGGCGACCAGGCCTTCGTGAAATTCTTTTCTGAGGACTGTGACGTTTCGACCGTCGGGAGTTTTCCCACCGCCGGCGCCTACTTCAAAGGTGTTTTCGGCGGTCATATGAAACAGGACCGCCCTACCAGGAAGGGCGACGTGCAGGTCGTCTCGATCAGCATTCATCGGCTTGCGCTGGAGGATCCTCGGTGGCGGGAAGCTTTGGAGCGCTTCTTCATTGCCGTGGCCATCGAGCTTCGCAGCTTCTACGCCACCGCCGAAGTTGACTCGGGATGGGGGTGGAACGGCAGATCGTTGTGGTGCTACGCGTCCAAGCCCAGCCTTTACTCCCAGAAGGAAGCTTGGGGCCAGTGGTTGGGATTGAGCCCCCACCCGGTCTGGATGGCCTGGTTCTCGCCGCTGTACTCCGACCTCGTGCGACCGCACCTGCAAGGCGCTGTTCAGAAATATCCCGAAGGCATCATGCACCGATTCGGTGACGGGCCACTTGGCCGGGAAGAGATCATTGAACGATGGCCCGAAGCTGGCGAGTGGGTACCTGTCGAGCTCACCGGTGCCGTGGGACACCCTGAGAGCCGGTTCGCTGATGTCATGCCCGAACGACTCACCCGAATGCTCGTCGCGCCGCCGCCGAAGCCTGACCGGACATAGAGACATATAGAAGTAGCCGCCAGCAGCATCGGTCGCTTTCGCCCGGCCCACCGTTCTGACCCGAGGACCATGGGTGGGGGAGTCTCCCAGTCAGGGTGTCCCACTGCCAAGGAAGTGGGACGGCACCCCGATCGGATCCTCCAACCATCTGGTGTCATCTCCCGAAGCCGGCTGCCCTCAATGTCAGGAGGCGTCTATGCTGCGATAGTGCATAGACGGCCTCCTAACTTGGACAGCGGCGGGTCAGGAAGATCTAGTTGAAGCTAGGGCCAACTTCTTTAGGCGGCGCGGAATCGGGGTTTCGCTCAAGGGCGAACATTTTGTTTAGTTCCGCGGCAACTACGTGTGCAGCTTCAGGGTCGCCGTCATAATAGTCTTCCCAAAGGCCAACGACAAACCAACTAGACGGCGCCAACTCGAGCGTACCCTCGTCATTGATTCTCGCTTCCCACCCGTCCGGTATCGAGCCACCAGAAGTGACGAAAGACCGTGAGTCGTGCCACACAAGCGAGTTCCCATCGTCAGTCAGGATCTGGAGCTGGGTTGGCCTGTTGGAGTAAGCCAGCAAGGAGGTCACTAAATACTCGGCGCCAAGTGTTATAGAGGGGTTGGAATCGTATGTTTCCGTCCCATCCATCGAAAGGATCTTTGTACAAATAACCTTCACCGTGATCTCAACACCGCCTTGTAGTCGTAGCCGTAGTCAATGGCACCCGTGACCTTGTTCTGATAGAAGTGCACCTTAAAGTCATCGTAGGGGCCCTATCGCATAGCGGGGTCCTCGGCGGCGTTTACATAGGATTTGTGAATGAGCCGCAAGCAGGACAACGTAACGGGATCATAGGCCTCAGAGCGAAGATTCTCGGCTCTCGCCACCGCCCGTAAGCCGATCCACTTTCGCTCGTGGGCAGTCTATGAAGGACTCCCGGGCCACCTTGACTAGGTTCTACTCCTACTCCGTCGAAGTCTACGGACGCCGTGCCTGCTCGCCTGGCTGGCCCAAGGCGCCTCTTCGATAGCCATGATGACGTTGTCGTCGACGTCGCTGGCGGGAAGTGAAGCGAGCCAGGGCACGGAAAGGGAAGTCCAATAGTTCATCTGAGTCGCCACCGCTGTCGCTGGAATTGTTGCCAGCGGAACTGTTGAAAGCAGTGTTCCTGGCACCATGGACAGCTCAAGCTCGCGCGCCTCAAGTTCTGCTCGGACTTCCTCGTAAGGACGTTCCAGACACGGAAGTAGCCCAATCGGGTTCTCCAGATCGAGCTGCCTTTTAGGCCGCGTGTCATCACCGATGTAGAGGACGTCTCCAACGAGCCCGAGCCATGAGTGTGGCCCAAGCTTAAGTATCCGGGTCCACGATGGGTGCATGAGACCAGTGTGAAATACGGAAGACGGGACTGCAAAGACGAAACCGGTCCATCGCAGATGGGGTGGAGCGCCGTCCGGTAAAGGATCCCCTTGCGGGCACCTGCGCGGCATCAAGGACAGAATGAAGCCGCCAGCCAGCAATCAAATCCATGATGGGGGAGTGCGTCCCGCCCCTGCGGATCCCAATTCCAAAGGAAATGGGACACTAGTGACGGCGAAGGCATCTCTTCGGTGCTGTGGGTTTTGGCGCTGCTTTAATGAGCCAATGAACGAGTCGTCCGTAATGGATCCACTTCTCCTCGGCGCCGTGCCCTTGGAGTTTCGCGCGGATGCCAACGCAGCACTCCGTGCTCTGGCATGTCCACACCATCCAACTATGTCGCGACTCATCCAAGACACAAACGGCCGGTCTCCGTCCCCCATCAAAATTCACATCTCGGGTGAGTTGGTTCAAATCCCGTGCAGGACCTACTACGAGTGGCCGGAGGTTAGTCGCACTCAAAATCTGGGACCAGAGCAATTACTCATCCTTGCAGCTTGGATGTCCAGACACGGTGACGGACGAATCCGCCAAGCGGCTCTCCGGGATCTCCTCGAAGCGAATGCCTCGTGGACGATTCCATTCGTGGTCCAGCTCTGCGGTGAATACGTCATCGAAATCGGCAACGATCTAAAGCAGTTCTTTGGGACGACGCTAGCTGAGCGACCCGAACTCCAACAGGCCTATGTCCAATTCACCAAGGAAAATCCGGCATTCATAAGCCTGACAGTTCAAAGGGCGCTGAGCTACTGGAATGCCTATGATCGATGGCGATTTCACAGGGATCAGTACCCACAGATTGCAGCACTCAACAGTCTTAGGGCTCTGACTAACCCATTCCTTGTATCTTCAACTCGCCCAGAGCCGTGATCAGTGGTGCCCGTTTCCAGATCCGATGCCATGGATTCGGGCGTTCGGTAAAGGATCCCTCAACGGACATTGTGACTTGTGAGGGACACTGCTGGCGACAGAGCTTTCACTGCGTTGCTAGATTTTGGTCCTCCAATGGCGGTACAAACAATCTCCCCACGACAAACAATGAACATCTGTGTTGAATGGTGGCACTTTCGCAACGCTAATTGACGCACCGTGTGTTCGGTAAGCCCATCGGCCTGCGGGACGGCCCTCACCCGGGCAACAGGCGTAACGATGATTAGGGTGAGCCTATGAAAATCATTTCTGCCCCGGCAGACCTCGTCATCGCGAACAGCGACGGGATCAACGTACGTTTCGCGGGTATCAACCTGGATAGGGCACCCGGATACGTAGGAGAAAGGGCAGGTGAACAGAGTCTCCACCTGCACCTAAACGGTATCCGCGGCACCGAAACCCAACTTCGAGATAGCCAGTTCTTAAGAGACCTTCAGGATTGGTCTGAACGAGACAAGGATCTGGAAGTTTTTGGCCAGGAAGTACATCCTCCCCAGATGCCGAGTATCGCTGTCTTCGACCAGATAGGCATCCAACTCACTGACGATGTTGGTACCGGGTACCGACGTGCGGGCGGCAAGATGGCAGGTAGCGGCACAGAGTGGGATGCACTCTGGATATACACTCCCGCACCGCCACCCAATGCCCAAACGCTGCAAATTGAGTTCGTTGTAGTCGGTCAAATCACCGGAAAGCACTGCATCCTTAGCCTCGATTGAGAACTTGCCGCAGCCAGCAAAACGGCAAGTGCCGCCGTCGTACTTCTTGTGAAAGTACGACGGCGGCACTCGCCTTAAGGACGCTGGTGGCCGCTATGCGGTCTGGCCGGCGTGCTGGCCTTCCGAGATCTCTTCAACAACCTTGGCGTTGAACGCCGGGAGGTCGTCCGGGTTGCGGCTGGTGACCAGCCCCTGATCGCACACCACTTCTTCATCGCTCCAGTTGGCACCCGCGTTCTTCAGGTCCGTTTGGAGCGTGTGGTACGAGGTGACGTTGCGGCCCTTGATCACTCCGGCTTCGATGAGGATCCACGGTCCGTGGCAGATCGATGCCACTGGCTTGTGCTGCTCAAAGAAGGAGCGCGTGAAGTTCTGGGCGTCCTTGTCCACGCGGAGGTTGTCCGCGTTGACGACGCCGCCGGGCAGGACCAGTGCGTCGAAGTTGGATGCGTCGGCGTCCGCAACTGCGAGGTCGACGTCGAAGGTGTCACCCTTCTCCACGCCGTTGAAGCCCTGGAGCTTGCCTTTGTCGAGGGCTACCAGGGTGGGCTCGCCTCCGGCGTCCTTGATGGCTTGCCACGGGCTGGTGAGTTCCACCTGCTCCACGCCGTCTGTCAAAAGGAATGCGACCTTCTTGCCTGCGATGTTGTGTTCTGACATTGTTCCTCCTCTTGTTCGGCTGCTTTTTGGGCGTGTGCCGCTGCTGCGAGAGTTGTTTGTCTGACCTGTTCCAGCCTAGGGAAGGATGCGTTAGTAAGCAAGCTGATCAATTCGATAAGGTTGGTGAACATACGCGTAGCCGCACATATTCAGTCGCTGTGAGAACCGGCCTCGTACGTCGCTGAGCCAAGCCCGACGGCGGTCCCGCCTTAGTCTGAGGTGAGGACCGCCGTCGTGGTTCAGCTATCCGCGGGCGTCCCGCGTGCTGAACCTGAACCCTGCAAAACCCACGAGGCCTGCTGTCCAGGTGAAAGTTACTATCGCAGCGGTGAGAGTACCCAGGTCCGCAGCCGGGTAAGACGCCGTCACCAAGCCGGGATCGAACAGCAGGACCCCGGCCACGGTGGGCAGATAGGCAAAAGCCGGAGTCAGCAAGAGCAACATCAACGACAGTTGTGACACCACAATCAGCGCAAATAGCGGTATCAGCGTCTGCTTGAGCAAGATGCCCAGCGCGAACCCAATGAGGGCTATGGCATCCCAGAAAGCGATGGCACCAACCCAACGGAGAACGAGGCTTGCCGGAACGGTCCCGTTGACGACCGAAATTTCGCCGAGACCGGATTGGGACAGCAGGCTCAACAGCGGGATGGTCACCAGACCCAGCAGCGTGACGAACACCGTCAACGCAGTGCATTTTGCCACGTACAGGCGCTCGCGGTTCGGCGCGGCCACCAGGCTGGTCCGCAGTTGGCCCGACACGTACTCACTCGATGCGGAAATGACGCCGATAACAATGATTCCAATCAGTCCCAGCGCAACCCAGTCAAAGCCCACCGTCTCCGGACTCGCCCCTGGGGCCAGACCGGGGTCATTGGTTCGGAGCGCTTCCCCCACCGGACTCGCCTGGGACCACCCGACGAGGACGACGATGAGCCACGTCAGGGCTGCAGTGATCCACACGGACCTTAAAGTGACGAGTTTGGTGAGTTCGGCACGGAACAGACTGGGCTTTCGGGCAGTGTCCACGAGTGTAGTCATGCGGCGCTTCCCTTAGCTGCGTTGCCGGTCCAGTCAAAGTAGGCGGCCTCAAGGTCATGGTGACCGGCTACCAGATCATCGACGTTTCCGGACTGGACAATGCGGCCACCGGAAATGACGACGATATGGTCAGCGACGTGCTGGACCTCATTTATGAGATGGCTGGAAATAAGGACAGTCTTGCCGTTGGACGCGAGGGTTCTTAGAAGCCCCCGGATCCAGCGGATGCCTTCGGGATCCAAACCGTTGGTCGGCTCATCCAGAACAATAATGCGTGGATCGCCGAGGAGGGCCGCGGCGATCCCCAGCCGTTGACCCATCCCCAGCGAGTACGCTCCCACGCGCTTCCGGGCGGCGTCCGAAAGTCCGACGAGCTCCAGGACTTCACCGATCCTCGAATGCGGAATGCCATTGGATTGAGCCAGCCAGGTGAGATGGGCCTTGGCTGTGCGACCCTTGTGGGCTCCTGAGCCATCGAACTGAGCTCCAACGGTCCAGAGGGGGGCGATGAGGTCCCGGTAAGGCTTTCCTTCGATGAGCGCGGACCCGCTGTCCGCCCGGTCGAGGCCTAGAAGCAGACGGAAAGTGGTCGACTTGCCGGCCCCGTTCGGGCCGAGAAACGCGGTGACCTTCCCGGGCTCGGCCGTCAGTGAGACGTCGATGATTCCGTCCGACTGCCCGTATTTCTTGCTCAAACTCTTGATCTCGATCACTGTCTGATCTCCTCGGTAGTCGATGTCACTTAGCGGCGAACTGGTTGGCAGCGGAACAGAACAAGAGCAGCGATCAGCGCTGAGACCACCCACACCGCGAGGACCAATCCGCCCGTCGCAGGTCCCAAATTGCCCGGCGCAGAAGGTGGCAGTTGGTAGAGCTGGGCTCCCGCCTGATCCGGCAGGAACTTGGCCAGGGGCGTGATGTTCACCATGTAGGTGGAGACAATGAGGGCCATCGCCAAGACCGTGCCCATGGCCGCCAACCCGCTGCGAAGGACCACCGACAAGGCGTAGGTGAACAGGGCGATGAGTATCCAGTAAAGGACCACGCCCCAAAGGATTCCCGATGCCGCTTGTGGAGTTGCTGCTATCTGGCTGCTCTCGGCGGTGCAGTCGATAACCACGCAACGAATGCCTGCCGACCCAAATACGCTCAGGACAGCCGTGATGAAAACGGCAACGACAATCACGATCGCTTTGGCCGCCAACACGGCACTGCGCTGCGGGAGGCTGATCAAGGTGCTTCGAAGCGAGCCGCTGTCCGATTCCTGGTGCATCGACCACGCAGCAAGAAGGATGACCCCTATTTGTCCATAGTGAAGGACGACCAGAAAGGCCGTGCCTCCCTCAAGGCCAGCTGCTTCCTCCGGCCTCCCCGCTGCATGGGCGGCGTCGATCAGCTTGGTCAGTATCCAGGAAAGAAGCACCGTGAGCAGCACCGTTCCCGCCATGGTGTTGAGGCAAAGACGCAGTGTCAGGAGTTTGGTGGTCTCGGCCCTGACAGCGCGGGCCATGGTGGTTCTTAACCCCGGCCGCACATCAAGGGCCGCTCTGGAAGATACTGGCATAACTCAAGTCAATCCGGACCAGCATCGCTTGTCTGTCTGCAGGTGTTGACAGTCGTGGCACGCTCTTGGGCGGGGAAAGGCTTTAGATGGGCGTAGGACCCACAAGGCCGCCTTCGTAGGCGATGACAACAAGTTGGGCTCTGTCCCGCGCGTCCAGTTTCGTCAGGATTCTACTCACATAGGTCCGCACCGTGGTTCGCGTGAGAAACAGGGCTGCCGCGATCTCGTTGTTGGAGGCGCCTTGTCCGATGAGGGTCAAGGTTTCGCGTTCGCGGACTGTCAGCTCGCTGATGCGGTCGTGTGCGGCCGGGCGCAGGGTGAAGCGGTCTATGAGACGGCGGGTGATCTCCGGAGCCAGGAGGGCGTTACCTTCATGCGCGGTGCGGATTGCCTTGAGGATGTCGGGCAGCGGTGCGTTCTTCAGCAGGAACCCCGAGGCACCCTGGCGGAGTGCTTGGTAGACGTAGTCGTCCAGATCGAAGGTGGTCAGCATGACCAACCGGGTGCTGGATTTCCGGGAGGCCAGAATGCCTGCAGCTTCAAGGCCTGTCATCCGTGGCATTCGAACATCCATGAGCGCCACATCCGGTTGATGCTCCAAGATGGACTCCACGGCTTCCGCGCCGTCCGCAGCCACGGCGGACACCGTCATGTCCGGCTCGTCGTCGATCAAGAGGTGCAGTGACGTCCTGATGTGAGCATCGTCGTCTGCGATGAGCACACTGATTTCATTCATCGGGTGTGCGCCCTCCCCGCAGTTCCTGGCAGTGAAACAGCCACACGGTAACCATTGACGTCCCGTCCTGCTTCGAAGGTCCCGCCCAATAACTGAGCCCGTTCACGCATTCCTGTGAGTCCGTGACCGTTCTTGGAAGCCAAAGCCGCCCCCGGGCCGTCGTCGAGGATGTTGATTTTCAGGTCGCCGCCCTCCGTCCTGACAGTGATTCGGCAGGTTTCAGCCGCGGAATGCCGGATCACGTTTGTCAGGGCTTCCTGAATGATTCGATACGCGGTGGTTCGCTGCGCGGCCGGGAGATCGTGGGCACTTTCGTCGGCGTCGATCAGGACGGATATGCCTGCCCGTATGGCCGGCTGCGAGAGCTCCTGCACCAGTTCCGGAAGGCTTCCCGGCGGAGTGTCATCAGCCGCTTCAGTTCGTTCCTGGCGCATCAAGACCTGCAGTTGGCCCAGCGCATCACGGGCGTCGGACTCGATGCCCTGCAGCGCAGATCGCAGATCGTCGGTGGTGGACGACTTTACATGGGCCACGACACCGGCCCGCACCCCAATCCCTCCCAGGGCGTGGGACAGTACGTCGTGGATATCCCGCGCCAGCCGAAGCCGTTCCTGCGCCCGGGCATTGCGCTCGGTTTCGTAACGCATGCGTTGGGTGCGAATTCCCAAGACCCATGCGGCCCCGATGATGACGGCACCCAGGATGATGCCCCGGATGCTCGCTTCGGCGCCCTCCGCAGAGACCAGAAGCAAGGACGCAAACAGAAGAATTTCCAGCACGATCAGCCATGCAGGAAAAAGCCGCGTCCCGAATCGTTCCGCGGCAACGTACAGGCAGAGCCCTGTCACCAAAAAGGGATCCTCGGTCATTCCCAAGCTCCAGCCAACGGCCGTCACAACGCCGGTCCACGCGGCAGCTAGCCAGGGGAACCTTGACCGAAGGCAGAGCCCCAGGACAACAAGGCCCCCCAAAGCCAGTTGGAACAGCCTGCCCGGTGATTCCGGCGGAACAACGGTGATCCAAAGCCCTGCCACCACGATGATGCCGACCAGGCCGTTCAGCAGAACGGGAATGATCGTTTCCCGGACTACGGAGAGGCGAACGTTATCTGGATCAGCGCTTTGGGTCGTGCTCGGGTGTCGTTGCTTCATAGGCCATCTCATTTGTCAGTGCCGTCAGGGCTGGACTTTAACTGGCAACTCCACCAGGTACTCGCCCAGGAGACCTGAAGCGATAACCATGCGGTAGGTTGTGTGTCTTTCGATGGTCCTGCTGGCTTCCTCGGCAATCGAGTCGTCCACCACGAGTTGCCCGCACGAGGTGTCGAGCTTATAGGAGGTGCGGCTTCGGTTCTCATGGGAAATGACCACGTCCTCGGTGGTGCAGACTTTTTCAGCCCTGGGCCTCAGGAGCTTCTCCACTGCAGGGGCGCCGAAGGACAACGCTATGAGCACCGCGAGGCAGATAAGGTACGTTCGGACCGAAATCTGCGTCCGGGGCTTGCTGCCGTGTTCCTTTTCCGAGGGTTCTCGCTTCATCGTTTGCTCTCCATGAGCCGCGACACCAACTCCCCGTTGGCGCTATAAGTTTCAGCCCATCCCTTGCGTGTCGTTGCCCTGAATCCCAATCCTTCCTCGCTGAAGGAAGCCCAAGGATCTTCGTCATCATGGGGTCGCACGAGGACGCCGCTCGGTAGCGACACTGAAGTCAGGTTCCCCCCGATGCCCCGGAGGATGACTGCGCAACGATCGTGTGCAGGCCATTCGGTGACAACATCGTCGTAGTACACACATTCCAGGCTTGCCAGATAGCCGTCCTTGTCGAGAAGACAAAGCACAGACGACGGGATGCCGGCGGGTCGGCTGAGCTCCTCCAACTCCGTTGGGAGCAGGCGATATGCCGGTGTGGCAGGCGCTTTCGATCGATCGATGTGAAACTTGATCGACGGGCAACCACAAATGCAGTCCGGCTCGACTCCAAGAATGTGCATCGCTTGCTCTCTGAAGGCACCGACGCCCTCGAACTCGACGGAAAGAAACAGGTCGAGTACTTGCCGCTCAGCGTCGGTGATGCACCGCACCCCTACCTCCCCTTCTTCCCGCCCCGCTTCGCCGCAGCGTTCATCGCCGACTTCACCGCAGGCGGCAGCCCCGCCGTCTCGGTTTCCGGCTCGGCGACGGTCCCGCGCCAGCGGGCCAACCCCTTCATGCCGTGGTAGATCACCAATGCAGCAGCGGAGCCAAGGGCAATGCCCGTGAACTTCAGCTCACCTATGGTCCAGGTGTAGTCCGCGATGCCGATGATCAAAGCAACAGCAGCGGTGGTGAGGTTGATCGGGTTGGAGAAGTTGACCTTGTTCTGCACCCAGATCTTCACGCCGAGCACGCCGATCATGCCGTACAGCATGGTCGCGGCGCCGCCCAGCACACCGGCCGGGACGGTCGCGATCAGTTCGCCGAATTTCGGGGAGAAGCTCAGCAGGATGGCGAAGACACCGGCCACCCAGTAGGCCGCCGTCGAGTAGACCTTGGTGGCGGCCATGACGCCGATGTTCTCCGCGTACGTCGTGGTACCGGAACCGCCGCCGAACCCGGCAAGTACCGTCGCGGCGCCGTCGGCCATCAGCGCGCGGCCGGAGACGCCGTCGAGGTTCTGGCCGGTCATTGCGGCCACTGACTTCACGTGCCCCACGTTCTCAGCCACCAGCACCAGAACTACCGGGACAAACAGGCCCACAACGCCGATGTGGAATTCGGGCGTCTGGAAGAACGGCAGGCCAACCCAGGCTGCGGCGTCCATCTTTTCGTACGACACCTCGCCGCGCATCATCGCCACGAGGTAGCCCACAACCACGCCCACCAGGATGCTCAGGCGCCCCAGAATCCCGCGGAACAGGACAGAAACCAGGATGATCGTCACAAGCGTGATGAGCGCGGTGACGGGCGCGAGGTCGAAGTTCGCCTTTGCGGCCGGCGCCAGGTTCAGGCCGATCAGCGCCACAATCGCGCCGGTGACGATCGGCGGCATCAGCCGGTTGATCCACTCAGCGCCGAACTTCTGGACAACCGCACCAATAAGCGCCAGTACGACGCCGGCAAGCACCACGCCGCCCAGGGCGCCGGCGACGCCGTACTGCTGCTGGGACGCCATGATCGGGGCGATGAAAGCGAAGCTCGAACCCAGGTAGCTGGGTACCCGGCCCTTGGTGATGACCAGAAACAGCAGGGTGCCGATGCCGGAGAAGAACAGAGTGGTGGCGGGCGGCATGCCCGTGATGATCGGGACCAGGAAGGTCGCCCCGAACATCGCGACAACGTGCTGCATGCCGATGCCGATGGTCAGGGGCCAGGCGAGCCGCTCATCGGGTGCCACCACGTGGCCGGGGCGGATGGACTTGCCATTGCCGTGGAGCTTCCATTTGGTGCCGAGCATGCTCATGGCGGAGCCTTCCTCAGAAGAGTATTGGGATTCGGTGCAACATTACCGCCAAAGTGACCCCGCACGCCCCGTGATAGCCGCCTACCGCGGAACCAGCTTGAAAAGGAACTTCGTTTTCACCATGGTCCACAGAATCGCGAGCAACGCGAGGTACACGGCGGTGTTCAGCCAGAGGTTGCCGTCCCGCAGGACAGGGATGTTGGCGATGGCCACGATGAAGAAGACGTGCATGATGAACACGTACAGGGTGGCCTGGCCAAGAGGTATGAAGAACCAGCCCACGGCCCGTGACAGAGGCTTCCAAAAAGCACTCAACAGCGCGTAAAACGCGATGGTGATGAGGAAGACGTTGAGCAGCCGCCCAGGGCCCAGGTACGTCCGGCTGAAGAAGGTGTCATAAACGAACCGGAAGGTGGCGTCGGGGATGAGGGCCAGCCGTACGTCCAGCTGATTGGTCAAATAGGGGCCGCTCCAGGAAAAGAGCGCGCAGGCTGCAGCCAGAAAAACGCACGCCCCCAGAAGAACACGTTGACGGGGATTGGCGAACCAGTCGATGATCCGTTGGCGATGGAACCCCGCCGTCATGCCCAGGACGAACAGAACCTGCCATACGAGCAACGGAAACGAGTCCTCGAACTGCGAGGGAAGCAAGCGGAAACGGAAAACAGACCCCGCGATGTACAGGCCCAGGCTGAGGGTGAGCACCAGCCAGGTGAGCCCACGCGAGAGGGCCACCAGGATCAAGGGGCTGATCAACAACAGGACTACGTAGAGGCCCATGATGTTGAACTGCCACGGCCCAACCTGCAGCAACAGCAGGGCCGGAATCAGGCCTTGGGGGACCGGAAACTGCAGCAAGCCTTCCATCCCGGCGTAGAGGTCATAGGTTGTTCCAGCGGCTGAATGACCCGCGGCGCCCGTTCCTTGATCCGTGAAGGTGGTAACAGCCGCGGCGTTGATGAAAGGCAGCAGGCTCAGCCCATAAACAATCAGGACCACGGCCAGGGCGGTGAAGTAGAGCTTCCACGCGCGCTTGGTGGTTGCGTCCACCACATCGCCAAGCTCTGTGGCGATACGCGGCCCATAGACCATGCCCAGGACTACGCCGGAGAGCATCACGAACAGTTCCGCCCCGGAAACCACGCCAATTGTCTCCTGGCTCAGCAACTGGAAGACCGAGTTGATGCCCACGTGGTTGACCACCACGAAGACGATTGCCAGTCCACGAAGCATGTCGATTCTGGCGTCCCGTTTCCCCGAGCCTCCGTAGGACCACTTGTTGGGCGCGGCCCGTGACGAGAGGAGCCACAAGGCCGCGACGGCCACCAGGACAGTTCCGGCAGTCGCCCATGCTGCCCACCCCTGGATGACCGTGCCGGATTTCGCCTGCGGAGCTTCCAGCCCGGGAACGTCCTTCAGCCCCTTCTCGGTGACAGGACCGAGTGTCAGGCCTGAGGCGTCCAAAGAAGTCCGGAACGGTGCCGCCAGCGACGGGTTGGCAGTGGTCCGCCAGTCAATTGACACCTTGCTCTGATCGCGTGCGTCAGTGGTTTCGTTCCAGACCACTGCCCGCACGGCCCCGTTTTCGGGCTGCGCCGCCGAAGCAAACACCTGGTGCCACCACGTCTGCTTCACATCCATCTCGCTGGCGCCACCAGCGCCGGGGGAGTAGAACGCGCCGGTTTCGACCAGGAGGGACTTGTTCCGGGCCTGGACGTAGGTGGCATAGAAATTGTCAGTACCCGTGCCACCACTCGATGCGTGCAGCGAACCGTTGAACTCGTCAGCAGCGGGGAGGGTGTTGTGCGCAGCGCCGGCCCCTGTGGTGTCGTGATAAATGGACAGCCCTATCCAATCGACAACGTCATCGCCCGGGTAGTAGGGGTCAAACGCGGAGTCATCCAGGTCCCACGTGCCGTTTCCGTTGGTGTCCAACGAAGCGAGGGGCACGCCTTTGGGTGGCGTGGAGGTTGCCGCTTGGAATGGATAATCTTTCTCCGCCGTGGGCGACCACACCATCACAGGATCAGGCAGGTTGCCGCGAACGGCTGCAGCTACCCGGCTAAAAGCAGCCCGGTACGCTTCCGGCTCCTGGCCCCAATCCACCCAAGGGGCGTTCATTTCGGGCGCGAAACGGATGAAGACCTTCCCCCTGAAGCCGGCAGCCGCCGTCGTGATTTGTCGCGCAAAGGTACTGACGACGTCGTCGCTGATGTCCTTCAGGGCGATCCCGGGGCGGACGGTGAGCAGCGCGTGTGAGCCTTGATCGGCCACCTGGGCGAAGTAACCGGTGAGGTATTCCCGGCCGCCGTCGTCCAAGGGCAAGGACACGTTTTGTCCGTAAAGGGCTGCCGGGGCGCCGAGCCGCTGGGCATAGTCCGCGGCTGAGTCCTTGTCCCAGTTCAGCAAAGCACCGAAGAACTGTTTACCGTGGTCGTCGCTGGCGGGCTGCTGGTCAACTGAGCCCCAGGCCTGCGCGGACGGAAGAAGGAACGCCAGAAGCATCAGGATGGGAATTACCAGGGCCCGGCGACGGGCCGCTAGGGGAAAGGTAGGCATCAGGCCCCTTCTGGTGTCGTCATTCCCGCGGCTGAGGCGGCCGCGCAAAGCGCACGGCAGCCCACAAGCATGATGGTACCGACTTTCACCCTGTGCCCAACGTCACGCACCGTCACGGGAAGAGGACAGCGGAAGTTGAAGTTGCAACCATGGAAAGCAGAAGTGCCCGGCCGGCTCAGAGTCCGGGCCCAGCGAAAGGTTCACGAATGACGATCGCCCACGAAGAAGCAGTCATTGACGCCGCAGCAGTCGACGCCATTTTTGCCGAAGCCCGCACCGCCAACAGCTTCGCCGGTGAAGTCACCGAGGAGCAGGCCCGCGCCATCTACGAACTGACCAAGTTCGGCCCCACCGCCTTCAACTCGCAGCCGCTCCGCGTGACGTACGTCCGCTCCGACGAAGCCCGCGCCAAGCTGGTGGACACCCTCTCCAACGGCAACAAAGCCAAGACAGCCTCCGCTCCGCTCGTCGCCATCCTCTCCTACGACACCGACTGGCAGGGGCAGTGGGACAAGTTCCTGCCCGCCTACGGCGCGCCCAAGGCAATGTACGACGCCGATCCCGCTTTCGCCGCCGCCACAGGCAACAACAACGCCCACCTGCAGGCCGGTTACTTCATCCTTGCTGTGCGCTCCCTCGGTTTCGCTGCGGGCCCGATGACCGGTGCCGACTTCTCCGCGATCGACGCTGAGTTCTTCCCCGCCGGTGATCAGAAGAGCTTCCTGGTGGTCAACATCGGCCAGCCCGGCCCGGACGCCTGGGGCGAAGCCAAGCCCAAGTTCGCTTACGACGACGTCGTTCGCACCGTCTAAGGTCTCTGCAGCAGACGCCCGCTCACACTCCTGTGGGCGGGCGTTTTGCTTTGCCGGCACCCTGGACGCTCGATCAGGTTCCTCCGGTTTGGAATCAACGCTCCGACTCCGGGCTGGGTCCGCTGCCTCGATCTCGACGATCTGCCGTCCTGGTGACCCAACGGACGAGCAGTGTCACGGCCACGATCACCACGGCAGCTGCAAACAGTAGTACGAGCAGAACCAGAACGTGCCAGAACTCCAGCCTCATAATTTCCCCCAAATTTGAAATCGCCACTGGCTCGACTCCAGGGGATGTGGGAGAGGGTTGGGCGGTGGGTGGCAAACTATGCCTATGCGGAACCTCATCTGGGTAGCGTTCACTGAGCCCGTGCAACCGGGGCTCGTTTTTCCGCGCAGCGACTGGCCGCTTCACATCACGTTGTTAAGGTTCGACGTCGGCCCTGACGTGAGTGCCGACGTCGCCGATGTCCTTGCGGACCTGGCCGAAGCGTCGGTCAAGGGCGCGCTTGGTACGCGGCTCAGAGTGGGCGGAGAGGCTGGTTTCGGGCATATGGGGTCCATTCCGGTGAGCCTGATCGAGCACGATCCGCTGCTTCAAGGGCTGCACGAGGAAATCGTGGAGGCAGCAGTCGGCGTTGGAGCCAGGATTGCTACCCCGAACTACGTCTTGGACCATTACCGCCCACACATTTCGCACCACGACGGGAAGCGCCCAAAGTCCGGAGACACCGTCGTCCTTGACCAAGTAGCGCTGGTGGACATGGCCCCCGACGGCGACCACACCATCCGGAGGATCCTCCGGCTCTGGACCCAGGACACGCACAACGCCTGAAGACACGCACAACGCCTGAAGACACAGAAACGGGCTGAGGACACCTGAATTCAAGTGTCCTCAACCCGTTTGGGTGTCGCTAGCGATTTTGCCCGGAGTCAGCGAGGGTAGGGCCTACGCGATGACCCCGTCCACCAGCGCCTTGGCCTCTTCCTGGACCTGCTTCAGGTGGTCGGCGCCCTTGAAGGACTCAGCGTAGATCTTGTAGACGTCCTCGGTGCCGGACGGGCGCGCCGCGAACCAGGCGTTCTCCGTGACAACCTTCAGCCCACCGATCGAAGCGCCGTTGCCCGGAGCCTCGGTGAGCTTGGCAGTGATTTCCTCGCCGGCAAGGGAGGTAGCGGTGACATCCGCAGCGGAGAGCTTGCCCAGCTTGGACTTCTGCTCACGGGTGGCAGCGGCGTCGATGCGGGCGTAGACGGGTGCGCCGAACTGGTCGGTGAGGCCCTTGTACAACTGTGACGGAGACTTACCCGTAACAGCGGTGATCTCCGACGCCAGCAACGCCAGCAGGATGCCGTCCTTATCCGTGGTCCATACGCTGCCATCAAGCTTGTTGAACGAAGCTCCGGCTGACTCTTCGCCACCGAAAGCACCTTCGCCAGAGAGCAGCCCAGGCACGAACCACTTGAAGCCGACAGGAACTTCAACCAGTTTGCGGCCGAGCCCGGCGGCAACGCGGTCGATGATCGAGGAAGACACCAACGTCTTGCCGACTACGGAGTTCGGGTTCCAGCCGCTGCGGTTGCGGTACAGGTAGTCGATGGCGACGGCGAGGTAGTGGTTCGGGTTCATCAATCCACCGTCGGGTGTAACGATGCCGTGGCGATCGGCGTCGGCGTCGTTTCCCGTGGCGATATCAAAGGCGGAGCCCGCACCCGAGGAGCCGGTTGAATCGGACATCCGCTTGATCAGCGACGCCATGGCCGACGGCGATGAGCAGTCCATGCGGATCTTCTCGTCCCAGTCGAGGGTCATGAACGCCCACTGCGGATCCACGGTGGGGTTGACCACGGTGAGGTTGAGCTGGTGGCGCTCGCCGATTTCGCCCCAGTAATCCACGGACGCGCCGCCCATGGGGTCGGCACCGATCCGGACCCCGGCCTCACGGATGGCGTTGAGGTTCAGCACTGACGGCAGATCGTCCACGTAGCTGCTGAGGAAGTCGAACTTGCCGGTGGTCTCGGCGGCCAGGGCGTCATTCAGCGGCATTCGCTTGACGCCGCGGAGCCCGTTCTCGAGCAGCTGGTTGGCGCGGTCGGCGATCCAACCGGTGGCGTCCGTGTCGGCCGGGCCGCCGTGTGGAGGGTTGTACTTGAAGCCGCCGTCGCCGGGAGGGTTATGGCTGGGCGTGACAACAATGCCGTCGGCCTGGGGCGTACCCGCGCCGGCTTCCCTGTTGTATTTGAGGATTGCGTGGCTCAGCGCAGGAGTGGGTGTGTAGCCGTGGCGCGCGTCCACCAGGACGGTGACGCCGTTGGCGGCCAGCACTTCGAGTGCTGAGTTCTGCGCCGGCTCGCTCAAGGCATGCGTGTCGCGGCCGATGAACAGCGGCCCGGTGATGCCCTGGCGGCCACGGTATTCAACGATTGCTTGGGTGATCGCAAGGATATGCGGCTCGTTGAAGGAAGCCTTCAAACTGGATCCACGGTGCCCCGACGTTCCAAACGCCACGCGCTGCGCGGGATCGCCCAAGTCCGGAGCTACGTCGAAATACGCGTCCAGCAGGGCTGTGATGTCAACAAGGTCCTGGGGAAGGGCAACTGTGCCCGCTCGGCTAGCCATGGGGTCCAGCATGCCAGACCGAGGGGGCTGCTGACACGAAATGTCCGTGATCCGGCCCCTGTGACGCCGAATGGCGCACTTCTTTGGACGATATCTCCCGGGATCGCCCAAAGGTTCACTCCGCGTTTACCATCAGTGTCCTTAGTGGCGGCCTCCCACGTGCAACGGCCGGCCGCCACAATGCGCGCCACCTTATATGCGGCCCCGGACGGCGGTAGTGTTGGGATCAAAGACCACATTCAGGGGGATTCCTATGTCAGATCAGCCATCCAAGGGTAACGAGGATAAGCCGGCCGGCTACGAGCCGCCGCAGTACGTTCCTCCGGCGCAGTTCAGCGCTCCCGAGCAGAACCCGCCGGCCCCGGGCGTTCCCGTCCCGCCGTCGTTCGAACCGCCTACGCAGTCATTCGACCAGGGCAACGCCACCCAGCCGCTCCCGCCGTACGAGCAGAACGCCTACGGCCAGCCCGCCGGCCAGGACGCCTACACCCCGGGCGACTACAGCCAGCAGCCTGCCTCGCCTTACGGCCAGCCGCCGAGCCCGTACCAGCAGCAGGCTTTCGGCCAGCAGCCCTACGGCCAGCCGCAGTCGCCGTATGGCCAGCCTGCTTACTACGCCATGCCCACCCAGCCCAAGGGCCTGAGCATTGCCAGCATGGTGTGCGGTATCGCCGTCTACATTGGCTTCGGATTCGTCATCCTCCCGCAGATTGCGGCCGTGATTCTGGGCCACCTCGCATTGAAGCGCGAACCCGCTGGCAAGGGCATGGCAATCGCCGGCTTGGTGATGGGCTACCTCGGCATCGCGCTGACGGTGGTGATTGGCATCATCTTCTTTGCCGCGATCGGTGCCTCCACCAGCAAGTACAACTACTAAGAAACGCTCGACGGCGCCCCTTGCGTCAGGTGGGAAACCTGCCTGACGCAAGGGGCGCCGTCGTTGGCTGCGCCACCCAAATTCGCCAGCGACACAGAAACGGACCAGCGCTGCCCGGATGTGGGCGGCGCCGGTCCGTTTGCGTGTCGCTGGGCGAAAGTCCTAGCGTACGCCGCCCATCAGCTTCTTGATCGCCGGTGAAGCAGCAGCCAAGCCAACGGCCAGGACAACTGCCACGCCGCCAATGCCAAGGAAGTAGGGGAGCTCGTTGTCAGGGTTGTACAGCCCGGCGAGGATACCGGCCAGGGTAGTTCCGAGCGAGACTGACAGGAAGAACAGCGCCACCATCTGCGTGTGGAAGGCCTGCGGGGCGAGCTTGGTGCTCACGGACAGGCCGATGGGGGACAGGAAAAGCTCCGCCAGAGTGAACAGGAACAGGATCCCCACCATTGCCAGGAGCGGCGTCTTGCCTTCACCGGCAAGCGGGATGAACGCCAGGAACGCGATGCCCATGATGAGCAGGCCCGCGGAGAATTTCAACGGCGAACTCGGTTGCCGGGAGCCCAGCTTGGTCCACAACGCGGCCATCACGCCCGCGAAAATGATGATGAAGACGGGATTGATGGACTGGACCCAAGCGGCAGGCATCTCCCAGCCGAACAGATTCCGGTCCAGCTTCTCCTGCGAGTACACGGCGATGAACGTGAACTGCTGCTGGAACAGTGCCCAGAAGGCAGCCGATGCGATGTACAGCGGGATGAACGCGATCACGCGCTTGCGCTCCACGCCAGTCACCAGGGGGCTGCGGAAAATGAGGAACAGGTAGATCACCGAAGCAGCGATGGCGGCATAGGCCATGCTCCGGGCGAGGTTGTTGGCGTTGACGATGCCCGTGCCCAGCAAGACGCCGATAGTCACCAGGATGCCCAGGAAAATGAGCCCGTATCGAGTCCGGTCCTTGGCCGGGAGCGGGTTGGGAACGCGGTGTGCTTCCTCGGGGAGCCTCTTGCGGCCCAACGAGTACACGACCAGGCCGATCGCCATTCCAACGGCCGCTGCGCCGAAGCCGACATGGAAGCCGAAGCTGGTCTGCAGGAAACCGGTGACCAGGGGGCCGATGAGTCCGCCGATGTTGATGCCCATGTAGAAAATGGAGAAACCGGCGTCGCGGCGTTCATCCTTTTCGCCGTACAGGCTGCCAACCAGGGCAGTCGCGTTGGCTTTCAGGCCGCCGGAACCGATGCCAACCAGGACCAGGCCCGCAATGAGGCCCGGAATTCCGGGCAGGAGTGCCAGGGCGATGTGGCCGGCCATGATCATGATGGCTGAGCCGAAGAGGACCTTTTCGGAGCCGAAGAGACGGTCGGCGAGCCAGGCACCGAGGATTGTTGACAGGTAAACGCCGCCACCGTACGCGCCCACCAAACCAGCAGCGAGGCCCTGGTCGATGGAGAGACCGCCCTGTTCGGCGGTGAAGTACATGTAGTAGAGCAGGATTCCCTGCATGCCGTAGAAGGAGAATCGCTCCCACATTTCCACGGAGAAGAGGCTGGCCAACATCTTTGGGTGGCCGAAGAACGACGTATCGCCCGCTGGCTTTGCGGACTCAGCCGTGGTTTGGGGTGTGCTCATTTTCTTAATGCTGGCACTGACTGCGGGCATTGTCACATCGATGAATGCCCCAGGCAACCACCTTCCGTATGTTAGACAGGCGTTGCCGAGGCCTCCAGGGAGCGCGCAAGCTGCAGGAGTTTCAGCTCGGAACCTGCCGGACCAATGAGTTGAATACCCATGGGCAGTCCCGTCGTCGTCGTATGAACGGGAATGCTGATGGCGGGCAGCCCGCACACATTCACCATCGATGACCACGGTGCGTACTGGCATTGCCGTTTGTAGTCCTCATCCGCGTCGCCCGCCCACTCGCTCGGCCAAGGTTCGCCGCTGTGGCCGCCGCCCGTGAACCACCCGATGGGCCGCGGCGTTTGCGCCAGTGTTGGCATCAGGATGAGGTCCCACTCGGCATACTGCGCAATGGTGTCGTGCTCAAACTGCCGCAGGAAACCCAGGGCCTCGCTGACTTTGGAAGCACTGCGCTGTTGCGCCCGGCGCCTGAACGTCCGGGTCAGGGGCGTCAGCAAAGGCTCGCGCTGGGGTGCTATCCGGGCACTACCGACGCCGGCAGTCCAGGCAGCGGTGAACGCTTCCGGGTAGCGGTTGTCGTACCGGATTTCCGCTTCGCCCACGCTGTGGCCGGCCTCTTCCAGCAGCTTCACGCCCTGATCCAGGGCATCCCGCGCTTCCCTTTCGATCTCGAAGGGGTAGATCCCGGCCCACGGACTGTCCAGGCTGATGCCAATCCTCAGGGAACCCGGTGCCCGTCCGACATTGGCGAGGAAGCCGCCGTCGGGCGCTTGTTCCCGGGGGACCAGCGCATCCATGAGCAGCGCCGCGTCCGAGGCGTTCCGGGCGAGTGGTCCGGCGACCACCAGCTTGGCCGCATCCCCGGCACCCGCGCCGGCAGGGACCAAGCCCCGCCCTGGCTTCAGCCCGAGCAGTCCGCAGGCGCCAGCCGGAATCCGGATGGACCCGCCGCCGTCGGTCCCGGGTGCGAAAGGGACAAGTCCCGCAGCCACCGCGGCAGCGCTGCCTCCCGACGAACCGCCGGAGCTTCGCCCCGGTGCATGCGGATTGCGCGACGGCGGCGCGACCCGGTTTTCGCTGTAGGCCGTCAACCCGAATTCCGGCACCTGGGTCTTGCCAAGCGAAATGACGCCCTGACGCTTCAAGGTGGCCGCAAGGGCTCCGTCCTCCGGGGCCGGTTTGTGTTCCAACGCGGCGCTGCCGTGAGTGGTTGGGACGCCGGCTACGTCGGTGAGGTCCTTGAAGGCGGTGGGCAGGCCGTGCAGCAGGGGCAACTCTTCCAAGCGTCCTTCCCGGGCCAGCCGGGCATGCAGGGCGTCGGCGGCCTTGGCATCGAGGAAGGCTTGCCCGGCGGTAACAGTGACAAAGGCGCCAAGGTGCTGGTTGCGTTGCTCGATCACGGACAAGAAGTGGGCCGCTGCCTCCCGGGCGGAGAGTTCCCCTGCGGCGAGGGCGTCGCGGAACTGGACCGCGGTCAGCCGGGAAAGGTCCTGCGTTGACGGGTCATCCAAGGAAACGCGACTCCAACCGTTCCTCCACAGCCACGGCGTCCACGCTCTCGCCGGCACCCGCAGTCACTCGGAACGCGGCCTTGTTCTTGATTTCGGACACCACCTCCACAAGGTCCGTGCCCCGGTAAACCAGCCCCACGCCGTCGTCCGTGCAGTGCGTCTCGCCCAGCGTGCCGTTGGCCACGAGCTTGTGGATTGCGGGCGCGCGGCGGGCCTCGGAATCGTAATGGACCCCGTTGCCATAGGGAAGGAAGCCCAGCGAGTTGGTGACGGGCTGCAACTCAGGACCAAAGGAATCCGTCACACCGCCCTGATACCAACAGATGGAGCCTGCAGAAACGCCCGCCAGCACCACACCGCCTTCCCACGCCTTCCGCAGGATCCGGTCCAGTCCGTGGGCCCGCCAAACGGCCAGCAGGTTCACCACCGAGCCGCCATTGACCCACACCACGTCCTGCTCCAGCAGATGGGCCTCCGGATCTTCGATGTTGGGCATCGTGAAGAGATTAAGGTGGCTGAAGTCGAACCCGGCGATGCGCGCAGCCTGGTCCATCTCAGCGGCCCACCACCGCTGATCACCGGACGCCGTACCGATATGTGTCACCCGGGGCGCGCGGCCCGCTACGCCGGACAGTTCCACTGCGTAGTGCATCAGGTGGTTGAACTCGATCCTGGTCCGCTCACCCGGCTTGTACCCGCCGGAGGTGGCCAAAATCGTGGGTTGCCCAGCAGACATGGGTTGCTCCTAGTAGCCGGTTACGAGGGATTGCTTGGGAACCAGTCTTAACGCCAAGGCCACTGCGCGCAAGCGAAGCCGTCCGCCACGTTACGGCGTCAAGCTCCGGGGACTAGGCTGGATGCTGACCTTAAACGATGGGAAGGATCCACCATGAGCGACTTCGATACCGTGCCAGTGGGCGACATTCCGGCCGACGCCAGCATCCTGGATGTTCGTGAAGACTACGAGTGGGTTGCCGGGCACGCCGAAGGTGCACGCCACATCCCCATGGACCAGTTGCCTGCACGCTTGGACGAACTGGACCCGGACGAGGACCTCTTTGTCATCTGCCGCACCGGTGGCCGGTCCTTCCGCGCAGTCCAGTGGCTGGTGGGACAGGGCTATTCGGCCGTGAATGTGGCCGGAGGCATGGACATGTGGTTCGAAGCCGGCAAGCCGATGGTCTCCGACAACGGCCTCAAGCCGGTTGTCCTGTAGCCCACCGTCCACGTATATAACCGACAAGGAATACTCAATGTCAGCAGCTACCTACACCTTCCTGGGACCCGAAGGCACGTTCACTGAAGCGGCCCTCCTGCAGGTTCCGGGTGCTGCTGACGCCCAACGGGTTCCCTGCACCAACGTCAATACGGCACTCGAACGGGTGCGCCGGGGTGAAGCGGACGCGGCCATGGTTCCCATCGAAAATTCGGTGGAGGGCGGGGTTACTGCCACGCTGGACGCGATCGCCACGGGACAGGAACTCCGGATCGTCCGCGAGGCCCTTGTTCCCATTACCTTCGTGCTCGTGGCGAGGCCCGGCGTCGGGCTTTCCGACATCAAGCGCATCTCCACGCACGGGCACGCCTGGGCGCAATGCCGGCTCTGGGTGGACGCGAACCTGCCTGGAGTCGACTACATGCCGGGGTCTTCCACAGCGGCAGCAGCGATGGGGCTTCTGGACGAGGATGCGCCCTACGAAGCGGCCATCTGCGGACCACTGGTTGCTGCCGGACAGTCGGGGCTCAACGTTCTGGCCGAGGATATCGGGGACGTACCCGACGCCGTGACGCGGTTCATCCTGGTGGGCCGGCCGGGAGCTTTGCCGGAACGGACCGGTGCCGACAAGACCACCGTTGTTGTGCCGCTGCCCGAGGACCACCCCGGTGCCCTCATGGAAATCCTGGACCAGTTCGCTTCGCGCGGCGTGAACCTTAGCCGCATCGAATCGCGGCCCACCGGACAGTACCTTGGCCACTATTTCTTCAGCATCGACGCCGACGGACACGCAGCCGATTCCCGGGTGGCCGATGCCTTGGCCGGCCTGCACCGCATCAGCCCGGCGACACGCTTCCTCGGTTCATATGCCCGGGCGGACATGCAGCCTGCCGTGGTGGCCCCGCATACTTCGGACGCTGCCTTCGCGTCCGCGCACGCCTGGGTCGACTCGATCCTTAAGGGCCAGTAAGCGTAGTCCACAAGGCGCAGTCAGCGCCCTTTCCCCTCGGCGTAACTGTGCGTATGCTTGCTTGATCCACAAACGATGGATGAATGCGTCAACGAAAGGAGCGGTCATGTCTGTTCACCGGGATGACAAAGACGGCCAGGGCATGATCGTCAATCCGAAGCCCAAAGGCGAAAACCAGGACGACTGGAATGGCGATGAAGCCGATCGGGCAGACCGGCTCCGCTTTGAAGAAGAACAAGCAATGATCAAGGAGCAGGCCGAGGCCCGCGCGGCCGCAAAAGCCGCCACCGAGGAAGCTGAAGCAAACGCCGCCCAGCCGGACGCCGGTTCGGTTTAGGCGGACTTCGCCTTCGGCACCCGCACCAGCAGGGAAGCCGGGGCCACCTGAACGGTGACAGTCGTCGCTTCACCTGACGGGTCGCCGTCGAGCTGCGTGGCCATGGGTTCCTGGCTGCGGATCACCACTTTCCCGGACCGGTAGAAGCTCATCATGGGCAGGTTCCGGTTGTGCTTGAACAGGACCTTTGTGTACATGGCGAGCCACCCGAAGGCACTGCGGGGGCTCATCACCACGATGTCCAGCATGCCGTCGTCGATCATGGCCTGCGGGATGAAGTCGATGCCTCCAGGGATCAAGCCGCAGTTGGCAAACAGGACACTGCGGATTTTGCGCGCCTGCTCCGGCTCATCGTCCATGGTGATGGTGACGCGTTTTCGGCGGCCGGGCAAGTGCCGGACGCCCGCCTCCGTGTAGGCGAGCCAGCCGACGCTTTTCTTGAGGTCCTCTTTGGTGTCACCAACAACCTCGGCGTCCAGGCCCATGCCTGCGATGACCAGGAAGGTGTGCTCTCCGCTGGTCCCCGTGATGTCGTTCTCGATCCCCATGGTGGCGGTGTCGATGTAGCGCTGGTGGCCAAACAACGCTGTCTGGATGCACTCGGCAAGGTTCGTGACGTCCAGGTCCACGTTCCGTGCCAGCAGATTTCCCGTGCCCAACGGGACCAGGCCCATGGCGACGTTCTTATGCGCCAGCGACTCGGCCACGACGCGTACGGTACCGTCGCCGCCGCACGCCAGAACGACGTCGGCCCCGTGCGCCAAAGCCTGGCGCGACTGACCGTAACCGGGATCCTCCACTGTGGTTTCAAAGAATTTTGGAGCGTCCCAACCGGCGAGGTCGCAAGCGTCAATGATTGCCTGGCGGGCCAATGCCGCGTTGTTCTTCACGGGGTTGAGGATCACGGCGACCTTCTGGTCTCCCGGGCCCGGCTTGTGCGCTTCCTCCCGCACGGCGCTCCGGATGTGCCTGGCTTTAAGCCTGCGCACGCCCCACCAGCTCGAGACGGCAAAAGCCACGCCCCCAGCGAGAATCACGTACAGGATCCAGTCGTTCATCGTGCTCCAACACTATCCTCATGGACAGCCCTCACTTTGCCGCGTCCGGGCGACTGCCGGCTTTTGGCCGCGCGGACCGGAAATCCGTGGCTGATTCGATACTCTTGTGTGGTGATCGACGTAAAAGACCTCAGCGAAAATCCGGACAAGTTCCGTGCCAGCCAGCGCGCCCGTGGCGCCGACGAGTCCGTTGTGGACGCGATCATCTCCGCTGACTCCGACCGCCGTGCTGCGCTGATCCGCCACGAGACCCTCCGCGCCGAGCAGAACGCCTTCGGTAAAAGGGTGGCCCAGGCCAAGGGTGAGGAAAAGCAGGCCCTGTTGGCCGAGGTCAAGGAACTGGCCAACTCGGTGAAGGCTGCGTCCGCAGAGGCGGCCGCTGCCCAGGCCAAGCAGGATGAGCTGCTGCGCGTCATCCCCAACCTGGTGGTGGACGGCGTACCCGAGGGCGGCGAGGACGACTACGTTGTGGTCAAGACGGTTGGCACACCGCGTGAGTTCACGGACTTTGAGCCGAAGGACCACCTGGAAATCGGCGAACTGATCGGCGCGATCGACATGGAGCGCGGCGCCAAGGTTTCCGGCTCACGCTTCTACTTCCTCCGCGGCGTGGGCGCCCGGCTGGAAATGGCGCTGCTGCAGATGGCCATGGAGCAGGCGATCGACGCCGGCTTCGTGCCGATGATCACCCCCACTTTGGTTCGTCCCGAGACCATGCAGGGCACCGGTTTCGATGTAAAGCACGACGCCGAGATCTACCGTCTCGCTGAAGACGACCTTTACCTTGTGGGAACCTCGGAGGTGGCCCTCGCCGGCTACCACGCCGACGAAATCCTGGACCTCTCTGCCGGCCCCATTCGCTACGCGGGCCAGAGCTCCTGCTATCGCCGCGAGGCCGGTTCGCACGGCAAGGACACCCGCGGCATCATCCGCGTGCACCAGTTCAACAAGGTGGAAATGTTCATCTACACCACCGTTGAGGAAGCTGCCGCCGAGCACGAGCGCCTGCTGGCCTGGGAAGAGGAAATGCTGGCCAAGTGCGAGCTTCCCTACCGCGTCATTGACACCGCTGCCGGTGATCTGGGCATGTCCGCGGCCCGCAAGTTCGACTGCGAAGCCTGGGTCCCCACGCAGAACGCCTACCGCGAGCTCACGTCCACGTCCAACTGCACCACCTTCCAGGCCCGTCGCCTCAACATCCGCGAACGCGTTGTCAACGAAGAAGGCGTAGCCAAGGGAACGCGTGCCGTCGCCACGCTGAACGGCACCCTGGCCACTACGCGTTGGATCGTGGCCATCCTTGAGCACCACCAGAACCCGGATGGTTCCGTCAATGTTCCCAAGGCGCTGCAGAAGTACCTTGGCGGCCTTGAGGTCCTGCCGGTTCTCTAGCTTTCCCACTGCGGGCGGATCCCGCTCTTGTCCGTGATTAACGGGGAAGAGCGGGATTTTTTTTGTTGCTCAGGCAGGCTTGCGAGCCAGGAAAATCAGTTCGCCCTGCCCCGTGCCCACACTCTCTCCGGACCAGCCTCCAAAAATATCCTCAACCGCGAAGCCCGCCGTGCTGAGGTCCTGGCGTAGTTGGTCCACTGTGCGGAAGGCCAGCAGAGAGGTTTCCGTCTGCGCAGGGGCGCCCTGCAGGGATCTGTGCTCGGTCAGAGCAACCAGACCCCCGGCTTCCGGATCAAGGAAGGTCTCCTTCCAGGTTTCCACTGAAGAGCCATCGGGGAGAGTGTGGGTGATCCTTGTGTTCTCCGGGTTCCATCGTTCCCAAGCCCGGGCTGCCGGGTCGCGGGAATCGAAAGCGAGGCGACCGCCGGGTGCCAGCGCACGACGCACGTCTGCAAGCGTGCGGCACCATCCGCCGTCGTCGTGAATTGCCTGGGCGACGTGCGCAGTCATGATCGCCACGTCGAACACTTCCGTGTCCGGGATCT
This sequence comes from Paenarthrobacter histidinolovorans, assembly GCF_014647595.1. GTDB lineage: Bacteria > Actinomycetota > Actinomycetes > Actinomycetales > Micrococcaceae > Arthrobacter > Arthrobacter histidinolovorans. The sequence goes on along the minus strand of NZ_BMPM01000005.1, from coordinate 44,633 downwards.
CGGCCGACGTACCAGCGACCCACCGGACACCATCAGCGCCTGGTTTCGCACGGGCGGCCGTCAGGGAGCCGGGATTTGGGTCAATGCCCATCACGCTGTGTCCGTGCGCAGCCAAGGCCAAGCTGATCCTGCCCGTCCCACACCCAAGATCCAGAACACGCCGGTTCGCTTGTTCATTCACGAAGGCAAGGAAGAAATCGTCGTCCTCCGCCCATTGATTTTCCACATCGTAAAGGGCGGAGAGCTGGGCTTCGGTCAATCGTGAAGGCATCCGCCCACCTTACAGCTGGCGGTAAATACCGGACGGATAAAACGGGCACAAAAAAGGAAGGGAATTATCCCTTCCATATTCAATGTATATCCCACCCGGGGGCTTGCGGCAAGGCCCCCCTGGTGCCGAACAATTGATCCCCGAACCCCATAACCAACGCAAAAAGGGAGTCGTGGGATGCCTGAAATCAACCGCCTGGGAACCAGTGCCTTTGCCCTGCCCGGGCACCTTGAGCGCAAAGCCGATCCGCAGCTGATCGGCGCCGATGAGCAACAATTCGACGCGATCTCCACCAGCTTGGCCGAATCCATCGCTGATCTCTCTGCCCGGCTCGAGGTTGCCCGCAAGCAGCCAGGCGGCAGGGGGCAAGCTGCCTTGGACCGTGATCAGGAGATCCACCGGCTCACGGCACGGCTGCGGGCCCTGCGCCGCTTTGGACTGGATCTGTGCCTCGGCCGCATGGTGACGACCGGCAATCCGGAACCGGTTTATGTCGGCAGGCTCGGTCTCACGGACAGTCAAGGGCGCAGGCTCCTGATCGATTGGCGGTCACCGGCTGCCGAGCCCTTCTTCGGAGCAACGCATGCCAACCCGATGGGCCTGTTGAGCCGACGCAGGTACCGCTGGACCCGTGGCAGGGTAACCGACTACTGGGACGAGGTTTTCACCGCTGACGGTATGGAAGGAAATGCCGCCCTTGATGACCAGTCCGCCTTCATCGCGACCCTCGGCAGCAGCCGCTCACCCCGGATGCGGGATGTTCTGGGGACCATTCAAGCGGACCAGGACCGGATAATCCGTGCCGGGTCGCGTGGGGCATTGGTGGTCGACGGCGGACCGGGTACCGGTAAGACGGTGGTCGCCTTGCACCGCACGGCCTACCTTCTGTACTCCGATCCCCGGCTCAGCCACCGCAACAACCACATGAGGAGCGACGTACTTTTTGTGGGTCCGCATCAGCGCTACTTGGCGTACGTGGCCGATGTCCTCCCAAGCCTGGGGGAGGAGGGCGTGCAAACGTGCACTCTGCGCGACCTTGTCCCCCAAGGTGCCGGTGCCGGTGCCGGCGTCGAACGTGACCCTGAGGTGACCCGGCTCAAATCGTCCGTTGAGATGGTCAAAGCCATTGAACGCGCTGTGCGGTTCTACGAAGAACCACCCGCGGAGGGCATGGAAGTAGAGACGCCGTATGCCGACCTCTGGCTGGGCAGCGACGACTGGGCCGAGGCCTTTGACGCCGCAGAGCCGGGAATGCCCCACAATGAGGCCAGGGATGACGTGTGGGAAGCGCTGCTTGCCATCCTGGCGGACAAGCTGGATGAGCACGATGTGCCGGAGGGCCTGCGGCGCGGGACGTTGAACCGGAGCGCGGAATTGCAGTCGGCGTTCAACAGGGCGTGGCCGCTTCTCGATTACGCAGCCCTGGTGGGGGACCTGTGGCGGGTGCCCGCCTACCTCCGGTTGTGCGCTCCACACCTGCAGGCCGGGGAGAGGGCCGCGCTTCACCGCGATAAACCGGAGGCATGGACCACTGCTGACCTCCCCCTTTTGGATGCGGCAAGGCTGCGCCTGGGCGACCCCGAGGCTTCCAAGCGAAGGAGGAAGCGGGCCGCAACCCTGGCTGCCGAGCGCGAACTCATGGACCGCGTAGTGGATGACCTGATTGCCGCCGACGACTCCGAAAACCTGGAAATGTACATGCTGCGCGGCGATGACATGCGGGACAAGCTCGTGGACGAAGACGCCGCAGAGCTGGTCGATCCTGATGTTCTGGCCGGACCGTTTGCGCACATTGTGGTGGATGAGGCACAGGAACTGACGGATGCTGAGTGGCAAATGCTGCTGCTTCGCTGCCCATCACGGAGCTTCACGGTGGTGGGGGACCGCGCCCAGGCCCGGCACGGGTTCACGGAATCGTGGGAAGAACGCCTCCGGCGGGTGGGCATGGACAACGTGTCGGTGGCGGGTCTGAGTATCAACTACCGCACGCCCGAAGAGGTCATGGAGGAAGCCGAACCGGTGATCCGTGCCGTCCTGCCGGACGCGAACGTGCCAACCTCAGTCCGAAGCAGTGGAATCCCGGTGGTCCACGGCAAGGAGGGAGAGCTGGAGGGGATCCTGGACGCGTGGTTGGCTGCGAACAGTGAAGGTACCGCGTGCGTCATCAGACAGCCGGCCGTGGAAGTGAGTTCGGAGCGGGACCGGGTCAGCCGGCTTACCCCGGAGTTGGCCAAGGGCCTGGAATTCGATCTTGTGGTCCTCATCGATCCGGACGATTTCGGCGCCGGGATCGAGGGCGCTGTGGACCGGTATGTGGCGATGACGCGGGCGACGCAGCAGCTCGTCATCCTCAGGAGCGCGCCTTGAGGACAGTATTCATGCGCCGTTAATCGTCCGCTGTGGCGCCGGTCCTAGTTCAGTGTCCGAGGTGTCTGGTGTACTGGAAGCATGACTATTTTGACTGATACTCCAGTTGCTGGCATCGATGACCAGCCCAATGAAAACAACAAGCTCATGATCGCCCTGGACGTCGATGGCACCCTGGTTGACCACGATGGCCACATGACTCCCGAGGTTCGCTCAGCAGCCCAGGCAGTGGTCGCCAAGGGGCACGACGTCATGATCGCCACCGGACGTTCCCTCAACGCAACCCTGCCCATCATCGAAAAGATCGGCATGGAGCGCGGGTACGCCGTCTGCTGCAATGGCGGCGTCACCCTTCGCCTGGATCCCGCTTTGGAATCGGGCTACGAGATCATCCACAAGGCAACGTTCGATCCCGCTCCTGCGTTGAAGGCGCTGCGGGAACGGCTGCCCAACGCCAAGTACGCGCTGGAGGACGAGGACGGCAACTTCCTCTCCACGGAGCGCTTTCAGGACGCCAGCTTCGGCGTGGAGTCCATCGGCGTCGACTTCCAGACCATGCTTGATGCCACAGCCGTGCGCGTGGTGGTCTTCAGCAGCGAGAACACATCCGAAGAGTTCAACGAGGCCATCAGGCACATTGGTCTTTCCGGGGTGACCTACTCGGTGGGCTGGACTGCCTGGCTGGATATTGCCGCTGAAGGCGTCACCAAGGCCAGCGCTTTGGAGGCTCTCCGTCGCCGGCTTGGCACGGACCAAGCCAACACGGTGGCCGTTGGGGACGGACGCAATGACATCGAGATGCTCACCTGGGCCGGCCGCGGCATCGCCATGGGCCAGGCTCCCGACGAGGTGCTCGCCGTTGCGGACGAGGTCACCGCGTCAGTGCTCGACGACGGCGCCGCCTTGGTTTTGCGCGGCCTGCTGTAGGTGCCGCTCGGGGCGGCTGGGGGCGCCGGGGTTGTGGGCGTTGACTACCTCCGTGCGATATTGCGAACCTTCGGGCCGTGGGTGATGAGCAGCCGGACTTCTCTGGGCTCCCAAGTTAGGTCGTACGCACCATTGCCCGGGTCGGGGTTTCCGTCCCGCTCGAGCGCCCGGAACCCCGTGTGGAGCAATCGTTTTGGGTTTCTTCGTTTTCGCAAGATAGCGCCCCACCGATGGCTGCGACAGAAGCCTAAGCGTCCCGCTCATGCATGGGCGTACAGCGGATTCCGGGGGACCTATACTCGCGAGAAGGCGGCAGCGCGGTAAGGCCGGTTTACATGTCGAGGCGGAACGAATGGTCGCTTCGCCGAACGCGAGAGGAAACGCCGGTGGGCGAAGAACTGCATCTTCAAACAGACAGAACGGACGACGGAGTGCTGCCCGACGTCCATGCATCGCCCACGCGTGATGTTCCCGACGGAGAGACGCGATTCAGGCGGTACTGCCTGGGCTTCATCTACCTGATGTTTGGGCTGTCCACGACCTGGATGACTGTCGTGAATACGATTCAGGTCAACGGGCAACTCCTTGAGCACCAGTCTTCGGGAACGCAGGTACCGGGCGGTTGGATCGCTTCTGTTGTAGCCGTGATTGCTGGATTCGGGGTGTTGGCCTTCGCGGGCCTTTTCATTGGGATTTGGAATCTACGCGGGTTAGGGACGATGAGCCCGGCACCACTGGTTGCTGCCATCATCTACTCGCTGGTGTCCATCGCGATGATGGCGGTGTTCCTCAGCGAATATGGCCCCACGCTTAGCTTGGTCCTTGTGCATGCCCTGGTGATTTTCATGACGGTCAGGATGCTTCGTCAAGAAGGCGTCAAAACGCTTAGGGACCTTCGCCACGGAATCGGTTGAATGCCAGCACCTCGGATCGGAGGAGAGAGCCCAGTGTATGAGCAGGTTAGTAGTCCCATGGAAGCTGGGGGTTGGAGGAACAGAGTTGGTAGCACGAAGGAAAGTTCTCGCCGGAGCTGGGTTAGCCCTTGTCCTGACACTAACGGGTTGTTACTTCCCCTATGGAGTGGAAGTCAGCGCGTCCGAAGTCGAGGGCACTTGGGTGGCGGTAGGCCCGCAAGGTCAGGAGGCGAAACTGGTCTTCTTGGCTAACGGCACCTACTCCGGAACGGGCGTACCCAATGGCCTCGCTCACGAAGATCCTGAAATCCCTCCGTCCGGCTCACCTGACTGGAACTCAACGAGTCCGATCACGGGTAGTTGGAAAACCGACTGGAAAGAGCGAGGGGAACAGATGTACGTCGTGATCGAGATAAAGGGGACTATCACCCGATCTACACCCCTCCATGTTGAAGAGAGACAAAAGGGCCGCCGTCTGGTCTGGTATATCGGCGACCCCGACAGCGATAGAGAGGTCTCCTTTAGAAAGGAGGCCGGGCTCGACATCACTGCCCAAGCCCATCCGTCCTGAGGGGCCTTCCGATCTAACGTGGCACTGAGTCGGCCCTGTAGAGAATGGGCGCTACGTTGGCGCTACACAGCGCTGGCCCTACTTAAAGTACGTCTGAACGTTCCCGCCGCCGGCTGATTCGACGATTGCCTGGGCCACTACCCGGAGTTTGACGTTCCGGTTACTGGAGGCTTTTTTGATGAGCTCGATGGCTTCTTCCTGGGTGCAGCGGTTCTGCGCGATGATGATGCCAGTTGCCACGTCGATCACTGTGCGGGACTCCATTGCTGCCCGCAGATTGGCGGCGGTCTGGCTGTGCTCCGCGATCAACACGGCAAGCCGGAGGCCTTTGGAGGCCTGTTCCACGTAATCGTTGGCGCGCTGCACTGCAGCTTGGTCGAACGCGTTGGGGTGCTCGGAGTAGAGGTTGAGGCCAGCCGTCGCCGCGTCATCGCTGAGGGGGAACGGCACCGCGAGCACGGAGCGGATTCCGTGTTCGGTGACGATCTTGTTGTACTCAGGCCAAGTGTTGTCGGTTTCGAAATCCGGAATGTAGACCTGGGTGATGTCCCGGCAGGCGCGGAGGCATGGCCCGTCGGCGAAGTTGTATTGCAGTTCGTCCAGCATGCGGGCGCGCTCGCCGCTGCTCGCCACAGTTCCTGCGGAACGTCGCCGCATGAGGGTGATGCCACAGAAGACCTCGTTGCCAGGGGTGCTGAACATGGCCGCTGAATGCCTGGCCAGCTCTTCCAGGAACGCTTCGACGTCGGGGGTGTCCAGCAGCAGGTCCTGGATATCGGCCACCACTGTGGTCGGCTCGGCGAGTCGCGGGTCTTCCATGGAGGGCTCCGATCCGTGATTGTGGCTACCTTTCGAGACTAACCCCCGGGACCCGTTGAAAGCCAATAGTAAGTGTGCTTCTCTTTTTAAGGAGTCTTGCCGTGGGCTCTCCCCTCACCAGTTGGTCAAGGATTGAAGCCCATGCATCAAACCCGACCCCGCAGTGTTCAGTCCAGGGCCGTTTCCTGTGCGCCGGAAGGCAGCATTCGGCAGAGTTTCCAGGACAGCCTTGTCCTGGACCACCTCAACCTGGCCAAGTCCATTGCGGCCCGATACTCCGCCCACACCCACGACCTCGACGATGTCAGACAGGTCGCCTACATGGGACTTATCAAGGCCTCCCGGGGCTATGACGAGTCGCGGGGCGTCAGCTTCCCCGCCTATGCCGCCCCCACCATCGCAGGTGAGGTCAAGCGCTACCTTCGTGACCATTGCTGGGTAGTGCGGCCGCCCCGGACCATTCAGGACGTTCGACGCCAAGTGCTGGCCCGGACGGAGGAATTGACCCAGACGATGCAGCGGACTCCCTCACCAGAGGAGGTTGCTGATGATCTTCGACTGGAACCATGCCAGGTCCGCGAAGCGCTCATGGCGGGAACCAGCAAGCGCCCCGATTCCCTGGACGCCCCGGCAGCAGAAGGACATGACGGCCTCCACGGAACCTTGTCGGCCTTCGGCTGCCCAACAGACCGGCTTGAAGACGTGCTTGCGCTGCGGAACGCCATCCGGAGTCTGAGCGCGGAGGACCGCCACCTGCTCTACCGGCGCTACTACCGGGAGGAGACGCAGTCCACCATCGCCGAAGCCCTGGGAATCTCGCAGATGCAGGTATCGCGCAAGCTGTCCAGGATTCTGGTGTCCCTCCAGACGCAGTTGCTGGACGATGAAGTCAGCCAGCAGGACGGGACCGCCCCCTGAAATCCTTCCCCCCGAAAAAGCAGCTAGCAGCCAAGCCGCTCCACAGCGTCCAGCACGTCGTGGACGCCGACGGCCATGAGCGCCGGATCCGGTTCGGCTGAGAACACATCACCGCGGCGGAGTTCGACGGCGGTCAGCACCACGTGCGGTCCGGGCGGCGGTCCCCATTCTTCCGCGGGCGCTGGACCGAAGAGGACGACAGAAGGGCGCCCATACGCCGATGCCAGGTGTGCCGCGCCCGTGTCAGCAGAAATCACCAGGCGGGCGTCGGCGATGGTTGCGGCAAATTCGGCGAGGCCCTGCTGCCCGGCCAGCAGGGCCTCGTCGAGATCTGCTCCCTTGAGTTTCGCCAGGGCGGCTGTCTCCTCAGCCCTGACACGCTCGGAGGTGCCGCCCGTGAGAACAACCTGGTGCCCTGCCGCGGTGAGTTCGACAGCGACGCCGGCGAACCGTTCCACGGGCCACAGCCTGCTTCCATAGGCTGCGCCCACATGGATCACGGTGGCGCCGGGTCGTGGCGAGGGAACGGTGGGGCGGTTGAGCCGGTAGTCGAGGGGGTCGGCGTCGATCCCGTGCCAGGTGAGCAGCCGCGTCCAGCGTTCGCGTTCGGGAATGCCGGTGATCCAGGGCGGTCCGTCGATCCCTTCGGAAGCGTGCGCAACAACGCGTTTGGCGCCAAGCTCCTGAATCCGGAGCCGGCTCTCGCCGCCGTTTCCGTGCAGGTTGACCGCCACATCCACAAGGCCGTGAGGAACGGTCAGCGGGTGGTCCAGCCCGGGTGTCGGCAGGTGGTCGATGCCGCCCACCAGTTCCAAGGCCTCGGCGATCCACGCCGGCCCGGCATACCAAATCCGGTGCTCCGGAAACGCCCGCCGCAAGCCGCGCAACGCGGGGACAGCGACCAAGAGGTCGCCGAGTTTCAGGGCGCGCAGGGCAAGCAGCAGGGGTTGGTTCCGGTTCCGATCACGGTCCAAAGCTGTGTCCATTGTGGCCTCCCGCTGAGAGTCTAGCCCTGGGAAACTTCTCACTGCCGCGTTGTTTAGCGTTCGGAGAACTGGGGAACGTTGCGGGTATGGGAGGAACCGGAACGTTGAAGGCGGTCCTGTTTGACCGCGATGGAACTCTCGTCGTTGACGTGCCATACAACGGCGATCCGCAGCTGGTGCGGCCCATGGATGGCGCCCTGGAAGCGTTGAACAGAGTCCGCGCGGCCGGCCTGGCCACGGGAGTGGTGAGCAACCAGTCGGGCGTGGCGCGGGGGCTGCTGACCTTGGACCAAGTGACATCAGTGAACCGCCGGGTGGAGCTGGAGCTGGGCCCATTCGATGTGTGGGAGGTCTGCCCCCACGGACCGGAGGACGGCTGCGGATGCCGGAAGCCCGCCCCCGGAATGATTTTCGCCGCGTGCAGGGCGTTGGGCATCACACCAGGAGAAGCTGCCCTAATTGGCGATATCGGCACCGACGTTGAGGCGGCCGCGGCAGCGGGCTCGCGTGCGGTGCTGGTGCCGACAGCTGTGACCCGGCAAGAGGAAATTGACGCTGCCGGGGTGGTGGCCAAGAACCTTGGACATGCGGTGGAGCTGCTTCTCGCCGGGGCACTGGAAGAACAGGGCGCCCCTGCATGAGCCGCGTCCTGGTAGCCCGCTTGGACAGCATGGGTGACGTCCTTCTGTCAGGGCCCGCCTTGCGTGCCGTGGCGAACGGAAACCGTTCCGACGGCAGCCGGCCCAACGACGTCGTCCTCCTCTGCGGACCTGAGGGGGCAGCCGCCGCAGGGATGCTGCCGGGGGTGACCCAGGTGCACACGTGGGCGTCGCCCTGGATTGTGAATCCCGCCCCACCCGCAACCGAAGAAATGACCAACGGACTGATTGATTTCGTCCGTAGCTCCCGCATCCAGGAGGCCGTGATCCTCACGTCCTTCCACCAATCCCCGCTCCCGCTGGCGCTGCTCCTGCGACTTGCCGGGGTTGCCAAGATCACCGGCGCTTCCACGGACTACGCCGGCTCGCTCCTGGACGTCCGCCTCAAACCTGGCGAGGACTTCCCCGAAGACCAGCCGGAGGCGGTCCGGGCGCTCACCATCGCCGAAGCCGGCGGCTACGTCCTGCCCAATGGCGACGACGGCAAACTGCACATCACCCCGGGACTGGACCCTGAAGGCGTAGCGGACCAGTTGGCCGAGGAAGGCCCGTACATCGTGGTCCACCCCGGCGCTGCGGCCCCGGCCAGGGCATGGCCTGCACTGCACCACGCCGCAACCGTGGAACTGCTGGAAGCCTACGGCCACCGGGTGGTGGTCACGGGCGGGCCCAGCGAAGCGCCACTTACCGCAACGGTGGCCGGGCCTTCTGCCACGAACCTCGGCGGCGGAACCAACCTCCGGACACTTGCGGCGGTACTGGCGGGAGCCGCCGTCGTGGTTACCGGCAATACCGGGCCCGCGCATCTGGCCGCTGCAGTGGGAACGCCGGTGGTGTGCCTGTTCGCCCCGGTGGTCCCGGCCATCCGCTGGGCCCCCTATGGCGTGCCACTGGAACTGCTGGGCGACCAGGACGCGGCCTGCAAGAACTCCCGAGCCCGCATTTGCCCCGTCCCCGGCCATCCCTGCCTCAGCTCCGTAACGCCGGAACAGGTGGTCGAAGCGGTGGAAAGGCTCCTGGGAGGCATTTCCTCCCTGACCAGCCGACGAAAGGTGCGGAAACCGTGAGGATCCTGGTGTGGCACGTCCACGGCGGGTGGATGGAGGCTTTCGTCCGCGGCCGGCATGAATACCTGCTTCCGGCAACGCCCGACGGCGGCGCCTGGGGTTTGGGGCGAGGTGGCCGTGACTGGCCCGCCACAGCACAGGAAGTGGACCTGGCCAGCCTCGATCCGGACACTGTGGACGCGGTGGTCCTGCAACGGCCCGAGGAAATCGCCGTTGTGGCGCGGACTCTGGGACGGCGGCCGGGTGTAGATCTTCCAGCGGTGTACCTGGAACACAACACCCCCAAAGGCGACGTTCCGTTCACACTGCATCCGTTGGCGGACCAAGGCGCTATTCCGGTGGTCCACGTGACCCATTTCAACCAGCTCTTCTGGGATACGGGTTCGGCAAGCACCGCAGTCATTGAGCACGGCATCCCGGATCCGGGCCGCCTTTACACCGGCGAGCTGGAAGAAATGGGGGTGGTGGTCAACGAACCCGTCCGGCGCGGCCGCGTCACCGGAACGGATCTGCTCCCCGGATTCGCCGGGGTGGGACCGCTGCGGGTCTTCGGAATGGGCACCGAAGCCCTGCCCCGGGAACTGGACCTGAAGAGCCTTGGCCTCGGCAACAACAGGCTCCGCATCGCCGGTGACCTGCCCGCCCGGCAGCTCCACGGGCAACTGGCCCGCTGCCGTCTCTATCTGCACCCCCTGCGGTGGACCTCGCTGGGACTGGCGTTGCTGGAAGCCATGCACCTCGGCATGCCCGTACTGGCCTTGGCCACCACCGAAGCAGCCCGGGCGATACCACGCGGCGCAGGCCTGGTCTCCAACGACGTCGGCGAACTCCAAAGGTTCGCCAAGCGGTTGCTGGACGACCCCGAGGACGCGTACGCCATGGGCATCGTCGCGCGGGAGGCAGCCCTGGAACGCTACGGACTGGGCAAATTTCACCGGGCATGGGACGAACTCCTGGCCGGACTGCCCGCCAGCCGCAACACGGCCGCCAGCCATGACACCCGCGCCAGCCATGACACCCGCGCCAGCCATGACACAGAGAGGACGCACCCATGAAAATTTCCATGGTTTCCGAACACGCCAGTCCGCTGGCTGCCCTGGGAGGCGTTGACGCCGGAGGGCAGAATGTCCACGTTGCGGCCCTGTCGTCGGCCTTGGCTGACCGTGGCCACCAGGTCACGGTGTACACCAGGCGGGACGACCCCGGACTGCCTGCAAAGGTGCAGGTTGCTCCAGGGCTCACCGTGGTCAACGTGGACGCGGGGCCGGCCAAGAGGATTCCCAAGGACGAGCTATTGCCCTTCATGGGCGAGTTGGCGGACGGAATCTGCGCCGATTGGGCTGACCAACTGCCGGATGTGGTCCACGCCCACTTCTGGATGTCGGGACTCGCGGCAATCCAGGCATCGCGTCGGGCGGGCGCTGCGGATCCCGTGCCCGTGGTCCAGACCTTCCACGCGCTGGGCTCGGTCAAACGACGTCACCAGGGAGCAGCGGACACCAGCCCGCCAGCCAGAGAATGGCTGGAACCGTGGGTGGGCCGCACTGCCGATTGGGTGATCGCCACGTGCCCCGATGAGGTCTTCGAACTCAAAGCACTGGGCATCAGCCGGTCAAAGATTTCCATCGCGCCCTGCGGCGTGGACCTCAAGCTCTTTACAGGAACCTCCGACGCCGAGCCCCGGTCCCGCACGCACCGGATCCTGAGCGTGGGTCGCCTGGTGCAACGCAAGGGAGTGGACCTGATCATCCGGGCCCTGCCCCTGCTGGCGGACGCTGGCTTCGACGACGTGGAGCTGCTGATTGTCGGTGGTTCCGGAGACGCCCTCAACCTCGAAGAGGATCCCGAAGCCCAGCGGCTCAAATCCCTGGCCAAAGAGCTCGGCGTTGAGGACAGGATGACCATGCGCGGCCAAGTGCCCCGTGATTCCATGCCCGCGATTTTCCGCAGCGCGGATGCCGTGGTCTGCGCGCCCTGGTACGAGCCGTTCGGCATCGTTCCCCTGGAAGCCATGGCTTCCGGCGTGCCTGTGGTGGCTGCAGCGGTGGGCGGACTCCGGGAAACGGTGGTGGACCAGAAGACGGGACTTCACGTCCCGCCGAAAGATCCCGAAGCCCTTGCCGGAGCACTGGCCAGGCTGCTCGGAGACCCGGAGCTTCGCGCCGACATGGGCCGCGCCGGGGCCCGCCGGGCACGTTCCCGCTACTCCTGGGAACGCGTCGCCGCTGATAACGAGAAGGCCTACAGATCTGTTCTGGCCGCCGGGTTGTCGCGGCGGGCCGATGAAATCCTGGAACCACTGGAAGGAACGGCGCTGTGACATTCGAAAGCCGAGGGACCGCCGAATCCACGCTCGCGGGCCCCGTTCCCGACACCCTCCCGGAATTGTGGGGCGCCCATCAGGGTGATCCCACCCACGACGCCGAAGTAACCCGGCATCTGGACAACGTCCTCCCCGCGTTGGAGTCACTGCGCTCGCAATCGCACCGGCTGTCCGGCTGGGGAACGGAACTGGCAGCCAGGCTGCTGTCCGGGCAGCGGCTGTTGGCAGCGGGCAACGGCGGCTCAGCGGCGGAAGCCCAGCACTTGACGGCCGAACTCGTGGGCAGGTTCGACGACGAACGTGCACCCTTCTCCGCGATCTCCCTCCACGCCGAGTCATCCGCGGTCACCGCACTGTCCAACGACTACGGCTACGAGGAAGTGTTCGCGCGCCAGGTCAGGGCCCACGGCCGGGCAGGTGACGTGCTGATGCTCCTGTCCACCAGCGGGCGCAGTCCCAACCTGCTTAAAGCTGTTCGTGCGGCGCGCGACCGCGGCATCGTTACCTGGGCCCTCACCGGCCCTGGCCCCAACCCGCTCGCCGAAGCCTGCCACCAGGCCGTCACCGTGGACGCCATCGCAGCCAACGCTCAGGAAGGCCACCTCATCGCGATACACGCCGTGTGCCGGGCCTTTGACGCGGAAATCGTACGGCGCACCGGCACCCAGTTGGGCGGCCAGCCATGAAGATCACCGTAGTCGGGGACCTTCTTCTGGACGTCGACATCAACGGGACCGCCACCCGGCTCAGCCCCGACGCGCCGGTGCCCGTGGTCGACGTCGCGGACGTCCGGCGTCGGGCGGGTGGTGCCGGGCTGGTCGCCACCGTGCTCGCGCGCGACGGCCACGACGTCACGCTGGTCACCGCATTGGCGGACGACGACGGCGCAAGCCACCTCAGGCGCGCGCTGGCCGGAGTGTCGGTGCTCGCCGGAGCCCCGCTGGCTCCTACGCCCACCAAGACCCGTGTGCGGATCGGAACGCATCCGGTGGTCCGGTTCGATCAGGGCTGCTCGCCGGCACCCGTCCCTTCCAGTACCGGGGAGATGCTTGCAGCCATCGCATCGGCGGACGCCGTGGTGGTGGCAGACTACGGGCGCAGAATCACCGCGAACCCGGACATCCGGGCGTCGCTCACCGAGGCCGCCCGGCGGGTCCCGGTGGTCTGGGATCCGCATCCTGCCGGTTCGGTTCCCGTGCCGGGAGTAGCCGTGGTGACGCCCAACTCCGCCGAAGCACTCGCCTTCGCGAAGGCTGCAGGCCTGGTAGGGAGTCACGTTGACGCCGAAGCTGGAGGGCGGTTGCTGCTGGACACGTGGGGAAGCGCGTCCGTGCTTGTGACGAAGGGTGAGGCCGGTGCGGTCCTGCTCCGGGCGAATGCTCAGCCGCAGGGCATTCCGGCCCCGAAGACCCACGTCAGCGATCCGTGCGGTGCCGGGGACCGTCTTGCCGGCAGCCTCGCCGTTTACCTGGGCAAAGGATTGGGCCTGGCTGAAGCTGCCGCGCGGGCCGTGGAGGACGCTTCAGCGTTCCTGGCCGCCGGCGGTGCGGCGGCGCTCGCGACGGCGGCGCTCGCAACGGTGGGGGAGGAACCCGCGGTCCGGGCAGCGGCGGGGCTGGGTCCCGTCGTCGAACTTAAGGGCCTGGAACTGGTGGAAGGCACCGAACTCCGCCCGGACGGTGTCCAGCTTGCCCGCTCCATCCGCGACGCCGGAGGCACCGTGGTGGCCACCGGGGGATGTTTCGACCTCCTGCACGCCGGCCACGCCCGGACCCTGGCGGCGGCGCGGAGCATGGGCGACTGCCTGATCGTGTGCCTGAACACCGACGAATCCGTCAGGCGGCTCAAGGGCGCGCATCGTCCCATTGTCAGTGTGGAAGACCGCGCCGAGTTGCTGCTGGCACTCGAATGCGTTGACGCGGTGGTGGTCTTCGGCGAGGACACCCCGGAAACCTGCCTCCGCGGAATCCAGCCCGATATCTGGGTCAAAGGTGGCGACTACACCCCCGAAGAATTGCCGGAAGCCCGCGTCCTTGCGGCGTGGGGAGGACGCTGTGTCACGGTGCCCTTCCACCCGGCACGCTCCACCAGCGGCCTGGCTGCAGCCCTTGCCAAGGTCAGCTGACCATCAGCAGGATCAACGAAAGGAACCGCATGAACACGCAAACACCAGGACGCGTCATCGTCACCGGAGGCGGCTCCGGCCTTGGCGCTGCAATCGTGGAAGCCATCCGCGACGCCGGTGGCACACCGTTCGTTTTCGACCGGGATGTCAGCAACGTGTCCGGCGCCAAGGCACTGGAAGTGGACGTCTCCAACCGGCAAGCCGTGGAAGCCGCCGTCAAGGAAGCCGCCGAAACCCTGGGCGGCCTGGACGGGGTGGTCACGGCTGCAGGCATTGACCGCTGCGGCAAGTTGGGCGACGTCCCGGCAGAGGAATGGGAAAAGGTCATCGGCGTGAACCTCCTGGGCACCGTTTCCGTGGTCCGGGCAGCCCTGCCATACCTCAAGGGTTCCCGCGGCCGGGCCGTCACCATCGCCTCAACGCTGGGGCTGAGGGCTTTGCCGGATGCCACCGCGTACTGTGCGTCAAAGTTCGGCGTGATCGGTTTCAGCCGCGCGCTCGCGGCAGAAACCGGGGGCGTCATCGGGGTTACCATCATCATCCCGGGCGGCATGAAGACCCATTTCTTCGATGACCGGGACGAACAGTACAAGCCACAGGACGATTCCAAGCTCAACGATCCCGCCAATGTGGCGCAGGCCGTGGTCTTCGCGCTCTCCCAGCCGTTCGGCAGCGAGGTCCGCGAACTCCTTATTTGCCCCGCAGAAGAAGGCTCGTGGCCGTAAGGTCCAGCACGTCCTGAACCACGTCGGCCACGGCGATGCCCCTGATCAGGGTGTCGTCGTGGCCGCAGTGCGGTGCCGTCCAGCCAACCTGGGTGATATCCGCTCCGCACCGCGGGCACCGGGTCAGCCAGGACATATGGACGCGGTGCATGCTGCGGCCGCGGGGGCCGGCATTGATGGCGTTGCCCACCCAGAAGATCCCCACCGTGGGAGTGCCCAGTGCTTGGGCCAGATGTCGTGGACCGCTGTCACTGGCCAGCATCACCGAAGCTTCTGCCAGCAAGGCCGCCAGATCTCCGATGTCGAGTTCACCGGCCACGGAGGTCACGGCCTGTCGGCTGGCGGCCGGCAATGCGCGGACCGCCAGTTCCGCTACTCCCTGCGCCAGGGCCTTTTCCGACCGGTCACCCACTATCAGTACTTGGGCACCGTCGGCGGCCAGTCCCGCCGCGGCTTTGGCAAAGTACGACGCCGGCCATCGCCTTCGCGGATCGGTGGCACCCGGGTGGACCACCACCAACGAGGACCGCTGCGGATCCCTTAAGCCCACGATGTTCCGCTGATGCTCCGGCTTGGGGAACAGGGGAGGGGCGACGACGGCGGGAGCCCCCGCCAAACCCGCTACCTCCAGCCAGCGCTCCGGCTCGTTCTGGTAGTAGATGTAGTCGAGGTTCCGCTCCAACGGCTCCGCGTCCTTGGTGCGGGTACCCGCGGTGTGCCGTGCACCCAGCCGAAGCAGGAAAGGGTTGGAGAACCGACCACCGCCATGCATTTGGAGAGCGAGATCGAACTTCCTCGCCTGCATCGCCTTGAAGAAGGCCTCCTGCGCCGCGACGTCCTCGGCGTCGTCGTCGAAGCGCTCGCCGTTTCGGGGACCGTCGTGGACACCGCGCGCCACCGGCAGCAATTCGACGTCGTCTACCGGACCGTCCGTAGCGGTCGCCACGGCTGCGTGTACGGGCGTGCCCAGCAGTGTGACTGTCGCCTGGGGATATGCGGTCTTCAGCGCATTCAGGGCGGGGTAGGTGTAGATCAGGTCCCCCAGTCCGCCGCCCCTGAGCACCGCGATCCGTTGTACGTCACGGAACTTTTCCAGCACTGGCCCCATGCCGGGACACAAACGAACATCCATGGGCGGTTTCTTTCTTCAAGGTAGCGAAAACTCCCGGGTCCGGCGTGTGAAGCGCGTGCCGCGGGGTACCTGTCGGGAACAGGAACATGCCGTTCTACCGGAAGGTACCCCATGGCACACCTATCCAATCAAGAAGGTCTGGCTGACTGGTTGCCGGGCCGTTTGGCCGAGGAACGCCCCGTGGTGACGGTCATCGGCGACTCCATTCTTGATGGTTGGTGGGATGGAACCATTGAGCGGTTCTGCCGCGAAGCCCCGGCGCCCGTAGTCCAGGTCCACCGCCGGGATTTCGCGCCCGGCGGTGCCGCCAACACCGCGATGAACCTCGCAGCCCTGGGCGCGGACGTCCGTTTCGTGTCGTTGATTGGAGAGGACCCTGCCGGGGAAATACTGACCGGCGCCCTCCAAGCGGCAGGAGTGGACGTTTCCCACCTCGTCCGGCACCCGGACATGACCACCACCACCAAGTTCCGGGTGAGCAGCGCCGGGCAAGTGATGTTGCGACTGGACGACGCCGCCACGGAAGTCCCCGGCGAGGGCCTCAGGAAAATGGCCGGGACACTGCTGAAAGCCATTCGCGGCTCCGCTGCCGTGGTGCTTTGCGACTACGGCGCGGGGGCACTGGAAGGCCCGGTGCGCAGTGCGATCCTTGACCACTTGGCCGCCGGCGTTGATAGCGGCATGCCGGAGCCCCGGCAGAACACGCTTGTTGTGGTGGACGCCCACAACCCAGGCAGCTGGGCTGGACTCACACCGGACCTGGCTACCCCCAACGCCCAGGAAGCGGCCAGGCTGATCGGCGCGGAATTTCCGGGCGGTGCTGCGCGGTGCCCCTTCGTGGAAGCGCACGCTGACCAGCTCCTTCGCGCCTCAGGTGCGGCCGTCGTCGTCGTGACCCTTGACCGGGAGGGGACGCTGACCATCCGTCCGGACAGTACCCGATCAGAACCGGCAACCCACAGGACGTGGGCGCGCCCGCAAGCCGAGAAGCAGGCCTCGGGGGCCGGCGACACTTTCGTTGCCGCCCTGACCCTCGCCCGGGCGGCAGGCTTGCCACTGACCACCAGCGTCGATTTGGCCCAGGCCGCCGCGGACGTCGTGGTCCACAGGCCGGGTACTTCCGTGTGCACCACTGAAGAACTGGCCACGCACCTCCGCGGATTCGCCGATACCGCACTGACGGACACCCAGCTGGCCAGGCACATCCAGGAACACCGCAGCGAAGGGCGCAGGATCGTGCTCACCAACGGATGCTTCGATGTCCTCCACCGCGGCCACACCCGCTACCTGAACCAGGCCAAGCAACTGGGCGATGTCCTGGTGGTTGCCCTGAACAGCGATTCTTCAGTGCGGCAGCTCAAAGGCCCGGACCGTCCGGTCAATCACGAAGCCGACCGTGCCGCCGTCGTCGCCGCACTGAGCTGTGTTGACCACGTGACCATTTTTGACACCCCCACGCCCATCCCTCTCATCGAGCTCCTGCGGCCCGATGTCTACGCCAAGGGCGGCGATTACACGCCGGAGATGCTCCAGGAAACAGCGGCGGTGGAACGCTACGGCGGCACCGTGGCAATCCTGGATTACGTTCCCGAGCATTCCACCACAGCAGTGCTCGAACGCATCCGCTCAAGCGGCGAAAACCCGGAAGGCTGAGGAGCCACACATGCGCATTGCGATTATCGGAGCCACCGGACACGGCGGAACGGAACTGCTCAAACGGCTCCAGAGGGCACGTTCCGAAGAAGGCGCAGATCTGGAACTCGTGGGCGTGGTGCGGCGGAAACCGGATCCCGATGCCGCCCCCTACCACGGGGTGGAGTGGCACACGCTGGACATCGGCTCGGATACGGACCAGCCGGCGCTCGAAACCGCCCTCGCAGGTGCAGACGCCGTGGTGCACCTCGCGTGGCTCATCCAGCCCAACCACAACCGCGAACTGCTGGGACGCACCAACGTGGGCGGAACAGCCAACGTACTTGCCGCCGCGCGCAAAGCCGGTGTGGCGCACGTTGTCTGCGCGTCCTCGGTGGGGGCCTACTCGCCGGCGCCGAAGGACCAGCGGACCAAGGAAGGCTGGCCCACCGGCGGTATCCACGGCTCGCACTACAGTGTGGACAAAGCGGAGCAGGAACGACTCCTGGACGGATTTGCGAAAGAGAACCCGGACATCGTGGTGGCCCGTCTCCGGCCCGCCTTGATGTTCAGCTCCGGGGGCGGAAGCGAAGTGGGCCGCTATTTCCTGGGCAGGCTCCTGCCCCGTTTGGTACCGCGTAAACCATGGCTTCCGGTCCTGGCCATTCCCAAAGAGCTGGTGTTCCAGGCCGTGCACACGGCGGACGTCGCGGATGCATACTGGCGGGTGCTGGAGCACAGGGCCGAGGGAGCTTACAACATTGCCGCCGAGCCGGTGATCGACCCCAATGCGCTCGCGTGGACCTTCAAGGCCCGGCGCTTGCTGCCGTTCCCGCTTGCGGTGCTTCGCGCCGTCGTCGACGTCACGTGGCGGTTGCGCTTGCAGGTGACCGACGGCGGCTGGGTGGACATGGCGGCCAACGCGCCCATCATGGATTGCTCCCGCGCGCACAGCCTCCTGGGCTGGTCGCCGAGGCACTCCTCGCTGGAGTCCTTGGCGGAAATGCTGGAAGGGATCGGCGCGGGCAAGGGCCGGAGGGGTTCGCCGCCGCTCAGGCCGCGTTGAGGGGATTGCGAGCTAGTCCGAGGACAACACCACGGTCAGGATCCGGCGCAAGCTCATGGCCACTGAGGCCGGTGCGTTCACCGGGGATTGCCCGGCAGCGGCTTCGGCAACGGCGTCGCTGAGGGCTGCAATGCTGTCCTTTCCCCGTGCCAGGCGGTTGGCAAGTTCGCCGGACTCCGCATCGCGCCAGTGATCCACCACGGCCGCCACGGATTCCAAGGCTTCGGCCAAGGGATGCACCACGGCGTCAGGGATCACGGTCCCGGCGCCTTCTTCCCAGATGGCGCTGGCAAGCACATCGGTAATGTCCTGGACATGGAAGGTGAGCCGTTCGAGGGTCCGCAAACCTGCGAGGTCGCCCGGGAGGCGGGTGGCACGACGCCGGGACCGGGGATTCGCTTTGGCGCTCAGCTCGGCCTGATGCACCGCAGTCCGCACGGCTGCCGCCGTAAGTGACAGTTCGTCGCTGCGGCTGGCCCAGGCCTCGTGGTTGGGTGGCCAGGACTCTTCCATGGCTTTGGCCATGTCCTTGAGCTGGCGGGACAGGGCGCCTTGGTGGCCGGCGATGGCGGGGTCGATGTCGTCCAGGTGCAAAGGCGGGAAAATCAGCCAGTTGACGGCAAAGCCCACGGTCACGCCCAAAGCCATCTGGAGCACGTAGGCAAAGGAAAACCCTTCCGTGTTCGAGTCGCCCAGCACCAGAACGAATAACGCCGCCATGGGGATCCATTCGGACGCTGTCCCCAGCCGTGGTAGGCCGCCGATGAGCACTCCCAGGCCCACCACCACGGCAACAGCCAGGGCCGTGGGCGCTGCGACGGTGGTGATGGCGAAGGCCATGCCGATTCCCAGGACCAGGCCCGCCAGGCTCTGGAGTCCGTGCTTGGCGGAGTCGGCCACGGTGGGGTGCATGCTCACCAGGGCGCCCAGAGGCGCATAGTACGGATACTCGGCAGCGGGTCCGGGCATGAAGGGTGCAAGGTACCAGGCCAGGCCTGCTGCGACGGCCGTTTTGGCGGCGAAGAGCAGGCGGTGGCGGGTCACGGTTTTTCGTAGCGCGGGAATCAGCCGTCGCCTTGTGGGCAGTTGGCTCATGGGACCTACGTTGGCAGGTATGACGTGCTGTGTCGAGCCGGGAGCCCGGAAAGTGGGCCACGCCATCTTTTCAAAAATGGGGTGATTAGAACCGGAACAACCGGGTACTCACCCATTGATAGTAACGATACTTACTATCCCGGCTGCTGTCCGCAGCCTGCCAACTGTGGAAAGAGAGCGACAATGACTGAGAGCCAATCGCCGCAGGACGGAAGCTTCGCGGCGCCAACCACTGGTACTCATACAGGCACCGAACCTTTCGCCGGAAACTACCTCGACTCCGATGTTGAGACCCGGACTGCCGGAACCACCGGAACTCCCGGTGGATCGGGAACCGGTATCGGGATCGGGGCCGGAACCGGATCCGGCGACTCCGGCAAGGTAGATGCTGCCAAGGAAGAAGCTGCAGGGGTGGCTGGGGCTGTGTCGGACGCTGCCGGGGGTGTCGTCGACACTGCAAAGTCCGAAGCCGGCCACGTAGCCCGCGAGGTCAAGGTGAACGCGCGCCAGCTGCTCCACCAGACCAAGGGCGAACTGTCCGACCAAGCCCAGGTTCAGCAGCAGCGCGTTGCCGAGGGCTTGCGGTCCATCTCCGACGAACTGCACACCATGGCCAACGCCAGCCAGGATGGCGGAGTCGCCACGGACTTGGTCCAGCAGGCAGCCCAACGTTCATCCGCTGTGGCCCAGTGGCTTGAAGGCCGCGATCCGGGATCCCTGTTGGATGAAGTCAAGGGCTTCGCCCGCCGCAAGCCTGGAACGTTCCTCCTGCTGGCCGCCGGAGCCGGTGTCCTCGCCGGCCGTCTCGGCCGGGGCATGGCCGACAACGCGTCTGCGGGCGACTCGACGGGCGAAACCAACCGGGCCGCAACGCAGGCACCCCGTGCCGCCTACTACCCCACGCAGGGCTACCCCGCGCAGGGTGGGGCAGTGTCGCCCCCGGCAGTGGACCTTCCGGGACCGACCACCACCACGGCCGGCTACGGAACCGCAACCACGGGTTCCGCCACAACCGGATACGACGCCGGAACCACCGGCGGCTACGACGGCTCCACCCTTCCCTATCCGGAGACTGATGCCGGCGGAGTCAAGGCGCAGGGCGATCCGCTTGCTGGACCCCTCGACCCGACTGGACCGCTCGACCCGGACGACCCCCAGTACGGAGGTTCCCGATGAGCAGTCCCGCCGACCTGCCTCCCACAGAAGCCCACATGAAGGCGGAAACCCTTCCCCTTGGCGAGCTCCTGAGCGACCTGACGCGTGATGTCTCAACGTTGATGCGCCAGGAAGTGGAGCTGGCAAAGGTGGAGCTCAAGGAGTCCGCCACCAAAGCCGGTAAGGGCGCCGGCATGATGGCCGGAGCCGCTTGGGCTGGTCACATCACCGTGCTGTTCCTGTCCATTGCCCTCTGGTGGGCCTTGGGTCTGCTGGTCGGCCTCGGCTGGTCCGCCGTGATCGTTGCGGTCATCTGGGGAATCATTGCAGCAGTCCTGGCCGTGATGGGCCGCAAGGAGCTGAATGCCATCAAGGGCATGCCGCGCACGGCTGAGACAGTCAAGGAAATACCCCCCGCTTTGAAACCGAACACCGAGGAGACACGATGACGCAGAACCCCGACGCCCTGCGCGCCGATATCGAAGAAACCCGCCGGCGGCTCAGCACCAACGTTGATGCCGTGGCCGACAAGGTCACGCCGTCACACATCGTTAACCGACGCGTGGACAAGATCAAGACGGCCGTCTTCGGCGCCCGCGATGACGTTCAGGACCGGGCTGGCGACGTAGCCCACCAGGCGCACGAATCGGTGTCCGGCGTCGTGTCGGACATCGGCGATGCACCCCAGGCGATCGCAAGGAAGGCGCAAGGAAGCCCGATTGCCGCCGGTTTGATCGCCTTTGGGGCGGGCCTGCTGGTTTCGGCTTTGATCCCGCCGTCGGAGAAGGAGCGCGAGGCTGCCCAGGCGGTCAAGGAAGCGGCCCAGCCCCTGACGGAGGAACTCAGCCACGCTGCCCAGGAGGTCGCGGAACATCTTCGCGAGCCCGCCCAGGACGCCATGCAGAACGTCAAGGACAGCGCCACGGAAGCCGCGGCCAACGTCAAGGATGAGGGCCAGGCGGCCGCCGCCGACGTCCAGGACCGTGCCAACGTTGCCAAGGACCACATCAGCAACCAGTAAGTCCCAACGCTGACCCAACTGAGTCGCAGATAACGCCGTTCTGAGCCCTCAAAACGGCGTTATTTGCGACTCAGTTGGGTTTGCTGTGTGCAATCAGCGGACGGTGGATTCAGCGCACTTCGAGGATCATCTGCAGCAGCCGGGCGGCGGCCGGGCGTGCTGCGTGCTCTTCAGCCCATTGCGCCCGGGCCAGCGTTTTGCTGACAGCTTGCGTGGTGATCCCGAGTTCCTGCGCAACGGCTTTTTGCTGGCCGCGGACTCCGGGCGTGAGAAGATCCAGTACGCGCCATTCTGCGGTACTGCGGTGCTGGACGATGTGGCCCAGAAGGCGCAACACGGCTTCAGCCTCGGAGGCCAGTGCGATCAGAGGGCCATCCACGGCAACCGGGATCCGCTCCTTGCTGGCCCGGAGCCTGTCCACGGCACGCCTGGCATAGACCAGCCCATGGCCTGATGCGTCTTTCACCAGGTTGGGCAGCGGTTCGTTGATGGGACCCACGCCAATTCCCACATACCACTGGCCGGAACGGAGCGCGATCAAAGCGGTCTCCACGGCTTGGTGGCTGGATTCCACGATGCCCTGTACTTCATCCTCAACCGAGCGGTCGAAATCCAGGCGGGCAGGGATGTGCCGCAGGTCCTTGAGCAACTGCGGCACAAGATCGCCGTCGCGGCGGCTGTCGCGCTGGTTGATGGTGAGAGTGAACATAGTGGATCACATGCTACCGGCTGGTAGCAGCTCTGCAAGGGCAAAATTGCCCTGTTACTTGCTTCGTGACGGGCCCGCCGAACCTCGGGCAGCTCAGTCCAGGGCGGTGGGTCCAGTCAGTACGACGGCGGGCAGCGCGCCTGCCGCTGTAAGGCCTGCGCCGGGTGTGCCGGTGTCCCGCATGGCTCCCTGGATGGCCGTGACCAGTGGGCCCGGATCCTCGTTGGTGGCAAAGACCCAGAACGTATCCCGGGCCTGGAAAACCACAGCGTTTCTGCCGCCCGCACCCAGGGAAACCTTGTTCCTTGCCACCAGGCGCCTGTCCGGATCAGTGTTGTCGGCCGTGGTCACGGCCTTCAGGGTCCCAGGTACGAGATCGGTCCAGGGAAACACCAACCGGGTGCTCTTTTGCGAGTACTTGGCCACGATTCCCTGGTCAAAGACCAGGATCTTCCGGAAACTGCCCAAGAGGGTCATGGTCCACAGAACCAGGCCGGTCAAGGTGCTGGCGACCACGAACAGTACGGGGTCACTGAAATGTCCGGCCTCCCTGGTGGAGCGGAGCGGGCTGACGAATTCGGCGATGCTTCCAAAGAGGAATCCAACCAGCAGGCAGGGGATCAGTGCCTTCCAGTAGATGCGCAGCGAAGAAGCGACATATCGGAGTCGCCCAAGATCGGGCCCCAGCCGGCGCTCAACCCGACGTACCAGCCAGTTACGGCCGCGCATCCGGGCGCTGGCCGTAGAGGTTGGGCAGGTTTTGCTGCTGGGCGGCGGCGGCTTGCTCCGCGGCAACGACTTTGGGGTCGGGGACTGGTTGCTGGCCATTGGCGATGCCGGAGCGGCGATCCATGGCGGCAAACTTCGGGTCCCAGGTGTCATCTCCGCCGCCGCTGAGGGCTGCGGCGATAACCATCACCACGAAGAACGGGAAGAACGACCAGCAGATGGCGCGCCATCCGCCCAGCCACGCACCCGCCGTCGTGCCGTTCTTGATCCTTACCGAACGCATGCCTGCCGCGGCGTCACCGACGCTGCCCACAGTTCCCCAGATCATGCCGTAGACGAACAGGTCCACAAACCAGAGGACTACGTAGAGGGTCAGCCAGAAACCGTCGTTGTATCCGAGCGTCGAACCACTGTCCATCATGGACTCACGGACAACGGCCGCGACGGCTGCCAGGATGACATAGCCCACCAGGAAGACCACCGCGTCCAGCACACGGCCCCAAAAATGGGCCGCTCCGGACGCTTTGACGAAGTACGCGCCGGTATCAGGGTGGCGGCGTACGGCACGTCCGGTGAGGGGGTCCACCATTCCGGTTGCGGTTGTGGGCTTCGTAGCGCTCATGAGGGGCTTTCGGTTCGACGGCGGGTTGCGGCGTGGGTGCGGAGGATCAGGCCAGCCCGGCAAGTCCGCCCAGCACGCGGGCCAAGGACGGAGCCGACGTTTCCTTCAATTCAAAGGACAGGCCCTGGCCCTGGCCCTGCTCCGGAAGGCCCTGCTCAGGAAGGCCCGGTTCCTGCGAGCCTTCCACGCGCGGCGTCAGCACGTGGACTCCGGACGGACCGGTGTAGACAGTGACGGTGGGAAATTCGTTGGTGTCGGAGTTGAACGCGACAACGTTGCTTGCGGCCTGCGTATCGGCCAGGGCCGTGGCCGCATGGGCCTCAAACTGGGCTTCCGTGTAGAGTGCCGGGTCCGAGTCCCGGGCGGCCACGTGCTCCGGGTCCACGAATTCGGCCAGGCGCGGCACCAGTTGGTCCCGGGTGACAACGGTGAAGCCGTGAAGGCCGCCTTCGTCCACTTCTTCCAGCAGGACGCCCTCGTCATGGACGTAGCCATAAAGCCAGCGCTTGCCGGTGGAGACGGTGCGTTCAACGGAGACAACGTTGCTGCCGCTGCGGCGAAGGGTCAGGGCGCCGGTGATTTCCTCGGTGGCGTGCAAGCGGGAGGGCTCCGTTTCGCCTTCGAAGATCACCGGGTAGACAAGCTCCTTGGCGAGCAGTCCACGCAGGGCAACAGCGCACATGATGTCCTTGTTGGCTTCCTGGGCTGAGAGCCACGGCAATGCCACCAGTTGCTCGTGCTGGACGCCGTCCAGTGCCACAACTTCCTCATCGGTCAGCGTGGGCAGGGGCGCTCCGATGGCGCTGGCTGACGCCAGGACCATGGCCGCGGCCTGGACGTCCCGTTCGGTCCAATTCATGGTGCTCGTTGTCATCCGAAGATCCCTCCGACAAAGTTTCCGACCGACTTGGCGGCATTACTGACTCCGTCTGCCACCTTACTGCCTACATCCTTGGCGAAATTGCCCACTTCCTTGGCGCCGTCGGCTATGTAACTGCCGGGGTTGCGGGCAAAGTTGGAAATGGAATCCCAATTGTCAGCCACCAGGTTGCCCAGCGCCCACGCCCCGGCCACCAGTCCGGCGCCAATGACGATCGGCGCGCCGATGGGGCCAAGAAGGGCCGCGCCGCCGGCCGTCATGAGCATGATGCTGCCCACGCCGCCCACCACGGACAGCCCGCCGGCGACCCGGTCGCCGGTTCCGCGCCAGCCGTCGTGCTGGGGGCTGATCATGTCGCTGATGCCGCCCACGATGTTCAAGGGCGCAGCCACAGCCCCGGCGATCCGGAGCCCCTTGGAGAACTTGCTCGCCTCCTGGAATGCCGTGCTGTAGGGGATGTTGGCTTTGAGGTCGGTAATGACGTCCGTGACCTTTTCGCCGTTGCGCAGCGCAGTGATGCCGTCCCGGAGCACCGTGCCACCCGCGCGCCAGTTGGTCAGGATTTCCTTGGTCTGTCCGTACCGCAGGTGCCGGGGAATGACGTTCCCGGCGGCGTCCGGCTTGACCGGCAGGAGGTATTTGAAGGCCGTCCACAACGGTGCAGCCACACCTTTGGCGCCCATGGCGGTGTCGTAGACATCTTTGAGGACGCCCACCGAGGTGCCCGAGCCGTCATTGTGGCTGGCGAACTCCTGCTGGTTGGCGTGCTTCTTGAGCTGGCTCGCGTTTTCGCGGAGCATGGTGGCGGCCTTGACCAGGCTTTGCCGGTGTTGGCTGTTCCAGTCGCCCTTGAAGACGGTGGCGTCGCGGCCCTGCCAGGCGGTTGTGGAATTGATCGCGTTGGACAGCTGTGTGCTTTGCAGGCCGATGGCGTCGGCGGCTTTGCCCATCACACCCGCCAGACTGCGAAGCTGCGCGATGTCCGCGCCGTAGAACCCGGCCATGTGGAACCCCCTGTGTGCCAAGCATCGAAAAAGTCTCGTCCCAGCCTAGGGTGACCCGCGAGCCGGCGCGATGGGGAGTCATGCCCATCAAAGCAACGCGGGGTCACTTATGGCCCATTCGGGGGTCGAACATGGGCCATAAGTGACCCCGCGTTGCTTTAAAAGGCACGACGGCGGGTGGCGGGGTTCCTGGGGAACTCCACCACCCTCCGTCGTGGTTCGCGTTAGTGGCCTGCGGCCGGAACGTAGCGCTTGATGGAAGCTTCCAGTTCGGCCTCGGCAGCGGCGCGGTCGCCCCAGCCCTCAGCCTTGACCCACTTGCCGGGCTCCAGGTCCTTGTAGCGCGTGAAGAAGTGCTCGATTTCCTTGATCAGGAATTCGCTGACGTCGCTGACTTCCTGGATGTGGTCAAAACGTGCGTCAACGGGAACGCAGAGGACCTTGGCATCTCCGCCGCCGTCGTCGGTCATGTTGAACACGCCGATGGGGCGGGATTCGACGATGACGCCCGGGTGGAGGTCAAAGTCCTGCAGGAGCACCAGTGCGTCCAGCGGGTCGCCGTCTTCGCCCAGGGTGTTCTCGAAGAAACCGTAGTGCGTGGGGTACTGCATGGAGGTGAACAGGACGCGGTCCAGGCGGACACGGCCGGTTTCGTGGTCAACTTCGTACTTGACGCGCGATCCCTTGGGGATCTCGATGGTCACGTCGTGCTTCATGGAATGCTCCTTGACGGGTGTGGGTGGGGCGTTGCTCCGCCGAAGCGGCCGCCACGGGTGACGGTGCCTCAGGCAGGCTGCTTAGCCCGGGGCTGGCGGCAGGCAAAAGTACAGCCGGTGCCGCCGACTACTATTGAGGATATAGCGAGAGACCCGGGTTTCTTGAACCGGCGGGGACATTTCAGGACTGACAGGACCAAGCAACTTCCATGATGGGCGTTAAAAACGGGGGTGCCCGGAAGAGGGTGCCCACGGCGTGGGGCCGCTTGATGTGGCCGGTGCTGTTGGCAGTGGTCCTGCTGTGTGTCGGCGCCGTCGTGGTGTCCGGGATGGTTCCCGGCCTGTTCAGTGCGCCCCGGCCTGCACCGTCGATCCCCGCCTGGCAGCAGCAACCCACGCAACTTTCCGGTTCCAGCGCACTGCTTCCCCTGGACACCAAAGCCCCGGTGCCTGTGCCGGCAGAGGTTGCGAAGCTCCTGGACGGGACACTCAAGCCGGATGGCGCGGGCAATATCAGTGGCGTGGTCATGGACGCCCTCACCGGGCAGGTCCTGTTCGACCGCGACGCCAACGCCAACAGGATCCCGGCGTCCAACATGAAATTGTTGACCGCCGTGGCAGCCCTGAAGGCACTCGGCCCCGAAACACGGTTCACCACCAAGGTGCTCGGATCCGACAATCCCTCCACAGTGGTCCTGACCGGCGGCGGGGACGTGCTGCTTGGTGACTCCGCGTCCGACCCCTCCGCCGTTCTTGGTCATGCGGGCCTGGCCTCCCTGGCTTCGGACACTGCGGCAGCGCTGGCAGCATCGGGCGTGCAGGGTCCCGTCACCGTGCAGGTGGACGATTCCTTCTACAGCGGACCTGCCCTGAACCCGGCCTGGAGCCTCGACGACGTGGCAGCCGGCGAAACGGCCCCCTTGTATTCCCTCGCGCTGAACTCCGGACGCTATTCACCCGGCGTTGAAACGGGTCCCAGGCCCCAGGACTCGGCCATGACCACCGCCCAGGCTTTCGCCGCGCAGTTGGCGGCGGCCGGGGTCGCGGTGAGTCCCGGCGTCGAACGCGCCAAAGGACTCCCCATCAAAGTCCTCGCCGCCGCTGAATCCGCCACCGTCAGCGAGCAAGTGGACCTGATGCTGGAGACCTCCGATAACTTCCTGGCCGAGGCCCTCGGGCGGATGACCGCCTCCGCCAGCGGCAAGGAAACCACGTACGACGCCGCCACTGCAGCCGTGCGGCAAAGGCTGGGGGAGTTGGGGATCACCACGGACACGATGCTTCTGGCCGACGTTTCGGGACTGGCCCTGGAGAACCAGGTCAGTGCCCGGCAGTTCGCCGAGGTCGTCCGGGCCATCACCAGTGGTACGGATCCTGCGCTTCGCTCAGCCCTGGAGGGTTTCCCGGTGGCGGGCCTTACCGGCACGCTGAACGACAGGTACGGCGACGCCAGTACCGCCGGGGGAGCGGGACTGGTCCGCGCCAAGACTGGAACCCTCAACACCGTCATCGCCCTGAGCGGTTACGTAGTGGACGCGGATGGGCGGCTCCTGGTGTTCTCCTTCATCGGCAACGGACTGGACCCGGGGGCGGCCGGCAACAAAGTTGCCATGGACCGTTCCGCATCCGTGCTGGCGTCGTGCGGGTGCCGGGGCTGAATGCTCCGCGTCGAGCGAACTTAAGGGTCCACTGTCAGCCACGTGTGGTGTGATGGACCGTATGGTGTCATCTGCCCGCGAATCGTCAGCAGGGGCCCAGTCCCTGATCAATTGGGACCTGGCCGCCGCTACGGCTGCCCGGCTTGCCCCTCCCGGCCCTGAGCTCAGCGCCGGGGAAATCGGCAAGGCGGTAGAGAACCTGCGCTTCAACGCGGATATCTCCGTTCCCCACGTGCACGACATCACCGGCCTGGACGCCGCGCGGGACCTGCGCGACTCCCATGTCCTGGTGGTGGACCGTGCCTCGTGGTCCAAGGCCAATACC
Organism: Paenarthrobacter histidinolovorans; assembly: GCF_014647595.1. Lineage (GTDB taxonomy): Bacteria > Actinomycetota > Actinomycetes > Actinomycetales > Micrococcaceae > Arthrobacter > Arthrobacter histidinolovorans. The sequence continues at coordinate 16,217 of NZ_BMPM01000005.1, read as the reverse complement.
CAGAGCTTCTCAGTGATGCTCCAGCCCGCGTTGCAGAAAATGCTGGAAAGCCGCAGCGGCGTTGCCATGACCCCGGCCGCAGCTGCCGCCAGCGGGGCCATCACCGGAACCCAGCTCGGCGCCGTACTGGCCTTCCTCTCCAGTAAAGTCCTTGGCCAGTATGATCCTTTCGCGGCCCTGGCACCCGATTCCACTGTGCCCCCGGGCGGCCGGCTCCTCCTCGTAGCGCCCAACATCATCTCCGTGGAACGCGAACTCAATGTCCACCCGGACGACTTCCGCCTCTGGGTGTGCCTCCACGAGCAAACACACCGCGTCCAGTTCGCGGCTGCACCCTGGCTCAGACACCACATGCTCGACGAAATCGAGAAACTCAGCGGCAACCTCCTGGGCAACATGGACTCCCTGGTGGAACGGGCCGGTGCTGTGGCCAAGTCCCTGCGCGACCGCACCCCCACGGAAAAGACCCCGGGCCGTGGCGCCATTCTGGACCTCCTGCAGAACCCCGAAGAAAAAGCATCCCTCTCCCACATCACCGCTGTGATGAGCCTCCTCGAAGGCCACGCCAACGTGGTGATGGATGCCGTGGATTCCAGCATCGTCCCCTCCGTGAAGACCATCCGCCAGCGATTCAACGACCGCGGCAAGGACCGGGGCGTAGTGGAGAAGTTCATCCGCAACCTCCTGGGCCTGGATGCCAAGATGCGCCAATACACCGACGGCGCAAAGTTCGTCCGCGAAGTTGTTGCCGTGGCCGGTATGGACGGTTTCAACAGGGTCTGGGAATCCGCCGAGCACTTGCCCACCGAGGAAGAAATCCACAACTCACGGCTGTGGCTCGAGCGGATGGGCCTTTGAGCCTTCCGGCCGGTTCCGGTGTTGGTGCAGGAAGCGTTGGTCCAGCCGGCAAAGGCCGACGCCGCCCGGGCCGGTTGGCGCCCGTCGTCGGCAAGGCACGGAAACAGTTGCAGAACGCCCTCGCCGCCGCCGGCTACCCATCGCGGGTGCTCGTGGCCTGTAGCGGAGGCCCGGATTCACTGGCGCTCGCAGCCATCGCAGCCTATTTCGGACGACGCGGCCACGTGGACGGACATCGGGTGTCCGTTGCCGGCGTCGTGGTTGATCACCAGCTGCAGGACGGTTCAGCGCAAGTAGCTGCCAGGGCGGCATCGGTGTTGCGTGAGCTGGGGCTTTCTCCTGTGGAAGTGCGGACAGTGGACGTCGCGGCTACCGGGTATGGGCCCGAGGCCGCAGCCCGGGACGCCCGCCATGCGGCCCTTGAGTCCGCTGCCGATGATCTTGGATGTGATGCGATCCTGCTCGGCCATACTCTGGACGACCAGGCCGAACAGGTGCTCCTGGGCCTGGCCCGGGGTTCCGGGACGCGCTCCTTGGCGGGCATGCGCCCTGCCCGGGGCCGGCTTCTCCGCCCGTTCCTCGGTCTGCGCCGCCAGGAAACAGAGGAGATCTGCGACGTCGAGGAACTGGACCCCTGGCACGATCCGAGCAACGCCGATCCCGCCTATGCCCGGTCCAGGACGCGCGTGGAGGTCATGCCGGTTCTGGAGGAAAAGCTCGGGCCCGGGGTGGCTGAATCCCTGGCCCGGACTGCGGCCATCCTTCAGCAGGATGCGGATTTCCTCGAGGATTTGGCGAACGAGACCTATCTCTCACTCGTCCAGCGGGAGGAGGGCGGCGTCTGGTTGCCGGAGGACGCTGTCCGCGGACTTCCCCCGGCGCTAAGGTTCCGGGTCATCGCCAAGGCTGCAGCCGACGTCGGGGGTCAACAACCCGGGTACGGGCGGCTCCAAGCGGCGGAAGCGCTGCTGCGCAGGCAAGGGTCCGCCGGGCCCGTGCAGCTTCCCGGCCACGTCAGCGTTTCACGTCTTTCCCTCAGTGATCTGGCGCAGGAAAGGACCGTTTCCACAGGTGCTCCGGCGGCGGATGCGACCGGTGATTCGGCCAACGCCGGTCCCCGCGAAGCCGCGCGCTGTGGGAAGCTAGTATTCCGGCATCAGAAACCGTCCCAGCAGTAGCCGCACCCGAGCATCAAAACAGGAGCCATTGGTGGATTCAAACGACGTCCAGGCAGATCTCAAGCACGTTCTTTACACCAAAGAGCAGATCCAAACGCGTATCGCGGAACTCGCGGCGCAGATCGACAAGGACTACGAAGGCCGCGACATCCTCATTGTCGGTGTCCTCAAGGGTGCCGTCATGGTCATGGCTGACCTTGCCCGTGCACTGCACAGCCACGTCAGCATGGACTGGATGGCTGTCTCGTCCTATGGCTCGGGCACCCAGTCTTCCGGTGTCGTGCGGATCCTCAAGGACCTCGACACCGACCTCATGGGCAAAGACGTGCTCATCGTCGAGGACATCATCGATTCCGGCCTCACTCTTTCCTGGCTGAAGTCCAACCTTGAATCCCGCGGTACCGCCAGCGTCGAAATCTGCACCGCTTTCCGCAAGCCGACCGCCGCCAAGGTGGAAATCGATGTGAAGTACGTCGGTTACGACATTCCCAACGAGTTCGTTGTCGGTTACGGCCTGGACTACGCCGAGAAGTACCGCAACCTCGACTTCGTGGGAACCCTGGCCCCGCACGTTTACGAGTAACCACCCGCTTTCGCTTCGCCGCGCCCCTTTTCTCCCTCCGCACCTGTAACACCCGGTGCAGATGGCGGGAAGTGGTGCGGCGATGCTGCTTAAGCCTGCCGGCGCCCCCGTGGCCGGGGCTAAACTAAACCATGACCGGTGCTTCTGCCCGTCTTCTGACGTGGCTTGCCGTCATGGCAACGCTCCTCACAGCCTGCACACCCACCGTTGACGTCCCAGGAACCGATGGTGGCCAGCCAGCTGCGACCTCCTCCGCCTTGCCAACTGCAGGCAGCGTTGCCACGGCCCCGTCGACGAAGGCTTCGCCAACTGCGGCGCCTGTGCCTCCGGCTCCGGCCGTGCCTGCGGCGCCGGCCCCACCTCCTGCGATTCCGCAGCCGTTCGCGTTCAACCTTTACCAGGCGGGTGACTTCGTACCGCAGTACACCTTTGACTGGTGCGTTGCGGCGAGCGTCCAGATGACCCACAACCTCATCGATGACACGGGCGGGGCTTCCTGGACTGACTCTGTCCAGCAGGGTCAGCTGTGGGAGATGGCCAGAGCCAGGTCGTCCGATTCTTTCAACGGTGCCAACCCCTACGGCTGGGCGCAGGTTCTGACCGAGTCAGGAATGGGACCCTACACAGTGGTGAGCGTCGGAGATTATGACGGCGCCCTGCAAACGGCAGCGCGTGCCATGGCAGTTACCGGACGACCCGTTGGCCTGGTCATGTGGAGCGGCCGCCACGCGTGGGTCATGAGCGGGTTCGAATCGATGGGGGATCCCGCGCTGTTCCCGGAGTTCAAAGTGACGGGGATCCACGTCATGGATCCGCTCTACCCGTACGGCAGCGGTCAGTGGGGACCATCCCCCGAGCCCAACAGCCTGCTCAGCCCGCAACAGCTGGCGACGCAGTTCGTGGTCCGGGAGCCCCGGCGCTGGAGCAGCGGGTTGCCGACAGGTTACTTATTGGTGCTTCCGGTAGCGGCCTGAGCCAACTGGGTGCCTTACGCCGCACGCAGGGAGCGAAGACCGCCGTCGTTCAAAATACGTGCGAACACGCGAGGGTTCATCATGTCGGACCAATCCCATCGAACAACGGTAAGGCCCAGTGCCCGCAGGCCATTTTCACGGGCCTTTTCCGCCATGACCGCCTGCTGGATGGTCTGGTTTCCACGCAACCCGTGTCGCAGATATTTTCCTTGCCCATCGAATTCGCCAACCAGATTGAGTTCCGGCCACCAAAAATCAGTACGGGCAGTTCGTCCGTTTCCCAACGTAAAAGAGCCTTGAAGGCTGGGCACGGGGAAGTTGAGCAAGATCATTTGTGCCCGGCTCATGGATTCCCCCACTGATTCGGATTTGTCTGAGGACAGATCCAGAATCGATTCGGCTCGTCGCTTCCGTGAAAAGCTGGTGAGAGCGGAGGCGGCGTCAGCCAGTTCGTCCACTCTCGCCGGCGGACCCCATGCCTTGTGCTTGTTCCAATTATCAGCTTCAAGTGCGTCGCCCCACCTTTGGTTGCGTCGGCTGGAGTCCACAACGGCCAGGGCTTCAGCAAAGTTCAGGGTGGCCGCCAGTTCCATTGTGGTGCGGACCTTGTCTGTGACGGGGAAGGCACCAAGTCGGGCTACCCCGGAATCAAGGGACCCCAAGCTTCTGCGGATCCCGTGCTTTGACCTGCCGCCTCTTGGGTCATCAGTGACAGTGCACAAGCGCTTCGGCACGCCCACTATGCCGAGCCCCCAAAGGAGTGCGGCGGTCTGCGCGTTGAAGAGGGGCGGTGTCTTGGCCGCATTGACCAGAGCAGCCGCCTGAAGACCGTGCCGTTGGCGCTCGTTCAATTCCGCCCAATAGGCAGAGCGAACGTATGCGCCTCGTCGGACCCGGACAAGCCCGCCACGCTTGACCTGCTTCGCGAGGTGGCGCGCGTCCTGCCCAATACGCGTCACATCTGAAGCAAGGATGAGTTCTGGATTGGCCATAGGTTCCACGTTTCCCGTTCTTGTGCAACGTCGAAAGCGCCAGCCATTGCTATGTGGAAAAGCAGAGCTATGTGGAGAAGCATCATCGAGACGGCGCGGAAGAAATCAAGGTGGTGCCCTGCTGACTGTCCTTACCGGGACGACCCTGCACTCAGGACCGCACCCGTTTCCGCCGAGCGCACCCGTTCCTCGACATGCCCGCACCCGTTTCCGCCGAGCGCACCCGTGGTTACGCCTGCGGATGGTGCGAACGGGTGCGCCGGGGGCGGGGACGGCTGCGGATGGTGCGAACGGGTGCACCGGACACCGAGGCACATGAGCCGCCCCCGACAGTCAAGAGCAAAAACCCTGTCCCCGCGAGCCCACCGCGAGTATCCTGTGTACGCCCAGAGGGAACTTTTGGACTTTCCAGTGCGTGAATTACTGGGAACGGTGTATAGCTTGAAACCGAAGCAGCACCACTCGCGCGCAGAAGTTGCGCCTTGCAGCACTACCAGGAGGGACGGGGCAAAACCCCGATCAGATGAAAGCTAAGAGTTTCTTCAAGGGCCCGGGCATCTGGATTGTTGTCGTCGTTGGCTTGCTCCTGGTGGCATTCGCAACACTGGCTCCGGGCGGTTCCACACGCATTGACACCAAGGACGGCCTGGATCTCCTGTCGCAAAGCGGCAAGGTTGAGCAGGCCAAGATTTTCGACGCCGAGAACCGCGTCGACCTGGTGCTCAAGGACAATCTGAACCTGGATGGCCAGGACAAGGGCAAGAACGTCCAGTTCTTCTACGTCACGGACCGTGGTCCGGACGTCGTGAAGGCTGTCACCAACGCCAACCCGGACAAGGGCTTCACGGACCAGCCAGTCGAGAACAACTGGTTCTCCGGCCTGTTCTCGCTCCTTATCCCGGTGCTGTTGCTCGGTGTGCTGTTCTGGTTCCTGCTGTCCCGCATGCAGGGCGGCGGCTCCAAGGTGATGCAGTTCGGCAAGTCCAAGGCCAAGCTGGTCAACAAGGACATGCCCCAGGTGACGTTCTCTGACGTTGCCGGTGCTGACGAGGCCGTGGAAGAGCTCCAGGAAATCAAGGAATTCCTCCAGGAACCTGCGAAGTTCCAGGCGGTTGGTGCCAAGATCCCCAAGGGTGTGCTGCTCTACGGCCCTCCAGGTACCGGTAAGACGCTGCTTGCCCGTGCTGTTGCCGGCGAAGCCGGTGTTCCGTTCTTCTCCATCTCCGGTTCGGACTTCGTTGAAATGTTCGTCGGTGTGGGTGCTTCACGTGTCCGCGACCTCTTCGAGCAGGCCAAGGCCAGCTCCCCGGCCATCATCTTCGTGGACGAGATCGACGCCGTCGGCCGTCACCGCGGTGCCGGCATCGGCGGCGGAAACGACGAGCGTGAGCAGACCCTGAACCAACTCCTCGTGGAGATGGATGGCTTCGACGTCAAGACCAACGTCATTCTCATCGCGGCGACCAACCGTCCGGACGTCCTGGACCCCGCGCTGCTGCGCCCGGGCCGTTTTGACCGGCAGATCACCGTGGAAGCCCCGGACATGATCGGCCGCGAACAGATCCTCAACGTCCACGCCAAGGGCAAGCCCATGGCCCCCGGCATCGACCTCAGGGCCGTTGCCAAGAAGACCCCCGGTTACACAGGTGCTGACCTGGCCAACGTTTTGAACGAGGCCGCACTGTTGACTGCCCGTTCAAATGCCAACCTCATTGACGACCGTGCCCTGGACGAGGCAATCGACCGCGTCATGGCCGGCCCGCAGAAGCGCAGCCGCGTCATGAAGGAACTTGAGCGCAAGATCACCGCCTACCACGAAGGCGGCCACGCCCTGGTGGCGGCAGCACTGCGGAATTCCGCGCCGGTCACCAAGATCACCATCCTTCCCCGTGGCCGTGCACTCGGCTACACCATGGTGATCCCCGAGGACGACAAGTACTCGGTCACGCGCAATGAACTGCTGGACCAGATGGCCTACGCCATGGGTGGTCGCGTCGCCGAGGAAATCGTGTTCCACGACCCCTCCACCGGTGCCTCCAATGACATCGAGAAGGCCACGTCCACGGCCCGGAAGATGGTGACGCAGTACGGCATGAGCGAACGCGTTGGTGCCGTGAAGCTGGGACAGGGCGGCGGCGAGCCGTTCCTCGGCCGCGATGCCGCACAGGAGCGCAACTTCTCGGACCAGATTGCCTACGTCGTGGATGAGGAAGTTCGTCGCCTGATCGATCAGGCACACGACGAGGCCTACGCCATCCTCACCGAGAACCGGGACGTCCTGGACCGTCTGGCACTGGAACTCCTGGAGCGGGAAACCCTTAACCAGGCCGAGATTGCCGAGATCTTCCACGACATCCGGAAGCGCGATTTCCGCGAGATCTGGTTGTCCAAGGAATCCCGGCCCGTCCAGTCCATTCCGCCGGTGGAAAGCCGTGCCGAGAAGGCCGAGCGGGAAGCCCAGGAGGAGGCCAAGAAGGCTCGCCTGGACGAACCGTTGGACACCGTAGCTCCGCACGCACAGGGCGTCAGCAGCCAGGATTCCTTCCAGGCCCCGCAGCCCGACGGCGGCAACGACCACCCGCATCACGGCTAAGCTTTCTGCTGTGACTCATTTCGACGACGACGACCTCGCCGCCGCCCACGGCTCCGCCCCGGGCTCCAAGGAACACTCCAAAGTGGACCGTCCGCGTATTGAAGCGGCGGTCCGTGAGATCCTGCTGGCGATTGGTGAAGACCCTGACCGTGGCGGCCTGCAGGACACGCCAAAGCGCGTGGCCAAGGCCTATGCGGAGGTGTTTGCAGGCCTCCATCAGCATCCGGCTGATGTCCTGTCCACCACTTTCGACCTTGACCATGAAGAGCTTGTCCTGGTTAAGGACATTCCCTTCTACTCAACGTGCGAACACCACCTGGTGCCGTTCCACGGAGTGGCGCACGTCGGCTATATTCCGTCACATGACGGCAAGGTGACGGGCCTGAGCAAGCTGGCGCGGCTGGTGGATATCTATGCGCGCAGGCCCCAGGTGCAGGAGCGCCTCACCACGCAGATCGTGGAGGCACTCGTGAAGCACCTCAACCCGCGCGGGGCGATTGTCGTCGTCGAATGTGAACACATGTGTATGTCCATGCGTGGCATCCGCAAGCCCGGCGCGAAGACCGTCACCAGCGCGGTGCGCGGTCAACTCCATGACCCGGCCACCCGCGCCGAGGCCATGAGCCTCATCATCGGAAGGTAAGCATTTATGGACTCCCTCGCTGCAGCACCCGGAACCGGCCCGGCCACAAGCCCCCTGCCGGTTCTCCGCAAGCCGCGGCCCGCGGCCAGGTTCGAGGACCTGCCGACGGACCGAACGCTCGTCATGGGAATCCTCAACGTCACCCCGGATTCCTTCAGCGACGGCGGCACGCACCGCACGCCGGACACAGCCATTGCGCTGGGCCTGCGGATGTTCTACGCCGGCGCCGACATCATCGACGTCGGCGGGGAGTCCACCCGTTCGGGTGCGGAACCTGTTTCCCCCGAGGAAGAGCAGCGCCGCGTGCTCCCAGTGATCCAGGCACTGGTGAAGGCCGGCGCGCTGGTCAGCATCGACACCATGCACACCTCCACGGCAGCCGCCGCTGTTGAGGCCGGTGCCGCCATCATCAACGATGTTTCGGGCCTGACCATCGAGCCTGACATGCCGGAGCTCGTGGCCCGCACCAAGGTTCCGTACATCCTCACCCACCGCCGGGGCGACGCCCTGACCATGGACAGCCTGACGGATTACAACAACGTCACCGAAGACGTCGTGGCTGAGCTCAGCGGCGTCCGCGACAAGCTGTATGCCGCAGGCGTGGCCCCGGAGCAGATCATCGTGGATCCCGGCGTTGGGTTCTCCAAGAACGAGAACCAGAACTGGGAACTGCTGAAGAACCTGGACCAGCTGTTCGTCCTGGGCCACAAGGTGATGGTGGCCGCTTCACGCAAGCGCTTCCTTGGCTCGCTCCTCACCGTGGCAGGCAAGTCCGCAGCTCCCTTGGAACGTGATGCGGCCACGGCTGCCATCACCGCTCTGAGTGCTGCCAAGGGCGCCTGGGCTGTCCGCGTCCACGACGTCGGCCCCAGCCTTGACGCCGTCAAGGTTGCCGCCCGTATTGCCCGCTGATTGGATAACGCTGTGGACAGGATTACGCTGACCGGCGTCACCGCCGTCGGTTATCACGGAGTGTTCGATTTCGAGCGCCGTGACGGCCAGCCCTTCGTAGTGGATGCCGTGCTCCACACGGATTTCACCAAGGCTGCCGAGACCGACGACCTGCAGTACACAGCGCATTACGGCGAAGTCGCCGAGCTGATTACCAAGCACATCGAAGGCGAGCCCCTGAACCTCATTGAGGGCCTGGCGGTCAGGATCGCCGAGGCCATCCTTGCGAACTACAGCGTGGCCGCCGTCGACGTCACCGTCCACAAGCCCAAGGCGCCCATTGAGGTGCCGTTCGGCGATGTGACTGTCAGCGTCCACCGGGAGCGGTCATGAGCTCCGGCTATACCAAGGCCATCCTGGCGTTGGGCAGCAATCTGGGGGAGCGTAACGACACCCTGTCCACTGCTGTTGCGGACCTGGTTGATCCGCCGGAGGTCCGTCTCCTGGGGGTTTCTCCGGTGGTGCAGACCAAGGCCGTGGGCGGGCCCGAAGGCCAGCCTGATTTCCTGAACATGGTCATGGCGGTTGAGACCACGCTCACTCCCTTGGAGCTCCTCAAGCATTGTCACGACGTCGAACAGAAGCATCACCGTACCCGTGAAGTGCGCTGGGGTCCCAGGACGCTGGACGTGGACATCATCGTTTTCGGTGACCTGGTAAGCGACGATCCCGTCCTCACCATCCCGCATCCCAGGGCTGCCGAGCGGGCTTTCGTGCTCTACCCCTGGTCTCTGCTTGAACCACACGCCCAACTGAACGGCCGCAGCGTGGCTGAACTGGCTGCCGTCGCAGCCGACATGCCGGACATCCGCAGGTTTGACGGCTTTGGCGACGTCGCCGGTGTACCAGCCACAGGGGCGGTGGAGTAGCCATGAAAGCCATGCGCCCGGTTGTTTTGGTGCTCATCGCCGTCATTGCTGCCGTCGTCGGTTGGCTGGCCACTGTCACTACCAACCGCTTCAGCATGCCCACTCCTGTCCTGCCAACGTCCGCGTTGATCACCATGGGTGTCATCGCCGGGCTCACGCTCATCATGGGCGTGCGGGTCCTGCGTTGGCGCAATGGCAAGAAGAAGAACATGCTGAATCCGATTCTTGCTGCCAGGACCCTGATCCTTGCCCAGGCGTGTGCTTACGCTGGAACGCTGCTCCTTGGCTGGCATGCGGGTATTGCCGTGGACCTCCTGCGGATCGGCACGTTGCGCAGCGGTGAAGGCATTTTGTGGAATGCCCTGCTCATGGGTGGCGGCGGCGTGGTGATGGTGGTTGTGGGGCTGGTCGTCGAGCGTTTTTGCCGGATCCCGCCGGAGGACATCGACGGCGGCTCCGCTGGTCCTGAAACCCGCCGGGGCGAGACCAAAGGCGAAGGCGAATATGCCTACCGAGGCGATTGATCCTCCCGGCGTCCAGTGGCTCCGGGTTTCCCCCAAGTACGTCACTGTCCGCCTGGTGGAGTGGGCCATCGGAAATGTGCTCCTGGTCGCCGTCCTAAGCCTGCCACTTGTCTTCGTGCTCCTGGGGTGGTGGCGTTGGCCGCCGTTGTGGCTGGCCATTGCTGTTCCTGCGGTGATGCTGCTTCTTGCCCTATGGCGACTGGCCCTCATTCCGCGCCAGGTGCGTGCCATCGGATATGCCGAACGCGATGATGATCTGCTCATCCGCCGGGGCATCTTCTTCCAGCGGACCATGGTGGTCCCGTACGGCCGCATGCAATACGTTGACGTGGCTGTTGGACCGGTTGAGCGCAGCCTGGGGCTGTGCACGCTGAAACTGCACACGGCTTCCACCGGGACAAATGCCCAGCTCCCGGGCCTTCCCGCCCAGGAAGGCGCCCGCTTGCGCGAACAGCTTTCGGCCCGCGGAGAAGCCAGGCTGGCCGGGCTGTGAGCCCGGTAGACCCAGCAGTGGCGTTACCGGACAAGGCCGTCGACGGCGGCTGGAAGCGGGTCCATCCTGCCTCGCCTTTCGTGCGCGGCTGGGTGGCGTTGGCCGCCGTCGGGTTCTTCTTCAGCCGGGACGCTTTCGAGCGCATGTTGCAAGGCCGGGATTTTGTGGATCCGAACCTCACCGGCAGGGTGCCATGGCTTCTGGCCGGTGGCGCCGTGGTGCTGCTCCTGACGGTCGGCGGCTTCATCCTCAGTTGGTATTTCACGCGTTACCAGGTGGCCGAAGGTTTTGTCCGGGTGAACACTGGTTTCCTGTTCAAGCAACAGCGGCAGGCACGCCTGGACCGCGTTCAAGCCATCGACATCGTCCAGCCGCTTCTGGCGCGGATTTTCGGTCTCGCTGAACTCAAGTTTGAAGTGGCCGACGCCGGCGAGTCGGCCGTGAGGCTGGCTTACCTTCCCATCGACCAGGCCAAGCAGCTGCGCGCCAGCATTCTCGCCCAGGCGGCCGGCGTGGTCAGCGAGCCCGGCTCAACGGAAGAAATCCGGGAAGCCCCGGAGCACGTGGTGCTGTCCGTGCCTCCAGGGCGCCTTCTCGGATCCCTGCTCCTGAGCGAGCAAACGGTGGGGATCCTCATCGGCGCCGCAGTGGTGGTTTCCACGTCTGTCCTCCTGGAGAACACCGCGATCTTCCTGGCGCTTATCCCCGGCATCCTGGGTATTGGGGCCTCGTACTGGAGTGCCTTCAACAAGGGCTATAACTTCACGGCTGCCATTTCCCCGGACGGAATCCGGCTTCGCTACGGCCTGCTGGACACTCAGGCGCAAACCTTGCCCCCGGGCCGTATCCAGGCCGTGATGGTGAGGCAGCCGCCCATCTGGAGGCTTTTCGGTTGGTACCGGATGCACGTCAACGTGGCCGGCTACGGCGCTGCGGGGAATTCCGACGGCGCTGCCCGCACCATGTTGCTCCCCGTGGGGTTGAAATCCGATGTCCTGCGGATGATGTCCTTGGTGTTGCCGGATCCCGGGGTGGACGAACCCGCGGCGGTCTTCAATGCCGGGTTGGAGGGACTCGCGCCGGCGGGCCACGTCCCGGCCGGCACTGATGGATTTGTCACAACGCCCCGCCGGGCACGGTTGCTGGCGCCGTTGGGCTGGCGTCGCAATGGTTTTCTGGCTACCGGCACCGCTCTGCTGATCCGCTCCGGCCGATGGTGGCGCACCTTGGTGATGGTGCCGCACCAGCGGACCCAGTCCATGGCGTTGCACCAGGGGCCGCTGGCACGGCGCTTTGCTGTGGCTGATCTGGTCCTCCACACCACAGCGGGCCCAGTGCTTCCGCGCGTGTTCCAAGCCGGGGTGACCGAGGCTGTGGAGCTTTTCGACCAGCAGGCGGCCCGCGCCCGGGAGGCACGCAAGCGGCAGACCAGCGAGCAATGGCTGGCGCAGGTGGCGCCGCAAGCTCCGGAAGTCGCTGCAGCGGCAGCGCAAACAGAAGAACCCCAAACACCCAACCAGGAGGACCGCCACGATGGCTAAGCCAGGACGACTCGGAGTCGGAATCGTAGGTGCAGGCAAAGTGGGTGCCGTCCTGGGTGCGGCTTTGCGCGCGGCCGAGCACGCCGTCGTCGGGGTTTCTGCGGTGTCCGAGGCGAGCCGTGAGCGGGCCGAAAACCTCCTGCCCGGCGTTCCGATTCTTGAAATCCAGGACATCGTGGAGCGTTCCGAGCTGGTGCTGTTGGCGGTACCGGACGACTCCTTGGGTGAATTGGTGACCGGGCTTGCCAAACTGGGGGCCTGGCAGCCGGGCCAGCTGGTGGCACATACATCGGGCCGGTTCGGCGTCGGAATCCTGAATCCGGTGCGGGCCGCGGGCGCGATTCCGCTGGCCCTTCACCCGGCCATGACGTTCACGGGCATGAGCCTGGACCTGACCCGCCTCATGGACTGCACCTTTGGCGTCACGGCCGACGCGGCGATGCTGCCGATCGCCCAGGCCCTGGTGGTGGAGATGGGCGCAGAGCCTGTGGCGATCGCCGAAGCCGACCGTACCCTCTATCACGCAGCCCTTGCGCACAGCTCGAACCATATGGTCACTTTGGTGGCGCAGGCCTCGCAAATGCTGCGGGAAATCGGCGTTGAGACACCCGAATCCATGCTCGGTCCGCTGCTGCGCGCGACACTTGAAAATGCCCTCGCGTCGGGCGAATCCGCGCTGACCGGCCCGGTGGCCCGCGGAGATGTGGGTACTGTTTCGGCGCACGCCCAGGCGTTGAAGGAATACGACGGCGGTGCGGGCGGCGATGTCCTCGCGGCCTACCAGGCAATGGCCCGGGCCACTGCCCGCAGGGCAGGAAACCGTGGACTGCTGCGCCCGGAACAATTGACGGATATCGACCAGGCTTTGGACGCAGACCCCAAAGCGCCGGAAGGAAACTGAACAGCATGGCCATCAAACTCGTCACCACGGCACCGGAATTGCGTGCCGAAAGCGCCCGGCTTCTCGCTGAAAAACGAGGAAGCTCGCAGGGCCTGGTTCCCACCATGGGCGCCCTGCACCAGGGCCATGCCGCCCTGGCCCGGGCCGCGGTGGCGGAGAACGATGTTGTGGTAGCCACGATTTTCGTTAACCCGCTGCAGTTCGGTGATGCCGTGGACCTGGACCGTTACCCCCGCACGCTGGACGCTGATATGGCCCTTCTTGATGCCGAAGGCGTGGACCTCGTTTTCGCGCCGTCCGTTGAGGAGGTCTACCCGGGCGGACAACCGTTGGTGCGGGTGACATCCGGCCCGCTGGGCGATAAGTGGGAAGGCGCCTCGCGTCCCGGGCATTTCGACGGCGCCCTGACCGTGGTTGCCAAGCTGCTGCACTACGGGCTCCCCGGGGGTGCCGCCCCGCACGGGACGACGGCGGCCTACCGGGCTTACTTCGGACAGAAGGACGCACAGCAGTTGGCGCTGGTGAAGCGGATGGTCTCGGACCTGAACTTCCCCGTGGAGATTGTTCCCGTGCCGATTGTCCGGGGTGAGGACGGATTGGCCCTTTCAAGCCGCAACCGGTTCCTCTCGGACGAGGAGCACGAGGCCGCATTGGTGTTGTCGCGGGCTTTGCGCCTCATTGAGTCCCGCGCAAACGCCCACGAACCGCTCGACCTCGATTCCGCCGTCGCGCTTGTTCAGTCCCAGCCACTGGTGGAGCTGGACTATTTCGACGTCGTCGATCCCGCTACCTTGGAACCACTGGCCGAAAACTGCAAGGAAACACCGTTCCGGGGCGAAGGGCTGGCGATCATCGCCGCCAAGGTTGGTCCTGTGCGGCTCATCGATAACGCCCCATTGTTCTCCTAAGGTTTGATTTTTTCTGGTGACGGGAATTGGCCGGGCGTTTAGACTGTTTTAGTCTTTACCGGCACTGATTGCCGGACACCAAATCCAAACCTTGGGGAACCCTCATGTCTACCGACGTCACGTCTGACGCAAACGGCAAGCCCGAATCCGGCGCTTCCGGAGCAGCCGCCACAGCAGGGACAACGTCCACGCAGGCGGCGCCCCAGGGGCACGCCGCGCAGGCCTCTGGAAAGATGTCGCGTGAGTCGGTGACGGTCATCATCACCTTGCTGGTGGCGACCTTCGTGGTGATCCTCAACGAAACCATCATGAACGTTGCCCTGCAGCGCCTCATGACGGATCTTCAGGTGAGTGCTTCCACGGTGCAGTGGCTTGCCACCGGGTTCATGCTCACCATGGCAGTGGTCATCCCCACCACGGGTTTCATCCTGCAGCGCATGAGTACCCGTGGCGCGTTCATGCTGGCCATGGGACTGTTCAGTGGTGGCACGTTGCTGGCCGCTCTGGCTCCGGGATTCCTGGTGCTGTTGCTGGCACGCATCGTCCAGGCCGGCGGAACGGCCATTATGCTGCCGCTGCTGATGACCACCATCCTCACCCTGGTGCCCATGTCCAAGCGCGGTGCCGTCATGGGCAACGTGAGCATTGCCATTTCAGTAGCGCCCGCGATGGGGCCGACAGTCTCCGGCATCATTCTGGACAATTTCTCGTGGCGTTTCATGTTTGTGTTTGTGCTGCCGGTCGCCTTGGCCGCTTTCGCCATCGGCGCCAAGTACCTCACGAACGTGGGGGAGCGGGAGAAGACAACCCTTGATGTCACCTCGGTGATCCTTACGGTTCCGGCTTTCGGTGGACTGGTCTACGGCCTGAGCCAGATCGGTGGTTCGAACGCCGGGGTTGTTCCGGTGATCGCGCTGGTGGTTGGGCTTCTGTGCCTGGCGCTGTTTGTCTTCCGCCAGCTCAAGCTCCAGAAATCGGATGCTCCGCTGCTGGATCTTCGCGCCTTCAAGTTCCGCATGTTTACGGTGTCCACGCTGTTGATGGTGGTGGCAATGATGGCGCTGTTTGGCGGAGTCATTCTGCTTCCTCTGTACCTGCAGAACACCCTGCACTTGCAGCCCCTGGAAACCGGTCTGGCCTTGTTGCCTGGTGGTTTAGCCATGGGCCTGCTGGGTCCCGTCATTGGCAGGATCTTCGACAAGGTGGGCCCTCTGCCCCTGACCCTGTCCGGTTCGGTCCTGATGGTGCTGACCTTGTGGCAGTTCTCCCGGCTTGACGAGGGCAGTGCGCTTGGGTGGGTGATTGCGCTCCACGTGGCCTTGAGCTTCGGCTTGGCGCTGCTGTTCACACCGGCATTCACCACGGGGTTGAACCCGCTTCCGCCGCACCTCTACTCGCACGGTTCGGCGATCATCAGCACGGCCCAGCAGGTCTCCGGTGCGGCCGGCACCGCGCTGCTCGTGTCCATCTACGCTGTGGTTTCCGCTTCGTCGGGTCTTGTGGCCGGCATGCAGGCAGCCTTCCTGGCCGCCACCGTTATCGCTCTTGTTGCCGTGGTGCTCAGTGCCATGATGCGGAAGACCGAAGGTGCGGGAGGCCACGGAGGCCACTGACCCTAGCTCACATCCCGCGGGTTTGGGCGCGACGCTTGCTCGCTTCTTCAACGCTCTCTCACTTTGGTGGGGGAGCGTTGTTGTTTGGGTTGGGGTTGGGTGCTCGTTCAGGTTGGCGGGGTGTTCGACGGCGGTGGTTGGGTTAGGTGGCGGGTTGTGATGGGGTTCACGGTCTGGGTTTTGGTGGGTTTGGGGGTGTTTTGGTGGGTTGGTGGTGGTGTTTGGGTTGTGTTTGCGGGGTTTTTGGGTGGTGTTGGGGTGGATTTGGTGTGGGGGTGGGGCGCGTGTAGAGTTATTCGAGTCGCCGCCGCTGATGCGGAAAGATAGCGACCGACTCCCTTTCAAATTGCCGGTTCCGGTTGTGCTTTTGTGTGCTTCTGGTTGGTGGGGGAGGCCCGGGGTTTGGTTTGCTTTGAGCGGCCGGTTCGGGTAAGTTTGGAAAGTTGCTCCGGAGCGATCCTGGACCCCGTGTGGGTGTGGGTGGTGCTGGTTAGTGTCTGTTGTTTGAGAACTCAATAGTGTGCCAAGTTTGTTGATACCGATTGTTTTTTGATTGGTTGAAATTATGGCTGGATCATTGCGCACCCCCGTGTGTG
>NZ_BMPM01000004.1 GCF_014647595.1 Paenarthrobacter histidinolovorans | reverse complement strand
GGTGTTCGCGCCGGGCCGGGACGTGGTGGCCGGTTATTCCTGTCCCGGGCAGGACGTCGGTTGTGAGGGCGAGCCGTCGCCGGGCTTCACTGATGCCGATCCGCAGCCTGGCCCGCAGGAACTCGGCCGCGTTCCGGTACCCATCATCCAAAACACTGCCACCAGCACCAACCGCCACCGCCGAATCAGCACCCGCCACAGAACTACTCACAGAACCAGTCACAGCCCCAGCCGCAGCAGCGGCAGCACCTGTCACAGACGCACTGTCAACGGACCTGACCCCGGCCGTGCCCTCCACGCTGACTGCCCCGTCACCACCAGCACCACCACCTGCGCCACCGGCCGGTTCGGTCCACCACGTCCGCCATTCCTGCGCCCCGGACGCCCCGGACGCCCCGGAAGCCCCGGACTGCCGCGCCTGCGCCTCGCGCCGGGTCCGTTCCACGGCATGGGCCGCGACTACCTGCACATACTCCAACTGCCGCGAAATCTCCTCCACCCGCCCAGCAAATTCCGCAGCGTCCCCAAAGCCGAACAACTGAGCTTCCGAAGCGACCGAACTGCACAGCCCGACCAACGCCTCCGAAGCATCCTCAAGAAAAGAATCAAGAGACAATAACGGCCGCATACTTATCGCACTACCCACATCGTGCAACTTCGCCTGTTCCCACGTACTACTGTTGTGTTTCCCCGAGGGCCGTTCGCTGGAGCCTGATGGCCCGGATGATGAATTGCCCAAACGGGCGGACAGATCGGACGGATTGCCCCGCCGACTGAGAACCTGCCCGTTTGTTTCCATGCAAAAAGCCTGTCATTCCCCGGCAGCGTCAGTCAGACCCTCCATGGCCTATGTGGAAAAGTCCGCAGAAAAACCCGCTGAGGAGTCAGGAAGCCCGCATATCTTGAGCATGAATCCGAGACCTGACCGCAGCACGTTCAGCGAACACAGAGGGTCCCTGTCAGTACCTGTAACAGCAGTGACTGCTTACGTTCAGGCAAAGCGTGTTAGATGGAAGCATCCACTAAAGACAGACACGCAGGAGAAACATGCCTACCGCTTCCGCATTTGCTTCACCCTCGGCCACGGGCGACCTGACCCTGACCACCATTGAACGCCGCGAGGTTGGCCCGAACGACGTCCATATCGATATCAAGTTCGCGGGTATCTGCCATTCGGACATCCACACCGTTCGTGGTGACTGGGGTCCGCAGCAGTACCCTCTTGTACCGGGCCATGAAATTGCCGGCATCGTTACAGAGGTTGGCGCCGAGGTCACCAAGCACAAGGTGGGCGACCGTGTCGGCGTCGGTTGCATGGTCAACTCATGCAAGGAATGCAAGAACTGCCTTGCCGGGGAAGAGCAGTATTGCCTGAAGGGCAACGTGGGTACCTACGGCGCGGTGGACCGTGACGGCACCATCACCCAGGGCGGCTACTCCAGCAACGTTGTAGTGAACGAAGACTTCGTGGTGACCATTCCGGAGGGCTTGGACCTCGATGTTGCTGCTCCGCTGCTCTGCGCCGGCATCACTACCTTTTCGCCGCTGCATCACTGGGGTGCGGGCCCGGGCAAGAAGGTTGCCATTGTCGGCCTGGGCGGTCTGGGACACATGGGCGTCAAAATTGCCCACGCCATGGGTGCTGAGGTGACGGTTCTTTCGCAGTCCCTGAAGAAGATGGAAGACGGCCTCCAGTTGGGTGCGGACCACTACTATGCCACCAGCGATCCCGCTACTTTCGAACAGCTCGCCGGTACGTTCGACCTGATCATCAACACGGTCAGTGCCTCGATTGACATCAGCGCCTACCTTCAGTTGCTGGCGCTCGACGGAACGCTTGTGAATGTCGGCGCCCCCGCAGAACCGCTCCCGGTGAACGCTTTTGCCTTGATCGGTGGCCGGCGGCGTTTCGCCGGTTCTGCTATCGGTGGGATCCGCGAAACCCAGGAAATGTTGGACTTCTGCGCTGAGCATGGACTCGGTGCCGAGATCGAGCTCATTCCGGCCAGCAAGATCAATGACGCCTACGAACGCGTTCTCGCTTCAGACGTCCGCTACCGTTTCGTCATCGACGCCTCCACCATCGGCTAGGTTAAACCCTTGAAAAGGCCGTGCCCTCCAATGGGGGTGCGGCCTTTCCGCTGCCAGGAAGCTGACAGAAAACAGCGACAATGGTTGGGTGACTTTCAGACTGGACACCATTGGCAGGGGACTGGTCTTCGCCGATTCCATCGCAAATCTCGCCGAGGCCCTGTCTCACCAGGGCGACGGCGGCACGGCGGTTGTGCAGGCACCCCCAGGCACGGGAAAGACCACGTTGGTGCCACCGCTCCTGGCGAACCTCATTGGACAGCGGCAGTCCGCGCAGCCACGCGTCGTCGTGACCCAACCCCGGCGGGTGGCTGCACGTTCCGCCGCGCGGCGGCTCGCTTCCCTGGACGGAACCCGGCTTGGCAGCAAGGTGGGATACACCGTCCGGGGCGAGAGCAAGACGGGTCCGGACACGATGGTGGAGTTCGTTACTCCCGGCATACTCGTCCGGCGACTCCTGAACGACCCCGGCCTGGAGGGCGTCCACGCGGTGGTCCTGGACGAGGTCCACGAGCGTGGCCTCGAATCTGATCTTCTGGTAGGGATGCTCGCGGAGGTCCGTGAGCTCCGCGAGGATCTCTCGCTGGTAGCCATGTCGGCAACCCTCGATGCCCGGCGGTTCGCGGCCCTACTGGGTAATGCGGACGACTTGGGTAATGCGGACGACGGCGGCGGGCCGGCTCCCGTGGTCGACTGTCCTTCCGTGCTGCATCCTTTGAACGTTCAGTGGCGCCCGTCCCGGGAACACCGCTTGGATGATCGGGGAGTGGCCCGCACCTTCCTCGATCATGTTGCCCGCACCACGGCAGAGGCCCACGCAGCCGCCCTGGTCCACAACGCCGACGTGGATGCCTTGGTATTCCTTCCGGGCGTCCGTGAGGTGTCCGACGTCGCTTCCCGCCTGCGTTCGGCGGTGTCCGGGTACGTTGAGGTTCTTGAGTTGCACGGCCAGGTGGGACCTGAAGCCCAGGACCGCGCGGTCTCCGGGCGGGAGCCGGGAGGTGCACCACGAATTATCGTCTCGACGTCCCTGGCTGAGTCCTCACTCACCGTTCCGGGTGTCCGATTGGTTGTCGACTCCGGGCTGTCCCGCGAACCGCGCAGGGATGCGGGCCGCGGAATGTCCGGGCTGGTCACTGTTTCGTGTTCACGTGCCTCAGCGGACCAGCGTGCGGGCCGCGCGGCACGGCAGGGACCGGGCACCGTGATCCGCTGCTACGACCAACGGGATTTTGCTTCCGCTCCTGCCCACCAGACCCCGGAGATCCTGGCCGCGGACCTGACCGGAGCGGCATTGGTGCTCTGTTGCTGGGGTGCACCCCGCGGCCTCGGGCTGGCGCTGCCGGATGCCCCGCCTTCCGCCGCCATCGATGACGCCATGGAGGTGCTCAGGGAACTGGGCGCGGTGATGGAGGACGGAACAGCCACGCCCTTGGGCAAAACCCTCTCGCGCATTCCCGCGGATCCCCGCCTGGCCCGTGCGTTGCTGGACGGATCAGCAGTTGTTGGCCGACGCGTTGCGGCCGAGACAGTGGCGCTGGTGGCCGGCGAGCAACGTGCGCCGGGCGCGGACTTGACCAAGTTGCTGGGTTACCTGCGTTCCGGGTCAGATCCTGCTGCCCGGCGTTTCGCCGGGGAGGTGAAGCGGTTGGAGGTCATCGCGCGGCAGGAGGCGGCCGCCGTCGTACCTCTCGACGCCCGGCACATCACAGCGGGCGAGGCGCCTGGCTTCGTGGTGGCGCTGGCGTTCCCGGATCGTATGGCCAGACGGGTTCCGGGGGACGGTCCGGCGGGTTATTTGCTGACCTCGGGTACACGGGCAGGTCTGCCGGCCGGAAGCCCGTTGACAGGGCATGATTGGTTGGCGGTTGCTGAGGTCTCACGAGCACAGGGCCGCGACGCTGCGGGGACGGGTGCGGTTATTCGCTCCGCCGCGCCGCTTTCGGCGGAACTTGCCGAAGCCGCTGCTCCCCACCTCCTGACCGGGAAGGAGCACGCCAGCTTTGAGCAAGGTCGAGTGACCGCCCGTTTGGAACGCAGGCTTGGGGCGATCGTACTGTCTTCGACGCCGGTCCGCCCCAGTGTCGGGTCCGGACGACAAGCGGTAGCCGGGTCCCTGGGGAAAAACGGACTATCCATGCTGCACTGGTCGGGCACCGCTGATGCGTTGCGCCGGCGGTTGGCGCTGCTCCACCGGGAACTCGGCGATCCTTGGCCTGATGTCACCGAACCAGGCCTGCTGGCCAGGTTGGAAGAGTGGTTGGCACCTGAGTTGGAGGCCATGGCCACTGGCACAGCTGCCACCGCCATTAGTCTCACTGATCCGTTGCGCCGCCTCCTTCCGTGGCCGGAAGCCGGCCGTTTGGATGTTCTCGTTCCCGAACGCCTCGCGGTCCCCAGCGGTTCGCTGGTGCGCCTTGACTATCCGGACGTGGATGACGACGGCGGCCGCCCCGTCGTGGCGGTCAAATTGCAGGAGTGTTTCGGCTGGGACAGCACGCCCCGGCTGGTGGACGGCAGGGTGCCTGTGCTCTTTCACCTTTTGTCCCCGGCAGGGCGTCCCCTTGCCGTCACGGACGATCTCACGTCTTTTTGGTCGGGCCCCTACGCACAGGTCCGGGCAGAGATGCGGGGACGTTATCCCAAGCATCCCTGGCCCGAAGACCCGTGGACCGCGCTGGCTACCGCCAGGACCAAGAACCGGATGTAGAACGGCCAGCTAGGCCGTACGGTCCATCATGAACTGGATTTCCCCGTCCACGAACGTTCCCAGGACGCTGCTTGCGGCCAACTCGTCCGGCGCTGCAGTGAGTGGGTCCAGCTCAAAAGCAGTGAAGTCCGCCCGCTTTCCTGCGGAGATGGACCCCGACACATCCCATAGTCCTGCAGCTTTTGCCGCGTGGGAGGTGTAGCCCTCAAGCGCTTGAAGCGCCGTGAGCGCCTGGGCTGGAGCAATGGGATCCTGCTCCGGGTGGCCTGAGCGCCGACGCAGGCGCGCGTCCGCCATGATGGGCAACGGCTGGAATGGGGCGATAGGCCAATCCGAGCCGATTCCCAGGACAATACCGGCTTCGCGGAGGTCACGGCAGCGCCACGCCCGGTCGGCCCGTACGGGACCGAGCCTGGTGGACCAATTGTCGCTGTGGTCTGCCAGCGAGTAGTGCGTGCAATGGCTCGGTTGCATGCTCGCCACCACGCCGGCGTCTTTGAAGCGCGCTACAAGTTCGTCGGGCACGGTTTCGAGGTGCTCGATCCTGTGCACCGTCCGGCGCAGGACATCCGATGGAACAACACCGCGAAGCGATTCCAGCGCCTCCAGCACGTGGTGCACTCCGGCGTCACCGATCGCGTGGGTCGCCGTCGGGATTCCGCGGGTGGCGAAGTAGCGGACGGCGGCTGTGTATTCTTCGGGCCGCGGCCAAAAGGGCACCGTGGATTCGCCGTACAGGTCAGGTTCGTAGAGCCAGGCCGTTCCGTTGTCCACCGTTCCATCCACGAAGAGCTTGATGGCTTCAACGGACCAGCGGCGCCCGCCTTTACCCAGGGTGCGGGCGAGCTCCTTCCAGTCGTCTTCTCCGGTGCCGGGCATGCACCACGGTGCGGAGCGCAGCCGCAGCGGCAAGTCGCAGTCGGCCTCCAGCGCGTGGAAGAGAGCCGAGGATTCTTCACTGTGGTCCATGATGTGGCCGCCCGTGAGTCCTGATCTTGCGAAATCACGGAGCAGCCCGGCCAGCCTCGCCTTGCGCCTGGAGAAGGACTCCTGGGGAATATGCCGTTGCACGAGCTCCATGGCGGCGGCTTCAAGCAGGAGGCCGGTGGGGATCCCGTCCGGGTCGCAGACCACTTCCGAGGCCTGCTCGAACCCGTACCTGCCATGGACGCCTGCCACCTCCAGGGCGCGGCTGTTGGCTACAGCCGAGTGCCCGTCAAACAACCGGATCAGTGCTGGTTTGCCGCCGCTGACATCGTCCAGCATGTTGCGGTGCAAAGGTTCGGTGCCGAAAGCGTTCGGGTTCAGGCCCCAGCCGCGCAACCAGTCGTCGTCGTGTGCTGCCTGGGCGCGGAGGAGCGACCGGACTTCCTCCAGCGTCGACGCGCCGGAAAGGTCGACACCGACCGTGAGGTCCAGGCCAAATACCGGATGGATGTGGCAGTCGACCAGGCCAGGGGTAAGCGTCGCACTGCCGAGGTCCACCATGCGCGTGCCCGCCTGACGCCAAGCCTGGGCGTCAGCGCGGCTTCCGACGGCGGTCACCGTGCCGTGGCTGACGGCGACCGCTTGGACCGGCTCATGGTGGGGGTGCTCGTCGAGGGTGTGGATGGTGTCGGCGAGGACGATGAGGTCAGGAGTCATGGGTTTCAAAGCTTCCAATCCGGGCGAAGACGTTGGGGCGGGCAGTGCGCAGGCGGCGGGCGATCAGCAGGCCTGCGAGGAAAACGATGGGTGTAACAGACAGCAGGATGGCGTTGGTGGCGGCATCGGCAAAGGTCAGCAGTTCGATGTTGACGGCGATCAGTGCCACCACCCCGAAGAGCAGGACGGCGGAGGCAACGCTCACCGGGATGAGGAACCGGTTGGTTACCGCGGTGGGATTCCGGCGGAGGTACATGAACGCGGCCACCGACACGAGGCCTTGCAATGCCACAATCCCCACAATGCCTGGTGTGTTGACCCAGATGAGCAGGTGCTTGTACGGATCGGCATTGGCTATGGCACAGATCAGGATGACGACGGCGGCCAGCACCGTCTGGATCTGTCCTGCACGGTGCGGTGACTTGTATTTGGGGTGCGTCCTGCCGAGGAAGGCAGGGAGGATGCCGTCCTTGGCAAGCATGTAGACGTAGCGGTTGATGGCGTTGTGGAAGGCCAGCTGGGAGGCGTACACGCTGGTTACGATCAACACGTACATGACGGTCTCGGCCCAGGGTCCTACGTACTGGTTGATGGTGGCGAAGAACATCCCGTCGGCCAGTTCGCCGGCAGCGGTCACGACGTTTCCGTTGCCGTATGCCTGGATGACAGTCCACACAATGAAGGCGTAGAACACGGACATGAATCCTACGGCGATGTAGGTAGCCCGGGGGACCGACTTGTCCGGATCCCGGGCTTCGCGACGGTACAGGACCGTTGATTCAAAGCCCATGAACGCCGCGAAGCAGATGGCGAGAATGGCCAGGACGCCCGGGGTGAAGGCGTGTTCGGGGGAGAAGGAAGCGAAGCTGATACCTTCTGCACCACCGCGGGCCAGGATACCAACGCCCATGATGGCGAGGATTGCGGTCTCGGCGATGAGCATGACCCCCAGTACTTTGGCGCCAACGTCGATGCCGCGGTATCCGAGGAACCATACAGCTGCGATCGCGGCCAATGCCACCACAGGCCAGGGAACGTCCAGGCCGAAAAGTGTCCGAAGCATGGCCTGGGTTTGCACGGCGAACAGCCCGTAGACCCCGATTTGCAGGCAGTTGTAGGACACGATGGCGAGGATTGCCGAGGCAAGTCCCACTGTCTTGCCCATGGCCAGGGTGATGTAGGTGTAGAAGCCGCCGGCGGCCTTGACGTGTTTGGTCATCGCCATGAACGCGACGGCGAACACCAGCAGCACGGCGCCGGCAACGACGTAGCCCATGGGGGCGCCAATGCCCCCGATTCCAATGGCTACGGGGGCCACGCCGGCCATGACGGTGAGTGGGGCAGCGGCGGAGATCACCAGAAAGGCGATGCCGCCGGTGCCGATGGCGTTCCGTTTGAGCCCGTTTCCAGCATCGGCTGCCGGAGGTCGGGTTTCCAGATCAGACATGGGGATCCTATGGGGGGTGAGGGAGGATTTTCGGGGGAATCAAAGACTTAAGCGAAAGGCTTTCGTTTATCGTAAGGGCTTGTGATCCGCGGCACAATACCCATCGGCCAACTTCTGGCTAGAGTCGTAACATCAACCCTGAATGGAGTAACCCGTATGGCACGCCCGCTGGTCCCGCTGATATCCATCGACGCACTCGTCTCCGCCGCCCTGGAGTTGGTGGACGAGGCGGGGGACTTCAGTCTGCCCAAACTGGCCAAACGGATCGGCGTCAGCCAGTCCTCCATTTACAACCATGTCAGCGGCCGGGAAGAGATCCTTGAACTCATGCGCGGCCGCATCATCTCAGAGAGCACCTACGAACTGGACGTCCAGCAGGATTGGGAGGCCGCCCTTCGCGCCATTGTCCGCAGCTACCGGGACGCCTTTGCCCGGCATCCCAGGCTCGCGCCGCTGCTGGTACTGCAGACTGTCCAGGACCACCAGGTGCTCGGGCTCTACGAGGACCTGGCACTGGCCCTGGAAGCCGCCGGTTTCCACGGCCGGGATGTGCTGTCCGCGATTTCCACCATCGACAGCTTCGCGTTGGGCTTCGCCTTGGATCTGGCGGCCCCCGACGTCGTCTGGGCACCTCCACAGCAGGGATTCCCGACACTCAGCAGTGCGTTGGCCAACGCAGGACCTGCTGACGAACGCGGCGAGGCGGCGTTCGAATTTGGACTTGAAATCCTCATGGCGGGCCTGCATTCCCGGCTCCGGACCACGGTTCAGTGAACTTTCTGCAAACGTGGTGGGAAGCGGTGGTCCGCGGGTTCACCCAGGTCCACACGACTGCCGTACCCTTGCCTGTCCTGCTTGGCATCCTCGCCTGTGCTGTGGTCCTCAGCATTCCGCGCGCCACGTGGCGTTGGTTCGGCCTTTACGTCACCTTCGTCCATGAACTGGGCCACGCCTACGCGGCACTCATGACAGGAAGATTCGTCCACGGACTCCGGATCGGACTCGATCACTCCGGCCGTTTGGTCAGCAGTGGCCGGAGCGCCTTCGGTGCGGCGTGGTCCGGGTTCTGGGGTTATCCCGCACCGGCCGTCGTGGGACTGGGCCTGATCGCAGCGGTCAGCGCCGGGCGGTCGGGAGCCGCCATGTCGGTTGGGGCCTTGATCCTGCTGGTCTCCCTGATCTTCCTGCGGAACCTCACTGGGATATTCGTGGCCCTGGTGAGCGCCGTCATCGCCCAGGTCCTGCTCCTTTTCGCCACCCCAACCATCGTCAACTACGTGGTGTTGGCCCTGGGAGTAGCGCTGTCCGTAGGAGGGGTGCGCGACCTCTTCAAGCTCGCCGGCGTCCACGCAAGACGGCGTGAACGGCTGGCATCCTCAGACGCTTTCATCCTGGGCCGGACCACCGGAGTGCCTGCGTTTGTGTGGCTCTCCGGGTTCACGGTCGTCATTGCCGGCTGCGCGGCAACGTCAGCCTGGTTGCTGTGGGGGCTGCTCACCATTTAGCCGGCAAAGGTGGCGGTGGGGACGTACGACGCCGCAGGCTTTGGTTCAGGGGCTGCGGGCACTTGCCCTGTGGTCGCCTCAGGGTGTCCAATCCTCTTAAAGATTCGGAGCTCTGGATTCGAAACCACAAGCGTTCGGGCTCCGTGGCGGGAGAACATCCAGGAGATGCCATGTCTGCAAAGGGCGCGCGTGAAGCGGCAAAAGAGAGCCCCAGCGCGAATGAGGTCAGGCGCGGGGGGAACGGCGCGGTTTCTGGGCCGCGGAACCCCGCACAAATACGCAATGTGGCTTTGGTCGGGCATTCAGGTTCAGGTAAATCGATGCTGGTCGAAGCACTGCTCGCGGCCACCGGAGCGATCACCAGGATGGGCTCCATCAGCGAGGGCACCACAGTCAGCGATGCCGATCCGTCAGCCATCCACCAACAACGCTCGGTAACCCTGTCCGTCGCACCGATCCTCATTGGCGACATCAAGGTCAATCTGATCGACACACCCGGTTACACCGACTTCACCGGCGAATTGCGGGCTGGTTTGAGGGCCGCCGACGCAGCCCTTTTTGTTGTTTCCGCCGTGGAGGGAATCGATGGCGCCACCGTCGCACTGTGGGGCGAGTGCGAAAAGATCCGGTTGCCCCGTGCGGTAGTGATCAGCAAACTGGACCATCCCCGCGCAGACTTCAGTGCCGCCGTCGAGCGTAGCCGTGAGGCCTTCGGTGACGCCGTCCTCCCGCTGTATCTCCCGGTTGAAGGCAAGGGCAGCCTGACAGGGGTCCTGCACGGGTCCAGCGACCACCAGGCTGTCGAGGAAGCCAGGGGTCCTTTGATCGAGGGAATCATCGCCGAGAGTGAAGACGAAACCCTCATGGACAGGTACCTGGGTGGTGAAGAGCTGCCACTGACGGACCTGATCACCGACCTGGAAACCGCCGTGTCACATGGCAGCTTCTTTCCGGTCATGCCCACGTCGGCCGAAACGGGCCTTGGGTTGCCCGAACTGATGTCCTTGCTCACCGATGCCTTGCCGTCGCCCCTTGAACGGACGCCACCTGCAGCCATGACGCTCGATGGCTCGTCCTTGAAGACATTGCAGTGTGATCCCGCGGGCCGCCTCGCTGCCGAAGTCGTGCGGACCACTGTGGATCCTTTCCTGGGCAGGGTGTGCCTGGTCCGGGTCTTCTCGGGAACACTGCGCGAGGATTCCTCCATCCACATCGGCGGCAGGGGACTGGCAGACAGGGGCCATGAGGACCACGACGCGGACGAGCGCATCACGCACCTGTACTCCCCCGTGGGATCCGCCCTCAAAGCCGTGCCGGAGTGCATCGCCGGTGACATCTGTGCCATCAGCAAACTGGCAAGTGCCGAGACAGGCGATACCGTCTCGGACCGCGAAGCTCCGCTCCTGATCGAGACCTGGAACATGCCCGAACCCTTGATGCCGA
Organism: Paenarthrobacter histidinolovorans; assembly: GCF_014647595.1. GTDB lineage: Bacteria > Actinomycetota > Actinomycetes > Actinomycetales > Micrococcaceae > Arthrobacter > Arthrobacter histidinolovorans. The sequence goes on along the minus strand of NZ_BMPM01000004.1, from coordinate 412,752 downwards.
TTGCCGTGGAGGGAGCATCCCGAAGTGACGAGGATGCGTTGGCCAAGAGCATAGGCAAGGTGGCGGCCGCGGATCCGACACTGAGGCTTGAACGCAACCCGGACACCCATCAGCTCATCCTCTGGTGCATGGGAGAAGCACATGCCGAGGTGATCATGGACCGCTTGCGGAACCAGGGCGTGAAGCTGCAGACCGTGGACATCATTACGCCCCTGCGGGAGACGTTCGCCAGCAAGGCTGCCGGACATGGCCGCCATGTCAAGCAATCAGGTGGTCATGGCCAATTCGCCATCTGCGACATTGAGGTGGAGCCGCTGGCACGCGGGGAGGGCTTCGCGTTCACGGACAAGATCGTTGGCGGGGCGATTCCGGGTACGTTTGTCACATCCGTGGAAAAGGGTGTCCGGGCCCAGATGCTCAAGGGTGTGTCTGCAGGATTTCCGGTGGTGGACATCAAAGTAACGCTGGTGGGTGGAAAGACCCACAGCGTGGACTCCTCCGATGCCGCATTCCAGGCGGCAGGCGCCTTGGCGCTGCGAGAGGCTGCTGCCGCCGCGAAAATCCAACTCCTTGAACCCGTGTCATCCGTGGTCATCAGCGTTCCCGACGACTACGTCGGCGCTGTCATGAGCGATCTCTCCGGGCGGCGGGGGCGGGTGAACGGCACCAACGCCATCGAAGGGGAGGGGACGGAGATCCTCGCCGAGGTGCCGGACCAGGAGCTGCTCCGGTACGCCATCGAACTTCGTGCCCTCACAGCGGGCACAGGACATTTCCGGAGGTCGTACCTTCGCCACGAACCACTGCCCAAGTAGATTCAAGCACCTGGATTCAAGCACCAGCCGTCAAGAACGCAGCCACCTCAGGTGCCAGGGACGCCCCAGTTTCAGCCGCGGTCCGCTTCTTTCCCTTGACCGCGAACGAATGGTCACCGCCCTCGCACCACTGCAGCTTCGCCGTCGGGCCAATCCTGGACACCACGCCTTCCAGGATTTCCGGCGTGGCGAACGTATCCCGCGTGCCCTGCAGGAAAAGCATCGGGACGGTTATTCCGTAAAGGTGTTCATCGCGGAGCTTCTCCGGTTTTCCCGGGGCATGCAGCGGGTAGCCAAGGTAGATGAGTCCCTGTGCGGGCATGCCTTCCGCCACAGCCATGGAAGCCATCCGCCCACCGAACGATTTACCTGCAGCCCACACGGGTTTACCGTCCGACAGCTCCGCAGCTACCTCCATCACAGCCCGCCATGTGGCGATGGCAAGCGGCGGACGGTCCGGGAACCGACGCCCCGCTTCGCGGTAGGGAAAGTTGAAACGGAGTGTGGCCACACCTTCGTCCGCCATGGCTGAGGCGAAACCCTGCAGGAAGGGGTGTTCCATCCCCGCCCCTGCGCCATGGGCCACCACCAGAGTGGCAAAACTTTGTTCGGGCTGGAGATAAAGGGCGGAAACGTGGGTGTCAGCGACGGCGACGGTCATTGCTGTCTCGTTGGTGGGCATATGAACATCATTACCCAAAGGAACGGCAGGAGAAGAGCCCACCCATGAAACACACCCACGCAAATCCGGCGCCGGATGCTGACGCGGCACACCTTTACGGGGTAGCTTGTGCCCATGGCGAGTGAAGCAACCACGGTTACCGTGCCCGGTCCGAACGGCCCACGTGAAGTCAGGATTTCCAGCCCTGGCCGGGTCATGTGGCCGGATGCGGGGCTGACAAAACTCGATCTCGCCAATTACCTGATCGATGTTGGCGAACCATTTGTCGCAGCCAACGGCAACAGGCCTGTCAGCCTTCAACGATACTCAGGAAATATTGACGGAGAGATGTTCTTCTCCAAGAACCCGCCCAAGGGCGCCCCGGACTACGTTCGGGCCGTCACTGTGACCTACCCCAGCGCGCGGTCCCACCCCCAGTTGGTCATCGACGAACCTGCGGCAGCCGTGTGGGCGGCACAAATGAACACGGTGGTATTCCATCCCTGGGCGTCCCGGGCCAACGATCCCGACAACCCCGATCAACTAAGAATTGATCTCGATCCCCAGCCAGGGACAGATTTCGACGACGCCATTCCGGCTGCCATCGAGCTTCGCTCCGTCTTGGAGGAGGCCGGTTTGACGGCGTTCATCAAGACATCGGGTAACCGTGGTCTGCATGTTTACGCGCCCATCCATCCCAAGCACGAGTTCCTCGAGGTCCGCCACGCCGTGATCGCTGCCGGACGCGAACTGGAGCGCCGCATGCCGGACAAGGTCACCACGGCGTGGTGGAAGGAGGAGCGCGGAACGCGGATCTTCGTGGATTTCAACCAGGCCAACCGGGACCGGACCATCGCTGGCGCGTACAGCCCGCGGGCTGTACCGACAGCACAAGTATCCTGCCCTTTGACATGGGAGGAACTGGAGAACGCCGACCCGGGAAAGTACACCATCACCACCGTTCCCGACCGTTTGAAGAAGGTGGGCGATCCGTGGGCAGCCATGCACGATCATCCAGGTGACATTGATGTGCTGCTCACATGGTGGGAACGTGATGTCCGGAATGGCCAAGGCGAGATGCCGTTCCCGCCCGAGTTCCCCAAAATGCCCGGCGAACCCATGCGTGTGCAGCCGAGCCGGGCGCGGAAGCCTGGCGAGTAGGCCGCAGACAGAACGCCCCTGCTCGTGTTCCTATTCGAAGCGTGAAGGATCGCCAGTGCCGCGCCGTACCACCTCGGCCACCCCGCTCGAGAAATCGATCACGGTGGTTGGTTCCGAACCGGTGTCCCCGGCATCGATCACGCCGTCCACCTGGTTGTCCAGGCGCTCCTTGATCTCCCATCCTTGCGTCAGCGGTTCTTCCTCGTCAGGCAGCAGGAGCGTGCTGGACAGCAAGGGCTCTCCCAGCTCGGCGAGAAGCGCCTGCACCACTTTGTGATCCGGGATGCGGACGCCGACTGTTTTCTTCTTGGGGTGCAGCAGCCGCTTGGGAACCTCCCTGGTGGCCGGCAGGATGAAGGTGTAGCTGCCGGGTGTGACGGCTTTGATGCTCCTGAAGATGTCATTGTCCAGCATGACGAACTGGCCCATCTGGGCGAAGTCCTTGCAGACAAGAGTGAAATGGTGCTTGCCGTCGAGCTGCCGGATGGTGCGTATCCGATCCAGCGCTTCCCTGTTTCCGATCTGGGCGCCCAAGGCGTAGCAGGAGTCGGTAGGGTAAGCGATCAGACCGCCGTCCCGCAGCATATTGACCACTTGGCCGATGGCGCGTGGTTGAGGGTCTTCCGGGTGCACATCAAAGAATCTGGCCATGGAAAGAGCCTACGACAAAGCTACGACAACACGTCCTTGTTCAAGAATTTCGCATAGGCGGCGGCACCGCACACCGCAATATACGCGGACTGCAGCAACGCATTCTCCCCGAACGACGTCCAGGCGATCGGTTGCCTGAGCAGATCAGCAAATCCCAGCCAGTGGTGGCTGAACAGCCACGGATGCAGCCAGTCCAACTGTGGCAGGTTGTCCAGCACCTGGGAGGTGACGGACAGGACGATCGTGGCCGCCATGGCGCCGACCGGCGCGTCAGTGAAGGTCGAGATCAGAAGTCCAATCGCCCCCAACCCCATCAGGGACACAGTGATGTAGGCAGCGATCAGCATGGTCCGGAGGGCGGATTCACCCACGCTCACAGTGTCGCCGGACAGCAGGGTCACCGGACCCACAGGGAAAAGGACGACGCCGGCCAAGGCGCCTGACGCTGCCACCGTTGCCGTGGCAGCACAACAGAAGGCGATCGTACCGGCATATTTGACCAGCAGCAGGCGAATGCGTCCGGCCGGCGCCAACAGCAGGTACCTCAAGGTGCCCAGGTTCGCTTCGCCTGCGATTGTGTCTCCTGCCACCACACCTATGGTGAGTGGGAGGAACAAAGGCACGCACACCACCAGCGCCGTGACGGCCACGAAGAGCCCGTTCTGGGTAATCCTGTCCAGGAACAGCGGACCCCGGCCGGGGGTTGCTGGCCGCGACGACAACTTCACCGCTACAGCGATCAGGATGGGCACGGCGGCCAAGGCAATCAGCATGGCCCATGTACGGAGCCTGCGGAAAAGTACTGACAGTTCAGAGGCAAGGAGTGCCCACCCTGCTCGGGGACGGGCGGTGGCAATTGGAGTACCAGCAGCGGTTTCAGCCGGCAACGTCGAACCCCTCTCCGGTCAGGGACACGAAGCGTTCTTCCAGGCTGGCGTTCTCCACGGTGAATCCGCGGACACGCACGCCTCCTGTGACCAGGGCGGCCACTATTGCCTCCGGTGCCATGCCGTTGAGTCCGGTGCCCGTGAGCGTACCGTCGCGCCCGGATGCCTCGTTCCCTGGGATGCCTGTACCGGTCGCATCACCCGGGACCAATCCCAGGCGCGACAGGACCCCTGCTGCCTTGCCGACGTCGGGCGTGTGGATGAGGACGTGCGACTCCCCGGAGGAACGCAGCTCGTCCAGTGGTCCTTGCGCCACCAGACGGCCGGCGCTCATGATGCCTGCGTGCGTGCACATCTGCCCGACTTCGGCCAGCAGGTGGCTCGAGACAAAAACTGTTGTACCGCCTGCGGCGAGTGAACGAACCAAGGCGCGGACTTCACGTGTGCCTTGTGGATCGAGTCCGTTGGTCGGTTCGTCCAGGACAAGCAGTTCACGCGGCCGCAGCATCGCGTTGGCCAGGCCGAGCCGCTGTTTCATGCCCAAGGAGTAGGCGCGGACCTTCTTTCCGGATGCGTGGCCAAGTCCCACACGTTCCAAGGCGTCATGGACACGTTGCCGCCGGGTTGATGACGGCGCATGGCGGTCGGCCGAGTCCAGGCGCATCAGGTTTCCCGCACCCGTGAGGAACGGATAAAAGCCGGGGCCCTCTACCATAGTACCTACGTCCGGCAACACAGAGGCCAAGGACCGTGGCATCTCCTTACCCAGGACGCTGATGTCCCCGCTGTTCGCCGTGGCCAGGCCAAGCAACAACCGGATGGTGGTGGTCTTTCCTGAGCCGTTGGGTCCGAGGAAGCCAAAAACCGACCCACGCGGAACGGCCAAATCGATTCCGTCGACGGCCGGGCGGTGGCCAAAACGCTTCACCAGTCCATGTGTTTCGATGGCAAGGCTGTACATGCCGCCCGTGTGGCTTTCCCGGGCGCCAAGGTCGGTCACGGGGCGGTCACTCGGCCGGGACGTTTGACTGAAGCGCAGCCGACTCAAGCCGTTCCACCGGCACCAAACCCGCATAGATGCGGCCGTCGTCGAGAAGCAGCACGCTGATCAGCGATGTCGTCAGGGCGTGGCCGCCTGATACAGGCTGAAGCGCTTGCGCGAGTTGCGGGCTGGTCAAGAGTCCGGCCGGCGCAGTTCCGGCCGGGAGGGAGATCACAGCGTCCCAGCCAGAGCCTATGACCGTTGCACCATCATGCGGCTGGCCCGGGTGTGGCTGGTCGGCCGGGCCGGATGGTGCGGGCAGCGGCCGGGATGGGACCGGGGATGCGGGAACCACCTTTTCGTTGACAGTGGCGCCCTGGGGCGGCACGAAATCAAACAGTGAGGCGTCCGGTGCGGCCAGATCCAACCGCGTATAGGCCAGTGCGTAAGCAGGCTCGGACTGGCCGTTGGCCCTCACTTCGACGCCCAGGGGGAGGCCGGTTTGGGAATCAACATCAATGGCCACGGAGTCCACCAAGGTAGCGGCAGACCGGGGGTTCAGGAGGAGGCGATAGGCGCTGCGACCGGCTACCGAAGATGAGCCACCCACACTCACTTCGGTGCTGGCGTCAATGGCAGCCAGGAAGCGGGACGCCAAGGCTTCGGGGGTCGGGAGGCCGGGGCGGGGCGGGGCAGCTTCGCGTGACTCGGTGGGAGCTGTCATCAATGACGGCGGGATGCTCCAGTGCGTAGCGCTGTTGTCCGAGGAGTTATAGAACCACGCGTCCCCTCCGTTCAGCACGAGGTCACGCTCAGCCATCCGGTCCAGGATCTGCAGCCGCGCTTTCGAGGGGCCATCGACGTAAACCCGTGCGGTGTGCGAGCCTGTCAGGAACTCCACGGCGGACACAGCTCCCGGAGCAACCCCAGGGCCGGCTGCAGTAATCCCGGGAAGTCCCAGCTCCGCGGTTTGTTCCAACGTCCCGGAGAGCTCGCGAACCTGCGTATGCGCGATCATTGCCAGGACCTCGTCCGCCGTCTTGGGCGGCAGGGAGCCGGTTGCGCCCGCTTGCACGGCACCGAACAGCACCGCCATGCCGAAGACAAGGCTTATCAAGAGCGCCGGCAGCCACCGCTGCCTGGCCCGGGTCATTGTTACCGGCCGCCGCACATCAAAGGCATGAGTCCAGACTACTCCCGTTGGCTGTGGGCATCACCCACGGTTAATCACTGCTGGATCAGTTGACGCGCAAGCTTGACCGCCCCGAAAACAGGCGCCTGGGGGAGTATCCGGACCAACGACGGATCTTCCATGGACACTTTCCGCGCTACAGCCGCGGCAAGCTGGTCCTGGTTGACCAGTAACGCCCCAGCCATCACCAGGGGGAGGTCCAAGCCGAGTTCGCCCAGCACCTGCCTGGCCAGGGACGCCAGGGAGTGGGCTGCCTCCGCCTGGATCCGCAAGGCTGCAGGGTCCCCGTCACGTGCCAATTCAAGGACGAGCGGGGCAAGCCCCGCCCAATGGTCGGGCTCCGGCTTGGCATAGAAAAAGTCCATGAGCTGCAGGGCGTCCACGCTTGCCGTGGCGGCCATCAACGACTGGACCAGCGGGCCCGGTTCAAGTCCGGCGTAGTATTCCCGCAAGGCCTCGCGGACGGCGTCGCGGACCACTGAGTATCCGCCACCCTCGTCGCCGAGCAGGTAGCCGTATCCTCCACTGCGGGCTTCCCGACCCTCACGGTTCCTGCCCCAGGCAACCGAGCCGGTTCCGGCCACCAGAACCACGCCTGCTTCGAGGCCGGCCGCAGCGAGGATGATGCGTGTGTCATGGACCACCTCGATTTTGGCTCCCGGAAAATGTTCCGAGAGGAGAGCCGACAGGACAGCCCGGCTCGCGGGGGTATCAGCTCCAGCCGCTCCCGCGCAGACTGCTGCAACACCACCGCCCACACGGGCAGCAATCCGCCGCAGTACTGCGTCCGCGCCCTGGTGCCCTACGGAAGAAAGGTTTGCGCGTGCTTCGGTGATCTCCAGCCGGGCATCATTGCCCACCCCGGGAAGGCGGGCGTCGTCGGAGAGGACCGCATGGGTTTTTGAACCACCGATGTGGAGCCCGAGGACCAACGGCGCGGGGTTTGTGCCGCCGCTGCCCGCGGACTGCTGCATTTCCTCCAAGTGACGTCCCTTCGTCTCCGACCAACATGCCCAGCCAGGGCCAGGCTGCTTTGGATTGGCCTTTGCTCCACCCAAGATTGGCCCCCTCAAGATTGGCATAGACCAATCCCCTTGTCTACAGGTAGTTTGTCCCGTATGTCCGCTGACACTACGCCTGCAACGCCTAAGTACTACATGGTCAAGACTGAAATTCTTGCCTTCATCACCGGGCTGCGGCCCGGTACGCTCATCCCCACCGAGCGGGCGCTCGCGCAGACCTACGCGACGTCCCGCACCACCGTCCGGCTGGCCATCAGCGAGCTTGTCGCGGAGGGAAAGCTGGGCAGGATCCAAGGGCATGGCACCTTCGTCGCACCACCTAAGGTGACACATGTGAGGCAGTTGACCTCGTTTTCCGACGACGCCCGGATGCAGGGACTCACCCCTGGTTCCACGCTGGTGGCACTGGAGGTCACCAAGGCAAGCCCTGAGGTTGCTGCACATCTGGGCCTGGCCGAGGGAGACCAAGTCACCAGGTTGGAACGCATCAGGCTGATCGAGGGGGCCCCGCTGGCCCACGAGATTGCCTGGCTTCCAGGAAAGCTTCCGCGGTTCAAAGCCAGCCTGGCCAAGACGGGTTCGCTGTACGCGGCTCTCCGGGACGTTTATGGGATCAGCATTGCCGAGGTCGAGGATACGGTCGAAACAGCCTTGGCCGGCCCGGGTGATGTCAGGATATTGGGGATCGAAATGGGTGCGCCCCTCCTGGTGGTCAACCGGCTGGCGCGCGACAGGCAAGGAACACCCGTTGAGTGGACACACAGTACCTTCCGCGGAGACAGGTTCCGTTTCGTGTCCAGGGTAAAAGCTGAAAGCTGACCGAGGCAGTCCCCACACTGCGTGGGCGTCTTCACGAAGAGGCGGAGACGCCCACGCGATGGAGGGTCCTGTGCACGAAATCGGCGCTTGGCTGTCCATAGGCCGCAACTATCCTGGTGAACAATTCGGCACCCTGCATTCCGGGCCAGTCCTCGGGAAGGAATGACGGCGGGAGCCCTGGGTCCAGATAGGGAATGATCCGCCACCGGTCGATGCACCGGACGTAGGCAGCAAATGCGGTGGCGCCGGGCTCCACCTCCGGTTCGACGCCAATGACTGCAGCTGCGTGCTCGCGGATGAAATCCCGGTGGAGTTCGGCCACCGCTTCCAGGTCCCACCATTTGGATGCCGCTTCCCGGAGGCTGCCACCCACCAGGGGTGTCCCGGCCACGAAGATCGTGGTCGAGTCGCGCAGCTCCAGGTCCGCCAATATTTCCTCCACCTCCACACGGAGGGAGTCCGGGCAGATCCACAGACCGGCCGCTACCGTCCCGCAGCCAATCCAATGCAGCCTGCGCCGCAGTTGATGCCGCTTCTCACGCTCGGTCTCGGGGATGGAGAACGAGATCAAGCACCACGGGTCCGTGGGCGACATGGTCCGGGGGTTATAGATCCGACGGTCGCCGCGGGCCAGCATGGTCGCTGCGCCTTCCGTCAAGGTGAATCCTGGAACTCCGTCCCGGGTTTCCTGCAGCAGGACGTCCTTCTTCCGCAAGCGGCCCAGTGCCGTCCGCGTGACAGTTGCCGATGTCCCCAGGGCGTCCATGAGCACCACAATGTCCTTGGTGGACATCCATCCACCGGCGTCGCGCAAGTACAGGCCGATGACAGTGCGCAGCAATGATGTGGTGCTCCCGGGCCGGGAGTCCATGTCATCGAGGACGGCGCTCATTTCGGGCTCACAGCAGTTCAGTGAGGGCGTCGCGGATGGCTGCCACTCCCAGCTCGACCTCGGCGTAGCTGGTGCTGAGTGGGGAGAGGCCGATGCGCAGGCCATGCGGGGGCCGGAAGTCGGGGATGACTCCCTTTTCCCAGAGCCTGGCCGTGACCTCGGCGAAGAGGGGGTGGTCCACGGTGATGTGTGAGCCGCGCTCAGCCGGATCCCGCGGGCTGACGATCTCTGCACCGAGGGGCACAAGGAGTTCTTCGGACAGCGCGATGGCGTATTCAGTGAGCTTGATGGACTTTTCCCGGACGGCGTCCATGCCCACGGACGCGATGAGTTCCACCATGTCCTTGAGCGGTTGCATGGCCAGGACCGGGGGTGTGCCCGTGATGAAGCGGCGGATGCCTTGTGCCGGACGGTAGGCCTCGGTCATCCCGAAGGGATTGTCGGCACCCATCCAGCCCCAGATGGGTTGCTGCAAACGGTCCTGCTGTGAGGCGTTGACGTAGGCAAAAGCCGGTGAGCCCGGCCCGCCGTTGAGGTACTTGTAGGTACAGCCGACGGCGAGGTCGACGCCCCAGGCGTCCAGCTCCAGTGGGACGGATCCGACGGAATGGCAGAGGTCCCACAGCATGAGCGCACCGGCTTGGTGGACTTTGGCGGTGATGCCCTTGGCGTCGGCGAGGTATCCGGAGCGGTAGGCGACGTGGCTGAGGACCACGACGGCGGTTCGCTCACCCAGGAGCCCGTCGAGGTCGGCGGCGCGGACACCGCTGGCGGGATTGGCGGCGATCCACTTGATCGTAGCCCCGCGTTCCTTGGCGATTCCCTCAATGATGAACCGGTCGGTGGGGAAGTTGTCCCGGTCGATGATGATCTCGTCCCTGCCGGGCTGGGCGTCCACGGCCGCGCGGATCATCTTGTAAAGCATCACAGAGGTGGAATCACCCACTGTGGTCTGGCCGGGTGCGGCTCCCAGAGTCACTTCACCGATGCGGTCGCCTACCAGGGTGGGCTCGTCCATCCACTGTTCGTCCCAGCCGCGGATGAGCCGGCTGCCCCAGGCGTCGTGCACAAAGGAGGCAAGGTTCGCTGCCGTTGCCTTCAGTGGGCGTCCGAGTGAGTTGCCGTCCAGATAAGAGGTGAGTTGCCCGGCGTCGGGAGTGTAGAAGGCGTCCCGCTGGGCGGCGAGGGGATCGGCGGCGTCCAGTTCTGCCGACGTCGGCAGTTGGGTTTGGTGTTGGGGCTGCTGTTGCGTGCTGGTCATGGCTTCTCCTGCGGAAGTACCGGGCGGCGCCGGGCGGTGGTTTGCTTAGTTGCCGATTTCGGTGCGGACGGCGTAGAGCTCGGGAAAGAACGTCAGGTCAAGGGCGCGTTTGAGGAAGTCGACGCCGGACGATCCTCCGGTGCCAACCTTGAAGCCGATGGTGCGTTGGACTGTCCGGAGGTGGCGGAAACGCCAGGCCTGAAAGTTGTCTTCGATGTCCACCAGGTCTTCGCAGGCCTCGTAGAGTCCCCACGGGGTGTCATCCGATTCGTAGATCTTCTGGAAAATGGGCACGAGTTCCTTGCGGAAGGTCCAAGGCTCGCTCTTGTCGCGATCGAGGATGTCCGCCGGGATGTCGTAGCCGGCGCGGGAAAGGACCCCGAGGAACGCGTCGTACAGGGTGGGCTCCTCCAGGAGCGTGCTGAGCAGGGCGTGGGCCTCGGGTTCACTTTCGAACACGCGCAGCATTCCGCGGTTCTTGTTGCCCAACAGGAATTCGACACCGCGGTACTGGTAGGACTGGAAACCGGAGGAGCTGCCCAGGAATCCGCGGAACTGGGCGTACTCGCGCGGCGTCAGGGTACCCAGGACGGACCATTGCTCAGTCATGGTGCGCTGGATGGCTTTGACGCGGGCGATGCATTTGAGGGCTTTGCCGAGGTTGTCCGCGTCGAAAAGCCTGCGGGCCTCGAGCAATTCATGGAGCACCAGCTTGAGCCAGAGTTCGCTGGTCTGGTGCTGGATGATGAACAGCAATTCGTCGTGGTGTTCCGGCTTGCTGAGCGGGTGCTGGGAGCTGAGCAAATGGTCAAGGTCCAGATATCCGCCGTAGGACATGGCGTGCCGGAAATCGGTGCGGACGGTGTCCTCGATGTCGCGGACGCTCTGGGCGGAGTGGACTGCGGGCTTTTCCATGGCTTGAGATTATCATTTCCATGACGCACGTCAAGAGATTGATTTTCACGCTGCTCCACCCGAAGAAGTCCCGTTCCCGTAGGCTGGCTTCCATCTGTTGGGGAGGGGACAAATGTGGATTCCATAGGCGACGCCGTGAGGCCGGTGTCCATCTACCTTGACGTCGACGGCGTGGTGAACCCCTTCAGCCCGATGGGAACCACGGACTGGGGCGGCGATTGGAGCATCGCCGACGCCGGCATCCTGGAGGTGGCCTTCGCCCCCGAAGCCGTGGCTGAGCTCAACGACCTCGCCGAACATCCCGCTGCCAGATTCGTTTGGCTGACCACCTGGGAGCGCCTCGCGCCTGAATTCCTGTGCCCGGCCATCGGCCTGCACGGCCAGGACTGGCCCGTACTGTCAAGCCAAGGCTGGGACGAGGGGCCGGAATGGTGGAAGCTCGTGGCCCTGCAAAAGGACCTGGCCGTCACAGGAAGCGAACGAATTGTCTGGCTCGATGACCAGCTCAGCCAGGAGTCGGACGCCCGCTCATGGGCTGAATACCAGCAAGAGCGTGTGCTTTGCATCTCACCGGATCCCCGCAAAGGGTTGAGCCGTGGCGAGCTCGCGGCTGTGCGCAGGTATCTGGGGTGAATCAGAGACCGCATACGTTTGGCCGCTCAGGGTATGGCACGTAGGATTCTTAAGGTTTCAAGCCCGCCAGAGTGAATCCCGCAAGCAGCGTCAGTTGAACAATTGCTGAACTATGCTGTGGATGGCAGGTATGGGGAAGTGAAACTGCTGAACGTCGACTCTGCAGATTGGGCAACAGGTGGATATCACCTTCATGGTCGCGCTGGTAATAGCGTTGGCCCTATTCTTTGACTTCACCAACGGGTTTCACGACACAGCCAATGCGATGGCCACGCCTATCGCCACGGGGGCGATCAAGCCCAAGACGGCCGTTGCCTTGGCCGCGGTGCTCAACCTTGTGGGCGCCTTCCTGTCCACGGAAGTGGCCAAGACCATTTCCGGTGGGCTGATCCGCGAAGGCTCCGACGGCATCCACATCACGCCGGACATCATCTTTGCCGGACTTATGGGCGCCGTCCTCTGGAACATGATCACCTGGCTCAAGGGCCTGCCGTCGAGCTCCTCCCATGCACTTTTCGGCGGCCTTATCGGCGCAGCGGTGGTGGGCATCGGCTTCCACTCCATCAACTTCGAAACCGTGCTGCAGAAGGTCATCCTTCCCGCGCTCTTCGCTCCGCTGATCGCTGGCGTGGTGGCATACATTTGCACCCGTCTGGCATACGCACTCACCTCGCGGCATGATCCCGAAACCGGCGACAAGCTCACGCAAAAGCGAGGCGGATTCCGCACGGGCCAGATCTTCACGTCCAGCCTGGTGGCCCTCGCGCACGGTACCAATGACGCGCAGAAGACCATGGGCATCATCACGCTGGTACTCATCGCCGGTGGCACCCAGTCGCCCGGAAGCGGCCCCCAGTTCTGGGTTATCGCGGCCTGTGCCTTCGCCATCGCGATCGGCACCTACGCCGGCGGATGGCGCATCATCCGCACCATGGGATCCGGCCTGACCGAGGTCAAGCCCGCCCAGGGCTTCTCGGCCGAAACCAGCACCGCATCGGCAATCCTTGCGTCCTCGCATCTGGGTTTCGCCCTGTCCACCACGCAGGTTGCTTCGGGCTCCGTAATCGGCTCCGGGCTGGGCCGCAAAGGCACCTCTGTCCGCTGGGGCACCGCTGGCAAAATCGCCCTTGGGTGGCTGTTTACCCTCCCGGCGTCGGCGATCGTCGGTGCGTTGACTGCCCTGTTGGTGGGTGTCGGGGTGGTGGGCGTGATCATCGCCGCCGTAGCGGGAACCTCGGCCGTGGTCTTCATGTTCGTGGTTTCCCGGAAGTCGCACGTTGGGCACCACAACGCCGTCGAGGTTGAAGAGGCCGGCCACGCCGTCCGGTTCCGCAAGAAGAAGAAGTCCCGAAAGAACACCCCAAGCAAGGACGTGCAGCGATGAAATGGTTGGAACTGCTGCAGGTAGCCGGCGTTACCCTCCTGGCCGCCGTGACACTCGTGGTCCTGTACTCCCTGGGCGTGCGGCTCACGGCGATTGCCGGCGACGCCCAGCAGAAGTCCCCGGTCCTGGTGCGGTCCCTGGCCTACATCTGCTTTGGGTTCTGCGGGGTGGCCGTACTTTTCGGCATCTACCTGATTGTTCCGTACTTCGGAAAATAGCAACGGCTCTGGCAGCTTCGTCCATTCGGGAGAATAATCGGCAGTGTAGCCATGCATATGGCTGCGTGGTCGTGATCCGGCAGATACGGGGCTGTCATGAAGTGCACATCCCGAAGCCGCCCGGCAGGACTTGCGCTGGTCCCGCTCCTGCTGCTGGCCCTTTCAGCTTGCTTGCCGCCGTCCTCTGAAGGTCAGTCCCCACAGCAGGGTTCCGGGGTGCAAACGGCTGCTGCCTCCGGGCCGGCCAAGTCAACTGCCGACGCTCCTACAGCGGCGCAACCTGCCGGCCCGGCCGGTCCGGCAGCGCCACAGGAAAACGCGCCTGTGGTTCGATGGATCCCCGTGGGGCCTGTCGGACCCAACGATCCCACCTCCGGTCAGCGGTACCTCCTTTTGCAGCAATTCCAGTGCGACGCCCTTGCCCGCAGCGTTGAAGATGCCCAAGACGCAGCCGTTTGGGTGGCTGGTGCTGCTGTCTGCCGTGCCGTGCAAAGCGGCAGCCGGGAGGACTGGGAAAGGGCGTCCAACGCGGTATCCGCCACTCCGCGGATACCGCAGACACAGTGCCTGGAGTTCAGGGTTGCGGCCATGTCGGCCTCCCTGGTGGCACAGCACCGCAGCAACCCTGATGCTGCCTTCAAGGTGGAACCCGGGCTGGGCGAGGCATGTCCCCGCCAGTTGCTGGGCCTGACGGTGGTGGACGAGCAACTCAGGCCGGTTCCGGGAACGCCCCGGGCAGCTGGTCCCAGTTCGGGCGGCACCATCGTACGGCTTGACGGCTATTACGTCCGCGTTGGTGAGGTCCTGTTCGACGACGTTCCGGCAGACGTGGAATTCGTGGGGGACAGGGAAGACTACGGAACGCTGTACCTGCGGATGCCGCCCGCCCAAGGGCGGAAATCAATCCGGATATCGGTCACGGACACAGTGGATATCGCCGGTTCAGCCACGTTCTTCTATGACGACGCCGGAGCCACCTCGAGCTCTGCGGAAACCGGGGGAGCGACTCCCGCCCCCGAGTCCCCGACCACGTCCGTTGAAGCCTCCGCCACGGCCACGTCGTGAGCGACGTCCCGGCGGCTCCAGAGCAAAGCAACACCCGGTGGCAGCGGACCCTCGAGGTGCTCTCGGTCGTCGGTCCGCCGCTGACGGTTGTCACGGCTTTGCTGGTCTATTTCGGGTGGGCACGCACCGATGCCCAGGCCAAAGCGATGGGCTTGGACGTCAGCCTGTTCGGGTACACGGTCCAGGACTTCATGCTGAGGAGTATCCAGTCATTGTTCCAACCCCTGGCCTGGCTGGTGGTTATCGGTTTGTTGTGGCTGATGCTGGACCGGGCAGTTGCCCGCCTCCTCGAATTCCCGGGACAGCGGAGGAGGGTGCAGGTGACCGCCACGGTCGTTCTCTTTCTCGCTTTCGCATATGCCGCAGTGATGTGGATCGCCGTGACGACACGCCCTGGCCAGGCCGTCCTCTATGCACCTTTCCTTATTGCCGCAGGACTCGTTGTGGGCACCTGGGGACTGCGCGTGCGGCGCAGGGCTGCCGGGCCGTCAGCGCAGGCTCCCCGCGCCACCAAGGGCACCCTTGAGGGGTGGTTGGTGTTTGTCCTGGTGACGCTGCTGCTGTTCTGGGGCACGTCCGACTACGCCCAGGCGCTGGGGCGGGGTGCCGCCGTCGACTACCAGGAACGTTCCCACCTGTTGCCCACCGCCGTCGTCTACAGCAAAGAGCGCCTGGCCGTCACCGTACCAAACGTCAAGGAGGAGTCGGCCGGTTCGGAAGCAGCACCCCTGTACAGGTACACCGGCCTGCGGTTGCTGGTGGTAAGTGGCGGACGGATCTTCCTGCTGAACGACGGATGGTCGCTGGAGCGGGGCAGGGTGGTGGTCCTGCCGGATAATGGGAGTGTCCGCGTGGAGTATGGGAACCCCGCGTCGGACTGACTAGTCTGGGGTCCATGTCGACATTCCAGTACTACGTGGCTTCCACCATCGACGGCTTCATTGCCTCTCCGGAGGACGACCTCGGCTGGCTCCTGCAGTTCGACAGCAACGACGACGTCAACGACGGCATCGGGCAGTTCATGGCCGGTGTTGGTTGCATTGCCATGGGCGGGGACACTTACAGGTGGCTCATGGAGCACGAACCCGGCAAATGGCCGTATCCGGAGATCCCGTGCTGGGTCTTCACCCACCACGAGTACTCAGCTCCCGCGGAATCGGATATCACCTATGTCCGGGGCGACGTCAGGGAATTCGCTCCGGACCTGGCCAGGGCCGCCAAGGACAAGAATGTCTGGTTGGTGGGTGGAGGTGACCTGGTGGCCCAATTCGCCGAGGCCGGACTGCTCGACGAAATGATCCTCACCATCGTTCCTGTTGTGTTGGGCGCCGGAAAGCC
The DNA here is from genome assembly GCF_014647595.1 of Paenarthrobacter histidinolovorans. Lineage (GTDB taxonomy): Bacteria > Actinomycetota > Actinomycetes > Actinomycetales > Micrococcaceae > Arthrobacter > Arthrobacter histidinolovorans. The sequence goes on along the minus strand of NZ_BMPM01000004.1, from coordinate 396,856 downwards.
GCTGTTGCCGCTGAAGGGCCCGACGCCGCCGCTTGAGTTGGTCTCGTCGAGGACACTTGGCGGGGCAGCGGTGGAGTTGCGCTACCGGCTGCAGCAGTCCGCGGGTTAGCGGCTGGTACCGGCCCTGGCGGAATTCAGTGGCGGTTGTCCCGGATCATGTTGGTGATGCGGGCTGTCGAAAGCCTCCGGCCTTTCTCGTCAGTGATGACAATCTCATGGGTGGCCAGGGTACCGCCGAGGTGGATCGCGGTGCACGTACCCGTCACGGTACCGGTCGCCACGGAACGGTGATGGGTTGCGCCCACTTCAATGCCGACGGCGTGGCGTCCCCTTCCGGCGTGCAAAGACGCCGCAAACGAGCCAAGGGTCTCAGCCAGCACCACGTGGGCCCCACCATGGAGGATGCCTGCTACCTGGGTGTTTCCCTCCACAGGCATGGTGGCCACCATCCGTTCGGCACTCATCTCGGTGAAACGGATACCCATTTTCACCACCAGGGTTCCCACCCCGTGCGCGGAAAGCCAATCGTGGAATTCTTCGGGCACCCCGGCCTCATTGAGTTGGTCGACAAAGCTGTTCGGCGTGAAATTGTCCATCATGCCAACTAGGCTGGCACCTGTGAGTGAAACAACCAAACCGGACCAGGTTCCAACGGCCCAAGCTGCTGCCATTGCCACAGCACCCGCCCCTTCTGCCACTGCATCCAGCGTCTCCGCGGGGGAGGGCCGGCCCAGGTTGCTGGTCCTGGACGGCCACTCCATGGCCTTCAGGGCTTTCTATGCCCTTCCTGCCGAGAATTTCTCTACGGCCAGGGGTCAGTACACCAACGCGGTGCACGGGTTTACGTCCATGCTGATCAACTTGATCAAGGACCAGAAGCCCACACATGTCGCGGTCGCCTTTGACGTTTCCGACGACACCACCTTCCGCAAGGCCGAGTACAGCGAGTACAAGGGCGGCCGCAATGCCACTCCTGCAGAGTTCGCCGGCCAGATTGGCCTCATTGCCCGGGTCATGGAGGCATGGGGCATCAAGACCATCGCCATGCCCGGATACGAGGCTGACGACGTCCTTGCGACGCTTGCCTCGCAGGCGGATGCCGCCGGTTTCGAGGTATTGCTGGTCTCCGGCGACCGGGATGCCTTTCAGCTCATCAACGACAACGTCTTTGTCCTCTATCCCAAACAGGGCGTCAGCAACATCCCAAAGATGGATGCGGCCGCCATCGAGGAGAAGTACTTCGTTAAGCCCGGTTTGTACTCGGACCTCGCCGCGCTTGTCGGCGAAACCGCAGACAACCTGCCCGGCGTTCCAGGCGTTGGCCCCAAGACGGCGGCCAAGTGGATCAACCTCTACGGCGGGCTCGAGGGAATCCTGCAGAACCTTGATTCCATCGGCGGCAAGGTGGGTGGAGCACTCAAGGAGAACCTCGACAACGTCAAGCGGAACCGCAGGCTGAACCAGCTGCTCACTGACCTGGACCTGCCCATCACTTTGGAAGATCTCCACGAGCCACGTCCTGACCGGCAGGCCATCGAGGAACTCTTTGAGGAACTCGAATTCCGCACCCTTCGCACGCGGCTTTTCGACCTCTACGGTGACGACACGGCCGGGGCTGCGCCGGACACCATCGATGCCCCCGAGTTCCAAACACTCACGGACGCCGCCGGCCTCGAGGCCTTCTTCGCAGCCGGATCGGGCGTTCGTTCGGCCCTCGCCGTGCAGTTGGTTCCTGGCCGGGTGGGCGACGACGCCACTGCGCTGGCCATCGTCCGTGCCAATGGTGCAGCCTTCATTGAGCTGACAGGCCTGGACGCCGCTGCTGAGGAAGTGCTGGCCCGCTGGCTGCGCGACCCGGAAGAAGCCAAGGTCCTGCACGAGTTCAAGTCGGCACTCAAGGCCCTGTACAACCGTGGCCTGGGCCTGGAAGGGGTCGTGGATGACACGTCCATTTCCGGGTACCTGATCCAGCCCGACCGCCGCAGCTACGACCTCGCCGAACTCGCACAGGTCCACCTCAAGATCTCCCTGACCACGGCCGCAGCCCAGTCCGGACAGCTGGAACTGGATCTTTCCGGTGAGACGGACCAGGCTGCCGCTGCAGCGCTCGTGCAGCACGCCGCCGTCGTACACGCGCTCAGCAAGCACTTCGAAAAGGAGCTTGCAGACCGTAAGGCCGACGCCCTGCTCACCACGTTGGAGCTACCTGTGGCCCGCGTGCTGGCCCAGATGGAATTGACGGGCATCTTCGTCTCCACGGACCGCATGGATGAACAACTGGCGGACCTCACCAAGGTGATCCAGACCGCCCAGGAACAGGCGTTTGCGGCCATCGGGCACGAGGTGAACCTCGGTTCGCCCAAGCAGTTGCAGACGGTCCTGTTCGAGGAGCTGGGCCTGCCCAAGACCAAGAAGATCAAGTCCGGTTACACCACGGACGCCGCGTCGCTTAAAGGGCTCCTGGAAAAGACTGGACACGAATTCCTGGTGCAGCTCATGGCTCACCGTGAATCGTCCAAACTGGCCCAGATGGTTGAGACGCTTAAGAAATCTGTCGCCGACGACGGGCGGATCCACACCACGTACGCGCAGAACATCGCCGCCACCGGCCGCATCTCTTCGAACAACCCGAACCTGCAGAACATCCCGGTCCGTAGCGAAGAGGGCCGCCGGGTCCGCAGCATTTTCGTGGTGAGCGAAGGATATGAATGCCTGCTGTCCGCTGACTATTCACAGATCGAAATGCGGATCATGGCCCACCTTTCGGGCGATGAAGCGCTGATCCAGGCGTACCGGGACGGCGAGGACCTGCACCGTTTCGTGGGTGCACGGATATTCAACGTCGCGCCGGAGGAAGTCACCAGCGCAATGCGGTCCAAGGTCAAAGCCATGTCGTACGGGTTGGCCTACGGCCTCACTTCCTTCGGACTGTCAAAGCAGCTGGAAATTTCCGTGGATGAGGCCCGGACCCTGATGAAGGACTACTACGACCGCTTCGGTGCCGTGCGCGCTTACCTCGACGGCGTGCGGGATCAAGCCAGGGTTGATGGCTACACGGCCACCATCGAAGGCCGCCGCCGCTACCTGCCCGATTTGACCAGTACCAACCGCCAGGCGAGGGAAGCGGCGGAGCGCATCGCCTTGAACTCACCGATCCAGGGCTCAGCTGCCGACCTCATCAAGCGGGCCATGCTGGGCGTCTCTGCCGAACTCGCCAGCCAGGGCCTGAAGTCACGCATGCTGCTGCAGGTCCACGATGAACTCGTGCTCGAAGTTGCGCCGGGGGAGCGTGAAGCCGTGGAAAAACTGGTCATCGAACAAATGGGCTCGGCCGCAGACCTGTCCGTACCGCTCGACGTCCAGATCGGCGTCGGCTCAAGCTGGTACGAGGCCGGCCACTAGTCCGGGAACCTTTCACGTGATCCCTTGAGGGCGCGCCGCCGTGATGGTGGCGCGCCCTCAGGCGTCTGGCTAGGCTCGAAGGCGTGGCTGATCCCAATGTAAGAAACTCCGAAAAGTACTCTGTCCAACGATTCCCGGTTGTCGCCGACAAGAATGACGAAGGCTACAGCCGCTGCACCACCTGGGTGCAGGCCGTCTCCCATGGATTCCACCAGGAGCGGCGGGACGGCGAATACCTGGCCAAGACCCTGGCCGCCTACCGGACCGACAATCGCGAGCTGACCGGTGTCTACGTCAACGCGGATGTTCCCGAGCGTTCGCTCGGCGCGGATGTCCCGGTGGCCACCTACGCCACCATGCGCAAGTCCCTGAACATCGGCTTCGGGCGCCAGCTGGAGTCCAACCTGATCACTGCCGTAACCGTCCGTGGAACCCACAGGCGCAACGGAATCCTTCGCGGCATGATCACCGCAGACCTGGAAGGCGCCAAGGACGACGGCCTCGCCATGGCGGCGCTCACCGCCTCCGAAGGGTCCATCTACGGTCGATTCGGCTTTGGCGTCGCTACTTTTGAACGCAGCATCAAAGTCGACACAGGCCCGCGTTTCCGGCTCCAGGGACAGCAGGAAGGCGTGGTTGAAGTCGCCGATCCTTCAGTCCTGCTGGACGTTGCGCCACAAATCTTTGAGCGGGTCCAGAGGCTTTCTCCGGGTTCGGTCGACCGGCAGGAGTACTACCGGCTGGTGGCATCCGGTTTGATCGGGCAGGACGGCAAGCCCGACGCCTCCGTGCGTTGCGCCCTGCACTACGACCCCTCAGGAACGTTGGATGGCTACGTTTCCTACCGTTTCAAGGGCTGGGACCACAAGCCGTACACCATGGAAATCGTGGACCTGGTCGCCGCAACCAACGCCGGCTATCGTGACCTCTGGCGTTTCCTGGGCAGCATCGACCTCATCGATGAAGTGACTTGGGCCGAGGCGCCGGTGGATGATCCGCTGGCATGGGCCCTCGAGGACCAGCGGTGCATTGAGGCTTCCGAAGTACGTGACATGCTGTGGCTCAGGATCCTGGATACACGGGCCGCTTTGGAGGCCCGAAAGTACCCTGCGGCCGGCCGCCTGGTTATTGAGGTCACCGACTCTTTGGGCTTGGCGGGCGGCACCTGGCTTCTGGAATCCGACGGCGGTGCTGCCGCCGTCGTCAAGGATGCTTCGGGTGAGACGCCGGACCTCAGCATGGATGCGGCAGACCTCGCTTCCATCTACCTGGGTGCGGTATCGCCGGTGACGCTGGCCGCCGCCGGCCGCATCCGCGAGAACACTCCCGGCGCCGCTTTCCAGGCCCAGCAGTTGTTCACAGTGGAACGGTCCGCTCACTGTCTGACACACTTCTAGGCAGTACCACCTTTTCACAACCACATAGCTAAAACGTCAGTAAGGACATCCATGGGGGATTCCAAGCGGCGGCCTTTGGCCCGCCGTCGATCAGTGCTGCTTGGAATGGCAGGTTTGGCGACTACTGTCCTGGCGGGATGCGCGGACACCGGGTCCGGGCCGGTCGCTCCTGACAGAGATGTGGCAACGGAGCAATCGCGGCCAACCGGTCCCGCCACGCCCCCTCCGTCCGTCTCTGCCAGATCAAGTGAACAGGCTGCTGCTGCCCTCGCGCAGCCAACCGCTAAACCCCCGGCGGTGCCGGACAAGCAGAAGATCCTCGCGGAGTTTGCGGGCAGGCAACCCAAGGAGTGGGGTTTGCATGTCACAGGAGTCGTCAACGACTCTCCCGCCAAACAGGTGGCCTTGACGTTCGACGCGTGCGGTGGGCCGGGTGGTTCAGGGTGCGACCAAGCACTGCTGCAGACCCTGCGCAAGCTTCATGTACCCGCCACACTCTTTGTCAACAGCCGCTGGATCCACGCCAACCCCGGACTCGCCGCGGAGCTGGCAGCGGACCCGCTGTTCGAGCTCGCCAACCACGGAACGTCACACCTTCCCTTGTCCGTCAACGGCAAGTCCGCCTACGGAATCACCGGAACGGCGACAGCGTCCGCGGCCTACGACGAACTCATGGGCAACCAGGCCGTCATGCTGGACACGTTCGGAAAGTCCCCGCGGTTCTTCCGCCCGGGAACGGCGTTCTACGACGACGTCACGGCCGCCATGACGCACAGGCTCGGCATGCTGCCGGTCAACTTCACTGTTAATGGCGACGGCGGTGCGACCTTTCCTGCGGCCACCGTCGCCACCGAGGTGGGCCGGGCCGGGCCCGGGGACATCGTCATTTCGCACTTCAACAAGCCGGCAGGAGCTACAGCGGAAGGCTACGGGCGCGCCTTGCCCCGGTTGCTGGACAAGGGCGTTTCCTTCGCGCGGCTCGGGGATGTCCTGAAGCCATGACCCGCTTTTGACCCTGCTTTGCCAATGCGACTAGAATAAACGGGCGTGTACTACGTGCATGCATCCATTTTGTACTAATCCACAAATCAGGATGACCCGGCGATGTGCCGCGTTCTGCCGTCCGGACCCGGGCGGCAGCGGTTTGCCTGACCGACTAACTATCCACAACGGAGCCCCTACTACATGACCATCACCTCCACCGAGAAGCCCGGTACCCCCGTAGTCGCCATTAACGACATCGGTACCGCTGAGGACTTCCTCGCAGCTGTCGACGCCACCATCAAGTACTTCAACGACGGAGACCTCGTCGAAGGTACCGTCGTCAAGGTCGACCGCGACGAAGTTCTGCTCGACATCGGTTACAAGACCGAAGGTGTCATCCCTTCCCGCGAGCTTTCCATCAAGCACGATGTTGATCCCGGCGACGTTGTCGCCGTTGGCGATCAGGTCGAAGCTTTGGTTCTCACCAAGGAAGACAAAGAAGGCCGTCTGATCCTCTCCAAGAAGCGTGCTCAGTACGAGCGTGCCTGGGGCGACATCGAGAAGGTCAAGGAAGAAGACGGCGTCGTTACCGGTACCGTCATCGAGGTTGTCAAGGGTGGCCTCATCCTGGACATCGGCCTGCGCGGCTTCCTGCCCGCATCCCTCGTCGAGATGCGTCGCGTCCGCGACCTCGCTCCGTACATCGGTCAGCAGATCGAAGCCAAGATCATCGAGCTCGACAAGAACCGCAACAACGTTGTTCTGTCCCGCCGTGCATGGCTCGAGCAGACCCAGTCCGAGGTTCGCTCCACGTTCCTCAACAAGCTGGAAAAGGGCCAGGTTCGTCCGGGCGTTGTTTCCTCCATCGTCAACTTCGGTGCCTTCGTGGACCTGGGCGGCGTGGACGGCCTCGTTCACGTTTCCGAGCTGTCCTGGAAGCACATCGACCACCCGTCCGAGGTTGTCGAGGTTGGCCAGGAAGTCACCGTCGAGGTCCTCGAAGTGGATCTGGACCGCGAGCGTGTCTCCCTGTCGCTCAAGGCTACGCAGGAAGATCCGTGGCAGACCTTCGCCCGCACCCACGCCCTCGGCCAGGTTGTTCCGGGTAAGGTCACCAAGCTGGTTCCGTTCGGTGCGTTCGTTCGCGTCGAAGACGGCATCGAAGGCCTGGTCCACATCTCCGAGCTGGCTGTCCGCCACGTTGAGCTCGCAGAGCAGGTTGTCTCCGTTGGCGACGAACTGTTCGTCAAGGTCATCGACATCGACCTCGAGCGTCGTCGTATCTCCCTCTCCCTCAAGCAGGCAAACGAGGGCGTTGACGCCGACAGCACCGAGTTCGATCCCGCTCTGTACGGCATGGCCGCTGAGTACGACGAAGAGGGCAACTACAAGTACCCTGAGGGCTTCGACCCCGAGTCGAACGAATGGCTCGAAGGTTACGAGACCCAGCGCGCCGCTTGGGAGCAGCAGTACGCTGACGCCCAGACCCGCTGGGAAGCCCACAAGAAGCAGGTTGCCCAGCACGCTGCCGACGACGCTGCTGCTGCAACGTCCGGTGAGAGCGACTCCGGCACCACCAGCTACTCCTCGGAGCCGGCTGCTGCTGAGTCCAACGCCGGTACCCTGGCATCCGACGAAGCCCTCGCCGCACTGCGCGAGAAGCTGACCGGCAACTAATTCCGCCTTCCCGTACGGGATGTGCTGAATAGCCAAAGAAGGACCCCTGCCTCCGGGCAGGGGTCCTTCTGCGTTAATGCTTCCGCTGTCAGCCGGGGACATCAATCCATTCGCTGCCTTCCGGTCGTAGCTCTGCACTGCCGGCCGTCAGGGAAGCCAGCCGGGACCGGGCGTCGGCGATGCTTTGGGGCTTGTCCTCCAAAGCCAGGCGCAGGATGGCGTGCCTGGCCTCATATCCGGTCTCCGCCATGACATACCCGGCGTTGCGCAGTTCATTTTCCACACGCCCGGCATCAGCGTGGTCCACCTCTACGGCGCACAACCGCAGCCGCCGCCGCTGGACCAGCGGAGCCAGGTCCAGCGCCGTCGAGACCGATTCCGAGTAGGCGCGGACCAGCCCGCCTGCCCCCAACAGAATTCCGCCAAAATAACGTACGACGACGGCGGCGACGTCGCTGAGGTCGAGCACCCCGGGTGCTGACTCACGCTTAATAAGGGCTTCGAGCATCGGTATGCCGGCTGTACCTGAGGGTTCACCGTCGTCGTTTGATCGCTGGATCATCCGGTCCGGACCGATGACGAAAGCGGAGCAGTGATGGCGGGCATCGTGGAACTCCCGCCTTAGTCCGGCCACCAGCGAGCGGGCGGAATCCTCATCAGGAGCCCTGCGGAGTACGGTGATGAAGCGTGACCGGCGGATTTCCAGTTCGTGGCGGAAATCGGAGCCTGCCGGGAGCGTCGTGTACTGGGTCGCGCGGCTTTCTTCCTCAATTTCCACCGCTTCAGTCTAGTGTTGAGGAGTGCTGAAAATCGGACTGACGGGCGGCATCGCCTCAGGTAAATCGCTGGTGGCATCCAGGCTCCGGGAGCTGGGGGCACTGCTCATCGACGCGGACGTTATCGCCCGCCAGGTAGTGGAGCCCGGGACACCTGGCCTTGAACAGGTTGTTGAAGCTTTCGGTCCCGGCATCCTGGATCACGACGGCAGGCTTGACCGGCCGAAGCTTGGCTCAATAGTGTTCCGCGAACCGGCCCGGCGCGAAGTCTTGAACGGCATCGTCCATCCTCTCGTCCGCAAGTCCGCGGCGGCCATCATGGACGGTGCCGGCGCGGGCGACATCGTGGTGCAGGACATCCCGCTCCTGGTGGAAACCGGGCAGGGCAGCAACTTCCACCTGGTACTGGTGGTGGATGCCCCTGATGAGCTTCGTGTCCAACGGATGGTGGAGCTTAGGGGCATGACGGCGGAGGATGCGCGTTCCCGCATGGCCGCGCAGGCTTCTGCGGCGGAGCGTCGTTCTGCCGCCGACGTCGTTCTGGACAATTCCGGCAGCCGGGAGGATCTGCTCGCGGCAGTCGACGCACTGTGGGAGACGCGTCTGGTGCCCTTCGCGGAGAACATCAAGAATGGAGCCCGGGCACCCCGAGCCAAGGGCCCCGTCATTGTTGCCCCGAACGGCGAATGGCCCCGGCAGGCCGAACGGCTTGCAGCCCGTATCTTAATGACCGCTCCTGACGCGGTGCTGTCCGTGGACCACATTGGATCGACATCGGTGCCGGGCTTGGCCGCGAAGGACGTCATCGACCTCCAACTGGCAGTGGCCGACCTGGAGACGGCCGACCGGATCTCACCTCTGCTCGGTGCTGCCGGTTTCCCTGCCGTGCAGCACGTTCATGAGGACACCCCTAAACCCACCCACCCAGCCCCGGAGTCCTGGCAGAAACGGTTCCATGCCAACGCTGATCCCGGCAGGGCCGTGAACCTCCACGTTCGGGTGGCCGGATCGCCCGGCTGGTATTTTGCGCTCCTGTTCCGTGATTGGCTGCGCGCCGAGCCCGCAGCCCTCACCGCGTACGAGGCCCACAAACGCGGGCTGGCTGCGCTGCACGCAGGGGACCCTGATACCGCTGCGTATGCGGATGCCAAGGAGCCGTGGTTTTCCGAGGTCGCCTGGCCGCAGATGGGGGAGTGGGCCGAACGCACAGGGTGGACACCGCCGTCGTATTCATCTTCCGCTGTGCGCAAACGCGGACAGTAGCTGTCCGGGGGCGGGGGTAGATTTGATGTATGAGCCTTGCCCAGGAAATCAACCGTGTCGTCGCACCTTTTGAAGTTGTCAGCGACTATAAGCCCGCAGGCGACCAGCCAACTGCCATCGCCGAACTGACCGAACGCATCAACAACGGTGAGAAGGACGTGGTCCTCCTCGGTGCCACTGGTACGGGCAAGAGCGCCACCACGGCGTGGCTCATCGAACAGGTCCAGCGACCCACCTTGGTGATGGTCCAGAACAAGACCCTTGCAGCACAGCTGGCCAACGAATTCCGGGAGCTCCTGCCGAACAACGCAGTTGAGTATTTCGTTTCCTACTACGACTATTACCAGCCTGAAGCCTATGTGGCCCAGACGGACACCTTCATCGAGAAGGATTCGTCCATCAATGAGGAAGTTGAGCGGCTGCGTCACTCTGCCACCAACGCCTTGCTGACCCGCCGCGATGTCATCGTGGTGGCAACTGTGTCCTGCATCTACGGTTTGGGCACGCCCGAAGAGTACATCGCGGGGATGGTGACGCTCCGTAAGGGAGCGGAAATGAACCGCGACCACCTCCTGCGGAAGTTTGTCTCCATGCAGTACGCCCGCAATGACATGGACTTTCACCGGGGTACCTTCAGAGTCCGCGGCGATACCGTTGAGATCATTCCCATGTACGAGGAACTTGCCATCAGGATCGAGTTCTTTGGCGATGAGATAGAGAACATCCAGACACTGCATCCGCTGACCGGCGAGGTCATCCGGGACGAAGAAGAAATGTACGTCTTCCCCGCGTCGCACTATGTGGCCGGTCCCGAACGGATGGCGCGCGCCATCAAGCGTATCGAAGACGAGTTGGCAGACCGCTTGAAGGTCCTCGAAGCCCAGAACAAGCTGGTGGAAGCCCAGCGGCTGCGTATGCGGACCACCTATGACCTTGAAATGATGCAGCAGATGGGCTTCTGCAACGGAATCGAGAACTACTCGGTGCACATTGACGGCCGGGAGCCCGGCACCGCACCGCACTGCCTTCTGGACTACTTCCCGGATGACTTCCTGCTGGTGGTCGATGAATCCCACGTGACCATTCCCCAGATCGGCGCCATGTACGAAGGCGATATGTCCCGGAAGCGGAACCTGGTGGACTTTGGTTTCCGCCTGCCCTCGGCCATGGACAACCGACCACTGAAATGGGATGAGTTCCTGGAGCGCATCGGCCAGACGGTCTACCTCTCGGCCACGCCGGGAAAGTACGAGCTCGGCAAGGCCGACGGCTACGTTCAACAGATTATCCGTCCCACGGGCCTCATCGATCCCGAGGTGGTGGTCAAACCCACCAAGGGCCAGATCGACGACCTGTTGGGCGAGATCAGGATCCGTACGGAGAAGAACGAGCGCGTTCTTGTGACCACACTGACCAAGCGGATGGCCGAGGACCTCACCGACTACCTGGTGGGCCACGGCATCAAGGTGGAGTACCTGCACTCAGACGTTGACACCTTGAGGCGTGTGGAGCTGCTCCGGGAACTTCGCATGGGCGTGTTCGATGTCCTGGTGGGCATCAACCTGCTCAGGGAAGGCCTTGACCTGCCGGAGGTCTCTTTGGTGAGCATCCTCGACGCCGACAAGGAAGGCTTCCTGCGGTCCTCGACGTCACTGATCCAAACCATCGGCCGTGCCGCACGTAACGTTTCGGGCCAGGTCCACATGTACGCCGACCGCATCACGGACTCCATGGCGCAAGCAATAGATGAAACCAATCGCCGCCGTGCCATCCAGGTCAAGTACAACACCGAGCACGGTATCGATCCGCAGCCGTTGCGCAAGAAGATCGCCGATATTACTGATCAGTTGGCCAAGGAAGACGCAGATACCCAGGAGCTGCTCAACAACAACCGGCTGGCCAAGGGCGGCAAGCGCGGGAAGGCTTCCGCGAAGGGGGCCGCAACTGTCCGGCAGGACGGCCTCGCAGCAGCGCCGGCAGAAGACCTGGTGGGCCTCATCGAACAGCTCACGGAACAAATGCATGGTGCCGCCGCCGAACTGCAGTTCGAGGTAGCTGCGAGAATCCGTGACGAAGTCAAGGAGTTGAAGCGGGAGTTACGCCAGATGCAGACTGCCGGGCACGCCTAGGGTATGGTTTAAGGCACGTAGGGGAGTATCCCAAGCGCTAGGTTCGTCAGCACGCAAGGCATGGTTGCCTCGCCGGGCCTAGCGGGTCGCCATGTCAGAGCATTCAACGCTCCAAGGCGGCCGGAGAGACTTACACCGTTTTCCCGTACCCTGCGAAAGGCCCTTTAATGGAGCTCCCTGTCTGGTTCGAGGTCGGCTCGTTCGTCGTCCTCGGAATTATCCTCGCTGTCGACCTGTTGTTGGTCGTCAAGCGTCCCCACGAACCTTCTATGAAGGAAGCCGGCCTGTGGGTCGCTTTCTACGTGGCCTTGGCCATGGTGTTCGCCGGGGCCATGTTCTACTTCACCGGACCCGAGTACGGAAGCCAGTTCATTGCGGGCTGGGTAACTGAATACAGCCTCAGCATCGACAACCTGTTTGTCTTCATCATCATCATGGCCCGCTTCGCTGTGCCTCGTAAGTACCAGCAGGAAGTGCTGATGGTGGGTATCATCATCGCCCTGGTTCTCCGCGGTATCTTCATCGCCCTGGGCGCCGTGGTAATTGAGCAGTTCAGCTGGGTGTTCTACATCTTCGGTGCCTTCCTCCTGTGGACCGCCTGGAAGCAAGCCAAGGACTCCGGTGAGGATGAGGAAGAAGGGGCCGAGAACCCCTTGATTGCCCGTCTCCGCAAGGTGCTTCCAATGTCGGAAAAGTTCGACGGCGGCAAGTTGCGCACCACTGTTGACGGCAAGAAGGTCTTCACCCCTATGCTGATCGTCTTCGTGACCATCGGCCTGACCGACCTCTTGTTCGCAGTGGACTCCATCCCCGCGATCTTCGGTCTGACCCAGAGTGCCTTCATCGTTTTCACGGCCAACATCTTCGCGCTGATGGGCCTTCGCCAGCTCTACTTCCTGCTGGGCGGACTCATGACCCGTTTGGTGTACCTGAAGCACGCGTTGTCGGTCATCCTGGCCTTCATCGGTGTGAAGCTCGTACTGCACGCCATGCACGTCAACGAGCTTCCCTTCATCAACGGCGGCCACCACATCGAGTGGGCTCCGGAGATTCCCACTTATGTGTCGCTGGCGGTCATCGTCGGTACCATCATCGTGGCCGTAGTGGCCAGCCTCCTGAGCCCCGCTGCACGCCAGGCCAAGCTCGACGCCCGGCTTGAGGAAGACGCACGAAAGAGCTTGAGCGAAGCAGAGTAACGTCAACGAAAGTTGTAGTCTCATGGGGTGACTACCTCCCCAACAACGGCGCTGGACCCACAACGGGTTCAGCGCCGTAGTGTTCTCCTGCTCAGTGCGTCCCAGCTCCTCAGCGGTATCGGCAATGGAGCGACTCTTTCCATTGGTTCCCTGCTGGCCGTGGACCTGTCGGGCTCCGAGGCATGGGCAGGTTCCATCACTACCGTGTTGACGTTGGCGGCGGCCATTGCCGCCCTTCCCCTGGCACGGTTGGCCGAAGCACGTGGACGCCGGGTGGGGCTGGTCACCGGCTTGGTGGCTGCCATGATCGGGGCACTCCTGTTCATCGTTGCCGTCATGGCCACGTCATTCCCCATCCTGATACTTGGGGCAGCGTTCCTGGGCATGGGCACGGCAGCAAATCTCCAGGCACGGTTCGCCGCCGTAGACCTCGCCGAGCCTGAACATCGGGGCAGGTCCCTGTCCACGGTCGTCTGGGCCATCACCATCGGAGCTGTTGCCGGCCCGAACCTCATTCAACCAGGCGCCCACGTGGGCGAGGCTCTCGGACTGCCGCCCATTGCCGGGCCGTTCGTGTTTTCCGCGGCAGGGCTCTTACTGGCGTCGCTTCTTCTGTTCCTGGGCTTGAGGCCGGATCCGTTGCTGCTTTCACGGCGGCTGGCTTCGAGCGCCGGCGGTCATGGTGATACCGGCAGCCTCCCCGCCAGGGGCACGATCAAGTCCGGCTTGCGTGCCGTTCGTTCCTCCCCGCTGGCACTTCTGGGCCTCTCGGCCGTCATCGCCGCCCACGGAGTGATGGTGGCGGTCATGTCCATGACGCCGCTTCACCTCCAGCAACTGGTAGGCGGATCGCATGCAGGCCACCATGGCGCAACCACCGACAGTACGGATGCTTTGGTGATCATTGGGGTCACCATTTCGCTTCATATTGCCGGCATGTTCGCGTTGTCCCCCCTGTGGGGTTGGCTGACGGACAAGGCCGGACGGCTGCAGACGATTGCCATCGGACACGGCCTGCTGCTGGTGGCCGTGTTCATCGCAGGCTTCGGGCAGAACGAACCCACACTTGTCACCGCAGGGTTGATCCTCCTGGGGCTGGGCTGGTCCGCGGCGACCATCGCTGGTTCCACGATGCTGGCAGAGAGCGTCAGTCCGGATGAGAGGGTCACCGTCCAGGGAGTCTCGGACACCTTGATGGGCGCTGCAGGGGCACTGGGCGGTGCCACCTCCGGACTTCTCCTCGCTTGGATTGGCTACCAAGGGCTGAACATGGCGTCCAGCCTCGTGGCCGCAGCAGTCCTCGCCCTGACCCTGGTCATGGCTTTCCGGCGCCGCTCGGGCGTGAGCAGCAGCTGACGCGCTACCTCGCAGTCAGCGTGCGCTGCGGACCATGCCAAGGAGCCGTTTGAAGATGCCCTCGCCATCTTCTGCGATTCCATCGTGATGGAAATCGGACGTGACCCATGCCTGGAGTCCGCGAACGGCAGCGGCGGTTTCCAGCGACAGATCGTGATCCACGTAGATATCGTCCTTGTACACGGCGGCAGCGACGGGGACAGTGTTGGCGGCCAACGTGGCGGTATCGTACAGCGGCTTCCAGTCTTTGCGGGCCGCCAGGAGTTCCGCTACGTCGCGCAGGGGTACAAGGGAGGGGTCCTGCTCGAAGTACCACGGATAGACCATTTCCCCGGTGAGCAGCGGCTTCGCGGCGCCCGGCTCGAATTCCGGATAGTCCTCCAGAACCCGCCACGCTGCCCAGTTGGTTGCCTCGCCCTGGCCATAGATGGATTCGTGCAGCACCGCGTACAGGGGGTTGGCCGCCCTGCTGACCAGACCGCGTACTTGTTCAAGGAACGCTTCTGAGAGCCGCTCCCCGTCCAGGGTGTCGATGAACGCGTCCTCCAGAAGATAGTGGAGCGCATCCACACGGGTGTTTCCGCCCAGGAACGAGCCGACCATTTGGAATCGTTCCGGGGTCAACCGTTCACCGCTTGCCAGGAACTCGGGAGTCTTTTCCAGGTGCCTGACAATCCGGGTAACTTTTTCACGGTCTTCCGGGTACCACCCGAAGTACTCGGCGTTCCGTGCAGCAACACGCTTGAAGGTTGCTTGGTAGACCCGGTCAGCGGGTCCTTCCAAGGGAGCCAGGCCTCCGGTGATCAGAACCTCGCGCAAACCCTCCGGCGCGAAGGACAGATAGGTCAAGGCGCAGAACCCGCCGAAGGATTGGCCCATGACGGTCCAAGGTCCGGAGCCCAGGATGCCCCGGATGAATTCGGCATCGGCAACGATCGAATCGGCCCGGAAGTGCGTCAGGTACTCAGCCTGGGCAGCAGCGTCGCCACGAAGCTCCAGCGTTTGCCGTTCAACGGGGGTGGAAAGACCGGTACCGCGTTGGTCAAGCATCAGGATGCGGAAATCCCCTGCCGCTGCCTTCATCCAGCCGGCGAGTGACGTGACCCGGTTTCCCCGTCCCCCCGGACCGCCCTGCAGGAACAGCAGCCACGGCAGCCTGGCCGCTTCCTCCGCTGTGTGCGCCGTGGAGGAGTACTCCCGGGCAAAGACCGTGATCGTTTCGCTGTTGGCTTCGTTGTCCCCGGGTGAATGCACCAGGGGGACGGTGAAGTAGTGTTCAACGGTGCGGACGCCGCGGAATTCGTGGCGGTTCAGGACGGTGTGTCCGTGCTTGGCAGATTGCGCTTCAGCCACGGGCGAAGGATCCCTCCGGCTGGCCGGCCTTCGCGCCGAAAGCTTCCAGGGCCTCACCGGTGAGACGGAATGTGGACCATTCCTCCATGGGAAATGCGCCGAGGTTTTTGTAGAAGTTGATGGATGGTTCGTTCCAGTTCAGGACGCTCCACTCCACCCGGGCATAACCACGCTCGACGGCGGTCGCCGCCAAGTGGTGCAGAAGCGCCTTCCCGTGGCCCTCGCCTCGGGCGTCGGGTTCGACGTAAAGATCCTCCAGGTAGATGCCGTGGACGCCTTCCCAGGTGGAGTAGTTCAAGAACCACAGTGCGAATCCCTGCACGGTTCCGGCAGCGTTTTCGGCGATAGTGGCATAGACCCTGGGGTTCTCGCCGAACAGCACCTCAGTGAGCTTTTCCGGGGTGTTCTTGACGGCGTCCGGCTCCTTTTCGTAGATCGCGAGATCGTGGATCATGCGCAGGATCGCGGGGACATCGTCAACAGTGGCTTGGCGGATAACACTCATGCATTCGAGCTTACTAGGGGAGTCCGTCTTGCCGGCTCCAGGCCAAGCCGGAAGTTCCGTAGCGCACAGGCGGCCGACGATACTGCAGTTGCATGCCGTCCACCAACAGCGGCGGCTCAACAAAGCGCAGCGGTCCATACGGACTCGCCGTCTCCCCGTAAGCAGGTTGAGGCAGCGCGCCCGCGTGACCGTCCGCTGGTGGCGCCGGCAGTCGGAAAAGTTCTTCGGCGGTGCGTGCCAATGAGAGTGCCGCCATTCCGCCGGCCCCTGTCCGCAACCTCTCGGCCAACAGGGCCATGACGCCTGCAGCCACTCCGTATCCTGTGGCGTGGTCAAGTGCCTGCACCGGCAGCGCGCCTGGCTTCCACCCGTCGTCGTCCAGGTGCCCGTATACCTCAGCGATACCGCAGGCCGCCTGCACCAGGCTGTCGAAACCGCGGCGTTGTTTCCACGGCCCGGACCGTCCCCAGGCAGACAGCGTTACTACCACGAGATCAGGTTTTCCAGCCAACAGTGCCTCAACTCCCAGGCCGAAACGCTCCAGGCCGCCGTTGCGGTAACCCGTCACAACGACGTCGGCAGCAGAGACCAAGCCTTTGACGATCGCCAGTCCGGCAGCATCCCCGACATCGGCCACGGCAGATCGTTTGTCGAAACCGCCATCCACGAAAGCCTCTTCCAACTCCGGGAGGCCCGGCGGATCGATCCGCAACACGTCCGCCCCGAGCGCCCCCAGGAGCCTGGTCGCAGTCGGGCCCGCAATGACCCGGGTCAGGTCCAGGACCCTCAGCCCGGTGAGGGGCCGTTCCGGGTCCTTGGATGGCGCCCATGGTGAGGTGGTTGAAGACCCATGCGGGGCAGATGCTGCCAGGAACCGGATCCAAGGTTCGTCACGGAGCGCACGATACATGGGGGAAGAGACCCAATCCGAACGCCGCCGGACTGCCGTGGCAACGCCATTCTTGGCGTTGATGGCATTTTCGGCGTCCAGGGAAGTCATGGTCAGGAGTGTGCCGTCCACGTCCTGTGCGTCCTTCGCTTCCAGTGCGTCCATCAGCCGTGCCGCGTGGTGCGGATAGTTGGCGTGAAGGCGGATCCAGCCGTCAGAAGTCCGCCGGAACCCCGACGCAGGAGCGAAGCCCTGGGGTTTGGCGCCCGCGATCCTTAGGTGCCCCAGCGAATCGAAAGAGGCAGCAACCGGCCCGGACGATACTGAATAAGTCCCGGTAAAGCCCGTCAGGGCTTCAAGGGCAGTGGCCGCTGCCTGCACTGAGCCCAGCGCGAGTCCCTCGACATCCAGCCCACCGCCCCACCATCTTCGCAACCCCACCGGAATCATCGGGGTCACCGGGATTGCCGGCCCCAGGGCTTCCAGGCTGCGCAGGCTACCGGTCAGGTCAGGGACTGATTCCATGGCGGCTTCCGGTCAAAGCCTGTTGACGTCGGTCACGCGGACCACGGCTGTGCCACTCTCATCAGAGGCGGCCAGATCCACTTCGGCCGAGATGCCCCAATCGTGGTTTCCCGCGGGGTCGTCGAATATCTGCCGGACCTTCCATAGGCCTGGTTCTTCCGTGATGATCAGCAAGCCAGGTCCGCGCGCGTCCGGCCCGGTACCGATGTCGTCGTGTTCGTCGAAGTAGTCGTCCAGGACTTCTTCCCACCGCCCAGCGTCCCAGCCGGCGTCGGCGTCGAGTTCGCCCAGGGCGTTGGAATCTTCGTCCGCGAAGAGCTCAACCCTGCGGAACATCTCATTGCGCACCATCACCCGGAAGGCCCGGATATTGGAGGTCAACAGTGGCGGCGGGGGAGGAGGTGCGTCGTGCGGGGTTGGAGCCAGCCCGGAAGTCAGTTCCTCCCATTCGTCCAGCAGGCTGGAGTCAACCTGACGTACCAGTTCGCCAAGCCAGGCAATCAGGTCTTCAAGGTCCTCGCGCAGCAAGTCCTGGGGAACGGTTTGCCGCAGGGCCCGGAAACCGTCCGCAAGGTAGCGCAGGACGATGCCCTCCGAACGTGCCAGGCCGTAGAACTGAACGAACTCGCCAAAGTTCATGGCGCGCTCGTACATGTCCCTGATGATCGACTTTGGCGCCAGTTCGAAGTCGCCAACCCAGGGAGCCGCTTTTCGGTAGACCTCGAACGCCTCGCCAAGAATCCCCGCCAACGGCATGGGGTAGGTCACTTCATCCAGCATGGCCATGCGCTGTTCGTATTCGATGCCGTCTGCCTTCATGGCAGCCACAGCCTCCCCGCGGGCCTTCTTCTGCTGTGCCGAAAGAATCTGGCGCGGCTTCTCCAAGGTCGACTCGATGACTGAAACGACGTCCAGTGCATAGGAAGGAGACTCCGGATCCAGCAGTTCCAAGGCTGCAAGGGCAAACGGAGACAATGGCTGGTTGAGGGCGAAGTTGGCTTGAAGGTGAACTGTCAGCCGAACGGACCGTCCTTCAGCTTCCTGTTCCTCCTCCGGAATTCGTTCAACCACACCGGCAGCCAGCAGTTCGCGGTAGATCCCCAGGGCCTTCTTCATCAGCCGGAGTTGGGCAGGGCGGCTCTCATGGTTCTCACTGAGCAACCGCCGCGTTGCGTGGAAGGGGTCCCCCGGACGTTCCATAAGGTTCAGCAGCATCGCGTGGGTAACGGTGAAGCTGGATGTCAGTGGCTCGGGAATGGACTCGACGAGCTTCTTGAAAGTTGGCTCGCCCCAGGAGACGAATCCTTCCGGCGGCTTCTTCTTTACGACTTGGCGGAGCTTTTTCTGGTCATCACCGAACTTGGCCGTCGCCTTGGCCATGGCCTTGGTGTTCTCCACCACGTGATCCGGTGCCTGCACTACAACGGTTCCGGCGGTGTCGTAACCGGCGCGGCCGGCACGACCGGCAATCTGGTGGAACTCACGTGAGTTAAGCGACCTGGTGCGTACGCCGTCGTACTTGCTTAAAGCGGTCAAAAGCACTGTCCTGATCGGCACGTTGATGCCCACGCCCAGGGTGTCCGTGCCGCAGATGACCTTCAGCAGCCCGGCCTGGGCAAGCTGCTCCACCAAGCGCCGGTATTTGGGCAGCATGCCCGCGTGATGGACTCCGATCCCGTGGCGCACCAGCCGGTTGAGTGTTTTTCCAAAGCCGGCAGCGAATCGGAAGCCGGCAATCAGCTCGGCGATCCGATCCTTCTCAGCCCGGCTGCACATATTGATGCTCATGAGGTTCTGGGCACGCTCGATGGCTTCCGCCTGGCTGAAGTGCACCACGTACACAGGAACCTGCTTGGTGGAGAGCAGCTCCTCCAGGGTCTCGTGGACCGGGGTCAGCTGGTAATAGTAGTGGAGCGGAATCGGCCGCTCCGCGGAACTTACCGTAGTGGTGGCCCGGCCGGTCAGCTCCGTGAGGCCGGTTTCGAAGCGCGAGACGTCTCCCAGGGTGGCGGACATGAGCAGGAACTGGGCCTGGGGGAGTTCCAGGAGCGGCACTTGCCACGCCCAGCCGCGCTGCGGATCGGAGTAGAAGTGGAATTCATCCATGACAACTGAACCGAGTTCGGCTGCCGATCCTTCGCGGAGGGCTATGTTGGCCAGGATCTCCGCTGTGCAGCAAATGATGGGCGCATCCTGGTTGACGCCGGAATCGCCGGTGATCATTCCCACGTTTTCCGCACCAAAGATGTCGCACAGGGCAAAGAACTTTTCAGACACCAGTGCCTTGATGGGAGCCGTGTAGTAGCTGCGCCGGCCACGGGCCATGGCCTCGAAATGGGCGGCAATGGCAACCAGGGACTTACCCGAACCCGTGGGAGTGGCAAGGATGACGTTGGCGCCGGAGGCGAGTTCCATGATCGCTTCGTCCTGGGCCGGGTACAACTGCAGGCCGCGGCTTTCAGTCCACTCGACAAACCGCGTGTAGATGTCGTCCGGGTCCAGTGGACCTGTGGCGGTGGAACCAGGAAGCTGCTCAAGAAGTTTCATTGGTTTCCAGCTTAGTGCCCGGACAGTTTAGGCTCAGCCCAGCAGTGTTGCCCGGCTCAAGGAGGCCTTTATGAAGTGGAATCCATCCAAGTATGCCGAGTTCGGCAATCATCGGGACCGCCCATTTCATGACCTCGTGGCCAGAATCCAAGCCGCGGAGCCCGGCCTCGTGGTGGACCTGGGCTGTGGCCCGGGCAACATGACTGCCACGTTGGCTGACCGCTGGCCGGCTGCGCACGTTGTCGGGATCGACTCCTCGCAGGAAATGCTGGCCAAGGCCGAGCCCTTAACAGGACAATTCAGCGGGTTGGAGTTCCTGCAGGGCGACATCGCCGAGTGGACGCCGGGCAACGATGTGGACGTTGTGGTGACGAACGCAGCCCTCCAGTGGGTTCCAGGGCACCAGGAGATGCTCGCCGGCTGGCTCGAGGCGTTGAGCCCGGGTGCTTGGTTTGCCATGCAGGTCCCGGGCAACTTTTCGTCGCCCTCCCACACCTTGATGCGCGAACTCGCCGATTCGCCCCGATGGCGGACGCAACTGGCCGGGGTCCTGCGTCACGATGACGCGGTGGGCAGCCCCGCGGACTACCTGGGCATCATGCTCGACGCCGGATGCTCAGCTGACGCGTGGGAAACCACCTACCAGCAGGTACTGACAGGTGAGGACCCGGTGCTGGAGTGGGTAAGGGGAACGGGACTCCGCCCCGTCCTGGCCGCCCTCCCGGCGCTGGAAGCGGACGCCTTCGAACAGGAATACGCGGGCATGCTGCGCGAGGCCTACCCGGCGACAGACCACGGTACGGTGTTCCCGTTCCGTCGTATTTTCGCGGTCGCGAGGAAGAGCGCGTGAGTCACCAAATTTTCACGGCCAGCGGGAGGTCCGCACACCGTCATGCCTTGTCCCACGGTGGTGGCGCTGGTCTAATTCTCGGCATGGACCAAGGATGCAATCCAGACCTGCCGCCGACCGTGATGGACGTGCCTGCCAGGAGTTCATCATGACTCCCGCAGGGGAATTCCCAGGGAGCTGGCGGCCCAATGCCGGCAGTGCCGTGGCGCTCTTTGAACAATTGCGGCTCCGCATCATCGAACTTGCAGACTCGGGCGTTCTCGCCGTGGGATCGAAGCTGCCGCCTGTCCGGAACCTGGCAGGCGTACTCGACGTAGCGCCCCATACGGTCGCGCGGGCCTATAAAGAGCTCGAAGCAGCCGGCGTTGTCGCTACCCGTGGGCGTAACGGGACAGTGGTGTGCGCCCGCGATGACCGGTGGGGAGCCCTGGCCGAAGTTGCTGCCCAGTATGCGGCCGCAGCCAAGGCCCAAGGCGCTTCGTTCGCGGAGGCGGTGCAGCTTTTTGCTGCTGCTTACGATGCTGATTGATACCGATCGGTAGCATGTGAGGCACGACATGGAAATTCGAAGAAGTTTTCGATTAGCATTGGTGGGTGCCCAAAGCCTTAGCTGAAGATACAGCCATCGATTCCCTGAACAGCGGTTCCGTCGTTTCTGATAACAAGCCAGCCAAGCCGGATCTTTCCCGCCTGGTGGTCAAGGGAGCCCGGGAACACAATCTGCGCAACGTGGATCTGGACCTCCCGCGCGACGCCATGATCGTCTTTACCGGACTCTCCGGTTCCGGTAAGTCCTCCCTGGCTTTCGACACCATCTTCGCCGAGGGTCAGCGCCGGTACGTCGAGTCGTTGTCGGCGTATGCGCGCCAATTCCTTGGCCAGGTGGACAAGCCGGACGTCGACTTCATCGAAGGTCTCTCGCCCGCGGTGTCCATCGACCAGAAGTCCACCAGCAAGAACCCGCGTTCCACGGTGGGCACCATCACCGAAATCTACGACTACATGCGGTTGTTGTGGGCTCGCGTTGGCCGCCCGCACTGCCCGGTGTGCGGTGAGCCCATTACCCGGCAGACGCCCCAGCAGATTGTTGACCAGCTCCTGGAACTGGACACCGGCACGCGCTTCCAGGTCCTCGCTCCGGTAGTCCGTGGCCGGAAGGGTGAATTCGTTGACCTGTTCAAGGAGCTCACGGCCAAGGGTTACTCCCGTGCCCGGGTTGACGGTGAACTGGTCCAGTTGAACGATCCTCCCAAGTTGGGCAAACAGTACAAGCACACCATCGAAGTCGTCGTCGACCGCTTGGTGGTGAAGGACGGGATCAGCCAGCGGCTCACCGATTCAGTGGAGACTGCCCTGGGACTGGCAGAAGGCCGCGTCCTGGTTGAATTCGTGGACCTGGATGCCGAAGATCCCGCACGCATCCGTGCCTACTCCGAGAATCTGGCGTGCCCCAATGAGCACCCGCTGGCCATCGACGAGATCGAGCCACGATCCTTCTCGTTCAACAACCCCTTCGGCGCCTGCTCCGCCTGCAGCGGCATCGGTACCAAGTTGGAAGTGGACGAGGAACTGATTGTTCCCAACCCGGAACTTTCACTGGGCGAAGGCGCTATCGCTCCCTGGTCCTTGGGCACCGCAACCACTGAGTACTGGAACCGCCTCCTGGAAGGCCTCGCACACGAACTCGGCTTCTCCATGAAGACATCCTGGGAGAAGCTCCCCAAGGATGTCCGCAACACCGTCCTTCACGGCAAAGACCACAAGGTCGTAGTGCAGTACAAGAACCGTTTCGGACGGGAACGCAAGTACAGTACAGGCTTCGAAGGCGCCATCCAATATGTCCACCGGAAGCACGGTGAAACGGACTCGGACTGGGCCCGCGACCGGTACGAAGAGTACATGCGCCAAATTCCCTGCCCCGAGTGCAACGGCGCGCGCCTGAACCCGGCGTCCCTGTCGGTGCTGATCAACGGTAAGTCCATCGCCGAGGTTGCCGCGCTCCCCATGAGGGAATGCGCAGAGTTCCTGGGAAGCCTGACGCTGACCAACAGGGAGGCCCAGATTGCCAACCAGGTACTGAAGGAGATCCAGGCCCGCCTGACTTTCCTGCTGGATGTCGGCCTGGAGTACCTCAACCTTGAGCGCCCTTCCGGCACACTGTCCGGCGGGGAGGCCCAGCGCATCCGGCTGGCCACGCAGATCGGCTCGGGACTGGTCGGCGTCCTGTACGTCCTGGACGAGCCTTCCATTGGCTTGCACCAGCGCGACAACCGGCGCCTCATTGAGACACTCACCCGGCTTCGGGACCTGGGCAATACGCTCATCGTGGTCGAACACGACGAAGACACCATCCACGAGGCCGACTGGGTTGTGGACATCGGACCCGGCGCCGGTGAGCACGGCGGCCAGGTGGTCCACTCCGGTACGTACAAGGACCTCCTCGCCAACACACAGTCGCTGACCGGTGACTACCTGGCGGGCCGGCGGAAGATCGATATTCCTGCCAAGCGCCGCAAGTACGACAAGAAGCGCGAACTCAAGGTTGTCGGCGCCAGGGAGAACAACCTCAACAACGTTGACGCTACGTTCCCCCTCGGTCTCTTTACCGCGGTGACGGGTGTCAGTGGTTCGGGCAAGTCCACCTTGGTCAACGAGATCCTGTACAAGGTCCTCGCCAATAAGCTCAACGGCGCCAAGCAGGTAGCGGGACGCCACCGCTCCGTGGCTGGCCTGGAGCACCTGGACAAGGTAGTGCACGTCGACCAGAGCCCCATTGGTCGTACTCCACGTTCCAACCCCGCCACCTACACGGGCGTATTCGACAACATCCGCAAGCTGTTTGCGGAGACCACCGAAGCCAAGGTGCGCGGGTACCAGCCAGGACGCTTCTCATTCAACGTCAAGGGCGGCCGTTGCGAAGCCTGTTCCGGCGACGGCACGTTGAAGATCGAAATGAACTTCCTGCCTGACGTCTACGTCCCTTGCGAGGTCTGCCACGGCGCCCGGTACAACCGCGAAACGCTGGAGGTCCACTACAAGGGCAAGACCATCGCGGATGTCCTGAATATGCCCATCGAAGAAGGTGCGGAGTTCTTTGCCGCTTTCACCCCGATCGCCCGGCATTTGAACACCCTGGTGGACGTTGGGCTTGGCTACGTCCGGCTCGGGCAGCCTGCCACAACGCTTTCCGGCGGCGAGGCCCAACGCGTGAAGCTTGCAGCGGAACTCCAAAAACGCTCCAACGGCCGCAGCATCTACGTCCTGGACGAGCCCACCACCGGCTTGCACTTCGAGGACATCAGGAAACTGCTGATGGTCCTCCAAGGCCTGGTGGATAAAGGCAACACGGTCATTACCATCGAGCACAACCTTGACGTCATCAAGTCGGCGGACTGGATCGTGGACCTTGGCCCCAACGGTGGTTCCGGAGGCGGACGGATTATCGCGACCGGAACGCCCGAGCAAGTGGCGAAATCCACGGAGAGCCACACCGCCACGTTCCTGGCGGAGATTCTGGGATAGAAGTATTCCGGTAGCGGCATGCGAGTTTCAGGCATGCCGCTACTCGTGAGAAACTAACCCGGTGACTCAAACAAAGGTGCCCGTAATATTCGATCTGGACGGCACCCTTGTCGATCCTGCCGGCGGTATCACTGGAGGAATTTCGCTTGCCCTCCGGGAAATGGGACTTCCCGTTCCGGAACAAGCTGTCTTGAATTCCATGGTGGGTCCCAAGCTCAGTGATTCCCTTCTGCATTTGGCTGGCGTTCCCGGCGAATTGGTTGATGAGGCCATCCACCGCTACCGGCGTCATTACAAGGAAACCGGTATTGGCCAAAGCAAGCTCTACCCGGGAATCTTTGACCTCCTGGAGTTCTACGCCGAAACCGGACGCCCCGTGGCAGTGGCAACACAAAAGCCCCAGTCCATCGCGCAGCTCGTCCTGGCCCACCACGGCATTGCGGATTTCTTTGTGTCCATCCGGGGTGCGGCGGACGACGAATCAGTGAAGGCAAACACAGCGCCGGGCAAGGTCGGGATTGTCGGGGCTGCACTGGCCGATCTCCAGTCCCAACCAGCGGTCATGGTGGGGGATCGGCACCAGGACGTCGCCGGGGCAATGGCCAACGGTTTGGACTGCATTGGCGTCAGCTGGGGTTTCGCGCCCGAAGGTGAACTCGAAGAAGCCGGCGCCGTGGCCGTGGTAAGCACGGCCCTTGAACTGCGTACGCGAATTGAAGAACTTGATGCTGTCCGTGCGGCGGCCCTTAGCGAGGTACAAAACGATGGCAGTCTTTGATGCGATCCGGTGGACAACCCGCGGACTGATTTCGTCCACATGCCGTCCAACGGTCATCGGACTTGAAAATGTCCCCAAAAGCGGACCCTTCATCGTTGCCCCCAACCATCTTTCCTTTTTGGACAGCGTCATCGTCCAGGCCCTGATGCCACGGCCGGTTGCGTTCTTCGCCAAGGCTGAGTACTTCACCACCAAAGGCGTCAAGGGCGCCGTGATGAAGTCCTTCTTTGAGGCCGTTGGTTCCATTCCCGTCGAACGCGGCGAGCAGGCAGCCAGTGTGCAGGCGCTCAAGACCCTCCTGGACATTCTCGAAGCGGGGAAAGGCATCGGAATCTATCCCGAGGGCACCCGCTCCCGGGATGGGATCCTTTACCGGGGCCGCACCGGAGTAGGCTGGCTGGCCTTGACCACGGGCGCCCCCGTGATACCCGTTGGCCTCATCGGCACGGAAAAGCTGCAGCCTGCGGACAAGAACGCCGTCCGCCCACAGCACTTCACCATGAAGGTGGGCGAGCCGCTCTACTTCGACAAAACGGGCCCGGACCATTCCCTGCCGGCGCGCCGGGAGGTCACGGACAAGATCATGGACGCCATCGCACTGCTCAGTGGGCAGGAACGTTCGGCCAGTTACAACCAGAGCAAGTCCGTGGACTAGGCTCCCGGCGCACCGTACTGGCGTTTAACAACCAGTCCGGTTCACTAGACTGGACGTGTGGCAGATCCATCAACGTACCGACCCCGGACCGGTGAAATTCCCACTACCCCGGGCGTTTACCGCTTCCGTGACCCCCATGGCCGGGTCATCTACGTGGGCAAAGCGAAAAACCTCCGTTCACGGCTGAACTCCTACTTTGCCAACCCTGCGGGGCTGCTGCCGAAGACCCATGCGATGGTCCATGCAGCCAGCAGCGTTGAATGGACTGTTGTGGGCAG
Organism: Paenarthrobacter histidinolovorans; assembly: GCF_014647595.1. Classification (GTDB taxonomy): domain Bacteria; phylum Actinomycetota; class Actinomycetes; order Actinomycetales; family Micrococcaceae; genus Arthrobacter; species Arthrobacter histidinolovorans. The sequence goes on along the minus strand of NZ_BMPM01000004.1, from coordinate 370,774 downwards.
CGAGCTGGAATCCCTGCAGCTTGAGTACACCTGGATCAAGGAATTCAAGCCTCGGTTCAATGTGGTTTTCCGCGACGACAAAACCTACCCCTACCTGGCCGTGACCATGGGCGAAAAGTTTCCCCGGGTGCAGGTAATGCGTGGCGAACGCAGGAAGGGCACCCGTTACTTCGGGCCCTATACGGCAGGAGCCATCCGGGAAACCATGGACACGCTCCTCAGGGTATTCCCGGTCCGAAGCTGCAGCCAGGGCGTCTTCAAGCGGGCCGAGGCCAGCGGACGGCCCTGCCTGCTGGGGTACATCGACAAATGCTCTGCACCCTGCGTGGGCCGGGTGACTCCTGACGAGCATCGGGGGCTGGCCGAGGATTTTTGTTCCTTCATGGGCGGCGAGGCCAAACGCTTCATCAGCCGCCTGGAAAAGGACATGGCGGCCGCCGTGGCGGAGCTCGATTACGAGCGTGCTGCCGGGCTCCGTGATGACATCATTGCGTTGCGCAAGGTCTTTGAGCGCAACGCCGTGGTCCTTGCAGAGGACACGGATGCCGACGTCTTCGCATTGCATGATGACGAACTGGAAGCGTCGGTCCAGGTTTTCCACGTCCGGGGAGGCCGGGTCCGTGGCCAGCGCGGTTGGGTCGTGGAGAAGGTTGAGGATGCCACCACTCCGGAACTGATTGAACACCTTCTGCAGCAGGTTTACGGGGAAGACAGCGAGGTCCAGGGCCGGATCCCCCGGGAAGTCCTGGTTCCGGAGAACCCCAGCAACCATGCGGAACTGACCGAATGGCTCGGGGGACTGCGTGGGGCCAAGGTGGACATCCGGGTTCCGCAGCGTGGAGACAAGGCAGCTTTGATGTCCACGGTCCGCGAAAATGCAGAACAAGCACTCAAACTCCACAAGACACGCCGCGCGGGTGACATTACCGTCCGGTCCCTCGCGCTCCAGGAACTCCAGGAAGCCTTGGATATTCCGGTTCCCCTGCTGCGCATCGAGTGCTTCGATATCTCCCATGTCCAGGGAACCAACGTGGTGGCTTCCATGGTGGTGGTCGAAGACGGACTTCCCAAGAAGGCCGACTACCGCAAGTTCTCCATCACCGGCGCCGCCGCTGCCGATGACACCGCGGCAATGCACGACGTCCTGACACGGCGGTTCAGGCACTACCTGACGGACAAAGCCGCCCAGGTACCAGTGGTGTCGGGCGAGATCGTCAACCCCACCAGGTCCGCGTCCAGCGGCATGACGGACCCATCGGCGTCGGATGCCACTGTCCCGGCGCCCAAGGCCAAGTTCGCCTACCCACCCAACCTCGTGGTGGTTGACGGCGGCCAGCCGCAGGTGAACGCAGCCGCGCGCGCCCTCGCCGAACTGGGCATCGACGACGTTTACGTCGTAGGCCTCGCCAAGCGCCTGGAGGAAGTCTGGCTTCCCGACAGTGACTTCCCGGTCATCCTGCCGCGGACTTCCCAAGGGCTGTATCTCCTTCAGCGCATCCGCGATGAAGCCCACAGGTTCGCCATCACTTTCCACCGGCAAAAACGCGGCAAGGCCATGACAGTATCGGTCCTCGACGGGGTCCCCGGCCTGGGCGAAGCCAAGCGCAAGGCGCTCGTGGCGCACTTTGGGTCGCTCAAGAAAATCAAGGCGGCCTCAGTGGAGGAACTGACGTCCGCCAAGGGCATCGGTCCCGCCCTGGCCGCTGCCGTGGTCCAGCACCTGGGCTCCACGGCCGTGGACGCGGAGACCGTCCCTGCAGTGAACATGACAACCGGCGAAATCATCGAATCTTAGCTAGGGTAAGAACTTGGCCGCTGCGGCAACTACGGTGTTGCGGCCAAGGGTGCTCCGCCGTGTCCGGCGGGTGGCACAGGCAGCTATGACACTTCCGAGGAAACGGGGACAACTGATGGATGAGGCAATGGCTGGGTCCGGCACGGAGCAGGACGGCCTGACGCCAGTCAAGCCACCGGAGGCGGAGCTTTTGGTCGTCACCGGCATGTCGGGAGCGGGGCGCAGCACTGCCTCCGATGCCCTTGAGGACCACGGCTGGTACGTGGTGGACAACCTGCCTCCGCAGATGCTGGGCACCTTGGCTGAGATCGTCTCTCACGCCCCCAAGTCCATTCCCAAACTGGCGGTGGTGGTGGATGTCCGGAGCAAGGATCTCTTCACGGACATCCAGACGGCCCTGGGCGCCTTGAGCGCCAGCGGGATTACTTTCCGCGTACTTTTCCTCGATGCCAATGACGACGTTCTCGTCCGCCGGTTTGAGCAGGGCAGGCGCCCGCACCCGCTGCAGGGCGGCGGGCGCATCCTCGACGGGATCGGCATCGAGCGTGAGGTCCTGCGGGAACTGCGCGAGCACGCCGACGTCGTACTGGACACCTCCGAGTTCAACGTCCACGGCCTGGCGACCGCGATCACGGAACTTTTCAGCGACACGGGACCGGTAACCCTTCGGCTCAACGTCATGAGTTTCGGTTTCAAATACGGACTGCCCGTCGACGCAAACTTCGTGGCCGATGCCCGCTTCATTCCCAATCCCCATTGGGTTCCCCAGCTCCGTCCCCACACCGGCCTTGACGAGGACGTGAGCGACTACGTGCTCGGTGCGGAGGGTGTGCAGGAATTCGTGGACCGGTATGTCCGGGCACTGGAGCCTGTCCTTGACGGCTACCGCCAGGAGAACAAGCACTACGCCACCTTGGCCGTTGGCTGCACCGGAGGAAAGCACCGTTCGGTGGCTGTCGCCGTCGAGCTTTCCAAGCGCCTGGCCCAATTTCCGCGCGTGACTGTCACCACCACCCACCGCGACCTGGGACGTGAGTAGTGGGTGTCCTGACGGGCCCACTGCCCCTGATTCCGCCCAAGGGAGTGCCCGGCAGCCAGCAGAACAAGAGCCCGTCCGTCGTGGCTCTTGGTGGCGGGCACGGTCTGGCGGCGTCGCTTTCGGCCCTGCGGCTGCTCACCTCGGAACTGACTGCCATTGTCACAGTGGCAGACGACGGCGGATCGTCCGGGCGTCTGCGTGAGGAGTACGGTGTCCTCCCGCCCGGGGACCTGCGGATGGCGCTAAGCGCCCTCTGCGACGACACCGACTGGGGCCGCACCTGGCGCGATGTCATGCAGCATCGTTTCGACGCCGGCGGCAAGACCAAGGGCGGCTCGTTGGATAACCACGCCATGGGCAACCTCCTCATCGTTACGCTCTGGGAACTCCTGGGGGATACCGTCGCGGGCCTCAAATGGGCCGGGGCGCTTCTGGGCGCCCGCGGCCAGGTGCTTCCGATGTCCAGCATTCCGTTGACCATCGAGGGAAAGGCGCGCAAGGAGCTTCCCGACGGCAGCCACGAGCTGCAGACTGTGCGCGGGCAAGCGAAGTGCGCCGTCGCGGGCAAACTCGAAGAGGTCAAGCTCTTTCCCGAGGACGCCCCGGCCTGCACGGAAGCACTCACAGCGATCGAACTCGCCGACTGGGTCATCCTTGGACCCGGTTCCTGGTACACCTCTGTGTTGCCCCACTTGCTGCTTCCCGAGCTGCGGCAGGCGCTCGGTGATACTGCGGCCAAACGCTGCCTGACCATGAACCTGGACGTGGAGACCAAGGAGACCTCCGGCATGACTGCCGCAGACCACCTGGACGTCCTTCGACGCTACGCTCCGGAGTTCAGCGTGGACGTGGTGCTTGCCGACCCTGCCGCAATCCAGGACCTCAAGGCATTTGAAAAGGCTGCCGGGATGATTGGGGCCGAAGTGGTGTTGGGTAGAGTAGGGGCGTCGAGGCGCCGCCCAGTCCATGACCCATTGCTGCTGGCAGCGGCTTACCACGATATTTTCGGGAACAGTTAGGAATACGCGATGGCACTTACTGCGTCGGTCAAGGACGAACTGTCCCGGCTGGACATCAAGAAATCTTCGGTCCGCAAGGCTGAAGTCTCGGCAATGCTGCGCTTCGCCGGCGGCCTGCACATCATCTCCGGCCGGATCGTTATTGAGGCTGAGGTCGACCTCGCTTCGACGGCACGGCGCCTGCGCGCCGCGATCGCAGAGGTCTACGGGCACCAGAGCGAAATCATCGTGGTGTCCGGGGGCGGTTTGCGGCGCGGTAGCCGCTACGTAGTCCGCGTGGTGCGTGACGGGGAGGCTTTGGCGCGTCAGACAGGCCTCCTGGATGGGCGTGGACGGCCTGTGCGTGGCCTTCCGTCAGTGGTAGTCAACGGTTCAGCCGCTGACGCTGAGGCAGTGTGGCGCGGAGCCTTCCTTGCCCACGGTTCCCTCACCGAACCGGGGCGGTCCTCGTCCCTGGAAGTGACGTGCCCGGGCCCCGAGTCCGCGCTTGCGCTGGTGGGCGCTGCCCGCCGTCTGGGCATCCAGGCGAAGGCACGCGAAGTACGCGGCGTGGACCGGGTGGTCATCCGCGACGGAGACACCATCGCTGCCCTGCTGACCAGAATGGGGGCCCATGATGCCCTCATGGTCTGGGAGGAACGCCGGATGCGGAAGGAAGTGCGGGCCACCGCCAACAGGCTGGCCAACTTTGACGACGCCAACCTGCGCCGCTCGGCCCAGGCCGCCGTGGCGGCCGGCGCCAGGGTGGACCGGGCCCTTGAGATTCTGGGCGACGACGTCCCGGACCACCTTAAGTACGCGGGGGAGCTGCGCGTAGCCCACAAGCAGGCCAGCCTGGATGAACTGGGCCGGCTTGCGGACCCGCCGATGACCAAGGACGCCATTGCGGGGCGCATCCGCCGTCTTCTGGCCATGGCCGACAAGCGTGCTTTGGACCTCGGAATTCCCGGGACTGAGGCAAATGTGACTCCCGAAATGATGGACGAGTAGTAAGCACCCATAGAATCGGGAAAGTGTGGAGGAAATACTGCGAGGCAACTGCTGGTTGACCCCGGTGGAGGCAAGAGCAGTTATCTTCCCCAAGGATTTCCGGCTGGTCCGCCGGTCGGATGAACATAACGAGAGTTACCAAACCGGACGTTAGTCCACTACATTGGAGGATTTCGTGACAGAGTACGTTCTGCCCGAGCTCGGCTACGACTACGCAGCACTTGAGCCGCACATTTCGGCGAAGATCATGGAGCTGCACCACAGCAAGCACCACGCTGCCTACGTTGCAGGCGCCAACAACGCCCTCGCCCAGCTCGCGGAAGCCCGCGACAAGGGTGACTTCGCCAACATCAACCGCCTCTCCAAGGACCTCGCGTTCCACACCGGCGGCCACATCAACCACTCCGTGTTCTGGAACAACATCTCCCCGGATGGCGGCGACAAGCCCGAGGGTGAGCTGGCTGCCGCCATCGACGACGCCTTCGGCTCGTTCGATGCTTTCCGCGCCCAGTTCACCGCTGCCGCGCTGGGCCTGCAGGGCTCCGGCTGGGCCTTCCTGGCCTACGAGCCCATCGGTGGAAACCTGCTTATTGAGCAGCTCTACGACCAGCAGGGCAACGTAGCTGTTGGCACCACCCCGCTGCTGATGCTGGACATGTGGGAGCACGCCTTCTACCTGGACTACGTCAACGTCAAGGCTGACTACGTCAAGGCATTCTGGAACATCGCCAACTGGGCCGATGTCGCCAAGCGCTTCGAAGCAGCACGCACCAACGCCACGGGCCTCATCGTCCTGTAGCTGGTGAGCTCCGGTTCACGCCGATGTAACAAAAGTCACTTTTGGCGTGAATTGGGGCGAAATGCTGAAAAGCCTGCCTCCGCAGTTGCGGGGGCAGGCTCAATTAAACGTAAGATGGATCACGGAAGGCGGTTAGCCTTCAGCAACGTGGCTGGTCGCCCTCCGATCTGATAATCACCTCTGCCCAACGACGTGCGGGGTCTGTTAGTTGGAAATTTTTGATCCGACTCACTAGGCGTGCTTGCAAGAGCACCAAGGAGATTGACACATAGTGACCACCCGTATTGGTATCAACGGCTTCGGCCGCATCGGCCGTAACTACTTCCGCGCAGCACTGGCCCAGGGCGCAGACCTTGAGATCGTTGCAGTCAACGACCTCACCAGCCCTGAGACCCTCGCCCACCTCCTGAAGTATGACTCCGTCGGTGGACGCCTCGCCCAGACCGTGGAAGTTGTCGATGGAAACCTGGTAGTCGACGGCAAGTCCATCAAGGTTCTTGCCGAGCGCGATCCCGCCAACCTCCCCTGGGGCGAGCTTGGCGTCGACATCGTCATCGAATCCACCGGCTTCTTCACCAAGGCCGCAGCAGCGCAGAAGCACATTGATGCCGGAGCCAAGAAGGTCCTCATCTCCGCACCTGCCAGCGACGAAGACATCACTATCGTCATGGGTGTCAACCACGAGCTTTACGACCCCGCAGCGCACAACATCATCTCCAACGCCTCCTGCACCACCAACTGCCTTGGCCCGCTGGCCAAGGTGGTTAACGACGCCTTCGGCATCGAGCGTGGCCTCATGACCACGGTCCACGCCTACACGGCTGACCAGAACCTCCAGGACGGCCCGCACGGCGATCTTCGCCGCGCCCGCGCTGCAGCCATCAACATGGTTCCCACCTCAACCGGTGCAGCCAAGGCGATTGGCCTGGTCCTGCCGGAGCTCAAGGGCAAGCTCGATGGCTACGCCATCCGCGTACCCGTCCCCACCGGCTCCGCCACGGACCTTACGGTCACCGTTTCGCGCGAAGTCACCGTTGAGGAAGTCAACGCAGCCGTCAAGGCCGCAGCCGAGTCCGAGCAGTGGGCAGGCATCCTGTCCTACACGGATGCCCCGATCGTTTCGTCGGACATCGTCGGGGACCCGGCATCGTCCATCTTCGACTCAGGCCTCACCAAGGTCATCGGCAACCAGGTCAAGGTTGTTTCCTGGTATGACAACGAGTGGGGTTACTCCAACCGCCTCGTGGACCTCACGGAGCTCGTTGCATCCAAGCTGGGCTAGGGTAGACACATGACATCTCACACCCTCAACGAACTCATCGCTGAAGGTGTCCGCGGGCGGTACATTCTGGTCAGAAGTGACCTGAATGTGCCGCTCGACGGCTCTACAGTGACCGACGACGGCCGCATCAAGGCCTCCCTCCCGGTCCTCAAGAAGCTCTCGGACGCCGGTGCCCGTGTGCTCGTGACAGCCCACCTCGGACGCCCCAAGGGCGCACCTGAAGCCAAGTACTCATTGAAGCCCGCAGTGGATCGCCTTGCCGAACTCGCGGACTTCAAGGTCCAGCTGGCCGCGGATACAGTCGGCGACTCCGCCAAGGAGCATGCCGCTGCACTGCAGGACGGTGAAGCACTGGTTCTGGAGAACGTCCGCTTTGACGCCCGGGAGACCAGCAAGGACGACGCCGAACGCGGCGCCTTTGCCGATGAGCTGGTTGCCCTCACGGGCAGCAATGGAGCGTTCGTGGACGATGCTTTCGGTGCAGTCCACCGTAAGCACGCCAGTGTCTACGACGTCGCCACGCGGCTTCCGTCCTACCTCGGGGACCTTGTCCATACTGAGGTGGAGGTCCTCCGGAAACTGACCACTGATACCCAGCGCCCGTATGTCGTGGTTCTTGGTGGGTCCAAGGTTTCCGACAAGCTCGCTGTCATCGAGAACCTGCTGGGCAAGGCCGACACGATTCTTGTGGGCGGCGGCATGCTTTTCACCTTCCTTGCAGCAGCAGGGCACAAGGTGGCCGGCAGCCTCCTCGAAGAAGACCAGATTCCGGTTGTCCAGGATTACCTCAAGCGTGCGGCCGACGCAGGAACCTCTTTCGTTATTCCCACGGACGTTGTTGTGGCCAGCCGCTTCGCAGCGGATGCCGAGCATGAGGTCGTCAAGGCAGATGCCATCGAGGAGAGCGCCTTCGGCGCGTCCGGCATAGGCCTGGATATTGGACCCGAATCAGCGTCGGCTTTCGCCGCGCAGATTGAGGGCGCCAAGACCGTCTTCTGGAACGGCCCCATGGGCGTTTTCGAATTCGAAGCGTTCGCCAACGGCACCCGGGCCATCGCCCAGGCACTGACGGACACCGTGGCCTTCACTGTGGTCGGTGGCGGCGACTCCGCTGCCGCCGTCCGTACCCTCGGGTTCGAGGATTCGCAGTTCGGCCACATCTCCACAGGTGGTGGCGCCAGCCTGGAATACCTTGAAGGCAAGGAACTTCCCGGTTTGAGCGTCCTGGACCGCTAAAGCATCAAACCGGCCGGCAGGACGCCACTGCGTCCTGCCGGCCGTTCCACATCCCAACGCATTCTTTTGGAGTACATGTGACTACCTCCGCCAACGGAAACTTTGTCCGTAAGCCCTTCATCGCCGGTAACTGGAAGATGAACATGGACCACGTGCAGGGCATCACCTTGCTGCAGAAGCTCGCGTGGACCCTCTCCGACGCCAAGCACGACTACAACCGTGTTGAGGTCGCCGTGTTCCCTCCGTTCACCGATCTGCGTGGCGTCCAGACGCTTGTCCAGGGCGACGAACTCGACGTCGTCTACGGCGGCCAGGATCTTTCGCAGTTCGACTCGGGAGCCTACACGGGTGACATCTCGGGCCAGTTCCTGAACAAACTGGGATGCTCCTATGTCCTGGTTGGCCACAGCGAGCGTCGGACCATCCACAACGAATCGGATGAGGTTCTCAACGCCAAGGTCAAGGCTGCCTTCCGCCACGAGGTCACTCCCGTCCTCTGCGTGGGTGAAGGGCTGGAAATCCGCCAGGCAGGCACCCACGTCGAGCACACTCTTGCGCAGCTGCGGGCCGGTGTTGATGGCCTCACCGCCGAGCAAGCAGCGGAACTTGTCGTGGCGTACGAACCCGTCTGGGCCATTGGAACCGGTGAGGTCGCCGGCCCCGAGGATGCCCAGGAAATGTGCGCCGCCATCCGTGCAGAACTCGCAGTGCTTTTCGATGACGCTGTCGCAGCCAAGACCCGCCTGCTCTACGGGGGCTCCGTCAAGGCCAACAACGCCGCCGCCATTATGGCTGAAAGCGATGTTGATGGTCTGCTTGTGGGTGGCGCCAGCCTGGACCCTGCAGAATTTGCTAACATTGTCAGGTTCGAGAGCCACCTCGTCACGGACTAGTCCGGCTCCCGTTTTCCGCTTCTTCGAAAGGCCGTCGTGGACGTTCTTCAAGTCATCCTGCAGATCCTGCTGGCTATCACCAGCCTTCTGCTGACGCTGCTCATTCTCCTGCACAAGGGACGTGGTGGCGGTTTGTCCGACATGTTCGGTGGCGGAATGAGCTCGGGGTTGAGCTCCTCAGGCGTTGCCGAGCGCAACCTGAACCGCTTCACCATCATTCTTGGTGTCACCTGGGGCGTCGTCATCATCGGGTTGGGGCTCATCATGCGCTTCACTTCGGGTGGCGACTCCTAGCAGCCACCGGATGGGGAGGTTCCTTTACGGGAGCCTCCCTGTTTTTTTGTCCGGATCGGCACCCGACTACCAGTGCCGCCGTCGGGCCCCTCGCATTAGACTGGCCCTGTTGGCTGCAAAGCCTCCAGGGCCGTGACGGCCGACCACCGAGTCGCTAGGGGTTCGAAAATGGTTCATGGCACGCCAGGTTATCGAGGCACCAGAGTGGGTGTTGCCCAGGGATCTGAACCCAGAAATCACAGTGGCCACGGCCAGGGCGAGCAACTGCCGCGTATTCGGGTTCCCTACTGGTGCGCCAAGGGACACGAAACGCGGCTTGTTTTTCTTAAGCTTCCCGACGAGCAGATTCCCAAAACCTGGGATTGCCCCAAATGCGGAATGCCTGCGTCACGGGATCCTGAACGTCCTGCCGCTCCACGTCCTGAAGACGAACTCTTCAAATCCCATCTGGATTACGTTAAAGAAAGACGCTCCAGCCAGGACGCTGAAGTTGTCCTGGCCGGAGCGTTGGAAAGGCTACGCGCCCGCGGGATCCTTTCGGACCAGCTGCTGGGGGACACGTGAGGCCGCGTTCTCATCGATGAGCCAGAGAGTCCTGGCTCGTCCTGCCGGGCCTGCTGCAGGGACCTGCACCGGATTGGCACCGGCCAAAGCCAGGCCCACAGCGCCGGCCTTGTCCTCGCCCGCCACCACCATCCAGATTTCCTGGGCGGTATTGATCGCCGGCAGCGTCAAAGAAATACGCGACGGCGGGGGCTTGGGCGAGTTTTCGACGCCAACCACTGTGCGGCTCTTCTCGCGGATACCCGCCTGCTCCGGAAAGAGGGAGGCGATGTGCGCATCCGGGCCTACGCCAAGGAGCAGGACATCGAAGCGCGGGAGCTTTCCAGGCTGTTCGGGCCTGTCATCCGACATGTCCGCGGCGTGTTCAGCCTCCGCAGCCGCCTTGAGTTCGTCTTCGTAGGCGGCCGCAGCTTCGTCCGCCGACGCGAACTGATCTGCCGAACCCGGTTCGTGGACCCTGGCCGGGTCCACCTGCAGGTGGGACAACAGGGCCTGGTGGGCCTGACGGGTGTTCCTGTCGTCGCTGTCAGCGGCAACGAACCTTTCGTCTCCCCACCAGAAATTAACCCGCGACCAGTCCACGGCCGGAGCTGCGGCGGAGTCGGCAACGGCCTTCAGCGTACCGATCCCCACTGTGCCGCCGGTGAGGACCACCGTGGCCTCGCCGTGCTTGTCCTGGACATCCACTAGCTTGGTGATGAGTCGGGCCGCGATCGCGGCCATCAACACCTTGGAGTCTGGGTGGATGCTTACTCTTGGCTCAGCGTGCACTGGTTTGGACTCTCCTCTGGCTGGTAAGTGGCAGTCCCATCGTAATCACTTCTCCGAAGACTTCGTCCGGGTCGAGCCTGCGGAGTTCCTCAGCGAGGCAGTCTTTGAGGCTTCGCCGGGGGAGGGTGATGCGTTGCGCCGGCTGTCCTGGTTGGGTCAGCTCAGCCACGGACAGGCCGGGGCGGAAGAGCTGGACGTCGCCGCTGGCGCGGGTGAGTCGAACCCGGCGGATGCCGGTGCCTGCCGGGTCTGCCACGATCGTGACGGGGGCCTGCAGGGCCAGGCTCAGCCATGCGGCCAGAAGCAGTGTGCTGGGGGAGTCCGAGGCGCCCTCCACGGCTACGGCGGAGACAGGGTCACCGTCCACTTGGTCGAAGACGGCCGCGAGCTGCATGCGCCAGTTGGTCAGGCGTGTCCATGCGAGGTCGGTATCGCCTGCCTTGTACGTAGCCCGGATGTTTTCCAGCGCGCGGCGGGGATCGGGTTCGTTGGCGGAGTCGGTGATGCGGCGGTGCGCGATCCGGCCGATCGAGGTCTCGCAAGCGCTCTCCGGGGCTCCATGCGGCCACCAGGCGACGATCGGAGCGTCCGGCAGCAGCAGGGCCGCGACCAGGGACTCGCTTTCGTGGGCCATGTGCCCGTGGCCGCGCAGGACGATGACCTCCGAGGCGCCGGCGTCTCCACCCACGCGGATCTGCGCGTCGAGGCGGTCGGGGCCTTCAACACCGGCGTCGGCGAGGACAATGATCCGGCAGGGGTGTTCCCGGCTGGCTTCATTGGCCGCTTCGATGGCTTCTTCTTCCTGCCCGGACTTGGTCACGACCACCAACGTCAGGACCCGGCCCAAGGCAATGACGCCGCCTTGTTCGCGCAGGGACATGATCTTCTTGGAGATCTTGGAGGTGGTGGTATCGGGAAGATCTACGATCATGGCCTTCTCCAGGTTCGTCCGTCGCGGGCCAGCAGGGCATCGGCCGAGGCCGGTCCCCAGCTGCCGGGTGCATATGGTTGCGGTTGTTCATCAAGACCGGCCCAGTAGTCCTCGAACGGGTCCAGGATCTTCCAGGACAGTTCCACTTCCTGGTGCCGGGGGAAGAGCGGCGGCTCGCCCAGGAGCACATCGAGGATGAGGCGTTCGTAGGCTTCGGGGCTGGACTCGGTGAAGGAGTGCCCGTAGCCGAAGTCCATGGTCACATCCCGGACTTCCATCTGCGTCCCTGGCACCTTGGACCCGAAGCGGATCGTGGCACCCTCGTCGGGTTGGACCCGGATGACTACTGCGTTCTGGCCGAAGTCGTCCTCACCATGATCACGGAACAACAGGTTCGGGGCACGCTTGAAGACCACCGCGATTTCGGTGACGCGCCGGCCAAGGCGCTTACCGGCGCGCAGGTAGAACGGAACCCCGTTCCACCGGCGGGTGTTGATATCCACCCGGATCGCCGCGTAGGTCTCGGTCTTCGAATCGGCAGGGATACCGTCCTCGTCCAGGTAACCAAGGACTTTCTCACCGCCTTGCCAGCCGCCGGTGAACTGGCCGCGGGCCGAATGCGTTGAAAGGTCATCGGGCAACTTCACGGCCGCGAGGACCTTTTCCTTCTCAGCACGCAGATCATCAGCATTGAACGAGATCGGCTCTTCCATCGCCGTCAAGGCCAGCAGCTGCAGCAAGTGGTTCTGGATGACGTCCCGGGCTGCACCAACACCGTCGTAATAGCCCGCCCGGCCCCCGGTGCCGATGTCCTCGGCCATGGTGATCTGGACGTGGTCCACGTAGTTCGCGTTCCAGAGCGGCTCGAACAACTGGTTCGCGAAACGAAGCGCCAGGATGTTCTGCACCGTCTCCTTGCCCAGGTAGTGATCAATCCTGAACACGGCATCAGGCGGGAACACGGACTCCACAATGTCGTTGAGCTGACGCGCTGACTCAAGATCATGTCCGAACGGCTTCTCGATCACCACACGGCGCCAATGCCCAGGCTTGGCCTGCGCCAAACCATGCTTGGAAAGCTGACGACAGACCTGCTCGAACGCCTTCGGCGGGATGGACAAGTAGAACCCGTGATTACCGCGGGTGCCACGGGTCTCATCGAGCTCGTCGAGGACATCACCCAAACGCTCGAAAGCGTCGTCGTCGTCGAACTCACCCTGGACAAACCGGATACCGGAAGCAAGCTGCTCCCAAACCCCTTCGTCGAACTTCGTCCGGGCATGGGCCTTGACGTTTTCCTTGACCTCCGCCGCGAAGTCCGCGTTATCCCAGTCGCGCCGCCCGAACCCCACCAACGCGAAACTCGGCGGCAACAAACCGCGGTTGGCAAGGTCATAGACCGCGGGCATGAGTTTCTTACGGGCAAGATCACCGGTGACTCCGAAGAACACCAACGACGACGGCCCGGCAATGCGGTTCAGGCGACGATCCCGCGGATCCCGCAAAGGGTTCCGCAGGCCGCCGTTCTTCCTGCCGTTTTCAGTTTCTGGCATGTTTGTCTTTGTGCCTTAGCTTTCGAGTGAGCTGGCCTGGCCGGCCAGCGCAGCGACGACTTCCTGAAGCTGAGCTACGCCGGCAGCGCGCTCGGTGAGGTGCAGGCGCAGCACGGGGCGGCCGTGGCCTTCCAGGACCTGGGCGTCACCGGATGCCTGGGCAGCGATGAGCTGGCCGAAGGTAAACGGGCGCTCAGGGATCTCCAGATCGGTGGACGAGGCCGCCGTGACCTGCAGGAATACACCGATCGCCGGTCCGCCCTTGTGGAACTGGCCGGTGGAGTGCAGGAACCGCGGTCCCCAGCCGAAGGTCACCGGACGGCCCGAAACGGCTGCGAGTTCATCCCGGATACCCTCAAGCGGAGCATACGAGATGCGGTCGAGGTAGGCCTGGACGCTGAGGTAGCCGTCCTCGCCAAGCTGAGCCAGCAGCGCCTGCACAGCCTCGGCCACCGAAACGGCAGAGCCGAGCCATTCGCCGCCGCGTACTTCCACGGCACCGTCGGTAAAGGCCGCAGGTGTGGGTTCCGGGCGGGCGTCCAGCAAGCCGCGAGCAGCGACCTTCGCGGCTTCGACGTCGGGCTGGTCGAACGGGTTGATCCCCAGCAGGCGTCCAGCCACGGAGGTGGCAAATTCCCAGACGAACATCTGGGACGCCAGCCCACCGGCGATCGCCACCTCGTTTTCACGAAGTTCGACGTCGGCATCGGCACCTACCAGACGGACCACCAGGACGTCCTCGGCGCCACCGAGGGCCTCGGGGGAGTCGGGACCGGCAACGACAGGCAGGACACCCGTGCCGAGCTTGCCCGTGGACTCAGCAATGAGCTGCTCAGCCCAGTCGGCGAAGCCCACAATGCCCGAGCCGTCCTCGGCGATGACGATCTTGTTGCGCAAGGGGGAAGTACCACCCAGGGCAATGCCAAGGGCAAGACCGATGTTGTCGGTCGAATCCTCGTTCAGGATCTCAGCTGCTTCTTCCGCTTCGTCCAGGAACGCCTGGATGTCCACGCCGGCCAGGCCGCAGGGGACCAGGCCGAAAGCGGTCAGGGCCGAGAAACGGCCACCGACGTTGGGGTCCGCGTTGAAAACGGCGCGGTAACCGGCCTCACGGGAAGCCTTGTCCAACGGCGAGCCGGGGTCGGTGACAATAATGATGCGGCTCTTTGCGTCGATACCGGCGTCGTTGAACGCCTTCTCGAAGACCCGGCGCTGCGAGTCGGTCTCCACAGTGGAACCGGACTTGGATGAAACCACGATGGCAGTTTCAGCCAAACGGTCCGCCAGCGCAGCACTGACTTGTTCAGGGTCAGTGCTGTCCAGCACAGTCAGCTCGACACCGGCGGTACCGGCAATGACCTCGGGAGCCAGCGAGGACCCACCCATGCCACAAAGGACAATGCGCGAGACGCCTTCGCCGCGAAGGGCATCACGAAGTTCCAGGATGTCCCCAACCAAAGACTGGGAAACCGTTGCGGCTTCTACCCAGCCAAGCCGGATGGCTGCCTCGGACTCCGCATCGGGACCCCACAGCGTGTGGTCCTTGGCGAAAATCCGGGAAGCGATCCTGTCCTCGACCAGACCGTCAATATGCTTGGCGATGGCCTGCTGCGCGGCACCGCTGGCGTCGTAACTGAGTGTGCTCATGGTCGCTTAGGAGGCCTTCCGTGCGGTGGCGAGTGCGCCTTCGACGTCGGCGAGGAGTTCCTTCCAGGAGCCCACGAACTTCTCAAGGCCTTCGGTCTCGAGGAGGGTCACGACGTCGTTGTAGGAGACACCAAGGGCTTCGAGCGCGTTGAGGGTCTCATTCGCTTCGTCGTACGTTCCGGTGATGGTGTCGCCGGTGACCACGCCGTGGTCGAAAGCAGCGTCAAGCGTCTTCTCCGGCATCGTGTTCACTACGCCTGCTGCAACGAGTTCGGTGACGTAGAGGGTGTCCGGGTAAGCGGGGTCCTTCACGCCTGTGGAGGCCCACAGGGGACGCTGGGGGAGTGCGCCGGCCTCGGCCAGCACTGCCCAGCGTTCGGTGGAGAAGAGCTCTTCGTAGACCTGGTAGGCGAGGCGTGCGTTGGCAACGCCTGCCTTGCCCTTCAATGCCTTGGCTTCATCGGTGCCGATGGCGTCAAGGCGCTTGTCGATTTCAGAGTCGACGCGGGAGACGAAGAATGACGCCACGGAGTGGATCTTGGAGAGGTCGTGGCCGTTTTCCTTGGCCTGCTCAAGGCCGGACTGGAAGGCGTTGATGACGGCGCGGTAGCGCTCCAGGGAGAAGATCAGCGTGACGTTGACGCTGATGCCCTCGGCCAAGGTTGCCGTGATGGCTTCGAGGCCTTCCAGGGTTGCCGGGATCTTGATGTGGACGTTGTCTTTGTTGACCTTGGCGTAGAGGTGCTTGGCCTCGGCGATGGTGCCCTCGGTGTCCCAGGCAAGGCGGGGGTCCACCTCGATGGAGACACGGCCGTCCACACCGTTGGTGGCGGCGGCAATCGGTGCGAAGAGATCGCAGGCGTCGGCGACGTCCGTGGTGGTGATTTCGAAGATGGTCTCTTCGACGCTGGCGCCGGCTTCAGCCTTGGCCGCGATGGTTGCGTCATAGTCCGTGCCGGCGGTGATGGCGGCGTGGAAGATGGACGGGTTGGTGGTGACACCAACCACATTCTTTTCGTCGATGAGCTTCTGCAGGGTTCCTGTTTCCAGGCGGGTGCGGGAGAGGTCGTCGAGCCAGATCGAAACGCCGGCGTCGGAAAGCTGCTGCGTGGGAGTTGTAGACATGTGGTTTCTCCTGTTGTGATGTATCAGGCTGTTACGCGTTGGCGTCTGCGAGGGAGTCCTTGGCTGCGGCGGCGACTGCTTCGGCGGTAATGCCGAATTCGTTGAAGAGCCGCTTGTAGTCAGCCGAGGCGCCGAAGTGCTCCAGGGAGATCGAACGGCCGGCGTCGCCGACGAATTCGCGCCATCCGAGGGCGAGGCCGGCTTCGACGGAAACGCGGGCCTTCACGGCGGCAGGCAGCACGGATTCGCGGTAAGCCTCGTCCTGCTTGTTGAACCATTCAACACAAGGCATGGACACGACGCGTGCTGCGATGCCTTCTGCCTGGAGGGCTTCGCGTGCCTGGACTGCAAGCTGGACTTCCGAGCCGGTGCCGATCAGGATGACCTGCGCGTCAACAGTTTCGCCGTCCTTGGAGGCTTCGGCCAGGACGTAACCGCCCTTGGCAACGCCTGCGGTGGAACCGAAGGTGTCGCCCTTCGCTTCACCTTCGCCACGGGCATAGGTGGGGATGTTCTGGCGGGTCAGGACGATGCCGGCAGGGTTCTCGTGGTTCTCCAGCATGACCTTCCATGCAGCGGAGACCTCGTTGGCGTCGCCCGGGCGGACGACGTCCAGGCCCGGGATGGCGCGCAGCGAGGCGAGCTGCTCCACCGGCTGGTGGGTAGGTCCGTCTTCGCCCAGGCCGATGGAGTCGTGCGTCCAGACGTAGAGGGACGGGACGCCCATCAGTGCGCCGAGGCGGATGGCCGGACGCTGGTAGTCGCTGAAGATCAGGAACGTGCCGGAGAACGCGCGGGTACGGCCGTGCAGGGAAATGCCGTTGACGATCGAGGCGGCAGCGTGCTCACGGATACCGAAGTGCAGCACACGTCCGTACGGGTTGCCCTTCCAGGCATCCGTGGAGCGCGAGGTCGGGATGAACGACGGCGAGCCTTCGATGGTGGTGTTGTTCGACTCTGCGAGGTCAGCCGAACCGCCCCAGAGCTCAGGAAGGACCGGCCCGATGGCGTTGAGGACCTTGCCCGATGCCGCACGGGTGGAAACGTCCTTGCCGGCTTCGAAGACAGGAAGCGCAGCGTCAAGCTCGGCCGGCAACTTCTTCGCTTCGACGCGCTCCAGCAGGGCAGCGGCATCCGGGTTGGCGGACTGCCATGCCTCAAACGATGCCTGCCAGGCGGCGCGCGACTCGGCACCGCGGTCAAGGACCTTGCGGGCGTGGGCCAGGACTTCTTCATCAACGTCGAACGACTTGGCCGGGTCGAAACCGAGCACGGACTTCAGTGCAGCTACTTCTTCGGCGCCCAGGGCAGAGCCGTGGATCTTGCCCGTGTTCTGCTTCTTCGGGGCCGGGTAGCCAATGATGGTGCGCAGCGAGATGATCGACGGCTTGTTTGTCTCGGCCTTGGCAGCAAGAAGTGCCGAGTAGAGTTCCTGCACGTCTTCGACGTATTCGCCGGTCTTGGTCCAGTCGACGCGCTGGGTGTGCCAGCCGTAGGCCTCGTAGCGCTTCAGGACGTCTTCGGTGAAGGCGATGTCGGTGTCGTCTTCGATGGAGATGTGGTTCTCGTCGTAGACCACAACGAGGTTGCCCAGTTCCTGGTGGCCGGCCAGCGAGGACGCCTCGGAGGTGACACCTTCCTGGAGGTCGCCGTCGGAAGCGATAACCCAGATCGTGTGGTCGAACGGCGACTCGCCGGCGGGAGCATCGGCGTCGAACAATCCACGCTGGCGACGCTGCGAGTATGCAAAACCGACGGCGGAGGCCAGTCCCTGGCCCAGCGGGCCGGTGGTGATTTCCACACCGGCGGTGTGCTTGTACTCCGGGTGGCCCGGCGTCAGGGAACCCCAGGTGCGCAGAGCTTCAAGGTCCTTCAGCTCCAGGCCGTACCCGGACAGGAACAACTGGATGTAAAGGGTCAGCGACGTGTGACCGGGAGACAGCACGAAGCGGTCGCGGCCCAGCCAGTCCGGGTTCTTCGGATCGTGACGCATCAGCTTCTGGAACAGCAGGTATGCTGCCGGAGCCAAGCTCATTGCCGTACCAGGGTGGCCATTTCCGACCTTCTCCACGGCATCAGCAGCCAACACGCGAACGGTGTCAACAGCCTTCTTGTCCAGATCGGTCCATGACAGTTCTTGCTCTTCCAAATGTGGCACGAAAACCGAGCCCCTCTCTGTGCTGACGGCAGGCGTACGGACACGGCGCGCAGGAAGCACAGGATGGCGCCCGCTGCAATGTGTCTACCAGCCGTTCACCATTGAAACGTTGATCTCTCATCCAGACCCACGGATCTTCCGAGAATACGGTTTCCCGGAAGATCAACGTGTGCTGTTCTGCTCAACAGCTTAGCCCCAAACGTGTCACGGAACTCAGGGAATCCCACTAACTGGACAGAAATTCCCTTATATGAATCACGATTGCCCCCGGCAGCAGTGAAGTTTCGGAAACATTGACGAATTTTGCGGGCATCGGGCCACTTCCGGCCACGGTATGATATTTGGAGGCCACCAGCGGTTCATGCGCCCGTGTTTGCTTTCGAAAGCCGGGACGTCATCCGCTGCGAGAACCCCAGAGCATAGAACAGAGTGACTGCCGCCGTGAGCACAACTGATACGCCCGTCAACGCTTCCCCGGCCCGGGGAAGCATCGGAACTTCACGTAAATTAAAGGCGTATCTGGCTCTGACCAAACCCCGTGTCATCGAGCTGCTCCTGGTCAGCACGCTGCCCACCATGATTTTCGCGCAGCGCGGGTTCCCGTCCATCGGCTTGATCCTGGCCACCCTTGTGGGCGGCGCCTTCGCTGCCGGCAGTGCCGGCGTCTTCAACTGCTACATTGACCGCGACATCGACAAACTGATGCACCGCACAGAGAAGCGGCCCCTGGTTACAGGCGAAGTGACACCGCGCGAAGCACTGGTCTTCGCATGGGTCCTGGGCGCAGCATCCATCGCAATTCTTTGGTTTGGCGCCAACCCGCTCTCCGCATGGCTTGGCCTCGGCGCCATCGTGTTCTACGTGGTCATCTACACGATGATCCTCAAGCGCCGCACTGTTCAGAACATCGTGTGGGGCGGTGCCGCCGGCTGCTTCCCCGTACTCATTGCATGGGCGGCGGTCACCAACACCGTTGAGTGGCCCGCGATCGTGCTCTTCATGGTGATCTTCCTGTGGACACCGCCGCACTACTGGCCGCTGTCCATGCGTTACGGCGAGGATTACCGCAACGCCAACGTGCCCATGCTGGGCGCCATCGCCGGTGCCAAGGTCGTTTCGGTGCAGGTTGTCCTGTACGCCTGGGCCATGGTTGCCTGCTCGTTGCTGATGGTCCCCGTCGGCCGTGCTGGCTGGGTCTACACCGTCATCGCGGTAGCGGCCGGGGCATGGTTCCTCTACGAAAGCCACGCCCTCTACAAGCGTGCACAGGGCGGCGACGTCTCCAACAAGGGCGCCATGAAGGTTTTCCACGGCTCCATCAGCTACCTGACGCTCCTCTTCATCGCCCTGGCCGTGGATCCCTTCATCGGTTCACCGATCATCGGCGGCTGACTCCAGCGTTCTTAATCGCAGCCAGCATCCGACGACGTCGGCACTCACCAAAGTGCCGGCGTCGTTCCGTTAACGGAACGCCCACTCACATCCCTACCGCTTGTGGAATCGCCCGCTCACGACCCAACGAAAGTCAGCCGGAGCTGAGCACCTAGATGGCGTGCTCCACCACCTATTTTGGCGATCGGACCACTCAAATTTGATGAAAGCGCCACCTAGATGAGCCCTTTTTGAGTCTAGGTGGTGCTTTGGGGACCTACCGTGCGTGGAGGAACAACGTTGTTCCGATCCAACTCGGGCATTGGGGAAATCATGAAAGCGGTACTTCGCACGGCGGGTGTTTTGGCAGTAGCGTCAGCCTCGGTCCTGACAGGAGTGAGCGCAGCCCAAGCCGCACCGGCATGCTCAACGGCCAGGGTGTGCTTCTACGACGATTATTGGTTTACGGGAACCCCGCGCACCTTCAACTGGGTGACCTCGTATGTTGGCGATCCCGCAAATGACAGGGCGAGTTCCATCGTGGTTGGCCCGGCCGCGGACCCTGCCTCCCCTTACGTATACTTCTACAACGATCTCAACTACGGCGGATACAGGCTTATCTATCGGGGAGGCAACGCGAACAACGACCTCCGGTCCGAGACCATGTACTCCGGCCGCAACTGGGATGATGAGATTTCCAGCGTTTGGGGCTAGCAATGCGGACCCCGAAGCGGCGTCCAGCCAGCGCCCTGTTCCTCGCGGTGATAATCGCGGTCATCGCAGTTGCGTGCAGTGGTCCCAAGGCCGCGCCACCGCCGCCACCGACTGAAACTCTTCCCGTGGTTGACCGCAGCGTCGCTGTCGGCGTCAAGGCCTCCCTGAACGAGACCACCGGCGAGGTAATACTGCCTATGGACAAATACTGGTACACGGACAAGGAAAACGTTTTGGTGAACTCGGCAGTTGCCTATCTCATCGAGGATTGCGTGCGTGCGTCCGGCCACATCATGGTTGGCTGGGGCGGTGACGGCAGAGCCCTCCAGGACTTTAGCTACGGACAGTGGTCGCGGCCCTTGGCTGCACGGAACGGCAATGTCCCCGAGACGCGCGTGATCCAAGGCATCCGCGAGAAGAAGGTCACCGAAGTCAGTCCTGCCGATGAGCAAATGTATGAGAAATGCTCAAGCTCCGTTGGTCGAGCTGGATTTCCGGAGCTCCTTGCCGGGCTTGCCGGTGACGCGGGCCTCTCGAACCGCATGGTGCAGACTGCTGCAGCGCTTACGGAACGCGATCCCGAGTATCTGGGCTACCGTGAGGCCTGGGAATCCTGCATTGCCACCAAAGGCCTGAAGCTTGCCGCGGAAAACTCCTGGACTGTCAAAACCTCAGATTCCAAGGAGGACGAGATCCGGACAGTTCTACTGGACCTCGGGTGCAAGGACTCAAGCGGCGGGGCACAAACCCCGTATGACATATTCGCCCAGTACGAGGCCGCGCAAATGAAAGACCATCAGGCCGAACTCAATGAAGTGGCCGACCAGAAGGCTGCATCTGTCGAACGGGCCAAACAAGTCTTGAGGGATCACGGCGTGGCTGATGCGAGGCTCTGACACCGGGCCAAAGGCTGAAGCCCAGCTCAATTCCGCCATGAGGCGCGTTCAGCGGTGGTGGCTCGTCCCGTTGGTATTGGTCCTTGTCCTTGCCGGGCTGGGCGCCGCGTACTGGGCCGGCATATCGTCAGCGGCGGGGGCCGAAACACCCCAGGCCACCCAACAGACGGTGCCAGTCTCCGCGGCAGTGGAAAGGCGCGCGGTCGCAAAGCAAGTCATCCTGTCCGGCAAGGTAGTAGCCGGGGCGCAGTCGGCCATCAAGGCGACCCCCGGCGTCGGGATTGCCCGCCTGGTGGTCACCTCGAGCGCCAAATCGGCCGGCGATGAGCTCGTCCCGGGGCAGCTCGTGGCCGTGGTCTCCGGCCGCCCCCTTCTCATCCTTCCCTCCGGCGTTCCGCTCTACAGAGACATTTCCCCGGGACAGTCCGGGCCTGACATCAAAGGCCTTCAGGAGGCACTGAACGCCTTTGGCTTTCCTGTGGCCGCCACGGGAACTTTCGACGCCGGAACACAAGAGGGGCTCTCCAGCTGGTATCGGGCTGCCGGTTCGAAAGCGCCCACAACAGCGGCCGACGGCAACGGGGGCGAGGCCCCCTCCACAGCAGGTGTCATGTTCCGCTGGCAGGAGTTTGTTCAGATTCCCGGTGATGCTGGCAAGATCGCATCCATCGCTCAACCGGGAACCGTCCTCGGGGAGGACGGCGTTGTCGCCAGCGTCACCATCGCCCCTGACACCATCGTTGCGCGCGCCGATGTTCTCCAAGCCGAGTCGTTTCCCGTGGGAGCCCCTGTTACGGTCCACGCCGGTTCGGCAGTGCTCGATACGAAAGTATCCGGGATCAGTGCTTTCATCCCAGGGGCACCTGACAGCAGCGACATCCCGGGCAAGGACATCACCTTGCCGCTCGCTCCCGGGACTGCGGGACTTGGGGCCGGTCAAACTGTGACCGTCACTGCGACGACCGAAGCACCGACTTCCCTGGCCGTCCCGCTGATCGCCATCCGTCAGGAGTCAGGCACTGCGTTCGTTGACGTGGAAACCGGTTCCGATTTCAGACGTGTTGCCGTCACCGTCACAGGCCAAGCCGATGGGTGGGCCGCCATCGCAGACGTTAGCGAAGTTGCCGTCGGCGATCATGTCCGGCTGCCATGATCGGGCAAGTGTGAAGGACCAGCTGACCGCCGAACCCACCGCCGGCCGGCCACCGCTGCTGAGCCTGCGTGGTGTCGCCCGTTCGTTTCCTGGAGCAAAAGCTCTCGGCGGCATCGACCTGGATATCCATGTGGGGGAGTTTGTCGCGATAGTTGGGCCCTCCGGCTCTGGAAAATCGACGCTCCTGAACATCCTGGGGCTGCTGGATACGATGACGAGTGGCACTTACCTGGTTCGCGGCGCTGATACTGCGAGCTATACCGAGGGTCAACGCGCCGAAAGCCGGGCACGCACGTTTGGCTTTGTCTTCCAGGATTCCCATGTGGTGGGCCGCGACTCAACAGCGCGGAACGCGGCCTTGGGCCTGCGGGCGCGAGGGATCAAGCCGGCGCATCAGAAAGCGCTTGTGGGCCCGCAACTGTCGCGTTTTGGCCTCGACCATCGCATCGCCACTCCAGCCACCACACTCTCCGGCGGCGAACGGCAAAGGCTCGCTATTGCGCGAGCTGTGGTCGGGGCTCCGGACGTCGTCCTTGCAGACGAGCCGACCGGCAGTTTGGACACCGCCAACGGCGCGATTGTGCTGCAGCACCTGCGGGAACTGCACGACGGCGGGACCACGGTTGTGACGGTCACCCATGATCCCGGCATTGCTGCGTCGGCAGACCGTGTCATTGCGATGCGCGACGGCATGGTAATCAGCGACACTGGCCCATCGCCCCGTCAGACCGCGGGTCGGAACATTGAGGAGACCCAACCCAGCCATGCCCTTGAGCGCCACCGCACAAGTGAGTTCACGGATCTCGTCGCGGAAGCGATCTCAGCCCTCACAGGACGTCCAGCGAAGGCGCTGCTGCTGATTCTGGCCTTACTGATCGGCAGCGGTGGATTGGTCGCAGCCATAGGCCTCAGCGAAAGCGCCGCCATTAAAGTGGCCACCCGCATCGACGCCGCAGCCAGCGACGAGGTCAGGGCCAGTCGAGAAAGCGGGTACCCGTCGTGGGACGCGGTCAGGTCCGATCTCGAACGGGCTGAACAGCTCAACGGGGTCCGTGGGGGCGGAATTATCGCCGATCTATCGGCTTCCGTTGTGACGCCGTCGACGTTCCGCCCTGGTTCCCTTTCCGATCAGCCCGTATTTGGTGGAGCGGTCAGGGTGGCCGACTCCGGGTACCTGAACATCCAGGGGACCAAGGTTTCCTTTGGTGACCCGGCGCTGCTCGATCAGTCCTTCGGCGGGCCTGTAGCCTTCCTTGGCCAGGGGGCCGCCCAGGAACTCGGCATCGGGAAGCCTGGGCCCGGCGTCGTCGTCTGGCTCTATGGACAACCCGTTCCGGTGGTGGGCCTCATTGCGGACCCAGGGCGGGATCCCATCCTCGCAGAGGCTGTGATGGTAGGGGTGGGCTCCTATCCCGTGACGGACAGGATGGCTGCGAGCCTGGTTCTGCGGACGGACCCGGGAATGCCTGCCGCAGTCGCCGAGGCACTTCCCAAGGCGTTGAACCCGGTCAATACCGGTTCCGTCCAGGTTGAAACTGTGGCAGATCTTCGTGAACTCAAGCAAGGCATCAACTCGGACCTTGGCCGACTGGTAGCGATAGTCTCGGCAATCCTTTTGGCCATAGCCTGCCTTAGCGCCGGCACCACCATGTATCTCGGAGTGACGGCGCGTTTCAATGAGATCGCCTTGCGCCGGGCACTCGGTATGCGGCGCGGACCCCTGGGCAGCATGTTTCTTTTGGAAGGGGCCCTGGTTGGGGCGATCGGCGGAGCAGCGGGGGCCGCGATCGGCATGGGTGCCGTCCTTGCCTATGCGGCGAGTGAGGGCTGGAGTCCGGCAATTCCCTGGTTTGCGGCACTGTGGGGAATCGGCGCCGGCACATTCAGCGGCACCATCGCTGCCGCGTACCCTGCCCTCGTTGCATCCAGGGCCGACCCCGCACAGTTGATTCGCGGTTAGTTGACCGGACTGTGCCTGGCGACATCGGCCGCGTTGGTGGCGGCGCTCATGAGCAGTGCCGCCCCCAACATGTGAGCTCCCACCAGAAGCGCCGGAATGCCGTTGTAGTACTGGGTGAATCCAATGGCCGCCTGAAGCAAAGTCACGCCCAGCAGGAGGTAGGCCGCCGTGCGGAACGGACCGCTGATCCTGCGCCGTACCACCAGGAACACTGCGAGGAGCGTGCCCGCCGTGATGAGGTAGGCCGGGATCGCGTGGATGTGGGAGAAGAGATCCCAGTCGAGGTCGTTCCTCGGAGCATCGGCATCCCCGGCGTGCGGGCCGGCGCCTGTGACCACGACGCCGAGCATGACCGAGAGTGCAGAGAAGACGGCAACTGCCATCATCACCGGGCGTGTTACCGAAGGAAGCGGCGGCAGGGTCCGGTTCATGAAGCGGCCCGTGCGCCCGTACGCCCTGTTGACCAGAAGGGTCGCAAAGACCACCAATGCCATGGAGACGAGGAAATGCAAACCAACAACCCAGGGGTTGAGGTTGGACAGCACAGTGATGCCGCCGATTACGGCCTGCGCGGGGATGCTGGCGAGAAGGCCAAGTGCCAGCAGGAAAAGGTCCCGGCGCTGCTTGCGGAGGTTCCACAAGTACACCAACATGAGCAGTGCGACGGCGGCGAGGGCGAAGGTCAGCAGACGGTTGCCGAACTCAATGAAGCCGTGGACGCCCATTTCGGGGGTGTTGACCAAAGAGTCGCTGGTGCAGCGGGGCCACGTTGGGCAGCCGAGGCCCGATGCCGTGAGGCGCACAGCACCACCTGTCACCACCAGGATGGTCTGCCCGATGAGGGACAGCAACGCCAGCCGACGCACGGCGGTGTTGACCTCGGTGGGCAGTTTGGACGTCCACTGCTGAATGGTTTTCGGGAGGCGCGATGCCGTGCTCACAGTTTTCTCACTTCTCAGTTCTGCTCGGATTTTATTAGTTCCACTTGAACCAGCGGATGGCCGCGCCGCCTGCCAGCACAGTCCACAACAGCAGGATCAGAACGGCAGGCAAAGGAATCATGCCTTGCAGGAACGTGTCCCGCAGTCCTTGCCCGAGTGCCCCGGAAGGCAGGAAATGCACAATGCCCTGCAATACCGCCGGCAAGCGATCGGCCGGAACGACGATTCCGCCCAGCGCGCCGAGCAGTATCCAGAGCAAGTTGGTGATGGCGAGAGTGGCCTCGGGTCGCACAGTTCCGGCAACGAGCAGGCCCAGTGCCGTGAAGGCCGCGGCACCAAGTACCAGCAAGCCAAGTCCGGGCAGCCAGGCTTCCGGGCGTGGCTGCCATCCGAGGAAACCGGCCACGGCACCCACTACCAGGACCTGGAGGAACAGAACCACCAAGACGGCAAGGATCTTCCCTGCAATAAGCCCGCCTCTGCCAAGCGGTGTTGTGGAAAGGAACCGGAGAACGCCGTACCGGCGATCGAATCCCGTGGCAATGCCTTGTCCGGTGAAGGCCGTGGACATGGCGCAGAGGGCCAGGATGCCGGGCGTGGCAGTATCTACCCGTGACGCGCCAAGACCGTCCAGCAGGGGAGTGACAACCAAGCCCACCAGCGCCATCAGCGGCAGGACAATGGCGAGGATGAGTTGTTCACCGTTGCGCAGCATGGTGACGGTTTCGTACCGCCCCTGCTGCATGATGCGGCGGGGCAGGGACGCCGGCCCCGCATTGGGGGCGAGAAGGCCGTTCATCGGAGGTCCCTTCCGGAGATGTCGAGGAAGACATCTTCAAGGCTTCGTGATTCCAGGCGCAGCGATGCAGGCATGATGTTCCGTTCCGCCCACCAGGCAGTCAGAGCGGCAAGGTCCGCCGGGGTAATGGCGCCGGTAATGGCGTAGCTTCCGGAACGCGACTCGGTAATGGACAGTCCGGCACCGATGACCCCTGTGAAGTCGAGGCCTGCAGGTGCATCAAAGTACAGGGTCCGGTCCGAGGCGCCGGAGTCAGCGGAGTGGTCATGCCTGAGGAGTTCAGCAACGGTCCCTTCGGCCACATTGTGCCCGCGATCAATGATGTAGACGTAGTCCGCCAGCCGCTCGGCGTCGTCCATCAGGTGAGTGGTGAGCACGATGCCCATTCCGGCATCCCGGAGTTCTGCAATGAGTTCGAACACCATTTGCCGCGACTGTGGATCGAGGCCGGCACTGGGTTCATCAAGGAACAGGATCTCCGGGTTTCCCACCAAAGCGGCCGCCAATGCCAGCCGCTGCTTCTGGCCTCCGGAAAGGCGGCGCACTCCGGTCCTGCTGAATTGGTTGATTCCCAGCCGCTCCACCAGGGCATCGACGTCCATGGGGCTTTTGTACATGCCCGCCACGTGGCGCAACAGCGGGATGGGACGGGCCGACGGCGGCAGGCCACCGTCCTGGAGCATCACACCTACCCGGGCACGCAGCTCAGCACCTGCAGTATCCGGATCCGCTCCAAGAAGGGAGATGGAACCGCCGGTTCGCTTCTGCAGGCCTTGGGCACATTCGAGCGTCGTCGTCTTGCCGGCCCCGTTCGCACCGAGAAGTGCGGTTACTTGGCCTCGCTCTGCCACCAGGGACAGTCCACTGACCACCCGTAACATTTTGCCGTCGAGGGAGGCCAAAGGGCCTACATCCTTGATGAGTCCATCTATGGTGAGGACAGGAGATTCGGGTGATCGCACCAAAGTATTCTACGTGAAGTAGTACGGTCACACTTGGCGGCGAACCCAGGTCAGTCTTGCCTTACTGGATGCGTGAAACAAATTACGACATGATTGTGTTGTGTATTCCATGAGCAGTCCAGTATCCATGCCCCAAAAGCGGCATGCTGCAGCGGGAGAGGCTTTCGTTGCCTCGCCCTCGCTGCCGGACGCGGATGACCGCACCCGTGACCGCGTCCTCAGCGCTGTGCTCGAGAATGGTCCCGTCAGCGCAGCAGAGCTGGGAGATCTCCTCGGCTTTACTCCGGCCGCCGTTCGCAGGCACCTTGACCACTTGGAACGAAGTGGCTTCATTGAAGTCAAACGCGTTGCCAAGGCTGGTTCCGGTGCGGGCCGTCCGGCGCGCCGCTATGTCCTCAGTTCCCAAGGACAGTCCACATTGGGCGACGACTACCTTAATATCGCCAGTTCGGCTTTGCGGCGCCTTCAGGAACTTGCCGGCGAAGACGCAGTCCGTGAGTATGCGGAAGAGCGTTTCGCGGACATGGAGCGGCGCTATGCACCCGAAGTCCAGGCCGCAGGGGACGATATCACCGCCAGGGCCATGGCGTTGTCGAAGGCCCTGAGCCGCGACGCCTTTGTCGCTTCCGCCCATTCAATTGAAGCCAAGGCGCCGTTGCCCGCAGCGTTGTCCAGCGTGCAGCTTTGCCAAGGGCATTGCCCCATTCAACGCCTCGCCGCAGAATTTCCGGTGTTCTGCGATGCCGAGACCAAGGTTTTCTCCCGTTTGGTGGGAGTTGACGTCCGGCGCCTCTCGACGCTCGCTCAGGGCGGACATGTGTGCACCACCCATATACCTACCGGGCGATTGGCTGCCACGGTGCCCCCAGGCGCCGAAGTGCAACCCAAGAGCCCGTATCAGGAATCTAACAACCAGCAAGAAAGGCCGTGATGACGGACCAAATAGCAGAGAAAGCGGTAGCCGACGGCACTGTGATCTCGGAGATTCTGGAGAAGAATCCCGAACTGCACGGTATCGGAAACTACGAGTACGGCTGGGCCGACAAGAACGACGTAGGCGCCAATGCCCGTCGTGGCCTCAACGAGGAGGTCGTCCGCGACATCTCCTCGAAGAAGAACGAGCCCGAATGGATGCTCGATCTGCGCCTGAAAGGCCTGAAGTACTTCGACCGCAAACCCATGCCTACCTGGGGTGCAGACCTCTCGGGCATCGATTTCGACAACATCAAGTACTTTGTGCGTTCCACCGAAAAGCAGGCGGCAACGTGGGAAGACCTTCCCGAGGACATCCGGAACACCTACGAGAAACTGGGCATCCCGGAAGCTGAGCGCAGCCGCCTCGTATCGGGTGTAGCTGCCCAGTATGAGTCCGAGGTTGTCTACCACCAGATCCGCGAGGACCTGGAAGCCCAGGGCGTCATCTTCCTGGACACCGACACCGCGCTGCGCGAGCACCCGGAGATCTTCCAGGAGTACTTCGGCACCATCATCCCCGTAGGCGACAACAAGTTCGCGTCGCTGAACACGGCTGTATGGTCGGGCGGATCGTTCGTGTATGTGCCCAAGGGAGTGCACGTCGACATCCCGCTCCAGGCATACTTCCGCATCAACACGGAAAACATGGGTCAGTTCGAGCGCACGCTGATCATTGCGGATGAAGACTCCTACGTGCACTACATCGAAGGTTGCACGGCTCCGATCTACACCTCGGACTCGCTGCACTCGGCTGTTGTGGAAATCATCGTGAAGAAGGGCGCCCGCGTCCGCTACACGACCATCCAGAACTGGTCCAACAACGTGTACAACCTCGTCACCAAGCGCGCCATCTGCGAAGAGGGCGCCACCATGGAGTGGGTCGATGGCAACATCGGTTCCAAGGTGACCATGAAGTACCCGGCCGTCTACCTCGTTGGCGAGCACGCCAAGGGTGAGACACTGTCCATCGCCTTCGCCGGCGAGGGCCAGCACCAGGACACCGGCTCAAAGATGGTCCACATTGCGCCGAACACCAAGAGCTCCATCATTTCCAAGTCCGTTGCCCGTGGTGGTGGCCGTGCTGCCTACCGCGGTTTGGTCCAGGTCCGCGAGGGCGCCAAGCACTCGGCCAACACGGTCCGCTGTGATGCACTCCTGGTGGACACCATTTCGCGGTCGGACACGTACCCGTACATCGACATCCGTGAGGATGACGTCGTGCTCGGCCACGAGGCAACCGTTTCCCGTGTCAGCGAAGAACAGCTCTTCTACCTGATGTCCCGCGGAATGCCGGAGGACGAGGCCATGGCCATGATCGTGCGCGGCTTTATCGAGCCGATCGCCCGCGAACTGCCCATGGAATACGCCCTCGAGCTGAACCGCTTGATTGAACTTCAGATGGAAGGATCCGTCGGTTAATAATGACTGATATCACTACTGAAAAGGCCCGCATCGGAGCGCCTTCAGCACAGCCCTTTATCGACGGCTTCACGGAGGAAGGCGAGAACCTCTCGCCCGTCAATACCGGAACAAACACCAGCACGACGTCGGAGCAGCCCTCCGCGGGCCCGCTGGCGGGCGCTTCGGCCAAGAGCCACTCGCACGGTGGCGGCGTCGGTGTTCCGGACAGCTCCCGTGCAGGCCGCCTGACCTCGTACAACCTTGAGGATTTCAAGGCATTGACCGGGCTCGAGGAGGACTGGCGGTTCACCCCGTTGCGTCGCCTCCGTGGCCTGCACTCCGATGCCCTCACCGGCGCGGCACCGGCTGTTTCGGTGTCGGCGCCTGCAGGCGTGACCGTCGAGACCGTTGGTCGCGACGACCACCGCATTGGTTCGGCCGGTATTCCGGAGGACCGTGTTTCGGCCAACGCCTGGGGCGGTTTCAAGGAAGCTACCGTCATCACGGTTCCCTCGGAAACCTCTCTCGAGTCCGAGATCACGGTCACTCTGACCGGAGCCGGAACCGACGCCGCCGCACAGCACATTGTTGTGGTGGCGGAGAAATTCTCCAAGGGTGTCCTGGTTCTGGGCCACGAAGGTTCGGCCGTTGTGTCCGAAAACGTGGAGATCGTTCTCGAGGACGGCGCTGAGCTGACCGTTGTTTCCCTGCAGGAATGGAACGACGACTCCGTTCACGCTTCTTCCCAGCAGGCGAAGATTGGCCGCGATGCCAAGTTCAAGCACATCGTGGTCAGCCTCGGTGGCGACCTCGTCCGTGTCACCCCGACAGCACGCTTTGCTGCTCCGGGCGGCGAGGTTGAACTCTTCGGACTCTACTTTGCCGACGCCGGCCAGCACCTTGAGCACCGCACCTTCGTTGACCACGGTCAGGCAAACTGCGTGTCCAACGTTCTCTACAAGGGTGCATTGCAGGGCAAGGGCGCACACACCGTTTGGGTTGGCGATGTCCTGATCCAGAAGAATGCCGAAGGAACCGACAGCTACGAGAAGAACCAGAACCTGGTTCTGACCGATGGCTGCCGTGCCGACTCGGTGCCGAACCTCGAGATCGAGACGGGACTCATTGCCGGCGCGGGCCATGCCAGCGCCACCGGACGTTTCGATGACGAGCACCTCTTCTACCTCATGGCCCGCGGTATTCCGGAAGAAGTTGCCCGCAGGCTTGTGGTCCGCGGCTTCCTCAACGAGATCATCCAGAAGATCAACGTACCGGCCATTGAAGATCGCCTGACGGACGCCGTTGAGCGCGAGCTCGCCGCGACTGAAAACTAACGAAGACCCCCAACAAAGACAGGCAGTCCGGACAAGCATGAGTGAACAAACCAAGGGCGAACTGGTATGCAACGCCAACGACATCCAGGTCAAGCAGGCCCTGCGGGTCCTCATTGATGACTATCCTGTAGCGATCGTCAGGGATTCGATGGGCGAAATCCACGCCATTGGCGATACCTGCTCGCATGCGGATATTTCATTGTCCGAAGGTGAAATTGAAGGCTGCGCGATCGAATGCTGGGGGCACGGTTCCCAGTTCGATCTCCGCAGCGGACAACCCCTCCAACTGCCCGCCTACGATCCCGTCCCCGTCTTCGCTGTCACCCTCGATGGCGACGACGTTTACGTGGACGTGACCAACGTTGTGAACGGCGCTTCGGTAGAGAACTACTGAGCGCCCAGTACCGCCAGACTTACGAACGAAAAGAAAGAAGAGCATGTCTACTCTTGAGATCAACGACCTGCACGTCAGCATTGAGACGGAGCAGGGCACCAAGGAGATCCTGAAGGGCGTCAGCCTGACCATCAGGACCGGCGAAACACACGCCATCATGGGACCGAACGGTTCGGGCAAGTCCACCCTCGCCTCCACCATCGCCGGCCACCCGCGCTACACGGTGACCAGCGGCACCATCACGCTTGACGGCGAGAACGTGCTGGACATGAGCGTTGACGAGCGCGCCCGCGCCGGCCTCTTCCTGGCCATGCAGTACCCGGTGGAGGTCCCCGGTGTGACCATGACCAACTTCCTGCGCACTGCCAAGACCGCTATCGACGGCGAAGCACCGGCACTGCGTACCTGGACCAAGGACGTCAAGGCTGCCATGCAGCAGCTGCGCATTGACGCCGACTTCGCCCAGCGCAACGTCAACGAAGGCTTCTCCGGTGGTGAGAAGAAGCGCGTGGAGATCCTGCAGCTCGAACTCTTCAAGCCGAAGTTCGCCATCCTGGACGAGACCGACTCCGGCCTGGACGTGGATGCGTTGAAGGTTGTCTCCGAAGGCGTGAACCGTGCGCACGACGCCGGCAACATGGGCACCCTGCTCATCACGCACTACACCCGTATCCTGCGCTACATCAAGCCGGAATTCGTCCACGTGTTCGTGGACGGCAAGGTTGTTGAGGAAGGCGGCCCCGAGCTCGCCGACCGCCTTGAAGAAGAGGGTTACGACCGCTATGCGCCAGGCGCCGGCGTTGCCGTTGCTCCTGCTGTGCAGGCCTAGTTAGGATCGTTCCATGACCGAAATCAACGCGGCGCGCACCAGCCTTGAGGACATCGAGGAAGCGCTCAAGGACGTCATTGACCCCGAGCTCGGAGTCAACGTGGTGGACCTTGGCCTTCTCTATGGCCTCAAGTACTCCGATGAGGACGGCGCCCTCCTGATCGACATGACACTGACCACGGCGGCCTGCCCGCTCACGGATGTGCTTGAAGAGCAGGTTGGCAAATCCCTCGACGGAGTTGTTGACGATTGGCGCCTGAACTGGGTATGGATGCCGCCGTGGGGTCCGGAGCGGATCACCGACGACGGCAAGGACCAGATGCGGGCCCTCGGCTTCAACATCTGATCTGGAGTTTCGCCCGCAACTGCGGGTAATGCAGCTAAAGGGAAGGGTTCCGGGCACTACGCCCGGAACCCTTCCCTTCGTTTAAACGGCCTAAGCGGCTTAAGCGGCCAAGCTACGGGGTGGCGACGCCGAAGGTATCGCACTTGTTGATGTCACCGGTGCTGTACCCCTGGTAGAACCATTTCTGCCGTTGTTGGCTGGATCCATGCGTCCACGACTCGGGGGACACCCGCCCGGTGGCCGCCTTTTGGATCCGGTCGTCTCCGACGGCGGAAGCGGCCGAGAGCGCGTCCTGCAGGTCCTGCTCGGTGAGGGGATCAAGGAAAGGTTTGCCGCTGGCATCGGTTTGCGTAGTGGCGTGGCGAACCCACAGCCCTGCATAGCAATCGGCTTGCAGTTCCACCCGAACGCCTCCCGATTGAGGTCCTTGAGGGTCCTGCTGTGCCCGGTCGAGATTGCCCAGGATGTTTTGGATATGGTGTCCGAACTCGTGGGCCACCACGTACTCCTGGGCGAGCGGGCCGCCTGATGAGCCAAACCGCGTCACCAGTTCGTCGAAGAATCCAGGGTCGAAATAGGCCTTCACGTCGGCGGGGCAGTAAAACGGTCCAACAGCCGTTGTGGCCGGACCGCACCCGGTGTTGGTGGCCTGGTCAAAGATGACTGTCCCGGGCCGGGAGTATTTCACGTTGTACTGGGCCAGGTAGTCGGGCCAGAAAGCGTTGAGGCTGTTAACGGTGCCGGTGATGCGGCAGTCGAGGCGCTTGTCCGCGTCAGCGCCGGTCTGGCATTCCTGAACGCCCCCCGCTCCGGTCCCGCTTTCGACGGCGGGAGGGGGACTCCCTCCGCCGGTCAGGTCTCCGAGGATGTTGGGGTTGATACCGAAGAGGGCCAGCAGCAGCACCACGATGCCACCACCGATGCCACCACCGATCTTGGTCCCTCTGCCCATACCACCGCCGCGTCGGTCCTCCACTTGGGACGGGTCAAGCTGCGCGCCATCGTTGAAACTCATACTGTCAGAATAGACGTCACTTTTGCTGCCGAGGTGCGGACACTGCCGTAAAATTGGCTGGATGCCTTTCCTGGACAAACTTCACATCTGGGCTGAAGACCGCCCTCACGACACTGCCGTCGTCGTGGGCAGCAACCGCATCACGTGGGCCGGACTGCGCGACGCTGCAGCGGGACTGCTGGTTGCCTGCGGCACCACCACGGTGCTCGCCGAACCCAACTCTGTTGGCTTCGTTGAGCGGTACGCCGCGGCGGTCGCGGGGGAGCGGCGCTGCGCGGTCCTCGACCCCCTGTGGCCGGGTCCAATGATTGAGGACGTTGCCTCGCGCCTTAGCAACTCAGGCGCGGCTGGCGCGTCCGGCGCAGCCGGCGGAAACAGTCTCCAGGACGGAGATCCGTCCAGCACATTCCTGGTGGGCCTGACCTCGGGTACCACTTCCGTTCCCAAAGCGTTCACCCGTTCCCGTCGCTCCTGGCAGGTGTCGTTCGAGGCTTCCATCGAATTCTTCGGGCTCTCGCAGGACGACCATACGTTGGCGCCGGGCCCGCTTTCGGCGAGCCTGAACCTCTATGCGCTCTCCGAGTGCCTCTACGCGGGCGCCGCATTCCACACCCTCGAGTCTTTCGATGTCGGCGACGCCCACGCGTCCATCAGCCATGACGGCATCACCCGTTTGGTCCTTGCGCCCACCATGCTGCGGTTGCTGAGTGAACGGGGCCTGGCGGGCGACGTGGACGCGTCCGGAATCCGCAGTATTATCTGTGCCGGTTCGAAACTGGATGCGCGGACCCTTGAGGCTGCCAGGCGCTGGGCACCGCATGCTGCCATCTACGAGTACTACGGCGCCTCGGAGTTGAGTTTCGTCTCGGGGACCCGGCTGGCTGCAGGTGAACCCCTGGACGTGGGGGGCACAGGCATCGGAACTCCCTTTCCCGGAGTGGAGCTCAGCATTCTCGACGACGCCGGCGTCGCCTTGCCCGACGGTATCCACGGCAACATCAGCGTGCGCAGCGGCATGGTCAGCAATGGCTATTTGTGGGGCGACGACGGTCACGCTCTGCGCTGTCTCAACGGCTGGTACACAGTAGGGGACCAGGGCTACCTCCGCGAGGGAGTCCTCCACATCCTGGGCCGGCGTTCGGACATGATCGTCACCTCAGGGAAGAACGTCTATCCGCACGAGGTGGAACTGGCCATGGCCTCAATTCCGGGCATCGAGATGGCGGTCGCCGCCGGTGCACCTGACGATATCCGGGGCCAAAAGGTGATTGCCGGCGTCGTTCCTGCCTATGGTGCCGTGACGGCGACGCAGCTCCGCACCGGGCTCGACGGCCTGCTGGCGCGGGATAAATGGCCGCAGCAGTTCTATCTCCTGTCCGAACTTCCCATGACGGATCGTGGCAAAGTCAGCCGGAAGGTGCTGTTGGACTGGATCAAGAACCACGATCCCCG
This sequence comes from Paenarthrobacter histidinolovorans, assembly GCF_014647595.1. Lineage (GTDB taxonomy): Bacteria > Actinomycetota > Actinomycetes > Actinomycetales > Micrococcaceae > Arthrobacter > Arthrobacter histidinolovorans. The sequence continues at coordinate 336,136 of NZ_BMPM01000004.1, read as the reverse complement.
GGCGCAGCCTCTTGGTTAGCATCGGGGCGGAAACCGACCCGAACCGTCAACCCGTCATCATTGCTGCCCTTCGATCGCCAATTTGCCGGGCCAACGGGCAGCTCAAGCAGCTCCGGGCGCCGGAGCTCCTGGCGCCGGTGCTGGCTTCACTGTTGGAGTCCACAGGAGTGGAGCCTGCTGAGGTGGACGATGTCATCATCGGAAATGCTGTGGGCGGTGGTGGGAACCTCGCCAGATACGCCGCCCTTCAGGCAGGCCTGCCCGTCACTGTCCCGGGTCTCACGGTTGACCGTCAGTGCGGCTCAGGGCTGGACGCCATAGCGCTGGCGTCCCGGCTGGTCGCTGCCGGTGGTGATCCGCTGTTCCTGGCCGGTGGCGTCGAAAGCATCAGTACCGCACCGGCCCGGGCCACCCGGGATCACGACGGCGGCCTCGAGTTCTACTCCCGGGCCACCTTCGTGCCGCCAGAGTTCGGCGACCCGGATATGGGAGTCGCGGCGGAAAATGTTGCCGGGTCTTTCGGCGTGACCCGGGAGAGGCAAGACGAATATGCCCTCCGCAGCCACCGCCGCGCAGCGGAGGCTGCCGCGGCCGGGAAGTTCTCGGGGGAAATCGTTCCCCTTACAAGCAATGGCACGCTGGTGGTTACCGACGACGGTCCCAGGCCGTCGCTGCGACCCGCCTTGATGGCCCGCTTCCCGGCTGCCTTCGTTCCCGGTGGAACGGTCACGGCAGCGAACTCGTGCTTCGACGCGGACGCCGCCTCCGCCGTCGTGGTGACCTCCCTGGCGCGGGCACGCTCGATGGGTGCGACGGACGGCCTCGAGGTGCTTGGAAACGACACCGCCGGTGTTGATCCGGAGTTGCTGGGCATCGGTGCCGCCCACGCCGCCGAACGGCTGCTTTTGCGGCATGGTGTGGCAGCGGACTCAGTGGACCTCATTGAGTTCAACGAGGCGTTCGCCTCGCAAACCATCGCCTGCCTGGAGTACTTGGGCTTGGATCCTGCCCGGGCGAATCGTGAAGGTGGTGCGCTGGCGTTGGGGCATGCGTACGGCGCATCGGGGGCCGTTCTGGTGACGCGGCTTTTGGCCCAAGCCAGAAGTCGGTACCGGGAGACAGGCTCTGCTGCGCTTGGGCTGGCGATGATCAGCATCGCCGGAGGCATGGGCACCGCCAGCCTGTTGCGTTACTCGCGCCTCTGACCCAAAGTGGCGTCGTCGGCTTCGCCCAGGCCCCTGGCCGCGAGGGCGTCACCCGTCTGACGGGCATAGGCCACGGTGGTGATGAAGACCGGCAGGACCAGCGCCCTGGGGTTCCGTTCAAGGCCACGGGCGCGCGCGGAGTCCCGGACATCGGCGAACGCACCGGCAATGAACGGGATGCTCCTGAGCATCACTGCGATGGTCAGCGCGAAGCGTTCCGGATCGGCTCCGAACCTGCGGAACGGCTTGGAGATGGACACCACGCCGTCCAGCAATTCCTGAACGGGGGTGGTGGCGGTCAGCACCGAAGCTGCCACGACGCAGACCAGGACATTCAGAACTATGCGGGCCGCCGTAGGTCCACCCAGCTGCCACCACTGGAAAAGACCGATGGCCAGAAGGATGGGCGTGACCATCCACAGTGATCCCAGGAGTCGTTTGAACCCTGCGCCACTGAGCAGGAAGAGCCCGGCCATGACGCCGAACACGGCCAGGGAAACCGCCCAGTCGACAATGAGGAACGATGCCGTTCCACAGGCCGCCACCACGAGGAATTTAAGCCACAGGGGAGTGCGGTGTATCAGGGAATTGCCAGGTACATACTGTGCGAGCAGGAAGCCGTGGCCCCTCACCTCGACCACCGTTCCAACGGCAGTTCAGATGCGGCACCGGCGCACAGCGCACGGTAATGGGCCACGGCTTCGGCTGCGCCGCCGTCGAACACCATGCGGCCGTCCTCCACCACCAGCACCCGGTCCATATCGAGAACCAGGTCGAGGTCGTGCGTGGACATGATGACCTGTTGGTCCAGCCCGGAGATGGTTCGGCGCAGGAGTTCCCGGTTCCGGAGGTCCAGCAGGGTTGATGGTTCATCAAGGACCAGAACCCCCGGATTGACGGCCAGAACCGCTGCCAACGCCAGCAATTGGCGTTCTCCGCCGGAGAGTTCGTAGATGCTCTGGTCGGCTACCCGGAGCAGCCCGAAGCGATCGAGGACGGCTTCAGCCCTGGCAGTGCGTTCCTTGGGGTTCCTGACGGAACGCCGCAGGGACAGCTCAACATCTTCCCGCCCTGTCGGCATGACCAGTTGGGACAGGGGATCAGTGAAAACGAAACCTACGTTCGCCCGCACCCGGCGGACATCCGAGTCCGTGCTGCGACCATGCACCACAACAGTTCCCTCAGTGGGAGCTACCAGACCGTTGAAGAGCCGGAGAAATGTGGACTTGCCGGAGCCGTTGGCGCCGATCACGCCAATACGACGCTCCGTGAGCTCCAGGGAAAACCGGTGCAGCAGTGTCTTGGGTGCGTCGCCGGTGTCGACAGCCACGCGCACCGAGACCCCGTTGAAGCTGATGCTGTTCATCTTCCCTACTTAACCCGACGCACCAGGACATCCGGGAAGGCCTTGTGAATTGCCAGTGCGATGATCACGGCCAGGACGTTCTTGAGGGTGTCCCCGGGAAGGAACGGCAGGTCAGCGAGGAGTGCCTTGCTGAAGTCGAGTTTGGCGTTGACCATCATGCCAAGGATGCCCAGGCCATGGACAACCACGAGGCTGCTGGCCATGGTGGCAGCGAACAGCCAAAGTCCACGGTATTTGACGGTCCTGCGGATCACCACAGCGGCAAGGTAGCCTGTGGCCGCCGCCGCCAGCGGGAAGGCGATGATATACCCGGCCGAAGGGCTCGCGAGGATACCCAGACCGCTGCGGCCACCGCTGAAGATGGGCAGGCCTGCCAGGCCCAACAGGACATACAGCCCGACGGCGGCAAAGCCGCGCCCTGCTCCAAGAACCAGTCCGCTGAGCATCACAGTCAGGGTCACCAAGGTGATGGGCACACCGAGGGCGCCCACCGGAATGCCCGGGACGATCGATGATGCTGCAACGAGGGCTGCAAAAACAGCGATGAGTCCAAGGTCGGTTGCGTTCCAGCGTTTGCGGGAGGTGGTGGGCCGCTGCACAGCGGCAGTATCGGTCTTGCTCATGGTCGGGTCCTAACGGATGGGATGGGTGCGATGAAAGTGCTTGTTTCCCCTGGCTTCGACAATACGGATGAGGACAGTCGGCGATTTTGGAGCCTCCCTACAAGGCTGCTCCGGGAATCTTTGGCCGTTGGCACAGTTTTCGCTGTTGGAAGAGGATGTCAGGCCATGGCCGGGGTGCCGGTAGACTTGAAAAGGCTGTTCTCACGGCCACACCCCGCCGCACTCATTGGACCCACCGGTCCCCGCAGGCGTTCCCCATTGAAAGGCATCACCCGAATTGATTACCGTCCAGGAACTCGAACTCCGCGCCGGCGCACGCCTGCTCATGGACCAGGTTAACTTCAGGGTGGACAAAGGGGACAAGATCGGGCTGGTCGGCCGCAACGGTGCCGGCAAGACGACCCTGACGCGCGTCCTTGCCGGTGAGGGACTCCCCGCCGGTGGCAAGGTGACCCGCAGTGGAGAGATCGGCTACCTGCCGCAGGATCCCAGGACACCGGACATGGAACAGCTCGCCCGCGACCGTATCCTCTCGGCTCGAGGCCTGGACGTGGTTGTCGGCAAGCTCAAGAAGGCACAGCAGGAAATGGCCAGCGAGGACGCGTCCGTCCAGCGGAAGGCCATGAACCGGTACGACCGTCTGGAATCCGAATTCCTGGCCGGAGGCGGGTACGCCGCAGAGGCCGAGGCTGCCGCGATTTCTTCGAACCTTGCCCTTCCCGAACGCATCCTCAACCAGCCGCTCAAAACGCTGTCCGGTGGTCAGCGCCGCCGCGTGGAGCTTGCCCGCATCCTCTACTCCTCAGCCGAGACGTTGCTGCTTGACGAACCGACAAACCACTTGGACGCGGACTCCATCACCTGGCTGCGGGACTTCCTCAAGGACCATCAGGGCGGCTTGATCGTGATCAGCCACGACGTGGAGCTGCTTGAGGCAACGGTCAACAAGGTCTACCACCTGGACGCCAACCGTGCCCAGATCGACTACTACAACATGGGTTGGAAGCGTTACCTCCAGCAGCGTGAGACCGATGAGCGGGCCCGTAAGCGTGAGCGTGCCAACGCTGAGAAGAAGGCCCAGGTCCTGATCGACCAGGCAAACAAGATGCGCGCGAAGGCTACCAAGGCTGTCGCTGCACAAAACATGGCCAAGCGTGCCGAACGCCTCCTCGGCGGACTTGAGGCCGTTCGTGAAAACGATCGCGTGGCCGCCCTGCGCTTCCCGGACCCTTCACCGTGTGGCAAGACCCCTCTCACCGCCGAAGGTCTGAGCAAGTCCTACGGTTCCCTGGAAATCTTCACGGATGTGGATCTGGCGATCGACCGCGGATCCAAAGTGGTCATCCTCGGCCTCAACGGTGCCGGCAAGACCACCCTGCTGCGGATGCTGGCCGGCGTCGACAAGCCTGACACAGGCGACATCATCCCGGGCCATGGCCTCAAGGTGGGCTACTACGCCCAGGAGCACGAAACGCTGGACCACGAACGTACTGTGCTGGAAAACATGAGGTCCTCGGCTCCGGACATGAAGGACGCGGAGGTCCGCGGAATCCTGGGGTCGTTCCTGTTCTCCGGAGACGACGTCGACAAGCCCGCAGGAGTGCTCTCCGGCGGTGAGAAGACACGCCTGGCCCTTGCCACCATCGTGGCTTCCAGCGCCAATGTGCTGCTCCTCGACGAGCCCACCAACAACCTTGACCCTGCCAGCCGTGCTGAAATTCTGGGTGCGCTCAAGAACTACAGCGGCGCTGTCGTCATGGTCAGCCACGACGAGGGCGCAGTGTCAGCGCTGAACCCAGAGCGGGTGGTGCTGCTTCCGGATGGTGTTGAGGACCACTGGAACGAGGACTACCTGGACCTCATCACCCTGGCATAGCCACTGGGCTAACGAACCCTCAGGGGCTCCGCGCCTGTGATACGGGCCAGCTCTTCGTAGCTGATGGAGAACATCGAGTGATGGTCCCCGGCGCCTGCCCACAGGACGGGGTGCTGCTCCAGCGACGCGTCCAGAATCGTTCGGATTTTACCGGGGTGGCCAATGGGTGCCACCCCACCTACTTCCTGTCCCGTGTGCTCCAGCACGAATGCAGGCTTGGCGCGCCGGATCCTGCCGGTTCCCAGCTGCTCGGCCACGAGCGCCGTGTCCACCTTGGCAGCGCCGCTGGCAAGGATCAGCAGCGGCTGACCGTCGAGATCGAATATCAGGCTGTTGGTAATCGCTGCTACCTCGCAGCCCAGCACCGCTGCTGCGGCTGCGGCAGTGGGCACCTTGTCCTCAAACACATGGACTGTGTCCCTGGCGCCGGCGGCCGTCAGGGCCAACCGGACGTTGACCACGGGATCCGTACCCGGTTCAGTAGCCTTGTGCATCCAGGATTGCGTCTTCCTCTTCTTCGGACGTCGGCCTCTTGTTCTTGCGAGGGGCAGGGACCCGTCGCTTCGGGCTTCCACCGGCGGCGATGATCTGCTCGTCCTCTTCGTCTTCGGCATCGATGGCTGCGTTGCGTGCCTGCTGGCGTGCGGCGTAGCCGAACCCAATGAACATGAGGACTCCAAAGGCGAACCACTGGAGGGAGTAGGAGAGGTGGGTGCCCTCTTCAGTGGCCGGTTTGGGGAACGGCGTGGGCATGGGCTGCACCGCAGGGTCCTCGCCGGCCAGCTGCCCGTAGGCGCCTGTGGCGATGGGGTAGCGGAGTTCAGAGGCAAAGCTTGCGAGGTCGATGGAGGCAAGTTGCCCATCCACAGCCCCGCGGTCCAGCTTCGGTTCGGCCGGCTTCAAGCGCGCAATAACGGTGACCTCGCCTGTGGGGGGCGCCGGGACGACGTCGGGACGGCCCGGTGTGTTGTTACCGATCGGCAGCCAACCGCGGTCGATCACCACAGCTTCGCCGGTAGTGAGGCGGAAAGGAACCACGACGTCGTAGCCTGGCTGGCCGTTCAACGGACGGTTGCGGACAACGCGCTGCCCGTCGATATCGTAAGTGCCCCGCAGTTGGACCTGTGTCCATTCCCGTTCGGGATCAAGTGCGTTGAACTGGTCCTTGATCTCGGCGTAGGGGATGGGGGTCGCGGAATAGTTGCTGACGACACGATTGATTTCGGCGAGCGTCTCTGCCCTGCGGTCCATTTGCCAGCGGCCCAGGAACACACAGGCTGTCGCGAAGATCACGGCCAAAACGAAGTACCCCAGCCACTTGCTGGAGAAAAGAAAGCGGTACATTCAGCGGGCCTCGTTCACTGCCGGATCACCGGTAAACGGCACGGTTTCTTTCCAGAGGCCCCGGGTCTGCAAGTAGTCTTCAAGCCACTCACGGTGCTCATTGCACGCAAGCCACACCTTTCGACGCTCCGGTGTGTGGATGCGCGGATTGTTCCATAGGAGCTGCCACCCGGCGTCCTGGCGGCACCCCTTCCGGGAACATGTGGCCGCAGCTGTGGCTTGCCCGGAGTCCTGGCCGCCCAAGCCTGCGCCGCCAAGGTTAAAGATATTCATGAAGCCGCCCGTTCATCGCCGGGGTTACCGGCCTCTCCTGCTTGGTCCTTCGTTGTGGGGTCTGCCTCTTCGGCAGCTGGTTGTTCATCCACCAACTCGCCTTGAAGCACCGTGGGTGCGTCGCCGTCCTGGTCGTCGTCCGGCAGGTCCGACCGTTCAATTTCCGGAACTGCAACGTAGTCCAGGAGTGAATCACTGTGGTCCTCGGCTTTGTCGTTGCCGTTGGCGATGACCACGGCAATCCAGGGAAGGAAGACCGCGCCTGCAATGGCAATGATCTTGAACCAGCCGTCAACGACGAAAATCAGAACGATGCAGACCATGCGGATGCCCATGGCCACGGCATACTTGATCATTCGTTCGCGCATGTCCTCGGAGTGCGCGGCAGCGGCGTCGGTGATGCTGTGGACTTCGGGGTCGCTGGAGACCGCGTCCGGTTCCCCGGGCACTTGCTGCAGGGGGCTGTTCTCTCGTGTCACAGCTGAATCATCACGCTCCAAAGGCCTCTTCCAATTCTCTCACCCCGGCCGTACCCGCCCAAACCGCGCAGCGTTCCGGTTACCCGCGGGTTGCTGCGGGCGGCGGATAAGATCGAAACAGCAAAATCCCTTTTCACGCGGCATTCGATGACCGCAGAACCTGGAGCGAAAGTATGTCTGAAGCAGTATCCACCGGTCGCAGCGTCCTGATCACCGGCGGCAACCGCGGCATCGGTCTGGCCATCGCGGAATCCTTCCTGGCCAACGGTGACAAGGTGGCTGTTACCTACCGCAGTGAAACAGAACTCCCTGAGGGAATCCTGGGCGTCAAAGCCGACGTCACGGATGAAGCTTCGATCGATGCAGCGTTCAAGATTGTCGAAGAGGCGCACGGGCCGGTTGAGGTCCTCGTAGCGAACGCAGGCATCACCAAGGACACGCTCCTGCTGCGCATGAGCGAAGACGACTTCACCTCGGTTCTCGACACCAACCTGACGGGCGCCTTCCGGGTCATCAAGCGTGCTTCCAAAGGCATGATCAGGCTCCGCAAGGGCCGCGTGGTTCTTATCTCATCGGTCTCGGGCCTCTATGGAGCCCCCGGCCAGATCAACTACTCCGCCTCCAAGGCCGGAATGGTAGGCATTGCACGGTCCTTGACCCGCGAGCTGGGGAGCCGGGGCATCACCGCCAACGTAGTGGCCCCCGGGTTCATCAACACCGACATGACAGCCGAACTCCCGGAGGACACGCAGAAGTCCTATCTCGCCAACGTCCCGGCCGGTCGTTTCGCCGAGGCATCCGAAGTGGCCAACGTCGTTCGCTGGGTAGCCAGTGATGAGGCCGCCTACATCTCCGGCGCCGTGATTCCGGTTGATGGTGGCCTGGGGATGGGCCACTGACCCACTACCGCCAACGGTAGTTTTTGTGCGGGGCCGACAACGGATTTCATCGTTGCCGCTGGCATGATGGAATCGGAGCCCACGGAATTTGGATGAACTGAACAAAAGGAGCACGAATGGGAACGCTGGATAACAAGACCGCGATCGTCACGGGGTCTTCCCGCGGAATCGGCGCTGAAGTTGCCAAGATCCTCGCTGGCGAGGGTGCCGCCGTCGTCGTTAATTACCGCCAGAAGGCGCCCCGCGCCAACAAGGTGGTGGCTGAAATCCAGGCCGCCGGTGGACGTGCAGCTGCGGTCGGCGCGGACCTCACCACCGATGAAGGCGTGCACGCCCTGGCCAGCACGGCCATGGAGCAGTTCGGTTCCCTCGACGTGCTGGTGCTCAACGCCTCCGGCGGCATGGAGACCGGCATGGAGGAGGGCTACGCTCTCAAACTGAACCGCGATGCCCAGATCAACATGCTTAATGCTGCAGTGCCCCTCATGCCCGAGGGTTCGCGGGTGGTCTTCGTGACCAGCCACCAGGCACATTTCGTGGAAACTGTCCCCACCATGCCCGAGTACGAGCCCGTGGCCAAGAGCAAGCGCGCTGGTGAGGACGCCCTTCGTGCGCTCCTGCCCAGCCTGGCTGACAAGGGCATCTCGCTGGTCGTGGTTTCCGGCGACATGATCGAGGGGACCGTGACGGCAACCCTCCTTGACCGGTCCAACCCGGGCGCCATCGAGGCCCGTCGCGCAGAAGCGGGCAAGTTGTACTCCGTGGAAGAGTTCGCGGCCGAGGTCGCCAAGATGGTTACCGCCGACGTCGAAACCGGCCACACCGAGTACGTTGGCGGCGCGGATTACTTCAGCAAGAGCGCCGAGTAGCCTCCACCTCATTCGCTGCGGCCCGGGACAATGTCCCGGGCCGCAGGTGTTTAACCTCTGCATGGTTTCAATATGGTAAATTCTCGCCGTTTTTGCGTCACGATTTGCCCGGGATTGTTTTAGTTTCTGCTTTTTGCCTTTTAGCATTCCATCTGATTGACTCGGCACTGCATCCAGATCCTCTATTGCATCGCAATGCGTTCGGGATGCCTTGCGCGCTACGGCCCTTTGGCAGCCGTCAACGCATAAATGTGAACTAGGAGCTTCTTTGGACCTGCTATTGCATGCAGATGGTATTCATGCGTCATATGAACAGCGCCGCATCCTCAAGGGTGTTGATATTTCGTTGCATCGTGGCGAAATTCTTGGATTGATAGGCACCAACGGTGCGGGAAAGACCACGCTGATGGATGTGCTTTCAGGAACCCTGAGGCACGACTCCGGCGTGATCACCATGGCGGGTGAGAAATACGGTCCCGAATCCCGGGATGAAGCGCAGGCCTGCGGTGTGGGAATCATTCCACAGAACTTCAAACTCGATCCCGCGATGACCGTCGCCCAGGCAATTTACCGGGGCACCTTTCAATCCGGCAAGCCACAGGAGGACCTCCGTGGCCCCGCCCTGAAACTAATCAACGACGTTGCGATACACCTTGACCCTGATGCCACAATCGGCACTCTGATCCGGGCCGAGCAAACGCTGGTGGAAGTCCTGAGGATGGTTGCCGAAGAAGCGCAGCTGGTCATCATGGATGAAGTGGCAGCGTCCCTTCCCGATCACGACGTCGCGGCGCTGCACACGGTCCTGAGAATGCTGATCAACCAGGGGAGGGCGATCATCTACATCACCCACCGCCTTGATGAAGTTCATTCAATTGCCGATCGCATTGCGGTGCTGCGGGACGGTACAGTCCACAGAATCCTGGAAGCCAGCCAGACCAACGCTGACGAACTGGCTTTCCTGCTTCTGCAGCAAAAGCCTGCGGGCAGCACCCGGCCCGTAGAGCCTTCGGGCAATGACGAAGCACTGCGCGTGGTGAACCTCAGCGTCGACGACTCTGTCCGGGACGTAACGTTCAGCGTGGCCAAAGGCGAGATTTTTGGATTGCTGGGAACCCACAAATCAGGTGTCTACCCTTTGCTTGAATCACTCGCAGGTATCAGGCCAAACACTTCGGGACAGGTTTTCCTGCACGGACAACCGGTCCACATCCAGGGGCCGGAGGATGCCCTGCGGTTGAAGATTGGTTACCTCTCGGACGATGCCGGAAATGTGGACGCCACAACCAGCATTGCGAAGGGCCTGCGTGAGGATCCTGTCGACGCGGGCCTGCAGGATGAGATCACTGGCCTTCGCGGCGTCATCGAACTCGTGCGCCGAATGCGCATCAACACAACGAACATCCACGGCACGCTCACAACACTGTCCGGTGGGGACCGCCAGAAGGTCTCGCTCGCCAAGTGGATGACAACCGGCTGCGACGTATTGATCCTGAGCCACCCCAGTCGCGGTATCGACATTGGGGCAAAGGACGTTGTCTACCAGATGCTCAACGAGCTCAGGCAAACAGGCGTCGCGATCATCTTGATGTCCTCGGATCTCACTGAACTGGTCAGCTGGTGTCACCGGATAGGGGTGGTCAGGGATGGTGAACTCGTGACCATCGAGGCCAATTCCAACACCAACGAGGACGTTTTGGTCTACCACATGCTGGGGAGCGCAGCCGCATCCGGAAACAGCAACGCCCGGAGGGTGAAGAGCTGACTGCCAGGTGAGAGTCCAATGATTCACCAAGGGCCACAGGCCAAAGAAGAAAGGGACGGCCGCTTCCACAGCGGCCGTCCCTTTTGCTCCCCAGGACGATCAGATGGTAATCCCTTTGGCGAGGTTGTTGAGTTTGTGTCGGGCCAAGGCCAGGTTCGCATAGCTGCGGTCCAGTACCAAGTACACGAACAGGCCCTTCGAGCCACCGGAATTGAGGACGTTGATCAGGTGGTACTGCCCACCCAAGGTGATGAGGACGTCCTCGATATCGCTGTCCAGGCCGAGGTCAGCCATGGTACGCAGCTTGGCGGTCACCACGTTTGAGTTTCCGGCTGCGGCAACGCCGAGGTCGAATCCGGGGCTTCCCCCCCTGCGCGAGGGCCATACCGCTGGAATAGTCGACGACGGCCGCACCCGTGGCGCCTTCGATGGACAGCAGTTGCTTTATAGCTTCATCAAGCGTGCTCATGTTGCATTCTTCCTGTTCAGTAATGTCATCGATGGAATACGTGAAATGGGCACCGGAGAAGAGTTCAGGGAACGCATCGAGACCCTCATCCTTTGAATGCACGGAGGAATCCATGGATTCATTTGATTCGCTGGTTTTCCACCATTTCCATGTGCGTTGCAAACGGTTCACTTGCAGCTCCTGCGCCTCCCTCACCCCCGGCCACCGCCCACCTCACGGTACCTCCAACAGAATATGCGCAAAGTGCGATTAAAAACCATTGTGGTTCTGATATGTCGGGTTTGTTCCGGACTAAAGCAATGACTGGTAACGATCAAATAAAAAGTTTCATTTTCGGCGTCACGAAATCACATGAACGGTTTCTTGCAGAGCCCCCAATGCCCCGGACCGGCACTTCGGGGACGACCTGCCGTTTTGTACAGCTGTGGGGTCAAGGCCAGCCATGCCGACGGACGCTCCCACGTGTGTTTGCTGAATAACCATCTTTCGCTCCTGGTGATCTGGTTGCCTCGAGTCACCAAATAGGTGGGACAAGAGCGCCGATCGTGTTGCGAAAGGGGAAAGCCAGTACGGAGGACGTCAGACGTTGGCGATGTGACGCACTGCGTCAAGGTAGGGCATATTGATCGCCGCGTCCGCCACTGCGCGAACCGCAGGCTTGGCATTGAATGCCACGCCGATCCCGGCCGCGCCCAGCATGTCGAGATCGTTCGCACCGTCACCAACAGCGATTGTGTGCGCCAACTCGATTCCTTCGGCCGCCGACCACTGCCGCAAGTATTTCTCCTTGGCAGCCCGATCGATGACGGCACCCAGGACTTTGCCTGTCAGGGCGCCGTCGACGATTTCAAGCTCATTGGCAATCCAGTAATCAAGGCCCAGTTCCTCTGCGATGGGCCCAAGGATCTGGTTAAAGCCACCGGAAACAACAGCCACCACGTGGCCGGCTGCTTTGAACGCGGCCACGAGTTCTGCCGCCCCCAGGCTGAGGCGCACTTCGTTGCGCACCGAATCCACGACGGCGGCCGGCAAGCCAGCCAGGACAGCAACGCGGGCGTGGAGGCTCTGGGCGAAGTCGAGCTCACCGCGCATCGCGGCTTCTGTCACCGCGGCGACCTCTTCACGCTTGCCCGCATATGCAGCAAGAAGTTCGATGACTTCCTGCTGGATGAGCGTTGAGTCCACGTCCATGATGAGCAGCTTGCGTTCTGCTTGCCGGAGGCCCGTGGGGACCAGGGCAGTGTCGACGCCCTCGACGGCGGCTTCGGCCACCCGGCGTCGAAGGGCAGAAAGGTCGTCCGGTGATTCAAGCCGTGCTTCCACTTCAGAGGTGAAAACGCCGAACCTGTCATCGCCTTCCTGTGATTCCGCTGACACTTCCGCGCCTGCGTCGGCCAGCACCTTGCGCACGCCCTCAAGCGAATCGGGGGAAATTTTCACGCCATAGCTGACCGCAGCCAAGTTCGAAGTCATGGCTTCAATCCTACTGAGGGCGCGTCGTCCACCCGAATCTGTTTCGACTCATATACGGGCAGAAACATCAGTTATCAGTCACGTGCAGTTTTGTCCTAGTGTCTACTGCTATGAGTGATGTTCTGGAATTGGCCTCCGTCAGCGTTGTCCGCGGCAAGAAGACCCTGCTGGACAAGGTGGACTGGCAGGTCAACGAAGGCGAACGGTGGGTCATCCTGGGCCCGAACGGCGCAGGCAAAACGACGCTTCTCCAGATTGCAGCCGCACGCCTGCACCCCAGCAGCGGCAAGGCCGGGATCCTCGACGAAACCCTGGGCCGCGTGGATGTCTTTGAACTCCGGCCACGGATCGGACTCTCCTCCGCAGCGCTGGCTACCCAGATCCCCGAGCATGAGAACGTCCTCAACGTCGTGGTCACCGCAGCCTACGGCGTCACCGGCCGCTGGCGGGAAGGCTACGAGCGCGACGACGAACGCCGCGCCTTTGGCCTCCTGAACGATTGGGGGATGGGCCCCCTGCTTAACCGCACCTTCGCGACGTTGTCCGAGGGTGAGCGGAAGAGGGTACAGATCGCCCGCGCCCTCATGACCGACCCCGAACTCCTGCTGCTGGATGAGCCTGCCGCCGGCCTGGACCTTGGCGGGCGCGAAGAGCTGGTTCACAAACTCGGTGAACTCGCCAGCGACCCGGATGCACCGGCCATGGTGCTGGTGACCCACCACCTTGAAGAAGTGCCACCGGGATTCACCCACGCAATGCTGCTCCGGGAAGGGGGCGTGGTGGCTGCCGGTCCCATCAAGGACGTCCTCACTGACGAGCACCTGGGCAACACCTTTGGCCTCGCCCTGGACGTTTCCGAAAACGCCGGGCGCTACACAGCCACCGCACGGCGCTAGGGCGGTCCGGGACAAACGTGGAGATTCTTAGCAGCATCCTGGTCTTTTTTGCGGGCTTGTGGGCCGGCACCATCAACGCAGTAGTCGGCTCGGGCACCTTGGTGACCTTCCCCGTGCTGATCGCCCTGGGTGTGGCGCCCGTCGTCGCTTCCATGAGCAACGCCATGGGCCTTGTCGCCGGTACGGCAGCCGGCGCCTGGGGTTACCGCCGCGAACTGGCCGGCCGCGGCAGGCAGCTGCTCAAGCTGATGCCGGCATCGCTGTTGGGTGGCATCACCGGCGCATGGCTGCTCCTCCACCTGCCGGAAAAGGTCTTTGCCTATGTGGCACCTGTCCTGCTGGTCGCAGCCTTGCTCATGGTGCTGTTCCAGCCCAAACTCCAGGCATGGATCCGCAACAGGGAACAGAACCCCGAGCATGCCATCAAGGACAAGAGCCACGGCATCCTCTTGGTGGTCCTGATCTACCTCGCCGGGGTCTACGGCGGTTACTTTGTGGCCGCGCAAGGAATCCTCCTGGTGGGGATCCTCGGAGTCTTCCTCTCCGGCACCATGCAAAATGCCAACGCCATGAAGAACATCCTCACCCTGACGGTGAACATGGTTGCCGCTGTTTCCTATCTCATCTTCGCCTTCGACAGAATCAACTGGTGGGTCGTCCTGCTCATTGCCATCAGTTCCACGATCGGCGGGCTGCTCGGATCGAAGGTTGGCCGGAAGTTGTCGCCCAAGGTGCTGCGCGGCGTGATCTTCACCCTCGGTATTGTGGCGCTTGGCTTCATGATCGCCAACCTTCTGAAGTGATCCCGGGGTGACATTCCACTACCTTGAGTCCGCTGACGATCCACGCGTCAGCGATTACACCACGCTCACCGATGTGCACCTCCGCAAGCTCCGGGAGCCCCGCGAGGGCATGTATATCGCGGAGTCCTCCAGGGTCCTGCGCAGGGCATTGGCCGCAGGCCACCAGCCACGTTCTTTCTTCCTCGCAGAGAAGTGGCTGGAAGACCTCACTGACGTCTTCCAGGAGTATCCGGATGTTCCGGTCTTCATAGGGAAGGCGTCGCTGCTGGAGGAAATCACGGGTTTCCACCTCCACCGGGGAGCCATGGCCGCCATGCACCGCCCGGCTCCTGTCCCGCTGGAGGAACTCCTGGCCACCGCCGAACGCGTGGCCGTGCTCGAAGACATCGTGGACCACACCAACGTGGGCGCGATCTTCCGGTCAGCTGCTGCGCTGGGCGTCGACGCCGTCCTGGTCTCGCCACGGTGCGGCGATCCGTTGTACCGCCGCAGCGTGCGCGTCAGCATGGGCACGGTCTTCCAGGTCCCCTGGGCACGTTTGGAGAGCTGGCCACAGGACCTGGGACGCCTCAAGGAACAGGGCTTCACCGTGGCAGCCATGGAACTGACAGACGACGCACTGGACCTTGACGAGCTGGCCGCAAGGCAGCTCCCGAAACTGGCGCTGGTGCTGGGAACCGAAGGTTCAGGCATGAGCGCGGAGACCCTCGCCGCCGTCGACCTCGCCGTTAAGATCCCCATGCGTGCTGGTGTCGACTCCCTTAACGTGGCAGCTGCCTCCGCCGTGGCGTTCTGGGAACTGCGTCCGCAGGACTGATCCCGGTTCGTATGGCGTGTTGGTTTCGGCTATGATTGGTTGTTGGCCCGGAAGCTGGAATGTTTCATTGCAGTCCACGGACCACCTCCATTCATACCTGGCAGCTGGCAAAATCCAGTTGCGTGAACAAAAGGTCCCATTATGAAGTCTGATATCCACCCGAAGTACGAAGCTGTTGTCTTCAACGACCTGGCTTCCGGTACGCAGTTCCTGACCAAGTCCACCGTGTCTTCCTCGAAGACCATCGAGTGGGAAGACGGAAACACCTACCCGGTTATCGACGTCGAAATCTCCTCGGAGTCCCACCCGTTCTACACGGGCAAGCAGCGCATCATGGACTCCGCAGGCCGCGTCGAGCGCTTCAACGCCCGCTTCAAGGGCTTCGGCGGCAAGAAGTAACCACTTCACCCCAAGGCTTTCGAAAGCCCGCATTACCGGATTCTCCGGCAATGCGGGCTTTTGCGTTTTCCGGCAAGATGGAAACCATGACTTCCCAGCCGACACCTGAAACACACAACGACGACGCCGGCACCCGCCTTCACGGCGAATACAAGGTTCCCGGCGGCAAACTGGTGGTGGTGGACCTGGATATCGTGGATGGACGATTCGCCAACGTCTCCCTTAGCGGCGACTTCTTCCTCGAACCCGATGAAGCCCTGCAGGATATCAACGACGCCTTGACAGGCCTTCCTGAGACGTCCACAGCAGCGGATATCGCCGCGTCGGTCAGCAGCGGATTGCCGGAGGGCGCAACGCTGTTCGGTTTCTCCGCAGAGGCCGTGGCCATAACAGTCCGCCGTGCTCTGTCCAAAGCCACCAGCTGGGCCGACCACCAGTGGGACGTCATCCCGCCGTCGGTTCTCCCAACGCACGTGAACGTCGCCCTGGACGAAGTACTGACGGAAGAAGTCGGAGCCGGGTTGCGCAATCCCACGCTGAGGTTCTGGGACTGGGAAGAGCCCTCAGTGGTCATCGGCAGTTTCCAGTCGGTCAAGAACGAGGTTGATCCCCAGGGCGTCGCCCGCCATGGAATCACCGTGGTCCGGCGCATCAGCGGCGGCGGGGCCATGTTCATGGAGGCCGGCAACTGCATCACCTACTCCCTGTACCTGCCACAGACGCTGGTGGACGGCATCAGCTTCGCCGACTCATACGCATTCCTGGACGCCTGGGTCATGGCCGCCCTCGAGAAGCTGGGAATCACCGCTTTTTATGTGCCCCTCAATGACATCGCAACGGACCAGGGCAAGATCGGTGGAGCCGCCCAGAAGCGGCTTGCCAACGGCGGCATGCTCCATCACGTCACCATGAGCTACGACATCGACGCCGACAAAATGGTGGAAGTGCTGCGGATCGGCAAGGAGAAGCTCTCGGACAAAGGCACGCGCAGTGCCAAGAAACGCGTGGACCCCCTGCGACGCCAGACCGGTATGGCCCGGGCCGCGATCCTTCAGGCCATGCAGGACGTGTTTTCCGAGCGGTATGGTGCAACGCAGTCCTTGCTCACTGAAGCAGAACTTGAAGAAGCCAGGAAACGTGTCGACTCCAAGTTCGGCACCAGCGAATGGTTGAACCGGGTTCCCTAGCCGTCAAGACCCACAGTCGGTGGCTTCAAGGCTCACAGTCAGTGGCTGAAAGGCTCACACGCGGCCTCCATGCACCGGCCTGGCGTTTTCCGGGGGATCGCCAACCTCGTCGATGCCATGGCCACTGCAGGCGGTCGAGGTGACGCTTGCCCGCTCGATGCGGGAGACGGCGAACCACCGAATTGCATCGCGCAGCCGGCACCACCCCACCAGGTACCACTGGCCATTCGTGGAAGCGAACAGCACAGGCTCGACGTCGCGGTTAGTCGTTGTCCCATCTGCCGAGGTGTAACGGATGCGGACCACTCGCTGCGCGGCCATCGCTTCCTCCAGTGCCGAACTGGTTTTGCGGGAAGGCGGGCGAATCGCATTGACCCAGATGCGGCCGGCCAGTTCGTCTGCTCTTGCCTTGGTTCCGGGATCGAGCACGTCCAGGATTTTATGGATACCTGCCGCGGCCAAGTCGGCGAACGGGGCATCGGGGGCAGCGGACACAGCAGCCAGGAGGGCAACGGCCTGGGCTGGGGACAGGCTGACGGGCGGCAGGGATGCCCCTGTGGCCAGCCCGTAGCCACCACCCGGGCCTGGGCGGGACCAGATGGGTGCCCCGCTGTTTTCCAATGCATCGAGGTCTCTCTTGACGGTGCGGACGGATACTGCGAACTCTTTGGCCAGCCTTTCGGCGGAAAGCCCCCGGGTACCGCTTCGACGCAACATTTCGGAGAGGGCGTGCAGCCGCTCGACCCGCTTCACCGTTCCAGCCTTGGCAAATTCATGACATAAATAGTGACATACCCTTGTCCCCGGCGGCTGGGAGGCTGAGGTCATGACAATCTCCACGAACCCTCCAACCATCATTCTCATCGCCGGCCACTGGCTGGGCGCCTGGGCCTGGGACGAGGTCCTTGAACACCTCGGAAGCGATCACTCCCGGGGGGTGGCAATGACCCTTCCGGGTCTCGACCCCGAAGATCCCAACCGGGCCAGGAGGACTCTCGACGAACAAGCGGCGGCGGTCCTGGACCTCATGGCCCAACACGGGGTCTCGGAAGAGCAGCCGGCAGTCCTCGTTGCCCACAGTGGCGCGAATGCTCCTGCCAGCCTCGTCCTGGATCGTCACCCCGGGCTCATCCGTCGAATGGTCTGGGTAGACTCCGGACCTCTGTCCACAGGATGTGCCTTCGACCCGGACTTTCCGGAGGGGCTGGATGAGCTTCCCTTGCCGCCCGTCGACGTCCTGGCAAACCAAGCGAGCCTCGAAGGCCTGAACGCCAGGATCCTTGAGCGCTTTCAGACCCTGGCCGTCCCGGAACCCGGGCCAGTTCTTCGTCAGCCCGTTGAGCTCACGAACGACGCCCGACGAAAGGTCCGCACCACCCTGGTGTGCTGCTCGATTCCGAGCACGAAGGTGTTGGAACTGGCCCACGCAGGCCATGCCATGTTTGCCGAAGTCGCGCACCTCGAGCACCTGGACGTTCTTGACCTCCCCACAGGGCACTGGCCCATGTGGAGCCGACCCCGCGACCTTGCCAGGGCCATACAGTCAGAAGCTTCCCGTACAAACTGACGAACCTGAACCAATGGCGCGGGCCCGGGGGCAGGAACCAGCTTCGAGCAGTCCCTGGATCACCCTCAGCCGTTTGCCGACTGTGCGGTGAGGGCCCGCAGGAGGTGGCTCCGCTGCTCAATGATGATGCGCAGCAAGGCCCGGGGAGCGTCGGGGTGGTGCTGCAGCCAGTCATCCGTCCTGAGCACCACAGGATGCTGGGCGGGCTCCACTCCCTGCGCAAGATCCTGGGCTGCCGGGAAAAGCCCGCGGACGATCCTGCCGGCAATTTCAATGCTGCGCTCGGCCCATACCCGTTCAAGGCACTCGAAATAGGGCTCGATATAGGATGCCAGCATGTCACTGGGCGCGGTGACGAAGCCGGCAATGGTGGCGCTGAGGATCTCGTTGGAGAGGCCGGTGGTGTTGACGGCCAGGTCCCAGGCTGCCGCCTTCACGGCAGTATCCGGGCGGGCAGCCGACGCCAAGGCGTGACCCTCCTTGCCGGACGCCGTCTTATCCGTTTCGAGTTCCCTGTCCAGCTCGGCCTGGCTTGCCTCGCCGTGCGCAGCCAGAGCCTGCCAGAGGCTCCATCGCAGCTCGGCATCGACCGTTAAGCCCTCAATAACGGTGGTGCCATCAAGGATGCTGCGCAGCAGGGGGAGTTCGCTGTCACCGTGGCGCGAGACGTCTGCCAACGTTCTGGCCCAGGCCAGTTGCGCATCGGAGCCGGGAGCCGAAGCCCGTAGTTGACGAGCCGCGACTGCCAGGAAATCCTTGCGAACGCCGCCCCTGGACCGTGGGGTTACGAAGCGTTCAATGGCGCTGGAGGCGTTTCCGAGCACATTCTGGAGGACTCCGATGCCGGATTCCGCCGGAGCGAACTGCTCCACCGCGCTCACGTATCGTGCAGCGGGCGTCACTCCGTCCCGGGCAGAGTCCCACAGTGCCGTCCAGCACAGGGCCCGCGCCATGGGGTCCTGGATTCTGTCCAGCGAGGTACGCACCGTGTGCTCGGAGACAGGGTCCAGCCGGACCTTGGCATAGCTCAGGTCGTCATCGTTGACCAGCAACAAAGCCGGCCGCTTCTTGCCTGCCAGCCCGGAGACGAGGGTGCTGGGGCCAGCCACATCCACTTCCACGCTTTCCAACCTGAGCAAAGCACCGGTCTGGTCGGCGTCGTACAGTCCAAGGCGCATGCGGTGAGGCCGGAGTTCCTGGCGGCCGGTCAAGGGATCGACGGCTTCCTGCTCCAGCATCACCGCGCCCATCACGCCGTCGTCCTCAACGATATCGGCCGCGATGGTGGAGATACCGGAGGTCTGCAGCCACTGCCGGGCCCAATCACCGAGGTCCCGTCCCGAGGCTTCGCTGAGGGCCTTGAGCAGATCCTGCAGGGATGTGTTGCCGAAGGCGTGCTCGCGGAAGTACTGCCGGGATCCGGCAATGAAGGCATCGAAGCCGACGTAAGCCACCAGTTGCTTCAGTACTGAGGCGCCCTTGGCATAGGTGATTCCGTCAAAGTTCTGCTTTGCGGCCTCAAGATCCGGAATATCCGCCACAATCGGGTGGGTCGTGGGCAGTTGGTCCTGGACGTAGGCCCAGGCCTTACGCTTGCTGGCGAAGTTTATCCATGCCGTGTCCCAGTCGGTGGCCCGGTCCACGCCCAGGGTTCCCATGAAGTCCGCGAACGATTCCTTCAGCCACAGATCGTCCCACCAGGTCATGGTCACCAGATCACCGAACCACATATGAGCCATCTCGTGCATGAGGGTGTTTGACCTGGCCTGGTACTGGGCATCGGTGGCACGTGAGGCATAGACGTACTTTTCGGTGAAGGTCACCAGCCCCGGGTTCTCCATGGCGCCCAGGTTGTACTCGGGCACGAAAGCCTGATCGTATTTGCCCCAGGGGTACGGATAGTCGAAAAGCCTGTTGAAGAAGGCCAGGCCGCTCTTGGTGAGCCCGAACAGCTCCCCGGCATCGAAGGACGGCGCCAAAGACGCGCGGCAGTAAAGTGCCAGCGGCACATCCAGGCGGGTGCCGTCGTCGAGCGTTGCATCCCAGTGGTCTGTCGCTTTGAAGTAAGGCCCGGCCAGCACAGTGGTGATGTAGGTGGACATCCGTTGTGTGGTGGCAAAGTCCCACTGCGAGACTGCATCCGCGCCCTGGACAGGGAAGCGCGAAGCTTCCGAACCGTTGGATGCGACTTCCCATCCCGAAGGAGCAATGACGTGGAACGTGAATTCCGCTTTGAGGTCCGGCTGTTCAAAGTTGGCAAAGACGCGGCGGCAGTCCGCCGGTTCGTACTGTGTGTACAGGTAGCACTGCCCGTCGGCCGGATCGACGAAACGGTGCATTCCCTCCCCGGAACGGCTGTAGAGGGCTGTCCCGGTAACCGTCACCGTGTTTTCCGCCGCGAGGCCCTCAAGGAGGATCCGGTCCTGGTCCACCACCGTTCCCACATCCAGGGAGCGTCCGTTCAACACCACGGACTGCACGCCTCCGCTGATGAAATCAAGGAAGGTTCCGGAGCCGGGCCGGGCTGAAAAAGTGATGGTACTGGTGCTCGGATATCCGCTGACTGCGGGATCGGCCGCGTCCCGGACATCAAGAGTGACGTCGTAGCTGTGGGTGGTGATCAGGGCTGAACGGGTAGCGGCTTCATCGCGCGACAGATTGTGATTCGACACACAGCTATCTAATCATGATCCAGGCAGCCCCCAGGCCCAGGGAGGCAATGATCAGCCAGGACCCCAGCGCCACCAGGGCGGCCCGCCCCCCGGTATGGATCAGGGTCCTGACGCGGACAGCCGAACCCAGGCCGAACAGCGCCGACGCCAGCAGGATGTCCTGTGCTACCGCTGCCGCTTCCAGGAGTTCCGGAGGCGCCCACCCCAGCGAGCGGACCGCCACCATGGCGATGAAGCCAACCACGAACAGCGGGACGACGGGCGGGAACCGGCCATCGACGTCGTCCGCTTCGGCCGAACCGTTGGCGCGTCGGCGGACATGCTGGACCCGTTGGTGCAAGCCTGCCGCAGCCACAATGGGAGCCAGGAGGACCACCCGGGTCAGCTTAACGACGACGGCGATGGCCAGTGCCGCCGTTCCTGCCGTTTGCGCTGTGGCCACCACCTGGCCGACATCGTGCACCGAAGCACCTGTCCAGGCCCCGAACTGCTCCGGACTCAGCTTCAGCGGATGCATCAGGAGGGGCAGGACACCAATGGCCAAGGTTCCGCAAAGAGTGACCAGGGCGACGGGCAGCACCGTGTCCTGGTGCTTGATGCGCCGGACTGCAGCCATGGCGCCGATGGCGGAGGCTCCGCAGATGGAAAAACCCGTCGCGATCAGCAAGGAAGCATCACCGGGCAGGCGCAGCAATCTAGCCAGGCCGTAGGTTCCGGCGAAACTGGCAAGGACCACCCCGGAGATCAGGAGCAGGGACAACCAGCCGAGTCCCAACACGTCACCCACACTGACTTTGAGGCCGAGCAACACAATGCCCGCACGCATCAGGTGCTTTCCGGCGAAGTCCAGGCCGGGCCGGGCGCGCCCCGCAACCACCACCGCAGTCCCCGGTATATTTGCTGAGAGCAAACCCAAAGCAACAGCAAGCGTCATGACTGGAATGACTGAAACCGCAGGCAGCAATGCGTGCAATGTGAAGGCAAGGCCGGTCGCGGCGACGCTCAGGACCAAGCCTGGCCCCAGCCGTGACAGCTGCGACGCAAGTCTGTTGAAGGGCATGCCTCAACCCTGCCGGATGGGGGCACGGAAGGCGAAACCGGGAACACCCGGAAACCGCGACACAATCAGTGCGTAATGCGCTCGACTCAAAAAGGTGATTGTCTGAATCCCATGTCTGACCTATTCCAGGATTACTCCGAGGCCGCTGCACGCAGTGGAGCCTACGACGAGATGTTTGCCCCCGGCCACGTTGCCAGAAAATCCTACGGTCAGGTCTCCGGTGCGCTCCGGGAGCTTTCCCTGGCGGATGTCACCGCCCGTGCCGACTCCATGGCACGGACCTTCCTGGACCGCGGCGTCACCTTTGACTACGCGGGGGAGGAGCGCCCCTTCCCGCTGGACATCGTCCCGCGTGTCATACCGGCCGATGAGTGGGATGTGCTGGAGCGAGGAGTAGCCCAGCGGGTCAAAGCTCTCGAAGCATTCCTCAACGATGTCTACGGGCGGATGGCCGTAGTGGCCGACGGCGTGATTCCACGCCAACTCGTCACCACCAGCGCCCATTTCCACCGGGCAGTCCACGGATTTGAACCCTCCGGAGGTGTCCGCGTCCATGTATCGGGCATCGACGTCGTCCGTGACGCTGCCGGCACGTTCCGGGTACTCGAGGACAACGTTCGCGTCCCCTCCGGCGTCAGCTACGTACTGGAAAACCGCAGGGCCATGGCGAAAGGCTTGCCCGAAGCCTTCGGGCAGCAACACATCAGGCCCGTTGAAGAGTACCCCAGGCGACTTCTCTCGGCGCTGCGCAAAACCGCACCGGCCGGCGTCGACGATCCAACAGTGGTTGTCCTGACCCCGGGTGTCTTCAACAGCGCCTATTTCGAACACACTCTCCTGGCCGGGCTCATGGGTGTGGAACTGGTGGAAGGCCGGGACCTCATTTGCCGCGGCAACCGCGTCTACATGCGGACGACTGCCGGCGAACAACGTGTGGATGTCATCTACAAACGCATCGATGACGATTTCCTGGATCCCCTGCAGTTCCGCTCGGACTCAATGCTCGGCTGTCCGGGGCTGGTCAACGCCGCCCGGGCCGGGGGAGTGACCATCGCGAACGCCGTAGGCAACGGGGTGGCAGATGACAAGCTCGTCTACAGTTACGTGCCTGACCTGATCCGCTATTACCTTCACGAAGAGCCCATCATCGCCAACGTCGACACGTTCCGGCTTGAAGAAAAGGAAGCCCGGGAACATGTCCTGGACCGCCTTGAGGAACTGGTGGTCAAACCCGTTGACGGTTCAGGCGGAAAGGGACTCGTCATCGGTCCCGACGCTTCCAAGGAAGAACTGGACGCCTTGCGCAAGCGCGTTATTGCCGATCCCCGCGGCTGGATTGCCCAGCCTGTGCTCCAGCTTTCCACGGTGCCGACTCTCTCCGGAGACAAGTTCGGACCCCGCCACGTCGACCTGAGGCCTTTTGCAGTGAACGACGGCGACGACGTCTGGGTTCTGCCCGGCGGCCTCACCCGGGTTGCCCTCAAGGAAGGCTCGCTGATCGTGAACTCCAGCCAGGGCGGTGGTTCGAAAGACACCTGGGTCCTGGCGAACTCGCCGCAGATGCCGGCCGAGGTGGTCCCACGCCAGTCCGTCACCCTGCGCGAACAGGTTTCCGTGTGGCCGGTCGAAAGCAACTGGCGCGACCGCCAAACGGAGCAGCAGCAGTGAACCCGCTCCAACTACCACCTGAACTTCGACATGCACCACGCGAAGGAGGCACAGCCGCATGCTGAGCCGTATTGCTGAGTCACTCTTTTGGATCGGCCGCTACGTAGAGCGGGCCGACGGTACCGCCCGGATCCTGGACGTGCACCTGGAGCGCCTGAACCACCTGCCTCTTGAGGAGCAGCGCAGCGTAGCCAGGGAACTCCTCGCAGTCATGGGCGCCAAGCCCCAAAGCGACGACTTCGGCCTGCCGGAACTGCTTCATGCCCTGGCCTATGACAAGCAGAGCGCCTCGTCCATTGCAGGTTCCCTTGGGGCAGCCCGCGAGAACGCACGCCGCGCCAGGGAAACGGTGTCCCAGTCCCTGTGGGAGAGCCTGAACACCACTTACTACGGCTTGAACCAGCATCGCAAGGACGTGGTGGGAACGTATCGTTTCTGCAACTGGGTCCTTGAGCGAACCGCCATGGTGCGGGGCCTTGCGGACACCACCGTCAGCCACGACGAAAGCTGGCTGTTCATGGTGCTCGGCCGGTCCCTGGAACGTGCGGATATGACAGCCCGCATGCTGTCTACCCGTGATGTCCAGTCCGCCGGGATGTCCTGGGTGAACATGCTCCGGTGCGCAGGCGCCTATGAGTCATTCATCCGGACCCGGCGGGCGGCTTTCGGCGACCAGCACGCGGCCGAATTCCTGCTCCTGGACCGCCTGTTCCCGCGCTCCATCGTGTACGCGCTGCGCGACGCCGATGAGTGCCTCGCGAAACTGGACCCATCGGCACAGCGCGTTGGCTTCATCAACGATGCCCGCCGCATCGTCGGGCAGGCCCGTACCTTCCTCGAGTTCCACCGCACCGATGACCTCATGTCGGAACTGCCTGAGCACATGGAACGTGTGCAGAAGGCCGTGACCCAGGCTTCGGACGCGATTTCCCGTAAGTACTTCAATCAGGCTGATGAACACGCCTGGGTGGGAGAAGTTTCATGACCCGGCTGAGCATCGTCCACAAGACGGCCTACAAGTACAACCGCCGCGTGACGTTGTCCTACAACGAGGCCCGGATGACACCGCTGACTGACGGGCAGCAAGTAGTGCTGGAGTCCTCCCTCAAGGTCTCACCCAACCAGGCCTCGGTCAGCACGTACCGCGACTATTGGGGTACCCGGGTCACGGCTTTCGACATGCAGATGCCCCACGAGAGCCTCGAGGTGCTTGCCACGGCCACCGTGGAAGTGCACCGCACGGAGCGGGTGGCCGTGGAGGACGACATCGTGGGATGGGATGTCATGGCCTCCGGAAAAATCCAGGACGAATTCAGCGATTGGCTTCCGCAGTCACGGCTCAGCGGGCCGGGGGAGGAAGTCCTCGGGATCGTTCCCGGCATCGTTAAGGGCAAGAATCCGCACGAAGCCGCACTGGCGGTTTTCGCTTGGATGGCCGGCGAAATGACCTACATGAAGGGCAGCACGGGCGTGACGACGAACGCGGAACAAGCGTGGTCGCAGCGGCAGGGGGTCTGCCAGGACCTCGCGCACCTCGCCATCGGCGCGTTGCGCTGCAGTGGCATTCCCGCGCGTTACGTTTCCGGCTACATCCATCCCCGATCGTCTGCCGACATCGGCGAAACGGTAGCCGGCCAGTCCCACGCATGGCTGGAATGGTGGGACGGGGAATGGCGTAGCTGGGACCCCACCAACCACAAGCCTGCAGGCGACTACCATGTCACGGTTGCCAGGGGACGCGACTACAGGGACGTACCACCGCTGAAGGGCATCCTCTCCGGAGGTGGCGGCTCCGGGCTTTCCGTGTCCGTGGAAATCACCCGGCTCGCCTAGGAATCCAGGTACAAACAAGGCCCTTAAGAAGCACTCTTAAGGGCCTTGTTTGTGCATGGGCTTCTTTACCAGGGAGACGGCTTGTAATCCTTGAGGAAGACGCCGTACTGGTCCTCGCCCTTTTCACCCATGACGATGGGGTCGTACACGCGGGCCGCCCCGTCCACCAGGTCCAAAGGAGCGTGGAACCCCTCTTCCATCAACCGGACCTTGGTGTAGTGCGGACGCTCGTCAGTGATCCACCCGGTGTCCACAGCCGTCATCAGGATGCCATCGGAGTCCAGCATCTCCTGTGCACTGGTGCGGGTCATCATGTTCAGGGCAGCCTTGGCCATGTTGGTGTGGGGGTGTCCGGGTCCCTTGTACGCCCGGGAGAACTGGCCTTCCATGGCCGAAACGTTCACGATGTACTTCCGGTGCGCCGTGGAACGCTTCATCGCGTCCCGCAAGCGGCTCACCAGCAGGAATGGCGCAGTGACATTGCAAAGCTGGACCTCCAGCATCTCCAACGGGTCCACTTCATCGACAACCTGGGTCCAGCTGTTGATCGAGGCGAGGTCCGGGACCAGGCCGCCGGCGTCGATGGCCGTCCCTGATTCAATCCGTTCCAGCGATGCCGAACCAGTGGACAGCGCCAGGGAGGTAATGGCATCACCTGCCAGGACAGGGGGCTCGGTGACACTGCTGGCAAGGGCCAAGGGGTGCTTGTCGTGGGCATGGCCGAACGTCACCAGCTCCGGGCCGCCATTGGCAGCCTCAAGAGCGGCCGGCAACGGCTCATCTTCGGCGTCGACCAGGGGTTTGTAGGCATTTCCAGAACGGCGCACGGTTTGGGCAGCGTTGTTAATGATGATGTCCAAGGGGCCGGCCTCGTTGAGGGAGTCCGTCAAGGCCATGACCTGCGCCGGGTCGCGAAGATCGATGCCGACAATCCTCAGGCGGTGCAACCACTCCCCGCTGTCCTCCATCGCGGCGAAACGTCGTGCAGCGTCCTTGGGGAAGCGGGTGGTGATGGTGGTGTGGGCTCCATCCCTGAGCAGGCGCAGGGCAATGTACATGCCGATTTTCGCCCGGCCTCCGGTCAGCAATGCCCGGCGACCAGTGAGGTCAGTGCGGGCGTCGCGCTTGCTGTGGCTGAAAGCTGCGCATTCGGGGCACAGCTGATGGTAGAAGGCATCCACCTGGGTGTAGTGCTTCTTGCAGATGTAGCAGGGCCGCGAGCGGATCAGGTGTCCGGCAATCTCACCTGTAGCGGAGGGGGCCAGCTTGTTGCCCCGCGTCTCGTCGTCGATCCGGTCCGGGGCGGCGGTTGCCGTGAGGGCGATGACTGCGCGGTCTGCCTCGGCAATGGAATCGCGTTTGGTGACGCGGCGGTGGCGCTTGACGGCTTTGAACATCTTGCCGGTGGCACGCCGGACAGCAATGTAGTCCGGGTGCTCCTCGTCGTAGACGTGGATCGTGGTCAGAACCTTGAGGCAGGCCTGGATCTCTTCAGGCGTCAGATCGGTGGAGCTCATTGACCTGATTTTACAGCCTTGGGAGTGTCCGGCCTGCCTCGGGTTCTGTCCGGGTCAGCGGGATGGCCGCAGCCTAGTTCACGGCGCCCTGCGATGCCGGCCCGGCCACGCGGGACTGGATCCCTGCGGCCACCTTCTCGGCGGAGTCGCGGATGTCGGGGTCGTGGTGGGTGGCCGCTTTGACGGCCTCCGGAAGCGCACGCCGATGTCGGGCTGACAATTCGAGTTCAGCCTCACCGGGCTCGGGAACAATCTGGCCCTTGGCAAGGACGGTGATACCGGATTCGGTGACTTTGTACCCGCGGGCTTTGTCCAAGGCAGGGTCAAGCCCAATGGCTGCACCGGCAGGCACCTTGACGTTCTTGTCCAGGATGGCCCGCTTGATGACGGCCCCTTCACCGACGTAAACCTTGTCCATCAACACCGAGTCCTGGACGCGGCTGCCTGCTGCAACGTAGGCGTCGTTGGACAGGACGGAGCCTTCCACGATTCCGCCGGAAATGACAACGCCGCTGGCAACGATGGAATCCAGGGCCGTGCCCACGGTGTTGTTCCCGCCACGGACGAACTTTGCCGGCGGAGAGATGCTCTGGCGGGTGTAGATCGGCCACTCGGAGTTGTACAGGTTGAACACCGGGACGGGGGAGATCAGGTCCATGTGGGCGTCATAGAACGAATCGATGGTACCCACATCACGCCAGTAGGTGCGGTCACGGTCAGTGGCGCCCGGGATGTCGTTCAGCGTGAAGTCGTACACGCCTGCTTCGCCCTGGTCGACGAAGTAGGGAATGATGTCGCCACCCATGTCATGTTTGGTGTCCAGGCGCTCAGCGTCAACATGCAGCGCCTCAACCAAGGCGTCGGCATTGAAGACGTAGTTGCCCATGGAAGCCAGGAACTGCGAAGGATCAGCTGCCAGCCCGGGGGTGCTGGCAGGCTTCTCCACGAAGGCGGCGATCTTCTGCGGATCGTTCTGGTCCACTTCGATGACGCCGAACTGGTTGGCCATGTTCAGTGGTTGGCGTACTGCAGCAACGGTGGCCTTCGCGCCGCTTGCGATGTGCTGCTCCACCATCTGGGAGAAGTCCATCCGGTAAACGTGGTCTGCGCCGACCACTACCACGATGTCCGGGGCGTCATCATGGATGAGGTTCAGTGATTGGTAGATGGCATTGGCACTGCCAAGGAACCAGCTCTTGCCCACGCGCTGCTGCGCTGGAACAGAAGCCACGTACCGGCCCAGCTGCGTGGACATGCGCCACGTTTCCGAGATGTGCCGGTCAAGACTGTGTGATTTGTACTGCGTAAGAACCACGATTTTCAAATATCCCGAATTAACGAGATTGGACAGCGCAAAGTCAATTAACCTGTAGCCGCCAGCAAACGGAACGGCCGGCTTGGCCCGATCCGCCGTCAGCGGCATGAGTCGGTTGCCTTCGCCGCCCGCCAATACGATTGCCAAAACTTTCTTCAACGCCATGGTCACAGCTCCCCGTACGTCTTCGTATCCCCCAAAAGTCCGATTTTCCGGACTCTTTCACACTAGAACACATACGCCGGAACGACTACGTTGGTTAGCGTGCGAATAGACATTGTGACTAAAGAATTCCCTCCGGAAATTTATGGCGGTGCCGGTGTCCACGTTGCCGAGCTCAGCCGGGTGCTGGCGAAGCACGTCGACCTTCATGTCAGGGCGTTCGGCGCGCCCCGTGAAGCCGACTATCACGGAGCCACCGTGGCTTCCTACGCCACCCCCGAAGACCTCGGCGGCGCCAATGCTGCGCTGCAGACCCTGGGCGTTGATCTCAGGATCGTTCCGGACATTGCGGGAGCGGACCTTGTCCACTCGCACACCTGGTACGCCAACATGGCCGGGCACCTGGCTTCACTGCTGCACGGCATACCCCATGTACTCAGTGCCCACAGCCTGGAACCCCTGCGCCCATGGAAAGCCGAGCAGCTGGGCGGCGGATATGCGTTGTCGTCATGGGTGGAGAAAACAGCCTATGAAGCTGCCGCCGCCATCATCGCCGTCTCGGACGGCATGCGCCAGGACATCCTCCGAAGCTATCCCGACGTTGATCCGGACAAGGTCCGCGTGGTCCACAACGGCATTGATGTCTCGCTGTGGGAGCGCGACGAAGAAGACGATGCAATCCGGGCGTTGGGCATTGATCCTGCCAAGCCCAGCGTGGTGTTCGTTGGCCGAAACACCCGGCAAAAAGGCGTTCCGTACCTGCTTCGCGCGGCGTCGAGCCTTCCGGACGATGTCCAGCTGGTGCTGTGCCTCGGTGCGGCCGACACCCCCGAGCTTGCCGCTGAAACGGCACGCCTCATCGAAGAGCTGCAGACCAAGCGTCAGGGTGTGGTCCTTATCGAGCGGATGCTCCCGCGCAGGGAACTGATCCAGGTCCTGAGCCATGCCACGGCCTTTGCTTGCCCCTCCATTTACGAGCCCCTGGGCATCGTGAACCTCGAAGCGATGGCCTGCGGCGCGGCCGTAGTGGCCAGCGCCACCGGAGGCATCCCGGAGGTGGTCCAGCATGGCGAAACCGGCCTGCTGGTTCCCTTGGAGCAGGTCACCGACGGCACCGGCACGCCGCTGGACCCTGGGAAGTTCGTCAGTGATTTCGCTGCCGCCCTGAACCAGGTGGTCTCGGATCCCGCGCGCGCCCGGGAGATGGGCATCGCCGGACGGCGACGTGCCGAGGAGCACTTCTCCTGGGAGTCCATCACACAGACAACCCTCGAGGTCTACCGCTCGGTCCTGCGCTGAGGCAAAGGTCCACGGGTACGTCCCAACAGCACGCCAAACGACGACGGCGCCGCCCCCTTTGGTGGGGACGGCGCCGTCGCGGTTTTAAATTCCCTGACTGTTCACCGAACGGTCCAGGAACACTGCTAGCGCGACTTTGCCGCCTTCAGCGCCAGCAGGGCCTTCTCGTCTGTTGGCGCGCTCCCGCTGGCCCGCAATTGGCGGAAATGAAGGCGTGCCTCGTCCTGGCGTTCCGCTTCGGCGCCGCTGGCGATCCGGGCGCGGAGATGCTCGGGGCCATAACCAAAGGCATCAACGAGGTCCACCGCGTGCGGGCGGATCTTGACCAGGAGCCGGTTGATGTAGGTACCCACCGTCCGGCCACGCTGCATGGAGAGCCGGCCGTTCATGAGGTACCAGGAAAGATGCTTCTCAATGAGGGACAGGCCAAAGAGATCGCGCAACCACGTCAGCACCCGCTTGGTTCCCTCGTCCGGGGCCTGGGCGAGGGCCTCGGTGAAGGCCTCCCATTGGAGGAGTTCCGCATGCGCCTGCGCTGCTTCGATCAATTCATTCTGATGCTGGTTGAAAAGCGCAGCCGCCTGGTGCTGGGGGAGTTTGTTGGCCCCCTTCAACGCCGCACCGACCTCGGCAACCATGGACTGGACGCGGTCCGCGAGCAGAGTCCGTTGACCTTCTTCGTCGCGCAAGGCCAAGGCGGCTTTCTGTACAGAGCCAGTGTCGGCCACGAACTGGGCCACCTGCCGCAGGCCTGTCCGGTGCAGGGCGACACCCGCAGCCTGGTCCACGACGTAGCGGGCCAGCACACCAAAGTCGGCGCTGCGGAATTCCTTCGCGTAATCGGCCAGGAGCCGCTTGGCTACCAACTGGAGCAGGACCGTGTTGTCGCCTTCGAACGTTACATACACGTCGAGGTCCGCACGCAGTGAGGCAAAGCGGTTCTCGATCAGGAAACCCGCGCCGCCACATGCTTCACGGCATTCCTGCAGCGTGTCCAGGGCGTGCCAGGTGCTCAGCGGTTTAAGCGCTGCTGCCAGCGTCTCCAGGTCCTGCCGGTCAGCGTCGGTGTCGTGGGCGCCGGAAAACACGTCATCGAACTTCTGGAGCAACTGCTCATGCGCAAAGCTGGCCGCATATGTAGTGGCCAATCGCGTGAAGAGCCGGCGCTGGTGCCGCTGATAGTCCAGCAGCACTTCTTCATCCGTGGCGGAGGAAGCGTTGAACTGCCTACGCTCGGTGGCGTACTGGATGGCCGTCTTGAGAGCTACCTTGCTGGCGGCCACGGCCGCACCATCGAGGGACACGCGCCCCTGGACCAGGGTTCCCAGCATGGTGAAGAAACGGCGGCCGGGGCTGGCAATCGTGGAGGTGTAGGTGCCGTCAACGGCGACGTCGCCGTAACGGTTCAGGAGGTTGGTGCGGGGGATCCGGACATCGGTGAAATGGAGGCGCCCGTTGTCGATGCCGTTCAAGCCGCCCTTGATGCCGTCGTCCTCGCCGCCAATGCCCGGCAGGAACTCCTTGGTGGCAGGATCCCGGAGTTCCACATAGAAAGCGTGGACGCCATGGTTGACGTTCCGGGTGATCAACTGGGCAAACACCACTGCTGCCAGGCCGTCATTGGCCGCGTTGCCGATGTAGTCCTTCCAGGCGGCGCGGAAGGGGGTATTGATGACGAACTCCTGGGTGCTGTCATCGTAGGTGGCCGTAGTGGCGATGCTGGCAACGTCAGAGCCGTGGCCGGTCTCCGTCATGGCAAAGCAGCCGGGAATGTCCAGGCTCATGATGCCGGGAAGCCATGCGTCGTGGTGTTCGGAGGTGCCAAGGTGCATGACGGCAGAGCCGAAGAGGCCCCATTGCACGCCGGCTTTGATCTGCAGCGAGGGGTCGGCGGTGACCAGTTCCTCGAAGCCGGCGATGTTGCCGCCGTGGTCGTCAGAGCCGCCCAGACGCGTGGGGAAGGCGCGGTGGACAGCATTGTTGTCCACCAGGAACTTCAGCTGCTCGAAGACGCGGGCGCGGTGCTCCGTGTGGTGGAGTCCCTCGATTTTCTGCACGGCGGGGTTGCCCGCCACTTCACGGGCCTGATGCCGGATGTGGGCCCATTTACCCAGGAGTTGCTCGCCGAGCGCCGCGACATCGACCACGGGTTCGGCGGCAGTGGCGTCGTCGCGGCCTGCCGGCTTGTTGGCCGATGAGGCCCGGTCCACTACTTCAGTCATGTTGTTTCCTTCTTTGGTTCCGATAACTGATGAGTCATTTGCTGGTGTCACGTGGTGGTCTTGAGCTGCGGCGCGATGCCGAGGCAAAGCCAGTCAGTAATCTGCCCGGCCATGGCCGCCTGATCGGGCTTGCCGGCGCCTGCGGGGCTGCCCAACCACATCTCTCCGGCGTTTCGCACGAGTCCGATCGCGGCAGTAGGCCAGTACCCGATCACCGCTTCCTTTTCCTCACCGAGGTGCTCACGCATGGGGGTGGCGATCATCTCCGTGATCTGCTCAAAGAAGTTGCCCAGGGCGCCCGATGCCGCGATCGCGTCTTGCGCCGAGGCTTCGCCGGGAGTCAGGCGGGTAATGAAGGCGTAGACATTCGGGCTGGACTCAGCCATCTGCAGGTAGGCCGAAACCATCGCATACAGTCCCTCGCGGGGGGTTTGGGCCAGTTGGGCAGCTTCCTTCATCCGGCGCTGCATTTGGCCCAGGACTACTTCACCCATGGCTTGCTGCAGTCCGGCCTTGTCACCGAAATAGCGGTAAAACACGGATTTGGAAGTACCCGCCGCGCCGGCGATGTCCTCCATGGAGGCATCGCTTCCCAGCCGGTGGACGGCCCTGCGTGCGGCCTTGATGAGTTCGCGACGCCGTTCCTCACGGTGGGATTGCCATCGCGCGGCCCTGCCGTCCACGGCGGAGGGGGCCTCTCCCGGGGGAGCCTCGGTGGCGGTGGGGAATTCCTGGCGTTGGCTGTTCACGATACCCAGCGTATCAGGTACGCTGGGTATCAGTAACTGGCGTTGATCGAAGGAGACAAGCATGGCTGCAGCAGACGTGACCACGGGCGAAAACCCTGAGCGCACCGCAACACCCCCGGCAACGCGCCGGGCCTTCATTGTGGGCGGCAACCGCATCCCGTTCGCCCGCACCGGCGGAGCCTACGTGAAGTCCTCCAACCAGGACATGCTCACAGCAGCACTTGAAGGGTTGATCGCACGCTTCGGACTGCAGGACGAACGCATCGGCGAAGTGGCAGCCGGGGCAGTGCTCAAGCATTCGCGGGACTTCAACCTCACCCGCGAAGCCGTGCTTGGTTCGGCCCTGTCACCGGAAACCCCCGCTTACGACCTCCAGCAGGCGTGCGCGACCGGCCTGGAGACCGTGCTTGGGTTGTCGAACAAGATCAAGCTGGGGCAGATAGAGTCCGGCATTGCCGGTGGCGTCGACTCGGCGTCCGATGCGCCCATCGCCGTCAGCGAAGGCCTCAGGGAGATCCTGCTGGACCTCAACCGGGCCAAGACTCCGGTGCAGAAGCTGAAAATCATCGGCCGCATCCGCCCCAAGGACCTGGCCCCGGATGCCCCCAATACCGGAGAGCCCCGCACAGGCCTGTCGATGGGTGAACACCAGGCCCTGACCACAGCCCAGTGGAACATCAGCCGCGAAGCGCAGGACGAACTGGCCTTCAACAGCCATCGCAATCTCGCGGCAGCTTATGAGCGTGGCTTCTTCGATGACCTCATCACCCCCTACCGCGGGCTCAGCCGTGACTCCAACCTCCGCCCGGACACCACGCTTGAGAAGCTCTCAACGCTGAAACCCGTGTTTGGCAAGACCCTTGGGTCCGAGGCAACAATGACCGCCGGCAACTCCACGCCGCTGACCGATGGCGCCTCAACGGTCCTTCTGGCGACCGAAGAATGGGCCGACCAACACAAGCTGCCCAAGCTCGCCACCGTCCTGGACGGCGAGGCGGCCGCCGTCGATTTCGTGCATGGCAAGGACGGGCTCCTGATGGCTCCGGTCTTCGCTGTTCCCCGCTTGCTCGCCCGCCATGGCTTGACGTTCGAGGACATTGACTTCTTCGAAATCCATGAGGCCTTCGCCGGGACCGTCTTGAGCACCCTGGCTGCCTGGGAAGACGAAGAGTTCGGCCGGACGCGTCTCGGCCTTGACGGCGCCCTGGGGAAGGTGGACCGCGCCAAGCTCAACGTCAATGGCTCCTCCCTGGCCGCAGGGCATCCCTTCGCCGCTACCGGCGGCCGAATCGTTGCGTCCCTGGCAAAGATGCTGCACGGCAAGGGGACTGTGGACGGGCGTCCTGCACGCGGCCTGATCTCAGTATGTGCCGCAGGCGGCCAGGGTGTCGTCGCGATTCTGGAAGCAGCCTAGGGGGAACTCGATGACGGACAAATACACACAGCTGGTCAGCCACGGAGCCGGCAAGACCCTGGCCCGGAAACTGGGACTGCCACAGCCGGTGGAGCTTCGACGCTACCAACCAGGAGCCCCGCTGATAACCGGACCCATCCTGGTCAGCGGCGACAGCGCCGGCAGCGACGACATCGCCACCACCCTGCTTGGCTGGGGCCTGGATGTCCGCAGGAATGCGCTCCCCAAGGAAAAGCTGGGCGCCATCATCCTGGTGCTGGATGCCGTGCAGCACCCTCAGGACCTTGGCAAACCCGTCCTTAAGGCAGCAGCATCCCTGCGGGACCTCGCCCCGAACGCCCGGGTGGTGACGATGTCCCGGACCTCCCAGTCCGCACCCTCACCGGCCTCGGCGGCTGCCCGCCAAGGCATTGACGGACTCCTGAGGTCCCTGGCCAAGGAGCTGCGGGCCGGAGCGACTGCCAACGGCATACTCCTGGACGACGACCTCGCAACAACCAGCCCGTCCGCGCTGGGAGCCCTGCGCTTCTTCCTTTCGGGCCGCTCGGCGTATGTGGACGGACAGTTCCTGACGGTCTCCTCAACGTCGGGGGAGCTCCCTGCGGACTCCGACAAGCCGCTGGCCGGCAAGGTCGCCGTTGTTACCGGAGCTGCCCGGGGAATCGGTGCGGCCATTGCGCGCACCCTGCACCGCGACGGCGCCAAAGTGGTGCTGGTGGACATTCCGGCCGCCGGCGACCATCTGGCAGCTGTCGCCAACGAGGTCATGGGCACCGCGCTCCAGCTTGACATCAGCCGCGACGACGCCGGGCACCGGATCATCGACCACGCGGTGGAACGCCACGGCCGGCTGGATATCGTGGTGCACAACGCCGGCATCACCCGTGACAAGCTCCTGGCCAACATGGACGAGGGCAGGTGGGAGTCGGTGATCGCGGTCAACATCGCGGCGCAACTGAGGATCAACGAGGCCCTGCTGGCGTCTGAGCACTTCAGGACTTCTCCGCGCATCGTTTCAGTGGCCTCCACCAGCGGCATCGCCGGCAACAGGGGCCAGACCAACTACGGCGCATCCAAAGGTGGCGTGATCGGTATGGTCAGGTCTACCGCTGGCCTGCTGGAGCCGTACGGCGGTACCATCAACGCCGTCGCCCCCGGATTCATTGAAACCGAGATGACGGCCAAGATGCCGTTGGCCATTCGCGAAGCAGCACGGCGGTTGAACTCCCTGAAGCAAGGCGGCCAACCACAGGACGTAGCCGAGGCCATCGCCTTCCTCGCCAGTGACGCCGCCGGCGGGATCACCGGAGGAGTGTTGCGGGTTTGCGGGCAACAGCTGGTGGGAGCATGAACACCCCGCAACCGGTAGTCCTCGAAGAGCTTCCGTCGCTGTCCCGGCTATACGTCAACGCGGCGACGACGGCGGCCCGTCGCCGCGTCCTTGGCGCCAATTCCGGCGGAACCAGATTGCCGGCGGTCAGCCACGAAGTCCGGAACGTGCGGGCCGACGTCGAAAACCTGACCGCCTACCAGCACTTGGTGGGGGAGACGGCCAGTGACACCCTCCCCGCCGGTTACGTCCACGCACTGGCCTTCCCGGTGTCCATGAGCGTGATGAACCGGGACGATTTCCCCTTGCCGCTCCTTGGCATGATCCACCTCAGGAACCAGGTGGAGCAGTACACGCCCATTCACTTCACCGAAGCCTTGGACATCAGGTCGTGGGCGGAGAACATGAGGGGGCATCGCGCCGGGACCCAGCTGGACGTTGCAGCTGAAGTCCGTTCGGGCTCCACCGGTGCTCTGTTGTGGCGTGGAGTGTCCACCTACCTGGCGAAGGGCGTTTTCCTGCCGGGTATCGACAAAGCCGGAACCGCACACGGATCGTCCACCCCGGCCGATTTTTCCCCACCGGATCCCACAGCTCTCTGGCAGCTTGGCCTGGACACCGGGCGGAGCTATGCCGCCGTTTCGGGTGACTTCAATCCAATTCACCTCAGCGTCCTGTCCGCAAAAGCCTTGGGCATGAGGGGCTCGATCGCCCACGGAATGTATCTGGCGTCCCGGGCCCTGGCAGACGTCGGGGCCGCAAAGTCGGAGGCCTTTATCTGGGAGGTCACCTTCGAAGCACCTGTTTTCCTCCCATCACGGGTGGCATTGGACATTGCCACGATCCAGTCGGCATCGGGGGCGTGGGAGCGCTCGGAGTACGTCGCGTGGAATCCTCGCAGCGGCAGGCGGCATTTCCTGGGCTCCGTTTCAGCATTGTCGTGATCCATGGCGGGTATGCGGCGTCCACCGAAGGCGGGCGCCGCATACTTATCGACAAATGAAGAAACAAAGGTGACCAAGGTCGCAATTGCGGCTCCGGAGACCGCCCGGAGAAATCCCCGATGAAACAAACAAGGCCTGGAATCCGTGGATTCCAGGCCTTGTTATTGTGCGCGGAGGGGGACTTGAACCCCCACCCCCTTTCGAGGACTAGCACCTCAAGCTAGCGCGTCTGCCATTCCGCCACCCGCGCAGGTGGTGTTCAGCAGGAGCATTAAGCACCTTGCGGCGCTTCATATTCCTCCGAAGCAGCGAGAAAAACTCTAACACGGTTTCAGGTGCCTGAAAAATCGACAGGGCCCGCCAAGCATGGGTGAGGCCCCGTCGAGCCTCGAAGCCAGGAAGTTCCTGACCCGGGGCACAACTGGTGAGTAGGCTAAAGGTACACGGGACGGGCTGCCGATGAAGCAGAACGCGTCGCCGGAACCTGCAGCCCAGCCACGCAAGGAGAGTTTCCATGTCT
Organism: Paenarthrobacter histidinolovorans; assembly: GCF_014647595.1. Taxonomy (GTDB): domain Bacteria; phylum Actinomycetota; class Actinomycetes; order Actinomycetales; family Micrococcaceae; genus Arthrobacter; species Arthrobacter histidinolovorans. Next base: position 299,121 of record NZ_BMPM01000004.1, on the reverse strand, counting down.
GCCATCCGCCCTGAAGACGAAGTTGTCAGGATCTGCCAGGAGCTCATCCGGATCGATTCCTCAAACTTTGGCGACGACACCGGCCCCGGAGAGCGCGCAGCAGCCGAGTACACGGCAGGCCTCATCACCGAAGTTGGCCTGGAAGCGGAAATTTTCGAATCAGCCCCGGGCCGGGCCAACGTCGTGACCCGCATGGCAGGCGAAGACCCGGGCGCTGATGCGTTGGTGGTGCACGGACACCTGGACGTCGTTCCTGCCCTCAAGGACCAGTGGAGCGTGGATCCCTTCAGCGGCGAATTGAAAGACGGGCTGGTGTGGGGACGCGGCGCCGTGGACATGAAGGACATGGACGCCATGATCCTCTCTGTCATGAGGGACTTCGCCCGGACCGGCCGCAAACCCAAGCGGGACATCATTTTTGCTTTCTTCGCCGACGAAGAGGCCGGCGGCACCTACGGTGCCAGGTACGCCGTCGAACACCGCCGGGAGCTCTTCGACGGCGCCACCGAGGCGATCTCCGAGGTGGGTGGTTTCTCCGCCACGATCGGCGGCCAACGGACCTACCTGCTCCAGACCGCCGAGAAGGGCCTGTCCTGGTTGCGGCTGGTGGCCCACGGCCGGGCAGGCCACGGTTCCCAGATCAACACCGACAACGCTGTTACAAGGCTGGCAGCCGCGGTTACCCGCATCGGCGAGTACCAGTGGCCCGTGGAACTGACCCCCACCACCCGGCAGTTCCTGGACGGCGTTACTGAACTGACCGGCGTCGAGTTCGACGCCGACAACCCGGACATCCTGCTCAAAGAGCTGGGCACGGTGGCGCGTTTCGTGGGCGCCACCTTGCAGAATACGTCCAACCCCACCCTGCTGCGTTCGGGCTACAAGCACAACGTCATCCCGGAATCGGCAGAGGCCTTCGTCGATTGCCGTACCTTGCCCGGACAGCAGGAACTGGTGTTCGAAACCATCAAGCAACTGGCCGGTGACGGCATCGACATCAGCTACGTCAACAAGGACGTTTCGCTGGAAGTGCCGTTTGCCGGCAACCTTGTCGATTCCATGATCGACGCCCTCCACTCCGAGGACCCCGGTGCCAAAGTTCTTCCCTACACGCTTTCCGGCGGCACTGACAACAAGTCACTGAGCAAGATCGGCATCACCGGATACGGCTTTGCGCCCCTCATGCTGCCGGACGAGCTCGATTTCACCGGAATGTTCCATGGCGTTGACGAGCGGGTGCCTGCCGAGTCGCTGCAGTTCGGCGCCCGTGTCCTGAACACGCTGCTGAGCAACTACTAAAGGCACCCACCACAAGGAGGCCATGCCATGACTCCCGAAGAAATCCTTCCCGACGCCCTGCTGGAACGACTCCGCGGCCGCGCCGCCGGGTACGACCACAACAACCAGTTCTTCCATGAGGACCTGGAAGAACTGGCAGCCGCCGGTTACCTCAAGCTGTTCGTGCCGGAGCACGACGGCGGATTGGGGCTTGGACTCGAGGCGGTAGCCGCGCTGCAGCAACGGCTCGCCACGGCTGCCCCAGCCACCGCGCTGGCGGTGAACATGCACCTGGTGTGGACCGGCGTCGCGCGCGTCATGGCGGCCAGGGGAGACGATTCCCTGGACTTCGTCCTGAAAGAAGCCGGGAACGGTGAAATCTTCGCCTTCGGTATCTCCGAGGCCGGCAATGACTCCATGCTGTTCGATTCGGGGACCGTCGCCGAACCCTTGCCTGACGGCGCTTACCGCTTCACCGGCCGGAAGATCTTCACCAGCCTCTCGCGTGGATGGACCCGACTGGGGACATTCGGCAAGGACCCGCAGGCAAGGGAGGGCGACGGCGAACTGGTGTTCGGTTTCCTCCGCCGCGACGAACCCGGACACGAGACCCTGAGCGACTGGGACACCTTGGGGATGCGGGCCAGCGCTTCGAACACCACGCTTCTGCATGGAGCGGTCATCCCGGCCGAACGCATCTTCCGGAAGCTGCCCGTAGGACCCAACAAGGACCTGCTGATCTTCGCAATCTTCGCTTGTTTTGAGACGTTGCTTGCCGCCGTGTACACCGGCGTTGCCGAAAGGGCGTTCATGCTTTCGGTGGAAAATGTGAAGCGTCGCGTCTCGGCGAAATACGGGGGACGCAGTTACGCGCAAGATCCTGATATCCGGTGGAAAGTGGCAGACGCCGCCTTGGCCATGGACGGGATCTACCCGCAGATATCAGCGGTGGCCCGCGACGTGGACAACCTTGTGGACCACGGCGCCCAGTGGTTCCCCAAGCTCGTGGGGATCAAATCCCGCGCCACCGAAAACGCCCGGCATGTGGTGGATTTGGCAATCCGGGTCACCGGGGGATCGAGCTACTTCCGCGGCTCGGAGATGGAGCGGCTGTACAGGGATGTCCTGGCGGGAATCTTCCACCCGTCCAACGACGAATCCGCCCACAACACTGTCGCCAGTGCCTGGCTGGGCCCCCTTGAGGGCTAGGCGAAGGAGCGGCCGGGCCTAGACGGTGCGCTGCACCGAGTAGACCTTGCGGCGCAGCCAGAATCGTCGTCCGCCGCCCAGGTAGAGCACGCTGCGTTCGAGTTCCCACTTGCCGTACTCGGAATGTTCGGCAAGCCGCCGCCTGGCGTCGGGCAGTGAATCATCAGGCCCCACTGTCAATACGAGGTATTCGTACTGACGAGCGTAGTCTCGTTGGCGCTCCACGGAGCTGCCTGGAAATTGTTCTCTCATCCCTCTCCATTTTCGTCTTTTTCCGGCTAACGTGAAGTCATGAGCATCGATCCGCGTGTCGCGCTTCAATCATTGACCGCCGCCCTTGAAGAACACCTGGCTGCCGCATCAGCACGACGAGGTGAGGGGGACCCCACCGTCGAAGCTGCGTTCTTTGCCGTTGCAGATGCCTTCGAAGTGTACGAAGACGCCCTCTACGAGGCATTCTCCGAGGTTACTCCTCTCCAGGTCTTCGATGACGACGAGGAAGAGGAAGAAGAGGACGAGGACGACATCGAGGCGCTCGAGAGCGTGGAGGACTAATACCCGTTCAACCGGCCACCATCATGGTGGCCGGTTTTTTGCTGCCCTCCGGCATTGACCAACCTCCCGTCCACACCCGGAATCACCGGGAATTCCGGCTCCGCGGAGGCGGCCAATGCACGTAGTGCCCCCATCACCAGGCAGGTACTTGCACGTAGGACGCATGGGTAATGCTGCGCAAACTTGAGTACCGACTACTGGTGCGCCGGCAGACGGCCAAAGCTTCACTGATAGGTAGGCAATGGCAGGTCTGCGAAGAAGGCTGACATGGTGAAAGTTCCAGTCTTGCGTTTAGGCAAGGTAGCGGCACCCCACGGTGCCAACCGTGCCTCCACGGGGACAGTCTTCCCCACAGAACAAGTCATGGCCGATGTCAATCCGCCGGTGTCTCCCTGGATTGACAAGTCCGTTGCTGCACAACGGACTGAAAAGGCGGGACTGGCGGCGCCGAGCCCGGATGTCACCCTGGACCTCGTGCCGCCAGTCACCCACCGTCGTTCGCGCGTCAAACCCCCGCACCCGAACCGGCTGGGCTGGACGCGCTTCCTGACTACCTCCCTGCGGATCTCCGACACCATACTGGTCGCAGCCGCCGTCTCAGCAGGCTACGCACTCAATACCGGCGGGCTGCCGTTTACGGACGGAGCTTCCGGATTCCCACGCCAACTGGCCCTTTTGGTGATCCTGGGCATCATCTGGCTCGGCGCCCTCGAGGTGTACCGGACCAGGGATCCCAAAGTGCTGGGCGTTGGACCTGAAGAATACAAGCGGGTGCTCTCAGCCAGCTTCAGGGTGTTCGGGTTCCTGGCAATCGTCGCAGTGGTATTCCGTGTTGAATCGGTCAGCTCCTACGTGCTGGTCTCCCTGCCCCTGGGGATCGTGGCGCTGACAGGCAGCAGATGGGGCTTCCGCAAGTGGCTCACCCGCGAGAAGTCCCGGGGGCGCTGCCTCACCCGCGCCATCGTGGTGGGAGAACCCCAGGACGTCCGGTACGTGATCAAGCAGATCAACCGGAAGTCAGGTGCGCCATACGACATCCTCGGCGCATGCCTCCCGGGCGCCAGACGTGGAGCGGTGCTGGTAGCGGACCAGGTCCGCGTCCCCGTACTGTCCTCCATTTACGGAATAGCGCACACCGTCCGCCAAACCGGCGCGAACGCAGTGATCGTCGCCGGACCGTTGCCCGGCGGAAACCAATTCATCCAGGAACTCGGATGGCGCTTGGAAGAAGATGCCGCCGAACTGGTTCTGGCCGCAACGCTGACCAATGTGGCCGGCCCCCGGATCCACTGGCGGCCCGTGGAAGGCCTGCCGCTCATGCACGTCGACATTCCGCACTACTCCGGCGGAAAGCACACGCTCAAGCGATTGATGGATATCGCCGTTTCTTCCCTCGCTCTGCTTGTCCTCTCGCCCATCCTGTTGGTCCTGGCCCTGATCGTCAAAGCAGACAGTCCCGGTCCCGTACTCTTCCGCCAGCAACGCGTAGGCAAGCAAGGCACCACATTCCAGATGCTCAAATTCCGTTCCATGGTGGTTGATGCCGAAGCCCGTCTGGATGAACTCGACAACCAGGACGAAGGAGCGGGTGTACTTTTCAAAATCCGCGGCGACCCCCGCGTCACCACATGTGGCCGGTGGATGCGCAAGTACTCCCTGGACGAACTTCCGCAGTTCTGGAACGTCCTGGCCGGACACATGAGCCTGGTCGGTCCACGGCCACCGCTGGCCCGGGAGGTAAATGGCTACGAACGCCATACGCACCGCCGGCTCCTGATCAAGCCCGGCATCACCGGGCTCTGGCAAATCAACGGACGCTCCGACCTCCCTTGGGATGAAGCTGTCCGGCTCGATCTTTACTACGTGGAGAACTGGTCCATCGCGGGGGACGTGATGATCATGTGGCGCACCTTCCGGGCCATGATCCGGCCATCGGGTGCCTACTAGTCACGGCAAGCAAGGCCCGGCAACAACAAACCTGCCAACAACACAGAATCCGAGTGGGACATGAGCATAAGAACTATTCCATCTGGACAACTCAACGGCAACGGTCACCGGCCCAGGCTGCGCATAGCAGTGGTCGGCGCCGGCTATTGGGGACCCAACCTCGCACGGAACCTCAAAGCCAGCCCCGACTGGGATCTGGTAGCCATTTGCGACCTGGACGTAGAACGCGGCAGGAAGCTCGCCGACTCAGTAGGCGGGGTGGCCGTCGTCGAGTCCCTGGACGAACTGCTGGATACTTGCAACCTGGACGCCGTGGCCGTCGCAACCCCGGCGCACACGCACCACGGTGTGGTGATGACGGCCCTGCGCGCGGGCAAACACGTCCTGGTGGAGAAACCGCTGGCCGACAGCCGCGCCAAGGGGCTGGAGATGGTGGACGAAGCCAAAGCCAGGGGACTGGTGCTGATGGCCGACCACACCTACTGCTTCACCCCGGCGGTCCTCAAAATCCAGGAACTGGTGGCCAGCGGCGCCCTCGGAGACATCCTGTACGTTGACTCGGTCCGGATCAACCTGGGGCTCGTCCAACCTGATGTCAACGTGTTCTGGGACCTGGCACCCCATGACCTTTCCATCCTCGACTTTGTCCTGCCGGGAGGCCTGCACCCCACCGAAATTTCGGCACACGGCGCGGATCCCCTCGGTACCGGCCGCGACTGCGTGGGACATTTGACCTTCGGACTGCCCAACGACGCCATGGTCCACATCCACGTCAACTGGCTCAGCCCCACCAAAATCCGGCAGATGATCATCGGAGGGTCAAAGAGGACCCTCGTCTGGGACGACCTGAATCCGCAGCAACGGCTCAGCGTCTACGACCGCGGGGTCAGCCTGGAACAACAGCCCCGATCGGCAGCGGACAAAAAAGCCTCGGCCATCTCCTACCGACTCGGCGACACCTGGTCACCTGCCCTCCAGGAACGCGAACCGCTGGGACAAGTCGTGGCCGAACTCGCCACCTCCATCCGCAACCACACGATGCCCCGCACCAGCGGCGAGTCCGGGCTCAGGGTCCTGTCAGTCCTCGAAGCCGTGACTCAGAGCCTCGGCACGGACGGACGGTCCACCATCGTGGCCGGCAACGAGACGAACCTCCAGGTTGTGCGATGAAAGAGCAGGTTGTGCGATGAAAGAGCTTTTGGGTGCCAACGTGCTGGTCACCGGAGGCGCCGGAACCATCGGCTCCACCTTGGTGGACCAACTGCTCGACGCCGGTGCGGCCCACATCGACGTCCTGGACAACCTGGTGCGCGGCAGACGCGCGAACCTGGACCACGCATTGGACAGCGAGCGCGTCCGCCTCGTCGAAGGAGACCTGCGGGACCGTGACCTTGTCCACGACCTCACCCGGGGCAAGGACCTCGTGTTCCACCAGGCCGCCATCCGCATCACGCAATGTGCAGAAGAACCACGGCTGGCACTCGAAGTACTGGTGGATGGCACTTTCAATGTGTACGAAGCAGCCGTGGACCACAAAGTGGGCAAACTCGTATCCGCGTCAAGCGCGTCGGTCTACGGGATGGCCGAACAGTTTCCCACCAAGGAAAACCACCACCACCACAACAACGACACCTTCTACGGCGCGGCAAAGTCATTCAACGAAGGCATGGCCAGGAGCTTCCGGGCCATGTCGGGCCTGGACTACGTGCTGCTGCGTTACTTCAATGTCTACGGACCCCGCATGGACGTCCATGGGCTCTACACCGAAGTCCTCGTGCGGTGGATGGAAAGGATCGACGACGGCCAGCCACCCATGATTTTCGGCAGCGGCGACCAAACCATGGACTTCGTACACACCCACGACGTCGCCCGGGCCAACGTCCTTGCGGCTGTCAGCGATGTGCGCGAAGGCGTCTACAACGTGGCCAGTGGAACCGAAACCAGCCTGGCAGAGCTGGCGCAGACCCTCCTGGGTGTCATGGGCTCGACCCTGCACCTGGAGCACGGCCCGGAGCGCGCCGTCAACGGCGTTGCCCGGCGCCTGGCGGACATCACCGCAGCACGTGAAGACCTGGGCTTCGAAGCAGCCATCGGGTTGGAAGACGGTCTGCGCACGTTGGTGTCATGGTGGCGCCCGCTCCGTGCAGAAATAGCAGCCGCCCGCTTGGTGACCCATCCCGCAGTTCCCGCGGCAGGTGCGCGATGACCATCTCGGAAACGCGCCTGGCCCGCATCGACGTCATGAAGCCCTGGCTGGGCCCGGAGGAAGCCCAAGCAGTGGCTGAAGTGATCGCATCCGGTTGGGTAGCCCAAGGGCCCAAGGTCCGGCAGTTCGAAGAAGCATTTGCGGCGGAGCAATCGGCCGGTCACGCAGTGGCCACGTCCAGCTGCACCTCAGCCCTCCATCTGGCGCTCGCAGTTGCCGGCGTTGGACCGGGCGATGACGTCGTGGTCCCGTCCTTCTCCTTCATTGCCACCGCCAATGCCGCAACCTACATAGGAGCACGTCCTGTGTTCGCCGACGTCGAGCTGGAGACCGGGTGCTTGACGGCAGAGACTGTGGAGAAAGCTCTGACCAGGGGCACCAAGGCAGTCATCGCCGTGGACCAGGGCGGGGTCCCCGTTGACCTCGATCCCATCAGGGCCCTGTGCGAGCCCCGCGGGATCATCGTGGTGGAAGACGCCGCCTGCGCCATTGGCTCCCGCTACCACGGCCGCCCGGTCGGTGCCGGCGCAGAAGTGGCGGCTTGGTCCTTCCACCCCCGCAAGATCCTCACCACCGGAGAGGGCGGAATGCTCTCAACTCCGCGGCAGGACTACGCGGACAGGGCACGACGACTCCGGGAGCATGCGATGAGCGTTTCAGCCGCGGACCGGCACGCCAGCATCCTGGCACCGCCCGAAGAGTACCTGGAGGTCGGGTTCAACTACCGCATGACCGACCTTCAGGCCGCCGTCGGGCTTGTCCAACTGGGCCGCCTCCGGGAAGCCGTCCAGCGGCGTCGTGAACTGGCCGCCACCTACGCAAACGCGTTCGCCGGCGTCGAAGGCCTCCGGCTGGTGGGCGACCCCGGGTATGGCATTGGAAATTTCCAATCCTGCTGGATGGAAATCGGGCCCGCGTTTCCCTTGGGGAGGGATGGGCTGATGGCCCACCTGGCACAGGACGGCATTTCTGCGCGGCGGGGCATCATGGCAGCCCACCGTCAACCCGCGTACGCGGGCAAGGACACCGGCGGGGCGTCCCTGGAGGTCACCAACTGGCTGACGGACCATACGCTCATCCTGCCCCTCTACCACCAACTCGCCCTCCACGACCAGGTCAGGGTCATCGACTCGGTCCTCCGCGCTTCGAGGCACCCACAATGAGCGAACTTCTCCTCATCGCTGCCAGCGGCCTTGCCCGGGAGGTGCTGGCCATGGTCCGCAGCAGCGGCCCGTTCGACGTCATCGGAATCCTCGACGACGACGAGGACAAAAACGGCCGGGTAGTGGACGGGGCGCATGTGCTTGGTCCCATCCGCGATGCGCTCAAGTTCCCCCACGCGCTACTGCTGGTCTGCATCGGATCCGGAAGCGGCCGCGAGGCTGTGGTGATGCGGCTTCGAAGCCTGGGGCTCGACGAAGAACGCTACGCCACAGCCATAGACCCCTCCGTCAGCGTTCCGGAAGGGTGCGTGATCGGCCGTGGCAGCATCATCCTGGCCCACGTCAGCATGACGGCGTCGGTCACCATCGGCAGTCACGTCGTCGCCATGCCAGGGGTTACCTTCACCCACGACGACGTCATCAATGACTTCGCAACGTTCGCGTCGGGTGTTTCGTTGGGCGGGAACGTGCGGATCGGGCGGGCAGCGTACATCGGAATGAACGCCAGTGTGCGCGAGGGCAGGTCCATCGGGGCGAAAGCGACCATCGGCATGGGAGCGGCCGTCCTGAACGATGTTCCCGAAGACGAGACCTGGGCCGGCGTCCCTGCCCGGGTGATCAGGCGCGGCAATACCCCCGCGCTGGAGGGGGCCCAGTGACCCTTCGGAGCGCGGTCACCCCGCGAAAGGGGCCAACCCCCACCAGGGCGTTCGTGATCAGCGTCGCCAACGCCTTCATCACCAAGCTCGGGACCATTGGAATTGGTATCGCCTTGGCGCGACTGCTGGGGCCAGAGGAATTCGGTACCTACGCGGTGGCGTTCATTGCGCTCGTCGCCGTCCTGAGCTTCAACGAATTGGGTGTCAGCCTGGCGATCGTCCGCTGGCCGGGGGATCCGAAGGACATAGCCGCGACCGTCACCACCATCTCTGTTGCCTGCAGTGTCCTTCTGTTCGGCCTTTCCTATGCAATTGCGCCACTCTTCACGGCGGCCATGGGGAATGAGGCAGCCACGGACGTGGTCAGGGCCCTGTCCTTCTGCATCGTGCTCAACGGTCTGGTAGCCACGCCTGCGGCCCTGTTGCAGCGCAACTTCCGCCAGGGACAGCGGATGGTCATCGACCAAGTCAACGTGTGGTTGGGGGCGGGCGTTTCGTTGCTCCTGGTGATAGGCGGCATGGGAGCGATGAGCCTTGCCGTGGGCAGGGTCCTGGCCAGCCTCGTCGCCGCCGTCCTGTTCCTTGCCTATTCACCCCTGCCGTACCGTTTCGGATTCTCACCCACGTCCGCAAAACAGCTCCTGGCCTTCGGACTGCCGTTGGCAGGTGCGAGCGCGGTGGTCTTTGCCGTGGGCTACGTTGACCAACTCATCGCTGGACGGTTGTTTGGTCCGGTAGTCCTCGGCTTCTACGTCATGGCATTCAACATGGCGGGGTGGCCCTCAAGCTTGCTCTCACAGCCCCTGCGAAGCGTGGCCCCGGCGACCTTCGCCAGGCTCCAGGACCGGCCCGATGACATGAAGGCGGCATTGCTTGCGATGATCGGAGCAGTTTCGGCTGTGGTGTTGCCCGTCTCTGCCGTGATGGTGGGGTGTGCGCTGCCCCTTGTCAGGGTTGTGTACGGGGATGCCTGGGCACCGGCGGGCTTGGCGCTGATGTGGTTGGCGCCCCTCACAGTGTTCCGCATCCTCCATGAGCTGCTGTACGACTACCTCGTGGTTCTGGGCTCGTCGCTGTCCATATTGAATGTGCAGGTCGTCGCACTGATCGTGCTGGTTCCGGCGCTGCTGGGCGGTGGTGCGCTCGCAGGCATGCCTGGGCTGGCAGCTGTTCCTGTGCTGGTTGCCTTGCTTGTGACGTCGCCGCTGTATCTCCGGGCTCTCCGGCAAGCCAACGTGCCGCTCCTGGCCGTGGGCAAGCGCCTGGCTTTTCCCACGGTCATTGCGGCGCTGACTGCAGCAGGCTGCTGGGCCATGACCCAGGTGCTGGATTCACCTGTGGTTGGCGTCCTCGTATCCACGGGTCTGGGACTCGTCGCGATGGCAGCAACCATGGGACTGCGGCGGCAGGACCTGCGGGACGTCCGGATGTGGGGGCGCGGACGGGAGGTGGCATCGCCATGAGAATCCTGGTCTACCCGCACGATCTCCGCATGGGCGGCAGCCAGCTGAACGCCATCGAACTCGGTGCCGCTGTCAAGGAACTGGGCCATGAGGTCATTCTTTTTGGACAGCCCGGGCCGCTCGCCGAGAGGGGAGCAGGCCTGGGGTTGGAGTTCATACCCGCCCCTGCACCAGGCAAGCGACCTTCACCGTCTGTCATCAGCGCTCTGGTCCGCACCGTCCGCGAGCGCAGGATCGACATTGTTCACGGCTACGAGTGGCCCCCGGCCTTGGAGTGCCTTGCGGCCTCCAAGCTGGTGCGGGGTACCACCGCCGTGGCCACGGTGATGTCCATGGCGGTGGCGCCGTTCATCCCAAAGTCCATGCCCCTGATGGTTGGCACTGAGCAGATCCGTCAGGCCGAGTTGTCCTCCGGCCGCCGCCGTGTCCACTTGCTGGAACCACCCGTGGACCTGGCAGCGAACCGTGCGGCCGACGAAGTGGACGTGGACGGGTTTCGTGCCCGGTGGGGATTGCCTGAGGACGTTCCCACCGTGGTTTGTGTCTCCCGGCTGGCCAAGGAACTCAAGCTTGAGGGCATCCTGTCGGCGATTGATGCCGTAGGCCAACTCGCCGGGGATCTCAAGGTGTGTTTGCTCATCACCGGTTCAGGTCCGGCGGAAGCGGTGGTCAGCGAGCGCGCCGAACGCGTCAACGAAGCGACGGGGGAGCGCACGGTTATCCTCACCGGTGAACTGGCCGACCCCAGGCCGGCTTACGCGGTGGCTGATGCCGTCCTTGGCATGGGCGGGTCCGCCCTCCGGGGCCTTTCCTTCGAAAAACCCTTGATTGTCCAGGGCGAAAGGGGGTTTTGGGAACTGCTCACCCCGGAGTCCCTGCCCGTGTTTCTTTGGCAGGGTTGGTACGGTTCCGGTCCGGGTTCGACAGGTCCAGGCACCCATGGGCTGGTTTCCATCCTGGGGGATCTCCTCACGGACGCCCCCTTGAGGAAGTCATTGGGCGCTTTCGGCCGTTCAGTGGTGGAAGACAGGTTTTCGCTCGCTTCCGCGGCGCAACACCAAACTGAGTTGTACCGGGGCTCCCTGGCAGGTGGCCCCGGCATGGGGTCCGGTCTGTGGGCTGAAGCTGCCGCCGGGATCCAGTACACCTCCTACGTGGTTCGACGGCGCTACCAGCGACTCCGGGGCCACCAGCCCGCGGAGGACTTCAACGCCCTTCCGGTCGCAGTGCGTGCTGACGCGCGTGGGCCATTCGTCTCGAGGGAGGCGTGATGGACCCGATCATGTATATCTCCGGCGGACAATGGGATGGCCTGCCGGGAACGGATCGTCTGCTGGCTGAGTCCTTGGCGGTGACAGGCCCGGTCCTGTGGGTTGACCAGCCTGCGTCCGTCTTCCGGTTCGCGGATGTGCGGAATCACGCGGTGGGCAGCCTGCGCGGGATCCCGGAGGTCATGACACCCCACTTGTCGCGCCTGCGGCTTCCTGCCCCGCCACTCTTCAGCAGCAGGCTTGGCCTGCCCGTGACTGAAGCCATTGCACGGCGCTGCATGGACAACGCTGTGAAGACTGCAGGTGGTCCGGTGGCGGCAGTCGTCAATGCTTCCCCGGTTGTAGCGTTCCCCGGCCGCGGCAACGGCGTACGGCTGCTGCATCTGACCGATGACTGGCTGGCCGCGGCTGACTTGATCGGATTCCCCTCCGACTATCTCAAGCGCTGCCTTGAACGCAATATCCAGGCGGCCGACGTCATCACCGCTGTCTCGGCCGGCTTGGCCGCCAAGATGTCCGATGTCTCAGGACGGCCCGTGGGGGTTCTTCCCAATGGGTGCCGCCCACCTGCTCCCGGCACCAACGAACACCGGAGGCCGGTCACGGTACTGGTGGGACAACTCAATGAACGATTGGACCTTGAGGTGCTGGAGTCCCTGGCCGACGCCGGGCTTAGCCTCCTGATCATCGGTCCGCGGACTGACTCGAACCCAACAACCCGGCAGCGTCTGGACGACTTTCTGGGCCGGGACAACGTGGATTGGCGTGGACCACTGCCTCCCACTGACGTACAGCGGCTGCTTCAGAGTGCATCCGTCGGGATCACCCCCTATGCCGACACGGAGTTCAACAGATCCAGCTTCCCCCTGAAGACCCTGGAATACCTGTCGTCGGGCCTGCCCGTGGTAGCTACGGATTTACCTTCGGTGCGCTCACTTCAGTGCAGCGCCTTAGCTGTTGCAAGCAGCCGGGAGGCATTCGTGGATCTGGTCAGGGCTGCCCTGCAGCGGCGTCCGGACCTGGGGCAACGCGAAGAGATGCGGCGTGTCGCGGCGGCGAACTCGTGGGATGTGCGGGCCGCCGGAATCAGGGAGCTGTGCACACAGCCGGTGCCAGAGCGCAACACGAAGGTGCGCTACACGAAGGTACGCACCACAGTTCAATCCGTTCGAGGAGCAAGCCATGAACGTTGATAAGCCGGGGAACCCGCCGTCGGGTATTGACCACGTTTTGCTCACAAGATTCAATCTTCCTTCCCGGGGTTTTGAAAGCCTTGTACGGGCCAAGGAAGGGTGGCTGAGGGACCGGATAGCGCTATTCGAGCACTACTGTCTGCCTTCCGTTAAAGCGCAGGCCAACCAGGACTTCCGGTGGATCATCTACTTCGACCCGGAAAGTCCCGCCTGGCTGCTGGACCGCGTGCAGGACCTGAACCGGGACGGCACCTTCGTTCCCCTGTTCAGGACCGAGGTCAGCCCCTCCGAATTGCTTGAAGACATCAGGACAGTCACAGGGGGCGAACGTGGCACGCTCCTGACCACCAATCTGGACAACGATGACGGGTTGTCCATCGATTTCGTGGACCGGGTGCAGAAAGCGGCCGAGAACCCGGGTACCACCGCGATCTACCTGGTGTCCGGCTTGGTGATGGGGGATGGTTCGGTTTACCTCAGGAACGACCCCCGCAACGCGTTCTGCTCGGTCAGCGCCCCCTGGTCCGATCCTGTGACGTGCTGGGCGGCGTGGCACAACCGGCTGGGGCAATCCATGGACGTCACAACGCTCCGGGGCTCACCTGGCTGGCTGCAGCTGGTCCACGACCACAACGTCAGCAACAGAATCCGCGGCCGGCGCGTTTCCCCCGGACCGTACAAGGGACTTTTCCCGGGTCTTCTGTCCGACGCCCCCATCCCCACTGCCAGGTCGATCGTGGCGGACCGGGTGTACGAATCTCCCCTCCGTGCGTTGCGGGAGCTCGCCCGGAGGGCAGCCAAGGCCGTGACCATTGCACTGCTGGGCACGCAGGGCATCGATCGGGTCAAGACGCTGGTTGCCCACCGGAAAAGCACAGTGTCCAGGACCTGAGCCGTACGCCTGGTCCTCACCCAAAGACACTCAACGAAAGGTAAGAGCAGGACATGCAGGTACAAAAGATACTGAAAAGCCTGATACGCCGATGGTTCATCGTCGTACTGGGACTTGCCGTGACCGCAGGCGCCTGCTTCTACCTTCAGCAGAACGCGCCCGATAACTACAAAGCCCAGGCGAGCCTGGTCCTCCTGCCCTCTACCAAGAGCGTCGGAGAAGCCGGGAACCCGTATCTGGGGCTGGGAGGCATGAGCGAGGCACTGGACATCCTCACCCGCAAGATGTCCTCCGAGGAATTCAAGGAAACCATCCGTGAGCAAAGCGGAGCCAGCACCTTCACCGCTGAAGCCGACAAGGGAACCAGCGGTGCCATCCTGCTCATCACAGCCTCTTCAGGGGACGCCGACCAAGCACTCAAGATCCTTGATTCTGTGATGAACCAGGCACCCGTGGCCCTGACTGAGCTGCAGGACGTCCTCAACGTGCCAACCACGTCCCGCATCTCCACGATGAAATTGCTGGAAGACAGCAAAGCAGTCCCCGAGGTCAAAGCCCGGACGCAGCTGCTCCTCGTTACCGCTGCCGGTGGCGTCGCCTTCAGCGTCATGCTCACCGTGCTCATCGACGGCTTGCTCCTGTCCAGGAAACAACGCAAAAGCCAGGAACCGACCGACAAGCCGGCCGGACCAAAACCACCCGCGCCGCCTGCAACCAGGCAGAGAAAACCCTCCTCCGCTGACCGGGTGCCCGGCAACCGGCCCACAGCGGACGAACCGGCATACCTCGCAGGTGAAACTGCCAGCGTAGTTCCCAGCTCCTACAGGCCGGGATAACCATGACCGCAGCCATCCTTCTCCGCATCCTGGGCAGGCGCTGGTACATCGTAGCCATCGGGATCGCCATCGGACTGGCGTCCCTGGGCGCCGTCCGGTCCGCCGAGCCCGTCTACTGGACAAAGGCGGAAGTCACGTTCGTCGCGCCGGACCGCGAACCGGCCTACTGGATACCTGGTGACGACTACGCATCGCTGGTGGATTTCGCAGCCATGGTGGAGCGGCGTGCCAACTACAACTCAGCATCTGTGGACCTCACCCTGTCCAGCGGCACCCTTTATGGTGCAGGGGTCCGGCACGGCTACTCAGTGACCCTGCTCAACAGTGGAGGCCAATGGGCCAAGAGTTTCCGCTGGCCGGTCCTGTCCGTACAGGTGGTCGACTCCAGTGCCCAAAAGGTGAAGGACGTCCTCAAAAACGTTGTCGACAGCATCAATGAGGCATCCGTGGTCCTCCAACAAGAGGCAGGTGTCCAACAAGCCCTCATCACCACCCTCACGTCTCCGTCCAGCCCTGAAATCGTGTTCGGCGGAGGAACCCAAATCAACCGCGTGAAAGGCGCCGTCTTCTGGGTTGGCATAGCCGCCACGCTGTCCATACTGGCGGCGGTGATCGTTGATTCACGGCCACGTCGACGCCGGAACCCGCCCAAGCGGGCTTCCAACGCCCGGCCTCCAGGCATCCACCGAACAAAGGTGACCTCCCATGTACCGGGCTAACGGGCTGCTTCATCGCGATGGCATACAAGGGGCCACGCGGAAGTCCGATGCGCCCCTGTTCCTCACCATCTACCTGGTGCTGACATGTGCCCTGCCATCGAACATGGTGATAGCGTCCCTGGGATCCATTGGTCGTCCCAGCACGCTCTTCGCCCTCCTGGCCCTGGCATGGTGGATCCTGCACCAGCTGCTGCGCACAACACCATCCATCCGGCGCTCGCATCCCCTGCGGGTAGCCCTGACCGCTTTCCTCATCGTCGCAGCGTCCAGCTACGCCTACGCCATGGTCAGGGGATTGCCGGAAAGCGAAGCCAGCCCCGCCGACGCCGGCCTCCTGCGGCTCGCGGGCTGGGCAGGGATCCTGCTTATAGCAACGGATGGCCTGACAACCCGGGAAAGTGCCAGGACACTGCTCCGAAGGATAGCTCTGGCAGGGGGACTGACAGCAGCTCTTGGCCTGCTCCAGTTCGCCACCGGCTCGTCCCTCATCGAATGGATCAGAATACCGGGCCTCAGCGTCAGTTCGGAACTGGCAAACATCGATTCCCGGGGAGGCTTTGTCCGCGCAGCCGGCATGTCGTTGCACCCCCTTGAATACGGCGTAGTCCTCTCCACCTCCCTGCCGATCGCCATCACCCTCGCCCTCAACGACACCGCCAAGCGCAGGCTCCTCTGGTGGATCCCCGTTGGCCTGATATCCGTAGCTGCCATGCTCTCCGTCTCCAGGGCCGCGCTGATCTGCATGGCGTTGGCTTTCCTGATCCTGCTGCCGGTATGGCCCAAGCAGCTCCGGCGGAGGGCCGTGATGGTTTCGGCCCTCCTCGTGGCGGTGATCTACGTAGTGACTCCAGGCATGATCGGAACCCTCTTCGGGCTTTTCACCATTGGAACCGACGACCCCAGCATCAGTTCAAGAACCAACGGCTACTCCACCGCCTTCGGAATGGCAGGCCAGCAATTGCTGCTGGGCCGGGGGTTCGGCACCTTCCTTCCCGCCTACGTCATCGTTGACAACCAATACCTTGGGCTCCTGGTCGAACTCGGCATTGCAGGCCTGATTGCCTTCTTGCTGCTGGTGTCTGCCGGCATCCTCTGTGCCTGGCAGGCCAGGAGGTTGGCCAAGGACAGCGAACTGCGCCAACTGAGCCAATCAGTCCTCGCAAGCGTCGCCGCGGCCGCACTGGCCTTCGGATTCTTCGACGCCTTCGCCTTCCCCATGGCAGCCAGCCTCCTGTTCCTCATGCTGGGCATCTCCGGAGCGCTATGGCGCATATCGCGTCGGGAAGCGGCAGAGGCACAGATCCAGGAAAAGGCAGCAAGCGCTGGGGACACCTGACACCGAAGCAAGCCCAGGGAACTGCCTAGCGGCGGCTCTCATCCCTTTCCCACACGTGAGACGACGCGCCGGACACACGCGCACGACGACGACCCGCCACCGCGAACACCGCATAGACAGCCGCATCAAAAGCCGTCCTGGGCCCCCGCACCGAGGCAAGCAACTGCCGCACGGTCCGTGACAAGGACGCCCCACCGGTCACCAGATCCTGCTCGGCATTGCCACGGTAGGTGCGCCGCAGGACTGCCAGGAGGGCTGAAGAAGTCCTGGGGGTCCGAACGACCACCGGCTCCGTGGCAAGAACCGCCTTTTCCCGCTCATCAAAGAGCCTGTCCACAAAATAGTCATCACCCGTGAGCGCCGGAAAGACACCCATGCGAAGATGCCCTGAAAGACTCAGGGCATAGGCACCAGCACCCCACAAACCCTGCGCATTGGCAGGGATCCGGCTGCGGGCACGGTAGTAGGCCCGAACAGGTACAGAAGCACCCTGTGTGTCGTAACGGAACGCCGGCCGGGCAGCCAGCAAAGTG
Source organism: Paenarthrobacter histidinolovorans (assembly GCF_014647595.1). GTDB lineage: Bacteria > Actinomycetota > Actinomycetes > Actinomycetales > Micrococcaceae > Arthrobacter > Arthrobacter histidinolovorans. The sequence continues at coordinate 281,861 of NZ_BMPM01000004.1, read as the reverse complement.
CCATCCTGCAGCGCCGCGAACACCTCTGCCAGGGCCCTGGCGCTGACCTCTATGTCCGCGTCCAGATAGAGGCGAGGCCATAACCGGGTGCATCGGTCGCCGGCGTTGAGCGCCGCCGTCTTTGACGCCTCCGGCACATGGAGTACCGAAACACCCTCCCACCGGGACGCGATCGCCTCCGTCCCATCACTGCAACCGTTACAGGCCACCACAACATCCACAGTTCCCCATCCAATGACCTCCCGCAGCGACCCAAGGGTACGCCCAATGACGGCAGCCTCATTGTGAGCGGGAATGATCACCGCGCCCGAGGGAAACGCCCCGGCCATCAGAGATCCCCGCCACCATCGGGCACGGCATGGGGCAGTTGATCCCACCGCCGGCGGCTTGCCAGGGCCCAGGCGGCCTCACGATGACCAGGCTTGCCCAGACGGGCCACCTCCGCGGCGAGGACAACGCCGCGAAACGCCACAACCCGACCCCGCCCAAGATGTTTCTCCGCATAGCGGACACGGTTCACGGACATCAACGCAACCAACTGCGGCGAAGCCCCGGAACCACCGCGCTTATGCCACATCCGTGCGGACGGCTCAAACCAAATGGAATACCCCGCCTGACGCATACGGTGGCAGTAGTCAGTCTCTTCCGAATACAGGAAGAACCTTTCATCCCAGGCACCCACGGCCCTCGCCGCCCCCGCATCCAGCAAAAGCGCCGCACCGGTTGCCCACTCAACCCGGTGTCCATGCAGGTAACTCTCCTCATCAAAGTCCATCTCGGACAACCACCCAGGACGTTTCCTCACGTGGCTGCCCAACACGGCATCACCCAGCGCTCGCAGAATTCCCGGCTCGCGGCGCAGCGAGGGGTAGATGCTGCCGTCGTCGTCCAGCAGGACGGGGACCACCACTCCGGCGCCGGTTTGCGCCAGTCGACTGCGCATTGCGCTGATGGCGCCCTCCTCGATCCTGAGATCCGGGTTGAGGATGAGGTAAGTGCCGGCTTCTCCGGCTGCTGAAAGGGCGGCGTTGATGCCTCCGGCGTATCCGAGGTTCCCCCCGGTCCTGATGGCAATGACGTCGGGATACTGCGCCAGGGCGTTGAGTGTGTGGTCGTCGGGGGAGTTGTCGGCCACCACCACCTTGATCGACTGGTTCATGGCCTCCTTCCGCAGGCCGAGGACCAAAGGGCCGATGTCGTCGTGGTTGTTATAGGTGACGACGACGACGGCGACGTCGGCTGCCGCCCCGGCCGGGAGGAAGGACCCCGGAGCGCGGCTGGGCGCACGCTCCGGGACATCCATGGATGGCAAGCGCCTGGCAGGCGTGGGGGACAAGCCGCTGTCCCTCCGCAACCGCAGGTAGGCTTCCGGGCCTTCCACGAGGTACCGGCGGGCCAACCGGCGTGGTTCCAAGGCAAGCCGCCAGGCCCACTCAAGGCTGTGGGAACTCACCCATGATGGTGCCCGCCTGATGTGGCCGGCCAGGAAGTCCACCACGGCACCGAAAGCCAGCAATACCTTGGCCCCTGTCAGGGCTCCGTATTCCGATATCCAAAGTTCCTGCCGGGGTTTTCCCAAACCGACGATCAAGATCTCAGGAGCAGCCCCGGCAATCGTGGCTGCCAGCTCCCGGGACGCCGAATCGTCGCCGAGGGTGGACCGTGGTGGCGCCCACCATCCAGCGACCGCCAGCTTTGGGCGCGCCACCTCGAAGTTGGTCCGGATCTGCTCCTGGGTCTCAACCGATCCGCCAAGGAACCCGACGCTGAGGCCCCTGCGCTCTGCCTCATCCAGCAACGGGCCCACAAGGTCGCTGCCGGCCAGCCTCGGCCAGGCCTTGGCTGTCAGGCGCCGGGCCTCAGTGGCCAGCGGCGCGCCGTCGATAAGCGTCAACCACTCCAGGGAGCGGGACTGTTCCAGGGTCTCCGCCCAACGGCCGCCAGAGCCGAAATGACGAATGTGGTCCAGATTGGCCGAGCACACTCCCAAGGGAGGGGCGCCGGTATCGCCGGCCCTGCCCAGGATCTCCTCGATCGCCGGGCCGAACTCCATGAGTTTTACCGGGACGCCGCCCATGGAGACCCAACGGTCCGGGGATGTGGTTGCGGTCGTGGTCGCCCCGTCGTCGTCCATGGGCCTCTGAAGAAGGAGACTGCGGCCACTGAGCCCGCTTGTCAGGGTGCGGTGGGGGACTACACGGTGGAGGGCATTCCGGGTGGGCCGGACTTTGGGTAGCAGCATTCTTGGCTCCAGGCTCGGGTCAAGCTCAAGGCATAACCATGTGGCCCACGATCCATGGCTGCTGCACTGCCAGGATCGTGGGTGGCGGACAAACGCCGCCACATCGACATGTTCACTTGAGTTGTCTCCCGGCCTCCTGCCAGAGGCTGCCGTAGGGCTACTTTAGGCCCGTTTTCCGGAGTCCGCCAGAGCTCGGCCGCACTTTGCCGTCCGGGTACGCGCTAAAGGCTGATGCGATAGACATGGTGCGTGTATTCGTTCGCGAAAGCATCAGTGAATTTCCCGCCCTGGATGTGAATCGTACGGTTCTCACCCAGCACCTCCACCGTGGATCCGGCGATCCCGCCGGGGAGAGTGAACGTCCTGGTTCCGGTGATCCCGTCGTCAGTCATCGCGAAAATATAGGCGCTTCCGTCCTTGGCTTTGAGCATCGTGTCCGTCCCTTGGCCAAAATCCCACACATAGGACTGGGTGTTGATGATCGGCGCCAAGGCAGTGATGGCATGGTTTACGACCCCCGCCGCAGCCACTTGGTCCTTCAAGCATGCAGCGCTGTGTATCCGGGCGTCCTGGAAAGCGTCGCCGCTGATGCAATCGTTGACGTTTTGCTGGTCCGGGGACTGGCTGAACCACACGATGCCCCGTGCCTCGTGGATGATCGACGCCCACACCTGGGCTTGAACTTGCTCGGGGCCCAACTGCTTGTAACCACCGGTGGAACCGCCGGTGCTGATCACGGTCGGAAGTGCCCAGAGAGGCGCTTGTACACCCCGCGCTGCATTGATTTCCTGCTGGAGCTGCATGATCTTCCCGTAGCTGGACGCCGTCCGGCAGTTCGCTTGGGTGATGGGATTCTGTTCCGTGGGCGTCCGCCAGCGCAGCGTCCCGTCACCCCAGTCGCACTGGGGGACGGCGTAGAAGTACTGGTCCACGGAGTTCACGTTCGCAGTTCCGAAGTAGTCCATCGACAACTGCATGGGTACGTCGTAGGTGACGATCCCCGAGGTCCAGTTCGAGTAGGTGAACCTGCCCGTTGCTGCGGGATCGTGTTGGGCTGCCAGTTGCTTCATGTGGGCCAGCCCGGCTACGGGGTCATATCTGCCGTCCACTTCGTCGTCCAGGACACTTCCTACCTGCCGGTCCCAGCCGGCCGGTGCGTCCTTGGTAGCGAAAAGGGTGAACATGCCGTGGGCGGCGATGGCTGCACTGGAGGCGTCAGGATTGCCCTGCACGTAGGTATTGATGCCAAGGGATTTGTCGTAGGCCAGTTGCGCATCGCTGCCAGGGGATCCGTACCAGATCGCGATGGGTAAGAACGACGGATCGCTCCAGCCGGCTGCGGTGGCCTTGGCGAACTGCTTCCAGTATGCCGGTCCGCCTTCCCACGGAATGCGGGGAAGCTCATGGAGCGCGTCCGCACGCACCACCGGGGCTGCTGTGGGCTCCGGCTGCGGAAGCGCGGTTGTCCTCGGTTCGGTGCCAGGGATCGTGCTCGCCCAGAACAGCAGGCCCAGTGTCAAAGCCATCGTGGTGAAGTAGCGAACCCTCATAGCGTCATCTTCTTCCGCAACCCAAGGATGAGTACCTCAAAGGATGGCACCAGCGTCGCGAATCCGTAACCCGCCGTCGTCAATTGACCTGGGTGCGGGCCCACGTTCAGGAGGGCTTTTGCCCTGACTTGTGTTGGAGATACCCGGCAAGACGCTGCGACGCGTCCGGGGGAGCGAACCCGCTTGCCGAAATTTTGGCCAGGTCCAGGACGCTGTTGGCCGGGCGCGGCGCCATGTCCGGCTTGTTGTAGTCGGCGGTGCGGACCGGACGCACCAGCCGGGGATCCGCTCCGCACAGCCGGTAGACGTCTGCGGCAACATCTGCCCAGCTCTGCTCGCCACCGCTGTTGCTGATGTTGTAAGTGCCATAGGGGGCTTGGGAATCAAGCAGGTGCCTGATCCCCGCCGCAAGGTCCACGGCAAAGCTCAAGCGGCCGAACTGGTCATCAACCACGCCCGGCGACGCACCTTTGGCAGCGAGGCCGGCCATGGTCCGGACAAAGTTCCGGCCGTCGCCCACCACCCAGCTCGTCCTGACGATGTAGTGCCGCGGCACGGTACCCACGGCGATGTCACCGGCGGCTTTGCTCTGCCCGTACACGCCCAAGGGCGTAAAAGCCTCGTCCTCCCGGTGGGGCTTGGCGGTCCCGTCAAAGACGTAATCGCTGGATACATGGACCAGGGTCAGTGAATGATCGACGGCGGCGGCCGCCAACCGGGAGACGGCAGCTGCGTTGATTGTCCAGGCAGCTGCACGGCCTTCAGGGCTTTCGGCTGCATCTACCGCGGTATACGCTGCGGCGTTGATGATCGTGGAGTAATCGCGCCAGCTCAGCGACCGGTAGGAATCTGCACAGGTGATGTCAAAATCCTGGCGACCGGCGAAGTCCACGGTGGTGTCGCCGTCGAACGCTTGCCGGAGTGCAGTGCCCAACTGGCCATCGGCGCCCAGCACCAGCGTGCGCCGCTTCTGCATCGGGGTGACGCCGGCCAGGCGCGGGTGGTTCTTGTCCTCCTCCGACACGGTGGCTTCGCTGAGCGGTATCGGCCAGGGCACAGCAACTTGTTCGTCTGCAAGGTTCAGGAAGGTGTAGTTCTTCCGGGCCTCGGGGCTCCAGTGGTCGTTCACCAGATAGGTGTAGGCGGTATCGGGGTCCAGGGTCTGGAAAGCATTGCCCACGCCACGGGGCACGAACACTGCCTTGCCCGGCGTCAACTCTGCAGTGAACAAGACACCGAAGGTCGGCCCTTCCCGGAGGTCCACCCAGGCCCCGAAGATACGCCCGGAGGCCAAGGAGATGAACTTGTCCCAGGGCTCGGCATGGATGCCCCGCGTCGTACCGCGTACGGCGTTGAACGATATGTTGTTCTGCACCGGCCCAAAGTCCGGAAGCCCCGCAGCCACCATTTTGCCGCGGTGCCAGTTTTCCTTGAACCAGCCGCGGCTGTCAGTGTGAACCGGGAGTTCCAGCAGTATCAATCCCGGAATCGTGGTTGGAGTGGTGGCCAACTCCCGCGGGTCCACGGCTAGTGCCCTTGGCCTGCGTATTTTGATTCGGTGACCGCCTTCTGCGGGCGCCACCAGTCTTCGTTGGCTCTGTACCACTGCACGGTCTCTGCCAGGCCGGAGGCAAAGTCGGAGAACCGCGGCGTCCAACCAAGTTCCGTGCGCAGCTTGGTGGAGTCGATGGCGTATCGCAGATCGTGTCCGGGCCGGTCCTTGACCAGGTCGTAAGCATCAGGTTGTTGTCCGTTGAGGGTGAGGAGCATTTCCACCACCTCGCGGTTCGACCGCTCGCCATCTGCCCCGATCAGGTAGGTTTCACCCACCTGGCCGCGTTCAAGGATCGTCAAAACCGCGGAGGAATGGTCTTCCACATGGATCCAGTCCCGGACGTTCAATCCTTGGCCGTACAGCCGCGGGCGCACGCCGTCCAGGATGTTGGTGATTTGCCGCGGAATGAACTTCTCAACGTGCTGGTACGGGCCGTAGTTGTTGGAGCAGTTGCTGATGGTCGCCTGCAGGCCGAACGAACGCACCCAGGCCCGCACCAACATATCCGAGCCCGCCTTCGTGGCGGAGTAGGGGCTTGTAGGCCGGTAAACGGAGTCCTCGGTGAATTTGCGCGGTTCGTCCAAGGCGAGGTCTCCATACACTTCATCGGTGGAGATGTGGTGGAAACGTGTTCCATGCTTGCGGGCAGCCTCGATGAGGGTAAAGGTTCCCGCCAGGTTGGTGTCAATGAAGGGACGGGGATCGGCCAGGGAGTTGTCGTTGTGCGACTCTGCAGCGAAGTGGACCACTGCGTCCACCGAGGATGTCAGCGGGTCCACGATCCCGGCATCGCAAATATCGCCTTTTTGGAAATCGAAACGGCTGGAGGGCAATCCGGACAGTGATTCCAAGCTGCCGGCGTAGGTCAATTTGTCCAGGACAGTGACATGGAGGCCGGTGTGCTCCATGATGAAGTGAACAAAATTGCATCCGATGAATCCGGCCCCGCCGGTGACAAGGATTCTCTGCATGGCCATAGCGTAACCGTCCGGGACGGGGAAGTGCAGCGGGAGAGGACAGCTAGATGCGCGGAATTATTCTTGCCGGTGGCACTGGATCCCGGCTTCATCCGATTACGCTCGCCATCAGTAAACAATTGGTTCCGGTCTTCGATAAACCGATGATTTACTACCCGCTGTGCACCCTGATGTTGGCGGGAATCCGGGACATCCTGATCATCACAACGCCTGCCGACGGCCACCAATTCGAAAATCTCCTGGGGGATGGCTCGCAATTCGGCGTTAATCTGCGGTACGCCCGCCAGCCCACGCCCGATGGACTCGCCCAGGCATTCATCCTGGGGGAAGAACATATTGGAAGCGGCAAGGTGGCGCTCATCCTGGGTGACAACATCTTCAACGGCCCCGGCATGGGCAACCAGCTCCGTCATTACGCCGACGTCGACGGCGGCGCGATTTTCGGCTATTGGGTCAAGGACCCATCAGCTTACGGTGTGGTGGAATTCGACGACGACGGCCTGGCTGTTTCCATTGAAGAGAAGCCCGCTGTTCCCAAAAGCAACTATGCGGTGCCCGGCCTTTACTTTTATGACAACAATGTGGTGGCGATGGCAAAAGACCTTCAGCCGTCTCCGCGCGGGGAGTTGGAAATCACTGACATCAACCGCAAGTACATGGAGCTTGGACGGTTGCATGTGCAGAAGTTCCCGCGGGGGACAGCATGGCTGGACACGGGAACCTTCAGCGACCTCAACGATGCTTCAAATTACGTCCGAACCACGGAGAACAGGCAGGGCTTGAAAATCGGGGCTCCGGAGGAGGTGGCATGGCGGATGGGTTACCTGACCGACGACGAACTGCGCCGGCAGGCCGCCAAGCTCGCCAAAAGCGGCTACGGAAGCTATCTGCTGGACATCCTGGACCGACGCTGAGCGCGCTAAGCAGCCGAAACGTCTTCCAGGGCCCGGGCAATCTCCGACGGGAGCGCGGACAATTGCGCGTCAAGCAGTTCCTTGAGCTGGACGGCGTTCCTGGGTCCCACTATCGCAGTGGAAACACCCGGCCGGGAGAGCAACCAGCTCAGCGACACATCCAGCGGTGTCCGGCCCAGGCCACGCGCAGCCATAGCCACTGCTTCCACAACCCTTGACTCCCGGGGCTCCAAATAAGGCTCAACGTACCCAGCCAGCCTGCCCTGGGCTGCACGGGAGTCGGCCGGAATCTGTCCCCGGTACTTTCCGCTGAGCACCCCGCGTCCCAGCGGAGCCCAAGCCATCAATCCAAGGCCGGCGTCCTCTACGGCAGGGATGAGTTCTTCTTCGGGCTTGCGGTGGACCAGGGAATATTCGGACTGGTTGGCCACCAAGGTGAAACCGGCCACGGCCGAAGCCTTGGCGGTTTGCCAGCCGTTGTAGTTGGAAATGCCCACGTAGCGCGCCCGCCCGCTACGCTGCGCCAGTTCCAAAGCCGAGAGCGTTTCATCCAAGGGCACATTGGGGTCCCATTCCTGGGCAAACCAGATGTCGATGTAGTCCGTTCCGAGCCTGGCCAGGCTCGCATCCAAAGCAGAAAGCAACGCGCCACGGGAAGCGTTGATACTGCGGCGTGTCTCTGACGACGACACGCCGGCTTTCGTGGAGATCACCACCTCCGACCGGGCGACAACATCACCGAGCATGGATCCCAGCATTGCCTCGGCCTGGCCTTGCGCATAGGACGCCGCCGTGTCCACAACCGTTCCACCGGCCGCAACGAACGCGTGGAGCAATTCGGCAGCGTCTTGTTCATCGGTCTCCTGCGCCCAGGACATGGTTCCAAGGGACAAGGAGGACACGCGGAACCCACTGTTCCCGACATAACGCTGCTGCATAGCAGCTAGCTTACGGGCAGTTACCAGTGTTCATGACGTAGGGTCTATTCACGTGAACTGGATAGAAGCAGCCTTGCTGGGCCTTGTGCAGGGCCTCACCGAATTCCTCCCGATCTCCTCGAGCGCGCACCTGCGGATCGTCGGCTCATTCCTGCCGGATGCAGCCGATCCAGGGGCAGCCTTTACTGCCATCACGCAATTGGGAACCGAGACCGCCGTCATCGTCTACTTTTGGCGTGACATCGTCCGCATTGTGCGGGCCTGGTTCGGCTCCCTGACGGGCAAGGTGGAGCGCAACGACCCCGACGCCCGCATGGGCTGGCTGGTCATCCTGGGCAGCTTGCCCATCATCGTTCTTGGGCTGCTGTTCCAGGACCAGATCGAGTCGGTGCTTCGCAGCATGTGGATCGTTGCCACCATGCTGATTGTGTTCGGCATGATCCTGGCCGTCGCGGACGCCATTGGACGGCAGGAGCGTGACCTGACGCAACTGACCTACAAGCACGGCATTCTCTATGGCTTCGCGCAGGCCATGGCCTTGATACCAGGCGTTTCACGCTCCGGCGGCACGATCACAGCCGGCCTGCTCATGGGCTACACCCGTGAAGCAGCAGCACGCTATTCCTTCCTGCTTGCCATTCCCGCCGTGTTCGGCAGCGGGCTGTACCAGCTCTACAAGACCGTCTCGAACGAAGGCCTGGCCGGCCCCTACGGTCTGCCCGAAACAGCCCTGGCAACGGTCATCGCCTTCGTTGTGGGTTACGTCATCATCGGCTGGTTCCTGAAATTCGTGTCCACGCGGAGTTACCGGCTTTTCGTTTGGTACAGGATCCTCCTTGGTCTGGCGTTGTATGTCCTGCTCGGTTTCGGTGTGATCAGTGCCTAGCACTAAGGTTGAGTCGTGAAATCGTGGATCTCCCGCCCTGTCCCTGAGCTGCCCGGCAGCATGCCGCCCATCCGGCTGTACGACACCGCCCTGGGTCGAGTCGTGGAGGTGGAGCGGCAGGCGGAACAATCCATGTACGTCTGCGGCATCACGCCCTACGACGCAACACACATGGGCCACGCCGCAAGCTACGTGTCGTTCGATCTGTTGAACCGGGCCTGGCGGGACGCGGGCGTCCGGGTCTCCTACGTCCAGAACGTTACGGACGTGGACGACCCCCTCCTGGAACGGGCCACCGCAACGGGCGTGGACTGGCGTGAACTGGCACAAAGCCAGATCGAGCTGTTCCAGACCGACATGGACGCCCTGAACGTTCTCGCGCCAAACCACTACATCGGTGCCGTCGAGGCCATCCCGGACATCGTGCCGGCCATCGAGCAACTCATCGCCGACGGCGTGGCTTATCGCGTCCAGGGCAGCGACGGAGAACCCGACGGCGACATCTACTACGACGTCGAAACCGCCGGAAAGCGCTCCAGCGCCACTGACGCCTGGAAGCTCGGTGAGGTCTCCGGCCTTGGCGAAAGCGAAATGCTCACGTTGTTCGCCGAGCGTGGGGGAGACCCCGCACGGCCAGGGAAGCGCAACGCACTGGACCCCCTCCTGTGGCGTGTCGCCCGTGACGGCGAGCCCAGTTGGCCGGGAGCAAGTCTCGGAGCCGGCAGGCCAGGATGGCACATCGAATGTACCGTGATCGCGCAGAAGTACCTTCCGGCGCCGTTCACAGTGCAGGGTGGGGGATCTGACCTGATCTTCCCCCATCACGAAATGGGAGCCGGCCACGCCTACTCACTCTCCGGCGTCCCACTGGCCCGCCACTTTTGCCACGCCGGAATGGTGGGTTTGGACGGAGAAAAGATGAGCAAATCAAAGGGAAACCTGGTGCTCGTCTCCAAGCTCCGCGCCGCCGGTGAGGAACCTGCCGCCATCCGTCTGGCAATCCTTGCCAACCACTACCGCTCCGACTGGTCCTGGACCAACGAGGGTTTCGCCGCAGCCAAGGACAGGCTCGCACTCTGGCGGGCAGCCGTGGAACAGGCCCCGGCCGGTTCGGCGGGCACCCTCGTCTCGGCCATGCGCAAGGAGCTGGCCAATGACCTCAACGCCCCTGGTGCCCTTGCCGCCGTCGACCAATGGGCCAAGGAGTCCGTCAGCAGTGGTGCCGAAGCGTCCGCCCAGGACGCGGCACTGGTTTCTGACGCCATCGACGCTTTGCTCGGGGTGGAGCTCTAAGCCCGCAATCCCCGTGGAATGTGGAACGGCCCCGACGAAAGTCGGGGCCGTTCCACATTCTGCAGTCCAGTGTCCTTACGGGCGCTCTTTGCCGCGCCGCTTCAGGTAGCGCTCGAATTCCCGGGCAATCGACTCGCCCGACGCTTCCGGAAGGTCTGCTGTGTCCTTCGCTTCCTCCAGCTGGCGCACGTATGCGGCAATTTCAGGGTCTTCCGTTGCGAGCTCATCCACGCCGCGCTCCCAGGCCTCGGACTCTTCGGCAAGAGCATGGCTGTCCAGCGGAACCTGGAGCAGGTCCTCGATCCGGTGCAGGATAGCGAGCTGGGCTTTGGGCGATGGCGGCTGGGCAACATAGTGGGGGACAGCGGCCCACAGGGATACCGTGGGCAGGCCCGCCAGCAGGGCGAATTCAGCAAGGACCCCCACGATGCCTACAGGGCCCTCATACTGTGACGCTTCCAGGTTGAGGCGCTCCCGCAAGGAGTTGTCTTCGGTCGTGGTGCTGACCGGAATCGGGCGGCTGTGCGGAACGTCGGCAAGCAAGGCACCGACCAGGATGACGGCGTCCACCTTGAGCGCTTCAGCGTGCACCAGAAGTTCGGTGGTGTAGGCACGCCAACGGTAGGAAGGCTCCGTTCCAAGGACAAAAACGGCGTCCACGTTGCTGTCCGGAACTGAGGCCTTGTAGATCCGTGTCGATGGCCATTTAACCTTTCGGGCGCCGGATGAAGTGCGCCGCACGGTGGGCCGGGTGAACTGGAAATCGTAATATTCCTCGGCGTCCACCGTGGCAACCTTTTTGCCGTCCCATAGTTTGTTCAGGTAGTGCAGGGCATCGCTGGCGGCTTCACCGGCGTCGTTCCAGCCCTCGAAGGCAGCGATCATTACGGTGACGCGCTGGCCTTCCGCGGGTTCCTTGAGGAAACGCTCGGGCTCCGCGGTGATGTCCTGCCCTTCGGGGGTCCCGTCCACACTGTTCATCCACTCACCCTACGTCGAAGACCCTGATGGATGCATGGCATTTCGTGTCAACGCGTGTCCCATATTCGCCCACAGCACAACGCCAGGACTATCGACCACCAGGTTCCACGTAGACTGGAAACCATGCATTCGTTACCCAGCCAGCCCCTCCTCAAAGCCGTGCTCTGGGATATGGATGGCACACTCGTGGATACCGAACCCTATTGGATCGCTGCCGAGCGCGCCTTGGTGGAATCGCATGGCGGCAGTTGGTCACACCATCAAGCCATGCAGCTGGTGGGTCAGTCCCTGCTTCATTCGGCAGCCGTCCTGCAGGCCGCCGGCGTCCGGCTTGAGGCCCGTGAAATCGTGGACACCCTCAGCGCTCAGGTCATCGCCGAGGTCCGCAAGGAGGTCCCGTGGAGGCCCGGTGCGCGTGAACTTCTCGATGACCTTCACACAGCAGGCATCCGTTGTGCGCTGGTGACCATGTCCGAAGGCCCCCTCGCCGGAGTGGTGGTGGAGAGCCTCCCCAAGCCTTACTTCGAGTTCATGGTCACCGGCGATACCGTAACCAACGGCAAGCCACACCCTGAGGCCTACCTGACCGCGGTCGAACGCCTCAGGCTGGACGATCCCGCCCTGACCATCCACCATTGCGTGGCCTTGGAAGACTCCGTACCCGGTGCAACGGCCGCCATCGCTTCAGGGGTGGTCACAGTAGGCATTCCCCATCAGGTTCCCCTGCCGGAGGACCCACGCATGATCATGTGGCCCACCCTGGTGGGCCGGACGGCTCCGGATCTGCATCAGCTGGTCAATGACCGTTTCGCCACAGCGAACCTGCTTGAAGGGGCCAACTAGGTGAGCAGTCCCACCACTCCGCACCATGTTGTGACAAAGCGGGAAGGCATCCCGCTGGGCAGGATCGCGGGCGTTCCTGTCTACCTGGCGTATTCGTGGTTCGTTATCGCCGCCATCACTGTTGTCTTCTACGGCCCGGTTGTCATTGACTTGTTCCCGGGCATTGGCAACTGGGGATACCTGGTTGGGCTGGCCATCGCGTTGCTGCTTGCTGTGTCGGTGCTGATCCACGAACTGGCACACGCGCTGAGCGCCCGGGCGTTCGGGTGGCCCAGCGAGAAAATCGTCCTCAATCTCTGGGGCGGTCACACGCAGTTCGAGAACTTCACGGCTTCCCCCGGCCGCTCCGTCACCGTTGCCCTCGCCGGACCGGCTTCAAACTTCGTCATCGCCGGAGTGATGTGGGCGATTCTGTCAACACACACCCTGACCGGCGTACCCGCCATGCTCGCGGACATCCTGCGACTGGCAAACCTCGTGATCGGTATCTTCAACGTCCTTCCCGGCATGCCGCTGGACGGCGGCCGGCTGGTGGAATCCGCTGTATGGAAAGCCACCGGCAGCCAGGACAAGGGAACCATTGCAGCCGGCTGGTCGGGTCGGATCATCGTGGTTGCCCTGGTCATCTGGTTCATCGTTGTGCCCTTCCTGCAAGGGCAGCTGCCCAACCTGATGTACACCGTCATTACTGTCCTCGTCTGCGGTTTCCTGTGGATGAGCGCTTCAAGCTCCATCCATCACGCGAAACTGCGCAGCCGGCTGTATCTCGTCACCGCCGCCGGCCTGGCAGAGCCCGCCGTCGGAGTGCCCAACACAGCCACCGTGGCTGATGTCCTCGCCATCGCACCCGCGGGGAGTCCCGCCGTCGTGATCTTCGGACCCGACGGCAGGCCCCAAGGGGTGGTGGACAGCGGCGCCACCGCCAGCGTCCCGCCGGAAGCGGCGACGACGACGCCCGTCACCGCGGTCGCCCACGCCCTGGCAGCAGGTGCTTACGTCCCCGAATGGTCCAAGGGCCAGGAACTGATCCAGTACTTGGCGCGCCTGGAAGGCGGCGAATACGCTGTGGTGGACCACAACGGAATCGTCACCGGCCTGCTCCGCCAGGAGGCCGTCGTAACAGCCATAACAGGCAAGGAAGCCCGCCGGAGCGGTCGCCCCTGACTCAACGCCCGGTAGAGTTACATGCCGGCCGTCAAAGCAAAGAACCCACTGTCTCTGGCGCCACCAGCCAGCAACACGTCGCGGCCCAGCCGTACAAGAGCGAGGAACACCACATGAGCAGCGAAACCGCCGCCCCCGAGGCCAACGCAGGCCCTGACGAGGCAGCCACAGGCTCCACCCTGCAGCCGACGGGCGCTGCGCGGCGTCGCGGACCCTTCCGCGTGGGCGAGCGGGTCCAGCTCACGGACGAACGCGGCCGGATGAACACCATCATGCTGGAGGTCGGCGGCGCGTTCCATACCCACCGCGGTTTCCTGAACCACGATGAGATCATCGGCAAGATGGACGGCTCGGTGGTGACCAACAACGTCGGCCAGCAGTACCAGACGCTGAGGCCGCTGCTCTCGGACTTCGTCCTGTCCATGCCCCGCGGCGCGGCCGTTGTCTACCCCAAAGACGCCGGTCAGATTGTCACCATGGCCGACATCTTCCCCGGCGCCCGGGTTGTGGAAGCCGGCGTTGGATCCGGCGCGCTGTCCATCTCCCTGCTCCGTGCAGTAGGCGATGGCGGCTACCTGCACTCCTTCGAACGCCGGGAAGAATTCGCGGACATCGCCAGGGGCAACGTCGAAACCATTTTCGGCGGCCCGCACCCTGCGTGGCAGATCTCCCTCGGCGACTTCCAGGAGGAAGTCGTCAAGGCCGAAGCACCCGGGTCCGTTGACCGCGTGGTCCTGGACATGCTCGCCCCGTGGGAGTGCTTGGACGCAGTAGCAACAGTCCTGGCCCCCGGTGGCGTCTGGATCAACTACGTAGCCACCGTCACCCAGTTGTCGCGCACGGCCGAGGCCATCCGCGCTGATGGCCGCTTTACCGAGCCGGACGCCTGGGAATCCATGGTCCGCGGCTGGCACCTCGAAGGACTCGCCGTCCGTCCCGACCACCGGATGGTTGCCCACACAGGCTTCCTGCTGGTCACCCGCCGGCTGGCCGATGGCGTGACGGGCATTTCCGTAAAGCGTCGTCCTTCCAAGACCGAATTCAGCGAAGAGGACCTCAACGCCTGGACCCCCGGCGCAGTCGGGGAACGTTCCGTATCGGACAAAAAGCTCCGCCGGGCCGCCCGTGACGCCATCGCCGGGACCAACGTCCAGGACGACCCCACGGTCACAAACTGAAAAGGTCACAATAGGGTCCGTATTCCGGATGTCACCCAGCACCCTGAGCTTTTCGGGACTAAGGTCTTGTTAAGCGCAGGAAGGGGCTGATGAATCGTGGATACGCCAAACAACGACCTTGGACGGCCGACGCCGGAGGATGCAAACACAGCGGCTGAGGAAAGGGCGGGCCGGGGTCCCGCCCCAGTTCAACCGCAGGAAGCTTCGACGGACCTGACTGTTGCCGAACGGCAGATCAACATCCTTCGGGACAAGCTGCGCCACATCGACCGCCAGCTGGCTGCCGCCACGCAGAACAACAGCAAACTCGTGAGCATGCTCGAAACGGCCAAGGCCGAAATACTCCGCTTGAAGGGCGCACTGGAGCAGGAAGGGCAGCCGCCCTACAGCTTCGGCACCGTGCTCCAGATCAACCCCCGCAAGCAGCCGGCACCCGGCAACTCCGGGCAGGCAGCCACCGAAGAGTCAGTGGACATCTTCAATGCAGGCCGGAAGATGCGTGTGGGCGTCAGCCCGCTGGTGAACCTCAACCAGCTGGCAGTGGGACAGGAGGTCCTGCTCAACGAGGCACTCCTGATCGTGGCGGGGCTCGGGTACGAGCGGGCCGGTGAGCTGGTCACCCTGAAGGAATTGCTGGGCAAGGACCGCGCCCTGGTGGTCGGCCGCGCCGACGAAGAAAGGGTGGTCCGGCTGTCCGGCGCCCTCCAGGAAATCCACTTGAAGGTGGGCGACGCCTTGTCGCTGGACTCCCGGACGGGTTACGCCCTGGAGAAGGTCCCGCGCGCCGAGGTGGAGAACCTTGTCCTGGAAGAAGTTCCGGACATCACCTACCAGGACATCGGCGGCCTGGGTCCCCAGATCGAACAGATCCGCGACGCCGTCGAACTGCCGTTCCTTCATCCGGACCTCTACCGCGAACATGGCTTGAAGGCGCCCAAGGGAATCCTGCTCTACGGCCCTCCGGGCTGCGGCAAGACCCTCATTGCCAAGGCGGTGGCGAACTCCCTCGCGGCCCGCGCGGCAGAACGCGCCGGCAACACCGACCTCAAGAGCTACTTCCTGAACATCAAGGGCCCTGAGCTCCTGGACAAGTACGTGGGTGAGACCGAACGGCACATCCGCCTGATTTTTGCCCGGGCCCGCGAGAAGGCCTCGGACGGCAGCCCCGTCGTCGTGTTCTTCGATGAGATGGACTCCCTCTTCCGCACCCGCGGCACCGGCGTATCATCCGATGTCGAAACCACCATCGTGCCGCAGCTGCTCAGTGAAATCGACGGCGTGGAGCGTTTGGACAACGTGATTGTCATTGGGGCTTCAAACCGCGAGGACATGATCGACCCCGCCATCCTCCGGCCAGGTCGGCTGGACGTAAAAGTAAAGATCCAGAGGCCGGACGCGGAGGCAGCGGCGGATATTTTCGGCAAGTACATCACCACGGACCTGCCGTTCCACGCCCAGGACCTTGCCGAGTACGGGGGAGACGTCCAGGCAACGGTGGATGCCATGGTCCAGCGCACCGTGGAGGCCATGTACTCCACCGAGAAGTCCAATGAGTACCTTGAGGTCACCTATGCCAACGGTGACACCGAGATGCTCTACTTCAAAGACTTCAATTCCGGAGCCGTGGTCCAGAACGTGGTGGACAGGGCCAAGAAGTACGCCATCAAGGACCTCCTGACCAACAACCAGAAGGGTCTTCGGATCGAGCACCTGCTGCGCGCAGTGGTGGATGAGTTCCGCGAGCACGAGGACATGCCGAACACCACCAACCCTGATGACTGGGCCCGGATTTCCGGCAAGAAGGGTGAACGCATCACTTACATCCGTACGATCGTCCAGGGCAAAGCCGGTCAGGAACCGGGTAAGTCCATCGAAACCACCGCCAACACGGGCCAGTACCTGTGACAGCAAGACCCGAAGGTACACAGGCCGGAAGCTTGCCTGCAGGCGGTGCCATGCGCGTCATGGGCTCGGAAACTGAATACGGTATCCACGCACCGTCGGCGCCCGGCGCCAACGCCACCATGATGTCCGCCAGGATCATCCAGGCCTACGCCACCGTGACCCGGCAGCGTGCAGCCGGAGGGGCGGAGACGCGCTGGGACTACACCGACGAAGAGCCGCTTCACGACGCCCGGGGCTGGACAGTGGACCGTGCGGCCGCTGATCCAAGTCAACTCACCGACCAGCCACCGGTTCTCGACGCCGAGGCCGTCGCCTTGGCGTACGGCCGGCAGGAGCTGGAACTGGACGGCGCGGATGAGACCGGTTCGTTGTTGATGAACATGGTTCTGGGAAACGGTGCGCGTCTCTACGTGGACCATGCGCACCCGGAGTATTCCAGCCCGGAGGTCACCAACCCCAGGGACGCCGTTACCTGGGATGCCGCCGGCGACGTCGTAGCGCTTGCCACGGTCCGGAAGGTGGCTGCGGACACCAGTCTGCCTGCCATAAACCTCTACAAGAACAACACCGACAACAAGTCGGTCTCCTATGGCTCCCATGAGAACTACCTCATGCCACGCTCGGTTCCTTTCGGCGACATCATCCGGGGCCTGACCCCGTTCTTCGTCTCCCGGCAGGTGACCTGCGGTGCAGGTCGCGTGGGCCTTGGGCAGGACAGTTCCACCCCCGGCTACCAGATCAGCCAACGTGCCGATTTCTTCGAAGCGGAGGTGGGGTTGGAGACCACCATCCGCCGCCCCATCATCAACACCCGGGACGAACCGCACGCCACGGCGGACAAATACCGCCGCTTGCACGTCATCATCGGGGACGCGAACCTCAGCCAGGCCTCCAACTACCTCAAGTTCGGGACCACAGCCATGGTGCTGAGCCTCATAGAGGCCGGTCAGGCCCCCAAAATCGAGGTCCATGAGCCTGTCCAGGCCCTTCAAGCCGTCAGCCATGACACCACGCTTGCTGCCACAGTCCGGCTGCTGGACGGCCGCAGGGTGACGGCACTGGATCTTCAATGGATGTACTACGAAGCCGCGGCGAAACTTGCCCAGGAAACCGGAGTTGCGGATTCGGTGTCCGGTGACGGCCACACCCACGACGTCCTGGTGCGCTGGGAATCCACGTTGACAGCGCTGGGATCCGATGCCGGTTCAGCGTCGTCCTGCGTGGAGTGGGTGGCCAAGAAATCGATCCTGGAAGGCTACCGGAACCGGGACGGACTGGGCTGGGACGATGCCAGGCTCGGTCTGGTGGACCTGCAGTGGTCCGATATCCGGCCAGAGAAAGGCCTTTACTACCGGCTGTTGTCCAACAACCGCATGATGCGCGTGGTGGACGACGGCGACATCGCCCGGGCGGTGACGGAACCGCCGTCGGACACCCGTGCGTACTTCCGCGGCCGATGCGTTTCGAGGTTCGGCAGGGACGTTGTCGGGGCAAGCTGGGACTCGGTCATCTTCGACGTTCCGGGGCTGGGAAAGCTCCAACGGGTACCAACACGCGAACCCTTGCGGGGGACGCAAGCGCTGACCGGTGCTTTGTTCGACCGCCATCAGGATGCCGGTGCATTCCTTGCCGAATTGCTGGGCCAGAACCCGCCGGCGCCAAGGGCCTGAGAGGTATCCGCCACAGCAACATTCGTACCTGCCCAAAGCCGTACGCAGCGGCCCGCAGCGTGGCAATATGGCAGTAGGAAGTCTCCAATATCAGGGGACTGACAGTAGGGAGAAAGAAAATGGCAGCTCAGGAACAGCAACAACCACAGTCACGGGAAACCGAAGCAGAAGTGGACGTCCCGGAGGCTCCGCCTGCAGCGCCCGAAGCCCAGGCGTCCGAGGCAACCCAGGGCGTGGACGATCTCCTCGACGAAATTGACGGCGTTCTGGAATCCAATGCCGAAGAGTTTGTCCGGGCTTTCGTCCAAAAGGGCGGCCAGTAACCGGCCCCGAACAAGGATTCACAACCCGGACGGCGTGAGGCCGCCGGGCACCGGAACGCAGAGTCGAAGGAGTGCAGCAATGCAGGACCCATCAAACGGCCCCCTGGCCACCCAGGCAACGTCTTCATTTACCGAGCATCTCCAACGCTCGCGTCCTGAACTCCTTCCCTTCAGCCAGGCGCTTCCCGCCGGCACCGTGCCGTCATCGCCGCACGCCACCACGATCGTTGCCCTGACGTTTGCCGGCGGCGTGCTGATGGCGGGCGATCGCCGCGCCACCATGGGCAATGTCATCGCCAGCCGCCACATCGAGAAAGTGTTTCCGGCCGATGAATTTTCGGTGCTGGGTATCGCCGGCACCGCGGGCCTGGCCATCGACATCACCCGTCTGTTCCAGGTGGAGCTGGAGCACTACGAAAAAATCGAGGGAACGCTCCTGAGCCTGGTGGGCAAAGCCAACCGCCTGGGCGCCATGATCCGGGGGAACCTTCCCATGGCGATGCAGGGGATGGCCGTGATCCCGCTTTTCGCCGGATTCGACCACGTCAGCGGCGTTGGGCGGCTTTTCTCCTACGACGTCACGGGCGGTCGCTATGAAGAGCAGGAACACCACTCTGTGGGCTCGGGCTCGGTATTTGCCAGGGGCGCATTGAAGAAGCTGTGGAGGCCCAACCTCTCGGAGGAAGACGCCGTCGCCGTTGCGGTCGAAGCCCTGTACGACGCCGCTGACGATGATTCCGCTACCGGCGGACCGGACCCCGTCCGCCAACTCTGGCCTGTGGTCTATACCGTGAACCGGGCCGGTAACCGAAGAATCCCCGAACGCGACCTTGCAGCAATCGCCGGAGCGATCGTCGAATCGCGGGCCATCGCCGGACGGGAGGCCTGACATGACGCAGCAGTTCTACGTTTCTCCGGAACAACTGATGAAGGACCGCGCGGACTTCGCCCGCAAGGGCATCGCCCGGGGCCGGTCCGTAGTGGTCATCAGCTGCGCCGACGGCATCGCCCTGATCGCGGAGAACCCGTCACCATCCCTGCACAAGATCGGCGAGATCTACGACAAAATCGCCTTCGCTGCCGTGGGCAAGTACAACGAGTTCGAGAGCCTGCGCCAGGCGGGGGTCCGCTATGCCGACGTCCGTGGTTACTCCTACGACAGGGAAGACGTCACGGCCCGCGGGCTGGCCAGCGTCTACGCACAGAGCCTGGGAGCTGTGTTCACCGCAGAACAAAAGCCTTTCGAGGTGGAGTTGGCGGTGGCTGAGGTCGGACCGGCACAGGAGCAAGACCACCTCTACCGACTGACCTTCGATGGTTCAATCGCCGATGAGAACGGTTTCGTGGTCATGGGCGGCCTGGCAGATCAGATTTCCGACGTCGTCCGCGGGGCTTGGGAATCCGAGCTCACTTTGGCCGGGGCCATGCGCCTGGCCCTGCGCGCCCTGGCAGCAGACAAGGAAGTGGAAGCCCTGCCTGCCACCGCCGTCGAGGCCGCAGTCCTTTACCGCGCGTCGGAGAGCCACCGCGGATCACGCAGGGCGTTCCGACGCCTGCTGCCCGAGGACATGACCCGGTTGCTCAACGAGGAGGCCTGAGATGGACAAACGAATATTCGGCATCGAAACAGAATTCGGGATCTCCTATTCGAGCCCGGATTCGCGTCCGCTGGCGCCGGAGGAGGTGGCGCGGTACCTCTTCAGGAAAGTGGTCAGTTGGGGAAGGTCTTCCAACGTCTTCCTGACCAACGGCTCCCGGCTTTACCTTGACGTCGGCTCGCACCCGGAATATGCCACAGCCGAGTGCGATGACCTCGCCCAACTCATCGCCCACGACAGGGCGGGCGAACTCATTCTTGACGACCTCGTGGACGAGGCCCAGACCAGACTGGCCGCGGAGGGCTTCAACGGAACCGTCTACCTTTTCAAAAACAACACGGATTCGGCGGGCAACTCCTACGGAAGCCATGAGAACTACCTGATTCCGCGCCGCGGGGAATTCTCCCGCCTGGCGGAGATCCTGATTCCGTTCCTGGTCACCCGGCAGCTGATCGCAGGAGCGGGCAAGGTTCTGAAGACTCCGCACGGGGCCACCTTTGCTTTCTCCCAGCGTGCCGACCACATCTGGGAGGGCGTGTCATCGGCGACAACCCGGTCACGTCCCATCATCAACACGCGCGACGAGCCGCACGCTGATGCCGAGTTCTACCGTCGCCTTCACGTGATCGTGGGCGACTCCAACATGTCCGAGACATCGGCACTGCTCAAGGTCGGCACCGTAGACCTGATCCTCCGCATGATCGAGTCCGGTGTCATCATGCGGGACATGCGCATGGAAAATCCCATCCGAAGCATCCGCGAAATCTCGCACGACCTGAGCGGCCGGGCATTGGTCCGCCTGGCCAACGGCAGGCAGCTTACTGCACTGGATATCCAGCGCGAGTACCTCACGAAAGTGACGGACTTTGTAGCTACGAACGGTGCGCACAATGCCCATGTTCCCCTGATCCTGGACTTGTGGAAGCGGACGCTCGATGCCATCGAGACCGGTGACACCAGCACCATTGACACAGAGGTTGACTGGGCCATCAAGAAGAAGCTCATGGACGGCTACATGCGGCGGCACGGACTGAGCCTGGATTCGCCGAGGATCGCCCAGCTGGACCTCACATACCATGACATCTCAAGGCAGCGGGGCTTGTTCTTCCTGCTCCAGTCCAGGGGAGCTGCACGCAGGCTGGTCACGGAGACTGACGTCAAGGACGCCGTGGATGCACCGCCACAGACCACCCGGGCTAAGTTGCGTGGGGATTTTGTGCGTCGGGCACAGGAACTTGGCCGCGACTACACCGTCGACTGGGTCCACCTGAAGCTCAACGACCGCGCCCACCAGACCATTCTCTGCAAGGACCCCTTCCGGAGCGAGGACGAACGGGTGGACGCGCTTCTGGACTCCATGGGCTGAAGCTTTCTATAAGCTGGCTCCCAGCTTTACGGGCTATTCTGGATAGTGGTCTCTTTCCAGGAGACAACCTGCTTGGAGGCGCTCTGCGCTGTTCCGAGTGTCCCTTGCCCCGACGAAAGTGTCTTTTTTGTGCGCCGACTCCTAGCAATTCTTCTTCCCGCCCTGCTGCTCATGACCGCGTGCGGCGGAAGCAACCCGGCCGCCGAGCCCACCAGCCAGTCCGCCGGTGATACCTCCAAGCTCGACTCCGTGAAAGTGACGGACAACGGCAACGACAAAGCACCCGGCGTTGAGTTCGCCAAGCCGCTGAGCGTCACCGAGCCCACCGTCAAGGTGGTTGTCGAAGGTGACGGGGAGCGTGTGAAGGCCGGCCAGACAGCCGAACTCGTCTACGTGGCCGTCGACGGCAACGACGGCAAGACCGTGGAAGACGCCTACACCAACGGGCCTCAGCCGATCGACTTGACGGACGAACTGAAATCCGGCAACCAGCAGATCTACAACGCAATCGTTGGAGCCAAGATCGGCTCGCAGATTGCCTTCGCAACTCCGGGCAACGCTTCGGCTTCACCGGCCGCCTCCACGCAGCTGGTCGTCTTCAAGCTACTCTCGGCCAAGGACCCGGCCCCGGTGCTGGACAAGCCGGAGGGCGAGACTGTGACTCCTCCCGCGGGTCTGCCGACAGTGAAGGAAGACGACAAGGGTATTCCGCAGATCTCCGTTGACGGTGTTGCTGCTCCCAAGGAACTGATTTCCCAGGACCTCATCAAGGGCAAGGGCGCCGTCGTCAAGGCAACCGACACACTGACCGTGAACTACGTAGGTGTGAACCTCGTTGGCGGCACCAAGTTCGATTCCAGCTACGACCGCGGAAAGTCCACCAGTTTCCCGCTCACCGGCGTGATCAAGGGCTGGACCCAGGGGCTGGAGGGCAAGACTGTTGGCTCCCGCGTTCTCTTGGTGATTCCGCAGGATCTCGCTTACGGCGCCGCCGGCCAGGGAGAAGCCAAGGGCGACCTCGTCTTCGTCGTGGACATCCTGGGCGTTAAGTAACCACACAGGAAAACGCAGGCACTGGCTTAGGCTGGTTCCTGACACCAATTCATCACTGACACCAAGGAGTATCCATGTCATTTGGTCAGCGTGACTTCGACCGCACCAAGCCGGAGATTGACTTCCCCGAAGGCGACGTCCCCACGGACCTCGTCATCACGGACCTCATCGAGGGCACGGGCCGTGAAGCCCAGGCCGGAGACACTGTCTCCACCCACTACGTTGGCGTTGCCTGGTCCACGGGCGAAGAGTTCGACGCCTCCTGGGGCCGCGGAGCTCCTCTGGACTTCCGCGTCGGAGTTGGCCAGGTTATCCAGGGCTGGGACCAGGGCCTCCTGGGCATGAAGGTCGGCGGCCGCCGTCGCCTGGAGATCCCCTCGGAGCTGGCCTACGGCTCCCGCGGGGCCAGTGGCGCCATCAAGCCGAACGAAGCACTGATCTTCGTGGTTGACCTCGTGGCTGTCCGCTAGGATCCAGCTGTTCTGCAGGGCGCGTCATCTTCCGGTGCAACCGGCCGGTGACGCGCCTTGCTGGTTTCCCGCTGGACTTTAGTAACGTAGCAACCGTGTCCGCATCCCGCACTGAACGACTCCTGAACCTTCTCCTTGCTTTGCTCAACACCAAGGTGGGGCTTTCGCGCTCCATCCTGCGCGAAAAGGTCTACCACGATACCGCCGGAAATGATGTCGCCTTTGGGCGCATGTTTGAGCGGGACAAGGCCGACCTCAAGCAGTTCGGCTTCGAGGTGGAAACGTTGATGGACCCCAGCAGTTTCGGCGCCGATGACCCCGCCTCAGCGCGCTACAGGATCGGCAAGGACTCCAACCGGCTTCCGGAAGTGAAGCTGACTCCGGCTGAGTGCACGGTCCTCCTGTTGGCCGCCCAGCTGTGGGAGCGCGCCGCCTTGGGAAATGCTGCCGCCAATGCCGTCCGCAAGTTGCAGGCAGCAGGCGGATTCACCGACGTCGAGCTTCCTGCCGGGGTTCAGCCGCGGATCAAACCTGCCGGACAGGCTTTCGACGACGTCGTTGCAGCCATGCACGGCAGGCACCCCGTCCGTTTCGGCTACCTGGCTGTCAGCACCGGGCGTGAGGAAACCCGCGAGGTGGAGCCTTGGGGGCTCGGCAGCCGTTTCGGCCAGTGGTACCTGGTGGGCTTCGACCGGGGGAGGGGCGCCAAGAGAATCTTCCGGCTCTCACGGATGACCACGGCACTGACCGTGGTGGCGGGCGGCAGTTTTGAACCGCCGGAAGGCTTCAATGCCAAGGCCGAGCTCGCTGCGCTCAACGAGCTGCCGCTTCAAAAAGCCGTCCTGGACGTGGATGCGGGCCGATTGCTGGCACTGCGCAAGAGGGCAGTCGTCACCGGACCGGCCCCTGACAAGGGCGGCCGTGACCGGATCCAGGTCGATTTCAGGGACCCCGAACAACTCGCCGAGGAGCTTGCCTCCTATGGTCCGCACGTGAAGGTGGCAGAACCGGCCGACTTGCGCAACGCCGTCGTCCGACGCCTTCAGGCCGCCGAAGACTTCGGCACCGCACCGGCAGTGGCGGTGGAATTCCCCGAAGCAGGCCGCGCACCGCGTGCCCGGAAACGTACGTCGGAAGACCAGCTGACCAGGATGCTGCAGTTGGTGCCGTTCCTGGTCCATCACCAGGGCCTGCATATCCAGGAGGTGGCGGACCGTTTCGGCGTCTCCCGCAAGGACCTGATCGATGACCTCAAGATCCTCATTTGCTCCGGGCTTCCCGAAGGTTACCCGGATGACCTGCTGGACATCCAATGGGAAAACGACCATGTGTACATCTCCGAGCATCTGGACCTGAACAGGCCGGTGCGGTTCAGCGAGGACGAGGCCGCGGCGTTGCTGACCGGACTGGCAATGCTGGGTGATCTGCCCGCCTTGGCAGGGATGGCCGACGACGAGGCCGGCAGTGCTCTGGAATCGGTCACCATCAAGCTGACCGGCGCCGCAGGACAGGCCGGCCGCTTGGCCGGTTCAGTGGCCGGCCAGTCGGTGGCACCGGAACAGTCCGAGGCCTTTGCCACCATCACGCAGGCCATCAGGGACGGGCACCAGCTGCGGCTGCGGTATTTGTCCCTGCAGCGCGACGAGGTGAGTGAGCGGGACGTGGACCCTTTGCGGCTGTACTCCATGGACAACACCTGGTACTTCGAGGCCTACTGCCACAGCAAGGCCGGAATCAGGAATTTCAGGCTGGACAGGGTGGAGGCGCTGGAACCGAACGGCCGGCCCGTGACGGGCCCCGCCCCGACCGGCCAGGACTTTCCCGCGCGGCTGTTCACTCCAAACGAGGACGACCTCCAGGTTGTGCTGCAGTTGACCCGACAGGGCGCCGGGCTCGCAGATGACTACTACGCCGAGCGCACGGCCCAACTGCCCGACGGCGGCCTGCTGGCCGAGGTCCGGTTCGGCGACCCAGGGTGGTTGCCCATGTTCGTGGCACAGCATGGGGGGACGGTACGGATCCTCCAACCAAGGTCACTTCAGGACGACGCCATCACATGGGTGAAGGCTGCTTTGGCCCAGTACGACTCTGCTGCAGACGTCCAGGCTGGCTAGACTACTCAGATGCCTTGGTGGTTCTGGATCCTGTTGTGGATCGCACTCGTAGCTCTTGCCCTGCTCCTTCACTTGACGCTGGGTTATCGCTTGTTCCGGAAATTCATGGCCACTGTTCATGAACTGGGCGACGCCGGGAAACGTTTCAGCAACCTTTCTCCTGCCGCGGAAACCTCCGACGCAGAGGTCGCCGAAGACCGCGCCGCACCGGGATCGGCAATTTTTGCCTCCCCGGATCAGATGCGTCATGATTACCTGACGGCCAAAGCCTTCCGGCAGGAAGTTCGCCGCCAAAAGCGTGTTCAACGCAAAGCGGAGCGGGGTCAGCCGCAATCCCTGCACGACATTGAATTCAGATAGACGTAGGATGTATCCAAAAGGAAAGGACCTCCCCACATGAGGCTCGAAGGCTGGCATCTCATCATCATCATCGTCCTGGCTCTGGTGCTTTTTGCCGCACCGAAACTGCCGTCCATGGCGCGCAGCATTGGGCAGTCGATGCGTATTTTCAAGTCTGAAGTCCGGGAAATGAAAAAGGACGGTTCTTCCGATGCGAAGGACTCCCAGGACGGTTCCGACGCCGTGGAAGGCAAGGTCGTAGGCCACCCGGACGCGAAGACGCCGAACATGAAGGCACAAAACACCGGCGAGACCGACGTTCCGCCCTCCAACCGCGTCTAAAGAGAAGTGGTAGAGACGAAGGGGCGCAAGGCCAACCCCGAAGCCCGGATGGCGCTCCTTGACCATCTCAAGGAGCTGAAGAACCGGCTCTTCAAGGCTGCAATCGGCGTTATCCTCGGAACCGTGGTGGGCTTCATTGTCTACCAACCGCTCCTGGAGGCGTTGATCAAGCCGATCAAAGACCTCAATGAAAAAGAGGGTCGCGCCGCCACACTGAACTTCGATGGCGTAGCCAGTTCGTTCGACCTCATGGTCCAGGTCTCGGTATTCCTTGGCGTTCTGCTGTCGAGCCCGGTCTGGATCTATCAGCTCTGGGCTTTCATTGTGCCCGGCCTGCACAAGAAGGAACGTCGCCTCGCGTTGTCGTTCGTGGCAGCGGCGGTACCGCTGTTCATTGGTGGCGTTCTTCTTGCCTGGCTTGTCCTGCCCAATGCCGTGCGGGTCCTGACGGATTTCACCCCCGTTGGCGGCTCAAACTTCATCAGCGCTGAAATCTACCTTGCGTTCGTCCTCCGGCTCCTGTTGGCGTTCGGCATTGCCTTCCTGGTTCCGGTGGTGCTTGTCGGCCTGAACCTGGCCGGCATCGTCAAAGGCAAGCAGCTCATCAAGAGCTGGCGTATCACCATTTTCCTGGTGTGCTTGTTCGCCGCCATGGCCGCGCCCGGCGCTGATGCCATGAGCATGTTCTACCTGGCAGCACCTATGCTGTTGCTCTTTTTCGCAGCTATTGGGGTGTGCCTCCTCAATGACCGTCGCCGTGAACGCCGCGCCATCAAGCGTGCGGCCGAGACGGAAGCCACTGCGGATATCGCCACCCCGGCCTCGGATCTGGAGAATCTCTAGACCTTGGGCCACTAGGCTTGATGCATGTCTTCGTTTCCCGGGTCTCCTTCTCCATCAGAGCGTTACCAGGCGGCAGCCAAGAGGGCGGCCGAGGCCAAAACCTATCTCGGTGCCTTCGCCGGATCACTGAACTTCGAGCTGGATGATTTCCAACGCGAAGCCTGCAAATCCTTGCAGGAGGGCCGTGGTGTATTGGTGGCAGCACCCACCGGGGCCGGTAAGACGATCGTCGGCGAATTCGCCATCTTCCTGGCCCTTCAACGGGGACTCAAGGCTTTCTACACCACCCCCATCAAGGCCCTGAGCAACCAGAAGTATTCGGAACTGGCAGAAAAGTACGGCGCGGCCAACGTTGGCCTGCTGACGGGCGACACAACCATCAACGGTGAAGCACCAGTAGTGGTGATGACCACCGAAGTCCTGCGGAACATGCTGTACGCCGATTCCGAGACTCTCAGTGACCTCGGCTTTGTTGTGATGGATGAAGTTCATTACCTCGCTGACCGCTTCCGGGGTGCCGTGTGGGAAGAAGTCATCATCCACTTGCCCAGCGAAGTGCAGGTTGCTTCGCTGAGCGCGACCGTATCCAACGCAGAAGAGTTCGGCGCCTGGCTCGATACCGTCCGGGGCGACACTGATGTGATCGTCTCCGAGCACCGTCCCGTGCCACTCTGGCAGCACGTCATGGTGGGCCGGGAGATTGTTGACCTTTTTGCCGGCGATACCACCTTCGACGAGATTGCTCCTGTTGCGCCGGGCGAGCAGGAAACCGACGTGCCGGACCTCTCCGAGGCCGCAGAGCCAACCCGGGAACCCAGCGGCGGCCGCCGCACATCAGCCAAGGGCTCGGCCACCACAAAAGTGCGCCAGGCAGTCACCGGTCCTGAATTTGAGGTGAATCCTGATCTTCTGGCCATGGCACGTTCCGAGAGCCGCATGAACATGAACGGACGGTTCGGCCACGGCGGACGGAGCCGTCGTCGTCAGGACCGTTACCGTGACGAACGCCAGCAGTCCGAACAGCGCAGTCCGGTACGCAAGGCGAGCCGCCCGCAGGTCATCGAGAGCCTCCGGCGGCAAGACCTCCTTCCTGCCATCACGTTCATCTTCTCCCGGGCAGGCTGTGATGCAGCCGTTGCCCAGTGCGCTGCCTCCGGCCTGTGGCTCACCACGGAACGGGAGCAACAGATCATCGCCCAGCGCGTTGATGAAGCGAGCCACGAAATACCCGCCGACGACCTGGACGTTCTGGGCTTCTGGGGTTGGCGTGACGGCCTGGTCAGAGGCTTCGCGGCCCACCATGCCGGAATGCTTCCCACGTTCAAGGAAGTGGTGGAAAAGCTCTTCGCGGACGGCCTGGTCAAGGCGGTCTTCGCCACCGAAACGCTGGCATTGGGCGTCAATATGCCCGCCCGGTGCGTGGTCCTGGAGAAGCTGGAGAAGTTCAACGGTGAAGCGCACGTCAACATCACAGCGGGGGAGTACACCCAACTGACGGGTCGTGCCGGGCGGCGGGGGATCGACGTCGAAGGCCATGCCGTTGTGTTGTGGCAACCCGGGACTGACCCAGCGGCAGTGGCAGGCCTGGCCTCCAGGCGCACCTACCCCTTGAACTCCAGTTTCAGGCCTACCTACAACATGAGCATCAACCTCATTGCCCAGTTCGGGCGGGTGCGGGCACGCGAAATCCTGGAGTCCTCCTTCGCGCAGTTCCAGGCTGACCGATCCGTCGTGGGCCTTGCCCGCCAGGTCCGTGGCCGTGAAGAATCGCTGGCGGGCTACGCCAAGTCCATGAGCTGCCATTTGGGCGACTTCACCGAGTACGCCAAGCTCCGGCGGGAATTGACAGACGCTGAAAACTTCGCGGCACGTGACCATCAGCGTGCCCGTAAGTCACGCGTCGCCGATTCCCTGGCGAGGCTGATTCCGGGCGACGTCATCAGCGTCTACAGCGGCCGGCTCGCGGGGCACGCGGTGGTTCTGGATGTTGACCCCAACGCCCGCGAACCACGGCCATCGGTCCTGACCCAGGACAACCAGCTCCGCCGGATCGGTGTCCACGACCTCGACGGTCCCGTGTCCCCGGTGACCCGCATCCGCATTCCCAAGTCATTCAATGCCAAGGTGCCAAAATCCCGGCGCGACCTCGCATCGTCCATGCGCCATGCCATCAGCGAGGACGCGCCGCAACGCCACCGGAACAGCCGGCACGAGGACTTTGGCTTGGGCTCCCGGCTGCCGGACCAGGAAAAGAAGATCGCGGATCTCCGACGCGCACTGCGGGCACATCCGTGCCATGGCTGCAGCGAGCGGGAGGACCACGCGCGCTGGTCGGAGCGCTGGTGGAAGCTCCGTAAGGAAACCGACGGACTGGTCCGCCAGATTCAAGGCCGTACCAACACGATCGCCAAGACCTTCGACCGGGTATGCGAGGTCCTCTCCGTTTACGGATACCTGGAAACAAACGACGCCGGTGACGTCATCATCAGTGCCGACGGGCAGCGTCTCCGCCGGATCTACGGTGAGAAGGACCTGCTCATTTCCCAGTCCATACGGCAAGGTGCCATCAACGACCTCGATGCGGCGGAACTGGCTTCCTTCGCCAGCACCTTGGTCTATCAGGCCAAACGTGAAGACCGTGGGCTTCGTCCGAAGATGCCAACCATTTCGCTGGAAACGGCCGTGGACGTGGTTGTCCGGGAGTGGTCCCGGCTGGAGGACACCGAGGAGCAACACCGGCTCCCGCTGACAGGCGAACCCGAACTCGGATTGATGTGGCCCATGTACAAGTGGGCCAAGGGGCGCCACCTGCAGGAGGTTCTCAGTGGAACGGACCTGGCGGCTGGAGACTTTGTCCGCTGGGCCAAGCAGGTAGTGGACCTCCTGGACCAGCTCGCCAAGATCCCACAGCTCGACCCCCGGCTGGCCCGAATTTGCCGTGAGGCCATCGATTTGGTCCGCCGGGGCGTGGTGGCATACTCCACGGTGGCCTAGCCGGCTGTCCCATGATTGATTTGTTGTCAACGCTCAAGGAGCCCAAAGCATGAACCAGCCAGGCGCGTCAGCCGGCCAGCACCCCGACGGATCCGGCCGCAAGGTCACCATGTACCGCAATGGTTCCATCTACACGGCGGCCGATCCCTTTGCGACGGCCATGGTGGTGGACGGAGACACAGTGGCATGGGTGGGGTCCGAACAAGCTGCGACCTCCATCGCCGACTCGTCCATGGAAATCATCGATCTCCGCGGCGCCCTGCTTGCTCCTGGATTTGTGGACTCCCACGTCCATTTGACGGAAACCGGAGTGGCCCTCGCCGGCCTCCAGCTGGGTACCGTTCGTTCCGCTGCAGAACTGCTCGACGCCGTTGCCGCCGTGGGTGGTACGGGCACCATTCTTGGCCATGGCTGGGATGAGACGACGTGGAACGACCCCACACTGCCCAGCCTTCAAGAAATTTCCCGGGCAGCCGGTGACCGTCAGGTCTATTTGTCGCGCGTCGACGTCCACTCCGCCCTGGTGTCACCTTCACTGGCCGCGGCCGCAGGACTCGAAGGACTCGACGGCTTCACAGGAAGCGCACGCGTGGTGCGGGCAGCTCACACAGCGGCCCGCCTGACTGCGCGGAAGTTCCCCGGGCATGACCGGCGCAGGTACCAGGAGCAAGCGCTGCAGGAGGCCGCTTCGCACGGCTACGTCGCCCTGGCTGAGATGTCCGCGCCGCACATCTGCGGCCCCGAGGACCTCTTGTCAGCCGTGTCCTGGAACGACAGGGGAGACCAACCCGAAGTGCTCCCTTACTGGGGCGAGCTGGCCTCGTCCCAGGAGCACGCCAAGGCCATTCTGGACGGTTTGGGCACCCGCGTCCTGGGCCTCGCCGGCGACCTCAATGTGGACGGCTCTATCGGTTCGCGCACAGCTGCCTTGTTGGACGATTACTCCGATGCCCCCGGGCAGCGGGGCAGCCTCTACCTCTCGGTGGACGAGGCAAGCAAACACCTCGCCGCCACGTCGGCGCTGGGTATTCAGGCAGGTTTCCACGTCATAGGTGACGCCGGCCTGGCAGCCGTCCTGGACGCGCTGGACGCCGCAGCGGCCGAAGTGGGGGAGCAGCGCATCCGGGCGGCGGGCCACAGGCTTGAACACGTGGAATTGGCTGACCAGTCCTCCATAGACAGGCTGGCGAAGTACTCCGTGACCGTCAGCGTCCAACCGGGCTTTGACGCTGCTTGGGGCGCGCCCGGCGGTCTGTACGAGCAACGTCTCGGGAGCCGGAGCGCCGGCATGAACCCGTTCGCCTCGTTCTACTCCAGTGGCGTACCCATTGCCTTTGGCAGTGACAGCCCCGTTACTGCGCTCCGACCCTGGTCCAGCGTCCGCGCTTGCCTGGAGCACAGCAACCCGGAACAACGCATCTCGGCACGCGCCGCATTTTTGGGGCACACACGCGCAGGATGGCGTGCGGCGAAACACAGGAACCCCCTGATGGGACAGCTGGTCCCTGGCGCCCCGGCCAGTTTTGCGGTGTGGGAGGTGGAAGAGCTGATGGTCCAGGTTGCTGACAGCCGGGTACAGTCCTGGAGCACGGATCCCCGCGCACGGACACCACTGCTGCCCGCCCTTGACACAGGATCGGACCCCCGCTGCCTGCAGACTGTCCGTGAGGGCCGTGAACTGTTCGCCCACGAATCACTTCGCGTATAGTCCTTCGGGTCCGGTCCTTCGGGTCCGGTCCTTCGGGTCCGGGCGGAAATCCCGGGACCTCGACTGAAGCCCTGTGGCCGGCGCCACAGGCGCGAAAGTCATGGCCGCCGTCGTCCTATAATGGAGAGTTGCGCCAGAACGCCTGCTGCCAGGCTGGTCCGGCACACTGACCGCTCCATCAAGGAAAGGCCTCTTCTTGCGTGTCCTGACGATCATTCCCACCTACAACGAGCTGGAATCGCTCCCCGTGACGCTGGGACGGCTGCGCGCAGCGGTACCCGACTCGGATGTCCTGGTGGTCGACGACAACAGCCCTGACGGCACGGGAAAGCTTGCCGACGACTTCGCCGCTGAGGACAGCCAGGTGCACGTCCTGCACCGCAAGGGCAAGGAAGGCCTGGGGGCTGCCTACATTGCAGGCTTCAAGTGGGGTCTGGCCGCCGGCTATGACGTCCTCGTCGAAATGGATGCGGACGGTTCGCACAAGCCCGAGCAGCTGCCCCTCCTCCTCGATGCCGTCCGGGACGGCGCGGACCTCGCCATGGGTTCCCGCTGGGTTCCTGGCGGGAGCGTCGTGAACTGGCCCCTCTACCGCCAGGCCATCTCGCGCGTCGGCAGCACCTATGCCCGCATCATGCTTGGCGTCAAGATCAAGGACGTCACCGGTGGATACCGGGCATTCCGCCGCAGCACGCTTGAGGCACTGAACCTGGACGAAGTCGAGTCAGTCGGTTACGGCTTCCAGGTTGACCTGGCCTGGCGCGTGGCCAAGCTTGGCCTTCGCATCGAAGAGCGCCCCATTACGTTCGTGGAACGCGAACTCGGAGCATCCAAGATGAGCGGCAACATTGTGGTGGAAGCCATGATCAACGTCACCAAGTGGGGACTGGCAGCACGCTGGGCGAAGCTCACGCGCAAGTCGCCCGAAACCGCGAAGTAGCATTAACAGGCAAAGGCCGGGTCCGGTTCCATAAGGAACCAGGCCCGGCCTTTGCTGTTTGTCTTGGGAGACTATGCCGAACGGCGTTCTCCGCGGCGTTCACGCAGGATGTTGAGGCGATCCTCAAGGATCTGCTCCAACTCAGGAAGGCTGCGGCGTTCCAGCAGCATGTCCCAGTGCGTGCGGACGGCTTTCTCGTTGGCATCCACGGGACGCTCGCCATCGACCAGGAGCGCTTCCTTCCCCGTTTTGGAAACCCAAACGGGAGGGATCTCTGCTTCGGAGGAGAAGGTTACGAAGACCTGCTCGCCATCCTCGCAACGGTACTCGACCCGCTGACGCGGTGCCGGTTCAACGCCGGATTCAGTTTCCATGCTTTGGGCGCCAAGACGCATACCCCGCAGGCTGCGATCGCTCATGATTACTCCCTCTGTCTGTTCGCGGAGCAGGAACTCCGCGCTAGCCGTAAGCCGTTTTCACGATCCTTACGGACTACTTCTGCACACCTTGCATCACTAATTGCAACGCCTGGCCAAGCTTTAATGTTCCGTCCACGCTGAACCAGCCGGACAAATATCCCATTATACGCTGATCCAAGCCGACTACTCAAAAGCTTGCAGACGCAGCGGGCGGCCAGCCGGAATGGCTGACCGCCCGCGTTGTCACTACGGAGCAGAAACTATTCGGTGGGACGTGTTGGTTCCCCTGTCGCCACCGGCTCCGGGGACTTCGAACTGCCGTCGAACAGGCCCGCTACGGGAGAGTCGGAGTTGTTCCCACCAAGCGCACCACCGATGCCCTTGAGGGCCTCGCCAACTTCGCTGGGGATGATCCAGAGTTTGTTGGAGCTGCCTTCGGCGATCTTCGGAAGTGTCTGAAGATACTGATAGGCAAGAAGCTTCTGGTCCGGGTTGCCCTTGTGGATGGCATCGAAGACCTTCTGGATGGCTTGCGCTTCACCATCTGCCCGGAGGATGGCCGCTTTCGCATCACCTTCAGCGGCGAGGATCGCGGCTTGGCGCTGTCCTTCTGCGGTGAGGATCTGCGACTGCTTGGTGCCTTCGGCGGTCAGGATGGCTGCGCGGCGGTCACGCTCTGCACGCATCTGCTTTTCCATCGAGTCCTGGATGGAGTGGGGCGGATCGATCGCCTTCAGTTCCACCCGCGAGACCCGGATTCCCCAGCGGCCCGTTGCTTCGTCCAATACGCCACGCAGCTGACCATTGATCTGGTCGCGGGACGTGAGGGCTTCTTCGAGGTTGAGTCCACCCACCACGTTGCGGAGCGTGGTGGTGGTCAACTGTTCAACAGCCTGGATGTAGTTGGCGATCTCGTACGTTGCCGCCCTCGGATCGGTCACCTGGAAGTAGACCACGGTGTCAATCGAGACCACCAGGTTGTCTTCGGTAATGACGGGCTGCGGCGGGAAGGACACTACCTGTTCGCGCAGGTCGAGCAACGGCAGCAGCCGGTCGACAAACGGAATCAGGATGGTCAGTCCCGGGTTGAGCGTGCGCTGGTACTTGCCGAGCCGTTCAACGACGCCGGCCCGTGCCTGCGGGATGATCCTAACCGAGCGGACCAACACGATGATGACAAAAATAACGAGAACAATCAGCACAATTGCCGCTGCTGTTCCTCCTAAGCCGTCCATACATCTCCTTCGTTCCCCAATTGCGTGGTTTGATGAGGCTGTGCGCGGGCAGGTTGCCCTTGACCGGCAGCGGCCTGAATTCCGGGTACGACCAACGTCAGCGGGGGCTGTTGTCGGAAGCCGGGGCGACCACCGCCGTCGCTCCGTCAATTTTGGTGACCTGGACAGTAGCCCCGGCGTCAAGGACGCCGGTGGCGCTGCGGGCGCTCCACACGTCGCCGCCGATCTTTACCAGCCCGCTGGTGCTGCTCACGGCTTCAATGACGAGGGCAGGCTGGCCGATGAGCCGGTCTATGTTGGAAAGCTGTTCCGCGGGTCCTTTGCGCAGGTGGTTCAAAGCCACTGGCCGCACGAAAACGATCATCAAGAGGGAAACAACGCAGAAAATGACGATCTGCAGCCAGAAGTCGGCGCCCGAGAAGTCCGCGATCAGCCCCGCAAGCGCGCCGCCACCCAGCATGATGAAGAAGAGGTCGAGAGTGAGCATCTCCACCACCGCGAACGCGAGGAAGACCGTGAGCCAGAGAGCCCACCAATTTTCGCCGAGCCATTCAAACATCGTTCCCCCTTGGTCCCGGATCCCGGGAAAGGGATCACAGTCGCTGTTCCTCCATCCTAGCCCGACGCGCTGTGACGCGTCAGGACGCAGTGAACACGCTGATCCGGAACTTCGCAGTCGTGGCCACCGGCTCCTCCGAAGCTGCCAGGCCGGACAACTTTTCCTGCTGCAAATGGTGGCCGGCCGGGCCCATGAAGGCGAGGTCGGCTACTGCGTTTCCGCCCAGCACCAAGGGCAGGTCCAGGGAGTGTGTCTCGGACGCACCGAAATACCGGCTCATGGACTCTGCCAGCCGTTCCTCCTTGCCTTCTTCGATGCTGAGCATCCCCGCCCGGGCTGCGACCTCCTGCAGGTGGCCGGGCCGCGGTGTCACCACCAGGAGGCTTCCTCCGGGACGCAGAACCCGCGCGAACTCCGCAGGGTTCCGCGGCGCGAACACAACCGTCACCACGTCCACCGAGCTGTCCGCCATGGGCAATGGACGCCAGATGTCCCATACAAGGTTCGCCGCCTGAGGGTTGAGGCGGGCAGCACGGCGAAGCGCGAATTTGGATATATCCATGCCAACGGCGGTTGCGCCTGTCGCTTCGATAACGCTGTGCAAATAGTGGCCGGTGCCTGTTCCGGCGTCGAGAACCAGCGCGTCCGGCCGGTGGAGTGCTTCCGCCGCCAAGTCAGCCAACGCCGTGGCCAAACCCAAATAGTGTCCGCCTTCCAGGAACCTGTTCCTTGCCGCGACCATATCCGCCGTGTCAGCTTCGAAGACGGTGCCCTTCCCGGTCAGGAAGTTGAAGTAGCCCTGTTTGGCGGCATCGAACAAATGCCCATTCCGGCAAGCAAGCGTGGCCGGCCGGCCTTCCCGCAACTCGAAAACTCCTTGGCATACGGGGCAGCGCAGGGCAGAGACGGCATCGGGCAACATGGCTTCAATCCTACGGCGGACGGAGTGTCTGGGGCCGCTTGACGGCGCACCGGGCTAGGCTCACCAACGTGAAACCCGAGCAGCTGCCCCTGTTGAACTCCGTGTCCGCCCCTGCGATCCACCCCGACGGGACCAAGGCCGTGGTCTCGGTCACGAGGCCGGATTTTGATGCCGACAGTTATGTTGGCCAGCTTTGGTCGGTGCCTTTGGACAACACCAAGTACCCTCGCCGTATCACCCGGGGGTTCCGGGACACTTCGCCGTCGTTCTCACCGGATGGGCTGGTCCTGGCTTTCCTGCGCAGCGATCCAGGCGGTAAACCCCAACTGTTCGTCGTGGAATCCGCCGGCGGCGAACCACAGCGGATCACGAACCAGGCTGCGGGGGTGGACAGCTTCGTCTGGGCGCCGGATTCGCACCGAATCGCCTTCCAGGCGCGGGTCCCCGAACACGGACGTTATGGAACGGTCGACGACGTGACTCCGGGCGCCGAAGATGCCCGACTCATCACCGCAAAGCAATACATGATGAACGGGGTTGGATACACCGCCGACCAGCGCCAGCAGTTGTTTGTCGTCGAAGTCCCGGAATTGGGTGGGGAGCCTGCAGTCCTTCCGCGCGGCAGGGCTGCCCACGATCAGCAGACTCCGGAGCTTCCCGGCCTGCCTGCTGCCCGGCAGGTCACCTTCGGGGACTCTGACCACACGTCGCCGGCCTTTTCCGCGGACGGTACCCGGCTTTACTTCGTTGCCGCCCTGCATGAAGGACACGACGACGATCTGGTCGCCTCCGTTTACAGGGTCGATGCCGCAGGTGGCGAGCCCGCCGTCGTCGAGGCCTCGAACCGGACACCGCAGACCGTCACGGATGTGCGCCCCTCGGCCGATGGCAAGTGGTTGTTCTACATCGCCCAGGAACTGGGAGAAAGCGGCAGGGACTTTGTGGCGCGGAACTCCGTGCTTCATGTGATGCCTGTGGCCGGGGGAGAGGCTTCAGCGCTGACCGACGTGGAGCACCTGGACGTGTCTGGACCGCTGGAACCCAGCGGAGCGGACCGTGTCCTTGTCCTCAACACGGCCTTGGGCAGCGTTGAGCTTCTCGAGGTCTCAGCCGACGGCGACATCACGCCTCTTGTGCACGGTGCCCGGGTGGTCATCGGAGCTTCTGTTGCCGCCAACGGAGAAGTCGCGGTGTGCCTGTCCGATGCGTCCACTGCCGGCGATGTCGCAACGTTGGAACGTGGTGAGCTTCGGCTGTTGACGGACTTCTCAGGGGCCCTCCGAAACAACTCCACTGTTATTGAGCCCGTGGACTTC
This sequence comes from Paenarthrobacter histidinolovorans, assembly GCF_014647595.1. GTDB lineage: Bacteria > Actinomycetota > Actinomycetes > Actinomycetales > Micrococcaceae > Arthrobacter > Arthrobacter histidinolovorans. The sequence goes on along the minus strand of NZ_BMPM01000004.1, from coordinate 245,224 downwards.
AACGCCGAATCCAGCGACGGACACGCTCTCCACGGCTGGCTCGTCATACCGGAAGGCCCTGGACCGCATCCGGTCCTTCTGAACATCCACGGCGGCCCGTTCTCCCAATACACGGGAGCATTCTTCGACGAGGCCCAGGTCTACGCTGCGGCCGGGTACGCGGTGGTGATGTGCAATCCGCGCGGATCGTCGGGTTATGGCCAGGAACACGGGCGTGCCATCAAGGGGCGCATGGGCACCTTGGACATGCAGGACGTAATGGCATTCCTCGACGCTTCCCTGGCTTCGCAGACGTCCCTTGACCCGGAGAATGTGGGCATCATGGGTGGTTCCTACGGGGGATACCTGACGGCGTGGACCATCGCGCATCATCACCGGTTCAAGGCTGCGATTGTGGAGCGTGGTTTCCTGGATCCCGTCAGCTTTGCAGGTTCTTCGGACATTGGTTGGTTCTTCGGCGGTGAATACATCGGAGGATCGACGGAGCAGATGCTGGCCCAAAGTCCCATGGCCGTCATCACCGACGTTCAGACACCCACGCTGGTGGTGCATTCCGAAAATGACCTGCGCTGCCCCATCGAACAAGGGCAGCGCTACTATGCACAGTTGAAAGCCCAGGGAGTTGAGACCGCCTTGCTGGTCTTTCCGGGTGAGGACCACGAGTTGTCCCGTTCCGGAACTCCGCACCACCGCCGCCAGCGCTTCGAGCACATACTCAGCTGGTGGGCCAAGTACCTACCCACCGCTGGAAACAAGGCCGCGGAGTAGGAGAGCGCCGGGTCACCGGCCTCAGAGGAGGAAACCGAGCGACCGGCGTGCCTCATCAATCTCCGGTGAGGCCCAACGCGCCGTGTGCTCGGCGTTGCTGGCCAGCGAGCGGATCTCGGCCCGATCCAGGTAGAGGACGCCGTGCAGGTGGTCGGTCTCGTGCTGCACGATGCGGGCTTGCCATCCGGAAAACCATTCCTCCACAGGCTCGCCGGCGGGCGTCACGAAAGACAACTCAACATTACTGTGTCGTTCCACCACTGCCTGGTATCCCGGGACTGACAGGCACCCCTCGTAAAACGCCGAGGTCTCCGTGCCGAGGGGACGGTACTTCGGATTCACCATGGCGAAGAAATCCAACGATTCCCTGTGCCGCACGGCGGCGGACACGGGATCGATCTCGTATTTGTCCTCCAGAACGGCCAGCTGCAAAGGGATGCCCACCTGGGGTGCGGCCAGGCCGACTCCCGGCGCCGCATGCATGGCTTCGCGCATCCGTTCCAGCAGCGCCAGCAGTTCGAAGTCGTCGAGCTGGCCCTCGTACGGCGCGGCATGCTGGCGCAGCACCGGGTGCCCCGCTTGGACAATAGCCGGGAGATCCTCGGTATCAAGCAACCTTCGGACGGCATCCCGGATCTGGAGGGGATTGAAGTCTGCAGCGGGGCTTGAGGCTCCGGGATGGGGTTGATGCGTCATGGAACGAGCCTATATCCAAGGGTCTCTTTGTCAGTGGGCTAGGCTCGAAGAATGACCAATCCCACGCCTCTGGAACACGTGCTCGGGTTCGTCCGAACGGTTGAAGCCGGCGGTGGATCAGCTGCCTTGCGGCCTTTCCTGTCTGAGGACTTCAAACTCACCGAATGGCCGCATGCACTGTCCAAGACAGGCTCCACACGGAACCTCACCGAAACCCTCGCCGGGGCCGACCACAGCCAGGACATCGTGGCGGACCAGCGCTTCGAGGTTGTCCGCACAACCACCGAGGAAGACCGGGTGGTCCTCGAGATGAATTGGTCGGCAACGCTGCTCCTGGACCTCCCGCACTGGGACCGGGGCGACACCATCCGCGCCAGGAGCACAGCCATCTTCCAGCTACGGGAGGGCCTGATCATCAGCCAGGACACCTACGACTGTTATTACACGGCACCGGAATAGCTAACGCATGGTGAAGCGCCGCTCCACCACCCCGGCCACGCCGGGCATCTCCAGTAAGCCCGCGAACACCCTGTTCCTTGCAGCCATGGCCGCTGGTGGCAGCGGCCGTCCCAAGGCCATGTTGAGCCCGGCCTGCCGCGACGCCCGGACCGCAGCTTTCCGCCGCGACCTTTCGAAATCCCGCAGCGCCTTCCCCACCTCGGTGCCGGCCAATGAGGCATCGACTATGGGAGCCAGGGCTGCTGCATCCAGCCACCCGAGGTTCATGCCCTGGCCGCCGATGGGACTGATCTCGTGGGCGGCATCCCCAAGGAGGACCACCCGCCCGTGGACCAGCTGCCGGACCAGGCGCGACTGAACCTCGAAAGCGCTGAGCATCGTATTGCCGGCCGCCTCCAGCACCTCACCCGTCCTGGCTCCGACCAACTCAGCCAGCCCGGCCGCCGTCGCACCCCTCGCTGGCGCGCCGAGCCTCACCACCCACCTGCGGACACCTGCCGGCAGGGGGAAGGATTCAACGATGCCGTCTGGTTCCAGGTACAGCACCGCATCAGCACCGTGTCCAGTGGCATCCGGGAAGTCGCCCATGAGATACGAGTCCGGATAAGTCCGTGGAGCCGTGTCCGGAACATGAAGTCGTCGGAGGGACGAATGCGCACCGTCGGCGGCGATCACCAACCGGGCGCCGAATTCCCGGTTCCCTGACGTCGAGTGGGCCAGGACGCGAACGGTGGTGCCGTCGTCACGGGTTTCCTGTACGTCGATGCCGCGGATGATCGCCGCCGGATCGGCTTCCAGCACCGCGTCCTCCAACACCTTCTCCGTGGTCGCCTGCGGAACTGCCAGAATGAAAGGAAATGCGGCGTCTCCAGAGAAGGGAAGTTCGGCAACTTTGCGGCCCCGGCTGTAGGCGACGCCGCGTTTGATCCGGACCCCGGACGACACCAGCTGCCCGGAGACTCCTGCACGCTCCAGCGCTGCCAGGGCTGGTGGATGGATCCCGATGGCGCGCGAACGCACACTTCTGGTGCTCCTGCGTTCCAGGATGCGGATTCTGTGGCCGGCCCGGAGGAGCCGCAGGCCCATGAACAAACCCACAGGCCCGGCTCCGACAATCACAACATCAAGCACGGTGAGGGTTCCCCGATCGTCGGTGCTCGTGGACCAGCATGTTGTGCCACGGGCCGTTGCTTTCGGCCGCCCACGTGGGCGGGATGGCGGACCGCAGTTCGGCCAACGTGTAGCTGCGCTTGATGGACAGCAAGCCATCCCTCACGATGTAAGAGCCCCAGCCCAGAGGCCAAAAGCCGGCCAGGAACAGTACATAGGCGACGTTGCTTCGTTGCAGATCGTTGTGCAATGCCAATCGCGTGCAGAGCAGTTCCGAGTCGCGCAGAACCCCGGCGAACTGCTGCGCATCGAGGTGGTGAAGGATGTGGTTGGAAATGACCACGTCGAATTCCAGCCCCTCCGCCACGAGCTCGGAACTGTGGGCCTGACGGTAGGTCACCCCTTCGTCCCTGGGTAAGTGGGTCGCAAAGGCATGGGCACGTTCATCCGGGTCGACCGCCGTCACGTCCAGCGCGAATCCGTCCTGTCGCGCCCACCGGGCAAGACTGCGGGCCACATCACCGCTGCCACTTCCTATGTCCAGCAAAGATCCACGACCCGTCTCCGACAGCAGCGGGCGGATTCGGCGCTTGTAGGTCCGCCGCCATCCCGAAAGCAGCCTGTTGACGACAGGAAACCTGGCATAGGTTCGGCTGAGCAGCAGCGGATCGCAGTCAGGCCTGTCCATGTCCTCTACGCTGTGCAGGTCCCTTTCCCTGAGGGACCCCCAGGGACTCACAGACCGGGGGAGACCAACGTGAAGAGGCCGGTCTCCACTGTCAGGCCCGGGCCGAACGCCATGGAGCAGATCCGCTCCTCCCGTTGGCTGGCCGCCTGTCCCAGCATGTACTTCAGGACGAACAACACTGTGGCGCTGCTCATGTTGCCGTATTCCCTGAGCGTCTCCCGTGCGGGTACCAGCTGTTCCTGCGTCAATTCCAATTTGGACTCGACCTTGTCAAGGATGCTGCGGCCGCCGGGGTGGATGGCCCAGTGGGTGATTTCCCGGTAGGGCACACCAGCCAGCTCCGGTTCCTTCGCCAGCAAGGGCTCCAGCGCACCGGTGATGTGTTCTTCGATGATGTGCGGCACGTAGGAGCCCAGGACCATCTCAAAACCTTCGTCGCCAATGTTCCACGCCATGGCTTCCTCGCCAACGGGCGTCAGGACCGTCTCAAAGTGATCCAGCCGGATCACCGGCTCGTCGCCTTCCGGTTCCCTGGCGGAGATGACTGCCGCGGCCGCTCCGTCGCCGAAGATGGCCGACCCCATAATGGTGTCCGGATCGTTCGACGTCCTGACGTGGAGCGAGCAGAGTTCAACACAGATCACCAGGACAACCGCCTCCGGATCAGCCAGGCAGAACTGCTTTGCAGCCTTCATGGCAGGGAATGCGGCGTAACAGCCCATGAAGCCCAGGTGGTAACGCTGAACTGCCGGGTTGAGGCCAAGCGCCCTGACCACCTTGTAGTCGGGTCCCGGATTGAAGAATCCGGTGCAGGACACGGTGATCACGTGGGTGATGTCATCAAGGTCAATGCCTTGGGCTTGCGCCACGGCTGTCTTGCCGGCCTCGATGAACAGCTTGGTCGCTTCCGTCGCGAAGATTTCGTTACGGACCTTGGTGCTGGGACTTAAGACCCTGTTGGTTTCCGGGTCAAAGAACTTCGGGTTTTCCGGGTTGGCATCGAGGCTGAGTTCTTCGACGGCGGTGTAGCGCGTGTCGATCGCGGCTGAGTCAAAGCATGTGGTGACAAGCCGGGTACCCAGCCGGGTCAGGCCTGGCTGGGCAGCAAACACCTCGCGCGCCTGCTCCTGGACCAGAATCGTAGGGGGAACTGCGGTTTCGAGGGACCTCATGTATACCGGCATGCTTCATTCTTAGTGAGTAAAGCTGTGAAGACAATGGCAGAATCAATCGTATTGACCGAGGTCGGTCAAGGAGAGCCAGGCGACGCCGACGGGGGACTGTTGGACTGTGTCGCCCAACGGACGGAGAAACCATGACTATTGCTGCCGGTTCGGACACGCAATCGCCCGTGATGAACATTGCCGATACCCACGACCTCATCAGGGTCCAGGGCGCCCGCGAAAACAATTTGAAGGATGTCAGCGTCGAAATTCCCAAGCGACGGCTGACGGTGTTCACCGGTGTCTCGGGATCGGGCAAAAGCTCCTTGGTTTTCGCCACCATTGCTGCCGAATCGCAGCGAATGATCAACGAGACCTACAGCGCCTTCGTCCAGGGCTTCATGCCATCCTTGGCAAGGCCTGATGTGGACGTTCTTGAAGGACTGACGACGGCGATCATCGTGGACCAGGAGCGTATGGGCTCCAACCCCCGTTCCACGGTGGGCACCGCCACTGACGCAAACGCCATGCTCCGCATTCTTTTCAGCCGCCTTGGACAGCCCCACATCGGATCTCCCAATGCATACTCCTTCAACGTCCCCACGGTTAAGGCCAGTGGGGCAATCACCGTTGACCGCGGGGAAGGCAAGACCAAGACGGAGAAAGCTACCTTCAACCGCCTCGGCGGCATGTGCTCACGCTGCGAGGGTATGGGCTCGGTCAACGACTTCGACCTCACTGCTCTTTACGATGACAGCAAATCGCTCAGCGAAGGTGCGCTCACCATTCCCGGCTACAGCATGGACGGCTGGTACGGACGCATCTTCAGCGGGACCGGCTACTTCAACATGGACAAGCCGATCGCCAAATTCACCAAAAAGGAACTCCACGACCTCCTTTACCGGGAGCCCACAAAGGTCAAGGTGGAGGGAATCAACCTCACCTACGAGGGCGTGATCCCGAAGATCCAAAAGTCGATGCTTTCCAAGGATGTTGACGCTCTGCAGCCCCACGTCCGCGCGTTTGTGGAGAGGGCCATCACGTTCACCACCTGTCCTGAATGCGAGGGCACCAGGCTGAGCCCTGAGGCCAGGTCTTCCAAGATCAAAGGCAAGAGCGTAGCTGACGTGTGCACAATGCAGATCAGCGACCTCGCTGAGTGGATCCGCCAGCTCGATGAGCCTTCAGTGGCACCGCTGCTCAAAGGACTCCAGCATCTCCTGGACTCCTTCGCGGACATCGGCTTGGGGTACCTTTCGTTGGACCGCCCGGCAGGGACTCTCTCAGGCGGCGAGGCCCAGCGCACCAAGATGATCCGGCACCTGGGCTCGTCCCTGACCGACATCACCTATGTGTTCGACGAGCCAACCATCGGGCTGCACCCACACGACATTGAGCGCATGAACCAGTTGCTGCTCCAGCTGCGGGACAAGGGCAACACCGTGCTGGTGGTCGAACACAAGCCGGAAACCATCGCGATTGCGGACCACATCATTGATCTTGGCCCGGGCGCTGGAACCGGCGGCGGCACGGTGTGTTTCCAGGGTGACCTGGACGGACTGCGGGGGAGTGAGACCATTACCGGGCATCATCTCGATGATCGCGCCTCCCTCAAAGCCACCGTCCGTAGCGCAAAAGGACAATTGGAAGTCCGCGGTGCTTCCACCAACAACCTTCAGGACGTGGACGTGGATATTCCGCTCGGTGTCCTGTGCGTGCTGACTGGTGTGGCTGGGTCCGGGAAGAGCTCATTGATTCACGGGTCTGTCGCCAAACGTGATGGTGTGCTGGTCATCGATCAGGGTGCCATCCGGGGGTCCCGAAGGAGCAACCCCGCCACCTACACCGGCCTCCTTGAGCCAATCCGCAAGGCGTTTGCCAAGGCCAACGGAGTGAAGCCTGCTCTCTTCAGTTCGAACTCCGAGGGCGCATGCCCGACGTGCAACGGTGCCGGCGTTATCTACACGGATCTCGGGGTCATGGCGACTGTGGAGTCCACTTGTGAAGAATGCGAGGGAAAGCGCTTTCAGGCATCCGTTCTGGAGTACAAGCTGGGGGACCGCAATATTGCAGAAGTGCTTGCAATGTCGGTCAACGAGGCTGAAGGCTTCTTCAGCGAGGGAGAAGCGCGGACGCCCGCCGCCCACAAGATTCTGGACCGGCTCGCCGACGTCGGACTTGGTTACCTGACGCTGGGGCAGCCATTGACCACGTTGTCCGGTGGCGAACGACAGCGGCTCAAGCTGGCCACGCAGATGTCCGAGAAGGGCGAGATCTATATTCTCGACGAGCCCACCACGGGTTTGCACCTGGCTGACGTCCAGAACCTGCTGGGCATGTTGGACCGCTTGGTCGAGTCCGGGAAATCCGTCATTGTGATCGAACACCACCAGGCAGTCATGGCCCACGCCGACTGGATCATTGACCTCGGGCCTGGAGCGGGTCACGACGGCGGCAGGATAGTTTTCGAGGGAACGCCGGCTGACCTTGTGGCAGGAAAAGCAACGCTGACGGGCAAACACCTTGCCGCCTATGTAGGCGGATGATCTTGGGCGCAGCCCTGCCGTACTACGGATACCCGCCAGTTACGGGAGGGATCGTATGCCCGGCTTCTACGGCCGCGTCGAGTTTCGATCGGTCGAGGCGCCAGACAACTGTGTCGCCCGAGGTCGCCCCAGTGAACGAGTAGACCGGTTCGGCGTTGGCCTGCAGCCATTCCATGAGCTCAGGAGCGGCGAACCCGTAGCCCTCGCGCAGTTGCCTGCCCTGCGTGAGCACATATTCTGCACCCTTGGCCCTCAGTGACTTCAGCGAAGGGGCGACCTCCCAGCTTTCGTGCGGCAGCAGTGCGAATTCTCCTGTTACGGTGGTCAACCCCACTTTTGAGTCGGGAGGCAGCCGGGTGGTCAGGAAGTCACGTGCACGCAGCAGCCCGTCATCGACAGCCAGCCTTGCCTGCAACCCCAGGGCAAGGCTGACGACGGTCATGAGACCCGCTGCAGAGACGAGAAGGCGTCGGGCGGAGTATCGCCGTTCGAGCACCATTAATGCGGCAACTGGAGTCGAAACAACGGCTGCCAGCACCACGCAATAGCCAAACTGCTCCTCGGCGGCCCCGAAGAGCACTGAATATGTGCCAACAAGTCCGCTGATCAACGAGTACAAACCAACAACGCGGCGAATGTGGACCCGCGACGTGGCGGCCAGCGCGCCCGAAACCACCGAGAGTGCCAGGAGTATGTAACTGGTGCCGAAGCGATCGGAGAGTTCCACCAGACGTCCAACCAGGTCCGTACCAGTCACTGAGTTGAAGCCAGTCATTTGCATGGCGCCAGTAATCCTGAGCACGCCTACCGCCTTCTGGTCCACGAAGTCAGGAAGCAACCCTGCGGACGTAATCACACTGAGATACACCAGGTAGGGGACCAGGGTGCAGGCAATCACTCTCACGGCAGTCAGCGGCTGAAGCGAGCGGCGCCACAGCACGGCTGCCAGCATTGGAACCACTGTGAACATAACCGTCATGTCCTTGGTGACCAACGCCAGTCCAAAGACCAATCCACCGGCGACTTCCAGCAGCACACGCCGGCGACCTGGCGATTGACCCAAAGCCTGCAGGACTATCAGCCACCCTGTGAGCACGGCCAATCCCGCGGGTGTCTCCATCATCAATCGGCCATCCATCCGGAGGACAAACGGATCACTTGCAAGGATGGCTCCGGCGAACACTGCGGGAGCCAGACCTACCAGGCGACGCACCACCACAACACAGACCACAACGGTCAGGACTCCCAGAACTGCGTTGACCCACCGCAGCTGCAGCGCCAAATCCATCGAGGTCCCCGTCAGGCCAAACAGCCGGATGAAGACTGCATTGAGGGCAAACGATCCGGGCGGATGAAGGAAGAATGGGGACCCCAGGATGGACGGAAGTTGGCCGTCTGCCATCTGCCGGGCCATCTCGGCGTACGTCACTTCGTCAATGAAGACATCATTGGCTTGCTGGACGCCGTAGACGCGAAACAGCAACGCCAGCAATGCCAAGAGAATCGTTACGGACGACGGCCGCCACAACAGCCATAGCAACGCACCCACAGATTCACTGAGCCGAACCCATAGATGGTTTCGTGGACCTGATTCCAGAACTCGAGTCATCAGGGAACCAACACCCCGATGTGCAGAATGTCTCCGACCAGCTGTCTTTCCACCGTACTTATCTCCTCAACGTCACCACAGCAATACCGCCAAAGGATTAGTGGAGCAGTATCGGAGTTTGTGTTGCAGACAGGCATTCGGAAACCACTTCCCAATGGGCCAAGGCCGGCTAGGGGAGCACCGTGGAGGTTTGCGGGCGTAGGCGGCTGAGTTCGTGTCGTATCGTTCGAGGTTTCCGGGGGAGTACCCGGCCCCATAGACCATGTCCACGGGTGCGAGTTCAGTGCGTGGATGGTTCCCCATCCCAGACGTGCGGCGGGCGTCCGCATGGGGCCCGTAGTCCTACCGGCTAGATTCATGGTGTAAGTTCCATTGTTGAAACCGCCATAGAGGTCCTATACGCAGCCAAGGTTCCGCTGGCTCCCGGTCTATCACCATGGCGAATCGAAGAGATTGAAGACCGGTTTTCGTTCGAATTCAGTCCTGATCATGCGCAGTTTCTGAGCCTGGCTATGCCTATCGGCCCGGAATGGGTTGACTGGCTGGGCGATGCCACTGGGATTCAGAAGAGGCTCGACTGGCCCCGGGATGGCGTTTTGTTTGACGTTCGGGAGAACGCTTTCTGGCCCGAGAGATGGGGCGAACGGCCGCCTGACGTCCGGGAAGCCGTTCAGACAGCGCGTGAGCAGTTGGACGCCGTGGCAACCCTGATTCCGATCTATTCGCACCGTTTCATGCCGGCAGCTCCTGCGCCCGCCGGCAGCCCTGTCTTTTCCGTGCATCAAGCCGATGTGATCTACTACGGCAGCGATCTTGCCGCCGACTTCCAAAGCGAGTTCTTCAATATTCCCGACCGAAAATCACCCAGCCATCGTGTGGATTTCTGGTCTGAGCTGGCGGAAGGCCAATGGATCTAGAGAAGTTTTTGCCCCGGAACAAACCAGTTTCAGAGGCCATCATTGGCGACGTCCTCAACTACTTCCATCAGCCCATCATTAACGCCGATAATCTACATTATGTAAAGTAAGCACTCTGAGGGTCCGGCAAGACCACGATTCTCCACTCCCCGCCGACTCCGATCATCGCGCCTGTGCCGCACCTCCGGAGTTACCGTTACGCCCTTTCATAGACTTCGTGGCAAGCGGACTGAGCGGGCCGTTCCACCATAAGTTCAGGGACACCAGGCGCCGCATTGAGTCGACGCTGGGCAACCACAGGTTCGCACGGCACTACAGTCGTCCGGTCATATTGACGGAATCAGTAATAATTAAGAGTGTGCACCAAGGGCCTTCGCACGAACGCATTAATAGAATCAAAAAGTGGGAATTAGATCCAAAATAGAAAGTGAGCAGGGTGGGTGACCCTCGAGGAACACCCACCCTGCGTCATGAAAGTCTTCTAGTCTGTCGCGCCGGTACCAGCCCGGCGACGCGCGACCACCACGGAAGCCGTGCCTGCCGCCAGGACGCCGCCACCAACCAGCCCCCATATGACCATGCCGGAGTCAGCACCAGCGCCCGCCGCACCGACCACTGTCCCGGCATCGGTAACACTGGAGACGGCGACGAAGTCGGAACCACCCTTGCCGTTGCCGTTGTTTCCGCGCCCGTGATTGCCGTTGTTCACGGCGACCCGGGCCGAGCGAACATTTCCGGACTTGGTGCCTACGGCCGCGATCGTGTAGCTGCCGGCGTCTTCAAAGGTGATGTTGGCCGAGATAGCGCCGTTACCGTCGGCAATGACGCTGAAATTGGCTGGGGCGCTCCCCCGCGGGCCACCTCTCTTCTCAAAAGTGATGTTGACGGTCTCGCCTGGGACGTATCCGCTGCCGGAAAAAGTGATCGTTTCCCCACGATCGATTGTGCCGTCCGAAACGGTTCCCTGTTCATCGCCGGGCGCTGGGTAGGTACTGGCCATGGCGGACGTGGCTCCAGCAAACATGACAGTTCCTGCGAGCACAATTGTTGCAATAGTTCTTTTCATTTGCTTCCCCTGGGTGAATGAAGAAATTCAAGTGATGATTGGGCCTGTAAAAGTTTTACCCAAATGCTTTGCCGAATCCCCCATATGTCCAGCCAGCGAAACGGTATCATCGTGCGACTACCCAAACAAGCTTCAAGTGCCCCAGTTACAGGAAGTTAGCGCGTTATTTACTTGACAGTGTTATCTCATTTATGACCGTACTGAGTCTGTTATGACATTATCAACTTACTATGTGACAAGCGAGTCAGTCTTGTCCGGAGCAGCAATCAAAAAGGATGCCCGTCCGGTAACCCGGACGGGCATCCTGTGTTGGCCTCCTATGCCATAGCCGCAGCAGGCATTCGAGTGGTGTTACTGGGCCTGTTGCTCCCCTGCGATGTTGACCAGCCATGCGATGCCGAACTTGTCGACGCACATACCGAAGGTGTCGCCCCACGGTGCGCTCTCGAGCGGCATGGCGACGGTGCCGCCGTCGACCAGCTTGTCCCAATAGCCGCGCAGTTCCGGTTCGTCCGCTGCTTCGCCGCTCAAGGAGACAGACATATTGTTGCCCGGGTTGTATTCCATGCCGTTGGGCGTATCTGCCGCCATCAGCGTCAGGCCGTTCGGCGTCGTCAACTGGGCGTGCATGACCTTGTCGGCTTCTGCCGGATCCTGGCTGGCCTGATAGTCCCCGAAGGTGCTGAGGGTCTTTTCGCCGCCGAAGACGGATTCGTAAAAATTGATCGCGTCCCGGGCATTATCCCGGAACGAGATGTACGGATTGAGGCGGGTTGTCATCAGTCTGTTCTCCTCATGATTGTGGTCGGTGCGCACGTCACCGTGCGGCCATGCTAACAGCGCCCCATGGCGCCTGTCCCCCAAACTTTTCAGTCGCCGTCGTAAGCCCTTTTCAGCACCGCCAGATCCAGTTTGCCCATCTTCATCATGGCCTCCATGGCACGGCGGGATCCGGCCTCGTCCGGTCCGTTCAAGAACTCGGGCATTGCGGTCGGGATGATTTGCCAGGAGACGCCAAACTTGTCCTTCAGCCACCCGCACCGGCCCTCCTCTCCCCCATCGACCAGCGCGTCCCAGTACCGGTCCACCTCATTTTGGTTCTCGCAGTTCACCACCAGGGACACCCCCTCGTTGAACCCGAAGCCAGGCCTCCCGTTCAATGCCATGAACTGCCGGCCTTCAACTTCGAAATCCACCATGATGACCGTGCCGTCGGGACCTGCCATTGACTGCCCCAGGGACGAATTGTCGAACGTCGATGTGTAGAACTCCGCGGCCTCCCCCGCTTCGCTCTCGAACCACAAACATGTGGATATCTTCTGCATCCTGCCAGCCCTCCAAAGGTCTCGGGAACCGGGCGTCCCCACACGAGGCTAGTGGTCCCGTTTCGCTCAAACAATGCCCGACGGCGGGTGGAGACAGGGTCGTGGGTCCCACCGCGCCGGCGGCGCACCAGCAAACCAGCGGCGCACCAGCAAAACCGGTCAGTCGCCCAACGGCCTGACCCGGCTGACCAGCCCGACAGCATTGCCCTCACTGTCCTCGATGAACGCCATCCACTCCTCAGACTCTGCGGGGCCTAAAAGGTCGTCCTCGTGGGCGAAAATCATGTGGGGTTCGGCAATGACCCGGACACCGCGGGCCTTGAGACCTGACACCAAACCGTGGAGGTCACCCACCTCCAGATACAGAAGCGACGAAGGCGCGGCCTTCTCCAAGAGAAGCCGAACACCGCCCACGTCGAAAAACAGGAGGCCGGGAGGGTCGAAAAGCGCCCTGGGTTCAGAGCCCAACAATGCAGCGTAAAAGGCAGCTGCCCGTTGCAGGTCATCGGCATGCTGGGCCACCTGGAGCAATTTCATTCGTCCTCCAAAGCGGGGCGTTCTGGCCCCTGTCAGTCATCGTGGCTGCAGGGCGCACTATCCGCAATAGCCCAGCGGATTCCTGCGACTTCGCGGTGGGCCATTGATCCCGATATTGTCAGGATCATGCCTTCACCCTCGAAAACCTGGCTTGCAGCCGCAGCAGGCGACCTTGTGCTGATACTCGCCTTCGCTGCCATCGGCCGCGATGCCCATGCCCGCGGAGACATAGTCTCCGGCGCCTTCATGACAGCCTGGCCTTTCCTGGCCGGCGCATTACTTGGTTGGCTGGTCCTGCGCGTGTGGCGTGCGCCGTTCGCCATCTGGCCGTCCGGGATGGCCGTGTGGCTCGCAGCTGTGATCGTCGGCATGCTGTTGAGGGCCGCAACAGGGCAGACCGTGGTCCTGCCTTTTGTCATTGTGGCACTGATCAGCCTGGGCGTTTTCCTGCTCGGCTTCCGAGCAGTGATTGCTTTGGTTCGTCGGGTATCGGCAAGGCGGCAACGCCGAGCGTGAACCGATCGTTCAGGGAGTGGATGCACTAGGCTGGGAAGCGTCCGCAACGATGCTTTTCCGGAAAGGCCCTACGTGATCACCGCTTTTGTCCTGATCAAGACCGATGCCTCACGCATCCCGGAAACGGCCGAGCAAATTTCGGCCATTCAAGGCATCAGCGAGGTCTATTCAGTCACCGGCGAATGGGACCTCATCGCTGTTGCACGGGTGTCCAAGCACGAGGATCTGGCAGACGTCATTGCCGATCGCCTGTCCAAGGTGCCCTCAGTGGTCCATACCACCACGCATATCGCCTTCCGCGCCTACTCACAGCACGACCTCGATGCCGCATTTGCCCTCGGCTTTGAATAAACCCTGAGCGTGCGTCAGCCAGGAATGTGACCCGAATCAGCTTCGGCTCAGGGCCGTCCATTTGGCCAGCACTCCAGCAGCCAAACCGGAATCGATCGACTCAGTCGCCCTGCCGAGAGCAGCCCGCATCCGGTCCAAAAGGCTGCCGTCAGCGTGGAGGTCGAAGGCCACCAAACCTGCAGCCGCATTGAGGAGCACAGCGTCCCTAACAGGACCGCGCTTGCCGTCGAGCACTTCACGGACGACGCCTGCATTCACTGTGGCATCCCCGCCACGAAGGTCCGCCACGGTGGACGGTTTGATGCCGAGCTCCGCAGGAGTGAACACCTGTTCGGTCACGGAGCCATCCCTGATCTCCCACACCGTGGATGGTCCCGTCGGCGTGAGTTCATCGAGCCCATCATCTCCGCGGAACACCAGGCCGCGGCTTCCACGCCGGGCCAGGACGCCGGCAACAAGGGGCGCCATCCGCGCGTTCGCCACGCCCACAGCGGATGCCTGGACATGCGCGGGGTTGGTCATGGGACCCAAAAAGTTAAACGCTGTAGGAACGGCCAGTTCCCGTCGAGGCACAGCCGTGTGCCTGAACGATGGGTGGAAAACCTGGGCAAAACAGAACGTGATGCCGGCTTCTTCAGCGTTGCGCGCCACCTGGTCGATCGAAAGATCCAGTCGAACCCCGAGCGCCTCCAGGACATCAGCCGAGCCCGACGTCGATGAAGCAGCACGGTTGCCGTGCTTCACAACCTTGGCTCCGGCACCGGCGGCAACCAGGGCGGCCATCGTGGAAATATTCACAGTGTTGAGCCGGTCCCCACCGGTTCCGACAATGTCGAGCTTTTCGCCCGAGATCGAAATCGGATTGGCATGCTGGACCATGGCTTCGACCAAGCCGGCAAGCTCCTCCACAGTCTCGCCCTTGGCCCGCAGTGCTACAAGGAAGCCGGCGATCTGAGATGGAGTAGCTTCTCCGGACATGATCGTGTTCATGGCCCACTCTGTGTTGCCCACTGCAAGGTCGTCGCCGTTGATCAGTGCTGAGATGAGCCCTGGCCAGGTATTGCTGGCTGCAGGTGCCGATGCCGGAGAAGTCACTCCCTGATGCTATCGAGCCAGCCACGCCGATGACCAATGTGAACCGCGCCGGGAACTTTTCCGCGCGATTTCGCGTCTTTGTAGAAAAAGTCTCCCGAATCGGTGGTTTGCATTGGGAACTCTGGACTTTTACAGACATAATGTCCTTGTGACATCTGCGACCCATGCCCCCAGTACCCCGGCGCACCCGACGCTGAACCGCCCCAACCTGGTTTCTGTTGGAACCGTTGTTTGGCTGTCCAGTGAGTTGATGTTCTTCGCCGGCCTCTTTGCCATGTACTTCACCCTGCGCTCCACATCAGGACTGATGTGGGCCGAGGAGACGGCCAAGCTCAACTTCCCGTTTGCGCTCGTCAACACCATCGTCCTTGTGGCAAGTTCCTTTACTTGCCAGATGGGCGTCTTTGCCGCCGAGCGGCTCGAACCCCGCCGCACCGGCGGGCTCTTGCAGTTCACCCGCTGGGGCATGACCGAATGGTTTACCCTCACCTTCATCATGGGTGCCTTCTTCGTTGCCGGGCAGACGACGGAATACGCCATGCTCGTTTCCGAGCACGTATCCCTGTCCTCCAATGCCTATGGCTCCGCCTTCTACATGACCACGGGCTTCCACGGCCTCCACGTCATCGGCGGCCTGATCGCTTTCCTCTTCATCATCGGTCGTGCGTTTGCGGCCAAGAAGTTCGGACACTTTGAAGCGACGTCGGCAATCGTCACCTCGTACTACTGGCACTTCGTTGACGTTGTTTGGATTGGCCTCTTCCTGGTCATCTACGTCCTCAAGTAAGCCCGGCTTGACTCTTTTTCTACAAGAGGCAGAATTTCAAGAAGCGGCTCACGGAGCCGACGCAGGATCGAATAAAGGAACCACCACGTGAAGGCACTCTCGCAGAAGCGACGTCACCCACTGGCAGCCATTGCGCTGCTATTGATGGGCCTCCTCCTCACTGGTGGGCTGTACGCCGTTGCCACATCTGTCAACCAGGCCAAGGCCGACACCACAAGCTACAGCGCCAGTGACGTAGAGGAGGGCGGCAAGCTTTTCGCCGCCAACTGCGCCACCTGCCACGGCATGGGTGCCAGCGGAACCCAGGACGGACCCTCGCTGGTCGGTGTTGGTGCTGCTGCGGTTGACTTCCAGGTTGGTACCGGTCGTATGCCCATGCAGATGAATGGCCCGCAGGCCCAGCAGAAGCCCGCCCAGTTCAATGAAGAGCAGACCAAGCAGCTTTCTGCCTACGTTGCATCCCTCGGCGCAGGTCCGGCCATCCCCGAGGAGCACCTCCTCGATGGCAAGGGAGACGCTGCCAAGGGTGGCGAACTCTTCCGGGTCAACTGCGCCATGTGCCACAACGCAGCAGCTGCGGGTGGAGCCCTGACACGAGGCAAGTTCGCTCCGGCTCTTGCAGGCGTCAGCTCGCAGCACATCTATGAGGCAATGGCCACGGGCCCGCAGAACATGCCCGTGTTCAACGACTCGAACGTCACCCCCGAAGACAAGCGCGACATCATCACCTTCCTGAAGACCATTGAAGCCAATGGTTCTCCGGGCGGCGCCGACCTTGGGTCCCTCGGTCCGGTCTCCGAAGGCCTGTTCGTCTGGGTTGCCGGTTTGGGTGTCATCATCGCTTTCACGATCTGGCTGACGTCCCGCACGTCCTGATCGCGAAGCAACAAAAACTTCTGCTGCACGATCAGCAGTTTGAAACTGAAAATAACTCGGCCCCGGCCGAGACAACGAGAGAAGGATGAGGCGAATTATGGGCAACCATAGTGACGGCAGTCCGAACCACTCGGGCACCGTAGCTACGGCTGGTCAGAATGAGGTGGAGAAGTTCCAGGATCCTGGGCTTCCTCCGCATCGTTTGCGCCTGGCTGACACGGACCCGGTAGCCGCAAAGCGCGCCGAGCGTCAGGTAGCCATTCTGTTTGGCACCTCCGTCATCGGAACGCTGGTCTTCCTGGTGGCGTACTTCGCCATTGACCTTGGCGACGACACCACCATTGCAACCATCCGCACCCAGAACCTTCTTTTGGGTCTCGGCACGGCCTTCGCAATGCTTGGTATCGGCACCGGCATCGTGCACTGGGCGAAGGCCCTGATGCCCGACCACGAAGTCTCTGAAGAGCGCCACGCTATCCGTACCGAAGAGGATCGCCAAGCAGCAGTCCGCATCGTCGACGACATCGTCGAGGAAACCGGCATCAAGCGCCGCCCGCTGATCCGCAACACACTCCTTGGTGCTGTCGCTTTGGCTCCCCTGCCTGCTCTCGCCATCTTTGGCGACTTGGGTCCGCGTCCGGACAAAGCTCTGGCGCACACCATGTGGGCTCCTGAGGGCGGCAAGCTCAAGCGCCTGACCCGCGACCCCGATGGCACACCCATCAAGGCCTCGGATGTCACCATCGGTTCAGCCTTCCACGTCATCCCCGAGGGCCTCAATGAGCTCCACGAGGGCAAGTTGAACGAAAAGGCCAAGGCCGTCGTCCTGTTGATGCGCCTGGACCCGAACTCGCTGAATCCTTCCGAGGGACGCGAGAGCTGGAGCTACAACGGAATCGTTGCCTACTCCAAGATCTGCACGCACGTCGGATGCCCTGTCGCTCTTTATGAGCAGCAGACGCACCACCTTCTGTGCCCGTGCCACCAGTCCACTTTTGACCTCACGCAGGAATGCAAGGTCATCTTCGGGCCGGCCAGCCGTCCGCTTCCCCAGCTGCCCATCGCGGTTGATGCAGAGGGCTACCTCGTCGCTACCAGCGACTTCAGAGAACCTGTAGGACCGAGTTACTGGGAGCGTGACGAGCATGAGCGCCTCATCAACAGCTGAAGCCCCCTTCGTTCCGAAGACCAAGGTTGGTAGTTTCACCAACTTCGTAGACGAGCGCGTTGGCGGCTCCGGAATCCTGCGCGAGTTCGGCCGGAAGGTCTTCCCTGACCACTGGTCGTTCATGTTCGGTGAGGTGGCGCTGTACTCCTTCGTCATCCTGCTGATGTCAGGTACCTTCCTGACCTTCTTCTTCGATCCGTCCATGGCAGAAACCCACTACCAGGGTTCCTACACGCCGTTGTACAACGTCGAAATGTCTGTCGCCTACAACTCATCACTGAACATCTCCTTCGATGTCCGTGGCGGTCTGTTCATGCGTCAGGTCCACCACTGGGCAGCACTGCTGTTCGTGGCATCCCTCGGTGTACACATGCTGCGCGTCTTCTTCACGGGTGCTTTCCGCAAACCCCGCGAAATGAACTGGGTTGTGGGCGGCGTCCTGCTTATCCTTGCCATGGCTGCCGGCTTCACTGGCTACTCCCTCCCCGATGACTTGCTCTCCGGTAACGGTCTGCGCATCATCGACGGCGTGATCAAGTCGATTCCGGTCATCGGAACGTACATCTCCTTCTTCCTCTTCGGCGGGGAGTTCCCGGGAACGGCCATCATCGGCCGCCTGTACGTGCTGCACATCCTCCTGGTGCCCGCGCTCATCCTCCTGATGATCGTGATCCACCTCTTCATGGTGGTTGTTCACAAGCACACGCAGTACCCCGGCCCCGGCCGCAACGACGGCAACGTCGTCGGCTACCCCCTCGGCCCGGTTTACGCGGCCAAGGCCGGCGGCTTCTTCTTCATCGTGTTCGGTGTTCTGGCGCTCATGGCGGCAGCTTTCACCATCAACCCGATTTGGAACTACGGTCCTTACGACCCCTCCCCTGTATCAGCCGGCACCCAGCCCGACTGGTACATCGGATTCGTCGACGGCGCCCTGCGCCTTATGCCGGGTGTCATCAACAACTTCCACTTCGAGTGGATCGTCTTTGGACACACGCTTACCCTGAACGTGCTTCTTCCGGCCCTGGTTCCTGCCGGGATCATCTTCACCGTTCTGTTCATGTACCCGTGGATCGAACGCTGGGTCACCAAGGACAACCGTGAGCACCACGTTCTGGACCGTCCCCGCAATGCACCCACCCGCACTGCGATCGGTGTAGCCGGTTTCACCTGGTACTGCGTCATGTGGGCAGCGGCAGGCTCGGACCTTATCGCTACCCACTTCCACGTCTCACTGAACGACGTGACCTACTGGTTGCGGACGCTGTTCTTCATCGGCCCGATCATCGCCTTCATCGTTACCAAGCGAATCGCACTGGCTCTCCAGCGCAAGGACCGCGAAATTGCACTCCACGGCCGCGAAACCGGACGCATTGTCCGGCTCCCGCACGGTGAGTTCATCGAAGTCCACGCACCCCTGGACGAGTACAAGCGCTACAAGCTCGTAGGCTTCGAGTCACCGGCTCCCCTGCCGGCGCAGCCGAACGAGCATGGCGTTGTAACCCGTAAGGAAAAGCGCCGCGCGGCACTTTCCCGCTGGTTCTTCGAAGACCGCGTTGCTCCGGCAACACCTGCGGAACTCGAAGCAGCACACTCGCATGGCCATCACGAAGCCATCGAAGCCGGCGACGAGCAAAAGAGCCTGAGCCACTAACGGTCAGACCTCAACGTAAAGAAGGGGCACAGTCCATGCGGACTGTGCCCCTTCTTTTTTGGCCTTCAAAGTGCGCTTGTGGCCGGCGGACTATGTTCCGGCACACTATGTTGACGTGGCAAGGAGCCTGCAACGGCACCAGCGCAAGGAGCCTGCAACGGCACCAGCCATAATCCCCACCCGACGGCGCGTCAGGCAAGCTCTACTGGGTGGTCCGGTATCCCGACGCATAATTCCGCGTAGGACGCACGCCAGGCCGCTGCAGGGGAACCCAGAGCTTGTACCTGTCCGCCCTGTAGTAGGAGACGGAATAGTCAACCATGGCGCGCGCAACGAAGGCATGGCGCTGGATCTTGAGCAGCGGCGATCCCACGTCAACATTCAGCAACCTGGCAGTTGAGGGCGACGCAGCTGTTGCCTCAATCATGTCCTCGCCCCACTCCATGACCAGCCCGTACCGTTCGCTCAGCACGTTGTAGAGCGACGTCGGTGGGGCCTCATCGAGAAGTCCTGGAACACGGTGTGCCGGAATGAAGTTTTCATCCACGCTCATGGGCTCGTTATCCGCCAGGAGAAGACGGCGGAAACGAACCAGGGGTGTTCCCTCGTCGAGCTGAAGTTCCCGGGCCAAAAACGCGCTGGCTGCAATCTGCTCAAAGCTCAGTACCTTTGCGGCCGGGACCATACCGCGTCGCTGCATTTCCTCACTGTAGGACGTCAGTTTCACCTGCAAGTCCAGCTTCGGCTTCCTGACGAACGTCCCCAAACCAACCACACGCTCAATGACTTCTTCGCCGACCAGCGCATCAATCGCTTGTCGGACAGTCATGCGTGCCAGGCCAAAACGCTCCGCGAGATCCCTTTCGGAAGGAAGGGCCGAGCCCGGTGGACACGACTGCCCAATGAACGTCCGAAGGATTTCACGCAGTTGAATATAGATGGGCGTGCTGCTGAAACGGTCAATCTCGCCAGCAATGCCGGCTGCGTCAGCCACGGCAGAAGTCCAGCAATTGAGTCATGTTTCAAGGATAGGTCAGACATCAACAGGTCTAGACCAGCGGACACTGGACTGGTCGCCCTTCCGTGACGGCGGCTACTCTTGTATGGATCATTTCGTGGCGAAGTAAAACCGCCGTAGCAAAGGAGCTGGCTTGCCGCAGCAGAAAGCCTTAGTAGCCGCTGAGATCGGCCTTCATGCCCGGGCAGCAGCAGTTTTCGTCCGTGCCGTCACGCAGACGGGACTCCCGGTGACAATCCGGAAGACAGACGGTAAGCCGGTCGACGCCCGTTCACTCCTTGAGGTCATGACAGAGGACTTCGGCCACGGTTGCGAAGTTTTGCTTGAGGTCGCGCCCGATGCCCTTACAGGCTCCCAAACTCTCGCAACGGTTCGTAGTGCTCTGGCTGCTCTTTCCTCCGTCCTGGAGGCTCCTGAGGCCCGCTGAGGCTACAGTCCACACAGGCCGTCAATCACAAATGGATGACTGACGCGAAGGACAAACCCCGGAATAAGCAAATAAGGATGGGCCCCACCTTTCGGTGGGGCCCATCCTTATTGCTATTCAGTAACTGCTAGTGGGCGTGGTCGCCGCGGCTGTATTCGAAGACCCAGCCGATCAAGGCAACGATGGCCAGGCCGCCGGCCACGTAGGTCACCCAGAAACCTACGGCCAGGCCGAGGAATCCACCTGCACAGGACAGGCCGAGAACCAGCGGCCACCAGCTCCAGGGGCTGAAGTGGCCCTGCTCCCCCGCGCCTTCGTGGATCTCGGCGTCAGGACGGTCCTCCGGGCGCATTCCGACGCGCTTGCCGGTAAAGCCAAGGTAAGCACCAATCATGCCTGCCAGGCCGCCAACGAGCAGGATGCCGAGCACGCCAACCCACTCGGACCATTCGGTGAGGAAGCCGTAAGCAATTGCTACGGGTACGAAGAAGAAGACTCCGGCTCCGAAGAGCCATGATTCAATTTTCATTTGCTGACGTCCCTCTGGTCGGCGTTACCCAGCACTGCTGCTGCGGGTGACGGAGCCTCGGCGGTGTGCACCTGGGCCAACTCCGGGTGGTGGAGATCCAGGGCCGGGCGTTCGGAGCGAATACGGGGCAAGGAAGTGAAGTTGTGGCGCGGCGGCGGGCAGGAAGTAGCCCACTCCAGCGAAGCACCAAAGCCCCACGGGTCGTCCACTTCAACCTTCTTGTCGCTGCGCCACGTGATGTAGACGTTCCAGAAGAACGGAAGCAGTGACGCGCCGAGGACGAAGGAGGAAATGGTGGAGAACTGGTTCATCCACGTGAAGTTATCCTGCGGCATGTAGTCGGCGTAGCGACGCGGCATACCTTCAACACCCAACCAGTGCTGGATCAGGAACGTGCCGTGGAAGCCGAGGAACAGCAGCCAGAAGTGGATCTTGCCGAGACGTTCGTTCAGCATCTTGCCCGTCCACTTGGGCCACCAGAAGTAGAAGCCGGCGAACATGGCGAATACGACTGTACCGAACACCACGTAGTGGAAGTGGGCAACCACGAAGTAGGAGTCGGAAACATGGAAATCAAGCGGCGGTGATGCCAGGATGATGCCCGTCAGGCCACCGAAGAGGAATGTCACCAGGAAGCCGATGCTCCAGAGCATTGGAGTTTCGAACGTGATGGATCCTTGCCACAAGGTACCGATCCAGTTGAAGAACTTCACGCCCGTCGGCACTGCGATCAGCATGGTCATGAAGGCGAAGAACGGCAACAGCACGGAACCGGTCACGTACATGTGGTGGGCCCACACGGTCACGGACAGAGCTGCGATGGCAATCGTGGCGTAGACAAGGCCCTTGTAGCCGAAGATAGGCTTCCGGCTGAAGACCGGGAAGATCTCGGAAACGATGCCGAAGAACGGCAGGGCGATGATGTACACCTCGGGGTGGCCGAAGAACCAGAACAGGTGCTGCCAGAGGACGGCACCGCCGTTTTCGGGATCGAAGATGTGCGCACCAAAGCGGCGGTCAGCGCCGAGGGCAAAGAGGGCCGCAGCCAGCGGCGGGAAGGCCATGAGGACAAGGATCGCCGTCACCAGGGTGTTCCAGGTGAAGATCGGCATACGCCACATGGTCATGCCCGGGGCGCGCATGCAGATGATGGTGGTGATGAAGTTGACGGCACCAAGAATTGTGCCGAACCCGGAGAGAGCGAGTCCGAAGACCCACAGGTCACCACCGACGCCCGGACTGAATGTCGTGTTCGACAACGGCGCATAGGCGAACCAACCGAAGCTTGCAGCACCCTGCGGGGTGATGAAGCCGGACACGGCGATGGTGGAGCCGAAGAGGAAGAACCAGAATGCCAGGGCGTTCAGTCGCGGGAACGCAACGTCCGGGGCACCGATCTGCAACGGCATGATGACGTTGGCGAAGCCAGCGAATAGAGGAGTTGCGAACATGAGCAGCATCACGGTGCCGTGCATCGTGAACATCTGGTTGTACTGCTCTTTGGTCTGCAGGATCTGCATGCCAGGCTCGAACAGTTCTGCACGGATCAAGAGCGCCATGACGCCGCCGAGGCAGAAGAACACGAAGGACGCAATGAGGTACATGTAC
This sequence comes from Paenarthrobacter histidinolovorans, assembly GCF_014647595.1. Classification (GTDB taxonomy): domain Bacteria; phylum Actinomycetota; class Actinomycetes; order Actinomycetales; family Micrococcaceae; genus Arthrobacter; species Arthrobacter histidinolovorans. The sequence continues at coordinate 222,314 of NZ_BMPM01000004.1, read as the reverse complement.
CCGATGGTCTTGTGGTCCGTGGAGGTGATCCAGTTGACGACAATGCGTCCCTTGGATTTAGGAACTACGGGAGCCTCAAGGGTCCCGGCGGATTGAGTGTAAGTAGCCACGTCGCTCCCCTTACTTTTCGTTCAGGTTCGGATTGCGGTCGTATTCCGCACCGAGCAGGCCCGTGTTGCCATCCTGGCGGAGCTTGTCCATGTGGGCCTTGAACTCAGACTCGGAGACAACCTTGACGCGGAAGAGCATTTCGGAGTGATATTCACCGCAGAGTTCGGCGCACTTTCCATCGAAGGTGCCCTCCTTGGTGGGAGTGAAGCGGATGTAGTTCGTCTTGCCGGGGATCATGTCGCGCTTCTGAAGGAAGGCGGGAACCCAGAAGGAGTGAATGACATCGCGGGAATTCAGCTCCAGGTCCACGGACTTGCCAACCGGCAAGTACAGGGTGGGGAGCAGTTCCTTGTCCACCTCGGCGCCCGTCAGGTGAGCCTGAACGCCTGCTTCGTGGAGGTCCTCGGAAATGACCTGGCCCTGCTTGTAGTTGAAGTCCCAGGCCCACTGCTTGCCGCGGACATCAACAACGACGTCTGCAGGCTGTGAGCGATCATCGATCGCGCGCTGGTCCTGGTCGGTGAAGTAGAAGAACACCAGCACCATGAACAGCGGGATGGTCAAGTAGAAGACCTCGAGCGGCAGGTTGTAGCTGAGCTGCTTGGGGAATCCCGTGGTGCCCTTACGGCGACGGTAAGCAATGATGCACCAGACCAGGAGGCCCCACGTGATGATACCGACTGCCAAGGCGGCGATCCATGAGTTGACCCAGAGGTCCATGATCCGGTCAGTGTGGTTGGTCGTGCCGCGCTCTGTAGGCAGCCAACCCTTCTCTACCTCTGGTGAACATCCGGTCAAAACCAACGCGCCGGCGAGTGCCAAGCCAGTGATCGAGGTGATCTTTATGCGTCGGCTGCCGGTTCGGTTCTGCGAACTCACAGACGGCCCTTCCTCTTGTTGCTGTCTCCCGGCAGGCCGAAGGCTCACCGGGCACACTAAAAGTTTTACTACCCGATGTAGAGCTTACCGCTATCAGGCGGTTTTCGCGCACATGTCAGCGCCGTGGCTCCGAACGCTTTCAAAGCGGCCCGGAGGGGCGCCGACATGCGGCGATGGCTCACATCAGTGGAACGAATCACCGCAGGCGCAAGACCCGCCGGCGTTCGGGTTGTCAATGGTGAAGCCCTGCTTCGAAATGGTGTCTTCAAAGTCGATGCTTGCACCGCTGAGGTAAGGAACACTCATCTTGTCCACGATGACCTCGACACCGTCGTAGTCACGCACAGCGTCTCCGTCGAGCATCCGCTCGTCAAAGTAGAGCTGGTAGATCAAGCCGGAGCATCCGCCAGGCTGGACTGCAACGCGCAGCCGAAGATCGGTGCGGCCTTCCTGTTCGAGGAGGCTGCGGACCTTGCCTGCTGCGACGTCGGTCAGATTGACCTCGTGCGTGGGCAGCTCGTCATTGGTGACGACCTGTGTTCCGGTGCTGTTTTCGTTGGTTGCAGTGCTCATTGGCCTACCTTCTTATGAAGCTTCTGGCGGCGGCGCCGGGACGCTGCCTGCCCTTACCCAATTACATACGGGTTATAGCTAATGCTACGTCGCGCAGACGCTTTGCTATAACTCCAGACGTAACCACTGACAGCATTTCCTTGTTCCCGGCCGGACTGGGACTAAGCCCCCAGCCCCTCGGCGTTCAGACGCGCAAGCATCAACGCTTCAGCCAACACTGCGTGGCGGAAGTCGCCGATGTGCAGGGATTCGTTGGCACTGTGCGCGCGGGAATCAGGATCTTCCACCCCGGTTACCAGGATCTGGACGTCCGGATACATTTCCAGGAGGTCGGCAATGAAGGGAATGGATCCGCCGATTCCCATTTCAACGGGCGTGACGCCCCAGGACTGTTCCAAGGCCCACAAGGCGACGCGGGCCGCGGATGATGAGGTGTCGGTGGAGAAAGCATTGCCGCGCTCCCCCGGCGTAAACGTCACCTTGGCTCCGAATGGTGCGTTCGATTCAACGTGGTTCTTCAAAGCGTCCATGGCGGCCTCGGGGTCCTGCCCGGGAGCAAGGCGCATGCTGAATTTGGCCCGTGCCGCCGGAATCAACGTGTTGGAGGCGACATCGACGGACGGTACATCCATGCCGATGATGGAAAGCGCGGGCTTGGTCCAGAGGCGCGAACCGATAGTCCCGCCGCCGGCGAGCCGAACGCCGTCGAGCACTGAAGCATCGGCGCGGTAGTCCTCTTCGGTGAGGTCGACCACCACGTCATCACGTCCCACCAGCCCGGCGACTGCCACATTGCCGTCGTCGTCGTGCAGGGTGGCGATAAGCCGCGACAGAAGCGTAGGGGCGTCCAGGACCGGACCGCCGAACATGCCCGAGTGGACGGCATGGTCCAGGACACGGACTTCGAACGTGCCATCCACCAGGCCGCGGAGGCTGGTGGTCAGGGCGGGAACTCCCACTTTCCAGTTGCTCGAATCGGCCACCACGATGACATCCGATCGGAGAAGCTCCTGATGTTCTTCCAGGAAAGCGCGGAAGGTCGGCGAGCCGGCTTCTTCCTCGCCCTCGAAGAAGAAGGTCACGCCGAGACCGAATTTTTCGCCGAGGACTTCACTGACAACGCTGTAGGCCGCCAGGTGTGCCATGATGCCCGCTTTGTCATCGGCAGCGCCGCGTCCGTACAGGCGCCCGTCGCGTTCTTCCGCCACGAAGGGTTCAGAGGTCCACAGGGCCCGGTCCCCCGGCGGCTGTACGTCGTGGTGGGCGTACAGCAGGATGGTGGGCTTTCCGTCTGCGGCGGGTCGACGGGCGACGACGGCAGGACCGCCGGGGGTACCGTCTGCTTTGCTGCACCTCAGGATCCGGACGTCCGGCATGCCGGCAGCCTGGACCAGGGAAGAGACCGCCTCGGCGCTTCGATCGAGTTCCTTGGGATCGAAACTGGGCCAGGCAATGCCGGGGATGGACACCAGGTTCTTGAGGGAATCCATGGTGGAGTTGAAGGCTTCGTTGACCGCCGCGGCCAGTGCCTCGACCGGGATGTCGCCGGAGTGCTGTTGCTTGTTCTGCGGGGTGTCCGCATGCGCTGAAGTCATGGCCCACACTTTACCTCCGGGTAACAAGCCACGCCGGACCCAAGGCACGGCCGACCAGACCGTTCACCTCGGACGAGGTAACGTACGCCACCTTGCCGAGGGTATTCTGTATGGGTGTTCGGACGTAAAAAGGAAGAGCCCAGCGCTCAGTCAGTAGTAGACCAGGCCTACGCCACCGCCCCGGGACCGGGTGCCGGTAAGGGCACCCCTACGCCCAAGCGGAAGGCCCAGGAAGCAGCCCGGAAACGCCCCCTGGTGCCCACCGACCGCAAGGCCTCGAAGGCTGCGGAAAGGGTGGCAATCCAGGACCAGCGCCAAAAAATGCGCCAAGCCCTGGACACCGGTGATGAGAAGTTCCTCCCCCTGCGGGACAAGGGACCCCAGAAGCGGTACGTGCGCGACTACGTTGACGCGCGTTTCAGCCTGGGCGAATACCTCATGTTCGGAGCTTTGTTGTTCGTGGTGATCTCGCTGATCATTCCGCCCACCAGCGCTGGCATCAGCTACGTCCTTGTGGGCTTCTGGATCATGTTCCTTGCAGTCTTCGTTGACGTTTTCATTCTGTCGCGCAAGCTTCGCAAGCAGCTGACCGCCAAATTCGGCGAAGTTGAACGCGGATCCATCTGGTATGGCTGCATGCGTGCGCTCCAGTTCCGCAAGCTTCGCCTGCCCAAACCCCAGGTGAAGCGCGGCCAATACCCGGCCTAGCCGCCCCGCCATTCAAAAGAAGACCCCGGACCACTGGTCCGGGGTCTTCTGCATTGGCGCCTTAGCGGGATACTCCCTTGCGGAGCTTCACCAAACCCTTGTTGATGCGGGAAACCCAGAACGGACCTTCATAGAGAAAGGCCGTGTATCCCTGCACCAGGTTTGCTCCCGCATCCAGTCGGTCCTGCACGTCGCGGGCTGTCTCTACGCCCCCAACAGCTATCAGCACCAGTTGCTCCCCGACGGCTTCCTTGAGTCGACGCAGGACTTCCAGTGAGCGCTGCTTAAGCGGAGCCCCTGACAGTCCACCCGCACCGAGGCTTTCGACTTTCGACGAATCGGATGTGAGCCCGCCCCTGGAAATCGTGGTGTTGGTGGCGATGATTCCGTCGAGTTTGAGATCCAGGGCCAGACGGGCCACATCGTCAATATCTTCATCGGACAGGTCCGGAGCGATCTTGACGAGCAGCGGAACGTGCCGCCCCGCAGCCTCATCAGCGGCGTCGCCCACTGCCCTCAGCAGCGGGCGCAGGGTCTCCACGTTCTGAAGCAAACGGAGTCCGGGCGTGTTCGGCGAACTGACGTTGACCACCAGGTAGTCGGCCGCCGGAGCCAGGGTGCGCGCACTCACCAGGTAGTCCTCAGTGGCGTCCTCGAGTTCCACCACCTTGGTCTTGCCGATGTTGACGCCGATGATCGGCCGGTTGCCGGGGTACAGCCTTTGTAAAGCAGCCCGTGCCGACTTGAGCCGCGGCGCAACTGCTGCGGCGCCGTCGTTGTTGAATCCCATGCGGTTAATGACCGCGCGGTCCTCGATCAGGCGGAACAGACGGGGCTTGTCGTTGCCCGGCTGCGCTTGACCGGTGATGGTACCCACTTCCACGTGGCCAAAGCCGAGGTCGGCGAGGGCCTCTATTCCGTGGCCTTCCTTGTCGAAGCCGGCGGCCAAACCGAAGGGCGATGGGAAGGTGAGGCCCAACGCCTCAGTCCTCAAGGAGGCATCAGGCGCAGTCAGCCTGGCAAGGATCCGGCCGGCACCTGAACGATGGGCAAGCCGGATTCCCTGGAAACCGATCTTGTGGGCCTTCTCGGCATCCATCCAGGAGAAGGCCAACTTGAAGAATGTGGGGTAAACACGCATGGTCCTAGTTTTGCCGTTCGTGGACATCTCGCCAAACCCGTGACCATGGAAGCCGCTAGCATGTACGCATGCCGCCGGTTGATAGTGACGCACATCATGGACATCCGCCAATCACTGCCGACATCGCAGTGGTTGGCGCGGGTTTGTCGGGGCTCGTGGCCGCTGCCACAGCATATGCCGCCGGCAAGAGCGTAGTTGTCCTGGACCAGGAGCCGGAGGCTTCGGTGGGTGGGCAGGCTCACTGGTCCTTCGGTGGACTCTTCATGATCGACACACCGGAGCAGCGCAGGCTTGGCGTCAGGGACAGCACGGAGCTTGCGCTGTCCGACTGGCTCGCCTCCGCCGCTTTCGACCGGCCCGCCGATGTGCAGGCGCGGGCCTGGGCGGAGGCCTATGTTGACTTCGCGGCCGGCGAGAAAAGGACTTGGCTCAAGAGCCTTGGTGTCGGCATCTTTCCCTTGGTGCAGTGGGCGGAAAGGGGAGGTTACGGACCCCAGGGGCATGGCAACACAGTGCCCCGCTTCCACGTTACGTGGGGAACAGGGCCGGCGCTCGTGCACCCTTTCCTGGCCAAGGTGCAGGAGGGCGTAGCGGCAGGCAAGGTGCGGATGTGTTTCAGGCACCGCGCCACAGCCTTGACGACGACGGCCGGTAGGGTCACCGGGGTGTCCGGCCAGGTTCTGGAACCGTCGACGGCGGGGCGGGGCCAGGCATCGTCCCGGGTCGCCGTCGGTGACTTCGACGTCACGGCGGGGGCGGTGGTGGTGACTACCGGCGGGATCGGCGGCAACCACGATGTTGTCAGACAGCAATGGCCAGGGGGAAACGCCCCAACGGCGATGCTCAGCGGCGTGCCTGCGTCAGTGGACGGCGAGTTCCTTCCTGCCGTGGCGACAACGGGCGGTTCGTTGATCAACGGTGACAGGATGTGGCACTACCCGGAGGGAATACGCAATTATGAGTCCGTCTGGCCACAGCATGGCATCCGTATCCTTCCGGGTCCATCGTCCTTGTGGCTCGACGCCACCGGCACCCAGCTGCCCGCCCCGCTCTTTCCTGGATTCGATTCCTTGGGCGCCTTGCGCCACATCGTCGCAAGCAACCACGGATATTCCTGGTTCGTCCTGAACTGGACCATTGCACTCAAGGAACTGGCCTTGTCCGGGTCGGAACAAAACCCGGACCTGACCGGCAAGGACTTGCGCCTTTTGGCTTCACGCCTGAAACCCGGCGCCGACTCCCCCATCCAGCGGTTCCTGGACAGAGGTGAAGACTTCGTCCGGGCCGACTCGGTGCGGGAGCTCGCCGCAGCGATGAACAACCTGACCGGGAACCCATTGATCGATGCCGGGTCCTTGGAGGCCTTGGTCCAAGCACGTGACCGCCAAGTGTCCAGCGGCTTGGGAAAGGACCCCCAACTCGCAGCCATCAGGGCTGCCCGGCGTTTCGCCACGGACAAATTGATGCGCGTCGCGCCCCCGCACCGTTTGACGGACCCCGCACACGGCCCCTTGATTGCCATCCGCCTGTCCGTGCTGACGAGGAAGAGCCTTGGTGGTCTCCACACGGATCTGAAATCCAGGGTGCTCAGTAACGATGGCCAGGCCATACCGGGTCTCTACGCCGCCGGGGAGGCGGCAGGGTTCGGTGGAGGCGGAATCCACGGGTACCGGGCCTTGGAAGGAACCTTCCTTGGGGGTTGCCTCTTCACCGGAAGGGCCGCTGGGCAGGAAGCCGCCGCCAGTGTCTAAGCTAGGGCCATGGAGTGGACCCCTGACATCCTGGGAAAGGACTTTCTATCCTGCAGTTTCGAGTCTGCGGGGCCTGACGGCGTGGTCCGCCGTGCCACTCTGATCCGGCACCGGGCGGAACTGGCTGCCCCGCCGCATGATGGTCCAGGTGCCGGAAACGCACCCTATGGTGCCGTGCTGTTCCTGCACGGTTGGAGCGACTACTTCTTCAACACGGAGCTTGCCCGGTTCTGGGCTGGCCAGGGTTTCGACTTCTATGCCTTGGACATGCACAACCACGGACGAAGCCTTCAGTCGGACAGCCCGGGTGGATACGTCGCTGACTTGACCTACTACGACGCTGAGATCAACGAAGCCATGGATCTCATCCGTGCTGACCGTGCAGGCTCCCCTCCGGGCAGTATGACCTTGATGGGGCATTCGACCGGTGGCCTGGTTGCCGCCCTATGGGCCAGCCGCCACCAGGGTGATATCCAGTTCCTGGTCCTCGACAGCCCATGGCTTGAAATGCACGGGAACTCACTGGTTCGCCGCGCCGTCCACACCATGCTGGGCCCTCTGGCCAAACTTCGGCCTGAGACCGTTCTCAGATTGCCGGAGAGAGGCTTCTACTTCCGAAGCATCAGCAGCAGCGCCGAGGGTGAATGGGCGCTGGACGAGAAATACCGGCCCCCGATGGCCTTCCCGGTCCGGGCTGGATGGCTGAGCGCCATCTTCGCGGGCCATGCGCAGGTATCCCATGGGCTGAACCTGCAGATGCCGGTTTTGGTCCTTACGTCAGCGGCCAGCGCTAACGGCATGGTGTGGCAGGAGTCGATGCGTCGCTCCGACGCCGTGCTTGATGTCGGCATCATCGCTCTCCGGGCAATGGCGCTGGGCCGGACTGTCACTCTGGAAAGAATTGATGGCGGCCTTCACGATGTCTTCCTCTCGGCACCCGCTGTGAGGCAGGACGCGTACGCACGGCTGGCCCGCTGGATCTGCGGGTACATGCGCTACCGCGCTCCACAAAGCGGCGCGCTGGAACACCCGGCCCGTGAACATCAACCCAAGGAACATCAAGCCAAGGAACATCAAGCCAAGGAACATCAGCAAGAGGGGGACGCATGACGGGCACAGGTAAAGCCGGACCACGGTGGAGACCGGATGTACTGGGCCACAACTACGAGTGTCTGGACTTGCCCCTGGGGGAAGATGAAGAGGGCCCGGTGAAAGCCACCCTTGTGCGGCATTCTCCACCCATTGGGGACACAGCCCCTCACGGAATCCTCGACTTCCTGACAACCTTCGCCAAGAGGAAGCGCCGCACTCCGCACGAATCCGGCGGGGCACCCCGCGCAGTGCTCTACCTTCACGGTTGGGCAGACTACTTCCTCCAGACCGAATTGGCCGAGTATCTCAGTGCCTCAGGTTTCCTGTTCTATGCCGTGGACCTGCGCAAATTTGGCAGAAGCCTGCTTCCGGGACAAACACCGGGCTACACCTCGGACCTGGGCGTCTACGACGAAGACTTGTCGGCAGCCCTCCGGGAGATTGAAGCGGACGTGGCAGAGCGGACCAACAACACTGCTCCGCCCACCATCCACGTGATTGCCCACTCCCTTGGCGGGCTCATCGCAGCGCTCTGGGCCAACCGCAATCCCGGCAAGGTTGGCACCCTGGTCCTTAACTCACCCTGGCTGGAACTCCAGGGCAGCAGCCTCGTCCGCAGCATCGCCATGCACTTGGTGGAACCCTTTGCCCGGACCGACCCGAAACGTCCGTTCCGCTTCCCGGAAATGCCGGCGTACTGGGAGAGCGTCAGCAATGAGGCTCACGGCGAATGGATGCTTGACCCGGTGTGGCGTCCGCGGACGTCGTTTCCCATTCGAGCCGGCTGGACCAAAGCCGTCCTCGCAGGGCATGCGGCAGTGGAGCGCAAGCTGAACATTGACGCTCCTGTCCTGGTTCTCCTATCGGGTCGCACCAGGATCCAGGCCGAATGGACCACGGACCTTATGCGTGCAGACGCAGTCATCGACGTCGAACAAACCTCCCGCCGCGCACTGGGCCTGGCCCGGCGGACGGCAGTGTTCCGGTATCCGGGTGCGCTTCATGACATCTTCCTGTCACGCCGCACCGTCCGGCAACAGGCTTATCGTGACGTGGCCGTCTGGCTGGCCGCGTACCCGTATTGAATTAACCCAGGCGCACTAATTGGTGGCGGGCGCAGCATCGACTGCACCACCGTAGCGCCTGTCGCGCTTGGCATAGATTTCGACGGCGTCCCACAGGGTGCGCCTGTCCACATCCGGCCACAGGGTGTCCATGAAAACAAATTCCGCGTAGGCGGATTGCCACAGCAGGAAGTTGGAAAGGCGCTGCTCCCCCGAACTCCTGAGGAAGAGATCGACATCCGGGAGATCAGGTTCGTCCAGATACTTCTGTATCGTCTTTTCCGAGACGGAGCCTGGCTTGAGCCGCCCTGCTGCGACGTCCTGGGCGATAGCGGACACGGCGTCGGCAATCTCGGCCCTGCCACCGTAGTTAACACACATGGTCAAAGTGCAGGTGTCGTTGCCGCGGGTGTATTCCTCAGCCTCTTCCAGCTCCTTGATGACCGAACCCCAGAGCCGGGGCCGCCGGCCTGCCCACCGGATACGGACGCCCCAGTCGTCGAGCTGGTTCCGCTGGCGTCGTAGCACGTCCTTGTTAAATCCCATGAGGAAGCGGACTTCTTCGGGCGAACGACGCCAGTTTTCCGTCGAAAACGCGTAGACGCTGACGTATTTGATGCCCAGTTCGATGGCTCCGGCCATGACATCCAACAGGGCAGGTTCTCCGGCCTTGTGGCCCTCGATCCGGGGCAATCCACGTTGATTTGCCCATCGACCGTTGCCGTCCATGACAATGGCCACGTGCTGCGGGATGAGCTCACTCGGAATTCTTGGCGGAACTGCACCGGAGGGATGCCCGTACGGAGCCACGACCGGCGCGTTCCTTGCCGCTGTTGTCTTGCTTTTCTTTCCAAGTGCCACTGTCAGCTTCGCTCCACATGTTTGAGTGATTTCAACGCCCGTTCCAAATGCCATTGCAGGTAGCTCGCCACCAGGCCAGCAGCCTCCCTGCGGTGCCGCGGGTCGGAAACGTCCGCGACCTCCCAGTTACCCGTCAACAACGCGCCCAGAAGCACCACGGTCTCAGCTGCCGGCGCCGGAGAACCGGGTGGCCGGCAGTCCCCGCACACCATCCCACCTACCGGGGCAGCAAAAGCCGTGTGGGGTCCGGGTCGACCGCAGCGTGCACAGGCCGTAAAGCTGGGAGCCCAACCTCCCGTGGCCAACGCACGCAGAAGATAGGAGTCCAGGATCAGCTCCGGTGGGTGGTCCGAACGGCTCAGGGCTGCCAGTGCACCTACAAGAAGGTTGTATTGGGCGGTGCCCGATTCGGTGTCCGCGTCGGTCAATTTCTCGGCCGTCTCCGTCATGGCAGCAGCTACCGTAAATCTGCCGTAGTCGGCGGCGATGCTGCTTCCGTAGGCACCTTTCGCCACCGCTTGGGTGACGATGTCCAGTGTCCGACCCGAAACCAGTTGGAGGTCGGCGACCATGAACGGCTCCAGCCTGGCTCCAAAGCGGCTGCTGGTCCTTCGGACGCCCTTGGCCACGGCGCGTACCTGCCCGTGGTGCTTGGTCAGCAAGGTAATGATGCGGTCCGCCTCGCCCAGCTTGTGGGTACGGAGGACCACGGCATCGTCCCGGTAGGACCGGGCTGCAAACGACGGATTGGCCACATCTAATCTTCGCACTATGCCCGGACCCGGTACGGTTGCCGGACCGTGTGGTGACAGAGTTTCCTGTCACCACACGGCTGGTGCCTAGTCCTGGGCGTCCCGGACTGCCCTGTTCACGGCGGAGATCAGTGCCTTGAGGGACGACGTTGTGGTGCTGGGGTCGATTCCCACGCCCCACAGGACACGCTCTCCAACGGCACATTCAACATAGGCGGCGGCACTGGCGCTGCCACCCTCAGACAATGCGTGCTCGCTGTAGTCGAGAACCCGGACGTCCACGCCGTCCTGGTGCAGTATGTCCAACAGAGCCGCGATGGGACCGTTGCCATGCCCGGTGCGCCGAACCTCGGCACCCTCGATACGCAAGTTCGCATTCATGGTCATCGCGCCGGATTCATCGGTCTCGGTGCTCACACTGCCCAAGGTGTAGCGGCCCCACTGGGCTTGCTCTTCATCAGAGGGCAGGTATTCATCCTGGAAGATCTGCCACAGCTGGGACCCGCTGACTTCGCCACCCACAGCGTCCGTGCGCCGCTGGATAACACCGGAGAATTCGATCTGGGCACGCCGCGGCAGGTCCAGGTTGTGCTCATTCTTCAGCAGGTAGGCAACGCCACCCTTGCCGGACTGCGAGTTGACGCGGATAACGGCCTCGTAGCTGCGTCCCAGGTCCTTGGGATCGATCGGCAGGTAAGGCACCTGCCAGGTGAAGTCGTCCACCGGCTTCCCGGCCTCGGCAGCGTCCTTCTCGAGGGCCTCGAAACCCTTTTTGATGGCGTCCTGGTGTGAACCCGAGAAGGCTGTAAAGACAAGGTCGCCACCATAGGGAGAGCGTTCGGGTACAGGCAACTGGTTGCAGTACTCAACTGTCCGGCGGATTTCGTCAATATCGGAGAAATCGATCATGGGGTCAACACCCTGGACAAACATGTTCAGCCCCAGCGTGACCAGGTCCACGTTGCCCGTGCGTTCACCGTTGCCGAAGAGGCATCCCTCAATCCGGTCCGCGCCAGCCAGGTAGCCGAGTTCGGCTGCCGCAACACCCGTGCCGCGGTCATTGTGCGGGTGGAGCGAAATGATGATGCCTTCGCGGGGGTGCAGGTTTCGGTGCATCCACTCGATGGAGTCGGCGTAAACGTTCGGCGTAGCCATTTCCACTGTGGCAGGCAGGTTGATGATGACCTGCTTGTCGGCGGAGGCCTCAAAGACATCGGCGATGGCGTTGCAAACACGTGCTGCATACTCGAGCTCGGTTCCCGTGAAGGACTCCGGCGAGTACTCGTAGGTGATGTGCGTGTCGGTCAACGTTTCTTCGTATTTTTTGCAGAGACGCGCACCCTGCAGCGCGATATCCAGAATGCCGTCTTCGTCCTGGTTGAAGACGACCCGGCGCTGCAAGACAGAGGTGGAGTTGTACAGGTGGACGATCGCCTGCTTGGCCCCAACCAATGACTCGTAGGTCCGTTCAATCAGGTGTTCCCGTGCCTGGGTCAATACCTGGATGGTGACGTCCTCGGGAATGTGTCCGCCCTCGATGAGCTGACGGACGAAATCGAAATCCGTCTGCGATGCCGAGGGAAAGCCGACCTCGATTTCCTTGTAGCCCATCTTGACCAGCAGCTGGAACATCTTCAGCTTGCGTGCCGGGCTCATCGGGTCGATCAGTGCCTGGTTGCCATCGCGCAGGTCAACGGCGCACCAGCGCGGAGCTTTGGTGATGACCTTGTCCGGCCAGGTGCGGTCAGGGACCTCGACCGTGATCTGGTCCTGGAACGGCAGATAGCGGTGGGTGGGCATACCGGAGGGCTTTTGTGCATTACGCATGACGTGTGGCCTTTTCTCTAAGAACTGAATGAAAGCTTAGCCGGACACAACGAAACTCCGCGGCGAGGATGGCCCAGCGTCAGATAGCTTTCAGGCCTCGCCGCGGCAGCTAAGAAGAAGCATTTCCGCACGCACAAAATTACAGTAACACGGTGCGTATGATGACAGTGCAACACCTCATGCAACGTCCACTATGCAGACGCCGCGGCGGTGGCAACGCCAGCTGCAGCGTCCACACAAGGAGCCACAGTGCCACAGTCGGGGATCACTCTTTCGAATATCGACCACAGCGTCCGGCCCCAGGACGACCTCTATCAACACGTCAATGGCGCGTGGCTCAACAGCACTACGATTCCAGACGACAGGCCGCTGGAAGGTACGTTCACCGCACTGCGTGACGGGGCCGAACTCGCTGTCAAGGCAATCATCGAAGAAGCCGCGGGCAAGGGTGGTTCGGCCACCGGTATTGAGCAAAAGGTGGGCGGACTCTACGCCAGCTTCATGGACGAGGCTGCAGCAGAAGCAAAGGGACTCGAACCCGTGCGCGCCCGCCTTGACGAGGTCAGCGCAATCGACTCCCCGCTGGACCTGGCTGCCTTGATCGGCCGCCTTTTCCGTTCAGATGTGTCCGGTCTCTTTTCGATTTACCCCGCGCCGGATGCCGGAAACCCTGAACGTATTCTGTTGTACATCGGGCAGGGCGGCCTGGGGTTGCCCGACGAGTCTTACTACCGCGAGGAAAAATTCGCCGCCATTGTGGCGGCGTACACCAGCTACATCGAGAAGCTCTTCACGCTCGCTTCCCTTCCCGATGCCTCCAACGCTGCCCAACGGGTGGTCGCACTGGAGACAGCATTGGCTTCGCATCATTGGGACAACGTCACTCTCCGGGATCCCCAAAAGACTTACAACCTTAAGTCCGCGGAGGAGGCCACGGCCCTGTTCCCGTTGCTCGACACGTGGTTTGACGCAGCGCGGGTGGATGCAGCAAAACGGCAGGAAATTGTCGTCAGCACTCCCGATTTTTTCGCAGGTGCCGCGGGATTGCTGGAATCCGAGCCCTTGCAAACCTGGAAGGAATGGCTGACGCTCCGTGTCCTCAGTTCGGCCGCCCCTTACCTGTCGTCCGAGTTCGTGGACACGAACTTCGATTTCTACGGCACCACCCTCAGCGGCACCCCACAGAACAAGGAACGTTGGAAGCGCGGAGTCGCCGTCGTGGAAGCTGCGTTGGGTGAGGCAGTAGGACAAATCTACGTCGAACGCCACTTCCCTGCCGGCCACAAGGCACGGATGGAATCCTTGGTGACCAACCTGATCGCGGCATACCGCGACAGCATCTCGTCCCTGGACTGGATGGGTGAAGAGACAAAGAAAGAAGCACTCAAGAAGTTGGACGCATTCCGTCCCAAGATCGGATTCCCGGAGAAATGGATCGACTATTCCGCCGTGGAAATTGACCCCAATGATCTTCTCGGGAATGTCGAACGCGCCCACGACGCCGACGTGGACCGCCATCTCGACGAAATCGGCAAGCCCGTTGACTTGGCGAAATGGCTGATTACGCCCCAGACCGTCAACGCCTACTACCACCCATTGTTGAATGAGATTGTGTTTCCGGCGGCAATCCTCCAACCACCGTTCTTCACGGCGGAGGCGGACGATGCTGTGAACTACGGTGGAATCGGGGCCGTGATCGGACACGAGATCGGACACGGCTTCGACGACCAAGGATCGCAGTTCGATGGCAGCGGCGCGTTGCGCAATTGGTGGACCGAGGAGGACCGCACGGCATTCGAGGCCCTCACGGCGAAGCTGGTGGCCCAATTCGATGCCCTCTCACCGTATGCCGCACCGGAACACAAGGTGAATGGCAAGCTCACCCTGGGTGAGAACATCGGCGATCTCGGCGGGCTCACCATTGCCTACAAGGCCTATCTCCTGAGCCTGGATGGGAAAGAGCCGGAGGTCATTGACGGCTTCACCGGAAAGCAGCGGTTCTTCATGTCGTGGGCAGCCGGGTGGCGTCAGGTGATCCGGACTGAAGAGGCCATCCGCAGGCTCGCCACGGACCCCCACTCCCCCAACGAGTTCCGGACCAACGCCATCGCCCGCAACCTTGACGCCTTCCAGGAAGCATTCGGCGTAGCTGAGGCAGACGGCATGTGGATGGATCCCCAGGAACGCGTCAGCATCTGGTAGGAACCGAAGACAACGATGGCCGGGTCAGTTTGCAACTGACCCGGCCATTTCGTTTTTTCTACGGAACTGATGTCCTACTGATCGAAGTAGAGCGGGTTCACCTGCTGGCAGACGGCGTCGCTGGCGGTCTGGTTGACCACGTTGGACGGGACCGAAGCTGCTCCGTAAGCTGTGCCGGTGGTGAAGTCCGTACCCACGTACAGCTGCACACCAGCTACTCCGGGAGCCTCTTGGACCTGAGCAGCCGGTATCCCGTAAAGCTTGGCCACATCGGCCGCCACATCGGCGAAACCCTGGCCATAGTAGAGCACCGTCTGGTCAACCGGGTTGGCCAGATAGGACACGGCCTGGGTAAAACCGTTGCCTGTCAAAACGGTCATGAGCTCCTGCGCCCTGGTGGCCACGCCGCTGCCGTTGGCCACAGATACAGGCTGAATGGCTTTATCGTAGGCGGGTGCCGGAGGCGTGGTGGCCGTGGGCTGGGGTGCGGCGGTTTCCGAAGGCGTGGGTGCTGACGTTGCGCCGGGAGTGGTGAGATCGAGGTCGGCACGCAAGGCTGCGAAAAGCTGGGACGCCTGGGGTTCAACGAGTTCAAGCCGGTTTGGATCCACAGCTGCAGCTTGCGTGGGCACCGCCACAAACGCCACCTTGGACACGTCGATGTCCTTCAGGCGTCCTCCAATGGTCAGCAGCGACGGAACCGAGGCCAGGCCCTCGTCAACGGTCAGGTTTTGGGTAACAACATCCGCGATCTGCAGGAGCCGCTGCGGATTGCCCAGGGTGCCTTCACTCTTCAGCTTCCGCGTCAGGGAAGAAAGGAACGCCTGCTGGCCCTTGATGCGGCCGAGGTCTCCACCATCGCCGAACGCATGCCTGGTCCGCAGGAAGGCCAATGCCTGTTCGCCTTCCACCAAGGAGTCGCCCTTCGGCAGACGGAGCCTGGAATCAGGGTCGAAGACGGGATCGCTGACGCACACGTTGACGCCACCCACGGCTTTGGAGAGCTCCTTGACCGCGTTGAAGTCGGCCATCATGAAGTGGTCGATCTCCAGGCCCGTCAATTTGTTGACGGTATCCACGGCGCAGCCGATTCCGGCCTCAGCCATGGCTTCGTTGATCATCACGCCGCTGCGGGCTGGAAAGGTCTGGTTGTTGGTGCGGTCGGTGCATTGGGGAACATCCACAAGAAGGTCCCGGGGGAAGCTGAGGACGTTGACGCGCTTGTTGTCAGCGGAGATGTCCAGCAGCATCATGACGTCCGAGTGGCCATAACCGCTGGAGTCTTCGGTACTTCCGTACTCGGCGTTCTTGCCGTCCCGGGTATCGGAACCGAGGATCAGGATCTGCAGGCGGTCTGTCTTGTCGTTGGCCAAGGCATCGTCGGCGTTGCGTGTTTCAGCGGCGCTCAAAGGCGCCTTGGTGATGTTGGTCTGCAGGCGGATGAACCAGAAAGCAGCGAAGGCGACACCGGCAACCAGCGCGACGGAGACCACGCTTGTGACAATCTTCAACCAGAGCGGAAGACCCTTGCGTTCATTCATATGGCGCGGAGTGCCGTCAGCATCCGCTCCATGGCGTGCCGCAACGGGGCCAGCGGTGCCGGTGCCCTCCGGGCGGGCGTCACGACGTCGCACTATTCGGTTTACCTTTCCTTAAACAGCTCGATCCCCGCAATCATAGTTGCCGTTTCTGGGAAGTTCCTTATCGGGCCGGGAGCCACGCCGGATCCAGCAGTGCTGCCTAGAATCCGAGTTTGACCAATTGCTTGGGATCGCGCTGCCAGTCCTTGGCTACCTTGACGTGCAGATCGAGGTAAATCCGCGTGCCGAGCAGGGTTTCGATACCCTTGCGGGCATTGGTACCAACTTCACGCAGCCGGCTTCCCCCCTTGCCAATGATGATGGCTTTCTGCGAGGGACGCTCAACATACAGATTCACCCGAACATCCAGGAGCGGGTTGTCCTCGGACCGGCCTTCACGCGGCACGATCTCCTCCACCACGACTGCCAGGGAGTGCGGAAGCTCGTCCCGGACACCTTCCAGCGCGGCTTCACGGATGAGCTCCGCGATCATGACCGCTTCCGGCTCATCCGTCAGCTCACCGTCCGGGTACAGCGGCGGAGATGAAGGCATGTGGCTGATCAGGACGTCGGCGACGGTGGAGACCTGGAAACCGTCAGCAGCCGAGACCGGGACGATGTCTGCCCAGCCCTGCTCCCCCAACACTTCACGGCCCAGTGCTGCGACTGCGAGCAGCTGCTCCGTAAGAGCCTGCCGGTCGACAAGATCGGTTTTGGTCACCAGGGCAACGATCGGCTTTCGCCCGACGGCGGCCAGCTGGGCTGCGATGAATTTGTCGCCCGGGCCGATCTTTTCGTTGGCGGGCAAGCAGAACCCGATGGCATCAACTTCGGCCAAAGTATCGGCAACGAGCTCGTTGAGCCGCTTTCCCAACAGTGTCCGCGGACGATGAAGGCCCGGGGTGTCCACGAGGATCAACTGCGCGTCCTCCCGGTGGACGATGCCGCGGATGGTGTGACGCGTGGTTTGCGGTTTGGCCGAAGTGATGGCCACCTTCTGGCCCACCAAGGCGTTCGTCAGCGTTGACTTGCCCGCATTCGGCCGGCCAACCAGCACCGAGAACCCCGCGTGAAAGCCGCCAAAGTCGCTATCGGCGTCGAATTTCTTATTTTGCTTGCTCACGTGGAACTCCCTGTTGCGTTGAGTCGGCGTCGTCGAGAAGGTCTTCAAGGTCAGTGTCTTCCTTTGGCATGGCGGCCGCAATGATATGGCTGACCCTGTTTCGGCGACCCTCCAGCCTATCTGCCTTAAGGAACACCCCGTTCACTTCCACCGAGCTTCCAACAATCGGAACCTGGCCGAGAGCCTTGGCGAGGAGCCCGCCCACGGTGTCCACCTCGTCGTCGTCGAGGTCGATGTCGAACAGTTCGCCAAGATCATCGATGCTCATTCGCGCGCTGACCCGGTAGTGACCGTCACCCAGATCGACGGCTTCCTCTGCCGCGGCATCGTATTCGTCAACGATTTCACCCACGATTTCCTCAATGAGGTCTTCCAAAGTCACCAGGCCGGCGGTTCCGCCATATTCATCAATGACGATGGCTACGTGGGTGGACTCCTGCTGGAGCTCCCTCAGCAAATCGCTCACTGGCTTGGACTCCGGGACGTAACGGACATCGCGGGCCAGCGAATCGACGTCGTGCGCCTGCAACCCAGGTTCACTTCGGTGCATCGCGGCGGCAACGTCCTTGAGATACAGAATGCCCCGGATCTGATCCGTGTTTTCACCGATGACCGGAATTCGCGAGTACCCGGACCGCAGGAACAAGCCCATGGCAGTCTCCAGGTCTGCCCCGGTGGCGATGCTGACGATGTCCGTGCGGGGAACCATGACGGAACGCACCAACGTATCGCCAAAGTCGAAGACAGAATGGATGAGCTCGGCTTCGTTGTCTTCGATCATGTCCGACTCAGCTGCACGGTCGACGAACTCGCGGAACTCTTCCTCACTGACGAAAGCATCATCACCGCTGGGTGCACCCGGGGCCACAGCTTGGCCAAGCGCCACCAGCCAACCCGGGACAGGACCCAGTATCCAGCACAAAAATCTGATCAGCGGTGCCGTGAAGCGCACCACGGGGCCTGAGTGCGCACGTCCCAGCTGCCGGGGTGAAACGCCCACCAGCACAAAGCCGATCACGGCCATGATGCCTGTCGCGGCCAGGCCGGCGAGCCACACATTGTCCAGCAGGCTGTGGAGGACAACCGCAACGGCCACGGCCGCTGCCATTTCAAACCAGACGCGCCAAAAACGCAGGGCGCGCATGTGGGCGATGGGGTTTTTGAGGATGCCAGCCAGGGCCGTGCCTTTGCTCCGGCCAATGGATTGTTCGGCCTCATGCCTCGGCAGGAAGTTGAACGCAGCCTCGGCCGCGGTCAGCAGGGCAACAAAGCTGAGGAAAACCAGCGCCATGCCGACCAGAATGATCGACGTCACTGCATGGTCTCCATGGGGGCATCCTTGCCCAGGAATTCAGACAGCAGTTCCCGCTGCAAGCCAAACATTTCTTCTTTTTCCTCGGGCTCGGCGTGGTCGAAGCCCAGCAGGTGGAGGATTCCGTGCGTGGTCAGCAACAGCATCTCATCCTGGGTAGGGTGGCCAGCGTTGCGCGCCTGCACCTCAGCCACCTGCGGGCAGATCGCGATGTCCCCCAGCATGCCCTGGGGTGTTGGCTTGTCCGGCGTGCCGGGCGTCAACTCATCCATGGGCACGGACAGCACATCCGTGGCTCCCGGCTCATCCATCAGCTCAATGTGCAGTTTCTCCATGGCGGGTTCGTCCACCAGCAGGATGGACAGCTCTGCCTGGGGGTGGATGTACAAGCGTTCGAAGATGAAGCGGGACAACGTCACCAGCTGCGCTTCATCCACTGCCACGCCGGACTCGTTGTTGACTTCAATGCTCATTTACGTTCTCCACGTTTATGGGTGTTGGCTGCCTCAGGGCGGTGGGCGTCATCCCATGCGCTGTAGGCGGAGACGATATCGCCCACCAGTCGATGCCGGACCACATCCGCGGCCTCAAGGATGGAGAAATTGACGTCGTCAATCCCGGTCAGGATTTCGCGGACAATACGCAGTCCTGAGGTTGAGCCCGAGGGCAGGTCGATCTGCGTGACGTCACCGGTGACCACCATTTTGGAACCGAACCCGAGCCGTGTCAGGAACATCTTCATCTGTTCCGGAGTGGTGTTCTGGGCTTCATCAAGGATGATGAAAGCGTCGTTCAGGGTACGCCCACGCATGTACGCCAACGGGGCCACCTCGATGGTGCCTGCCGCCATCAATCGCGGAATGGATTCCGGATCCATCATGTCGTGCAGGGCATCGTAGAGAGGACGCAGGTAGGGGTCGATCTTGTCGCTGAGAGTGCCAGGCAGGAATCCGAGCCTCTCCCCCGCCTCAACGGCCGGCCGCGTCAGAATGATCCGGCTGACTTCCTTCATCTGGAGCGCCTGGACAGCCTTGGCCATGGCCAGGTAGGTCTTGCCCGTACCTGCAGGGCCAATGCCAAAAATCACCGTGTTGTCGTCGATCGCGTCAACGTAGTTTTTCTGGTTCAGAGTTTTGGGCCGGATGGTCTTGCCCCGGCTGGAAAGGATGTTGTGTGTCAGGACATCCGCAGGGTTCTGCACGGACTGGGTCCTGAGGAGGGACACCAACTGCTGAAGCACATCCGGGGTGACCAACGTCCCCTTCGCCACAAGACTGCGCACTTCCTCGAGGAGTCGCATGATGCGGGGAATGACAGTGGAGGGACCGGTCATGGAAAGCTCGTTGCCCCGGACGTGGAAGTTGACGTCCTGGAACTGTTCCTCGATGTACCGCAAGGCTTCGTCGTGGCTGCCCAGCGAGTGAACCATCTGGTCGGAGTTGTCGAAAGTAACAACTTCCGTGCGCGTGCCCGGTAAGGTGTGCGGGAACTCGGTGGTCGGCTGGTTCCCGTTTCCGGTTCTGAGCCGCCCGTTCAAAGATTCACTCATAGTGCTGGCCGTACGGCCTGTTCTCCTCCGGTTGATCGTATGACGCAATCCTACGCCAGCGCGGCCCGGGATGGACCTCACCGATGGTCCGGATCACTGCCCGCCACTCCACCGCTGACATTTTGTCTCAACTCGGCATCAAGCCGGTATCAATCATGTTTCAGTTGGCCGGCGTCCGCAGAAACCCCGCCGGACGCCGTCGACGATGTGCCAAGCTGGCATAGCGGGCGGCTGATGCCCCCGCAGCTCCGACCCAAGCGGGCCGCCCACTCTGCGGCCGCCTTTTGCATCGTAAGACAGGAAACGCCATCACCGAGCCAGTGAGCAACGGAAGCGGCGCACGCAAGCGGACCAGGTCCGCCGTCGTCGCGCCGGCGATGCTTGCTGTCATGCTCCTGACTGGTTGTATCGCGAATGGCGGTGGCGGCAGCCAGGCGACACAGAGTTCCCCTCCGATGACGGTCCAGGACGCTCCTGCGAGCAACGCCCCGCTAGAAACGACGCAGGCGTCCACCAAGATTCCGGTCTACTGGATCGGGCGGAGCAAAGACGAGGTCTACCTTTACCGTGAGTTCCGGGACATTTCCGGAGACGGCAACCCTGTGACGACGGCCCTGCGGATCATGATGGCGGAAAAGCCCCTGGATCACGACTTCTTCACTCCGTGGCAG
Source organism: Paenarthrobacter histidinolovorans (assembly GCF_014647595.1). GTDB lineage: Bacteria > Actinomycetota > Actinomycetes > Actinomycetales > Micrococcaceae > Arthrobacter > Arthrobacter histidinolovorans. Next base: position 201,523 of record NZ_BMPM01000004.1, on the reverse strand, counting down.
GAACCAGGAAACCTGGCGACCTCCATCTCAGGGAAGAACGTGATCACGGTCGATGTTTCGCGTGACGCCTTCAACTCAAACCTGGATGCCGGGATGGCCCAGCGGGCCATACAGCAGTTGGTTTACACCGCGTCGGCCGCGGCCTCCTCTTCCGGACTCATCAACTCGGGGCAGCAGATCCAGGTAGTCATTCTGGTTGACGGGCACAAGGACTACATGGCCTTCGGGCAAGTAAAACTCGGCGAACCCATGACACGCGATGCCTCCCTGGTAGCACCACTGTGGATCATTGACCCCCAGGAGGACGTGTCCCTGCCCCCTGGATTGATCAAGTTCAACGGGCGCACCACGGACAACTCGCGACCCATCAGCTGGCAGATCCTGCAGGACAACGGCAAGGGTGAGAAGTCGGGCCTGCTTACGGGCCAGACCAAAGCAACGGGCGAACCCGGTCAATATGGCCTGTTCAGCTTTGGCGCAACACTGAAACCCGGGAAGTACGAATTGCGCGTTTCCGAAGTCGACGATGCCGGCAAGACCATCGAATCAAGCACTGACACCCGACTGTTCAGCGTGGGCTGATTCTCCGTTCGCCGGCTACCAGCGACCCAGGACGTCGCTGGCCAGAACGACGGCGGCGGGGCCCGCCGTCGACGACCTCAAGACATGGTGGCCCAAGAGAGCCGTCACGGCTCCTGCATCGCTGAGCCGCGTCACTTCGCGCGGCGAGATTCCGCCTTCAGGCCCCACAATCAACAGCACCTCGCTGGGCGAAGCACCGTCAACGTCCAATGTCTCCAGGACTTCCCGCAGAGGATTCTTGGCGTCCTCATGAAGGATGATGGCGAGGTCGGCCCCAGCAACGGCTTTCGCCAAACCGCTGGAGTCGACGATCGGGCGGACGGGAGGTATCCAGGCCCTACGGGCCTGCTTTGCTGCCGCAGTGACCACTGATTCCCACTTGGCATGCGCCTTGGCCGCCCGCTCCGCCTTCCAGCGCACAATCGATCGCTCCGACTGCCAGGGAACCACGGCATCAATTCCGAGTTCCGTTGCCGTCTCGATTGCGAGCTCGTCACGGTCGCCCTTGGCCAACGCCTGAACCAGCACCAAACGGACGTCCGGCTGCGCTTCGAAAACGACGTCCGTCGCGGTCACCGTCAAGGCACCGGGTGCGACGTCGGCCACTGTCCCGGTGAGACGGGCACCGGCGCCGTCGGCGATGTCAACGGACTCACCGACGGCCAGCCGCTTCACCGTCACCGCATGGCGCGCCTCTGCGCCCTCAAGCACAAACACGGCACCGGGGGTAACGTGGCTGAGGCTGCCGGCCGGCGTGAAGAAAACGGGATTGCTCACCGCTACAGGTTACCGAGCTTGTCCCGGAGCTTTGCGAACATCCCGCCGCTGGCCACCAGTTTGCCTTCGGTGAACTGTTCGCCGCGAAGCTTGGCAAGCTGCTGAAGGAGTTCTTCCTGGGCATGGTCCAGCTTGGTCGGGGTTTCCACGTGCAGGTGCACCTTCAGATCACCACGGCCGTAGCCCCGCAGGTGCGTTACGCCGAGGCCACGAAGGGTGATGACCTCTCCGGACTGCGTGCCCGCCTTCACTTCGATGTCCTGGGCGCCGTCGAACGTCTCAAGCTGCACGTCGGTGCCCAGGGCGGCAGCCGTCATGGGCACGCTGAGCGTGGCATGGAGGTCGTCGCCTTCGCGCACGAACGTGGAATCGTTGTTGACGCGGATCTCCACATAGAGATCACCGGCCGGACCACCCGCGGGTCCTGCTTCGCCCTGGCCGGACAACTGGATGCGCGTACCGGTAGCAACGCCGGCGGGAACCTTGATGGTGAGCGAACGGCGGCTCCTGATGCGCCCCTGGCCGTTGCATTCGTTGCAGGGGTCCTTGATGACAGTGCCGAAACCTTCACAGGAACCACAGGGGGCGGTGGTCATGACCTGCCCGAGGATGGAGCGGACGGCGCGCTGAACCTGGCCGCTGCCACCACAGATGTCGCAGCGTTCGGGGTGAGTGCCCGGGCGGCAGCAGCTGCCGTCGCAGGTGGGGCAGACCACGGCCGTGTCCACTTCAAGCTTCTTGTTGACGCCGAACACGGCATCCTTGAGGTCGATCCGAACACTGATGAGGGCGTCCTGGCCACGACGCACGCGGGAAGCGGGGCCTCCGTGTCCGCCCCCGCCACCAAAGAACGTGTCGAAGATGTCCTGGAAGGCGAAGCCCTGGCCGGCGTAGCCGCCGCCGAAGCCGTTGTCAGTGCCGTTCTCATTGCCCGTGGCGTCGTAAACGCGGCGTTTCTGGGGGTCTGACAACACCTCGTAAGCGTGCGTCACGGCCTTGAACTGCTCCGCGACATCTTCACCGGGGTTTACGTCCGGGTGGAGTTTCCGCGCCAACTTGCGGTACGCCTTTTTGATCTCTTCCCCGGTGGCTTCCGGCGAGACTCCCAAAACGTCATAGTGGCTGCTCAAAGTCGGTATCTCTTCCTGGTTGTACTGCGGATGTTTTTCCCGGACCGGTGTTCAGCCGCCGAGAATGCGGGAAAGGTAGCGGGCCACGGCACGAACTGCTGCCATGGTGGTGGGATAGTCCATGCGGGTTGGCCCAAGGATTCCCACCTTGGCTCCCGAACCGTAGCCGGTGGCCACGACAGAGGCCTCGGCCAAGCCGTCGTATGGATTCTCCCGGCCAATGCTGACTGTGACGCCCCTGGGATCGTCTCCCATGTCCGACAACAACCGGAGCATGACAACTTGTTCCTCAAGGGCCTCAAGCACGGGACCGATGCTTAGCGGGAAGTCAACGTTGGAACGCGCGAGGTTGGCGGTACCGGCCATGAGGATGCGTTCTTCACGGCTGGTGTCGCTCAGGGATTCCAGGCCATTGGCCAGCCTTTGCGCGAGTGCACGAAGATCGGGTGGGCAGAGGGCCACTACCGAGGGAAGCACCTGCGGCAAAAGTGCCAGTTGGGTGCCGGCGATGCTGCCGAGGAAACGTGACCTAAGCAGCATCAAAGCCTCGTTGCCCACGTCAGAGACGGCATCGATGACCTTCTGCACAACACTCCCGGTGTCCGCAATGAGGACAACCAGGACCTGCTTGGGGGCGAGCAGAACGAACTCAGCGTGGCGTACCAGAGCGCGGTGCGAGTGCGGGTACTGCACGACGGCGACCTGGTTGGTCAGCTGGGAAAGGAGCCTTACGGTGCGCTCAAGAATGTCATCGACATCGTCCGGCCCCTCAAGCAGCGAATGGATTGCGCGACGCTCTGCGGCGGACAACGGTTTGACCTGGGAGATGCGGTCAACGAACAGGCGATATCCCTTGTCGGTGGGGATTCGGCCCGCGCTGGTATGCGGGGCGGCAATGAGCCCTTCCTCTTCCAGGACAGCCATGTCATTGCGGATGGTGGCACTGGAAACACCCAGGTGATGACGCTCAACGAGGGCCTTCGATCCAACCGGCTCCCGGGAATGCACGTAATCCTCAACGATGGCACGCAACACTTCCAATTTGCGTGGCTCACTCATTGCTCCACCTCCTGACGACTGCCATGGTCCCTGGGACCGGTCCCCGCGGGACCTCCACTGGATCACCGCACACTTAGCACTCAACATGCCCAAGTGCTAACAAGTCTAGTATGAGCCACCACGTTGTTAGCATTGAAACCGTCCGCGGACTGCATCCAGGACGGCGTCCCAGCACCTGTTGACGGCAAGCCGCCCCTGTCCCTTTTCACATCACCACAGAGGTAGGAATTCCTTGGCTTTCGACAATTGGGGCCCGCAGGACCTGACCGCTCCAGCCAAACGCCAGCTCCCTGAGGTGCCCGTGCAACGCGGCATGGTCCTCGAAGACGTCCAGTCAGGTTGGGTGGGAGAAGTCACCCGGGTTGAAAAAACCGGTGGCATGCACATCGTGTCCCTTGAGGACAGACGAGGCAAGACGAAATCGTTCCAGCTCGGGTACGGATTTCTTCTCGAAGGCCAGGCGATCCGGTTGATGCCTCCGGCCCCTCGCCGGCCCGCTTCAGCAGTTCCGGCAACCCGTACCGCCTCGGGTTCGGTGAAGGTCCAGGGGCACCGTGCGCAGGTCGCCAAGGCCAGCCGCGTCTGGGTGGAAGGCAAGCACGACGCTGAACTCGTGGAGAAAGTCTGGGGTGACGACCTCCGGGTCGAGGGAATCGTGGTTGAACCGCTCCACGGCGTAGACGACCTCAAATCCGCCATTTCCGACTTCCGTCCCGGTCCCGGCCGCCGCCTCGGCATACTGGTGGACCACCTCGTACCGGGTTCAAAGGAGTCCCGCATCGCGGCCGAAGCCATGACAGTCCCCGGCGCTGCAGGCAACGTCCTGATCGTGGGCCATCCATACGTGGACGTGTGGCAGGCCATCCGGCCGAAGGTCCTGGGCATAGAGCAATGGCCTGCCGTGCCCCGGGGCACCGATTGGAAGACCGGGATACTTACAGCCTTCGGCTGGCCCCATGAAACGTCGGAGGACATTGGGCTGGGCTGGCAACGTCTGCTGGGCGCAGTGCGCAGCTACGCGGACCTTGAGGCCTCCTTGTTGGGCCGTGTGGAAGAAGTCATTGACTTCCTCACCGTCCCGTAGTCCTCTGGTCCGGCCCGCCCGGATCTCGCATGCTTCCGGGGCGTTGGTCCCGGGAAGGACGCGCGGGCCGGTATTCTTGGACAGCAACACCGCAGCATCTTTTAAGCATTTAAAGCAAAGGGAAGACACCGTGGCAGATAACGCTCCTGAAGAACCGGGCAGCGCCGCAGGCCGGCCCCAGTACCATGGCGCCCCTGCCAACGCACTCCCGTTGACGGCCAGCGAGGACAGGCAGTGGGCCACTCTGGCGCACTTCGGCGGCATCCTGGGATGCTTGCCGGCGCTCTTGATCTACCTGATCTTCCGCGACCGTGGGCCGTTCACAGCGCAGGAATCCAAGGAGGCGCTGAATTTCACGTTGCCTCCCACCATTGCCGCCGTCCTGGCGAACATCCTTGTCCTGCTGCCGGTGGTCGGCAACATTTTTGCCGTCATTGCCACGGGCATCTGGGTAGCACTGACGTGCTTCTCTGTCTCCGCGGGCATCCGGGTCAATCACGGCCAGCCGCACCGGTACCGTTTCAATCTTCGCTGGATCAAGTAGGGCCGGCGCTGGATCAAGTAGGGCCGGGCCGGCCGCTGATCCGGAAGGATGGAGCACCGGAGAACATATCTCCGGTGACGGTCAGTCTTCCGGCAAGGTCAGTCTTCCGGTGATGATCAGTCCGGAAGGATCCTGCGGACTACAGCATCTGCGAGCAGCCTGCCCTTCAAGGTAAGGACCAGGCGCCCCTTGAACGCCTGCACCGGATCGACCAGCTCATCCGCAATCAGGCCCGCCATGGCGTGGCGGCCAATCGCATCCAAGGCATCCACAGCAAGTCCCGTTCCCAGCCGCGCCTCCAACATGATCCGCTCGACTTCCCGGGTGCCGGCGTCGAGGGTTTCGCGCCCGGCGGCAGGCGAGGTCCCTGCCCCCAATCGTGATGCGTAGGCCGTGGGGTGCTTGACGTTCCACCACCGGACGCCACCCACGTGTGAGTGGGCGCCGGGGCCGATCCCCCACCAATCATCTCCGCGCCAATACGCCAGATTATGCTTGCAGGCCTGCTCCGGAGTCCTGGACCAGTTGCTGACCTCGTACCAGTTCAAGCCCGCTGATGAGATCATTTTGTCCGCCAGCTCGTACTTGGCGGCGTGGTCGTCGTCGTCGATTCCGGGCACCTGGCCCCGCTTGATCTGCGCGGCAAGTTTGGTGCCGTCCTCCACTATCAGTGCGTAAGCGCTGATATGGTCCGGCCCGTACGAAAGTGCCGTCTTGAGGGAGAACTCCCAGTCCTCCATGGACTCCCCGGGGGTCCCGTAGATAAGGTCCAGGCTGACGGACAGGCCGGCTTCACGGGCCCATTGCACCACCAGAGGCACCCGGCTTGGAGTGTGGGTGCGGTCCAGGACTTTGAGGACGTGCGGAACGGCAGACTGCATGCCGAACGACACACGTGTGAATCCCGCGTCCGCGAGTACCTTCAAGGATTCCGGTGTGACTGAGTCCGGATTTGCCTCGGTGGTCACCTCGGCTCCGGGCTCAAGGCCCCAATATCCGACGGCGGCGCGCAGGATCTGCGCGAGGTCTTCCGCAGGCAGAAGGGTTGGGGTGCCGCCGCCGAAAAATACCGTGCTCAGGGGCCGGCGTGGAAGGCCTGAAGCCTCAAGCGCCGTAGCCGCAAAAGCCACTTCGGAAACCGCCGTGGAAGCATACGCATCCTGTGACGCTCCCCCGCCGAGCTCCGTGGCGGTGTAGGTGTTGAAATCGCAATAACCACACCGCACGGCACAGAACGGAATGTGCACGTAGAGCCCGAATTTGCGCTGCTCGACGCCGTCCAGCACCTGCGGTGGCAATAAGCCATCCGCAGGTGCCGGATCGCCCAAAGGTAGGACGCTGGGCATTTACTTCTTGGCCTTGTCCTTGGACTCGTCGGTTGTCAGTGCTGCGATGAAGGCCTCCTGGGGCACCTCAACCCGGCCCACCATCTTCATGCGCTTCTTGCCTTCTTTTTGCTTCTCGAGCAACTTGCGCTTACGGGTGATGTCACCGCCGTAGCACTTTGCAAGAACGTCCTTGCGGATGGCACGAATGCTCTCTCGGGCAATAATGCGGGAGCCAATGGCTGCCTGGATGGGCACTTCGAACTGCTGCCTCGGGATGAGCTCGCGGAGCTTTCCGGTCATCATGACACCGTAGGCGTAGGCCTTGTCGCGGTGCGTGATGGCACTGAAAGCATCTACCTGTTCACCCTGAAGCAGGATGTCGACCTTGACGAGGTCGGCTACCTGTTCGCCGTCGGCCTTCCAGTCCAGCGACGCGTAACCGCGGGTCTTGGACTTCAGGAGGTCGAAGAAGTCGAACACGATCTCGGCCAGCGGGATCCAGTAACGGAGCTCCACACGGTCCTCGGACAGGTAGTCCATGCCCTTCATTTGACCGCGGCGGCTCTGGCAAAGTTCCATGATGGCACCGACGAACTCGTTGGGCGCAAGGACAGTGGCAGACACCATCGGCTCGCGGACTTCGGAGATCTTGCCCGTGGGGTACTCGCTGGGGTTGGTGACGTGGACGACGCGCTTGTCTTCCAGGGTGACCTCATACTCCACGTTCGGAGCAGTGGAGATGAGGTCCAGGTTGTATTCACGCTCGAGGCGCTCACGGGTGATTTCCAGGTGCAAAAGCCCCAGGAAGCCCACACGGAAGCCGAAGCCCAGCGCTGCGGAGGTCTCAGGTTCGTACACCAGGGCGGCGTCGTTGAGCATGAGCTTTTCGAGCGCATCGCGAAGGACCGGATAATCCGTGCCATCCAAGGGGTAAAGACCTGAGAAGACCATCGGCTTGGCATCTGCGTAACCGCTGAGGGATTCCGACGCCGGCTTGGCCAGGTTGGTTACGGTGTCGCCGACCTTGGACTGACGGACGTCCTTCACACCGGTGATCAGGTAGCCCACCTCGCCTACGCCCAAACCCTTCGACGGCGTGGGCTCCGGTGAGCTCACACCGATTTCGAGGAGCTCGTGCGTCGCACGGGTAGACATCATCTGGATACGTTCGCGGGGATGGAGCATGCCATCCACGACACGTACATAGGTGACGACGCCCCGGTAGGTGTCATAGACCGAGTCGAAGATCATGGCCCGGGCGGGAGCGTCAGGATCTCCCACGGGCGAAGGCAGATCGCGGACGATCTTGTCCAGGAGCGCTTCGACGCCCACACCCGTCTTGCCGGAAACCTTCAGGACGTCTTCCGGGTCCCCGCCGATGAGGTTGGCGAGCTCAGCCGCGTACTTCTCGGGCTGGGCTGCAGGGAGGTCGATCTTGTTCAGGACCGGAATGATGGTCAGGTTGTTTTCCATCGCCAGGTACAGGTTGGCCAGGGTTTGGGCTTCGATGCCCTGTGCCGCATCGACCAGCAGAACCGCGCCCTCGCAGGCTGCCAGGGACCGGGAAACCTCGTAGGTGAAGTCAACGTGGCCCGGAGTGTCGATCATGTTCAGGGCATAGCTGGTGCCGTCAAGTTCCCATGGCATGCGGACAGCCTGGGATTTGATGGTGATACCGCGTTCGCGCTCAATATCCATGCGATCCAGATACTGGGCCTTCATGTCGCGTTGCTGAACGACGCCGGTGAACTGCAGCATGCGGTCGGCCAAGGTGGATTTACCGTGGTCAATATGGGCAATGATGCAGAAGTTCCGGATGATGGCCGGATCTGTTGCGGCGGGCACCGGTGCGGTGCGGGCCATGGGAGACACGCAGGATCCTTACTGTCGACACTCACACGGCAATTACCTGAACTGGGCATAAGCCAGCCCGAACATGCCGCGCATCTGATCCTCTAGTCTCCCATGAACCAGCGCTTCGCCGTGCATCGCGCGCCCTGCTGTCGGGCGGCGTCGGATGTAGCGTGTTCCTATGGCTTTTGACGTGCGCCCCCTGGGGAAATTTCTGTTGCGTTCACTTAAGGCGCTGCGTGGCGGCAGCTCCAAGCCCGCCGCACCCTCGTCGACGGCGGACAAACCTGCCCGGCGTCCCGCCGTCGGGCAGTCACTTGGCCGCTACCCCGGCGACTTCCGCGGAGCCGTCAGGCCCAGCTACTCTCCCAAACCGGACGGCAAGCCGGATCCGGGTGAAATCGTGTGGGGCTGGGTTCCCTATGAAGAGGACCACTCGCAGGGCAAAGACCGCCCTGTGCTTCTCATCGGGCGGGACGGAGAATGGTTGCTTGGGTTGATGTTGACCTCGAAAGACCATGACAACGGAGCCCGCGCTGGCGGCTACGTAGACATCGGCGCCGGCCCTTGGGACCGGCAGGGCCGACCCAGTGAAGTGAATGTACAGCGCATCATCCGCCTGGACCCCCGGGCCGTGCGGCGCGAAGGTGCAGTGTTGGCAAAGCAGCAATTCCAGGACGTTTCCCGGGGCCTCAGAGCTCGCCAAAGCGCCCATTGAACCCCGGGTCTCCGTTATCGGCGAGTATCTGCTATCCTTTATAGCTGTGTGTCCGTGCAGGTCGACGGCCACTCATGGTTGGCTGCCATAGGCATCCCCACGCCGCTCAGTCGATGGCCAACCTGAAAACCCTCTAGACCATTTCCGCATTAAAAAGAGAGTTCATACGTGGCTAATATCAAGTCCCAGAAGAAGCGCATCCTCACCAACGAGAAGGCTCGCCTGCGTAACAACGCTGTCAAGTCCGAGCTGAAGACGGCCATCCGCGCCGTCAACACCGCCGTTGAGTCTGCTGACAAGGATGCTGCTGGAACTGCACTTGTTGCTGCCAGCCGCAAGCTGGACAAGGCTGTCAGCAAGGGCGTTATTCACAAGAACAACGCTGCAAACCGCAAGTCGGCGATCTCCAAGAAGGTCAACGCACTCTAAGGTTTCTCCAGTTCGACTGAGCTGATCAAAAGGCCGGCACCCCCTGGGTGCCGGCCTTTGGGTTTAACGCCCGGTATATTTCCGGCCAGCTTCAGCGACGACTGGCCGACGTGGCGATCACAGTGACGGCGTGCTCCACCGCGTAGACGGGATCACGCGATTCACCCTTCACCTGGGCATCTGCCTCGGCAATGACTTGGATGGAACGGATCAGGCCCTCAGGTGTCCACCTGCGCACGTCGCGTTGGGCCTGTTCCACCAGCCATGGCTGCATTCCCAGATTTCTGGCGATGGTGGCTGAAGACCCGTTGGCCCCCGCCACTTTGGCCAGCGTCCGAAGTTTGGCCGCCAGTGCTGCCACCAGCGGAACGGGGTCGACGCCGGTGGCCAGTGCGTGCCGAAGAGTGGACAGTGCCCCTGGACCATTGCCGGCCATGGCGGCATCTGCGACCTTGAACGCCGTGGCTTCCACCCGCCCACCGTAGTAACGCTCCACGGTCTCTGCCGTCACAGCAGTAGTGGCATCGGCGATGAGCTGGCCGCACGCTGATGCGAGCTCTGAAAGGTTGGCACCGACCGCGTTTACCAGCGCCTGGACGGCTTCGCCTTCAATGCGACGTCCGCCCGCTTTGAACTCTGAGACAACGAAGGCGGTCTTGTCCGCGTCCTTCTTCAGGGGCTGGCAGTCGATGACGGGCCATCCTCCTGCCTTCACGGCATCAAGGAACTTCTTGCCGCGAACTCCACCGCCGTGGCGAAGGACCAGGACAACGTCCTGGTCAGGGTGCCGAAGATACGCCAGGCCGTCTGCCAGGAACGCGTCGTTCATGGCTTCAAGGCCCTCGACCTCGATGAGCTTTCCTTCTCCGAAGAGGGACGGGGTCACCGTCATCGCCAGCGTCCCTGCCTCGTACGAGCCGGCGTTCAGACGGCTGAGTTCCACGTCCGGCGTCGCGGCACGTACCTGCGTGCGGATCCGATCCATGGCGCGGATACCAAGGTATTCTTCCGGCCCGGTGATCAAAACTACGGCGGCCGGGTTGGCATCGCGCCAGCTGACGTTGTTCGCCCCGGCGTTCTTGGCCCTGGTGTTCTGGGCAGCAGCCACTGGTGTTTCCTTCCGGACGATTCCTTGCAAATATCAAGTCTGCCATGCCTGCGCTCTGTCACGCGCTCGAGGAACCGCACCACACCGGCGTGCAAAGTCATCGTCCGTGCCAGAACCGGTTCCGGTTTCAGCACCATCCAGAGCAGCGTGACGCTGACGCCCGAGCACAGCACCATGGCTGCGACACCAGACGGGCCTTCGGCCCACGGCATCGTGGCCCCGGGCAAAGCAGCGAAGAACCTTGCCACGGCCGCGACCGCGGCAGCACATCCGCCGGCCACAGCAACAGGCACCACTGCCAGCCCTGGCGCCAACGCAGCCAGCGGCACAGCGATCGTCCCGACGATGGTCACCGGGGCGACCAAGGGACCTGCCACAACGTTGGCGATGAGCGCAAAAGGAGTAAATTGCGGCTGGAGTGCCACGATGACAGGTCCGCACAGCAGCTGGGCGGAGAAGGGAACGGCCACTCCGGCAGCCACCCACCTGGGGACGCGGGAAGGTATCCAGGATGCAACCCGGCTGGCCAGGAGCACTATCCCGAGAGTGGCCAGTACCGACAGGAGAAATCCCACATTCGCCGCCATGGTCGGGTTAAGGAACAACAGAATCGCTGCGGCGACGCAAAGGAAAGTCAGGGAACGTCCCCGCAAGCCGCCCACCAAGGCGGCCAGGCCTACTGCTCCCATTACGGCGGCGCGCATGACACTTGGGTCCGGGCCGACCATGGCCACGAACCCCATCAGGCCGCCTGCAGCAATAATGGCCGCCAACGGGCGCGATAGCCGAAGGGACCGGGCCAGCAGAATGAATCCTCCCAGCACGAGGCTGCAATTGGCGCCACTAACGGCTGTTAGATGCGTCATTCCGGTTGTCTTCATGTCAGTTTTAAGACTCTCCGGCAAGGCACTTGTGTCCCCGGTGACCATGCCCGGCAACAACCCGGCTGCATCGGGAGGCAACCACCTTGTAGCGGCGCTGAAGGAATGCTTGAGCTCGCTGGCGGATTGCCGGATATCGGGTTGGGAGGCGAGTACCACCGGACCTGAGGACGCCGACAAGAGAGCCGCCTGGGCTTGCCCGTCACGGACTTCCCTGAGGGTCCCGGTTGTTCTGACCACTTGGCCCGCCTGCGCCTTCTCCCAACCGTCGCCACCGGCGATCAGTACATCCGCCGCCCCCCGCGTTACAGTGCCATTCGCCGTGACGGCCAACAATTCGGCTGTCACCGTCCATCTGTTCCCACCGGACTGGCCAGGCGTCGTCGCTGGGGCCGGGCTTCCCGTGATCCGGATCTCCATGACGACTCCGCTGTGGTCCGCGACCACTTGCGCCAGCGGCCCTGTGTCCCGCTGGACGCCCATCGCTGCACAATGGACCGCGACGGCAGCCCCGAAGAAGCAAGCCAAAGCGAAAGTGGCAGGCATCGTCCGGGCACGCACCCCCGCGCGGGGCCGCCGACGCCCGCAAAACAGCAGGCACGCGCCTACGATCGATAAGAAACCGGCCGCGGCCCACGACCAAACGGCTTCACTGAAGGTGCCAGCGTACGCCGCTCCCCACGCTGTGGCTGCCGTTGGAACCAGCCGGAGATCTGTACGTCTGGACGACTCAGTCCCGGGCCGGGCGTCAGCCACCTTGCACCGTCACAAGGTCCTTTAGTGACTCCATAAGCTTGGGCCCGATACCGTCCACAGCATCAAGTTCATCCACGGACGTGAATGCTCCGTGCTCCTTGCGCCAATCCAGGATGCGTTGTGCTGTTACGGGCCCCACCCGAGGCAACGTTCCGAGTTCTTCCAGTGACGCTGTGTTGATGTTGACCCTGGCACCTGTCGCTGCCGGACCGGCTGTACCGCTGGATGCCCCGGAGCCGGCTCCAGCGCCCGCTATCGACGACGAAGGCGCCTGCGGGAGCGCCTCTCCGACAACGGGGATGTAGAGCTTGATTCCGTCAGTAAGTACTTCGGCCAGATTGAGAGCGGTGAGCTCGGCACTGGGCGCCGCCCCGCCAGCGGCATCGATGGCTTGAAAGACCCGGCTCCCCTGAGGCAAAGAGACCACACCGGGCTTGACCACGGCACCGGCAACGTGCACCACCACCATCCCTGGCCCACCTTGCGCCGGCGCAGCCGCGGCGGCTGTGGGCTCTGTGTCTCCGGACGGCGAGTCAGTGGACTCAGGGCCGAGCGCCCCGGTGGAGGACATGGAGGGATCCAAGGGTTCCGACCTGGCCTTCCCGTCCGCGAGCCGCCAGAGGAACCACGCCATGAGCACAACTCCGACCACGGCAAGAAGCGCCGCGACCCTCCATGACGTCCGCCAACGCAACCGTGCGGCAGCCGGAGTCGGGTTGATCTGGTCCGCAAACAGCGAAGCAAGGTGGCCTGTTGCTGTGTCCGAACCATCAGACAAATCCAGCAACGGCTGGCTGCTGTGGTCAGGGATCATCCGGGAGACGAAGCGCTCCCGCGCGGCGTCCGCAGCGGCATCTTGGGATTGGTCCCGGTTCCGGCGTGGCATGAACCGAGCCTACGGTCGTCGAGGCGGCACCCCAGCGCGAATCCATGGCTATGTGGATAAGTGTCCGTTCCAGTCGGGCCGGGATTTAGCCCTTGCCGCCACCGCTCAACCCGTCGGAGTACTGCTCTCCCCCACAATGACGGCCAGGACTCCAAGCCCCGCGTGCGCGGCCAGGACAGCCGGCAAGGCACTGATCTGGGGCGCCGGGCAGTCCGGGCAGGTCTCGTTCAGACGGGCTGCCAAGGCTTCGGCCTCGATCTGGTTCCCGAAGTGGTGGACCGCCAAACGCTGCTGTCCGGCCGGCCTGGACGCGACGTCGGCAGCGACGATTTCTTCGAGGCGGGCTATGGCGCGCACGGCGGAACGGACCTTTTCGAGCGGCACGATCTTCCCGCCGTCGACCGCCAATATGGGCTTGATGGCCAGGACTGTACCCAGCAGCGATGCCGCCGCCCCGATCCGCCCACCCCGCCTCAACTGCTCAAGGCTGGGAACGTAGAAATACACCTTGGTGCGTTCCATGCGTTGTTCCGCGAAGCCTCGGACTTCGGCCGGTCCGCGGCCGTCGGCTGCGGCAACAACAGCACTTTGGACACCCATCCCCTGCGCCATCCCTACCGTTCGGGAGTCCACAACCTCAACCGGGATCGAGACGCGCCCGGCGGCCAGCCTGGCAGCGTCGACCGTTCCCGAGAGTTCAGACGAAATATGAATGGAGACCACAGCCTCAAAGCCGCGCCGCTGGGCTGCCAGATAAGCCTGCTCAAACTGCCCCGGTGAGGGTCGGGAAGTTTTGACGGAAGCTCCGGAAGCAAGTGCAAGCGACAACGTCTGGGTGATGTCATCCTCCCCCTCGCCATAGATTTCATTCCCCACCATCACAGGCATGGGTACAACCGCCAGGCGTCCATCCGCGGTAAAGGCGGAAACCCAGTCGCCTGGTAACGCGGCTGCCGAATCGGTGACGACAGCAGTCTTGACGACGGCGGCCAGCGGCTGGTCAGCGGCAGGAACCGGCGCTGCGGGCTGCCGGAGGCGCGCCACTCTTTCTTTGAGCCATATCCAGGCCGGTGGTTCTCGCTCAGGCACGCAACCTCCATAGATGATGGCCGGCCGCCGGCACAGTGCCGGCGGCCTCACAGTCCTTGCTAGGCAGGAACGATGTTCACCAGTTTAGGTGCCCGCACGATCACGGTACGGATGCCACGGCCGTCCAACGCCCGCTGAACATTCTCCGAAGCCAAAGCCAGTTCACGCAGCTCGTCCTCGGTAACCCCCGGGGACACTTCCAGGCGGTCCCGGACCTTGCCCTGGACCTGCACAACAGCTGTGACTGTGTCCTGCACCAGCAGGGCTTCGTCATGCTTCGGCCAGCCAGCATTCGCTACGGATGCCGGGTGCCCCAGCGTGCTCCAGAGATCTTCGGCGGTGTACGGAGCGAACAGGCTCAGGATGACCGCAACCGCTTCTACTGCTTCGCGAACGGCAGGATCGGCCGCCCCGGCACCTGAGTCGATGGTCTTGCGGGTGGCATTGACCAGTTCCATCAGGCGTGCCACAACAACGTTGAACTTGTTGTTGTCCAGAAGTTCGGCGGCATCGGCAATGGTCTTGTGGGTCACCGTGCGCAGGGCCCGGTCACCGGAGGCCGGATCAACACCGGGCTCGCTGCTGACGTCCTGGCCCAAGCGCCAGGCGCGTGCCAGGAACTTGGCGGAGCCCGACGGCGAAACGTCCGCCCAGTCGACGTCGTCTTCGGGCGGGGAGGCAAAGACCATGGTGAGGCGGACGGCGTCGACACCGTACTTGTCCAGCTGCTCGCCGAGGTCCACGCCGTTACCGAGGGATTTGCTCATGGCCTTGCCGCCGTTGAGCACCTGTCCTTGGTTCAGAAGCGCCGAGAACGGCTCGTTGGCTTCGATCAGCCCGATGTCCTTGATGACCTTGGTGAAGAACCGCGCGTACAGCAGGTGCAGGATGGCGTGCTCCACACCGCCCACATACTGGCCAACCGGCATCCACTCGTTGATCTTCTCAGGATCAAAGGGGCCCTCGGTGTAATCGGGCGAGACGAAACGCAGGAAGTACCAGGACGAATCGACGAACGTGTCCATGGTGTCGGTGTCACGCTGGGCGGCACGGCCGCAGTTGGGGCACTCGACATTGACCCATCCGACGGCTGCGGCCAGCGGGGACGTTCCCTTCGGGGCCAACGCCTCGCCACGCAGGTTATCGGGCAGCCTGACCGGCAGCTGGTCGTCGGGGACGGGTACCTCGCCGCATTCACCACAGTGGATGATGGGGATGGGCGTGCCCCAGAAACGCTGACGGCTCAGCAGCCAGTCCCGCAGCCGGAAGTTGACGAATTTCTCGCCAGTCCCCAGTTTTTCCAGGATCTCGATGGCCGCAGGAATGCCTTCCGCCTTGGACAGCCCATCCAGTTCGCCGGAGTTCTTGAGCGTACCTTCCCCGGCGGTGGCCACGCCGGTCTCCGCGGGGTCCTCGCCGCCAGTTTCCAGCACCGCCCGGACCGGCAGGTCGAAGGCCTTGGCAAAGTCGAGGTCGCGCTGGTCGTGCGCGGGTACGGCCATGATGGCTCCGGTACCGTAGTCGGCCAGCACGTAGTCAGCAGCCCAGACCGGGAGCTTTTCGCCGTTGAGCGGGTTGATGGCGTACCTGCCGGTAAAGACACCGGTCTTCTCACGCTCCGTGGACTGGCGCTCGATTTCCGAGAGGGCCTTGACCTTCTCGCGGTAAGCCATGAGTTCGTCGTGCTGTTCCGGCGTGACCAAATCCAGGGCCAGATGCGCGTCAGCTGCAACGACGAAGAACGTTGCGCCGTAGAGGGTATCGGGACGCGTGGTGAAAACAGTTACTTCGCGCTCGGCCCGGTCTTCCGTGGCTTCGATGACGAACCTGACGTGGGCGCCTTCGGACCGGCCGATCCAATTGCGCTGCATGGCCAGCACGCGCTCAGGCCAGTGGCCCTGGAGCTGATCCATGTCTTCCAGCAGGCGGTCGGCGTAGTCGGTGATCTTGAAGTACCACTGGTTCAGGGACTTCTTGGTGACAGGTGTGCCGCAACGTTCGCAAGCACCGTTAACGACCTGCTCGTTAGCCAGGACCGTGAGGTCCTTGGGGCACCAGTTGACCGGGGAATCCTTGCGGTATGCCAGGCCACGCTCGTAGAAGCGCTTGAACAGCCATTGCGTCCACCGGTAGTACTCAGGGTCGGAAGTGTGGATACGCCGTGACCAGTCGGCCGAGATGGCGTAACGCTTGAACGAGGCCGCCTGGGTCTCGATGTTCGCGTAAGTCCACTCGCTGGGGTGCGCGTTGCGCTTGATGGCCGCATTTTCGGCGGGCAGGCCGAAGGAGTCCCATCCGATCGGGTGCAGGACGTCGAAGCCCTTCTGACGCAGGTAACGGGCCACGACGTCGCCCATGGCGAACGCTTCGGCGTGACCCATGTGGAGGTCGCCAGAGGGGTAAGGGAACATGTCCAGGACGTAGCGGCGTTCGCGCGAGCCGTCGTCGGCAGGCGTGAAGACTTTGAGGTCTTCCCAGACCTGCGGCCACTTGGCTTCCATCGCAGCGAAGCTGTAGACGCCCTCTTCTGGCGCTTCGGCTGCGGCTGTCTGTGCTGTTCCGGTCTCGGTCTCCGGCTGAACGCTCACTGCTGCCCTCTTCTTTTCTTCGATGGCGGTTATGTCCTCCTGCTGCGGTCCTGGAAAGCCCCGGACACACAAAAGCCCCTCGACAATGGAGGGGCTGCCGCACGGCTGATAAAGCCGGGCGGCTAACTAAGCAGAAGGATCGCACGCATAGATCTACAATAGCGCACGATCAAACTCCCAGCTCGCAGCGAGCGGCTTAGGGAAGACCGGCTCACTGACGCCGTGCCGTTATGGGGGCCCGGGAGCGGCTTCGGGCGTCCGCGAAGCGGGCGGGGCCCCCATAACGGCTAAGGCGTTGGGTCGCCGACCTTACTTGACGTCCTCGTCGACCCAGTCCATGGACTTTGTCACGGCCTTCTTCCAGAGCCGCAACTGGCGCTCCTGCTCCTCTGCCGGCAACTGGGGCTCCCAGCGCTTGTCTTCGTTCCAGTTGGCGCTCAGTTCGCCCAGGTCCTTCCAGAAGCCGACGGCGAGAC
The DNA here is from genome assembly GCF_014647595.1 of Paenarthrobacter histidinolovorans. Taxonomy (GTDB): domain Bacteria; phylum Actinomycetota; class Actinomycetes; order Actinomycetales; family Micrococcaceae; genus Arthrobacter; species Arthrobacter histidinolovorans. Next base: position 184,237 of record NZ_BMPM01000004.1, on the reverse strand, counting down.
CGGCTGCGTAGGCAGCACCGAGGGCCGTGGTCTCGACTACCTTCGGGCGAACCACGGGAACGCCGAGGATGTCTGCCTGGAACTGCATGAGTGCCTCGTTGGCGACCATGCCGCCGTCGACCTTCAACTCGGTGAGCGGAACGCCCGAGTCCGCATTGACGGCGTCGAGGACCTCTCGGGTCTGGAAAGCCGTGGCTTCCAGCGCCGCGCGGGCGATGTGCCCCTTGTTGGCGAAGCGGGTCAGGCCAACGATTGCGCCACGGGCATCCGCCCGCCAGTACGGAGCGAAAAGGCCGGAGAACGCGGGAACGATGTAAACACCTCCGTTGTCCTTCACCGCCGCGGCGAGTTCCTCAACCTCCGGAGCGGAGCTGATCATACCCAGGTTGTCGCGCAGCCATTGGATCAACGAACCAGTGACGGCGATGGAACCTTCCAGGGCGTAATGCGGCTTCGCGTCTCCCAGCTTGTAGCCGAGGGTGGTGAGCAGGCCGTTCTTGGAGTGGACAATCTCCTCGCCGGTGTTGAAGATCAGAAAGCAGCCGGTGCCGTAGGTGTTCTTGGCTTCCCCGGCCTGGAACGCGGCCTGACCGAAGGTAGCGGCCTGCTGGTCACCCAGGATTCCGGCCACGGGGGTCTCGCGGAGCAACTGTGACGTGTGGACCTGACCGTAGACCTCGGAAGAGGACTTGATGGTGGGCATCATGGAAGCCGGAACACCGAAGACGTCCAGGATTTCCTGGTCCCACTGCAGCGTTTCGAGGTCCATGAACAGGGTCCGGGAAGCGTTGGTCACGTCTGTGACGTGCACGCCGCCATCGACGCCGCCGGTCAGGTTCCAGAGAACCCACGCATCGGTGTTGCCGAAGAGGAGGTCGCCTGCTTCGGCCTTTTCACGGGCGCCGTCGACGTTGTCCAGGATCCACTTGATCTTGGTTCCAGAGAAGTACGTGGCCAGGGGAAGGCCAACTTTCTGTTTGAACCGCTCAAGCCCGCCGTCCTGTGCCAATTCGTCAACGATCGGCTGGGTGCGGGTATCCTGCCAGACAATGGCGTTGTAGACGGCTTCACCGGTGTTCTTGTCCCAGACAACCGCGGTTTCGCGCTGGTTGGTAATTCCGACGGCGGCAATATCGTGCCGCGTCAGATTCGCCTTTGACAGTGCCGAGGCAATGACCTCCCGGGTGTTGTTCCAGATCTCTGCAGGGTTGTGCTCAACCCAGCCTGCCTGCGGGAAGATCTGCTCGTGTTCCATCTGGCCCGTGGACACGATGTTGCCGGAGTGGTCGAAGACGATGGCGCGTGAGCTGGTGGTGCCCTGGTCAATGGCGATGACGTATTGATTCATGGTGACGTCCTTGTCTGATGTTGTTGGTTACTCAGTGGTGGTCTGCTGTGTGCGGATAAGGGAGATTGTGGCGCGGAGGATCATCCGGCAAGGGCAGGCATGATGCCGGGTACAAGGAGACCCACGAGCCCGGCCAGGGTACCGCCAACCAGTGGTCCAACCACCGGAATCCAGGAGTAAGCCCAGTCGCTGGAGCCCTTGCCCTTGATGGGCAGGACGGCGTGTGCGATGCGCGGGCCAAGGTCACGTGCCGGGTTGATTGCGTAGCCGGTGGGACCACCGAGGGAGACACCGATACCAACAACCAGCAAAGCAACTGCCAGCGGGCCGAGGCCCGAAGGGGTTCCTCCGAAGGTCAGGATGACGAAGACCAGTACAAACGTGCCGATGATTTCGGTGATGAGGTTCCACGGAGTTGAGCGGATGGCCGGTCCAGTGGAGAAAGTACCCAGCTTGTTCGCTGCCAGGGGCTCTTCGTCGAAGTGCTGCTTGTAAGCGAGCCAGCAAACTACTGCGCCAAGGAAGGCACCGAGCAGTTCACCGCCGAAATACGTCAGGGTGGAACCGAAGGTCACCGCAACGTCCGGCGCATACTCGCCTTTTCCGTTGACCAGCAAGCCCAAAGTAACTGCCGGGTTCAGGTGCGCACCGGACTTTGCGGCCACGAAAACGCCCGCGAAGACCGCAATACCCCAGCCCCACGTCACCATCAAGAATCCAGCGTTGTTGCCCTTGGTGCCTTTGAGCGCAACGTTGGCCACAACGCCGCAACCCAACAGGGTCAGCATCATGGTTCCGAATACTTCGGAAAGGAAAACAATTCCAAGAGACATCTTTGACTCCTCTATTTTCTGTTGTCAGCTTCTTCGCGGGTGAAGAGGCTGTTGGGACGGTTCCGTTGTCTCCGGAACCGTCCCGGTGTGGTGCTCCCCTATCGGGCCCACCTACCCCATTCCGCCCCTGCCGCACGCAGGGGCGGTCAAGCTGTTTCCTCAGCCGGCCTCAGGCTACGAGGCTGTGCACGTCAACCTTGTGGAACCGCTGAAGAACCTCCTGTGCGTGGCGGATTTCAGCTTCACGCCTTGCGGCGTCCCAACCAAGCGGTTCGGACAGTGCTGCGGCGATTTCGTTGAGCAGTTCCCCCGTCACCAGTCCACGGAAGGCCAGTGACGTCCGGCGGATTAGGACATCGATCAGGTGCCCGATCTGCTCGCGCTCGGCCATGAAGGCCAGTTCGCGGACGCTGAGTTCGCGGGTCGACCGCAGCGGCTGGTCCTGCCCGGCGTTGAGGTACTCAATGACATCTTCGGCACGGGTCCCGTAGCGGGTCAGCAGGACAGCGACACGGTCGGCATCCAGGCCGGGGCCCATGTGCTTCTTGATCCATTCCTGTTCGCCCTGTTCCGTAGCCGGGAAGCCGGCACCGCCACCGATGGCGAGTTTCGCCGTCGAGACCTTGCGCTCCATGCCGAGTTCGCGCAAGACGTCATTGGTCATGTGTTCAGCCAGTGCACGGAATGTTGTCCACTTACCGCCTACCAGGCTGAGTACGACGGCGGCCTTGCCGCCAGGTGTTGGCACGGCGTCGTCTCCGGTGCGGACGTTGCGTTCGATGCGGTAGTCGCGGGAGACGAATCCCGGCTGGGTTTCATCGTGCCGGGGCAGGGGCCTAACGCCGGCAAAGCTGTAGACGATCTGGTCCCGGTCCACCTTGATGGTTGGGAAAACATGGCCGACGAGGTCGAAGAAGTAGTCGATTTCTTCGTCCGTGCAGACTGCGTCTTCGGACATATCAGCATCGACATCCGTGGTTCCGACCAATACGCGGTCGCCCATCGGGTAGATCAGCACGATGCGGCCATCGGTGTGCTCGAAGAAGATCTCGCGGCCGTTGCACGCGGCGAGCAATTCGGGGTGGTCCAGGACGATGTGGGAACCCTTGGTACCGCCCATGAACTTGCTGGCAGCACCCATGGCCTGGTTGGTGAGGTCAACCCACGCGCCAGTGGTGTTGACGATGACATCGGCCTGGAAGTCGAATTCCTTGCCGGTCAGTTCGTCCCGGAGCCGGACTCCGTCTGTTCCCATGGAGACGAGCGAGACGTAGTTGCTGGCTCGGGCGCTTCCCCCGGGAAGCCCACCCCCGAGGCCGGCCTTCTCGCCATCCTGCAGGACATCCAGGGTCAGTCGCTCCGGGTTGTGTACGGAGGCATCAAAGTAGGTTGCTGCGTACTTGATACCGGAGTGCAGCTTGGGAAGTTCAGCCAGGGCCCTGGTCCGGCCACGGAACTGGTGGCGGGGAACGCTGCCGCCGTCACGGGAGAAGAAGTCGTACATGCTCAGACCAACCTTGATGAGGAACGCACCGCGCTCCTTGGGCTTGCCCTGCTTGTGGGTGAGGAAGCGCGTGGGAGCGGACAGGATTCCGGAGAAGGTACTGAAGATCGGGATGGTGGTCTGCAGAGGCTTGACGTAGTGGGGGGCGATCCGGAGCAGCCTGTTTCGTTCAACCACAGATTCCTGGACCAGGCGGAACTCGCCGTTCTCGAGGTAGCGGATGCCGCCATGGATCATGTGCGACGAAGCGCCGCTGGCACCCTGGCAGTAGTCGCCGCGTTCGACAAGGGCTACGTCGACGCCTTGGAGAGCGAGGTCGCGGAACGTTCCGACGCCGTTGATGCCACCGCCGATAATGAGGACCTTCGCCGTTGGCCGCTCCTGAAGTGCGACGACTGAGTCACGCTGCTGTGCGTGCTGTGAGCTACCGGAAATCCTGTTGTGTCCCAAAACTGCTCCCTTGGGCTTGGTTCGTGCGCCGCGCCACTCGCTGCTGCACCGTTCACCACTAATCTTGCGAAGGTGGAAAATGGAGTCAAGCTATTTGCACAAACGTGCAGTAAGGAAATGAGATGGCACGATCACGTCACTCGGATGCGCTCCGGGCTGCACAGATGTACTACCTTCAGGATCTGACCATGGATGCGATCGCCCGCGAGCTCCGGACGTCCAGATCCACGGTGTCCCGGCTGCTGTCGTCGGCCCGGGAAACCGGCCTGGTCCAGGTGCAGATTCGAAGCCCGTTTGACACCGGCCCCGAGCTGGAGAGCCAGATCAGGAACCAGTACGGAGTGGATGTTCACGTCGTTCCGGTGCTCGACACGCTCAACGAAGCCGAGACCCTGGACCGCGTCGCCATGCAGGCAGCCAGGACCATTGGACCCCTGGTGGACTCGAACGCCATCATCGGCGTGGCCTGGGGCGCCACGCTCAGCGCCGTCAGCCGGCACCTCACCCGCAAGGTGACCCATGACAGCATCGTGGTCCAGCTCAACGGCGCCGGAAACATGCAAACCACCGGCATTACGTATGCCAGTGACATCATGCGGCGCTTCGGCAGTGCCTACGGGGCAAGGGTTGAACAATTCCCGGTCCCTGCCTTTTTTGATCATGCCGCCACAAAGACCGCCATGTGGAATGAGCGTAGCGTTCAAAGGATCCTCGATTTGCAGGCCCGCATGAGCATCGCCATTTTCGGTGTCGGATCCGTTGACTCGGACTACCCAAGCCACGTATATGCCGGCGGCTACCTGGATGAACGCGACCTCTCCATGCTGGCAGCTGACGACGTGGTGGGCGACGTCGCCACGGTGTTCTTCCGGAGTGATGGATCCTCGGACGGCATCACACTGAACGAACGCTCAACCGGCCCCAGCCACGAACAGTTGCGGCAGGTCCGGCGCAGGATTTGCGTGGTGTCGGGCGCCTCCAAGATCAACGGACTGCAGGGAGCCCTGGCTGCCGGACTTGCTACGGACCTCATCCTGGACGAAGCTTCCGCGCGACGCCTGGTCACTTTCAATGGCCACTCCTGAAGCATTCGTGCAGGAAATGGGTAGAGTCGTTGCTATGAGATTCCCGGGCCGGCTGACATTGAACAACGGCGTACAAATGGAACGCTTGGGATACGGCCTTTACAAGGTACCGCCCAAGGACGCCGAAGCGTTGGTGGCGACCGCCCTGGGTGAGGGGTACCGGCGTTTCGACACAGCAGCAATGTATGGCAATGAGGTTGGCGTCGGGCGTGCGCTTGGCGGTGCGATTGGTGATGCCGCCCAAGCGAACACAGGCGCGGGGGGTTCCGGGGAATCCGTGCACACCCTTTCCCGCGAAGACCTGTTCGTGACCACCAAGGTCTGGAACGACGACCAGGGTTACGACTCGACGCTCCGGGCCTTCGATACCTCCATTGCGAACCTTGGGCTCGACTACGTGGATCTTTACCTCATCCACTGGCCCTGCGCCGGACGTGGACTTTTCGTGGAGACGTACAAGGCACTGGAAACCCTGTACCGCGAAGGCAAGGTACGGGCGATCGGGGTGTCGAACTTCCAGCCCGGCCATCTCGACGAGCTGATGCAGAAGGCCGAAGTAGTCCCGGCCGTCAACCAGATCGAACTTCACCCCTGGCTGCAGCAAACCAGGCTGCGTACACTGCACCAACAGCTGGGGATCGCCACCGAGGCATGGAGTCCCCTTGGCCGTGGGCAGGTCCTGGCCGACCCAGCCATCATCTCCCTTGCCGAAAAGCACGGAAAAACTCCTGCCCAGGTCATCATCCGGTGGCACCTCCAATTGGGAAACCTCATCATCCCCAAAGCGAGCTCGGCGGGACGGATCAAGGAAAACTTCAACGTGTTCGATTTTGAGCTGGATCCTTCCGACATGGACGGAATGGCAGGACTCGAACGGCACCATCGAACCGGTTCCCACCCGGACAACGTGAACTAGGGAATATCGCCATGGAAACAGTGGACACCGCGCACTCCCCCGACGGCGCGCAGGCTCCCAATGGATTCTTCAGTGAAGCCCTCGCCGGACGGACTACCGCTTCAGATATCGACGTCGACGGCAGTACCGTGGCCTACTGGACGTACGAACCGGTCGAGGCCACTTCCACAACACGCACGATCCTGGTCATCCATGGTTTCCGGGGAGACCATCACGGGCTATTGCGCGTAGTGGATCAGCTTCCGGAAATGCGCATCATCATGCCCGACTTGCCGGCGTTCGGAAGTTCGGAGCCGTTCGTAGATGATGAACACACTGTTGAGCGTTACGGGCGGTTCATCTCCAGCTTCATGGCAGCGCTCGGATTGGGTCCCAAAACCGTACTGCTGGGCCACTCCTTCGGTTCGATCGTGGCCAGCCACTTCGCAGCCTCACATCCCGGCGCCGTCCACCCCTTGATCCTGATCAACCCCATTGCCGCACCGGCACTGGAAGGTCCCAAAGGCATCATGACCAAGCTGGCCGTGCTGTATTACCAAGCATCCGCCAAGCTTCCCCGCCGTGCAGGCCTCGCTGTCCTCCGGAACCGCGTGATCGTCCGCGTCATGAGCATCACCATGGCAAAGACCAAGGACAAAGCACTCCGCCGCTTTATCCATGGGCAGCACGATGCCTACTTCAGCGCCTTCGCGGACAGGAAGAGCCTGCTTGAATCCTTCAAGGCCTCAGTCTCGGGGAACGTGGCGGAAGTAGCCGAACAACTCACTCTCCCGGTCCTCCTGGTCGCCGGGGAAAAGGATGAGATCGCCACCCTCCCCAACCAGTACAAGCTGATGGAGCGTTTGCCGGACGCAAAGCTGGAAGTGATTCCCGACGTCGGGCATTTGATCCACTATGAAACCCCGGTCCCCGCAGCAACAGCGATCCGCATCTTCCTGGAGGAACACCCCGCGTGAAAATTGTCATCGACGCCCGCTTTACCAGAACGGACCACCACGATGGCATCAGCCGGTACGGTTCCAGCCTCATAGCCGCCACGTCGAAACTCGCGGACGTCACCATGCTGGTCAGCGACAAGCGACAACTCGCCCTGCTGCCTGACGTCCCGTACGTGATGGTCAACAGCCCACTCTCCCCACTGGAGCTCTTCGTAGCGCGAAAGGTCAACCCCCTGGGCGCCGACGTGGTGGTGTGCCCCATGCAGACCATGGGCACGCTGGGGCGCAAGTATGGACTGGTTCTCACCCTCCACGACCTCATCTACTACGAACACCCTGCTCCCCCGGGCTTCCTTCCCGCCCCGATCCGTCTCCTTTGGCGGCTCTACCACAAAGCGTTCTGGCCACAACGGCTCCTCTTGAACCGGGCCGACATCGTGGCCACCATCAGCCACACCACCGAGGCACTGATGGCCAAATACAGGCTGACCAAGCGGCCGGTCCGGATTGTGGGGAATGCTCCGCAGCCAGGGCAAACGCCACGGGATGCAACAGCCGGCGCCGATAAGACGCTGCTGTACATGGGTTCGTTCATGCCATACAAGAACGTGGAAACCATGATCCGGGGCATGGCCGGACTACCGGACTACACCTTGCACTTGCTGAGCCGCATCACTGCGGACCGCCGGGCAGAACTTGAGGCCATTGTTCCCGCAGGGGCCAGAGTCGTCTTCCACAACGGTGTGACCGACGCCGAATACGACGACCTCCTGCTCCGGGCAACCGCGCTGATCAGCCTCTCCCGCGCTGAAGGATACGGGTTGCCGCTGGTGGAGGCCATGGCCCTCGGAACCCCGGTGATTGCCAGCGATATCCCGATCTTCAGGGAGGTCGGTGGCGACGCCGTCAGTTACGTCGATCCGGAATCGCCCACGGACTTCGCCGCTGCAGTAACCGCCCTGGGTGACCAGGATTTGTGGCAGCAACGTTCCCGCAGTTCGGTGGAACGCGCATCCACCTTCAACTGGAACGAGTCGGCACGGCAACTTCTCGCCGCAGCTGAAGAAGTCGTTTCCCTGCGCCGGCGCAAGTCGTAGTCCGGGTACCTGGGCGCCTAGAGGACGTCCACACCGTCCAGGCGCAGCTGCACCGGCCCTGCCGTGCGCTTGGCAGCGTTCACGGCCTTGACCGCCCGCATGGCTCGAGTTGTTTCCGCGGCCTCGGTATACGGAATGAAGTACAGCGTCCTGACATCTGCGTCAGCCTCTTCGGCCGCAGTTGGCGACCCTCCGGCGAACAATTGCACCGGGGCCGGACCGGCAGTGCGGAGTTTGGTGCCGGACGCCAGCGGAGCACTGGCCTCGAAAGCTTCGGAAAAGTGCCCGACGTCGGCCCTTGAGCCAGTCACGGAGGCCACCCGGACCGCGGGCGGCAGCTGGAGCTCTCTCCGCAACGCGAGCTCCCTCGACGCATAGCCTGCAGCGTCCCACCGCAAGAGTGCGCCCGTGGCCGCGGTGTCATCCGCGGTGATCACTACCAGCCCGCCTTGGCTGGCAGGCTTCACGAGGGAAGCGGCATTGAGCCAGCGGCGAACGGTGTCCTCTCCTGCACGCAGGTTTTCCCGCCGGAGCAATGAATTGCCATCCAGCAACAGCGCCGCGGCATATCCGGCGGAAGCCACAGGCTCTGCCCCGACCGTGGCAACCACCAAGGCAGGAGCATCAGGGACCATGGCTTTGATGTTCTCGCCCGACGAGGTCACCACCGGCTTGCCAGGGAACGCCCGTCCCAATTCCTCCGCAGTCCTCATGACTCCGGCGGCTCCCCTGCGCAGCCTGGTTCCGCTGCAGTGCGTGCAGCGCCACTGCGGAGCCGGTGTGGAGCACCAGCGGCACGCCGGCATGGCCGAACTGCTGGAGACCGCCAAAGGCCCCTGGCAAACGTTGCAGCGGGCAAGCTCACGGCACGTCTCACAGACCAAGGACGGCGCGTATCCAGCGCGGGCCACCTGCACCAGGACGGGGCCGCGCTCCAGGCCATCTTTGGCCGCGCGCCATGCCGCACCGGGCAAACGGGCAATCCGGGCCAAGGGGTCGCGTTCCTGCTCGAAGCTGTCAGCGGTATTGAGGACGCGCGGCACGGTAGCGCGAACTGTGGTGCGGGGAGCTTCGATGGGCGCCGCCCACTGCATTTCCACGAGCCGCTGCAACTCTGTGCTGCGGCTGTGGGACGCCATGAGACACGCCGCTCCCTCCTGCTCGGCCCGGAGCAACAACACTTCACGGGAATGGGCGTAGGGAGCGCGTTGCTCGATGTGGACGTCGTCGCCGTCATCCCAGCACACCACCAGCCCTAGGTCCTTGACCGGCGCGTAGGCAGCAGAGCGGGTGCCGATAGCTACACCGGCCGCACCGCTCAGGAGCCGCAGGAAGCTCCTGTAGCGGGGCGTCTGCCCATCGTCCGCAGTGAGCCGGGCAACGTCCGATGCAGGCAGGACCTTGGCCAGGGCAGACTCCAGCTGCTCAAGGTCCCGGTAATCCGGAACCACCACCACCGCGCCCCGCCCCGAGGAGCGGACTGTGGCGACGGCTGACGCGACGAGAGAAGCCCAGCTACCCGGGCCGAAGCCCTGGAGGGCCGTGAGGACAGCTTTGGGCGAACCGCCGCTGGCCAGGTGCTGCAGAAACGACGTGCCGTTGGAGTACGCTGCCCAGGCATGGGCCTCGGTGAAGGGCTTCAGCTCTGCGACATCGGCGTCCAAATCCCCGGCCAGCAGTTCCTTCTCCACCTTGGCCACACGGGGAGGCACAGCCGTCCGCAGAACGTCGCTGAGGGTACCGGCGTAGCGGGCAGCCACGGTGCTGGCCAACTCGGAGACGGCCGGAGTCAGGACCGCCACCGGTGACACGACTTTATGCAGGGCCGTGAGCGCGTGTGCTGCATCCGAGGAACCGCGGCGTTCGATGATGTAGCCATTGAGATCCTGGCCGTTGAACTTCACTTTCACCCGAACGCCCGGAGATGCTACATCCGCCAGTTCGGCGGGAACGCTGTAATCGAAGGGCCTGTCCAGGTGGGGAAGGGATGACTCAAGGATGACCCGCGCAACAGGATCCACCGCGGCCAGAGGGGGTCCATTGGCCGGCATCCGGTCGGGGAAACCCTGCAGGAGCGAGGGTTGGAGCAATGAAGGTTGGACATCGTTCGCTGCCATTCCCGTCACCTCCAACTCATCGCACCGAAAACGCTTCACTTTCAACGGGAAATGCCCGCAGCGGGATTGACCCGCTGCGGGCATCTCTCTGGCTAAAGCCAATCACGAACCCCCGACAAAACAACATCGGGCCGTTCGCGGGAGCCACGTCAGGCGTTGAAGTACTCCTTGAGGTCCGCAACGCGGTCCAACCGCTCCCAGGTGAAGTCGGGCTCATCCCGTCCGAAGTGGCCGTGAGCGGCAGTCTTGGCGTAGATGGGCCGCTTGAGGTCCAGGGCATCGATGATGGCCCGCGGCCGAAGATCAAAGAGTTCGTCGATCGCTTCGCTGATGCGGGCAGGGTCCACGGTTTCGGTGCCGAAGGTCTCCACGTAGGTTCCCACGGGACGCGCCTGGCCAATCGCGTAGGCGATCTGGATCTCGGCACGCTTGGCAAGTCCTGCGGCCACAACGTTCTTGGCGACCCACCGCATGGCGTAGGCAGCTGAACGGTCCACCTTGGACGGATCCTTGCCTGAGAAAGCACCACCGCCGTGGCGGGAGAATCCGCCGTAGGTGTCAACGATGATCTTGCGCCCGGTCAAACCGGCATCGCCCACCGGTCCACCGATGACAAAAGCGCCGGCGGGGTTCAGGATGTTCGCTGTGCGGGAGAGGTCAAGGTTTGACGCGGCCAGCACGGGTTCGATGACGTAGCTTGCCAGGTCCGCGCGGAGCTGATCAAGGCTTGCTTCCTCTGCGTGCTGGCTGGAGATTACTACGGTTTCGACGGAAACCGGGCGGTCGCCGTCGTACCCAACCGTGACCTGTGTCTTGCCGTCGGGCCGCAGGTAGGCAAGTTCGCCGTTCTTGCGGACTTCCGTCAGGCGCTCCGACAGGCGGTGGGCCAACCAAATGGGGGTCGGCATGTACGACGCCGTTTCATCACTGGCGTAGCCGAACATGATGCCTTGGTCGCCGGCGCCCTGGAGGTCGTAGTCGTCCTCCTGGCGACCTTCACGCGCTTCAAGCGAGTTGAAGACCCCACCGGCGATGTCGTTGGACTGCTGGCCGATGGATACGGAAACACCACAGCGGGCGCCGTCAAAGCCGTTGGCGGAGGAGTCGTAGCCGATTCCCAGGATGGTCTCGCGGACGATCTGCGGAATTTCGACGTAAGCATCGGTGGTGACTTCGCCTGCCACGTGCACCAGGCCGGTTGTGGCCATGGTCTCAACGGCCACGCGGGACTCAGGATCCGCTGCCAGCAACGCGTCAAGAATGGAGTCGCTGATCTGGTCGCAGATCTTGTCCGGGTGCCCTTCAGTAACCGACTCGGAGGTGAAGAGGCGGAGCTTGGACGGGGTGCCATGGTGTTCATGGTGCAGCGGTAAAGTCACTCGACCACCTTACTGTGTTGCGGGATCACGTCATCTGCCGTGTGTCCCTTTGCTAAGAATTCCGGCGTGGGATCAGTCACAGGGCCGGAAAGACCTGCGCGAGTTCGGCACTCACCCGGTCAATCACTGCGGCGGCGACGTCTGCCTTGGTTCCGGCCGCGGATTGCGGTTCAGCGCCGTGGCCGGAAAGGATCACCACCGAGTTGTCGTCCTGCCCGAAGACCCGGCCAACACCAACGTGATTGACAACAAGGAGGTCGCAGCCCTTGCGTTTGAGTTTGGCGGCCGCATGCGCCAGGACATCGCCCTGCGCGTCCCCGGTTTCTGCCGCGAAGCCGACAATCAGCTGCTGGCCGCCTTCAGCATTCCGCCTCTGAACAAGCTCGTGCAGGATGTCAGGGTTCCGGACCAGGCGCACCACAGGTGCGTCCTCGCCGTCGACCTTCTTGATTTTTGTGTCCGAAACCTCTGCCGGACGGAAGTCCGCCACGGCCGCGGCCATGATGACGACGTCCGAATCCACTGCCGCCTTCAGCGCTGCCTCGCGCAGCTCCAAGGCTGACTCAACGCGGACAAGCTCGACGCCGGCCGGCGGCGCCACGTCCATGTGTGCGGACAGGAAACGGACCCTGGCCCCGGCGGCCAAAGCGGCATCGGCCAGCGCTGCGCCCTGCTTGCCCGAGGAACGGTTGCCGAGGAACCTGACCGGATCCAGGGCCTCCCTGGTTCCACCCGCGGAAATGGTAACCGTCCTGCCAGCGAGCGATGCATGGGCGGCCGCCTGTGCTGGGGCACTCTCCGACATGCCGGAGGCCTCCGCCAAGGCCATGGCGGCGGCAAAGATGGCTTCCGGTTCCGGGAGCCTGCCCGGACCGGAATCGGCGCCCGTGAGGCGTCCGGAAGCTGGTTCCAGAACCGTCACGCCACGGCTGCGCAACGTTTCCACGTTGGCTTGGGTTGCCGCATGCTGCCACATTTCGGTATGCATCGCGGGCGCGAAGAGTACCGGGCCGTGAGCCATGAGCAGGGTGTTGGTGAGGAGGTCGTTCGCCTGCCCGGTGGCTGCCTTGGCCAGGAGGTCGGCAGTGGCCGGAGCAATGACGATCAGGTCCGCCTGGTGCCCCAGGCGCACGTGGTTGACCTTGTCGACGTCGTCGAAGACGCTGTTGCTCACCGGGTTGCCGGAAAGGGCCTCCCACGTGGCAACCCCGACAAAACGGGTGGCTGCCTCTGTAGGGATGACCGTCACCTGATGGCCGGCTTCAGTAAAAAGCCGGAGGAGCGATGCAACCTTGTAGGCTGCAATCCCTCCCCCGACTCCGAGGACTATGCGCACGTGACCTCCGTCAACAGGCAGTCTGCTTTATTCTGCGGGCTCGATCGGCGTGGAAACCAGAAGGCCTTCGTTGATCTCGCGGAGGGCGATCGAAAGCGACTTCTCGTTCAGCTTGGTGTCAACCAAGGGACCGACGTACTCGAACAGGCCCTCATGCAGCTGGGCGTAGTAAGCGTTGATCTGGCGGGCACGCTTGGCGCCGAAGATCACCAGGCCGTACTTGGAATCGGCAGCCTCAAGCAGCGAATCGATCGGCGGGTTGATGATGCCTTCAAGGTTCGTGGACACGAATTCTCCAAATTCTAGCGGGCCAACAAACAGACGCTTTAGCGTCCGTGCGGGGTAAGCCCCATGAGTGAAACAAGCTCGTCCGCTGCCCGGCGAACGTCGTCATTAATGACGGTGTGGTCAAACTCCGGTTCAGCAGCAAGTTCCAGTTTAGCGGTTTCCAGCCTGCGCTGCTGTTCCTCCGCCGTTTCAGTGCCGCGGCCGACCAGGCGACGGACCATTTCGTCCCAGCTGGGCGGGGCCAGGAAGACGAAGTTGGCGTCCGGCACAGCCGCCTTGACCTGTCGCGCACCTTGGAGGTCGATTTCCAGGAGGACCGACTTGCCCTCGGCGATCGCGGCATCGACGGTGCTGCGAAGGGTCCCGTAGCGGTTCTGGCCGTGAACTACCGCCCATTCGAGCAGTTCGCCGTCGGCTACCAGGGCATCGAACTCTTCTGCTGACTTGAAGAAGTAGTGGACACCGTCCTTCTCACCGGGACGGGCGGCCCGGGTGGTGGCTGAAACCGAAAGCCAAACCTCTGGATAGTTGTCCCTGATATACGTGGATACGGTTCCTTTGCCAACGGCAGTGGGGCCTGCAAGGACGGTCAGTCCAGGATTCTTGCTCACGGATTCCTTCGGGGAGATGCGTCAAACGCTTTGTTGGGTATCCATAAAATCTACCAGCGCCCGGGCCTGGTGGATTCCCAACCCCCTGATGCGCCGTGATCCGGCAATGCCGATATCCGCCATGATCCCCGCCGCCCGGACCGGGCCGATGCCCGGCAAAGCTTCCAGCAACTCCACTACGCGCATCCGCGCGATCGCCTCGTCCGAGTCGCCAGAGGCAATCAACTCCGCGATACTCACTTCTCCGCGCTTCAGCCGCTCCTTGGCTGCGGCCCTCACAGCCCTGGCCTTGGCGGCCTTTTCCAACGCATCGGCACGCTCTTGCGGTGTCAGCTCTTTCAGGCCCACTGCCGAACCCCTGTCAGATCGAGTTTGTGATGCACATCACGCGACTGATCCTGAACCTACCGCCAGGGACCCGGTTGCGCAATGAGTTGGAGCAACGCGGGGTCACTTATGGCCCTTTGGAAGGCCCATCATGGGCCAAAAGTGACCCCGCGTTGCTTCAGGAACGAAGTCCGGCCAGCGTCTCCTCGGCCGCATCGCGCAGCGCAGCCGCCGAAGGACCTGCGGCCAGGATTCCCCGGCTGGAGGTGGCCAGAACCTGCGGATAGGCATCAGCGAAGGTGGCACGAAGGTCGGCAGGCGTCGCGCCCTGGGCTCCGAGTCCCGGCGCAAGAATCGCTCCGCGGACCGGGCCAAGCTCGATGTCCAGGTCCGTCAGCGCCGAACCAATCGTGGCACCGACAACCAGGCCCACCGACCCCAGGACACCTTCATAGCGCTGGTTCTCTGCGGCCGCAGCGGAAACGATCCTGCGGGCAACGGACTGCTCGCCTCCGACATGTTGAACGGACTTTCCTTCGGGGTTCGACGTCAGTGCAAGCACGAACACTCCCCGGCCGTACTGGGCAGCGAGGTCCAGAGCCGGACGCAGCGACTCAAATCCCAAATAAGGGCTCAGGGTCACCGAGTCTGCGGCCAAAGACGAACCATCGCGCAACCAGGCGTCCGCGTAAGCAGCCATGGTTGACCCGATGTCTCCGCGTTTGGCATCCGCGATGCTGAGAACGCCCGCTTCCGCTGATGCGGCGAGCACTCGCTCCAGCACAGCCATGCCCGCTGAACCGTGGCGCTCGTACAGTGCCACCTGCGGCTTGACTGCGGCAGCGAGGGAAGCCACCGCCTCCACAACTGTCAATGAGAAGCGCTCCAGCCCGGCGACGTCGTCGTTCAAACCCCAGTCAGCCAGAAGCTGGGGGTGCGGGTCGATGCCTACGCAGAGCGGGCCACGCTCAAGCATGGCCGCAGCCAGCCGGGAGCCGAAAGACTCCCGGACCGGCTGCGCCTGCTGCGATGCTGCAGACTCAGCCACGTGCGGCTTCCATGGCGGCCGACAGGTTGGCTGCGTGCTCCTGCAGGCTGGTCACCGACCATTCATAGGTCCGCAGGGCCTCGATCGCCTGGACTGCCGCGTTGAACTCCGCAACGGTGGTGATGCAGGGAATGCCGATGGAGGTGGCTGCGGCGCGGAGTTCGTATCCGTCGCTGCGTGCTTCGCCACCGGACGGGGTGTTGAAGACCATGTCGATCTCGCCGGCGATGACGAGGTCCGCGATGGTTCCCTCGCCTTCGGCGCTGCTTCCCTCGGCAACCTTGCGGACCGGAGTCGCCTGGATGCCGTTGCGGCGCAGGACATCGGCGGTGCCACCCGTGGATACGATCTCGAAGCCAAGGTCCGAGAGCCGCTTGACGCCCATGATCACCGAACGCTTGTCGCGGTTGGCCACGGAAACGAAGATCTTCCCTTCGGTGGGCAGCGCGTTGTTGGCCGCTGCCTGGCTCTTGGCGAAAGCGGTATCGAAGTGCTTGTCGATACCCATGACTTCACCGGTGGAGCGCATTTCCGGGCCGAGCAGCGAGTCGACGACCTTGCCTTCCGGGGTGCGGAAGCGGCTGAACGGCAGGACCGCTTCCTTCACGGCAACCGGCGCGTCCAAAGGCAGCGTGGAACCGTCGCCCGTCTCCGGCAGCATCTTGTAAGCGCTGCGGAGCTGGTTGATGGTAACGCCTGTGCCGATGAGGGCTGCCGCCTTGGCCATCTGTACACCCGTTGCCTTGGAGACGAACGGAACAGTACGGGAAGCCCGGGGGTTGGCTTCCAGGACGTACAGGACGTCCGAAGCCAGTGCGAACTGGATGTTGATCAAGCCACGGACGCCCACGCCCTCGGCGATGGCCCGGGTGGCCGTGCGCACGCGTTCGATCACGTTGTTGCCAAGGGTGATCGGAGGCAGGACGCAAGCGGAGTCACCGGAGTGGATGCCTGCCTCTTCAATGTGCTCCATGATGCCGCCGAGGTACATGTCCGTGCCGTCGAAGAGGGCATCGACATCGATCTCCACTGCATCTTCAAGGAAGCGGTCGATCAAGACCGGGTGGTCCGGGGTGATCTCCGTGGCGTTCGCGATGTAGCGGGAAAGGTTGGCTTCGTCGTAAACGATCTCCATGCCGCGGCCGCCCAGCACGTAGGACGGGCGGACCAGTACCGGATAGCCGATTTCGTCGGCGATCTTCTTGGCGTCCTCGAAGGAAACGGCGGTGCCGTTCTTCGGGGAGGTCAGGCCGGCTTCATCCAGGACCCGGGCGAAGGCGCCACGGTGTTCGGCAAGGTCGATCGCTTCCGGCGAGGTACCCAGGATGGGAACACCGGCGTCGGCAAGCTGCTGGGCAAGCTTCAACGGAGTCTGGCCGCCGAGCTGTACGAACACACCCATGACGCCGCCCGTCCGCTCCTCCGCGGCGATGACCTCAAGGACGTCCTCGAGGGTCAACGGCTCGAAGTACAGGCGCGTGGAAACGTCGTAGTCGGTGGAGACCGTCTCCGGGTTGCAGTTGACCATGACGGTCTCGTAGCCAGCCTTGCGCAGCGCCATGGAGGCGTGCACGCAGGAGTAGTCGAACTCAATGCCCTGGCCGATGCGGTTGGGTCCGGAGCCGAGGATGATGACGGAAGGCTTCGCGTGGAGACCAACCTCGTCCTCTTCGTCATAGGAGGAGTAGTGGTAAGGCGTGTAGGCGGCGAACTCGGCTGCGCAGGTGTCCACCGTCTTGTAGACAGGGCGGATGCCCAGGGCCTGGCGGACCCCGCGGACCACGGCCTCGTTGTTGTGCGTCAGGGCACCGATCTGCTCATCGGAGAAGCCGTGGCGCTTGGCGTTCCGCAGCATTTCCTCCGTCAGCACACCGGCTTTGCGGATTTCCTGGGCGGTCTCGTTGAGCAACTGCAGCTGGTCCAGGAACCAAGGGTCGATCTTGGTGGCCTCGAAGAGGTCCTCCACGGTAGCCCCGCCCAGGAGGGCGCGCTGCACCTGGTGCAGGCGGTCCGTGGTGGGCCGCTTGGCCTTCTCGATCAGCTCAGCCACTTCATATTCCGGAACGGAACTGAAGTCCAGCTGTGAGCCCTTCTGCTCCAGTGAGCGCAGAGCCTTCTGCAGGGCTTCGGTGAAGTTGCGCCCCATGGCCATCGCTTCGCCCACCGACTTCATGGTGGTGGTCAGCGTGTTGTCTGCTGCCGGGAACTTCTCGAACGCGAAGCGCGGAACCTTGACCACCACGTAGTCA
Organism: Paenarthrobacter histidinolovorans; assembly: GCF_014647595.1. Lineage (GTDB taxonomy): Bacteria > Actinomycetota > Actinomycetes > Actinomycetales > Micrococcaceae > Arthrobacter > Arthrobacter histidinolovorans. The sequence goes on along the minus strand of NZ_BMPM01000004.1, from coordinate 166,711 downwards.
AGGGTCGGCTCGAAGGAGGCCGGGGTCTTCTGGGTGATGTCGTTCGGGATCTCGTCCAGGGTGTATCCCAAGGAGAGCTTCGTGGCGATCTTCGCGATGGCGAACCCGGTGGCCTTGGACGCAAGCGCCGAAGAACGCGACACGCGAGGGTTCATTTCGATGACCACAACACGGCCGGTTGCGGGGTCGATCGCGAACTGGATGTTGCAGCCACCGGTGTCCACGCCGACTTCGCGGATGACCGCGATGGAGACGTCGCGCAGCTTCTGGTACTCGCGGTCCGTCAAGGTCAGCGCCGGGGCAACCGTGATGGAGTCGCCGGTGTGGACACCGACGGGATCAAAGTTTTCGATGGAACAGACAACAACGACGTTGTCGTTCTTGTCGCGCATCATCTCGAGTTCGTATTCTTTCCAGCCGAGGATGCTTTCCTCGAGCAGGACCTCGGTGGTGGGGCTGTACTGGAGGCCCTGTCCGACAATACGGCGGAGGTCGTCCTCGTTGTACGCGAGGCCGGAACCCAGCCCACCCATGGTGAAGGAAGGCCGGACCACCATGGGGTAGCCCAGGTCCTCTGCAGCAGCAAAAGCCTCTTCCATCGTGTGGATGATGTGGCTGCGGGCCGACTCGGCGCCGCAACGCTCCACGACGCCCTTGAACTTTTCACGGTCCTCGCCGAGCTCGATGGCCGCAATGTTGGCACCGATGAGTTCGACGTTGTACTTCTCCAGTACGCCGTTCTTATCCAGGGCAATAGCCGTGTTCAGGGCCGTCTGGCCACCCAGGGTGGGCAGGATGGCGTCCGGACGCTCCTTGGCGATGATCTTCTCCACCACCTCCGGGGTGATGGGTTCAACGTAGGTGGCGTCGGCGAACTCCGGGTCCGTCATGATGGTGGCCGGGTTCGAGTTGACCAGGATGACCCGAAGGCCCTCCTCCTTGAGGACCCGGAGGGCCTGGGTGCCGGAGTAGTCGAACTCGGCCGCCTGGCCAATGACGATGGGACCGGAACCGATGACAAGGACGCTCTTGAGATCTGTACGCTTGGGCATTACTTCTTGTCCTCAGTCTTGGAGTCGTTGTTCTTTGCGGGAGCGGCGGCTTTGGTATCGGCCATGAGGTCGATGAAGCGGTCGAAGAGGTACGCGGCATCGTGCGGGCCGGCAGCTGCCTCCGGGTGGTACTGGACCGAGAAGGCCGGGATGTCGAGGCAGGCGAGGCCTTCGACGACGTCGTCGTTCAGGGAGACGTGGCTGACTTCCACCCGGCCGTAACGCTCTTCCGGCGCCACCGTGGATCCGTTCAGCGGCGCGTCCACTGCGAAGCCGTGGTTCTGGGAAGTAATTTCCACCTTCCCGGTGCGGCGGTCCATCACAGGCTGGTTGATGCCGCGGTGGCCGTAGCGGAGCTTGTACGTGCCAAAGCCCAACGCCCGGCCCAGGATCTGGTTGCCGAAACAGATTCCGAAGTACGGCAGTTTCTCGTCCAGCACAGAACGCAGCAGGGAAACCTGGTGGTCGGCGGTGGCGGGGTCGCCGGGTCCGTTGGACATGAAGAAACCGTCGGGCTTGACCGCGTTGACGTCCTCCAGAGTGGACGTGGCAGGCAGGACGTGTACCCGTACGCCGCGCTCGGCGAAGCGCACCGGAGTCATAGCCTTGATGCCGAGGTCCACTGCGGCGATGGAGAAGCGGGGTTCGCCCTCCCAGCCGTGGTCCTTGGGTTCAACCACGTAGGCCTCGTCGATGGAGACTTCCTCGGCCAGGGCTGCGCCCTCCATGGGTGCGCTGGCGAGGACGGCGTCCAACAGTTCCTTGTCAGTGGCCTGGGCGGCCTCGCCCGAGAAGATACCTGCCCGCATGGTCTTGTGCTCGCGGAGGTGGCGGGTGATGGCACGGGTGTCAACGCCCTGGATGCCCACGATTCCCTGCTCGACGAGTTCTTCGTCAAGGCTTCGCTCGGAGCGCCAGTTGGAGGGCCGGCGCGCGGCATCGCGGACAATGTACCCCGCAACCCAGATGCGGCGGGATTCAGCGTCTTCGCTGTTGACTCCGGTGTTGCCGATGTGCGGCGCTGTCTGCACGACGAGCTGACGGGCGTACGAGGGATCGGTGATGGTCTCCTGGTAGCCGGTCATTCCGGTGGCGAAGACGGCCTCTCCCAGAGCGGTTCCCTGGGCGCCGTAGCTGCGGCCGCGGAACATGCGGCCGTCTTCGAGCACCAGTACTGCTGCTGAGGGGGTGGTTTTGGTGGCTGCGTTACTTTCCGTCACTTTATTACTTTCCACTATCGGCATCTGCCTGAGGGGCTGCGGAGATCAATTCCTGGAGGGCTTCAAGGAGGAGCTTCTTGTCGGCTGAGTGCCTGGACCGGAACCCGGTGTCGAGTTCCCGGGCGCCCAGCCGCCAGCTGATGACCAGGAGGCCGTCCTTTTCGACGAACTTTCCGGCCATGCCGTTGGCTTCGCGACTGTCCACCAGGGCCCGCCGCGGGATGAAGACGGGGGCGGCGCCGGAGCGGTCGAACAGCACGCCTTCAGCGTGGATGCTCAGTTCCGCGTTGGTCCGGATACCCAATCCCTGGACCGCGATGCGGTCGAGCCAGTCGCCCGCCGTCGTGGTGGTCACGTACTGGCCATCAGCGACGACGCTCGCCGGCGTCAGCTGTTCCGGTACCCCGGGGAGGCGTTCGACGTCGGCTTGTCGCCTCAGCCGGTTGCGCCACCCGAGCCAGATCATCGCCAGGACGACGACGATCAGTGGCACCGTGATGAGCACGGTCAGTGTTTGGTTGCTCATCAGTTGCTGCTGACTGCCGGATGCTTGTAGGGCGTGTTGAGCCGGCCGTCGAGGACCGTGGGGTGGCCCTTGAAGAAGGTAGCCACCACAGATCCGGGCAGCTCCCTGCCCTTGAACGGTGAATTGCGGCCCATGGTTGCCATCTTATGGGGGTCCACCGTCCAACGCGCAGCCGGGTCCACCAGGATGACGTTGGCCGGCTCCCCAACCTCCAGCGGACGGCCCTGGTCGGCCACTCGGCCGATGGCGGCGGGTGTGAACGAGGTGACCCTGGCGAAGTCGGCCCAAGTCATGAGGCCGGTTTCGATCATGGTTTCCTGCACTACCGAGAGCGCCGTTTCAAGGCCCGTCATGCCCATGGCCGCCTGCGCCCACTCGCACTCCTTGTGCTCGCTGGGGTGGGGGGCGTGGTCGGTTCCGATGACGTCGATGGTGCCGTCGGCCAGTCCTTCACGCAGGGCCTGCACATCAGCGTCCGTGCGCAGCGGCGGGTTGACCTTGTAGACGGGGTCGTAACTGCGGACCAGTTCATCGGTCAGGAGAAGGTGGTGCGGGGTCACTTCGGCAGTGACGTTGATCCCCCGGGCTTTCGCCCAACGGACGATCTCAACGGACCCCGCAGTGGAAACGTGGCACACGTGCAGCCTGGAACCGACGTGCTGGGTGAGCAGGACGTCGCGGGCAATGATGCTTTCCTCGGCAACGGCGGGCCAGCCGGTCAGTCCCAGAACGGCAGAGACTGTGCCCTCGTTCATCTGTGCCCCGGCGGTAAGGCGGGGTTCCTGCGCGTGCTGGGCCACCACGCCGTCGAACGCTTTGACATACTCAAGCGCGCGGCGCATGAGTACCGGGTCATGAACGCACATGCCGTCGTCGGAAAACATCCGCACCTGGGCGCGGGAGTCGGCCATGGCGCCCAGCTCGGCGAGCTGCTCGCCGGCCAAGCCCACGGTGACTGCGCCGACCGGACGCACATCAACCCAGCCGGACGCACGGCCCAGGCTGTGGACCTGCTCGACCACGCCGGCAGTGTCAGCCACAGGGTTGCTGTTGGCCATGGCGTGGACGGCCGTAAAACCCCCGAGGGCAGCCGCGCGGGTGCCGGTCTCGACCGTTTCCGCGTCCTCGCGACCGGGTTCACGCAAGTGCGTGTGGACGTCCACCATGCCCGGAAGAGCTACCAGGCCCTTGCCGTCGATGACGGTGGCGCCCTCCTCGGAGAGGTCGGTGCCCCGGGCGGCAATAACGCCGTCGTGGATGAGCAGATCCTGGGCTTCGCCACCGAGGATGGCGGCCCCGCGGATCAAATAGGTGTTCTCGGCCATCAGTTGCTCTCCTTGCTGGACGGGCTTGCGAAAGCCGGTGTGACTGTGTTCAGTGGGGCTGCTTCGCGGGTATCCCCGGACAGCAGCAGGTACAGGGCCGCCATGCGGACCGAAACGCCGTTGCGAACCTGCGCAAGCACAGTGGAGCGGGGCGAGTCGGCGGCGGCGGATGAAATCTCCAGGCCCCTGTTCATGGGACCGGGGTGCATGATGATGGTGTCCTTCATACCCAGGTCATCCAAAGCTTTGAGGCGGGCGTCATCGAAGCCCCAACGGCGTGAATATTCGCGGGTGGACGGGAAGAACGAGGCGTTCATCCGCTCGCCCTGGACGCGCAGCATCATCATGGCGTCGATGCCGGCCTCCAGCGTTTCGTCCAGGTTGTAGCTGACTTTGCACGGCCAGTGCTCGACGCCGATGGGCAGCAGGGTGGGTGGCGCCACCAACGTGACCTCGGCACCCAGGGTCTTCAGCAGCCAGACGTTGGACCGGGCCACGCGGGAGTGCAGCACGTCCCCTGCAATGGCGACGCGCATGCCCTTGAGGTCTGCCCCAGTGGATGCCACGCCGCTGAGCTTGGACCAATGCCGTCGCATGGTGAAGGCGTCCAGAAGCGCCTGCGTGGGGTGCTCGTGGGTACCGTCGCCGGCGTTGATGACTGCGGCGTCGATCCAGTCCGTGGCAGCCAAGCGGTGCGGGGCACCCGAAGCCCAGTGGCGGATGACGACGGCGTCCGCCCCCATGGCAGCGAGGGTCTGGGCGGTGTCTTTGAGGGACTCACCCTTGGACACGGAGGATCCCTTGGCTGCGAAGTTGATGACATCGGCGGACAGGCGCTTGGCTGCCGCTTCAAAGGAGATCCGGGTGCGCGTGGAGTCCTCGAAGAAGAGGTTCACTACCGTGCGGCCGCGGAGTGCGGGGAGCTTCTTGACCTCCCGGTCACCCACTGCGGACATCTCTTCCGCGGTGTCCAGGATGCGGATGGCGTCGGATGCGACCAGGTTTTCAGTGGAAAGAAGATGCTTCACTTGCCTGCCTCGATAACTACCTCATTGACGGGCGTCCCATCCACGGAATCAGTTTCCTCAAGGTGCACCCGGACCTTTTCCGCTGAGGAGGTCGGCAGGTTCTTGCCCACGTGGTCGGCACGGATGGGAAGTTCGCGGTGGCCCCTGTCCACCAGGACCGCAAGGCGGACGATACGGGGACGGCCAAGGTCGACCAGGGCGTCCAGGGCTGCCCGGATGGTGCGTCCGGAGTAGAGGACGTCGTCAATGAGTACAACGACTTTGTTGTCGATGCCCGACAGCGGAAGCCGCGTGTGGTGCGGCGGCCGGGTGGGCTGATGGGAGAGATCGTCACGGAACATGGTGACGTCCAGCTGGCCGACAATGGCCCCGGCATTAACCGTGGGATCGGCTGCGGCGATCTTGTTGGCGAGCCGCACGGCCAGCGGGTAACCGCGGCTGGGAATGCCCAACAGAACCAGGTCCTGCGAGCCTTTGTTGGCTTCGAGGATCTCGTGGGCGATACGAGTAAGCGCACGATCGATATCCGCCTGGTTGAGTACAACCCGCGACGGCACGTGCGCAGAAGTGACTTCAGTCATCGCTCGTCTCCCCTTTCCCCGCCTCACGGGACGGAATTAAAAAAGGAATATTTGCTCCTCAAAACTATCACAGCGCCCATGTGCCCACAGCGCGGGGTCCTGAGCGGGCCATGAGTTTAAGCTCACATTTCCGGGCGTGGAATAGGCTCTTTCCCATGAGCATGAACCAACCCGGTCAGCATGGCCGGCGTCCTTATCCCAGGCCCTACCTGGAGCCAGGCGCCAATCCCACCTGGATCGGCCGCGTTCAGCCGGGGAACTACCAGACGGCGCCGGGCAACCCGTCGCCCCTGCCGCCGCAAGGCTGGGCCACGCCACCAGCACCGCGTGCACCCCGGAACAGGGGCACCCTTCCCCTGCTCATCGTGGGCTCCATCCTGGCTCTGGGGAGTCTGCTGTTGGTGATCCCTTTCCTCTTGGGCAATACGGGCATCGCAGGGTTCGTCATCGGCTTCCTGGTCTCACTGATCCCACTGTCCGTGGTTCTGTTGACGGTGCGCCTCATCGACCGGTGGGAACCGGAGCCGCCGCGGCTCCTCTGGTTCGCCTTTACTTGGGGTGCAGCCGTATCCATAGCCGGCACCTTGTTGATCCAACCACTTTTCGCGCTTGCCGCTCCCACTGGCAGCGAGGAAGCCTTCGCCTATTTCATGGCCACGGTCCAGGCCCCGATCGTGGAGGAATTCACCAAGTCATTGGGACTTCTGGTCCTGATCCTGGCAGCCCGTAAGTACTTCGATGGTCCCGTGGATGGCGTGGTGTTCGCGTTCACCATCGCTGCGGGGTTCGCCTTCACCGAGAACATCCTCTACTTCGGACGTGAAATAGCCTCTTCCACTGATCCCGGCACGGACTTGGTCCGCATCTTCATCCTCCGAGGCGTCATGTCTCCCTTTGCCCACGCGGTGTTCACGGGCACGACAGGACTGATCATGGGGTTCGCTGCCAGGAAATGGCACCCTGGATATGCGGTCCTGGCCTTCTTCATCGGCCTGCTGCCGGCAATGTTCCTGCACAACCGCTGGAACAGCATGGGGCAGAACTTCCTGGTGGAGTACTTCGTTGTCCAGGTTCCGATCTTCCTGATCGCAGCAGCCGGCATCATCGTGCTTCGCGTCGCTGAGGGAAAACTGACCCGCCAACGGCTTCTGGAGTATGCCCGCGCGGGCTGGTTCACGCCTGCCGAGGTGGAGATGCTGGCGACGTCCAGAGGTAGGCGCCAGGCACTTCGCTGGGCAGCGTCAAGGGGCCGGGGCGGACAGATGAAGGCATTCATCAAGGGAGCGACCGCCTTGGCTTTCACACGCCAGCGCATACTCAGTGGCCGCGATGTCCCGGTGCACCAGCACGATGAACTCGAACACCTTCGCCTCATACCGGCGTTGAGGGCCGCCGTCCTCCAGTAGTTCCGGATGGTTGCCTGCCAGTAACTCGTAAAAAATGGACCCTCCTCCCGGGTTTCCGGGGAGGAGGGTCCATTTTTCGATGCTGTCCTGGCAGTCAGGCCAGCAGAGACGGCTTGAGTTTCTGCAGACGCCCCAGCAGCCCGTTGATGAACGCCGGGGACTCGTCGGTGGACATCGTCTTGGCGAGGGCGACGGCTTCGCTCACGGCCACGCCGTCGGGAACTTCGTCATTGTAGAGAAGTTCCCACGCACCGATGCGAAGAATGATGCGGTCAACGGAAGGCATGCGCTCCAGGGTCCAGCCTTGCGCGTATGTCTCCAGGAACTCGTCGATGGTTGACTGCATGGACACAACACCTTCCACGATTTCCACCGTGTAGGGGTTGATGACGAGGTCTGTTTTCTCCCGACGCGCTGTCATCGCATCAAAAGCCGAAACTGAGCGCTGCTCCGCTTCGAAAAGTACTTCCAAGGCCCTGCTACGGGCTTTACCGCGTGCGCTCACTAGTCGTTGACCCGGCCCAGGTAGCTGCCATCGCGGGTATCGACCTTGACCTTGGTGCCCTGCTCAACGAACAGCGGTACCTGGATCTCGTAGCCGGTTTCCACGGTGGCCGGCTTGGTTCCGGCGGACGAGCGGTCACCCTGCAGGCCGGGCTCCGTGTAGGTGATTTCGAGAACGACGCTCGGGGGCAGCTCGATGTACAGCGGCGTGCCCTCGTGGATGGCGATGTTGACCATCTGGTTCTCGAGCATGAAGTTGGTGGCGTCGCCGACGGTCGCACCGGAGACGGTGATCTGGTCGTAGTCCTGGGTGTCCATGAAAACGAAGTCTTCGCCATCCTGGTACAGGTACTGGTAGTCGCGGCGGTCAACCGTTGCGGTTTCAATCTTCAGGCCGGCGTTGAAGGTCTTGTCGACCACCTTGCCGGACATGACGTTGCGCATCTTGGTGCGGACAAAGGCGCCGCCCTTGCCCGGCTTGACGTGCTGGAACTCAATGATGTTCCAGAGCTGGCCCTCGAGCTTCAGTACGGTCCCGTTCTTGATGTCGTTTGTGGTTGCCACTCGTATCCTCTGGTTAATCGCACTGGTTCTAGCTGCCAGCTATCTATGCCAAGCAGGCGTGCCCATCGGCGCGCCAGCGCGTATTTATCAAAAATCCAAAAACCATTCTACCGGCAAATGCGGCGTTTCCTTGCGGGCAGCCCTGCGGGCAGCTCTCAGGAAGCAAGTTCCAGGACATCCCGGGCCCGTTGCAGGGCTACAGCCGACGAGTAGATCAGTGCCGCGTCGGCGGCCATGGCCACCCTCAAATCAAGTGCCCTGGAGAACTCTTCGGAGGCTGCCAAGGCGTTGCCGCTCACGAAGTATGCCCGGCCAAGATACTGGCGCACTACTGCTTCCTTGGAAGTTCCCTGGACCTCGTGCAGCAGGTGGCGGAACAGCTGGACTGCCCGGTCATGGCGGTTGGTCGCCCGGTGGACTTCAGCCTCGAAGATCCTGAGCCGAAACGACTCGGGATCCTTGTAGCGGGCCTCAGCCAGAAGTTCAGCCGCTTCCTTGGGTTGGTTTTCCAGCAGGAGTGCCATGATCCGGTCCGCGGGGTCATCCGAAGCCGCAAGCGCTGTCTCCATGACTTCCTCGTTGACCACCACGGGCAGGAGTGTGTCCGGGTTCATGCGAACACCGGGGAAGCCGGCTGTTGGCCAGTCACTGACCCCTTCGCGCAGGGCAATCGTCATGATGCGATCTCCTGGTAGGCGGCAAAAAGAAGGGAAGTGTCGGGGACATCCAGGATCCCCGGCTTGGCAACTCCGTCGAGGACGACGAAGCGCAGGAGGTCGCCGCGGGACTTTTTGTCCCGGCGCATGCCGTCCAACAAACCCTGCCAGCGGTCCCTGCGGTAGGTGATGGGCAGGCCAAGGCTTTCCAGGATGGTGCGGTGACGGTCGGCGTCGGCGTCGGACAAACGCCCAACACTGCGGGACAATTCCGCGGCGAACATCATGCCCACGGCTACGGCAGCACCGTGGCGCCAGGAATACCGCTCCACCAGTTCGATGGCGTGGCCCAGGGTGTGGCCGTAGTTCAGGATTTCGCGCAGGCCGGATTCCTTCAGGTCCTGCGAAACGACGTCGGCCTTGACGGCGATGGCACGTTCAATAAGTTCGCGAACGACGTCCGAGCCGGGGTCCATCACGGAGTCCGTGTTCTTCTCGATCAGTTCGAGGATCGCGGGGTCGGCAATGAATCCACATTTGATGACCTCAGCCATGCCGGAAATGAGCTCGTTCTTCGGCAGGGTTTGGAGTGTATCCAGATCGGCCAGGACGGCAGCGGGCGGGTGGAACGAACCAACGAGGTTCTTGCCCTCGGCGGTGTTGATGCCCGTCTTGCCGCCAACCGAGGCATCCACCATCCCCAAGAGGCTCGTGGGCATGTGGATGACTTTGACGCCGCGAAGCCAGGTGGCTGCCACGAAGCCCGCAAGATCGGTGACTGCACCACCGCCAACAGCCACAATGGCGTCCGAACGGGTGAAGTCATTCTGTCCCAATACTTGCCAACAGAATGCGGCAACCTGGATGTGCTTGCCTTCCTCAGCGTCCGGGATTTCGGCTGTGAGCGCGGTGAATCCCGCACTCTCCAACTCGTCGCGAACGGTATCGCCCGTCAGCCGAAGGGCGCGCGGGTGGATGACCAGGACCCGCCGGACGCGTTCGCCGAGTTTTTCGGGAAGGGTCTGCAACAGGCCGCGGCCCACCACGACGTCGTAGTTTTCGTTGACTGACTGGCCGGTCACCTTGATGACAGTTGCTTCGTTGCTCACTTTTCAACTTCCTCTTTCAAGGCTGCATGCTGGCGCAGCCTTTCCTCCAGATGGAGGCCGATTTCCGCCACGGATCCTGAACGGACATCCATGACGATGTCTGCGAGCCGTTCGTACACAGGACGCCTGGTGGCAAAGAGTGCTTCCCACCGGGCCATTGCGTCACCCTGCAGCAAGGGCCTTCCCGTGTTGCGCGCGATCCGGTCCGCCACAGTTTCCGCATCGCATTCCAAGTAAACAACGGTGCACTCCCCCAGCAGTTGCTGGGTTCCGGAATCAAGGACCGCTCCGCCGCCCAGGGAAATGATCGCGGGCTGGATTTTGGCGGACTCGATCGATTTCGCCACGGCCCTGGCCTCGATCTCGCGGAAGGCATGCTCGCCGCGTCCTGCGAAGATGTCCGCTATGCTCCCGTGGGCAGCAACCACCACAGCGTCAGTGTCCACAAACGGCAGACCAAGCTGCTGGGCCAGCTGCTGGCCTATGGCGGACTTGCCAACAGCCATGGGGCCCACCAAAACAACGGGATGGGCGGGGCAGCCATCCAGGACGGAGCGAACCACTACCGGCCGACCGAGTCCAAGGTGGCCGGAATGCTGTCAAGGTAGCTTTGCAGGTTCCTCTGGGTCTCCGCCACGGAATCGCCACCGAATTTCTCGGCAACGGCCTCAGCGAGAACCAGGGCAACCATGGCTTCGGCAACAACACCGGCAGCGGGAACAGCACAAACATCGGAACGCTGGTGGTGCGCCTTGGCAGGCTCGCCCGTGCTCACGTCGATGGTACGCAGTGCGCGCGGAACAGTAGCGATCGGCTTCATGGCTGCGCGGACACGCAGCACTTCCCCAATGCTCATTCCGCCTTCGATGCCACCGGCACGGTTGGTCTGGCGGACAATCCTGCCGTTGTCGTCCTTGACGATTTCATCGTGCGCAGCCGATCCGCGGCGGGCAGCCGTAAGGAACCCGTCGCCGACTTCAACACCCTTGATGGCCTGGATACCCATGAGCGCAGCGGCAAGCCGCGAGTCAAGACGACGGTCCCAGTGCACGTAGCTGCCCAGTCCCGGAGGCAGCCCGTACGCGAGTACCTCAACGACGCCGCCAAGGGTTTCGCCTTCCTTGTGGGCAGCATCCACCTCGGCAACCATCGCGTCGGAGGTTTCGCGGTCGAAACAACGAAGAGGGTCGGCGTCCAAGGCCAGCACGTCCCGGGGCCCGGGCAGCGGCTTGCCTTCAGGAACGGTGACGCTGGCAATGGAGACAGTGTGGCTCACCAGTTCCACGCCAAGCTGCTTCAGGAACTGTGCAGCGACCGTACCGAGCGCAACGCGGGTGGCGGTTTCGCGCGCACTGGCGCGTTCAAGCACCGGACGGGCTTCGTCGAAGCCGTACTTCTGCATCCCAGTGAAGTCCGCGTGCCCGGGACGGGGGCGGGTCAAAGGGGCGTTTCGCGCCTGGTCGGCGAGGACCTCGGGGTCCACAGGATCAGCAGACATGATCTGCTCCCACTTGGGCCATTCGGTGTTTCCCACCTGGATGGCCACCGGGCCGCCCTGGGTGAGCCCGTGCCGGACGCCACCCATGATGGTGACCTCGTCCTGTTCAAACTTCATGCGGGCGCCACGTCCGTAGCCCAGGCGGCGACGCGCCAACGCGTCACGAATTTGCCCGCTGGTGAGTTCAACACCGGCGGGCACGCCTTCAACAATTCCGATCAGAGCCGGACCGTGGGATTCACCGGCAGTCAACCAACGCAACATATAACCAATCCTGCCATGTAGGGCCTCTAGAACACCCGCCGGGGAAGCCCGACTGAGTCGCACATCACATCTATGACGGCGGTATCAACGTCATAGCCGCTGAAGAGCCTTATCTGCTCTGCCGCCTGGTACATCAGCATCTCCAACCCCGGGACTACCGCTCCCCCGTGGCCGCGCCAGACTTCGGCAATACGGCTCGGCCAAGGATCGTAGGCGACATCCAGCAGGACACCGGCTCCGGTTCCCGGCAGTGCCGCCAGTTCCCCAGCCAAGTCGTCAGCGGCGCGGGGCGGGAAGGTGGAGATCACCAGGTCCGTGCCTGCCACAGCCGAGGCAGCTTCCGTCAGCGGCCTGACGGACAGGGAAATCCCGACGGCGGCCGCGGCGGCTTCCGCATCACCGGCTCGCCCGGCGTCGCGGACAAAGACATCAACATGGCCCGCACCAAGTTGCTGGACCGCGGCAACTGCAGCAGCCGAGGTACCGCCGCCGCCGAGGATGGCGGCGCGGGGGGCAGAAGCCACGCCTGCGTAGCGGACCGACTCCACGATGCCCGCGACGTCGGTGTTGTATCCCGCCCGACGCACCGTGCCGCCGTCGTTCTCGAAAACGACGGTGTTGATGACGCCCAACAGAGCGCCTGCCCCGCGGACTTCGTCGACTTCCCGGACCATGGCCGACTTCAGCGGCATGGTGACCGACAGGCCACACCAGGACCCATCTTCGCGGAGCGACTCCATGAATGCCGGAAGGCCGGCAACGGTGACATCAATGGCCGAGTACCCAATGTCCACACCCAGTTTGGCGTAGGCAGCGGTATGCAGCGCCGGAGACTTCGAGTGGGAGATCGGATGGCCCAGGACCGCAGCCCGACGACTCACACACACCGTCCCGCGTTGGCCTGGCACCATGCGTTGTATTGCTCAACATAAGTGTTGTGCTCAGCCAGGGTCTTGGAGAACTTGGTCTCCTTGGTGTCCAGGTTGATGGTCACCCAGTAGAGGTAGTCGTTGGGTGTCGGCTTGGCTGCGGCATCGATCGCGGTCTTACCCGGTGAACCGATGGGCCCCACCGGCAGACCAACATTCGCGTACGTGTTGTACGGATTGGACTTGTCGGCCTTTTCTTCTTCCGTGACGTGGAAGGACTTCCTGCCCAGACCGTAGGTTACCGTGGCGTCCGATTGGATGAGCCCGCTGGTTTCGACGTTGTTGGGCTTGAGCCTGTTGTAGATGGCGCCCGCCACGTTTCCGTAGTCCGCCTGTCCGCCCTCCGCCTGCACGATGCTGGCGATGGTCACGGTGTCGTACTGCTTGGCGGGGTCGGTGATTCCCTGGGACTTGAGTTCATCCAAGGTGGTGGTTACCAGCTTCTGGATGATGTCCTTGGCCGGGGTACCGAGTTCGAAACGGTACTCCCCCGGCGCCAGGAAGCCTTCGAGGTTCTTGGCTTTGGCCGGAACGCCGAACTGTCCAGGCGCCTGGTTGAGGGCGTTGAGCTGCTCCAGGGGAATGCCTGAGCCCTTGGAGATGGCCTCAAGTGATTCACCGATCCGCAATCCTGCGCTCAACGCAAAGTACATGACCTTGGACGTGTCCTTATTGACCAGGACCGCAACGGCGTCGGAGTTCTTCATCTCTGTTCGGAACGTGAAATCTCCCGGCGACAACTCGCCGCCTTGGCTGGCAAATTCCTTGACGAACGAATCGGCGTCCGCCACAACATGCTTCTGCACGAGGTCGTTCGCTACAGCCTTTGGTCCTGAGCCTTGGGGGACGGTGACAACAACGGAACCCGTGCCGGGTCCCGGATAGTCGGTGACCTTGTCCATGCCCAGCAAGGGCTTCAGGAACTGCGCGCCGACAGCGATCGCGGCGACGAACACTCCCAGCGTCAGGAGGAGGGCCAGGACACGACGGCGGCGGCGCGCCTTCTTCGCGGCTGCTTTGGCCGACGCTGTGGTCACAGCAGGCGCCAACAGCTCGTGGGGATGATCGTCGTGGTGGAGCTCGTCATGGTGGAGCTCCTCCGGGTGAATCTCGTCCGGGTGGAGCTCATTGTGGAACCCGTCATGCGCCGCTACGCCGTAATGCGCGTCATGTTCGGCGTACTCATGGGCCTCCAGGGGCAACGCGGAATGCTCTGCGTGGACCAGTTCTTCGTCACCATGCCCGGCATGGGCGTGGTCGAACTCTTCATGGTCAATCGGCTCGTGGTCAATTGGTTCGTGGTCGATCGGCTCATGGACGACGGGCGCATGGTCAGTCGGCGCGTTGTCGATCGGCGCGGGGTCAATAGGCGCGTGGTCAATCGGATCATGTTCGACGGGCGCAGGGTCCCCCGCTTCGGAGACTGTCGGCGCAGGCACCGCATGGTCACGGTCGACATTCCCCTGCACAGGCAGGGACTCGGCAACCGGCTTTTGGGCGGGAACCGGCGGGACCGGCGGAGCGGCAGGGGCTGCCGGAGGGGTGGGCGCAGACGTGGCCGCGGAAGCCGGCGGTGTTTCAGGGACTCTAGGAGCTGGAACAGCAGGAACGGGACGCGGAAGTTCAGCCTCTGCATCGACTGTCGGGGATTCCTCCCCCGGGGTCGCCTCGGGAACGGGTACGACGTTGTGGTTCTGCGTGGCGAGGAATCGTTCCCGCGCCCGCAACTCTTTGCGGGTCAGCGGCATGCCGCCGCCAGCGGTACCGCTGGAGGGGTCGTTGTTGACCGGGCTCACAGTTGCAGTCCCCTCGTAGAAGAATCGGGTTCACTGCCTGAGGCAGCCTGCAGCGTTGGGGCACTGCTGGGCTTTGCGGACTCCGCCGGTGCCTGCACTCGGCGGCCAATGTCCGTTCCTCTGGCTTTTTGCATGTCGATCGCGTGCTGGAGTATTCCAGCAGCAGCAACCTGATCAACCACTTTACGGTGATTCCTGCTGCTCATGCCAGCTTCGTGCAGGTTGCGGTGTGCCGTAACAGTGGAAAGCCGCTCATCGACCAGGTTCACGGGAATGTCCAGACCGACGCGGGCCAGCTCGCCGACCAGCAGCATGGCGTACTCGGTGGCCATGGCTGCCGAGCCGCGTTCTTCCCCCTTCATGGTCCGGGGCAGGCCGACAAATATTTGCACTGCAGGCAATTCCGCGGCGTGTTTGACCACCACGCGGACGTCGGAGTTCTTTTTGGCATCGCGCCCAACCGTCTTGAACGGTGTGGCGAGAATGCCGTCAGGATCGCACTGCGCAAGGCCAACCCTGACGGTACCGACGTCTACCCCCAGCTTGATACCGCGGGGGTAGACGTCATCGTTAGTACGGGCGGACACCGTCAGCGCTTGGCAATCGAGTCCACCACCGCTGCGAGGGCCTCAGAGACCTTCGCAGCGTCGGTGCCACCGCCCTGGGCGACGTCGTCCTTGCCGCCACCGCCGCCACCGAGGATGCCTGCAGCCAAGCGAACCAGCGCACCGGCCTTCACTCCGGCGTCGCGGGCGGCCTCGTTGGTGGCGATCAGGATGACCGGGCGTTCGTTGCTGACGCCGGCAACGGCCACCGCAGCGGCCTCCGAACCGAGACGGCTGCGCAGGTCCAAGGCAAGGTTCCGCAGGTCGTCTGCACCACCCACCTGTCCGGCGTCGTGGGCAACAACGCGAACGCCTGCAGCGTCCTTGGCTGTCCCCACCAGGTTCGCGGCAGCTGCTGCGAGCTGTTCCTTGCGGAGACGGTCGAGTTCCTTCTCCGTCGCCTTGAGCTTGTTCAACGTGCTCGAAATACGATCAGCAAGCTGGCCGGAGGGAACCTTCAAAAGCTCCGTCAGTTCCGTCACAAGGGCGCGCTCCGCGGCGAGGTGACGGAATGCGTCCAGGCCCACGAAGGCCTCAACGCGCCGGTTTCCTGAACCAACCGACTGTTCGCCAAGCAGCGAAAGGCTGCCAATGAGGGACGTGTTGGACACGTGCGTGCCACCGCACAATTCACGTGACCATGCGCCGTCGATCTCCACGACCCGGACTTCGCTGCCATAGTTCTCGCCAAAGAGGGCCATGGCGCCCAGCGCCTTGGCCTCTGCAAGTCCCATCACCTTGGTATCAACGCGGTAGTTGTTGCGGATGGCGATGTTGGAGACTTCTTCGATCTCGGAGCGCGTGGCGGGGCTCAGGCCCTCACCCCATGCGAAGTCGAAGCGCAGGTAGCCGGCCTTGTTGTAGGAGCCGCGCTGGGTGGCTTCGGGCCCAAGGATCTGGTGGAGGGCGGCATGGACAATATGCGTTCCCGTGTGGGCCTGCTCTGCGGCGTGGCGACGTTCACGGTCGACGGCGGCACGCACCAACGCGTCGGAGGCAATCTCGCCCTCGCGGACGATCGCCTTGTGGACGCTCAGGCCCTTGATGGGACGCTGGACGTCCAGCACTTCAACCACGAAGCCATCGCCGGTAATGAGGCCGGTGTCTGCCGACTGGCCGCCTGCTTCGGCGTAGAACGGGGTTTCGTTGAGGACAAGCTCGATTTCGTCGCCTGTGGAGGCGTGCGCAACAGCACGGCCGGCGCTGACGATGCCCCGGACCTTTGCTTCGCCCTCAAGCTCGTCGTACCCGGTAAAGACGGTTTCGCCCTTGCCGAGAAGCTCCTGGTAGGCGCTGAGGTCGGCGTGGCCGCCCTTCTTTCCCTTCGCGTCGGCCTGGGCGCGCTGGCGCTGTTCAAGCATGAGCGCACGGAAACCTGCTTCGTCGACCCTAAGGCCGGCTTCTTCGGCCATTTCCAGGGTCAGGTCAATCGGGAAGCCGTAAGTGTCGTGCAGCGCGAAGGCATCGGCGCCGGACAACGGAACTCCTGCTGCCTTCGATTCCGCCACAGCGTCTTCCAGGCGGGCCGTCCCCGAAGCAATGGTGCGGAGGAACGCCTTTTCCTCGGCGTAGGCGATACGGCTGATGCGGGCAAAGTCGGTTTCCACCACCGGGTAGACGCCCTTCATGGCGTCGCGGGAGGCGGGAAGAAGGTCCGGAAGGCATGCCTTCTCGACGCCGAGCAGCCGCATGGCGCGAACAGCACGGCGGATGAGGCGGCGCAGCACGTAGCCGCGGCCTTCGTTGGAAGGCGCCACACCATCGGCAATGAGCATCAGGGCGGACCGGATGTGGTCAGCAACGACGCGCATACGGACGTCATCGGTGTGGTGCGGATCCTCCGGTGACTCGGCGGAGGTGTACTCGCGGCCGGAAAGTTCGGCAGCCTTGTCAATGACCGGACGGACCTGGTCGGTCTCGTACATGTTTTCGACGCCTTGGAGAATCATCGCCAGGCGCTCCATGCCCAGGCCGGTGTCGATGTTCTTCTTCGGCAGTTCCCCGACAATATCGAAGTCCACCTTCGAGCGGACGTTCTCGATCTGGTACTGCATGAACACGAGGTTCCAGATTTCGATGTACCGGGTTTCGTCGGCCAGCGGGCCGCCTTCGATACCGTAGGCCGGGCCGCGGTCATAGTAGATTTCCGAGCAGGGGCCGGCGGGGCCGGGCTGGCCGGTGGACCAGTAGTTGTCAGCCTTGCCCATACGCTGGATGCGCTCAGCCGGGATGCCGGTGTTCTTGAGCCACAGTTCCTTGGCTTCGTCGTCCTCTTCGTAAACCGTCACCCAGAGACGCTCGGCAGGCAGTCCGTAACCGCCGTCGTCCACGCTGGTGGTGAGCAGCTCGAAGGCGAACTTAATGGCATCTTCCTTGAAGTAATCTCCAAAGGAGAAGTTGCCGCACATCTGGAAGAAAGTGCCGTGGCGGGCAGTCTTGCCCACTTCCTCGATGTCACCGGTGCGGATGCACTTCTGCACGCTTGTGGCGCGGCTGTAGGGCGGCTCTTCGCGGGCGGTCAGGTAAGGAATGAACGGCACCATTCCGGCCACAGTGAAGAGAAGTGACGGGTCGCTGGAAACGAGCGACGCGGAGGGAACGGCGGTGTGGCCCTTGCTGACAAAAAAGTCCACCCAGCGCTTGGTGATCTCCTGCGACTTCATTAGCTGATTACTTACCCTTCTCAATTCACTGCACACGATGTGCGCGGTACCGGCTGGTGCCGTTCCGCAGCTTTCCATTCTGCCCTGTTGAGGGCCTGGGAGCGAACCGCTCCTGCTACCGGCCGCCTGCTACGGCGTCATCGATCCCAAGCGCTGCCCGGAGATCCTCTTCCCGCTGGTGCATGCCGGACCGCACGGCATCGGCGAAGTCGAAGAGCCCGTCGGCCATCCGGCCAACTGCACGGTTCAAGCCTTCGGGGCCCAGGTTTGCCTGTGCCTCGGTGATCTTGCGGAAGGCGATGACGCCGATTGCAACGCCAATGCCCATCCAAACTATTCTCTTCATCGGTTTATGCTCTCCCGTTGATTCAGCGGCTGCGACGGCCGGAGGAAGGGGTGCGGCGTGCGGCAAAAGCCGAGCGGACGCCGTAGCTGAAGGCAGCCACCTTGATCAGCGGTGAACCTACCGTGGCGGCCACGAGCGAGGACAGCGCGGAGATGTTGGCTGACGCATCCGAAACGTTGGACGCGATGCCATCGACCTTCTTCAGCTGCTGGTTGGTGGTAGTGACCGTGGCGGTCACCTCGTCCATCAGGGGCGTGGCGCCGTCGCTGATGGAACGGATGGAGGTGCGGACCTCGTCGAAAACGCCGCCCAACTTCAGAATGGGCACAGCCAACAGCAGAACCAGGAGCGCAAAGACTCCTGCTGCGATGAGACCGGCAATGTCGCCACCAGACATAGAACACTTCTCCTAGGATCGTTGCGCTGCCTTGTACCTGCCGCACCGCGGCTTTGGCCAAGGCCTCCCCCAGTACCTTACCTATAGTGGCCCGGTACCTTATAGACAAAGAAGCCCGCGGCGGTTGCCACGGGCTTCTTTGTCTGTGCTGCTTGAAATTAGCGAGCGTAGAATTCGACGACGAGCTGCTCTTCGCAGATCACGGGGACCTCAGAGCGCTTCGGGCGACGAACCAGGCGTGCCTGCAGGGCGTCGATCTTGACGTCCAGGTACGCGGGCACGTTGTTCAGGACGTGTGCACCGGCAGCTGCGACCTGGAACGGTGCCATGACCTCGGAGCGGCTGTGAACGTGGATGAGCTGGCCTTCGCCAACGCGGAAGGACGGGCGGTCCACGCGGACGCCGTCAACCATGATGTGGCGGTGCACAACGAGCTGGCGGGCCTGTGCGATGGTGCGGGCAAAGCCTGCACGGAGCACGAGGGCATCCAGACGCATTTCGAGCAGCTCAACCAGGTTTTCACCGGTCAGGCCCTTGGTGCGGCGTGCTTCTTCGAAGGCACGGGTCATCTGGGCTTCGCGGATTCCGTACTGGGCGCGCAGACGCTGCTTTTCGCGCAGACGTACGGCGTAGTCGGAGTCCTGCTTCTTGCGGGCACGGCCGTGCTCACCGGGGCCGTACGGGCGGCGCTCCATGTACTTGGCGGCCTTGGGGGTCAGAGCAATGCCGAGTGCACGCGAAAGGCGTGCGGTACGGCGAGCACGAGTGTTGTTAGCCACTTGTGTCCTTCCAATTACTGCGGTGTATCTGTGTTACTGGCCTCCATCAGGGAGAGCATCGGCCAACCGCTGCCTCTTGCTACTGGCCCGGGCGCGCAGCACCATTGAAGAAATCTTCAAGGGATTTGGCGTCGGGTCATGCCAGACAAGGATCAATACTACCACGGGCACTGGGGCCGTCCGCCCCCGCTACCCGCCGCGGACGATCTTCCGGAGCCGTTCCAACCTGGCAGCTATATCCCGTTCCGCGCCGTTGTTGGTGGGCTGGTAGTAGTCCTTGCCTACGAGGTCGTCCGGCGGATACTGCTGGGTGGCTATTCCGTGCGGCTCATCGTGGGCGTACTTGTAGCTCGTGCCGTGGCCCAGTTGTTTGGCACCAGGATAGTGGGCATCGCGCAAGTGCATGGGAATGCCGCCACCATAGCCTGCACGCACATCAGCCACCGCTTTGTTCAAGCCCATGTAGGCGGCGTTGGATTTGGGCGCCGTGGCAAGGTGCACTACGGCTTCGGCCAACACAATGCGCCCCTCAGGCATGCCGATCAGCTGCACGGCTTGCGCCGCTGCCACGGCGGTCTGCAACGCTGTGGGGTCGGCCATGCCGATGTCTTCGGCCGCTGAGATCACAATACGTCGGGCCACGAAGCGCGGATCCTCCCCGGCTTCGAGCATCCGGGCCAGATAGTGCAGTGCCGCATCGACGTCCGAGCCACGGATGGACTTGATGAACGCGCTGGCGACGTCGTAGTGCTGGTCCCCTGCGCGGTCATAGCGGACTGCGGCAGCATCGAGGGCACGTTCTGTGTGGCGCAGTTCCACCAGCACCGGGGCCCCGGACGCCTCATCTTCGACGGCGGCGGGGTCTTCGACGGCGGCCGAGTCACCGAAAGCCACGCCGGCGGCGGCTTCCAACGCCGTTAACGCGCGCCTGGCGTCGCCTCCGGACAGCCGTACGAGGTGGTCCAACGCCGCCGGGCTGAGCTCCACGCGGCCCGCGAGCCCGCGGGCGTCGGACACGGCCCTTTGCAGCAGGCCCGAGATGTCGTCGTCAGTGAGCGGCTTCAACGTCAGCAGCAGCGAACGCGACAACAGGGGCGAAACCACCGAGAAGGACGGGTTTTCCGTTGTTGCTGCCACCAGTACAACCCAGCGATTCTCTACACCGGGCAGGAGGGCATCCTGCTGGGCCTTGTTGAAGCGGTGGATCTCGTCCAGGAACAGGACAGTGGTCTTCTTGTACAGGTCACGGGCCGTCAGGGCCTCGTCCATGACCCGGCGCACGTCTTTGACACCTGCAGTGATGGCAGATAACTCAACGAATTTCCGGCCGGGACCGCGGGCGATCACATGCGCCAGGGTGGTTTTGCCTGTTCCCGGGGGTCCCCAGAGGATCACCGAGCTGGGTCCGGCCGGACCGGCAGCCTCCGCACCGGCCGCCAGTTGCCGGAGCGGGGAACCGTGCCCGAGCAGGTGCTGCTGCCCTACAACGTCATCCAAGGTCCGTGGCCGCATCCGCACTGCCAGCGGACTGCGCTGGGACGCCATCCAGTTGGCGTCCAAGGGTCCCCCTGCCGCGGGCTGGTCCTCCGACTCGTCGTCGTCCACTGCGCCGGCACCAAAGAGATCTTCCACATGGATAGGCTACTCATAGTTCCAGCAAAGGAGATATCGACGTGCACCGCCCAGCTTCAGCCCCGCGCCGCCGGGGCGGCAACAGGACCGCTTTAGTGCCCGCGGAAAGGTTGCAAGGGTGGGTTGACCGGTTCGCTTCAAGCCACGGCCCGGTTGAGGAAGACCTTGACGACGGCGGCTTGCTGCTGCGGGCGGCCGACGGAAGCGAGGCCCTGCTCCGGCCGCCATGGCCGGCCGACGGAAGGCCAGGCCGCGGAGCAACAGAGCTGGACCGGCTCGCTTCGCTCGCCGCCCAGGAACGCGGACTCGGACTGCTGCTGGTTCGACGGGGCGGGTTCGCCCTGGCTGCTGCCAGCGGTTCCAGCATCCTGGCTTCGAAAAGCGGCTCCCGCTTCATCGACGCCAAAACCACCGCTGAACACGCCGCCCGGATCTTCTCCAGCCACAGGATCGAATACCTCGTACCCGGCGGCGACCGGACGTTGGTGGACCAGGTCCTCGCGCATCCATCACTCAAGGCGGTGGCGGGCAGGACGAGGCTTGCCTTCCTGGATGTCCAGGAACCAAAGTCGGCCGGTCTCCCAAAAGCTGCCGCCGATGCCTGCTCCATCCGGATTACCGTGTCGGATGCTCCTGTTCAGCAGCCTCCTCAGCAGCCGCCGGGAGCTCGTTTCAGCGGCGCCTGACGATAAAGATAACCGCCTTGGTCGGTGAAACCCGCCCGCGAGTAGAGGTCCCGGGCTCCCTGATTGGCCGAGGTGACCAGCAGCCAAAATCCTTCAAGACGCCGTTGGCTGCCGGCCCGCAGCAACTCTTGGAGGACTCTCGTCCCGTAACCCCGCCGGCGGTGCGCCGGCGACGTTGCCATGCTGTAGATACCGCCCCAGCCCTCCACCAAGGCGAGACGCCCGACGGCGGCCGGAACGCCGTCGTCGTCCCTCAGCAGTGCGTAAAGCGACGGGCAAGCGGTAAGGATTCTGCGGGCGACCGACAGTTCCGCCTCGCCGCCGCGGCCGTCCACCGACCACCACAGGTCCAGCCATTCCCCGGTGGGATGGTCGCTCAGTTCCACGGCGGGCCCGGTCTCTGCGACGGACGTGTCAACAGCGCCCCTGACCATGATCCTTGTCTCGGATTGCCGGGTGAACCGCTGCTCGTCCAGGACGGTATTGAGGGCTTTGCTGCGGGGATCGGTGAAGACCTGGAAGATCAGTGGAAGGCGTCGGGTCCGGTACCAGCGCCCGGCGGCCTGAACCGACCGGGCAATGCTGTCGTGTCCCGCCTGGTCCGGTACCCGGGGCCACACTGAGTTTGCCCGTTGCGTCACTCCCTCGGAAGCGCGAAGCACCCACTGTCCTTTTTCCTCCCGGTCAAGGGCAGGCCAGGCCTTGTCCATGAGGTCTTCCAGGAGTGCTTGCTCCACCATCTGCGGCACCTCTCATGTGCGGGATCTTATGTGCGTCGGGAACGCCAAAAGGCCCCCCACCACGGTGGAGAGCCTTCTGGCTACGGTATTACTCGGACTTGGTTTCCGGCGCGACCGCCGGCTTGGCCTCAGGCTTGAAGTCAACGCCTGCTTCCTTGCGCTGCTGCGCCGTGATCGGAGCAGGCGCCGCAGTCAGTGGGTCGTAGCCATTGCCCGACTTCGGGAAAGCGATGACATCGCGGATGGACTCCACTCCGGCGAGCAATGCGACCACGCGGTCCCAGCCGAGGGCCATTCCGCCGTGCGGAGGCGCGCCGTACTTGAAGCCTTCCAGGAGGAACCCGAACTTCGTTTCAGCGTCTTCCTTGTCCAGGCCCATGAGCTGGAACACCCGCTCCTGCACCGCACGGTCGTGGATACGGATGGAACCGCCGCCGATTTCGTTGCCGTTGCAGACGATGTCGTAGGCGTAGGACAGGGCCGACTCAGGGTCCTTGTCGAACGTGTCCAGGAATTCGGGCTTGGGCGAGGTGAAGGCGTGGTGCACGGCTGTCCACTGGCCAGCGCCCACTGCCACGTCACCGGAAGCGACGGCAGCGGCCGCAGGCTCGAACATCGGGGCGTCAACGATCCACACGAAGGCCCAGTCATTGGGATCGATCAGGCCGGTACGGTGGCCAATTTCGACGCGGGCAGCGCCGAGCAAAGCGCGGGCAGCTGACTTTTCGCCGGCCGCGAAGAAGATGCAGTCACCGGGCTTGGCGCCAACAGCATCGGCCAGGCCGGCACGCTCTTCTTCCGTGAGGTTCTTGGCAACAGGGCCGGCGAGCTCGCCATCCTCCTTGAAGAGAACGTAGGCCAGGCCCTTGTGCCCCCGCTGCTTGGCGAATTCCTGCCAGCCGTCCAGGGTACGGCGGGGCTGGGAAGCGCCGCCCGGCATGACCACGGCGCCGACATACGGTGCCTTGAAGACGCCGAAATTGGTGTCCTTGAAGAACTCGGTGAGCTCAGTCAGCTCCACGCCGAAACGCAGGTCCGGCTTGTCGGAGCCGTACTTGGCCATGGCATCCAGGTACGTCATGCGTCGGATGGGCGTGGGGATTTCAACGTCGATCAGCTGCCACAGCGCCTTGACGATTGCTTCGCCGAGTTCAATGACGTCGTCCTGGTCAACGAAGCTGGCTTCGATGTCCAGCTGCGTGAATTCCGGCTGTCGGTCCGCACGGAAGTCTTCGTCACGGTAGCAACGGGCAATCTGGTAGTACTTCTCAAAGCCGCCTACCTGGAGCAACTGCTTGAAAAGCTGCGGCGACTGCGGCAGCGCGTACCAGGAACCCGGTGCCAGACGAGCCGGTACAACGAAGTCGCGGGCGCCTTCCGGCGTCGAACGCGTCAGCGTGGGCGTCTCGATCTCGACATAGCCGCGCTGGTGCAGCAGCTCGCGCGCCACACGGTTCGCTTCCGAACGCAGGCGCATGTTGCGTGCCGGGCCGGGGCGGCGAAGGTCGAGGTAGCGGTGCTTAAGGCGTGCTTCTTCACCAACCTCAACGTGCTCGTCGATCTGGAACGGGAGGGGCTCGGAAGTGTTGAGGATAACCACCTTGTCGGCGATGACCTCGATCCCGCCGGTCGCCAGGGCCGGGTTCTCGTTGCCTTCGGGACGCTTGTTGACAGTACCCGTCACCTGCAGGACGTACTCGTTCCGCAGGCCATGGAAGACCTCTTCCTCACGGACAACCACCTGGGCTACGCCGGAGGCGTCGCGCAGGTCAACGAATGCAACGCCACCGTGATCACGGCGCCGGCCCACCCAGCCGGCAAGGGTAACGGTTTGTCCAATGTGCTCGGAACGAAGTGATCCGAGGTCATGTGTGCGCAGCACAGCATTCCTTTCAGCATGAAATTTAGAGGGACCGCTGCAAAAGCGGTCCCGTCCGAGTTTACCCGCCCCGGCCGCGGGTCCCGCCAAAGGCGGGACAGGCCGTGTTCAGATCAGGCCGTGTTCAGATCAGGCCGTGGTCACGCGGACGTGGAGGTCCTCCTCGGCAGGCGTCCAGCTTGCGGGATCGGCATCCACCTGTTCACCTGAGCGAATGTCCTTGACCTGGTGCTTGCCGTCGTCGTCGGTGAACCAGACGAAGGGGATTCCGCGGCGGTCTGCAAACTTGATCTGTTTGCCGAACTTCTCGGCCTTGGCTGCAACCTCCGTGGCAATGCCCCGGCTTCGCAGCTGTGCAGCGATGTCCTGGGCGGCCGACCAGCTGTCGTCCGCGTTCAAAGCAACCAGCACCGCGGTGGGTACTGCGCGTGAGGCCGTGGCAAGTTCCTGGCTGAGGATGCGGGACACGAGGCGCGTCACGCCGATCGAAAGCCCGACGCCGGGGAACTTGCGGTTGCCCTTGCTGGCGAGGGCATCGTAACGGCCGCCTGAACAGATCGAACCGAGCTGCTCGTGTCCCACAAGGACGGTCTCAACGACGGTACCGGTGTAGTAATCCAGGCCCCGGGCGATGCTCAGGTCAGCAACCACCTTGCCCGGTGCGCGCTGGACGGCAGCTTCGATGACCTGCTGGAGCTCACTCAGGCCTTCTTCAAGGAGGTCGTCCTTCACGCCGAGTGCGCGGACCTGCTCCACGAAGGAGGTGTCCTCGGTGCGGATCGTGGCCAGCTGCAGGGCCAGGGCCGCCTGCTCATCCGTGGCGCCGAGCTCGGACTTGAGCAAACCGGCCACCTTGTCGGCACCGATCTTTTCCAGTTTGTCGATGCTGCGCAGCACACCGGTGGTGTCCGTCAGGCCAATGCCGCGGTAGAAACCCTCGGCCAGTTTCCTGTTGTTGATCCGAAGCCGGAAATCCGGAATGGGGAGGGCGCTCAGGGCCTCAGCGATGACCAGGGCGATTTCCACGTCATAGCGGAACGGCAGTTCGCCGTCGCCCACGACGTCGATATCGGCCTGGGTGAACTCGCGGGCCCGGCCTTCCTGGGGACGTTCGCCGCGCCACACCTTCTGGATCTGGTAGCGGCGGAACGGGAAAGCCAGATACCCGGCGTTTTCCACGACATAGCGGGCAAAGGGAACGGTCAGATCGAAATGCAGCGCAAGTGCGTTGGGATCGGATTTGTCCGGGCTGCCCTGCTTCGCAGCCTCGCCCTCGTCATCCTGGAGCCTGCTCAGGCCATAGACCTCTTTGTCGATCTCGCCCTTGCGGAGCAACTGACCCACCGTTTCGACAGCGCGCGTCTCAATGGAAGAAAAGCCATGCAACTCGAATATTTTCCGGAGCGTATCCAGCACATGGAGCTCCACCAACCGCTCCTGGGGAAGCCACTCGGGGAATCCGGACAGGGAGGCGGTACGTGCCATGGTGGAATTGTCTCCTCGAAGAAAGCTGAACCGGGCTTCGGCGCCACGCTTTAAACGCCCGTTCGGCGTTTAGAAGGCGGGCGTCCAGCCGGTCATGCATAAACTATGTGCGGCAGCCAGTTTATGCTTTCCGCGCGTGCACATCTAATGCAGCATGCCGGGTTCCTGTCGGCAGCCATCCGAAGCGGACACAATCAGGAGGACTCTTGGCAACAAGGTCGCGGGATGACCGCGAAGCGAAACGTCGCATCAGGCAAATGGAAGCCAAGCGTGCCCTGCGGCAGGAACAGGGAAAGCGCCGCAAACGCGACAACACCATTGCCATCGGCGCCGGTGCGGCCTCCGTGATCCTTGCTGTGGTGCTGCAGCTGACGGTTTTCAGCTCCAACCCCACGGAAGCCGAGTTTGCTGCCGCAGAGGCGGGTCTCAGTTCGCCTTCGGCGTCCCCCGCTGCCTCCAACAGTGCCGACATTCCCAGCCCGGATACGGCGGCCGGGAAGACATTCGCAGGCGAACTTGCCTTGAACAGCGGCGTAGTGGGAGTGGAATTGAACGGTACGGCGGCGCCCCAGGCTGCTGCCGTCCTGAAATCGCTCGCTGACGCCGGCTACTACAACGGGGCCAACTGCCACCGCTTGACCACCTCCGAGACGTTTGGCCTCCTGCAGTGTGGCGCGAAATCCGAGGACGGCGCGGACGACCCCAACTATCGCTGGGGCCCCCTCGAAAATACACCGGCAGACAACAAGTACCCGGCCGGGACCATCGCCGTCGCCCGCACGGGCAACAATGCCTACGGAAACGGCCACCAGTTCTTCATTGTTTACAAGGACACCACCATTCCAGCCGACACGGCCGGTGGATACACCGTTGTTGGCAAGGTCACCAGCGGGCTGGATGTCGTCTCGAAGATCGCCGCAGCCGGTCTCAAAGCCGGCCAAAACACCAGCGACGGCGCCCCTGTGGCACCTGTCACGATAGACTCGTTTTCTCTGAAGTAACCAGCCCCAGGCCCCGGCCCGGGGTGCCTTGCCTTAGCAGTCCCTCCAAGCGAAAGACTTTTAGCGGTGACAGACAGTCAGAAATCCGACGAAACAGCAGCAGTGGCCAACGATGAAGCGGTCGAGGTGATCGAAACGACCGAGGCCGGGGCTTCACCCGAAGCAACCCCCGGCACGGCTTCCAACGAACCCGTCACACCTCGCCCCGCGCCGTCGGCAGCGCCGTCGCCCGCGGCTTTTGCAGCACGCCCCAAGGCACCCGCCGCTGTTGTTCCTGCCGCACCCGCAGTATCTGCAGCCTCGCTCGCAGAAGCAGCAAAGTGGGGACGGGCCGAAGGCGATGGCCACGTGTTCCTCACCCTCGACGGTGAGGAAATCGCCGTCGGTCAGTACCCGGGAGTCAGCCCCGACGAAGCCCTGGGGTACTTCGCCCGGAAGTTCGACGACGTCATTGCCCAGGTGGTCCTCCTGGAACACCGGGTGGAATCCAAAGCGCCGGCAACTGACATGCAGAAGACGGTCACGCACTTGCGCGAGCAATTGGCCGAGCGCAACATGGTGGGCGATATCCGTTCCGCCGAGGCCCGTCTGGAAGCCCTCTCAACGCAGATCGTCGAGCTGGAGAAGTCCGAGAAGGCAGCCCACGAGGCCGTTCGTGCAAGCGAGCTTGCTGCGCGCGAGGCCATCGTGGCCGAGGCAGAGACCATTGCCGGGCAGGATCCCGCACAGATCCAGTGGAAAACCTCCAGCGCGCGCATGAACGAGCTGTTCGAATCCTGGAAGTCTGCGCAGAAGAGTGGCGTCCGGCTTGGCCGCAGCAACGAGGACGCCCTGTGGAAGCGCTTCCGCTCGGCCCGCACCGTTTTCGACCGTCACCGCCGCGCCTATTTCTCCCAGCTGGACAGCAACAACTCTGCCGCGAAGTCCGCCAAGGAGGCCCTGATTGCAGAGGCCGAGGCACTTTCCTCGTCCACTGACTGGGGCTATGCCGCCGGTGAATACCGCAGGCTGATGGATCAGTGGAAGGCCACCCCGCGCGCCAGCCGCAAAGATGACGACGCCTTGTGGGGCCGGTTCCGCGCCGCGCAGGATGTCTTCTTCAGCAACCGCCAGGCCGCCAATGACCAGATCGACCAGGAATACACGGCGAACCTGGCTGTCAAGGAACAACTCGTGGTCGAGGCCCAGGGCTTGCTTCCCATCAAGGACCTCAACGCTGCCAAGAAGGCTCTTCAGTCCATTCGGGACCGTTGGGAAGATGCCGGCAAGGTCCCGCGCGCCGATATGGGCCGGATTGAGGCAGGCCTCCGCAAGGTCGAAGATGCCGTCCGCGACGCCGAGGAAGAGAAGTGGCGCCGGAGCAATCCGGAAACCAAGGCGCGTACCAACAGCGCCCTGACACAGCTCGAAGCAGCCATCGCAGGCCTCAAGGACGATCTGGACAAGGCTGAAAAGGCCGGCGACCAGCGCCGCATCAAGGCTGCACGCGAAGCCCTGGAAGCACGCCAGGCATGGCTCGACCAGATCCAGCGTTCGGCCAGCGATCTCGCATAGTATGTTCTGACGCTGTTGCAGGCTCCGGGCCGGTTATCCACATAGCCGGCCCGGAGCCTGTACTCGTTAAGGGGCGCCACGGAATGATCGATGGATGGCCCCTGCTCCCACATCCCCGCACTTGCTGGAACCGGTTATTCCGGAGCTCTATGCCCCTGGCCGCATCTTTACGTGGAATGAACTGCAAGGCATGGCGTTCGATGGCATCCTGCTGCCGCTGTACGGGAAGAACTATGCATCGCCCGGTGTAGCCATCACCCACCGGCTGCGCGCCCGCGCGGCGGCCCTGAGCGTACC
Organism: Paenarthrobacter histidinolovorans; assembly: GCF_014647595.1. Lineage (GTDB taxonomy): Bacteria > Actinomycetota > Actinomycetes > Actinomycetales > Micrococcaceae > Arthrobacter > Arthrobacter histidinolovorans. The sequence continues at coordinate 138,189 of NZ_BMPM01000004.1, read as the reverse complement.
GGAGCGCATCCGCACGAAAGTGGTGGCGGGCAGGCTTACCGCCGCCTGGATCTATGGCTGCGCCGCACCACCCGAGAAATTATCGCTGCTGGTGGATGCCAAACACCGGATCTCCAGCCTTCGCGGCACCCTGCCCTGCAGCCTCCATGAAGTACGGCTGGGCCAGATGGATGCAGTGAGCCTTGGCGGGATGCTGGTGAGCACCCCACTGCGTACCGCAGCGGACATTGCCCTCCATGTCGAGACTGATCGCGCCCTTCCTGTGCTCAAGCGGCTGCTGAACCGGCAGGAATTGGGCGTCAGGCTACGCCTGCTGGTCCTGGCAGTGGAGGCAGCTCCGAGGGTCCCCCACAAAAAGCGTGCCCTGGCCACCCTGGCCCAGTTGACGCCGGTCAACGTACCGGGTTAGCAGCGCCCCCTAGCTCCGGCGCCGGTTACCTGTGGTGCGGTAGACATCGAAAACACCATCAATACGGCGCACAGCATTCAAAACGTGGTGCAGGTACTTGGGATCACCCATCTCGAAGGCGAACTTCGAGATGGCCACCCTGTCGCTGGACGTGTGAACCGATGCGGCCAGGATGTTGACGTGGTTCTCCGACAAAATGCGCGTCACATCGGAGAGGAGCGATTTCCGGTCCAGCGCTTCAACCTGGATCTCCACCAGGAACACGCTGGACTGCGTTGGCGCCCATTCGACGTCGACGATCCTGTCAGGCTGGTCCCGCAGGCCTGAGACATTGGTGCAGTCTGTCCGGTGAACGGAAACACCGGAACCGCGGGTCACGAAGCCAAGAATGGGATCCGGGGGCACCGGCGTGCAGCATCGGGCCAGCTTGACCCACACATCGCCCACACCCCTGACAATGACGCCTGAATCCGAAAACTTGGACTTGGCTACCTGGGTGGGGATGCTTACCTCATCAAGGTCCTCATCCGGGGTCTCATGGCCACCGAGGTGCTCCATGAGCTTTTCCATGACTGACTGGGCCGAAGTATGCCCGTCGCCGACGCCTGCGTAGAGCCCGGAGATATCGACGTAATGGAAATCCTCCGCGACCGCAGACAAGGCATCGTGTGTCATGAGCCTCTGCAGGGGAAGGTTCTGCTTCCGCATGGCGCGGGTGAGCATGTCCTTGCCACGGTCGATCGCTTCTTCGCGACGCTCCTTGGTGAACCACTGCCTGATCTTGTTGCGCGCCCGTGCGGACTTGACGAAATGCTGCCAATCCTGGCTCGGACCGGCACCTTCAGCTTTGGAGGTGAAGATCTCCACCCAGTCGCCGTGGCTCAGCTCACTGTTCAACGGCACCAGTTTGCCGTTGACCCGCGCACCGATGGTGCGGTGTCCAACTTCAGTGTGGACGGCGTACGCAAAATCCACAGGGGTGGAACCCGCGGGCAGGGCCATGACTTCGCCCTTGGGCGTGAAAACGAAGACTTCGCGGGCGTTTATTTCGTATCGCAGGGAATCAAGGAACTCGCCAGGATCGGAGGTCTCCTGCTGCCAGTCAACCAGGGAACGCAGCCAGCCCATGTCGCCGTCGCGCGGGCTGCCCGGACCCTGCGCGGTCCGGTTCGGCTGGTCCTTGTACTTCCAGTGGGCGGCCACGCCATACTCCGCGCGCCGGTGCATCTCGTGCGTGCGGATCTGGATCTCCACCGGCTTGCCGCCCGGGCCGATCACTGTGGTGTGCAGCGATTGGTACATGTTGAACTTCGGCATCGCGATGTAGTCCTTGAACCTGCCCGGGAGCGGGTTCCAGCGCGAATGCAGGGTGCCAAGGGCCGCGTAACAGTCGCGGACGGAGTCCACCAGCACCCGTACGCCCATGAGGTCATTGATGTCGTCGAAGTCCTTATCCCTGACGATCATCTTCTGATAGATGGAGTAATAGTGCTTGGGACGACCCGTGATGGTTGCCTTGATCCTGGCGGTCCGAAGATCGTCGGCGATCTGGTTGCGGATCACGCTCAGGCTCTTCTCGCGCTCCGGCGTACGGTCCCCCACCATCCGGACGATTTCCTCGTACACCTTCGGGTAGAGGGCTGCGAAGGACAAATCCTCAAGCTCCCATTTGATGGTGTTCATACCCAGGCGATGAGCCAGCGGGGCAAAGATTTCCAGCGTTTCGCGTGCCTTGCGCGAGGATGACTCCGCGGAAACGAAGCGCCAGGTGCGTGCATTGTGCAGACGGTCGGCCAGCTTGATCATGAGGACCCGGATGTCCTTGGCCATGGCCACGACCATTTTGCGGACGGTTTCGGACTGGGCTGCCTCGCCAAAGCTGACCTTGTCCAGCTTCGTGACGCCGTCCACCAGCATGGCAACCTCGGGGCCGAAGTCCCGTGTGAGGTCCGCCAATGTGTAGGGAGTGTCCTCCACGGTGTCGTGGAGCAGGGCGGCGGCCAATGTGGTGCCTGTCATGCCGAGTTCGGCCAGGATGGTGGCCACAGCTACCGGGTGGGTGATGTAAGGATCACCGCTCTTGCGCTTCTGTCCTTGGTGGCTCCGCTCCGCCACAGCGAATGCCCGTTGGATCAGGTCAAAGTCTTCTTTGGGGTTGTTGGCCCTGACGGTCCGCAGCAGCGGCTCGAGGATAGGAGAGTACGGAGCAACGCCCCGTCCGGTCAGGCGTGCCAGACGCGAACGCGTGCGCTCCCGCCGGCCTGGGAACGTGGGGCGGGCTCCCGGCATGTCCACCGGAACAGCGCCTGACGCCCGGGCGGGCACGCCTGTTACAGGGACCGCTACTGCTTTGCGGTCGTCTTCCCCGCCCGCCGGTGGTGCCGACGTCGCACGTTCTTCCACAGAAGTACCCCTCACAACCGATTTAATTCTCCCAGTCTATTCCCGGAAGCGAATGCATCTGCAACTGGACAGCACATGACGATCGCACCGGCAAGTCAAAGAGCCGGCCACCGCACTGTGGCGGTGACCGGCTCTTTGGACCGTAATGGCTCCTTTGCCCCCTAAACGGTGGCTTCGGCGCGTCGGTGCGCTACTTTCTTTGCCTGCTTGACGAGCTCCGGCTCTCCCTGGCGCAACCAGGCGTAGAGCGGGGCCGCGATGAAGATCGTGGCCGCAGTGCCAATGAGGATACCTACGAACAACGCCAGTGACAGGTCGCGCAGAGTACCCGCGCCCAGGAGTCCTGCACCGATGAAGAGGATGGCGGCCACAGGAAGGACGGCAACCATCATGGTGTTAATGGACCGGACCAGGGTTTGGTTGACGGCGAGGTTGACCTCTTCGCCAAAGGTACGGCGGGTGGACGTGGAGATGTCTGACGTATTCTCGCGGATCTTGTCGAAGACCACCACGGTGTCATAGAGCGAGTAGCTCAGGACGGTGAGGAAGCCGATGATGGCCGACGGCGTCACTTCAAAATCGCTCAAGGCGTAGACGCCCGCAGTGGTAAACATCGTGACGAGCATGCCAACGAGGGCCGACAAGGACATCTTCCAGGTCCTGAAGTACAGGGCCATGAGTACCGCGGCCAAACCGACAAAGACCACCAGACCGATGAGGGCCTGCCGGGTAACGTCCTGGCCCCAGGTGGGTCCGACGAAGTTGGAGGTGACCTCGTTCTCCGTTACGCCATATGCGCTTGTGAGTCCGTCCTTGATGCGGTTGGTCTCGTCGTCGGTCAGCTGATCCGTCTGGATCCGCATGGTGTTGCCCGCCACGTTTGCCACGCGCGGAATGGCATCGGGCACGACATCGTGGACTGCCCGCTCCCCCAGCGCTGCGTCCGTGGTGCTCACATTTGAAACCGTGAACTCCGAGCCGCCGCGGAACTCGATGCCAAGGTTGAAGCCGCCCTTGACCACCGGGATCAGGATGGACAACGCTACGGCGACGGCAGCGATGATGAACCAGATCTTCTTTGAATTGACAAAGTTGTAGGAACGTTTGCCCGTGTAGAGCTCATGGCCGAAGGTTGCGAAGCTCGTAGTCATTACTTCTCCTCCTTGCTGCCGTTGGAAGAACCAGTCAGCTGGCCCTTCGCGGCAAGGCGCCGTTCGGCGATGGTCATGCGTCGTTCCGCTTCAGCGGCCGCTCCGGCGTTGCGGGGGCGGACCGGCGTCGGCTTTTCATCCGGGGTCCGGAGCCGTCCGGCTCCCCGGTACAGCGGCACCGCGCCCAGACGGTCAGGCGACAATCCGGAGAACCGGTGTCCTTCACCAAAGAATTTGGTGCGGGCCAGGACCTGCAGCATCGGGTGCGTGAACATGAACACAACCAGGAGGTCGGCGAGAGCTGTCAGGCCAAGCGTGAACGCGAAGCCACGCACGTTTCCGACCGCCACGAAGTACAGGACCAGCGCAGCCAGAAGGTTGACGGCTTTGGAGGCCAGGACGGTGCGCTTGGCGCGCTTCCAGCCATTCTCGACGGCGGATACCAGTCCGCGCCCATCGCGCAGTTCGTCACGGATGCGTTCGAAGTAGACGATGAACGAGTCCGCGGTCTGGCCAATGGCCACAATCAGACCTGCGACACCTGCCAGGGACAACCTGTAGTTCTCGGTCCAGCCGAGGATCGCGATGGCAAGGTATGTCAACAACCCGGCAACCACCAGGGAAGCGATCGTGACAAATCCCAAAGCCCGGTACTGGAAGAGCGAATAGACAACAACCAGGAGCAGGCCGATCATGCCGGCCAGCAGGCCGAGCCGGAGCTGGTCCCCGCCAAGGGTGGCCGAGATTTGCTCCTGGGACTGGATCTCGAAACTGATCGGAAGCGCACCGTAGCGCAGCTGGTCAGACAAAGCCTTGGCACTGGCCTGGGTGAAGTTGCCGGTGATCTGCGGCTTTCCGTCGGTGATGACGGCAAGCGCACGGGGTGCTGAGATCACTTTGTCATCGAGGACGATGGCGAACTGGGACTTGGGATCGTCCGAGCCTTGAGCCTGGGCCGCCACGTAGAACTGGTTGAGCCGTTCGGTAACTGCCTTGAACTTTGCGGTTGCGTCACCGTTGAAGACGATGTTCACGCCCCAGGAGTTGGTCACCGAACCCTGCGCACCCTGGACCTGGGAGAACGTGGAATCGCTGATGTCCTGGCCCTTGACCTCTACCGGGCCAAGGATGTACTTGGCAGCGGGAGTCTTGTCCGTGGCGGGCTCACAGGCCACCAACGGTTTGGCAGGATCGGAGCGGTCGCGCTTCTCCGTGGACGGGTTGACGCAGTCCAGCGCTTCGAATTCCTTGACGACATCGCCGGTGACCCAGTTGTTGTCGCTGGCGTTGGCCGGCGCCGCAGTGGGCTGGGGCAGCTTGTCATCCGGCGTCCGCTGCTCTGCAGGAACGGCGGCGGGGTCGCCAGCGGCGATCACGGGGCGGAAGTTCATGTCGGCAGATGCCTGGATGAGGTCCCGGGTTTCCTTGGAGGGTGTACCCGGCAGGCTGACCACAACGTTGCGGCCGGACTGCGTGCTGATCTCTGCCTCGGCGACGCCGGATCCGTCGACACGCTGGCGGATGATCGCCACAGCCTGGTTCAACTGTTCCTCATTGATGTCGCTTGCACCCTCAACACGGGGTGCCAGGATCATCTGGGTTCCACCTTCGAGGTCCAGTGCGAGCTTGGGCGCCCAGCTCGCATGGCCGGTCATCACCCCGCCAGCCAGGACAGCGGTGAGTACAACGAAAATTGCTCCAAGCCAGGTCAGCACCCTGCGGGCTGAGTTTTTGGGGCCGGTCCGTGCCATTATCGATCTTCCTGTTATCGCCGGACAGCCGCCGGCGGACGCTGGTAAGCGTCTGCCGGCGGCTCTCCGCTGCCGTAGAAGTTTCCTTGCGCGGTGATGCCGCGACTTACGGTGCTAGTTGTCCTTCTTGTCCTCTTTGTTGAGGCGCGCGATGGTCTCTTCCGGCGTCTCGACGGCCGAAGGCGTTTCAGTACCCGCCACGGTCAGGGAAGAAGCGTCATCGGGAACCACCGGGGCTTCCTCCGGAGCGGCCTCAACCACCTTGGTGACAGCCTGGCGGTGGACTGTGGCCAGGTTGCCCGGCGAAAGCTCGATAACGACCTTGTTTTCCGCTTCGTCGATGGACACGATCCGGCCGAAAAGGCCGAAGCTGGTCATGACGTCGACTCCCGGAGCGAACTTGGACTGCATCTCAGCCTGCTGCTGCTGGGTCTTCTTGTTGCGGCGGAACATCATGAAGACAAAAAGTCCAAGCATGACGAACAGCAATATGGTCATTGGATCCACAGGGAAGTTCCGTTCTGTACTTACGTTTTGGTTCACGGCAACGTCCCTGGCAGATCCGCGAGGCTGGCGCATGGATCAAGGACTCGAACGTGCCGAGCGTCATACCAGTCTAGAGGGAAAAGCTGAACACAGGGTGTTAACCGGCAGTATCGATGCTTTCGGCGTGGTTTTCGTCCTCGTCAAAGAGCGCAAGGGTCTCTTGTCCGAACACGCCGGTCGGCACGGCGTACCCCAGGTGTGTCCACGCCGGAGCCATGGCTATCCGGCCCCGGGGCGTCCGTCCCAACAGCCCTTCGCGCACCAGGAACGGCTCCGCCACGGTCTCGACAGTCTCCGGCTCTTCACCAACAGCGATCGCCAGGGTGGACAGTCCCACCGGGCCGCCGTTGAACTTGGTGATCAAGGCTTCAAGGACGGAGCGGTCCAGACGGTCAAGGCCGCGCTGGTCCACCTCATACATATCCAACGCAGCTGACGCCGACCTGGCGTCTATCTGATCAATGCCGTGAACCAATGCCCAGTCGCGAACCCGGCGAAGCAACCGGTTGGCGATACGAGGCGTGCCGCGTGACCTGCCGGCGATTTCCGTAAACCCGGCCGAATTGACCTTGAGATCCAACAAACCTGCCGACCGCCGAAGGACAAGCTCAAGTTCAGCCACGGAGTAGAACTCCAGGTGCCCCGTGAAACCGAACCGGTCCCTCAAGGGGCCGGGAAGAAGCCCGGCGCGCGTTGTGGCGCCTACCAGGGTAAACGGCGGCAGCTCAAGGGGGATCGCGGTAGCGCCGGCACCCTTTCCCACCACGATGTCCACACGGAAATCCTCCATGGCCATGTAAAGCATTTCTTCTGCAGGCCTGGACATGCGGTGGATTTCGTCCAGGAACAGGACCTCGCCCTCCGACAAGGAGGAAAGGATGGCCGCGAGGTCCCCGGCATGCTGGATGGCCGGACCACTGCTGATGCGCAGTGGTGCGTTCATTTCCGCCGCAATGATCATTGCGAGGGTGGTCTTGCCCAGGCCCGGTGGTCCGGACATGAGAACGTGATCGGCGCTGCGTCCACGCATCTTCGACGCCTCGAGTACCAAGGCAAGCTGCTTGCGGACCCGGTGCTGGCCCACGAAGTCATGCAGGTTCTTCGGACGGAGCGCGGCCTCAATGACCCGCTCTTCCGGTTCCTCTCCCCCGCTGACAAGTGACTGCTCAGCCACGGGAGCCTACGCGGTTTCCGGCGCGTGCGCCGTCCTGGCCAAGCCAACGGAGCGTAGCCCGGAGGATCTGCGCGACGTTTCCTGCCTCAACGAGCTCAGGCGAGTCAGCCATGGCTTTGTCGATGCTCCCGGTGGCATCCTTCTCCGACCAACCCAGGCTGGTCATGGCCGCAACAACCTGCGGCTTCCATTCAGCCTTGATGGCAGTTTCAGGAGCAGCACCGCTGCCGGTACCGTGCGGAACCAACTTCCCGGCGAGTTCAAGGACGATCCTGCCCGCAACTTTGGGCCCGATGCCAGGCACCTTGGTGAAAGCCTTGTTGTCGCCGGTGTGTGCTGCCACCCGGATGGCTTCGGGCTCATGCACGGCCAGGACAGCAAGGGCCAAACGCGGGCCAACCCCGCTGACACTGAGCAGGACATCGAAAACTTCACGTTCGTCGTCGTCCGCGAAGCCGAACAACGTCAGAGAGTCCTCCCTGACGATCATGGAGGTGAAGAGCTTGGCTTCAGTGCCCACGTGAAGGTGGCTCAGGGTCTGTGGCGTGGCGTAGACGCTCATGCCGGCACCATTGAGGTCAATGACGGCGGTGGACAAACCAACGTGGGCAACGGTTCCACGAAGAAAACTGATCAAGACCCGGCTCCTGAATTATTGCGGCCAAAGCGAACTATCCGAACATATCTACGAATACCCTAGCAAGCGCAGCCGGCAATCAGCGTTTCCGGCGCGCTTTTGCTTCGGCTTCGGCCCAGGCCTTTTGCGCCGGAGTCAGGGATCCGGTGCCCGACGCGGCACCCATTCCATTGCCTGCACGCCATGCGTGCGTCAAGGCCAACGCGAGTGCGTCTGCCGCATCTGCCGGTTTGGGTGGAGCGTCCAGGCGCAGGATCTTGGTCACGAGCTTGGTTACGGCGTCTTTGTTGGCTGTGCCGCTTCCGGTAACGGCGGCTTTTACTTCCGACGGCGTGTGCAACGCCACCGGGATGCCGCGGCGGGCAGCGGCCGCAATGACGACGCCTGAGGCCTGTGCAACGCCCATGACCGTGCTGACATTCATTTGGGAGAAGACACGTTCGACGGCGACGACGTCCGGCTGGTGCAGGTCAAGCCACTCGTCGATGGCCTTGGCTATGACCAGCAGGCGCTTGTCCAGCGTCAGTTCCGCGGAAGTCCCCACCACACCGACAGCGACCATGGTTGCCCTGCGGTTACGCTCGATGTCCACCACACCGATGCCGCAACGGGTAAGGCCCGGATCGACTCCCAATACGCGAAGAGTCAAGTCCGGGCCTTCCTGTTTGTCATCAAAATTGGGTGCTGCCACGCCTATTCGGCGTCGAGGGCAGCCTGCACTTCCTCGCTGAAGTCCGCGTTGCTGTAGACATTCTGGACGTCATCCAGGTCCTCGAGCGCGTCGACGAGCTTCATGAACTTCTTGGCGCCATCGATGTCCAGCTCAACCTGCATGGACGGAACGAACTCCGCTTCGTCGGTTTCGTATTCGATTCCGGCTTCCTTGAGGGCGTCCCGGATGGCCTGGAGGTCCGACGGCTCGGAATGGATTTCCCAGTTCTCGCCGCTGTCTTTGACTTCTTCGGCACCGGCTTCCAGGACAGCCATGAGGATGTCGTCTTCGCTGAGTCCGTTCTTCGGCAGGACCACGACGCCCTTGCGGGCGAACAGGTAGCTGACGGAGCCGGGGTCTGCAATGGTCCCGCCATTGCGTGAGATGGCCAGGCGCACCTCGGAGGCTGCCCGGTTCTTGTTGTCGGTAAGGCACTCGATCAACAAGGCCGAACCCTGCGGTCCGCGGGCTTCGTACATGATCTCGGTGTAGTCCACGACCTCACCGGTGAGACCGGCGCCGCGCTTGATGGCACGGTCGATGTTGTCGTTGGGGACCGAAGTCTTCTTGGCCTTGGTGACGGCGAGTTCCAGGCCCGGGTTGCCGGCCAGGTCCGGTCCACCCATGCGGGCAGCAACTTCGATGTTCTTGATCAGTTTCGCGAACGACTTTGCACGCCTGCTGTCAATGATGGCTTTTTTGTGCTTGGTGGTCGCCCATTTGGAGTGGCCTGACATGCTTTACGCTTCTCCTCTGATCATTCGAATAAAGAGTTCATGCACACGCTTCTCCCCTGTCACTTCCGGGTGGAAGGAGGTGGCCAGCAAATGGCCGGAGCGCACTGCAACAATTCTAGCCACTCCATGCAAAGCGGCGGTGTGGCTGGCGTGGTCAGGATCGACTTGTGCCAGGACGTCCACCCCAGCACCTACCCGCTCAACCCAAGGGCCGCGGATGAACACAGCATGAACGGGGTCCACGCCGTCCTCGTCGGCGCTGAACTCCAGGCCCTTGAAATCGAGGTCCGTTTCGAAGGATTCCCGCTGCCGTCCAAATGCGTTGCGGCGAACCGTGATATCGAGGCCACCGAACGTCTGTTGCGGGTTTCCCTGCAGGTCGGTGGCAGGGTCTGCGATCTCGTCGGCCAGCAGAATCATGCCGGCGCAGGAGCCGTAAACCGGAAGGCCATCAGCTATCCGCTTTTGGATGGGATCACGGAGTTCAAAGATCCTGGACAGTTTGTCGATGGTGGTGGATTCGCCACCGGGGATGATCAGGCCGTCGATCTCGTCCAGCTCGGCAGGCCGGCGGATACCCACGCCTGAGGCTCCCGCGGACTCAACAGCATGGATGTGCTCGCGGAAATCGCCCTGGAGTGCCAGGACGCCGATCCGGAGGCCTGAACCCACGCGTGACGAAGCGTCGGAAAGGGGGTTGGTCATTGGACCATCATAGTGCTCCCGGTCGCCCGGCCGGCTTCGGTCAGGGCTCTGCGGGCTGACGCGACCCGGGTTCCATGCCGCGTCTGGGATATATTACAGAGCATGCTTTCCTTCAGCGTTCCCCTCGGCAAGCTGGTCCGTACACTGTCCCGGCTGCGGGGCGGCGGGTCAGCGTTTCCCGGGCTCGTGGTCGAGAAAATCGATCCCCGGTTCATGCAGCGAACGCTGGCGTCACTGCCACATGGTGTCGCAGTTGTCAGCGGTACCAATGGCAAGACCACCACAACCAAAATGGTGGTGGAGCTCCTCGAAAGCCAAGGCCTGAAGGTTTTCACGAACCGGTCCGGCAGCAACTTCACCCGCGGAGTGGCAGCGTCCCTGCTGGGCGAGGTGGACTGGCGTGGGCGCCTCGACGCCGACATCGCCATTCTTGAACTCGATGAAGCGCATGCCGTCCACTTCGTTAACAAAGTTCCTCCCCGTTACAGTCTGCTCCTGAACGTTCTCAGGGATCAGCTGGACCGCTTCGGCGAGATCGACAAGACCGCCCGACTCCTGGAGCACATTGCTTCCAAGACAACCGACACCGTGGTGCTGAACCGGGAAGATCCCCGCGTTGCGCGGATCGCCAAGACCATCAACACCCTCGACGCCGTTCATCACCCCGAGGTGCGGTACTTCGGCCTGGACGAATCACTGCGCAGCACCTTCCCGAACGACGACGAAATGCGGACAGGCAGTGGACCATCCCCTTCCGGCACGTCCGTGGCCGCAGCTCCTGGTGAGACAGTCGACTTGCCGGACGCCGACGTCGTGCTCCGCCGGGTAGGTGCCCAGGACGCTGACTTTGAGTTCGACGGCAAGACCGTGACCACCACCATGAAGCTGCGCGGTGTTTACAACATCTTCAACGCTGCTGCGGCGTTGTCGCTGACCCGCGCAGTTCTGGGAACCGGCCCCATTGACACTCCCAAGCTGGTCAAGGCCCTGGGCGACGTGGCCCCCGCTTTCGGGCGCGGCGAAAGCCTGACTGTGGACGGCCAACCGCTCGAACTGGTGCTGGTGAAGAATCCCAGCGGTTTCCGGCTTGGCCTGAAGTCGTTCCCGGCCGGCGGCTACGCGACCATGATTGCGATCAACGACAACTATGCCGACGGCAGGGACATGTCGTGGCTGTGGGACGTGGAGTTCGAGTCCCTGCGTGAAGGCGGAGTGGATGTCCTCACCGGAGTCAGGGCCTACGACATGGCCCTCCGGCTGCAATACGACGACGTACCCTTCGGCACCGTTGAACCCGACATCACAGCAGCACTTCGGACCTTCATCGACGGCTCCCGCGGCAAACCCAAACGCATTTTCTGCACGTACACATCAATGCTGGCCATCCGCCGCGAACTCGCCAAAATCACCATAGTTGAGGTGGTCTCATGACCTCGGAAACCCAGCCCGCCACGCCACAATCTGAGGGCCAGTCCAGCAAGGGCACCATCCGCGTCCTCCAGCTGTACCCGCGCGAAATGAACATCTACGGCGACTGGGGCAATGCCCTGGTGCTCAAGCAGCGCATCAAGTGGCACGGATACACCCCGGAGCTGCTGGAGTACAACGTGGGGGATGATTTCCCGGACGACGTAGACATCATTGTGGGCGGCGGCGGGCAGGACAGCGGCCAGCTCGTCATCCAGGATGATCTGCAGGCACGCGCGGACCAGTTGAGGGAGCTGGCCGACAATGGCGCACCAATGCTTGTGATCTGCGGTCTTTACCAGCTCTTTGGAAAGTTCTTCAAGACCAGTACTGGACCCACCATCCCCGGAATCGGCATCCTGGACGTCGAGACCCAGGGTACGGACGAACGACTGATCGGCAACGTGATCATGAAGTCCGCCGAGTTCGGCGACATCATGGGCTACGAGAACCACAGCGGGCAGACCACCCTGGGTCCTGGCGTGCAGCCCCTGGGAACTGTCACAAAAGGGGCCGGCAACAACAGCAAGGACGGCCATGAAGGCGCCAGGTACAACAACGTTGTGGCCAGCTACCTGCACGGTTCACTGCTGCCGAAGAACCCGGCCATCGCCGACTTCCTGATCCGCACGGCTGCGGAACGGAAGTTCGGCACCTTCGTACCTGGATCCCCCGACGACGACTACGCCCGCCTGGCGCGGGAACACGCCGCCCGCCGACCCCGCTAGGAGTTACTTTTCCTTGGTGATCAAGAGTTCATGGGCGCCTGCAGTGGCAGCGCCCATGGATTCGACGACCGCTTGGGTTCTCTGGTGCGTTCCGGCGTCCGCCGCCGGGGTGGCACACACGCCTTGCGGGGCATCGCTGGCCACTGAGCACCAGCGGTAGGGGTCCCGGACAATCACTGAGGGCGCCCATGCAAGGTCGGAGGCAGTCCAGGTGCCCGCAGCGTTCTGGCTGAACTGTGCCCTCACCAGCAGTCCTTCGTTATTGACCACGTACCACGGCGACAATTCGGTGATGCCGTTGCCGAGTCCGTACACGATCCAGGTGCCCTTGTAATTCTCGATCGGCAGCACGGAGTGGGTGTGATGCCCATAGATCATGGTGAATTGCCCGCTGTCCACGAGTGCGTGGGCGACCTCCTGCTGCTGGGCATTGGGTTCGCTCGCGTACTCGTCGCCCGCGTGCATGACCCCCAGGACAATGTCAGCGCCCAGAGCCCTCGCTTGGGTTGCCTTCGCAATCATGGTTGCGGGGTCGAGTTCGTCCACAAGCCAGGGGTACTCCGGAATCTGTCCGTTGTGGCCGTAGGTTCCGACGATGACCGCTACCTTGGCCGCGTCCGTTTGAAGCATCAGGATTTCCTTTGAGGCAGCCTCCGTCCGATACGAGCCCGTGTGCTTCAGGTCTGCGGCATCGAGGGCATCCAGGGTCCTGAGCAGCCCCTCCGTGCCGCGGTCAATGGTGTGGTTGCTGGCCGTGGTGCAGGCCTGGTAGCCAATGTCCTTTGAGGCCGCGACGATCTGCGGCGGTACGTTGAAGGACGGGTAGGCGGAGAAAGGACCTTCGGGGGTGGCCACCGGGGTCTCCTGGTGGCAGATCGCGAGGTCGCTGCTGTTTACATAGCGCCGCTGTCCTTCGAGGAGCGGGACGAAGGTATAGCCGGGCACTCCGGCGGCGGCGGCATCAGCCCGCGCCTGCTGCCATAGCTGGGTGTGGACCAGCATGTCCCCCGTCACGGTGATGGAGGTGCAGCGGAGTTCGGGGCAGGCTGGCCCTTTGCCTGGGGTTGGATTGGGAGCAGGAGTACGTGTGGGTGTGGGCGACCCGGCTGCGGATGACGTTGCGGCGCTGGTCCGGTCCGGATCTGTGTTCTCGGCGATGACTCCGCAGGCGCCAAGGGTCATCGCGAGGACGGCCACCATGGCAGGTGCCGCCGCTCGGCGGAGCCGGATCCATCGCGTCCCGGATGTGAGATTCCCCATGATTTTCATCCTACGGCGAAGTGGCGCGGAAGCAGGCGTGCCACCCTTGAGGACACGATTCTTACGTGAAAGAGTCACTTCATGACCAATCCCCTGCTCGACCCCAGCCCCCTGCCCTACGGTTTGCCGCCCTTCGCGGAAATCTCCGCAGCCCACTATGCCGAGGCAGTAGAGGCCGGGCTGGCAGCGCACATGGAGGAGATTTATACGATCACCGACAATCCGGAACCCGCCACCTTCCTGAACACTGCGGTGGCGATGGAGCGCTCCGGCAGTCTCCTGAACAGGGCAGCTGCGGCCTTCTTCACCCTCGTGTCAGCGGATGCAAACGATGAGATCAAGGCGCTTGAAACAGAACTTTCCCCCAAATTTTCGGCCCACCAGGATGCCGTGTACATGAACCGCGGCCTCTACGAACGCTTCTCTGCCATTGACGTAGACGGCCTCGACGCAGAGTCCGTCCGACTGGTGCAGGAATACCTCAAAGAGTTCCGCCAATCGGGCGTCCAACTTGATGACGCCGGACAAGACAGGCTCCGGAAAGTCAACGCCGAACTCTCCCGGCTTGGCACTGAATTCGGCCAGCGGACCAAAGAAGCCATGAAGGCCTCCGCGCTGCTTCTCGACGACCCGGCTGACCTTGCCGGCTTGCCGGAAGAGGACGTCGCGGGAGCCGCTGAGGCCGCGAAAACCGGCGGGCACGACGGCAAGTACCTTCTCACCTTGATCCAACCCAGCAACCAGCCCGCTCTCGCATCACTCGAAAACCGGACCATCCGGCGTCGTTTGTTTGTTGCCTCCGTGTCGCGCGGTACCGACGGCGGACCGCTGGACGTGCGGGAGCTGGTGACGGCAACCGCCCGGCTTCGCGCGGAAAAGGCAGCCCTGCTCGGATTCGCCAACTTTGCCGAACTTGTGGTGGACCAACAGACCGCGCCGGACTTCAGCGATGTCCGGACAATGCTGCGCCGGTTGGCGCCCGCAGCCGTCCGCAACGCCCAGGCCGAGGCCGATGCCCTGGCCCGATCCGCCGGACACCACCTCGAGCCGTGGGACTGGGCGTACTACTCAGCCCGGGTCCGGAAGGAAAAATTCCAGGTGGACGAGCAGGCCCTCCGTCCCTATTTTTCCCTGGAAACGGTCCTGACCGACGGCGTTTTTCACGCTGCGACCCAGCTGTATGGCATCACATTCCATGAACGCGAAGACCTTGAGGGGTACCACCCCGATGTGCGCGTATGGGAGCTCCAGGACGAAGACGGGAGCGGCATTGGCCTGTTCCTTGGCGACTACTACACCCGGGAGAGCAAGCGTGGCGGGGCGTGGATGAACTCCCTCGTGGAACAGTCCGGTCTGCTGGGTACGCGTCCGGTCGTGATCAACAACCTCAACATCACCAAGCCCGCTGCCGGCGAGTCCACGTTGTTGTCTCTGGACGAAGTCCGGACAGTTTTCCACGAATTCGGCCATGCCCTGCACGGCCTGTTCTCCAATGTCACGTACCCACGTTTCTCCGGGACATCCGTGCCCCGGGACTTCGTTGAGTACCCATCGCAGGTCAACGAGATGTGGATCATGTGGCCTGAGGTCCTGGCCAATTACGCTCGGCACCACATCACAGGTGAAACACTCCCCCAAGACATCGTGGACAAGCTCAATGACTCGGTGTTGTGGGGTGAAGGCTTCGCTACGACGGAATACCTTGGCGCTGCGTTGCTGGACCTTTCCTGGCACGTGCTTCCCCAGGCGGACATACCCCGGGACGTCCTGGCGTTCGAAGCCAAGGCACTTGCCGAGGCGTCCATCGCCCACCCCTTGATCCCGCCCCGGTACCGCACGAGCTACTTCCAGCACGTCTTCGCCGGAGCGGGCTACGCAGCCGGGTACTACTCGTACATCTGGAGTGAGGTCCTTGATGCGGACACGGTGGAATGGTTCCAGGAAAACGGCGGCCTGACGCGCTCGAACGGGGACCGGTTCAGGTCCGAACTGCTTTCACGGGGGAACAGCCGTGACCCTCTGCAGTCATTCCGTTCGTTCCGAGGCCGCGACGCCACCTTGGAGCCGCTTTTGAAGCGACGCGGACTTGAGTAGTACGACGCCGGGCCGGTCACCTTTGAAGGTGACCGGCCCGGCGTCGTACTTCTTTTGCTCTTTACCAGCCGCGTTCCGCGAGGCGGTGCGGCTGCGGGATGTCGTCGACGTTGATGCCGACCATCGCTTCGCCCAGGCCACGGGAGACCTTGGCAATAACATCGGGGTCATCGTAGAAGGTGGTGGCCTTGACGACGGCGGCCGCACGCTCTGCGGGGTTGCCGGACTTGAAGATACCCGAGCCAACGAACACGCCGTCGGCGCCGAGCTGCATCATCATCGCAGCATCAGCCGGGGTCGCGATGCCACCGGCAGTGAACAACACCACGGGAAGCTTGCCCGTGGCAGCGATCTCCTTGACCAGCTCGTACGGGGCCTGCAACTCCTTGGCCGCAACGTACAGCTCGTCCTCGGGGAGGGCGGCGAGCTTGGCGATCTCCGAACGGATCTTGCGCATGTGGCCGGTGGCGTTGGAAACATCGCCGGTGCCGGCTTCGCCCTTGGACCGGATCATCGCTGCGCCCTCGTTGATGCGGCGCAGCGCCTCACCAAGGTTGGTGGCGCCACAGACGAAGGGGACGGTGAAGTTCCACTTGTCGATGTGGTTGATGTAGTCCGCCGGGGTCAGGACCTCGGACTCGTCGATGTAGTCANTCTGATCAATCATGTCCGGATCGGACATCCGGGACACGCCACCCTGGGCGCGGATATCAGCCGGGACACGCTCAAGCGCCATGACGGCGACAGCACCGGCATCCTCGGCGATGCGGGCCTGCTCGACGTTAACGACGTCCATGATGACGCCGCCCTTGAGCATCTCAGCCATGCCCCGCTTAACGCGGCTGCTGCCCGTGACGCTGTTCGCGGACGAACCGGCTTCGTTGCTTACATCTGGTGTAGACACAAAAACCCCTATGGGTAGATAAACGACCTTCTTGCCGGAGGCACGCGCAGCCACACGACCGCGTTCAGCGCACACCGGGTTTCAGGTCAAGGTGACCAAGTACTAGTAATAGTAGTCGCAGGTTGCATGGCGGCAGTACATTCATTACCGCCTTGCAGGCCAATAAACACCGGTGTGGTAGGACACCTGCACAATTGGCGGGAGCCGACTCTGGTCAGATGCCAGTTCCCTCGGCTTCTGCCATGGCTTGTCTGCGAACTACGGCCATTCTCTGGACTATCGTGACAACGCTGGCCAGTGCCAACAGGACAAGTGTTGCAAACAGCACGACAGGTGGAAGGCCCAGTCCCGTCAGCCCGGCAATCAGCAGGACCGACGCCAGCCGTTCGGCCCGTTCGGCAATTCCAACGCTGGCCTGGTAACCCAGTGATTCCGCTTTGGCCCTTGCGTAGGAGACAACCATGCCCAGAACCAGGCAGACGACGGCGGCCGTTCCGATGGCGGCGTCCCTGCCTCCTGTGAAGAACCAAATGGTCAGGCCCGCGAAAATGGCGCCATCGGCCAAACGGTCCAACGTGGAATCAAGGAAGTTTCCCCAGCCGCCGCTCCTGCCTTGCAGCCGGGCCATGATGCCGTCCACGACGTCCGAGAAAGCGAAGAAGGCAACCACCACAGAACCCCACCACAGGTGGCCCAACGGGTAGAGGATGAGTCCACCCAGGATGACGCCGGCAGTGCCTGCAATGGTGATCGCGTCGGGTGACACGCCGATCCGCAGGAGCCAGCGCGCCAACGGAGTAAAGAGTGAAGTGAAAAAGCCGCGCGCATGCCTATTGAGCATTCGACTCCCCCGGCCAGGCTTCGGCCACAAGTTTGCGGACCTCGTCCAAGGTCTGCGTAATGGCTTTGGTCTGGGCGATGATGGGAAAGAAATTGCCGTCCCCGCCCCAGCGCGGAACGACGTGCTGGTGAAGATGGGCAGCAATACCCGCCCCGCCGGTAACACCCTGGTTCATGCCCAGGTTGAAACCGCTCGGATTCGAGACCTTCCGAAGCACACGCATGGCGGTCTGGGTAAGATCGGCGAACTCTGCCGTCTCCTCCACCGTAATATCCGTGTAATCAGGCACGTGGCGGTAAGGGCAGATCAACAAGTGGCCCGGGTTGTAAGGGAACAGGTTGAGCACCACGTAGCAGGTCTTTCCCCGGTGGACGATGAGAGACTCCTCGTCAGAGCGGGTGGGACCTACACAGAACGGGCAGTCATTCTTGTCCTTGAATTGATCCTGCCCGCCCTTGATGTAGGCCATGCGGTGGGGAGTCCACAGGCGCTGAAACGCATCCGGAACGCCTGCGAGTCCGAAATCATCGGTTACGTCTGCGTCGCCCGGAAGGTCAGCTGCCGCGCCTGTGTTCTCCTGCACCGTCACTTTTCCGTTCCGTCAGCTCTCGCGGTTCTTTACGGCGTCGACTATCCTGCGGACCGCTTCTGCCACTGGAACGCCGTTATCCTGGCTGCCGTCCCTGAACCGGAACGACACGGCGCCTGCCTCGGCATCCTCACCGCCGGCAATCAGCACAAAGGGAATCTTGTCCTTGCTGGCTGTACGGATCTTCTTGGGGAAGCGATCCGAGGAAATGTCCACCTCGGCACGGATGCCTGCAGCCTTCAACTGTCCGACGACGTCGAACATGTAGTCGTTGAATGCCTCTGCAACAGGGATGCCCACTACCTGGACCGGGGCCAGCCAGGCCGGGAATGCTCCGGCATAGTGCTCGGTGAGGACACCCATGAAGCGCTCAACCGAACCGAAGAGGGCCCGGTGGATCATGACGGGACGCTGGCGCGTTCCATCGGCCGCCTGGTATTCCAGCTCGAAACGTTCGGGAAGGTTGAAGTCCAGCTGGATGGTGGACATTTGCCAGGTCCTGCCCAGAGCATCCTTCGCCTGAACCGAAATCTTGGGGCCGTAGAACGCAGCTCCACCCGGGTCCGGCACGAGCTCCAGTCCGGAAGCTGCCGCTACCTCGGAAAGAGTGCGGGTTGCTTCTTCCCAGGCGGCGTCGTCACCAACGAACTTCTCTTCGTTCTTGGTGGACAGTTCCAGGTAGAAATCATCCAGGCCGTAGTCCTTGAGCAGGCCGAGGACGAAGTTCAGCGTGGTGGTGAGTTCGTCCTTCATCTGCTCGCGGGTGCAGTAGATGTGGGCATCGTCCTGTGTCATTCCGCGAACACGGGTCAGCCCATGCACAACGCCGGACTTCTCGTACCTGTACACCGAACCGAATTCGAAAAGACGCAGCGGAAGTTCACGGTATGACCGGCCCCGTGAACGGAAGATCAGGTTGTGCATGGGGCAGTTCATCGGCTTCAGGTAGTAGTCCTGGGCCGGCTTGCGCACTGTGCCGTCTTCGTTGAATTCTGCGTCCACCTGCATGGCGGGGAACATCCCGTCCTTGTACCAGTCAAGGTGGCCGGAGACCTCGTAAAGGTGCCCCTTGGTGATGTGGGGCGTGTAGACAAATTCGTACCCGGCGTCCACGTGGCGCTGGCGCGAGTAGTCCTCCATGGCCTTGCGGATGATGCCGCCCTTGGGGTGGAACACCGGCAGGCCGGAGCCCAGCTCGTCAGGGAAGGAGAAAAGATCCAGCTCGACACCGAGCTTGCGGTGGTCGCGGCGCTCAGCCTCGGCAATACGCTCCTGGTAGGCCTTCAGCGCTTCCTTGGTGGGCCAGGCGGTTCCGTAGATACGCTGCAGCTGCTGGTTGTTCTGGTTGCCCAGCCAGTAGGCGGCCGAAGAACGCGTCAGAGCAAAAGCGTTGGAGATGATCTTGGTGTTCGGAAGGTGCGGCCCACGGCACAGATCGCACCAAACGCTTTCACCGCTCTTCCTGTCCACGTTGTCGTAGATGGTGATGTCACCGGCACCGACTTCAACGTTGACGCCTTCAGCGGCGTCGGCAGCGTCGTTCTTCTTGCCGAGCAGTTCCAGCTTGTAGGGCTCGCCGGCCATGGCTTCGCGGGCTTCTTCTTCGGTGACCACGCGGCGGACGAACTTTTGGTTCTGGTTGATGATTTTCTGCATCATCTTTTCCAGCTGGCGCAGGTCTTCCGGAGTAAAGGGCTCGGCGACATCGAAATCAAAGTAGAAGCCGTCGGTGATGTAGGGGCCGATGCCAAGCTTGGCGTCAGGGCGCAGTTGCTGCACGGCCTGGGCCATGACATGCGCAGTGGAGTGACGGAGAACATTGAGACCATCGGGAGATTCGATGGTGACACCTTGGACGTCGGCGTCGGCGGGAAGAACCTGGTCCAGGTCCTTGAGCTGGCCGTTGACACGGGCTACAACGACGTCGCGGCGCTCGAAGAAGAGTTCCGCGCCGGTAGTCCCTTCCGTCACCTTTGTCTCTTCGCCATCGACGATGAGGGTGATCTGTTGGGCATCTGACACGGGTGTCTCCTATTCATAGTTAAGGCTTCATAGCTTGTGGCGTACGGGGACCACAGCCAGCCACCGTCAATCGTATCCGCTTCGGCTAGGGGGGCCAAAGCAGCACGCCGTGCCTGGATTCAGGGGCGTTCAGCTTCCAAGGCCGGTAATGGCAAGGTTCCTTGAAATGCCATGAAGCGGGCCGTGAAGCGGGTATTCGTCTGCCGGCACCTCGCCGCCTTGGATGAGGTCCGGGTACGGCAACGATTCGGGCCGGCCAAGGTCCCAGGCTTTGCTTGCGCTCAGGCTGATGCCCTTGGGACCTGTCCTCCTGGTGGTTCCCCTGATCAGCAACAGCCGGGTGCCGAACAGCAGTGGTCCCGATTCTTCCTGGGCTTCGTGGAAGAAGACCGAATCCACGCATCCAGTGCCGTCATCGATGCTGATGAAAACCACTCTCCGTCCACCGCGCATGGGAGGAGTTTGGGTGGCAACACGCACACCGGCCACCAGCACCTCTGTTCCGTTGCGCAGGCCAAGGAGTTTGTCGGCAGTCGTCACCCCCAATTTCGCCAGGAGGGGGCGGTGGCTCTCCATCAGGTGTTCGCTGACATCCACAGCCATGAGGTCAAGCTCCGCCCTGACATTTTCAATCATTGTGGTGGGAGGAAGTTCCGGGGCAAGGTTCTTCAGCTCGACGTCCCCCAGCGCAAACGACAACTGCCCTTCGATGACACCGTTCGGTTTCTTTGAAGGACTGCCCTGCAATGCTTGAAGATGCTGGACAAGGTCCGCCCGGTTTGCTTTTCCGCCGGAATCTTTATGCAAGGCATCGAAGGCGCCGAGTTGGGCCAGCCTTTTGATGTTTGGTTTGCTCACCCTCGCACGGGCCCGGAGATCAGCCAAAGAATCGAAGGGTTGACCCGCTACGATTCTCTTCAGCTCAGCCTTTGAGAGCCCATAAATCCCTGACAAGCTCAACCGGATGCCCAGTTTGCCGTGGTCGGGGCCCTCTGCGATCTTCTCCACCCTGTACTCAGCCTGGCTACGGTTGATGTCCAGCGGCAAAATGGGAATGCCGAGCCTGCGGGCTTCAGCCACCAACAGCCGCTTGGGATACATTCCGGGATCATGTTCCCACAGCCCCGCCAGGAAGGCTTCGGGATGATGGGCTTTCAGCCACGCCGATTGGTAGGTAGGAACAGCAAAAGCAGCCCCGTGCGCCTTGCAGAAACCAAAGCTGCCAAAGGCCTTCAGCGTCCCCCAGACCTTGTCCACCACCTCAGGGGTGTAGTTCCTGATCGCCTCACGTCGGAAGTACTTCTCCACCTCGGGTTCGCGGACTTCATCACCGAGCGCCCGCCGGAACTCATCAGCCCTTGCCAGCCCGCAACCGGTCATGACATCGAACGTCTTCAGGATCTGCTCATGGAACACCGTCACGCCATGGGTTTCCTCCAACACAGGCTTGAGGTCCTGGTGCGGATAGACCTCCGGTGCAAAACCGTGCCTGTGCTCCAGGAAAGGACGCACCATATCCGACTTCATGGGCCCTGGCCGGAACAATGAAATATCAATGATGAGGTCATTGAATTCACGCGGGGCCATCTTCCCGATGAGTTCCCGTTGGCCTGGTGACTCGATCTGGAAACACCCCAGGGTGTGGGTACTTCGGATCAGTTCGAATGTTGGCTCGTCGTCAAAAGGAACGGCATTGAGCTCAATCCTGCCGTCCTCGGCAATGAAGTCGGGTCCTGAGCCTTGTGGGCCCACCGGGTGCCTTCCAGCAGCCACCACTTCAGCCTTGGAAGGATGCAACCGGATCACTTCCCGTACAGCGAAGGCCATAGCGCTTTGCATCCGCACGCCCAGGACGTCCAGTTTGAGCATGCCCATGGGATCCATGTCGTGTTTGTCGAACTGGCTCATGGGCAAGCCAAGCCCACTGGGCTGGACAGGGGTCCGGTCAAGGAGCGTTGCATCTCCCAGGATGACCCCGCACGGATGCATGGAAATGTGCCGGGGTAACCTGTCCAGCCTTTCCGTCAGGTCCACCAGGAGATCGAGCTGCTGGTTTTCCTCCACTCCACCGCGTTCCACCCGGCCGGCAAAGTCACGAAGCTCCGGCTTTTCCACCAATGCTTCCCGGAATTTCCTCGCGGAGAATCTCCACAGCTGCTTGGCGATATCACTGACTTCACTCTCATCCATCCCCAGTGCCATCCCCGCATCCCTGACTGCGCCGCGGGCCCGGTACCCGTTCTGCATGCTCATGAGCGTCACACGTTCAGCCCCGAACCGATCAAAGATCTTCCGGTAGACGTTATGGCGTTCCGCGCTTTCAACATCGATGTCAATATCAGGCAGCGTGGACCGGCGTCCGGAAAGAAACCGTTCAAAAATGAGGTCATGGCGGATGGGATCCACTTGGCTGATGTCAATCAGGTAATTCACCAGGCTGGAGGCGCCTGAGCCGCGCGCGGCAACCCTGACCCCCATGTCAAGGATCATTCTGGAAACCTCTGCCACGGTGAGGAAGTAGGACCCAAAGCCGAGCCTGCCAATGATCCCGAGTTCATGCTCCAGCCGCGAGCGCACCCGGCTCTCCGCTTCTGTGCTGATGCCGGGAAACCGTCTGGTGATTCCTGCTTCGCAGCGTTGGGTCAGCTCCACCATGGGGTGGTTGTCGATGCCGATGATGGAGGCTTCGGGCACCACTGGCTGTTTCCATCCCATGTCCAGGACAGGGTCAATACGGCATTTGTCGGCGAGCGCTTCGGTGTTGGCGAGCAGTTTGTTGAGGTCGGCTTGGCCCAGGCCGGCTGCATTCATGATTTCCTTGCCGAGCTGGAGCATGTGGTGGCGGTTTTTCAGCCAGCCTTGCCCTGTGGGTTGGAGCAGGACTGTGGGTTGGAGCATGACTGTGGGTTGAAGCATGGGTGCGGCGGAGAGTTCGGGGAGGGATTTCAGGGTGCGCGCTGAGTCCAGGACGTCTGCGGTTGCCGCCCCGTCCTGGGCGCAATAGCGCACGGCGTTGCTAAGGATGGCGGGGACGTTGTATTCGAGGGCCAGCTTCAGCATCCGTACGGCATGGGCCGTGCTGAGGGGTTCGCCCGGGGCGCTGAGGTGGGACACAGTTTCGGCGACGATGGTGCCTGGTGGCATGGCATCGATCCATTGTTTGAAGAGGGTTCTGGGCCTCAGGTATTTGCGTCCGCCCATGGCTCTTCCGACATCCGAGTCCGGTCCGATCATGACCGTGAGGACGGGTTTGAGGGTTTTGGGGTCCAGGGTCCTGGAGGCAAGTTCGCCTCGGGTCAGTGCAATGGGGACCTTGCCTCCGGCTTTTCCCGAGGTGCGGGCGTGGGCATCGGATACCAGGCGGCACAGTGCGCGGTATCCGGCGCCGTTGTTATGGCCGTGGGCCAGTACGACGACGCGGCCCGCGACCTGGGTGCGGTGGTCGCCGTCGTCGTCGAAGACTGCCAGGTCTACACCGACGATGGGGTCGATGCCTGCTTCCATGCAGGCTTTGAGGTGTTTGACGGTGCCGTACAGGCCATCTCTGTCTGTGCAGGCGAGCGCGGTTGCTCCGTCTGCTGCGGCTGTTTGGGCGAGTTCATCGGGCCAGGAGACGCCGTAGTGTGCACTGAAGGCTGTTGAGACGTGCAGGTGGGTAAAGCTCAAGGTTCACGCTGCTTCGTCTGGTTCAACGGATCGGGCGGGCGCGGCGTCGTGGATTCGAATCAGTCTCCAACGCCCGCTGCCGACGTGCCTGGCAAGGTCAAGTGTGATGGTTTGGCCGCTCTGCTGTGGTTGAAGCTGGACGCGCCAGATCTCGTGGTCGACCAGGCCTGCGCCGGCTCCGATGGGTGCACGGTTTTCTTCGGCCCACCATTGGCGACGTTCGAACCAGCGGACGGGCTCGTTGGTAACGGTGTAGTGCGTCCCTTTCCATTGGACTTCCTGTGGCTGGCCTGTTTCCGTGCAGATCACTCCGACGGACTCGCTGAACAGCCCCATTTCACACCTCAATTACGCCGGTCCGGTTTGATTCGAAAGTATGTTCGAATAATTCCAGTTTACGCCGAGGCCCGGGCAAAACCTACTTCGAAGTTCCTGCCTGTGCAGAAGCCTTGGAGACACGCTTTCCAACCCGCTTCAGCACGCCGTCACGCAGCGGTTGCATCCCCTGGGCCATTGCGACGCTTCCCATGAGGGCCGAGGCGATCCTTAGCTGCTGGGTGCGCAGTACGCGCTTGCTGCCATAGGCGGCGAGCGCTGCATCGAGGGGTTGTTCGTTGAGCAGGTCCCCCAACGTCACGGCGTCGATGATTGCCTCGCAGGCGCCCCTGCCCAGGTTCGGCGTCATGGCGTGGGCCGCATCCCCTATCAACACCACATTGCCCCGTGCGTAGCGGGCCAAGGGAGGGGTTGTCCAGATGCGCTGGGCCAAGGAAGTTTCTTCTGACGCCTGGGCCAGGACTTTCTTCACGGCTTCCGGGTATCCCGCGTACCGGCGCCGGGTGATTTCGAGGGCTTCGGGGGCTTCCACTTTGTCCGGTCCGAGGTCGGACCGGTAGGAGGCGTACCAGTTGCTTCCGCCTACGGCTGGGGCCAGGCCAAAGATCTCTCCCCGGCCCCAATATTCGCCAACGTCCCCGGGTTCGGGCGTACTTGGAACTACTCCCCTGACTGCCAGGAACGGGGTTGGCTTGGCCGCACTCCGCTCGCCCCAGTAGCTGCGCCGGACCACACTGTTCACCCCGTCAGCACCCACAGTCAGCCACGCTCCACCCTGGACCCGGTCAACCCTGCCAACCGACCGGGTGACCGATGACGGCACCGCCATGTTCAACAGCTTCAGCAGTTCGGGCCGGGATATGCCCACCAGCCCTCCCCCGTCCATGGAAAGCAGCGCTTCTCCCTGGGGGCTGCGCAGGGCGCCGCCTGCAATGATGGATCCCCGGCTCCGCACCGGCCCGAGGATCCCGATCTTTGCCAAGGCGTCCTGGGCTCCGGGCCACATGGCCAGTGTTGTCCCCACGGCTGGCAGCTCCGGCCTTTGCTCGTACACCGTGACGTCGAAAGCGCCCGGGTCGAGTCGGGCCGCGAGCGCCAGGCCGGCAATACCCCCACCAATGATGTCCACCTTTTTCATGCCCACACTGTACTACTACATTTGTAGTAGTACCAGGGGTTGAAGTTAGACTTTGGCCATGCCGGACCGACGAACCCAACTAGCCGACGCCGCGCTCGCCGTCGTCGCCGACCAGGGCCTCAAAGGACTGACCCACCGTGCCGTCGACGCCCGGGCCGGCGTCGCCGTCGGAACCACATCGAATTACTTCCGCAACCGCGCCGCCCTGGTGGGCGCCGCCGTCGACCGCGTCGAAGAACTGGACAGCCTCCTGCTTCAAGGGGACCAGAGGGAACTCCCGACGACGGCGGCGGCCTTGGCGGAGCAGCTCGCCGCGGCGGTCATGGGACTCTCCGATGCGAACGCCCCGCTCACCCGGGCCCGCTTCGTCTTTGCGCTGGACCAACCGGAAACGGTGGCAGCCGGTCATGAGCGGCTGGTGTCCGCGCTGGCATTTCTGCTCGAACGCCTGGGACTATCGGACGCCCGGGCCCGCGCCGAAGCAGTATCGGATTACAGCGATGGCCTGGCCCTGCACCTGCTCACCGCGCGCAAGGGTAACGGCATTGACAAGTCAGTTGTCGCCAAAAACATCCGTCTGCTCCTGGAGGGGTGAGCCGGGTCGGGATGACCCGAAGGGGTGGACGGCAGGCGGTCCACAGAGCAGGATTGTGGCATGAGCACCAATGACGCACTCCTGAAGCAGGTCAACATCTCCGCCGCGGAAGACCACCTCGTGGCCCGGTTCGAAATTGATGGCAACATACCAGGCTCCGGCGCTTACGTCGTGGGCCTTGTTGCTGCCAGCGAAGACTACTCCTCACAGCGCAGGCTCGGCATCGAATTCATGAACGGTGAGGCGATTTCCTTCTATTCGTTCAACCACTCGCTCAGCGCGGAGGAAAACTACGACATCAAGGGCGTGGAGCACTCCGGCAACGTCATCACCGGAAACTTCCCCCTGTCCGCCATCCACGGCCTCAGCAAAGGCCACGTCATGACCGCCTTCAGCGAAGCAGACGGCCGGGAGTTCCAGTCCGGCGTACCGGTCAGCGAAGCTCTCTGACTCTCAGAAGAGACCTTTCACCGGTTCGATAAGTTCCGGTGAGTTGTTGCGGACATTTCCGACGGCGGCCCCCACCGGGTCCAGCGTCCAATCGGCAGCGGCATCGTGCGCCCTTGAACGGACCATCTCCACCAGACCTGCGGCGTCCTTCTCCCGCGGATCCAGCCATGCTTCCATCGTCTCTGTGCTCATGGGCAACGGAACGCGGTCATGGAGCGCCGTGAGTTCGTCGAACACGGAGGCGCTGCGTCGTGTACGGGCCGAATCCGCCGTCGGGGTGTCCGCAGTGAGGATGGACATCGACAGCAACCACCGCCCTGGATCGTCCGGGGATGCCGCTTGGTCCCGCCACCACTCATACAAACCGGCAAACACCAGGCCGTGTCCGTCACCCGGGTGGACGTAGTACGGCTGCTTGTTCTTGCCCTCGCCCTTCTTCCACTCGTAATAGCCGTCCGCAGGCACCGCGCACCGACGGGCCACGGCAGCCTTCTTGAAAGAAGGCTTCTCCAGAAGGGTCTCGCTGCGGGCGTTGATCAGCCGCGCCCCACCCTTGGGATCCTTGGCCCAGGAAGGCACCAGCCCCCACTTGGCTACATGGAGCTGTCTTTTGACGTCGTCATCGACCAACCGCTCCAAAACGATCGGAACCGCGTCCGTCGGGGCAACATTCCACGACTTCTCCAGGGCAATCTCGTTCTCAAGCTCAGCGTCAAAGTCAGCGAGCAGGTCTCCCACGGCACGGGCCATCACGTAACGTCCACACATGGCAACAGTCTGCCCTGTCCCCCGGAAACACACCAGCACACCCGAGTGAGGTAAACCGGTCGGCGGCCAATCGGGAATTATTCTGCGCCGGGTTACCGTTGTTAGGAACGAAACACTCCGTCCAAACAACCACAACTGAGGAGAGCTCCGTGGACTTCACTCCCGACTCCGGCACCATCACCATGTTCTCGACCACCTGGTGCGGCTACTGCAACCGCCTGAAGAAGCAGCTGGATGCCAAGGGCATCGGCTACACCGAGATCAACATCGAAGAAGTGGATGGCACGGCCGAACTCGTCGAGCAGCTCAATGGAGGCAACCGCACCGTGCCCACCGTCCTCTTCCCGGACGGAACCGCCGCAACCAACCCCTCCGCGGCCGAGGTGGAAAGCCGTCTCGCCGCATAAGCACCAGCCGTAACCGGCCAGGGGTCCGCACGGAACAAACCACACACTGTCTGCCACCTGTGATAGACAGAATGGGAATCCGTAGCGGGCCCTGCTGCGTTAATGCTGCATTAGCCGGGCCCGCCCTCCGCGAGCCCGAAGGGAACCACTTCAATGGTCCACGCAGTCAAAGGCGTCGTCGTCCGATCCAAGGGCGCACCCGCAACCCTCGAAACCGTCCTCGTGCCCGAACCCGGCCCCGGCGAAGCCCTGGTGGACATCCTCACCAGCGGCGTCTGCCACACCGACCTGCACTACAAGCTCGGCGGCATCAGCGACGACTTCCCGTTCCTTCTCGGCCACGAAGCGACCGGCGTGGTCAGCGCAGTCGGCCCGGACGTCACGGACGTAGCCCCCGGCGACCGCGTTGTCCTGAACTGGCGTGCCGTCTGCGGCAACTGCCGCGCCTGCAAACGCGGCCAGGCCCAGTACTGCTTCAACACCCACAACGCCACCCAGAAGATGACCCTCGAAGACGGCACCGAACTCTCCCCGGCGCTGGGCATCGGAGCCTTCATCGAAAAGACACTGGTCGCCGCAGGTCAGTGCACCAAAGTAGACCCCGACGCCGATGCTGCCGCCGTCGGACTGCTCGGCTGCGGCGTCATGGCAGGGCTCGGCGCCGCCTTGAACACCGGCGGAGTCAAGCGCGGCGACTCAGTCGCTGTCATCGGATGCGGTGGCGTGGGTGTCGCAGCCATCGCCGGAGCGGCGCTCGCCGGCGCCACCACCATCATCGCCGTGGACATCGACGCCAAGAAGCTGGAACGCGCCAAGGACCTGGGTGCCACCCATACCGTAGATTCCTCCGCAGGGGACCCCGTCGAAGAAATCCGTGCTCTCACCGGCGGCTTCGGCGCAGACGTGGTGATTGACGCCGTCGGACGTCCCGAAACCTACAAGCAGGCCTTCTACGCACGTGACCTGGCAGGCACCGTTGTCCTGGTGGGGGTTCCTACTCCGGAGATGACCCTCGAACTTCCCCTGCTGGACGTTTTTGGCCGCGGCGGATCCCTCAAATCTTCCTGGTATGGCGATTGCCTGCCGTCCCGCGACTTCCCCATGCTGGTGGACCTGTACAAACAAGGCAAGCTGGACCTCGATGCCTTCGTCACCGAACGCATCAGCATCAACCAGGTGGAAGAAGCCTTCGACAAGATGCACCACGGTGCGGTCCTGCGATCGGTGGTTGAACTGTGAGCACCGAAACCCTGAGCATCAGCAACGTTGTCACCTCCGGAACCTTCTCCCTGGACGGTGGCACCTGGGACGTGGATAACAACGTCTGGATCATCG
Source organism: Paenarthrobacter histidinolovorans (assembly GCF_014647595.1). Taxonomy (GTDB): domain Bacteria; phylum Actinomycetota; class Actinomycetes; order Actinomycetales; family Micrococcaceae; genus Arthrobacter; species Arthrobacter histidinolovorans. The sequence goes on along the minus strand of NZ_BMPM01000004.1, from coordinate 109,364 downwards.
GCGACGATTCCGAGTGCATCGTCATAGACCCCGCCCACAACCCCGCAGCGGTCATGGACGCCGTCAACGGCCGAACCGTCAAAGCAATCCTGCTCACGCACGGACATGACGACCACATCAGCTCAGCAGGCGAATTCCGCGAACTGGTAAAAGCTCCCGTCCACCTGCACCGGGACGACTGGATGCTGTGGGAAGCAGTGTTCCCCGGGCAAAATCCCGACGCCGCCATCACGGACGGCCAGGAGTTCACTGTGGCCGGGGAAAAGCTCACAGCAATCCACACACCCGGGCATTCACCCGGCTCGGTGTCCTTCCACCTGCCCAGTGAAGGCACATTGTTCAGCGGAGACACCCTTTTCCAAGGCGGGCCAGGAGCTACAGGGCGTTCCTACAGCGACTTCCCCACCATCATCGAGTCCATCAGGACCAAACTCCTGACGCTGCCGGAAGAGACCGTCGTCCGCACGGGCCATGGCGACACCACCACCATCGCCGCGGAAAAGCCGCACTTGGATGAATGGATAGCACGCGGCCACTAAGCCCGCACCCTCAAGCCTCTTTGCCGGCTGCCCCCTCAAACACGGGGGCGGCAGCCGGCACAAGGCGAATAATCACCGATTTCGAAGCAGGCGTGTTGCTTTCCTCTGCCGTTGAATCCAATGGAACCAGGACGTTCGCTTCGGGGTAATACGCAGCCGCGCAGCCTCTGGCGGTCGGGTACGCGACTACCCGCAGTTGCCGCAGGACCCGGTCCACGCCGTCGCCGGCCTCGCTGTGAACATCCACGTACGAACCGTCCTCATGGCCCAACTCCCCAAGATCCCGGGGATTGACAAACAGAACCATGCGGCCCTTCTTGATGCCCCTGTAGCGGTCATTCAACGAATACATCGTGGTGTTGAACTGGTCGTGGGAGCGGATGGTCTGCAGGATCAGCCTCCCTGCCGGCAGCTCGATGGTCTCTAGATCATTGACAGTGAACATGGCCTTCCCGGTAGAGGTCGGGAAAGTCCGGCTGTCCCTGGGCCCGTGCGGCAGGACAAACCCATCCTTCCGACGGATACGGTGGTTGAAGTCCTCGAACCCGGGCACCACGTGAGCGATGTGGTCCCGGATGAGATCGTAGTCCGACCGCAAAGCCGCCCAGTCAACCGGCACCTTGCCGCCGAGGACCGCTTGGGCCAGGCGGGTGACAATGGCAACTTCGGACAGGACGCCAGGAGCAATCGGCTCCAAGGTACCGGCCGAACTGTGCACCGCGCAGACCGTGTCCTCAACAGTGACGAACTGCGCACGCCCGCCCTGCCGGTCCATCTCAGTGCGTCCCAAAGCTGGAAGGATCAGCGCCTGCTCCCCCACCACCACGTGTGAACGGTTCAGCTTGGTGGAGATCTGCACGGACAACCGCGTCCGCCTCACGGCCTCCTCAGCCACCGCGGTGTCCGAGATCGCGTGGACGAGGTTACCGCCGAGCGCCATCAACACTTTGATCCTGCCGTCCCGCATACCCCGGATACTGTCCACTGCGTCAACACCGTTATTCCGGGGCGGGTCAAAGCCGAACTCGTCCCGCAGGGCAACAAGGAAGCGTGGCGGCATCTTTTCCCAGATGCCCATAGTCCGATCACCCTGGACATTGCTGTGGCCCCTGATCGGAGACGGCCCGGCCCCCGGCTTGCCGATGTTACCGCGCAGCAGCAGGAGGTTGATGATCTCCTTGATGGTGGACACAGCCTTCTTATGCTGGGTCAGCCCCATGGCCCAGGTGATGATGACTTTGCCGGCGTGCAGGTAGCTTACAGCGAGTTCATCGATCTCCTCGCTGGTCAGTCCCGTAGCCGCAAGGACATCGCTTTCGTCCAGTGTTGCCAGGTGCGCGGCGAATCCCACAAAACCCTGGCAGTGGGTGTCAATGAAGGCCCGGTCCAGAACGGTCCCCGGTGCCGCACTTTCGGCGTCGAGGACCCGCTTGGAGACTGCTTGCAGCAACGCCATGTCCCCGGCCAGGCGGATCTGCAGGAATTGGTCCGCCAGGTCTGTGCCTTTTCCCACCAGGCCCCGGGGACGTTGGGGGTTCCGGAAGTTGATCAGGCCGGCTTCCGGCAGAGGATTCACGGCCACGATTTTCGCCCCGGCCTGTTTGGCCTCTTCCAACGCGGTCAGCATCCGCGGATGGCAGGTGCCCGGATTCTGTCCCATGATGATGATCAGGTCCGACGCCGCGAAGTCCTTGTACGTAATCGCCGATTTGCCCACGCCGATGGTCTCTCCCATGGCAACGCCGGTGGACTCGTGGCACATGTTGGAGCAATCGGGAAGGTTGTTGGTCCCGAACGCCCGCACGAACAGTTGATAGAGGAAGGCAGCCTCGTTGCTGGTCCGCCCGCTCGTGTAGAAGGTAGCCTGGTCCGGCGATTGGAGGGCGTTCAACTCCCTCGCGATGATTTCGAACGCCTGGTCCCAACCGATGGGCACATACCGGTCCGCGCCTGCAGCTTTGTACACCGGTTCCACCAGACGGCCCTGCTGGCCGAGCCAATACTCAGGCCTGTGTTCCAAGGAAGCCAAGGTATTTTCCGCCCAGAAGCCGACGGGGATCCTGAGCGGCTCTGCCTCCCAGCCGATGGCCTTGGCACCGTTCTCACAAAATTCGGCGAGCTTGCGTTCGGGTGGATCCGGCCACGCGCAACTCATGCAATCGAAGCCGTCTTTTTGGTTGACGGCCCTGAGTGTCTTCCACGCCCTGGCTGGACCCATGGACGCCATGGCGTGCGGCAGTGTTTCAGTCAAGCTCGGCAAACCACCAGCGGATCGCTTGGGCGCGCCGACACTGAGTTCCGCGTCGGAATACTCCATAGGATGCTGCTTCCGGCCCATCGTTACACCGCGATTCGCGTGATTGGGTACCTGATCACCCCAGCCTAAACCCGGTTCGCGGCAGGCTCAACGACGCTGCGGCAATCAGCCCACGAGACTGCGGAAGTCGCCGTCGACCACGTCCGCGTACCCGCGGTAGGCCTCGATCACGGCTGCCTCCACGGTGCCGACATCCAGATGTGGCACCAAGTCATTGGCGGCGCCGGCAGTTGCCGGGTCCCACTCCAGGCCCAGTGCGCCGTAGCTGGCAGTCAGGACATCACGGATGGGCCCGGAATTCTCCACCACAATCACGGAACTGAACAACCAACCCCCGGAGACGACCCGTTGGGCGGTGCCGATGAGCTTGATCCTGTGCGCAGGAAAATCGGGGTCCTCACCGTGGACACTGAACTCGCCCGGGCAGTACTCCCCCGGAATTTCGCCGACGGCGGCGTGGACCCCGACGCTGCGAAGGGCACCGGCCAGCAACTCTCCGAACTCTGCGAAGCGGGCTTTTGCCCTGACAATGGCGTCCGGATGCGGCTCAATGTGGTCTATCACCAGGCTGCCTTGATGATAAGCGGCAGCGCGCCCTCCGGCCTTCCGAATGAGCGGCTCGAAACCTTGCTCCCGGCAGGCCGTTTCGGCGGCGGAGAATCCCGGCAGGTTGGCATCCCGCTGCCCGAACGCGACCGTAGGCTCGGGGCGGTACAAGCGAAGCGAAGGACCCAGCTGACCGCTGCGGGCACGCCTAAGCAGTTCCAAGGCAAAGTCGAGGTCGCCGGCAGCGCCGAGCGAATCCTGTTGCCGGTAAACCGTGAGCTGCTTGCGGGCTTCGGCAGCCGCCGGCATCAGCTTTTCCTCAGCGTCAGGATCTGCTCGGCCCTGCCGAATGGTCCGTGGACGTCATGAAGGACCGTGGAGGTCAACCCTATTCCGTCGGCGCCAAAGGAGACTTTGTTGTCCAGGCCCAGCCATTCGCCGGAGGGCGGGCGGTACATGTGGATCTGCAAATCCACGTTCGGGAAGATGTAGCTGTTCTCCCCCGGCGGAACACGCGCCGCAATACCGTTGGCGGTATCCACGAGGCCCATCAGCCTGGCCAGGTCAGTGCTGTCTGCGCCATCCGTCAGCGGATGGGCTGTGCGGATCCATACCTTTCCCGAACCGGGCCGGTGTCCCTCGGCGAGACGCATCTCCAGGGACCGGATATACCCGCCGGGCCAAACACTGGCACCATCCCAGGGTTTGCATTCGTCCGGGGCGGGCATGGGCTCGTCCTCCACGGCAGCCACCGCACTGGTGTCGCTGGTGATCATCCGCCAGGCAGAAGCACGGATGGCCACACGACCTGCCGAGGAAAGTTCAGCCTGAATCAGCTCAATGGTCTTCCCCGGCCTCAGCGTCGAGGTAGTGATCTGGAACTCGCCGCCGGGAATGAGGCCCAGGATTTCATAGCTGATCCGCGCCAGACGGACATCGTCCCTGGGCTCGTGCCGCAACAGGGCGTCGGCGAGGATGCCCGAGGCCGGTGCCATGTGTTGTTCGTGCGGATTCCAGGCGCCTTGGGCGTGGATCGTGGAGCGGAAACGGCCACCGCCCAATGATTCGTAGTAGAAATCACCGTCCGCCAGTTCCGGTAATGCAGTAGTCAACCCGAGCCTTTCGCCGATCCAGCAGTAGAACTCAGACCACTGTATCCGCTGATTTGCCTGCTGCCCGACGCCTGCGGATCACAACAACCCAGACAACCACCGCCGCCACCGCGGCGAGGCCAAAGGCTGCGCCCGGCGGCGACGTCGCAGCGACAGCCAGCCATGCCTCGAGCGCCGCGAGCCCAATGGTCGCATAAAGGAAAGCCCAGATCACCGATCCTGCGATGGCGGCGGGCAGGTAGCGGCGCAGTGGCATGCGAGCCATGCCGGCGGCCAAATTGATGGCCGTCTGGAGGCCAATGGTCAGGAAGGACATCACGACGGCGTACGGCCCCCATCGCTGTATCAGGGCTTGGGCGCGGGCTGCTTTGGGTCGTTCCAGTGATCCGCCGAAGCGGGTATGGGAAAGGCCGGCTACTGCCCCACGACCAATCCAGTACGTCACGTTGACGCGGATCATGACGATGGCGAACAGCGCTGCCAAGGCGACACCGAAGGGCAAACTCATGATCTGGTCCACTCGACTTAGGCTACCCTAAGCCAGCCCGCTTTGAAGATTCGCTCCCGGCAACGGCGACCACTGAACCCTAGGATGGATCCATGGATCTCCATGAGGCCACCCAGGAGCTGTATGCCGTCCTGCCCCGCGACTTCACCTCCGAACGCACAACTTTGATGCGCACGGCCAAGGAAGCGGGGCACAAGGAACTCGCACAGGAGATCGGCCGCCTGCCCAAGCCCGCCGCCGGCGCCTGGGCCATCAACATGCTGGCAGTTCACAAGCCGGAGGTGATTGACGGCGTTGTGCGTTTCGGCGCGTCCCTTCGTGCCGCCCAGGAAGAGTCGGATACCGCAGCGTTCCGCGAGCTCAGCCAGCAACGGCAGGGGCAATTGACCACCGCCGTTCACGCGGCCAAGGATCTTGCGGGGGAACTCGGAGCGCCGCTGAGCGCGGCTGCAGCGTCGGATGTTGAGCAAACATTCAGGGCGGCCATGGCCGATTCCGGGGCTGCACGGGCCGTAGCCACGGGGAGATTGGTGCGGGCGCTGAGCGGAAGTGGCTTCGAGTCCGTGGACCTGACGGACGCCGTCGCAGCAGCCTCAGCGGAAGACATCGCCGGCACCAACAGCCCCACCGGGCCGGCTGCGGAACCGGCCAGGAAAAAAGCAGCTGATACGAAGGAAACGTCCCGGGCCAAGGACAAGGCAGAAGACGGCAAGGCCGAAAACGGCAAGGCAGAGAAGAACAAGGCACCCAGGAAACAGGAAGCGAAGGAACAAGCAACCTCCCTGGCCGATCGCCGCGCGGCAAAACGCCGGGCTGCCCTGAAGGAAGCCCAGGACGAATTCGACGCAGCCGACACGAAGGCACAGGACGCGGAGAAGCGGGCCTCCGAAGCCTGGGAGGTTGTTAACGAGCTCGCACGCCGGCGCTCGGAGGTCCAGGCGGAAATCGACGAGGTAAAGAAACGCCTGGCCGCTCTGGAGGCCGAAGTCATTGGCATTGTGCGAGATACCGAATCCGCCGAGTCCGGCAAGAAGCTCGCAGTGAGGACAGCAACCCAGCTCCGTCGCAGCGCAGACCAGGCCCAGCGCCGCGTCGACAGGCTTGGCTAGTTCTTCTTTTTGCCCACAGACTTGTGCAGGTCATGGGTTGCCGGACCCTCAAGGTACTTGCCTTCGGGCGTGAACCGGGAACCGTGAAGCGGGCAGTCCCACGACTTCTCGGCATCGTTCCACGTCAGCAGGCCGCCCAGGTGGGCACAACTGGCAGATACCATGCAGACCTTGCCGTCCACCGTGGAAACCGCGGCAGGTTCGCCTTTGTACAAGCCGACGACGCCGGACCCCTCGGGTGGATGTGTCCCGTCAGTAATTTCGGGGTTCTTCCTGACTCTCGCCGTATCCTCGATCATCCGTTTCGCAGTACTGGCGTTGAGCCGAACGGCTTGGAGCGCCCCTTGGGGTGAGGTCACCCGGTGATGGATGGTGGTTGCCCAGTCGGACTGGCCGCCCAGGATGTCAGAGGTGATAGACAACGCGGCGGCAACGCCGTTGCTCATCCCCCACTTGTTGTAGCCCGTACCGAAGAATATCCTTCCGTGCCCCCGCGGCAGCTTGCCGAAGAACGGCATGAGGTTGGTCGCCTGGTAGTCCTGTGCCGACCACGTGTGGGTCACTTCCGAACCTGGATAGTGTTCGTTGGCCCATCCCAGAAGATCATTCAGGTGCTGTTGCGGTGACACGGCCCGGCCGCCCGTGTGCCCGTAGCCGCCGACCAGAAGCAGCTCACCCCCAGGGGCCGGATGGGTGCGCTGGGACCGGGTCGGCGCGTCAATGGACAAATACATCGCTTGCGGGAGGGGCATCCCCGACGGCGGGCGGAGGGCGGCCGCGTATGAACGGTTGGGTTCGAGCTTGGCGAAGTACAGGCCGCGATCAAGGATGGGTGTGCCCGTGGCCACCACCACGGTGTCGGCAGTGAACGTGCCCTTGCGGGTGGAGACTTCAAGCGGCTGCCCGGAGCCAACGTCCTGCACCTGCGCGCCTTCGACAATGCGGCCCCCGTGCTTGCGGATATCCGCAGCGAGGGCGTCCAGAAGCTCCATCGGGTGGATCTGCGCCTGGCCGTCCAGTTCCAACGCTTCAACCACCGGAAACGGCACCCCGGGGTCACGACTGAAATGGACGTCCAAACCCGCGTCCCGCGCCACCGCGGCTTCTTTGCGAAGCCGCTGGGCGCCGTCGTCCGTGGTGGCGAAGGTGACCGCAGTCCGGCGCTGGAAGGAGACGCCCTGCTGGTCCATGTACTGGGTGAGCCACGCTTGCCCCGACTTGTTGGCTTCCACGTAGGCCCGGACCACCTTGAGCGAGTACTGGCCGCGCAAGGACGACAACGCTCCGCCTTGCAGCAGGCTCACTTTGCCCGTGGTGTTGCCCGTGGTCACCGCCCCCAAGGTGCGTGCCTCAAAGACCACCACGCGCTGACCGGAACGGGACAACAACAATGCCGTCACCATGCCAGTCAACCCGGCACCCACAATTATCGTGTCAAAGTGCTTTTCCTCGGGGACGGCATCGGATGTAAAGCCGGATTCCCTGTCCAACCACAGCGATTTCATGGATCGACCTGTCTCTCGATTCCGCTGGCACGCGGTAGGGAAACGCTAGGCCGGTCTCTGATGCTTATCAAGAGGTGGCAGCACCAGTGGCCAATGCCGCTGCGCGGCGAAGCTCGGGATCGGGATCTTCAGCCCACCGCTCCAGCACCCGTTCAGCGCGATCCTTTGCCCGGCCTTCCAGCCGTGCCAGCAGGGGACGCACCACATCCGTGGCCAGCGGGTTCACCAGCTCCCTGGTGCCGGACTGCCTGATGAAACCTTCGATCCGGGTGAGGTCTGTGTTGACGAGGACACCGACCTTGGTCTGCAGCAGGACCACCGCGGCCAGTCGTCGTTCAAAGACCGGCTGTTCCCACAGTTCAGAACTGAGAGCCGTGATCTCGTCATGGGCCAGGTTCTTGTACCGCTTCAGCGCATCCCGGATCGTCCCGCGGACTGCCCCCACGGAGGCGCCATACACTTTCAAGGCTTCGCCGAGGCGCGCACTGGCCTCTTCTGCCCGCTCCCACGTCGATTCCATCTGCAGGGTGTAGTCCACGAATTCGCCAGCTTCACTCACCCGTCTATTTTGTCAGTGCCTGGTCTTAGCGTGATGACATCAGCAACCGACAGGAGCAACATGCCGTCCAAAGAGCTCGCAACCGAGGCCTCGTTTCCGGGCGTTCCGGCTGCTTCCTCCATGCCCGATTGGTACCCCACGCTGCTCAACACCGTGGCTCGTGAGGTCCGCACCGGGCGCACCCGCGCCATGGCAGCTGCCAACAGTGAGCTATTGAATTCGTATTGGACTATTGGCCGCCAGCTGGCGGAGCGCGAATCCGAGCAAGGCTGGGGCGCCAAAGTGGTCACACGTTTGTCCGCCGACATCCGGACACGGTTCCCCGAAGCCAAGGGCTTCTCCCCCCGGAACCTGCGCTACATGAAGAGCTTCGCCCAGGCATGGCCCGACTTTCCAATGTTGCAAGCGCCGCTTGCAACACTGCCGTGGTACCACCAGATCGCCCTGCTGGAAAAGCTCGACGACGCCGCCACGCGCCTCTGGTACGCTGCGGCAGCGGCCCAGCACGGATGGTCGCGCAACGTGCTGACCCACCAGATTTCCACGCGCTTGCACGAACGGTCCGGACAGGCAATCACCAACTTCAAGGCCACCATGGTCCCGGCGGACTCGGACCTCGCACAGCAAGCAACCAAGGACCCCTACGTCTTTGACTTCCTGTCCATGACTGACCGCCATACCGAACGGGACCTGGAGCTGCAGTTGGTGAAGCACGTGGAGAAATTCCTATTGGAACTGGGCCAGGGTTTCGCCTTTGTAGGCGAGCAGGTTCGCCTGGAAATTGCCGGAGACGAGTTCTTTGCCGACCTGCTCTTCTATCATCTGAAGTTGCGTTGCTACATGGTGATTGAGCTGAAGGCCGTGAAGTTCGAACCCGGGTTCCTCGGCCAGTTGGGCATGTACATGGCCGCCGTCGACGACCTCATGGCACATCCTGACGACAAACCCACCATCGGATTGCTGTTGTGCAAGGAGAAGAACAGCGTCGTTGCCGAGTACGCGTTGCGTGGCTTCAACGCCCCTGTGGGCATCGCGGAGTGGCGTACTTCCTTGGCGGACTCACTGCCTGACGAGTTGGTTGCGAGTCTGCCCAGCATTGAGACCCTGGAAGCCGAATTGGCCAGTGAGGCTGCCCGCCTCCAGAGTTAGCTTCAGATGTTGTCCTTGAACCAGGCCAGGGTGTCGTTCCACGCAGCCGTTGCCTGGGCCTCCACGTAGCGTTCGCTGGTGTCGTTGTGGAAAGCATGGTCCACGCCCGGGTAAACCCTGAGCTGATGTTTGACCGTGGTCTTATCCAAGGCCTCCTGTAGTTGCGGCATAGGGCCCGTGATTCTGGCGTCCTTCTCCGCGTAGACGCCCATCACTGCCGCCTTGATGGCGGGAACCTTGCCCAGATCCGGGGCTGGACCGTAAAACGCACTCGTTGCCCTGAGTCCTGGTATTTCCGTGGCTGATTGCCACGTGATGCCACCGCCGAAGCAGAACCCGATCATGGCTATGCGGCCTTCTTCAACAAAGTCCTGTCCGTTGAGATAGTCAAAGGCCGCCTTGAAATCGTCCACATGCCGCTGCGCTCCCGCTTTGGTCAGGGCACCGGGAACAGCGTCGGGATCCAGGGACTCTGTCCCGCCCTCCCTGCTGAGGAGGTCAAGTGCCAACGCCGCGTAGCCTTCTTTCGCAAAGCGGCGTGCAACATCCTGGATGTGCGGCGTGAGGCCCCTGTTCTCATGGCAGACCAATACGGCAGGACGCCTTTGCCTGCCCTCGGGCCTGGCAAGGTAGCCACTGATTTCGGTTCCGCTGGAAGTCAGCTTCACCATGGCCGCCGTGAGGCCCGAGGTACCTTCCGGGACCGACAAAGGGCTTTTTGCATTGGGAACCGAGCTGGTCGCCGCCTCTGAAGTTGCCGCCGTTGACGTGTCCACCTTTTCCGTCGAAGTCGACGCCGGTGCCGGCATCGGATCTGTGGCTCCTGGCACTTCATCCGGTGTGCAGCCCACCAGGGTCATCGCCGCGGCTGTCGCCGTCATGCTTCCCATGATGAACGCAACGCGTCGGGTGAACGTTTTGTGGGACATCTCCCCCGAGCGGTAGTCGTCGTAAAACTCTTCAATGAGGTACTTTTCGAATTTTTCGAGCTGAAACATGGTCAACCTCCCGGAGATGGCAATCATCTTCCCCTGAAGAGTGGACTCAGACAAGGGTGGAAGGTTCTGCAGGTTCATCACTACCTCACTTACCTGCCAATAATGTCAGGGCCTCGTGCCAGAGTCAGTACATGGAGCGGAATCGGGAAGGGCAGGTAGGTACTGCATTGACTTCTGCACTGGTTCCCGCCCCTTCGGAAGGAACCGTCCGCGCCGGCACGTCCGGCGGCAAACCGGCCGGCGTCAACGATGCTGGTCCTGCCAGTCCCAGCACCATCAGCCGGGATCTGATCGACCAACTGCGGGTATTGGAAGACATGAAGTCGGCCATCTCGGGACTTCAGGTCAAAATCACTGTGGCCTTCGACCTTGCCCAACGCGCTGAGCAGGCTGAGGCCGGAGTCCCGGCTTCCGAACGTGGCAAGGGTGTAGGCGCGCAAGTGGCGCTCGCCCGGCGCGAATCCCCAAACCGTGGCTCCCGACTCCTTGGCTTGGCCCGGGCATTGGTCACGGAGATGCCACACACCATGGCCGCCGTGGATGCGGGACTGTTGAATGAGTGGAGAGCCACCCTGCTCGTCAAGGAGACCGCCTGCTTGTCCGTTGAGGATCGGGCGGCCGTGGATGAAGAGCTCGCGCCGGATACCGGAACCTTCGAAGGCGCCGGAGACAAGGCCATCATTGCCGCTGCGAAAGCCGCAGCCTACCGCTGTGATCCGCGTTCGATAACCCAGCGGGCTGCACGTGCCGCGAATAAGAGGACTGTGAGTCTGCGGCCGGCACCTGACACGATGACCATCCTGACCGCCCTGCTTCCTGTAGCCCAGGACGTCGCAGCCTACGCGGCACTCACGCGGGCTGCTGACTCAGCCCGGTCCCGTCCGGGTGGTGAGCAACGCGGCCGGGGCCAGGTTATGGCCGACACCCTGGTCGAGCGGATCACCGGTTCATCCGCCGGCTATTCCGGGATTGACCTGCAGCTGGTGATGACAGACCGCACCCTCCTGGCCAACGACTCCGAACCGGCGCGGCTGACCGGCTATGGGGTTGTACCCGCCCAGTGGGCCAGAGACCTTGTATCCACAACGAAGGTTGACGGCGATCCCGACAATGATTTCCATGTTTGGCTTCGCCGCCTCTATACAACCCCCGGCACCGGGGAGCTCATCGCCGAGTACTCGCGGTCACGCTTCTTTCCGCAGGGAATGCGCCGCTTCATAGAGGTTCGTGACAACCTCTGCCGGACACCGTACTGCGACGCGCCCATTCGGCACATCGACCACGTAGTCCCCTGGCGTCGTGGCGGATCCACCTCGCTGGACAACGGCGCCGGACTTTGCGAAGCCTGCAACCACACTAAGGAAAACCCGGGTTGGAGCAGCAAAACAGAGCCGGGCCGGAACGACACCGTCCATACCTTGGAAGTCCGGACGCCCAGCGGGCATAGCTACCGCTCCCAAGCTCCTCCCCTGCCGGGCCACCTGCGTGTCGCGGCAGGTGGCACTTGAGCTGGCTACTCCCCCACAGGGAAAGCAACTCCTTCACCCACCACACGAAGGCAAAGTTCCGTGCCCGGCCTGGTGATCGACGCGTTCCAGTGCCGGATGGTGATGATTTCGCCGCCACCCGGGTAGCGATGGCTTTGGCCCTGCCCGGCGCCATCCTGGGCAGTGTAAGCGCCCAGCTTGATCCGCACTGTAGTTTCAGGTCCAAAGTAGTCGGTATCCACTACCACGCCACGGATCGGGCCGTCCGGGGCAATCCGGATTTGTTCCGGGCGCAGCATGAGCTGGACCCTGCCCTGGGCCGGTGGTCGCCGGACGGCAATGCCGCCAAGGGAGCATGTCGCCAGGGAGCCCTCCATCCAGGCATCAAGAATGACTGCTTCGCCCAGGAATTCCGCCGTCGCCCGGTCTGCCGGTCGGGTGTAGACCACGAACGGATTACCGATCTGTGCCAGCCGACCGCCGCGCATGATGGCCACCTGGTCAGCGAAGGACAACGCCTCGGCCTGGTCGTGTGTAACCAGGATGGTGGTCACCCCGGCGGCGTTGAGCACCTTTGCCACTGCCCGGCGGGTAGCAACCCGCAGGCCTGCGTCAAGTGCCGAGAAAGGCTCGTCCAGGAGCATCAGTTCCGGTTCGCGGGCCAGCGCCCGGGCCAAGGCAACGCGCTGCTGCTGCCCGCCGGAAAGCTGATGCGGACGTCGCTTTGCCATGGCAGGATCCAGGGAGACCATGTCCAACAGTTCTTCCACGCGGGCCCGCACGGCCCGGCGTCCGCCGTCGAGCTTGCCGGCATCCAATCCGAAGGCGACATTCTGTCCGACCGTCAAGTGCGGGAACAGTGCACCGTCCTGGGCAACGTACCCCACGTGTCGCCTATGCGCCGGGACCCGGACCCCGTCTCCCGCCACAGGATTGCCGTTCAGGCTGATGGAGCCGGTATTGGGGTGTTCGAACCCGGCGATGAGCCGGAGCAAGGTGGTCTTACCGGAGCCTGATGGGCCAACAATGGCGGTGGTCCCGCCACGGGCGACCGACAGGTTCACTCCTTTAAGAACGGCCTGGGAGCCGAAGTTCTTGGTGACCTCAGAGATGTCCAGGTGCGAGTTCGTGGTCGGGGCCACGGAGGGTGCCACCCGGGGCGACGGGAGTCGGGAAGGGGCTTGTTCTGTCACTGTCCGGCTACTTTCTTGGACTGTTGGAAGAGCAGGTACGTCATGGGGGCTGAGAGCAGGATCATCAGCAAGGCATAGGGTGCTGCCCCGGTGTAGTCGATTTCGCTGCTTTTGCTCCAGAATTCCGTGGCCAGGGTCCGTGTGCCGTTGGGCGCCAGGAGCAGCGTGGCTGTCAGTTCATTGACAATGGCAAGGAACACCAGGGCCGCTCCCCCGGCTGCGGCCGGGGCCGTAAGCCGCAGCGTCACCTTGAAGAACGACACCAAGGGGGCTTTGCCCAGGGATTGCGCGGCTTCGTCCAGTTCCTTCGGAGCCTGGGCCAGGCCGGAGCGGAGGTTGACCAACGCCCGGGGAAGGAACAGCAACACGTAGGCCGCCACCAGCACTCCTGCCGTCTGGTAGACACCTGGCACCACCCGGATGCTGACGGTCACGAAGGCCAGACCAACGACGATTCCCGGAAGGGAACTGGTGACGTAGTTGGATAGTTCAAGCAGCTTGCTGAACCAGCTGGGATGCCGGACAGCCAGGTAGGCCATGGGGAAGGCAACCACGGTGGTAACAGCCGCTCCCAGAGCTCCGTACAGGAGGGTCTGAAGGAGTGCGGGCAGGAATTCCTCCGCCTCCCAGACGTCGGCACCACCCGCTATCACCCACTTCAGGACAAACCACAGGGGCAGTCCGAACGCCAGCGCGGTCAGCGCCAGGAGGCTGAGTTGGGCGGGCAGTTGGTAACCACCCAGCCGCAACTGCGTGGTCTTGCCCTGGGCACCGGATCCTATGCGGGCATAGCGGGCTGTGCCGCGACTCTTCACTTCAGCGAGGAGCAGGAAAAGGCAGAGCAGCACCAGGACGCTGGCCAACATGTTGCCGGCGGCACCGTTGAACGTCGACTGGAACTGGACCATGATCGCCGTCGTAAATGTGTCGAAGCGGATCATGGCGAAGGCGCCGTACTCGGCCAGGAGGTGCAGTCCAACGAGCAAAGCCCCGCCGGTCATGGCAATGCGGAGTTGGGGCAGGACCACCCGGAAGAACACTGCCCACGGACCCAGCCCAAGGGAGGCGGCGGACTGCTCGATGGCCGGATCCAGGCGGCCAAGTGTGGCAGCGGCGGGTATGTAAACCAGCGGGAAGTAGGAAAGGGTCGCTATCAGCACCCCGGACCACAGCCCCTCAAGGGACGGCACCGCCGAAACCCAGGCGTAGCTGTTGACGAATGCAGGAATGGCCAACGGGGCAGCCAGCGCAACGGCCCACCAGCGGCGCCCCCGGAGCGTTGTACGCTCCACCAGCCACGCTCCACCGACCCCCAGCAGCAAGCACAGCGGGATGGTGATGACCGTCAGCAAAATTGTGTTGAGCAACAGCTCGCCCACGCGGGGGCGGACGATGAGCTCGACGGCGGTGTCCCAGCCGGTCGCGACGGTCATGTAGACCACGTAGCCCAGTGGAAGAAGCGAAAACAGGGCTATCAGCACTGCCAGGAGGGACACAGTGGAAACGCCGAAAGGCGGGCGAGGACGTTTGCCCTTGCCCGCCGTCGTCGTGCTTTCCGTTCCTTGTGGTCCGGAAGCCGAGAGGTCAGTGATCACAGAACTAGAGGAGCCCTGCCTTGGTCATCAGCTCGGTGACCTTGGCGGAGTTCAGCTTGGCCGGGTCCACGGCAGGAGCCTGCAGGTCCTTGATCGGGACAAGCTTGGCGTTGGCATCCACCTGCGAGGCAATGGCGTACTCGAAGGAGGTGCCGTTCTTCAGGACCTCCTGGCCTTGCTTACCGGTGATGAACTTCAGGAAGGCCTGGGCTGCGTCCGCGTTCTTCGCGGACTTGAGGACACCTCCGCCGGAGACGGAGAGGAACGCTCCCGGGTCCTGGTTCTTGAAGAAGTAAGGGGTGACGTTCTTGGAGTTCTCGCCGGTCTTGGCCTGGTCACCGTAGTAGTAGTAGTGGTAGATCAGCGCGGCGTCGACTTCACCGGCGTTGACTGCCTTCATGGCGGTGCTGTTGCCCTTGTAAGCCTTGAAGTTCTCCTTCATGCCCTTGAGCCATTCCTCCGTTGCCGCTTCGCCCTTGAGTTCAAGGAGTGCAGCAACGATGGCCTGGAAGTCAGCGCCGGACGGTGAAGCCGCCCACTTGCCCTTCCACTCCGGCTTGGCCAAATCCAACATGGACTTGGGCAGCTTGTCGTCACTGATCTTGTTCTTGTCGTACACCAGAACAGTGGAGCGGGCAGCGATGCCGGTCCACTTGCCAGTGGAGGGACGGAATTCCGCGGGGACCTGGTCCAGGGTTTCCTTGTCCACGTCAGCGAAAAGACCTGCGTTCTCTACCTGCGCCATTGCCGGTGAGTTCTCAGTCAGGAACACGTCCGCCGGCGAAGCCTGGCCTTCCTGGACGATCTGGTTGGACAGTTCGGTATCCGAGCCCTGACGGATGGTGACCTTGACGCCGGTCTCCTTGGTGAACGCGTCCACCCACTCTTTGGTCAGGGTGTCGTGCTGGGCGTTGTAAACGGTGATTTCACCGGAAACGGAACCGTCGGACGCGGAACCGGACGCAACGGGGGCGCTGCCGGCGTTGGAACCGCAGGCCGTGAGGCCAAGTGCTGCGGTTGCCGCAAGGGCGATTCCGGCCAGCGCTTTCTTGGGGATGTTCATGGAGGGGCTACTTTCTGCGAACAAAAACTCTTGGGGACCTTCGTCCGTGCAGGCCCGAGTGTTGGGAAGGCTTGCTCCTGTAAGAGTAGGTAAGGCTTGCCTACACGCAAAGCCGGAGGGGGCAAAAGTGACGAGTATCACCATAATTACGCAATTCTTACATGACCTAATACTTCGAATGCTTGGGGATCACCTGGCCGCTGAAACAAAAAGCTCGGGACCAGCTGCTTACGCAACTGGTCCCGAGCAGGTTCCGATCTCTCGGACGTCGAACTAGAACTCCCAGTCCTCATCCTCCGTGTTGACAGCCTTGCCAATCACGTAGGAGGAGCCCGAGCCGGAGAAGAAGTCGTGGTTCTCGTCGGCATTCGGGGACAGGGCCGAAAGGATGGCCGGGTTCACGTCGGTGACGGAAGCCGGGAACATGGCCTCGTAGCCGAGGTTCATGAGGGCCTTGTTGGCGTTGTAGTGCAGGAACTTCTTGACGTCTTCGGCCAGGCCGACTCCGTCGTAGAGGTCGTGCGTGTACTGGACTTCGTTTTCGTACAGCTCGAAGAGCAGCTCGAAGGTGTAGTCCTTGATTTCCTGCTTGCGGGCCTCGGAAACCTTCTCCAAGCCCTTCTGGAACTTGTAGCCGATGTAGTAACCGTGCACAGCCTCATCGCGGATGATGAGGCGGATGAGGTCGGCCGTGTTCGTGAGCTTGGCGCGCGAAGACCAGTACATGGGCAGGTAGAAGCCCGAGTAGAACAGGAAGCTCTCCAGCAGAGTGGACGCAACCTTGCGCTTCAGGGGATCGTCGCCCTGGTAGTAGTCCATGACGATCTGCGCCTTCTTCTGCAGGTTCTCGTTCTCGAGGGACCAGCGGAAGGCGTCGTCAATCTCCTTGGTGGAGCAAAGGGTGGAGAAGATGGACGAGTAGGACTTGGCGTGCACCGACTCCATGAAGGCGATGTTGGTGTACACGGCTTCTTCGTGCGGGGTGATCGCGTCCGGGATCAGCGAAACGGCGCCGACAGTGCCCTGGATGGTGTCCAGGAGAGTGAGGCCGGTGAAAACGCGCATGGTGAGCTGCTGCTCATCCGGCGTGAGCGTGTGCCACGACTGGACGTCGTTGGACAGCGGCACCTTCTCCGGAAGCCAGAAGTTGTTGACCAGCCGGTTCCAGACTTCCACATCCTTGTCGTCCTGGATCTTGTTCCAGTTGATGGCCTCGACGTGTGTCAGCAGCTTGACCTTTTCGGTCATTTCATCCCCTTTAAGCGATGGGTTTCTTTTAGGTAAGCGTACGACGGCGGGTGGTAACCCGCCGTCGTACTCTTTAGTTTTGAATGCGGCCGGGGCCGCAGTTAATCAACCGATAAAGGTCGATCACAGCATGCAGCTGACGCAACCCTCAACCTCAGTGCCCTCCAGCGCGAGCTGGCGGAGACGGATGTAGTACAGGGTCTTGATGCCCTTGCGCCATGCGTAGATCTGCGCCTTGTTGATGTCGCGCGTGGTGGCAGTGTCCTTGAAGAACAGCGTCAGGGACAGGCCCTGGTCCACGTGCTGCGTGGCAGCGGCGTAGGTGTCGATGATCTTCTCGTAGCCGATTTCGTAGGCATCCTGGTAGTACTCCAGGTTGTCGTTGGTCAGGTACGGAGCCGGGTAGTAGACGCGGCCGATCTTGCCTTCCTTGCGGATTTCGATCTTGGCGGCCACCGGGTGGATCGACGAGGTGGAGTTGTTGATGTAGCTGATGGAACCGGTAGGCGGCACGGCCTGCAGGTTCTGGTTGTAGATACCGTGCTCCATGACGGAAGCCTTCAGCTCACGCCAGTCATCCTGGGTGGGGATGTGGTGGCCGGCGAAGAGTTCGCGGACACGCTCCGTTGCCGGAACCCATTCCTGTTCGGTGTACTTGTCGAAGAATTCGCCGGAAGCGTAGGTGGACTTCTCGAAGCCGCCGAACTTCTGGCCGGTCTCGATGGCCAGGCGGTTGGACGCACGCAGGGCGTGGAACAGCACCGTGTAGAAGTAGATGTTGGTGAAGTCCAGGCCCTCTTCGGAACCGTAGTGGACATGCTCACGGGCAAGGTAGCCGTGGAGGTTCATCTGGCCGAGGCCAATCGCGTGGCTCTGGGCGTTGCCCTGGGCGATCGAAGGCACCGAGTTGATGTAGGACATATCGGACACTGCGCTGAGGGCGCGGATGGACGTCTCGATGGAGAGCCCGAAGTCCGGCGAATCCATGGTCTTGGCGATGTTCATCGAACCAAGGTTGCAGGAGATGTCCTTGCCCACGGTCTCGTAGCTGAGGTCCTCGGCGTAGATGGACGGTGAGGAAACCTGCAGGATCTCCGAGCACAGGTTGCTCATGGTGATCTTGCCGTCGATCGGATTGGCCCGGTTCACGGTGTCCTCGAACATGATGTACGGGTAGCCGGACTCGAACTGGATCTCCGCGAGGGTCTGGAAGAACTCACGGGCGCTGATCTTGGTCTTCTTGATCCGCGAATCGTCAACCATCTCGTAGTACTTCTCAGTCACCGAGATGTCGGAGAACGGAACACCGTAGACCTTCTCGACGTCGTACGGCGAGAAGAGGTACATGTCCTCGTTCTTCTTGGCGAGCTCGAAGGTGATATCCGGAACCACGACACCCAGGGAGAGGGTCTTGATACGGATCTTCTCATCGGCATTCTCGCGCTTGGTGTCCAGGAAGCGGTGGATGTCCGGGTGGTGCGCGTGCAAGTACACGGCACCAGCACCCTGGCGGGCACCGAGCTGGTTGGCGTAGGAGAAGCTGTCTTCGAGGAGCTTCATTACGGGGATGACACCGGAGGACTGGTTTTCGATCTGCTTGATCGGTGCGCCGTGCTCACGGATGTTGGTGAGCGAGAGAGCTACGCCGCCGCCACGCTTGGACAGCTGAAGGGCGGAGTTGATGGCGCGGGCAATCGACTCCATGTTGTCTTCGATGCGGAGCAGGAAGCAGGAGACGAGCTCGCCGCGCTGGGCCTTGCCGGCGTTCAGGAACGTCGGGGTGGCAGGCTGGAAGCGTCCGTCGATGATCTCGTCAACGAGGCGGTTGGCCAGCTCTTCGTTGCCGCGGGCAAGGTGCAGGGCAACCATGCAGACACGGTCCTCGTAGCGCTCCAGGAAGCGCTTGCCATCAAAAGTCTTCAGCGTGTAGGACGTGTAGAACTTGAAGGCGCCAAGGAACGTCTCAAAGCGGAACTTCTTCTTGTACGCGCGGTTGAAGAGCTCGCGGATGAAGTTCATCGTGTACTGGTCAAGGGTCTCGCGCTCGTAGTACTGGTTCTTGACCAGGTAGTCGAGCTTCTCTTCGAGATCATGGAAGAACACGGTGTTGTTGTTCACGTGCTGCAGGAAGTACTGGTGCGCAGCTTCGCGGTCGGCTTCGAACTGGATCTCACCGTTCGGGCCATACAGATTGAGCATGGCGTTGAGCTCGTGATAACCCAAGCCCTTGTAGGCCTCAGGCAGCGGCTTCTTGACCGTGTCCACAGCGCCCCCGGTTACTTCTGTTTCTGCGACAGTTGTGTCCAAAACTCTTCCAATCCTTGATTCACTCGGTCTACGTCTTCGGGTGTTCCCATAAGTTCGAACCGATAAAGATGCGGCACCTTGCACTTGACGGAGATGATGTCTCCCGCTGCGCAATAGTTGTCCGCGAAGTTCGTGTTCCCCGCTCCGATAACACCCCGGATGAGTTCCCTGTTCCGGGGATCGTTCAGAAATCTGATGACCTGCTTCGGCACGGAACCTTCGCCGTTCGTTCCACCATAGGTAGGCAGTACAAGGACGAAGGGTTCGAGGGCCTGAAGCGGAGCGTCCTGGGCATAGAGCGGGATGCGCGCTGCGTCCCTTCCCAGTTTCTGGACGAATCTTTTGGTGTTTTCAGAGGTCGAGGAAAAGTAGATGAGGTGACTCCTGGTGGTGACAGCTTCCGTCACATCACGTACGGTTGCCGCTGCCAGCGGTGCCATGGGAGTCACCTCAACTACATAGGAATTCTTGGTGTGCTGTGGTGGCGAAGTTAGGCCACGGAGGAAACGGCCTGGGCCAGTTCCTCGATCTTGTCCGGGCGGAATCCGGACCAGTGGTCCTGCTCGGTTACGACAACCGGGGCCTGCATGTAGCCCAGTGCCTTGAGGCGTTCAAGGGCCTCGGCATCCTGGGAGATATCGACACTCTGGTAGGCGATGCCCTTCTTGTCGAGTGCCCGGTAGGTTGCGTTGCACTGAACACAGGCCGGCTTCGTGTAAACCGTTACGGTCATGATCCCTGTCCCCTAAGTTGAAGTCTGGTTCTCTTCGTATCTGGCGGGCTCAACCGGAACTAACTACTGAATCCGATACCGGCCCGCGGGCTGCCGTGACAGCCAACACGCTCTTATTTAGTCTTGTGCTGGTTTCCCGCTCAATCCGTAAATCGATACTACATGTAGTGCACGCGCCTCGCCGGAACCCCAAGATGATGTATTACAAGTATGTCATTCAATCCACCGCTCGTCCACAGGCCAAGGGCTTCAAAATGTCCGCAATTCCGCCAAACTGAGAGATGTCATCCACACCCTGTGGACTACTTAGCCACATTTAATCTTCAGCGTGTCGCCCCCGTCCGGCGTGTCGTGACACTTTGAAAATGTGGCGTGGCGAACAGCTAAAATCTGCTGATGGTCAACCTTCTCCACCTCCGGACGCTGATGGAGGTAACCCGGCTGGGTTCCTTCGCAGCCGCCGCCGCCCAACTGGGCTACACAGCCTCGGCAGTCTCCCAACAGATGGCCGCGCTGGAACGCGACACCGGCGTCGAGCTCTTCCAGCGCTCAGCACGAAGCGTGGTGCCGACTGAAGCTGCGGTGACCATGACGCGCCACGCATCGAAGGTACTGACGGACGTCGAAGCCCTCATGGCCGCAGCGTCCAGGACCAACGACTCCCCCGCGCAGGAACTCCGCTTGGGCATCTTCCCCAGCCTGGCGACCTACGTCTTGCCGGACATCCTCCGAAATGAGCGCTGGAACGGGCTGGGCATCGAGCTCAAAGTGTCCGTAGCCGAGCCGGCGCAAACCATCCAGGGACTGCGCAGCGGAGGCGAGCTCGACGTGGCCCTCGTGTACCAGGTGGGACAGTCCGGTTTGGCGTGGCCGCATTCGCTGGAACGGCAGTGGATCGGCGACGACGACTTCCGTGTGGTGCTGCCGGCCTCCTGGAAAATCCGTGAGGATGCCGAGATCGAGGCCGCCCACCTTTCCGACATGCCATGGATTGTCCACCACCCGGGCACCAGCGATGCGTTGGTGATTGAGCGCCTGTTCGCCAGCTGCAACCTCCACCCAAGGGTGGTGGCCTACAGTGACGACTTCCACGCGAGCCTCGAGATGTCCGCGGCGGGGCTTGGTGCCTCGCTGGTGCCGGAACTGGCGTTGCGGAACCGCCCTGCCGGCGTCGTGGTTCTTGACGTTCCGGACATCCGGCTTGCGCGGAACGTATTCGCCTTGCTGATCAATGAAAAGCGCACCGCCCAAGTCCAACTCTTCACCCAGCTGCTGGCTGATACCCTGCGTGGCACAGCGGGCAAGAGTGGTCTCCATCCCCTGAAAACCACTCCTGTCAAGGGTCCGCAGCGGCGCACGTGAAATATTCCCAAGTGCTGGAACGCGCTGGATGTAGGGGTTAGATTGATCACATGGGCAAGGTAGCGAGCAAACATTTTGGGGAGATAGAGCTCAATCACGGGCGCGACCATTGTTTCGTGGCCAGACATGAGCTCGGCGGCAACCAGCTCGAACTGGACCTGAATGTCACCGCGCATGACCACTTTGACGAGGCGGCACTGCACAAGGTGGACTACCGTCTGCGTTTCCTGCCCGAACTGGTGGACCAGGTCCGCGAGATGATCGCCGACGAACTTGACCAGGACGGCACCAACCCCCAGCAGTTCCTGCATTTCCACTGTTCGCAGCTCAAGGAAGAGCAACTCGAATCAGTGTTCGGCGTCCGCGACAAAGGCCAGCTCACCAACGATGTCTTCCTGAAGGCACTCAAGCTCGGCCACGTTGCCATCTACCCCGGCCAGCCCGAGCGCTACTTCGTGCTCGACTTCACCCTCGGCTCGCACTTCACGGACGAATTGCTGGTGGCCGCAGCGGACGAAGACGGTGTGGTGGATGACGAGATTTTGTGGGAGTAGCACCAGGCGTTAACGCCCGACGGCGGCCGGTCACCTGTGGGTGACCGGCCGCCGTCGTTCGTGGAGACGAAGTTCTACTCACCACCCATGCGGGGCGGATCCGTCACCATGGCTTCTCAACACCGTTACTGTCGTCCGGCCCGCGCAGATATTCGTCACGTTCCCGGCCTTCGCCACGCTCGAGTTGGGCCTTCCGGGCGCTCTCTTCAAGCTGCTGGAGTTGCTTTTCCTGCGGTGGCGCCGACGGTTGCGGGGCGCCGTCCTGTGTGGCGCCGCTCTGGCCCTGGTGCCCGCTCAGCCGATCCTTGGCTGCCTCAAGGGCAGCCCCCTCCCCCGCCGAGTTCGCTGGTCCAGGCTCGTGGCACTGGACGGGAGCTGCTTCAATGACCGCCAACGCTTCACGGACCAGCCGGTCCTTGGCCTGCGGCTCAGGTGCCGCATCCGCAAGCTTCTCCACACTCAGCACGAGGTTCACCCGGATCCTGCACTCGTCCACACCGGCGCCGGCCCTCAACGCTGCCTCGAAATCTGCCCGTGCAGCATCAAAGTCACCTGACAGGACGTTTGCATCTCCGGACGCAAACGGGGCCTTGTGTGGTTCGAGCACATTCACTGCCCCGAGCCATGCTGCCGCCTGCGCCACTCCACCCTGGTTTCCTGCGGTAAAGGAGCTTTCCGCCGAGCCACCCAATATGCCCACGCTCAGGAGTTTCGCGGCCGCTGCGAGCGCCAGGAGGGCAGCCGGCGCTGACCAGAGCGCCAGGTTACGGCGTCGTCGTCGTGAATTCATGGCGGTCATCTGTTGTGCTCCTTCGCCTGCGGACTCCGGGCGGCCCGGAGCGCGCCCAGCTGCCTGAAGGGTTCGGGGAGGGCCAGAGCGAAAGCCGCCAGTGCGAGCAGCCAATAGAGCTCGATCCTGCCCGGTACATCCCCGCTACCTGCGGAGACAGCACCCGGCTGCGCTTTTTGGAGCATGTCGGACACGGGTTCGGTGCCGGTCCGGTGGGTGTAGGGGACGTTCAGTTGACCTGCGATGCTGCGGAGCTGGTTTTCGTCGATTGTCGAGATCGCATCCTGGCCGTCGCCGGAGCTGCGATCCTTCACATAGGCGGTGGTGTTCCTGGAGGAGTCCTTCATGCGCCCGCCGGCGGCTGTCCCATATCCCAGGACTGCTCCCCCGGCCACGTTGGCCCCATCCATGGGCGAAGGGGCCGCAGCACTGGTGTTCTCGCCGTCGCCGGCATAGAAAACGAGCGCCGGCCGTCCCGGGTGCTGTTCCTGCGCCGCGGCGAGCCTTTCCTTCAGGAGCTGCCCGGCTCCGCTCACGCTGCTGCCCTTGGCATAGCGGGGGTTCTGGGGCTGGAGGGTGTCCATGCTGGTTCGCAATGCACTGACGTCCTTGGACAATGGCATCCGCACAGTGGCTTTGTCATCGAAGGTGATCAGGGAGAACTTGGCTCCAGCGAGCTCTTTTGCAATCGCCATGACGTCCTGTTGGACTCCCGCCAGCCGGGTGCCGGTTCCGTTGTAGTCCTCGGCTGCCATGCTGGTGCTGCTGTCCACGACAAAGAAGACGTCAAGGTCCGCAGACGTGGTGTTGGCCTGCCCACCGGCCCAGCCCGGCCGCAGTGCGGCGAGCACAAGAAGCACGACGACGACGCACCGGGTCACGGCGGAGCGCAAGGCCTGCGGTGATCGGCTGTGTCCCTGCTGGCTGCCGTGGCCCCTGATGAGGGCGAAGGCGGTCCAGACGGTGAACGCGATAGCGGCCACGCCGGCTGCTGCGAGAACAGGCCAGGGCAGGATCGGGGCCATGCTCAGGGCGATGTTCGTCATAGCCCGGTCCTCCTTCCCAGTACCAGCATTCCCATCCCGGCCAGCAGCGCGACGCCCAGGGGCCACGCGGGGGCATCGGCAACAACGGAGCGCGGGGCCGACAGGTAACTGGTGGCCTCGGTTTCCTGGACCTGCCGGACGATGCCGGGCACGGCATCGGGGCTCTCCAGGGTGGAATAGCTGCCACCTGTTGACTCAGCGGCCGCCTTAAGCTGGGCACCAGGTTGTCCGGGATCATCCCCGTAATCCATGTCGCTGGGATTGAGGGCATGAACCTTCACGTTCTTGCTGGCGGCAAGGGCGCCCGCTTCGGACAGGGAGAAGATCGACGCCCCGGAGACGAAGTTGTCGGTGGCCAGTACAACCGACCGCGAGCGCTTGGTGTCTTCGTTGCCGTTGGTGTCTGCGGTGCCGTTAGTGTCTGCGTCCGGGAAGCTCTGGACACAGGAGGCCAGGCCATCGCCGATGAGTGATGAGCCCTCCCCGTTCCAGGTACCGTCGAAGAACCATCCTGCACCGTCAACGAGCGCCTTTTCGGCGTGGGTGAGTTGCTCCTGGGCATAGTCGTAGTCGTCGGTGAGGGGAAACAACTGGACGCTGCTGCTGTCGAAGATGACCATGCCGATCCTCTCACCGTCGAACTCCTTGGCGAGGTCCTTGAACACAGCTGCCAAGGCTGCGTCCGTGCTGGTCATTGATCCGGAGACATCAAGGCAAAGCACGATGTCCCTGTTGCGGATCTCAGGCTGTTCGGTGGAGCGCAGGGCCGGGCGGGCGGCAGTGATTGCCGCTGCCAGCAGGAACAGGGCTGACAGAAGTGCGGCGAGGACCAGCCGGATCCGGTATCGGCGGAGGGCATGCTGGTATTCGGGCAGGCCGGTGAGCCGGTCGCCATGGGCAACTGGCCGCGTGGGCAATGGCCGCCGACGCCGGAGGTACAGCAGGGTGCTGACCGCCACCGCTGCGGCTGCAAGCGGGAGAATCCACCAGTAGGTCAGTTCCATGCCTGAACCACCTTGCGGGCGATATCGGCGGAGTGACTTACAGGTTGGACCGGTAAGGCCGAGAATTCACTGGGGTAGATTTCGGCGATCCCCTCAGCCAAGCCGTCAAAGCCCTCATGGCGTAGCTCATCCAGGGTCATGGAGGTGACGGGCAGTGCGGTTGCAGCACCGGCGAACTCCCTTACGAGGAAGCTGAGCCGTTGGTGGGCGTCGCGCACCGGTACCCGCCCGGCGTCGGCGTCCGCTGCGGTTGCCTCAATCGCTTCCAGGCAGCGCGAACGCAATGTCTCCAGGTCCGGTTGATCGCTCATCCGCCCGGCGGACGTGAGTGCCCGGTGTGGCCGGAAGAGCCATCCGTACCACCCTGCAACCAGCACAATGAGGACAACCCCCAGCCACATCCACTGGGGCTGGTATTGAAGAGGTGCGTAGAACGTGGATTCAGTCGGCACCCTGGCCCCTTTTCGCCCCGCCCCGGGAGGTGAGTGCTCCCGAACGGTGCTTTTCCAAAAGGGCGAAGACCGCCGTGAGAACGTCATCGCTGCCGGTGGCCTGTTGTTCGGCGATACCCAGGCGGCGGAAAAGAGCCCCGCGCTGCTCGGCACGTTCGTTCATTGCCCGCTCGTAAGCGGCCCGCACTGCCCGGTCCGCGGCAAGCGGAAGCGGTATGCCGTGGCCGGTACCGACGTCCATGCTGTCCTGTTGTCCCGGTGTGTCCGGCCCCGGTGCGAGGTCGGCGTCGCGGACAGTCAACCAAAGAAGTTCATGCCGTGCCCGGAGCCTGCGCATCAGGTCCGCGGTCCTGGCATCGGGCAGCACCTCGTCAGCAACAACCACCACCAGCATCCGTCCTTTGATGAACCGCAGGACGTAGTCCAGCTGCTCCGCTATGTCACTGGGATGGGTCTTTGGACTGATGCTCGAGTCGATGTCCCGGAGCAGCCGTTCCAAGTGTTCCTCGCCGCTCTTGGGAGGCCTGTACCGGGATGCGCTCGCATTTCCATGCACGAGGCCTACGTCATCGCCGTGGCGGCACGCAAGGTATCCAATGACCCCCGCCGCATGAACAGCGACGTCCTTCTTGTTTTCCCCCGAGAGCGCCTCTGCTGCCATGTTCCTGCCGGTGTCCACCAGCAACAGCACCGAGTGGCGTCGAATGGCAACGTACCGCTTGACCAGGGGCGAGCCGTGCCGTGCCGTGGCCTTCCAGTCGATGTCCCTGACCTCGTCACCGGGAACGTAGGTTCGCAGCTCGTCGAAATCGAGGCTTCGGCCCTTGAAAACGGAACCGTACTCGCCGTCGAGCAGGCTGAGGGTCCTGCGATGGGCGAAGATGAACATCTTCGACTTGACGCGTCTTATGAGACTGGGCACCTGCCGACCCGTTACGGCGTCTGGACGGACGCCAGGACGGCATCGATGACGGTCTCCACGGCAATACCCTCCACCACCGCGTCGAAGCCGAGGATGATGCGGTGGCGCAGGACGCGGTGGGCCAGGTTCTTCACGTCCTCGGGAATGACGTGGTCACGCCCGTTGAGCAGGGCCAAGGCGCGGGCCGCCTGGCTGAAGGCGATACTGGCCCGCGGGCTGGCCCCGAACTCCACCAGGTTGGCAAGGTGGGGTTCCAAGTACTGGGACGCGTTGCGGGTGACGTAAGCCAGACCAACGATGTACCGGACGATGGCCGGATCGATGTAGACGCGACGCACGAGTTCCTGCACTTGAACCACCGCGTCGAGGGAAGCGGCTGCCGGCGGTTTCTGCTCTGCACTGAACACTCCAGCGTCGATCCGCCGGATCACCTCGGCTTCTTCGGCGGGGCTGGGATAGTCCAGGACATCCTTGAGCATGAACCTGTCCATTTGTGCTTCAGGAAGGCGATAGGTGCCCTCTTGCTCAATCGGGTTTTGCGTAGCAAGTACCAGGAACGGTTGCGGCAAAGGATAGGATTCCCCGCCGATTGAAGTCTGCCGTTCCTGCATGGCTTCCAACATGGCGCTTTGGGTTTTTGCGCTGGATCGGTTGATCTCGTCCAGCAACACGATGTTGGCGTGGACGGGCCCCAGCTGCGTGACGAAGGTGCCCTTGGCGGCGTCGAAAATCTGGGTTCCCGCGATGTCACTGGGCAGCAGGTCCGGCGTGCACTGGATCCGTCGGAAGTCTGCACTGACCGATTCCGCGATGGCCTGGGCTGCTGTGGTCTTGGCGAGTCCGGGGACGCTTTCCAGCAGCACATGCCCCCCGGTGAGCAAGCCAATCACCAAGGTCTCCCGCAGCCGGGTCTGGCCCACCACTTTGTTTTCGAAGCTCCGGACTATGCTGCCCACCAATTGCTGGGCGCGCGCCATGTCCGGTGCATCGATTCCGGCCGTGGCTGTGATCTGGTGCACTGGGGTCCCCTCGCTGGCGTTATGAGTCGTGCCGCAAGCGGTGGGCTTAGTGATTCCGCCTGCATCGGCCACTCTATCCAAACGGCACCCGCTCAAGGCCGCAATGGGTACCCCTCCCCATGGGGGCGCCTGAGGTCTATCCTTTTGCCATGCATCAGCTACCAGCCGCCTATCAGAATTATCTGGCATCGCAGGACCAGCACGTCATCGATGCCGTACGCCCCGTTCTTCTCCAGTCAGCAGCCGATCAGCGGCACGGTGTCCGTATCACTTTCAATAGGGGACCAACAGGCCACCAAGCCCACGTGGACGAGTCCATCCCCTTCGGCGAGATCATCGAAGACATCGACTGAAGCGGCGCGCCGCAGCGTCCCGAGGGGGCTAGCCTTTCATTGCCCCTGACATCGCAAACGAGTTCCCCATGCCCCGTGACACCACCGCGTAGAGCACCAGTACCGGGACCGAATAGAGGATGGAGAATGCAGCCAGCTGACCGTAGGCAATGGCGCCATGCTGGCCGAAGAAGCTGAAGATGGACACCGCAGCCGGCTGCTTGCCCGTCGACAGCAAAAGGATGAAGGGAACGAAAAAGTTCCCCCAGGCCTGGATGAAGACAAAGATGAACACCACTCCGAGGCCCTGTCCCATGAGCGGCAGGACGATGGTCCGCAGCGTCACCAGGTTCGATGCCCCGTCCATCCACGCCGCTTCTTCCAGTTCCAGGGGTACCGTGTCCATGAAGTTCTTGGCCATCCAGATCGCCATGGGCAAAGTGGTGGTGGCCATGAAGAAGATGGTCGCTGCCATGGAGTCCAGTAGCTGCAGTTGAACGAACAAGCCGTAAACCGGGACCATGATGGCGGTCACTGGCAGTGAGGTTCCTAAAAGAACGGTGTACATGAAGGGCTTGTTGAAACGGGACCGGTACCTGGACAGCGGGTAGGCGGCCAGGACGGCTGCGAGTACGTTTACCAGTGCCGTACCGGCGGACAAGACGAAACTGTTCAGCAGCGGGCGTCCCAGTAGTTCCGGAGTCATGACGGCACTGAAGTTGATCAGCGACGGCGCCGGGGGCACCTTGGTCTGGTAGCCCGCTTGAGGGTCGACGGCGGCCAGCACCAGCCACAGCAGCGGCGCCGCAAAGCACAAACCGATTACCAGCAAGGCGACGTCGGCACCGACCCTGGCTCTGGAGCGCTTCATGCGCGCCGCTCGCGCAGCAGCCACACGTACACGGCACCGAAAACCATGCCCAGCAGGATCAGCACCGATGCCACGGCAGTGCCGTAACCAATGTCCCCGAACTTGAACGCTTCCTGGTAGGCGAGGACCGGCAGGGTGGTGCTGGCGTTGGCGGGCCCACCCGCCGTCATCACCCAGATGAGAGTGAACACGGCCAGCGTCTGCAGGGTGATCAGCATCAGATTGGTGGCAATGCTGTTCCTGATCAGCGGCAGGGTAATGAACGCCAGCCGCTGCCATCCACGGGCACCATCCATGAGCGCCGCCTCGGAGACATCCCGGGGAACATTCGCCAGCGCTGCCCGGTACACGAGCATGGAGAATGCCGTACCGCGCCAGGTGTTGGCGAGAATGATGGCGACCAGCGGGAACGAATACAGCCAATCCAGGCCGTGGGTTCCCAACACGGCCAGCAGCTGGTTCAGCGTCCCGTCCCGGTTGAAATACGCGTATGCCGCGAACGCCGCCACTATTTCAGGGAGCACCCAGGCTGCCACCACGGCAGTGCCCACCCAGTCGGACACGCTTTTGCGCGAACGTGTCATGAGCAGGGCGATCAGCAATCCGAGGAGGTTCTGGCCCAGCACCGCCGAAGCAGCCACGAAAACCACAGTGAGCCACACAGCCGTGGGAAAGGCGTCGTCGGTAACCATCCGGACGTAGTTCTCCGCGCCTACCCATTGCGGCTCCCGTGCCGCTTTCCCGGTCAAGGCAGCGTCTGTGAAGGAGGCGTAAAAGGACCATGCCACGGGAGCGAGCAGGAAGACCAGGAGGAGCAGAATGGCCGGGGCTACTGGCAGGAGCCGCGAGAGGCGGCGAATCTTCATCGCTGCAGGACCTTGTCCTCCCCTACCAGCTTGCGGACCGTGGCGTCATAATCCGCGGCGGCTTCCTGAGGGCTTTGGCGGCCTGTGATGACCGATTCCGTGGCGACCTGGACGGCGGTGGAAATCCGCGGATAGTCAGCGGTGGCGGGCCTGTAGTGTGTTACGTCCACCAAGCCGGACACGTCCTTGACGAAAGGATTTGCGGCAAGGTAGCCCGGATCAGCGGCCACGTCCGCGCGAACAGCAATCTGCGAGTTGTTGATGTCGTACGCCAAGGCGTTCTTCTTGTTCAGAGCGGTAGCGAGGAACTGGAAGGAAAGCTCGGGGCTCTTGGTCCCCGCACCCACGGCGAGGGTCCAACCGCCTGACATGCTGACGCTGCCTGGTTCCTGGCCCTTCTGGGTGGGGAAGGCCGCTACAGCCATGTCCTGTTCGTAGCCGGCCCATTCGTAGGCACCGCCTTTTTTCCAGAACGACGGCGCGTAGGAACCTTCCACGGTGGCCCCCAGTTTGCCCTGCGGGAACCACTCCCCGAAGACCTTCTTCCAGACATTGGCATCAAGTGCTTCCGCCGGACTAACAGCGAGCTTCTCGTCATAGAGGGTCTTCAGGAAGGCAAGTGAGTCGGTGAACCCTTGGGAACCGACCACCCACTTCCGTTGGTCCTCGTCGTACAAGGTGCTGCCGGTGCCGTAGAGGAGCTCATAAAAGCTCTGCATCACGGTGCCTTCGCCCGTGCCCTTGCCGGCGTACATGGTGAAGGGAATCACTGTGGGATCGGCGGCCTTGACTTTTCTGGCCATCACCAGGATGTCGTCCCAGCTCTTCGGTTGCCAGGGTAGAGCGATTCCTGCCTTCTGCAGGACGGACTTGTTGTACCAGATCGCACGCGTATCAGTGCCCAGCGGGACCGCGTAGATTGCCCCGTCGTCTGTGCGGCCGGCCGCCTTCGCGGCGTCGCTGAAGTTCGCCCAGTCGTCCCATTTCCCAAGGTAACTGTCCAACTTGAGCAAGTAACCGGCGTCGACGTCGGAACGTACTTTGAACGTGTCCTCATAGAAGACATCCGGTGCTGTGTCCGGTGACCGCTGCGCCAGGGCGAGCTTGGTACCGTAGTCGTCATCGTTGGCCTGGATGGGCTGGAGGTCCACGGTCACACCGGAATTGGCCGCCTCGAATTCCTTCTTGGCGTCCTGCATCACGGTATCGAGCGCTGTGAAGGCATCGGTCTTCTGGTAGACGATCTTCAGGGTGGTGTTCCGGCCCGCGTCCGGAGTGGACGAACACGACGTCACCCCGGCAAGAACAGCAGCTACGGCGAATGCGGCCACTATCTTCATGGATCGCCTGGTCTTCGCTGGGGGCATGGGTATCACAGGGCGCTTGGTCTTCACAGGGCGCATGGTCTTCACAGGGCGCATGGTGCTCCAATCAGTCAAACGTGCGCTGCTGGTCAGCCCTCCAGCAGCAGCCGTTGGGCGCGGGGTGCAAGCATGTGCTCCAGGACCAGACAAGCAGCACCAATGGCGCCCACGTCTTCGCCTACTCCGGTGCCCACGACTTCGAGTCCGTGGATCATGCGGGCAGCGTTGTTCCTGTCCAGGAGGCCGGGAACCCGGTCCAGGAAATAGGGTGACATGCGGCCCCAGAACGGACCACCAAAAACCACGCGCTCCACGTCCAGGGTGTTGGTCACCACGGACACCGCGCGCGCTACGAGCGTGGCAGACTTGTCCAGAATCGCTATGGCGCGTTCGTCGCCGGCATCTGCCCGGTCACACAGTTCCGCGTACCGTTCCTGCACTTCAGGACCGTCAGCCCCGTGCCGGTTCCCGTCCAGGACACCTGCCGCTTCGGCTTCCGCCACCAATACCTGTGGAATACAGGATGATTTGACGCAACCACGGAGCCCGCAATCACACTGCGGCCCTTCCGGGTCAACAACGATGTGGCCGATTTCGCCGGCGTTGCCGGAGGTCCCGCGCACCACCTCGTCGTTAAGGACGATGCCGCAACCGATGCCGGTTCCCATGTACATGAAAACGAAGCTTCCCGCGCCACTCGCGCCGCCGGCCCAGGTCTCGGCCACCGCCGCACTGGTGACGTCCTTGTCCACCAACGTCTCCAGGCCCGTGGCATCTGCCAGCGCCTCCCTGATCCGCACCCTGTTCCAGCGCGTCAGCAACGGCGGCTCCACCACGGAACCTTCGTCGAGGTCGATCGGGCCCGGGACTGCGACACCCAGGCCGGCAATCTTTGAGGCATCGACCCCCGACTCCTCGATGAGCGCCTGGATCTGTTCGGCGATGCCCGTGATCACCCCTGCAGGGTCGCCACCAGGGGTAGCCATGCGGGAGTGCTTGACGACATCGCCCAGCAGGTCCAGGACGACGAAAGTGATGACAGCAGGATCAAGGTGCACCCCGACTGCGTACATACCCGCAGGGTTCAAGCGCAGGATGGTGCGCGGTTTTCCCGGACCGGAGCCTTCCTTGCCTGCCTCGACGATGAGCTGCTGGTCAAGGAGTCGTCGGGAGATGTTCGAAATCGTTTGTGGCGACAACCCCACGATCTGCGCCAGCTCCACACGGCTGAGTCCGCCCGAAGACCGCCGGATCGCCTCCAGAATGACGGTCAGGTTGAAGTCCCCCATGCGGGGTAGGTTGGTTCCGCGCCTCGGTGTCGGCTGCCGGATCTCAGTCACTGATGCCCCTAGTCATTCGGAAAATCTTCGTCGAAGTTGGTCTCTGTGTGCATCGTACGACACCACTGCTCCCACGGATATGAGCACACGCTGGCTGTGAAGTCAGGGGTTGGTAACGATGACACTGCATTGTATGCGAGCACAGTTCACTGACGCGTCACGCACAGCCCTCAGCGCTTCCTGCTCCGCGTCACCGTGAACTTCGGATTCCGCCCTTCTTCCTCAGTGGGCCCGATGAGCCGTTCGAGTGTCGGCCGGTAGCGCAAGTGACTGTTGTAGACCGTCCACAATTCCCCTCCCGGCGCCAAGACCCGGGCTGCTGCTTCAAACATCCGCAGTGCGGCACCGGCATGCACGCTGGCGCCCAGATGGAAGGGCGGATTCAGCAAGATAAGATCGGCGCTGGCCGGCTGGAGTGAGGACATGGCGTCGTCGTGGAGCACAGTGATCCGCCCGGCCAGCCCGTTTGCCAGTGCGGTCCCCCTTGCCGAGGCAACAGCGGCTGCAGACTGGTCGGTGGCGATAACCCGCGCTTCCTTTTGCCGCATGGCAACCATGGTGGCGAGGATGCCCGTACCGCATCCCAGGTCCACCACGCACCGCGCCTGGGGCATGCGCTCAAGGAACGTCAGCAAATAGCGGGTGCCAATATCGAGGCGCGCGCCGGCAAAGACGGCACCCTGGGCACTGACGGTGATATCCAGTTCGGGCAAGGGCCCAACCACCGGAAAGGGCGGCGCGGCATCGACCGGCCTGGCGTCCCGCGCTACCAGGATCCGGGACTTTTGGCGGGCCAACTGTGGCTGGACGGACCCAAAATATTTCTCCAACACGCTGTTCATGCCGACCGTCATGTGCTTGACGCGGCCACCGGCCAGTAAAACTGCACCCGGGGCAGCAAAGCGGGCAACGGCGTCGGCTGTTTCCTCCAACTCGGCCAGGGCTTTAGGCAACTGCAGCAGCACCAGTTCCACACCCTCCAGCAGCTCACGCCCAAGCTCATGGGGACTGTACCTACCCTCAGCCCCGGCCATCTGCGCGTTACGCTGCAGGGCCAGCCTCCCGGTGAAAAGGTCCTGGTGGACGCGGACGTGTTCCACGCCGAGACCCGCCAAGGCACCCAAGGTCAACGCACCGTACCGGTCGCCGATGACGGCAATCCTGGTCCGGGGAGAGCTGAATCCGACGGCGGTTTCCAGCAGGAGCCTGTCCGTGGCGTCGTAGGCCTGCAAGTTGTCGGCCTCGACGTCGGGCAACCTGCTTAAAGAGTCAAAGAGCGCCCCTAAATCCAGTTCCGTCACTATGAGGTTCCCGCTTTCCTTGCTTCAGTAACCGGCCGAGGCCGGCGTCTCGACTTTATGGGTGCTTCGGAGGAAGCTTAAGCTTGCATTACGCAAACACCTGTCCTCCTCCGCGCGGTGAGATGACCCCGAAGGTGGCCGGCATTCGTCACGGCGACCCCAGGAGCCAGGCGCCGGGACCACCCCTCACTGGGCTCCCCTTTCCCTTGCGAGAAGCCATGAGTGTCAATGTTGTCACGAACCTGGACGCGAAGTCCCACAACTCCCCCGACGAAACCCGACGGGCGGACAAAACCGTCGTGGACCTGGTCACTGTGGGAGATTACACCATCGCCCGCATGACGTTTGAACCCGGCT
Organism: Paenarthrobacter histidinolovorans; assembly: GCF_014647595.1. Taxonomy (GTDB): domain Bacteria; phylum Actinomycetota; class Actinomycetes; order Actinomycetales; family Micrococcaceae; genus Arthrobacter; species Arthrobacter histidinolovorans. Next base: position 75,816 of record NZ_BMPM01000004.1, on the reverse strand, counting down.
GGACGTGGGCAGACTGCATCAAGCCGGCCGCCGGCACCGATTCCTGCCAGTTAAGCCACGTCGGGTTCTGCGTTTCCGGTTCCCTGGAAGTGGAAACAAACGACGGCGGGAAGATCAGCATTTCCCCCGGATCCTCCTATTCCATTCCTCCTGGACACAACGCCAGGGTGGTTGGAGATCAGCCGTTCCAAGGCATCGAGTTCGTCAGTGGCGCCGAATTTGCCGAAGCGCTCAAGTAACAGCGGCACTTCCGGAGTAGAACCGCACGCCTGGAAGCAAAGCAAAAGACCCCGCTCGATTGAGCGGGGTCTTTCTTCCGGAGTGGAGCTGAGGGGACTCGAACCCCTGACCCCCTGCATGCCATGCAGGTGCGCTACCAGCTGCGCCACAGCCCCGGATTTGCCAACTTCACCAGGAAGTATTTCCCTTCCCGTCGAAGCAACTCGTCAATACTAACCACAATCCCACCGGAAGCGAAATCGACGGAAGGTGAGGTGCGTCACGCCAGCCGCCCGCCCTTCGGGAGACCCGCCCGGCCGAGGTGCGTGGATCGAACCACTGCACCTCCCCCAAAAACATGCCGTGCGGAGCCTCCCAAAATGACGTGCTCCAAGGAGTCTAGGATCTTAGGGCCGCAAAACAAAACCGTCCAGTCGGTTTCTCCGTTGGACCGCCCCGGCCCGGTGATAGCGTTATGAGGTCCCGACGGCGGCTGTACCTTACGTCGCCAGCCCACCATGAGAGGTCATCACAACGGATGCAGCAGCGCGCGCAGGAAACCAGGCTGGCCGTCATCGAGGGTGCCGCCCGGGTCTTCGCCGGGATCGGCTATGCAAAGGCAAGCCTCGCTGACATCATCGCGCACGCCGAGGTGACAAAGGGGGCCCTGTACTTCCACTTCACTTCCAAGCGGGACCTGGCGCTGGCTGTTATCGAAGAACAACATTCCAAGGTGTTGGCCGCAGGTGCCGGGATCCTTGGCACCAGCACGCCTGCTTTGGACAAGATCATTGAGCTCTGCAGGATGTTTGGCCGGCAACTGCTGGACGAACCGATCGTCCGGGCCGGAATACGCCTCACCTTTGAAGCTTCAGCGTTCCAGGCGGATGTGTCGGGGCCTTACGAGGACTGGATCGGCACCGTCGAGGGTCTCCTGGAGCAGGCCAAGGCTGAAGGCGGGGTCCGGGCGGACCTGGATGCCGCAGCTTTCGGCCGGTACCTGGTGGCCTCCTTCACCGGCGTCCAATTGGTTTCCGATGTACTCACCGGACGCGACGACGTGCTGCAGCGCATAGAGCAAATGTGGGAGTTCATGCTGCCGGCCATTGCGCCGGTCCCGCCCGGATCCCCGGACTAAGTCTGCAAACCCGGAACGCCCGCCAACCCGCGCAGGGACAATGTCCCAACAACGCAGACACCACAATGCGGAAAACCGGATACGAAAAAGCTCCGCCCCCTCCCCGGATAATCCAGGAAGAGAAGCGGAGCCTCGTAGGGTGGAGCTGAGGGGACTCGAACCCCTGACCCCCTGCATGCCATGCAGGTGCGCTACCAGCTGCGCCACAGCCCCATATTCTTGCTGCCTCACGCCTGGCTTTCAAAGCCATCCGCGCCGAAGCAACTCAAATATCTTAGAACAGCATTTCCGAAAATTCCAAATCGGGCATATTCGGTTGCCGAAGCGTCCTAGGCCTCGGAATCCTCGGCGGTTGCTGCCTTGGCAGAAGCGTCATCGCCGAGTTCAAGGTCCACCACAGGGCAGTCCTTCCACAGGCGCTCCAGCGCGTAGAAGACGCGGTCTTCGGCATGCTGGACATGGATGACGATGTCGGCATAGTCCAGGAGGACCCAGCGGCCCTCGGAGCGGCCTTCACGGCGTACGGGCCGAAGATCCTGCTTCAGCAGTTCCTCTTCGATTCCGTCCACGATTGCGTTGACCTGGCGCTCCGTGGGAGCTGATGCGATCAGGAAGACATCGGTCAGCGCCAAACGCTCGCTGACATCCAGCGCGACGATGTCTTCTGCGAGCTTGTCAGCCGCGGCACGGGCAGCGTGACGGGCGAGGGTGATGGATTGTTCATGTGCAGACAAGGGGACTCCTAGTTATGGCGCGTGGCCGGGGAATGGCGTGAGCCGTTTGGGGCGGAACTATCCGCTGGTAATCATGATGATGCCGACGATCAGGGCCACCAGGCCCAGTGCCAGGACGCCGTATTGCAGCAAGCGGCTCCGCTGGGCCCTTGCCAGTCCGGCTGTACTGGCGTCCAGGGGGTCCAGTCCATATGCGGTACTGGCCGACACAGGAGGCCGTTGTGTTTCCTCGCTTGGTTCCGCCGTGGGGACAACCTTGTTCCTGGGTGACCTGGCAACCGCCTCGGCGCGGGCAAGAACCCCTGCACGCCCACGTGGAGCGCGTTCCTTCGCCGGCGCCGGTCCTGAATCAAGCTTGGGACCAGAGGAGGTGACCAATGGAACAAAGGTAGTGCTGGGACGCTTCATTACCGGGCGTTCGACACCGGGAACCTTGACGAACTCCAACGGAGTCACCATGGCGAGGTTGTTCGCCGTCGAAGGACCGGCCGATGTGGACGGCGGCTTGCCCTCGCCGGGCTGGTTCGGTCCGGATAGGCTCTGTGCAGGATGGCTCTGTGCAGGATGGCTCTGTGCAGGTTGGTTCTGCCCGGACTGGTTCTGCTCGGCAAGCTTTTGCTTGGCAGCCGCGCGCTTGTTCAGAACCGCGGCGCGTTCGGCCAGGGCAATCTGCTGGGCCAGGACCTCGGGATCAACAGCGAGCGGATCCTGCTCGGCAATATGTTCGAGCTTGGACGTCTGGTTTTGGACCTGCGCGGCAATCAGTTCGCGGACAGCAAGGGCCTGTTCCACGGACATCTCTGACTCCGCAGCGGGACCGTTGGGGGAACCGGAGGGAGCCGGCTTCTTTGGCTGGGCGGATTCCCTTGGCGCGTCCGGCGTTTGCCGCTTTTCCCCGTCCTTGTCCGCAGCCTTCGGCTTGGCGCCGGGCATGGGAACAATGGGGTTCATGGACGTGGCGACTTCTGCCTGAAGCTGCTGCAGCCGGAGCTGGCGCCGGGTGGGGGGACCGCCACCTGATAGTTGCTCTTCCTTGTCCGCGAGCTCCTTGATGGTACGCAGCGCGGCACGGTCACGGGCCCGGATCTGGGATGAACGTTCCTGGGCCGCCGCACCCACCGCGTCAACAGGGACATCAGCCGCACGACGGTTACGTCCGTTCGAGCGCTCCGCACCGCCGGCAGGCTCTGTCTCCTGCGGTGCGGCAGGCTCCTGCGGTACCGTCGGCTCTGCCTGGACTTCCGGGTTCTGTTCCCGGGCACGGCGAAGCTCGCGCCTGCTGCGGATGGGTCGCTGTTCCTGGCTGCTCATTTTACAAACTCATTCAGTACGTGCTTGGTCGTCTGATCCGGATAGTGCTGGTGACAGGTCTTCTGGTACAGCGTCGGGTGCATACAGTCCATATTTCGCGATGTACTGCACCACACCGTCCGGAACCAGGTACCACACCGGGTTGCCTGCACCCACGCGGATACGGCAATCCGTGGAGGAAATAGCCATGGCCGGGACTTCGAGCAAGCTGACATCGTCAGTCCGGCCGAGGTCGTTCAGCTCATGCCCAGGGCGGGTTACACCCACAAAGTGGGCCAAGGACCAGAGCTCGTCCACATCTTTCCAGGACAGGATCTGGGCCAGAGCATCCGCGCCCGTGATGAAGAAGAGGTCGGCGTCGGGTCGCTGGGCCCGGAGGTCCCGCAGGGTGTCGATGGTGAAGGTCGGCCCAGGCCGGTCCACGTCAACGCGGCTGACGGTAAACCGGGGATTTGATGCCGTCGCAATGACGGTCATCAGGTACCTGTGCTCGGGTTCACTGACCAGCTTGTGCGACTTCTGCCATGGTTGGCCGGTGGGCACGAAAACTACTTCGTCAAGGTCGAACTTGGCTGCGACTTCGCTTGCAGCCACAAGGTGGCCGTGATGGATGGGATCAAAGGTTCCACCCATCACGCCCAGCCGAAGCCTGCGCTCCGACTCCCCGCGAGGTGTTGCGGCAATAATGTTAGTGGCCCTGGCCGTGGGTGTGCTTGTTCGGGTGCTGGCGGTGCGGATCAGCGTGCTCTTCCACGGCTTCGTGGCGGTTGCCCAGGTTGGTGTAGGACAGGGTTACGAACATAAGAACCAGCAGCAGGGCGAACATCGAGACGCCGAAGACCCACGGCTCGGCCCACAGCGGGGCGAGTTCCTCGTGGCCGCCTTCTGTCTCGGCGGCAATGGACGTGGCGATCTGCTGAAACAGCATCTTCTCCCCTAGTTGGTTCTCAAAGGATTTCGACGGCGGGACTCTCCCCGCCGTTCCGGACTTCTGTTCTATGTTACCGCGTTGCTAGCCGCGGACTTGGCCTTCGCCCTGCACGATCCACTTTGTAGTGGTCAGCTCGGTAAGACCCATGGGACCGCGGGCGTGGAGCTTCTGGGTGGAGATACCAACCTCGGCACCCAGACCCAGCTCACCGCCGTCGGTGAACCGTGTTGACGCGTTGACAATCACAGCTGCCGAGTCGATCTCGGCGATGAACCTCTCCGCATTGGACAGGTTGTTCGTCAGGATGGCTTCCGTGTGTCCGGTGGTCCACTTTCGGATGTGCTTCACCGCGTCATCCAGGCTGTCCACCATGGCCACAGCCAAGTCCAGGTCCATGTACTCAGTGGCCCAGTCGTGGTCGTCCGCCGGAACGGTTTCGACGCCGTTGCCCAACGCGGCGGCAATCCGGTCATCGACGTGGAGCGTAACCCCTGCCTTCCTCAGTGCGGCGGCTACGGCAGGCAGCACTTTGGAGCCTGAGTGCACCAGGAGGGTCTCCACGGTGTTGCAGACACTGGGACGTTGGGTCTTGGCGTTGAGAAGGATTTCCACGGCCATCTCTTCATCCGCCGACTCATCGATGAAGATGTGGACGTTGCCCTCACCGGTTTCGATAACGGGCACCGAGGAGTTGGTCACGACAGTCTGAATAAGCTCGCGGCCACCCCGGGGAATGAGCACATCCACCCGCCCGCGGGCACGCATCAGGACATTGGCACCTTCGCGGCCATACTGGTCGACTGTCTGCACTGCATCGGCGGGAAGTCCCACTGAGTCCAGGGCGTCGCGCAGGATCCGGACCAATGCCTCGTTGGTGTTCGCGGCGGCGGAACCGCCGCGGAGGATCACGGCGTTGCCGCTCTTGAGAGCCAGACCGGCAATGTCCACGGTGACGTTGGGACGCGCTTCGTAGATGGCGGCAACAACTCCCATCGGCACATTGACCTGTCGCAGGCGCAGGCCGTTGGGCAGCGTCTGCCCCCGGACCACGTTGCCGACGGGATCCGGCAAGCCAGCCAGGTTCTCCAGTGCAGCCACCAAACCGTCGATGCGCTCGGGAGTAAGGGTGAGTCGGTCCAGGAGTGCTGCGGAGGTGCCGTTGGCGCGGCCTACGGCAACGTCCTTGGCATTGGCTTCAAGGACATGCTTCCGGTTTGCCAGCAATGCTGTCCCGATCGCACGTAGTGCACGGTCCTTCCAGGCACGGTTCGCTTGTCCCAGGCGGCGTGCTGCTTTCCGGGAACGATCGGCAATGGCGTGGACAGCAGCTTCAAGCTCCTCCGGCGTCAACGGAACGCGACCTGCCGCAGGGTTCTCCGGCGCCTGGCCGGCAGTGCCGGCAGCGTCGGAAATCACGGGGGCGTCAGGGGTCAGCGCTTCAGTCATGCACCCAGTTTAGATGAGCGCGGCCCGCGCAGGAGCACCAGGTCGTCAACATGAACAACTTCGCGGTCATAGCCCCGTCCCAGCGACTGGCCAAGCTCCTGGGTAGTGCGGCCCAGCATGCGGGGAAGTTCCTCCGAGGAGTAGTTCACCAGGCCGCGGGCCACGATGCTTCCATCCAGCGCCACCATCTCCACGGGATCGCCGGCTTCGAATTCGCCGCCGACTTCCGAAATGCCGGCGGGAAGCAACGAACGGTGCCTGTCGCGCACAGCTTTCACCGCGCCGTCGTCAAGTACCAAACGTCCCTGCACCGTCGCCAGGTGGGCGAGCCACAAGAGGCGCACGGGTTTGCGGTTGCCGTTCACGGCGAACCAGGTTCCCACGTCCTCCCCCGCCAGCGCTGCTGCGGCGTTGGCCGTGGAGGTGACCAGAGCATGGATCCCTGAACCTGCGGCAATCGAGGCGGCCTCGACCTTGGTCATCATGCCACCCGTTCCGACGCCGGCCTTGCCGGCCTTCCCGATGGTCACATCTTCCAGGTCCTGGGGTCCACGCACCAGCGGGATGCGCCGGGCGCCTTGGGACGGCGGACCGTCGTAGACGGCGTCGACGTCGGACAGCAGCACCAGCGCATCGGCGCGGACCAGGTGGGCCACCAAGGCAGCCAGGCGGTCGTTGTCGCCGAACCGGATTTCATGGGTCGCCACCGTGTCGTTCTCATTGACTACCGGCACCACCCCAAGATTCAGCAACCTGTCCAGGGCCCTGAACGCGTTGGTGTGCTGGGTGCGGCGCATCAGGTCATCCGCAGTCAACAAGACCTGGCTCACTGTGACCCCGTGGGCGTTGAAAGCCTGCGTGTAGCGCGCCATCAGCAGACCCTGGCCAACACTTGCTGCCGCCTGCTGCGTGGCGAGATCCTTGGGCCGCTTTGCCAGGCCCAATGGCGCCAACCCGGCCGCAATGGCACCCGAAGAAACGAGGATGATCTCGGTCCCGGCGTTTCGCTTTGCGGCGAGGGCGTCGACGAGGTGCGTCAAGGACTTCTCGGAGATGCCGCCTTTGATGCTGGTCAGGGAGGACGAACCCACCTTGACCACGATCCGTTTCGCGGTTGCTATCCCCTGGCGTTCCAGCCCGGCAGCGTTCTCTGAAGCTTCGACAGTCCTAGTCGTCATCACCGGAATCCAGGGTGCTTTCCCTCACCGTCTGGGCACGGCGGCCGCTGACGGACTCTGTCCAGATACCTGCCTTGCGCTCGGCCTCGAGTTCGGCACGCGCGGCGGCCTTGGCCTCCCGGCGTTCGATCTGCTCTTCACGCTTCTGCGAACGCGTGGGGCGGTCGCCGATGTCAGCAACACGGATATCAGTGCCTCGGGGAGTTGCCAAAAGTTCGGCACCAGCCATCATTGTGGGCTCCCAGTCGAAGACGACGCCGTCATCCTCGCCGATGACCACGGTATCGCCGGGCTTGGCACCGACCTTGAACAGTTCTGTCTCTACACCGAGCTTCGCGAGGCGGTCTGCCAGGTAGCCGATGGCTTCCTCGTTGGTGAAGTCGGTCTGCTTGACCCAGCGCACGGGCTTTTCACCCAGGACGCGGAACAGCGGTTCGAGGTTTTTCTCTTCACGGCGGATCTTGAAGCCGGACTCATTGACGGCACGCGGGCGAAGGACAGGCGGAGCCACCTTGGGCGGTGCTGCCTGGACGGTGTCGCGTGCAGCCTTGACGATTTCTGCCATGGCAAAACCCAGCTGGCGCAAGCCCTCATGGCTGGTCGCCGACACTTCGAACACGCGGTAGCCCCGCGCTTCCAGGTCGGGCCGTACGAACTCGGCCATATCCTTGCCGTCAGGGAGGTCCACCTTGTTCAGGACCACCAGCTTGGGACGTTCGTTCAACGGGACAACTTCGCCGTCGACGCCGGCGTAACTCATGTCGACGGCGTACTTCTCCAGTTCGGCCTCAATGATGGCCAGATCGGAGAGCGGATCGCGGTCCGATTCCAGGGTTCCGCAGTCAAGGACGTGGACCAAAGCAGCACAGCGCTCCACGTGGCGGAGGAAGTTATGCCCAAGGCCCTTGCCTTCGCTGGCGCCTTCGATGAGGCCCGGTACATCGGCAATCGTGAAGCGGACGTCTCCGGCCTGCACCACGCCAAGGTTGGGAATGAGGGTGGTGAACGGGTAGTCGGCAATCTTCGGCCGGGCAGCGGACATGGCCGCAATCAGGCTGGACTTGCCCGCGGAGGGGAAACCAACCAGGGCGATGTCGGCGATGGACTTCAGTTCCAGGACGATGTCACTGGATTCGCCTTCGATGCCGAGAAGCGCGAACCCAGGGGCGCGACGCTTTTGCGAGGAGAGGGAAGCGTTGCCGAGGCCGCCTTGGCCACCGGCGGCCGCAATGTATTCAGTACCCTCGCCAACCAGGTCTGCCAGGACTTCGCCGTCCTTGGTCTTGACCACGGTTCCGTCAGGAACCGGCAGGATCAGGGTCTCGCCGTTCTTGCCGCCACGCCAGTCGCCCATGCCGGGGCCACCATTGGTGGCATGCCGGTGGGGGGCGTGGTGGTAATCGAGCAAGGTGGTGGTCTGGGCGGAGACGCGAAGGATGACATCCCCACCGTTGCCGCCATTGCCGCCGTCGGGACCACCGAGCGGCTTGAACTTTTCCCGCTTAACGGAGACACAGCCGTGGCCGCCGGTTCCGCCGGATACGTGCAGGACTACCCGGTCTACAAAGCTCGCCACGTGGATCTCCTCAGTTGCTGTCTTACAGCGTTTGTTGCTGTTGCCAGCGCTGTTGCAAAACCAGTGCGCCCAAGGCGCCCTAGTCGATTGTAATGCGGTTAAAAGAACGGTGGAGCGGGCCGCTTGGCCCGCTCCACCGGTTCAGAACTTGTTGTTACTCTGCAGCTGCAGCAGCAACGATGTTCACTACGCGACGGCCGCGGCGAGTACCGAACTCAACCGCACCGGCCTGCAGGGCGAACAGGGTGTCGTCGCCACCGCGACCGACGCCTGCACCCGGGTGGAAGTGGGTGCCGCGCTGGCGAACGATGATTTCGCCGGCGGAGACTACCTGACCACCGAAGCGCTTGACGCCAAGGTACTGTGCGTTGGAGTCACGACCGTTGCGAGTGGAACTCGCGCCTTTTTTGTGTGCCATGTGAAATGCCTGCCTCTAAATTTCTGGGGAAACTGAAAAACCTGAACAGCGGGTAACGAAAGTTACGCGATGCTGGTGATCTTGATCTTGGTCAGTTCCTGACGGTGACCCTGACGCTTCCGGTAGCCGGTCTTGTTCTTGAACTTCTGAATGACGATCTTCGGACCACGGAGGTCCTCAAGGATCTCAGCCGTAACCTTGACGTTGGCCAGTTCCGCTGCTGCGGAGGTGACCTTCTCGCCGTCAACCAGGAGCAAGGCGGGCAGCTCAAGCGTGCTGCCGGCTCCACCGGGGACGCGGTTAAGCGTTACGTAGTCTCCAACGGAAACTTTTTCTTGGCGGCCGCCTGCGCGGACAATCGCGTACACCACTTGGGTACTCACTTCTCTCGACGTTTATAACTAAATTTGCGTGCGGAACCTGTCACCGGAATCAGGCTGGGTTCGCGCTGTGCCTCAACGCCGTGGACTTCTGTTCGAAGTCCGCGAGTCATCCCATGAACAATTCCAAGGGGCATAACCCAAGTGTTGGCGTAAGCACCGAAGATCAAGATTACGCTAGTTTGACCCTCGGCTGCAAATGAGGCCGGGACCGGAGGCTACCACGTGACTTGCATCACGAGGCGTAACGGACTCTCCCGGCACCGTGCCCATACAGCCTACAGGGTTTGGCGGTAATTAACGTGATCAGGCCAGCGACGCGCGGGAGAAGCCATGCTTTTCATCCGGACCGGTGCTGTTTCAGGCCCTAATGAACAGTCCCGTCATGCTAGGCGTAAAGCCGGGGCGCATCGAAAAATGCCGTCTCGTAGCGGCAGGACTGCCGGAAAGCCTCGAGCATCTCAGCGCGCTCACGCCCGGAAGCTGCAACGGCCGCTCCATCTGTGAAGTTGATCGCCATCCGCGTGGCGGCGGCAAAGTCCTCGTCGGCATACGTCCGCAGCCAGTCCGCGTAGGGATGTCCGGCAGGGGCTCCGGCATCCACGAAGGCGGCATGGAGCTTTTGCCCCACTTCCGCATACAACCAGTAGCACGGAAGGATCGCCGCAAGGAGCACCGCGTAGCTGCCGGATGCCGAGGTGGCCAGCAGATGGTCCACATACGCCTTGGTGACCGGCCCGGTGACGTCCGATGCCTCGCGGGAACTCAACCAGTTCCTGTGCAGTTCCGATTCCACTTCCAGGCACTGCCGTGAGCTTTTGGCCCAGAACAGCTGTTCTTCCTCAGTGGGCGCCAAGGCGCCTGCACGGGCGAGAACCCTGGAATAGCCATTCAAGTAGATGGCATCCTGCGCAAGGTAGTAGCTGAACGCCCACTCCGGCAGCTGCCCCGACTGCAGTTCCTGGATGAAGTTGAGGCCGTGGATTCTCTCAAGCTCCGGGACAGCTTCCTTCCACAAGGTGGTGGCAAATCCCCCGGGCTGGAGGACACGCTGGTGATGGAAGTGGTCCACGGGCCCGTTGCCCCGGCCCACTTCCAGGTTGCCGGCAACCCTGAGTGCTTGGAGCAGCCACGGTTTCACCTCGCGCAATGAGGCCTCCCAGTCACCCGTGCGCGCCTGCACGGTAGCAAGTGCCGACGACAAGGAACATCCTGTGCCGTGGCTGTTCCTGGTCTCGATCCTGGGACCTGCAACTTCGATGACGTCCTGCCGCAACAACCCACTGGTGTTGATCAAGGCGTCGGGACATTCCGAGCCAGCCAGATGACCGCCCTTGACCAATACTGTATTTCCGCATTCAGCCGCCAGGCGCTTGCCCTGCTCCAACGCCGATGCCCAGTCTGTGGCTTCCGGTTCCCCCAGCAGGATGGCAAGCTCGGGCAGGTTGGGCGTGATCAGGTCCGCCAGCGGCAGCAGAGCACGGAGGGCATCTCCGGCGGAGTCGGTGAGCAGGCGGTCACCGCTGGTGGCTACCATCACCGGGTCAAGAACCACGACGGCGGGACGCACCGATTCGAGCCAGCTGCGCACTTCGTCAATAACCGCCGCGTCGCCGAGCATCCCGATCTTGACGGCATCGATCACGATATCGGTGCTGACGGCGTTCAACTGCTGGCGCAGGAACTCCACCGGCGGCACGTGCACACCGCTGACGCCCAGGGTGTTCTGGGCCGTCAAAGCCGTAATGACAGCCATGCCATATCCGCCGTGGGCGGCGATGCTCTTCAGGTCAGCCTGGATTCCGGCTCCCCCGGACGGATCGGAGCCTGCAATGCTCAGTACCCGGGGGGTTTGCCTGCGGTCCGCCGTCAGCGGGTACACAGCGGAAGATGACAATGCGGCCATGGGGACATCCCTTCGCCGGTGCTAACCGGACAGGTTCAACGGGTTTGGATCTCAGCCTGGCCCATCGCCTGGCACCCCGTGTCAGTCCCCCAGCCTAGCGCACCGGCGGACAGCAAAGGGCCCCGCAATTGCCGCTGGTAGCGGAAACTGCGGGGCCCTCCTGCCGTCAAGACAGTTAGAGTTCGGAGGCCGGTACGCCGACCCCCAGGATGATGGGTTCATCCGAGGCCGCTTTCCTGACCGCTTCGGCAGGCGCCTTGGACTCGTGCGCCGATCCCTTCGCGGCCGTGGCAGTTACGTCGTGGTGCTCAACGCTGGTCTCGTTGGCCGCACCCTGGGCCCTGCTTGCGCTGCGGTTCCGCCGGCTACGACGACCCCGAGACGCGGCGGGGGCTTCCTCGACAGCCGGCGCAGCAGCCTTCGCGGCGCCCGCAGCTTTCGGTGACTCCGCAGCTTTCGGTGCCTCCACAGCTTCCGTAGCGTTCCCGACCTCAGACGACGGAGCCGCGCCAAGGTGTGAGAAAGCTTCGGCCAGACGGTCCAGGCTCATGGCCGGTTCGGCTGCCTGCGGCTCGTCGTGGTGCTCAACGAAAGGCAAGGCAACCTCTTCGCCGCCAAAACGCAGCACCGGAGTGGACCGCGCTTCGCGGACGGCTGCGTCGTGGGCCGCTGCTTCCTGCTCCGTCGATGCAGCGGAGACAGACCCGGCGTCGCCATCATGCTCTCCGGCCGCACGGGCTTGCTCTTCTGCTTTGTGGATTTCGTCGTCATGAAGGTGGGCTGCATGCGCGGCCGCAGCAATCGTCGCCAGCGCAGCCCTGGTTGCTTCCGCTTTTGCCTGGCGGGCGGGATCCTGGGTTTCGGTGTGTGCTGCCGGTGCCGCAGGGGTGGACGGCGTCGAGTGGACCTGGGCCGGTGCTTCGACCGTTCCCTGGGTTCCACCCTTGCCACGGCGGCGCTTGCGCTCCGTACGGGCTGTGGGCTGCTGTGCCTCGGCGTGCGGACGGTGCTGTTCGGCGGCCACGACGTTGGCGCGGCGATGTTCAACGGGCTCGTCGTGGGTCACGACACCGCGGCCTGCACAGTGCTCGCATTGCTCGCCGAAGACCTCAAGGAGACCGGTGCCCATGCGCTTGCGGGTCATCTGGACAAGTCCCAGTGACGTTACTTCAGCTACCTGGTGCTTGGTACGGTCGCGGCCCAGGCATTCCACCATGCGGCGGAGGACGAGGTCGCGGTTGGATTCCAGGACCATGTCGATGAAGTCGATGACAATGATGCCGCCGATGTCACGCAGGCGAAGCTGGCGAACGACTTCTTCGGCAGCTTCAAGGTTGTTCTTGGTGACTGTCTCTTCCAGGTTTCCACCACTGCCGGTGAATTTGCCGGTGTTGACGTCCACCACGGTCATGGCTTCGGTACGGTCAATGACCAGCGAGCCACCGGATGGCAGGAAGACCTTGCGTTCCAGGGCCTTGTGGATCTGCTCATCGATGCGCCATGCAGCGAAGATGTCTTGATCCTTGGTCCATTTTTCGAGGCGTCCCACGAGGTCGGGAGCAACATACGTCACGTAGGCCTCGATGGTGTCCCAGGCGTCGTCACCGGAGACGATCAGCTTGGAGAAGTCCTCGTTGAAGACGTCGCGTACAACCTTGATGGTGAGGTCAGGTTCGCCATACAACAGTTCCGGTGCCAGCACCTTGGTGGAGGAAGCTTGCCCTTCGATTCCCTCCCACTGCGCGCGAAGGCGGTTGATGTCGTGGGTCAGTTCTTCTTCCGACGCACCTTCAGCGGCCGTACGGACGATGACTCCGGCGTTTTCCGGCAGACGGTCTTTCAGGATCCGCTTGAGGCGGTTGCGCTCCACGTCCGGCAGCTTGCGGGAGATGCCGGTCATGGATCCACCAGGAACGTACACAAGGTAGCGGCCCGGAAGTGAGATCTGGCTGGTGAGGCGGGCACCCTTGTGGCCTACCGGATCCTTGGTGACCTGGACCAGGACGGAATCGCCCGACTTCAGTGCATTTTCAATCCGGCGGGGCTGGCCCTCAAGGTTGACTGCGTCCCAGTTGACTTCACCGGCGTACAGCACCGCGTTGCGGCCGCGTCCGATATCAACGAAAGCAGCTTCCATGGACGGCAGGACATTCTGGACCTTGCCGAGGTACACGTTGCCGATCAGGGAGTCCTGCTGGGTCTTGGACACAAAGTGCTCGGCAAGAACGCCGTCTTCAAGGACCGCGATCTGGATTCTGTCGTCGCGTTGGCGGACGATCATCTGCCGGTCCACGGACTCGCGGCGTGCCAGGAACTCGGCTTCGGTGATCACCTGGCGACGACGTCCGGTCTCACGGGACTCGCGCCGACGCTGCTTCTTTGCCTCGAGCCTGGTGGAGCCCTTGACGCTGGCGACGCGGTTTGAAGGAGCTGTCTCCGTGATGGGCCGGGGAGCCCGCACGCGGGTTACTGTGTTGGGCGGATCATCATCCGAACCGCCGGTCAGTTCAAGGTCCTGGTCGCCACGGCGGCGACGACGACGGCGACGCGACGTGACGCCTTCTTCGAGGGTTTCGGCTACGGGAGCTTCGTCGTCCCCGGAATCATTGCTGTCGTCAGTGTCGTTCTCGTCGCGTTCAGTACCCCGGCGCCCGCGGCGGCCACGGCTGCGGCGACGACGGCGGCTGCCGCCCTCGTCCAGCTCGCCGTCGGCGCCAGCTTCGGCGTCGTCTTCCGGCTCGTCATCCTTCTCTTCCAGGGCTGCAACGCGCGGGACCGTGGTGAGGTCCGGTGCCTGGAAAATCATGGAGGTGATGGAGACCGGCTCCATGAACAGCGACGTGGCAGCGGTGGGAGCGGCTTCCTCAGCCGGAGCCTCTTCCACAGCCTCGGATTCTTCAGGGGCAGATCCAGCAGCGGCAGGTTCCGCCGGCTGGGAGCCAGCCTCCGGCGTCGTGGTTTCTTCCACGACTTCGGCGATTGCGGGCGCCTCCGCTGCCTCGGCCTTGGGCTTGGCAGTACGACGACGGCGGACCGGCTTTTCGGGGGCGGTTTCAGCGGCGGCTTCGGGCTGGGTTTCGGCAGCGGTTTCCTGGCCGGCGTTCGTTTCATCGCCGAGGCCCGGCAAGGGCTCGGCCGGTTCCACTTTCTTGCGGGAGCGCGTGCGGCGCACGGGCTTGGCTTCGGCCTCGGGAATTTCGGCCACCCCGGGGGCCTCGGCAGTAGGCGTCTCTACGTCTGGAACTGCCTTGGGCGCAGCCTTGCGCCGGGTCCGGGTGGTTTTCTTGGGCGCTTCCGCGGTTTCCGCGGGAGCTGCCTCATCATTAACGGCTACAACCTGGTCATTATCCATATGTGGCAACACTCCTGCCCCAGCGACGCCGCCACATCCGGCGCCCAGAGGGGCAAATATTGTCAAAACCCGCAGGCGTTGACAGAAGTCGGTAGTATACCTTCCGGTTCGCACCATCATTGGGGTGCGGCAGCCCTGGAAGGCCGGCGGCTTAGTTCTGAAACCCGTTGTTCTGCTGCCACAACCAGGTGCCGTCCATTGTTATGGCGGGCCTACCGAGGATCGACGTGATCCGGGCATGCCCAGCTCATACTGGCGGTCTTGGGAACAAGTCACCGGACCGGAATCCGAATGTGGGTCGGCTTCCAGCCATGTTCATTCTCTCACACCCGCGCGACATCGCCCGTTAGGACGCTGTGTCGTCCGGTTCGGGACAAGCTGGGCGCGGCGCCCAGCCAGCGGCGCTAGAATCCTCCCAAGAGACCTCCCCGGCCCGCCGGGGCACAACGTCGAAAAGGATCAGATCCGCGATGCCGAGCACCGCCAGGGAAAACCCTGCCATCAAAACCTCCACCACTGCGGGGGAATCGTCCGCACAGCAGGAGAGGTTGCCGAGGACTGTCCGCGACAAGCCATTCGCCTGGCTCCTGCTGGTCACCGGAGTCATCGGTTGGCTGGCGTCAGGAGCGTTGGTCCTGGAGAAGCTGGAAGTCCTTAAGGACCCCAACCACGTGACGGTCTGCGATGTAAACCCATGGATTTCCTGTGGCGCGGTGATGCAAACACCACAAAGCTCCGTGTTCGGCTTCCCCAACATGTTCATCGGCATCGTCGCCTTTGCCGTCATCATCACCACGGCCATGGGCCTCCTCGCCGGCGCCAGGTTCTCCCGCGGCTACTGGCTTGGACTGCAGGCGGGCGTAACCCTCGGGTTTGCGTTCGTCGTCTGGCTGTGGTCCCAGGCCTTGTACGTCATCAATGTGCTGTGCCCGTTCTGCATGGTGGTGTGGGCCGTCATGATCCCCCTCTTTGTGTGGGTGACCATCCGGAATATCTCCCACGGGGTCATCAAGGCACCGCCAGGCTTGACCAAGTTGCTGGGCGATTCCGGTTGGATCATTGTGGCTCTGCTGTATGTCGCGGTCATCGCCACGATCTTCTTCGCCTTCATCCACGTTTTCGCAGGGACGTCCGGCTACTAAAAGTCTCCGCCAGATGACAGATAAGGCCAATGTTCGCGATGAACATTGGCCTTATCTGCAGTTTCGGTGAGGTGCAGCTAGCTCTGGAACCAGATCTTGATCTCGCGCTCGGCCGAATCAATGGAATCGGAACCGTGGACGAGGTTCTGCTGGACCGCCAGGCCCCAATCGCGGCCAAAGTCGCCACGGATGGTGCCCGGAGCCGCCGTCGTCGGATCCGTTGTTCCAGCCAGTGACCGGAAGCCTTCGATGACACGGTGGCCCTCGAAAACGGCAGCGATGACAGGTCCGCTCAGCATGAACTCGACCAGCGGCTCGTAGAAGGGCTTGCCCACGTGTTCCTCGTAGTGCTGCTCCAGCAGCTCACGGGTGGCGTTGACCTTCTTCAGCTCAACCAGGGTGTAGCCCTTGGCCTCGATGCGGGCGAGGATGCTGCCGCCCAGGTTGCGGGCCACGCCGTCGGGCTTGACCAGGACAAGGGTCCGTTCAGTGCTCACAGTTGCTCCAATGTGATGTGTTCGGTGGTTTTCCCAGCCAGTTTACGGGGTTTGCGGGCCTGTTTCTTCACTGTGGGCAGCGTCCCATTCAGCCTGTTCACGGTCCCGCTGGGCCACCTCGCGGTCGATCCTCATGCCGGCACGGATCCCGTACCACCAGCAAATAGCGAACAGGATGCCGACAATGAACATCATGGGTTCGGCCAATCCCGTCAGGATCAGCACTACCTGCAGCACCCAGCCAAGGGCGATGCCCCACGGCTTGGACAGCACGGCACAGGCAAGGACAAGCACCACGCTCAGGGCAATTCCGACGCCCAGGATGATGCCCGGATCGACTTCGCCGCGCTTCAGGCCGAACACGGCCAAGGTGCCGAAGAAGGCTACAAAGGCTTCGAGCAGCAGCACCGTGGACGCGAACATCACTTTGGTGGACCGGCGCTTCTTCGGCATGCCGGGACGCCATTCGCGCTGCGCTTTGGTCATTTTCGCCATGCTAGGCACTCGCCTTTCCCAGCAGGATCCGGGCCTCGGCCACCACCGTGATGGAGCCTGTCACCAGGACACCACCGGCGAGGTCATCGTTTGATTCGGCCCGCTCAACCGCCCACTCAATGGCGTCGTCGAGCTTTTCGGCGATGTGGACGTTGTCCTCGCCAAAGCCAAGATCCACCGCCAGCTCTGCGAGTTCTCCGGCCGGAACTGCACGGGCCGAGTTGGATTGCGTGAAACAGAACTCCTCGGCGAGTCCACCAAGGGATTCCTTTAGCGTCTTCAGGATCTCCTCGGCATCTTTCTCGCGCAGGACCCCAACCACCACCACCAGTTTGCTGAAGGTGAAGGCCTCCTGGATTGCCTCCGCCGTGACACGAATGCCGTCCGGGTTATGGGCCGCGTCAACCACCACAGTGGGCGCGGTCCTCACGACTTCCAGCCGGCCAGGTGATGTCACGGTGCCGAATGCTTCCTTGAGTACCTCGGCGTCCAGTTCCTTCTCTCCCCCGCCAAAGAAAGCCTCGAGGGCAGCCACGGCAACGGCGGCGTTCTCGGCCTGGTGGGCACCGTGCAACGGCAGCAGAAGGTCCTCGTAGCGCCCGGCAAGTCCCTGGATGGTCAGGACCTGGCCCCCCACAGCCACGCTGCGGGATTCAACACCGAACTCAACGCCCTCGAAGCGGAAAGGCACGTCAACTTCCCGTGCTTTTTCCAGCAGGACCTGCGCCGCGTCCACTGGCTGGGCCGCACTTACCAGGAAGCCACCGGCCTTGATGATTCCGGCTTTCTCGTAGGCGATGTCCTCGGTGGTCTCACCCAGGAGGTCCGTGTGGTCCAGCGAGATCGGCGTGATGACCGAGACCTGGCCGTCTCCGACGTTGGTGGCATCAGTGATGCCGCCCAATCCGACTTCAATCACTGCGACATCCACCGGCTGGTCCGCGAACACCGCGAAACCAAGGATGGTCAGGCACTCGAAGTACGTCAGCCGGGGCTGGTTGTCCGCAACGAGTTCGTTGTCCACGATTTCCAGATAGGGACGGATTTCGTCCCAGATGCGAACGAACGTCGCGTCCGGTACCGGCTCACCGTCAATGCTGATGCGCTCCGTGACCTTGGACAGGTGCGGGCTGGTGTAGCGGCCGGTGCTGAGTCCGTGGGCGCGCAAACCAGCTTCGATCATGCGGGCAGTGGATGTTTTGCCGTTGGTGCCAGTGATGTGGATGATCGGGAAGGCCTTGTTCGGCTCACCCAGCACGTCCATGGCACGGAAGAGCGGGGCAAGACGTGGTTCCATCTTGTTTTCCGGCGCCCGGCCAAGCAGTTCGGCGTAGACGCTTTCAACGGAAAATTCGTCAGTCATGGTTCAGGCCCCTGCCTTTGCAACGGTAACCTGCGGTTCATCGACGCTGGCCAGCAGAACCTCCAGTTCCAGTGTCAGTGTTTCGGTCTTCACCAGTTCGGCGTTCGCTTCCAGCGCGTCCACTACGTCCTGGGCAGCTGCCACGGAGGTCCGGATGCGGTCGCTGACATTGAACCCGGCATCCTTGCGGGCCTGCTGGATGGCGCGGACCATGTCGCGGGCCAGTCCTTCGGCGGCAAGTTCGGGAGTGACCTCGGTGTTGAGGACTACGAATCCGCCACCCGGAAGCACCGCAACCGATGCTGAACCGCCGTCGGCCGATTCCGAGACCACCGTTTCCAGCGTGTATTCCTGCGGCTCAAGTTCCAAGCCACCGGCCACAACGACGCCGTCCTCGTTGACGGACCAATCCCCCGATTTGGAGCCCTTGATGGCCTGCTGGACATTCTTGCCGAGCCGCGGCCCGGCGGCCCGGGCGTTGACCACAAGTTTCTGCTCGATTCCGAACTCCTCGGGCGACGCCGTAGCGGCATCCAGCAGCCGCACCGACCGCAGGTTCAGTTCATCGGCGACGACGGCGGCAAAGCCTTCCAGCGCGTCCGCACCAGGTGCCACCACAGTCAGCTCCTGCAATGGCAGGCGGACGCGCAGGTTCGCTGCCTTGCGGAGGCTGGAGCCGGTGGAGCAGATCTGCTGCACGCGATCCATGGACTCAACCAGGGCCGGGTTGGACGGGAACAGCGAAGCCTCAGGCCAGTCAGCCAAGTGTACGGAACGGCCACCGGTCAGGCCACGCCAGATCTCTTCGGTCACCAGTGGCAACAACGATGCCGACACGCGGCACACAGCTTCCAAAGCGGTGTACAACGCATCAAAGGCGTCGACGTTCTCGTCGAAGAAGCGCTGGCGGCTGCGCCGGACGTACCAGTTGGTGAGCATGTCCAGGTAGCTGCGCAGCTCGTCACAGGCCCCGGAGATGTCGTAGCTGTCCAGGCTTGCTGTGACCTTGCGGACCAAGTCACCGGTGTTCGCCATCAGGTACTGGTCAAGGGTGTCGGCGTAGCCGTCATAGCGCAGCTTGGCCTCGTACCCGGCCCCTCCGTTGGCGGCGTTCGTGTACAGAGTGAAGAAGCTGTACACATTCCACAGCGGCAGGATGACCTGCCGGACGCCGTCGCGGATGCCCTGCTCGGTGACGATCAGGTTCCCGCCACGGAGGATGGGGCTGGACATGAGGAACCAGCGCATGGCATCGGAGCCATCGCGGTCCAGTACTTCGGAGACGTCCGGGTAGTTCCGCAGGCTCTTGGACATCTTCTGTCCGTCGGAGCCCAGGACGATTCCGTGGCTGATGACGTTACGGAACGCCGGGCGGTCAAACAATGCCGTGGACAGGATATGGAGCATGTAGAACCAGCCACGGGTCTGTCCGATGTACTCCACGATGAAGTCGGCGGGGTTGTGGGTGTCGAACCACTCCTGGTTTTGGAACGGATAGTGCACCTGCCCGTACGGCATGGAACCGGAGTCGAACCAGACGTCCAACACGTCTTCGACGCGGCGCATGGTGGACTGGCCCTCTGCCGGCGAACGGGGGTCGTCCGGGTTGGGGCGGGTCAGTTCGTCGATGAACGGACGGTGAAGATCCACCTGTCCTTCATTGTTGACGGGCAGGCGACCGAAGTCGGCTTCCAAGTCCGCCAGCGAGCCGTAAACGTCCGTGCGCGGGTATTCGGGGTCGTCCGACTGCCACACCGGGATGGGCGAGCCCCAGTAGCGGTTTCGGCTGATGGACCAGTCGCGGGCGTTGTCCAGCCACTTGCCGAACTGGCCGTCCTTGACGTTCCCGGGGATCCAGTTGATCTCCTGGTTCAGCTCGGACATGCGGTCCTTGAATTTGGTCACCTCCACATACCAGGAGGACACCGCGCGGTAGATCAGCGGGTTACGGCAGCGCCAGCAGTGCGGGTAACTGTGCTCGTAGCTTGCCTGGCGGACCAAGCGACCGTCAGCGCGCAGGACCTGGGTGATGGGCTTGTTGGCGTCGAAGACCTGCAGCCCGACGATGGATGCCAGCTCGCCATGGGCGAACAGCGGCAGGAACTTCGCGCCCTCGTCCACGGACAGGACCACAGGGATACCGGCCTCTTCACAGACCTTCTGGTCATCTTCACCATAGGCAGGAGCCTGGTGGACGATGCCCGTGCCGTCGGTGGTGGTCACATAATCGGCCACCAGGAAACGCCAGGCGTTCTGCGTCCCGTACTTCTCGGCATCGGCAAAGTCGTTCCACAGAGGCTGGTATTCGAGGCCTTCGAGCTCGGCACCGCTGTGAGTGGAAACGACCGCGGCAGTCGCGGCAGCGGCGTCGTCGTACCCCAGGTCCTTGGCGTACGAACCAAGGAGGTCCGCTGCCAGCAGGAAGCTGCCCGTCACCGGAGCTTCAGCGGAAGCGGCCTTGACGCCGTTGGGCCCTGCAGGCAGGACCGCGTAGGAGATCTCCGGCCCGACGGCGAGCGCAAGGTTGGTGGGCAGGGTCCACGGTGTGGTGGTCCATGCGAGCGCCTGGACGCCTTCGAGTTCCGTGGAGAGCGCGGAGTCGCCGGCCTTGATGGGGAAGGTGACCGTAACGGTCTGGTCCTGGCGGTTCTTGTAGACGTCGTCGTCCATGCGGAGTTCATGGTTGGACAGCGGTGTCTCGTCCTTCCAGCAGTACGGGAGGACGCGGTAGCCGTTGTAGGTCAGGCCTTTTTCATGCAGCTGCTTGAAGGCCCAGAGGACTGACTCCATGTACTCGACGTTGAGGGTCTTGTAGTCGTTCTCGAAGTCCACCCAGCGGGCCTGGCGGGTGACGTAGGCCTTCCACTCGTTGGCGTACTTCATGACGGAGGCCCGGCAGGCGTCGTTGAACTTGTCGATGCCCATGGCTTCGATCTGGGTCTTGTCCGTCATTCCCAGTTGCTTCATGGCTTCGAGTTCAGCCGGCAGGCCGTGCGTGTCCCAACCGAAGCGGCGTTCTACGCGCTTGCCGCGCTGGGTCTGGTAGCGGCCAACCAGGTCCTTGGCGTAACCGGTCAGCAGGTGGCCGTAGTGCGGCAGTCCGTTGGCGAAGGGAGGGCCGTCGTAGAAGACGAATTCGTTGCTGCCGTCCGTGCCCGCATCCCGTTGGTCGATGCTGGCTTGGAAGGTGCCGTCTTCATCCCAGTATTTGAGGATGCGCTCTTCGATTTCCGGGAACTTCACGGAGGCGGACACGCCAGGCGTGCCGGACGAAGACGCTGAGGCCTTGGGGTAGTGGGTCATCTCATATCCTGTGATAGCTGGTTGACTGTCAGGATGCGAGGACGGCGTCTGTGCTGCCTGTCGGCTGCGCAGGTACCGCGGTACCACCTCACTTACCGGAACGTGCTGTTCCGGCCTCTCATTACTGCTGTGACGGGCTTACCCGTCCGGTTCTACTGGGCACTGATTGCCGGTCAAGGCATTCGGTGCTGTTCTTCCGGAGGCTCACCGGTGATGGCCGGGTCAACGCTGGTGCTTTCAGTCTAGCGGCAGCCGGGCCTTCTGCTCCACTCGCAGAGTCATCCCTGAGGAGGACGGTCCCGGGCGGGAGGGCTGCATAGACTCGGGACCATGTCCAACCCCGCTGCTGTCCTCCCCGTCGCCGGCAAGGCACAACGTCGGCCTTCCCTTGCATGGACCGTGTTCGCGCTCCTCTTCGCGGTGCCAACGGCGGGCCTTTCCTTGTTCCGCGCAATTCCCGCAGAGTGGCCTCTACCTGTAGTCCAGCTGTTGGCGTTCACGCCGTGGCTGGTCATCCCGGCTGCCATAGCCCTGCTCTTCGCCGGGGTGGGGCGGAGGATCTGGGTCGTCATCGCGACGACGGTCCTGCTGGTGGCCCAGCTGTTCTGGCTTTTTCCGCTGGACGCCGGGAAGCCCGTGGGGCCGCCCGCGGGAACAGCCACCATTCCGGTGAAGGTCATGAGCCTGAATACCGAATACGGGGAGGCGGATGCGTCGACCATTGTGGAGCTGGTACGCGGGAACGGTATCCAGATCCTGGTGCTGCAGGAACATACCCAGAGCCTGGAAGACAGCCTTCACGCCGCCGGCTTGGAGGAACTCCTTCCGAACCGTGTGAGCGAACCCAGGGATGACGCCGGCGGTGGCGCGGTGTATTCGGCGTTCCCCCTTGAGCCGGACGGACTGCTTCCGGATACACCGTTCCATATGGCCGTCACCAGGGTGCTCGTGGCCGATGCACAGACTGGCAGCAGGTCGGCCTTGGAGCTGACCAACGTCCACGCCCTTCCGCCTGTGGACGAGAGGATCGAACAGTGGCGGAGCGACCTCGTCACCATCGGCCGGCAGGCTTCAAGCCCCGGGAACCACGTGCTGATGGGCGACTTCAATTCCTCCTATGACCACCACGAGTTCCGGACGCTGTTGGAATCCGGCCCCGGCGACGGCACGTTGGTTGATGTTGGCACGGCCACAGGCGGGCGGTTCTCCCCCACGTGGCCGATGGAAGGGATGGCACTTCCAGGAACAATCCTTGACCATGTGGTCACCTCGCCACGGATCGGCAGCAGCGGCTACATGGTCCGGAAGGTTCCCGGCTCGGACCACGCAGCCGTGCTCGCCACCCTGGCTGTACCCGCAGGCTAGTCCTGTTTGCGGATCAACTTGTGGTTGGCTGCCTGGGCTACCGGGCGAACCACGATTTGGTCCAGGTTGATGTGGTGCGGAAGTGTGACCGCGTACTTGACGACGTCGGCAACGTCTTCGGCTGTCAGGGGCTTCTCCACGCCGGCGTAGACCTTGGCTGCTGCCTCTTTGTCTCCAAGCCTGTTCAGTGCGAATTCCTCTGTGTACACCAGACCGGGGGCCACTTCAATGACACGGACGTTATTGCCCACCTCTTCAAGGCGCAGCGCGTTGGTCATGGCGTGCTGGGCAAATTTCGCGGCGTTGTAGCCACCGCCGCCTTCATAGGCGGACAGCCCGGCCGTCGAGGTGAGATTAAGGACTGTTCCCTCGCCGTTTTCGCGCAGCATCGGCAGGAAGGCGCGGGTGATTTTCATGGTGCCCAGTACGTTCACCTGGTACATCCATTCCCAGTCTTCGGTGTCAGCGTTCGCAATGGTGTCAGCGCCCCGGGCGCCGCCGGCGATGTTGATCAGCGTGTCAGCACCTCCGGCTTTGGTGACAGCCGCGAGCAAGGCCGCGACGTCGTCGTCGTTGGTGATGTCTGCCGGGAAGGGCACGGCGCCGGTTTCGGCACCCAGGGCACCGAGCCTGTCAGCTCTGCGCGCTACGGCGAAGACCTGCCATCCCGTGGCTGCCAAGGCCCTTACGGTGGCCTCGCCGATGCCGGTGCTGGCCCCGGTTACCACGGCCGTCTTGTTCTGTCCTGCGGGGATATTGTGCGCTGCCAAAGTCATGTCACTACCCTATCGGGGGCGCAAGGTCCCACGGCGGCAGGTTGTCACGCCAGGCCATGAAACAATTGGTCCATGGCTGAATCAACGCAGGGTACAGACACGCCCGCCACCGCCCCCATTAACGTCCCCGACAAGCCGGCCCTGGAAGGCCTTGAGGCTGCCCTGACGCAGCGCTGGCTTGAAGAGGGAACCTACAAGTTCAATCCGGACACCACCCGGGAGCAGGTCTACTCGATCGACACTCCCCCGCCGACGGCTTCCGGCTCGCTGCACGTGGGCCACATGTTCTCCTTCACCCAGACTGACGTCCAGGCCCGCTACATGCGCATGACCGGCAAAAACGTCTTCTACCCCATGGGCTGGGACGACAACGGCCTGCCCACTGAGCGCCGCGTCCAGAACTACTACGGTGTGCGTTGCGATCCCGCCATCCCCTACAAGGCGGACTACACTCCCCCGGCGCAGCCGGCCAAGAACCAGCGCGATTTCGACGTCGTTTCGCGCCAGAACTTCATCGAACTGTGTGAAGAACTCGCCGTTGAGGACGAGAAGGTCTTTGAGAACCTGTTCCAGACCCTCGGCCTGTCCGTGGACTGGGACCTCACCTATCGCACCATTGACGACACCTCCCGTGCGGTATCCCAGCGTGCATTCCTGGCCAACCTTTCGGCCGGCGATGCCTACATGGCCGAAGCACCCACCCTGTGGGACGTGACCTTCCGTACCGCTGTGGCCCAGGCCGAGCTTGAGGACCGTGAGGTCGCCGGCGCCTACTACCGCTACCCGTTCTTCACCGAAGACGGCGAAAAGATCTTCATCGAGACCACCCGCCCGGAGCTCCTTGCTGCCTGTGCTGCGTTGGTGGCGAACCCCGACGACGAGCGGTACCAGCCGCTGTTCGGCAAGACCGTGAAGTCCCCGCTTTTCGACGTCGAGCTTGAGGTCAAGGCGCACCCGCTGGCCAAGGCGGACAAGGGTTCGGGCATTGCCATGGTGTGCACATTCGGTGACCTGACCGACGTCACCTGGTGGCGCGAACTGCAGCTGCCCACGCGCGCCATCATGGGCCGCGACGGCCGCATCATCGCCGACACCCCGGACTGGATCACCAGCGACGCCGGCAAGGAAGCCTATGCCGCGATCGCCGGCAAGACTGCCTTCTCCGCCAAGGAGGCCGTCGTTGAACTGCTCAAGGCAGCTGAGCTGCTGGATGGCGAACCCAAGAAGATCACGCACCCGGTGAACTTCTTCGAAAAGGGCGACAAGCCCCTCGAAGTTGTCACCTCCCGCCAGTGGTACATCCGCAACGGTGGCCGCGACGAGGAACGCCGCGAACGGCTCATCGGCCGTGGCCAGGAGATCAACTTCCACCCGTCCTTCATGCGTTCCCGCTATGAGAACTGGATCGCCGGCCTCAACGGCGACTGGCTTGTATCCCGCCAGCGCTTCTTCGGTGTGCCTATTCCCGTCTGGTACCCGCTGGACGCCCAGGGCAACCCGGACTACGACAACCCCATCCTTCCGTCGGACGACATGCTGCCCGTTGACCCGGCCGCTGACGCTGCTCCCGGTTTTGAGGAGTCGCAGCGTGACCAGGCCAACGGCTTTACCGGCGATGCGGACGTCCTGGACACCTGGGCCACGTCATCGCTCACCCCGCAGATCGTGGGCGGCTGGAGCCGTGACGAGGAACTGTTCTCCAAGGTCTACCCGTTCGACCTGCGCCCCCAGGGCCACGACATCATCCGTACCTGGCTGTTCTCCTCAGCAGTGCGTGCCGATGCCCTGCAGAAGAGCGCCCCGTGGAAGCACGCAGCCATCTCCGGCTGGATCCTGGACCCGGACCGGAAGAAGATGTCCAAGTCCAAGGGCAACGTCGTTGTCCCCACGGACGTGCTGAACGAGTACGGTTCCGATGCCGTGCGTTACTGGGCAGCTTCGGCCAAGCTGGGCGCGGACACCGCGTACGAAATTGCGCAGATGAAGATCGGGCGTCGCCTGGCCATCAAGCTGCTGAACGCTTCCAAGTTCGTGCTGAACCTCGGTGCCACCGAGAACTCCGTGGTGACCACCGACCTCTCGGTGCTGACGAACCCCCTGGACCGTGCGCTGCTGGCGCAGCTGTCCGACGTCGTCGCGCAGTCCACCAAGGCGTTCGACAACTACGACTACGCCCGGGCACTCCAGATCACGGAATCGTTCTTCTGGCAGTTCACCGACGACTACGTTGAACTGATCAAGGATCGTGCCTACGGGGCAGCCGGCGAATCCGAGCAGGCCTCCGTCCTGGCGGCGCTGGCAACAACCCTGGACGCCCTGCTTCGCCTCTTCGCCCCGTTCCTGCCCTTCGCCACCGAAGAAGTGTGGGGTTGGTGGCGCACAGGTTCGGTCCACCGCGCCGAATGGCCCACCGCCCTGGAGATCACCGGCGGCGACACCACCATGCTTGGCACGGTCGGGATCGCACTGAGCGGCATCCGCAAGGCAAAGTCCGAAGCCAAGGTCAAGCAGCGCACCGAGGTTCTCTCAGCCTCCATCACGGCCTCGGAGGTACTGGTCTCCCAGTTGAAAGCCGGCCTGGGCGATCTGAAGGCGGCCGCGAACGCGCAGGAAATCACTTTGCAGTCCGGCGAAGGCGAACTGACGGTCAGTGATGTTGTCCTGGCACCTGCCGAGGAAACACCGGCGTCCTAAGCATCAGTTGCGCCCGGGAGAATCCGGGCAAAGGGGAAGCCCCATCAGCGTTTTGCCGTTGGTGGGGCTTCGACTTTTCGGCTGTCTGGTGACGACTTGACAGTCTGGCGGAATCCTTGGAATTTCAGGTCTTCCTACCTCGTCACTGGTAGCTTGCTTCCAACTGTGCCAAAGGCTGCGTTGGATGCATATCACTGAATCTTTGGTTTCCGTGACCCTCTTCTTTCGAAGTGGGTAAGAACCATTGTTGTCCCGCAAAAGCCGAGACGCAAGGCCTCCGGGATAACTACAAACCTGTAGTTATCCTGCCCATCAGGAACCACCTGTGGCAAAGTAATGTCCATGCCGGAACTCCCCGAAGTGCACGGCCTGTGCATGTACCTGGACACCCAACTCCATGGAGCCACGCTGACTGAAGTCCGCATCAACTCCTTCTCGGCGCTCAAGACAGCCGACCCGCCCTACGCAGCGCTCGAGGGCAGGACAGTCCACGGGGTCCAAAGGATCGGAAAGTTCATTTGCCTTGACCTGGACGGACTCTTTTTTGTGTTCCACCTGGCCAAGGCCGGCTGGGTCCGCTACACCGAGCACCCGTCGTCGGCGGGGCTGCGGATGGGCAAGAGCAACATCTCGGCAAGGCTGCTGTTCCACCGTGCCGCCGACGATGCCCACATCGGAATGGACCTGACGGAGGCAGGAACAAAGAAGAGCCTGGCCATCTACGTGGTCAGGGACCCACAGGACGTTCCAGGCATCGCAACACTTGGTCCCGAGCCACTGGGCCCGGACTTCGATGAGGCCGCGTTCGCCGCAATCCTGAAATCCAGTCCACAGCAGATCAAAGGGTTGTTGCGCAGCCAAAGCGTCATAGCCGGAATCGGCAACGCCTACAGTGACGAGATCCTGCACGCGGCCAAGATCTCACCCTTTGCCATTGCCAAGTCGCTTGACCACGAAACCGTAGCGCGACTGTATGCGTCAATGCAGGAGGTCCTGGTCGGAGCCGTCAACGCGGCGGCCGGGAAGCCCTCCAGCGAACTCAAAGACACCAAACGCAGCAACTTCCGGGTGCATGCCAGGACGGGCCTGCCGTGCCCCGTGTGCGGAGAAACAGTAAGGGAGGTGTCCTTCGCGGACACCTCCCTCCAATACTGCCCCCACTGCCAGACCAACGGTAAGATCCTGGCCGACCGCCGGACCTCACGGTTCCTCAAGTAGGCCGGCCACGTCCCCATGGGCGGGGCAAGGGGAGGTTAGTTGAATTCAGGGCTTTCGGTGCGGCTGCGCTTCAATTCGAAGAAGTGCGGGTAACCGGCCAAGGTCACGGTCGCATCCCAAAGCTTCCCTGCTTCCTCGCCCCTCGGAATACGGGTGAGTACCGGCCCGAAGAATGCGGTCCCGTTGACGGCCACCACAGGGGTTCCAACGTCCTGTCCCACCAGCGAGATACCGGCCTCGTGGCTGGCCCGCAGCTTCGCATCATATTCGTCGGACCCGGCAAAACGTGCCAGGTCAGCGGGAAGTCCGGTCTCTGCCAGGGCTTTCTGGATCACGGATGCGCGGTCCTTGTTGCCCTCGTGGTGGATTTGCTCCCCCATGGCGTCGTAAAGGGGCTTGACGTAGCTGCTGCCATGCAGTTCCTGCGCGGCAATGATCACGCGGACAGGTCCCCAGCTGTCGTCCATCATGGCCCTGTAATCAGCAGGAAGATCGCGACCCTCGTTCAGGACGGAAAGGCTCATTACATGCCACTCGGTTTCAATTCCACGAACCTGCTCCACCTCGCCGATCCAGCGCGAGGTAATCCACGCGAACGGGCAGACGGGGTCAAACCAGAAGTCTGCCTTGTTGACGGTGTGGTCGGGCGCAGTCGTTTCAGACACAAGCTGTTCGGACACAGAGAACTCCTCGGAAGAGTGGAACGTGGCTTTCACGGCGGCTCGGAACCAAGCCGCTCCTTCTTAGGCCAACGGCAGCTCAGGCGGACTTATTCCGGCGCTTTGCCACCACGTCATGGGCGATCATGGTCGGCTGGGCTTTCTTGGACACCGCATCCGCTGTGATAACCACCGTGGCGATGTCGTCCCGGCTGGGCAGATCGAACATGACCGGGAGAAGCACTTCTTCCATGATGGCCCGCAAGCCACGGGCGCCGGTGCCGCGTTCGAGCGCCTGGTCCGCTATGGCGTCCAAGGCATCCTGGTCGAACTGCAACTCGACGCCGTCCAGCTGGAACATCTTTTGGTATTGCTTCACCAGCGCGTTCTTGGGGGTGGACAGGATCTGGATCAGCGCCGGACGATCAAGGCTGGATACGGTTGTGATGACGGGCAACCGGCCGATGAATTCCGGAATCAGTCCAAACTTCAGCAGGTCCTCGGGCATGACCTCCCCGTAGGTATCCACGGTGTCCCGGGCTTCGTTCAGTGGTGCACCGAAGCCGATGCCTTTCCGCCCGGACCGGGAGCCAATGATGTCCTCCAGGCCGGCAAAGGCGCCCGCCACAATGAAGAGGACATTGGTGGTGTCGATCTGGATGAACTCCTGATGCGGGTGCTTCCGGCCTCCCTGCGGAGGAACAGATGCAACAGTGCCTTCCAGGATTTTCAGGAGGGCCTGCTGAACACCTTCACCGGAGACATCCCGTGTGATGGAGGGGTTTTCGCTCTTCCGCGAGATCTTGTCGATCTCGTCGATGTAGATAATGCCCTGTTCGGCCTTCTTGACGTCGTAGTCGGCAGCCTGGATGAGCTTGAGGAGGATGTTCTCAACGTCCTCGCCGACGTAGCCGGCCTCGGTCAGGGCCGTGGCGTCTGCGACTGCGAAGGGCACGTTGAGGCGGCGGGCCAGGGTCTGGGCCAAGTAGGTCTTACCGCAACCGGTGGGACCGATCAGCAGGATGTTGGACTTGGCGATCTCCACATCCTCGTGATGGGATCCTTCGCCCAAGCTGCCGGTTTTGGGTGCATGCCCGGCCTGGATGCGTTTGTAGTGGTTATAGACCGCTACCGCGAGGGACCGTTTGGCGGGTTCCTGGCCAATGACGTATTCCTGCAGGAAATCGAAGATTTCACGGGGCTTGGGCAACTCGAAGCTACCGAGATCGGAGACCTCGGCAAGTTCCTCTTCGATGATTTCGTTGCACAGCTCGATGCATTCGTCGCAGATGTACACACCGGGCCCGGCAATCAGCTTCCGCACCTGCTTCTGGCTCTTTCCGCAGAAAGAACACTTCAGCAGATCCGTGCTCTCACCAATCCGAGCCATGTGGGAATCCCTTCGTTGCATGCGGGTGATGCGGCTGCGCGCCGTACTCAAGTGTGCGGCCAAGCCGCGGTTGGCACCACCGTGACACCATCCACTCTAGGTCACAATGGGCTGCTTGCGTGGAAACAGAACGCCGGTGCGGTCCATATTTCGCGAACCGCACCGGCGTCGTATTCCGTGTGCTACCGGGCGATTGCCTGCGGCTTGATTTT
This sequence comes from Paenarthrobacter histidinolovorans, assembly GCF_014647595.1. Taxonomy (GTDB): domain Bacteria; phylum Actinomycetota; class Actinomycetes; order Actinomycetales; family Micrococcaceae; genus Arthrobacter; species Arthrobacter histidinolovorans. The sequence goes on along the minus strand of NZ_BMPM01000004.1, from coordinate 46,113 downwards.
CCGGGAGTCCAGAACCTGGTCGATCAGACCGTAGTTCATGGCTTCGGCCGCCGTCAGGATCTTGTCACGCTCGATGTCGTTGTTGACCTGCTCGGAGGTACGGCCCGAGTGATGGGCCAGCGTGTCCTCAAGCCAGGTCCTCATGCGCATGACCTCTGCGGCCTGGATCTCGAGGTCCGAGGCCTGGCCACCCTGGCCGCCGGAGAGGGCAGGCTGGTGGATCAGCACGCGGGCGTTCGGAAGTGCCAGGCGCTTGCCGGGAGTTCCAGCGGCCAGCAGGACCGCGGCGGCACTTGCTGCCTGGCCCAGGCACACCGTCTGGATCTCCGGACGGATGTACTGCATGGTGTCGTAGATCGCCGTCATGGCGGTGAAGGATCCACCCGGCGAGTTGATGTACAAGGTGATGTCGCGGTCCGGATCCGTCGACTCCAGGACCAGCAGCTGGGCCATGATGTCGTCGGCTGATGCGTCGTCAACCTGTACGCCGAGGAAGATGATGCGGTCCTCGAACAGCTTGGTGTACGGGTCCTGGCGCTTGAAGCCGTAAGGCGTACGCTCTTCAAACTGGGGCAGGACGTAGCGGCTGGACGGGAGGTTACCGGCAGACCATCCGAAGTTGTAGTTCATGTTCTTACTCCTGGGGTTTTTCAGTGGTTCTTTGGTGCCGGATTAGTTTTCGGAGTTCGACTGGTTGGCCGTACCGCCGCCACCAGCCACAGAACCGGCGTGCGCCGAGATCTTGTCGAAGAAGCCGTACTCCAAAGCCTCCGCGGCCGTAAACCACTTGTCGCGGTCGTTGTCCTTGAGGATCGTCTCCACGGTCTGTCCGGTCTGCTCGGCCGTCAGCTCGGCCATGACCTTCTTCATGTGCAGGATCAGTTCCGCCTGGATCTTGATGTCCGAGGCCGTTCCGCCGATGCCGCCGGAAGGCTGGTGCATCAGGATGCGGGCGTTGGGGGTTGCGTAACGCTTGCCCTTGGTTCCGGACGACAGGAGGAACTGGCCCATCGAAGCTGCCAGGCCAGTGGCCACGGTGACAACATCGTTCGGAATGAACTGCATGGTGTCGTAGATGGCCATGCCGGCCGTCACGGATCCACCCGGCGAGTTGATGTACAGATAGATGTCCTTCTCCGGGTCTTCGGCCGAGAGGAGAAGGAGCTGGGAGCAAATGGCGTTGGCGTTCTCGTCACGCACTTCAGAGCCGAGCCAGATAATGCGCTCTTTCAGCAGGCGGTTGTAGATGTAGTTGTCCTGGGCTGCGGGATCGACAGTTGCCATCCGGGGAGCCTCTGATTGCTGTGACATAAGTACTTACCTCTCGCTGGTGCCAGTGACCTCACTGAACTTCACTACTTGGACACTAACCGTTTTCCGGGGCGATTTGTTCGCCGGAATCGCGCTGTTCGCTGACGGCGCACGTTTGCATCAGCGCCGGGGTTCAGCCTTAAAGAAAACCGACCCCGGATCAACTGATCCGGGGTCGGCCTTGCGTGGAGAATTAGAACTTCACTGCTGCGGGGTCGTCGCTTGCAGGAGCGTCTGCTTCTTCCGAAGCTTCAACAGCTGCAGCTTCTTCGGCTGCGGCTTCACCGGCAGGACGGACGAAGTCAGTCAGGTCAACCTTATTGCCTTCGGAGTCGACTACCTCGGCCTGGCCCAGCACAACGGCCAGGGCCTTGCGGCGGCGAACCTCGGAAACCATCATGGGGACCTGGCCGCTCTGATCAATGATCTGGGCGAACTGGTTGGGATCCATGCCGTACTGGCTTGCCGTGGTGACGATGTAGTCGATCAGCTCGTTCTGGCTGACTTCAACTTCTTCCTTGTCGGCAATGGCGTCAAGGATGATTTCGTTCTGGAAGGCACGCTCGGTGTTGGCCTTGACCTCGGCGCGGTGCTCCTCGGTGTCGTGGTCACCTTCGCCGTGGGCGTTCTCCGGGTTGAAGTGGGCCTCGATCTGCTCTTCGACGACAGAGTCCGGAACCGGAACCTCAACGAGCTCAACGAGCTTGTCCAGGACCTTGTCGCGGGCCTCTACGCCCTGCTCCACAACCTTGGAGTCGGCGGCCTGCTTGGCGAGGTCCTCGCGGAGCTCGGCAAGGGTGTCGAACTCGGAAGCGAGCTGGGCAAAGTCGTCGTCGGCCTCGGGGAGCTCGCGCTCCTTGACGGCCTTGACAACAACCTTCACCTGGGCGGCTTCGCCGGCGTGGTCGCCGCCAACCAGCGTGGTGTCAAAGATGGCTTCTTCGTCGGCGGACAAACCGGTAACGGCTTCATCGAGGCCTTCGAGCATGGTGCCAGCACCAACCTGGTAGGACAGGCCAGCGGCAGAATCGATCTCTTCGCCGTCAATGGTGGCGGTGATGTCGATGGTGAGGAAGTCATCGTTCTTGGCAGGGCGCTCAACGGTCTTCAGCGTGCCGAAGCGGCCGCGCAGTTCGTCGAGGGACTTGTCGACGTCGGCGTCGGAGGACTCAGCGGCAGCAACCTCAACCTTGATACCGGCGTAGTCCGGCAGCTCGATCTCGGGGCGGACGTCGATCTCCACCTGGAACTTCAGCTCGCCGTCGGTTGCGGACGGGTCCGGAACCTCGGTGATTTCAACTTCCGGACGGCTCAGCGGGCGGACACCCGTTTCCTGAACTGCAGCCTGGTACCAGCCGTTGAGGCCATCGTTGATGGCAGTCTCCAGGACGTAGCCGCGGCCAACACGCTGGTCGATGAGCTTGGAGGGAACTTTGCCCTTGCGGAATCCGGGAACCTGGATCTGCGAAGCAACGGTCTTGTACGCGGCATCGATGCTCGGCTTCAGTTCCTCAAAGGGAACCTCAACGTTGAGCTTGACCCGCGTTGCGGTGAGGTTCTCGACAGCGCTCTTCACAGTCTAAGTACTCCTGATTTTGTGGGTATGGGGTTCTGTTGCGTCCCGGAATCGGACACAAACACAGAGTCGGGGTGACAGGATTTGAACCTGCGACTTCCTGCTCCCAAAGCAGGCGCTCTAGCCAAGCTGAGCTACACCCCGAACGCACAGGACAGTCTACGGGCATGCGGGCCGGGAATGCACATTTGACACCGCCGCCGTAATTAGGTTTAGTTGTACCCGGCTTCAACAGCCACCGGGAAGTTGTCCTGAACGAGGATATTCCTCCTGGGGACGTAGCTTAATGGTAAAGCCTCAGTCTTCCAAACTGATTACGCGGGTTCGATTCCCGTCGTCCCCTCCAATAAAAAGCGCCCCGATCCACGGATCGGGGCGCTTTTTATTTTTTCCAGCCGGGGTAACCCGGGCCAGAAAAAGCCACGCTAGATCTGGCAGCCTGGGCACCAATAGAGTTTGCGGGCGCCGATTTCCGTCACGCCCACCAGCGTCCCGCAGGCGCGGCAAGGCATCCCCTCCCGCTTGTAGACGAAGTGGGCATCGGCGTCGGGTGCCAAAGCGGCGCCTCCGGTCCACAGTGACGGTGGTGTCGTAACAATCCGACCATCGCGGACGCCGTCCGACATGGTCGACACTGTGTCGTCCCACAGCCTGCCTGCGGTCTCGACATCCACTGCTGTTCCCGGCGTCCACGGATCCACCGCCTGCCTGAACAGCACTTCGGCCCGGTAGATGTTCCCCACACCGGCCAGGACGGACTGGTCCATCAGGAGCAGGGCTACGGCGGTCTTGCGCCGGCGCAGACGCGCAATGAACTCCTCACGGTCCCCTGGCCGGTTATGGAGGGGATCGGGACCCAGGCGGTCCAGAACGGCTTCCGCCTCGGCAGCTGTGATCGCAGCGCACGTGGTGGCACCACGGAGATCGGCCCAGCCGTGATCAGAGACAAGCCGGACGCGGACGGCGCCCACGGGAGCCGGTGGACCGGCATAATCACCGCCGTCCGAGGCCTGGCCACTCTCCCGCTCACCGATGCGGCGCGGAGCTCCAATACTGGAGGCGCCGGTGAAAGTACTGTCCCCGCCAAAGCTCCATGCGCCATAGAGACCCAGGTGTACGTGCAGGAAAAGCCCATGCTCGAACCTCAGGAAGAACTGCTTCCCGTGCGCCAATGCTTCCACCATGGTGTGGCCGGTAAGCAGCTTGGCCCCGGCCACGAAACGGCCTTGAGGACTGGAGACTTCCAGGCGCTGCCCGCCAAAAACGTCCTGGAACTGTCGGGCCAGCCTGTGGACCGAATGCCCCTCCGGCACTACTGGAGGATTTCGCCGGTGGTTTCGTACACAGCGATCTTGCCGATGCGGCGAACGTGGCGCTCGTCGTTGCTGAACGGTTCCTGCAGGAAGGCTTCAATAAGCTCCGCGGCTTCTTCCACCGTGTGCTGACGGCCGCCGACTGCTACGACGTTGGCGTCGTTGTGTTCACGGGCAAGCTTTGCGGTGGAAAGGTTCCAGGCCAACGCGGCGCGGACACCCTTCACTTTGTTGGCGGCAATCTGCTCGCCGTTTCCCGAACCACCCAGGACGATGCCCAGCGCATGGACGCCGGCCTCCTGGTCAGCGACAACTGCAAGGGCGGCGTTGATGCAGAACGACGGGTAGTCATCCAGTGCGTCGTATTCCTTGGGTCCGTGGTCCACCACTTCGTAGCCCTTCGCAGTGAGGTGGTTGACCAAGTAGGCACTCAGTTCCATTCCAGCGTGGTCCGTAGCAATGTGGACGCGGGGTGTAGTCACGGGAAGTCCATTCTTTTCTGGCGCGCCGGTTCGGCACTGGGCAGCGGCACAGCACAGGGCGCGGCGTTGAGGGATGCGCTACCAAGGTTACCGCTACCGGGGTTGTTGGGCCTGCCCGTCATCGTGGGCCCGATGGGCAGCCCTGTTGAGGATTCCGGCAAGTTTGTCGGCTGAGGCATGCGTGCCTGCGCTCAAGGCGACGCGGCCACCATTAAGTTTCTTTACCACTACGGCAGGGCCGCTTCCCACCAGCATGGCGGTGGCGTCGTCATGATGCCGCCAGCCCCACCCGCCGTAGTCGGCGGCCTTGACCTCCGCGGCAGCAGCCGCAGCGATCTCGACGGCGGGAACCGTCAGGACCCGCACGATGCCTCCTGCGAAGACCTGCAGCCCTCCTCTGTCTGCACGAACCCTGGCAAACAGGAAGCAAGCGCCGACCAGCGCTGCCGCAGCCACCAAGGCCCCGAGCCAGGGCACTGCGACCGCGATCAGAGCAGCCGGGAACACTGCCGACACGAGGATCATGACGAACACCGAGCTGCGGGCGTGTACCCACATCCGGAGGGTGTCGTGGGCCAGGTCCGGATCCTCGAGGAGGCGGAGTTCTTCCTGGAGTGCCACGTCATCTTCCCGCGTCCACCGGGGATCCGGCTTGAACGCGAACATCATGACCACTCCCAGGGCCAACGCGGCTCCGCTGCCCATGGCCAGCACGATCGGATCCACATGGGACTCACGTGCGTCGGCAGCCCCGCTTTGGCCCACCAGGCCGGCCGCCAGGACTGTGGTGATGAACAAGCTGACCATCAGGCCGATGCCCATCATGACGCGCCGCATGATCACGGGCCGGGAGATGGGCACAGCCTGCAGGAACACTGCCCAACCGCACAAGGTGATGAGCGCTGCGCCGCCTGCCACATAGGCGCCGAACGGCGCGAAAGACGTGCCGCCGTCGGCACTCCACATAACAGCAACGGGGTTGGGGAGATCATTGCGGAGCATTTGGGCGCACACCACGAAGCCGATGGCGAGCAGCAGAGGAAAGGCCACCGCGAACCTTAAGGCGCGGACGTCGAGGTTTTCCCGGATCGTTCCCATAATCCAACGCTACTCCGTGGGAGCGACACTGTGGTGTCCACTCCTTGCCTTCCGCCGCCGGAGTGAAAGAATAACTTCATACCAGCGGCCGGCGAACCGGCCGGTCATCCCGATCTCCGGAGGCACCACTTGCCAGGCCTGAACCTCACGCGCGATGAAGCCGCGAACCGCGCCGAACTGCTCACTGTCGACTCCTACGACGTCACCCTGGATCTGACCAGGGGCCCGGAGGTCTTCGGATCCAGCACCGTTGTCAAGTTCTCTGCCGTGGCAGGATCGTCGACGTTCATCGATGCCATCACGCACACAGTCCACAGCGTGACGTTGAACGGCACCGACCTGGACCCTGCAGAGGTCTCCGACGGCGTCCGCATCCAGCTTCCGGGGCTTGCGGCCGAGAATGAACTGACCATCGTGGCAGATGCTCCCTACATGAACACGGGCGAAGGACTTCACCGCTTCGTGGATCCCGTGGACGGGGAAGCGTACCTCTACACGCAGTTCGAAGTTCCGGACTCCCGGCGCATGTTCGCCGTCTTCGAGCAGCCCGACCTGAAGGCCAGCTTCACGTTCACAGTCACGGCGCCGTCGCACTGGGACGTCGTGTCCAACTCCCCCACTCCGGTACCCGTTGAGGCACCGGCCGCGGACGACGGCGGTGCACGCTCCGTATGGAAATTCGCGCCGACACCCCGGCTCTCCTCCTACGTCACTGCCCTGATTGCGGGGCCGTACCAGTCGGTCCGTTCCGAAGTCACCAGCTCCGACGGCCGGGTCATTCCGCTGGGAGTGTTCGCCCGCAAATCGCTGATGCAGTACCTGGACGCCGAGAACATCTTTGAACTTACGCGCCAAGGTTTTGAATTCTTCGAGGCCCAGTTCGGCTGCCCCTACCCGTTCGGGAAGTACGACCAGCTGTTCGTCCCGGAGTTCAACGCCGGCGCCATGGAAAACGCGGGTGCAGTGACCATCCTGGAAGGCTACGTGTTCCGTGGGAAGGTCACCGGCGCCCAGATCGAACGCCGGGCCATCACAGTCCTGCACGAACTGGCGCACATGTGGTTCGGGGACCTGGTGACCATGCGCTGGTGGAACGACCTCTGGCTCAACGAGTCCTTTGCCGAATACATGTCGCACCTGGCGGCAGTGGAGAACACCGAATTTGACCGCGCCTGGACCACGTTCGCCTCGGTGGAGAAATCCTGGGCCTACAAGCAGGACCAGCTGCCCACCACGCACCCGATCTTCGCCGAAATCAACAATCTCGAAGACGTCGAGGTCAACTTTGACGGCATCACCTATGCCAAGGGCGCCTCGGTTCTCCGGCAGTTGGTGGCCTGGGTCGGTCCGGAACAGTTCATGGCCGGTGTCCGCACCTACTTCGCCAAGCACGCCTGGAAAAACACCGAACTCGCAGACCTCATGGTGGAACTCGAAGCCGCCTCGGGCCGAGACCTTGACCAGTGGGGCAAGCTCTGGCTCGAAACCGCCGGCGTGAACACCCTCGCACCCGAGGTGGCCGTTGACGCCGAAGGCACCATCACCGCTTTCTCGATCCTGCAGACTGCCATCGACGTCCAACCCACCCTCCGTCCGCACCGCCTCGCCGTCGGCTTCTACTCGCTCTCCGGTGACGGCAAGCTGGAACGCACCCACCGCGAGGAACTCGACGTCGACGGCCCCCGCACCGAAGTACCCGCACTGGTGGGCAAAGCACGCCCGGACCTTATCCTGCTCAACGACGACGACCTCGCCTACGCAAAGGTGCGCCTCGACCAGCACTCCCTCGCCACCGCCAAGGCACACCTGAAGGACTTCGCTGCCAGCCTGCCCCGCACCCTGGTGTGGGGCTCAGCCTGGGATGCAGCCCGCGACGGTGAAACTCCGGCCCGTGGCTATGTGGACCTGATCCTGGGCAACATTGCCCACGAGACCGACTCTTCGGTCATCCTGGTCCAGCTCCGCCAGCTCGCCACCACCCTGACCTTCTACGTCGCCCCAGAGCATAAAGCCGGGACCACCATCGCAGCCGCGGACAGGCTCTGGGAGCTCGCTTCCAGCGTGGAAGCCGGTTCCGACGCCCAGCTGCAATTCGCCAAGTCCTTCGCGCAGCTGGCACGCAGCGGTGGCCAACTGGACCGCATACAAGCCCTCCTGGACGGGACAGAAACCCTCGAAGGGCTCACCGTGGACCAGGACATGCGCTGGGAACTCCTGACCGCGCTGGTGGCCGGCGGACTCCAAGGCCAGGAACGCATCGACGAAGAACTCGCCCGCGACAACACCTCCAACGGCCAGAACGCTGCCGCGCAGGCCAAGGCAGCCATCCCGACCCCGGAAGCCAAGGCAGCAGCGTGGGAGTCGATCGTGGTCAAGGGAGAACTCTCCAACGCCCTCCAGTCCTCGGCGGTGGCCGGCTTCATGCGCGTCCCGGACACTTCCCTGCTGGAACCCTACGCGGAGAAGTACTTCCAGGCCGTACCCGGGATCGTGAAGGAACGCACCCACGCCCTGGCCCAGCAGATCGTAGTGGGGCTTTACCCGGCCCAGCTCACCACGCAGGCCACGGTGAACCGGACCGATGCGTTCCTGGCCGGACTTCCCGAAGAAAGCGCAGCCCTGCGCCGCATGATGCTGGAAAACCGTGACGGCGTGGCCCGTGCTCTCCGCGCGAGGGCAGCCGACGTCTAGGACGGGATCGTGGTGGGGCCCATGCGGTTGGTCGGTTGCGCCTGACTAGACTGTCCGCATGGGCCTGAACGAACACCATTACGCACTGACGGTGCGCTGGACCGGAAACCTCGGAGAGGGCACGGCGGGCTACCGCTCGTATTCGCGGGACCACGACGTCTTGATCAATGGACTTCCCACGTTGAAGGGATCGGCCGATCCCACGTTCCACGGCGACCGGACGCGCTACAACCCGGAACAATTGCTGCTTGCCGCCCTCTCGCAATGCCACATGCTGTCCTTCCTGCACGTGGCCGTCAAACACGGAGTGGTGGTTACCGGCTACGAGGACAACGCCGAAGGGCTCATGAAACTCAACCGTGACGGCAGCGGGCAATTCGAGAAGGTGACGCTCAGGCCGCATGTCACCATCGTGGACCCCGCGCATGCTGCTTTGATGCCGCAGCTCCACCATGAGGCAAACCAGGTCTGCTTCATCGCCCGCAGCGTCAACTTCCCGGTCCTCCATGAACCGACCACGACGACGACTGCAGCCTAACGCTGCATCTCCCGCCAAAGTGCCACGAGCCTTTGTTCAGTCCCGCGGCTGAGACCTGCCTTGCGCTCCCTGTCCAGTCCCCGCATCCTCTCATCTTCAAGCGTGGCTGACAGGGTCTCCTGCCAGGGACGCAGGGTCATGCCGGCGTCCCGTGCCGCGCGGTTGGAGCGGGCCTGGAAGCCGTCGTGTCCCGGAGGAAGCCACAGGGGCAGTGAGTCCGGTCCTGCCCAGTAGTCCACGCCCTGCGCCACGAGCCAATCTTCGGAAGGAAGGACGACTTCGTCCTCCAGGGCCCCGGCTATCCGCCGGGACTCCGTGATGTAGTCCCCGAAGCGAACCACGTCACCCAAGGCGTTGTACGTTCCAACCAGCCTGCGTTCAGCGGACCGCAGGATCCATGAGGCCAGATCACGGACGTCAATGATCTGCGTGGCAGCCGCAGGAATGTCCGGTACCAGCACCGTGCCGGTGTTTGCCGCGAACCTGGCCGGCCAGTAACCGTACCTGTCCGTACCGTCCCCTGGGCCGCCGATGAGTCCTGACCGGACGATATGTGCCTTCTCCCCCACCAGGCCCAGCGTCATGTGCTCGATCGCTGACTTGGACTCTCCGTACGTTTCCGGGCTGCCCGCCTGCCCCTCCGGCAGTGACTCCAGCAGAGCCGCGCTTTCGTCCGCGCCAGGTAATGAGTGGTCCGCATACACCGAACAACTGGAGACGAACGTCCAGTGCTCCGTGACAGCTCCCAGCGCTTCCAACGCATCGCGCGCCTGGACCGGATCCCTGGAAACGTCCACCACCGCATCCCAACCATGGGCCACCTGCGCATATGCTGCGGCACCCAAGGTGCGCTCACCCCTCACCCACGTGGCGCCGTCGGGCGGGTTTGCCGAAGTACCCCGGGCAAAACAGGTGACGTCATGCCCGGCGGCAACGGCCTGACGGGCGATTTCTGCTGACAGGAAGGCGGTGCCGCCCAGGACCAGGATGCGCATACCGACACGCTACGGCGCTAGGGTTAAACGTGGACAGAGTGTTCCGCGCCCGGCGAACACGGGCCGACCACAAGGAGTTATTCCACTTTGACCTTTATCCCCCTTGCGGAAGCCATCAACATCGAACCCGAAAAGATCGACCTCGTTTCAATCCTCATCACCGTAGGCATCGGCCTGCTGGTGTGGATCGTGGCGCGCTTCATCATCCTGCGCATCACACGGCGTGTATCTGCCGGCAGTTCCTTCTTCAAGAAGCCGCACTTCAAATGGGTACAGCCCGCCATCCGCGCGCTGGACCACGAACGCCGTTCCCAGCGCGCCGAGACCATCGGCTCGCTGCTCACCAGCCTGGTAAGCGTCGTAGTGGTGGTGATAGTCATCATTTACGTCCTCAAGTTCATGAACGTGGACGTCGCGCCCCTGCTGACCAGCGTGGGTATCCTGGGTGTCGCCATCGGTTTCGGCGCCCAACAGCTGATCCGCGACTTCCTCGCCGGCATCTTCATCACCATCGAGGACCAGTACGGTATCGGCGACGTGATCGTCACCAGCGAAGTGGTTGGTACCGTTGAGTCGGTAGGGCTGAGGATCACCCGCGTCCGCGCGGAAGATGGAGCCATCTGGTACCTGCGGAACGGTGAAATCCTGAGGGTTGGGAACCGTTCCCAGGGGGACTATGTGCCGCTGGAATCACCCGATGCCAGCAACGAACCCGGCGCCTCAGCAGCGCCAGTCACAGCTGGCGCGCCACGCGTCGCCAAAGCCGAGGAGAAGTCCAATGAGTAACACTGCAGGCGGAGAACCCCAGTCACCGCAGTCGGGTCCTCGACGCCAGCTGATGCAAAACGACCCGTTCAGCCAGCCTGCGTACACGGACAGCTTCTACGCTGCCGTCGGTGGCCATGAAACGTTCGTGAAGCTCATCGACGTGTTCTACGACGGTGTAGGAGCTGATCCGCTCCTGCGCCCCATGTACCCGGAAGAGGACCTTGGGCCGGCGAAGCGCCGCTTCCTGATGTTCCTGGAGCAGTACTGGGGCGGACCGACCACCTACGGCGAGGAGCGGGGCCACCCGCGTCTTCGCATGCGCCACATGCCCTTCCAGGTAACGCCGGAAGCCAAGGACCGGTGGCTGTTCCACATGCGGACGGCCGTGGACTCACTGGACCTTTCGCCGCTTCATGAGGGCACCCTGTGGGACTACATGGAACGGGCCGCGCTGACCATGGTCAACAGCCCTTCGGCAGCTCCCCGGACCTAGCCTGGGAAACCGAGGCCGAGCCCCGCGCCTGTGCGCACCAGCACATGGCCGCGGGGGCCGCTGAGCCGGTACCACCGGCCATTCCTGAAGACCTGCTGGTCGCCGTCGCCCAGGAACCCCAGGGCGAAAGCCGCAAACGCGGACCCCGCAGGCAACCCGCCGCGGTCGGGAAGCCCACGGCCCCAGACAGCAGCCCTTGCACTATTGACCACCGCAGAACCAGCCGCAGTGGGAATGACGCCAGCCACCTCCGCGATGCCTGCTTCCGCAGCTGACCTGAGGTCGGCGTCGGAGATTGTCCCCTGTGCCTCCCAGCCGCTGCGCGGCGCGCCAACGCCGGCCCATGACTCCGTAACGGTCGACGGCGGGATGGGCAGTTCCACATCATCGGCACCCGAGCGGGCCAACCGGTCCATGACGGATGCAATGGTTACAGTGACATCCGCATGGGCCGGCTCAGCCAGGGCCATGGTCCGCAAACCCAGGATCGTCGGCGTGGATTCACCCAGGATGCGGGGCCGCAGGACACACACGTAGGCGGCCAGGACGCTGCCTGCCGCCTGAAGCCGGATGGCGCCGTCGTCGATGCTTTTTGCACGGGTGGCGAAGGTCCGCAAGTCGGCGAGGTCGCGGGGATCGGCGAAGCGGAAGGACTGGGTCAAAACGTCTGTCACATGATCGACTCTACCGGCATGTCTCCGGTTGAGAGGGGTCGGGGTGGCGTCTAAAGTCGAACCATGACTGAGACGAACACTGGCCTCCAGGTGGAAGCACCCGCAGAAGACCCCATGGAAGTGCTTATTGGCCTGTTGGACCTCGGTGACTTCGACGGAGCCCGGACCAATGAGGACATCTTCCTTGGCCCGTCCCAAAAGCAGCCCCGGCACCGTGTTTTTGGCGGCCAGGTCCTGGCGCAGTCAATGATGGCCGGCATGCGGACCGTCGAGCCGGACAGGGTGGCGCACTCCATGCACGGCTACTTCCTGCGTCCCGGCGATGCCAACAAGCCCATCACCTTTGGTGTTGAACGGTTGCGGGACGGCCGCTCCTTCTCCGCCCGCCGCGTGCACGCCTACCAGGATGGCGTTCCGATCCTTTCGATGATCGCCTCGTTCCAGGTGGAGGACAATGGCCTGGACCACCAGGCAACAATGCCCGAAGGCATCCCGGATCCGGAAACACTGCCAAGCACAGCGGAGCTTTTGTCGCACTTCGATCACCCGCTGGCCCGGCACATGTCCTCCGAGCGGCCCTTCGACGTCCGTCATATCGACCCCGCACTGTACGTCTCCCCGCCGAGCGAGCATGTGGCAACGAACGCGGTGTGGATGAAGACGATGGGTCCGCTTCCTGACGACCCCAAATTGCACATCGCAGCCTTGGCCTATGCCAGCGACTACACGCTGCTGGAACCCATCCTCCGCAAACACGGGCTCTCCTGGATGACGCCGGGCATGAGCGTGGCCAGCCTGGACCATGCCATGTGGTGGCACCGGCCCGCCAAAGTGGACGAATGGATGCTGTACGTGCAGGAATCTCCCAGCGCCCAGGGGGCCAGGGGTTTGGCCACGGGCAGGATCTTCAACCGTGACGGCGTGCATGTTGCCACGGTGGCGCAAGAAGGCATGGTTCGGATTCCGTAAGGTTCGGACGTCAACGCAGAAAGGCCGGTCCCGTGGGACCGGCCTTTCTGTTTCTTTGTACCTGCCAGTGGCGGTGATTAGTCGCGGGTGAGGCGACGGTGCGTCACGCGGTGGGGCTTGGCGGCATCCGGGCCCAGGCGCTCCACCTTGTTCTCCTCGTAGGAGTCGAAGTTGCCCTCGAACCAGTACCACTTGGACGGGTTCTCGTCGTCACCTTCGTAGGCGAGGATGTGCGTTGCCACCCTGTCCAGGAACCAGCGGTCGTGCGAGACCACCACGGCGCAGCCCGGGAATTCGAGAAGCGCGTTTTCGAGGCTGCTCAGGGTTTCGACGTCGAGGTCGTTAGTGGGTTCGTCAAGGAGCAGGAGGTTGCCACCCTGCTTGAGCGTCAGAGCCAGGTTGAGGCGGTTGCGCTCACCACCGGAGAGGACGCCGGCCTTCTTCTGCTGGTCCGGGCCCTTGAAGCCGAACGCCGAAACGTAAGCACGTGAAGGCATTTCCACCTGGCCGACCTGAATGAAGTCATGTCCTTCGGAAACGACTTCCCAGAGTGACTTGTTGGGATCGATGCCGCCACGGGACTGGTCAACGTAGGAGATCTTCACGGACTCGCCGATCTTGAGCTCACCGCCGTCCAGGGGTTCCATGCCAACGATCGTCTTGAACAGCGTGGACTTGCCCACACCGTTGGGCCCGATCACGCCAACGATGCCGTTGCGCGGCAGGGAGAAGGAAAGGTCCTCGATCAAAACGCGGTCATCGAAGCCCTTCTTCAGGTCCTTCGCCTCGATGACCAAGGAACCCAGGCGCGGTCCTGGCGGAATCTGGATCTCTTCGAAGTCCAGCTTCCGGGTCCGCTCGGCCTCTGCTGCCATTTCCTCGTAGCGGGCGAGGCGGGCCTTGGACTTGGTCTGGCGGCCCTTGGCGTTGGAGCGCACCCACTCAAGTTCTTCGCTGAGACGCTTGGAAAGCTTTGCGTCCTTCTTGCCTTGGACCTCAAGGCGCGCCTTCTTCTTCTCCAGGTAGGTGGAGTAGTTGCCCTCGTAGGGGTACAGGTGGCCACGGTCCACTTCCGCGATCCATTCAGCCACGTGGTCCAGGAAGTAACGGTCGTGGGTAACGGCAAGGACTGCGCCGGGGTACTGGGAAAGGTGCTGCTCCAGCCACAACACGCTTTCGGCGTCCAAGTGGTTGGTGGGCTCATCAAGGAGCAGGAGGTCCGGCTTCTGCAGCAGGAGCTTGCACAGCGCTACGCGGCGACGCTCACCACCGGAAAGGACGGTGACGTCAGCGTCGGCAGGCGGGCAACGCAGTGCGTCCATGGCCTGTTCCAGCTGGGAATCGATGTCCCAGGCATCAGCAGCGTCGATCGCTTCCTGGAGCTTGCCCATCTCATCCAGGAGGGTGTCGTAGTCCGCGTCAGGGTTGGCCATCTCTTCCGAGATTTCGTTGAAACGCTGGATCTTGCCGTAAATCTCGCCAACGCCTTCCTGGACGTTGCCCAGGACGGTCTTCTCCTCGTTCAGCGGCGGTTCCTGCAGGAGAATGCCTACGGTGTAACCGGGGCTCAGGCGGGCCTCGCCGTTGGAAGGGGTGTCCAAACCGGCCATGATCTTCAGGATGGTGGACTTGCCAGCACCATTCGGGCCCACGACGCCGATCTTCGCGCCGGGGTAGAACGACATGCTGACATCGTCCAGAATAAGTTTGTCGCCAACGGCCTTTCGAGCCTTGGTCATCGTGTAAATGAATTCCGCCATGCCCTTAAATCTAATGGGTAGGCGTGCATAACTCACATTCGCCGCCGGAGGCCGGGCTAGCGGGCGTCTCCTATGAAGCATTTTCCCGTTGAGAGCACGGGCAGGACCGTGACCACGACGCCGCCATCGCGTATCTGGCCCATCACGCAGGACTGCCCGGTCAGGGCAGCCGCTTCCATGGCGTCAACGTCCAGACCAGTCGGCGTGCGGCTGACCGATACCTCGATGTTCTGCTGCGGGATCCCGGCAGATGCCAAAGCGGCACGCAGTGCTTCCCTGTCCGGCTTGGGATTGCCGGCCACAAGCTTCTTCAGAGTGGACTCGACTTCCGTGGTTGTTGCGGCAACAGCTGGGTCCACAGTGTTGGACGGGGCCCCTGCGGCGCTGGCGGGCGTGCTCGTTCCGGTGTCGACGGGCGAGCTTGCGCCACTGCTGGCGCCCGGTGCGATTGACCCCGTCGGGGCGGTTGGAGGCCCGGGTGTGGCCGTGCAGCCTGTAACCAGGACAAGAGCGGCGACCAGCATTGACCACCCCGCCAGGCGGACCTTGGTGGTGGAGGCCGGCGCCGGCCCGCGATACTTTGAAGTGCTTCCCCTGCTTATCACCTAGTCATTGTGCCATTCACAGGCGACCCCGACGGGCGTACCGTGTGCACCGGAAGGGTTCCCGACGACGGGACGCGGAAATGGAGTGCACATTATGAACGGACAAGCTTCAGATGCCGTTGCGTCTGCCACTATCGCTGCACCGCCCGAAAGGGTGTGGGAAGCCCTGACGGATCCGGACCTCATCAGGCAGTACTTCCTGGGGACCAACGTCACTACATCCTGGGAAGTGGGCGAGCCGATTACCTACGCCGGTGAGTACAACGGCAAGGCCTACGAGGACACAGGAACCATCCTGGTCTTCGACCCTCCTGTCAGGCTCATGACCACGCACTTCAGTCCTGCTTCCGGACGTGCCGACATACCGGAAAACCACCACACGGTGGAGTACCTCCTGGCGGGGACACCCGATGGAACCACCGTGACCATCACCCAGGGGAACAACTCAAGCGAAGAAGAAGTGGCGTCCTCCAGCTCTACCTGGCAACTGGTGCTGGGAAACCTCAAGGAGTTCCTGGAGTCCACTCCTTGAAGAAAACACCCTCCCTGGAATGGATCCAAGGAGGGTGAATGGTGCCCCAGGAGGGAATCGAACCCCCGACCGGCGGATTAGAAGGCCGCTGCTCTATCCCCTGAGCTACTGGGGCGCACTGACTCGATGGCCACCCGGGCCGCTCGCGCCACAAAGAGTTTACATGCGATCGCGGGGTCACCCGCCATCTCCACGCTGGCTGCCTCCATTCCTCAACAACGGGCCTGTGGCTGAAGTTATTCACATAGCGAAGGACCGCACTCCCATCCCCAACCTCGCTCGATGAAGCTGGAAGTGCCGGACAGGCACTTCCCTACATCGTGAAGGACCACCAATGAATGACATGATCACCGTCAGGGGCTTTGTGGCCTCGGACGTGAAGAGTTCCACGACTACCCGTGGCACCGCTACTGCGTCGTTCCGCCTCGGAACCACTGAGCGCCGGTACGACCGGGCAAATAACACCTGGGTGGACGGCAACACCAACTGGTACACAGTCCAATCGTTCCGTTACCTGGCCGGCCACGTAGGCTGCAGCATCAAAAAAGGCCAGCGGGTCCTGGTTGTCGGGAAGCTTCGGCTCCGGCAATGGGAGCACGAAGGCCGCATTTACCATGTCGCGGAGATCGATGCCGAGTCCGTTGGCCACGACCTCATGTGGGGCTCTGCCAACTTCACCCGCATGAACGGCGCCGCGGCGCCTCTCGATTCAGTTCCCTCCGCAGGGGACACTGGCAATCCTGCGGGTCGCAGCGAGTGGGAGGGCGAGGACGAGGACGAGGACCAGGCACCCCCGGAGGAAGAATCGGTACCTGCAGGGCTTGAGGACACAGAAGGCGGCAATTCCCTTCTGGTCAACACAACCACCGGCGAACTGGTGGGTGCCGGCGCTTGAAATATCCCCCTGGCATCCCTGCCGTCAAGGCAGATGCCGGGCACTTGTTCCGGACAAGGGCGGACCCTGACTGTGCTGGTAACGCGGTGCTGGACACTGACTGTGCTGGTAGCCGCAGTGCTGGTACCTGCGGTTCGCCCTTGCCGCCGACGACTTCCCTAAAGTTAGGGCATGTCCACTACTGAACTCGTTGAGTCAATTCGTTCAAAGCTGCGTTCCGAGGCCGACGCGGAGCGCGCACTTGGCGCCCAGGCGTACATGAAGTCGGAGATGCCCTCCTACGGCGTCACCGTGCCCGGGGTGCGCAGGATTGTAAAAACGGCCGCCAAGGCATTCCCGCCGGCGTCACCGGACGAGTTGCGCAGTGCTGCCCTGACGCTGTGGCGGGAGGCAAAAGCACGGGAGGAGCGATACGCGGCCATTGACCTCACCGGCCTGCGGATGGTCAAGGAAGATCTGCTCATGCTCCCGGTGTACGAAGAAATTATCCGGACCGGTGCCTGGTGGGACCTCGTCGATGGTGTGTCGCACCGGATCTGCGCCCTTCTGTTGGCCCATAAGGACACTATGACCCCGGTGCTGATGCGGTGGGCCGAAGACACGGACATGTGGATCCGCAGGGCAGCCATCACCTCCCAGCTCGGTGCAAAATCAGCTACTGACCGGGTACTGCTGGCTCACGTCATCACGGCAAACCTGGCGGACAAAGAATTCTTCATTCGCAAGGCCATTGGCTGGGCACTGCGGGAGTACAGCAAGACTGACCCTGGCTGGGTCAGTGGATTTGTGCTGGAGAAGGCACAGGCCCTGAGCCCTTTGTCCGCCCGAGAGGCCACGCGGTTGCTCAAATGATGGGGCGCAGCCCTGGCTCATCGCGCTTGCGGAACAGACTCTTGGTCTTCGGGTCAACAAAGATCAGGTACACGGCAAAGAGAAGCGCAATGATGGCCGCCGCGTTCCTGGCCAATGTGAGCGCGAGGCCCAGATCTTCGCTTTGCAGGTAGGGGAAAACGTCCAACTGGTCAGAGATGGCGTAGACCATGAAGAACGAGACAATGAAGTAGACAGCCTTGACCTGCCAGTCGTTGCGGATTCCCGTCACGGCAAAGAGCGGTATCAGCCACACTACGTACCAGGACTGGATCATGGGCGCCAGAATAACGATCGCGGCAAACGCCAGCGTGAGTCGTCGCATCAAACGGTCATAATCACCGCGGAAGATCTGCCAAGCGACGGCTCCGACCATAAGGACCTTGCCGGCGTCGTAAACCCATTTCGCCATTCCCCAACCGTCCAGGCCGAAAACATTGAAAATCGAGGCCACAACCAAGCCGATCAGACCCACGGGGGCGTACCAGATCCAAATGCTGCCGGGAGCGGAAAGACCGTTGATCCAGCCAAATCCGAAACCGTTGACCAGGCTGAGGGCGTACAGAAGCCCGAAGCTGATGCCGGCCGTCAGGAACCAGTACAGGAATTTCCGCGGCCAGGACGCGCCCTTGCCGGCCCACAAAAGTCCAATAAACGGCAGGAACACGATGGTTATGGGTTTGACTGAAATCGAGAGCGTGACCAGCACAATGCCAAGAATCACACGGCGGGTAGCGCAGTAGTAGAGACCCGCAAGTGCGAGGCCGATCATCAGGGCGTCGTTGTGGACGCTGGCGATGAAGTTGGTCAGGAAGAGCGGATTTGCCGCAGTCAGCCACAGAGCCCTGTGCGGATTAACGCCGTGAAGTTCTGCCAGTTTGGGTACGTAGACAATGCAGAGAACGATGCCCACCAAGGCCACCAGCCGGAAAAGCATGATGCTGGCTTCGGGCTGGACATTGGTCACCCACACCACGAACTGTTCGATCCACAGGAACAGTTGACCGTAAGGGACCGGCGCTTCGGTCCACATCTTGTCGGCACCAAGTTGGAAATAGTTGGGCAGGGCCGAGATCCCGTTCTTGTACGGATTCATGCCTTCGACCATCAAGCGCCCCTGGCCGATGTACGCGTACACGTCCCTGCTGAAAAGCGGCACCGTGAACATCATGGGCAGACCCCAGGCCACAACGGCCTGGAGTGTCGCTTTGCGGGCCTCCAGGCCCCACACCCGGACGCGTTGGCCCAGGCGCAGCCAGGCACGGACCAGCAGCATGCCACCTATGGCCAGAAGAACGATGGAGAGAGCGACACCAGCGCCCTCGGTCCGCATCCAGATAAAGAGCGGCAGTCGCCGGAGTTCGGATACCGGAGCCAGCCAACCAACACCCAAGGAACCGAACACCATGAACATCGAACCGATGAACCCGGCAATCAGTGGCGAACGTGGGTTATCTACCTCGCTGGCTGCAGCATCCGCCGTCGGCGCTGCTGTCCCTGCCTTCTGGGCGGCGGGTACGGGCACCGTCATGTAGTCGTCATCCAATCGTTCGCCCGGTAAATTCGGGACAAAAGTTCTGCGTCTTCGGGGCTTCCGCAGCAGGAAGAAACGACACTGCCGCGCTCAAAAATCGTACCATCGGAGCACTTGGAACCGGCTGAAGGATAGGCTAGGCGCGTGCCTATTACTAATGAACGCATCGTCTGGATCGACTGCGAAATGACCGGCCTGGACCTCAAGAACGACGCCCTGATCGAGGTTGCCGCCCTGGTGACGGATTCCGAGCTCAACATCCTCGGCGACGGCGTGGACGTCGTGATCAAGCCCGATGATGCCGCGCTGGAACAAATGAATGACTTTGTGCGGGACATGCATACCCGCTCCAAGCTCCTCGATGAGCTCCCCCACGGCAAGACCATGGCTGAGGCCGAAGCCCAGGTTCTGGAATACATCGAGAAGTGGGTTCCGGATCCGCGCAAGGCCCCCTTGGGTGGAAACTCCGTGGGAACGGACCGAATGTTCCTGGCCAGGGACATGCCGAACATCATCGAGCACCTGCACTACCGCGTTATCGATGTCAGCACCATCAAGGAGCTTTCGCGGCGCTGGTTCCCGCGCGCCTACTTCCAGTCGCCCGCAAAGCACGGTGGGCACCGGGCATTGGGCGACATCAAGGACTCCATCGACGAACTCCGCTACTACCGCGAGGCCGTCTTTGTTGCTGCACCAGGGCCGGACACCGCCACGGCCCAACGCATTTCCAAGGACATCATGGCCAGCGCCGAAACCTTGGGATCCAGCGAAACGGTGTGATCTGCACCATTTTTGAAGGTTTTTTCGCAAAAACCGGCAAAAGTGGACTTTGCACCCCAAAACAGCAGGTAAGCTATTTGTCGTTGCCTTCGAGGAAAGCCGGTCAAACGGACTAGCCCCAAAAGGCACATGGTGGGCTTAGCTCAGTTGGCAGAGCGCCTGGTTGTGGTCCAGGAGGTCGCGGGTTCAACCCCCGTAGCTCACCCCACCGAGATTGGCTGCAGAGCCGGTTTCCACAAAGGCCGCACCGGTTACCCGGTGCGGCCTTTGCTTTTAACCCGATCCGGAACGCCCCGGACCATTGCATTCAACAAAGGAAGAACTGACATGACCGTCCTGCCAGTCACCATCTGGGGCGAACCGGTATTGCACCGCCGGGCGAGCGAAGTCGAAGTCTTCGACGACGAACTGCGCACCTTGATCGCCGACATGTTCGAGACGAACGAGGCCGCGAACGGCGTGGGCCTCGCAGCCCCACAGGTTGGCGTGGGCAAGCGCATCTTCGTCTATAAGTACGAGAACGACGACGACGTGCCGCCCCAAGGTGTTGTCGTGAACCCGGTCCTGACGCTTTCCAAGGTTTCCGGCGCCCTTCCGGATCCCGACGAGGACGTCGAAGGTTGCTTGTCCTTCCCCGGCGAGTACTACCCCTTGCAGCGGGCTGACTGGACCCGGGTCCAGGGTTTTGATGGTGACGGCAACCCCGTTGAATTTGAAGCGACCGGTTGGTTCGCCCGGATTCTCCAACATGAATACGATCACCTGGACGGCAAGCTCTACGTAAACCGGCTTGTGGACCGCTACGCCAAAAAAGCGATGAAGCAGGCCAAAAAGAACGGCTGGGGCAAGCCTGGCCTGACCTGGATGCCCGGCGTCGATCCCGATCCCTTCGGGCACTGAAACATGGAAACCAGCACCCACGCCGAGCTGTTCAAGCTCCTGGACATCAGCCCCGAGGACGCAGCGGAGTGCGCTGCTCTGCTGGCTTCACCTCCGGACGCGGACGTCGTCTTGGCCATGGACGCCATGCAGGGCAGGCTGGGCAGCTTTCCGCTGCGCAGCATCACGGCGGAGGACGCATCGGAAGCGACATGGATTGAAGCACTGCTCCGCTTCGCCCCGTTGGTCCACGCTCATCATGTTGGCCTGGGAATCGACGTGGACATCTCCGCTGCGTCCCTGGCTGACGTTGGACTCCAAATGCGTATCAACCGACGGGTCCATGGGCGTTTTGGACTCGACACCTGGTCTTGGCTGACGCTGCACATGGCCGGAAATCTCTTCAGGCTCGGCAGACTGCAGTTCCATCTGGTGCCAGATGACCGCCACGCCTCCGGATGGGTGTTGGGTGTGCATATTCCAGAAGATGGCGGCCTCTCCCCCGCCATGGTGGACGACAGCTTCGCAGAGGCCAAGGCTTTCTTCGCGCACCATTTTCCCGGCAAGCCAGTGACCGTAGCAACCTGCGATTCGTGGATGCTCGATCCATATCTCGCAGAGCGGCTGCCCAACAGCAACATCGCGGCGTTCGCCCGCCGCTTTACCCTTGATCGCTGCACTGACGCAGCCTCGGATGCCGTGTACTTCACCTTCCGGCAGCGCGGCATGCAGGACCTGGAGAAACTCCCGCGGAATACGTCACTTCAGCGCGTGGTTCTGGAGCGGATCGACGACGGCGGTACCTGGCAACTCGGGCACGGTCACCTGGCGTTGTAGATCGTTTGCTGTTCCGGACAGGAACTTAGAACGCCCTTCATGGCGTCTTTCTCTGCTTGGGTGACCCATAGCCGGTAGGCGGTCTTCACCGAGATCTGCCGGGCAACATAGTGGCAACGGAAGTTCTTGTTGGCCGGCAGCCAGGTCGCGGCGTCGCCTGCACCTTTCTTGACGTTTGCCGGGCCGTCTGCCGCTATCAAATTCAAGGGATCGTTGGCCAGAGTCTGCCTCTGCTGGATGGTCAACTGCTGGGCACCTTTTTGCCACGCGTCGGCCAACGCCACTACGTGGTCAATTTGCACGGCCGAACTGGTGTCCTGCCCTCTTGTGAAGGCTATTCGCCGCCCCGTGTAGGGCTCATTCAACGTTCCGGAAGCCACCTTGCAGGTGGAACCGTCTGTGAATTCAACGTCGCTCAGGTCGCGCCGGAGGATGTCGTTCCGGGTATCGCAACCATTCCGGTCCGCATCAGCCCACGCTTGTCCGAAGGCGGCCCTGTCGTAGTCCGTTTTCGCTGCCCGCCCCTTGACCTGCAGCCGCTCCAGGGCTTCTGTAGCTTTTTCGGCGGCCACAGGCGCCGCACCGCGCACGGGCTTCATCCACTGGGGGTTGTAGACGGGGGCTTCGCTGGTTCCCGACTGCGCGGGTTGTCCTGCTTCAAACTGGCCTGTGGTGAAGAACCAGGACAGCCCGGCGACGATGGCAGCGGCAGCCAGTGCCAGAACCGCCCACGCTTGACGGGAACGGCGGCGGGCGCGTTTATAGGCGGACCAGGTGATGCTCAAGGGACTCCATCCAACGGGGCAGGCAGTGTCTTACGAGCGTAGGACAAGGCCCCGACAGTCAGAGTCGGTATCCACAATGTGTAGGAGAAGTCACACTACACAGAGGCCGAAACAGTCCGGTTATTGCTCGCGCGTCACGCGTTGGAGGTCCTCGGTGGCAAGAGCCAGCAGTCCCCTCAGTTGCTCAACGCGCTCGTCGGTGACGTCCCCTGCAGTATTGGCCGCAATGGCCTGGTCCAGAAGCTTCTGGGCTTGTTTGTGGTTGGCCTTGGCGACGTCAAGGGCGTGCTCCAGCGTGGTCTCATGTTCCATCGTTGATTCGTTTTCCATGAGTCCCATTCTGGTCAGGTTTCCCGGCCGTTTCCAGTGACCCGGCCGGGAAACCCTTGTTAAGTCTTGTGGACTTAGGCGCCGGCTGTTTCGAGCACGGCAATAGGAGCGATGACGTCCCGGGCCGGGAACGACGGCGGGTTCACGCCAGCCATTTCTTCCATCACGCGGACAACCTGGCAGGAGTAGCCGAACTCGTTGTCGTACCAGACGTACAGCACGAGGTTCTTGTCGTTGGAGATGGTGGCGAGTCCATCGACGATGCCGGCCCGACGGGAACCGACGAAGTCCGTCGAGACGACATCGGGGGAATCAATGTAGTCGATCTGCTTGCGGAGATCCGAGTGCAGCGACATTTCACGCAGGAAGTCGTTGACTTCGTCCCGCGTGGTGCCCTTCTCGAGGTTGAGGTTCAGGATGGCCATAGAGACGTCCGGGGTAGGTACTCGGATGGCATTGCCTGTGAGCTTGCCCTGCAGTTCAGGGAGGGCCTTGGCCACCGCCTTGGCAGCACCGGTCTCCGTGATGACCATGTTCAGCGCAGCCGAGCGTCCGCGGCGGTCGCCCTTGTGGAAGTTGTCGATCAGGTTCTGGTCGTTGGTGAACGAGTGAACTGTCTCGACGTGGCCGTGAATGATGCCGAACTTGTCGTTGATGGCCTTCAGCACGGGAGTGATGGCGTTCGTGGTGCATGACGCCGCGGTGACGATCTTGTCGTCGTCATTGATGTCGCGGTGGTTGATGCCGTGAACAATGTTCTTGAGGTCACCCTTGCCCGGCGCCGTCAGCAGGACGCGGGCAACGCCCTTGCTCTGCAGGTGCTGGGAGAGGCCATCGGCGTCGCGCCACCGTCCGGTGTTGTCAACAACCAAGGCGTCCTTGATGCCGTACGCGGTGTAATCGACAGTTGCGGGGTTGTCCGAGTAGATGACCTGGACCTGGACGCCGTTGGCGGTGATGGTGTTGGCTTCCTCATCCACGCGGATGGTGCCTTCGAAGGATCCGTGAACGGAGTCGCGGCGCAGGAGGCTCGCACGCTTCACGAGGTCGTTGTCGGCACCCTTGCGGACCACGATGGCGCGCAAGCGGAGGCCGTGGCCGCCACCGGCCTTTTCGATGAGGATGCGTGCCAGCAGACGGCCGATACGCCCGAAGCCGTAGAGAACGACGTCGGTGCTGGTGCGGTCGTCAGCGCCGCGCTTGCCAACGATCTCCGCGAGCTCGGAGCGCAAGTACTCGTCCAGGGAGGCGCCATTGCCTTCTGCCCGGTACTTTTCCGTCAAACGTGCAATATCGATGGCTGCTGCACCGAGCTCCAGCTCGGACAGGGCGTTCAGCAAGGGTGCGGTCTCTTCGAGCAGGAGCTCGTGGTTGCTCATCCGGCGTGCAAAGCGGTGGGCCTTGAGGATGTTCATGGTGGATTTGTTGATCAAGCTCCGGCCGTGGATGCTGGTGACCACGTTGTTTTCCCGGTACAACCGGCCGATCACCGGAATCATGGCCTCGGCGAGAGCCTCCCGGCCCATCCACTTATCAAGACAAGAATCTGACGTCTGGCTCACAGAACTACCTTCCTTGGGTCAACCACATACGTCCTCGTATGCAGATGGCAGCGGCCGCCCGGAGTAGTCCTGCGGCACATGCGCCGGCGGGCTTCGGTCCACCCACAGCGCCTTGAACGAGAGCAAAGAAAATCCGCCGGCTGCGAACGCAGTCCCGGCGGCAGAACATCTACGTTCACTAACCATTCTAGGGCGCAAGGAAGGAGCAATAACCTCCCGGAGGCGTGAAATCACTCACACGCCCGTGATCCCGGCAGTCATAAATGGATGGGTTGACCGATACGCCGGGTTCTGTCATCCCGATCCGTTACCGGAAAGGGAGAGGCGGCCATCCATCTACGAACGCCGTTGCCGACGCCCTCCAGCAGCCTACCCGGACACTCGGGCGAGCAGCCCTCGAACGTGTCCTGTCTGGCCTTGCTCCGGGTGGGGTTTACCTAGCCTCCCCGGTCACCCAGGGAGCTGGTGGTCTCTTACACCGCCGTTTCACCCTTACCTGCTGCTCCGGTGCAATACCGGAACGCAGGCGGTCTGTTCTCTGTGGCACTGGCCTGCGGGTTACCCCGAGTGGGCGTTACCCACCACCCTGCTCTGTGGAGCCCGGACGTTCCTCGAGCCACTTTCGTGACGCGCGGCCGCCTGGTCAACCCATCCGCCCTACAGTCTACCGGCGTCCAGGTCGGTCCAAGTCACCGGTAATATCGACTGGTGCTGATTCTCCTGCCGCCCTCAGAAGGCAAGACCCCCGCCCTCAAAGGACCCGCCATTGAATGGGAGTCGCTGAGCTTCCCGGAGTTGAACCCGTACCGGGCCAAGGTTCTGGAAGCTTTGGGGACAGTGAGCGCGCACGAGGATGCCCTGGCGTTACTGGGCGTCGGCGCCTCGCTTCGGGACGACGTCGAACGCAATACGCGCCTGCATGCCGAACCGGCAGCCCCCGCGCACCAGGTCTATTCAGGGGTCCTTTACGACGCCCTTGGCTACAAAAGCATGACCCCGGCCCAAAGACGCAAGGCGACGGAGTCCATCCTGGTGGTGTCCGCCTTGTGGGGCGTCATCGGCTTTGGCGACCACGTGCCCGCCTACCGGCTGTCGATGGGAACCGCACTGCCCGACGTCGGACGCCTCGCCTCTTATTGGAAGCCGCAACTGAACGCCACGCTCGCCCAGCGGGTCGACGGCGAACTGCTGGTGGACTGCCGCTCCAGCACCTACGCAGCGGCCTGGGCTCCCCCGGCCGGGCAGACGGTGAACGTGAACGTGTTCAACGAGGCGAACGGCAAGCGCACAGTGGTGAGCCACTTCGCCAAACACACCAGGGGTGAACTGGCGCGGCATTTGCTGACCAGGCGCGGCAAGGCACCGGGAACTCCGGATCAGCTCCTCAAGGCCGCCCGCGAAATCTGGACCGCAGAACTGGTTGAAGGCGCTGCCCGCAAGCCGCACGCCCTGAACATCATCCTGTCCAGCTAGCGTCGTGCCCGGGTCAGTTCCACTCGGCTGAACGGACCAGGATGACGCCGGAGTCCGGGCAGAAAACGATGTCGTCGTCCGCAGCGGCTTTGACCTCGGCAAGGTCGCCCGGGCTGAGCATCATGCCCGAGCCTTCAGACTTTCCGTGGAACAGCCGGGCAGCACCGACTCCCCGCTTGGCTATGGTCTTTTCGTAGACCGCGAGCATCCCGGCGTCCAATGCCTCGGCGAAAGCTGCCCGCTGACCGCGAACCACCGTTTCTTCAGCCGAGATCTCCGCGATCGCTTCGTCCAATTCGGCGCGGATGCTGCCAAAAGAACCCTGGATATCGTCAACGATGGCTTGCTGGGCAGCCTGGCGTTCACGCAGGGTATCCAGACGTTCCAGAATTTCCAGCTCAACGTCTTCGAGGTCGGAACGTCGCTTGTTGAGTGAGGCAATGTCGTTCTGCAGCGCCACCAGGTCCTTGGACAGCCCGGTTCCGCTGTTCAGCCTGGTTTCATCGCGCTCGATACGGGATGCAACCTGTTCGACGTCGGCCTCAGCGCGGCGCAGTTCGGTTTCGGCGTCGTGGACGGCGATTTTGGCCGCCCCGAGCTCACCATTGGCGACGCTGAGGGCGTCCGTCAGGTCAGTGATGCGAGGATCGTTTTCCAGCACCTTCCGGCGTCCGGCCAGTGACTTGAGCTTGGCATCGAGCCCCTGCAGTTCAAGCAATTTCAGTTGTTCTGCCGGTGCTGCTTTCGCCACGCTTACCTCCGCTTGTCGCCGCCGGCCCTGGAGATCAGGTCCGGCTCTTTCCTAGACTCTAGTCGCCGCCGGGAGTCAGTATGAAGTCCCAAGGGTCACTGTTGGTGCTGCTGACGCGGATATCGACGTCGTAGCCCTGGTCCGAGAGCACGTTGCCCAGCGCTTCGGCGGCAGCGGGAAGCCACAACCATTCACTCGCGAAATGCGATACGTCGATCAAGTACGGCCGCCCGTTGGTGGCCCCCTCGCGCGCCTCGGAGGCCGGATGGTGCCGCATGTCCGCCGTAACGTACACATCGGCATGGTTGGCCCGCACGGCGTCGAACAAGCTGTCTCCGGCACCGCCGCAGACAGCCACGCGCCGAACCAGCCCGTCTTTGTCGCCGGCAACGCGTACCCCGCCCGCAACGGCGGGCAGCATTTCAAAGACCCGGGCTGCGAAGTCGCCCAGGGTTTCAAGCTCCGGAAGATCTCCCACCCTGCCGATCCCTTCTTCCGGGAGTCCATTGGATGCCTGGGTCAGCGGCGCCACGTTCTCCAGCCCGAAGGCATCTGCCAGGACGTCAGACACTCCCCCAACGGCCGAGTCACCGTTCGTGTGCACAGTGAGCAAACCCGTTCCGGCCTCAATGAGCCGGTGCACGGCGAGGCCTTTCGCGGAGGTCGCCGCAACCGAGTTCACGCCCTTGAGCAGCAAGGGATGGTGGGTGATGAGAAGTTCGGCCCCCCATTCGATGGCCTCATCGATCACAGCCAAAGTGGGATCCACGGCAAAGAGAACTTTGGTCACCGGGACAGTAGGACGCCCGACGACCAGGCCGACTTCATCCCAATCCTCGGCGAGGGACTCTGGCCAGAGCTCTTCAACAGCCAACAACACCTGGCCGAGGGTAGGCTCACCGCTGGCCCCAACTGTGTCGTCGTGTTCTGTTTCGTCATCTTCGACGGAATCCGCATCAGAAATGCCAGTGTTCACTGCTTCCATATCCCTATTCTTCACTACCGTGCCGCTTCAGGCAGTCCCGACCACTGGTGTACCTGCCCGGTGCCGTAATTCTCCCGTAAGGTGAAACGGGAATCATCAGGCCATCCCAACCATTGAAGAGAACATGAAAACTTTCGTACTTGGCGGCGGCTGCTTCTGGTGCCTGGATGCCGTTTACCAGAAAACCCGTGGCGTCAGCTCGGTGGTCTCCGGCTACACCGGCGGCCATGTCCGCAATCCTGATTACTACGAAGTGTGCTCCGGGACCACTGGCCACGCGGAGGTCGTCGCGGTGACGTTCGATGAAACCGTTGTTCCGGACGAAGTCATCCTGGACATGTTCTTCGCCCTTCACGACCCCACCACCTTGAACCGGCAAGGCTATGACGTCGGAACCCAGTACCGGTCCTCGATGTTCTACACCACCACCGAAGAGAAGGTCTTGTTCGAAGAAGCCATCGAACGCGCCCAGGCGTTGTGGTCCGATCCGATTGTGACTGAAGTGGTGCCACTTCCGGACTTCTACGAAGCCGAGGATGTCCACCAGAATTACTATGCAAAGTTTCCGTACCAGGGATACTGCCAGGTGATCATTAACCCCAAGCTGGCAAAGGCCCGGAAATATTACTCTGCATGGCTTACTGCTTAGCAGGGTTTCGATCCGGCTGGTTAGGCTGACCTCAGCATTCCCTCTTCAGAGATAGGCGTAAATTTTCATGGCAAGGATCTACGACGACGTTACTCAGCTGGTCGGCCGCACCCCGCTGGTTCGCTTGAACCGGCTGACCGAGGGCCTTGACGCCCAGGTTGCTGTCAAGCTTGAGTTCTACAACCCCGCCAACAGCGTCAAGGACCGCATCGGTGTGGCCATCATTGACGCCGCCGAAAAGTCCGGTGCCTTGAAGCCGGGCGGAACGATCGTCGAGGGTACTTCGGGTAACACTGGCATCGCCCTCGCACTCGTGGGCGCGGCACGCGGTTACAAGGTCATCCTGACCATGCCCGAAACCATGTCCACCGAGCGCCGTGTCATGCTGCGCGCCTATGGTGCCGAAATTGTCCTGACCCCCGGCTCCGAAGGCATGCGGGGAGCTGTCGAGAAGGCCCAGGAGATCGTCGCCACCACGGAGAACTCCATCTGGGCACAGCAGTTCGCCAACGAGGCAAACCCGGCGATCCACCGCGCCACCACGGCCGAGGAAGTCTGGAACGACACCGACGGCGAAGTTGACATCTTCGTAGCGGGCATCGGAACCGGTGGCACCATCACCGGTGTGGGACAGGTTCTCAAGGAACGCAAGCCCGGAGTCCAGATTGTGGCGGTCGAGCCCAAGGATTCGGCCATCCTCAACGGTGGAGCTCCCGGTCCCCACAAGATCCAGGGAATCGGCGCCAACTTTGTCCCCGAGATCCTGGACACCAACGTCTACGACGAAGTCCTTGACGCCACCCTTGAGGACTCCGTGCGGGTTGCCCGGGACCTCGGCGCCCGCGAAGGCATCCTTGGCGGCATCTCCTCCGGTGCCATCGTGTGGGCCGCGCTCGAACTCGCAAAGCGTCCGGAGAATGCCGGCAAGCTGATCGTGGCCGTCGTCTGTGACTTCGGAGAGCG
Source organism: Paenarthrobacter histidinolovorans (assembly GCF_014647595.1). GTDB lineage: Bacteria > Actinomycetota > Actinomycetes > Actinomycetales > Micrococcaceae > Arthrobacter > Arthrobacter histidinolovorans. Next base: position 17,015 of record NZ_BMPM01000004.1, on the reverse strand, counting down.
CTACATCTCCACCGTGCTGTTTGATGACATCCGCGGCTAACACAACGCCCGCACACCTTCGTTTCCTGTAGAAAGGTCTTTGTGAGCTTCTTCGCAAGACTTAAGGAAGACCTCGACGCCGCCCGGTCACACGACCCGGCGGCGCGAGGTTCTTTTGAGAACTTTTTCGCATACTCCGGATTGCATGCCATCTGGGCGCACCGCCTGACCCACAAGCTCTGGCAAAACCCGGCGCTCCGGTTTCCGGCGCGCCTGATTTCGCAGCTCGCGAGGTTCCTGACGGGCATCGAGATCCACCCCGGGGCCACGATCGGCCGCAGGTTCTTCATTGATCACGGCATGGGTGTCGTTATCGGTGAGACGTCGGAGATTGGTGATGACGTGATGATTTATCACGGTGTCACCCTCGGCGGCCGCTCCCTTGCCAAGGTAAAGCGCCACCCCACCATTGGTGACCGGGTCACCATTGGTGCCGGCGCCAAGGTGCTGGGCCCGATCACCATCGGAGCGGACAGTGCAGTGGGTGCCAATGCCGTTGTGGTGAAGGACGCCCCACCGGAGTCGATCATCACCGGGATTCCAGCGACCTGGAGGCACCGTGATGCCAGGTCCGAAACGAAGCCCGCCGTGGATCCGGCGGAGTACTACATCGAATACCGCATCTAGCCGGCCAGTCCTTTGTAGAAGTTCAGGAACACGGCGTCGAACGCCCTGTCCGGAAGAATCCTTCGCATTGCCAGAACGCTCCAGGCCCCCCGCCCCACCGGGTAGCGGGTCCTGGGGCGTTTTGCCTTTGCGGCCCGGAGGATGGCTTTTGCCACCACCCTTGCCGGAGTGGAAAGCACGTGGCCGTCACCCGAGGTGGATGCCAGCGCTGCCGCAACAACATGCGCCTGGTCGGCGTACGGACCGCCGCCTGATGTGGCCAGCAGTCCCTCGCCGGCGATAGTGCCCCATTCGGTGTCGGTCCCTGATGGCTCAATGATGACGACGTCGATGCCGTGCGGCTTCAACTCCAGGCGCAGTGAGTCGCTCATTCCCTCCACGGCGAACTTGGTGCCGTGGTACCAGGCCCCCAGCGGCTCGTAGATCTTTCCACCGATGGACGCCACATTGATGATCCGGCCCGTCCCTGCCGCCCGCATTCGCGGAAGAACCAGCTGGGTCATCCGTGCAAGGCCCATGACATTGACCTCGAACTGCCGCCTTCCCTCAGCGAGGGGGACCTCCTCGAGCGAACCGTAGGAACCATAGCCGGCGTTGTTGACCAGCACGTCCACCCGTCCGTGGGCGGCCACCACCTGCGCCACCGCTGACGCCATTGATTCCTCGGAAGTCACGTCGAGGTGAAGCACTGTTATCCCGTAGTCCTTCAGGGGCTCCATCCGGTCCACGCGGCGCGCACCTGCATAGACAGTGAAACCCGCGGACGCCAAGGCAATGGCCGTCTCAAATCCGATACCTGTGGAGGCGCCGGTAACAAGTGCGGTGCTGGCTGGCATGGTTCGTCCTTTGCTGGTGGCCCAGCACCTGAACGGGAGCTCCGTTACGGCAAAGGCCGGCTCCTCCCAGCGTAATCGGAAGGAACCGGCCTTGTGCACGGCGGTATTACCCGCCCACGTGTCTGCTAGTGGGTGTCGACAGCCGAGATCTCGGACTTGTCTTCGCCCCACAGGGTGTGGAACGTGCCCTCGGTGTCTACGCGGCCGTAGGTGTGTGCGCCGAAGAGGTCACGCTGGCCCTGAATCAGGGCGGCGGCAACACGCTTGCGGCGGAGGCCGTCGTAGTAAGCCAGGGAGGAGGAGAACACCGGTACCGGGATGCCCAGCTGCACGGCGGTGGCCACAACGCGGCGCCAGGCCGGCAGTGCCTCTGCGATGGCCTTGGTGAAGGCCGGCGCGAACAGCAGGTTGGCAGGCTTCTCCTCGGCAGCGTAGGCCTTGGTGATGTCCTTAAGCAGCTCTGCACGGATGATGCAGCCTGCACGCCAGAGGGAAGCGATTTCGTCCAGCTTGAGGTCCCAGCCATATTCCTTGGCTGCGGAGGTCAGCATGTCCAGGCCCTGTGCGTATGACACGAGCTTGGAGGCGTAGAGTGCCTGGCGGACGTCCTCAACGAACGTCTCAGGGATTTCCACGGAGGCCTCTTCGCCGGCGAGCAGTTCCTGGCCGAGCTTGCGCTGCTCGGTCTGGGAGGACAGTGCACGGGCGAACACGGACTCGGCAATGCCGGAGACCGGCGAGCCGAGTTCCAGGGCGGAGATGACCGTCCAGCGGCCCGTGCCCTTCTGACCTGCAGCGTCAACCACGACGTCCACGAACGGCTTGCCGGTCTTGGCGTCGACGTGGCCGAGGACCTCGGCGGAGATTTCGATCAGGAAGGAGGACAGATCGCCCTTGTTCCACTCAGCGAAGATCTTGGACTGCTCAGCCGGCTCAATGCCTGCGCCGGAGCGGAGGAGGTCGAAGGCCTCACCGATGACCTGCATGTCGGCGTACTCGATGCCGTTGTGGACCATCTTGACGAAGTGACCGGCGCCATCGGTGCCGATCCAAGCACAGCAGGGTTCGCCGTCGACCTTGGCGGAAATCTTTTCCAGCAGCGGGCCGAGTGCGTCGTAGGACTCACGGGAGCCACCGGGCATGATGGACGGGCCGTTCAGCGCGCCTTCTTCACCGCCGGACACGCCAACACCCACAAAGTGAAGATCCTTCTTGGCCAGTGCTGCCTCGCGGCGGCGGGTGTCCTCGTAGTGCGAGTTACCGGCGTCGATGATGATGTCGCCTGCCTCGAGCAGCGGTTCCAGCTGCTCGATGACGTTGTCGACGGGGGCGCCTGCCTTGACCATGATGAGGACACGGCGGGGCTTTTCGAGGGAATCGACGAGTTCCTGCAGCGTTTCCGTGCGGATGAAGTCGCCTTCCGTGCCGTGCTTTTCCAGCAGGGCGTCAGTCTTTTCCACGGAGCGGTTGTGGAGAGCCACGGTGAAGCCGTTGCGTGCGAGGTTGCGGGCCAGGTTGGCGCCCATCACCGCAAGGCCGGTGACACCGATGTGTGCTGACATCAAAACTCCAATTCGTTCGTGTGCAAACAGTCCCGACGTACCCAAGCAGGACACGCGGGAAACGATTTCAAAACCAGGGGCTGTAATAAACCATACGTATTTAAACCGTGGGCGGGAAAGCGGAGCCCACGTTGTGGAAGCTGCCGCGTCATAAACAGTCTATGATGCCCGGCGGCCGCTGCGGAGGCACGGAATCCGTTCCCGGCGCGGATACCCGCGCTCCGGGCCACCCCGCGCCACTATGCTTACCTCTATGTCAACCAGCCTTCACCACCGCGCCGTTGAGCATTTGGGAACCCGGATTGTGGGTGGCGCCCTTCCCACGGGACACGTGATGTTGGCTGAGCATTTGGAAGACGAACTCAACGTCTCGCGTTCGGTGGTGCGTGAAGCAGTGCGGGTCCTCCAATCCCTCGGGCTTGTGGAAACGATCAAGCGGGTAGGCATCCGCGTTCTTCCTGCCCACCGCTGGAATCCCTTCGATCCCCTGGTCATCCGGTGGCGTCTCGCGGGCGAAGGTCGCGGCGCGCAGTTGCGGTCGTTGGCCGAGTTGCGTTCCGCCGTCGAGCCCGTGGCGGCCGAACTCGCCGCCGGCAACGCACCCGGGAGCCTGCGGCAGGAACTGGTGGGCATTTCCCTGGCCATGAAGGAGGCAGGGGATGCCGGGGACATGGCGACGTTCCTTGATCTCGACATCCGCTTCCATGCCCTGGTGTTGTCCGGGTCGGGCAACGAGATGTTCGCCAACCTCATTGGACAGGTCACCGAAACCCTCACGGGCCGGACCGTTCATGGCCTCATGCCGGAGCATCCCCAGAAGGAAGCGCTCCAGTGGCACATGGACGTTGCCCATGCCATCGATGCCGGTAACGGTGCGATGGCGCGCGATGCCGCCGCTAAAATCATGCGCCAGACGATCGCGGAGCTGGCACCCAGCTGGGATGACCAGCCCCGCGTCTTCGTCCCCGTCTCCAGGAACTAACTGTCCCGGAAGTTCAGCAACACCTTGCCGGACCCGGCCGAGTTCTTCGCCACCTCGAAAGCTTCAAGGCCATGTGCGAGATCGAACTCGTGCGTCACGACGGGGTCCACGAACAGGGAGCCGTCAGCCAGGGCCGCGATGACGTCATCGATCTCGTCGTTGAAGCGGAAAGAGCCCAGCAGTTCCAGCTCGCGCGTGATCGCGAGCGAAATGAACACCGGCTGGGGTCCGGAGGGCAGCAGCCCTACCATCACCACCTTGCCTCCGCGGGTGGCACCTTTGATGGCCGAGGCCAGTCCGTAATGGCTCCCTGAGGATTCAATAACGACGTCGGCATCCACCGCCGCGATGGCGTCGGCGTCGTCACCCTTGAGGACCTCGTCAGCGCCGACTGCACGCGCGATCTCCAGCGGCTTGTCGTGCATGTCGACGGCGACAATTTTGGCTGCCCCGGCGCGCTTCAAGACTGCAACGCAGAGGGCGCCAATTGGACCGCTGCCGATCACGAGCGCGGTCTTGCCCCGTACCTCACCCGCACGGGAGACGGCGTGCCAGGCCACGCTGGCCGGTTCCACCAACGCCGCCGTGCGAAGGTCCAGGTTTGCAGGCAAGGGGCGCAGCATCCTGGCGGGCAGGTTGGCGTAACGGCTGAAAGCGCCATCCGTATGCGGGTAACGCGCCGCACTCCCCAGATAGGTGCACCCCGGGGACAGGTTTGGCCGGTCCGCGGGGTACCGGACGCTGCCGGGCGCCGGGGTTGCCGGATGCACAGCCACGGGCGTACCCGCTGCGGGGCCCGTACCGTCAGCTGCCTGCTGGAGAACAACTCCAACAATTTCGTGGCCGAGGACCATGGGTTCTTTGAGAATGGACTCGCCGGCAGCACCGTGGAGCCAGTAGTGGAGGTCCGAACCACAGATCCCGCCATAGGCAATCCCGACAATTGACTCGCCGGATTGCGGTGCCGCCATGGGGATGTCCTCGATGCGAAGATCGCCTTTGCCGTGGGCTACAACGGCAGGACCGGATGCAGGGAGATTGAGGCTCATTAGACCACCACCGTCATTCCGCCGTCGACGAAGATCGTTTGGCCGTTCACGAAGTTCGATGCCTGCGATGCGAGCCATACGGTGGGTCCGGCGAGGTCTGCCGTGGTTCCCCACCTGTTGGCCGGGGTACGGCCCAGGATCCAGGAGTTGAAGTCGGCGTCATCGACCAGGTTTTGGGTCATTTCGGTGTGGATGTATCCGGGGGCGATGCCGTTGATCTGCAGGCCGGATGCTGCCCACTCGGCGGTCATGGCCCGGGTGAGGTTACGCAAGCCACCCTTGGCGGCAACGTACGGCGCGATGGTGGGACGGGCCAGGTCAGTCTGGACCGAACAGATGTTGATGATCTTGCCCTGACCCCTGGGAATCATGTGACGGGCGGCCTCCCGGCCCACGAGGAAAGCGCTGGTGAGATCCGTGGTGATGACCCTGTCCCAGTCCTTGACGTCAAGGTCCAGCATGGGAACGCGGTGTTGGATGCCGGCATTGTTCACCAGGATGTCCAGAGGCCCAACGTTCTGTTCCACCCAGGCGACCCCTTCAGCGGCAGCATCGGCGTCCGTAACGTCGAAGGCCCGGCTATGGACCCTCCCCTCCGGATACTCCGCAGCCATCGCCTGGTGCGATGCCTCAAGCCGTTCAGCGTTGATGCCGTTAAGCACAACGGTGGCACCGGCATCGGCGAGGCCCCTGGCAAGGGCGTTGCCTATCCCCCGGCTTGAACCAGTAACCAAGGCAATGCGCCCGGTCAGATCGAAAAGTGCACTCATGGTTTGTTCGTCATTCCTTCTTCAATTGCGACAGTTCATTTGCTCGTGGATACAGTTCAGGTGCTGGTGGATGTTGCAGCGGCCGGTGTCCGGCCCAGGTTTGCGATGGCTTGCCGGACGACGGCAAGGTCCTGGTCGCCAAGGCCCTGGCGTTTGAGTTCGGCGTACAACGCAAGTGCCGCCGAGGCCATTGGCGTGGCGGAGCCTGCTGCTTCAGCACTGGCGAGCACGAAGCCAAGGTCCTTGTGCATGAACTTGGCCGGTCCTGTTGGGGCATAGTCCTTGGCTGCCAGGCGCGGACCAACGTTGTCCAGCACCCGGCTTCCGGCCAATCCCCCGGACAGCACCTCGAAAAGCGCCTGCACGTCCATCCCGGAGCGTTCGGCGAGTTCCGCGGCTTCGGCGAGGGCCGCCGTCGTGGTTCCGACAATCAGTTGGTTGCACGCCTTGGCAAGCGATCCGGACCCCAGGGGTCCCATCCGCCGCACGGTGGTGCCCATGGCCTGGAAAAGTGGCTCAAGCTGCTCGAAGCGGCCTTCATCGGCCCCCACCATGATGGCGAGGGTACCGCTCTTCGCGCCTGCGGTTCCGCCACTGACCGGCGCGTCCACCACAATGGCGTTGCCGCCACTTGCCTGGTCCACCAGTTCTCCGAAACGCTGGACTCCCGTTGGGGAGACGCTGCTCATGACGACGACGGCGGTACCCGGGCGCGGCGCCGAACCGCGCCAGGCGTCAAGCAGGTCCGCGGCTGCTTCCTCGATGTACGGAAGGTCCGGGAGCATGAAGATGATGGCGCCTTCGTCCCGCAACGCGGCAACGCTGGCGGCCCGGTCGATGCCGGGGAGTGCTTCGAACGCGGCGTCGGAGCGGTTCCAGGCGGTGACGGTCCATCCGGCGGTGGCAAGATTGGACGCCATGGGCGCGCCCATCAGACCCAGACCGACGAAACCCACACGTTTGGTGGTCATGGCAGGTAACACCTCACTTCGTTGTGGTCATCTATGGAAATTCTGTTCAATATCCTAGCCGCCATTCAGTATGATGAACACTATGACGACTGATGAACTTACCATCGCCATCGCTGTACCGCTCGAAGCTGAGCACGTAGAGCAGATCCGCGCTGTAGATCCCTCCATAACAGTTCTCTACGAACCCGGGCTGCTTCCCCCGGAGCGCTTTCCCGCAGACCACGCGGGCGACCCCGCCTTCAAAAGGTCACCGCAACAGGAAGAACGCTATTGGGACATGCTGAGTAAGGCACAGATCCTCTACGGCTTCCCCAATGAAAGTCCCGCTGGACTTGCGCGCATCGCCAAAAGCAACCCGCACCTGCAGTGGATCCACGCCATGGCAGCCGGCGCCGGTGGAGCGGTCAAGGCCTCGGGCCTGGACACCGAAACCCTCAGGAAGTTCCACGTCACCACCTCAGCCGGTGTGCACGCCCTGCCCCTGGCTGAATTCTCGGCATTCGGAATCCTCAACGGCTTCAAGCGCAGTGCCGCGATGGCACAGGACCAGGCGGCCAAGTTTTGGCCGGAACTGCGGACGCCCACCAAGCTGGCCAACGGATCCAAGGTAGTCATTGCAGGCCTGGGTGAAATTGGCATGGAAACAGCCCGCATCGCGCGTGCCCTGGGCATGAGGGTCAGCGGAACCAAGCGCAACGTCGAAACCATCGAGGGAATCGACCAAGTCACCAACAACGACGGCCTGGCAGCCCTGGTGGCCGACGCCGATGCCGTGGTCAACACACTGCCCGGCACGCCGTACACGGAAAAGCTGTTCAACGGGGACATCTTCTCCGCCATGAAGCCTGGAACAGTTTTCGTCAACGTGGGACGCGGCACGGTAGTGGACGAAGACGCCTTGCTGGCAGCACTGGACAACGGACAGGTTGGCTACGCATGCCTGGACGTGTTCGCCGTGGAGCCGCTGCCCCAGGACAGCCCGCTGTGGAACCACCCCAAGGTCCTGGTGTCCCCGCACACCTCGGCGTTGAGCACGGCTGAAAACAGGCTCATTGCCGAACGCTTCTGTGACAACCTGCGCATCTTCCTGGACGGTGGCGAACTCCCCCACCTCGTGGACCCGGTCCACTTCTACTAAGCCCGACTACCACCCGGTGGCGCCAAGCCACCTCTCGGACAATGCATCAGCCATGCTCCTGGTGTACGTGCTCGAGAGGTGGTTGTCGTCCAAGTACACGTAGACGTTGCCGATGATCCCCGGACAGGAAGCACCGTCACAGATCAGGTCAGTCATATCAAGGATGGACAAGCCGGTGAAGTTTCCGTCCAGCTGATCGAGCGGATTGTCCGCAGCCAACACAGAGGACAGTGCGGGACGGCAGCGCGGGTCATCAACGCCGGAAGCCATGGCACATTCACTGGGACTGAAGGAGAACCGCGGATTGTCCCGCATGGCAATGACCTCAATTCCTTGATCGGTGATTTCTCCGACCAGTTCATCGAGCCCCCAGGTAAGGTCCTCTTCCGGAGAATCCGGGACAGCCGCAGTCCCGACAAGGAAGACCGCATCCGGCCGGTGGAGCCGTATGTGCTCACGGACATTCCGGTTGAAGGCGTTGCATTCGTCGCCTACCTCATCCGTTTGCGTCATGAAGGGGCAGGCTCCAAACGTGATGGCCTGGACCCGCCAGTTACGCTCTTTTGCCAGGGGGCCGATTGCACCGAGCCACTGCAGGGAGTGGGATTGCCCCACTACGAAGATGGTCTTCGCGGCATCGGCACCGATGTCGTTCTGCTGGCACTCCGCGAACAAGACCGGGTCCTGGGGACGCAACTCACCTGTGCACGGCCCATCAAGCTTGCCCCAGTCGGCCGGAAGCTGCTCAGGTGTTGGAAGCGTCCTGGCGTCCTTGCCCACCCGGTTCACATAGCCCGGCAACAACGCCCTGGCGCCCGGATTGTCTTCGGAATCCTGGCCGGCAATGGCGTTCTTCTCTTGCTGCTGCTGGAACCCGAAAACGGTCATCGGGGTCGCCCCCACAGCAAGGCAAACCAACACCGCCAGGGCCAGACGGCGGCGCTTTGCCTCCGGCCACCGCCAAGACCGCAGCGGCTGTTCCACAAACCTGGTGGTGAGGTACGCCAGCAGCAGGGAAAGACCCACGATCACTGCGCCCGTCAGTGCGTCCGCGTGGTCTTCACCGATCCACACCAGGGCGATGACCAACAGTGGCCAGTGCCACAGGTAAAGGGCGTAGGAGGTGGATCCAAGCCCCACCAGCAACCTGGAGGACAGGATGCGATCGACGCCGAAACGGCTTCCCGTCTGGCCTGCAATGATGACAGCCACCGCCGCGAGGGTGGGCCACAGCGCAACGAAGCCAGGGAACGCCGTGCGGACCTGGAGGATCACGCCGCAACTGAGCATTGCAGCAACCCCCACCCATCCCAGGACTGTTCCCGGACCACGTCCCGGGCGCAGGAAGGGAAGCAGCAGCGCGACCAGGGTGCCCAACGCAAACTCCCACAGCCGGGCAAGGGTATCGAAGTACGCCAGTTCCTGGTGCGCTGCGGTGAAGTAGATCGAATAGCTCAGCGACGCCACGAAGACCAGCCCGAAGATTCCCAGCAACACTGACCGGTAACGCAGCCCGAACTTCCGGCACAGCAAGCCCGTAATGACGAAGATCGCCGGCCAGAGGATGAAGACCTGCCCCTGGATGGACAACGACCAGAAATGCTGCATGGGACTCGCCAGGCTGTGATCAGCGGCGTAGTAGTTGACCACCTGTTTTTGAAGCAGCCAGTTTTGCACATAGAACAGTGAAGCCCAGGCCTGATTGACGATCTCCGTCCACCTCGTCCGGGGGACGATCGCGAACGTTGCCGCCAAAGTGCCCGTCAGGACTACCACGACCGCGGGAAGCAGCCTCCAGAACAGGTGCAGCCAGTGCCGGATCAACGACACCGGCCGGGATTGCTCGTAACGGTTGACGAACTGCAGGGTCATCAGGAAAGCGGAAATCAGCAGGAAGACGTCCACGCCTCCTGAAACCCTGCCGAACCAGATGTGATACGACACCACCATGAGCACGGCCAGTGAACGAAGCCCCTGGATCTCGGGACGAAACCTGGTGCCGCTGGACCCCTGGATTTGACCGGGGCTCTCCGGCGATGCCACGCCCTTGGTTGCCGTCATGGACACACTCCTCTGTCGCTGCACCAATTCTGCACCGCTGTCCACGAATTTCCAGCACCCCGGACGGGAAGAACCACAGAAAGCAGTACGGCGCCCCTCCAGTGGAGGGACGCCGTATCGACGAGAGTTTCAGCAGCGGTGTTGGCGGCTACTTGGCGTCTTCGGTGCTGACGAGGTCGCGGCCAACCGTCTCGGGGGTAAAGAAGGTGGTCACGAAGGAAATGAGCGCAAGGACCAAGGAGTAGATGGCGAGCACCAGCCAGGAGTGGTTGGTGGCGGCCAGCATCAGGGCTCCGAGCAGGGGCGCAAGGCCACCGGCCAGTACAGCTGAGATCTCACGGCTCATGGCCACACCGGTGAAACGGTACTGCGATCCGAACAGTTCAGGCAGCAGCGGGCACTGCGGCCCAAGCATCGACTGGACGCCGATGGCGATTCCCACCGCCATGACCACCCATACCAAGGTGACGTTGCCCAGGGTGACCAAGTAGAAGGCCGGTACGGCAATGATCGCCTGGAACAACGCGCCATAGCGGTAGACCGGCACCCGGCCGTACCTGTCGGACAATGCACCGAAGGTCACCACCATGACGGCTGCGAATCCCGCAGCGATCAACAGCCCGACCGGACCGATGGAGTTGTTGCCAGCAAAGACGCCCGCGGGCATGCTCATGAATGAAACCAACAGGGCAGAGTAGATCGAGGAGTTTCCGTTTTCTCCCATGCGAAGACCAATGCCGATCAGCACATTCTTCTTGGAGTGCTTCCACAAGGCGCCGATCGGGTTCTTGACCACGTTTTTGTGCTTTTCCAGCTCCTGGAACGCAGGTGTTTCCTTAAGCTTGAGCCGGATGAAGATGGCAATCACGATCAGAATGAAGCTGGCGAGGAACGGCACCCGCCACAACCAGCCCTGCAGGACGGACTTGTCGGCCATGGTGATCAGCGCGAACGTGCCCGCGCCAAGCAGAGTACCGAGCTGGATGCCTACGAACGGCAGCGAAGCGAAAAAACCACGACGACGACGCGGTGCGACTTCGGAAATCAGCGTAGTGGCGCCGGCCTGCTCAGCACCAGCGCCGAGCCCCTGAATGATGCGCAGGGTCACGAGCAATACCGCACCGATCATCCCGGCCTGCTCGAAGGTGGGCAGGAGGCCAATGGCGAAGCTTGCCGTACCCATCAAAGCAATAGTCAGGATCAGGACCATTTTGCGGCCGAACCTGTCCCCGATGTAGCCGAAGATCAAGCCGCCGAAGGGTCGGGCGGCAAATCCGACACCATAGGTGGCAAATGACGCAATCAATGCCCCGTCCGGACCGAGCGGCGAAAAGAACAGTGGCCCGAAGATCAGCGCCGAAGCCAGGCCGTAGATGTAGAAGTCGTAGTATTCCAGGGCGGAGCCCACGGAACTGGCCAGCGTCGCCCGCCGGAGCTGCTCCGGTTCGACGACGGCTTCATCAGCTTCCGCCGCGAAGTTTGTCTTAGTACGAGTTGTCACAAGCACTCCCTCAAAATCACCCCGGGCCCCCGTTGGCCCAGTGAGATAGTGATGGCATCACCGCCAAGATCACTATGATGAACAGAGTACAGCTTGCTGAACGCATTGCCAAGGTTAAAATCTGATTTATAAAAATCACCCCATGGGGTTGCCCAGCGAACGCGCCAACTCCTTGAGTTCCTTCACCATGAGCGCCCCCTGCTCTTCCGAATATGTCGCCTTCAGCGCCGTGACCGAGAGACCAAGGCTGGGGCCGTGCGCTCCGTGGGTGGGCACCGGAACCGCGAGGCACACTACGCCCACCGTGGACTCTTCGTCCTCGAATGCAAAGCCTTGCTTGCGGATCGTGGCGATCTGCGCCTTGAGTTCCTCGGCGGTCCGGAGCGAGTTGGCGGTCATTGTGGGCAATTCCATGCCGTCCGGGAACATGGCCTCGATGTCGTGATCATGCAGCTGGGCCAGCAGGGTCTTGCCCACGCTGCACAGCGAGACCGGCATCTTATCGCCAATATTGGACGTCAACCGGACGGCGGGGTGCCCTTCGTAACGCGCAAGATAGATGACGTGGTCGCCGTCGAGCATCGCAATCCGGACCGTCTCGCCGGACAGCGTTGGAGCCTGCTCGCAGTACTTATAGAACTCCTGCACTTCGTCAAGGCGGCTGAGGTACGCAGCTCCGAGTTCCACCAGCTTTCTCCCCAAGGCGAAATCTGCTCCCTGCCTGATGATGAGGCGCGCTTCCTCGAGCGCCAAAAGCAGGTTGGACGTTGATGACTTCGGAATTCCCAGTTCACGGGACAGATCACTCAGGGTCAAACGACCGGAAGGGGAATCAGCCAAGGCTTCCAGTACGGCGGCGGCGCGCGTGACGGCGGGGGCCGGCGACGAAGCGCCCAACCCCTCGGAGCGGGTGGTACGGGAATCGGCCATGATTCTCCTTCGACATTACAATTCATTGTTCAATCTGCTGAACAATAACCATCATAGTGGCACGTGACGCCCTCCCGACCGCCCGGCTTTCCAAACCCAAAAGTTGGCTGTATATTCATTTTCGAGCTCTCCACCGCGGCATCCCCCAATAGTCGCGGTGGAGAGCTCATCCATTTCCTGCCCAAAAGCTGCTTGCCTGCACTGGCTCCCTAGGCTGCCACGGCGTCTTCGCCCCGGAGGCACCAGCCCCCTCCTGATCCGTCGCGTACCAGTTGCCACGTGGCGAGAGCGGAACGGGCGTTGTTTCCCAGCCGCACCTGGACCTGCAGGACCTCAACATCCACACGGCCGGTTCCACGTGGCATCCTTTTGGATGCCTCCCACCAGGCAACCCTTTCGAACCAGCGGACAGGCTCCACGGCAATCCTCCACTCCCGGCCCCCTCTTACGACGACGGCCGGCTCGCCCTGGGCGGATGTGCGGATGTAAACGTGCTCCATGGACGTAACCGTAGGACCACCCTCGGACAATATACGGACGCCTGGACAACGAACCTGACAGGACGACGTTGGCGGACCGTAATGCTCCGTGGATCAACCAGGGCTTCCGCCCTGGAGCCATCGGGCGATGTGCAGATTCTTCCGCACCGTGAGTTCAGGGTAGCCAGGTGGAATCTCGATCAAGGCTCCCACCTCAGCCCACTTGCTGGCGGCAGGTCTGCCAGCGGCTGGCCGCACATCCGGACACTTCCGGCCTGCGGGCGGATGATTCCCAACGCGATCCGCATCAGGGAGATCTTTCCGGCTCCGTTCAATCCGATGAGGGCGACAACCCAAGCCAACAGGGCCACGCCCAGCCCGGAAATCACCGCCGTTGCGGCGACACGCGCCTGAACTTCCGCGACGACTCGATCTGCCAGCGGCTCCAACCAGGGCCTCGCTCCATGAACAATTCCCACGCGCACGCTTCAGTGACTCGTGCCTTCGTTCCCAGCGTCCTATGGGCAGAAGTGTTAGTGAGTGACATTATTTGCCGCCAAGCGTTCCGCCAGGGACGCGCCAGGAAGTGGCAGAGACAATAAAAAAACCCCGCCTCCAAGAATGGAGGCGGGGTTCTGATTGGTGGGTCCTACCGGGATCGAACCGATGACATCCACGGTGTAAACGTGGCGCTCTACCAGCTGAGCTAAAGACCCAAAGTTCGGCTTTACGCGCCTTCCGACTTCCTCAGCGCTTCAACCAACGAACAATGACTCTACAGGATCAACTGCCGGAAACACCAATCGGGTCCGGAGCGTCCGGAAGATCCTGCAAGGTCCTCGCAAGGTGGTCCAATGCGCCACTGACGCCCAGCTCAAGTTTCACTGACGCAAATTCGTCTCCGCGGGTGCTCCCCTTGTTGATGATCACCACCGGTTTTCCCGCCTTGAATGCATGGCGGACGAACCGGAGACCGCTCTGCACTGTCAACGACGAACCGGCCACCAGCAGGGCTTCCGCACCATCAACCATGCCGTAGGCACGCGCTACGCGGTCTTTGGGGACGTTTTCCCCGAAGTACACAAAATCGGGTTTCAGGATTCCGCCGCAGATCGGGCACACGGCCATGACGAACGATTTGATGAGGTCGGAATCTTCCACGGTTGCGTCGGCATCCGGCGCCATCTCCACCAGACCTGACTCAACAGCAGCTTCCACGAATCCTGGATTAATCTCTTCCAGGATGGCCGCGATGAGCTGCCTGCTGAAAGTGTGCCCGTGGGAAAGGCAGATCACTTGATCGAAGCGGCCATGCAGATCCACTACATTGACGCTTCCGGCCTCCTCATGAAGCCTGTCAACGTTTTGCGTGATGAGCCCGCTCAGGAGGCCTCGCCGTTCCATCAGCGCGACGGCGGCATGGCCGGCGTTGGGGTCAGCATGCCGGAGGTGGGACCAGCCGATGTGGTTGCGCGCCCAGTAGCGCTTCCGGTTGGCCTCGCTACCAATGAACTCCTGGTAGGTCATGGGGTTTCTCGGCGCAGAACCCGGTCCCCGGTAATCCGGTATCCCGGAATCGGTACTCAACCCTGCGCCCGTAAGGACAGCCAGGCGCTGGCCCTGCAGGACCCGCACCGCGGGACCCAGGGCTTCCCGTTCCCAGGGGTCAAGCTGGACAGCAGCCGCGGGTGCCATACTGGCGAACCCGGTCATGCCCATGCCAGGCCCCCGGTTGCTCATGGCCGCTGGTCCGCCAGGGCTGATAGGGCCCGGCGGTACTCGTCGAAGTCCCTCGCCTGGCCCCGGGGATTGACCACGACGTAACGGATAACGCCCAGCGCGTCGATGATGAAGGTGCCCCTCAGGGCCATCCCGCTGGCCTCATCGAATACGCCGTAATCCCGGGCAACAGCACCATGCGGCCAAAAATCCGCCAAGAGATCGAAGTCGAAGCCCTCATGCTCGGCGTAAGCCCGTTGGGCAAATTTGCTGTCGACGGAAATTGCCAGCACGCTTGCATCCGCGTCGTTGAACTGAGCGATGTTGTCACGGATTTCACACAACTCGCCAGTACAGATTCCGGAGAAGGCAAAAGGGAAAAACACAACTACGACGTTGCGGCCGCGATAGTCCGCCAGCCGCACAGGCTCACCGTATTGGTTGAGCAGTTCGAAATCCGGTGCAGGCTGACCTGTGCGGGGAACCTGGACCGCAGCAGGTGCCTGCTGGACTTCCGTCATTTGTTCTTCTTAGGCACCAACCGGGTGGCGCTCCAGTCCTTGGAGACCCCGGCGGAGGTAGTCAGGTGAAGTCCCGAGGTGGGGGCTGCGTCCTGGATATCGGCCGGAGACACGTAGTTGTCCCTTCCTGACTTGGGGGTCAGTACCCAGACAACTCCGCCTTCCTTCAGCGTCGTGAGCGAATCCATGAGGCCGTCAACGAGGTCGCCGTCGCCGTCGCGCCACCAGAAGATGACCGCATCAACGACGTCGTGATCGTCTTCATCGAGCAATTCCGAGCCCGTGACATCTTCAATATCATCACGCAAGTCGAAGTCGACGTCGTCGTCGTAGCCGCGCTCCTGAATCAGATCCCCATCTTTGAAACCCATTCGTTCCGCCACATTTACCGATGTGGCGGCGTCGGCCTCGCTCACGTTTCCTCCTTTTGAAGTGACTTCCATTACTAACAGCCAACACCCTTTGGGCGCCTGCTTCAAGCCATTCTCCCTGCACCGGGGCACATTCCGCACCACCTGGGGTGTTTCGGGCCCGTGGCAAGCGCGTGCTTTACGTCACGCAGGCTGTTCAGATGTGACATACAACGCCCTGCGGGGGCTGCGGCTACGCATAGCAGCGCCACGAAAGCTAGAGTGGCCATGAGCGCTCTGGCTGCAGGGCGATCGCCCCGCAGAATTCTACTGGGCAGCCAAGCGCTCACAAGACCTGCCCGGCGCATCCGACCGGGCTGTTGAAACCGAGATGCCGCACACGACGCGTTCACGACGGGCAGTCACCCTGCCAGACCTGAGGCGCCGATGCATGCGCCAAAAGGAAGGTTGGACGTGGCTGCAGGAGAAGAGACCTCACACATCCTCAGCGGGTTGACTGCCCAGCTGCCTGATCGTGATCCGGAAGAGACCGCGGAGTGGATTGAGTCCCTTGATGCGTTGATCGCTGAGCAGGGTACCGAGCGGGCCCAGTACATTATGCGGAGTTTGTTGCAGCGTGCTGGGGCCAGGTCGGTGGGTGTGCCTATGGTGACGACCACTGATTATGTGAACACGATCCCGGTGGACCAGGAAGCGCCGTTCCCGGGGAACGAGGAGTTCGAGCGCCGGTACCGGGCGTATATGCGGTGGAACGCCGCGGTGATGGTCCATCGTGCGCAGCGTTCGGATATTGGGGTCGGCGGGCATATTTCGACCTATGCCGGTGCTGCGACGTTGTACGAGGTGGGGTTCAACCATTTCTTCCGCGGCAAGGACCACCCCAGCGGCGGGGACCAGGTGTTTTTCCAGGGCCACGCTTCCCCGGGGATGTACGCCAGGGCGTTCATGGAAGGCCGGTTGAGCGAGGAGGACCTGGACGGGTTCCGGCAGGAGAAGTCCAAGGCCGGGCACGCGTTGTCCTCGTACCCGCACCCGCGGTTGATGCCTGATTTCTGGGAATTCCCGACCGTGTCGATGGGTATCGGCCCGATGAACGCGATTTACCAGGCCCAGTCCAACCGGTACCTGCAGAACCGTGGCATCAAAGACACCTCGGACCAGCAGGTCTGGGCGTTCCTTGGTGACGGGGAAATGGACGAGCCCGAGTCCCGTGGCCTGCTCCAGCTCGCCGCGAACGAGAACCTGGACAACCTGAACTTCGTGATTAACTGCAACCTCCAGCGCCTGGACGGGCCGGTGCGCGGTAACGGCAAGATCATGCAGGAACTCGAAGCGTTCTTCCGCGGCGCGGGCTGGAACGTGATCAAGGTCGTCTGGGGCCGTGAGTGGGATTCCCTGCTCGAAGCGGACACCGACGGGGCGTTGGTGAAAATCATGAACGAAACCCCCGATGGTGACT